>CBDFGJ010000003.1:0-1509427 GCA_965247035.1 Candidatus Azophilus sp. | reverse complement strand
CTCCGACGGCGAAGTCGTTGGTCTGCGGGTTGCGCGTGATCTCGAGCGCGTTATCCACCAGGTCAGTCGCGGCGGCCTGTCCCACGGCGACTGGCGTGGTCGGTGCGGTGGCTTCCGTGGACACATTCGCCGGTGCGGTGATGTCCGGCTTGGTGGTGTCGGTGATGCGGATGGTCTGCTCGGCGGTGCTGCTCAGGCCATTGGCATCGGTCGCGGTCCAGATGATGATGGTGTCGCCCAGCGGGAAGGTCGCCGGCGCGGTGCTGGTAATCCTGGCACTGCGGTCGCTGGAGGTGGCGGTGCCGTAGTGGTCGTTAGCGGTGAGCGGCGTCTGCTCGGCGATGGCCTCAGTGGCATAGGGCTCCGGTGCGGTGATGTCCGGCGCGGTGGTGTCGGTCACCCTGACCGTGCGGGTCTTTTGCTCGGCCGGGTTGCCGGCGGCATCGGAGACATCGTAGGTGACCGTGTATTCCCCGACCCGGTCGGTGATTACCTCGTCACCGGCAATGACCATCCTGCCGGTGAGTTCGAGGTCATCATCCACCCGATCGGTGGCGGTTGCCTCCTGTTCAATATACTCATCGCCAAACTCAATGATCTGCGGATTGGCGCCGGTCAAGGCAATCACCGGCGCGGTGGTGTCGGTGATGGTGACGGTCTGGGTGGCGGTGGCGAAGTTCCCGCTCGCATCCGTTGCCTTCCAGGTGATGGCGTGTTCTCCGACGGCGAAGTCGTTCGTCTCCGGGCTGCGCGTGATCTTGAGCGCGTTATCTGCCAGGTCAGTCGCGGCGGCCTGTCCCACGGTGACTGGCGTGGTCGGTCCGGTGGCTTCCGTGGACACATTCGCCGGTGCGGTGATGTCCGGCTTGGTGGTGTCGGCGATGGTGATGGTCTGCTCGGCGGTGCTGCTCAGGTCATTGGCATCGGTGGCGGTCCAGGTGATGATGGTGTCGCCCACCGGGAAGGTCGCCGGCGCGTCGTCGGTGATGTCGCCATCGGTGGACGTGGCGATGCCGTACTCATCCCGGCCCAGCGGGGTCAAGGTAGCCGTGGCTTCGGTGGCATAGGGCTCAGGTACGGTGATGCCCGGCTTCATGGTGTCTTCGACGATGACCGTGCGGGTCTTCTGCACGGCGGCGTTGCCGGCGGTGTCGGAGACATCGTAGGTGACCGTGTATTGCCCGACCCGGTCGGTGTTCACTGTGCCGGCAATGGCAATGCTGCCGGTGAGGTCGCCATCCACCAGGTCGGTCGCGGTGGCCTTCAGTTCGGCATAGCCATCGCCAAACTCGATGGTCTGTTCCTCTGCACCGGTCAAGGTGATCTCCGGCGCGGTGGTGTCGGCGATGGTGATGGTCTGGGTATCGGTCTCTTCATTACCCGAAGCATCCGTTGCCTTCCAGGTGATGGTGTGTTCTCCGACGGCGAAGTCGTTCGTCTCCGGGCTGCGCGTGATCTTGGGTGCCTGGTCGGCCAGGTCAGTCGCGGCGGCCTGTCCCACGGTGACTGGCGTGGTCGGTCCGGTGGCTTCTTTGGATACATCTTCCGGTGCGGTAATCACCGGCTTGGTGGTGTCGGTGATGCGGATGGTCTGCTCGGCGGTGCTGCTCAGGCCATTGGCATCGGTCGCGGTCCAGATGATGATGGTGTCGCCCAGCGGGAAGGTCGCCGGCGCGGTGCTGGTAATCCTGGCACTGCGGTCGCTGGAGGTGGCGGTGCCGTAGTGGTCGTTAGCGGTGAGCGGCGTCTGCTCGGCGATGGCCTCAGTGGCATAGAGCGCCGGTGCGGTGATGCCCGGCGCGGTGGTGTCGGTCACCCTGACCGTGCGGGTCTTCTGCACGGCCGGGTTGCCGGTGGTGTCGGAGACATCGTAGGTGACCGAGTAATCTCCAACTTGGTTGATGTTCACGGCACTACTGTCAATGGCAATCCTGCCGGTGAGATCGCCATCCACCAGGTCGGTGGCGGTTGCCTCCAGTTCAATATACTCATCGCCAAACTCAATGATCTGCGGATTGGCGCCGGTCAAGGTGATCTCCGGCGCGGTGGTGTCGGCGATGGTGATGGTCTGGGTATCGGTCTCTTCATTACCCGAAGCATCCGTGGCCTTCCAGGTGATGGTGTGTTCTCCGACGGCGAAGTCGTTGGTCTGCGGGTTGCGCGTGATCTCGAGCGCGTTATCCACCAGGTCAGTCGCGGCGGCCTGTCCCACGGCGACTGGCGTGGTCGGTGCGGTGGCTTCCGTGGACACATTCGCCGGTGCGGTGATGTCCGGCTTGGTGGTGTCGGTGATGCGGATGGTCTGCTCGGCGGTGCTGCTCAGGTCATTGGCATCGGTGGCGGTCCAGGTGATGATGGTGTCGCCCAGCGGGAAGGTCGCCGGCGCGGTGCTGGTAATCCTGGCACTGCGGTCGCTGGAGGTGGCGGTGCCGTAGTGGTCGTTAGCGGTGAGCGGCGTCCTGCTCGGCGATGGCCTCAGTGGCATAGGGCTCCGGTGCGGTGATGTCCGGCGCGGTGGTGTCGGTCACCCTGACCGTGCGGGTCTTTTGCTCGGCCGGGTTGCCGGCGGCATCGGAGACATCGTAGGTGACCGTGTATTCCCCGACCCGGTCGGTGATTACCTCGTCACCGGCAATGACAATCCTGCCGGTGAGTTCGAGGTCATCATCCACCCGATCGGTGGCGGTTGCCTCCTGTTCAATATACTCATCGCCAAACTCAATGATCTGCGGATTGGCGCCGGTCAAGGCAATCACCGGCGCGGTGGTGTCGGTGATGGCGACGGTCTGGGTGGCGGTGGCGAAGTTCCCGCTCGCATCCGTGGCCTTCCAGGTGATGGTGTGTTGACTTCGCCGTCGGAGAACACACCATCACCTGGAAGGCCACGGATGCGAGCGGGAACTTCGCCACCGCCACCCAGACCGTCGCCATCACCGACACCACCGCGCCGGTGATTGCCTTGACCGGCGCCAATCCGCAGATCATTGAGTTTGGCGATGAGTATATTGAACAGGAGGCAACCGCCACCGATCGGGTGGATGATGACCTCGAACTCACCGGCAGGATTGTCATTGCCGGTGACGAGGTAATCACCGACCGGGTCGGGGAATACACGGTCACCTACGATGTCTCCGACGCCGCCGGCAACCCGGCCGAGCAAAAGACCCGCACGGTCAGGGTGACCGACACCACCGCGCCGGACATCACCGCACCGGAGCCCTATGCCACTGAGGCCATCGCCGAGCAGACGCCGCTCACCGCTAACGACCACTACGGCACCGCCACCTCCAGCGACCGCAGTGCCAGGATTACCAGCACCGCGCCGGCGACCTTCCCGCTGGGCGACACCATCATCACCTGGACCGCCACCGATGCCAATGACCTGAGCAGCACCGCCGAGCAGACCATCCGCATCACCGACACCACCAAGCCGGACATCACCGCACCGGCGAATGTGTCCACGGAAGCCACCGCACCGACCACGCCAGTCGCCGTGGGACAGGCCGCCGCGACTGACCTGGTGGATAACGCGCTCGAGATCACGCGCAACCCGCAGACCAACGACTTCGCCGTCGGAGAACACGCCATCACCTGGAAGGCAACGGATGCTTCGGGTAATGAAGAGACCGATACCCAGACCATCACCATCGCCGACACCACCGCGCCGGAGATCACCTTGACCGGTGCAGAGGAACAGACCATCGAGTTTGGCGATGGCTATGCCGAACTGAAGGCCACCGCGACCGACCTGGTGGATGGCGACCTCACCGGCAGCATTGCCATTGCCGGCACAGTGAACACCGACCGGGTCGGGCAATACACGGTCACCTACGATGTCTCCGACACCGCCGGCAACGCCGCCGTGCAGAAGACCCGCACGGTCATCGTCGAAGACACCATGAAGCCGGGCATCACCGTACCTGAGCCCTATGCCACCGAAGCCACGGCTACCTTGACCCCGCTGGGCCGGGATGAGTACGGCATCGCCACGTCCACCGATGGCGACATCACCGACGACGCGCCGGCGACCTTCCCGGTGGGCGACACCATCATCATCTGGACCGCGACCGATGCCAATGGCCTGAGCAGCACCGCCGAGCAGACCATCCGCATCGCCGACACCACCAAGCCGGACATCACCGCACCGGCGAATGTATCCAAAGAAGCCACCGGACCGACCACGCCAGTCGCCGTGGGACAGGCCACCGCGACTGACCTGGTGGATAACGCGCTCGAGATCACGCGCAACCCGCAGACCAACGACTTCGCCGTCGGAGAACACACCATCACCTGGAAGGCCACGGATGCGAGCGGGAACTTCGCCACCGCCACCCAGACCGTCACCATCACCGATACCACCCAACCGGTGATTGCCTTGACCGGCGCCAATCCGCAGATCATTGAGTTTGGCGATGAGTATATTGAACTGGAGGCAACCGCCACCGATCGGGTGGATGATGACCTCGAACTCACCGGCAGGATGGTCATTGCCGGTGACGAGGTAATCACCGACCGGGTCGGGGAATACACGGTCACCTACGATGTCTCCGACGCCGCCGGCAACCCGGCCGAGCAAAAGACCCGCACGGTCAGGGTGACCGACACCACCGCGCCGGGCATCACCGCGCCGGAGCCCTATGCCACTGAGGCCATCGCCGAGCAGACGCCGCTCACCGCTAACGACCACTACGGCACCGCCACCTCCAGCGACCGCAGTGCCAGGATTACCAGCACCGCGCCGGCGACCTTCCCGCTGGGCGACACCATCATCATCTGGACCGCGACCGATGCCAATGGCCTGAGCAGCACCGCCGAGCAGACCATCCGCATCACCGACACCACCAAGCCGGACATCACCGCACCGGCGAATGTGTCCACGGAAGCCACCGGACCGACCACGTCAGTCGCCGTGGGACAGGCCGCCGCGACTGACCTGGCAGATAACGCGCTCAAGATTACGCGCAGCCCGGAGACGAACGACTTCGCCGTCGGAGAACACGCCATCACCTGGAAGGCAACGGATGCTTCGGGTAATGAAGAGACCGATACCCAGACCATCACCATCGCCGACACCACCGCGCCGGAGATCACCTTGACCGGTGCAGAGGAACAGACCATCGAGTTTGGCGATGGCTATGCCGAACTGAAGGCCACCGCGACCGACCTGGTGGATGGCGACCTCACCGGCAGCATTGCCATTGCCGGCACAGTGAACACCGACCGGGTCGGGCAATACACGGTCACCTACGATGTCTCCGACACCGCCGGCAACGCCGCCGTGCAGAAGACCCGCACGGTCATCGTCGAAGACACCATGAAGCCGGGCATCACCGTACCTGAGCCCTATGCCACCGAAGCCACGGCTACCTTGACCCCGCTGGGCCGGGATGAGTACGGCATCGCCACGTCCACCGATGGCGACATCACCGACGACGCGCCCGAAGATTTCCCGGTGGGCGACACCATCATCACCTGGACCGCCACCGATGCCAATGACCTGAGCAGCACCGCCGAGCAGACCATCCGCATCACCGACACCACCAAGCCGGACATCACCGCACCGGCGAATGTGTCCACGGAAGCCACCGCACCGACCACGCCAGTCGCCGTGGGACAGGCCGCCGCGACTGACCTGGTGGATAACGCGCTCGAGATCACGCGCAACCCGCAGACCAACGACTTCGCCGTCGGAGAACACACCATCACCTGGAAGGCCACGGATGCGAGCGGGAACTTCGCCACCGCCACCCAGACCGTCGCCATCACCGACACCACCGCGCCGGTGATTGCCTTGACCGGCGCCAATCCGCAGATCATTGAGTTTGGCGATGAGTATATTGAACAGGAGGCAACCGCCACCGATCGGGTGGATGATGACCTCGAACTCACCGGCAGGATGGTCATTGCCGGTGACGAGGTAATCACCGACCGGGTCGGGGAATACACGGTCACCTACGATGTCTCCGACGCCGCCGGCAACCCGGCCGAGCAAAAGACCCGCACGGTCAGGGTGACCGACACCACCGCGCCGGACATCACCGCACCGGAGCCCTATGCCACTGAGGCCATCGCCGAGCAGACGCCGCTCACCGCTAACGACCACTACGGCACCGCCACCTCCAGCGACCGCAGTGCCAGGATTACCAGCACCGCGCCGGCGACCTTCCCGCTGGGCGACACCATCATCATCTGGACCGCGACCGATGCCAATGGCCTGAGCAGCACCGCCGAGCAGACCATCCGCATCACCGACACCACCAAGCCGGACATCACCGCACCGGCGAATGTGTCCACGGAAGCCACCGCACCGACCACGCCAGTCGCCGTGGGACAGGCCGCCGCGACTGACCTGGTGGATAACGCGCTCGAGATCACGCGCAACCCGCAGACCAACGGCTTCGCCGTCGGAGAACACGCCATCACCTGGAAGGCCACGGATGCGAGCGGGAACTTCGCCACCGCCACCCAGACCGTCACCATCACCGACACCACCAAACCGGTGATTGCCTTGACCGGCGCCAATCCGCAGATCATTGAGTTTGGCGATGAGTATATTGAACTGGAGGCAACCGCCACCGATCGGGTGGATGATGACCTCGAACTCACCGGCAGGATGGTCATTGCCGGTGACGAGGTAATCACCGACCGGGTCGGGGAATACACGGTCACCTACGATGTCTCCGACGCCGCCGGCAACCCGGCCGAGCAGAAGACCCGCACGGTCAGGGTGACCGACACCACCGCGCCGGGCATCACCGCACCGGCGCTCTATGCCACTGAGGCCATCGCCGAGCAGACGCCGCTCACCGCTAACGACCACTACGGCACCGCCACCTCCAGCGACCGCAGTGCCAGGATTACCAGCACCACGCCGGCGACCTTCCCGCTGGGCGACACCATCATCATCTGGACCGCGACCGATGCCAATGGCCTGAGCAGCACCGCCGAGCAGACCATCCGCATCACCGACACCACCAAGCCGGTGATTACCGCACCGGAAGATGTATCCAAAGAAGCCACCGGACCGACCACGCCAGTCGCCGTGGGACAGGCCGCCGCGACTGACCTGGCAGATAACGCGCTCAAGATTACGCGCAGCCCGGAGACCAACGACTTCGCCGTCGGAGAACACGCCATCACCTGGAAGGCAACGGATGCTTCGGGTAATGAAGAGACCGATACCCAGACCATCACCATCGCCGACACCACCGCGCCGGAGATCACCTTGACCGGTGCAGAGGAACAGACCATCGAGTTTGGCGATGGCTATGCCGAACTGAAGGCCACCGCGACCGACCTGGTGGATGGCGACCTCACCGGCAGCATTGCCATTGCCGGCACAGTGAACACCGACCGGGTCGGGCAATACACGGTCACCTACGATGTCTCCGACACCGCCGGCAACGCCGCCGTGCAGAAGACCCGCACGGTCATCGTCGAAGACACCATGAAGCCGGGCATCACCGTACCTGAGCCCTATGCCACCGAAGCCACGGCTACCTTGACCCCGCTGGGCCGGGATGAGTACGGCATCGCCACGTCCACCGATGGCGACATCACCGACGACGCGCCGGCGACCTTCCCGGTGGGCGACACCATCATCACCTGGACCGCGACCGATGCCAATGGCCTGAGCAGCACCGCCGAGCAGACCATCACCATCGCCGATCGTTGGTCTCCGGGCTGCGCGTAATCTTGAGCGCGTTATCTGCCAGGTCAGTCGCGGCGGCCTGTCCCACGGCGACTGGCGTGGTCGGTCCGGTGGCTTCTTTGGATACATCTTCCGGTGCGGTAATCACCGGCTTGGTGGTGTCGGTGATGCGGATGGTCTGCTCGGCGGTGCTGCTCAGGCCATTGGCATCGGTCGCGGTCCAGATGATGATGGTGTCGCCCAGCGGGAAGGTCGCCGGCGTGGTGCTGGTAATCCTGGCACTGCGGTCGCTGGAGGTGGCGGTGCCGTAGTGGTCGTTAGCGGTGAGCGGCGTCTGCTCGGCGATGGCCTCAGTGGCATAGAGCGCCGGTGCGGTGATGCCCGGCGCGGTGGTGTCGGTCACCCTGACCGTGCGGGTCTTCTGCTCGGCCGGGTTGCCGGCGGCGTCGGAGACATCGTAGGTGACCGTGTATTCCCCGACCCGGTCGGTGATTACCTCGTCACCGGCAATGACCATCCTGCCGGTGAGTTCGAGGTCATCATCCACCCGATCGGTGGCGGTTGCCTCCAGTTCAATATACTCATCGCCAAACTCAATGATCTGCGGATTGGCGCCGGTCAAGGCAATCACCGGTTTGGTGGTGTCGGTGATGGTGACGGTCTGGGTGGCGGTGGCGAAGTTCCCGCTCGCATCCGTGGCCTTCCAGGTGATGGCGTGTTCTCCGACGGCGAAGCCGTTGGTCTGCGGGTTGCGCGTGATCTCGAGCGCGTTATCCACCAGGTCAGTCGCGGCGGCCTGTCCCACGGCGACTGGCGTGGTCGGTGCGGTGGCTTCCGTGGACACATTCGCCGGTGCGGTGATGTCCGGCTTGGTGGTGTCGGTGATGCGGATGGTCTGCTCGGCGGTGCTGCTCAGGCCATTGGCATCGGTCGCGGTCCAGATGATGATGGTGTCGCCCAGCGGGAAGGTCGCCGGCGCGGTGCTGGTAATCCTGGCACTGCGGTCGCTGGAGGTGGCGGTGCCGTAGTGGTCGTTAGCGGTGAGCGGCGTCTGCTCGGCGATGGCCTCAGTGGCATAGGGCTCCGGTGCGGTGATGTCCGGCGCGGTGGTGTCGGTCACCCTGACCGTGCGGGTCTTTTGCTCGGCCGGGTTGCCGGCGGCGTCGGAGACATCGTAGGTGACCGTGTATTCCCCGACCCGGTCGGTGATTACCTCGTCACCGGCAATGACCATCCTGCCGGTGAGTTCGAGGTCATCATCCACCCGATCGGTGGCGGTTGCCTCCTGTTCAATATACTCATCGCCAAACTCAATGATCTGCGGATTGGCGCCGGTCAAGGCAATCACCGGCGCGGTGGTGTCGGTGATGGCGACGGTCTGGGTGGCGGTGGCGAAGTTCCCGCTCGCATCCGTGGCCTTCCAGGTGATGGTGTGTTCTCCGACGGCGAAGTCGTTGGTCTGCGGGTTGCGCGTGATCTCGAGCGCGTTATCCACCAGGTCAGTCGCAGTTGCCTGTCCCACGGTGACTGGCGTGGTCGGTCCGGTGGCTTCTTTGGATACATCTTCCGGTGCGGTAATCACCGGCTTGGTGGTGTCGGCGATGGTGATGGTCTGCTCGGCGGTGCTGCTCAGGCCATTGGCATCGGTCGCGGTCCAGGTGATGATGGTGTCGCCCACCGGGAAGGTCGCCGGCGCGTCGTCGGTGATGTCGCCATCGGTGGACGTGGCGATGCCGTACTCATCCCGGCCCAGCGGGGTCAAGGTAGCCGTGGCTTCGGTGGCATAGGGCTCAGGTACGGTGATGCCCGGCTTCATGGTGTCTTCGACGATGACCGTGCGGGTCTTCTGCACGGCGGCGTTGCCGGCGGTGTCGGAGACATCGTAGGTGACCGTGTATTGCCCGACCCGGTCGGTGTTCACTGTGCCGGCAATGGCAATGCTGCCGGTGAGGTCGCCATCCACCAGGTCGGTCGCGGTGGCCTTCAGTTCGGCATAGCCATCGCCAAACTCGATGGTCTGTTCCTCTGCACCGGTCAAGGTGATCTCCGGCGCGGTGGTGTCGGCGATGGTGATGGTCTGGGTATCGGTCTCTTCATTACCCGAAGCATCCGTTGCCTTCCAGGTGATGGCGTGTTCTCCGACGGCGAAGTCGTTCGTCTCCGGGCTGCGCGTAATCTTGAGCGCGTTATCTGCCAGGTCAGTCGCGGCGGCCTGTCCCACGGTGACTGACGTGGTCGGTCCGGTGGCTTCCGTGGACACATTCGCCGGTGCGGTGATGTCCGGCTTGGTGGTGTCGGCGATGGTGATGGTCTGCTCGGCGGTGCTAATCAGGTCATTGGCATCGGTGGCGGTCCAGGTGATGATGGTGTCGCCCACCGGGAAGGTCGCCGGCGCGTCGTCGGTGATGTCGCCATCGGTGGACGTGGCGATGCCGTACTCATCCCGGCCCAGCGGGGTCAAGGTAGCCGTGGCTTCGGTGGCATAGGGCTCAGGTGCGGTGATGCCCGGCTTCATGGTGTCTTCGACGATGACCGTGCGGGTCTTCTGCACGGCGGCGTTGCCGGCGGTGTCGGAGACATCGTAGGTGACCGTGTATTGCCCGACCCGGTCGGTGTTCACTGTGCCGGCAATGGCAATGCTGCCGGTGAGGTCGCCATCCACCAGGTCGGTCGCGGTGGCCTTCAGTTCGGCATAGCCATCGCCAAACTCGATGGTCTGTTCCTCTGCACCGGTCAAGGTGATCTCCGGCGCGGTGGTGTCGGCGATGGTGATGGTCTGGGTATCGGTCTCTTCATTACCCGAAGCATCCGTTGCCTTCCAGGTGATGGCGTGTTCTCCGACGGCGAAGTCGTTGGTCTCCGGGCTGCGCGTAATCTTGAGCGCGTTATCTGCCAGGTCAGTCGCGGCGGCCTGTCCCACGGCGACTGGCGTGGTCGGTCCGGTGGCTTCTTTGGATACATCTTCCGGTGCGGTAATCACCGGCTTGGTGGTGTCGGTGATGCGGATGGTCTGCTCGGCGGTGCTGCTCAGGCCATTGGCATCGGTCGCGGTCCAGATGATGATGGTGTCGCCCAGCGGGAAGGTCGCCGGCGTGGTGCTGGTAATCCTGGCACTGCGGTCGCTGGAGGTGGCGGTGCCGTAGTGGTCGTTAGCGGTGAGCGGCGTCTGCTCGGCGATGGCCTCAGTGGCATAGAGCGCCGGTGCGGTGATGCCCGGCGCGGTGGTGTCGGTCACCCTGACCGTGCGGGTCTTCTGCTCGGCCGGGTTGCCGGCGGCGTCGGAGACATCGTAGGTGACCGTGTATTCCCCGACCCGGTCGGTGATTACCTCGTCACCGGCAATGACCATCCTGCCGGTGAGTTCGAGGTCATCATCCACCCGATCGGTGGCGGTTGCCTCCTGTTCAATATACTCATCGCCAAACTCAATGATCTGCGGATTGGCGCCGGTCAAGGCAATCACCGGCGCGGTGGTGTCGGTGATGGCGACGGTCTGGGTGGCGGTGGCGAAGTTCCCGCTCGCATCCGTGGCCTTCCAGGTGATGGTGTGTTCTCCGACGGCGAAGTCGTTGGTCTGCGGGTTGCGCGTGATCTCGAGCGCGTTATCCACCAGGTCAGTCGCGGCGGCCTGTCCCACGGCGACTGGCGTGGTCGGTGCGGTGGCTTCCGTGGACACATTCGCCGGTGCGGTGATGTCCGGCTTGGTGGTGTCGGTGATGCGGATGGTCTGCTCGGCGGTGCTGCTCAGGCCATTGGCATCGGTCGCGGTCCAGATGATGATGGTGTCGCCCAGCGGGAAGGTCGCCGGCGCGGTGCTGGTAATCCTGGCACTGCGGTCGCTGGAGGTGGCGGTGCCGTAGTGGTCGTTAGCGGTGAGCGGCGTCTGCTCGGCGATGGCCTCAGTGGCATAGGGCTCCGGTGCGGTGATGTCCGGCGCGGTGGTGTCGGTCACCCTGACCGTGCGGGTCTTTTGCTCGGCCGGGTTGCCGGCGGCATCGGAGACATCGTAGGTGACCGTGTATTCCCCGACCCGGTCGGTGATTACCTCGTCACCGGCAATGACCATCCTGCCGGTGAGTTCGAGGTCATCATCCACCCGATCGGTGGCGGTTGCCTCCTGTTCAATATACTCATCGCCAAACTCAATGATCTGCGGATTGGCGCCGGTCAAGGCAATCACCGGCGCGGTGGTGTCGGTGATGGTGACGGTCTGGGTGGCGGTGGCGAAGTTCCCGCTCGCATCCGTTGCCTTCCAGGTGATGGCGTGTTCTCCGACGGCGAAGTCGTTCGTCTCCGGGCTGCGCGTGATCTTGAGCGCGTTATCTGCCAGGTCAGTCGCGGCGGCCTGTCCCACGGTGACTGGCGTGGTCGGTCCGGTGGCTTCCGTGGACACATTCGCCGGTGCGGTGATGTCCGGCTTGGTGGTGTCGGCGATGGTGATGGTCTGCTCGGCGGTGCTGCTCAGGTCATTGGCATCGGTGGCGGTCCAGGTGATGATGGTGTCGCCCACCGGGAAGGTCGCCGGCGCGTCGTCGGTGATGTCGCCATCGGTGGACGTGGCGATGCCGTACTCATCCCGGCCCAGCGGGGTCAAGGTAGCCGTGGCTTCGGTGGCATAGGGCTCAGGTACGGTGATGCCCGGCTTCATGGTGTCTTCGACGATGACCGTGCGGGTCTTCTGCACGGCGGCGTTGCCGGCGGTGTCGGAGACATCGTAGGTGACCGTGTATTGCCCGACCCGGTCGGTGTTCACTGTGCCGGCAATGGCAATGCTGCCGGTGAGGTCGCCATCCACCAGGTCGGTCGCGGTGGCCTTCAGTTCGGCATAGCCATCGCCAAACTCGATGGTCTGTTCCTCTGCACCGGTCAAGGTGATCTCCGGCGCGGTGGTGTCGGCGATGGTGATGGTCTGGGTATCGGTCTCTTCATTACCCGAAGCATCCGTTGCCTTCCAGGTGATGGTGTGTTCTCCGACGGCGAAGTCGTTCGTCTCCGGGCTGCGCGTGATCTTGGGTGCCTGGTCGGCCAGGTCAGTCGCGGCGGCCTGTCCCACGGTGACTGGCGTGGTCGGTCCGGTGGCTTCTTTGGATACATCTTCCGGTGCGGTAATCACCGGCTTGGTGGTGTCGGTGATGCGGATGGTCTGCTCGGCGGTGCTGCTCAGGCCATTGGCATCGGTCGCGGTCCAGATGATGATGGTGTCGCCCAGCGGGAAGGTCGCCGGCGCGGTGCTGGTAATCCTGGCACTGCGGTCGCTGGAGGTGGCGGTGCCGTAGTGGTCGTTAGCGGTGAGCGGCGTCTGCTCGGCGATGGCCTCAGTGGCATAGAGCGCCGGTGCGGTGATGCCCGGCGCGGTGGTGTCGGTCACCCTGACCGTGCGGGTCTTCTGCACGGCCGGGTTGCCGGTGGTGTCGGAGACATCGTAGGTGACCGAGTAATCTCCAACTTGGTTGATGTTCACGGCACTACTGTCAATGGCAATCCTGCCGGTGAGATCGCCATCCACCAGGTCGGTGGCGGTTGCCTCCAGTTCAATATACTCATCGCCAAACTCAATGATCTGCGGATTGGCGCCGGTCAAGGTGATCTCCGGCGCGGTGGTGTCGGCGATGGTGATGGTCTGGGTATCGGTCTCTTCATTACCCGAAGCATCCGTGGCCTTCCAGGTGATGGTGTGTTCTCCGACGGCGAAGTCGTTGGTCTGCGGGTTGCGCGTGATCTCGAGCGCGTTATCCACCAGGTCAGTCGCGGCGGCCTGTCCCACGGCGACTGGCGTGGTCGGTGCGGTGGCTTCCGTGGACACATTCGCCGGTGCGGTGATGTCCGGCTTGGTGGTGTCGGTGATGCGGATGGTCTGCTCGGCGGTGCTGCTCAGGTCATTGGCATCGGTGGCGGTCCAGGTGATGATGGTGTCGCCCAGCGGGAAGGTCGCCGGCGCGGTGCTGGTAATCCTGGCACTGCGGTCGCTGGAGGTGGCGGTGCCGTAGTGGTCGTTAGCGGTGAGCGGCGTCTGCTCGGCGATGGCCTCAGTGGCATAGGGCTCCGGTGCGGTGATGTCCGGCGCGGTGGTGTCGGTCACCCTGACCGTGCGGGTCTTTTGCTCGGCCGGGTTGCCGGCGGCATCGGAGACATCGTAGGTGACCGTGTATTCCCCGACCCGGTCGGTGATTACCTCGTCACCGGCAATGACAATCCTGCCGGTGAGTTCGAGGTCATCATCCACCCGATCGGTGGCGGTTGCCTCCTGTTCAATATACTCATCGCCAAACTCAATGATCTGCGGATTGGCGCCGGTCAAGGCAATCACCGGCGCGGTGGTGTCGGTGATGGCGACGGTCTGGGTGGCGGTGGCGAAGTTCCCGCTCGCATCCGTGGCCTTCCAGGTGATGGTGTGTTCTCCGACGGCGAAGTCGTTGGTCTGCGGGTTGCGCGTGATCTCGAGCGCGTTATCCACCAGGTCAGTCGCGGCGGCCTGTCCCACGGCGACTGGCGTGGTCGGTGCGGTGGCTTCCGTGGACACATTCGCCGGTGCTGGTGATGTGCTGCCGGCCAGATGATGATGGTGTCGCCCAGCGGGAAGGTCGCCGGCGCGGTGCTGGCGTGTCGGTCCACCCGATCGGTGTGCGGTGACGGTCTGGCAAGTTCCCGCTCGCATCCGTGGCCTTCCAGGTCCGGCACATTGGTGCGGTGATGTCGGTGCGGTGGCGGCTTGGTGGCGGTCAGGCGATCGGTCGCGGTCCAGATGATGATGGTGTCGCCCAGCGGGAAGGTCGCCGGCGCGGTGCTGGTAATCCTGCTCGGCTGGCCAGGTGGCGGGTCTTTTGCTCGGCCGGGTTGGTCCAGCCCCGACCCGGTCGGTGGTCGTCAGCGGGAATGACAATCCTGCCGGTGAGTTCGAGCCGGCGATCGGTCCAGTTCAATATACTCATCGCCAAACTCAATTGCGGGTGGCGGTGGCGAAGTTCCCGCTCGCGGTGGCCTGCTTGCGCGTGATCTCGAGCGCGTTATCCACCAGGTCGGCGGCGACTGGCGTGGTGGGTCGCTGGAGGTGGCGGTGCCGTAGTGGCATAGGGCTCCGGCGCGGTGATGCCCGGCGCGGTGGTGTCGGTCACCCTGACCGTGCGGGTCTTTTGCTCGGCCGGGTTGCCGGCGGCGTCGGAGACATCGTAGGTGACCGTGTATTCCCCGACCCGGTCGGTGTTCACTCGTCACCGGCAATGGACATCGCCGGTCATCCACCCGATCCGGTCCACCAGGCGGGATTGGCGCGGTGGTGTCGGTGATGGTCGGTCTGGGTGGCGGTAAGGTGCTCGCACCGTGGCCTCATCGCCAAACTCGATGATCTCGAGCGCTGCGGCGGCCTTGGCGTCGGTGCACCGGCAATGATGCGGATGGTCAAGCTCAGGTGATCCGCGCGCGGCGCGGTGGTGTCGGTGATGGCGATGGTCCTCAGTGGCATAGGGCTATCGGTCGGTGATGTCCGGCGCGGTGGTGGTGGCGGTTGGCCGGTGAGTTCGAGTCATCATCCACCCGATCGCATCCGTTGCCTTCCAGGTGATGGCGTGTTCTCCGACGGCGAAGTCGTTGGTCTGCGGGTTGCGCGTGATCTCGAGCGCGTTATCCACCAGGTCAGTCGCGGTGGCCTGTCCCACGGCGACTGGCGTGGTCGGTGCGGTGGCTTCCGTGGACACATTCGCCGGTGCGGTGATGTCCGGCTTGGTGGTGTCGGCGATGGTGATGGTCTGCTCGGCGGTGCTGCTCAGGCCATTGGCATCGGTCGCGGTCCAGATGATGATGGTGTCGCCCAGCGGGAAGGTCGCCGGCGCGGTGCTGGTAATCCTGGCACTGCGGTCGCTGGAGGTGGCGGTGCCGTAGTGGTCGTTAGCGGTGAGCGGCGTCTGCTCGGCGATGGCCTCAGTGGCATAGGGCTCCGGCGCGGTGATGCCCGGCGCGGTGGTGTCGGTCACCCTGACCGTGCGGGTCTTTTGCTCGGCCGGGTTGCCGGCGGCGTCGGAGACATCGTAGGTGACCGTGTATTGCCCGACCCGGTCGGTGTTCACTGTGCCGGCAATGGCAATGCTGCCGGTGAGGTCGCCATCCACCAGGTCGGTCGCGGTGGCCTTCAGTTCGGCATAGCCATCGCCAAACTCGATGGTCTGTTCCTCTGCACCGGTCAAGGTGATCTCCGGCGCGGTGGTGTCGGCGATGGTGATGGTCTGGGTATCGGTCTCTTCATTACCCGAAGCATCCGTTGCCTTCCAGGTGATGGCGTGTTCTCCGACGGCGAAGTCGTTGGTCTCCGGGCTGCGCGTGATCTTGAGCGCGTTATCTGCCAGGTCAGTCGCAGTTGCCTGTCCCACGGTGACTGGCGTGGTCGGTCCGGTGGCTTCTTTGGATACATCTTCCGGTGCGGTAATCACCGGCTTGGTGGTGTCGGCGATGGTGATGGTCTGCTCGGCGGTGCTGCTCAGGCCATTGGCATCGGTCGCGGTCCAGGTGATGATGGTGTCGCCCACCGGGAAGGTCGCCGGCGCGTCGTCGGTGATGTCGCCATCGGTGGACGTGGCGATGCCGTACTCATCCCGGCCCAGCGGGGTCAAGGTAGCCGTGGCTTCGGTGGCATAGGGCTCAGGTACGGTGATGCCCGGCTTCATGGTGTCTTCGACGATGACCGTGCGGGTCTTCTGCACGGCGGCGTTGCCGGCGGTGTCGGAGACATCGTAGGTGACCGTGTATTGCCCGACCCGGTCGGTGTTCACTGTGCCGGCAATGGCAATGCTGCCGGTGAGGTCGCCATCCACCAGGTCGGTCGCGGTGGCCTTCAGTTCGGCATAGCCATCGCCAAACTCGATGGTCTGTTCCTCTGCACCGGTCAAGGTGATCTCCGGCGCGGTGGTGTCGGCGATGGTGATGGTCTGGGTATCGGTCTCTTCATTACCCGAAGCATCCGTTGCCTTCCAGGTGATGGCGTGTTCTCCGACGGCGAAGTCGTTCGTCTCCGGGCTGCGCGTGATCTTGAGCGCGTTATCTGCCAGGTCAGTCGCGGCGGCCTGTCCCACGGCGACTGGCGTGGTCGGTCCGGTGGCTTCCGTGGACACATTCGCCGGTGCGGTGATGTCCGGCTTGGTGGTGTCGGCGATGGTGATGGTCTGCTCGGCGGTGCTAATCAGGTCATTGGCATCGGTGGCGGTCCAGGTGATGATGGTGTCGCCCACCGGGAAGGTCGCCGGCGCGTCGTCGGTGATGTCGCCATCGGTGGACGTGGCGATGCCGTACTCATCCCGGCCCAGCGGGGTCAAGGTAGCCGTGGCTTCGGTGGCATAGGGCTCAGGTACGGTGATGCCCGGCTTCATGGTGTCTTCGACGATGACCGTGCGGGTCTTCTGCACGGCGGCGTTGCCGGCGGTGTCGGAGACATCGTAGGTGACCGTGTATTGCCCGACCCGGTCGGTGTTCACTGTGCCGGCAATGGCAATGCTGCCGGTGAGGTCGCCATCCACCAGGTCGGTCGCGGTGGCCTTCAGTTCGGCATAGCCATCGCCAAACTCGATGGTCTGTTCCTCTGCACCGGTCAAGGTGATCTCCGGCGCGGTGGTGTCGGCGATGGTGATGGTCTGGGTATCGGTCTCTTCATTACCCGAAGCATCCGTTGCCTTCCAGGTGATGGCGTGTTCTCCGACGGCGAAGTCGTTCGTCTCCGGGCTGCGCGTAATCTTGAGCGCGTTATCTGCCAGGTCAGTCGCGGCGGCCTGTCCCACGGTGACTGACGTGGTCGGTCCGGTGGCTTCCGTGGATACATTCGCCGGTGCGGTGATGTCCGGCTTGGTGGTGTCGGCGATGGTGATGGTCTGCTCGGCGGTGCTAATCAGGTCATTGGCATCGGTGGCGGTCCAGGTGATGATGGTGTCGCCCACCGGGAAGGTCGCCGGCGCGTCGTCGGTGATGTCGCCATCGGTGGACGTGGCGATGCCGTACTCATCCCGGCCCAGCGGGGTCAAGGTAGCCGTGGCTTCGGTGGCATAGGGCTCAGGTGCGGTGATGCCCGGCTTCATGGTGTCTTCGACGATGACCGTGCGGGTCTTCTGCACGGCGGCGTTGCCGGCGGTGTCGGAGACATCGTAGGTGACCGTGTATTGCCCGACCCGGTCGGTGTTCACTGTGCCGGCAATGGCAATGCTGCCGGTGAGGTCGCCATCCACCAGGTCGGTCGCGGTGGCCTTCAGTTCGGCATAGCCATCGCCAAACTCGATGGTCTGTTCCTCTGCACCGGTCAAGGTGATCTCCGGCGCGGTGGTGTCGGCGATGGTGATGGTCTGGGTATCGGTCTCTTCATTACCCGAAGCATCCGTTGCCTTCCAGGTGATGGCGTGTTCTCCGACGGCGAAGTCGTTCGTCTCCGGGCTGCGCGTGATCTTGA
This sequence comes from Candidatus Azophilus sp., assembly GCA_965247035.1. Taxonomy (GTDB): domain Bacteria; phylum Pseudomonadota; class Gammaproteobacteria; order Pseudomonadales; family Azotimanducaceae; genus Azophilus. The sequence goes on along the minus strand of CBDFGJ010000003.1, from coordinate 1,491,359 downwards.
GCGCGTTATCCACCAGGTCAGTCGCGGCGGCCTGTCCCACGGCGACTGGCGTGGTCGGTCCGGTGGCTTCTTTGGATACATTCGCCGGTGCGGTGATGTCCGGCTTGGTGGTGTCAGCGATGCGGATGGTCTGCTCGGCGGTGCTGCTCAGGCCATTGGCATCGGTCGCGGTCCAGATGATGATGGTGTCGCCCAGCGGGAAGGTCGCCGGCGCGGTGCTGGTAATCCTGGCACTGCGGTCGCTGGAGGTGGCGGTGCCGTAGTGGTCGTTAGCGGTGAGCGGCGTCTGCTCGGCGATGGCCTCAGTGGCATAGAGCTCCGGCGCGGTGATGCCCGGCGCGGTGGTGTCGGTCACCCTGACCGTGCGGGTCTTTTGCTCGGCCGGGTTGCCGGCGGCGTCGGAGACATCGTAGGTGACCGTGTATTCCCCGACCCGGTCGGTGATTACCTCGTCACCGGCAATGACAATCCTGCCGGTGAGTTCGAGGTCATCATCCACCCGATCGGTGGCGGTTGCCTCCAGTTCAATATACTCATCGCCAAACTCAATGATCTGCGGATTGGCGCCGGTCAAGGCAATCTCCGGCGCGGTGGTGTCGGTGATGGTGACGGTCTGGGTGGCGGTGGCGAAGTTCCCGCTCGCATCGGTGGCCTTCCAGGTGATGGTGTGTTCTCCGACGGCGAAGTCGTTGGTCTGCGGGTTGCGCGTGATCTCGAGCGCGTTATCCACCAGGTCAGTCGCGGCGGCCTGTCCCACGGCGACTGGCGTGGTCGGTGCGGTGGCTTCCGTGGACACATTCGCCGGTGCGGTGATGTCCGGCTTGGTGGTGTCGGTGATGCGGATGGTCTGCTCGGCGGTGCTGCTCAGGCCATTGGCATCGGTCGCGGTCCAGATGATGATGGTGTCGCCCAGCGGGAAGGTCGCCGGCGCGGTGCTGGTAATCCTGGCACTGCGGTCGCTGGAGGTGGCGGTGCCGTAGTGGTCGTTAGCGGTGAGCGGCGTCTGCTCGGCGATGGCCTCAGTGGCATAGAGCTCCGGCGCGGTGATGCCCGGCGCGGTGGTGTCGGTCACCCTGACCGTGCGGGTCTTTTGCTCGGCCGGGTTGCCGGCGGCATCGGAGACATCGTAGGTGACCGTGTATTCCCCGACCCGGTCGGTGATTACCTCGTCACCGGCAATGGCAATCCTGCCGGTGAGTTCGAGGTCATCATCCACCCGATCGGTGGCGGTTGCCTCCAGTTCAATATACTCATCGCCAAACTCAATGATCTGCGGATTGGCGCCGGTCAAGGCAATCACCGGCGCGGTGGTGTCGGTGATGGTGACGGTCTGGGTGGCGGTGGCGAAGTTCCCGCTCGCATCCGTGGCCTTCCAGGTGATGGTGTGTTCTCCGACGGCGAAGTCGTTGGTCTGCGGGTTGCGCGTGATCTCGAGCGCGTTATCCACCAGGTCAGTCGCGGCGGCCTGTCCCACGGCGACTGGCGTGGTCGGTGCGGTGGCTTCCGTGGACACATTCGCCGGTGCGGTGATGTCCGGCTTGGTGGTGTCGGCGATGGTGATGGTCTGCTCGGCGGTGCTGCTCAGGCCATTGGCATCGGTCGCGGTCCAGATGATGATGGTGTCGCCCAGCGGGAAGGTCGCCGGCGCGGTGCTGGTAATCCTGGCACTGCGGTCGCTGGAGGTGGCGGTGCCGTAGTGGTCGTTAGCGGTGAGCGGCGTCTGCTCGGCGATGGCCTCAGTGGCATAGAGCTCCGGCGCGGTGATGCCCGGCGCGGTGGTGTCGGTCACCCTGACCGTGCGGGTCTTTTGCTCGGCCGGGTTGCCGGCGGCATCGGAGACATCGTAGGTGACCGTGTATTCCCCGACCCGGTCGGTGATTACCTCGTCACCGGCAATGACAATCCTGCCGGTGAGTTCGAGGTCATCATCCACCCGATCGGTGGCGGTTGCCTCCAGTTCAATATACTCATCGCCAAACTCAATGATCTGCGGATTGGCGCCGGTCAAGGCAATCACCGGCGCGGTGGTATCCTCAACCGTGACCACCTGAGTCGCACTCACTTCATTACCCGCTGGATCGGTCGCGCTCCAGGTGATGACCGTGGTGCCCAGCGGGAAGGTCGCCGGCGCGTCGTGGGTGATAGTCGCCGTGCCATCGGCGGAAGTAGCCGTGTCGTAGTCAGTAGCAGCCAGCGGCGTCAAGGTCGCCGTGGCCTCGGTGCTATAGGGCAAAGGCGCAACAATATCCGGCGGCACGCCATCCACCTTGCGCGTCGGGTCATCAGTGAAGGCGACATGCGCCAGACTTAAATCCACCGAATTACCCAGGTCATCGGTGACACTGCCCCCATCCGCCACACTCAGCGCATCGGCACCGATGCTGATGCCGTCTTCGTCCAGGTCGCCGAGTTGTACGGTATGTCGGAATATTACCTGGCGCAGTGAGTTGAGCGCTGCCCTGCCCTGCAAGATTGCCTCGCCGCTCTCCATGCCCAGTGCCAAACGCAGAGCCGTGGCATCCCCATGGAGATCAGAATTAAAATTCACCAGAACGCGAATATACTCGCCCAACTTGAAGGTGCTGGGGTCGGGGTTGTCAGACGAGGGGGAAAGAATACGCACACTCGTCACCCGCGGGCCCACGCCATCCACCTTGTGCAGCGGGTCATTGATAATGGCGTGCGCGGTCAGGCTCAAATCCGCCGGGTTGCCGACGATATCGGTGACCATGCCGCTCGTCACCCTCAGCGCTAGCGCACCAATGCCAACGCCGTTATTGTCCTCATCGCCGGCTTGCACGGTGTAACCGAACAACAGGGAAGTGTCATCGGGTTGCACCGCCGCATACTCCATCACCACTCGGCGAGGTTCATCGCCCAAAGACATCCACACAACCGGCGCATCATCAACCAGGGTCACCGGCTCGTCGAAATCCACCCGCAGGGTAATCCGCTCGCCGGTACGATAATGGCCGAAGAGTTTTGGCGTGGAGGTGATGGTCACATCCGTCACCTCTGGCGCCACCGCGTCCACCTGGTAATTCGGATCATCAGTGAACGCGAAATCCGCCAGACTTAAATTCACCGGATTGCCCGATTCATCGGTAACGCTCACCCCCGGCATCAGCCTCAATGCATTGGCACCCAGGCTGAAGCCGTTTTTGTCCAGATCGCCCGCTTGCACGACATAACTGAAATCCAGGCCAACACCGTGGCCACCGATGCCGTCGTGTTTCCTTGAATTTTGTGCGGTGACCCCGCCGGAATCCAGCGTCAACTGCATGGATAACTGCCCCTGAAGCACGGGAAAGTGACTATCAAAAGCCAGCACCACTTTAATTTCTTCGCCCAATGCGTAGGTATTGTGGTTGTCGGGCTGCGGAGTAACCAACACAAAACTCACCTTCGGCACCACGCCATCCACCTTGTGCTGCGGATTATCGGGGTTGGCGGCGACACTCAGCAGCAGCGGGTTACCGGCGGCATCGGTGAGGTCAACACGCATTCCGACTATGGCCAAATCAAGTATGCTACCGATGCCGTCTTCGTCCAGATCGCCTGCTTGCACCGTGTAACTTCCTTCCAACGACATCACCGGCTCATCGCTATCAGCCGGAAAAGGAAAACGCATGAAAGTAGTTTCGGTGCCAATTCGCAGATTTAATGACGGTATCGGTTTCGGCAAAACTTTCGCAAAAACCGGCTCGTTAAAGTCCAGGCGCATCCTAATTTGTTCGCCCAGGAGGTAGGTGTCGCCCTGGTTCGGCGTGGAAATAATCGACACGCCGGTCACCTCTGGTGAGACGGCATCCACCACCGTGAACTCAAAGTCGCCGGAGACAGATGCGCCGTTGGCATCGGTTGCGGTATAGGTCAGGGTGGTGACACCGAGTTCGGCTGGCGTGCCGGACAGGGCGCGGGTGCCAGGGTCGAATGCCAGCCCGGGCGGCAGGTCGCCTGCCAATGTATACACAATCGGTGGTGCGCCATCTTTGGCAGCCGGCAACTTAATCGGCTCGGCAGGTGCTACCGGCAGCGATTCACTTTGCCGCAGACTCAAGCGCAGTGGCTCAGCAAAACTCGGCGCGGCGACTATGGTCATTTGAAATCTCAAGGACGCAACCGATGGCGCCGCATCGGTTGCCGTCCACTGCAACTCGGTGGCCTCCATGGGCGCGCTCGGCGTGCCGGACAGGGTGCGGGTGTCGGCATCAAATACCAGCCCGGGTGGGACGTTACCGGTCAAGCCATAACGCCGGGGGGCGACACCGCCAATGGCTTGCGGCAGGGTCAGGCTGACTGACTGCCCCACCGTATAGATCTGGTCTGGCACGGAATTCACATCCATAAAGCGCAGCACCGCGCTGACCTGATGCGCGGGCGCATTGGTGATGATATGACCCTCAAGGCTTAGGCGCAGCGGGTTACCCACGGCATCTGCCAGGCTACCGCCGGTCACTTCCAGCCCGCCCTCGCCGATGCTGATGCCGTCTTCGTCCAGATCACCGCCCTGCACCTGATAGGCGACTTCTATTGCCGAGACCGGGAAGCGAAATTTGTCGAAGGTCAAGGTGCGGGCGACAGCGCCGATCAACAAAGGTACCGACAGAATCGGCGAACCGCTGGGCATGACCGGCTGATCCAGCGTCAGGCGCACCCGAATCATCTCGCCCAACCGATACACCGCCCCCTGCGCTGGTGTGGAGACGATGCGCAGATTGGTCACCTTCGGCGCCGCGGCATCCACCTTGTGCGCCGGGTGATGGGTGACGGTGTGTTGCGCCAGGCTCAGAATCAGCGGCCTGCCAGCCTGGTTGGTGACGCTGCCGCCGGTCAAACTCAGCGCATCGGCGCCGATGCTGATGCCGTCTTCGTCCAGGTCGCCGTCTTGCACGATGAAGGTGAAACCCACATGTTGATTACGATTGACAACATCAGGGCGCGTGCTCTGCGAGACGACCGCACCCGAATCCAGGTTCAGCGTCAAACGCAGATTGCCTGGATCCCCCACAAGCGACCGGTTGAAAGTCAGCGTGACGCTAATCTCTTCGCCTTGCCGATAGGTGTCGCCCTGGTCGGGTCTGGAGACTATGCCCAGGTGCGTCACCCGTGGTACGCCGCCGTCCACCTTGTGCAGCCCAGCGTTGGTGATGATTAAATCAGTGATGTCTCTAAGCAAAGAGTTGCCCGCTACATCAAATATTACATCAGCTCTTCCCCCTAAGTAAATATTGCCACCATCCCGAGGCGTGCCCAAGTAACTGATGCCATCGGTGTCATAGTCATCGGCTTGCACGGTGTAGTGGAATACCACTTCGGTGATGGTGTGGTATTCATCACCGTGATAAGTGTGAGACTGGGGGCTGATCATCCCCTCCGCCATGACCCGGCTCAAACCCAGAGTGATTGGCTGTGCTACTTGGAAGTTAGGCGGGTGTATAAGCATACCTTCACTGAAAACCACGCGCAGTTGAATCGTCTCGCCCTCCCGATAGGTGTCGCCATTTGCGGGCCTGGAGATGATGCTTACCTCAGTAACCTGCGGCTTGACGGCATCTACCTTCTGCGCCGGGTCGTTGCGGATGACGTGTTCGGCAAGACTGGTACCATTCGTTGGATTGCCGGCGGCATCGGTAATCGTGTCGGTGCCAACCGACGCCAGTGCATCGGCAGCAATGCTGATGCCGTCCGGGTCCAGGTCGCCGGGTTGCACGCGATAGGTGAAGCCAACGGATCGGTTGTTAGCCCTGTGCACTCCGGCGTCATAGCGCGCCCTCACCCTGCGCGTGCCTATATCCAGGCGCAGGCTCGGCGAGCCGGTCATGGTAACCGGCTCAGCAAAATCCACCCGCACTTTTATCTCTTCATCCGCCAGATATGAGCGGGGAACATCACCGTATATATGCTCGGGCGGACGGGTGGTGAAGGTAACATCGGTTACCCGCGGCGGGGTGCCGTCCACCTTGTATCTGGGGTTCTGGAAGATTACGTGCTCCACCAGGCTCAGATCCGCTGGGTTGCCCGCCTCGTCGGTAATACTGCCGCCATTCAACTGCAGCGCAGTATGGAAGATGATGATGCCGTTGGTGGCTTCATCGTCAGACCGTATGGTGTAGTTGAAAATAAGGCTCGGCGTCGCTGAAGAAACAGGATTTACATGACTCATCCGGCGGGTGCGGTTGTCAAATCTCAACGACAGAGTCGGACTGCCCCTCACCGTCACCGGCCGCGCAAAGAGTATCCCCACCGCAATCACTTCGCCCTGGGTGTAGAGGGAGTCAGTGCTGAGTATGTTCAGTGCCGTTACTGTTGTAGCAGGGCGCACCACAAGGCGGAAGGTCGCGGTGGCGTAGTAGCGTAAACGGAGAAACCCAGCCTCTACCCGGTAGGTCAATCGGGTCGTCCCCACCTCGGTCGGTGTGCCGTATAGCCTGCGAGAACCTGCGTCGAAGTTTACCCCTGGCGGTAGCGGGCTGAGGGTGTAAGCCGCGCGAAAGAATGCTATTTGCCCAGTCGCCACTGGCAGGGTAAGAGAGAAAGGCTCACCTACGATGACACGTTGGGGGTCCCCTGGCGAGAAGACGAATACAGCTTCAGGATCCAGTATCGGTTCTTGGCTCAGTTGCGCCTGGGCAATGCCTGCCGGCAACGCCAGAGCGACGGCAAATAACACCCCCGGCAAACGCTGTCTTCTCCGACTCGTCATTGTCGGGCGTGATTTGTCCGATACCCGACATCCAATGCCCGGAATCGGGGGGAGGGGGCGATTGACAAAGGCAAGGAGCGCGCAACCACGCACAACACGGACATTGTGCGGCGCAGCAGAGACGCTACGCGCAACATCCGGCCGCTATCTTGAACGGCATGAGGGGACATGACGATGGTCAACTCCTCCCTGCTCCTTCGGCAGGGAAGTATATGAGTGGTTTCGTAAACCGTGCTGCGTCCTCGCTACCCGCAGACACTCAAACCACCTACTTATAGCCCGTTATTTGTATTAATGATAGCACCGATAGCACCAAAATCAAGGCTGCCACCCCTGATCTATCTGGCACATTAGACTATAAGTTGTTGATATTATATAGAATTCGCACGCCCGGAAACCGAGGTGCTTTATTTTCATGTCGGCTTCCTTTTTTTTGCCTGTCATCCTCGCCGAAGGCGGGGACCCAGAGGAACGAAGGCAAATCACCTTGGCATTCCCGCTAAACATCAGCAGGGGCCGGGAGGTGAAAAAGGATAACGGCCTCGCCGCTCTGGATTGCCGCCATTGGTCAGGCCGGGGGCGAGCATGTAGAATGCCCCGCCGGTATCAACCGAATAACAGGTTTGTCAATAGTGAGCGAAAAAACGGTCAACAGCACTACCGAGGGCCTGAAAAAGGCGGTTGAACGTATTGATTCCGGGTGGCTGACTTCCAAGGCGCAAACCAAGAAGTCGGTGATAGAGCCGATTCTGCGCGACCTGGGTTGGGGCGACCATGACCCGCGTGAAGTTGTACTGGAGTACTCGCCTCTTCATTCCGCTACGGGCAGGGTGGATTACGCGCTGTGCGGGCCGGAGAAGAAGCCTCTGGTTTTTGTCGAAGCCAAGAAGCTGGGCAGCGCCGACGAGAAAGGTGAAGAGCAGTTATTCCGTTACGCCTAGGAGCAGGGAGTCCCCCTGCTGATTCTTACCGATGGCAAGATCTGGAGCTTTTATTTGTCCATGGAGGCAGGGGACTATTCCGACCGCTGTTTTTATCAGACCGTGTTGACCACAAACAACAAAATTGCGGAACAGGCCGGGAGTTTTGTGGATTATCTCGACAAGACCCGTGTGTTGTCCGGTGAAGCGACGAAAGCCGCACGGGAGCAACTCGGCCGTGACCGCAACAGGGGCAGGACGAAACGGGCCATGCCCAAAGTGTGGCGCACCTTGCTGGAAGGGCCGGGTCTGCGCAGTTTGTTGGCCTCTGCTGTAGAAAGCGAATGTGGCGCACAACCGGTTCAGAGCGACCTGGATGACTTTCTGAGACAGCAGTTACAAGCATCCCCGCCACCGCAACCAGCATCACGGCAACCCGCTACCAGCTTCGCAAGGTCAAACAATACAGCGCCAGCGGTCGCGGGGGCTCCCTCTGATGGAAAAATTTTCGGCTATATACTTAACGGCCAGTTAAATAAGCCCGGTTCAAGCAGGCAAACTCTTGCTGAAGTTTGAGCTATTGTCAAATCTGGTGTCTGACGACATGACTATGCGGCGTCCCTGTTGACCTCAGTCTGCTCAACCCCGTCTTTAAACTTCACTCCTTCAATCACCTTCGCCAAGTGTTTGAAGCCCCTCAACTTCCTCCAATTCATCTCTGCGCATTCGCCCATCTTGAAGATCATTGTCAGCATGGTCTTCCGGGTCACACATCCCTTCGCCTGTTTTGTTCGATGGCGGATCGTGGCGAAGCTCGACTCGATCACATTCGTCGTCCGGATGTGCGTCCAGTGTTCTGCAGGAAAGTCATAGAACGCCAGTAAGCTCTCCCGGTCTTTCCGCAAGCACTCAGCCGCTTTAGGGCACTTCGCCTCAAAGCGCCTCACAAAGCCGTCAAAGGCCGCCTCAGCGTCCCGCCATCCAGGTGTCCTTTAGCCCTTCCTTGGCCTTCTCCTGCACGCCCTTCGGCAAGTGGTTCAGCACGTTTTGGCTCTTATGCATCCAGGTAACGCTGGGTCGCCGTTTCAGGATGCACCTCGTCAATTGCCGCCCAAAATCCCAGCGCGCCATCACCGATAGCCAACTTCGGGGGCTTCGTCATACCGCGATGAACCTACCATCCCACACATATAGAGCAGGTTAATGTTTTCTTTCTCTTCCCAAAGAGAAAAGGCGGTTGCCATACTTGTGTCGGGTCGCCCATTTTGCATGAGATTACTGTCCAACTAGCTCATTTCGACGCGGCTTCTCTGTTTTTTCAGTATCGACTGCGCTTCCGACATTGATACAGTAGATGCCGGTGTTAGAAGGGTGATCAAAACACCGATCGCCAACGATGTACCGACAGATGGAAGGATTGGGTTGCCAAATGCGGTTGTTAAGGAATCGTTCGCGATGACTGTTAGTGATGCCGCAGACCCTGCCAGCAGTGCGCCCAAGGCACCGTAGCGATTGAATCGTGGCCAATACTTGCCCAATAGGCCGCAAACGAACAATCCAGACATGACGGTCGATATCATCGACGTGATGTAGCCAATGATGTCGTTCGATAGCAACGCCAGTAGCAGTGCCATGACGATGATGAGTGCAAGCCCAACCCGTGAGCTCGCGATCATATTATTAGTGATGTTGAAGAGACGCTCAAAAGGGAACGAAAGATCTCGCAATAATATTGTGACTGCCGCTATGGCGTCAGAACTAGCACTCGACATGGTTGCAGATAACCCAGCAACAAGAACCATAATCCCGATCGTAACTGGCAACACAGTAATAGCGAGATAAGGGAATGCAAAAGACGCTTCGTCCAGTGTTGGGTCGATTGCGTAAGCAGCCATGCCGATGATGGCCGGAATAATGGAAAAAGCGAGGTAAAGTCCACCTGCCATCGCAAAAGACTTCCTTACCGTCGACACGCTTTTGGCAGAGTAGATGCGTTGCCGATAGGACGGCGTGGCCATAATGCCCACAAGAATTGCAGCTGACAATGAGACAGCAGGAACAACACCGATCTTATCAACCGACAAAAAGCTGTTATTGGAATCAGACTGCGCCGCAATGAGTGCTTCCCAGCCACCGACAATTTGGACGGAGAGTGCAGCCATTAGCAAGAACCCGATGAACAAGACCACAGCTTGGATCGTGTCTGTCCATACAACCGCGACGTACCCCCCTACTATGACGTAGACACCAAACGCAAATGCCACGATCACCTTTGCGAGACTGAGTTCAATGCCTGTTATCCAACCAAGGTAGAGCGCACCACCGATTATATGAACGCCAAGCCATCCAATACTTGCAACAAAGATAAGAATTGCGACAATTCCTTTGACGAGCGAATCAGCGCCAACGTAGTAGGAAATTTCCTCGCTCATCGTGACGAACTCAAGTCGTCGAATCGGCGCGTAGATGTAGGCAAGCAACAAGATGCCTATGGCACCTCCGATCCCATACAAGGTCCCTGCCCAGCCATTTGTGTAGGCGTAACCAACTGCGCCCATCGACGAACCCGTACCGACCATGGTTGCGACAGTGGTTCCCAGAGTCAGAAATCCAGCCACTTGCCGGCCGCCGAGAAGAAAGTCCTGACCCGATTCGTTAGCCTTTGATATCCACCAGCTGAGAAGGATCATGAAAATGACGTAGGCTGCGAATACGATAAAAAATAGGGTTGGATTCATGCTTCGGAATCTATCAAGCGCGGTTCGCCGCTACACCTGTTCTTTGAAGCAAACGAGGCCCACTTCGACTTTGCAGTCCACGACAAGATCACAGACAGAGCAGATTCTCGCCGGTGGATGAGCACCGAAGACATCCTTGAAGACCTTGTTAAACGATTGGAAATAGCGGGAATCAGTCAGAATGACGGTGACGTGCACGACGTCTTCGACCGCGTAGCCCGCCTCGGTGACGATATCCAGGCAATTGGTAATGGCAAGTTGAGATTGTTCTACAATGCTTCCCTCCACAACTTCCCCGTCAGTCATCGGCGTTTGACCTGACACATACAACCAACCGGCAACCTCCACAGCACGTGAAAACGGCAAGTGTTGCCCGCCAGTACCGGTGGACCCTTTTGCACCAATTCTCCTCATTTTCTTACCCCGCTGACTACATGATCGAATCGTGCAGCGTATTGGACGTTAGCATTCTCCCGTTACGATTTATTACGCCATTGTTGGGTTCGTAGGTCATCGCACCATTGACCCATACGGCATGCACACCGATTGCGGGTTTCAACGGCTCCTCGTAGGTCGCAGAGTCTTCGATCATGCTGGGGTCAAACAACACAAGATCTGCATAGTTACCTTCGGCCACCACACCACGCCCGGCCAATTTGAATTTCTTGGCGGGCAGCGATGTCATTTTCCGAATGGCATCTTCCAACGAGAACAGGGATCTTTCTCTGCTGTAATGTCCGAGAACGCGTGGAAAAGTGCCCCAGAGACGTGGATGTGGGTGTTCATCATTCGGTAGACCGTCCGAGCCGATCATACAATCATGATACGCGAGCACCCGCTCAACATCTTCCTCGCTCATGTTGTGATAAACCGCACCTGCTGGCTGTAGCCGCTTGGCGGCCTCAATTTTCGACACCTTCCATTTCTTGGCTATTGCCTCGATTGTTTGTCGCGCTTCCTCTGGATGGGGGGCCGACCAGGTGATGAAGATGTCGTAGTCATCGGTGACCTGCTCAACATCAAGCGTGCTCGATGATGCAGCGTAGGGGTAGCAGTCGCAGGCGACCTCCTGTTGCTTCGAAGTAGCGCTCAGATGGCCAACAGTTTCTGCAGTTCGCCCCCAGTTTCGCATACCCGCACACTTGAAATGAGATATCACCACCGAAATATCGGATTCGCGACCGACTAGAAATGCCTCGTCCATTGCTTCAAGTATGTGATCGTGTTCATCGCGAAGATGGGTGGAGTAAACACCCTCATGGCGATGAACAATTTTCGCTAGGCGTATTATCTCGTCGGTACTTGATTGCTTGGCGGTTGCATACGCAAGCCCTGTGCTCAGCCCGATGGCACCTTGTTGAAGCGCCTCATCCAAAACCTCACACATGCGCGATATCTCTTTATCAGTCGCTGCCCGATCCAAAGAATCCATTGTCGTCACGCGAAGCGATGTATGCCCGACTAATGCCGCTACATTAGTTGCCGGATTCGCCTGATACACAGCTTCAGCGTACTTTTGGATGCTATCAAAGGCGAAATCAAATCGATCTCCGAGGATATTCATTGGATCGGGCGGCGCCGCTTCAAGCGTGACAGGGCTCGCACTAATACCGCAGTTTCCAACGACGACGCTCGTTACTCCCTGAGATACTTTTGCAAGCATTTCTGGGTCTTTTAGAACTTGAATGTCGTCGTGTGTGTGAACGTCAATGAATCCTGGCGATAAACACAGACCTTTCGCGTCGATCTCAGTGCAACCACACGGCCCCACGTCGCCTACTCGCGCTATTTTGGTGCCGGATATTGCTACGTCGGCGACATAACCGCCACCTCCGTTCCCGTCTATGACGGTCACGTTTCGAATGACACAATCAATGTCTAGATCGAGCATTCTTTTCTGATTAAGATTAGTAATGTTTTTGTTGAGTAACGCGGCGACTGGATAGCCCTCCTCATTTAATATGCCACCGCACAGACCCTAAGTTCTAATAAGTATACTGCACCCCAAGCAACACACGCTGGCTTAGATCATGTATGCCGTATGCATAGGATCCCAGGCTTGAATCAAAGCCTTCAAAACGTACCTCTTCGTCGGTGATATTCAAAAACTGCAGCGATACTCGGAAATTGCCCATTGAATAATTTGCTGAAAGATCAAGCTGCCCGTAGTCGTCTGTAAACTTAGGACGTGCAAAATCGTCGGCAAAAACTGCCAGATAGCGATCTCTCCAAGCATAATTCAAACGAGCATCCAGATTGCCTCCATTTCCAAAATCAGCATCATAGTAAATTCCAGCATTGAAACTCTTCTTTGAAAGTCCAGGCAAACTGTCTTCACGAACATCGTCTGCTACACCGAAATCCGCACTGCTCTCTGCAAATGTATAGTTGAACAGCACTCCAAAATCTTTGCCGAAACCGTCAAAGAAGCTGAATGGCTTTTGAAAGCCAAACTCAAAGCCCTGAATAGTTGCAGAAATCGCATTGACCGGAGTGGTAACCCGCAAGTTGAATAGTGCCCTGCCGTCCGCATCACAACCCCCATTCGCTACGCCGAGAGTAATTTCAGCAGAGGTACAAGCAACCTGCGGAGCGACCAGTGCGTTTTCACGAGTGATGTTATCGCCAATGAAATCATCAAGCCGCTTGTAAAAGTAATTAGCCGACACTAGGCCTTCTTCTTCAAAGTACCATTCCACGCCTACATCAATATTATCTGAAGTAAAGGGTTTTAATGCCGGGTTACCTCGATTAATAAAACCATTATCTGCTCCTACAGTTGAAACAAAAACCTGTTCGAATGGCGATAATTGCGGCAAATTTGCCCGGGTCAGAGTAGTGGAATATGCTGCCCGAAGCAGCAAATTCTCAGCATATTCATAGCGTAGGCTGGCACTGGGCAAAAAGAATCTATAATCGTTATCAACACTAACAGGAGTAATTATTTCATTTGCAGTATCCCTTGCCTCAACCCTTGAACCCTTAGATGTCTGATCGGTGTACACATATCGGAGGCCGACATTCATGCTGAGCTTATTAACTTCGAAGTCTGCTGAAGCATAGAGATTAAGCGTCTCCTCTTCGACCTCGTAGCTCTGTTGCGCACCGCGCCCAGGTCGATTGTCTATCCTAGTATCCGTGATCGTGCCGGTACTGGCTTCTTCGTTAAAGCCATTGGGAAAGTAATAGGAATAAACGAGGCTCGGGTCGGCGGTCAACAGTTGCCCATTATGGCTGTTGGATGTGCCCTCAGTATTGTAGCCGACCAGTATGCCGACATTTTCAAACCCATCAAAAGGCTGACCACCCGTGCGAGCCAAGCGGTATTCGCGGAAGCCCACTTCTTTGATCCTATTGTTGAAACGCACACCCAAGTCCAGTGATGTCAAGGCCTGGTCATCAAAGCTGCGATTGAAATCCAACTTAAACGTCGTTTCTTCATCCTCGTCTACTGATGGACGAAAAATCAGCACATTTAATCCAAAATTCTCAGGTTCACCGGCGAAACCGGTAAAGTCACTCTGAAAATCAAAACTAGTACCCTCACCGCTATAGGTTAAGTAGTGCGCAATGGTGCTACCATCACAGCCAGCATTAGCAGTGGCAGTACCGCAATTCAAATTGCCACCATCAGTATTGTTGGCACGAAAAGCCAACAATGCATGGTCTCGACTAGCCTCACGGTTTGCATAGCCAATAAGTGGCTTCATTGTCCAGTTATCTGATAATGAAGTTTCGCCACCAATTGAGAATTGCACGAACTCGTCTTCAATATCTAATTGCCGCGTGCTCGGGCGGTACTGCACATTATCAAGCGTCGCCTGGGTAACTAGGCCATTTGAAGTAGTGAATGGGTTATTGGGCCCGATTACTAAGGTGTGAGTACCCTCGATTGCAGTATCTGGCCGCACGACATCTTTTTCGCTAGACAACTCAGCAAAAAGAACATCAACAAACAGCTCAGTGCGATCATTGGGTCTAAACTGTAAGTTGATGTTACCGGCGGTATTCTCTCGATCTTCTATGAATGAGATTGCCCTCGGGGTCTTAACAGCCAGTACGCTAGTATCCAGGGGACTGCCAGAGGCATCCGTATAAACAGCCAACGCTTCCGTCACATCGTCGGCGGTTCCAAATACCCCATCAAGTCCTGAAGATCTGACTGCATTGAACACATCGGATAATGGCTGTCGGTTTCCGCTTTCTATGCTATCTGACTGGAAACTAGACTCAGCATGGTAGAAAGCAGCCGCAATGCCGAACCTATCATCGAAGTTTCGACTAAATGCAGCAAAGAAACGTGGGTCAGTGGAATCGGACTTATCGTCAGAATTGACATGTGCTGAGATTGTGAATTGCGTTCCTTGGTGACTCAGTGCTCTGGGTGTTTCAAGTGATACCACACCTGCCAAACCACCTTCACTCTGGTCTGCACTGGCGGATTTTGCGACATTGGCAGTGGCAAATAATTCTGCAGGTAACAACTCAAAGCTGAACGCCCTACCCCCACCCGTGGCACCCAGGCTGCCGTCTTTATTGCTAGAGGCGCCACTACCATTGCCTAGCCCTGTCAGCCCATTTATTTCAACACGGGTAAACAAAGGTGACAACCCACGCAGATTTATCTGCTCGCCTTCGCCGTTAGGATTCCGGTTTAAAGTAACGCCAGGAATACGTTGCAGTGACTCTGAAAGATTTAGATCAGGGAATTTGCCGAGATCTTCAGCTGAAATTGAATCGCTAAAGCCCTGTTCTGTATATTTTGATTCAATGGAGCGAAGAAGACTCCCGCGCACCCCGGTAACAATGATCTCTTCAATCTCCTCTGCTTCCTGTGCACTTACTTCCTCTGACAGCATTTGTCCAGCAGCAAGTAACATGATCGGCAGTACCAGAAAACTCCTTTTAAACCTTGCGTTTTGCATCGCTCAGCCCCTCTTTTCAAGTGGTTTGTTAGATAATAACTGCTGTTATAGCAGTAATATGTTAGTAAATTACACCCATAAATATTGCAGGTCAAGAGAAAATTTGAATTTTTAGTGATCCAGCCTGAGCTTCGTGGCCGAGGGCGAAAAAGCTACGGCGGCATGAAAATCGATCAGACCAGGCGTCATAAGGCGTTGACAAGGAGAGCACTCGCTTGAGGCGGGCAGTCGCTGATGTGATGATCGGAAGATGATTCTCAAAAAGGGCGTCAAGGGGAAATACGGTGCCTAGCTCGGCTACGGCAGGCAGTAGCTCAGGTTTGCGATCTTGGCGGTAGTGATCTCGAATATCTGCTCGCTGAGGTTGGAACCTCGCTTTTCGATTACCTCCCTAATCTCCAAGCGGTAATCGGGGGTGCCCTGCCCTGTGTTGATCTACAGTTTGCTTAAGTCGGCGCAGGTTCTCGCGTGTTTTCCGACGATTCCTGACTGCCAGTTCCGTAACTAGAACGTCAATCACGGCCATCATGACGTAACGGGCTGCCGTCGGTTTGAAAATGTAATCGTCCTCGCGGATTTTGAAGGGCAGGTTGACTTGAGCAATCTTGGCAAGCGGTGTCTTAGACCGCGTTATAGAGGCTATTGATGCGCCGTATTGAGCGGCAATTTCTACCGCTTCGCATACGTCAGGGCTACTGCCACTCATTGAGATTCCGATCACCAAGTCTTTCTTCTTTATTGTTGAAGCTGTCATACGCATTAACAATGGATCGGAATACGCCGTTGCGGCCACACCTAGCCTAAAGAGCCGATACTGTAGTTCGGTAGCCATGATCGTGCTGGATCCGCCGACGCCGAAAATTAAAACTTGATTTGCCGTCGCAAACAATTCAAGGCATTTATCTAGCATCTTTTGTGTGATGAGATTTGCGTTAAGTGTCAGCGATTGGTGAATGGACTCATAAACACCGTTAATTCCAGTCGGCTTGGGTGGAGCATCCGTCAGAAATCGCTCGCCCACTGCGACGGACTTCGCGAGCTGTATTTTTAGATCGCGTACATTATTGCAACCCAGCGATTTCGCCAGACGTGTGACTGTTGCATCACTGACATCCGCCTTGGCGGACAACTCTGAAATACTTGCGCGTGATGCGAAATCAAGATCGTCAAGAATCGTTTGTGCAATCTTCTGCTCCGCCTTTCGCAACTGCGAAAAGGTCTCGGTGATTTTGGCAACAACGTCAATTTGATAAGTCAATGTCTATCTCGCATGCTTTGGCCACAAAGCATACTACTTCAGCCGCCGCACGGGAAGGATATTTGAAATAATCTAAGCAAATAGCATATTTGTGATATTTACTTTCACGATGCGCGCCCATATCCTAGCTTGGTGCGATCGGCACACGGTTTCTCTTGGGCTGGTGCGACCCAAAGATTGATCGCGTGGAGATTTAGCCAATTGCATCACTTTTTTATAGGACGAGATTATTAATGACGAACCTTGAGAATTCAGATCCATTGGGCGTTTCCTCGGCTACTCAAAACATCCTATCGGGAGACATCGTGCTGCCTGCGGCAATCATCTCGCTGTCTAAGCTCAATTCAAATATCGCTTGGATGCAAGGCTTTGCCGACAATAACGGAGTAATGTTGTCGCCGCATGGCAAGACCACGATGTGTCCGGCCATATTCAATAAACAAACCGATGCCGGTGCCTGGGCAATGACCCTAGCGACATCTGCCCAGGTGGCTGCGGCGGCGAATCACGGTGCAACGCGCGTCATTCTGGCCAACCAACTGGTTGGAGCGGGAAACATGTCGCTCGTTTCCGAACACCTGGACACGATAGAGTTCTATTGCATCGTTGACTCAAGTGATAATGCCCGTGAACTCGCCGAGTTCTTTCAAAAAAGGAAGCAACAAATTCGAGTGTTGATCGAGGTCGGTATTAGTCAGGGCCGGACCGGTTGCCGAACGGCGTCTGAAGTGGCAGTACTGGCAAGCACCATCGCCGAATATGACAGCTTGCTGCTTGCAGGCATAGAAGTCTATGAAGGCATCCTTCACGGTGATAACGCCGAGCTAGATGTCATCACACTGCTCGGCAACGTGATAGACATTACCAAATTTCTGATCGACGACGGTGCTTTCGATCTCGACGAGATTCTACTGAGCGGTGCGGGCTCTGCCTGGTATGACTTGGTCACAAAACACTTCAAAGCGTCGACTCTCCCGGATAGCCTAGTTCCAATCATACGGCCTGGATCCTATGTGATTCACGACACCGGAATGTGCAATGCTTTTCAGGATGCGGTCTTGAAGAGAAGCGAAGCGGCCAGCCAAATGACCGGGCGGCTGCAGAACTGCTTGGAGGTCTTGGCGTACGTTCAATCGATTCCAGAAGAGGGGCTTGCTATCATTGCGATGGGAAAGCGCGATATCGGGTTCTCAGACGGACTCCCCTCACCCGAATGGCATTTCAGAATCGGCAGCGAAAAACCCGATATTGCGCCTTCGCATTGGGAGGTGTTTGAACTCATGGATCAACACACGTTTATGCGCACAAAGGGTGCTGACAATATCAAAGTCGGTGACATGATCGCATTCAGCGCATCACATCCCTGCCTCACTTGCGATAAGTGGCGGGAGTTTGTCGTGGTTGACGATGAACTTAATGTGGTCGATCAATGGCCGACGTTTTTTTGACTACACACATTCGCAAAGATGATTGCATTGGGAGGTCTTGAAATATACCTGCGCAATGCTCCCGTAATCCCCCCTGATACAAGCAGAGGATTTGGACATTGCGCTACAAACAGCAATCGTATTGCCAGCGAACTCATCCTCGCCGCCCTATCCACGATCCTCGCCACAGAGCCTGCCCCCCTTCAAATAGATAGAGTCGAATAGATGGTTAGAATAGCAGGCTTGAACAGGGGCGAGAGCTACGAGGTGCGGGGGGAGGGGATCCAGTGGAATATGTCGTCCAGCAGCGCCGGACTCAACCTATATAGCAGTATGCATCCCGGCGCCCGCTCCAGTATACTCGCCAGACAGCGGCCTGGCGCCAGGCGCGTGTGCACCATATCGCCTACCCGCCCGCCCGACCGTTCACACGAACAGACAAGAAAAAACCGCTATGGAATGTCCCAAGTGCCACGCCGACATGGAAGAAGTGAACTATGGCCGCAACCTGACCATAGACAGAGGTACAAAGTGCAAAGGCATCTGGTTTGACCTTGGCGAGGCAGAAATTCTCAAGGGTGAGATGTCCTTTAGCCCTTCCCTTGCCTTCTCCTGCACGCCCTTCGGCAAGTAGTTCAGCACGTTTTGGCTCTTATGCATCCAGCAACGCTGGGTCGCCGTTTCAGGATGCACCTCGTCAATTGCCGCCCACAATCCCAGCGCGCCATCACCGATAGCCAACTTCGGGGGCTTCGTCATACCGCGCTGCTTGAGCGATAACAGCACCTCGCACCAACTCCGCTTCGACTCCCGCACGCCATCCTCCATCGCCAGAAAGTGCTTCCCGCCGCAGCTATTCACACCAATGATCACCAGGCAGCACAACTTACCATCATCGCCCCGGAGTCCGCTGTAGATACCATCCGCCCAGATATACACCCAATCATCAGCCACCGATCTCTGCCGCCAGCCGGCGTACTCCACTTCCCACTGCTGCTTCAGACGACCTACCACATTGGCTGATAAGCCCTTCGCATCCGGTCCAACAATCGCTTCCAATGCAGACTGCATTTGACCTGTGGACACGCCCTTCAAATACAACCACGGAATGGCCGCTTCCAGGGTGGCGGTCTTCCTGATGTACGGGGGCACCAGTGAAGACTGAAAGCTCACCGGGGCACCCTCGCGACTCATCACCTTGGGCACCTGAACCGCTATCTTGCCTATACCGGTCAGTAGATCTCTCTTCGGCTGGTAGCCATTGCCGACGACTCGTTGGTGACCGCCAGAGGTCTTCTCGTGTTCGTACTGCGACAACAGCTCGGCAACCTCAGCCCGGATCGCTTGATCAAGCAGTTGCCTGGCACCTTCTCGCAGCACGGGGGTCAATAGGTCTTTCTCCTCTGGCTTCTCCAGGTCAATCACATTATTCTTGGTCATGTGTGGCGTGCTCCTTGTTGTTAATTCAGTGTTGTAAACCGATTTCAACAGGGCACGCCGCATACTTCAAATTTATTCAGACACCAGATTCGGGTATAACTCCTACCGTGCTGGCGAGGGCGCTTGTCGCCGGGGGAGTGCCAGCATCGGTGACGGTCAGTTCAAAGGTAATAGACGCCTTCCGACAGGGTGAAGGTGTCGCCGGTGCCAGGATTAGGTAGCCAGATGAGGTTGCCATCAGTGTTGGTCGCGCCGGTGGTGTATTCCCAGGTAGCCCCCATAACCACGTTTTGCACCTGCACCGCGCCGTTGCGGGTGATGCGGTCGCCTAATAGCCCGGTGTCTTCTACCAGACGTGCACTCGGTCGGAGCGGCTTGTCCGCCGGTCGGATGGTGACCGGCTCGCTGATTACGGTTTCCGTCTCGGTGCCCTGAGCGTCCGTGTAGGTGACGCTGACTCTAAGTAGGTCACCCAGATTCGCTAACAATGGTGTGTAGGTCGCTACCGTGCCGACTTCTACGAAATTCTCCGTTGCCGGTGGCGGCGGACTAATCTGCCAACTGCGCGCGGTGACCATTTCCCCGCCATCCGGGTCAGACACGGTAGCCGTCAATTCGGAACCAACAACCGCCCGACCCTCAATGACGACTGTGCCGGGGTCTTCTTCACCCGCAGTGTTCTCGGGCACATCGGTAACCGTCACCGTAACATTGAATGTGTCGGTCGCGGCACCACCGCTATCCATGACCGACAGGGTGAGTGCATAGATATTGTTACCGGCGGCATCACCGACATCGGTTGGTGCTTCAAAGTCTGGTGCTGTCTTGAAAAATATCTTGACGTTATAAACTGTCGAATCCAATGACTCAACCGTTCCGCGGAACTGGTCGGCATCGGCATCGGCAGCGGCTTCAAAGTTCGGCGAAGCGAGGAAACTCAAGGTGCGAGGGTTGCCAGTGTCGGTCAAAGTGAACGAGTCCGCATCCGCACCGCTATGCACCATACTGCTAAGGGTTCTTTCGGCTGCCAGGCTCACGGTGTAGGTTGCCACCTCAAGATCCGGCTCATTCTCGGCAAAATCTACCGCCACGAGTCCATCTATGCTTGAAAGCGGCGCGATAAGGCGGATATCCACATACTGCACACTGGTGGCGCCCCTGTTGATGCTTAGTGGAGATGTCAAGGTAGTTGTCTTTGTTCCTCTGGTTCCCCGCCGCCCGAGTTGTCGGGGACAACTCGGACGGCGGGGATGACGGGGTGGGGGTGGGGGGGGGGCATCCCCGCCTGCGGCGGGGGCGACTGGGACTTTGATCCTGACGGGTTGGGGCCAAGCCGGGCAATGACGGGGGGAGGTATAAATGGCTTTATCCTGCATCATAAAAGGCTTCCACCGTATCTTGGGCAACCGCTTGCAAGTGGATTGCCTGAGTCCTATCTAAGCCCGCCTGATATGCCAAACCCAATGGCGATTGCTGGAAAAGTGCCGCATAAAACACACAGGCCGCAAGATAGGTACCGGCTAGACTCGGGTGCTTGATTTCGTCCCGGTACACTGGGGTAGGCGTATCTTGATGCGTCCTTTCATACTTAAGAAGATCTCTGGTATAGAGTTCTATCTCAGGATGGTCACGCTGGGCCTGCGCAAAAGCGAGGCCTACGGGGACCACCAGGGCATCAACCTGGTTGGCTATTTTTGTATAACCTTCCGCCAGGGGATGGGTCATTTCTGGTCTTCCCCGGTAGGCCCAGGTCATAAAAAAAACCGGCTCCGCGCCCCTATTCCGTATGTATTTGCTGAATATTCTGACTGCCTTGATGAAGGGTTCGGCAGTGGATTCCTCTAAGGGCTCTTTGCTGTGTCCATGGAGCACTACCAGGTCCCATGTATCAGGTTTTACCAGAGCGGCGATACCACCCGCGTGTTCCACTAGGCGACTACCGGAAATTGTCATAGCACTCACCCGCATCTTATCTGCGTTATACATACCCCCTGCCATTAACAGATTACGCAGATGACTGTGAAGACTGTTGTTGTAATAGGTAAAACTATTACCCACAAAAAGGATGCGTTGGGGAATCTCTACCGACTTGACTTTGGGAACCTCTCCCCAGCATGGCAAAGATAGCCCCAGTATCAATACATACAATAGCTTCATCGAACGGCACCCAGGTGGCGAGAGGGGTTAACTGGGCGGAAACTGAAACTTAGATCCCAGTTCGCACCTCAAGGTAGAAATTCCGGCCATAATCCTGGTGGGCATCAGCGAAAAAGCCGAAAAAACGATCCGCCAGGGGTGCTCGTTCATCGGTCAGGTTTTTGATGCCCAACCGAAAACGAATACTGGTTGAAGCCAGAGTGGTGCGATAGTCAAAGGTGGCATCATAGGTGGTGAAAGACGGAATCACATAGCGGGTGCCGTCACCCAACGTCAGGCTGCTCTGATAAAAACTACCCAGACGATATGCCGTTACCGATACCCCATAGCCATCATGGCGCCATGCTGCCCTCAGGCTGTGCTTCTCATCCTGATTACCATTCTGACCAATCAAATCAGCAAACCCCGACACCGGATACTCAGCCGGCAGGGCGCCATCCTGCTGGGCACTCAAGAGCCCAGCCACAGCACCACCGGCTTCCTGGTCATAGGTATCAAGGAAGGAACCGTTGTACCTGATTGAAAATAAACCCAGCCGAGTATCCCTCTGATAATAAATGCCAATATCATGTCCGGCGAGGGTGCGATCATCAAGGTTGGCGTACTGGTCATCCACCCGGGTGGTCTCTCCTGCTGCACAGATGCCCGCAGTGGTGTAAAAAACAGCCTCGTCCGGGTTCGGGTCCACACGCACTACTGCTGGATTGAAGGTGGCGGTCTCGCAGTTAGCGCCAGTGCCCGCCTCCAGACGCATGACCAGATCCAGCAGACTGTGATTGTTTTCACCAAATAGGCCAATGGTGGCGGTCTTTTCTATTCGCCAGTAATCCAGCGTCAGGGTCAGGTCGTCTATGGGTTCAAACACCAGCCCCACGGAATAGTTGTTCGATTCCTCGGGTTGCAGACCCTTACTGCCCTGAGCAGTCCGCTGGATGCCGTATCTACAATCCAGGTCGTCATTCGTGTCGCCACCATTATCCTTTGCATACTGACAGACATAGTCAGTACGGGTGTTGGTGCGCGCAACAATGTCCTCATTCACGGTGATCAGGTTCGGGGCGCGGAAGGCTTCCGACCAGGAACCGCGTAGCAAGAAGGACTCAACAGGACGCCAGCCAAAGGCGACCTTGCCGACGGTGGTATCACCCACATCGGAAAAGTTTTCATACCGTAAGGCAAGTTGGACGTCCAGGTTGCTCAGCAATGGCAGTTGTAGTTCAGCAAAGACGGAGGTGACATTTCTATCTCCCTTGTTGTCCGCTGTCGGGCTGGAGTTGGCGACATCGGATATGTAGGGAAAGGTGGCCCCAGTGGCCGTAGTGAATTGAATGGTGCCGTCTAGTCGGGGGTCCCGATTATCTTCAAAGGACTCCCCTCGATGCTCAAAACCAGCCAAGAAACCCACCGGACCGGCAGGTAGTGAAAATAGATCCGGACGGGACATTTTAAAATCATAGGTGAACAACTCCGCTTCACTTTTACGAAAGACGCTCACCAGGGCGCGTTCAATATTAGAACCCACTCCGCCGCTAAATGGGTTGTAGGCGGCGGCGGTGGGATCTCTCAGGGCTTGATCCATCAAAGTATTGGATATCCGTTGGTGGGTGACGTCCTTGTGCGTTGACTTGGACCAGGAAAGCGCGGCCTCCCAGTCCCATTCGCCAGCGATGCCGCGTAGGCCCTGGAGGACGCGATAGGTGGTGCCCTTATTGACGACCAGACGAGGCACTTCGGTAAAACGATAGTTGTCAATGAGAAGTTCCAGCCCCTCACAGGGCACATCGGCACCGATAACGCCATCTGGCAAGCGATTGGGTGAACCGCAAGGACCCAGCGGATTGTAATAGTTTTCAGCACCGACCCTCAGTCTGGTTGAACTCAACGTTGCCGAAGGATGGCGAATCAGATTGCTGTTTATTTTATAAACAGACACCTCGGTGAAGCTTTCCATCCCCCCGCCCAGTTCATGATTGAGGTACATAAACATGTTATATCTATCAAGTTCAGAAGCCAGGTCGCGGTTTTCATTCAGATTGTAACGCGACAAGCCTGCGCCATCTTCGGCACCGCAACTACCATAACCAATATCATATTCACACTGGGTGCTGCCTGCGGGGAAGATCTCAAATTCCCCACTGCTATCAACAATATCATTAGCAACTAGACTAGCAGGCGCTCTGGACACCACATCAAATTGACCATGGATATCGTGCGCACTGGTATTTCTGAAGGAGGTGCTGCCCGACCAGGGGGAACCCGCAGGGATCAAGCGGCGGAAGTCAGCGTCAGCCCAGCGGCTGTCGTCTTGTGAATTAACTCCATCTCTTTGATAATAATTAAAAAACACACCCAAATTGGTTCTGTCCTCATTAAAGGATTGGCCCCATTCCATAGCGAAAGATTGATCATCTCGTGGCAGATGTTCATACTCGGACCACTTAATACGTGCTCTAAAACCTTCAAAATCGGACTTCAACACAGTATTCACCACACCGGCCACTGCATCAGCACCATAGATGGCCGAGGCTCCGTCGCGCAAAACCTCCACCCGGTCAACGCCGTAGACGGGGATGGTGTTGGAGTTCACCGAGTTCACTGGCACAAAACTGCCGCCCACCTCTTCTGTCTGGAAGGCGGCAGCATTCACCAGGCGACGGCCATTGACTAGCACCAGGGTATTGCCCGTACCCAGGTTGCGCAGGTTAAAAGCACCCACGTCCCCACGCGCAGAGTTGACACCGCCGCTAATGTTTTCGGCTTCACTAAAGAAGTTCTGGCCATTTTCTGGAATCAATTGCAGCAGTTCCTCACCCGAATCAACGCCCAATATGTCAATGTCCTCGGCGTCAAATACCGACACCGCCAGGGCATCTGATATTTTTGCGCCCTTGATCTGGGAACCCACCACCACAATTTCTTCTATTGGTTCATCTTCTGCTGCCCAAAGATAGGGGGAGATGCCAAGGGTGATTGTTGCAAGCATGAGTGTTGCTGGCACCCGGCGGAATGAATCACGGCGCTGCTGGATATGAGATGTCATCGGATTACCTCTTGGTTTCAAGATTGCGGTCAATGTTCAAGCTCTAGTCTGCATAGAGCAATACATTCATCATCCCTTCGGCACCCGTCCGGGCAACCTGGGCAATTAATGGTCTATCGGTATTGTCCCCGACTTCATAGGTGATGGCGGGAATGCTGTAAGCACCGCTCATATAAGTCTTGAAGGTGGGCAATCCGGGGTTATTGGTCGCTTTGCGATTGACCGGGTAATCGGGCAGTTGCCTTTCAATATACCTCAGCCAATCATGAGTGAAACCAGGCAAGTATAATGTAGTCGCGTCCTGTTGGGTATAGAAGACATCTTCCTTGGTGGAGTGAAAATCCAGCCCTAGCACCAGCCGTTGACCCGTCTGGGTAAAGCGTCTCAGGAGTTCGTCTCGCATCTGGGCGATTTCCGGCTGGGTGAACAGACCCCAATCCCGATTCAGGTCAACCCCGTTCATGTTGTAACGCCAATGACCCGCCGCCACACCATCAGGATTCAAGTTGGGGACTATCAATAGATTAAAGCGCTGGCGAAATTGCCGCGCTAGGTCGCTATCAGCAAGCAGGGTCTCCACAAAAGGCATCAGGGCAAGGGCGCCGGTCAACTCTGGAGGGTGCTGGCGACCCACAATCAATACCCATTCCTCACCCGGCCCAGCGACGACCAATTTGAAGATGGAACGGTCTTGGGTTGATTTCCCCAATACGGATTTTTCCACATAGGCGAGCTGCGCGAGGTCATCAGCCCACTGCTCATAGTAACGATTGCCAATCACTTCCTGGGCAGCGATGTAGCGAGGCTGAGGTCCCACCACCAGGCTGAGTTTTAATGCCTTGCCCGCAAACAATACCTGGTAAGAATCTTTATCCAGGAGGGTCCAGGTCTTGCCGTCCTGGCTGACCTTGGGAGGATACCTGTGGGAATGGACACCATAGTGCAGATAGACAGAAATCGTGCGCCTTGAGGCCGCCATGACCTTAAAGGCGTACCAGGGGCTGGGATTGATCGGCTGTGCTTCTGGCAGCACCCCGATACTGTATTCATCGACTCCCGTCTGAGCACATTCATTCAGCCGGGCACCAGGGAAGTCAACATCAAAGCGCACCTCGCCAAGACCGCAGATGAGTGGCGCCTGGGAGAATACCTTGGGTGCCGCCCAGGCAGGGGGGGCGACTAGTAGGAGCGCAATGCAGATGACAGATAGGCGGGCGAGCACCTTCCTAACTAACCAATGCGTAACTAACATACTGAGCCATGGCGCAACTGAGAGGGGCTTATTCTAATGCGTTATGAAGAGACTGCCAAACAGATGTACATACCACCATAAACTGGGCAATGACACCCCCCCCCCGTCATCCCCGCCGTCCGAGTTGTCCCCGACTTTGTCGGGGACAACTCGGACGGCGGGGAACCAGACTCTTTGATGGCGCGAATGTGGAGCCCGGAGCGGATCAGCCTACGGCTGGGGAAACCCGGCAGGCTGGCGGTCAGCCATGAATGGATCCACCGGCACATTCGCAATGACAAGCACCACGGCGGTTTTCCGCATAAGCACTTACGCTGCCGGAAAAGGTGGGGGAAACGCTACGGTGGCAAGGTGCGGCGGGGCTCGAGCCCCAATCGGGTGTCCATCGAGCAGCGCCCGGCGTTGGTGGGGCAAAGAGCCCGCATCGGCGATTGGGAGCTGGACACGGTGCATGGGAAAAACAATGCCGCCGTGGCTGACCATGGTCGAGCGCGCCACGCGCTTTGCGTTCATTAATGTCCCGCCCAACCGGAAGGCGCCGGTGGTGAGCGCGGCGCTGGTTGGAAACCTGGCCGCGATCAAACACCGGGCGCACGCCTTGACCGCGGACAACGGCAGCGGGTTCGCCAGCCATGAAGCGGTCAGTGACGCACTGCAGGCCGACTTCCATTTCGCCCATCCCTACGCGTCCTGGGAGCGGGGAGCCAATGGGAATGCCAACGGGCTGATACGGCGGTATTTTCCCGGAAGCCATGATCCTTCGACCATCGGAACCCCGCAACTGGCGCATGTGGTCGACCAGATCAATAACCGGCCGCGCAAACGCCTTGGCATGAAAACACCGAATCAGGCACTATTCGGCATAATCTCCCCGGTTGCACTTCGAGGTTGAATCCAAGCTCTCCATGACTGCCTGGCCGAAAAAGTTCCGAAACGTACTGAGCCCGTACAGCACTGCGAACAGGACCCAGCATCGCTCATAATAACCCACCGGATCCCGTCCGGGGAGAAGGTCGGCCACCACGGGGGCTCAGGCTTCACGCTTCCGCCAGCCATCTTCCCGATCTTAGGAAGTTAGGAGGAAAGATGTCTTGGCACCGCGGCTGGAGCGTTCTAGCTGTCGCCATGTTGTTTCAAGCCGTCACGTTCGGCATCGGAATCTATTCCTTCACATTCTGGGTGGAGCCTTGGTCGAGCGAGTTCGAGGTCGGGCGCGGCGACGTGATGACCGTGTTTCTGACCATGCAGGTGGTCATGGGCCTAACCGCCCCTTTGGCCGGACGGGCGATGGACCGGCTATCCATTCGCGGCCTGATCACGGCCGGGACCCTCTGCCTAGCCACCGCCTTGGCGCTGGCAGGGCAGGCTTCCGCCCTGTGGCACTTGAACCTGATCTACGGCACGTTGATGGTGACCGGGATGCTGCTCGCCGGTCCCTTAGCGGCGCAAAAGCTGGCAACCAAATGGTTCTCAAAGCAGCGTGGAATGGCCCTTGGCGTCGCCTCCGTCGGCACCTCCATAGGCGGCTTGCTGGTGCCGCCCCTAGTCACTGCACTGCAGGCGGAACTGGGCTGGCGAACATCCAATGATCTTTTGGCGTTGCTTACTGTGGTCATCGTCGTGCCGCCGGTCTGGTGGCTGTTGCGCCACGAAAATCCGACTCCCACCGCGGGCGATGCGTTGGAATTGGACGCTCAAGGGCCGGACTCCGACGCATCCGAACCCTCTCTGTCCTACTTGGATGTGTTGCGGCGGCGCGTTTTCTGGCTGACCGTACTGGCCTTTACGCCGCTGGTGACGGCGTTCGGCGGGGCGCACCAGAACTTAGCGCCCTATGCCGCCGACCAAGGCATCGATGCCCAAGCAGCAGCCTTCCTAGTGTCCATCATGGCCTTCGTCATGATTGCGGCCAAGATCTTTTTCGGCTTCATGGCCGACCGCTGGCAATTGCGCACCCTGCTTTTTTTGGTCATCGGCGTTCAGGCCGTCACTTTCGGCCTGATGGTCGGGGAGTTGACCTACGCCACGCTGGCCTTGGTCTGCGGCCTGCTCGGCTTCGTTGCAGGTGGATTCCTGCCCTTGCTCGGCGCTATGGTGAGCCAGAATTTCAACATCCGCGCCTTCGGCCAAGTCATGGGATTGATCGGGCCTTTCACCACTTTGGCGGCAGTTGGCCCTTGGATTGCCGGCTACTTGCGGGACACTGCCGGCAGCTACGACATCGCTTGGATGGTCTTTGCGGTGCTGCTGATCCCGTCCGCCCTAGCCACCGCGTTGATGAAGCCGCGGCAAATGAATTGATGAGTTCGGCACCACGCCAAAACGACCCAACGAACCCTAGGCCAAGCCTGCCTGGTCCGGATGTCGCGCCAAGGTCCTCAGCGCCTGCGTCGCCTCATCCTGATTTTCCCTAGCTGAGTCCGCCCAGCCCGGATGTTGCGCCAAGCTCCCGGCGAATGAAAAACTGTTTTCGGCTTGCAACAAACTGCCCCCCAGCTTTCCGCAAAACCCACAGCTTGCAAGGAGCGCTCGCCACGCCCGGGGGCCTGTTAACCCTCCGCTGTCACCACGCCCACCAACTGCGAAAAGCAGGTCTCAATAGCGATGCGGATGAACCCTTGCATGAATGCCGCATCCGCTTGGTCTTGTCGCACCGCCGCGTAGAGGGTCGGCCACACCCCTTCCTCACTTAGGGAGGTGACAGCCACATAGTCGCGCTGCAAGTACTCATGCACGGCCCAGTTGGGCAGGCAAACCACGCCTCGGCGGCTGGCGACCAACTGAATCATCATCGCCGTCAACTCCACTGCACGCACGGATGCGGGCGCCACCCCAGCCGGGCCCAGAAATTTCGTGAACACATCCAAACGATCATGGTCCACCGGATAGGTGATCAGGGTCTCGGAGGCAAGATCGTCCGGTTCAATCCACTGCCGGCCGGCAAAGGGATGGTCCTTGGCCACCGCCAGTTGCGCTTCGTAGCTGAACAGCGGCCGATAGCAAAAGCCCATGCCTTCAATCGGGTCGGCAGTGATCACCAAATCAAGGTCGCCGCGGCCAAGTGCCGGCAAGGGCGCAAAATGAAATCCGGACGACAGGTCCAATTCCACCTTGGGCCAAACTTCTCGGTAACGGTTAATGGCCGGCAGCAGCCATTCAAAGCAGCTATGGCACTCAATGGACATCAGAATGCGACCGGTTTCGCCGCCGGCCAAGCGCTCCACATCCGCTTCGGCACCTCGAACCAACGGCAGGACTTCATCCGCCAGTCGCAACAGGCGCATACCCGCGCTAGTGAACCGCACCGGCTTGGTCTTGCGCATGAACAGGGTGCAGCCCACCCGCGCCTCCAGTTCCTTGAATTGGTGCGAGAGGGCGGATTGGGTTAGGTAAACCCGCTCCGCCGCCTCCACCAAGCTGCCGGTTTCGCGCAACGCAACCAAGGTGCGCAAGTGGCGGATCTCAAGGCGCGACATGGATTGGCCCTGCATTCCCTAGCGACTGCAAGCGGTTGCCGGAAGAACCGGGGTCTGCTTCACCGGGTTGGCTCTTAGCGCCTGATGGCGGCCTCTCGCTGCCCGGCGGTATGCTTTGCTAGCCAACCACAAAGAAGACGACGACGAACACCAAGGGCAGGGACAGCAGGTAGTACACCAACAGATTCCAAAGTTCATTCGCCTGTTGATCCTCGTTCAGCGGCAGCCTTGAACCCAAGCCAAGCCAAATGACGCCCGCGACCAGAAAGGTCAGGATGAGCGTCAGCGCGGCGGCCATGATCGCAACCTGGCCGGCGGAATCAGGCTGAGCTTAGGTCTAAAGAGCCTCTGGGCTTGGCCCCGGCCAGATCCGCTATGCGCTCGAAATTAGTGCCAATGTCCTCGGCGGTGACCCCCACGCCAAGCTGCACGCCCTCGTTCTCGACGATGCAGGCAATGGAGAATGTCCCGCCTTGGGCTTGGACGATGACGCCGTTGGGCGCATCCTCGGAACATAGGAAAACGACCGCTGGCGTGATGTATTCAGGCCCTAAGTTCTCCAGCGCCTCCTTCGGCATGAGATTCTCAGTCATCCGGGTGGCAGCCACCGGGGCGATGGTGTTGGTGTGGATGTTGTTGCGCACGCCCTCAATCTTCAGCGTGTTCATCAAACCGACCAAGCCGAGCTTGGCGGCACCGTAGTTGGCTTGGCCAAAGTTGCCGTACAGACCCGATGGCGAGGTGGTGACGACGATGCGGCCATAGTTCTGCTCACGCATGATCGGCCAGACCGCTCGGGTGACATTGACCGAGCCCATCAGATGGACGTCAAGCACCATTTGAAAGTCGTCAAGATCCATCTTGGCGAAGGACTTGTCGCGCAGGATGCCGGCATTGTTGATGAGGATGTCCACCCGCCCCCATCGGTCCATGGCGTCCGTCACCATGCTTTGAGCACCGGCCCGGTCGCTAACCGAGCCGCCATTGGCGATCGCCTCTCCACCCGCCGCTTCGATTTCCACCACAACGCCCATTGCCGCACCGGAACCGCCGCCGGTGCCATCCATGGCCCCGCCGAGATCGTTCACCACCACCTTGCAGCCGCGCTTCGCCAACTCCAAAGCGTGGCAGCGCCCAAGGCCGCCGCCAGCGCCAGTGACGATGGCGACCCGTCCTTCAAAGTCATAGCTCATGTTGGGCAATCCTCCATAAAGCCGACCATTCTAGTCTAAAACCCACCCTGACTGGCGACTGATCTATGGCGCGTAGGGCCGGCCTGAAAGTTGGCGACCCCATCCGCTGCCGTCCTGCGCAAAAAAGGACCAGCATTTTGTTCGGTTGATCGGGGGTTCGGACGACTGGGCGCAACTTGCCGGATAAGCGGCATCGGGCGGCTAGCAAAACGGCGGGCGGCCTTTGGCCCCACACCAACTTCGCGCCTTAAGGATGCATCGGCACAGCGGGCAGCAATGGTGGAACGGCGGCCGCCAAGTTAAAAAAGCTCTGAAAAATTCGCAGGTTTTCGCAGCGCAACAAAACCAGTCTTTTTCGATGACGTGTCGGTCATTGAAAATAGAAGATGAATAATTCCAGCCGCCATGCGATGGCCGATCCCTAGAATTTAATCAGAGGTTCCTTAAGCAAGCCGCTTTAAGGCCGCATGGGAAAATGAACCGGCTCAGTCAGGCGGTCCAACTGGGGTTGAATCCAGTCTATCCAACGACATAGGAAGGGCCGGGTCTCCCGGGGGTCAATCAGTTCGTGAACGGCGAAGGATTC
This sequence comes from Candidatus Azophilus sp., assembly GCA_965247035.1. Lineage (GTDB taxonomy): Bacteria > Pseudomonadota > Gammaproteobacteria > Pseudomonadales > Azotimanducaceae > Azophilus. The sequence goes on along the minus strand of CBDFGJ010000003.1, from coordinate 1,460,241 downwards.
CGCCCGCGGGAAGGGCGAGCGGGTTGTGCGCAACTTCTGCTCCAGCGCCCGCCGCTTGGCGTCCGGATCCTCCGCCGCGGCAATTTCGCGGTGAAAGGCTACCGCCACGCCGCCTTCCACGGGCAGTGCGCCAGACTCCACTGACGGCCAAGCCAGCACATAAGCGCCAGGGGCGTAGTGGGCGGCGGTGGCCACGCCAAAGCCCTTATGCACCTGAATGACAGCCCAAGGCACCGTTGCTTGGGCGGCGGCGGCAACGGCCGCCATGCCGTAGCGAATGGTGCCGGCCCTTTCCGCTTCAGGACCAATCATGAAGCCCGGTTGATCGACGAAATTGACCACTGGCACATGAAAGGTGTCGCAGGTTTCAACAAAACGGCGATACTTCTGCGCCGCCTTGGCGGTCATGGCGCCGGCATAGTGCCGGTTGTCGTTGGCCAGCACACCCACTGGCTGGCCGTCGAGGCGGGCGAAGGCGCAAATCTGGCTACGGCCATAGGTGGCACCAAGCTCGAACAACGAGTCTTGATCGACCACCATGTTGAGAATCGCCCGCATATCGAAGGGTGCGTTGGCATCCCGAGGAACGGCATTGACCAGTTCCGCCTCCATCCGTTCAGGGTCGTCTTTGGAAGCTCGGCGTAAAGGACGCTCCCAAGCCGATGCGGGCAGATAGCTCAGGTAACGCCGAATCTGGCGGCAGGCGTCCTGCTCGTCTTCAGCGATGTTGTCGACTACGCCGCTGGCGGCATGAACATGAGCTCCGCCAAGTTGCTCCTTGGTCAGATTGACGCCCAAAGCGCGCCGCACTAGGGCCGGACCGCCAATGAGCACTTGCGCCGTGCGCTTGGCCATCACTGAGAAATGGGACGCCACCAAACGCCCGGCAGGAAAACCCGCCACCGGCCCAAAGGCGCCGGAAGCGATGGGCACCTGCCCCAAAGCATCCGCAATGATCTTGAAGCGGGGTTGGCTGAACACCGGTTCGCCGATGGTGCCGCCCTTGCGGCCGGAACCCTTGACGCTGCCGCCCCCACCTTCAAGCAGACGCACCAAGGGCGTACGGTACTGACAAGCCAAATGCTCAGCGTAGATGCTCTTGCGTAGGCCGGCGGCGTTGGGGGAGCCACCCTTGAGGGTGAAGTCCTCTCCACCCACCACCACTCGCCGACCGTCGATCTTGGCGAACCCGACCACATAGTTGGCCGGCGTATAGCCTAGCAGCCGATCCTTGTCGTCGTATTCGGGCACCGCGGTCGCTTGCCCGTGCTCCTGAAAGGAGTCGTTATCGACCAGTGAGTCGATGCGTTCGCGCACGGTCAGGCGACCCTTGGCGTGCTGCCGATCGACGCCTTCCCTGCCCCCCTGTTGCCGCGCCAAATGGCGGCGGCGGGCCAATTCCCGAACTTCGGTTTCCCAACTCATGGGTGCCGTCGGGTGCTGGCGTCAATCCTTAAATTGCGGGGCGCGCTTTTCAAAATTGGCCTGAACTGCCTCCATTTGATTGGGCGAGCCGATCAGTTCCGCCTGCAGGGACGCCTCAAGCGACAAGCCAGCAGCGGTGTCCGCACGCCAACTCGATTCAAGCAATTTCTTGCCGGAGCGCACCGCGGGCGGTGACTTGGCGGCAATTTCCCGGGCCAACTCCATAGCCGCGGCATGGGGATCATCCACCACATGGGTGACCAGCCCCAAGGCTTGGGCTTGCTCACCGTTGAGAATGCGGCCGGTGAACATGAGCTCCTTGGCCACGTCCATCGGCACCAGATCACGCAGGGTTTGGGAAATGCTCATGTCCGGAATGAGGCCCCATTTGATCTCCATGACGGACATCTTCGCATCCGGGGCGGCAAAGCGAATGTCCGTGCCCAAAGCAATCTGGCAGCCGCCGCCATAGGCAACGCCGTGGATGGCGGCGATGCTGGGCACCGGCAGTGCCTTCCAAACGTAGGCTGAGCGTTGGCCAAAGTTCGCCGGACCTTCAGCGGTTTGCATCAAAGCGCCACTGGTTTTGCGGTTGGCATCCCCAAGCCCCTGCATACTGCGCATGTCCAGCCCAGCGCAAAACCCCCTGCCATTGCCCGACAACACCACGGCGCGCAGTTCCCGCAGTTCGGCCAAGCGCTCGCCAGCGTCAACGAGGGACCTGAACATCTCCGGGCTGAGCGCATTGTACTTGTCCGGCCGATTGAGCCGCACATCGGCGACGCCTTCGACAATCTCAATGGTCACAAGGTCCGTCATGGCGATTCCCCTGTTTTGTTGTGAATGGAGCCCAAGATTAACAACCGCAGCTTGACGAAGCTAAGAGAGTGAAGGATGCAGCCGGCGACGAGTTGCGGCAATTCGTCCGTGCAACGGCCTTCAGGTTAGGCGAGACCGACTAAGCTAGGCATCGGCAGAACCATCGCCGACGCCTGCGGCACCGAACCCCGTCTGAACCTGGCCGAGGTCAAAGTAATCCCTCCAGGCCCCGATTCGACCCTCGATCAGCTCGAAGACACCCATCACCGGAATTTCCACCCAAGTGCCGTTGACTTTGAACTTGTCCACTCTTTCGGTGAGCACCACATCGCCATCCACCGCCAAATTTAGAACATCCCACTGCACTTCCTGCGCCGGCGCGAGGAATCCGGCCAAGACACCGCGGATGCCCTCCCGGCCCCGCACCGCCTGCATGGGAATGTTGTGGTAAATGGCATCCTCGGTGAAACATTCCAAGATGGCGTCAAGATCAATTCGGTTGAAACCGTCGATCATCGCTAGCACTACGTCCCGTGCTTCGTTCACTAGAGCCTCCTCCGTTATTGTGATGAATTGATCCAACTCCCGCCAAGCTTCAACGAAGCCGCTAAGCCCTCGCCCCGGTGCGCCGGAGGTTTCATCGCCCCGCGCCGCCGCCTGCTCCACGGTGCTAATGATAGCCTGCACCAATGCGCGGTCGATTTGCAACCTGAACATATCCGTCCACGCACCACCTTGATGCCCTAGCGGTTTGGCCAAGGGCGCTCCGCCAAGAGCGAGGCGCAACGGACGGGCGAGGGCGCAGCGAGCCGGCAACAACTCAAGCGTCTGCTCCAACATCCAGCGCGTCCAAATGTCCGGCCGGTGGCATTGCTCTTTGTATTGATCCCAGTCCACCTATCTCTCCGTTGCCGGCTCAACGCGGCCAGGGCGGTCGGGTTTCGGGCTCAAGGAGCGACAGCAAGCGGCGCAGTCACCAAGCTCGGTGGCCGGGCGGCGGCGGGTCCTCAGGCGGTCCGGCGAAACACTGGGCGATGGCCATCCAGGCGTTCGCAACGGAACCGACGACCTCGAGCTTGCAGTCGGCGATGTTGCGGCCCTGGGTGACGACTTGGGCGAACTCCACCGCGCTGCCGACCACATGCTCATCTTCCGACCCTGCGTTCCATTCCCAGACCGCGCCGGAGGGGGCGTCCAGCCGCACGTAGGGCACGGGTTCCGGCACCGGGAGCTGGCGATTGGCAAAGGTCCAGCTGAAGGTGCGCACACCGATGTGGCAGATATTGCGAACGCGATCGCTCGCTTCGCGCTTGACCCGCAAGAGGTCGTAGACGTCTTGGCCGTGCGCCCAGGTTTCCATCTGGCGAGCTGTGGCCATCATGCGCACGCCCATATCCGGTCCGAACCAGGGTGCCCGCAGGTTCGGATCGACGGCTTCGAGCGCATCGCACAACTGCACGAAATACGACTGCCAGCGTTCGAGCAAGGCCCGTCCGAGCAACGGCTCCGGCGTTTCCGCCGTCAAGGGATCCACCTGACCCCGCCAAGCACGGAACCCGTCCGGGTCGGTCACCGAACGGAATGCCCAGCGGTCTGCGTCGTGCAGATGCCGCACCACCCAGTTGATGGAGCGGTTCTTGAACGGCGTTTCATTCGACCACTGGTTTTCGGGAATCGTCTTAAGGAACGCGTGGAGTGTGTCTCCCTCCGCCCTAAGATCGGCCACCTGCTGCAATGCCATCAAATTTCCGCCGCAAAAAGAACTGTCAACAAAGATCATAACCTCCTAGGAGGGATCTGGGAGAAGAGGATGTCCCTTACAATGCCGTTTCCGTCAAATCGCGTCAAATCATGGGCGCTTTGAATTAAGGACGCCTCGAAAAATTGCGTCTGATCTGAAGGTGGTGTGGATATTGGGTCAGTATTGGATGGAGGTTGGTTGCCATGCCGCAGGTGGGTTTTTTTGATCTTTCCGATCGTTATGCGAGCTTGGATGCGAACAAGGACCCTCTGGTCGAGATTGACGCCGTGGTGCCGTGGGACGAGTTTCATCCTTTGCTGAAGCGGGTCTGGCGGAAGCCGGAGAAGGACCGGACATCCTGCGCGGGGCGCCAGCCGATGGACGTGTGATGTTCAAGGCGCTGGTCCTGGGTGCGCTTTACCACCTGTCGGATGACCAGATCGAATATCAGGTCCGAGACCGGCTTTCCTGCATGCGGTTCCTTGGGTTGGGCCTTGAGGGCCGGGGGAGGAAGGGCCGAACGGCAGGATGATTCAATAGCCGGCGCAGTCATCCAGCAGAAAGGCGTTCTTGATCCACTCCAACCTGGCTTGACTGTGTGGCCCGGTTATGGACACCACGTCAAGTCGGGCCGGCAAGTCACGGTATCGCGGCCGCGTCTTGAGAAAGTGAGCCGCCGTCAACGCCAAGCGACGCTGCTTGTGGGTGTCGATGCTGGCCGCAGGCGTCATGAAGGTCATCTTTCGACGCGCCCGCACCTCAACAAAAACAATCACATCGTCCCCGCGCAGGATGAGATCAACCTCGCCGAAGCGACAAGCGAAGTTTCGAGCGATCAACTTTAAGCCGCGCCGACACAAGTGCTCGGCCGCTTGGTCTTCGGCCCAGCGGCCCATCTCCTGCTTCGCCGTCCTGCTCATAACGTCCCCGCATAAACCGACGAATCAGCCCGCAACTGGCCTTGGAACACTTCAGCCCAAACCAACGTGCGCCGGATGCGCCCGTCATCCTGCAAAATCAAAGTGCCGGTGGCGCCCACAAGAGGTTCAGCGAGGGACAGCAGGCGCCAATGATTCATGAGCCGATAGGCATCCACGCCCAGCGCGAACAGGGAAGCCAAATTCGTGACGTCAAAATCGAAGGCTTCCGCAAAGGCGCTGTGCAGAGGGCTTGAGCGGAGCCGGAACGGCGTCTCAACTACATGGAAAGCCTCTGCACGATCAAACTCCGTCGCATTGCGCACGCTTTGGGAACTGGCGTAGACGGGCAGACCCTCAGCGAAGTGGAACTTCATTGCCGGTGAAAGCGCTCGCGCCTCCAATTGGCCAACGAAGGCGACGACGGCGTCGATGTCCTTGCGCGTGCGCGGCAGGAAGCCAAGGGAAGCGCCAAGAACCCGTTCAAGTTCGGCGTGCCGAGCTTGACTGGCTGCAACCCGCAGGGCCTCGCCGACTGCTTCGGTCATGGCCTTAATGTCCGAAAACCCTTGCTGCTCCATATGATGCGGCCAATTTTCAGCTAAGGTGGCGGCACCCCGCCGAGCCCACTCCTGGGAATTGTGGATCACCAACACGCGCTCCCGGCCTTCATGCGCCAAGCGGCGGATGATGGTGGCCACTTCGTCTTCAATGGCCAGCCCCACCGTTCTGAAATTGTCTCGGGGCGGCACCGACAGATAGTTGAGCCCGAGCACGGGAACTTTCGGCTTCAGCGCATAAAGGGTCTCCAAAGCCGCCCGGTCAATAGGGCCAACGATGAACTTGGCGCCATCGGCGAGGGCGCGTTGATAGAGCCTCGAAATGGATTCACTGGTGCTGTCATAAATGCGAACCCTCGCCTTGACCGCAGCCGCGTCATGCAGATAAGCGCTGACGAAGCCGTCCCGCACCGCCTTGCCGGCAGGAGCCAGCACCCCGTCCAAGGGCACGAACAGTGCAGCCGGACCCGGCGCAAATGCACTCTGCGGCAACTGCTTCAGAGCCCTCGGCAACGATACGGAGAGTGGATGCCTCGGCCATCGGCGGCGCCATTGCTCAAGCTGTGCTGCCTTGTCCGCAACCGAAAACGCATCATCAATGGCGGCGCGTAGTGACCACAAAGCCGCCAGCTCGTCCTGGGTTCCAGCATGAGCTGCCGCCCATCCCCAAGGAGCGGTCGCCGTCAGCCGCCAAACGCGATCATTCAGAGCCAGCCGCGCCCGGTCGCCGGACAGCGAATGGGCCAACCCCTTGAACGCTTCTGCAAGCGCTTCACTAGCCTGAGTCCACTGGCCGGCGGCGGCCAAGGTTTCCGCCGCGTCAAGCGAGCGCAACGCGGCATCCAAGCCCACTTCAACTGACGCTCGGTCAGCGGGCTGCGCTTGTTCAACGCCCGGCACGGGCACAGCGCTCGTGGGCACGAGAGCTTGGCAGCCGACCAAGACAGCCACGGCAGCGCCGAGCAGCGCGAACCGGCTGCGGATGGCATTGGCGCGCCAATGCCAGCATTTTGACGATTCAATCTGGTTCGCGTGGGGAATAGCCATGCCGCGATGCCTGCACGTTGTCGCAACCCTTATTGGAAACCTGGATGACATCACTCGTCGAGCGGAAAAAGCACTTTTCGAAGCTGAGACAATCGCCTCAGAGGATACCAGACGCATCAGCACCCCGCTGCGACATCTCGGCGCAAAGCTTAAGACTTTGGCGATCACTGCAAGATCATGGCAAAGCCAGCCCGAACCGCACCCTCAACCGAAGCAATCATGCAATATGCAGGCTAAGCACGATATAACTAGCCGACCGCATCATTTGACATCCTGGGCAAGCTGTCGCAAGCTCACCCTGAGCTGGCCACGCAGCCGCTGGCGGCAGGACCTTGGTTCTAGCCGCAAGAGGAAAGTCCGGGCTCCAAAGGACAGGGTGCCAGGTAACGCCTGGGAAGCGTGAGCTTACGGAAAGTGCAGCAGAAAGTAGACCGCCACCGACTAGCCGGGTGCGCCCGGCGTTCGGCGGCAAGGGTGAAAGGGTGCGGTAAGAGCGCACCGCACGGGTGGCAACATTCCGTGGCTAGGTAAACCCCGCCCGGAGCAAGGCCAAATAGGAATCCGATGGTATGGTCCGTACCGGATTCGGGTAGGCTGCTTGAGGCCCTCGGTGACGAAGGCCCTAGATGAATGGTTGCGCATCGGTCCAAAGCCGATGACAGAACCCGGCTTATCGGCCAGCTCACCCCATTCCCTTGCCCACACCGCCTTTGGCCAATCCGCGACGCCTAGACGATCGTCTTCGAAGCAAAACGGTGCGCTCATTTAATTCCAATTGAGGTCTTGACAGCGCAGCAAAAGGCCATTAGTTTCGGTCACTCTAGTGTTAAAAAGTGGGCGAAAGTGGGAGGAAGTACTGCCCTAGCGGCAATTATTGCCAACTCAGATAAAAAATTGCACCCAGGAACCTCGTGAGGGTCAACTAGTGCCGGACACGCTTGGATTTCGTGGAATCGCCACCGCCACCCTGGACGCCAAGGGTCGCATGGCTCTGTCCGCCCGTCATCGGGACGCGATGATCACCGCCGATGAAGGCCGTGTGACCGTCACCCTCAGCCTGCAGGACCCCTGCCTTCTATTGTACCCCAGAACCGCTTGGAACAATGTTCAAACAGAAGTAGAGAAACTGCCCAACATGCGCGAGGCGACGCGCCGGGTGCAGCAAAAACTAATTGGCTACGCCACGGACCTAGAGTTGGACGGCAGTGGACGTCTGCTGCTGCCGAGCCTCTTGCGCAACGCCGCCGGCTTGGAAAAAAAGGTGGCGTTGGTGGGCCAAGGCAGGAAGATCGAAATCTGGAACGAAGATAGCTGGGATTCCGCGATGCGGAAGTGGCTTAAGGATCTGCAGGACAACGCGTTGGATCTGCAGGACAACGCGTTGGAGAAGCTGTCCATATGATGGCCAAACACACGCCGGTTCTTTGCGCTGAAACCATCGGCTACATCGCACCGCCCGGGGCGGCGGGAATTTTCGTGGATGCCACCTTCGGCCAGGCTGGCCACAGCCAACGGTTGCTGGACCAAGTGGACAGCAAGGCGCGCCTACTGGCGCTTGACCGAGACGAGGCGGCATTTGCTGGGGCCCAAGCGCTAGCCGAGAAGGACGCAAGGGTCATTCCAAAGCGGGGGCGCTTCAGCGACCTTGCCACCATTTTGCCCGACTTGGGCCTGAGCCAAGTACAGGGGGCGATTATGGACCTAGGCCTGTCGTCCGCCCAACTTGAGGACCCCGTGCGCGGCTTCAGCTACCGTGCCGATGGCCCCTTGGACATGCGCATGGACTGTCGCCAAAGGGTCACCGCCGCCACTTGGCTAAACCAAGCTTCAGCGCCGGAAATCGCCAAAGTCATTAGACGCTACGGCCAGGAGCGTTACGCCGGCCGCATCAGCCGCGCTATCGTCCGCGCCCGGCCTCTATCCACCACCAAACAGCTAGTACGGCTGATCAGCTCCAGCCAACCCACGCGAACGCCCGGCAAACACGGGGCGAGGCGGGTTTTTCAGGCGATACGCATCTTCGTCAACGAAGAGCTCACCGAATTGCAGGCGGGATTGGAGGGGCTGTTCAACGCCCTGGCCGTGGGCGGACGTTTGGCCGTAATCAGTTTCCACTCCTTGGAGGATCGGATCGTCAAGCATTTTTTTCGAGACCGAAGCACGCCGGCGAAAGCGCCTCGCCATGTGCCGCTGAGAGCCGAAGATTGCCAAGCGGCCGCCCAGGTCATCGCCGGCCCCGTGCGGCCCAGCGAGGCCGAGAGAATGCGCAACGTACGGGCGCGAAGCGCTGTCCTGCGTGTGCTGGAGAGAGTGTTGTGAACATCAACGACGCCAAGCCAAGCACGGCATCCAAGATGTCCAGAGCAGGTTGACGATCATGGGCCACAGGCCAGCAAAGCAGCGGCGCCGAAAGGGCAAGAAGCAGGCCAACAGGCCACCAATCGGCATCAGCCGGCGGACCGCCGTCCTCATGCTCAGCCTGCTGGCGGCAGTGGTCGCTTCAGGCGTGCTAGTGGTTTGGCGAAGCCATGAAGTGCGGCAACTGCACCAAACCTTTGAGGCCTCCCGCCAGCAGCAGGACCGCCTGCTGACCGAACACAGCCGCCTGCTGCTTGAGCGGGGCGCCCTGTCCGCCTACTACAACGTCGAGTGGGTCGCTCAAACCGAACTGGGGATGCGCTTCCCGGAAAAACTGCGGCGCCTGGACCCATGAAGGCTTGGCGTTATCACTTAGTGGTTGGGGTGTTTGTTGCATGTTGCCTAGCCTTGGCGGGCCGGGTGGGTTACTTGACCTTGCTGGAGAAGGAGTTCCTGCAGCACCAAGGCGACGCCCGTTCAATCCGCACGGTGATCATTCCCTCCCACAGGGGCATCATCTATGATCGCTACGGCGAACCGTTGGCGATCAGCACCCCGGCCGTCGCCCTGTGGTGCGACCCTAGCCAAAAGCAAATTGCCCAGCAGGACATCAAGCGCTTAGCGCCCTTGCTCGGCCAAACCCCGAAATCTCTCGCCGAGCGCCTTAAGGAGAACAACGGCAAGTCTTTCGTCTACCTCAAGCGGCGGGTTTCATGGAACGCGGCAAAGCGCTTGCGAGCGCTCGGAATAGAGGGCCTTCACTTCAGCGACGAGTACCGGCGCTATTACCCGGCAGCGGAAACCGCCGCCCATGTGGTGGGCGTCACCAACATCGATGACCTCGGGCTGGAAGGCGTGGAGTTGGCTTTCGACAGCGGGCTGCGAGGCCGACAGGGGCGCAAGGTGGTCTTGAAGGATGAACGCGGCAATCCCATTCGGGACTTGGAGTATTTGGCGGCACCTAAATTCGGCCAGGATCTGTCGCTCAGCATCGACCTGCGCCTGCAGTACTTCGCCTATCGGGAACTCAAGGACGCCGTGCTTGGCCATGGCGCCGCCTCCGGCTCCATCGTCATCCTGGATGCGCGTTCCGGTGAAATTCTCGCTCTGGCGAACTCACCCTCCTACAACCCGAATGAATCCTTGAAGCCCGGCTTCCCCGGCCTACGCAACCGGGCCGTCACCGACACCTATGAGCCAGGCTCCACAGTCAAACCCTTCACCGCGTTAGCGGCTCTTGAAACCGGCAATTACCAACCGGACAGCCTAGTGGACACCGCTCCCGGCTATTGGACGGTTCGCGGTAAGTTGATCGAGGATCCGGTGAATTACGGCCAACTGACGCTGAGCGGCATCATACAAAAGTCCAGTCAAGTGGGTATCTCAAAGGTAGCGCTGGCTCTGCCTGAACGGGCCGTTTTCAACGTGCTGACCCGAGCCGGTGTCGGCCAATTCGTCGGCAGCGGCCTGCCCGGCGAAGCCATCGGCACCCTGAATGACGCCCAGCTCAAAAGCAGCCTCGTGCGGGCGACCTTAGCCTATGGATACGGTTTGAGCGTCTCCCCCCTGCAGCTGGCCCTAGCTTACCTCACAATCGCCAACCAAGGCGTTCGGCTGGTGCCGACCATCATCAAGCGTCATCAGCCGCCAGCAGGCGAGAAGGTTTTTGGGCATGACTTGACCGAACAGGTGATGGCCATGATGGAAGGTGTTACCCAAGCCTCCGGCACGGCGACCACGGCCAGCGTGCCCGGATACCGCATTGCTGGCAAAACGGGGACCACCCGCCTGGTTGGCCGCGATGGCTACACGTCCAAGCGCCATGTGACCCTGTTCGCCGGCATCGCCCCGTTGGTGGATCCGCAAATCGTCATGGTCGTGGTGGTCAACCAACCCCAGGGCGCTAAGGTGAGCGGCGGCGCTGTGGCCGGGCCGGTTTTCGCTCGGGTGGCGGAGCGGGCGATGCGTTTGCTCGGCATCCCCCCGCAAGACGAGCGGTTGGCGACCTCTGGAAGCAGCTTGACATGAGGGCTTCATTTCAGCCAATGGATCTGCGCACCTTGCTGGAAGCACCAAGCGCGCCCAGCATTGAGATTTCCGGCCTGTGTGAAGACTCGCGCCGCATCAAGCCCGGCGACGCCTTCGTCGCCATCTGCGGCGACGCCTTTGACGGCCATGATTTCGCCGCCGATGCGATTGACCGTGGCGCCGCCTGCGTTCTATCGGAACGCCCGCTGTCGTCCTTGGCGGCGCCGGCTGTTCAAGTTGAGAACCTAAGCTTAAGGCGAGGCGCTTTGGCGGCCAGGTTCCACCAGCAGCCCAGCAAAGCGATGACCTGCATCGGTGTAACCGGCACCAATGGCAAGACGACCATCGCCTACCAGACGGCCGGTTTGGCCGCCAGCCTCGGTTTCCGTTGCGGCTATCTCGGCACCTTGGGCTGGGGCCTGCCGGGGGCCTTGGCGCCATCCCGCCTAACCACGGAAAGCGCCATCACCACCCAGCAGCGCTTGGCCTGCCTGAATGATCTCGGCTGCACTTTGGCGGCGTTGGAAGTCAGTTCTCACGCCCTTGCCCAAGGCCGTGCCGACGGTATCTCCTTTGATTACGCCCTGTTCTCCAACCTGACCCGCGATCATCTGGACTACCACGAAGACCTCACCGCCTACGGCGCCGCCAAGCGACGCCTGTTCGAATTTCCCTCGCTGCGCGGCGCAATCATCAACGCCGACGATCCGTTTGGGCTCGAACTCACCCAAAGCCTGCCTCATCTGGATGTCATAACCTATGGTCAGCGCAACGCGGATATCCTTTGGAACTGCATAGAACATCACGAGGCCGGGGTGCGCGGGCGGCTGCGGACCCCTTGGGGCGACTGCCAAGTAGTCGCCCCTGTATGCGGCGATTTCGGCCTCGCCAACTTGGCGGCGGCCATTGGTGCGCTCGCCGCCGCCGGCCATCCCCTTGCAGCCATCGCCGCCGCCGCCAGCGATTTGCCCAAGGTGCCCGGAAGAATGGAGTTCTTTCGTCAACCCGGACAACCCTGCGTGGTGGTGGACTACGCCCACACCCCTGACGCTCTGGCCAAAGCCCTGTCCGCCCTCAGGCGTCATTGCCGCGGCAAGCTCATTTGCTTGGTCGGCTGCGGCGGCGGCCGCGACATTGGCAAGCGGCCCCTGATGGCACGCATATCCGAGGACTTGGCCGACCAAGTTTGGCTGACCAGCGACAACCCCCGCTGCGAAGATCCGGCCAAGATCATCAAGGACATGATCGCCGGCTTAAGATGCGCCTCCAGCGCCATCGCCGAAATGGACCGCGCCACTGCAATCACCGCCGCCATCGCCAACGCCAACGCCAACGACCTGATCCTAGTAGCCGGCAAGGGGCACGAAGGGCATCAGGAAATCGGCGGACGAAGAACGCCCTTCAGCGACCGCGGGATTGTTCGCAAGATCCTCGGCCTGAAAGAGGAGCGGCCCTGATGCTGCTCCAGTTCACCGATTATCTAGCGCAGTTCGTCAGCGCGTTCTCAATTTTCCAATACCTGACATTCCGCACGATGGTCAGCGTGGTGACGGCCTTGATCGCATCCCTGCTGATTGGTCCGTTCATCATTGAGCGGCTGAACCGCTACCAGATCGGCCAGCCGGTGCGCGAAGACGCCCCCCCCAACCATATTGAGAAGGCCGGCACCCCAACGATGGGCGGCGCGCTCATCCTGGTCGTGATTACCTTCACCACGTTGATGTGGGGCGATTTGGAGAACCGTTACGTTTGGACCGCGCTGTTGGTGACGCTGGCCTTCGGCGGAATTGGCTGGATAGACGACTACCTCAAGGTGCGGCGGCGCAATTCAGACGGCCTTTCAGCAACTTGGAAATACGCTTGGCAATCTCTGTTCGGGCTGGCGACAGCCCTGTTCTTGTACCTGACCGCCGAATTGCCAGCCGAGACCAGCCTGATCGTGCCGTTCTTCAAAACGGTGACCATTCCCTTGGGCATCGGCTTCGTCGTCATGGCCTACTTCGTCATCGTCGGCATGAGCAATGCCGTCAATCTGACTGACGGCTTGGACGGTTTGGCCATTTTGCCCACCGTCATGGTCAGCGCCGGCCTCGGCCTAATCGCCTACCTCGTCGGCCACATCGAATTCGCCAAATATCTTCAGATTCCCTACATTCCGGATGCCGGGGAACTGGCGGTGTTCTGCGGCGCAATGATCGGCGCCGGCCTCGGCTTCCTCTGGTTCAACACCTATCCAGCGCAAATCATCATGGGCGACGTGGGCGCGTTGGCCCTCGGCGCCGCCTTGGCGGTGGTGGCCATCATCGTTCGCCACGAAATCGTGTTGTTCGTCATGGGCGGCCTGTTCGTTCTGGAAACGGCCTCGGTCATCATGCAGGTGGCGTCCTTCCGCTTGATCGGGCGACGCATCTTTCGCATGGCCCCCCTGCACCACCACTTTGAACTCAAGGGCTGGCCGGAGCCGCGGGTGATCGTTCGCTTCTGGATCCTAACCCTAGTCCTGGTGTTGATCGGCCTATCAACGTTGAAGCTGAGGTAGAGGATGGCGCAACGAACCCTCATTGTCGGCTTGGGCGTCACCGGCCTTTCCTGTGTGCGCCACTTAGCGGGCACCGATCAACTGAGCGTTGCGGACACCCGCGAGCAGCCCCCCGGCTTAGCCGCAGCAATGGCTGAACACCCGGAGGTCGATTATCGAGTCGGCCCGGACAAGGAAGTGGAGTTGAACGGTCTCGACCGAGTGGTGATGAGCCCAGGGGTGAGCCCGCACAGCCCGCTAGCGCAGAGAATCGCCGCCCGCGAACTGCCCGTTCTAAGCGATGTCGATCTGTTTTGCCGCAACGTGGACGAACCCATCTACGCCGTCACGGGCACCAACGGCAAGAGCACGGTGACCACCCTCGTCGGCCACATCCTCACCAAGCTCAACCACTGTCCGGGCGTCGGCGGCAATCTCGGCAAGGCGGCCTTGGACCTGATCCGGCCGGATCACGACTGCTACGTGCTTGAGCTTTCCAGCTTTCAGCTTGAGCGCATGCAAGCCTACCCATACGAAGCCGCCACCATCACGAACATCACCGCCGACCACTTGGACCGGTATGGAGACATGGCAAGCTATGTGCAGGCCAAACAGCGCATCTACCGCCGGGCCCTGCGCATCATCGCCAACCGGGATGACGCGCTCAGCCTGCCCGGCGCTGCCGCCAAGGGCAAGCTGACCACCTTTGGCAAAGAAGCACCAAGCGAAGGCCATTGGGGCGTGCGCGTCCTTGGCGGTTCACGCTGGCTCTCTTGGGGCAATGAAAGCGTATTGGAAACCGGCGAACTGCCCGTCTTCGGCGCCCACAACGAAACCAACGCCCTAGCCGCCATGGCACTGATCTACCAGCAACGAAAAAACCGAACCGGCCTAAAGGCCATTGCCGAGGCCATTGGCAGCTACCGCGGCTTGGCCCATCGATGCGAAGTGGTGGCTGTTATTGACCGAGTCACCTACGTCAACGACTCCAAGGCCACCAATCCGGGTGCAACCCTGGCTGCCCTGCAAAGCTTGCCGGGGCACCCCAAGTCGACTGTGCTCATCGCCGGCGGCGAGGGCAAGGACGCAAATTTCGATCTTCTTGGCGACGCCATCGCCAAGTGCGCCCGCGGTCTAATCACTGTGGGGCGGGATGGCGCGGCCATCGCCAAGGCCACCAACGGCCGGGTGCCGGTAGCACCCGCCAGCTGCATGGCCGAGGCCGTGCACCAAGCCGCCAAAGTCGCCCGGCCCGGCGATACGGTGCTGCTGTCTCCTGCCTGCGCCAGCTTGGATCAGTTCAAGAGTTTTGAGGAGCGAGGCGAAGTCTTCCGCGCCTTGGTTGAGGAATTGCAACCGTGATCCGTATCGACACTCCACTGGTGGTCTGTTGGTTGCTACTACTCGGCTTCGGCTTGGTCATGGTGGCTTCGGCCTCCATCAGCATGCCGGCACCCTACTTCACCCGTCACGGCATATACCTAGCCATCGCCTTAGGGGCGTTTTTCGCCATGTTGGCTTGCCCGCTGAAGGTTTGGCGCAACACGCATCAGCTAGCGATGGTCGGGGCCATCGCGTTCTGCGTGGTGGTCCTGATTCCCGGCGTCGCAATGAAAATCAACGGGGCCACGAGATGGATCGATCTCGGCAGCTTCACCCTACAGCCCGGAGAGTTGGCCAAGGCTGCCTTCATCATCTATCTGGCAGGCCATCTCGCCACCTACGATGAGGCTTTGCGGGAAGTAAAAGCACCCCTATGGCGTCCAACATTCTGGTTCACCACCCTGTCCCCACTCATGCGTCCGATACTCTGGTTCTGCCTGTTGGCCGTGCTGCTGGTGCTGCAACCGGATTTGGGCACCGTGGTGATCCTCGGCGGCGTGCTCGGCACCATGCTGTTCCTAGCTGGGGTGCGTCTGCGCTACTTCGTACTGGTGCTGTTGGCGGGCGGCACCTTGGTCGCCGTGTTGGCTCTGGCCTTGCCCCATGTTCGGCCGCGGCTAATCATCTTCACCGACCCTTGGGCCGATGCCTACAACAGCGGCTACCAATTGGTGAATTCGCTCATCGCCTTTGGCCGGGGTGAACTATTCGGGATAGGGCTTGGCGAGGGCATTCAAAAGCTCTGGTACTTGCCCGACGCACACAACGACTTCATCTACGCCGTGGTCGCCGAGGAACTCGGTTTGGCCGGCGCACTCGCGCTCCTAACGTTGTTCGCCGCCCTGATTCTGCACATTGTGCGTAAGGGCCGCTTAGCCTTGATCCAAGGCGAAAGGTTCGGCGGCTATCTCTGCTATGGCGTGGGACTGCTGCTCGGCTTCCAAGTGCTCATCAACATCGGCGTCACCACCGGCAGTCTGCCGACCAAGGGGCTGACCCTGCCGTTCATCAGCTATGGCGGCAACAGCCTCATCATCTGCACCGCCCTCCTTGGCTTGGTCGCTAGAACCGAGCTCGAAATGGAGCGCAAATGAACGATGGTTTGAGCCAAGGGACCCCCAACGCCGTACCCGGCATGGGCCGCATCCGGCGCATTCACTTGGTCGGCATTGGCGGCGCCGGCATGTCTGGAATTGCAGAGGTGCTGCTGAACCAAGGCTACGAAGTCTCCGGCTCGGACCTGGTTCACTCCGCCACCATAGACAGGTTGACCGCCTTGGGCGCCAAAGTTTACCAAGACCACGCCGCCGCAAACGTCACCAACGCTGATGTGGTTGTGCAGTCGAGCGCCATTGGCGCAGGCAATCCCGAAATCAGCGGCGCTCATGAGAGACGCATTCCGGTGGTGCCCCGGGCCGAGATGCTGGGCGAATTGATGCGCTACAGACACGGCATCGCCATCGCCGGCACCCACGGCAAAACCACCGCAACCAGCCTGTTGACGGCCATTTACCAAGCCGAGGGGCTTGACCCCACCTTCGTCATCGGCGGGTTGCTTGAAAGCGCTGGCGCTCATGCTCACCTTGGCAGCAGCCAGGCAATCATCGTGGAGGCGGATGAATCAGATGCCTCCTTCCTGCGCTTGCACCCCATGGTGGTGGTGATCACCAACATCGGCGCGGACCACATGTCCACCTACGGCCATGACTTCAACCGCCTGCAGGAGACCTTCGTCGAATTCGTCCATCGCCTGCCTTTCTATGGCACCGCGGTCCTATGCGTGGATGATCCGGTCGTGCGCGGGTTGCTGCCCAAGCTGTCAAGACCCATGCTCACCTACGGCTTCGCCACCGACGCCGACTACCGGGTCACCGACCTGGAAACTGAGGGTCGGCGCTGGCGCTTTTGCGCCCACCGCCCGGCAGGGCATGCGCCGCTTGACATCATTTTGACTACACCGGGCCGCCACAACGTGCAGAACGCGCTAGCTGCAATAGCCGTGGCCACCGATGAAGGCATCAGCGACGAAGCCATTAAGCAGGGACTGGCGAACTTCGCCGGCGTGGACCGCCGGCTGCAGATTTTCGGCAACGTTCAGGTGGGCAAGGCCCTCGTCACCCTTGTTGATGACTACGGTCACCACCCCACCGAAATCGAGGCCGTGCTGCGCACCGCCCGAGCCATCTGGCGCGAACGGCGCCTGTTGATGATCTACCAGCCACATCGCTTCAGCCGCACTAGGGATCTGTACGATGATTTCGCCCGCGTCCTGTCCAAAGTGGATCGGCTGATCCTGTTAGAAGTCTATTCCGCCGGCGAAGCGCCCATCGCCGGTGCCGATGGTCGCGCACTGTGCCAGGGCATCCGCAACCTAGGCGCACTGCAACCGGTTTTCGCCAGCAACTTGGAAGAAGCCTTCGCGTTGTTGCAAACCATCGTCCAGAACGACGATGTGCTGTTAGTGCAAGGAGCCGGCGACATCAGCGAAATCTCAAAGCTCCTACGCGGTACCGCCTTGGAAGACATCCATGCTGCGTAAGCTGTTCACATCATTGGCCGGCCTCGGCTTAGCCGCCATTGGCCTGTGGTTTTACCTCCTGCTCGATCAGCCCGTGCGCATGGTTGATGTGTCCGGTGAATTGACCCCGGGTGAAGCCGCCGAAGTACATCAGCTCATATCCGAAACCCCTCCGGGACGCCTGCTTTCAACCGATCTCAATGCGCTGCGCAAACAGGTGTTGGCGCTTTCCTGGCCGCGGCGGGTGAGCATTCGCCGAATCTGGCCGCACACCATTTCCGTGTCGGTGGAGCGCGAAACCCTAGTTGCGCAATGGTCCGATGAAGGCTATTTGTCGGGCACCGGAAAATTGGTCAAGGCCCCGGACAACCCGGTCTCCACACCTTATTTTGAATGCGCGATCGCCAACCCGAAGGAAGCTCTTGAGACCTATCGGCATCTTCAGCGCATCGCCGACGAGGAAGGGCTGGCCATCGCCGAGCTAACGCAGAATGCGCTCAGCGAGTGGCGTGTGAAGCTGGCGAACGGAGCTCAAGCCACCCTAGGGGCCAAACTGCTGCATGACCGCATGCACCGCCTCTTAGCCGTTCACCGCCAGCTATCGCTAACCAGCGATGAAGCGGTGCGCTACGTGGACCTGCGCTACAGCCACGGCGTCGCCATTCGCTGGCAAGACAAGTCCAATTTCGGCCTGCTGGCCGAAGGATAAGCGGAGCGTTCGAGGATGCCAAGCAAGAACAACGCATCGGACAACGAGGCCGGGAGCCTAATCGTCGGCCTCGACATCGGCACCAGCAAGGTGGCGGCCATCATCGGTGAAGTGACCCTTGACAACGAACTGGAGATCAAGGGCATCGGCACCCATCCCTCCCACGGCATGCGCAAAGGCGTGGTGGTCAACATTGAGTCCACCACCCAGTCCATCGAACGCGCGGTGGAGGAAGCGGAATTGATGGCCGGTTGCAGCGTCGACTCGGTGTACGCCGGCATCGCCGGCAGCCATATGACGAGCACCAACTCCCATGGCGTGGTGGCGGTGCCCGACCGAGAAGTGTTGCAGCAAGACATCGACCGGGTCATCGAGGCGGCCCAGGCCATGGCCATTCCGGCAGACCAAACCATCCTGCATGTGTTGCCCCAGGAATTCATCATCGACCGTCAGGATGGCGTGCACGACCCATTGGGCATGTCCGGCGTGCGCCTTGAGGTGAAGGTTCACTTAGTCAGTTGCGCCGCCAACGCCTTGCAGAACATTGAAAAGTGCATTGAACGCTGCGGGCTCACCGTCAAGAAGGTCGTACTGGAGCAATTGGCGTCAGGCCACTCCGTGCTCTCCGATGACGAGCGCGAACTCGGCGTGTGCTTGGTGGATATCGGCGGCGGCACTTCAGACATTATCGTGTTCACCAAAGGCGCCGTTCGCCATACCGCGGTCATCCCCATCGCCGGCGATCAATTGACCAATGACATCGCTGTAGCGCTGCGCACGCCGACCAAAAACGCCGAGGACATCAAGATCAAATACGCTTGCGCCCTGCCCCAGCTCGCTCGATCAGACGAAATGATCAAGGTGCCGGGCGCCGGTGAGAAGCCGCCGAGGGATCTTTCTCGACAGATTCTGGCGCGGGTGGCGGAAGCCCGATACGAGGAGCTTTTTGGGCTGATTCACACAGAGCTTGAGCGCAGCGGATTCGCTCAGTTGATCCCCTCCGGCATCGTGCTCACCGGCGGTGCCGCCAAGATGGAGGGAGCGGTCGGCCTCGCCGAGGAAGTATTCCAGCTACCGGTCACCTTGGGCGCGCCTAGGAATGTGTCCGGAATCAAAGAAATTGTGCACAACCCGATTCACGCAACCGGGGTGGGCCTGATGCTACATGGGAAGCAGCAAGAACAGGAGGCAAGCAACCGTCAGCCAGAACCGGGCGGTTGGCGAAAAAAAATAAAAAGATGGCTTAGCAGCAACCTGTAATTTGGAGACAAACATGAATGAATCTGACCAAACCGCCCCCTCAATGGCAGGGGACACTGACCTGCGCAACAAATCGATCGAACCTGATGGAGCCGAGGCCGAAGCAACGCCTTCGACGGCGGGCGAGCTGGATTTCGTGGTGCAAAACGACCTGCAACCCGCTGTGATCAAGGTGATCGGCGTGGGCGGCGGCGGCTGCAACGCCGTTCAGCACATGCTGGATAAAAACCTCGAAGGCGTTGAGTTCGTAGCCATCAACACGGATGTGCAGGCGCTGTCCTACTTGAGTGTGGGGAATAAGCTGGCCATCGGCACCACCGTCACTGGCGGCTTAGGCGCCGGCGCCAATCCGGATATCGGCCAGCAAGCCGCTCTGGAGGACGCGGACCGCATCAGCGCCATGCTGGAGGGCGCACATATGGTCTTCATCGCCGCTGGCATGGGCGGCGGCACGGGCACCGGCGCAGCACCCGAGGTGGCGCGGCTGGCGCGAGAGAAAAACGTGTTGACGGTGGCTGTAGTCACTCGCCCGTTCGAGGCGGAGAACCGCGAGGATGCCGCCAATCAGGGCTTGGCTCGCCTTAAGGAAGCGGTCGATTCGCTAATTGTCATCTCCAATGACAAATTGCTGAAAATGAGCTCTGAGCGATTGACGGTGCTTAAGGCATTCGCTATCGGCAACGATGTGCTCCACGGTGCCGTGGAGGGCATTTCGGACTTGGTCTTGAAACCCGGCATCATCAACGTGGACTTCGCCGATGTCTGCACTGTGATGAGCGAGATGGGTTCCGCCATGATGGGCACGGGCTACGGTGAAGGCGAAAACGCGGCGCGGCAGGCGGCCCAGGAAGCCATCGAATGCCCGTTGCTCGACGGCGTCGATATGCACGGTGCCCGAGGCATCTTGGTCAACATCACGTCGGGGCCGTCCTTGGCTCTGAACGAGTTGAACGAAGTCACCAACTTGGTCAAGGAGCGAGCGTCAAAGTCGGCCAACCTCATTTCCGGCTGGGTTATGGAACCGGAGATGGAGAACCAAGTGAAGGTGACCATCGTCGCCACCGGCTTGGGGGATCAACTCAAATTGGTTAAAGAACGCCGTCCGCCCATCTCCATAGACCCCTCTGGAAAATACTCGGACTTGGAGCACCCGTCCTTCCAAAGACGAACCGTTGGCCGCACAGTGAATCCAAGCGCCGACCGTGCACCAACGGGCACATCCACTGCATCTTCGGAACAGGAAATTAAATGGCTGGACATGCCCAAGTTCCTGCGCCAGCAAGCGGACTAAGACAAGCCATCGGAGCTTTTGGGCCGTGGCGGCGAACGCCGGTGGCGCAAAAGCTCAATCAGGCGATACTTTGACCCTGAGCTGGTCGATGTGGCTGAAATGCGGCAAAGCGCGAAGTTTGTCAGCGATGGTTGGGGCGAGCAGGCGCAGGCGGGTGGCGACGGCGCTGTCGCGACAGACGACAACCAAGGCGTTGCCGCGAACCGCCTTCGCTTGGCAGGCATAGCGCAGGTTCTCCGGCAGCACAGCGCACAGCTCCAAGGTCCAAGCCTCTTGGTCCGCCGCTTGGCGCAATAAGCGCTGAAGCGGCGTGTGGTGGCCCGGCCGCTCGCTTAGAAGGGCATTTATCTTGGCACTAGGCATAGCTGCAACCTAACGCCATTCTACTGGACGTACTAGAAGACGGGCAACAAGCACGCGATCCGGCTGCACCACTGCAATCTGGATCTGCAACGCGCACCCAAGGCGTATTGAGGTTAACTATCCTGTCCGATAAGCTTTTTACGTTTCGGAGCTTGCTCGGGGCGTCAATGCACGGCGCGGCCCGCAGCCAATATCAAGGCCGATTGGCAAGGGTCGCAACGCTGCCGCAAACCCCGTGCGGCACGCTGAAGTGCAAGAAGCTTGTGGGACAGGACACTAGCTTCATGGAAGGTAGTAAACTTGGTCTTTTTCCTAGGCCACCCAGTGCCTGCCGCAAACACCGATGATCCCTAAACTCGTTCGGGCCGTCTTCGGCACCAAGAACAGTCGTGAACTGAAGCGCTTGGGCCAGGTGGTGGGCAGGGTCAACGCCCTTGAGCCCAAATTTCAAGCGCTGTCGGATGCGGAGCTGAAGAGCTCCTCCAACGGCCTGCGCCAACGGGCCAGTGACGGCTCTGACTTGGACGCCCTGCTGCCCGAAGCCTTTGCCTGCGTACGGGAGGCGGCACACAGAACCAAGCAGATGCGCCACTTCGATGTGCAGATCATCGGCGGCATCGCCCTGCACGAGGGCCGAATCGCCGAAATGCGCACCGGCGAGGGCAAGACCTTAGTAGCCACCCTGGCCGCCTATTTGAACGCCCTCACCGGCCGGGGCGTACACATCGTTACGGTCAACGACTACTTGGCCAATCGCGACACCGCCTGGATGGGGCCGATCTACCAAGCCTTGGGGTTGACCGTGGGCGTCGTCCAATCCCATCAGGATCCGCACGAGAAGCGCAACGGCTACCTAGCGGACGTGACCTACGGCACCAACAACGAGTTCGGCTTCGACTACCTGCGCGACAACATGGCGTTCTCCTTGGCGGACAAGTTTCAACGCGACCTGCAGTACGCCATCGTCGATGAAGTGGACTCGATCCTGATAGACGAAGCCCGCACGCCGTTGATCATCTCCGGCCCGGCCGAGCAAACCACCGCACTCTATCGGCAGATAAATAAGCTCGCGCCCAGAATGAAGCGGGAGATCCCGGGCATCGGCCCGGAAGCGCCGCCCGAGGTGGAGGGTGACTTCATCTTGGATGAGAAGAACCGCCAAGTGGAGTTGACCGAGCGCGGCCACGCCCGCATTGAGGAGCAGTTGGTCAAGATGGGGCTGCTTGGCGAAAACGACAGCCTCTATGCCGCCACCAACCTAAGCCTGCTGCACCATGTTCAAGCCGCTCTGAAGGCCCATGCGCTGTTCAAACGGGATGTCCACTACATGGTGACCAACGGCGAAGTGGTCATCGTGGACGAACACACAGGCCGAGCGATGCCCGGTCGTCGCTGGTCGGAAGGCATCCACCAAGCCATCGAAGCCAAGGAAGAGGTGCCGATCCAGAATGAAAGCCAAACCCTAGCCTCCACCACCTTCCAAAACTATTTCCGCCTCTATGGAAAGTTGGCCGGCATGACCGGCACAGCTGATACGGAGGCCTTCGAATTCCAGCAGATCTACGGCTTGGACGTGGTTGTGCTCCCCACCCACAAGCCCATGATCCGCCAAGACCACAATGACCTCATCTACCTGACCATAGAGGAAAAATACGACGCCATCGTCACCGACATCAGGGATTGCTTGGAGCGCAGCCAACCCGTTCTGGTGGGCACCGCCTCCATTGAATCCTCCGAGCACCTTTCCGAGGCGTTGAAGAAGCGCAAGATCCCCCACAATGTGCTGAACGCCAAGCAGCACGAGCGTGAAGCCGATGTCGTGGCTCAGGCCGGTGCGCCAAGTGCGGTCACCATCGCCACCAACATGGCTGGCAGAGGCACGGACATTGTACTCGGCGGCAATTGGGAGTCCGAGATCGCCAAGCTGGAGCAGCCAACGGAGGCCGAGGTCGCCGAGATCAAGAATCGGTGGCAAGAAAGCCACAACCAGGTGATTGAAGCAGGCGGCCTGCACATCATCGGCAGCGAACGGCACGAGAGCCGACGCATAGACAACCAGCTCCGGGGCCGTTCCGGACGCCAGGGCGACCAAGGCTCCTCCCGCTTCTTCCTGTCCATGCAAGACAATCTGATGCGCATTTTCGCCTCCGACCGCGTGCGCGGGTTCATGCAATCCATCGGCCTTGAGGAAGGCGAAGCGATTGAGCATCGAATGGTCAACAACGCCATCGAAAAGGCTCAGCGCAAAGTGGAGGGGCACAATTTTGACATCCGCAAGAATCTGCTGGAGTTCGATGACGTCGCCAACGACCAACGCCAAGTGATCTACCAGCAGCGCCGGGACCTGATGGGGTCGGAAGACATCTCCGACACCATCCACAACATCCGCGAGGAAGTAGTCTTTGACGTCATCACCGAACACTTCCCGCCGGAAAGCTTGGAGGAGCAGTGGGACGCGGAAGGGTTGGAGCAGGCGTTGCAGACTGAATTCGCCAGCACACAGCCGGTTCGCGCTTGGCTGACCGAAGACAGCGAACTAACCTTGGACGCCCTGCGCAAGAAAATCCTTAAGCAAATTGAAGCGGAATACGCCCAAAAGGAGCGGCATTGGTTTGAGCACGGCGTGGACATGCGCATGGTGGAGAAGCAAATCATGCTGCAAATCCTCGACCAACGCTGGAAAGAGCACCTGAGCAGCATGGACCACCTGCGCCAGAGCATTCATCTGCGCGCCTATGCTCAAAAGCAACCGAAGCAGGAGTATAAGCGGGAGTCCTTTGAACTGTTTCAGGAGCTTTTAGCCAACATCAAGCGCGATCTCGTAAAGCTCATTTCCCGAGTGCAGATTGAAACGCCAAGCGCCTTGGAGCAGGCCGAGCGCAAGCGTCGCGATGAGGCGGAGAAGCGCCGACGCTACTCGCACCCGGATTCTTCGGCCTTGCAGCCGCCGGAGGATGACGAGCCGCAGCAAACGCAGCAACCCAAGGCTGCGCCCTTCGTGCGTACTGAGCGCAAGGTGGGGCGCAACGAACCCTGCCCTTGCGGCTCCGGCCGAAAGTACAAGCAGTGCCACGGCAAAGCGGCGTGAAGCTGCCTACCGCCAGCAGCTGAATGGCCGTCAACCTACCCCCTTTGCAGGACTTGGCGCCAGTGCCCGGCGTGCGGCTGGGCGTGGCCCGCGCCGGCATCAAGCAGCCGGGGCGGGATGACTTGGCAATTATCGAGCTGGCCAAGGGTTCGCGGGTGGCGGGCGTGTTCACGCAGAATCGCTTTCGAGCGCCGCCAGTGCAGTTGGCCGAACAGCGCCTTCAAACCGGTGCGCCGAGGATGCTGCTGATCAATAGTGGCAACGCCAACGCCGCCACCGGCCAAGCTGGCGTTGGCGACGCCTTGGCCCTTTGCCGCTATGCCGCACAGTGCCACGGCTTGGCGACTGAAGAAGTGCTGCCCTTCTCCACCGGCGTCATCGGCGAAAGGCTGCCGGTGGTCGCCATGAAAGGCGCTATTCAGGAAGCCGTGGCCGACCTCAGAGCGGCTGGCTGGGTTCGAGCGGCGCGGGCCATTATGACCACGGACACCGGCCCAAAAGCGGTTAGCGAGCAAGCCCTTGTGGCCGGCGTGCCGATCACCCTCACTGGCATCGCCAAGGGCGCGGGCATGATAAAGCCGAACATGGCGACGGTGCTCGCCTTTGTTTGCACCGACGCCAAAGTGGCTCAACCAACGCTGAAAGCGCTGGTCTCAGCCGCCGCCGAGCGCTCCTTCAACCGCATCACGGTCGATGGCGACACATCCACCAACGACGCCTTCACGGTTTGCGCCACCGGCATGGCGAGCCACGCGCAAATCAACGGGCCGGGCGCGGGCCTTGAAGCCCTGCAAAACAGCTTGAATCTTGTGGCCACCCAACTGGCCGAACGCATCGTGCGCGATGCCGAAGGAGCAACCAAGTTCGTCACCATCCAAGTTGCCGGGGGCGGCACCGCCGCGGAATGCCTCAAGGTGGCCTACAGCTTGGCGGAATCGCCCTTGGTGAAGACGGCGATCTTTGCCGGCGACCCCAATTGGGGACGGTTCTGCATGGCCATCGGGCGAGCCGGAATCCTCGATCTTGACCCAGCACGCGTGTCCTTGACGCTTGATGAAGCACCGGTGGCAAACAAGGGCTTGGTGGCCAAGCAGTACGACGAATCAACCTGCGCGACGATCATGGCCCAAAGTGAGTTCACCATCCAGGTGAACCTTGGCCGGGGCCAATGCGAGGAAACCGTTTTGACCAGCGACCTGTCCTATGAATACGTGCGCATCAATGCGGAATACAGGTCTTAGCAAATAGATGTCAAGCTCTCCCGAGTCCAAATATTTCACGAAATGGATAGAAAAACATCGTAAACACCATGCAAATTAGGGTATTAGACCTTCACAGAAAGGCATTCCGACGTGATGGAAATGCGGCCAAACTTCGCTCCAATCTCCAGCTGAAGACTGTTGCGGAATCCCGACTGACCTTCAAGGCGACGACCATGAACCTGCCGCAAGCGGCCAATCGAATCGAGTTGATGGCCGCCTAGGAGCGGGGTCCGTCCGAATTCGCCCCAAACCGCAAGTTTCGGGGCCACGACAGGCCGGAAACCCGCTCAAAACAGCCTCGCCAAAATCCTGGAAAACACGCCAGAATAAACAGATTCAACCCAATTCGCACCGGTCTCATCTGTTAAACGCCGTCATGTTGAAACCGATTTCAGTGGTGGCGATATCAGTAGCAATGGCGGTATCGGGCTGCTCGTTCAGATCGACCGACGGATGGGGCTGACCCGGGCCATGGTCGATGCACGCCACAAGGCCAGCCCGAACCGCACCCTCAACCGAAGCACTCATGCAATAAACAGGCTAGAGAAGCCTTCCCGTCTATCCCAGCTCAACGCCAGCAGTTCCTCCTTCACCCTCGTCGCACCATCCTGGAGCTACTGCTTCTGATCGCGGAAAGCCCACCCCCGACCCCAAGACGCAAGCCACAAGTGCCCTCAAAGCCGGAGCATGGAGGCGAACTCATCGCGCCAGATTAGGGCAGCGGCACCGGCGGCGGCGAGGAAGGGGCCAAAGGCTATGGGTTGGCGAACCTCTCGGCGGCGCAGAACAATGCCGGACAACGCAAAAACCAACCCGCCTAAGGCGGCCGTCAGCACCACCGCCGGCAACACTTGCCAACCAAGCCAAGCGCCTATTGCGGCGAACAGCTTGAAGTCCCCATAGCCTATGCCCTCCTTGCCGGTCACCAATTTGAACAGCCAGTAAACGGCCCAAAGGGCGACGTAGCCACCGGCGGCACCGGCCACAGCAGCGGCTAGGGGGGTCAAACTCCCCGCCAAGTTGACCAGCAGGCCCAACCACAGCAAGGGCAGGGTCAGCTGGTCTGGCAGCAGCCCAGTTTCAAGGTCGATGAACGCCAAGGCAATCAACACCCATAGGTAGACCGCCACCACCAGAGCGAGCCAGCCGAGACCATAGGTCGTCACCGAAGCCAGCGCCGCAACAACCCCCAAAACTTCCACCAAGGGGTAGCGCAGGCTGATGAGCGCAGCACAGCCGGCGCACTTTCCACGCAGCCAGATCCAGCTCAGAAGAGGGATGTTCTCCAGCGCCCGGATTTGACGCCCGCAACTAGGGCAACGGGATCTAGGCAGCACAAGATTGAAGCGCTTCTCGCTCCCGGTCCGGCGGCCGTCCTCACTCTCGCCGCCATCCTTAGCGCCAAGGTGTGCTTGGGCCTCTTGCCGCCATTGCCTGTCCAGCATCATCGGCAGCCGGTGAATCAGCACATTCAGGAAACTGCCGACGCAAAGGCCAACGCCAACCAGCCAGAAACCCAAGACCCAAGCATTGACGCCAAGGGCGGTCATCGTTCAGTTCCCCTAGACCCTTCAACAACGCGCACTGTCACCGATGCGTCCTTTAAATCTCATCTGCGCCTCCGGCGGCCATCCTCGACTTCAGCGCCGCGCACTGTCACCGATGGGTCCTCAACGCCTGCGGCTTGTTTCCGATTCACCTTTCGCACCATGCAACGGCCATATCGCCCGCCCACTTTGCGTCAGCCCCCCACCACAGCGCCAAGCTGAAAGATCGGCAAATACATGGCGATGATGAGGCCGCCGATCAACACCCCCAGCACGGACATGATCAGAGGCTCCATCAGCGCGGTCAGGTTGTCCACTTGATTATCGACCTGTTCTTCATAATAGGTTGCGGATTTCGCCAGCATGTCATCAAGAGCGCCTGCCTCCTCGCCAATCATCACCATTTGCACCATCATGCCGGGAAAGCGCCTCGATTCATTCATGGCTAGGTGCAGCGACTGCCCTGTCGTCACCTCATCCCGAATGTTCATGATGGCTTCCTCGAAGAGCCTGTTGCCGGTGGCCGCCGCCACCGAACCCAGCGCTTCGATCAGCGGGACGCCGGCGGCGAAAGTGGTGGCGAGCGTTCTGCCGTAACGGGCCAAAATGCTCATTTTGATGATGCCCCCGGCAATGGGCATCTTCAAGATGAGGATGTCTAAGGCGCGGCGCAAAAGCGCGCTGCGGCCTACGGCCAGCCGTAGCAACGCGGCACCGCCACCGAGTGCGATCAAGCCCGGCAACCAAGCGGCCTGCACCCATCTCGACAGGCTAATCGTCCAACGGGTGAACGCGGGCAATTCGGCGTCAAAGCTGGCAAAGACATCCTCAAAACGGGGCACGACCTCAATGAGCAGGATGGCGGTGACAATAATCGCCACCAAAATGACGGCAGTGGGATAGGTCATCGCCTTTTTCACCTTGGCCTTCAAGGCCTGCGCCTTTGCCTGGTATCCGGCGATCTGGCCCAACATGCTGTCCAGCGACCCCGCCTGCTCGCCCGCGTCCACTAGGCTGCAATACAGCGAGTCAAAGTGCCGCGGATGTCTTGCCAAGACAGACGCAAAACTATCGCCGCCGGCCACGCCATCGCGAACCGCCAGCACCAGCTCTTGCATCCGAGGCTTCTCGAAGCCCTCGGCGATGATTTCAAAAGATCGCACCAAAGGCACCCCAGCTTGCACCATGGTCGCCACCTGACGGGTGAAGGCGGCGATGTCCTTCGCATTCGGCCGGCCGCCCTTTTGCAAGGAAAACAGAGGCAAGACTTTGCGTTTGCGGCGCACCCGGACCGGTTCGATACCCTTGCGGCGCAGGACGGCCTTGGCCATGGCGGCGGTTTCGCTAGTGATTTCACCACTGGCGTCGCCGGCGTCTTGCCAAATGTAGGTGGCCATTTCTCACTGCTCTCCAAGCGTTGGGGAACCCCTGAGCGCCTTCCCTGCGGCCCGCATCACCCCCTGCTCGCGCAGGCCGATTCCATCATCGCCCACTGCAAAGCCCTCCGGCACCAGCGTAAAACAGAACATCAGCACTGCTCCGCCGGGGCGACGCGGTTGGCCTCCACCAAGCTGGTTACGCCAGCAGCGACCTTGACCAGACAGGAAGCGCGCAGGCTTGGGTAGCCATGTTCGCGAGCCTGCTTCGCCAAGCTCAGGGCGTCGCCATCGTCCATGATAATGCGCGTGATCTCAGGCGTGATCCGCATTATCTCGTAAACGCCGATGCGGCCCCTATAGCCATTACGGCAATGCGAACAACCTTCGGCCGCGGCTTGAAACAGGCTCAGCCCCTGCGCCACTAGCTGCCGCCCAAAGCCTTGGCGCAGAAGCAGTTCCGCCGGTGCCTCAAAGGGCAACCGGCATTCCTGGCACAGGCGCCGCACCAATCGTTGCGCGATGATCAGAACGATCGAGGTGGCCAGGTTGAACGCCGGAACGCCGATGTTGCGCAAGCGCGTAAGCGTTTCCGCGGCCGAATTGGTATGCAGGGTGGACAGCACTAAATGTCCGGTCTGGGAAGCCTGCATGGCAATTTCAGCCGTCTCCAAATCCCTTATTTCGCCCACCATCAGCACATCCGGGTCCTGGCGCAGAAAGGCGCGCAAGGTGGCTGCAAAGTTGAGCCCCACTTTAGTGTTCACATTGACTTGATTGATCCCTTCCAGGTTGATCTCAACCGGGTCTTCGGCGGTGGCGATGTTTCGTTCGGGCGTGTTGAGCAGATTGAGGCCCGTATACAGGGTCACGGTCTTGCCGCTGCCGGTGGGTCCAGTAACCAGCACGATTCCCTCCGGTCGCCTGAGCGCCTCCAGAAACAGGGCCTTCTGCCTCTCGTCAAAACCCAAGGCATCCACGCCAAGGCGGGCGTCGGATGGGTCGAGGATGCGCAGCACCACCTTTTCCCCCCAAAGGGTGGGCAGGGTGTTCATGCGCAGGTCAAGCGTGCGGGATCTGGACAGCTTGATCTTTATGCGCCCGTCCTGGGGCAGCCGTCGTTCGGCGATGTCGAGCGCCGCCATGACCTTCAGCCGCGCAGCTAATCTTCGGCCCAAGCGCTTGGGCGGCTTAGCCACTTCCGATAGCACACCATCCGTCCTGAAGCGGATACGGTAGGATTCCTCAAGAGGTTCAAAGTGGATGTCCGACGCCCCCTTGTTGATTGCATCAAGCAACACCTGGTTGACGAAACGCACGATGGGGGCTTCATCGACAACGGCGGTGCCGAAGGGCTCGTCAGCGTCCTCCGCCCCCGGGTCCACCGCCAGGATCTCTTCGTCCAAGCTCTCCAAATCAGGACCCAGGCCGGTGCCGAAGCCGAAGACGGGGCCGGATTGGCGAACTTGATGAATGACGTTCTTGAGTTTGTCCACTTCAACCAACACGGGCGCCAACTGCGAATCGGCCGCCAGTTTGACCGAATCCAACGCCGACAGATCAGCCGGGTCCGCCACCGCCACGCAGAGGCGGCGACGCTGGCGTTTTATGGGCAGCACGTTGGGCCGCAGGAAGACGCCTTCTTCAACCAATGCTTCCTGAATGCGTTCCAAGGCGACGGCATCAAGATCAAGCAGCGGCAGACGATACGCTTGCATCGCCCCGGCAGCGACCGCGCCGGCACTCAGGCCGCCGCTGCTCACCAAGCGGGCGATGACCGTTTCACCATCGGCACAGGCTTTGGCGGCACTCGCCAGCGTTGCCGCATCCAGCAAGCCCTGCTCCACCAACCGCTTGGTCAAGCCGCTCATAGCCTTGTTCTCAGTCTGCATGGAGTGCATTGTCTAGTGATCGCTCAAGGCCGTTAAGCGGACTAACGCGCTTCAAAATGTGAGAATTGCCCCTGTTTCTTGTGGCGGCAATGCTAAGCGGTCCGCAGCAAGGGATGACAAAGCCCTAGGCCAAAGGCCCAAATGACGCGGTGGCGCTGTCCTACGGCCAGGCGGGCACATTGGTCATGACGCCAATTCTCAATTCCAGCTAAGGTTTTGTGCATTAGGCTAGGTGCCCCCGCCCGGCCACAACAATGGCCACTGAATGGACAATTGGAAATATGAACGGATATCCCAAACACCATCATTGCCCAACGGGTTATGTGCGCTCAGATGGCTTCACCCTCATCGAATTGATGATCGTCATCGCCATAATTGGCATACTCGGTGCTGTAGCCGTACCGGCCTATCGGAACTACATCGAGAACGCGAACATGTCCAAGGTCGCCCACCACTTTGAAGCGGGCGCTCGTCTTGCAGAAAACGAGATGCACAAAATTCAGGCGGAATTGGCCATCGGGCGTATCGCTAACTTAGCCACTGCGGACAGCAGCGGCGACTACAACCAAGCTGGACTTGTCGCCTTGCTCAACTCCAACGGCGGCAGTGCACCTGGCGGCGGCCCAGCTTATGTGGCGGGGGCCGGGAACACCACTACCGGCGCCATTGGCGTCCGGGTAACCGGAACCTTGCAAGCGGGGAATTGGCTCGCCACCTTTGAGCGGCCCATAATCTATGGGTTCGCAACCACCGCAACGCGAGAGGCAAATTGGGACGGCATCTAGAAGCCCATCGCCCAAGGCAAGTTGGCTTCAGCCTGCTTGAGCTATTGGTGGCGCTGGCGATCATCGCCATCCTTTCGGCAGTGGCCGTACCGCTGTACCGAGATTATGTGCAGACCTCACGGGAAGGCGCATTACTCGCCGGAATCAACACGTTGGCGCTGTTTCAGGAAGACCATCGCCTGCGCACCGGAAGCTATTTGCTTGAAGCCGCCAACGCAGCGGAAATCACTGCCGCCATCTCTTGGCGTCCCAGCACTGGGGACGCTACCACCTACAGGATTGCCGATGGCGGCGACGGCAACTACCAAGTAACGGCCACCGACACCGCTGGCACTACCGTCTGCGTCGGGCTGCCAATCTGGGTGCGATGCTAATTGGTGACTTGTAAATCATTGAAAATAGGAAATAAATTATTCAGCCGCCCTGCAATGGTCAATCTTTGGGATTTAATCAAAGGCTCCCTAGGTTGTTTGGCAATGTGTGCAATACTGAAGGGCCTTGTTTAAGGCGCGGGATCCACGCTCGATAGCTTGAACCCACAGCTTAAGCCTTCAAATGCTGAATTCAATCTTGCCCATTTCATTCGAGAGCTTGAGGTTTTCCCGGTAATCGATCGGAATGGCAATCAGGCTAGGGCCTTTCTCGGCGAGCGCTGCGCGGATCACGCCTGCTAGGTCTTTCGACCGGCTCACTTGATGCCCATGCCAGTCGAAAGCTTCCGCTAATTGCATCCAGTTGGGGTTATTGAAGCTGAGGGCCGTGTGCCGGCCGAATTGGTTGGTTTGCTTCCAGGCAATCAGCCCATACGCATGGTCTTCCCAGACCATCACGGTCAAGTTGCCGCCGAGCCGCTTCGCCGTTTCCATTTCCTGCACGTTCATGAGGAAGCCCGCATCGCCACAAATCGACAGGATATTCCTGTCCGGGTAGACAAGAGACGCGGCGATGGCGCCCGGCAAGGCAAAGCCCATGGAACAGAAGCCGTTAGGGATGAGGCAGGTGTTGGGCTCATGGCACTGATAATGCCGCGCCACCCACATTTTGTGCGCTCCCACGTCGGAGAGCAGCACGTCGTCCGCATTCATCTCCTGGCGCACGTCCCAGAGGACTTTCTGCGGTTTGATAACGCCTTCGCTCGCGTCATCCTTGTGCCTCTCCAGCACCGCCTTCATATCGGCGCGCGCCTGCCGCTGGAAACTGAGGTCCCATTCCGGCAGCGGTGCCGCCGCCACCCGTTCATTCAGCATCCACAGGGTATGGGCAAGGTCACCCACGATTTCATATTCCGGATGATAGTGCTCATCAATCTCGGCCGGCAGAAAGTCTGCATGAACTACCTGCTTCAGGCCGTTCGGGTTCCAGAGCCGGGGATGGTACTCCACCATGTCAAAACCTAAAGCGATGATCAGATCCGCTGCTTCAACGGCGAGAAAGGCATAGTCAGCCGATTGCAGGCCGATGGTGTAGAGGCAGTAGTCCGCATCCATATCGACGCTGCCCTTAGCCATAAAGGTGGAGATGACGCCGACGCCGGTCGCCTCACAGAACAGCCGTAGCTGCTTGGACGCTCGCCGCCGAATACAACCGTTACCGGCCAAAATCACCGGCCGCTTGGCATTGCGAATGGCTTCCCATGCGCGGTCCACCGACTTGTCGTCACCGACGGGTCGGCGAAAACGCACGGGCGTCAAGGGTTGTTTATCGCTGTTGCGCTTGGCGATGTCCTCCGACAGTTCAATGAGCGCCGCACCCGGCTTTTCCGTGCTGGCAACCCGCACCGCCTTACTCACAATCTCGGGAATGGTGTTTTCGTTAACGATCTGCTGTGCCCATTTGGTGACCGGCCTGAACATCCCCACCACGTCCATCACTTGGTGCGACTCCTTGTGCAGGCGTTCGGAGGAACCCTGCCCGGTGAGCACCAGCATGGGGGCTCTATCCATGTTGGCGTCGGCAACGCCGGTAATCAGGTTGGTGGAGCCCGGGCCCAGCGTGCCCATGCAGCCCGCCGGCCTACCCGT
The DNA here is from genome assembly GCA_965247035.1 of Candidatus Azophilus sp. GTDB lineage: Bacteria > Pseudomonadota > Gammaproteobacteria > Pseudomonadales > Azotimanducaceae > Azophilus. Next base: position 1,427,333 of record CBDFGJ010000003.1, on the reverse strand, counting down.
TAGCCGTCCGTAGACCTCGGCCATAAAGGCCGCGCCCTGCTCGTGCCGACACAGGACGAACCTGATCTTGTTCGACTTTTCCAGCGACATCATGAAGTCGGCGTTTTCCTCCCCGGGTACGCCGAAGATGTATTCGATGGATTCTTCTTCCAAGCATTTTACAAATAAATCCGATGCCTTCATGCTCCCCCCTTCTGACCGTCTATCATCTAAAAGCTGCACTCACAGTACCTCAATCGCCGCTGTCGCCACAAGCAAATCGGTTGCTTTCCTCATGGCCACAACCCAAAAAGTACCGAGCACAGCATTCGTCAAAACTGGTCCCGTGAACGGCGGATTGTGGGGCAGGCGGAGCATCTCCCATCGCCTCGCGAATGCTGCGGCACAAGTGCCATGCGGTCCGGTAGTTGCCCGCCGGGACGCGCTTGAGCTGGTTGGCCGGAATCCCCTTGCAGGACTCGACCATCAAGTAGATCGCCATGAACCAACGGCGCAGCGGCAAGTGCGAATCGTGCATAGTGGTGCCGAAGATCACACTGAGCTGGTGCTTGCAGCCGCAACGATGCCAGCGGCACTGCTTGGGCAGCGGTAGCTCGTCCATGTCGCGGCAGCGGGCGCAAGCGTTGCAGGTGGTCGCGGCACTTCGATTATTCGCAACTGAGCCGGTCCGGCACGTCAAAAGACCGTTCCAAAACCCTCGACCCCAGACGATCTCACCGAGCGAGCCGACCACGACACCATGGAATGCCTGATCGGCAAGAACACCATGGAGAAGCTGAGCAAACCTCCTCGAACAACACCTTCCGCCTCTCCTGCCGCAGAACCGCCCGGACGATCAGTTCCCCGGGTGCGGCAAGCCTGGTTGCGCCTCTCCCAACAACCCGCCCCGGTGAGCCGGATACGCCCGCAACGCTTGGCGGCGCAAGACCTTGACGACTAACCGTCCACCTTGGCGGCGGCGCCAATTTCCGACAGGGACTCGCCTTCGCTGCGCGCGACCAACGCCGCTATGGTCAGGTCGCTGGTGACATTGACGGCCGTGCGGCACATGTCTAGAAGCCGGTCGACGGCCAGCACGATGGCGACGGCTTCCACCGGCAAGCCCACCGCCGGCAAAATCAGCGCGATGGCAACCAGGCTTGCTGCCGGAATGCCGGCCACACCGATGGATGTGAGCAACGCGAGCAACACAACGGTCGCCTGCTCGGCGATGCCCAAATCCACGCCGGCCGCGGAAGCGTACACTTGGGCAATGAAGATGACGACCACGCACTCATAAAGCGCCGTGCCGTCCATGTTCACGGTCGCGCCCAAAGGCAGGACAAAGCCGGTCACCCGTTTTGAAACGCCGGCCCGTTCGGCGCTGCTGATGGTGACTGGCAACGTGGCCGAAGATGAGGCCGTGGAGAAGGCCGTCAGTTGCGCATCTGCAACTTTCGCGTAGTAGGTCAAGGGATTCACACCGCCGAACAAGCGCAGCAGTAACGGCAGCCATACGGCAAAATGCACCGCCAGCGCCAACAGCACGGTCAGGAAAAACAGGCCTAGAGCTTCGAGCGCGGCAAAGCCGGAAATGATCAAGGTCTTGCCCACCAACGCAAATACGCCAATTGGTGCGAACCGCATGATCCACATCGTAATCATAATCATCACGTCGTGTACGCCGACCCAGAACTGTTGCAGGGTGTTCCCGGCCGGTCCGCTCATTCTGGACATGAAGTAACCGAATACGACGCCGAAGAATATCAACGCCAGCAACTGCACCTCCAGCGCCGCTTGGAAAATGTTGGAGGGCACGGTGCGCTTGATGACCTCAATCAGGTCGCCCATGCCACGCCCCTCCATTTTTTCCAAGACATAGGTGGAGTCGGGCAGAGACTTTGCCAACGCCCGCGCTGACTCCGTCTCGCCAGGGGCGATCAGGTTGACGAAAACCAAGCCGGTGACAATGGATATAAACCCGGTCGCCAGATAGAACGCCAGCGTCTTGCCACCAACGCGCCCGAAGCCTTTCTGCGTGGCCATGTTGTGAACACCGATAATGATCGACGACAGGATCAGCGGCACCACGACCATCTTCAGCGCGTTGAGGAACAGGTCGCCGAAGAAGTTAAAAACATCCACGAGCGGCGCTCCGAACAAGCTGGTTTGTTGGTCACTCAGCAAGCCCACCACAGCCGCTAGAACCAAGGCGATGACGATTTGCCAATGCAACGGCATGCTAAAGATCTTGGAAAGCGTCCCTCTCTGGTCCATGCGCCCCTCCTAGAACATGTGATGTGCGATAAAGTACCACAGTTGATTGCGCCGTGTGGCGCGATCAAACATTGAACCGAAAGTGCATGACATCACCGTTCTGTACGATGTAGTCCTTGCCCTCTAGCCGCCACTTGCCGGCGTCCTTGGCCCCCTGCTCGCCGCCGAACGCAACATAGTCGTCATAGCTCACCACTTCGGCGCGAATGAACCCCTGCTCGAAGTCCGTGTGGATGGCGCCAGCGGCTTGAGGAGCCGCAACACCTTGCTTGATGGTCCAGGCGCGCGCCTCCTTGGGGCCGGCGGTGAAGTAGTGGTGCAGGCCCAGCAGACTGTAGCCAGCCTGTATCATTCGGTTCAGGCCCGGCTGTTCGAGGCCCAAAGACTCCAAGAACTCTGCCCGGTCCGTTTCCTCAAGCTCAGCAATCTCCGCCTCAATGCGGTTGCAGATGGGTACGACGGGCGCTCCTTCCTCAATGGCGATGGCGGTGACTGCATCCAACATCGGGTTGCCCTCAAATCCGTCTTCAGCCACGTTGGGAACATAGAGAACCGGTTTGGCTGTCAGCAAGTGCAACTCCTTGAGCCGAACGGCCTCGTCATCGGGCAAACCAAGGGAGCGCACCGGCATACCACGCTCCAAGCCCATGCGCACGCGCTGCAGGAGATCCAGCAAAGCGACCGACGGCTTGTCGCCGGAATTGGCCAAGCGCCGAACGCGGTCCGCCGCCCGGTCCAAGGTGTCGAGGTCCGCCAGCGCCAGCTCGGTGTTGATGATCTCGATGTCTTCCCTAGGCGAGACCTTGCCCGCCACATGCACGACCTGGTTATCTTTAAAGCAGCGAACGACATGGGCAATGGCCTCGGTCTCTCGAATGTGGGCCAGGAATTGATTGCCAAGCCCCTCGCCCTTGGCCGCGCCGGAAACCAAGCCAGCTATGTCGACAAAACGCATGGCGGTGGGCACCACCTTCTCCGGCTTGGCGATGGCGGCGATGCGGTCCAAGCGAGGGTCCGGCACCGGCACTACGCCCGTATTCCGATCAATGGTGCAGAACGGAAAGTTCTCCGCCGCAATGCCGGCTTGGGTAAGCGCATTGAACAGGGTTGATTTGCCAACGTTTGGCAGGCCGACGATGCCGCAATTGAACCCCATCTCAAAGCCAGCTAAAAGCCGGTCCCTTGAGTCCGTAATAGGGGTTCATGAATCAGGAGCGCCATTGCGTACAGCAAATCAACAGGGTGATGCGCCGGGTGCCGGCCCGTGCAGATGGTTCATCGCCATCCGCCACTCACCATGCACCAATGCCTGTAGCAACCCATCCTCAAACGCAAGGGCGGCCATAGCCAACTGACGATCTTCAACCGGCATGGAGGTCTCCGTCAGATAGCGCACCATTTGCTCTTTGTCTCCAGGGTGGCCAACGCCAATGCGCAGGCGGTGGAAGTTGCGGCAAGCCAAGGCTCCAATCAGGCTCTTCAGACCATTGTGGCCGTTGGCGCCGCCGCCTGACTTCAGGCGCACGACACCCGGCTGAAAGGCAACTTCGTCATGCACCACAATCATCTGCTCGGGCTTGATTTTGTAATAACGCACATAGGGACCGACCACCTGACCGCTCTGATTCATGTAGACCCCAGGCAGCAGCAGGCGCATGTCCAGACCAGCCATCGGACCGCGGGCCAATTGGCCTTTGAACTGTCTCGATCGAACGAGAGGCAGGCTAAATCGCTCGGCCAACTGGCGCACGAATTCAGCGCCAATGTTGTGGCGCGTGACCGCATAGGCGGCACCCGGATTGCCCAGCCCAACAATCAGTCGCAGCGGCACCACTCCCACCTTCTCCACCGGTGCCTAATGGCGGAACAGGGCATCATCCCGAACATCACGCCAAGGCCCTTGTCGAATGACGAAACATCCTTGCATCGCAACTGGTTGGCATGAATTTCAAGCATTAGTCCGGGGGCGAAACTGCGCTGCCACGGCCCCTGGCGCCGCATCGGAGCTAAGGGGACTCATCCCCCTCGCCTAGCTGTTGCGCATCCTCCTCCTCTTCCAGCGCGGCACCGCCACGTGGCTGCTGCACGCTCACCACCGGAATGTCCCGGTCTTCGCCGTGGGTCAGCGCCACTAGCGTTACGCCCGGCGGCAATTGCAGGTCACTAAGGTGCAGGGCTTGACCAAGGACAAGATCGCCCACATCCACCTCAATGAACCCGGGCAGGTCATTAGGCAGGCAACCAATCTCCACGTCAATGAGATTGTGGGCGATGGAGCCACCACCTTCGCGCACGCCGACGCACTTGCTTTCGTTGATGAAGTGCAGGGGCACATGGGTGTGGATGAGCCGATCACCGCTAATGCGCAGAAAGTCGATATGCAGCACTTTCTCGCTGACCGGGTGCCTTTGCAGATCCCGCACTACAGCCTTGTGCGACTGACCATCCACAACAACATTGAGAATTTGCGAGTAGAACGCCTCCTGCTCCATGGCCTTGCCCAGCTCATTGTCGTTCAGGACTATCGGCTGCGGCGATTCCTCACCGCCGTAGATGATGCCCGGCAATGTGTTGCCTTGACGGCGCAAGCGGCGGCTGGCGCCAGTGCCCAAGTCCGTACGTGGCTTGGCGTTGAGTTCAATCAATTCGGACATGGTTGTGCTCCAGAAAACTTGGGGGCGGCCTAGTGGACGTTTGCCAAGGCCTGTTTAGTGAATCTAGCGAAACATCGCGCTCAGGGATTCCTCGTGGCTCACCCGGCGGATGGCCTCAGCGAGCATGCGGTCCAAGCTGAGTTGGTGGATTTTCTCGCTGGCCGTGGCGTTTTCGCACAAGGGGATGGTGTCGGTCACCACCATTTCATCAATGGCTGAATCCGTAATGCGCTGCACAGCCGGGCCGGACAACACCGCATGGGTGATGTAGGCGACGACGCTGAGCGCGCCTTCGCCCTTCAGCGCTTTAGCCGCCGTACACAGGGTGCCGGCGGTATCGACGATGTCATCCACGAGGATGCAGGTCTTGTGCTTGACGTCGCCAATGACGTTCATCACCCGGGTTTCATTGGCTTGGGGTCGCCGTTTGTCGATGATGGCCAAGTCCAGATCGCTCAACTGCTTGGCGATGGCCCTAGCGCGCACCACGCCGCCCACATCCGGCGACACAACGATGGGATTCTCATAATCACAGGTGAGGATGTGGTCCACCAAAACCGGCGAGCCGTAGACATTGTCCACCGGCATGTCGAAAAAGCCTTGGATTTGATCGGCATGCAGGTCCACCGTAAGCAGTCGGTCGACGCCGACGCTGCCGAGCATGTTGGCGACCACCTTGGCGCTGATGGGCACCCGAGCAGAGCGGGGCCGACGGTCTTGGCGAGCATAGCCAAAGTACGGCACCACCGCGGTGACGCGATGCGCCGATGCACGGCGAATGGCGTCCGCCATGATGACCAACTCCATGATGTTGTCATTGGTCGGCGCACAGGTGGACTGCAATATAAAGGCATCGCAGCCGCGGATGTTGTCGTAAATCTCCACATTCACTTCGCCATCGCTGAAGCGGTCCACCTTGGCTTGGCCAATGTCTATGCGCAGCTGCGAGACCACCCGTTCCGCCAAGGCCGGGTTGGAGCTGCCGGAGAAAATGGCTAGCTGCGCCACGATGCCGTTCCGTCCACGATTGCGCCTATCAGTTCAAGTCTGGCTGGGGTGGCAGGATTCGAACCTGCGAATGCCGGGATCAAAACCCGGTGCCTTACCGCTTGGCGACACCCCACCTGTGGTTGATTCCGTTAGTTTGACCCACGCCCAAGGGACGCCCCGCCGCTAGTTACGCGAAGCCCGACTATTCGACCGGAGAAATTCGTTGCGGCTAGCAGTTAGCAGTCAAGCCCGTCATTTCGCGACGTGGCGCTATTGTGCTTTTGGCGACTTTGGCTGTCAAACGTCTTTGCGCAAGCTGATGCGAACAAATCGTGCAGCGGCCAGTTGCTCAACAAGAGCTGGCTAGGACAAGGCTGAAGCTAACGCCGATGCTCAGTTAGAGCAATCCGCACTCGCCGCCCCGGCTGCTCCGCGGTAATGCGCCAAGGCAACAAGCCGGCAGGGAACTGCTTGAAACGATCATAGGCAACGGTCCAGCCAAGCTGGCGGAAGCTGGTCAAACGGCCATCCTCATCACTGACGGGTTCAGTCACAGCAGCAGTGGGGGAAGGCCTGCCCGCCATCCAATCCAGATACAGGCCCAGCGGTAGGCTCCAACCCAAGTGCTCCGCCATCAACGCTTCTGGATGGCCGCTAGCCAAGACGCCGCCATCTGCGGCCAGCAAGTCCAAGCGCCGCACCGTGCCGCGCAAGCGGGTGCGCCCTTGGCCCAACGGGCCCCATAGGGCGATGTCAAGCTGCTCACCCTGCTGCACCCAACTGAAGTTGGTCGAAAAAGCCCGCCCTCCTTGGACCACACCCAGCTTGCCCTGAAGCCGCAGGTCGCCAAAGGCCGCTTCCCTCGGCCCGGTCACGCAGCCGGCCAACTGCCCCAACAGCAGAACAATCGCTTGCAGGAATAAGAAGTTACGCCGTAACATAGTTGGTCATTCTGCTACAATGGCTTTTTGAATGCGTTTTGGTCTGAGCGCACAATAGAGGCTCCCAACTCACACCAACACCATGGCAATTTTGGTTTGCGGGATCAACTATCGAACTGCGCCCATTGAACTGAGGGAGCGGATTGCATTCCCCGAAGAAGGCTTGGGCGCAGCACTCATGGAGGTCACCACCAAGGTGCTTGGGGTGCGTGAAGCGATCATTCTGTCCACCTGCAACCGTACGGAAGTCTATTGCGCCATGGCGCCTGACAAAGAAAGGGCGCTGTTTGAGTGGCTATCGGAGCATCACCAAGTTGCCATCGACGAGTTGCAAAACGTCGCCTACAGCTACTGGGATGAGGACGCCGCCCGCCATCTCATCCGTGTGGCAGCGGGGCTGGACTCCCAAGCACTTGGCGAACCGCAAATCATGGGCCAAGTCAAAGCCGCCTGTGAACTGGCCCGCAATCTCGGCGCGATGGGGCCGGAGCTCAGCCTGCTAGCACGGGTGGCGGTCAACACAGCCAAGCGCGTGCGCACGGATACCGGCATCGGCCGTAATCCAATTACCATCAGCTACGCAGCGGTGTCGCTGGCGCGAAGACTCTTCTCCAACCTAAGCCAAAAGCGGGCCTTGCTGCTGGGCGCTGGAGACACCATTGAGCGAGTTGCCGAGCATCTCAGCAGCCAAGGCATTGGCGGCATGACCATCGCCAATCGAACCATCGCCAACGCCGAAGCGCTGGCCTCCAAGTTCAACGCCAAGTCGGTGCTGCTCAGCGCCGTTGCCCAGCATCTGCCGGACCATGACATCCTCATCTCCTCAACCGGCAGCGCCCTGCCCGTGGTACGCAAGGAAGCTGTTGAAGCGGCCATCAAGCAACGGCGCCACAAGCCCATGTACATGGTGGACATCGCCGTGCCGCGGGATATTGAGCCCGAAGTGGGGGAATCGCCCGATGTTTATCTGTACAGCATCGACGACCTCAGCGCCATCATCGAAGAGAATCGAAAGCAGCGGTTGACGGCGGCGGATGCCGCTCAAGAGCTGATTGAGGAGGGCGCGGCACACTTCATCAAGCAAAGGCGCACCCTGCAAGCCCGGCGCATGTTGCGCCAGTTCCGCGAAAACGCGGAGGATGTGCAGACCGCCGAACTAGACCGGGCGTTGCGGGAATTGCGCAAGGGTGCCAAGCCGGAACTAGTGGTCGCCCAACTCAGCCAGAGCCTGACGAAAAAGCTGATCCATCAGCCCACTGTCGCCATCCGCACCGCTAGCGCGGAAGGCCGTATAGACCTGCTTGAAACCCTGAAATCGGTCTACCAACTAGACTGAAGCCATGCGTGACCAATGTTGAAGTGGAGCGGGCTTGCGGCGCTGACCCGTCCGCGTTATGCGCGTGCTTGCGCCCATCCCCGGCACGACGATGGGGCCTTGCATCGGCAGATAAGCACCGTAAGCCCGCTCGGCTTAGAGATAGTTCCATGCAAGGCATCGCCTCGTTAGTAATGGGATACTAGGCGTCGTCATGCCCCTTTCCACTTTAATGACCGAGAAGCTGCGCCGCCTCGCTGAGCGATTTGAGGAGGTCTCCGCCCTGCTGTCCGACGGCGAGGTGGTAGCGGACCGCAAGCAGTTCACCGCCCTCTCAAGGGAGTTTGCCGAGCTCGAGCCGGTGGCGCACGCATCTCAGCGCCTTCAGCGGCTTGAACTTGAGTTGACGGACTCTCAGGCATTGGTCAAGGACGGGGATGTGGAGTTGCGCGCCTTGGCCGAGGAGGAAGTGCTACGCCTCACGCAAGAGATCGCTAGGGAGGAGGCCAACCTAGCCACCCTGCTGCTGCCGAAGTCGCCAAACGACGGTGCCAACGTATTCTTGGAAATTCGCGCCGGAACCGGCGGCGATGAAGCCGCCATCTTCTCCGGCGACCTGTTTCGCATGTACCACAAGTACGCGGAAAGCCAAGGTTGGCGCCTGGAAATTCTGAATGTCCGCCCCGGCGACCACGGCGGGTTCAAGGAGATCATCAGCCGAATTGAAGGCAAGGACGTGTACAGCCGCCTGAAGTTCGAATCCGGCGCGCATCGAGTGCAGCGTGTGCCGGAAACGGAATCCCAGGGGCGCATCCACACCTCCGCCTGCACGGTGGCCGTGCTGCCGGAAATAGCGGAAATAGATCGGGTTGACATCAACAAAAGCGACCTGCGCGTAGACACCTACCGCGCCTCCGGCGCCGGTGGACAGCATGTGAACAAGACGGACTCCGCCGTGCGCCTGACCCACCTGCCGAGCGGCATCGTGGTGGAGTGTCAGGATGAGCGCTCCCAGCACAAGAATAAAGCGCGAGCGCTGGCCTTGCTGCAAGCGCGCCTGCTCGACGCGACCCGCAAACAGCAACAAAGCGAGCAAGCCGCCTCACGCCGAAATCTGGTCGGCTCCGGCGACCGTTCCGAACGCATCAGAACATACAATTTTCCCCAAGGCCGGGTCACCGACCATCGCATCAACCTGACCCTGCACCAACTGCCCGAAGTGCTTGAGGGCGCTCTAGACAACATCATGCAGGCCCTTGCCCGAGAGCATCAAGCGGACGAGCTTGCAGTCCTCGCCAGCCCTTAAGCGGGAGATGGCGCCAACAGGGCATGCCGTCAGAAGTGTCAACCAAGCAAGCGACGTGGCAAGTGGACTTTAAGGGGAAGCAGACAAGGCCATGCAGGGAAGGGAAGATGCGCCGAGCTTCACTGGGAGCTTGGCTCGCCGCCAACGAGGACATCGACCGGCTTGACCGGGAACTGTTGGCGGCCAAGGTTCTCGCGGTCAGCCGCGCCAAAGTGATCGCTAGCCCGGAAACCATTCTGACCTTGGAGGCTGAGCGGACGCTCAATGAATTGGCCAACCGGCACCGACGCGATGAGCCTTTGGCCTACATTTTGGGCGAAAAGGATTTTTTCGGCTTCAGGCTAGAGGTGAACCCCAGGGTGATGATCCCTCGGCCGGAGACCGAACAATTGGTTGAAATCGCCATTGCCCAAGCCCCGTGGGGAGCCCGCATCCTAGACCTCGGCACCGGCAGCGGCTGCATTGCCGTCGCCATCAAGGGATGTCGTCCCGGCCTGCATGTGACGGCCACTGACCTCTCCAACCGAGCGCTGACAACTGCGGCCCGAAACGCTGTAGCCCACAGCTTGAGCATTCACTTTCTGCAAAGCGATTGGTTCAGCGCCGTACAGGGCCAATTTGACTGCATCGTCGCCAATCCGCCCTATGTGGCTGATGCCGAAGCCGCTTCAGGTCCCTTGGCGTACGAACCAAGAATGGCCTTGGCAAGCGGCATCCAAGGGTTTAACGCCCTCGGCGTCATTATCGACCAAGCCAGCCCGTACTTGGCCGCCAACGCTTGGCTCTGCTTGGAGCACGGCCACCAACAAGGCGATGCGGTGGCGGCGCATATGCATCGCAATGGGTTCGCTCTGGTAGCGACCAAGACCGACTTGGCCGGGCATCCGCGTGTGACCATGGGTCAGAAAACGGGTTAAGCGACCAAAGACTCGCGTTCTGGTGGGAAAACAGCCCTAAGGAACCTCTGATCAAATTCCAAGGCTTGGCCATCGCATGGCGGATGGAATAATTTATCTTCTATTTTCAATGATTTGCACGTCATCGAAAAAAACTGGTCTTGTTGCACTGCAACATCCTGCGAATTTTTCAGAGGTTGCCCAAGTTTCGGCAATTGGTGTTGGAGCAGCTCACCAAGCCGCAACCAAGCTCCGGCACTGGTCGCCAAAACCGGCCACTTCCCGCCTGCGCACAACTTGCGCGCTCGTCATACGCGCAGCTGAAGCGCTTGCAATCCACGGAACCGCAATCTGAGACGATAGGCCGGCTCGACCAGAATGTCCGGTGCCGCAAAAGCCTGAAAGAAGGCTTTAAGGGCAATCCGCCCTTCAATGCGCGCCAAGGACATGCCAGCACAGGCATGAATGCCGGCGGCAAAAGCGAGGTGGCGGTTGGCCGAACGATCCGCCCTGAAAGTTTGGGCATCGTCGAACACCCTCGGGTCGCGGTTGGCGGCACCGATGCAAAGCGTGATTTGATCGCCCGGCACGAAAGCATGCCCGGCCACCCGAACCGGCTGGCTCACCTCCCGGTTGCCGAGTTGATTGGGGCTTTGAAAGCGCAACACTTCCTCCACCGCCAAGCGGGCCAAGTTGGGTTCCCGCCGCAGTCGCCGACGACTATCGTGGTGCAGGCAGAGCATGTGGATGCCGTTGCCGATGAGGTTGGTTGTGGTTTCGTGCCCAGCGTTCAAGAGGAAGATGCAGTTGTGCAGCAGCTCCCGTTCATCAAGTTCGCCCTGTTTGGTCTGCTCAATCAGGGAGTGCAGCACAGCGTTCGCATCCGGTGCCGGGCGGCGTTTTCGATAAGCGACCAAGTCCCGCAGGTAGGCCAGAAATTCGGTTACGGCCTGATTGCCCAAGCGCACCTGCTCAGCCGTTATGGCCGGTTCCAACGCTCCGAGAATGGCCAAGGACCAGCGCCGCAAGTGGGTCCGCTCCGATGGCGGCACGGACAACAGTGTGCAGATGATCTCCACCGGCACGGCGGCGGCGAAATGTTCGATCACGTCGAATTCTCGGCGCTGCCGCAGTTCCTCAATCCGTTGCTGCACGAAGCGTTCCAGCGCTTGCACCACAGGCTGAATGTTCTTCGGCTTCAGCGCCTTGACGAAGGTGCTCCGGACGCGGGTGTGATAGGGCGGGTCGTTGAACACGAGGCTGGTGGTGTGGTGCTCGTAGAGTGGCGAATCGCCGAACTTGGGCCGGAACGGGCGCCGCTTGTCGGAACTGAAGACGCTGCCTTGGTATACGGACAAGCAGTCCTCGTGCCGGGTAATCAGCCAAGATCCATCGCTTAGAGGATGAACCGGCCGCTGCTCCTGAAGCGCGGCGTACCAAGGGAAGGGATTGGCGACGAACCCCGTCGGCGGACAAGCCAAGTCAAAGCCGGAAAGGTCCATCACTGCGCCCTACCGCAGCCGTCTCTTAGTGCAGCAACCGCAAGCAGCCGCGCCGACGAAACCTTAACCGTCGACGCCGTCGGCCCATTGGGTCTGAAAAATTTCCGCCGCCACAGAGCCGAGTACCTGTCTGAGGCGGCCCTGATCAATCAGACAGCGCTCCTCGATTTTTTGCACCCAGATCTCACGGCGCGGTTCTTGCCGCAGCAGGCTGCGGCAAAGGTCGCGCAGGCTTTCAAAGCCGATGGGGTCGCGACACACGAGGTTCTGGGCGTAGTGCCAATCATAGCCCATTTGCCGTGCATTGGTGCGCAGCAAGGAAAAGTAAAACACCTTGTTGTGGGCGAGGCCGAGCTTGGCGTTGATGTGGCATTGCAGCCGCTCCCCTTCAATGATTCTTGGTTCATCCTGCACCAACTCCGCGGCGGCCTTGACCACCGCCGCCTTATCGACCCCCTTGAAGGCGTTGTCGATGTGCGCATAGACCTCCTTGCCCACCCGCACCACAGCGCCTTGGTTAATCAGTTCACCTATGTAGAAAGAGGCGTGGCCGGAGGACTGGCTGCGAATCCTGCTGGCAATGAACTTCTTGTCCAATGGCGCTTGCGCTTCGGCGAACATTTTGAGCAAGACTTGCTGTTGGCCGACCAGATCAAACTTCGGGTCTTGGCTTAGGGTGTCCGCGCCGGACTTGCCATTGAAAAATATGCCAAATTTCTTACCGAACGTGCGCACGATGTGGCGCACTTCAAAGTAGGAAAGGGTTTGCGGCTTGCTTCGATAGAAATCGGCCGACAAGTTCAGCGCCCGACGCCCCTCGGCTTGAGCCCGCTCAACCGCCTCGGCCACCTCTTTCAGGGTGGTCTCCACCACCCCGGCCGGCAGCTTGAGAAAGCTGATGTGGCGATAGCGGCCAAGGCCGCATTGGTAGACCCAGCCGTTGTCAACGGCAACGGGCACGCCTCCGTCTATTCGAACGCCCGGCATTTTGGCGCGGGTGGTGCCCTTGGCGTTGACAGCCTTGTGCAACGCCCGCCAGTCCATGCCCTTAGGAAAGTCCAGCAAGGTGTTGGCGACACCAACGGCTTTGGGCAGTTTAAGGGGGAAAACACGCCCAGCCTCAACGGTGATGTTTTTTTGAAGGAAGCTGAAGATCGCGTTTTCCACCGCTTCGCGGCAAATTCCCAGATGGCCCTCCAAGTACGCGATCACTGCGGCCAGGTCGGCCGGAGAGCGATGGCCCGCCCAAAATTTATTGAGTACCTCGGCACTGACTGAGGGCCAGACAATCTCCACCAACTGATCGTCTTTCAAGTCGCAGCTCATCTCCAAAAATTCATAGAACTTGAGCTCTTCGATGAACTGCGCCTTCAGGTCGGGGAAGAGCGGCTCGCCCAACAAGCTCAAGTTCTTCTTGAGGTTGGGCCAGAGGATATGCGGAGGAACCCGCATACTTTCCCGCCAGCGGCGCATCACCCGGACTTGAATTTGGCGCACTCGTTCCCGGGTCACCCCGCCGCCGGGCAAGCAATTACCGATGGCCTGCAAAGTCTGCCGCTCACAGCCATAGCCCACGCGGTGCACGAAAACGTAGCGAAGGCGGCTGCTCAGGCTTGCTAAGTATTGCTCCAGATCAGCCTTAAGAAGCTGCTCAAGCTTGGCCAAGGGAATGACCTCATCGTTATCATAAACAGGCCGCCCAGCGCCCTGCGGGATGGTTTGGCGGGAACCGGCGGTCCCAGACACCAACTTGTGTTCAACATGTTCAGCCATTGCACATACCGATCAAGCTCTAACCTACCGACCAAGGAACTAAGAGAATAGCGTTTGCAACCTGTCCAAGCAATGCCATTGGGCAAAGATCGTCATCCAAGTCACTTCACCCAATACCGAATGGGCAGCAATTTGAGGCCGCCGGCAAAGGTGGATTGGATGTATTTCAGCCCACCCGCCAGCGCCAGCCGTTGAACGCGGCGCAGCAATTCCCGGAACCGGGCGCTGATCTCCATTCGGGAGAAGTGCTCGCCAAGGCAGGCGCGAGCGCCGAAGCCAAACGCCAAGTGCTTGGCATCGGCGCGGTCAATTCGGAATTCATCAGGTACCGCAAACACCTCTTCGTCCCGATTGGCCGCTGGGCAGCAAAGTATAGGCACCTCGATTTTGCCTGTTTTCAACGCCGCACGTGGGCGCGACTGGAAGTTAAGTGCCCTCAAGTTTTGCTGGCTTAGCGAACGGAACCCCAAGTCGTTTTGGCTTGACCGCGCTAGGCCGCAGCGTTGCAGGCTGGCCACGGCCCCAACGCGCCCGCCAGCGTGGTTTTCCCAACGGCTGCTCAGCGACGGCGATGCCTGGAACGGCGCACAGCTCATCGCCACGGTAGATCAAGGGATAGGCATCCCGCTCCCAAGGGGGAACGCCAGCCATGCGAAAAATCGCCTTCAGCGGCCGATGATGCCCATTGCAGTCAATGCGTTCACCACCACGGCGAAAGCCCACTTTAAGCGCACCTTGTGCATAAAATCCAGCGGTCGCCGCCGGCTCGACAATCAGTTGACCATGGGGCAGCGTCAACGAGCAGGGTGGGTGCAATGAATAGCATGGGTCAGGCTCAGCCCGCAGGCGCACATAATGCACCGCGCCCCTGAAACGGCGCAGAAAACCGGCCGACAAGCGCAATTCCGGTTGCGCATCCAGCCGGACGCTGCACTGGGCTGCAAATCCAGCCAGCGCTTTGTTGCTTGGCCGATACTCATCGAATCGGGCCAGCCAAGCGCGCAGTGCCGGCACCTGAAGCGGCTTGGAAAATGCGCCGAGATCAAGGGTTTCAGCATCCAAAAGATGGCTTAGCAGGGCGCTTTGCACCTGTCCTTGCCTAGCCGTCGTCGCCAGCGCTTCGGCAACGCCCGGCCAGCGTTGCCGCAACCGAGGCAATATCTCCCGGCGCAGATAGTTGCGGTCGAATTGGGCGGCTTCATTGCCAGGATCTTCAATCCAGTCAACACCTAGCTCATTAGCTGCATCCAAAAGCCAAGACTTCGGCGCCGTCAGCAGCGGCCGCAGGATCAGGGCACCACCGTCAAGACGCCGGGTGCAGGGCATTGCCAATGCTCCCCGTCCCTGCACCAGCCGCATCAACACCGTTTCCGCTTGATCCTCTTGATGATGGGCCAAGAGCAGCAAGTCACCAGCGCCAAGCAGTGCATCAAACGCTCGGTAGCGAGCGTGGCGAGCCGCCGCCTCCAAGTTGCCGCCCGCAACCTGAACCCGGCGGCTTAGGAATTCGACACCGAGCCGGTCACAGACCAGTGCGCAGTGACGCTGCCAAGAGCCCGCCTCAGCGTGTAGGCCATGGTTGATGTGCAAAGCCGTCACCGACGGAACCAGACGCTTGGCGATTTGCAGCAACACGGTGGAGTCCAAGCCGCCGGAAAAGGCGACGAGCAGACGCTTGTAATCGAAGCTCTCCAGCTCCGACCTAAGTTGGGGTTGCAAGATGTCGATCATGCCGCCCCCGCTACCAAGCGATGGCGGCAACCGTCCCTCGCCAACCTGCATGGCAGGGTTCTCCTCTTGTGCGAGCGCAAGCAAGCCTCAGCTTCCGCCACTCGCGCCCCCTGCTCCCACTACCACTCGCTCATCGCCAAACTCCGCCTTTAACTCCATCGTCAAGGCTTCGCTGGCCCTGACGCGCCAGCCCAAGCGGATCGACCCAGCCACCCCTCCGGCGCGGCAGCCTACGGTGACCCCGCAACCGCCCTTGGCCACCCGATAGGGCTCAAGCGCCGCGGCCAGGCGAGAGGGCAAATCCGCCGCCGCGTCATCTTCTTCGCCCAAATCAATCCGAAGATCCAAGCGAGCGCGCTGACGCCATTCCTCAATGGTCAGGATCCTCTCCGCGCGCATCCTGCGGCCATTGCTGCCGTTGTAGTTGTCGGCCTGAACCTCGCCTTCCAGCACGAGTATCCGGCCCTTCTCCAATTTGGGCCGCTCGCGCTCGCAAACATCAGCGTACAGCACCACCTCCAAGCGGGCCGAACGGTCGTCAAGAACAAGGACCTCCATATCGCGGCCGTTACGACCGCGAATGCGTCTAAGACTGGTGACCAAGCCAGCAACCCATTGCGCCGCGTCAGCCACCTGCACCTCAGCCAAACGCCTGCACTTGCCTTTAAATTCAGCCAAATAGGGTTGAATGGGATGGCCGGTGAGATAGAGTCCCAAGGCCGTCTTCTCCATCTCAAGACGCTTGCCGTAGCTCAACGGACGGGTCGTCGCCACGGCCGGCTTCTCGTCCACCACCCCGCCAAACAGGTCGTTCATGCCCAAAACCTCGTCCCGAGAGGCTTGGTCCGCGGTCTGCAACGCTTGTTCAAGCTCAGCGAAAAGCCTTGCGCGCACGGCACCTGGCTGTTCGCCCTCAGCAGCGAACGGATCCATAGCCCCAGCCTGGATGAGCGCTTCGATCACGCGCTTGTTGGCGCGCTTGACGTCCACCCGCAGGCAGAAGTCCGACAGGCTGACAAAGGGGCCCGCATGGCGAGCCTGAATGATGCTCTCCACCGGTGCCCGGCCCACGCCGCGCACCGCACCTAGGCCATAGACCACTTCATCGCCGGCGCCGAGAAAGCGAAACTCGCTGCGGTTGACGTTCGGCGGCACTAATCTGAGCTTCATGCGCCGCACCTCGTCGATCAAGGTGACCACCTTGTCGATGTTATCCATGTCAGCGGACAGGGTGGCGGCCATAAACTCGGCCGGATGGTGTGTCTTCAGCCAAGCTGTCTGATAGGCGATCAGGGCGTAGGTGGCCGCATGGGCCTTGTTGAACGCATAGCCGGCAAAAGAGGCCATCTGGTCAAAAAGATTGCTGGCAAGTTTCGCATCGACATCGTGGGCGGCCGCGCCCTCAAGGAACTGGCCGCGCATCTTGGCCATTTCATCGGCGTCCTTCTTGCCCATGGCTTTGCGCAGAATGTCCGCTTGGCCCAAGCTGAAGCCGGCCAAGACTTGGGCGATCTGCATGACCTGCTCTTGATAGATGACCACGCCAAAGGTGCTTTTGAGCACCGGCTCTAGGTCCGTGTGCGGGTAGCTGGTTTTGGCTCGCCCGTACTTGCGTTCGATGTAGTCCTTATCGGCGCCGTTTTGCAGCGGGCCTGGGCGAAACAGCGCCACCAAGGCGATGATGTCATCAATGCTGTCCGGTTTAAGCCGCTCAATCAGCCCTTTCATGCCAACGGACTCCAACTGAAAGACGCCCACGGTCTCAATCCGGTTCAACAGATCGTAGGTTTCCTGGTCGTCCAAGGGCAGCCGGCCGATGTCGATCAGCTCATCCGGGCCGCCCCCGCGCACCCGAATGGAGCCGTTGGCCGCCTCAACCGCCCAAGCGATGATGGTCAAGGTGGTCAGGCCCAAGAAGTCGAACTTCACCAAGCCGGCCCGCTCCACATCGTCCTTGTCATATTGGGAAATCAGGCTGCCGCTGCGTTCATCCACGTAGAGGGGGGTGAAGTCGGTCAGCTTGGACGGCGCGATGACCACGCCGCCGGCGTGGCGCCCCACGTTGCGAATAACGCCTTCGAGCTTGCGCGCCATATCCATCACCTCGCCGGCTTCCTCGTCCGTTTCAACAAAGGACTTCAACTCGCCGCTCTCGGCGATGGCGGTGGCCAAGGTCACGCCTAAGCGGTTGGGAATGAGCTTGGAGAGTTTGTCTCCCAAAGCGTAGGGCTTGCCTTGGGCGCGGGTCACATCGCGCACCACGGCTTTCGCGGCCATGCTGCCGAAGGTGGCGATCTGGCTGACCGCTTCCACGCCATAGAGTTCGCTAACGTGCTGAATGACCTGATCACGGCCCTCTACGCAGAAATCCACGTCGAAATCCGGCATGGATATCCGTTCGGGGTTGAGGAACCGCTCAAACAGCAGGTTGTAATGCACCGGATCCAAGTCGGTGATGCCGAGGGCGTAGGCCACGAGCGAACCGGAGCCGGAGCCTCGCCCCGGCCCTACCGGAATGCCGCGCTCCTTGGCCCAGGCGACAAACTCCATCACGATCAGGAAATAGCCCGGGAACGCGGTTTCACTAATGACGCCAAGCTCATAGGCCAGCCTGTCTTGGTAAGCCTGCTCGTCAATGGCGTAGGCGCCGTTGCGCTTAATCGCTTCGATGCGGGCATTCAGCCCATCCCCCGCCCGGCGTTCAAGGAAGCCAACCAGGGTCTCGCCTTGGGGCACTGGGTAGTCCGGCAGGCGCGAACGGCCAAGATCAAGCTCCACCGTGCAGCGCTTGGCGATCTCCGAGGCGTTGGCCACCGCCTCCGGCAAATCGGCAAACAGCTCGATCATGGCCTCGGCCGGCTTTAGGTATTGCTCAGCGGAGTAATGCCGTGGGCGGCGTGAATCGTGCACCACCCGGCCATCGTTGATGCAAACCCTGGTTTCATGGGTCTCATAGTCCTCAGCCTTGAGAAAGCGGACGTCATTGGTGGCGACCAACGCGAGGTCAAGCCGCGGCGCCAACTCAACGGCGGCGCGCAGGCAGGTTTCCTCATCGGCCCGACCAGTGCGCTGCACCTCTAGGTACAAGCGACCGGGGAAACTGGTCGCCAAACGTTTGACGGCTTGCTCGGCGGCTTGGAGGTCGCCCCGCAGCAAGGCTTGGCCGATCTCCGTATCCCGGGCACCGGCAAGAACAATGAGCCCCTCGCTGTACTGCATGATCGTTTCCGTCGTCACCGCCGCCCGGTGCTCGGTTCCGGTGTAGGCGCTGGAGACCAAGCGCAGCAGATTCCGATAGCCGGCCAAGCTGCACACTAGGACCGTCAGCCGCAGCTTTGCCTCCGCGCCCTCCACATGATGCAGCAGGTCGGCGCCAAGGAGCGGCTTGATCTTCTGCTTCAGGCAGGCGTTGTGGAACTTGATGAGGCCGAACAGGTTGCATTGATCCGTCAATCCAACCGCCCACATGCCGAGGCTGGCCGCGCCACCGGCCAAGTCCGCCATATTGGCCAGCCCATCGACCATGGAGTATTCGCTGCGCACGCGCAGGTGAACGAAATCAACGCCGCTCATCAATGCGCCTCCCCACTGGCGAACGCCTTGGCTTCAGGTGGCAGCGCCATGCGCACGGGCGCGAAGGTGCGGCGGTGGACCGGACTCGGCCCCAACGCCCTCAAGGCCGATAAGTGCCGAGGAGTGGGATAGCCCTTGTGCCGCTCAAAGCCGTATCCGGGATAAGCCTCAGCGAGCCGGCACATTTCCGCATCCCGCACGGTCTTGGCTAGGATGGCACCGGCGCTGATCGGGGGCAACAGCGCATCGCCGCCGACCAGGGCCACAACCGGCAACTCGATGTTCGGGCAACGATTGCCGTCCACGTACACGATCTTGGGCTGAACGCCAAGGGCCGCCACCGCCCGTTCCATGGCCAGCAGGCTGGCGTTTAGAATGTTGAGTTGATCAATCTCCGCCACCTCCGCACGACCGAGCGCAAAGGCTAAGGCTTGGTTCCGAATCGCTTGCGCCAACCCTTCCCGCTGCTTGGGTGAGAGCTGCTTGGAGTCCTTCAGCCCCTTGATGGGACAACGCCGGTCGAGCATGACGGCACCGGCGATGACCGGGCCCGCTAGGGAGCCACGGCCCGCCTCATCGACGCCGGCCGAGCTCGAATACCAGTTTTGAGGACAAATCAAGGCTGGCTCCCACCACATTCTATGAGGGTCATCGCCGCTTCGGCGGCGCGTTCATCGGCACCTTTTTGCAATTGTCGGTGCAGGTCCGAAAAAGCCTGTAAAGTTTCCTCTTGCGCGGGCGTTTTGTCGAGTGCCTGAAGCAAAGCGGCGGCCAGTTTTTCCGGTGTCGCCTGCCGCTGCAGCCGCTCCGCCACCAGTTCCCGCCCAGCCAGCACATTCGGCAGCGCCACAAACTCCGAGTGGACCAAAAGCCGTACTAGAAGATAGCTTAAGGCCCCCAGCCGATAGGTCACCACCATAGGCCGGCGCAGCAACATGGCCTCCAAGGTGCCGGTGCCGGCCTTGATGATGGTGCCATCGCAGGCGGTCAGCGCCTGCCGGGCGCTGCCCGGCAGAATGCGGATGCGCAGGTTTTTCCAGCGCACCCCAAGGGCCCGCTCCACCTGCACCGCCAAGGCTCGTTGCGGGCAAGGAACGAGAAAGGTCGCGCCCTTAAGCTGCTGGTCGATGATGGCGGCGGCGTCAAGCAGCACCTCAATATGGCGCTCGACCTCCCCCGCCCGGCTACCGGGCAGCAGCGCTATCAGGGTTTCCCGACCCGAACCGAGCGGCGTCAATCCGAGGGCAGAGCGAGCGGCCGCTTGGTTCGCTGCGCTGCCGCCGTCCAAGGGAATGGCGTCCGCTAGGGGATGACCAACAAAGGTCACGGCCACATCAACCGTGGAGTACAGCGCCGGTTCAAACGGATACAAGGCCAGCAGCAGGTCAACCGAACGCGCCACCCGCTTGATCCTTCGGCGTCGCCAGGCATAGACGGAAGGGCTGACATAGTGGATCGTCGGCACGCCGACACGCTTCAACATCCCCTCAAGCAACAGATTGAACTCGTTGAAGTCCACACCTATGAACAGGTCCGGAGGCTGCGCTAGAAAGCGACGACGCAAACGGAGCAACAGGCGCAGCAAGCCCGGCAGCTTGATGAGCGGCTCCTTGAAGGCATTGACGCCAAGCTGCTCAATGCCTGCCATGGGGATGAGCCCGGCGGCCCGCATGGCCTCCCCGCCAACCCCAATGAACCTCGGCTGATCGAGCCTCGCGGCGAGAGCCTGCATCAACCCGGCGCCAAGACGGTCGCCAGACACCTCGCCAGCCACTATGCCGATGGTGAATGCCTTGCCCGCAGAAGATAAACCGCTCGCAGGCCTCGCCATCAGCGCCTGCCTAAGCCCCCGCCTACCGCGAGGCCTGCCGGGGCCGGATAATGCCGGTCTTGGAAGCCATGACCGAAGCGACCAAGTTTGAGACTTCCTGGCAGTTCTGATATTCCTCAACAAGGCGCCCGCAGGCTTCCTCAGTGGTCAAGCCGCAACGATAGAGAATCTTGTAGGCGTTGCGGAGCTTGGCGATTGACTCCGCCGAGCATCCCCGCCGACGCAAGCCCTCCACGTTGATGCCAACGGCGGCGGCCGGATTGCCGACCGCGGTCAAGTATATTGGCACGTCCTTGAGCACCAAGCTCATGGCGGCGATGTGGGTGTAGGCACCTATGAACCGATATTGAGGCACGCCAGCGTAGCCGCCGAAATTGGCGTGGTCGCCAACCTGACAATGCCCGGCTACGGAAGCATTGTTGGCCATGATGACATGGTCGCCCACCTTGCAGTCGTGGCTAATGTGTACATAGGCCATGAACAGTCCATGGCTGCCGATGCGGGTCACGCCCTCGTCCTGAGCGGTGCCTCGATGCACCGTAACCCCTTCTCGAAAAACGTTTCCGTTGCCGATCTCAAGCCTAGTGCGCTCACCCTTGTAGGCCAAGGCCGGGGTATCCTCGCCGATGCTGGCGAACTGGTAGATGCAATTGCCTTGGCCCATCCGCGTTGGCCCTTTGACCACCACATGGGGACCGATCACGCAGTCGTCGCCGATCACCACGTCCGCCCCTATGATGGTCCAAGGGCCAACTTCGACGTTGGCACCTAGGCTGGCCGAGGGATCAATAATGGCCCGTGCGTCAATCAATGGAGCGCCCAAATGCGGCCTATTCGCCGCTAAGGCTTGCCTCGACGCACAGGATGATGGACTGGCAGGCGAGTTCGCCATCGACATGGGCGCGGCAGGAGAACTTCATGAGCTGCTTTCTTTCCGTCAGGATTTCGGCTTCCATGTGCAGCCGGTCGCCCGGCACCACCCGCCGCTTGAAACGGGTGTTGTCCGTGCCCGCCAAGTAGAAAATGGAGTTCTGCGCATCCAGCTTCCTGGTCGCCACGGCGAGCACACCGGCCACCTGCGCCATGGCTTCAACGATCAGCACCCCAGGCATGATGGGATGGCCGGGAAAGTGGCCGCTGAAGAAGGGTTCGTTAATGGTGACGTTCTTATAGCCGCTGACGCGCTCGCCAAGCTTCAGCGTCGTAATCCGATCCACGAGCAGAAAGGGATAGCGATGCGGCAAGTATTTGGCCAGAGCATTCACGTCAAGCACTGCGTCGTCCCCGCCAATGTGGCCGCTCATGCCCGGCAAGACCCCGTGGTGGCGGCTTCCGATTGCCGCGCCTGCTTTTCCAAGCGAGCGACCCGACGGGCTAGTTGGTCGAGTTTTTGAAACCGCAAGGCGTTGCGCTTCCAAGCTCGGTTGGCATTGTGGATGATGCTCCCCGAATAGACACCCGGCTTGCTGATCGAGGACGAAACATGGGTGCGGGCGCTGATGGTGACGCCATCGCATATTTTGACCGGCTGATCGCCGCCAACGCCCACCATGCCGGCGAGCACGCAGCCGCGACCAATTTCGGTGCTGCCAACGATGCCAACGCAGCCGCAAATCACGCTGTGTGCGCCGATCACGCAGTTGTGGCCAATCTGCACCTGGTTGTCAATCTTGACCCCATCCTCAATGATCGTATCTTCAATGGTCCCGCGATCAATGGTGCTGGCCGCGCCAATGCTGACATCGCGGCCAATGACCACGCCACCTAGCTGGGCGATCGGCGCTAGGGCGCCGCTCTCCTCCCGGGCGAAGCCAAAGCCGTCAGCGCCGATGACCGCGGCCGCGTGAATGACCGAGTTCGCACCCACCCGGACGCCGTCATAGAGAACGGCATTGGCCATGATGACCGCTGCTCGGCCAAGCTGACAGCGGGCGCCAATGACCGCGTTGGCGTGAATGCGAACCTGCTCGCCAATCTCCGCGCCAGGCCCCACCACAGCGCCCGGGCCGACCCGGGCAGTGGGATGGATGCTGGCTTCGCTGTCAATCGAAGCGCCTCCATGCACGCCGTTGTTCAGGGCGTAGGGACGCTGCCAAAGACGGGAGGCGCGCGCAAACGCCAAGTAGGGGTCAGCCACCACCAAGGCATGGGTTGGACAAAGGGGAAGCTCCTTTTCGCGCAGGATGACGGCCGACGCCCGGGTGGTGGGCAGCCGACGCCGATAGGCCGGGTTGGACAGATGGGTGATCTGGCCAGGCTCAGCGCCACCGAGCGCACCGAGGCCCGTTATCAAGACGTCAGCATCGCCAACAACCCTGCCCCCCAGCCGCTCGGCCAGTTCACCGAGACTGAGGGCTGCTGGGTTCACGAACTTGGCGCGTCGCGTTTTTCGTTCAACTTTTCCGTGACCCGGCGGGTGATGTCATGCTTGGAATTGACGTACCTGAGGTTCGCCCGCTCCAAAATCAGGTCATAGCCATTCAAGGCGATGAGGTCCTTCACCACGGCATCCACTTTCGGCAGCATGACCTGGAACAAGTCCTGCCGCCGGTCCTCCAGCGCCTTTTGCAGCTTTTTTACCAAGAACTGGTAATCGATCTGCTTGTCTTCAATGGCCTTCTGCGCCTTGTGTTGCTCTGAGGGGCTCATAACTTCGCCGTCCGTTTCAAGTTTCCCCTGCAGTTGCTGAATTTCAGTGCCAAGGGCAGTCACTTCCTCTTCGTCCTTCTGCAGTTCAGCCTGGGCCTGCTCAAGCAGAGCCTTGGCCTCTTCGCTTGACACTAATGCCCTTTGCGTGTCAATGACTGCAATTTTCAGTTCCGCTGAGGCGATGCCAGCTACGCCCAAGCAAAATCCCAACAGGGATAGATTGACATACCTTTTGATCACAAAACGACTCCTTGGTGGATTTGCATGCTCATGTGCTCTTTCGTGCGCAAGCGGGCCTTGACCGAGGCTCTCCCGCTGCTTGACCATGCGCCAACGTCAAACGCCAGCACCTAAAACGCGCTCCGCAAGATGCGATATCCGGCGCATTCTACATCAGAACGTGCGCCCTAGTTCAAACTGGAAGCGCTCCTCCTGGTCGATGGATTTGGTGTTGAAAGGCTTGGCGATGCCAAAGGTCATCGGCCCCAAGGCTGCGAGCCAAGTGATGCCAAAGCCGACTGAGTAGCGAAACTCGTCAAGGTCAAAGCCGAAGCAGTTTGCGCTCACGTCCGGGCAGTTGGTGTTGAACACGTTGCCGGCGTCAACAAAGAACACGGAACGGAATTGGCGGTTGTCCTGCACGAAAGGCAGGGAAAGGATGATCTCAGCCGACCCCTCAACGAGCAGGTTGCCGCCGAACGGGTCCCCGCGTGAGCGCAGAAAGCCTGCCGGCAGCGGCTCGCCGTCGCTGTCCACGGCCGGGTTGGTGGTGCGCGGCCCAAGGGTGGATTGCTCAAACCCGCGAATGGAGCCGAAGCCGCCGGCGAAATAGTGTTCATAGAATGGCAGACCCTTGGTGCCGCCGTAGCCCCCCCCGTACCCCACCTTGGTGCGGATGCGCAGGGCCATGTCGCCAATGAAGGGGAAGTACTGTTCACCGCGATAGGTGACCTTCCAGAACTCCAAGTCGCTGCCCGGCACTGAAGCCTGCGCGGACAAGGTCTGGGAGCGGCCCCGGGTGGGGAACAGGCCCCGATTGAGGGTGGAGCCTTGCCAGCCCAAGGTGAATTTGAAATTGAGAAAGTCATCGCCGTTTTTCTGCAGGAATTCGATGATCTCCTGGGCCGGGAAGCGGCCTTGCGTCAGCTTGGTTTCCTCAATGGTGCCGCCAAAATTGATGCGCTGGGTTTCGCCGATGGGAAAGCCAAAGGTGACGCCAAGGCCCACCGAGTTGGTGCTATAGCGGGCGATGTTGCGCTCGTCAAAATCCAGCCGGCGGAAGTAGGCGTTGTAGCCTCGGCTGACACCATCCAAAGTGTAGTAGGGGTTAAAGAAGTTGAAGCTCGCCGACTTCTGGTAGCTGGACACGGAAATCCCCAAGCCAAGGCTGTTGCCCGTGCCAAGCACATTGTTCTCTTGGTAGTTGCCGCCTAGCACTAACCCGTAGCCTTGGCTGTAGCCCAAGGTCGCCGAAATGCTGCCCGACGGCTGTTCCTCCACTTCAAAGGCCACATCCACCTGGTCGTCGGTGCCGGGCACCGGCAACGTCTCCACGTTCACCCCGCGGAAGTGGCCAAGGCGCTCCAAACGCAGCTTGGACAGGTCAATCTGCGCGGTGGAGGCCCAACCACCCTCCATCTGCCGCATTTCCCGGCGCATGACCTCATCTTGGGTGATGCGGTTGCCGGAGAAGGTGACGCGGCGAACATAGGCCCGTTTGCCAGAATCGATCATGAAGTCCACACCGACTCGGCCGGTTTCCTCATCCACCCTAGGCACACCCGCGGCCGAGGCGAAAGCGTAGCCGGCGTTGCCGAGGGCGGCTTCGAGCCGGTCCTCCGTGGCGGTAACCAACGCTTGGGAGAACACTTGGCCTTCGGCAACCAGAATGAGCGGGCGCAGGTTCTCCACCGGCACGTCATTCAGTTCGCCGAGCACATTCACTTCCTCCACCACGTACTTGTTGCCCTCGTCCACGTTCATGCTGATGTAGACTTGGCTCTTGTCCGGGGTGATGCTCACTTGGATCGACTCCGTTCCGAATTCAACGAAGCCTTGGTCCTTGTAGTAGGACTCTAGCTTCTCCAAGTCCCCCAACAGTTTTTCCCGGCTGTACTTGTCGTTGTTGCGGATGAAGGAAAACAGGGTGGGATGGCTCAGTTCCATGATGTCGAGCAGCTCCCTTCTGGAAAACTCCTCAATGCCGACGATGTTGATGTGGCGGATGCTCGAGGTCTTGCCTTCCTCAATGTCGATGCTGATGGCCACTCGGTTGCGCGGCAGCGCCTCCACCTTGGCGTCGATGGCCGCACCGTAGCGGCCTTGGGCGACGTACTGCCGCTCCAACTCCAAGCCTACCCGCTCGAGCGTGGCCTGCTTGAAGATCTCGCCCTCGCTCAACCCCTGCTGGGACAGGCCCTCAAGCAGGGCTTCGGTCTTGATGGCCTTGTTGCCGTCAAGCTCAATGGATTCGATGGCCGGACGCTCAACCAGCGTCACCACTAGGATGTCGCCGTCGCGGGCCATGCGGATGTCGTTGAAATAACCGGTGGCGAACAGCAGGCGGATCAGTTCGCGGATGGCTACGTCGTCCACCGCCTCCCCGACCTGCACCGGCAACACGTTGAAGACCGTGCCTGCGGACACCCGTTGCAGCCCCTGCAGGCGGATATCCGAAATGGTGAAGACATCGGCTTTCGCCGCCGCTGCCAATAGCAGGCCCAGCGCCAAGACCACCTTGATGCGTTGCATAGCGCGGATCATTCGATCACCCATCAAGCGGATGGCCAAGTTAAATCAATCGCAGAATGTCGTTCACGAACACCAGAACCATCACGCCGCCGAGCAAGGCGAACCCCACTTGGCCGCCCACTTGCTGCACACGCTCCGGCACTGGGCGACGGGCTATGATTTCCGCTAGGCAATAGGCCACATGCCCACCGTCAAGCAGAGGAATGGGCAGCAGGTTCAACAGCCCCAAGGAAATGCTGAGCAGGGCAAGGATGTTCAAGTAGACCTTCCAGCCCGCTTGGGCCGAATCCCCCGCCACCTTGGCGATGGTGATGGGACCAGCCAGATTGCGGGCGGACATTTGCCCGGCAATCAATTTCCAGATGTGCTCCAAGGTCAACGCGGACTTGTCAAACATCTCGGCCACACCTTGACCGACAGCGTCCAATGGGCCGTAACGCACAGTGGTCGTCGGCAAGGCAACGCCAACAAAGCCTATGTCGGCCCCGTCCGCGTCTGTCGTTCGATCAGGCGTCACCAAGGCATCCAGCACCACGCCATTACGCACGAAGGCCCAAAGCATGGGCTGACCGGGCGCGGCCTGCACGGCGCTCACCAACTCACTCCAAGTCTCCACCGCAGCGTCATCAATTGAGACGACCCGATCCCAAGGCTGCAAGCCGGCTCGTTCGGCCGCACCGGCCTGCTGAACTTCGCCAATAACCGCCAGCCGCGCCGGCTGAAGGCCCAAGGCGCTGATGAGGTCCGGATCCACCGCATCCGCCAACCAATCGACTACCGGCACCTCAATCACCTGCACTGTGTCGGCCCCAAGCGCACGGGCGCCGATGCGAATCACGGCCGACTCGCCCATGTGCTCGGCCAAAGCAAGACCAACTTCCTGCCAGCTGTTGACTAGGTTGCCGTCCACGGAGGCGATCTGCTGATAGTCCTGCAAGCCGGCTGCCTGTGCGGGACCGGGCTGTTCCGTACGTCCGACCATCGGCGTGAGGCTGACCACGCCCACTGCCGCCAGCAGCGCGTAGGCCACCACGGCAAAAACGAAATTTGCGCCTGGGCCGCCGAGGGCGATGGCTAAGCGCCACCAGACATTCAAGCGGTTGAAGCTGATGTCCTCGGGCGCGGTTTGAATGTCCTGCTGCTGCGGGTCACGCTCGTCGAGCATGCGCACGTAGCCGCCCAATGGGATGGCTGCTATGGCGAATTCCGTGCCGCGTCGGTCAGTGCGCGACCAAAGCGACTTGCCGAAACCGACAGAGAACTTGAGAATCCGAACCCCAGACCAACGCGCCACAAGGTAGTGGCCGTATTCGTGGAACGTCACCAAAACGCCCAAGGTGACGATGAATGCCAATGGATAGATCAAGATCAGGACCGCGTTGCTCCGAGCGCCGCCGATGGTAGCAGAAAACGATCAGCTACGAGCGGGACGCAAAGGAACTAATGACAATCGACCCACAGGACTTAGGCATCGCCCCCAAGGGCACCTCGAAAAATTGCGCCTGAGCCGACGGTGGCGTAGATATTGGGTCAAAGGCTGCACCCGTGAATCCACCGTTCAACGCCATTCAAGGCTTGACCCCCTTCGGCGGGCTTCGATTGCCTCGACGCCCGCCGCACCGACACCTTTTTTATTCGCCAAGCGTCCTGGTCGCACACGAGCATCGGGCGAACGCCTGACGTTTAAGGCCTGTGCGGATGCACGCACCTTTGGGGGTTTTCGGCCTAGTCCAAGCCGCATGGCGGGAGGGCGGGGAAGGGTGCCAGCGGACGCGTTCAGGCATGGCCGCCGCTTCGGGCGTTTCGTCCCTCCCCTTCACCGTACCGTCTATCAGGTCCTCATTCGGCGTCCGCCAGAAACGGTTCCACCTTGCCATTGGTCTGGGGGCGATACGGACGAGTGTAGCGATGTCGGATACCCAGTTCCTGCAGCATCCGCTCAAACGGATGCCCCATCAGGTTCTTCTTGGAAGAAAACTCCGCGCCGTTGTCGCTCAGCATCTACTCAAACTGAATCTGGTAACGGTGATTGAGCAATCATCCCTAGGGTGGCGAACATCACCGTCAGGCTTTTGATGTCTGATATCACCGCGGTCCAGGCTAGGCGCGTGTAATCGGCCAGCAAGCACACCAGATAATGGCGGGGCTGCCCGGGAAACAGATCCCGGCTCAGATGGCGACAGTCCATATGCCCCAGCTCACCTGTTTTTTGCTTGATGATCTTGCGTTTGTCGGCTTTCATCTTGGGCTGTACAGGATTCAGATTATAGCGGCGCATGATCCGGTGGATGGTATTCGGCGATGGGCACTCATCTTTCAACTGGGGCATGGGCGAAATCGCTTCGCTTGAATCAAAACGCATTAGGTCAAACTTGTCTTTGACTCCAGCAACTTCATATAAATAAATAATCGTTTCAATCGCCTCGCGTTGTGCGAAGTAGTAGCGGAATTCCCGCGCCGTCCTATCCGCTCCGGCCAGCAGATGCTCTTCCTGAAACCACCAGCGCAACAAACTGATGCTGGTGTCTGTCGCGCCTTGATAACTTCCATCACGCCATCCCTTCACCCGCTGGCGTAATTTCTGCATCAGCGGCGGCAATTTGTTCATGCGCTGGTCGGGTTCGCCCGGCAACCAGCGGAGGCCGGGGTCTAAAATAATATGAGGGGAGGCGGGGAAATCAGTTGGAAGAGGCACTATTTATTAGCTCTCGAGTTTAAAAAACCCAATCCTCTTGACTCATAAAACCCTCAAGATTAATGCAACGTATATTGAAATATTTGCAGACGTTGGGAATTTTGGCAGAATTTTTCGCGTAATTTTCTTCAGTTATCACATAGGCATCAAGGATTTTTGCTCTGGCTATAACAAATGGGTCTGCAACTGGGCTACCTTTATATTGCATTTTCTTCCGAATCATGCCCTGAAAATGTTTTACTTTAAATATATCAGCAACAAAGTGAAGCTCTTCCACAGTTGGATTTAAGAACAATCTGGCTTTCTGTTTTTTAACCCACCTCGAGAGAGCATCATCCCTTCTGCTCACCTCATTGAACACCTCTTTGACGGAAGTTAGGTTTTCATTTTCAACCACATCATCAAACTTTTCCCATAAAGAGGGAAATCTTTCTGGGTAATAATGCTGAAAGAGATTGATAAGCGAACTGCTGTCAAATACATACCTCACAACGTGTCTTCACGTGAAAGCATACGACTCTCTAGCGTACCGATTGAAGATTCCTTCATCCCGAGGTATTCAGACAACTGGGATCGTGATATGCCGCCCTGATAAAACTTGCTGAAGGCCGCTTTGATATAGCCGGTTCCTAAATAAACCCCCTGGTTGTTGTAGTAATCCCCCCCTTCAGTTTTACTTCCTCTCTTTCTTTCACCCCACCCCATTACTTTGGCTTCGTAATATGATTGCGTGATAATATCTAAATCAAAACACTTTCTTAGGATGACTTCACGGCTGACGCTATATTTTCCAGCCAGTCGACTCAATAAGTCATCGGTAATTTTTTGATCTATCAGTTGTGGTTGAATATCCTCAGTAGGGACAAGAAACTCTCCGGAAAATTTATTACAGAAAACCTCAATATGACGATTATCACCCCGCATTGCATGGAGATAATCATCATGCCGAAAGTCTACTCCTCCAGTTTTGAACAGGATATGGGCAAGTTCATGGAATAGAGTAAATATCTGACGGATTTTTGGCTGGCTGTTGTTGATGTAAATGACTGGAAATACCTCGTCATAAAGGCAGAACCCAGAATATTTATCATCTTTGAACGCATCCTTAAAAACAAAAACCCCGTGTTGTTCAACCAAATTACGCCAGAACTTCAGCGCCTTATCATCAGTTTCCCAATCATATTGCGTAGCAAGGCCAATACCTAGATATTCACGTGCCGATTTTGCAACCTCCCGAATGGGATCAGACATGCGGATAGTCACACCAGCAAACACCTTCCGCTCAGCAGGGTTCACGCCGTCGAAAAGCTCTTTAAGGTTTTCCTGCATAACCCGAGCTTTGCGAACAAGGTAAATCATGCGTGGTTCAAACGATTTAATTTCCTCACTCGGCAAGGTTCTAAAATACTCCTTAGGCGTTTCTTCATCTGGCGGAGCAGGGAAAAAGAACAATGCTAAAGGACGCTTGTATAATTTATATGCAAGTGTCTCCAATTGGGCATACGTTGGGCTCTTCGTTCCACTTTCCCATGATTCAACCGTCTCGGCAGTTACAGTTTTCCTGTTCAGTTTTAAAACAACATCATTAACGTTGTACCCGCTCGTTTCTCGAGCCCAGAGAAGCACCTTTGGATTGACTGGTATTTGCTCGCTCATACGGTCACCTCCACAATATTCATTGTTGCAATGACTTTGCAGCGTAGATCGTTAATTTTAATTCTTCACCAACCAACTCATAGACGGGCCGTTTACCACTGAGTTGTTCAGTGTCGTTGAATATGATGCCAACACCTTCTCCTCGGCGTTCCAAAAAATACCTTCTATTAACGGAATCATTCATCCTATCATCAATTTTTAATTCGGACAAAAGGCGCGATAACAGTTCATTTCGTGTGAATTGATTATTAATCATATTTTCAACAGTTAAAGTATTCGCTAATGCTCCGGGGGAATATATTTCCAGCCGGTCGGAAAACATAAACAGACGGATTTTTGATCCATGTTTAGAGTAGTCACGGTGCACTACCGCGTTGACTAATGCTTCAAATACAGCCCGCATGCTGTACTGTGGTCTCTCTTCTCTGCCAATCTCTTTTTTTGCGGAAATGTGGTTGTACTGATTAGCAAAGTTATAGGCGCCTGTTATTTGTTTATCTAAGGGGCCATGATAATCCTTTGCGTCGTTTTGATAGTTAGCATCTTTGGTTTCGCCTCTATAAAAAACTGCCTGGATATAACTGTTGTAGATGTGGTCATCAGGTGTAGGACTGCACATCAAAATCCCGGCAACTGTTGCATTCAAAGTATCGTTGTTTGATACCAGTAGTCTGCGCTTGCACAATAGTTGCGTGTCGTCATCGCTGATAAACCGCATGTATAATTCTTTTTGCAACGTGTCCTGGTTGGTCTTGGGGACAGCCTGCTCATCAAAGTTGATGACACGCGCTTGGGAACGGCTTTGACCTACTCGCAGAACATGCTCTGCGCTCATTTCTCTTTTGCTATTGCCATGCCGGTAAAAATACCCGTTCTTGCTTTTATGGAGCCAAAGGCTGCGGTCAATTTCCACATAAACCAGATGCTTTTCTTCATTTGCATCATCCGGTTCAGGAACTTGTACGCTATCCACATAAAAATTGATGATGGGGGGCTCAATAGAATCGTGACAAATTTCTCTGATATGTGTAGTCAGAGTCGGTATATCTACGGCATCAATGCCTTGAATTTGATGGGTGCCATCTACAATACCGAAAATCACTACGCTGCCTGACTGATTAACAAAAGCGGCAAATTCGTCAGACAAATGGTCTCTGTGCGTGGTTTTTATTTTCCCACCACGAATCACGACCTCTTTGAACTCTACCCCTGAGCTT
The DNA here is from genome assembly GCA_965247035.1 of Candidatus Azophilus sp. GTDB lineage: Bacteria > Pseudomonadota > Gammaproteobacteria > Pseudomonadales > Azotimanducaceae > Azophilus. The sequence goes on along the minus strand of CBDFGJ010000003.1, from coordinate 1,395,597 downwards.
TCACCGGTATTGAGCTTGTCGAGAATGTCATAAGATGTCAGCATTATTAATCCTCAAGGTGAATTCTTTTATAACGTTGTTCAAATGCATCTTCGCTACCTTCTATTGTATCAATATAGTTTTGAACAGAATGTGGGCAAGTTCATAGGATAGAGTAAAAATCTGTTTCACAGAACAAGATAAAAACCGATAGTGGTCATCATTGAGAAGGCGAACGAGATGACGGCAATCCAAATCTCTCGTTTTTTGGATTTTATTTCTCTCTTATTCGCTTCTTTCGCCATCAAGTCCATTTTTTTATTGAGTGTTGAAATAGAATCCTCTATGCTTTCGGCACCAACCTTGCGCAGACCGACCATCCACATGTAGTGAAACAAGAAAGCAGATGTGGATGAAGCTGCGTGCTGCCTGGCGTCACTCATTGACGTGAAGAAGTCACCTCGTATGTGTTTTACGTTGACGCCAAACACGCCGCGCACATCTTTAAGCCAAAGGATGTACATATTTGAACTCTCGTCATACTTTACATACCCCAACTCTTCGGTGTTGCCCCCAGCTTGTTGGATCAGTTTGCCCTTATCCCACACTACGGAACTCATCGGTTTCTCCTTTTTGATTTGGTTGGATTGGTTAGAGGGCTTGATGCCCATTCCCTTCTTGACCATAGCGACGGTTGGTGGTTTGTACTCGAGTACAAAAAATGCTTCATACCGTCACCTCCACAATCTTCATCGTGCCATTGCCAAAAATATCCACCACATTGCGCACTTCGTTGCTCTTGCCGTTCCACACCAACTCCACCTCGCGCTTGTCGTCAAACAGCAGGAAGTGATACTTATCCGGTAAAGGCTTGCCGTCCTCAATCAGTTTGACGGCATCGCGTTTTTCGTTGTCGGTGAGATTCACAGGGAGAGATCCATGGCGGTGCGGCGACCGACAATATAGCAGTACAGGCTTGTGGGAAAGTAGTTCACCGCACGATTTGGTATGTCAAACCGTCCGGTTTTGGTGCGTGTTGTAAAAGAACAAGCACGCATGTTTGGATGTTTCTTGAGAAATACCCGCAAGGATCCCCGCTTTTGCCATTGCTCGATATGTAGCTGCCGATTTGGATGTAACGGATGAAGTGCTCGTTGAGTGTCTCAATAAAGCCTTCCTCAAGAGTCCACACGCCTTCTTTTAGTTCAATCGGTACATTGATTCCTTGTAAATCCAGATATTCATAGAACGTCAGTGGTGGCAGAAAAAAATCGGCAAGGGGCTCAAAGTAGGCGCGGGGGCGCATGCGGCGGTACATCTGGTCTGTCTGTGGCGGCGTTCCACTCCACCACGGATTTTCAATGCGCATGCGCTCTAGGAGTTGTTCGTTGGGGATGGGTTCCATAAGGCCGGAGTTTAGCGGGCCGGGATGAAAGGTCAATATAAGGAAAATTGACTTATCTTATGATGATTTTATTTGTATTTTCTTTATTTATCAGAAGGTTAACTGTTCCACAAAATGCGCTAAACAGCCATTTTCAGCATATTTTCTGTTTTTGGAAGCACCGCCCGAGAGTCTTTTTCGGCACATCCTCCCGTTCTCAGGAACACTACCCGAGAGCCTGGCGCATAGGCTCAGATACCTATACTTCTCAACGCCCTGTCATTCTTGTATGTAGCGGATTGATCATCCCCAGGGTGGCGAACATCACCGTCAGGCTTTTGATGTCTGATATCACCGCGGTCCAGGCCAGGCGCGTGCAATCGGCCAGCAAGCACACCAGATAGTGGCGGGGCTGCCCGGGAAACAGATCCCGGCTCAGATGGCGACAGTCCATATGCCCCAGCTCACCTGTTTTTTGCTTGATGATCTTGCGTTTGTTGGCTTTTGTCTTGGGCTGTACAGGATTCAGGTTATAGCGGCGCATGATCCGGTAGGGGAAATCAGGTGGGATGGGCATGAGGAGTCCGTATGGTGAAACTTTACTTCGGCATGGCAGTAGCGACCATAATGCTGGCGAATTCAATCAGGTCATCGGCCTGTCTTTTTATCACTTGCTCTACAATTTTGTAGTTAATCTCTTGATATTCGTGGACAATGACATTTCTAAAACCAACCATGCTGGTCAATTTCTTTTCAAGTTCGATGCTGATGATATTGGCTTTTCCAAGCAAGATAAAACTCTCGGCGCTATCTTTGGGCCAGCCTAATTTTTCCGCGCGTATCATGTGGTTCGCCATGTCCAATACCTGTTCACATGCGCGTTGCAGATTCAAAATGATAATGTCTTGTTTGTCGTAATCTTTTTCAAACGGCAACTCCGATTCCTTTTCCCATGTGTCTCTGGCGCGTCGTATGCAAAGTTCGATGCTCTGCTGTTTCGTTATTAGAAGGTCGCTCATCGCGCAAGGATCCGTGCGCTTGTGATGATCTCTTCGCGAATTCCTGCGCGTTCTTGATTAAGTTTTTGGTGCATTGAAAGGACAATGCTTTCAAAACGAAGGCGTTCGTTTTTATCGGCGCAATGTATCAATCTTCCGCTACTCAGGATTTCCGCTTGGAAGGACGTATCTACATCACGCAAATTAATCAGGTCGGCGCGTTCCACTTTTGCGGCTGATGCAACCTCCACCGAGAGGTGACACCATTCCCAAAAGTCAACTTCGCCCGCCACCGCGTTTGGTAACAACACGGCAATATCCAAGTCGCTGTCCGGCCGCTGGTGTTCAGTCCCCCAGGTGCCGTAGAGATAGATGGCTTGGGCGTCAGGATGGGCGGCGAGAATGGGAGCGGTGATGTTGGGGTGGGTCATAATTCGCTTTTATCTTTCATCGAAATCTTGTGCAGAATATTCTTGTTATACAAATGTTGAGAAATAACTCAAGATGATCGTCTACATAAGTCCCGCTTGAGAAGATGTTTGTGCCTGATGCCAGAATATATCTTCCCCCTAGGATTACCTATAATTTTTTTATTTTTGAAATCATCTATTAGAGCTCTATCTTCAGTACAAAGAAGCCGAGCACCACTTGCTCTGGCAAGGGCAAGAATATGAATATCATTAGATTTAAGTCCGTTGACTGTTTGCAATATATTTTCTTCGGGTATAATGCTTTCTTTGCCCACGAGGCGGACATGCCCACTACGGGCATAGACCATAAGTCTGCCTTTGACATCTTTTAATTCATTTCCATAACTTCCATACGTGGTGTAGACAAATGAGCCTCCTTTCCTATCAATCCACGTGCGTATGGGTTGCATATCATCCGATGGCGAGTCTTTCAGGAAATCATGTATTTTGTTAGTGTCAATGATGATGCACATGGCTATGGCTCCGTCATGAAAAGCCAAGTAATTTATCGTTCTCTTTCATAAAAAAGTCTCGATAACCTGGTGGGGCATCAATCAGGTTTCCCTGCTTGTCTATTTTTATATTTTGAATTTTTACAGCCCCCCCTCTTTTCTCTGGTTCAAAATACAAAATGGATACATCATCTGGGCTTATAGTTTCATCGCGCACGGATATCCGCATCCTGTCAATGATGTAGTCACTGTGCGTCTCAATTAAGAAAGAATGATCTTTCTTGGCCACCGATTTTGCCAAGAAAGTAGAGAGCCCAGCTTGTGCTTGTGGATGCAGGTGCACTTCTGGTTGCTGTAATAGAAATGTTGTTTGCTCTGAGCGCATGATTTCAACCAGAATGGGTAGTATTTGATTAACCCCATAACCGACATCTATTATGTTGGACTGGGGGCCCTTTCTAACTTTCACCCGCAACTGGAAAGGATCGTTTATCTGCTTGCCTTGGCTCTTGATACCAATGCCGGAAAACAAACCAGACTGGTCGCCAAACTCCACTAAATCATCGTGCAAAGCATCCCAACCTTCATCCTTGGTGCGTAGCAAACGCATCATCAGCATGGGGATGTGCTTTCCTTCCGAAGTGGGACTTTCGTCGGTCGGGTTGTAGGTGCGTTCTGGTTTTGATCGCAATGGAGCAATTGATTGTTCTCTCCCAAGATCATAATACCCCCATGGGAATCTCGCTGACCTGCGGTTTCCTTTCAATTTTGACCGTATAGTGAATTCTTTTTTTATAAAATCGCCAAGTACTGTGATGTCTTCTTTTTTTAGTCCAAAAAGATCCAGAACCATTTCCGGGTGTGTTAAAATTCTATCCAAAAGAAAAAAACTCACATGAGTATTGTACGAAGGAAAATTCGTCTCTATAGTGTGATTTGGAATTTCCAGAACAATATTTCGATTCTGAGACATCCGTATTTCAAGATGAGATTTATTAGGTGTTAGAAAACGCAAAGATGAAACGATTGGCTCAAATCCTTTTTCAATGAAGGTCAGTAAAGCACCGTATTTTTTGTTTCCATCCCCCACGCTACAACCCAGCATAAAATTGTCTTTCCCGTTAGACCTTCCTTTCTTTGATCTCAAAATATCTCTGAATGCGCCCATTTCGAATGGCTCCGCATTGAAATTTAAATGCTCTCGCATCGCGGATGGAGTATATTCATGCCTGCTCAATGCCTGATGTAATACTCGATAACTGCCAAGAAAAGAAGTTTTGCCGGTGCTGTTTTCACCAATGAGTAGCGTGATGGGGCGAATATCCGCCCGCTGCTCCCCTTCAAAACAGCGGACATCTTTTATAATGAATTCACGCAATTTATTCATCGTCTTTCCTCATAATAGATGCCAAGTATGACTATTCTACCGATTATATACCCGCACATCACACCCCCACCTCCGGAATTTTCATCGTGTCATTGCCAAAGATATCCACTACTTTCACCGCGATTTTGCGGCGTCTTGGGTCGCATTCGCGTGCCGTGCTGGTGAGTTCCAGAGTTCGATCTTTTTTGGCGCGGAAGCTTTGCCATTCGTTTTCAAAGATGTAATCGCCGAGCCATTCCCCTTTGATTTCTCCGCACACGGCTCATCCACCTGCTCAATCACCTGAAACGGCAACACCACATTGCACACTTCGTTGCTCTTGCCGTTCCAGACCAGTTCCGCCTCGCGCTTGTCGTCAAACAGCAGGAGGCGATATTTATCCGGCAAGGGCTTGTTCGTTTGGGATGGGTTCCATAAGGCCGGAGCTTAGCGGGCCGGGATGAAAGGTCAATATAAGTAAAGTTAACTTATCTTATGCTGATTTTCTTTGTATTTTCTTTATTTATCATAGGGTTAACTGTTCCACAAAATGCGCTAAACAGCCATTTTCAGCATATTTTCTGTTTTTGGAAGCGCCGCCCGAGAGTTTTTTCGGCACATTTTCCCGTTCTCAGGAGCACTACCCGAGAGCCTGGCGCATAGGCTCAGATACATATACTTCTCAACGTCCTGTCATTCTTGTATGTGTTCGACCATTCGGTTGGAGTTAAGCACCAGCGCCTTCAGGCCGGTAGCGCCACCGCCGCCACCGGCCGCTGACATCCTCCACGAGGCCCTGCAGCGCCTGCCCGTGAGCTCGGTGCAGGTCGAGGGCGGTTCCGAGTTCATGCAGGAATTCGAGAGCGCCGTCCCCGCCATGCCCTCGGCTTGTTGACATCGGACGAATTCACGGACAAGCTCTCCCTCGCCGCCTGAACGAAAAAATTCCGAGATGTACTGGGCCCGTACAAGCCCTAGACTAGCGTGGCGGCAAAGCGTATATCTATCTTTGGCTACAAGCAGCGGAGAACAAGCCTATGGAATTCCTTGTTTTTGTGATGTTGATCGGCATCGCCTACTTGCTATGGCGCTTGGTCGATCAGTTGCCGGACATCATTTTCCGCCTGAGCGAAATCCAGCGCGACGTGGCGGAAATGCTGCGCCGCTCCAAGAATGCTTCGGCGACAGAACCCGGGCCTTCCGATGAGGCCAACCAAGACAAGGACTGATTCTTCTTCGTGGCGAGGCGAGGAACGTCCGGCGGCTTTGACTGGCGCATCCGGCTTGGGATTGGCCTGTCCGTTGCTTGGCTGGCTTTAGGTGTTGCCTACATTTCCCACAGCGTCGGTTGGTCGCGGGTGCCGGACCTCAACGTCGCCACCATGGGCAATTTTCTGGAAGGAGCCTTTGCGCCCTTAGCCTTCCTGTGGTTAGTGATCGGCTACTTCCTGCAGCACCGAGAACTGGTGCATAACACAGCAGCGCTACGCGCCCAGGCTGAGGAAATTCAACGCACGGCCGAGCAGGCCGCCATTCAATCCAAGCAGATGGCGGCCAATGAGCGCCACGCCAACCAACAGGCATTTCTGCAATTGGCGGCATCCGTGCGCACCCAGCTCGGCGCCGTGGCCGGCCTGCTGTTCGTGTCCAGCCAAGGGGCGGCCGGGGACGGCTCCGTCAGCAACGAAGAGATCAGCAAACTGTTCTCCATCATGTCGGCCCAGGATCCGGAAATCTTTTCTCGCCGTCTGATTGAGACCCATTTACGCTTGGATGAACCTAACAAGCAGTACGACCTGTTCTACGGCACCGAGGTGCGCGCTCGCCACACCAACAACTTCATCTACACTTTTGAGCGCTTGCTGAACCGTGCCGCCGAAGCGGACCGCGACGACATGCTGCACTATGCCCTCATGGCCAACGGCCACGGCTTCGTTTACCGCATCATGCGGCAGCATCAAGCTGCCGCCCCAGCGGAGTTGGCGGACATGTCCCAGACCGGCTTCCATATTGAAACTTTCATGTGAAGGAGAGCTACAGTGAAACAAAGAAGGCCCTTTTGGCCACTGGGCAGTTGGCACCAAGGGGTCCTGCCGTTGCTTTTGGCCGGGCTGATTCTGCCAGTGAACGCCGTCCTCGCCGCTGCCGACCGCTTCAGCGACGTGCAGGTGCAAGGCGTTCGGGTCAGCGGCGGGATCTACATGCTCACCGGCGCCGGCGGCAACATCGCCGCCTCGATTGGCAGCGATGGCGTATTGATCGTAGATGATCAATTCCTGCCCTTGGCCGAGCAGATTCAGGCGGAGCTTGATCGCTTGGCGAAGGCGCACCTTCAGGCAACCGGCAATCCTTCGATCAACCTCGGCGGGGCACAGCCGAAGTTTGTGCTCAACACCCACCATCACGGCGACCACACAGGCGGCAATGCGCATTTCGGCCAGCAAGCGACCATCATTGCGCACCACAATGTGCGCCGGCGCCTGCTTGGCAATGAGGCGCTGCCAGCGATGGCCCTGCCGGTGGTCACCTTCGCCAATAGGCTCAGCATGCATTTCAATGGCGACCAGATCAGGCTACTGCATCTGCCAGAGGGCCATACCGATGGCGACAGCGCTGTCTGGTTCATTAACGCCAATGTCCTGCACTTGGGGGATCAATTGTTCAGCGGGCGTTTCCCCTACATTGACCTGAACGCCGGCGGCAGCGTTGACGGCTACATCGCCAACTTGGAGTCCATATTGGAGCAAGTACCAGCCGACGTTAAGGTCATCCCTGGCCACGGCCCCTTGGTCGGCCTAGCGGCCGTGGAGGCGATGGCCAAGGTCATTCGCGTCAGCCGCCAAGTGGTGGCCAGCGCCTTGGCTGAAGGCTCATCAGTGAAAGACATCGTCGAAGCGGGATTGGGGCCGGAGTACGCCTCTTGGGGCGAGGGGTTCATTGACGAAAAGCGCTGGATCCAAATCTTGGCGGCGGACATTGTAGCCGCAGAGCGTTGAATCCGGTTGAGTGGCTGCGGCGCGACCGGGCGCGGGCCAAAGGCGAAGGAGATCCCTACGCGGAGCTGTGCGCCTTGGCGACGGTGAGCGCTGATGGAGCCCCGACGGTGCGCACTTTGGTGCTGCGCGATCTTCAGCCGGAAGCGGACCGCTTGGACGATCACAGCCGCGGGCGGCTGGCGGTCTTCATCAACGACAGCAGTCCGAAGTGGTCCGCCTTGAACCCGGCGCAGCCGGGCATCAGTTCCGCTTCAAGCTCGAAAAACGTCACTTCGCTGGCGGTCTACTTGCCCAAGCTTCAGGTTCAGTATCGCTTGTGCTGCACGACCAAGGCGGTGGACGCGGCGGTGGTTCACCATCGCTGGCGAGACCGTCCCGAAGCCCCAAGGAAACTGGATTGGTACTACGAGCAGCGGCCGCAAAGCTCCCCGGTCAGCAGTCGCAACGAGCTCTTGACCGAACTTGAGGCATTGCCCTTGCCGCAGCCGCTGATCGCCCCGCCCTCCGCTCGCGGACTCTACTTGGTTCCGACCGAGGTTGAACGGTTGGATCTCAATCAACCCAATGGCGTGCATGACCGCCGCCAATGGCACTGGCGACGGGGTTGGCGCGAACGCACTTTGGTGCCCTGACGCTCAAAACCCGGGATTGATTGGCCCAAACACCTTAAGCTCGCAGGCTGTGCCTTGAACGTTCCAGGAGACCCCCGGGCAGCGATTTGAAAAGGGCTATAATCGCGCCATGATCGCTTGCGACCAATTGATCCTCGCCCGCTGGTGCCTGCCCATCGCTCCTTCCTCAGCACCCATCGAGCAAGGCGGGGTCGCCATCAACAAGGGCCGCATTGCCGCGATCGGACCTGCCCATCAATTGACCAAGCAATTCCAGCCGCAAACGAAGATCGCTTTAGACAACCATGTGCTGCTGCCCGGCTTGGTCAACGCGCACTGCCATGCCGCCATGACGCTGCTGCGCGGCGCGGCCGAGGATCTTGAACTGCAAAGCTGGCTTCGGGACGCCATTTGGCCGCTGGAGGCGCGGATGGTCACGCCGGAGTTCGTGCGCATCGGCACGGACCTCGCCATGGCCGAAATGCTCAGCCGAGGCATCACCTGCTTCGCCGACCACTACTTCTTCCCGGAGGAAGCCGCCGCCCGGGTGGCGCAGGTTGGCATGAGGGCGCAGATCGCCTTCCCCATCACCGATTGCCCCAATCCCTGGTGCGACAGCCCGCAGGAAGCGTTCCGAAGAGGCGTGGAACTGCACGACGCCTACCGTGACGACGACTACGTCGGCATCGCCTTTGGGCCGCACTCAGCTTACAGCGTAGCAACCAAGAACTTGGAGAAAACGCTGATGTACGCGGAGGAGATTCACCGCCCGATCCAGATTCACTTGCACGAAAACGCGGCTGAAGTGGAGGACGCGTTCAAGCGCACCGGCCAATCCTGGGTTGCCCATCTGCACCACATTGGGCTGTTGAACTCCAATTTACAGGCGGTGCATATGACCCAACTAACCGAAGACGAAATCAAGCTGGTCGCCGAGTGCGGTACCCAGATTGTGCATTGCCCCTACTCCAACCTCAAGCTTGCCAGTGGCCTCAGCCCGATCTCGAAGCTGGCCAAGGCGGACGTCAAGCTGGCTCTCGGCACCGACGGGGCGGCCTCCAACAATGCGCTTGACCTGTTCGCCGAAGCCCGTTTGGCAGCGCTGCTGATCAAGCATGGCGATGGCAACGCCAGCGCCGGCACCGTCACCGACATGATGCGCATGGCGACCTTGGGCGGTGCCGAAGTGCTTGGGCTTGACAAGCAAATCGGCTCGCTGGAAAGCGGCAAATGGGCCGACCTCATCGCCGTTGATCTCAGCGACCCGGCCTTCGTTCCGGTGCGAGACCCAGCATCCGCCCTCATCCACGGGCCCGCCGGCAGCGCCGTCAGCCACGTCTGGGTGGCCGGGCGCAGCCTCTACGCCGAAGGCGATCACCAAACCCTGTCCTTAGAAGAAGTCTGCACCAGAGCCAACCTCCATCTAGAGAGGATGCAATGACAAAAGCCAACGTCGATCAGGCGGAAGTGGACAAGTTTGAAGCCCTGGCCCAGAGATGGTGGGATGCCGAGGGCGACTTCAAGACGCTGCACGACCAAACCCTGCCCTTAGAAGAAGTCTGCGCTACTAGAGCCAACCTCCATCTAGAGAGGACGCAATGACAAAAGCCAACGTCGATCAGGCGGAAGTGGACAAGTTTGAAGCCCTGGCCCAGAGATGGTGGGATGCCGAGGGCGACTTCAAGACGCTGCACGACCAAACCCTGCCCTTAGAAGAAGTCTGCGCCAGAGCCAACCTCCATCTAGAGAGGATGCAATGACAAAAGCCAACGTCGATCAGGCGGAAGTGGACAAGTTTGAAGCCCTGGCCCAGAGATGGTGGGATGCCGATGGCGACTTCAAGACGCTGCACGACATCAACCCGCTGCGCTTGGGGTATGTCCTTGACCATGCCGACCTGGATGCCGGCCCGGTGCTGGACGTCGGTTGCGGCGGCGGCATACTAACGGAGCCCCTCGCCACCAAGGGAGCCAAAGTCACCGGCATCGACATGGCGGAGAAGCCTTTGGCGGTGGCCCGCCTCCACGCCGCACAAAGCGGCGCTGCGGTGGAGTACTTGGCCACCACCGCCGAGGCGCTGGCCAAGGAGCGGCCGGGGGCGTTCAGCACCCTCACCTGCCTGGAGTTGCTTGAGCATGTGCCGGACCACGCCTCCACCATCCAAGCGTGCGCGGACCTCGCCGCGGCCGGAGCCACATTGGTCTTCTCCACCATCAATCGCCATCCCAAGGCCTACCTGCTGGCCATCCTTGGCGCTGAGTACCTACTCAACATCCTGCCGCGGGGCACCCATGACTATGATCGCTTCATCCGCCCCTCGGAACTTGCCCAGGCGGCCCGCGCCGCCGGGCTGACGGTGGAGCAGATCATCGGTATGCGCTACAACCCCTTCTCGCGCATCGCCAAGCTCTCCTCGGATGCAGACGTCAACTACTTGCTGCGGGCGAAAAAGCCGCTTGACTAACGCCGACCAGCCCACTTGATCACAGCAGTGCTTGGGCTTGACAAGCAAATCGGCTCGCTGGAAGGCGGCAACCACCGCTTGCCCACCAATGCAATGTCTAGGAAGCCCCTGAACAATTCGCAAGGTTTCGTAGCGCCACAAGGCCAATTTTTTCGATGACGTGTAAGCCTTTGAAAATAAATGATAAATGACCCAAGATGCCGTGCGATGGCCAATCCTTGGGAGTTAATCAGAGGTTCCCCATGGTTAACTAGTCGTCTTGAATGCCGGACCATCACCCCGCGCTTAGTGGTCGCGACCTCGCGGAGGGCACGGAGCAGTGGCGGGTGCTGTATCCCCCCGAGCCTAGTGAGCGCGGCCCTTGGTCATGGATCAGAACGGCGCCGCCGAATGTGGCGGTGGGCGGAAGCGCAAGAGTTTCTTGGCCGTGGATTCACAAGACGCCTATCCTGAGCTGGACGCAGCCCGGGCGCAGTGGCGGTATCAGCCAACCCCCGGCTGCTTCGCCGGCCGGGTGGTTTTGGTCACCGGCGCCGGGGATGGGATCGGACGCGCCTTGGCACAGGCCTTGGCCCTTTACGGCGCCGATGTCGTCCTGCTGGGAAGGACCAGGGCCAAGCTCGACACGGTATCTGACTGGATCAGCGAACGCACTAGCACTCATCCCGCCATCGTTCCTTGCGATCTGAATCTGCTGAATGAGGACAGCGCCAACGCCTTGGCGGAGCATCTACGCACCAACGGCGGACGACTTGATGGCTTGGTCCACAACGCCTCTGCCCTTGGTGTCAAGACCACCATCGAGCACTATCCCCTAACCCACTGGGAAACGGTTATGCGGGTGAACCTGACCGCAGCCCTCATTCTGACCCAAGCCTTGACGCCCTTGATGCGGGAAACCGGCAACAGGTTCGGCCAAGAGACCTCCATCGTTCTCACATCGTCCTCGGTCGGTCGGAAGGGTCGGGCCTATTGGGGCGCCTACGCCGTCTCCAAGTTCGCCATCGAAGGCTTGGGCCAAGTTCTAGCTGACGAATTCGCCCATGCGGGCGCGATCCGTGTGAACACCTTGAATCCAGGCGGCACGCGCACAACCATGCGCCGCCAAGCCTATCCTGGCGAGGACCCAGCCGCCGTGCCGCCACCGGAAGCCCGCCTGGATCTATACCTCTACCTGTTGAGCGACACCGCTCGAGGGGTGACGGGGCAAGCCTTCGACGCCAGGGACTGGCGCCGCTCCTAGCAGCCGGACACGACGCCGACAGCACCCTTATTCTTCCGGCACCCCAATGAAATCAAGATCAAAGACTGTTGCGGAATCCCGACTGACCTTCAAGGCGGCGACCATGAACCTGCTGCAAGCGGTCAATCGGATCGAGTTGATGGCCGCCTAAAGGTGAAGTCCGTCCGAATTCTCCCAAAACCGCAGGTTTCGGGGTCACGGCAGGCCGGAAACCCGCGCAAAACATACCGCTGCTCGCCAAAATCTTGGAAAACAGGCCGGAATAACCAGCGGCTTCCCGGCAAAAACGGATGCCGCGGTCCTTGAGATAGCACCGGTTGTCTCGGCTGCCATAAATCGTGTCGCCCAGAACCACCGCCGGATGGACGTCATTGCGCTTTGCGCTTGGCCACGGGTTTGTGTTTGGCATGGTCCACGGCATCGACAACCGCCGCGTGGAAAACGTCGAACACAGACTGCCCCGTCCGCTTGCGGACCTCGGCAAAAAGTGACGGGGCGAACGGCTCCGCCATCCGATAATCGGCAACCCGCCAAAGTACTGCAGGTAGGGGTTCTCCTAGATCGGGGCCACGGTCTGCCGGTCGGAAAGGCGCAATTTGTGTTTGATGGGCACCGCACCGATGACCAGTCGGGCATCTTTGGAGGGACGGCCCTTTAAATCAGGGTATTAGACTTTCTAAGCAGGCTCTAGTCAGTTGCCAAGGCTTAATTGACGCTATTTCAAGCATCTCCCTCCTCGCTGGCCGGACCGGTCTCGCTGCCCCGCTTGGGGAAAGGTGCCAGCGTTCCCGCTCACATGCCTGGGCGAAGTATGGCCGAGGAATACCGGCATGGTTGCGCCGTTGCCGGCGCTGATTAGCCACGGAGGTCAATCTCTCATCTCCGGCGTTGAGCTTTCGGTTGAATTGCAGTCCAATACGCTCCGATAACATTGCCCTTCCACGCGTTTCCGGGATTGGCTGGCGCCACCCGTTGGCGGCTGCGCAGCACAACACCAAAGTGGAGTAACGAATGGTTCCAGATTCACTCACATGTACCATTGAGGAAGCCGGTCTGCGTCCGGCCAAGGTGAACGAACTTCTCGCCCGGGTGCGCCGGGACGTGGATGACGGGCTGCTCTCCGGCGTCCAGCTAGCGCTGGCCCGCAACGGTCGGCTGGCGCTGTTCGCCACCTTCGGCGATGTCGGCGACGACAGCCTAATCTGCGTATTCTCCGCCACCAAGGCGGTGACTTCGGCGGCAGCTTGGATCCTGATGCAGGAAGGCAAGCTGGGAGAGGACGAATTCGTCGCCGACATCATCCCGGAGTTCGCGAGCCACGGGAAGGACGTCGTGCGGGTGCAGCAGCTCTTCACCCACACGGCCGGCTTCCCGTCGGCACCGTTCCGTCCACTGGACTGGGCCGACAAGACCAAGCGGCTACAGCGTTTCGCACAGTGGACCCTGAACTGGCCGCCGGGAAGCCGATTCGAGTACCACCCCTCCTCCAGCATGTGGGTGGTCGCCGAGCTCATTGAGCGCCGCTCCGGCCAAGACTTCCATGCGTTCGTTCGGGAGCGCATTGCCAACCCCCTAGGCCTGAGCGACCTCCATTTGGACCTGCCGGAGAGCGAGCAGGGACGAGCCGCGCTCATAGAACACGCCGGTGAGGCGATGACCGACGAGGAATGGCGGAATCTGGGTCTGCCGCCGCCGCCGGTCACCGAGGTCACCGAAGAGGCCATCCGGAGCTTCAACCGCCCGGAAGTCCGCGCCATCGGGGTGCCCGGCGGCGGCGCCTTCATGGGCGCCGCGGAACTGGCCCTGTTCTACCAAGGCCTATTGCACGGCGGATTGGGAGAACAGAGGCTCTGGGGACAGGCCATGCTGCACCGCGCCCGCCGGGTGCTGAGCGGCGGCTTCACGGACCTCGTCGGCACGGTCGCCAACCGAGGCCTCGGCATTATCATCGCCGGTGATGAGAAGCGCAGTTTACGCGGCTTCGGCAAGACCAATTCACCGGCTGCTTTCGGCCACAACGGCGCCGGCGGGCAACTCGCTTGGGCAGACCCGATCACCGGGCTATCGCTCGGCTACTGCACCCGCACCCATGACCGCAACGCCATTCGCCAAGGTCGCCGGGGGGTCGCCATTTCCAGCATCGCCGCGGCCTGTGTACACCAAGTGAGTCGCTAATGGCGCACCGACCGGCGGCCATAGCCGACCCACTGCCCTATCCGCTGGCGCCGCAGGCCGTTGGTTGCGCCATGTCGATTGCGGTTGGGCCGCGTTCCTAGCCAGCTGGATGACCAGATCAGGAACAGAATCGCAATTACTTGAACTTGAAGCGGGTCTATGGGTGCGTCAAGACGGGCTGCGCCCAACCGAGGATTGGCTAGGCCGTCGTCCAGCCTTCCCGGGCGCTATCGCTGGATTCGGCCCAAGGTTCAGTTCCGGGTATGGCAGCAGCATCGACTTACCCGGCCTGCTGCGCGCTCTTCCCGGTGGCAAGGTCACCGGCAACCGCAGCAAACGGTACAACTCCTTGAGATCAAAATTGTTCAGGTCGGCGAATTTGCCGCGAGACAGGAAGGCAGGCAACGCGATGGGGCCGAAACGCACCCGCTTCAAGCGCGTGACCGGATGCCCGACCTGCTCAAACAGCTTGCGCACCGCCCGGTTGCGGCCGTCCATCAGCGCTACATGATACCAGTGGTTGCGTCCGCTGCCGTTGTAGTACCGCACATCGGTGAAGGCGTGGCGCTCACCCTCAATGCGCAGCCCTTCCTTAAGACGGTGTGCCTCGGCCTCATTCAAACGGCCATCCACGCGCACCGCGTACTCTCGGTCCAAGCCAGTGGAGGGGTGCATCAAGCGGTTGGCCAACGTGCCGTCATTGGTCAGCAACAGCAATCCCGAGGTTTGAATGTCTAACCGGCCAACGGCGATCCAACGCCCGCCGCGCAAGCGCGGCAATCCGGCGAACACCGTGCGTTGGCCTTCCAGTTGGCGGCGGCTGCACACCACACCTTGCAACTTGTTCAGCACTAGCACCCTTGAAACATCGGATTTGCGGCCAACCGGCCGACGACCGTCGATGGTGATGCGGTCAGCAGCGCCAATTCTCTGACCGAGATGGGCCGCCTCGCCATTTACCTGCACCCGGCCGGCGGCGATCCACTGCTCAATGCGCCGCCTGGAGCCCAAACCCAAAGCCGCCAAGGCTTTTTGCAGCTTGGGCCTCTCATTCCCTAGATCAGGTTGGGAGGGTGCCATCTTCAACGTCGCTAGTGCCGCGGCACCGGCAACGGCACGACGTTCGCCAAGCTGGTCTCCCCAGCTCGCTCGCCTGCCCGATCCGGCTCGCCAAGGGGCGCCTCTAGCGTCTGAACTGAATCGCCAGATACCGCCGCCGGTGCGGTGGCGCTCTTCTCCGGGATTTTTTCGTCTTGGTCAAGGACGTCAAGCAACGGCTCCACTATTTTCTTCACTTCGGCCAAGGACGGCAGTTCGTCTAGGGTCCTTAGGTTGAAGTAGTCCAGAAAGGCGCGGGTGGTGCCGTAGAGGTTCGGCCGCCCAGGCGTCTCCCGTTGGCCGACTACGCGAATCCAGCCCCGCTCCAGCAGTGTGCGCATGATGTTCTGGCTGACGCTGACACCGCGGATATGCTCGATCTCCGCTCGGGTCACAGGCTGCTTGTAAACGACCAGCGCCAATGTCTCCAACAGGGCGCGGCTGTAGCGCGGCGGCTTTTCGTCCCACAACCGGCTCACCCACTCGCCTAGCTCCGGTGACACTTGAAAACGGTAGCCGGACGCCACCTGTTTCAGTTCGTAGCCGCCGCCGGAGACCTGTTGCCCAAGCCTTTCGAGGGCCAGCCGAATATCCTTGCCGCCCTGCTCCGGGTCCAATTCCCCGAGCTTGAAGATCGCCGCCAGCCGACGCACCGTCAATGGCTCGCCAGCGGCCATCAGCGCAGCCTCCAAGATCCGTTCAAGCGCCTTGGCGTCGAGCCGTTCGCTCATGGTCTATTCGCTTGCGGCCCGCAAGTAGATAGGCGAAAAGGACGCCGACTGAGTTAGATCCACCAATCCCTCACGCAGAAGCTCGGTAATGGCTAGGAAGGTGACCACCACTCCCGAGCGGCCTTCCTCCACCTTGAACAACCGCTCGAAGAGCACGAATTCAGTCGTCCCAGAAAGGGTTGCGAGCACCTGCGTCATACGTTCGCGCACCGATAGCGACTCCCTCCGAACCGCATGGCTATGAAACTGCTCGGCCCGCTGCATGACCGCCGCCAAAGCCGCCAAGACATCCTTCAACGCCGCCTCGGGTTCGGCGCGCTGCTTGATCAGCGCCCCTCGTTCGAGACGAACGGGAAAGATGTCCCGATCCATGCGCGGCAACTCGCCGAGTTGCCTTGCGCTTTCCTTGATCTGCTCGTACTCCTGCAAGCGCCGAATCAGCTCCGTGCGCGGATCGCCCTCATCTTCGAACTCCTCGTGGCGAGGCAACAGCAGGCTGGACTTGATCTCCGTCAGAGTGGCCGCCATGGCCAAATACTCCGCTGCCAAATCCAGCTTGAACACATGCATCAGGCCGATGTAGCTCATGTATTGATCGGTCATTTCGGCGACGCTGACTGCAAGCAGATCCAAGTTGCGCCGCCGTATGAGGTAAAGAAGCAGGTCCAGCGGACCCTCAAAAGTTTCCAGGAACACCACCAAGGCGTCCGGGGGAATGTAGAGATCGGTCGGCAGTTCAGTAACCGAGTGTCCATCCACAACCGCAACGGACGCATCGTCAACGCTCGCGGAGCTGCCGCTATTGATGCTCTCGGTCGGCCCCTGTCCGCCGGCCTGCGCATCGGTGCCGATATCCTTGGCCGGGGCCTGTATGCCGGTTGCCGCATCCATGCCAATATCCTTGTCTGGAGCCTCGGCACCAGCTTCCGCGCCGGTGCTGCCCTCCTCGGCCAAGGCCTGCCCGCCGGCCTGTGAACCGGGGCCTATTTGCGTGCGATCCCGATGCATGAGCGAACCTCATCCAAGGTGTCCCTAGCTACCTCGCGAGCCCTGTCCGAGCCCTCCTGCAAGATGCGATGCACCAGATCCGGCTGTTCCTCAAATGGCTTGCCCCGTTCAATCATAGTCGCCTGCTCGGCGTTGATGGCGTCTATGAGGGGCTGCTTGCAATCAACGCAGCCGATGGACGCCGCGCGACAACTCTCGGCCGCCCATTCCTTGACCTCCTGCGTCGAATAAATCTGGTGCAGGGTGAATACTGGGCAGTTGTGCGGATTGCCTGGATCCTGGCGTCGAACCCGGGCTGGATCGGTCTTCATCGACCGCACCTTTTTTTGCACCGCGCCCGCCGGCTCCCGCAACGAGATGGTGTTGCCGTAGGACTTCGACATCTTCTCGCCATCGAGCCCCGGCACTTTGGCCTGCCCGGTCAGCAGCGCCTTGGGTTCCGGCAATATGACGCGCCCGCCGCCTTCCAAGTAGCCGAAAAGCCGCTCCCTATCGCCAATGGAAAGGTTTTGCTGCTCCGCCAGCAAGGCGCGGCCACGGGCAATGGCCTCCACATCCCCCTTTTCCACAAACGCCTTGCGCAAGCTGCGGTAAAGCCGTGCCGCCTTGCGCCCCATCTTGTTGATGGCGGCGCGGCAATGTTCCTCAAACCCGGACTCGCTGCCGAATACATGATTGAAGCGCCGCGCGATTTCCCGCGAGAGCTCCACATGAGCGACCTGATCCGCGCCCACCGGCACGTTGCCCGCTCGGTAAATGAGAATGTCAGCCGCCTGCAGCACCGGGTAGCCGAGAAAGCCGTAGGTGGCCAAGTCCCTATCGCTCAAGCGCATCTGCATGTCCTTGTAGCTCGGTGCCCGCTCCAGCCAACTAACCGGGGTAATCATGGACAGCAGCAGATGCAGCTCGGCGTGCTCCGGCACCTTGGACTGAATGAAAACCGTAGCGGCGGCGGGGTTGATGCCCGCGGCCAGCCAATCCACCGCCATATCAAAGCTATGCTGCTCAATGTCGCCAGCCTGATCGTAGCCGGTGGTGAGCGCATGCCAATCCGCCACAAAGAAATAACACTCGTATTCATGCTGCAAGGCAACCCAGTTTTTGACGACGCCGTGGTAATGGCCCAAGTGCAGCCGCCCGGTTGGCCTCATGCCGGAAAGAACCCGGTCACCTGCGGTTTCAGAACCCATGTTGTTGGCGAAGAGGTTGGTGGACACGGCGCATTATAGAGTGGCCATAAGGGACGATACAAACTGGCGCGGCGCCATCGCTCAAACCACCCGCAGCGGCCAACTGCTCTCGTTTTCTCAGGCTGTAATTTTTCTTTTTAAAACAATCTGTTGAACGCGACCACGGCATCGCTTTGGCGAACCTCCCAAGTCCATTGAGGGTGCCACTACCGGGGCGCCGCACAGCGTCCACGGATTGATCCGGGCGAGCCTCCCGCCCAGTTTTGGCGGCCTTCAGCCAAAAGCCCCAAGACCTTGGCGAACCACCACCGGCGGTCTTTGATTGAGGTCCACGATGGTGGTCGGTTCCGTGCCCACATGACCGCCATCCACAATCAGGTCCACCCGTTGTTCCAGCACCGAGCGGCCACGGCATCGCTTTGGCGAACCTCCCAAGTCCATTGAGGGTGCCACTACCGGGGCGCCGCACAGCGTCCACGGATTGATCCGGGCGAGCCTCCCGCCCAGTTTTGGCGGCCTTCAGCCAAAAGCCCCAAGACCTTGGCGAACCACCACCGGCGGTCTTTGATTGAGGTCCACGATGGTGGTCGGTTCCGTGCCCACATAACCGCCATCCACAATCAGGTCCACCCGTTGTTCCAGCGCCGAGCGCATCTCCGCCAGCTCCGGCGGCTCATCCTGCCCCGGCAGGCGCATGGTGGTCGTCATTAGGGGTTCGCCTAGCACCTCCATCAAGCCGAGCGCGATGGCATTGCGCGGCAGCCGCAGGCCGATGGTTCTGCGCTTTGGATGAACCGAGCGGCGCGGTGCATCCCGCATGGCCGGCAGCAGAAACGTGAAGGGCCCAGGCGTGCAGCGCTTAAGAATTCGATAGTTAAGGTTGTCCACCCGGGCGTATTTGGATATCTCGGAAAGATCACGGCAGCACAGGGTGAAGACATGCCGGCTGCTGAGTTGGCGCAAACCGCGCATCCGGTCTAGCACCGCCTTGTCGCCGATGCGGCAACCCAAAGCGTAGGTGGTGTCCGTGGGATAGACCACCAAGCCGCCATCGCGCAACACTTGCGCCGCGCCGGACAGCAAGCGCTGCTGCGGATGGGACGGATGCACCACAAAGTACTGGCTCATAAAACCCTTATATCCAACCGTGGCCAATGCTGCTAATGTTACAGGGGTTGAAGGCTGCGGCCTGCTGCATCAACGCCAACGCACGGAGTCCGAATCATGCAGCAATTAGTGAATTTCCTCCCCATTTTCATTTTCGCCGGCGTCTTCTTCGCCAGCGACATCTATTGGGCCACCGGCGCTCTGATGGTGGCGGTTATCTTGCAGGTCGGTCTGTACAAGCTGATGCGCCGACCCATTGGACGGGAGCTTCTGTTGACGTTTTGGGTCAGCATCTTGTTCGGCAGCTTGACTCTGTTGCTGCGCAACGAAACTTTCATTCAATGGAAGCCAACCGTCATCAACTGGCTGCTCTGCACTGCATTGATCGGCAGCCATTTCACCGGCCACAACCTGCTGCAGAAATTGCTTGGCAGCCAATTAATACTACCGCAGCCGGTATGGACCCAATTGCACTTCGGCTGGGCGGCCGGCCTCTTTTTGGCCGGAGCATTGAACCTGATCGTCGCTTGCAAATTCTCCATGGAGGTTTGGGTGACCTATAAGCTCGTTGGCGGCTTGGCGCTGACCGTCAGCTACGTCGCCCTGACCATTTTTTATCTGCACCGACTGAGGCTTTTGCCCGCTGCAGCCCAAGCTCGCACCGGCTAGGGAGCCGAATGACCAAATCTCTTCTAGGACGCCTACCTCTAAAAAATGCGGTCGGGTTGCTGCTTTGCATGGGGCTGGGTTGTCTCGGTTTGATCGCCCATGCAGGGGAGGAGGGAACCAAGTACGTCAGCGATGTACTGATCCTCAACCTGCGCAATGCTCCAGCGAACGACTCGGAGGCCACAAGGGGCAGCCTGCGCAGCGGCGACGCCGTTGAAGTGTTGGGCCAAGCGCAACGGGGCCGCTACTTGGAAGTTAGAACAGTAGACGGTCGCCAAGGCTGGGTAGCCAGCCGTTATCTGGTCAATACGCCGACGGCCCGGGAACAGTTGAAGTCCGCTCAAGACCTGATCGCCAGCCTGCAGGAAGCCATCGCGGCGCGAGGTTCCCAAGCCGAATCGGCTGATGACGTCCAAACCCAGCGCATCGTTGAACTTGAGCGCGAGCTAGCACAAGTCAAGTCCATCTCGGCCGACGCCATTGGACAACATGCCGCCAACCAAGAACTTTTAGCGCAGAACGCCAGGCTGCGCCAGCAAGTGGAGAAGGCCGAAAGGAACTTGCAGCAATTGCAACAGAACCTGGAGCAGCGGTGGCTGCTGATCGGCGCCGGGCTCGTGGTTGCCGGACTGCTGATCGGCGCTTTGATTAAGTCCCGCCCCAAGCGCAGCGCATGGCATTGAGGTGACTGCGCTTAGCGTCAACCTGAACAAGGTCGCACTGCTGCGCAACGCCCGGCACGGCGATGCGCCAAGCCTGACCGCCGCCGCCCGGACCGCACTCGCGGCCGGGGCCGATGGCATCACCGTGCATCCACGCCCAGACCAGCGCCACATCAGGCCAGCCGATGTTCTCGCGTTGGCCGAGCTGTTGCAGGACTATCCAACCGCTGAGTTCAACATTGAGGGCAATCCATTCGCCGGTCTCCGCCCAAACGGCTACCCCGGTTTCGACGCGCTGATTGCGCAAGCCAAGCCGGATCAGGCAACGCTGGTGCCGGACGATGACCATCAGCTCACCTCGGACCACGGCTTCGACCTGAGCGGCGACAACCGCGCCCTTATGGAGAAGGTCAAGGTCTATCAGAGCTGGGGTGCTCGTGTGAGCCTATTCATGGATCCGCAGCCGGCGCAGATCAGCCTAGCCGAGCAAGTGGGTGCGGACCGGATTGAATTGTTCACCGGTCCTTTTGCGGCGGCGGTGGCCGCGGCTGGCATCGACCATGAAAAAAGCCACATGGCTCTCGCCGCCTACCAGCGCGCGGCGAGCCATGCGGCGAGTCTTGGCCTCGGCGTCAACGCCGGCCATGACCTAGATCTGGACAACCTGCCCCTGTTTCGCACCATTGAGGAAATAGTGGAAGTCTCAATTGGCCACGCGCTGATCGCCCGTGCCCTTGAGCGCGGGCTAACCGCAACGGTGCAGTCGTTTCGGCAAGCCATTGATGGAGGCGCGCCCTAATGAAAAGTCGATTGTTGAGCTCCCTGCTCGCTGTGCTAGTGTCCCAAGCACCCGCTGTCAGCGCTGAGCCGGTGACCGGGGAGACGCCCATCGTGGTGCGCCTGACCACCAGCGTCGGCGACATCGACATCAGGCTCCTGCCGGCCCAAGCGCCACGAACCGTGGAGAACTTCCTTAAGCTGGTGGACGAAGGCTTCTACGAGGGCCTTATCTTTCATCGCGTGCTGGCCAATTTCGTCATTCAGGCTGGCGGCTATGACGCCGAGTTGAACTATCAGAAACCTCCGGGGACGGTGGTGAACGAGTCCTTGAATGGCCTGCGCAACAAGCGCGGCACGGTGGCGATGGCGCGTCTGTCGGACCCGGATTCGGCCGATGCCCAATTTTTCATCAACGTCAACGACAACACCCATCTTGACGCCGTGGCCGGCCGCCCCGGCTATACGGTCTTTGGCGAAACTACAGTCGGCATGGAGGTCGTGACCGCCATCGAATTGAGCGCTATCCATTCCCGCAAAGGGATGGCCGGCGTACCGGAGAAGCCGATCATCATTCAGGCCGCCAGTCGCTTGTCCGCTGAAAACTAGTGCCCTGCACCAAGGATTAGGCGTTCACGATCGGTGCTGGATGATATTCGGCGAACCAAGCCGCGGTTTTGGCCAGTTCGGCTAAAAAGTCGTTGGAAGGCGCGTAGTCCAACGCCTTTTGCACCTGCAATATGTCGGCCAAAGTATGTTTGACATCGCCCACTCGGGGCGGGCGGCGCTCCAAGAGCAGTTCCCTGCCCGCAATTTCTTCAAGGGCGGCTTTGACGTCCAGCAGCGAATAGGCGCGCCCACGCGCGACGTTGAGCACTTCGGCGGCAAAGCCGCGCGCTCTTGTAGCAGCGGTGACGTTGGCCTGCACGACGCTGTCAATGAAGCAGAAGTCCCGGGACTGGGTGCCATCGCCCTCCACGTAAGGCTGGCAGGAGCCGTCCACATACAGGTGATGCAGCCAAGCCGGCAACACCGTGGAGTAGGCACCGCCAAAACGCGCCCCTGGGCCAAAAACGTTGAAGTAGCGCAGGCTCACCACATCAAGCCCATAAAGACGATGAAACAACTTGCACCAGCCCTCGCTTTGCAGCTTGGCCAAGGCGTAAGGCGACTGGGGATCGCAGCGATGCGTTTCCGGCGTCGGCAGTTGCTCAGCACCTCCATACACAGAACTGCTGCTGGCGAACACCACCCTAGTCCGGCCAACCAACTGCGCTTTAAGGACCGCCTCAAGCACGGAGACGGTGCCCAGCAGGTTGCTGTTCGCGCTTTCCAATGGATGCTCAACCGAGCGAGGCACCAGAGGCACCGCCGCCAAGTGGAGCACGGCCCTAGGCTTGGTGTCCTGAAACAAGCGGGTCAGCCATTCGACATCCGTGATGCAGTGGACATGGTACTCTGCGCCATCTACGGAATCCTTCGCCAAACCGGATGATAGATCGTCCACGCCGATGACCTCCTCGCCGAGGTCGACCAGCCTGCGGCAAGTGTTGGCGCCGATGAAGCCATTGCTTCCGGTTACGATAAACGTCATTCCCGTCCCTTCATTTCATTCCCGCCCAGCCTTAGGTCTTTTATTGGCCTTCAATTCAGCTCCTCACCTGGCTGAAATATGTACTATCACGGCGGCTGAAGTCTGCGGCGGGCTATTGGCAAGAGCGCCCTGCGAACACCAGACTTTAAGCATCTGGGGAAGCAGGCTCCTATTCACTCCACTTCCTCTCGTCAGGGTGCATTGTTCGGTTGGGGAACCCTGCCCGGGTCAACCCGCCA
The DNA here is from genome assembly GCA_965247035.1 of Candidatus Azophilus sp. Lineage (GTDB taxonomy): Bacteria > Pseudomonadota > Gammaproteobacteria > Pseudomonadales > Azotimanducaceae > Azophilus. The sequence continues at coordinate 1,372,384 of CBDFGJ010000003.1, read as the reverse complement.
ACTTCTCCAGCCGTTTGCGCTGTTTTTTGGAAACGCCCAAGGCGAGCAAGGCTTCCCTTAGACGCACGCGAGTAACATCGGCACCGAGAAATGACATGGAGTCAAACAGCGGTAGGGCCACCGGCCGCCCGCTGATGGCGATGAACAGCGGCACCAGGAAATCCTTGAAGCCCAAGTGCATCTTCTCCGCCTGGTCCCGGCAGGCGGCTTGCAGGTTGTCTGACCGCCAGTCCGCCAAAGCGCCCAACGCTCGGCTGGCGCGAAAGAGAACCTCCACCACCTGTTCACGTTCAAGCTTCTTGTGGGTGAAATCCTCGGCGCTTAAGGCAGGACGATCGCCGAGTAGGTAGCTGACTTGGGGTGCGATGTCGCTAAAGCGCTGGGTGCGGTCGCGCACCATCGGCACCAACTCGCGCAGCCGTTGCGCATTGAGCGCCCAAGCTTGCAGCCGACCCATGAAGGCGTCGTCACCAAGCCGCCGCAGGTACTGCCCGTTCAACCAATTCAACTTGTGGACATCAAAGATTGGGCCGCCAAGGGATATGCGCCCAAGCGAGAACGCGTGCCTGAACTCGTCCATGGAGAACAGCGGCCGCTCGTCCGGGCTGGACCACCCCAGCAAGCAAAGATAGTTGGCCAAGGCCTCCGGCAAATAGCCGATGGCGCGGAAGTAGTCGATGCTGGTTGGGTTGTGGCGTTTGGACAGCTTGCTCTGGTCCGCATTGCGCAGCAACGGCAGATGAGCCAAGACCGGCATTGGCCAGCCGAAATATTCGTACAGCAATTTGTGCTTGGGCACCGAGTTGATCCACTCCTCGCCGCGCAGCACATGGGTGATGCCCATCAGGTGGTCATCCACCACCACAGCGAGGTGATAGGTGGGCAAACCATCCGCCTTCAACAACACCTGCATGTCAATTTGACTGTAGGGGATTTCAATCTCGCCCCGCAGTTCGTCCTTGAAGCGACAGGTTCCCGCCGTTGGCACCTTCATGCGCACAACCGATGTTAGGCCACTTCGCAACCGGGATGACACTTCTTGTTCGGTCAGTTTCAGGCACAGGCCGTCATAGAGGGGCTGCACTCCGGCAGCCCGCTGCTGCGCACGCATGTCGGTCAAGCGTTCGGGCGTGCAGAAGCAATGGAAGGCCCGTCCTTCGGCAACCAATCGCTGCACTTGGTCTCGATAGATCTCGCTGCGCGCGCTTTGGCGATAGGGCCCGCAGGGGCCGCCAACATCCGGGCCTTCGTCCCATTGGATGCCCAGCCAGGACAGGGCAGCGAGAATGCGGGCTTCCGACGCCGCCGAACTGCGCACGGCGTCCGTGTCCTCAATGCGCAGAATGAACTGCCCGCCCTTGCTTTTGGCGAAGGCCCAGTTGAACAGCGCCGTGTAGGCGGTACCCAAGTGCGGGTCTCCGGTTGGGGAGGGAGCGACTCTGGTACGTACGGTCATGCAAACCGATTGTAGAGGGCTTGGATGACAACGCAAACGGCAGCGGCGCCATTTGCCAACTTCGCAGGTGTTGGCAAGCCCCGGTTCAGGCTCGAATTGCCACCGGCGGGGTCATCATACGGCCCGGCGTGGAGCGACCACCCTGGGTGTGGATTTCCCAAGCATCCTCACAACGAAGCAGCGCCCGGGCCAGCTTGTTGTTCAACGCGTGGCCGGACATGTAGCCGGAGAACGCTCCTAGTACGGGACGCTCAAGCAAATACAGGTCGCCAATTGCGTCGAGCAATTTGTGCTTGACGAACTCGTCGCGAAAACGCAGCCCCTCCTTGTTCATCACCCGATGGTCACTGATGCCAACGGCATTGTCGAGGCTCGACCCCAAGCACTTGTTAATGGCGCGAGCCTGTCCCAACTCGCTGATGAGGCCGAACGAGCGGGCGGAACTAACTTCCTCGACGAAGGAGACCCGGGCAAAATCCAAGTTGGCCTGCTTCGGATAGCGATTGTAAACCGGATGATTAGCCACAAAGGTATAGGATGCCCTAAAGCCTTCGTGCGGCGTCAGCGAGGCGAAGGCTTCACCTTGGGTGACCCGGATTTCCCGCTTAACGCGGATGAACTCCTTAGCAGCGTCCTGCTCCACCACGCCCACGGCGTTGATGAGTTTGATGAACGGGGCGGCGCTGCCATCCATGATGGGCACTTCCTCACCGCTGAGCTCGACGGTGAGGTTACTCACGCCCAACCCCCAAAGCGCCGACATCAAGTGCTCCACCACGGATACCTGAACACCGCCTTCAGAGATGCTGGTGGCTAGGGTGGTGTCGGACACGTTTTGCGTCGCCGCACGCACAACCGCAGCGGGGTGGAGGTCGGTGCGCACAAACAGGATTCCAGTGTTCTCCCCGGCAGGGCGCAATTTCATGCGAACTTTCTGGCCTGAATGCACGCCAATGCCGATGACGTCAACCGGCTCTCTGATCGTACGTTGCGGAATCATGGGTCAAAAATACCAAAATTACTGCATTTTGCGGGCCGGATTATACAGAAACCCAACTAAAAATGAAGCAAAGTGGAAAAAAAAGTGAATTCAACAGTAGAATGATCTAAATCCACCTCTCATGGTCGATCATCGCTGCCCCAAATCACGCCCGGGTATCGACCAACCTTCACCAAAGCTCCGCTAGAATGCACACATTGTGGCAACCCCGTCGGAAAATCGAAAACTACTGGCCGTCGCGCCCATGATGGCTTGGACCAACAGGCACTGCCGATACCTGCATCGCCTGTTCAGCCCCAACGCGCTGCTGTTTACGGAAATGACCACCGCGGCGGCCATCATCCACGGTCGCCGGATGCGCTTGCTGCAGTTCCATCCAGTCGAACAACCGGTTGCTTGCCAACTTGGCGGCGGCGACCCCGACCTGTTGGCTCAAGCGGCGCAAGCCGCCGCCGAAGCGGGTTTCGCCGAAGTCAACCTGAACGTTGGCTGCCCCTCGCCAAGGGTGCGTCGTGGGCGATTCGGCGCGGCGTTGATGGCCGAGCCCAAACTTGTGGCGGCCTGCATCAGGGCTATGCGCGAGGCCTCTGATTTGCCCGTCACGGTCAAGTGTCGCCTTGGCTTGGACGACCAAGACACCGACCAGTTCCTTGATGCGTTCATTGAAGCTATCGCTGCGGCCGGCTGCCGAACGGTCTATGTACACGCCCGCAAGGCCATTCTGGATGGCTTGAACCCGGCCCAAAATAGAACTGTTCCGCCGCTGCAACCAGAGCGCGTGTATGCGCTGAAGACCCGCTTTCCCCAGCTGAGCATCATCGTCAACGGCGGCATCAGCACCCGGCATGAGGCCAAGGCGCATCTGGCGCGCACGGACGGCGTCATGATTGGCCGTGCCGCTTGGCATGGACCGAGGTTCTTGGGCGAGCTTGACGCCATGATGTTCGCCAGCTCTCCGGTCGACGATCTTGCCGCCGCCAACGCTTACCTGCACTACATGGCGGAGCAGCTTGCCGAGGGCGCATCCTTTACCGCATTGACCAGGCCCATGGCTGGACTGTTCAAAGGACGACCCGGCGTCGGCCTGTATCGCCGCAAGCTGTTTGGCACCCGGATGAGCCGCCGGGATGAGCCGAGTGCGGAGCTTGCCACCGTCCGCAACGCCATCGCAATGGTGGTGCCCAAACCGCCGCCTCAGGCACGGGCAACTACCGAACGGACCGCAGCCTTGGCGTTCGACCCGCCCACCAGCCCGCGGCCGACGCCAGAAAAACTGGGTTGGGCCGCTTGATGCTCGCCAAGCTGCTGGAGCGCATCCAGACGCCGCCGGCGGATGAGGCTAGGAGCACAACGGTGGAGCTGGCGGCGACCGTGCTGTTGATTGAGGTCGCTTGGGCAGACCACCAAGTGTCCGCAACGGAAACCGCCGCCATCAAACAGGCGCTGTCGTCCGTGTTCAGCTTGTCGGCCGAAAAAATTCAAGCCTTGATGACGGAATCCCGCCCCGAACAGCAGGACAGCGTGGGCCTGCACCGCTTCACTCGAGCGCTGGTAGAGGCATGGAGTCTGGAGCAACGCTGCGAATTGGTCGTGCAACTCTGGCGGCTCGCCTACTGCGACGAAGACTTGGACAAGTACGAAGAGGCCACCATTCGAAGAATCGCCGACCTGCTGTATGTGGACCACAGCAGGTTCATCGCCGCCAAGCTCAGGGCAAAGCGGCTTGCGGCTTTAACTTAGCGGCCGCCGCCTCCGCTTCCAACGAGACCACGAGGTCTTTGAAGGTGTCGTCGTTGCGTGCGTTCATCAAAACCAGCGTGCGGTGCGCTTCAAGCACGCGATTACGCAGTTCATCCTCCCCTTCGGTGTCAACCACCCGGGGCAGTTCGGTTAGCTGGACGCTCTCCTGAAGCGGCGAGTGAATGATGTTGAACGCATCTTCAAACCCCATGGTGTACAGCACGCGATTCACGTCAGCACGGGTGGACACTAGGGTTGGCACGTAGCCGAAGCGCCGCTCAGCTTCAATGGAGAGCTTAGCTAACAGGCCTAAGGAGGTGCTATCAATGGTTTCCACTTCAGATAAATCAGCCAGCACGGACTTAAATTCCGCATCGCTGAACATCCGTTCGATGAAGCTGTCCATGGTGCTGCTCATGGTCAGCCGCACATCACCGATGAACTTCATTTCGTAGACGCCATCATAGGCGGCCACCATGATTTGACCGCTCACACTAGTGCTCCCTGGTCACCATCAGGCAAGTGACGTCATCCGAACCGTGGGCCTCCTCCGTATCGGCGAGTTCCAAGGCGCACCACAATTCCTCCACGGACTCGTTGTCCCTGATCACCTCAAGCAGGTGGCGCTCCTTATCCTCAAGGGATTTGTGCGGCAAGGATTCCAAGACCCCATCGGTCAGTATCACCAGCCGGTCGCCGACGCTCAAGTCCAGTGCAAGGACTTCATAGTTTACGGTGTCAAACAGGCCAATGGGCTTGCCTTTCAGGTTCAAGAACCGGGTTTCATCCTTAGACACAAAAGCCATGGGCGGATAGTGCCCGGCGTTGGCGAAGCGAACCGTGTCCGTCTCCAAGTCACAGATGGCAATGAGCAGCACCACATGCTTGTCCATGTGTTGATCGAGCAATTCGTGGTTGAGCCATTGCAGGATCTCGCCCGGATTGCTCATCATTGAGGGTCGATACTCCCGCCGCAGCCGCCGCGACAAGTTTTTCAGCAATACGGTGACGAAAGCCGACGAGGCGCCGTGGCCGGATACGTCGGCCACATAAAAGGCGAAGTGGCGTTCGTTGACGCGGAAATAGTCCACGAAGTCACCGCTCAAGATCAGCGACGGCACAATGCGGTGCTCAAGCCGATAGTGATCAATCGCCATGGGATTGGGCGGTAGCATGCCAAGCTGCACCAGCCGGCCGGCGCGCTGATCGCTACGCAAGTCCCGAACGAATTGATTGAGCCGGGTCTCCATTTGCCCTTCAACCGCCTTGGAGCGGCGCAGCAGATCGGAAACCCGCTCTCCGAGCTCGGTCGCGTCGCCGGGCATCCTCCAAACATCGGCCAGCCCCGCTCGCATGGCCTTGAACAGCAAGTCCGTTGACAGTTCGCTGGCGGCCAAAGCCACCGGGATGTAGCGATACTGGCTCGCTAAAGCCTCTGACCACTCGAATCGGTCGCAAACGATCAGTTCGGGATGGGCGTGGTCGCACATGCGCACCGCCGAATTCAGGTTCGACGCAGACAGCGACGCATAGCCAAGCTCGCTAAATTGATCCGCAAGCGACAGGGACACCCCTGGATCAGCTTCGACTACCAGCAGGTTCATATTTTCGGCAAGACAAACTTTCACGCAAATGCGTGAGGGAACCATACTCCCGTTTGCAGCACTATGACAAGGCGTAGATGGCTTTGTTCAGAACTTTCCTTGGCACTAATTCAATCGGGGGGCTGGCGCGGCGACGCCGGCGCCCTTCTGGCGCCAAGCAACACGCCAAGTCGGCGTAGCCGCTTGAGCATGGCCGCGCCTTCTGCTTCAAGCCGTGTCCGATCGATCTGCGGCAACTCGCCGGCCAAGGCGTCAAGCGCAAGCCCGCCACTCATTTCCTGCTGAACAAGCGCCAGCAGCCTGTGGGTGAGAGAATTGGAAGCGATGAATTTCACCCGACCGTCGGCGCGACGGCGGGCGATGAGAAAGGTCGGCTCGGAGGGCGGCGATTGCGGCACATGGCTGGGGCCAATGTCTTGCACCCGGTAGCGATAAGTGAGAGGCCAAGCCGAAGGCGAGACCACCACCTGTAATGCGAGCAGGTCGCCGCTGGGGTCTAGGGTAGGGTCCGGTGCTGGGTCCTCGACAACTTGCAGCGCCATCTCCACCCACTCATAGTGACAGAGTTCAAGCAGGAAATCGGGCAGGTCCAACCCCTCATCGGCATCAAGGAACTTCAGGAACTCTTGGTTGATCTCCCGAAAATAGGGTGATCGGCTGGGGTGGCGATCATAGAACGCCCTGACCAACTCATGCCAAGGGGCCTCACCGAGCACCTTTTTGGCGATGCGAAAGCTGGCGGCCAAAAAGCGCTCCGTGTTGCTGTAAAAAAGCTGTTCATACAGCCTCATGCGGCCTGCATCCACATCCGGCGGCCGGTCGTTGGCTTGTGGGTTGCGGATGCGGGCCGCAAACCGCCGCTGGGTCTCGATCAACCCGAACTTGGTCAGCTTGCCGCCTCCATCCTGCTAGCCGGAACGGCGCATTCGTACCGCGCCCCGATGGCGCGGATGCGCTCCACCTCAGCGAGCAAGTCGGCAAAGGGAGGGAAATTGAAATCCCGCTCCAACACAGTTGGCAACGGCCCCAAGCGGTCGAACGCCTCGTCTAGCAGTTTCCATACCGGCTCTATGACCGCTGTGCCATGCGTGTCAAGAAGTAGTTCCGGCGCCTTGGTCACATGGCCGGCCACATGCAGGTAGACGGCCCTTGCGCCATCAATGCCGACGAGGAATTGATGCGGGTCGTATTGGAAGTTGACGCTGTTGACGTAGATGTTGTTGACGTCAAGCAGCAGATCGCAGTCCGCTTCGGCAAGTACGCCGTTGATGAACTCCAACTCGGTCAGCTGCCGTGATGGCGTGGCGTAGCAGGAGACGTTTTCAATACCGATACGCCGCTCCAGCAAATCCTGCACTTGGCGGATGCGCCCGGCAACGTATTGGACCGTCTCCTCCGTAAAGGGCAGCGGCATCAAGTCGTATAGATGGCCCTGCTCATCGCTGCAATAGCTTAGGTGCTCGGTGTACGCAAGCACACCATGGTCGTCAAGAAAGGACTTAAGATCAGAAAGAAACCGCCGATCAAGCGGTGCTGGGCTGCCAATGGACAACGAAAGCCCATGGCAAACAAGAGGGAATTTCTCCGAGATTTGGCAAAACTTGCGGCCCCAAGGGCCACTCACTCCAATCCAGTTCTCCGGCGCAACCTCCAGAAAGTCCACCACCTGCGCATCGGCGGCGATCAGGTCATTCAGAAAAGCACGGCGCAGGCCAAGCCCTGCCAAAGCGGGAACTTGGCCTACACCGAGTGAGCGCCAGCTCATCCCTCGCCGCAGGAGCCCTCGCCGCAGGAGCCGTCCTCGTGCTTCTTGCCGTCCTCACCGCAGGAGCCCTCGTGCTCCTTGCCGTCCTCGCCGCAGGAGCCCTCGCCGCAGGAGCCGTCCTCGTGCTTCTTGCCGTCCTCGCCGCAGGAGCCGTCCTCGTGCTTCTTGCCGTCCTCGCCGCAGGAGCCGTCCTCGTGCTTCTTGCCGTCCTCACCGCAGGAGCCCTCGCCGCACGAGCCGTCCTCCTGATCGCCATCCTGACTGAGCGCCAAGCGGTCATGGCTGCGATCGAGTTCGTCCGCTACAAACAGGCCTCCATCCACATCCGCTACCGCGGAGAGAGTCATCGACCCCATGAAAACGGCGCCAACGGCAATTCCGATTGGACTCAATTTTTCATCCAGCATTTATCATATCTCCTTCATTACTAGGGGTCTCGTTTATGGTCACCTTGCGCTCACCACCCCGTTCTGCGCAAAACTTTATGCAAAAGGAAAGGGCGTCAAGCTCCTTCACCCCGCAAGCCGGTTAGTGTATCGCAGTTCTCCGGTTTGCGACACCAAAGTTTGCACACTGGCACAGGCGCATTGCTCAACATCCCGTCAAGACTTCCGCACCACGCGTGTTGTGCGCCTTGCATACTGCGCCGTGTGCGCCCACAACCCATGGCCAGCCCCGCACAACCCTAAGGTGCGCGCACGGTCAGCCGGGGCGGCCTAGCTTCCCTATTGGGCGTCTATTTAGAGAGTGCACTCATGCCCTCCTCCAATCCGCGAACGGTGAGGGGATACATGGCCCCATTGACCAGTTTCTGAGTCATGGCCACTGAGGTGGAGTAATCCCAAGTCTCCTGCGGCGTGGGGTTAATCCAAACGAGCTTGTCATAAGTCTCCGTGAAGCGGGCCATCCAGCTAGCGCCGGGCTCTTCGTTCCAGTGCTCGACGCTGCCGCCGGCGTGGGTGATCTCGTACGGCGCCATGGTCGCATCGCCCACGAAAACCACCTTGTAGTCATGGGCGTACCTGTTCAGCACCTCCCAAGTGGGTATGCGTTCGGTCATGCGCCGACGATTGTCCTTCCAAACGGACTCATAGATGAAATTGTGGAAGTAGAAGCTCTCCATGTGCTTGAACTCAGTGCGCGTGGCCGAAAAGAGGTGTTCGGAGATCTTCACATGGGCATCCATGGAGCCGCCAATGTCCAAAAACAGCAGCACCTTCACCTTGTTCTTGCGTTCCGGTTGCATCCTGATGTCAAGCATGCCGCCATTGTGCGCGGTGGAGCGGATCGTGCCGTCCATGTCCAACTCTTCATCCTTGCCGGTGCGGGCGAACTTGCGCAGGCGTCGGAGCGCCATCTTGATGTTGCGGGTGCCCAACTCAACGGAGTCGTCCAAGTTTTTGTACTGGCGGTCATCCCAGACCTTGCGCGCCTTTTTCTTCTTGCCCTTGCCGATGCCGCCCGGTCCTTTGCCGCCCGAGCGCTGCGGGTCATCGCCTTCATCCCGGCTCCGCTTGGCTTGTTCCGCCTCGGCCTGCTCCTTGGCCTCCCGAAAGGCCTCGATCAACTTCTCAAGCCCGCCTAGGGAATTGATCCTCTTCAGATCCTCCGTGGTCAAGGATTTTTCAAACTCCCGTCGCAGCCACTCATCCGGTATGAGCGACTCCAACATGCCGTGCAGATCCTCCAAGCCCTTGAAGTAGGCACCAAAGGCGCGGTCGAACTTGTCGTAGTTCTTTTCGTCCTTGACCAAGCAGGTGCGGGCGATCAGGTAGAAGTCGTCCAGATTGGCGTAAACGAGACGGAACTTGAGCGCCGCCAACAGATCCAGCAACTCCCGTATGGTGACGGGAACCTTGTATTTGCGCAGGGTCAGAAACAGGTTGATCAACATGGCTTCAGCCGCGGGCGTCGCGTCTGTTCATAAACGCGAGGCGCTCAAGCAGATGCACATCCTGCTCGTTTTTCACCAAGGCGCCATAAAGAGGCGGAATAGCCTTGCTGGTGTCTCGATTTGTGAGTATTTCATTCGGAATATCGTCCGACATCAGCAGCTTCAGCCAATCGATCAACTCGGAAGTGGACGGCTTTTTCTTCAAGCCCGGCACCTTGCGCACATCGAAGAATATTTCCATCGACTCCTTGACCAACTCCTGCTTGATGGACGGGAAGTGCACCTCCACGATTTCCTGCATGGTCTCCCGATCCGGGAAATTGATGTAGTGGAAGAAGCAGCGGCGCAAGAAAGCGTCCGGCAGCTCCTTTTCGTTGTTGGATGTGATCACGACGATAGGCCGCTGCTTGGCGGTGATGGTCTCCGACAACTCATAGACGAAAAACTCCATGCGGTCGAGTTCCTGCAGCAGGTCGTTGGGGAACTCGATGTCCGCCTTGTCGATTTCGTCGATCAACAGCACCACCCGCTCGTCCGCTTCAAAAGCGTTCCAGAGCTTGCCCTTCTTGATGTAGTTGCGAATGTCCTGCACCCGCTCGTCGCCCAACTGGGAATCCCGCAGGCGGGAGACGGCATCGTACTCATACAAGCCGTTGATTGCCTTGGTGCTGGACTTGATGTGCCATTGAATAAGCTCAAGCCCCAAGGTCCTAGCGATCTGCTCCGCCAACAGGGTTTTGCCGGTTCCCGGCTCCCCCTTGACGAGCAGGGGCCGCTCTAGCGTGACGGCCGCATCGACGGCCATGCTCAACTCATCCGTTGAGATGTAGGTATCAGTGCTTTGAAAAATCATGCGCTCTCTCTTGGCTTGCCGGGTTGTTCGGGCTGACGCAAACCGCGCCGAACACATCCTCATCGGCGCACTTAAAGGCGCAATATGCCCGCAGCTTGCGAAAGCCGGTTACTCTAATGGAGTAGCCCGCGTTCAATCAAGCCGTCTTGCATCCGCATCAGCGCAAACGGTGGTCGAGCCAAGACCAAACCGCCGCCGCTGAAATGGCGGTCAAGCCGGCCGCCAACAGGAGCTTCAGCGCCTGCAGCGGCTCGCCATCAAGCTGGAACAGAGCCTCGAACAAGGCGACCACATAAGCCGGGGCCCAAGAGCCCTCGAATCCTGGCACCGGCGACGGCATCAGCGCTAGAGCGACGATCAGGCAAAGCAGCCAAGAGCGCAGAAATCCCCTGCCAAGCCGGCCGGTCAGCACCCAGATGCCCATGCCGGCGAGCAAGGTCGAGACGATGGCCAAAAACCAAGCCGCTGCCACCCCGTTCACCGCCCAAACCTGCTTAGGAGCTCCCGCCAAGGGTCGCAACCCAGCCAGTGGAGGCTTTTCAGTTCAGTTAAGACGGCGGCGGCCCTGCAATGCGTGGACGATGGTGCCGCCATCAACGTATTCAAGCTCACCGCCAATGGGCACGCCATGGGCGATGCGCGAAATGCTGCTCACTTCGTCCTTGATGAGGTCGGCTATGTAGAAGGCCGTCGTCTCCCCCTCCACGGTGGGGTTGGTCGCCAAAATGACCTCCTCCGGTTGCCGCTCCTGCACTTTGACCAGCAGTTGCGCCAACCCCAATTCCTCCGGCCCCACCGCATCTATGGGCGAAAGCCGTCCGTGCAGCACAAAATATCGCCCGCTGTAGCTACCGGTCTGCTCTATTGCGAGTATGTCCGCCGGCGACTCCACTACGCACAACAGTCTATCGTCCCGCTTGGTGTTGTCGCATAGGCGGCAAAGAGTGGTCTCAGCCAGTGTTCGGCAGCCCGCGCACAAGCCCACTTCCGCCACCGCCTGAGCTAGGGTTTCGGCCAGTCGCAAGCCCGCATCCCGCTTTTTCTGGAGCAGATGAAAAGCCATGCGCTGAGCGCTCTTGGGACCGACCCCAGGCAATACCTGCAGCGCTTGAACAAGCCGCTCAAGCAGGGGGCTGAACATCACGATGCGTTAATCCCGCCCAACAGCGCACCCATGCTGCCAAGCGCCGGCAAGAGCTTCCGCTTATGCTCCTCCCTCAGCTTGCGCGTTGCGTCGGTGAAGGCCGCCGCCACCAATTCCTCCACAGCTGCCCAATCCTCGGTTTTAAGGCTGACATCAATGCGGACGCGCTTAACCTCCATAGCACCGTTCAAAGCCACCTGCACAAGACCGGCACCACTCTCCCCCACCACTTCAATCTTGATCAGGTCCTCTTGCAGGGCCGACATCTGCGACTTCACCTGCTCGGCCTGTTGCCCTTGTTCAAAAAAATCACTCATGTCAATCCTCTTTGTCAGAATCCTGGGGCTTCAAGGAACCTTGCCTCAACCACTTCTCCATCAAATTTCTCGATCAAGGACCGCGTCAAGCGAAGCTCGCTAAACTGCCGTAAAGCCGCCTTTCCTCGCTCGTCCCGCTCTCTTTCCCGCCGGGAGGCCAAGGATTCCGCAGGCAGTTCGCCGATCTCAAACTGAACGCGAACGGAACGTCCAAGAGCAGACGCCAAGGCTTGTTCTATGGCGGCGTTCGACTCATCAGTCAACAGGGCGTGATGCGCTTGGTCCAGCCGCAGGCAATACAAGCCGCTACGCTTCTCCACCAAAATGGACTGTTCCACGAGGGCCTTGCCCCGGCCACTTAAATCTAGGCGTTCGACCAAATCACGCCATTCCGAGGCCAGAGTTTCCACGCTTTCATCGTGCGGCGCTTGGCCGGGGCTGTGGGGGTCTTGCACACCCCGCGCCTCGCTGCTCGCCCCAGAATCGTCTTGCCGACCGACAGTGGCTTTGTGCGCCTGTTCATCCGTTGCCGGTTCGGCTTGGTCCCGTTGCGGTTCGGCTTGGTCCCGTTGCGGTTTGGCTAGGGGCACGGCGGCACCAGCGGCATCGGGGGCAAAGGCCAACATGCGCAGCAAGGTCATCTCGAATACGGTCTTGGGATCCGGACCAATGCGCATATCCCGGTAGCCCATGAGCGCGATCTGATAGTAAAGCTGCACCGCCTCTGCCGTCAGCGACCGGCGCTCGGTGCCACCATCGGGCTCCAAGGCGCCGGCAACGGCGATGTCGTGCAGGGCTTGAAGCAAGTCGGCCAAGGCTGCTTCAAAGTCCGCCCCTCGCTCGGCTAGAGCCGCGCTGATGTCGATCACCGCTTGCGGCCGCCCGCATTCCACGGCGGCGACCACGGCGGCGACTTCATCCCGCCCGATGACGCCGAGCAAATCAGCCACATCCTTTAAATTCAGTTCACCTTGGCCGAAGGCGATGGCTTGATCCGTAATGGACAAAGCGTCCCTCATGCTTCCCTGAGCGCACTTGGCAATGAGGTCAAGCGCCTCGGGCTCAAAGGCAATGCCCTCCTCCCCCATGGCCCCGGCCAAGTACTCCGCAATTCTTTCGCGGGAGATGCTCTTAAGCTGGAATTGCAGGCAGCGGGACAGAACGGTGATGGGCACCTTCTTCGGGTCCGTGGTCGCCAGCAGAAACTTGATGTGCTCCGGCGGCTCCTCCAACGTTTTCAGCAAGGCGTTGAAGCTCGATGCGGAGAGCATATGCACCTCGTCGATGAGATACACCTTGTAGCGGCCTCGGGCGGGAAGATATTGCGCGGTTTCGAGCAGTTCCCGGGTGTCGTCCACGCCGGTGCGCGAGGCCGCGTCCACCTCTATGAGATCCACGAACCGGTTCTCCTGCACTTCACTGCAGACACTGCATTGGCCGCAAGGCGTGGAGCTGACGCCCGCTTCGCAATTCAGGCACTTGGCCAGAATGCGGGCGATGGTGGTCTTGCCAACACCCCTAGTGCCAGTGAACAGATAAGCGTGATGAAGCCGGCCGGCATCCAGTCCGTGACGCAAGGCGCGAACGATGTGGTCTTGGCCCACCAGCCCGGAGAAATCGGCGGGCCGCAGCTTCCTAGCTAGCACTTGGTAGCTCATCGCCGCCATTCTAGCGCGAAAGCCGCGCGTCGTGTTCCACAAGTTTCTGGCATTTCAGGGTGCCGCGCGGGGCCTGTGGCAAGGCGATTGTTGCCGTGCTCAAGATCGCGCCAACTAAACGTCGTACAGGCGGGATTCGAACTGAATGGTTCGCTACAATATCGCCACAGCAGCAAGCGGTGGGGGCGAGTTGGCATGGGCTTTGCCGGCGGAAGACTAATCATCGGCCATCGGGGGGCCGCTGGACTGGCACCGGAGAATACGCTGGCGAGCTTCCGCATGGCGGCGGACCTCGGCGTCGATGGGGTGGAGCTGGATGTACATCGGATTGAAGGCCGTCTAGTGGTCATCCACGACGAGGTGCTCGAACGCACCACTTCCGGCACCGGCCGGCTTGGCGATTGTCGCTTGGCCGCATTGCGTCGCTTGGACGCGGGCGGCGGGCAGTCCATTCCTTTGCTTGAAGAGGTCTTTGCAGTGCTGCCACCAACGGTGGGGGTGAACATCGAACTCAAGGGCAAGGATACGGCGGAACTGGCCAGCGCCCTTGCCCTGAAGGAGCAAGCCGATCAGGGCCGGGACATCCTCATCTCATCGTTTGACTTGGCCGAACTGCGCCACACCGCAGACCTGACCGAGGGGCGGATCAAAATCGCACCTCTATTTAGTCGCTGGCCCAAGCAGGGATGGCCCCTAGTTCAAAGCCTAGGCGCTTGGTCGGTCAACTTGGGTGCGCGTGCAGCTTCAAGGCTGCGCCTTGACGAAGCCCGCGCACGGGGCATCCGAGTGCTTGTTTACACCGTCAATGAACCAAAAACAGCGGAACGGTTGTTCAATTGGGGGGCCGTTGGCCTGTTCACCGTCCGTCCTGACCGGATGCTCGGCGTGAACCTCCCTCCAATTCGTTGATTTCCTTGCACAACCGATACTGCTCATCGATCAGGCTCCGCTCAAGAACTTCAACCTTGGTGCGCAAGTCTGTGATTCGAGATTGCACGCCGGTGCCACGCAGCCACAACAAGCGAGGGGAAAACGCGTCAACCAAGGCGGGAGAGACCCCGGGGGGCTGGGCGGACGAGCCCGCCAAGCGGTCGCGGAAGGGTGTTGACGCACGCTGGACCAACAAGCACGGCAAGTCATAACATGTCGGCGCACTAGCGCAACGAATGGGCGACCCAGGCATTCCATGAAATCTCCAAGGCCATGAGGCAACCGCGCCTGTTGCGCCTGTTCGGTTTTTTGCTCTGGCTGCTCATCGCCAGCTTTTTTTTCGTTCCGGAGCAGCACCAGCGCAATTGGCTACTGTACCTGGCGGCCGCCGCCGCCCACGTTTATCTGCTCGACTGGCAAGTGCTGGCGAGGGCTTTCGGCCGGGGCGGCTGGACCGTGCCAGCACTTTTGGCCATGCCCTTGCTGTCTTTGGCTTGGAGTGCGGCCATCAGCTTGGAGCACGTCCTGGATTTCATGATTTCTGGCTGGTGCATTTTGGCCATCCACGTTGGCGTCACAGAGTTGGTCAGACAGCAACCACAGACCGTTGAACAGGTCAAACAGGGCCTTCTGCTGGCGGCCAATCTGGGGGCGGTGCTTGCCATCGGCCATTGGCTGTCGACGATGGACCCCGGCTATCCCAGACTGATGGGATGGCTGGGGCTGGACAATCCCATCCACGCTTCGATTCTGCTGCTGTCCACCACCTTGCCGGTGTGCAACAGCGTCCGCCAACACCGCCTTCCGGCGCGCTGGCTTCTGGCTTGCGCCGCACCTTGCGCCTTCGCCGTCCTGTCGAGTTCCCGCAGTGCGTTGGGGGCCTATCTATTGGTGGTGCTGTTGGCCTTGCGGCCGAACCTGCGCGTTCTGTGCTGGCTCGGCGGCGGTGCTTTGGCGACTCTCGTCGGCGTCGCCGTATTGCTTGGTCCTGATGGATTCCAAGTGATCTGGTTGGATAGGGGGCTATCGTTCCGCCCCATAATCTGGGCCGAATTCTGGGCCGCGTTCGGCCACTGCAATCCCCTTGTCGGCTGCGGCGCGACCGGCAACGTGGAAATTGAATTGAGCAACGGCGAGGTCGCCCACACCGCACATAGCTTGTATCTCGCCATCCTTCATCACCAAGGGCTGCTGGGTCTGGCGACATTCCTAGCCGTTGTCGGATGGCTGCTGGGCTCCGCCTACAGGCAATCAACCCCAACAGCGCCCGCGCGCGACTGGGTGCTCATGCTGGCATACGCCCTATTGGCCAGCGTCACTAGCGGCGATCAAATCCTCGTTCGCACAACCCTGTTCTGGTGCTATTTCTGGCTGCCGGTCATGGTTCTGGCCGCCGGCTTGGCGAGGGCGCCGCTGAGGCCCGCTATCGACTAACGAAGCTGCGCCTTTCATGGAACCAGCTTGAACGGAGCGGGCCTGATCGTGGCTGGGCACCGGGTGGGCATGGTGCGCTTACCGGCCGGCCAGATTGGACCTCATCCGCAAGAGGCTCTAGCCTGGGAAGCTAGCGATCAAGCCGCGCTTGAGTTCCTCAATGCCCGGGCGGCGGTCCGAGCAAGCAGCGGCTTCTTCCCGCATTTCCGCCAAGCGCGCTGGTTGCTGCTCAATTCCAAAGGCGCTGTAATAGTCGTCGAATTTGTGCCGCCCTCCGATCCACTGCCCGGATATGGTGACCCATCGGTTCGGAATGCCCAATGCATCGGCGAACACGAGGCCGTGCAGGGAGGAGGAAAGGATCTGCTCGCATTCCGCCATCTCCCTCAACAGGATTTTCGCTGGTGAGCCAATGTCGAGCAGGCGAACGTGGTGCCGAGCGGCGACAAAAGCGGCCAGTTTCGGGTGGCCCCGGTCCATAAGGTGAGGAATGACGCCGGTCCCGTACCGCTTCGCTATCGGTCGATCAAGCAGCAGACCGGCCAACAGGCCCGGGTCGCCAAGCCTTGTTGACCCATCCACCACATCACATAAAGCCAAGGTCAGCCGGCCGCGAACGGCATGCGGGCGATAGGAACGTGCCAGGCGATCATTAGGGCGCAAGGAGCCAGTGCCCCAAAGGTCAACCTGGCGCGTAAAGCCAAGACGGTGCAGGAAGTGGGACTTTTTTAAACGTTTCAGCTCGCTGCCCACGGCAATAAGGTCGCAGCTTCGGGGGTCGGCATAGACCACTGGGCGAGAGCTCAAGTATTCGCAAATCAAGGGCGAGAACCAATCCCCCGCATTGGCTTCATGCCCCCGTGACCAAAACAACTTGAGTGGTTTCATTGTCGATGGCATCGTCGTGAAGTTGCCTAGGAAGCTCGGTGCCGCCTGTGCTCCAAGCAGTCCTTTGGAGCTCCGAATTGCCCCGTTGCAGGCAGCAGGTCAGGCGCAGCTATGGCAGGTTCGTCGGGGGTGGTGGCACGGCAGGTTGGTCCTATGAGGTTGGGAAGCAATTAGCACACGTTGGCGATGTCGCCGACCTTGATGCGGCCCGCACGGACCACCTTGGCGTTGATACCGCGCAGATTCAGCCTCTTTCCCAAGCCTGAGTTGACGAATTTCATGGCCTCCAAGCCAAAGCGAGACACGAACTTTTTACAACCCGTGTGTGGCGGCGAGGTCACTTCAATGACGGCTTCACCCAAGTCGATGCGGCTGCCCAAGGGCAGGTTGTCGCTGCTGAGGTCAAGGTCCAAGTAAAGTTGATCTCCCGCCAAAGGCCATCGCTCGCGCTCCTGCGCCACCAAAGCAACGACGCGAACATTCATGATGTTGAGCTGCATTTCCGGGTGGGCCGAGCCGTCCGCCGTCATCGAACTGCCCTTGATGCGCCAGTTATCGCCGACTAGGCCTTCGGCCAAGTCCAGCGTTCCCTCCTGCAGGCACTCCCGCTCGTCGATGCGTGGCCGGCGCACGATCATCTCCAGCGAGCCGCCATCCTTGGGTGACTCTTGAATGTGCGGCAGGCCGGCTTCAAGATCGGTCTTCGTTAAGTGCTGCATCGCTGCTTTCCTCTGATGAAGCTATTGATGAACTTCGGCCAATGGCGGCTTTAAAGTCGCCGCCCGCAAGATCTGAACAAGACGCATCAAGCTAGCCCGCCGATATGCCTGCTTCGGCCTCCGCGATGGTGTTAAACAGCTGGGTGAACCGCACAAAGCCGCTCACATCAAGAACTTCACGGATGCGGTCGGGCACGCAGCACAGGTTTAGCCTCCCTTCCGCGGCGTCAGCTTGCTTGATACAAACGAGCAAAGCGCGCAAGCCGGCGCTGCTGATGTATGACAGTTCGCCGCAATCAAGCACGAGCTTGCCGCCACCAGCCTCAATGGCGTTGGACAAGCCTTGCTGGAATTCAACGGCGGTCAACGAATCCACCCGCCCGCTTACGGCCGCCACCAGCGCACTTCCAAGCTGCCTGGTTACAATTTCCATTAAGCTCCCGCCCTTGGAGAAATCACGCCAATTGTAGCCACCAATCCATCTAGACAACAAGGTGCTCTTGCTGATTGCTCAGCCGAAGTGGTGTCGATAGCACTCCAACACATCCCTCTGCGTTCGCCGGAGCTTGGCTTCAAGCGCCTTGAAGTCATCCATCTCAAACGCCTCGGCCAAGCGCGCCTTGCCCGCATCCGGCACCTCGTGAACATGGGCGTCATCGCCCCATGTCAGCCGCAGATAGGCTTGCACCGCACGCTGCAGCCGAGCGGCGTCGGCGAGGGAGGCGGCCTCATCCTGCGCCAACAGGCCGGCGCTCGCCAGCGCTTCGAAGCTGGCCGTCAATCCTTGAGCCAAAACGGCGGACGATTCATGCGAATGCCGCAACTGCAGCAGCCGCGCAATACACTCCAAGTCCAACAAGCCGTCGCGCACAGGCCGCAGCGCGGACGAATCGCCACTGGCTTGGGCGGCCCCAGCCTCGGCGGCCAAAGCTTCGCGCACCCCGGCCAGCCCTGCTCGCAAAAGAGCGGGGTCCCGGGGTCGCGTCAGAACCCGCTGGATGGCCGACTTCACCGCCTCCACTGTCGCCGGGTCGCCGCAGACCACCCTAGCGCGAGCCATGGCCACCAGGTCCAGCTTTGCAGCACCGATGGGCTTCAAGCCGAGTTTGAAGGTCGGCGCATCCTCCCGCAACAACGCTAGCGAGGTCATCCGTAGGTTCACTTGGCGCAAACCGTCAAAGACCGCCTGAGCGCGAATGGCCGCGGCGAAGCGCTGAACGGTGCGCAAACGGAGGCGGCGCGTTGGCACAGGCCGCCCGTGAGTGGCCATCAAGTCGTCTTGCGCCTCGTCCGTCACCAAAACAAGATCCAGGTTCGATCCAAAAATCATGTCGTTGGCACCTAGGTCACCCACGGCCACTAGGGCCCAACCCCAAACGGCCGGGCCATGCCGCTGCGCAAAGTTCTCCATCGCCTGCTGCATCAGGGTCTCAATGACCACATCCGCTATGCGCGAACGCGAAGCGGGTGCTTCCTCCGGCATGATGAGGTGCTGAAGCGTCTGCACGCAGACTTGGAATTGACGGTCTTGCGCCCAAACAGCAATGCGGCCCACCTGCGTGCGGAAGTTGCCTGGGTCGCCAAGGCGTTCCCTGAGATCCGCCGCCAAGTCGGCCGGGTCGGGCACCGGCAGGAAAAATGATGGATCAAGCGCCGCTTGCAGCAGCCTTGGGTTGGCGCTGAGCCGGTCGGCGGTGTGCGGGGCACAGCCCATAACCACCGCGATCAGGTGCAGCAGCCAAGTATTCGCCCGCAGCATTGAGAAGAAGGGAACATCCTCCATCAAGCCGGCCAGAAAACGATCCAAACGCTCCAGCGTCCGGTCGGGTTCCGGCGTTTTGCCTACTGCATGCACGATGTCGTGCAGGACTTCGCGCACCATCTTTTGCACCGACGCCGAAGCGGTTGCGGCATGGCGCCCCTCGGCCCAGCCGCGGAATCTTTCAACGGCCGTGCCCACATCGCAAAAGCCCATGGCCCGCAGCCGTTCAAGGGTGTCCGCGCTGCCTTGTGGCCCGGCCAGAACGCCCTCGCCAAGGTCGTGCTCGCGCTCCGGAATGTTGAACCGGCTCAGGTACAGGGCATGGACCTCGGCTGCCGCCGAACCCAGCAGGGTGCCGAGCTGCTGCTGCGAGGGCAGATTCAGGAAGGTGGCGATGTGGTCCAAACCATCGTCGGATTCAGGCAGGGTCTGGGTCTGGTTGTCACCCACCATCTGCAGACGGTGCTCCACCCGGCGCAGCAACAGGTACGCATTGCCCAAGGTCTCCGCCTCCCGCGGCATCAGGTGGTGCTCGCGCTCCAAGATGCTGAGCATCGGCAACACTTGGCGTCCCCGCAGCCGGCGGCTGCGGCCGCCATAGGCAAGCTGATGTATGTGTACGAAAAACTCGATCTCCCTGATGCCACCCCGGCCGAGCTTAACGTTTTGGCCCGCCAGCTTAACGGCGCCATGGCCGTGAAAGTCGTGGATCTGCTCGCTCATAGAGCGAATCTGTTCCACCGAGGTAAAGTCAAGCCCCTCATCCCAAATGAAGGGCGAGACACGACGTAGGAAATCGGCCCCGGCTTCAAGGTCGCCCGCCACCGGACGGGCCTTGATCAACGCGGCGCGCTCCCAAGTGCGCCCTTTGCTGTTGTAGTAGTCAAGCGCGAAGTCCAGCCTGATGGCCAGCGGCGTTGAAGCGGCGTCTGGGCGCAGGCGCAGGTCTGTGCGGAAGACATAGCCGTTGGCGTCCCGCGTCTCCAGTATTTGCACTAAGCCCCTTGTCAGGCGGGAGAAAAACTCAGGCTCGGGCCTCACCCCTTGATAGCCGGTGCGCGACGGATCGTAGAGAACGATCAGGTCAATGTCCGAGGAATAGTTCAGCTCTTGCGAGCCATGTTTGCCCATGGCCAAGGCGAAGTAGCCGCACCGCTCCGTCCCCGCCGGAGGCGCGAGGTCACCGCCGGCCACCGCTTTCAACACCAAATGCAAGACCGCTAAGCGCACAGCGTGGTCCGCCATGTCCGAAAGCAGGTCTGCGCATTGCATGACGCCCCAAATGCCAAAACAATCAAAGACGGCGGCAGCGATTGCCACGCGGTTGCGCGACACCCGCAGGAACCGCATCAATTCCGCTCGGTCCATCTCTGGATCGGTCTCGGCAAGCTGCCTGCGCAGCCGTCCGGAAATGGCGTCCGGGGTCTCGGTGACCAAGCCTTCAGCGAATGTCGGGTCGCGCATGAGTAGCCCGCTCAAATGCGGGCTGTTGCCCAGGATGAAGGAGAAGAACGCACCACCCTCAGGCGTATTGAGCGCATCGGCCAACAACTGCAAGTTGCGGCGCAACGCCACGCTGCGCAAACGGTTGAAGCCGGCCTGGGCGCTATCCGGTCGATGCGGGCGCATGTTCCAGAATCCCTCGCCCTCGACCGCCAGCGCCAGAACGCTTTTGGCGGCGTTCGCCTTATCGGGGGAGGACCAATCCATCGACAATGCTCAGCCCTCAACTTTTGCTGTGATCCAGCATCCATACAGGATGAAAAATCAGCATGCAATTTCACGGAAAACACGGTAGTGGCTCAGTTTGAATCTTCGGTCCGTTTCTTGCAAAGGCGACGCGGGCGAGGCCGTTGCGCCTGCTCGACCAACTTCACGATGTCGCCGGCTTCGGCGAGCGTGGACTGGCGTGGGGCGCGTTCCTCCGCTTCGCGTGAACGAAGCGCCAAGCTTCGTCCACTTGGATGCGCCGGCAGTTCAGGTTGCGAAGCGCCTTGTTCTGAAGCCCGACCGCCGGGATGAGGCGCGAAGCGTCCTACCGGGTTTGCATGTATACTTTTGGCTCGGCTAGCGGGCCGATCATCCCGGAGAGGTGGCCGAGTGGCTGAAGGCGCTCCCCTGCTAAGGGAGTATGGGTAACCCCCATCGAGGGTTCGAATCCCTCCCTCTCCGCCAATAAATCAATGACCTAGATCGCTATCGTGTCTAATTTTAGGGGTGTTTTGGGGCAGTTTGGGCTCCAGTTGGACACGATTTCGGACACGACCTTCCGGCTCGGCGCGAACAGCGCTCCGCAACGACGTGTCTGCACGACCGCGATGGATAATCAGGTACGGGCCCGCACTCTGGCGCGTGCCTGTGGACGCCGATTGCGCTCCGCTCTCAATGCCCGATCACCTCAGGTTACCAGAACAGTCTAAGGTCGCCCGGCTGAAGGCTCTTTACCTGCGAGGGGGGCCCTCGCGCTCCCAGGCTGGAGGCTCTTTACCTGCGAGGGGGGCCCTAGCGCTCCCAGCTGAAGGCTCTTTACCTGCGAGGGGGGCCCTCGCGCTCCCAGGCTGAAGGCTCTTTACCTGCGAGGGGGGCCCTCGCGCTCCCAGGCTGAAGGCTCTTGCGAGGGGGCCCTCGCGCTCCCGGCTGAAGGCCCTCTTTACCTGCGAGGGGGGCCCTCGCGCTCCCAGGCTGAAGGCTCTTGCGAGGGGCGCCCTCGCGCTCCCGGCTGAAGGCTCTCTTTACCTGCGAGGGGGGCCCTCGCGCTCCCAGCTGAAGGCTCTTGCGAGGGGGCCCTCGCGCTCCCGGCTGAAGGCCCTCTTTACTTGCGAGGGGGGCCCTCGCGCTCCCAGCTGAAGGCTCTTGCGAGGGGGCCCTCGCGCTCCCGGCTGAAGGCCCTCTTTACTTGCGAGGGGGGCCCTCGCGCTCCCAGCTGAAGGCTCTTGCGAGGGGCGCCCTCGCGTTCCCTGACTGGAGGTTAGTATTTGTAGTGCGCCGGCTTGAACGGACCTTGTTGGTCCACTCCGATGTACTCGGCCTGCTCCGGCGTTAGCCGAGTGATGACGCCGCCGAACCCCTCCACCATGAGTTTGGCTACCTCTTCGTCCAGTTTCTTCGGCACTAGATCAATAGATATCGGCGCCCGCTGATTTTCGGGTTGGTCCGCCCATCGCTCTTGATACAAGTGCATTTGCGCCAGCACTTGGTTGGCGAAGGAGCCGTCCATCACCCGTGACGGGTGGCCCATAGCGTTGCCCAAGTTCACCAACCGTCCCTCGGAGAGCAGGATCAAGTAATCCCTCCGGTCATCGCTGCGGAATACTTGATGCACCTGATCCTTCACTTTGTCCCAACGCCAATGATCGCGCATGAATTTGGTGTCGATTTCGTTGTCGAAGTGGCCGATGTTGCACACAACGGCACTAGCCTTCAGGCTCTTGAGCATGTTGGCGTCGCAAACGTTGCTGTTGCCGGTGCAGGTGACGATGAGGTCGGTGTCTTGCAGCAGGTCAGTGTTGATGTCACCAAGGTTGCCGGTGTTCCTGCCATGGCGGTAGGGCGAAACCAACTCAAAGCCGTCCATGCAGGCTTGCATGGCGCAGATGGGGTCGGTTTCCGCCACACGCACAATCATGCCCTCCTGCCGCAAGCTTTGGGTGGAGCCCTTGCCCACGTCGCCATAGCCGATCACCAACGCCCGCTTGCCGGCCAGCAGCATGTCCGTGCCGCGCTTGATTGCATCGTTCAAGCTGTGGCGGCAACCGTAGCGGTTGTCGTTTTTTGACTTGGTGACGGAATCATTGACGTTGATCGCCGGCGTCTTGAGCGCGCCTTGCTCCAGCATGTCGAGCAGGCGATGCACGCCGGTGGTGGTTTCCTCGCTGACGCCGTGAATGCGCTTAAGCATGTCTGGGTAGCGCTCATGAATCATTTGCGTCAGATCGCCGCCATCATCAAGCAACAGATTGGCGTCCCAAGGAACGCCCCGCTCAAAGATGGCCTGTTCAATGCACCACTCATACTCCTGCTCGGTTTCCCCCTTCCAAGCGAATACCGGCACGCCCCGGTCCGCCATCGCCGCCGCCGCATGATCCTGGGTGGAGAAAATATTGCAGGAGGACCAGCGCACCGTGGCGCCCAAGGCCAACAGCGTTTCGATCAGCACCGCCGTCTGAATGGTCATGTGGATGCAGCCAATGATCTTGGCCCCCGCCAGGGGCTGGGTTTCCTGGTAGCGGCGACGCAAGGCCATCAAAGCGGGCATTTCAGCTTCCGCTAGAGTGATTTCCTTGCGGCCGAACTCAGCCAGTTCGATGTTGGCGATCTTGTAGTCGATAAACGAGGTTTCAGGCATGGGCAATCCCTTCTGACAGGCGAAACAGACTTGGCCGCCAGCAAGGAGGCACGCATCAGGTCCAGAACAAGTTGCGAATGCTAGCAACCGATGGCCGCAAGAGCAAAGAGGGCAGCCGTTCTATGAGCTAGTGCCGTCCACCCGCTCGTAAACATCCTCTAAACGGACAATATCATCCTCATCGACTCTATCGCCCACCTGCACTTCGATGATTTCCAAGGGCACATCCCCCGGGTTTTCAAGCGAGTGCTTAAAGCCCTGTGGGATGTAAGTGGATTGATTCTCAAAGAGCGCCAGGATTTCGTCTCCACAGGTCACTCGCGCCTCGCCGTGCAGCACCACCCAATGCTCCGATCGATGGTGATGCATCTGCAAGGACAGGCGCGCTTGCGGCTTGACGACAATGTGCTTGACCTTATAGCCTGGGCCTTCATGCACCGAGTCATAGGTGCCCCAAGGACGATGGACCTTGCGATGGCTGATGGCCTCCTCACGCCCCTCCTGCTTGAGATGCTCCACCACCTGCTTGATGTCCTGCACCGAGTTCTTGCTGGCCACCAACAGCGCGTCGGCGCTGTCCACGATCACGCAGTCCTGCATGCCCACCGCAGCAACCAAGCGGTTACGGCTGTAGACCAAGGTGCCGCTGGTGTTCTGCAACATGGCATCACCTTGAACGGCGTTGCCGGCGTCGTCAGTTTCACCAAGTTCGGCCAAGGTGGTCCAAGAGCCGACGTCCGACCAACCGGCATCCAGGGGCACCATCACTGCGTTGGCGGTTCGCTCCATAATTGCATGATCCACGGACAGGGAGGGCGACTTGAGGAAGCATTGGCTGTCAAGTCTCTGCAGGCCGAGGTTTAGCGTCAGCTTTTCGTACGCTTGCTGCACGCAATCCCGTACCACCGGAGCATAGGTTTCGAGCTCGTCAAGATATTGGCTGGCGCCAAAAACGAACATGCCGCTGTTCCAGTAGTGGTTGCCGGCCTCTAGGAAAGCAGCCGCACGCTCCGCGCAAGGCTTTTCGATGAAGCTCTCCACAATTCGGGCACCGCTCCCCACCTCAGTGAGTGAACCGGCCTTGATGTATCCATAGCCGGTTTCCGCACGGGTGGGCACCACGCCAAAGGTCACCAATTTTCCGGCCGCAGCCTCGCTGAGGGCAGTTTGCGCCGCGATGGCGAAGCGCTTTGGCTGCTGCACAACGTGGTCGGACGGCAACACCAACAAGACAGGCTCCTCGCCCTCGGCGCATTGCTCCAGCGCCATTAAGGCCGCCGCAGCGACGGCCGGGGCCGTATTCCGCACCGCCGGCTCCAGCATAATGGCGGTGGCGGCAACGTCGATCTCCCGCAACTGCTCCATCACCAAGAACCGATGCTCTTGATTGCATACCAAGATGGGCGGCGATAGATGCTCCAAGTCCACCAATCGAAGAGCCGTGTTTTGCAGCAAAGTGTACTCGCCGAGCAACGCGATGAACTGTTTGGGGTGTCGCTCACGAGAAAGAGGCCACAACCTAGCGCCAGCGCCGCCGGCGAGGATGACGGGAAATACGGGAGAATTCTTGTTGATGGTAAGGCTCGATCTTGAGTGGGTCGGAACTGGAAATTCTACCAATGCCCACCAGTGCAAGGAAGGCAATTTACCTAACGAGACGATGCCTTGCAAAGACCGTTGCGAAATTCCGATTGACCTTCAAGGCGACGATCTCGAACCTTCTGCAAGCGGCCAATCGGATCGAGTTGATGGCCGCCTAAGGGCGGGGTCCGTCAAAATTCGTCCGAAGCTGTAGGTTTCGGGGCCGCGACAGGCCGGAATAAGCAGATTCAACCCAATTCGCAGCGGGCTTTTGGATGGAATGACCTTAAGCGGGGCGGGCCTGATCGGGCCTTGGTTCCGAGTGGGTGAGGAGCACAGGTTGACGCTTAACCAACAAAAAAGCCTACGGCATTGAAAATCCTGTGTCGGGCAAGCCACAATTGGCTTCCCCCCGATACAGTGCGAACGTTTTGGACAGCAAACTGCCCGATGTGGGCACGACCATCTTCACCCTCATGTCCGCCTTGGCCGAAAAGGAAGGCGCCTTGAATCTTGCCCAAGGCTTTCCCGACTTCGACGGACCGCCCAAGCTGCTGGAGTTGGTGCAGCACTACTTGACGCACGGCTACAACCAATACCCTCCTATGGCGGGCGTGATGAGCTTGCGCAACGCCATTGCCGGAAAGGTACGCGACCTGTACGGCGCCAGCGTTGATCCCGAAACCGAGGTGACGGTAACCTCCGGCGCCACCGAGGCGCTCTTTTGCGCCATCACCGCCACGGTGCAGGCGGGCGATGAGGTCATCGTCTTCGATCCGGCCTACGACAGCTACGAACCCGTCGTTCGCTTGGCCGGTGGCCTCACCCGGCACATTCCGCTGCAGCCGCCACACTACAGGATCGACTGGGATCAAACTCGTGCGCTAATCAACCCCCGCACCAAACTGATCATCATCAACACACCGCACAATCCCACCGGCACGGTGCTTGATGGGGACGACATCCAAAGCCTTGAGGTGCTGGCGTCCCAATTCGGCTGCTACGTCCTGTCCGATGAAGTTTACGAGCACATCATCTTTGATGACATCAGGCACGAGAGCATCTGCCGCTATCCGCAACTATGGGCGCAGAGCTTTGTGGTTTCCTCGTTCGGCAAGACCTACCACACCACTGGCTGGAAAGTTGGCTACTGCGTGGCGCCAGCCCGCCTCACTGCGGAATTCCGCAAGATTCACCAGTTTACGACCTTCACCACCAACACCCCAATGCAGTACGGCCTTGCGGATTTTCTGAGCGCCCAGCCCCAACACCACCTTGAGTTGGGCACCTTCTACCAGCGCAAGCGCGACCTGTTCTGCGCACTGCTCGATGACGCGCGCTTCAGCTTGACCCCAAGCGCTGGCACCTACTTCCAACTGCTGGGCTATGCCGACCTGACCTCAGAGAACGATCGGGAATTGGCCGAGCGCTTGACCCGAGAGATGAAGATCGCCTCCATTCCGGTGTCCGTATTCAATGCCGACGGTGCCGACCACAAGATGTTGCGGTTCTGCTTCTGCAAGGATGACAGCACCTTGCGTCGAGGGGCGGAGATTTTGCGCAGCCTGTGATGGAAAGCTTGAAGATCCACCTGATTCAGACCCACACCCACTGGCATGAGCCCGAACGTAACCGGACCCACTTTGACGCCTTGCTGAAGAAGCTGCGGCCAGAGGGCGGTTTGGTGGCTTTGCCGGAGATGTGGAGCACCGGCTTCAGCATGGCTTGCGTGGAGCAAGCCGAAGAAATGGACGGGCCCACCGTCTCCTGGATGCGTCGGCGCACCAAACAGCTTGGCTGCGCACTGGCGGGCAGCCTCATCATCAGGGACGGCGGGCGATACTTCAACCGAATGATCTGGGCGGAGCCGCAAGGCGGCATTGAGACCTACGACAAGCGCCATGTCTTTCGCATGGCTGGCGAGCACGAGCACTACGAGGCGGGGGATGCGCGCAAGGTCGTCCACTATCGGGGTTGGCGCATCAACTTGGCGGTCTGTTACGATTTGCGCTTTCCCGTGTGGTTGCGCAACCAGAGCGACTACGATCTACTGCTGTGCGCCGCCAACTGGCCGGCGGCGCGTCGTCAGGCTTGGGCCACCCTGCTGCGGGCTCGCGCCATTGAGAACCTTGGCTTTGTCGCCGGTGTCAATGTTGTGGGCGTTGACGGCAACGGCGTACGCTACTGCGGAGACAGCATGATTTGCGGGCCGGATGGCGCGGTTCTCGCCCAAGAGCAGGACCGGGATGGCGTCATTCAAGCCCGCCTGCACAAGCACCTGCTGCGCAAGCACCGCGCCGAATTTCCAGCTTGGCGGGATGCGGACAATTTTGACTTGAGGACCTGATGCAAAAGAACGAAGCCGAAGCAAAGGGGAGTGCGGCCAATTGAAAGTGAACCAGCATTGCTCTTGCGCCGTGCGATTGCGCCCCCTGTTCAGGCTGTTCGCGCTAGCCGTCGCTCTGCTAGCCGCTTGCACGGAAAAGCCCGCGTCATCCGCAAGCCCCGCGCCGTCAGCAGGCCCTAGGCCATCCGCAAGCAACGAAGCACCAACCACCAACAGCGCGTCGAGCGGTGCGCCAACAGCCGAGCCGCCAACAGTCCCCGCGCCGGTGGCGGAACAGGCCACCGAACAAGCAGAGGCAGGTCGAACTGGCGAGACCATTTACCAGTATTTTTGCTTCTCATGCCATGCCGCAGGCATAGCCGGCGCGCCCAAGATCGGCGACTACGAAGCCTGGGCCGCCAGGCTCGCCCGAGGGCGGAAGGCGCTCCTGCAGACAACCATCAATGGCATAGCGCCGGGGATGCCGGCCATGGGCCTATGCTTCGATTGCTCAGAAGCCGAGCTCGCAGCCGCCATCGACCACATGATTGAATTCGACTAAAACCACTAATGTTTAGCGGATTTTTGCAACACCGACCTGCCAGCACCCGACCACCAAACCGCAAGCCGTGAACCTCCGGGATCTGAAATACCTGGTTGCGGTGGCGGAGCATCGCCACTTTGGGCGCGCCGCCGAAGCTTGCTTCGTCAGCCAGCCCACGCTCTCCACCCAGCTCAGGAAACTTGAAAAGACCTTGGACGTTCGGCTGATTGAGCGCAACCGCCGCCAAGCCATGCTCACCCCGGTTGGCGAGTTGATCGTTGGCCAAGCCAAGACGGTGCTGCGAGACATGGAGGAGTTGGTTCGGCTTGCCGACGACTATAAAGACCCGCTAGGCGGCAACTTCCGGCTTGGCATCATCCCAACGGTGGCGCCCTACCTATTGCCCTTGGTGCTTGCTCCCGTGCATCGCGCACTGCCCAATTTGAACGTCCATCTCGTTGAAGGCCAAACCGCAAACATCGTCCACATGTTGCAAGCGGGAATGCTGGAAGCGGTCATCCTGGCTCTTCCTTCGCCTGATGGCGACTTGGTGCAGACGCCGCTGTACAAGGAGCGGTTCTACTTCGCCGCATCATCCCGCCACCCCAAGGCGGGACGGCAAGCCATCAGGGAGTCGGAACTGGACCAAGAGCAGGTGCTGCTGCTTGAGGATGGCCACTGCCTGCGCGATCAAGCACTGGAGATCTGCAAGTCCCACAACGCGGTGGAGAACACCAACTTCCGTGCCACCAGCATAGAAACCCTGCGGCAAATGGTCGCTGCGGGCATCGGCGTCACGCTAATGCCTGAACTGGCCATCAACGATGCCGTCGCCCACATCCGGTACATTCCCTTTGCCGGCTCCAACCCACCCCATCGAGTGATCGGCATCTGCTGGCGGGCAAGCACAACCCGCGGCCTGCTGCTGGAGAAGTTGACGGCGACCCTCAAGCAATGCCGCCAAGCACCGGCAATTTGAGCGTTTCGGTCATCAAGCAACCAGCCGTCAAGCATCGCGCCTGACTCACCAAGCGGAACAAGCGCATGGGCGCCTCCGGGGACAGCACCCACGCTTGCATCTCGCCGAGGCATTGCCGCCTGATATTTCGGCCTCTAGCGAAGCAATCCTATGTAGGCCAACTCAACACCTAAAAAATCGTGATCTGACTATGCGGAAATAAACTGAACGACAACAAAACAGATTTTGGGCGCAAAGGACCGAGCCAGCAACCAAGTCAACGCCAAGGTGGTTGAGCATGCGGACGCGGCGACGCTTCATGCTTTTGTCGATGGCAGCGCCAAGGCTGGCGCAACCGGTTACACCGACAACGCCAAGGTCTACAGGAAAATGCCCCTCGTCCTCAACGACATTCGCCACGAAAGCGTCAAGCACTCCGTTGGCGAGTCTGTGCGAGGCAAGGCCCACACCAACGGCGTCGAGGCATTCTGGGCGGCGCTCAAGCGGGCGCACAAGGGCACCTTCCACAAAATCAGCCCCAAGCACCTGAACCGATACGTCCACGAATTCGTTGGCAAGCACAACATACGGCGGGCCGACACCGCCGAGCAAATGCGGGATGTTGTCGCCGGGTTGTTCGGTCGCAGGCTGTTGGCCTAGCGTGCAGCCAGCTTGTTAATCGAAAAAGACTGGTCTTGCTGCGCTGCAAAAACCGGCGAATTTTGCAGAGGTTTCCTAGTCAAGATCGCCAATCAGCGATTCCTTCACTTCGCCCACCACTTCAACCGCGCAGCGCATGTGGGCGTGGTTGATGCCGAAGCGCAGCGGGCCGGACTGGCGCAAAGCGTGGATGAACCCCTCGTTGAGTTCAAAGCGCAGAAAATGCACAGCGGCTGTCTTTTCCTCATTGGAACGGTCTAGGTCTTCGTTGGCGATGGCAAATAGTTTGGGGTCTTGCTGTCCCGCTTGCGCCCACACCCGACGCTCCACACCCTTGAGTCGCTCCAAGGCTTGGCGGCGCTGCGCCACATCCGGGTATTCGATCATCAGGGTGGCCTTCCAATTGGCACCGTCGGGAATCAGCGGATTGTAGGTGTCAATTTCAGCCTGAATGTCCTTGGGGCCGAAGATGCGCTCGATCCGCAGCATTTCCTGCACTTGGTACTTCATGGTCAGGAAATCCTCAAAGTGCAGGGTGGCGTACTGGCCCAAGGGCACTTGGCGCCGCCGCTTGTGATCAATGACTTGCTTGCGGAATTCAGGGCGCTGCACGGCGTAGTCCTCCAAGCTCCACAATTCGGCTCGGTTGAGCTTCTCCATGCCGGCTAATCACTCACAGACCGTAGGCTGCCCGAGCCATGGAGATGGGATGCTCCGCCTGCACATCTTCCCCGTCTGCCGCCGCGCTGGCGGCATGGGCCAATAAGCGCCCAGCCATGGGGCAGTCAGAGCCGAATCGGTCCGCTTCCGCCTGCCGCAAACGACGCACGACGGGACGGGCGATCTTCATAGCCTTGTCATAGGTCTGCACCTTGAGGCCGTAAGTGCCGTCATGGCCGGAACATCGCTCTATAGCCGTCACTTTCGTGTCCTTGATGAGCGCTAGAAAGGCCTTGGTCTTGGCACCGATGTTCTGCACCCTCTGGTGGCAGGCGGCTTGGTAGACGACCTTGCCCAGCCCCTGTTGAAAGTCCGTGCGCAGAAAGCCGGCTTGGTACCGCAGCATGAGGTACTCGAAGGGGTCAAAAAAGGCCCGTTGCACGCGCTGAACCTCTTCGTCGTCGGGAAACATCAGAGGAACTTCCTGCTTGTACATCAGCACGCAGGAGGGAATGACCGCCATGAGGTCATAGCCGTTATCAATGGCTTCAAGAAAGATCGGCAAATTGCCCTCTTTCAGCTTGGCAACTCGGTCCAAATCGCCAAGCTCCAGCTTGGGCATGCCGCAACAGCGCACATCCTTGAGCACTTTCACCGACACTCCGTTGTGGCTCAGAACGGCAATCAGGTCCTCCACCACGTCTGGGCAGTTGTGGTCGCCGTAGCAGGTGAGGTAAACGGCCACCTTGCCGGTGGTGCGCTCACAGGGCTTGACTTGCGTCCCACCGCCGCTGAGGCCATCCATCCGTCGGCGCAAAGGTTTGGAGACGAACGAAGGCAAGGGCGCATCGCGGTGCAGGCCGCTAATGCGCTCCCCGGCCTTGCGCAAGGTTGGGGAGTTCGCCATCGCATTGGCGATTTGGGAGATGCCGGGCCGCGACAGGGCGCTAAAGATAGGGCCCGTGCTAGTAATCAGCCGTTCGCGCCACGTCGCCCCCTTACTTGCGAAACGCACGGCTTTGGCCCGCAGCATCAGATGTGGGAAATCGACCGCCCATTCGTGGGGGGGCAGGTAGGGGCACTTGGTTTCCGCGCAGAGGTCGCACAGGAAGCATTGCTCCACCACCTTGCTGTAGTCCTCCTTGGCGACCCCGTCCACCTCTAGGGTGCCGGATTCGTCCACCAAGTCGAACAGCGTTGGAAATGCCTCGCACAAATTGACGCAGCGCCGGCAACCGTGGCAGATGTCAAACACCCGCTCAAGCTCGGCGTTCAGATCCTCAGGATCGTAAAACGCTTCTGATCGCCAACGGATCGGCTCGCGCTTGGGGGCTTCGAGACTGCCTTCACGGACGGTCATGGGGGTTGCTCAAACCGGTGCTGGACGCACGCCCCAAACACGGGTGCGCTTAGGGCGTGGCCAGATGCCTGCAAGGATGCTCAGGCCGCCATGGCGTCCAAGGCTTTTTGGAACCGATTGGCGTGGGAGCGCTCGGCCTTGGCAAGCGTTTCAAACCAGTCGGAAATTTCCTCAAAGCCTTCGTCCCGGGCCGTCTTGGCCATGCCCGGGTACATGTCCGTGTACTCGTAGGTTTCCCCGGCGATGGCCGCCTTGAGGTTGTCGTTGGTGTTGCCGATGGGCAAGCCGGTGGCCGGATCCCCCACCTCCTCCAAGTACTCCAAATGACCGTGCGCATGACCGGTCTCGCCTTCAGCCGTGGAGCGGAAAACGGCGGCCACATCGTTCTCTCCCTCGATGTCCGCCTTGGCGGCGAAATAGAGGTAGCGTCGATTGGCCTGGGACTCGCCGGCAAAGGCGTCCTTTAGGTTTTGCAAGGTGTTGCTGTCATTCAGGTCCATGATATGGTGCCTCCTGTTGGTGCATTGCAAGGGGCAAGTATACGACTCGGCGGGCGAAGCGCCATTTAAAAGTTTGAATCGAACTCATAGATATCATCTATGATAAACATGAGAGGAATTAGTTTTTTATATGAAAATCATATCGTTCTTACCTCGGCTACAGTCCTCAAGCGGTCTGTTTGCTTGGGTCGGATGCGCTCCCCAGAACGAAACTAGACGATACACCGCCCGTCTCGCTTGGACCCGCAGGCAACCATCATGCGATCAATGCAGGAAGAACTTGACGCCAAGCGACAGCGCCCAGAAATCTAAATCGGTGGCCTTGATGTCGTAGCGAACGGGTGCGCCGCTCGGCCCGACCGTGGAGGCATGATCACGCAGCAGGTCCCACGCCTTGTCACCATCCTCGAAGGCGCCGAACGTGTCGCCGTAGCGTAATTTCAGGGTCAGGGAGCTTCTCGCGCCAAGCGCGTAGTCCAGTCCCGCCAGCAGCTGGTAGCCGAACAAATCGTCGGACAACGACTCGGACGTCGCCGACAGCCGGCCGGCCGCGTCCGGATTGCGCCCAAGGTTCAGCAGGGTTGCCCGGTCGCTCGTCCTCACCGACCTCGCGGCGTAGTTCATGTCCAAGCGCATCAGGCCCAATCCGACCCCGATGTAGGGAGTGAGGCGCCTCGTAGTGCGGGCAGCGCCGAAATCGTAATAGACGTTGGCGAACAGGCCGGTGCCACGAACGTTGCTGATTTTTTCACGCCGCTGGACGAATTCCGCCTGCTTCGGGTCTCCAGGAACCACCAGATCCACATCGTCGCCGCCGTGCCGGCGATGAACTATCTCACCCTCTATGCGGAACGGTGTCATGGCGTATCCGACTTGGCCACCAGCCAACCACCCGGCATTGACATCGAAACCGCTGGGGCTGGCCGGCAGGGGTCGTGGACCGCACTGGTCCAGCGGCAGTGGCACGGCGGTTCCATCGTTGAGCGTGGCCGGGGCGAGGAACTGGTCGCAGTTCGTGGGCACCCCGACGTTCGTGCGCGTGGACTCCAGATTCCCAAGAATGGCTACCCCGACGTCCGCGCCCACGTAGAGCTGGCCGTTCGCTGCCGATGGCAACCAAGCCGCAACGACGATAGCCAGCATGCAAGGCATTCCTCGAACTTGATGCATGTTCATCAGATGGGGGGCTGGGCGATGCCGACGATTCGACGACTGGGTGCTTATTTTCACGGCGAAACAGTAGCATTGGCCGGCCACCAACGCAAAGCGCGCCTCCACCACATAGGCTTTGTTTCTAGGCCAAGGATGCGCCCGGATTCGCAATGAGAGAAGACACAGGAGCGCATGGGCACGTTCGATTCGCCTAGGTCGCGGCTATACCTTCCCAACACATTGAAATACTATTTGTTATGTCATTCCATGCGCGGCCGAACGTATCCGATTCCACTCATATTCGACTCGTCCGTCACCTTCGCCCCGCGATCAAGAGGACCAACGAGGTGATGCTTCAAACTGGCGCAAGGACGGTCGGCGGCTGCGAGCTTGCCTCGTCCGTCCCCTTCGCCCCGCGATCAAGAGGACCAATGAGGTGATGCTCCAAACTGGCGCAAGAACGGTCGGCGGCTGTGCGCTTGCCTCGTCCGTCACCTTCGTCCCGCAATTAAGAGAAACAGATTGATTCTCAAGGAGTTGAGTCAACTCGGGCGTTTGGCGCTGCCCATGATTTTGGCCCAACTCTCGCAAATGGGGATGGGCGTGGCGGACACAGTCATGGCCGGGCGGGTCAGCGCTGTGGACTTAGCCGGCGTGGCCTTGGGCGGCAATCTGTTCTGGCCAGTGCTGTTCTTCGCTTCCGGCGTCATCATGTCGATCACGCCTTCCGTGTCCCAACTGCATGGCGGCGGGCGCACCAACCAGGCTGGGGAGGTGCTGCGCCAAGCCCTATGGATGACCGTTGTCGGCGGCGTCGCCATGATCGTCTTGCTGCAAAACGCCGAACCCATACTGCGCACCATAGGCGTGGCCGCCCAAGCCATTCCCATTGCCGTAGGCTATCTACAGGCACTTTCCTGGGGCGTGTTGCCATTCCTTATTTTCCTCGCCCTGCGCTATCTTTGCGATGGCCTGTCCTGGACGTTGCCGGCCATGTTGGTGGCGCTGTCCGCATTGGCCTTGAAAATTCCGCTCAACCTCCTGTTCATCCACGGCGGGTTTGGCGTACCCGCCTTGGGCGGGGTCGGTTGCGGCTATGCAAGCGCCTTGGTGATGACCTATGAAATGCTGGCCATGGCCGCCATCGTCGCTTCTCCCAAGATGCGAGCCGCGGGTGTGTTCCAACGCTTTAGCTGGCCCGATTGGCGCGCCATCCGGCGCTTGTTCAAGCTCGGAGCGCCCATTGGCATGTCCAATTTTCTGGAGATCAGCATGTTTGCCGTCATAACCTTGGCCATTGGTCGTTTAGGCGTGGACGCGGTGGCGGCGCACCAAGGCGCCGCCAACATAGCCGGATTGACTTTCATGGTGCCGCTAGCGCTTGGCATGGCGGCCTCGGTCCGGGTCGCCTTCAATGTCGGTCGCGGCGACTTGGCGGCGGCTAGGCGGATCGGCTTGGCGACCATTGGCGTAAGCGCCTGCTTTGGCCTAGCGGCGACGGCGGCCCTCTTCTTCAGCCGGCATCTGCTGGCGGGGTTCTACACCAACGACGAAACAGTGTTTGCGCTGATCGCCGAGCTGTTGTTGTTCGTGGCGGCGTTCCAACTGATGGACAACACCCAAGTGACCGCAATGGGCTCTTTGCGCGGCTACAAAGATACGAGCACGCCGATGGCCTTGGCTGCCCTGGCCTATTGGGGAATGGGCTTTCCCGTAGCCGTCCTGTTCGGGTTCGGCCTGCTGGGAACGCCAGATCTCGGCGTTTACGGTTTCTGGGTGGGCACAACCCTTGGCCTGACCGTGGCGGCTTGCGCCCTAATCGCCCGCTTTCAATGGCTTTCCCGCCAACCTGGCCGTATCGGCGCACTAGCCGAGCACTGACGCAAGGCCCTCACAAGGTCGCCACAGCCCATCGGCCACCATCACCGCCGCCATTGACTCCATTCCACACGCCATGCCCAGGCGTTGCAGCGGAACGCCAGAAGAGCTGAAAGCGACCACCATGAACTCAATGAAGCTGCGAGGCGACCATTAGCCCGCCGATGCCTGCACTGCCGACCATTCCAAGTGCAGCCAAGGCGTAAAGTCGTCGGCTTGCTGCGCGAGGCGGCAGGTCAGGGCCTGGGGTTCAATCCAAGCCCAATCGTCAATTTCCGTGGTGTTGACCATCAGTTCACCCCGCAGCTGCGCCCGGAACACCCAGCAGAGTTCGCGTTCGCTGCCGACATCGCCAAAGGATGCCTGGTATTGAAATTTGTACAGGAATTGCAAGTCGGGCACTTGCCGCCAGCCAATGCCTAGTTCGTCGTTGAGGCGGCGGCGCACCGCCTGCCCCATGGCCTCGCCCCGACGTGGATGGGAGCAGCAGCTATTTGACCAATAGGACGGCCACAGGCGCTTGTTCGCCGACCGCTTCTGAATGAGGACCCGCCCCCGATCATCGAAAACAAACGCAGAGAAAGCGCGGTGCAATACGCCGCCGCCATCGTGGCAAGAGGTTTTGTCAAGGAACCCGAGTTCGACGTCATTGGCGTCCACTAGGATCAGGGCCTCCGAACTAGTGGAGACGACATCGGACTTGGTCCCCTGATGGAGATGGGCGGATGCAGTCGGCATGGGGTGCCTGATTTCAGCTTGGCAGGGCCCATTCTACATTGGAAAACTCGCCATCGACCTTAGCGGGAGCTGGCGGCGCCCAATGACCGATAGGACCAAAGACCGCTGAGGGCAAATCCGCTAGCGAAGATGACCAAGGACATGACCATGCCCGGCACCAAGCCGGCCAGAGGATTGAACTGTTCGACCAGGTTCCCAAGCAGGAAGGCGCTGATCGGCACACTGACCAAGAAGCTGAGCAGCAGCACCGAGAGTATCTGAGCGCGCGTCGTAGCCGGCGCCAACTCCTGCACGATGGCCCGGACCAAGGTGCTGGTGACGCCCACGTTGACACCCCAGGCGATGAGCAGGGCGTAGAACAACCAAGGTGCTGGTTTGAGCCATATCAATACCAAGATCGCCATGCGCGAGAGCTGCATGGCCAAAAAAATCCGGCCCGGACGACGCAGGGGCATAAAGAGCAGCAGAACAACGTTGGAGCCGATGCTGCCGATGGTGAAGGCGATCATGACCAGAGCGAGCATTTCGGCGCCGCCGAAATAGATTTCCTTGACGACATAGGGGATGACGATGATGTAGGCACCGGCGTTGAACAGGCTCGAAAGAAAGTTGAGGCCGATGATGTTGCGGACCAGCCGAAGGCCCCAAACAGCCCGCAGCCCAGCGGCGAAATTGGGGCGGGGTCCGGTTCCCATCGGCAATGGTGGCAACCGCCAAACGGCGAACAGGCCAACAAAAAAGAACAGCGACTGAATGGCAAGCACCAGCGTCAGCCCCAAAACATCAAGCCGCCCACCGATGGCTATGGCGCCCATGCCCACCAAGGAGGTGGCGATAGTCATGGTGGTTACGGCCCGCTGCACGTCAAAGCGGGCCACCCGCGACAGCATGGCCTGACGGGCCGGGTCCGACAAAGCTTGAATGCTCGCCATCAGAACACCAAAGAGCACCACCCACCAGTAGTTCAACAGCCCAAGTTGAAAGACCATGGCGATGCCGAGCGGCGGCAAACACATCAAAAGATGCATGGACGCCAAATAGGAGCGTCCGTTGATGCGGTCCCCCAAAACGCCGCCAAGCAGCAAGGCGAGCAGCGGTGGGAACTCAGCTAAGAAGCGGGCGACGCCAACCCGGTCCGCCGACATTTCCAGGATGCCCACGAGAATCCATGTGAACAGGAACCCGTGCAAGCTCATGCCCGCCATCCACAGGCTCGAGCCAGCCAAATACCAAGGATAGGCGGAACGGGGCGGGGGTTCGGTTTTCATGCTGATCAATTCCTTTTGCCGGTGGCCGCAAGCGATGCAGTGAGCCCACTCTTGGCAGTTCGTCGGGCGGCCACGGCCCTCTGCAGAACCCGCTTGGATGGCGTAAAATGCCCTCTCCCACTTCTCTTTCCCGAGGATCATGGCTGAATCCGCTCAAGCGTCGGCGAATTTCTCCTTCGTGCAGATGGAGCACGACATGCTCAAGCTGTGGGAGTCCTCCAACGCCTTTCAAAAATCCATGGAGCAACGCCGCAGCAAGAAGCCCTACATTTTCTATGACGGCCCGCCGTTCGCCACCGGCCTGCCCCATCACGGCCACATCCTAGCCAGCACCATCAAGGACATCGTGCCCCGTTACTGGACCATGAAGGGCCGCTATGTACTGCGCCGCTTCGGCTGGGACTGCCACGGCCTGCCCATTGAACATGAAATTGACAAGCAGTTGGGCATGTCAGCGCACCAAGCAGTGGACCGCTTAGGCGTGGCCGGATACAACGATGAGTGCCGCGCCATCGTTGACCGCTACGTCAAGGAATGGCGGCGGACCATCACCCGGCTGGGCCGTTGGGTGGATTTCGAAAACGATTATAAGACCATGGACATTTGGTACATGGAATCGCTCTGGTGGGTGTTCAAGCAGCTCTGGGACCAAGGGCTGATCTATCAAGGCGAGAAAATCATGCCGGTGTCCACCGCGTTGGAGACCCCCCTTTCGAATTTCGAGGTCAGCGACACCTACATGGAGGTGCAGGACCCTGCAATCACGGTGCTGCTGAAGCTGGTGGATGAAGACGCCTATCTCTCGGTCTGGACCACAACCCCCTGGACTTTGCCGTCCAACCTGGCGGTTTGCGTCGGCCCGGACATCAATTATGTGAAAGTGCATGATGAGGGCATGGGCTGGGACATCTACTTCGCCGAAGAACGGCTGGCGGCCTACGGCGAGCTGAAGGTCAAGGCTCGGCTTAAGGGCCGCGATCTGGTCGGCCGCGCCTACCAACCCCCCTTCCCTTACTTCGCTGGAGAACGGCAACGGGGTGCCTTCGTGGTGGTGGCGGACAACTACGTGGCGGCGGATGAAGGCACCGGGCTTGTGCATCAGGCACCGGCTTTTGGCGAGGACGACAACCGGGTGCTGAAGGCGGCGGGCATCACCGCCTTCGTCTGCCCGGTGACTATGGCGGGACGGTTCACCGATGAAGTCACGGATTTCTCCGGGCAGTACGTCAAGGACGCCGACCGGGGCATCATCGAATACCTGAAGGCGGCAACCGCGCTGTATCGCCAAGATGTCATCCAGCATGAGTATCCCTATTGCTACCGCTCCGACACGCCGCTGATCTACCGGGCGGTGCCAAGCTGGTTCATCCGCGTTACCGACTTGGTGGATCGCCTAGTGGCCACCAATCAACAGGTGCATTGGGTGCCGGGGCACATCAGGGACGGGCGCTTCGGCAACTGGCTCAAAGGGGCCGCGGATTGGGCGATCTCCCGCAACCGAGTTTGGGGGACGCCAATCCCGATTTGGGTCAACGATGCAACTGGCCGTCAAACCTGCATCGGCTCCATTGATGAGCTGGAAGCCCGAACCGGCGTGCGCGCATCGGATTTGCATAGGGAGCATGTCGATCCCCTCACTTTCACCCTCGACGGCGAGCAGGGCGTTTATCGCCGCATCCCGGAAGTGCTTGACTGCTGGTTCGAGTCCGGGGCCATGCCCTATGCGCAGATGCACTATCCGTTCGAGAACGAGAGCTTGTTTGCGGCCGGCTTTCCGGCTGAGTTCGTCGCCGAGGGCATTGACCAGACCCGAGGCTGGTTCTACACCCTAGCGGTTCTGGCGGCGGCGCTTTACAACAAGCCCGCATTTCGCAACGTCATCGTCAACGGCATGGTGATGGCCGAAGACGGCAAGAAGATGTCCAAACGGCTGCGCAACTACACGCCGCCGGATGAACTGATGGAGACCTTCGGCGCCGACGCCTTGCGCCTGTACCTCATCAACTCCAGCTTAGTCCGCGCCGAGGAGCAGCGATTCGCGGATGCCGGTGTGCGGGACATGGCGCGCCGGGTGCTGTTGCCTTGGCGCAACGCCTTCTCATTCTTGCAAACCTACGCTGAAGTCGACGGCTGGTCACCGGAGCGGGGCAGTCATCTGGGCGACAACATCCTGGATCACTGGATTCTCTCCCGCCTACAGACCTTGAAGGCCGGCATCGCCCGGGAGATGGACGCCTACCAGCTCTATAACGTGGTGCCGCGGCTGTTTGAATTCATCGCCGACCTCACCAATTGGTACATACGCCTCAACCGCAGCCGGTTTTGGAGCGAGGAGATCACCGCCGGCAAGATCGCCGCCTTCGCCACCCTGCACACGGTGCTGCAGGAGATGTGCCGGGTGATGGCGCCCTTCACCCCCTTTTTGTCCGAGCACCTGTATCAGGAGTTAGCGCATTTTGGCGGCGGCGAGGCCAAACCCGCATCCGTTCATCTATGCGATTACCCCGTGTTCGAGGAGGGCTTCGTCAAGCCGGCGCTTGAAGACGCGGTGGAACGGATGCAGCAGGTGGTCCTGCTTGGCCGGCAACAGCGCGAAGAGGCTAAAATCGGCCTGCGCACACCCCTTGGTTCACTGACGGTGGTTCACCGTGACCAAGGGAGGCTTGATCAACTCGCCCGTCTAAGCGCTTACATCAAAACGGAGCTGAATGTGCTAGAGCTGGCTTTCGATACCGACGAAAGGCGCTACGTGGAACTGATGGCCAAGCCGAATTGGCGCATCCTAGGCAAGCGGTTGGGCAAGCGTGTGCAGCTTTTCGCGCCCCTGATCAGCGGACTTTCCCAGCAACGTATTGCCGAATTGCAAAAGGAAGGCGCACTAACGATTGAGGGCGAGCGCTTCAGCCTTGATGACATTGAGGTGCAGCAGCAGCCATTGCCCAACTCCGGCGCGGCCAGCGATGGCCAAGTGACCGTTGTGCTTGACACCACCCTGACGGACGATCTGATTCGCGGCGGCTACGCCCGAGAGATCATCAACCGAGCGCAGCGCGCTCGCAAGGATAAAGGATTCGCCATTTCCGACCGCATTGTTCTGCGTTTTCAAGGCGATGATGAGTTGGTCAAGGCGGCCTACGGGCATAGGGACTACATCATGGGCGAGATCTTGGCCACCACTTTCGAGCAGGCGACTCTATCCAAGCGGGATGACCCCATTGAGGCTGAAATTGGCGGCATGGCGTTTCGCTTCACCGCAACTCGAGCCCGATTCCACAAGTAGAAACGGCCCTACGTTCTCCCCGCCTTGCTTCCCCTTGGTTCCCCTTATTACCGTCGGCGCAAAGAAGGATCAAGCACGAAGGCGTTAAGGGGGAAGAAAAGAGAGGGATACCCGTGGGGAGGGGGGGGAGCCGGGTATCCCTCATGTTCGGTGCTCTAACCACCTAGTTGGAGACTCTGAAAACCAAAGTCAGAGATGTTCAACACTGGAGCCAAATGTTACCTTTCGTAATGAAAAATACAACCGCCTTATACGCAACAGGATGTTGCCTTCTTGCAGTTACACTCGTCAGGATAGCGATCCTCCATGCCGTTGAAAAGTCTCTGTCTTATAGCAATAGACCGGGGAAAAGCCGAAGAGTTCAAAAAGAAAGCGATATTAGTTTGCTATGGGGCAACTTCAAGTTGTTTTCCGCCGTAGTGCGCCACGGCGCCGTTGGCCAAGGTTGTGGCGCCTCTGCGCGAAGAGCACCTCCCGCAAGCAATCAAGGCCGCTTGCTGCCAAGACTTGGCAATGCTGCTGCCGCTGCTTCACGCCGGCTTGGGCGCAGCCGCCCTGCCCTGCCTGCTTGGGGAGGGGGACCCCCGACTTGAGCGCCTGCCTGGCGCCAAGGTGAAACGGCAGCCGCTGTCAACCACCTCATTGCGGTAAGTTGTCCGTCCTTGTGCGGCGGCCGAGATAGCCGCCGTGATGGCGCAGGCCGTAGTCTTCCCTGGTGACGCCCTTGACTTCCAGCAAGGCCAAGGCGATGGCGTCGGTGACGGCTAGCATGACCGCAGTACTGGCACTCGGCGTTAGCCCCAAGGGGCAGGGTTCCTCAATGACGCCCATCTCCAAAACCAGATCAGACAGATCCCGCAACGCCGAGTCCGGGTGCGAGGTGACGCCAATGACCATGGCCACACCCAAATGCCGCGACAACTCCAGCATTTCCAACACTTCCCGGCTTTTGCCGCTGGTGGAGAAGGCCACCATGAGATCGTCTCGCCCCACTAGGCCAAGGTCGCCGTGGGCAGCCTCCGCTGGATGAATGAAGTTGGCCGGCGTTGCCGTCGAGCACAGGGTGGCGGCAAACTTGCGGGCGATATGGCCAGCCTTGCCGATGCCCGTGGCCAGCACCTTGCCTTCGCAGACAGCCAATGCCTCAACGGCCCGCACGAAGTCATCGGTGACCTGCACGGCAGCGATGGCTTCCGCTTCCGCCCGCAACACCGCTTCAATGCGCTCCCGTGGATTCATGCCAACTATGTTGGCACGAGGATGGAAGATTGCAAAGGCATTCAATATCCTCGCTATATGAAGCAACCGCCTCTTGTGCCCCGCCCGCGCCAAGCCAACGTTGCGCAGGACTGCATCGCCCTCGGCCGGCTCAAGATCCGCGCAGCCGGGAACCCCATCCTGGCCAAGGGCGTGGAGCGCACCAACAAATGGCTTGGCGGCCACAATGACCGCTTATCTCAGGCAGGCGCAGGCCCGACCGTTCCCCTGCGCATCGACTTGGCTGATTACAGCGAGCGCACACCGGCTCTCGGTGATGACGAAAGCTACCAATTGCGGATTGCCGCCGATGGCGTGCTCATCCGCGCCCCAGGGACCGCTGGCGCCCTGCACGCCCTTGCAACCCTGGCGCAGCTGAGCGACGGCAACGGCCACCTACCCAGCGTCAGGATTGAAGATGCGCCTTGCTTCCCATGGCGCGGGCTGATGTTGGACCCGGCCCGGCGTTTCATCAGCTTGAATACGTTGCTCAACACCTTGGACGCCATGGCGTTCTACAAGCTCAACGTGTTGCACCTTCACCTGACCGACGACCAAGGGTTCCGGTTTCAAAGCCAAGCCTATCCCAAGCTCGCCAGCCATCAAAGCTACAGCCCGGAGCAGTTGCGCGTTTTGGTCGCCGCAGCTGGCGAGCGCGCCATACGGGTGGTGCCCGAACTAGACATGCCCGGCCATGTCACAAGCTGGCTTTGCGCTCACCCCGAATGGGGGCCTCAACCCGCCGAGGTGTCGCCCAGCCGTCAATTCGGCCCCCATGAGGCTGTACTGAATCCCGCTGACGAAGCTGTGTACCAAGCCATCGACACACTGTTCGGCGAGTTCGCCGAGCTGTTCCCAGACGCCTTCATTCACATCGGCGGCGACGAGGTGAATCCCGCATGGTGGAACGACAGCGCCGAGATCAGCGCCTACCGGAGCGAACGGAACTTGCGCACCCTTGGCACCCTGCAAAGCCGGTTTCTTGAGCGCATAGCCGAACTTGCGGCCCGCCGCGGCAAGCGGGTGCTCGGCTGGGACGAAGTGCTCACCGGCGGCGCACCAACAAACTTGGTTGTGCAATCCTGGCGCGGCGCCACCGCGCGGGGGCGGGCCCTCGCGACCGGCCATGATTGCGTGGTTTCCTCCGGCTACTACTTGGATTTGTTCTATCCGGCGGATGTGCATCATCGTTACGCGCCGGACGCCGCCGAAGGCGAATTGCTGGCGCAGGAAGACGCCCTACCGAACGACCCGAGATTCAGCCATGTCGCCGCCGGCCTGAAATGGGCTGAAGGCTGGCGGTTGGCGGCTAGCGAGGCGGGCAGCGGCAAAGTGCTTGGCGGCGAGGCTTGTCTCTGGTCGGAGCTGGTGACGGATGAGCTATTGCCGGTGCGTCTATGGTCCCGGATGCCGGTATTGGCGGACAGATTCTGGTCCAACCGGACCGCACCTGAAAATCTGGCGGCTTGGTTGGAATCGTCCCTGGAGCAACTGGCCGCCGCTGGCATCTTTGACTTGCCCGCAACCAGCCGCAAGCTACTGGTCGCCTTTGGCGTTGACGAGCGGCAAATTCCGGGCGTGGAACTGCTGGAGCCAATCAAGTGGTACGGCCGGCTGCTCGGGTCCGCCGCGCTCCTTGCCCGCGTCAACAGCAAGGAAGAGCCGAAAGCCAGGCCCTACCATGCCGATACGCCGCTCAATCGTCCAGTGGATGCGCTACCGCCGGAGAGTTTCGCCGCCAACCGGTTCCGGGCAGCGTTGGCCCAAGGCGGTGATACTCTGCTCAACGAGTGCGTAAAGCGGCTGAGCGCTTGCGAAGCCGGCACTTTCCCGCCGGAACTTGAAGCACCAATGTGGGCCCTTGCCGCCACTTTGCGGGCCCTGCTCACCTATCTGAGAGGCAACATAGACGCAGCCACAGCCAGGGCACTTCTCGCCAAGGCGAGCGAACCCCAAGGCGAATACCTAGTGGCCATCGCGCCGAGCGTACAAGAATGGCTGGCCGGCCAATAAGCCCTTCGGCAGCGCTGCTTCAGGGATGGGGAATGCAGGCGACGCCGGCACCACTGGGCGAAGGACAGATCAACGACACCTACTTGGTGCAGATGTCGTCGGGCCGCTATGTGCTGCAACGCATCAACCAAAGGGTTTTTCATGATGGCCTTA
Source organism: Candidatus Azophilus sp. (assembly GCA_965247035.1). Taxonomy (GTDB): domain Bacteria; phylum Pseudomonadota; class Gammaproteobacteria; order Pseudomonadales; family Azotimanducaceae; genus Azophilus. Next base: position 1,328,547 of record CBDFGJ010000003.1, on the reverse strand, counting down.
CACTGATGCGCAACATCGCCCGGGTGGCGGACCATTTGCATCAAAAGATGCCCGGCTGGGCCCCAAGGCTCATCGAAGCCGCCGATGGCGAACGTTGGCTGGAATTGGAGGGAGAGTTCTGGCGCCTGTGGTCTTATGTTGAAGGACGCAGCTTCTCGCAAGCAGTCGATGACGCTCAAGCTGAAGCGGCCGGCCGAGCCCTCGGCAAAACCCGTCGCTGCCTGCAGGACCTCGGCGGCCCACGCCTCAACGACGTCATTCCCGGATTCCTGCAACTCAACCACTACTTGACCGAATTCCAGCCATTCCGGGAACTGGAGCCTGAATGGACGGCATTCATTGACGCTCGGCGGTTGCTACAAAACCGCTTCCGCCAGCGCACGGGGTACATCCACGGCGACTGCAAGTTGGACAACTTAATTTTCAGCAACTCTGGCGACGTGGTTGCGGTGCTTGACCTAGACACCGTGATGTGGGGCCATTGGGCTTGGGACTTCGGCGACCTGGTTCGCTCCCTGTTGACGGAAAACGCGCTGGTGTCGCGTTTCCAGTCGGTGGCGCGAGGTTATCTGGCCGAAGCAGCGGTTCCCGCCAGCACCGAGGACCTCGTGCTGGCGCCGCGTTACGTCACCCTGATGCTGGGCGTTAGATTTCTCACCGACCATCTGCGCGGGGACACCTACTTCAAGGTGAGCCAACGCGGGGAGAACCGCCACCGGGCGTTGGCGCAGTTTCGCTTGCTGCAGGCGTTGGAAGCCCAAGAAGCAACCTTGGCGGATTGCGCCAACAGCCTAGTCGAAGCCCTTGGTCCTCAGCATGACCTGAACGGCAATGATCAGGGTGACCAATAACGTCAAACCAAAAGTGGCCCACATGAGAGCATGACGCCAAGCTCCGCCAGAAGCAGCGCGGGTGTCCTGCCCGGTTTGTTCATCGGCCTCATTGCCCATAAGCGCGATTATATCGCTAGGAAGAAGGCCCGGCCCTCTCGCCAAGCTCCGTTGCGATCAAGCCGAACAGGATGGAATTGAAATGTCCCGTTGCTTCCTTTGGATGCCGTCTTAGCTTAGAAACGCATCGAACTTGGCGGCGGCGGGCGCTAGGAGGGCTATTGAGCAAAACCGCTCCTACCATTGGTTCCAATGGGTGATGTCAGCCACTGGCGGCCGGTGGGCGCGCTTGAAGTCTGTGCCTAGGGTGTAGGCCACCGGCAGCAGCGCCACCTGCATCACATCGTCCGGCACGCCAAGCAGCTTGGCCGCCTCCTGTTCGTGCATCAGGTGCAAGGTGGTGAGCGTGGAGCCCAAGCCACGGGCACGAAGGGCGAGTTGAAAACTCCAGACGGCCGGAAAAATAGAGCCGAACATGCTTCCCAACGCCATGACGGGCGTGTTTTCCGGCAGCCGTCCCTGCACGCAGGGAATCACATGAACCGGCACGTCCTGCATGTGTTGCATGAGGTAGAGGGCGGAGTCGAAGACGCGCTTCGTTTGCCCCTCGGGCACTTGGTTCGCGGCGACGGACAGGTATTCCTGAGCACCCTTGCAGTATAGGTCGGCCAAGGCTTGCCGCTTGTTGGGGTCATCAACCACCAGCCAACGCCAGATTTGCGAATTGGAGCCGGTCGGTGCCTGAACCGCAAGCTCCAGGCACTCATTGATCAGGTGCCGGGGAACCGGCTTGTTCAAATCCAAGCGCTTGCGCACGGCGCGAGTGGTCGCCAGTAGTTCATCCGTCATGGCGATATCAAAGTTCATCTATCCCCCTTTGTTCCTTGACTAAGGCTGCACCCTAGAGGTTCTGAATGTTCAATGCGATGCAGTGTATCCTATCCGCCACCTGCCGTTTGGCTTGCTGAAGGAGAAGCGCCCATGTTCCGGACACTCATGTTCCGGGCACTCGCTCGTAGGGCTTGCGGCCTGATTTTCGTCCTGAGCGCGACGATGCCGGCCGGCGTCAGCAGCCAAACGGCGGTGGACCTGAAGGCGCAAATCAGCCAATCCGCTGCTGTGCTCGAACAGCAAATCATCAGTTGGCGACGGCGTATTCATCAAAACCCTGAGCTTTCCAACCGGGAATTCAAAACCGCCGAACTCGTGGCCGAGCATTTGGAGAGCTTGGGCATGGAGGTTCAGCGGGGCGTTGCCCACACCGGCGTGGTTGGCTTGCTGCGCGGGCGGCAAAACGCTCCCGTGGTGGCCCTGCGGGCGGATATGGACGCGCTGCCCGTAGTGGAGCGCACAGGGCTGCCTTACGCATCCACCGTCAAGGGTTCCTATGAGGGCCAGGAGGTTGGGGTCATGCATGCCTGCGGCCATGACAATCACGTCGCCATCCTCATGGGCGCGGCCACCGTGCTCAGCGGCATGCGCGACCAACTTCCCGGCTCGGTGAAGTTCATCTTCCAGCCGGCCGAGGAAGGCCCTGCCCAAGGCGAGGATGGCGGCGCCAGCATGATGGTCCGGGCGGGAGTGCTGAAAAACCCCGACGTGGATGCCATATTCGGCCTGCACATCTCCCAATCGGGCTTGGCCGGCACCGCCAACTACCGCCCAGAGGGGGCCATGGCCAGCGCCCAACGGCTGGAAATCATCGTCAAGGGCCAGCAGACCCACGGCGCCAGACCTTGGGCCGGGGTGGACCCCATCGTCACCGGCGCGTCGATCATTACGGCGCTGCAAACCATAGTCAGTCGCCAGATCGACATCACCCGTGCTCCCGCCGTAGTCACCATCGCCTCCTTCCACGGTGGAGTGCGCAACAACATCATCCCGGACAGCGCAAAATTGAGCGGCACCATTCGTACCTACGATCCGGAGATGCGGGCTTCAATTCACCAGAAGATCCGCAACATCGCGACCAACGTAGCCGCCAACATGGGTGCCGAAGTGGAGGTGCGCATAGACCCAGGCACCCCGGTCACCTACAACGACCCGCAGCTAGCCGCAGCCATGGCGCCCACGCTAGAGGATGTCTATGGACCGGAAAACGTCTCCATCGCCCGCCGCATCACCGGCGCAGAAGACTTCGCGTTTTATCAACAGGAAATTCCAGGGTTCTTCTTCTTCATCGGTGGCCGGCCAGCGGACATCCCGGCGGAAAAAGCCATTCCCAACCACTCGCCCTACTTTTTCGTGGACGAATCCGCCTTGCTGCCCGGTGTGCAGGCCATGGTCCGGATGGCTTACGACTATCTGCAAATGAATTCATCCTGAACCAAGGCCTGGCATTCCCACGCCAACCTAACCAAGCACCCCCTGGGATGTCCTGCCACCGCCGTGATGGTGGCGTTATTCAATGCCCTGCGGATGCCCTCGCAATCACGCCATCCGGTCGAAAGGAAGGCCGCTCTTATTCGTCAGCATCGAGGCGGGGACCCAGAGGGACGAAGGGTACAGCCTTGTTATTACTGGTGCTGATGATGCAGGCGATACCGATCGTTCCTCTGGATTGCCCGGAACAAGCCGGGCAATGACAACCCTTATTTGCGTTTACTGTGGTGCTGGTTGGGCCGGTTGAGCAGGCGCTGGCGCCGGCGGGGCTTGAAGAATAACCGGCTGCATACCTTTCGACCACATCTTCCCGTTATGGTTGGTTATGAATTTTAATGATGGTGATCGTTCAAAAGTGAGAGTCATTGCGTGATACGCCGAAAGAACCGCCTCCTGCAATTCTTGATCATCCTCCAAAAGAGGATACTATGCAGAAGAGCCAGTTGCTCGATTGAGCATTGGATGGCGAATGAGGTGGCCATCATGACACCCACAAGAACACGAAACCCGTTTAGACCAGGTGATGGGCAACGCCCGCCCTATCTGGCAGGCCGGGAAAGCGAGCAGGGTCAATTCAAGCAGATATTAGCAGACATGGCTGATGGGGATTCGCCTGCCGCCAACATGGTTATGTATGGGCCCAGGGGTATGGGAAAAACAGTGCTATTAAATTGGTTCGCAAATGAAACTAAAAAGGGCGGTACAAAGAACAATTCTATACGGGTAAGCCGAGTGACCCCCGATCAACTAACCTCTCCGGCAAAAATGTGGGATTTTCTAATATCTAAAAATTGGTTGCAAAAAAAGCTTCCGAATAAAAAGGAAGCCGGGTTTAAAGGATTTCTACATGGCACTTGGACTGAAAACGCTACCTCCCCGAAAAAACTATTGGATAAATTGATTCACCAATGTAAAAAAAGTCCTTTGGTGTGTTTGTTAGATGAAGCACATCAAATGGAAGAGGGGCAATGTCGTGCTTTGTTAAACCTGAGCCAGAAGGTACGAGAGGAAGCACCTTTTTTGCTGGTTCTCGCTGGCACTCCCGACTTGGCACATTTCTTGAAGACAGTGGGGGCTAGTTTTGTTGAACGTTCCACGAAAATGGGCATTGCACGATTAGATGCACAGGCCACAGCAGATGCCATTGTAAAACCGTTAAATGAGCACGGCATAAAAATAGACGACACCACCCTCGCGCATGTCGTTGAAGACAGCCAGCACTATCCTTACTTTATTCAACTTTGGGGCGCGGCTCTTTGGGATGTGGCAAAGGAAAAAGAACTGCAAAAACTGACCTCTCAAGAAATTACCGAAGCAGAAACAAAGGTTGAGAACCGCCGGTCAAACTTTTATGGACAACGCAGAAATACATTAGACGAACTTGGACTGATGCCGGCGGCTGTTGCTATTGCAACAATATTTCTAAACATGGAAACAACCACAAGGGCTACGCTCAAAGAGATCATTGCAGATAATTTACCTGCTGATTCACATGCCACACAGTCGGTTAATGAACATCTGCAAACGCTTATTCGCCATGAATTTATTTGGAATCCGCCGGACACAGATTTATACGAGGCGGGCATTCCAAGTTTGATGAAGTATGTCTTGGACTGACAACGCGAGCATGTGCAAAAAGTATCGCCGGCATGCTGATGATCCACGCCTATCATTCGGCAAAAGGCAACCCCAGAAAAAAAGTGTTATTGCCCGATTCGGCCCACGGCACCAATCCGGCCAGTGCTACGTTATGTGGATACAAGTCCATTCAACGCGGCCAACGTAGCCGCCAACATGGGCGCCGAAGTGGAGGTGCGCATAGACCCAGGCACCCCGGTCACCTACAACGACCCGCAGCTAGCCGCAGCCATGGCGCCCACGCTAGAGGATGTCTATGGACCGGAAAACGTCTCCATCGCCCGCCGCATCACCGGCGCAGAAGACTTCGCGTTTTATCAACAGGGAATTCCAGGGTTCTTCTTCTTCATCGGTGGCCGGCCAGCGGACATCCCGGCGGAAAAAGCCATTCCCAACCACTCGCCCTACTTTTTCAAGGAAGGCCGCTCTTATTCGTCAGCATCGAGGCGGGGAGCCAGAGGAACGAAGGGCACAGCCTTGTTATTACTGGTGCTGATGATGCAGGCGATACCGATCGTTCCTCTGGATTGCCCGGAACAAGCCGGGCAATGACAACCCTTATTTGCGTTTACTGTGGTGCTGGTTGGGCCGGTTGAGCAGGCGCTGGCACCGGCGGGGCTTGAAGAGTAACCTGGCGCGTATTTTTCGACCACATCTTGCCGTTATGGTTGACTATAAATTTTAACGATGGTGTTTGTTCAAAAATGATAGTCATTGCATGATACGCCGAAAGAACTGCATCCTGCAATTCTTGATTATCCTCCAGTGGAATTACATTCACGCCTAATTGCTGTAAGTCTTCTATGCCCATTCGTTGACCGTGTGCATAAACGTTTTCAGAATCGGCATTTACATGGTCAGCAATTTTATCGGCTTTTTCCTTGGAGTCGTTCTCCGACCGAAACATTCTTTTTTGCAACCATTGCGACACCATGCTTTTACTGTATCCAAGCGCTCTCTCCGCATCAATAATCAGTGATGGCCCCATGGATTGCAGTATGGGAGCCCATAGATGGGCGAGCGTTACATCACTTTGAATATCGCTTTTAGCACGATCAAATGCATCCTGTATGGCTTTGGCAGAATGTTGTTTGTTCTGAATGACAATTTGCGGATCTGTTGGGCCAAGTTGGCTTTGCCTGCCCAAGACGATAGTGTCGCACGCCAAACTAACCATACTTCCCCCAGACATCGCCAAATAAGGAACCATGGCTGTAATACGATCAAACTTCTGGTGCAAGTATGCGACGATGCTTTCCACTGCATGAATATCGCCCCCAGGGGTGTGCACAATCAGTACCAATCCCTTAGTACAATCCAGTCCGTGAAAGGTATTCATAAAGCCATTGACATCTTCCCGTGTGATTGATGTCGCCGATTCCGTTGGTTTTTGCAAAAAACCAGAGGCGTAATAAACAACATTGCTGTCATCGTGCAGCTTACTAATCTTAGTAAGCTCATCAATCAAGCGGTTCTGAATAAATAAAGGGTCCTCAGATTCCGCTAGCTCATTTAGTAACTCGGTCCAATCTGCCATGTCTATATTGTCAAAGTAACGACATTAGTAGTAAGCGGATTCTCGCTACTTGGGGGCGCATACTGCGGTTCCGGCTGGGGCTGGAAAACCGGCAATTTGTATATTTGACTAACTTCCATATATTGTTCATATAGTTCTTTAGCACTCTCCATCTCAACCAGATATTCGGCTAAATCTGTGGTCATGGTATTAACCTCGTACGGTTACGGTGAATATGGCAGGCGCGGCACACAATGGTCTATATACATTATCCCTACGACTAATCGAGAATAAGTGCGCATTCTCACCGCTGACCGACCAGTCAGCGTTGTTGACCCTGACGCCGTCGACATTCGCGGCGTACACTGCCGCGGTGCTGGGAACATTCTCGAGATACGGTGGGGTCAGGGAACCAGTGATACGCAGCGTTTGCGCATGGGCGGTGCCCATTGATGCCATCATCGCCACCAGCAACGCCGAGACGAGAGCGAATTGAGTGACTATTTTGTTCATAGCACTTTTTTCATGATGCCTGGCCCCCGCTGTGTGTGCGGGGGGATACCTATTGCTACCGGTAACGCGGAGGCAAAAGCGAATCGGGTGATTAGCTTGTTCATGATGCTTTGGTCCCTACTATGCGCGAATAAAGCTGATTGTTGGTCTGCTACATCTGGCGGCGGGTAGCCTGCATTCGGGGCGTTTATACAAAAACACAATGGAATTAGCAAGAAATATCACAGGGGGAGGGAATTGAGGCGCTTTGACACCGCGAATGACGGGGTGCGGCGGGGATGACAGACAAAAAAAGCGAAGCCCCGGGCGGAGCCTCGCTATCAAAGTATTACTGCCAGCCGGGCAATGACGAAGGAAAAGGCGGGAATGGCGAAAGGATTACGGCTTCGCCGTTCTGGATTGCCGCCTGCGGCGAGGATGGCGGAACTTAGAACGCTATCTCGCCCTCCAGATAGATGCCGTGCTCAGCGGTGGTCCCGCCTTCTTCGCGCTCGCCGACAAGTTTCAGATCAAGCCACTTGCTGTGCCGCCACTGCAGGCCCAGGCGATAGGTGTTCCTGTCGCCAAGGCTGAATTCAGTGTAGGGCGTCATGAGGCCAGGCCTCCCGGGAACATCCATGCCGTAATCCAAACGGATGTCCAGGTTCGGGCTGTAGTTGTTGCCGCCCTGCCCCCCCAGGCCCTCATCCAGCCCTTGTTGCCAGAGTCGCTCCACGCCGCTGGCGGTCGCCCCATAACCCGGCGCCAAGCTGAAGGACAGGCCGCGCCCGTTCGCTGCGGGGCTGAATTTGATTAGCCCGCTGAGCCCCCATTCCTCGGTATCGCCCTTGCCGCCCACCAGCGCCCGCGCTTTGCCTTCCATCACCAGGCGCTTGCTAAGGCTCGCATAGCGCAGGCCGCCGCCAATCTCCGTGCCGGTGCCGGTCGTGCCGCCGCCGCCGTCATACCGCAAACCGGCCTCCAGGCTGGTTTCCAATCGTGCGCCACTATCCAGGCTGAAACCGCGAATCGCTTCCAGAGTCATGCGCACTCGGTGGGTTGTCTGAGTGAGTGCCGTTATCCCTTCACTTGCATCCACTTCCAGTTCGGTGCTCAAGATCTCGGTTTTGAGCAGCAGGGTGGTGGTGCCGGTTTCCATCAACGCACCGTTAGCGCCCAGCGCCCGGGTCCGCATGCTCAGGTCGCTTGAGGGGATATCCGCTTGCGCGCCGTCTTCACTGATATTCAGTTCGCCCTTGCCGTAGCCGGCGGTCGCCCAGAAGTCCATGCCCCCTATTGTCCAGCCCAGGTAAGGATGGACACTGGTCATATCCAGGTCATAGTCGCCGCTGGTCGCCATGCTGGGGTCGGTGTAGTCCAGTTCCGCCTGGCTCCTGGAGACGGACACACCCAGGATGGTGCGCTCGCTCAGGTGCGCATCCAGACCCATTTGCAGGCTGAACAGGCCGCCGTCCCAACGCACGCCGTCGGCGCCTCTCAGGTTGCGGTAGTCGCCCGCACCCCAAAGGGTCAGCTGGGTGTCGTCCACTTCTTCGCCGTCGCCAGTTGCGCTCAGCGGCAGGACAAAATTGGAATTGCCCAGGAGCCGCTTCAGGTCAAACTGGTCATCGGCGATGCTGCGTCCCTGGGAGTTGGCGATCTCCGCCAGGCTGGAGGCGCCGCCGAGGCTGGCGCTGCCGGCGGCTCTCGAGGGCAGCCGCGCCTGCTCAAGGCGCCGTGCAATGGCGCTGACGTTCTGGTCAGCTATGTCGCGCGCCACTTCGGGCAGAATCGCACGGTTCAGGGCATCAAGGTCGCGCACCACGACGACGCGGACGATGCGGGTGACCGTCGCCGCGGCATTGCCGGCGGCGTCGGACACATCATAGGTGACGGTGTATTCGCCGGCGGTGCCGGTCTCCACCGTGTCGCCGCCAACGACGATGCCGGCGCTGAGATCGCCATCCCGGTCATCGCTCGCCGTGGCGCCCGGGTCGGTGTAGGCGGCGCGCTGACCGACCTCAAGGGGGCTGTCCCCCAGAAGGGTGATCACGGGGGGAACCGTGTCCGGCGGCAGGACGACGCGGACGATGCGGGTGACCGTTGCCGCGGCATTGCCGGCGGCGTCGGATACATCATAGGTGACGGTGTATTCGCCGACAGTGTCGATCTCCACCGTGTCGCCGCCAACGACGATGCCGGCGCTGATGTCGCCATCCCGGTCATCGCTCGCCGTGGCGCCCGGGTCGGTGTAGGCGGCGCGCTGACCGACCTCAAGGGGGCTGTCCCCCAGAAGGGTGATCACGGGGGCAACCGTGTCCGGCGGCAGGACGACGCGGACGATGCGGGTGACCTGCTCGGCGGCATTGCCGGCGGCGTCGGATACATCATAGGTGACGGTGTATTCGCCGACAGTGTCGATCTCCACCGTGCCGCCGCCAACGACGATGCCGGCGCTGAGATCGCCATCCCGGTCATCACTCGCCGTGGCGCCCGGGTCGGTGTAGGCGGCGCCCTGATCGACCTCAAGGGGGCTGTCCCCCAGAAGGGTGATCACCGGGGCAACCGTGTCCGGCGGCAGGACGACGCGGACGATGCGGGTGACCTGCTCGGCGGCATTGCCGGCGGCGTCGGATACATCATAGGTGACGGTGTATTCGCCGGCGGTGTCGGTCTCCACCGTGTCGCCGCCAACGACGATGCCGGCGCTGAGATCGCCATCCCGGTCATCACTCGCCGTGGCGCCCGGGTCGGTGTAGGCGGCGCCCTGATCGACTTCAAGGGGGCTGTCCCCCAGAAGGGTGATCACGGGGGGAACCGTGTCCGGCTCGACGACGCGGACGATGCGGGCAACAGTCCTGGCGGCATTGTCGGCGGCATCGGATACATTGTATGTGACGATGTATTCGCCGACCATGTCGGTATCCACCGTGTCGCCGCCAACGACGATGCCGGCGCTGAGATCGCCATCCTGGCCATCACTCGCCGTGGCGCCCGGGTCTGTGTAGGTGGCGCCCTGATCAACTTTAAAGCGGATGTCCCCCAGAAGGGTGATCACCGGGGCGACTGTGTCCGACGGCAGGACCACGGTGACGGTGAAGTCGGCCGTGGCCGTGGCGCCGTTGGCGTCGGTCACCGTGTAGGTCAGCACGGTGCTCGTCACCGCAGTCGGCGTGCCGGACAGCGTGCGGGTGCCGGCGTTAAAGCTCAGTCCGTCCGGCAGATTGGTCAGGGTGTGGGTCAGGGGCGTGGTGCCGCCGGTAGCCCCCGACAATTGCAGATTAACCGCCCTGCCCACGGTATAGCTCTGGTTGTCCGGCGCGGTCAGCGCCACGCCGGCGGTGGCACTGCCGCTCGCGCTCGCCGCGGTCGCGGGGCCCATGTTCGGAGTGGTCGCGGTGTCCATCACGCTGTCGGCGGTAAGGGTCAGGGTGAAGGCTGTCGCTCGCGGGGTGATGCTGATGGTGTAGGTGGTGCTGGGGCCGCTGGCCGGGGTCACACTATTCACCACGAGGTCGCCGGACGCCACAATGTTGTTGGAAACGGAGAAATCACCCACCGCCAAACCGGTTACCGCCTCGGAGAAGGTAATGTCGTAATCCTGCGCCGTGCCAATCACACCTTCGGCAATGGTGCCGAGGGTCACCGTCGGCGAAGTGGTGTCCGTCACGGCAGGTACTTCTCCAGACGTTATATTATTATCTAGAGTACCAAGGGGATTACCCTCAGAAAAACCAAATACACCAATGCTGTCAGCACTATTTGCTTTGTCAAGTTCATCAGAAGTGGCAATAGTATATGGACTAGTGACTTCCTCAATAATTAACTCAGGATCCTCACCTTCGTTAATTGCATAAATATTATAATCGGTGCCAGGTATATCACTCCAAGTTACCGTGATGGAATTATCATCATTTCTTACCACTGTTACAGTTGGTGCGTTAGTATCCGTTAGCGGCTGGCTGGTCGCCAGCTCGGTGTGGGTTACCGCCGCGGTGGTGCCGGGGGCAGGAGTTTGACCGCTGGCGGTGCGTAACTGCGACGCGCTGGTGCCGGACAATACCATTACCAATGTATCGAGTTGGTCCGCTGTGGTTACTACTTCATAATCAACCACCACGCTACCGGCGGCGATGCTGAGGATGTTCACATCACCGGAATCAACCGAAGCACCCAGCAAGTTCGCCATGCCATCCTTGAACTTGTCCTCTTCAAACTCGGCGGTGGTGAGACCGGGAATGGTCATGGTGGCAGTGATGCGTGCTTGATCAGTGGTTTCCGGTAGCGCTACCGTCGCAGTGCCGCGCGCGGTTACTGCGCTGGCGGGACCATCATTCGGGGTGGCGGCAGTGTCGGACACGCTGTTGGCGCCGAGAGTCAGTCTTACCTCACCCGCGCCAGTCGGGGTATAGGTGACGGTGTAGGTGGTTTGGTCGCCGGAGTCGGCAACACTATTCATCGTGGCGTTGGCAGGGGTGAAATCACCCACCGCCAAACCGCTAACCGCCTCGGAGAAGGTAAGCTTCACGCTTGCCTGATGACCCACCGTGGATTCGCCCAGAGCGGGGAAGTCGCTCACCATCGGCGCGGTGGTGTCCGGTGCAGGTCCAGTCGTTACAGGTAACATGGCAACTTCGTCATTGCCAAGTAAAACCCTAACCTCGCCAGTATAATCATACCCAACTTGTTCTGTGTGAATGTATGGGTTGGCTGCATCATCAATGCTAAAGTTAGTGGTAGCACCACCATCAAATTCAATTACAAAATCACCGGTGTGTGAGGATGTGAAGGTTATAACTACTTTATCTCCGTCAGTAGCATGAGGTTCATCGTTTAGAGTGTACACGGCAGGTGTGGTCGTGACCGGCGCGGCAATCACGGCTTCGGTCGGTGCGCTGGTGGCGGTGTCGGTGTTGCCGCCAAAATCATCGGTATAAGAGACGACCACGCGCAGGGTGGCTCCGAGATCAGCAGCCACCACATCGTAGGTATCTTGGTCAGTGCCGATGTCTACGGGCGCGCCGCCGCCGGACGGCAACCGTTGCCATTGATGGCCGGTGATGGCAATCATGCCCGCGCTATCCTCGTCAGTTACCGTGTCGCCGGCAGTCAGGGTCTGCCCGACCTGCGCGGTGCCGGTGATGGCGTTGACGCTTCCGGCATCTTCCGCATTAGTAACCGTTACCATTACCGCCAAATCGCTTGTCGCACTCCCGTCATCGGTGGCGGTTACGGTGATTCGATAAACGTTGTTGGTGTCGGCATCCGCCGGTGCCTCATAGTTCGGCGTGGCGTTGAAAGTCAATGCGCCGCTTGTGGCATCAAGCGTGAAGTCTTCCTCATCCGTTCCGCCGAGTGACCAGGTGATGGCGGCATCATCGCCATCGGTATCGGTCGCGGCGTAGTTCCACACTGCTCCGTTGCCGTTTTCGGCATAACTCAATGCGTTATCGTCAATGGTTCTGGTGATGGTCGGCGCGGCGTTGGTGGTAGGTGCTGCATTAGTAGTTACAGGAAGCTCTACAGAATTACTTGTCCCAATAGAATTTCTTGCGGTAATGACATACTTATACTCTGTTTCAGCAGTCAAGCCAGAATCAGTGGCAGTCAATGCATTGCCTACTGTCACTGTTGCCACTACCACATCAGCACTGCCTGTAACAACTCTGAACACGGTGTAACTGTCAACACCAGTAACTGCATCCCATAATAGCGTTATAGTGTTATGAGTGATTTCTCCTGCTCTAAGTGTCGCAAGGCCAGGTGCAGCAGTTGGGGCATCAGCAGTCCTTGCATCAGCCTCAGCAGCTACGCTTGATCCACCGGAATTTGTCGCTATAAGGGAATACTTGTAATCAGTTGCGGCAGTCAGGCCGGTATCAGTGGCAGTCAGTTCAGTGATTGCAGATGCCACTACTACATTAGCACCGCCATCAACAACTCTGGTCAGGGTGTAGGTGTCGGCATTATCCACTGCGGCCCATGAGAGCACTATACTGGTATCAGTGACTGCTCCGAGAACAGGTGCGGGAGTTGCAGGTGCGGCTGGCGTTACGGTGATGACTACCGTGGCGGTGTCGCTTGCCGGGGTTGAGAATTTATCGGTAACGGTCAGGGTGAAGGTATAAGCCCCCTCCGCCGTGGGCGTGAAGACCGCGGTCGGGGTGGCGGGGTCGTCAGCAGCGGTGCCGTCCTCGGTAATCGCCACAGGAGTACCCGGCGGGTTGCCATCGGTCGAGGTATGCGCCCAGGAGTATGCCAGATCATCACCGCTATCGGCGTCGGTGCTGCCAGAGCCGTCCAGCGTTACTTGCGTGCCGGTAACCGCATCAGGTTGATTGTCCCCCGCTTCGGCAACCGGCAGTCGGTTTACTTTGCCGTCTACGGATACCCTCACCTCGGCATTGGCGTTACCGGCGAGGTCGGTTACTGCGTTGGCGGCAAGGATTAGGGTGTACTGTGTGTCGTCCGGAGTGATGGAGATGGTGTACGTACTACCGCTACCGCTCACGAGCGCCACTGCGGCATCCAAGGAACCGGAAATATCATCCGTTGCCAAATCGGTTACCGCCTCGGAGAAGGTGATGTCGTGGTTCTGCAAGACGTTAACCACACCATCGGCAAGGTTGTTGATGTTGAAGTCCACCATCGGTGCGGTGGTGTCCAGCGTTACTGCCAAAGAGGCGACAGCAGACACGGTATCATCAATGGTCTGGTGGACGCGTAATTGATAGGTGCCGTCGTCCAAGCCCAAGCCCGCTTCGCCCAAATCAAAACTGGCGGCGGTGCCGGTGCCGGGGTTGGTGCCGGCGGTGACGGGGACACTGCCATCGGTGGAGTACTGCCAGGTGTCCGTGGTGCTATCAAAACCTTCCGCCAGAGTCACATTCACCTGGCCATTGCTGGTGATGCCATCGCTGGTATCAGAACCGGTGTCCGCAGCCAGGGCGATAGTCGGTGCCGCGGGTGCGTCGGCGGCAACCACGGCCAGGGTGCGCGCGCTGGTGACGGTATTGCCGCCACCAAAACCATCGGTGTAAGTAACGACTACTTGAATGGTCTTGCCGACATCCGCCGCAAGCGGCGTGTAGGTCACATCGGTGCCGACGTCGGTGATGGTGGCACCGTCCACGCTCTGCCATTGGCGACTATCAACCGAAACAAAGCCATCCGGGTCACCGGCTACTGTGTCGGCGGTCAATGCCATGCCAACCTGGGGGGTGCCGCTGATGCTGACCGTGCCGACGCCCTCTTCCACATTGGTAACCGTTACCGTTACCGCAAGTGGTTCGCTTACCAGGTTGCTTGGGTTACCATCGGTTTCCGTGGCGGTAATGATGATGTCATAAACACGGTCGGCGTTGGCATCGCTCGGGGCTTCAAAATTCGGCGGGTTTTTGAATGTCAAGACGCCGCTTGCGGAATCAATCGTGAGGTCTCCCGCACCCGTGCCACCGACTGACCATTCAACGGCGTTGCTCTCGGCATCGGTCGCGGTGTAGGTCGCCACTGGCGTGGTGACGGGGGTGTTCTCGGCATAATCCGGTGCTGCCTCGCCACTGACTACCGGCGCGGTGTTGGTCGCGGCCACCGGCTCGCTCACGGTCACGGTGCGGGTCTCCGTGGCGACATTGCCGGCGCGGTCGGTCGCGGTGTAGGTGATGAGGTAGTCGCCTTCCGCGGTGGGGTCCACTACGTTCACTGCCGAACCGTCGGGTCCGGTAATAGTCGTCTCCAGAGTATCCTCACGCCCCTCTCCACTCACGCCATCATCGGTGTATGTGCCGTCGTGGGGGACGGTAACTGCAGCAATGCCGACCAGGTCGATGTCCGGTGCCTCGGTGTCGATATTCACTGTTCTGAGAGAGTGTTCGAAATCAGGTGCCGGGTTCGCGGGGTCGGCAGTGTCCGTAACACCGCGAACATTAAATTCTACCCCTGCATCGTGATCAGCAGTTGTGATGGTATAGGTCGCCGAATATTGATATGGGTCGGTGGTGCCGGCTACCCGCAGCAGATTTTGCGCAAGGCGTACTGATCCGTCAAAGCCAAACAAGGCAGCACCCACAAGCGACGTAGCGGCAAGCGGTTTGTCGGAGTTCACGAACACCGTGAGGGTGTCGCCTTCATTCAAATAGATCGCAACGCCCATGAAGTCTACACCACCGGTGTCGTCAAACCGGTCGAAGGTAATCACCGGCGGCTGGTTTGCCGGTGCCGCAGTCGCAATGCCGGTCATGCTGGTTTCGGCAACAGGATTGCCGGCAATGTCGGACACGCTGGCCGCGGTAAGGGTCAGAGTGAAGGATGCCAAAGTCGCGGTGTAGGTGATGGTATAAGCAGCACCGCTACCGCTCACAGCAGTCACCGTGATACCTGTGGAAGTGGAGAAATCACCCGCAACCAAATCGGTCACATTCTCGGTGAAGGTGATGTCGTGCGTCTGCCCCGTCTGGTCAATCACAGCACCGGTAATGCTGCCGAGTCTCGCCATCGGTGCGGTGGTGTCAATGGTAACTGCGCCGAGACTGGCAGGTAGGGACTCAGATTCCCTCACTACCTGAAGCACTCGCACCTGATTGGCGGTATATACGCCTTCGGGCAATTCAAACTGAGCGCTGGTGCCGGTGGTGTCGGTGACGGGGGTGTAATCCGCGCCGTCATTGATGGAGTATTCCCAGGTGTTAGTAGCCTGGTTACCAAAAAACTCATCCAGAGTAACCTCTATCCTTCCATCGCTGGTGATGCCATCGCCGTCAATGCCGGTGTCCGCCAGAAGAGCGACTACCGGTGGTGCGGCTTGCGCAGTGATGGCCACCTCGGCAACGCTAGCGGGACCCGTGTTGCCGGCGATGTCGGCCACGCCGTTGGCAGGGACGCCTAAGGTGATGGATACGAAGGCCGGGATGAGGCTAAGGGTGTAAGTGGTGCGGTCGCTATTAGTGTCGGTAACACTACCTCCTGTGAATGCACCTGCTCCAGCTAAGTCTCCAAATGCAAAACCCGTTACTGGCTCAGAGAAGGTGACGTCGAGCAACTGCGGCACCCCAAACACGCCTTCGGCGGGGTCGTCAAAGGTCACAACCGTCGGTGCGGTTTGGTCCAGCGTCATCTGCAAAGAGGCGATAACAGACACGGTACCATCGATGGTCTGGCGGACGCGGATTTGATAGGTGCCGTCTGCCAAGTCCAAGCCCTCGTCGCCCAAATCAAAACTGGCGGCGGTGCCGGAATCGGGGTTGGTGCCGGCGGTGTCGGGGGCACTGCCATCGGTGGAGTAATGCCAGGTGTCCCTGTCGAGAACAAAATCGTTCGCCAGCGTCACATTCACCACACCATTGTTGGTGATGCCATCGCTGTTACTAAAACCGGTGTCCACCAAGGCGATGCCCGGTGCGGCGGATGCGGTTTCGAGTGCCACGGCGTTGGTCTCCGCGCTGGTGAGGGTCTTGGAGCCGTGCGTGTCGGTATAAGTGGGCATGACCCGAATGGTCCTGCCGGCATCACTTTCTTTCAGGGTGTAGGTTGCTTCGGTGGCACCGCTGATGTCGGCGTAGTCGGGGCTGTCGGACGGCGAATTTTGCCATTTATGGGTGATGTCAGCAGCAGCAACCGTGCCATTCGAGTTGGTCTGGGTGACAGCATCCGGGTCGGTCAGGATGACTTCCAGGGTCTTGCCGACCTGCGCGATGCCTTCAATAATCACCGCGCCATCCTCATCCACATCGGTGACCGTTATCCTTGCCTCCACAGTGACACTCAACGGCGGCGTGCCGGCATCGGTGGCGGTCAGGGTGACCTCGTATACTTGATCCCGGTCTGCATCGTGCGGGGTTTCAAAGTCCGGCTGGCGCTTGAAAGTCACGCTGGCCGTGTCTGTGGAGATAGCCCTGATGCGGAAGAGAGCCGCATCCATGCCTCCACTGATTACCCAACTGGCTCTGTCTTCGTCATTGGCATTCTCATCTGTTATTTTATAATCCACAGAGCCGGTATCGGTCTCCAGATAATCCCGCGCAGGATTACCGTCAAGCATCGGTGGGAAGTTCGATATGTGGGTGACGGTTATCACATAATTTCTCGTGGTGCCGTCCTCGGCGGTGACCACGATGGTGATGTCGGTGGTGGTGATGCTGGTCTCCGCATCCAGGTTCAGGGCAATATCATTTGAGGGTTGGCCACTGATCACCGCGACGTTGTTCACAGTCACCCTCGCGAAAGCGTTATTCACGGTCGGCGTAACCGTGACGCTTGACACCTCACGCCCCACGGTGATGGCGTAAGCCGTACCCTCGGCGGCGGCAGAATCGAATTCAGGCGACAAGATGCCTGCCGAAATAATCAAGTCGGACAGGGTCGCATCAGTTGCCACCGCGGTGCGGGTGACGTGGAGGGTGTAGGGTTGCGTGCTGCTGCCGTCCTCGGCGGTTACCAGAAAATTCACGGTGGTGGCGCCAACCGGCACGGCAATATCAGGGCTGGACTGGCCGCTGGGAAATGTCTGCCCCTGGGTGGTTATGGTTGCGTCGCCGTCACCCCGCGCCGTGAAGGTAAAGGTATCCGAACTAAACGGCAGGGTCACGGCGTAATCAAATGTGCCGGCGGTAAGTGCCGGGGTCACGGTTGCCTGACTTCCATCCTTGTGGAAAACCGCCAGGCGGGACAAGGTCGCGTCGGTGCTTGCCAGCGTGGCGCCCGGCATGGCGGTAGTGGTGGTAACACCGGTGGCAGCGGCAGCGGCGACGATTGCAGATAAAGTCTGGTTGAATACTGCAGTGGCCACGGCGTTGTATGTTTGCACATGAGCGTCAATGTTTTCCTGGTCGGGTGCTACTACTTCAAAATTCACCGCCAGATCAGTGGCGGTGGCACTGCGGCCCAGTATCTTGACATCAGCGGCCGTTACTCCGGTGATGAAACTCGCTATGGCCGTTTTGAATTGGTCGTCAAAACTCCACTCACCGGTGGTGATGCCGTCAAAGGAGACGGCGGCGGTGAAACTCGGGATGGTCGGCAATGATATCGCTACTTCCGCCTCTGCCGTGCCACTTGCCGTTGCTGCAACGTTTCCTCTACGCTCACTATCCTGAACACTATCGGCTGCCAGGCTCAGGGTTACCCTGCCCGGCCCGGCCGGGGTGTAAATCAGGACATACTCGGTGTTGCTGCCGGCGAGGGATGCGATGCTGGCGTTGGTGATGGCGAAGTGGCCGGTCGCCAAGCCGGTAACCGCTGCCGAGAAACTAATTCTCACGCTCGCCGGCAGACCCACTGTGGATACGCCCAACTCAGCGATGGTTGCCAGGAGTATGTTCTCCATGGTTATCGCTTCGGTCACGGCGGAGGCGGTCTTAGCACCATGGGTGTCGGTGTAACTCGCCCTGGCACGCAGGATTCGGCCTTGATCGTCGCTGGTCGGAGTGTAGGCCGCGGCGGTGGCACTGTTGATGGGGTTATCCCTGCCATTGTCGGGCTGGTTGCCGCGATGCCATTGCCAACTCACTTCGCCTGCAATCGTATCCTCGTCCTGCAAAGTGGCGGTCAATTCCTGCCCGGCTTGACCGCTGCCGGCGATGGTAACTGTGCCCGGCTCGTCGACATCGGTGACCGTGATGACCACCGAATAGGTGCCGACCACCGTCGGTTCGTCGTCCTCAGTGGCAGTAATGGTTACCTGATAGGTATTGTCAAAGATCTCGGTGACGGAATCAAAGCGTGCCGGATCCTCAAAATTCGGCATGCGTTTGAAAATCAAAGCACCCACGGCATCATTGATGGCGCCCTCGGCATCATTGTTGCCGATTTCAAATAAACCCGAATCCAGACCGGTCAAACCGAAGGTGAAGGCATCTCCCTCGGCATCGGTGGCGGCGAAGGTCGCCACTACGGCATCGCTGTTCTCGGCGTAGTTGTGTGTTTGTCCACCGCTAATTGCCGGCGGGTTGTTGGCTTCAGATTGCCCGGTGATCAGCGTCAAAAACGGTTGATGGGCTAATTCTGTCGGTGCAAAAGTTACCAAACCGAGCCTGAGTTGATCGTTTTCTTCCGCCTCGTTTGTTGCGGTGACGGCGAGAGCCCAGGTGTTTTGCACGTTCGGTGCCAGCCCGCTGGCGGAAGTAAATTCGCCGCAACCACAGTTCGTTAGTGGAGCCAGACCCGCGGCAACTGCCGGGTCTATGGAGAGCGAGAACTTGCTGCCATCGGTGACAACATCGCTGAATATGCCCACGCCAATCTGCTCAGACCGAATCGCTGCCTGGGTATAGGCACCGTGGATGAGGTTCAGGGTGTAGTCCTGCTGGGCGCCGGGTATCAGCGTGGTGGGACCCTCCAGCGTGAACACCGCCGCTTGTCCGCCGGCACGACCGGGGTGGTTGATGATGATCGCATCGGGCGGCGCCACCGAGATGGTCAGGGTGTCGGTTTGACTGCTGGTCGTGCTATCGGTCACCGTCACCTCAAATACGAGGTCAGTCATTGCGGTCACAGCCGGCGCGGTGAAGGTCGGGGTGGCAGTGTTCTCTCCTGTCAGCGTAACCGCGGGAGCCCCCTCGGTCTGTCGCCAGACATAACCGACTGAATCGCCGGTGCTGTCGCCTGCGTTTAACGCTACCGACGCACCGCTCGGCACGATTTGATCGGCACCGGCGTCGGCGACTAATTCCTCCAGTTCTTGATAACGCAATGCCAAGGTCGGTTGCCAGAAGCGATCCGGTTGATAGGTTGCCAAGCCCAGAGTCAGGAGGTCGCCCGTTCTTGCGCTTGTCTTGGCGTTTACCTTGAAAACGCGCCCGAAGATGTTGGATGTAAGCACTGCTTCCACGGCATACCTGCCGAAGGCTCCGTTTTCAACCACATTTTTACTGCTGAAAAAACCGGCAGGCGGAACGAGGTCAAATGCGCGTGCCAGATTTGGTTCCAGTGCGGTACTGAGGACCAGCCCGACCTGAGTTTCTATATTGCCAGCGTGAACGTTGGTGTAACCTCCATAGAGGCGAATCAGGGTAAATTGATTATCACCCAGTTCCAGTGTTGTGGGTCCCTCAATGGCGAATGCCAGGTTGCGTTGGGGAATGATGATTGAACCATCCGGCACCACTACAACGGATACTGTGTCAAAGTCGGCAGCAGTGGCATCTTCCACCTTCAGGGAGAACTCATACTCAATGGCGTCTGTCGAACTCGCGCTCGGTGCGGTGAAGGATGCGGTGGCTTCGGTGCTATTGGTGATATTGATCCGCTGGCTTGGCTCAACACCATTGGTGCTGGTGTGTTCCCACTCGTAGGTCAGTTCGTCGCCATTCTGGTCGAAGCCAGTGCCGCTCAGGCTCACTTGGACACCGCTGAGCAGGATTTGGTCTTCACCGGCATCGGCTTCGGGCGAGATATTTGCATCAGCACCCGGTGGCTGCACGGTGAGAAAGAGCATTCTGTGAGACTCCGCCGCATCATTGTTGGTGCCGGCAAATCTGGTGAAGAGTTCAACCGATGCCCCAGTCGGTGCAAATGTGGCGACCTGCACGGTGATGCGCCAGTAATTCCCGCCTCGTTGCAAGAATCTCTCGGCAACATCAAGATAACCCGAAGGCGGCGTGTGCGAAATTTCGCGGCCAGTGTGGACTTCAAGGCAAAAAGTATTGCCGCAGTCGTCGCCATACCCCACTTGATCGGCGATCTTGCTGCGTATGCCGACGGCATATACATCATCCCCATGAATGTTGCCGCCGGGTTTCCTGAGTTCGTAGGTGTAGTCGCCATTCCGATCCAGCGTGGTCTCACCGTTGACGGTGAACCTCACGTTGCCATTGGGATAACTCTGATCCGATGACGAGGAGGCGCCGCTGATCGCCAGGGGTCGCCCGCTACGTCTCACACTCCCGCTGTTTTTAGTCGTGCCGGCGTGGGTGTTTTCGGAAAAGAGTTCACAAAAATAGTCTTCTCCGTTGGTCAGGCCAGTGAAAGTGGTGGTGGTGGCTGGCGCGTCAATGGTCGCGCTCCGCTCGACGTCTCTGCTGGAATCTACACATCTTGCCCGGTATCTGTGGATGACCGTGCCGGTTGCCGGTGCGTCCCAGTTGAGGATGAGCGTATTGGCACCCGAAGTTACGACAAAATTAACCGGAGCGTCCGGTCTGCCCAGTTGATTCACCTCGCCGCCAAGCACAATCGGTACATCATTGAAAAGTTCTCTTCGTATTGCGCGCGTGCGGATGGTGATATCCGCAACACCGAGAGCAATGGGCGTGAAGTGGATGACAAATGATCTGCTTGGGAGGTGAAAATTTGCCGGCGGGTCGCCAACACCATCGTAGGTCACCGCTTCAGTAACATTCTCCACGCGCTCGATGATCACATTGGTACTAGCGGAAAAATCATCTATCCAGTCAGTCGGGTTGATGCCGAGACCTTCGACCGGGGCTGCAAAATCAAGCACCAGCCTGCTCTGCGCACCGACAGCCATGTCGTCCGGCAAGCCGGCGGGCGAAGTCAGGTCTGGTCTTGTTCCCGCCGCCCTGACGATTTCGTCGGACCAGATGCCAACACCCACCGAGGTTATGACGCGCACGCGGAAAACATATCCCTGCATGCTAACCAAATTCGTGATCACGACGTTGGGGTTGTCGGTCCTTGGGGCTCTCACAGAACTCCAGGCGTCGTTGGTATTCCTTTGCCGATACTGAGCCTCGTAACGAGTGATGCTTTCACCACCATTGTCATCGGGCTCATCCCATGACAGTCTGATGTCGTTGCCCTGGTTGGTCGCCTGCAGATTGGTCGGTGCGCCGGAAGCCACAATTTCGACGGTGGCGGTGAGTATCTCTTGAATATCGGTATCGCCTGCCGGACCTCTGATGGTAAAGACTATCTGATCGCCATTAACGGCTTCCGATTTAACTTCAAGACTAAATGTCCAGAAATTTCCACCATCCTGCAAAAACCATCCTGCACTATCAGTGTATCCAATCGGACGGTGGTCTAGTTTGGCAATCTCGGTGCGGTTCGTTGTATATATACAAAATCGGCTACTGCAACCGTTATCATCGCCTGGGTCATCCTGACGGCCGGCACCGACGCTTGTTTCGGCGGAATTGATAGCAAAACTGATGCTTGTATCACCATTGATATCGCCGGTGGGCTTGCGCAGTTCATAACGATAGGCGCGCATGGGTCGGAGTGTGGTCGCACCGATCAGATTAAACGTGACGCCACGCACCGCAATATCTTCCGTTGTCGCATCCACGCCAACAGTCAGTGCGCGTGGCCAAACGCTTATTTCCGGTGTGCGCGGGCTGCTGCCCCCAGAGTTGACGGATACCACATGGCAAACATATTCCCTGTCATTGGTGAGCCCGGTGATGGTGTGGGTGAAGGTTTCCGTATCCGTCCGAGTCCCCGTACCAGTCGAGCCCACCACGCATTGCACCTCGTATTCGGTGGGGGTGCCACCGCTGGTCGGTGCTCCCCAGAAGAGGGTGGCGCTACCGTCGCCGGGAATGACTCCAAAATCGATGGGGGCACCCGGTCTTGCCGGCCTACTGGCACTCCCGCGGGCGGAGAATTGCCGGGCACTGAAAAAGTCATTGCTGTCACCGATGCGCACCGCTCCCTCGCTTATCGTCAAACTGGTATTGCCGTCGTTCATTGGCGAGAAGGTGATGGTGTAACTTCTGGTCTCGGCAGCATACCCCTCTGGTGCGTTACCCAGCCCGTTGTAGGTTTTATCTTGATCAACATTGCGTACGCGAATAACCCGCGTATTAACAGAGTTGCGGAAATCACTCGCCCAGTCCGTCGGGCTGATAGCAAGACCGTTGACCGACGTGGCGAAGGTGACAGTCGTATTGGCTTCTTCGCCCGCAACTATTCCGCCCGGCAAGGAGAAGGTGCCGGAGAGTTGGGGCCTGGGTCCAACCGCGACTGATTTCTCTGCGCTTGGCGAGCCGGCGCCAGTGGTCTCGCCAATCGCACGTATCTGGTAGTAGTAGCGCACATTGTTGAGTAGCCCGGTGATGTTCCAGACTCTGCTGCTGGCGGCGCTGTTGGAGACGCGTGTCCAGGGGCTGGTTCGGCTGGGATATGATCCCGCAGTCGTGGTTTGGCGATACTCATATCCGGCAATCGCGTTGTTTTTTTCAGTGTTCGGCCCCCATGCCAACGTGACCTCGCCATCCGCACCGACCGGATCCATGAAAATAGGTGGCAGGGGTGGCTCGGCGTGCACGATGACGCTGAGCAGTGGTGATGTTTTGTCCACGCCGCGTGGCGTTTGCACTACGGCGATGTCAAATGTTTCACCGTCAGCCGCATCAGCAGCAATCTCAATTACAAGGGTCCAGTTATTGCCGATCATGCTCCTCTGCAGATACTGGGCGGCACCGTCAGCGTAACCTCTGTTGGTAAGGAGGGTGCCGCTAGCGCCGGTGTTGGCAACATCCATGCAGAAAGTCAAAGAGCAATCATTGTCAATGAGTTCAACCTTATTCGCCGTCCTGCTGTATATACCTATGGCGACATGGGTGACCTCATCGATAGAGCCGTCGGCAAGCCGGAGATGGTATCGATAGGTTTCGCCCGGAGAGACCGTTCTGGGACCACGGCTCAATTGGATGGCAAAGTTGCTATCCGGGTCCGAATAGGTCAAGGTTTCATCCGGTATTATTTCAGATGAGCGTGGCACGATTGTTGCTGAAGCATGACCACTGGAACCGCCCTGATTGCGGGCAATCACGCGACATTCATATTCCGCTGCAAGGCGCGGGTCCACAATGACAGCCTCGGTATTGGTGGTGGTTGCGGTATGGATTAAGGGCGGATCAATTGCCGAGTTGGTAGTGGTGCAGGTCACCAGATAATCAACCACAGTGTCGTCTTGGGGTGCAGGATCCCAATCCAGAGCAATATCGTCATCACCGTCTAGTCGAGCGACCAGGCCAGTGGGGGTGGAGGGTCGCGGCGGTTCCAGAGAATGGCTGATGGCGGTGAGCAGGTTTTCATTGCCATACCCGATGGTGCTGTCAAGACCACCGATGCGCACACCGTCTATGCCGATCTCAACGCTGGTTATGCCGAATATCTGTGGCGTGAAGGTGATGACGTAACTTCGAGTCTCGCGATCAAAGCCACTCGGCGCGGCGCCTTGACCGTTGTAGGTTTTGTTCTGGTCAACATTGCGCACGCTGTTGATCACCACATTGTTGCTGCCGAGAAAGTCGGATACCCAATCAACAGGGTCTACGCCGAGACCATTGACCGCCGACACGAAGGTGATGGTCACCGTGGATGCTCTGCCCGCGATCATGTCCTCCGGTAGAGTAAATGGCACGGCGAGTTCGGGCCTTTCTCTGATGACAACGTTTGCCTCAACCGATGGCTGGCCCGGCCCCGCAACGTTTACCGCACGCGTTTGAAAGTAATATCGTCTGCCGTTTTGCAGGTTCGGCACAACATACTGGTTTTTGAAGGCACTGTCAGGAATCGCCATCCATCTGCCCTGGGCGTTTGAATACTGTCCTGCAGTCTGGCTGACGCGGTATTCATAGCGAGTGACCGGTGTGCCGCCATCGCTTTCCGGTTGCACCCAAATCAAAGTGGCGCGTCCGGAGGAACCGATCACCCGCAGATTACGCGGCTCCGACGGCTGGGCAACCTCCACATTCAGGGTAAGCATCCGCCCAAGCCGGTTGCCTTCCGATGTGCCATGCTCTCGCATGCCGATGAAAACCTGCTCGCCTTCGGTGACATCCTCGCCAACATGGAGGGTTAACATCCAGAAGGCTCCGCCCTTCTGCAGGTAATTACCGGCCGAGTCGGCTTGACCATCCAAGCCGGAGTAGGCATCGACCGAGGAATCGGTTGAGAAGCAGAAACGACTGCCACAGCCACTGTCGCCGAGGGCGATGGAATCGGCACTACTCTCGCTATACAAAGCCACGCTTTGTTGCCTATCGTGTTCCACATCGCCGAACGGCTTGCTCAATTCAAATCTATAGACACCGCCGGCTCTAATCGTGACCGGGCCTCGGATTGTGAATACGCGGTTGCCCGCAGGGTTAAAGTTTGTCCCATCTACCGCCGTGCCTTCATCCACAAGCGGACGTGCCTCGGCAATCGCTTGGGCGCTTTCGCCTTCCGAGTTTCGCGCACTCAGGGTGCATCGGTATTGCCTGGTGTTGATTAGGCTGGTGTGCGTAACGCGCAGTTCTGATGTGTCCATGGCGCTTCGACTGTCGCCGGACACACACTCGGTGAGATAAGTGGCAACCATGCCGCCCGTGACCGGCTGCTCCCAGGTCATGCTGATGCTTTTATCGCCGGCGCGCACGGCGAAGTTGGCAGGCACGCCGGGCGGCGGCATCGAGCGCACAATACCACTGGCACTAAACACAACATTTTGGTGGCCCGCTGCGCTGGATACTGAACTGCTATGCACGACCAGGTTTATTCGCCCAGCGGTAAGCGGTCTAAAGGTGACTTCGTAACTTCTGGTGAGCCCGTCAAAACCGAGCGGTGCGGCACCAATACCTCGGTAGATTTTGTCCTGATCAACATTGCGTATACTTTCGATGCGGGCATTGGTAGTGGTGATATTAGTCCTCCATTCCGCTTCATTTCGGCTCAAGCCACGCACCGGCGTGGCGAATGTCATGGTCGCCGTGGCGGCCATGGTGGCGGCCATGTCGGTCGGCAACTCAAAATAAGCGACTTCGGGTCTGGGTACTACCTCCGCGCTCGCTTCGGCGGCAGCTCCTTCTCCCCTCGAGGTTACGGCGCGCACCTGATAGTAGTATCTGATGCCGTTTTCTAGATTAAAGATGGCGTCGCCACTTTCAATGGCACTCCAGACGCCGCTGAAGTTTCTTGGTATTGTGCTTTGTCGGTATTCATAACGAAGGACGCCCGCATCTGCGACATTTGCCGGCGCATCCCAAGTGAGCGTCACCTCTTCATCGTCGCCGCGCACAACCAGATTGCGCGGTGCTTCAGGAACCGGAACCTCCACTGTCAGGTCGAAAAACTTGTAGGCAGTGCTGCCCTGAACAAACTCGTCAGTGGTGGCGTAAGCCAGGCTAATGACCTGGTCATGCAGTGCCTTGGGGCTGACAATGATGGTGTAAGTCCAGGTTGCGCCGGAGGCATTATTACGAGAGCCGGTGACATTCAAATAGTCCGCCGCACCATCAGCGTAGGTCAATCCCGCATTGGAATATTCGGTGATGCCACTGCTACTGCTGGAACGGAGGCAAAATAAAGGCTGTAGCCGCCCACAATCCACACTACGGGCAATGGTTTCCTCGCCGGAGACAGCGACATCGCTGTAGATACCCACCGCATGAAATTCCGAACTAGAGTAAGAGCCTCGCACTACCGTCACGGTGAAATTATTTTCCCCCGGTCTAATCGTGGAGGGACCTTCGGCTTTGATAGTGAAATCTCCGCTGTTGGTATTTCTGCCAGTGTCGTATTCCCGGCTGAGTATGGCTTCGGTTTCTGTGTCGATGGTAACAAACGCGCCACCAAATCTGTCTTTATAATTAACTCTGGATCTTATTATGTGGTTGATATCGTCTGTGGTCAGGGTATAGGTCTGATTCGTTTCCCCGGCAATCCTCTGGAAACCCGACGCGCTGACCGGCTGGCGTGCCCAGAGGTATTCGGTTTCAAGGATACCACCATCCGGATCCTCCAGTTCGGCGGTCAAGGTTGCCCCGACCCGCAAATCACCTGTGACGATGACGCTGCCCGGTTCATTCACATTGATGACCGTGATCGTTACCGGCAGTTCGCTCACCGCCGGCGGAACTCGATTGGTTTCGGTGGCGGTGATGAGTATGTCGTAGGTGTTGTCGTGTTCCGCGTATTCAAAGTCCGGTGGGTCGCTAAAAGTCAAGACACCGCGATCAATTGAGAAGAAGGGCGCGCCTTCACCGCCGAGCGACCAGGCAAAGGCATCTCCCTCGACATCGACCGCAGTGTAGGTCGCCACAGTACCATCGTGATTTTCGTTATATCCTACCTGTCTAGTGCCGGTGATTCTTGGGCCCGCGTTAGATGTGCGGGTGACGGTGACCGTATAGGTTTGCGATGCTTCGCCGTCCTCGGCGGTGACCTTGATAACAACCTCGGCGGGGACGCCGACGGTCAGCGGAATCGCTTGGCTGGCACTGCCCCTTTCCAAGTCAACGCGGTTCACCATCAGGGTTGCACCATCGTTGTTCACGGTCGGTGTAACGGTGATTCTTTCCACTCCAATCGGCACTTCCGCGGTATAGGTCGGATGGGTGGACAAGAACAAGGGAGCCAGGGTGCCTGAGGAAATGGTCAAACCGGACAGGCTCGCATCAGCGTCCGGCAGGATGGTGACCATTATTTGCTCGCTGTCGATGTCGCCATGGTTATCGGTTACGGTCAGTTCAAAAATCAAAGTCTCGGGAGAGTGCAGAGCGGTGAATACCGACTGACTGGCGGTGGCTCCACGAGTCAAGGCAACCACGGTGCCGCTGATTTGCCGCCAGGCGTAGGTCGTGATGCTGCCATCGGAGTCGGTGCTGGCGCCGCCGTCCAGCGTCACGCCTTCGCCTTGCAATACCGTTTGGTTAGAACCCGCCCTGGCGACCGGCTTGTCGTTGGCGGTGAGCAGCGATGCTGTGGCGATAGTGGTGGTGACGCTGGTGGCACCGGCGGCGACCTTAGCCAAGGTGCGGCTGAATGCTGCGGCAGGCAGGGCGTTGTATGCCAACAAACGGGCGTTGAGTCGGGTGACATCGGCTGCTACTACTTCAAATTCCACCGTCAGTGCAGTGGCGGTAGCACGGAGGCCGTTTATCCTGACATCAGCCGATTGCGCCCCCCTGCGTATCAAGTCCGCTATGGCAGTTTTGAATTCGTTGTCATAACTCCACTCACCGGTGGTGATGCCGACAAAGGTAGCTTCGGCGGTAAAACTCGGGATGGCCGATGATGATTCGGCGACTGCCATCACCGCCGTGCCGCTTGCCGTTGCCGGGTTGCTGGTGCCATCCCTGTTTTTGGCGAAATCGGCGGCAAGGCTCAGGGTTACCGCGTCCTCCGTGACCGGGGTGTAGACGACGACATACTCGGTGTTGCTACCGGCGAGGGAGTTCAGGTTGGCGTTGGTGGCAGAGAATCTTTCCAGCGTCAAGTCGGTAACCATCGAGGTGAAATCAACTCTCACGCTTGCCGGCTGACCGGCTGTGGGTGTGCCCAACTCAGCGATCGTTGCAACCAGATCGACTGCGCTCACTATCCTTCTGGACAAATCGGCGGCACTCTGAGATCCATGGCTGTCGGTGTAACTCGCCCTGGCACGCAGGATTCGGCCTTGATCGTCGTTGGTCGGAGTGTAGATCGCTTCGGTGGCACTGTCGATGTCGTTATAGACAGGCGGCACATTGCTGCGTTGCCATTGCCAACTCACTTCGCCTTGAATCGCATCTCCGTCTTGCAAAGTGGCGGTCAACTCCTGCCCGACTTGACTGTTGCCGGTGACGGTAACCGTGCCCGGCTCGCTGACATCGGAGAGCGTGATGACCACCGGATGGTTGCCGACCGCCTGCGGGCTGCCGTTATCAGTGGCAGTAATGGTTACCTGATAGGTGTTGTCCGTGGCGCCGGCGTTGATGTCAAAGCGGTCCGGATTCTCAAAATCCGGGTTGACCTGGAAAAATAATTTGCCGTGGTCATCACCGCCGTTGCCGATTTCAAAGAAACCCGCATCCAGACCGGTCAAACCGAAGGTGATGTCATCCCGCTCGGCATCGGTGGCGGTGAACTCCGCTACGAGGACGCTGTCATTCTCGGCATACTGCACTGTCGTTACACCGAGAATGGCAGGCGGGTTATTCTGCGCGCTCTTCCCGGTAGTCAGCGTCATGGTGGGCACATGTGCTTGCGCCGGCTGGGTAAAGGTGACCAAACCGAATTGGACCTGATCGCCTTCTACCGCCGCGCCGGATGCGGTAACGGTGAGCTCCCAGATGTTTTGCGAGTTCGCCGCCAGCCCGCCGGCCGAAGCAAATACGCCACAACTATTACAGGTTATTGGGTTCACCCCGCCGGCAACCACCGGATCTATGGCGAGCGAGAACTTGCTGTCATCGGCGGCAACATCGCTGAATATACCCACGCCAATCTGCTCGGATAGAGTGCCTGATTCGGTATAGCCACCATGAATGAGTCGCAAGGTGTAGGTCTGGGGAGTGTCGGGTATCAGCGTGGTGGGACCTTCCAGCGTGAACACCGCCGATTGCCCTGCCGCACGTTCGGGGTCGTCGATGATGATTGCACCGGGCGGCACCACCGAGACGATTACGGTGTCGGTTTCGGTGGTGCTGGCGGCGTCTGTCGCCGTCAATTCAAATACCAGATCGGTCATTTCACCAAGGCGCGGTGCGATGAAAAATGGCGTGGCAGTGTCCGCATTTGTCAGCGTAACCATGTGTCCGCCGGTCTGTCGCCAGGAATAAGCGACCGAATCGCCGCTACTGTCGCTTGCATCCAAAGTTATCCGATCACCGTTCGCCGCGAGTTGATCGGCACCGGCGTTGGCAATCAAACTTACTTGCGTGCGATAACGCAGCGTCCTGGTTGGTTGATAGTAGCGAGCGGGGTTATCGGTTGCCATGCCCAGGGTCAGCGTGTCACCCACCCGCGCCCCGGAGGTTGGGTCAATCCCGATTCGCCATTGATTTTTTGATGGCAGTGGTATCTTCCAGACAAATGCCCCGAGCGTGTCAGTATCTTCAATACGGCCGTATGCCTTTCCGTCCACAAACACGGAATACTGATTAGGAGTGGACGAATCGGTGCTGAGGGTTGCGCGGATTTGGCTGGAGTAATTGCCGTAGGTGCGCTTGACGGTGAAAGTATTCAACCCGCTACCCAGATTTGACGAACCGGCAATGGTGAATGCCGACATGTATTCGGGGATGACAATCGAGCCACTCGGTGCCACTACTATGTCTACACGGTCGGAGTGCGCAGTGTCGGCATCTGCCACCCTCAGGGTGAATCGATATTGGGTGGGTTTGTCCACGATCGGCGCGATGAAGGATGCGCCGGCTTTGGTGCTATCGATGATGCTGATTGGCGTGGTTGGCTCAACACCATCGGTGCTGGTGTGTTCCCAGTTATAGGTCAGGGGATCGTTGTTTTGATCAAAAGCACTGCCGTTCAGGCTCACCCGGGTACCGCTGAGCAGGATTTGGTTTGGCCCGGCATTGCCGATGGGCGAGAAATTTATATCCACGCTTGCGGGTTTCACGGTGAGGATGAACGCTCTGTGAGACTCCGCCGCATCAGTGTTGGTGCCGGCAAATCTGGTGAAGAGTTCAACCGATGCCCCAGTCGGTGCGGTTGGGGAGACCAGAACGGTGGCTTGCCAGAACTCCCCGCCTTGTTCCAGAAATCTCTCGGCAACATCGTTATAACCCGAAGGCGTCGTGTCCGAGGTTGCGCGGCCCGGCTCGACTACAAGGCAAAAAGTATCGCCGCAGGCGCTGCCATATCCCACTTGGTTGGCGGTCTTGCTGCGTATGCCGACGGCAAATACATCATCCCCATGAATGTTGCCGTTGGGTTTCCTGAGTTCGTAGGTGTAGGTGCTGCCCGGCTGCAGAGTAGTTTCACCGCTGACGGTGAACCTCACGTTGCCATTGGGATAACTCCGCTCCGCGTTTTCCGAGACACCAACGGCCTCCAGTGGTTGCCCTCTGCGTCTTACATTTCCGCTGTCTTTAGTCGTGCCAGCGTGGGTGTTTTCGGAATTGAGATCACAAACATATTCATCCCCGTTGATAAGGCCCGTGAAGGTGGCGGTGGTGGCTGGCGCGTCAATGGCCGTGACCCGGACGGCACTGTTGGGGCTATCACATCTGAGTTCGTATCTGTGGATGACCGTGCGGGTGGTCGGTGCGTCCCAGTTGAAAGTGAGCGTCTGGTCGCTCGGAACTATGACAAAATTAACCGGAGCGTCCGGTCTCCCCAGTCGATCCACCGTGCTGCCAAGGATAATCGGTGCATCATTGAAAAGTTCGCTTCGTATTCCGCCCGTGCGGATGGTGATATCCGCAGCACCGAGAGCAAGTGGTGTGAAGTAGATGACAAATGATCTGGTCGGGAGGTGATAATTTGCCGGCGGCTCGCCAACACCGTCGTAGGTCACCCCTTCCGCAACATTCTCCACGCGGTCGATGTCCACATTGGTACTAGCGGCAAAATCATCTATCCAGTCAGTCGGGTTGACACCGAGACCTTCAACCGGAGTTGCAAACTCAAGCACCACCCTGCTCTGCGCACCGACAGCGGTGTTGGACGGCGTGGCGTCAAAAGTCAGGACTGGTCTTGTTCCCGCCTCCCTGGTGACTTCATCGGACCAGTTGCCAACACCCACGGAAGTTATGGCGCGCACGCGGAAAACATAAGCCCGTCGGCTAACCAGACCACTGATCGTGCGGGTGCGGGTGCCGGTGAGGTCGGCGTCGGCACTTCTCCAAGCATCGTTGGTATTACTTTGCCGATACTGAACCTCGTAACGACTGATGGCTCGACCACCGAAGTCAGCCGGCGCATCCCATATCAGTCTGACGCCGTTGAGTGCGCTGGTCGCCCGTAGATTGATCGGCGCGCTGGAGGACGCAAGTTCGACGGTGGCGGTGAGTATCGCTTGAGTATCGGTATCGCCTGCCGGACCTCTGATGGTAAAGACTATCTGATCGCCATTAACCGCTGCCGATTTAACCCCGAGATCAAATTCCCAGTAATTTCCACCTCCCTGCAAAAACCATCCCGCACTGTCAGTGTATCCAATCGCACGGTGGTCTGTTGCGGCAATCTGGCTCGTTGTAGATATACAAAACCGGCTATCACGGCAACCGTTATCATTGCCTGCGTTATCCTCACCGCCGGCGCCGACGCTTTGGTCGTCGGAATTGATAGCAAAACTGATGCTTTCATTACCACTGATATCGCCGCCAGGCTTGCGCAGTTCATAACGATAGGTGTTCCCGGGTCGGATTGTGGTCGGACCGTCCAGATTAAACGTGACGCCACGCACCGCAATATCTTCCGTTCTCGCATCCACGCCGGCAGCCAGTACGCGTGGCCAAACGGTTATTTCCGACGTGCCCTGGTTGCCAGCCGAGTTGTGGGCTAACACCTGGCAACGATATTCCCTGTCATTCGTGAGCCCGGTGAAGGTGCGGGTGAAGGTTTCCGTATCCGTAGTTGTGTCCGGAGAAGTCGGGCCAGAGCATTTCGTCTCGTATCTAGTGGGGGTGCCACCGCTGGTCGGTGCTCCCCAGAACAGGGTGATGCTGCCGTCGCCGGGGATGGCTCCAAAATCAGTGGGGGTACCCGGCAGTTCCGGCGCTCCGGCGACCTCTCTGGCGCTGAAGGTCTGAGTACTGAAAAAGTCATTGGTATCACCGATGCGCACCGCTCCCGCTCCTATTGTCAATATGGCAAAGCCTCGGTTGGTTGGCGAGAAGGTGATGGTGTAACTTCTGGTCTCGGCAGAATATCCCCCTGGCGCGTTACCCAGCCCGTTGTAGGTTTTATTTTGATCAACATTGTGTACGCGAATAATCCGCATATTAGAAGATGAGGCGAAATCACTCACCCAGTCTGACGGGCTGATACCAAGACCGTTGACCGGCGTGGCGAAGGTGACAGTCGTATCGTATTCGTCGCCTGCAATCATTGTGTCCGGCAAGGCGAAGGTGCCGGAGAGTTGGGGCCTCGGTCCGGCATGCACTGAAACCTCATTACTCGGTGTGCCGGGACCAACCTCGTTGATTGCGCGCACCTGATAGTAGTAGTTTATGTTGTTGCGTAGCCCCCCGACGGTGTAGGACAGGCGGCTGGCGGCACTATTGGAGATGCGTGTCCAGGGGCTGGTTTGGCGGGGATATGATCCCGCAGTCGTGGTTTGGCGATACTCGGTGGCAATGGTCGAACCAACCTGAACGGAGTTCAACTGCCATGACAACCGGACTTGTTTATCCCCGGCGACCGGGCTCGCCAATACAGGTGAGAGGGGTGCCGAGCTTTGCACGGTGACGCTGAACAGTCGTGTTGTTTTGTCCGTGCCGCGTGGCGTTTGCACTAGGGCGAAGTCAAACGTTTCGCCGTCGCGAGCATCTGCAGCAATCTTAATTTCAATGGTCCAGAAATTTCCGCCCGCATCCAGATACTGGGCGGCACCGTCAGCGTAACCTCTGCCGGTAAAGAGGGTGCCGGGAATAGTGGAGTCGACTTCCATACAAAAAGTCGAAGTGCAACCATGCCCGGTGAGCCCAACCTTGCCCGCCGTCCTGCTGTATATGCCGATGGCGACATCATCGTTTCTGGTGATGTCGCCGGAAGGTTTGCGGAGAAGGTATCTATTGGTGGTGCCCGCAAAGACAGTTCTGTGGCCGACGAGTTGGATGCCGAACCCGCCATCTCTATAGTCTTCAGTATGCTCTCCGGTAAAGCCTGGTCGTATGATTGCCGAAGCAAAACCACTGGAGCCGCCCGGGTTGCGAGCAACCACACGACATTCGTATACCGCATCAGGGCGCGCGCCCTGAATGACAACCTCGGTATCGGTGGTGGTTGCGGTATGGGTTAAGGGTGGATCAATTGACGGGGCGGTTGTGGTGCAGGTCGCAGAGTAATCAATCACCGGACTGTCACCGATGGAACGGTCCCAATAGAGCTCAATATCCTCTGTGCTAAAAGACCGAGCGATAAGATTAGTCGGGGCGGCGGGTGGCAGCGGTACACCAGAATTGTTGATGGCGAGGAATAGAATTTCATTGTAATCCGCGGCCGCGCCGTCAAGACCACCGATGCGCACACCGCCTATGCCGATCTCAACGCTGGTTGTGCCGAATATCTGTGGCGTGAAGGTGATGACATAACTTTGAGTCTCGCGGTCAAAGTCAACTGGCGCGGTGCCTTGACCGTTGTAGGTTTTGTTCTGGTCAACATTGCGCACGCTGTTGATCACCACATTGTTGCTGCCGAGAAAGTCGGATACCCAATCCGCAGGGTCTACGCCGAGACCATTGACCGGCGACACGAAGGTGAGGGTCACCGTGGACGCTCTGCCCGCGATCATGTCATCCGGTAGAGTAAATGGCACGGCGAGTTCGGGCCTTTCTCTGATGACAACGCTTACCTCGCCAGACGGCGGGCTGGCCCCCACAACGTTGACCGCACGTATTTGAAAGTAATAGCGCGTGTTGTTTTGCAGGTTCGGCACAACATGCTGGATTTTGAAGGCGCTGTCAGGAATCCCCATCCATCTGCTCTCTGCGTCCGGGGGGTAGTTTCCCGGGCTCTGGCTGACGCGGTATTCATAGCGAGTGACTGGTGTGCCGCCATCGCTTTCCGGTTGCACCCAAATCAAAGTGGCGCGTCCGGATGAACTAATCACCCGCAGATTACGCGGCGGCGACGGCTGGGCAACCTCCACATTCAGGGTAAGCATCCGCCCAAGCCGGTTGCCTTCCGATGTGCCATGCTCTCGCATGCCGATGAAAACCTGCTCGCCTTCGGTGACATCCTCGCCAACATGGAGGGTTAATATCCAGAAGGCTCCGCCTTCCTGCAGGTTATTACCGGCCGAGTCGGCTTGACCATCCAAGCCGGAGTAGGCACCGGCCGGGGAATTGGTTGAGAAGCAGAAACGACTGCCACAGCCACTGCCGCCGAGTGCGATGGAATCGGCATTATTCTCGCTATACAAAGCCACGCTTTGTTGCCCATCTTGTTCCACATCGCCGAACGGCTTGCTCAATTCAAATCTATAGACACCGCCGGCTCTAATCGTGACCGGGCCTCGGAGTGTGAATACGCGGGCGCCCGCAGGGTCAAAGTTCGTCCCATCTACCACCACGCCTTCACCAACAAGCGGGCGTGCCGTGGCAACCGCTTCGGCGCTTTCTCCTTGCGAGTTTTGCGCACTCAGGGTGCATCGGTATTCCCTCGAGTTGACCAGGCTGGTGTGCATAACGCCCAGTTCTGGTGTGTCCTTGACGCTTCGACTGTCGCCAGCCACGCACTCGGTGCGATAAGAGACAACCACGCCGCCCGTGACCGGCTGCTCCCAGGTCAAACCGATGCTCCCATCGCCGGCGTGCGCAGCGAAGTTGACCGGCACGCCGGGCGGCGGCATCGAAAGCGCAGTACCACTGGCACTAAAGATAGTACTTGGGTGCCCCGCTGCGCTGAATACTGAACTGCTATGCACGACCAGGCTTACTCCGCCGGCGGCAAGCGGTCTAAGGGTGACTTCGTAACTTCCGGTGAGCCCGTCAAAACCGAGCGGTGCAGCACCGGAACCTCGGTAGGTTTTGTCCTGATCAACATTGTATATGCTGACGATACGGGCATTGGTAGTGCTGATATTAGTCCT
The DNA here is from genome assembly GCA_965247035.1 of Candidatus Azophilus sp. Taxonomy (GTDB): domain Bacteria; phylum Pseudomonadota; class Gammaproteobacteria; order Pseudomonadales; family Azotimanducaceae; genus Azophilus. Next base: position 1,293,209 of record CBDFGJ010000003.1, on the reverse strand, counting down.
CCATTCCGCTTCATTCCGGCTCAAGCCACGCACTGGCGTGGCGAATCTCATGGTCGCCGTGGAGTCCATGGTGGCGGTCATGTCGGTCGGCAATTGAAAAAAGGTGACGACCGGTCTGGGTCCTACCTCAGCATTACCATAGACCATGGCCCCCGCACCCCTCGTGGTTACGGCGCGCAACTGATAGTAGTATCTGACGCCGTTTCTCAGGTTGCTGATCGAATCGCCACTTTCAATGGCACTCCAGCCACCGCTGAAGTTTCCTGGAGTTGTGCTTTGTTGGTATTCATAACGAAGGACGCCCGCATCTGCGACATTGCTCGGCTCATTCCAACTGAGCGTCACCTCTTCATCCGCGCCGCGCACAGCCAGATTGCGCGGCGGTTCAGGGATAGGAACCACCGCTACTATGTCGAAAAACTCCATACCAAGACCGCTCGGCGCCGCCAACGTGTTTCTGTGGGCGTAGATCAGTTTGATGGTGTCGCCATCCTCGACGTCGCGGCTGACGGTGATTGTGTAGGTCCAGGATTGACGGGTCGAGGAGGGAGTCAAGTAGTCCGATGCACCATCCCGGAAGGTCAACCTCGCATTGGAGTACCGGTCAGAGGCGCTGGTGCTGGTGGTAAGCAGACAAAACAAAGGCTTATGTGCTGCGCAATCGGTATGCCGGGCAACGATCTGCCCCTGGCGACTGATGTTGCTGAATATGCCCACCGCATGGGTATTCACTCCTACGACCTGATTCGCACCCACGCGGTAGGTATAAGATTGCCCCGGGCTAACTCTGGCGGGCCCCGAGGCTTCAATTGTGTGGGCTGTGTGGATTGTGGAGTAAGGGAAACTTATTGCTTCTGCCCGGATGACTTGGTGGCTGGTGGCGGTCTGGTCGCCATGAACGTCCTTATATTCGACCCTGACTTGGATGTTTCGGTCGCGGTCGCCGCTAAAATCGACGCTTGGGGGCCTTATCGTGAAGGTGCGGGAGGTTTCACCATCAATGAGGCGGAACGCCGTTACATCGACTCTCGATGTTCGATACCATTGGTAAGTGATGTCTCTGACATTACCATCCGGGTCATCCACTGTGGCGGTCAAGGTCGCCCCAAGCCGTGACTCACCTGCGATGTTGACTCTGCCCGGTTCATCCACATTGATGATTTTGACCAATACCGACCGCGAAGCTGTCTGTAGTGAACCCCCGACAGACCGGGTGGCGATGACGTTTATCTCGACTGTGGCACCGAGGGCTTCAAAGTCCGGCGGCTCGTTAAAGGTCAATAAGCCGTTACCATCATTCCTACGACTAATCGAGAATAAGTGCGCATTCTCACCTCTGACCGACCAGTCAGGTCTGGTGACCCTGACGCCGTCGACATTCGCGGCGTACACTGCCGCGGCGCGGGCAACATTCTCGGTAAACGATGGGGTCAGGGAGCCAGTGATACGCAGCGTTTGCGCATGGGCGGTGCCCATTGATGCCATCATCGCCACCAGCAACGCCGAGACGAGAGCGAATTGAGTGACTATTTTGTTCATAGCACTTTTTTCATGATGCCTGGCCCCCGCTGTGTGTGCGGGGGGATACCTATTGCTACCGGTAACGCGGAGGCAAAAGCGAATCGGGTGATTAGCTTGTTCATGATGCTTTGGTCCCTACTATGCACGAACAAAGCTGATTGTTGGTCTGCCCAAATCTAGCGGCGGATAGCCTGCATGCAAGGCGTTTATACAAAAACACCATGGAATTAGCAAGGGATATCACAGGGGGAGGGAATTGAGGCGCTTTGACACCGCGAATGACGGGGTGCGGCGGGGATGACAGACAAAAAAAGCGAAGCCCCGGGCGGAGCCTCGCTATCAGAGTATTACTGCCAGCCGGGCAATGACGAAGGAAAAGGCGGGAATGGCGAAAGGATTACGGCTTCGCCGTTCTGGACCCCCGCCTGCGGCGAGGATGGCGGAACTTAGAACGCTATCTCGCCCTTCAGGTAGATGCGGTGCTCAGCGGTGGTCCCGCTTTCTTCGCGCTCGCCGACAAGTTTCAGATCAAACCACTTGCTGTGCCGCCACTGCAGGCCCAGGCGATAGGTGTTCCTGTCGCCAAGGCTGAATTCAGTGTAGGGCGTCATGAGGCCAGGCCTCCCGGGAACATCCATGCCGTAATCCAAACGGATGTCCAGATTCGGGCTGTAGTTGTTGCCGCCCTGACCGCCCTGCGCCCCCAGGCCATCATCCAGCCCTTGTTGCCAAAGTCGTTCCACGCCGCTGGCGGTCGCCCCATAACCCGGCGCCAGGCTGAAGGACAGGCCGCGCCCGTTCGCCGAGGGGCTGAGTTTGATCAGCCCGCTGAGCCCCCATTCCTCGGCATCGCCCTTGCCGCCCACCAGCGCCCGCGCCTTGCCTTCCATCACCAGGCGCTCGCCAAGGCCCGCATAGCGCAGGCCGCCGCCAATCTCTGCGCCGGTGCCGGTCGTGCCGTCGCCGCCGTCATACCGCAAACCGGCCTCCAGGCTGGTTTCCAATCGTGCGCCACTATCCAGGCTGAAACCGCGAATCGCTTCCAGGGTCATGCGCACTCGGTGGGCTTTCTGGGTGAGTGCCGTTATCCCTTCACTTGCATCCACTTCCAGTTCGGTGCTCAAGGCCTCGGTTTTGAGCAGCAGGGTGGTGGTGTTGGTTTCCATCAGCACACCGTTAGCGCCCAGCGCCAAGGTCTGCATGCTCAGGTCGCTTGAGGGGATATCCGTCTGCGCGCCGTCTTCACTGATCTCCAGTTCGCCCTTGCCGTAGCCGGCGGTCGCCCAGAAGTCCATGCTTCCCGCAGCCCAGCCCAGATAAGGATGGACACTGGCCATATCCAGATCATAGTCGCCGCTGGTGGCCATGCTGGGGTTGGTGTAGTCCAGCTTCGCTTGGCTCCCGGAGATGGATACGCCAACGATGGTGTTCTCATTCAGGTGCACATCCAGACCCATTCGCAGGCTGAACAGATCGCCGTCCCAACGCACGCCATCGGCGCCTTTCAGGTTGCGGTAGTCGCCCGCTCCCCAAAGGGTCAGCTGGGTGTCGTCCGCTTCGCCTTCGCCGGCTGCGCTCAGCGGCAGGACAAAATCGGAATTGCCCAGGAGCCGCTTCATGTCAAACCGGTCATCGGCGATGCTGCGTCCCTGGGAGTTGGCGATCTCCGCCAGGCTGGAGGCGCCGCCGAGGCTGGCGCTGCCGGCGGCTCTCGAGGGCAGCCGCGCCTGCTCAAGGCGCCGCGCAATGGCGCTGACGTTCTGGTCCGCTATGTCGCGCGCCACTTCGGGCAGAATCGCACGGTTCAAGGCATCAAGGTCGCGCACCACGACGACGCGGACGATGCGGGTGACCTGCTCGGCGGCATTGCCGGCGGCGTCGGACACATCATAGGTGACGGCGTATTCGCCGGCGGTGTCGGTCTCCACCGTATCGCCGCCAACGACGATGCCGGCGCTGATGTCGCCATCCCGGTCATCGCTCGCCGTGGCGCCCGGGTCGGTGTAGGCGGCGCGCTGACCGACCTCAAGGGGGCTGTCCCCCAGAAGGGTGATCACGGGGGCAACCGTGTCCGGCGGCAGGACGACGCGGACGATGCGGGTGGCCTGCTCGGCGGCATTGCCGGCGGCGTCGGACACATCATAGGTGACGGCGTATTCGCCGACGGTGTCGGTCTCCACCGTGTCGCCGCCAACGACGATGCCGGCGCTGAGATCGCCATCCCGGTCATCGCTCGCCGTGGCCCCCGGGTCGGTGTAGGTGGCGCCCTGATCGACCTCAAGGGGGCTGTCCCCCAGAAGGGTGATCACGGGGGCAACCGTGTCCGGCAGGACGACGCGGACAATGCGGGTGACCTGCTCGGCGGCATTGCCGGCGGCGTCGGACACATCATAGGTGACGGTGTATTCGCCGACAGTGTCGGTCTCCACCGTGTCGCCGCCAACGACGATGCGGTTGCTGAGATCGCCATCCCGGTCATCACCCGCCGTGGCCCCCGGGTCGGTGTAGGTGGCGCCCTGATCGACCTCAAGGGGGCTGTCCCCCAGAAGGGTGATCACGGGGGGAACCGTGTCCAGCAGGACGACGCGGACGATGCGGGTGACCTGCTCGGCGGCATTGCCGGCGGCGTCGGACACATCATAGGTGACGGTGTATTCGCCGACAGTGTCGATCTCCACCGTGTCGCCGCCAACGACGATGCCGGCGCTGAGATCGTCATCCCGATCATCGCTCGCCGTGGCGCCCGGGTCGGTGTAGGTGGCGCCCTGATCGACCTCAAGGGGGCTGTCCCCCAGAAGGGTGATCACGGGGGGAACCGTGTCCGGCTCGACGACGCGGACGATGCGGGCAACAGTCCTGGCGGCATTGCCGTCGTTGTCGAATACATTATATGTGACGATGTATTCGCCGACCATGTCGGTCTCCACCGTGTCGCCGCCAACGACGATGCCAGTGAGAGGGCCACCCCCGCCATCCCTCGCCGTGGCGCCCGGGTCGGTGTAGGTGGCGCCCTGATCGACCTCAAGGGGGCTGTCCCCCAGAAGGGTGATCACCGGCGTGGTTGTGTCCATTGACTCAGACACGGTGATGGTTACCGTGTCGGTGTGGCTGGCGCCATCATCATCGGTGACGGTCAGGGTGAACACTAGCGTCCCGGCAGTAGCCGGCGCGGTGAAGGTCGGGCTGGCGGGGTTGGCACCAGTCAAATTAACTGCCGGAGCAGGCGTGGCGCCATCGGTTTGGGTATGCGCCCAAGCATAACTCTCGATAGTTCCATCGGTGTCGCTGCTGCGGGAGCCGTTCAGGGTCACGCTCACGCCGGTCTTCACATCCTGATTGTCTCCGGCGTCGGCGACCGGCGGCTGGTTGGGTGGTTCGGTGGCGGTGCCGCTCGCGCTCGCCTCTACCGCGGGACCGGCGTTGCCGGCGACATCGGCTACTTGGCCGGCGGCAAGGACCAGGGTGAAGGCTGTCGCTCGCGGGGTGATGCTGATGGTGTAGGTGGTGCTGGGGCCGCTGGCCGGGGTCACACTATTCACCACGAGGTCGCCGGACGCCACAATGTTGTTGGAAACGGAGAAATCACCCACCGCCAAACCGGTTACCGCCTCGGAGAAGGTAATGTCGTGCGTCTGTTCGGTGTCAATCACACCTGCGGTAATGGCGCCGAGGGTCACGGTTGGCGCGGTTACATCAATTCGAATGTCAGTACTGCCATCTGTCGCGGCAAGCGTATTTGCCAGATTATCGGCGGCGGCCATTGCGTCAATGTTATAACCCACCAACGTGTTGTCGGTAACATCATTCGCGACCACCGTGTAGGTTGCAGTGTAATCATTGCCCGCGCCTTTTGTCACCGTGGCAGTCCCCCCGGCGATGGTGACGGCTGGGAGGGCTGCCACTGCCTGATTGAGCGTGAAGGCAAGGGTCAGGGTGTCGCCGTCTCTGGCGTAATTACTATTGATGGAGTTATCGCTAGTGAGCGTGGGTTCCTCTCCCACGGTAAAGGCAAGGGCTTCGGTGGCGGTGCCGGATGCGACCGCCGCTGCCGCGGGACCGCTGTTGCCGGCGACATCGACCACGCTGTCCATGGCAAGGGTCAGGCTGAAGTCTGCCGCGTTCGGGGTGAAGTTGATGGTATGGGTGATGCCATCGTTGCTGGTCACCCGATTCACCGTGGCGCCTGCGGCGGTGATGTCGGTGCGATCAAAGTCCTCCGCTTCGGCGAAGATGATGTCGTGCTCCTGCGGCGTGCCAATCACGCCTGCGGCAATAGCGCCGAAGGTCACAACCGTCAGCGGGGTGCTGTCCACGGTAACCGGACCGAGTTCGACAGTTTCGTCCTCGCCCTCTCCAACTCCAGCCAGAGTGGCTACCACATCGTCAGCGTCATACACGCCTTCATCCAGATCGAAGCTGGTGCCGGAGCCGGGGGTGGAACTGGTGCCGCCATTGGTGGAGTATGTCCAGGTGCCTCCGCTGGGCAGATTCATCACATTCACCACGCCATTGCTGGTGATGCCATCGCCGTCAATGCCGGTGTCATCAGCCAAGGCGATGCGAAACGAGTCCGCCGGGGTTACGAAGATGGTTACCGTGTCGGTGGCGGTAACACCATCATTATCGGTAACGGTCAGGGTGAACATCAAGTCATTGGCTTGAGGCGGCGCGGTGAAGGTCGGCTGGACGGCAGTGGTACTGCTCAAGTTGATAGTCCCGCCTAATGCCGTGGGCACCGTCCATTCGTAAGTCAGATCATCGCCCGTGCTTCTGGAGCCGTCCAGGGTCACGGTCGCGCCGGTATCCACATTCCGCTGATCAAACCCGGCATGGGCAACCGGCGGCTGGCGGGTCTGCGCTTCGGTGTTGGTCACCACCGCGGTGCCGGGGAGAGTTTGACCGCTGGCGGTGCGTAACTGCGACGCGCTGGCGCCGGACAAGGTCGCTGCCAATGCAGCGAGTTGGTCCGCTGTGGTGACTACTTCATACTCCACGATCACGCTAGCGGCGGTGATACTGAGGATGGTCACATCACTGGAACGCACGTTCAACAATCTCGCAATGCCCATGCGGAACTCGTCCGCATCAAACTCGGCGGTGGTGAGCCCGGCAATGGTCATGGTGGCAGTGATGCGTGGTTTGGTAGTGTCTTCGGTTGCCTCTGCCGCCGCAGTGCCGGTTGCGGTTACCGGGCTGGCGGGACCGGTGTTCGGGGTGGGACTGGCGGTGTCGGACACGCTATCGGCGGTGAGAGTCAGGCGTACCGCGCCCGCCGCGCCCGGGGTATAGGTGACGAGGTAGGTGGTGTCGGAGCCGCTGTCCGGGCTAACGCTATTCACCGTGGCGTTGTCAGCGGTGAAATCGCCACTCGTCAAACCGGTAACCGCCTCGTCGAAGGTAATTTTCACGCTTGCCGTATTACCCGCCGTGGATTCGCCCAGAGCGGGGATGGTAACCATCGGCGCGGTGGTGTCGGGCGCGGCAATCACGGCGGCGGTCGGCGCGCTGGTGATGTTCTTGCCACCGGGTACCGGGTCGGAATAGACGACGGTGACCGACAGAGTCCTGCCGACATCGGCTGCCACCGGCTGGTAGGTCGCGCTGACTCTGGGGTCACCGCTGACCACGCCGCCGCCTGCTCCCGAGCTTCGCCATTGATACAATGCATCAGTAACCGCGCCATCCGGGTCGGTCACGCTGGCGGTCAATTCCACGCCAACCTGGGCGGTGCCGCTGATGATAACCGTGCCGGCTTCATCCACATTGGTAACCGTCACCGTAACCATCAGCGGTGCGCTTGGCAGGTTGCTTGGGTTGCCATCGGTTTCGGTGGCGATAATGGTGATTTCGTATGTGTTGCCGCCGTCAGCATCCGCCGCGTCTTCAAAGTTCGGCGAAGCCTTGAAAGTCAATACGCCATCCGCATCAATCGCAAACAAATTCGCATCCGCGCCGGCGACTGACCAGGCGAAGGCGTTGCTCTCGGCATCGGTTGCGGCGTAGGTCGCCACCGGCAGGGTGGCCACGTCGGCGTTCTCGGCATAATTCGGTGCTGTATTGCCACTGACCACCGGCGCGGTGTTGGCTACGGGTGCCGCGCCAACGGTCACGGTGCGGGTCAGCGTGTTGGAGACATTGCCGGCGCGGTCGGTCACGATGTAGGTGATGAGGTAGTCGCCGGCGGTGTCGGTGTCCACTGCTATGCCATTTACTGCCATAGCGTCGGGTCCGGTAGTCGTCATCGCCGTAGTGTCGCCCCGCGACGCCCCACTAATGCCCGCATCTTCCGCTTCGGTGTAAGTGCCGCCGTGGGCAACGGTAACGGGTGAAGTGCCCTCCAGAGCGATGACCGGCACGCTGGTGTCGATAGTCACTGCTCCGACAGGATGTCTGAAATTAGGTGCCGGGTTCACGGGGTCGGCAGTGTCCGTGACACCGCGAACATTAAATTGTGGCCCTGCATCGTTATCCTCAGGTTTGATGGTATAGGTCGCACTATATTGGTTGGCGACGCCGACTACCGGCAGCAGATCTTGCACAGGGCGTACTGATCCGTCAAAGTCAAAAAAGGCAGCATCCTCAAGCGACGTGGCGGCAAGCGCTTCGTCGGAGTTCACGAACGCGGTGAGGGTGTCACCAACATTAAAAAAGACCGTAGTGCCAACCTCTACACCACCAGTGTGTGTAAACCGGTCGAAGGTAATCACCGGCGCGGTGGTGTCGGTAGTCGCCGCACTCACGGTGATGATTACCCTGTCGGTGGTTCCCCGCGCGACACCGCCGTCATCGATGACGGTCAAGTCGAAGGTATAAATCCCGGCCTTGGCAGGCGTGAAGGTCGGGCGAGCAACGCCGTCATTGCTCAAGTCGACATCCGGGCCGCTGGCCTGACCCCAGAAATAAATCAGCGCACTGTTATCGCCATCGGGGTCGTCGCCGGAGCCGCTCAGGGTTACTTCCCGGTTGACAACCGCATTAGGTTGATCGGGCCCGGCATTGGCAGTCGGCCTCTGGTTGACTGGTGCCGTAGCCGTGCCGGCTAGGCTGGTCTCGACAACGAGATTGCCGGCGATGTCGGTCACGCTACCCGCGCTAAGGAGCAGAGTGAAGGCTGCCGCAGTCGCGGTGTAGGTGAGGGTGTAATCAGTACCGCCATCGCTACCGCTCACAGCAGTCACCGTAATACCTGTGGAAGCGGAGAAATCACCCGCAGCCAAACCGGCCACATTCTCGGAGAAAGTGATGTCGTGCGTCTGCCCGGCCCGGTCAATCACAGCACCGGCAATGCTGCCGAGGTTCGCCGTCGGCGGATCAATATCAATGATAAATGCGTCAAGACCGGCAAATGCGGAAACAACGCCATCCACGGTCTGGCGCGCTCGCACTTGGTCGGCGCTATATGCGGCACTGCCTGCGGGTAATAAACTGAAACTGGTGCCGGTGCCGGGGAGGTAATCGGTGGTACCGCCATTGATGGAGTATTCCCAGGTGTCCCTGTTGGTATCAAAATCGCTTGCCAGCGTAACGACTATCCCTCTATTTCTGGTGAGGCGGTCCGTATTAACAGCACCATCGGCAGCCGTGTCCCTCTCCAGGGCAATGCCCGGAGCCGGACCAAGCACCGCCGGGTCCGCAAAGCCACCCCGGCTCGTTCTGCTGCTGGGCCCCCGGTTGCCGGCCCGGTCGGTTACGCCACGGAGGTTAACGGCCAGGGTGAAGCTTTCCGCTTTCGGGGTGTAGGCAACGGTAAGGGTGTCGCTACCGCTACCGCTCACCCTATCCACCATCAGGCCCGTGGAACTGGAGAAAGAAGCCACCGTCGCGGTTACCGCTTCGGAGAAGGTGATGCTGTGGCTTTGCTCATCGCCAACCACACCACGACCGACAATTTCGGGAAAGGTCACCACCGGCGAGACCACATCAACCAGAATCGCACTGGTAACCCCAGGCGGGTTAAAGGTATTGCTGGCATCATCAGCGGCTACCATTGTGTCAATGTGATACCGCGCCGCCACGCCGTCGCTGTCCGGAAAATGCGCCGCGGCCACCGTGTAGGTCGCGCTATACGCATTGCCCGCGCCTTTGGTCACCCTGGCGCCCCGGCCGGACGAACCGACGAAGATGGTCACGGTTGGGGTGCTTGCCAATGCCAGATTGGTGGTGAAGGCAAGGGTCAGGATGTCGCCGGCTTTGGCGAAGGTTACGCCCCCTACCGTCGCGCCATCGCTGGTGAGCATGGGTGCCCCGCCCACGGCAAAGGCAAGTTGACCTTGCACGACGACTTCGCGGGTAGCCCGGCCAGTATTCGCGCCGTGCTCGGTGTGGTCGGTTGCGCTGTACCTAACCGTGTAGGTGCCGGCGGTGCTGGTGTCCACTGCGCTGCTATCCACCATCAACCTGGACTGGATGTCGGTATCCAGATTATCGGTGACGGTGGCGCCCATGTCGTCGTAGGTATCGCCCACTTGCAGGACAATCCTGGCGTCACCTTTCAGGGTGATGTCTGGCGGCGTGGAATCAAAGATAAATGCGTCAAGACCGGCAAATGGGGAAAGAACCTGATCTATGCTCTGGCGCACTCGCACCTGATCGTCGTCATATCTGCCTTCGGGCAGGGTGAAGGCAATATTGGGGCGGCGGAAGGGCGTGATTACCTTTGTAAAATCGTAATTAGTACCGCCATTGATGGATAATTCCCAGTAGTCTATGACCGGCTGCCGGCCGCCATTAAAATCATCCGCTATAACAAAATCTATCTCTCTAATTCTGGTGATGCGCTGCGCGTTACCCGCGAACGGACCACGCAGGGAGATGGTCGGGGGGGGTGTCCCTATACGCTGCCTTGCCACCTCGACGCTGCCAAATGACAAGACGGCATCACCAACAACAGCATCCCCCAAAGTAAATACGATACTTGCTTCGTCACCCGCGTCATCTGCCGTAACCGTTACATTTTTGGTCTGTCCGCCCGCCACAACCGTGTATGTTCCTGTCTTGAGGGGGAAAAAGTTTACCGATGTCTGGGTTCCAGAAGTGCGAATACTAAAAGAGTCTGCCCGGATTGCCGTCTGGCCATCTGCGTAAGTTACCGATTGAGCATGGGCGATGCCGGTTGACGCCAGCATCGCCACCAGCAACGCCGCGGCGAAAACGAATTGGGTGATTGTTTTATTCATAGCACTTGCCTCTCTGCTGCGTGGCTGGCTGGGGGGGGGCGACGCTCATCGCTGCCAGTAGCACCGAGGCAAAAACCAATGTTGGTGATTGTTTTGTGTATGTCGGTGGTTATTTTGTTCACGATGTTTGCCTCATAATGTAAATGAAGTTGGTTTGGGCAACCCGCACTGACACCAGCATGGAACCTGCGTTCAGGGTATTGAATCCCATAAAATACAGAGAATTGGCAAAAAATACCATCAGGGAGGGGCTCTGTGGTCAATCCCGCCCGATTTATCGTTGCCCGCCCAAGTCCGGCTTTGCCAGGCTTTTAATGTCGTTACGCCCTAGTGTGACTCAAAGCGGCGGCAAAGCCGCCGCCGCAACCGGCGCGGTGAAGGTCGCGGTCGGGCGCAAGGCGTTGACATCTAAGTCGACTTGATCGCCGACGGTCTGCGTCCAGGTATAGAAATTGATCGTCTGACCGACACTGTTGCTACTGGAGCCGTCCAGCGTCATTTCCGCGTTGGTAGCCAGGGTGACATCGGCTCCCGCATCGGCAATCGGCTTCGCGGCTGGCGGGTCGGACACGGTCACGGTGCGGGTCTCCGTGTCGGTATTGCCGGCGCGGTCGGTCGCGGTGTAGGTGATGGTGTAGGCGCCGGCGACGCGGGTGTTCACTGTGGTCTCACTGCCAGGTCCGACAACAGCCGTTTCCAGTTGCTCGCCAGCCGCCGTATCCAGCCCACGCACGCCATCATCGGAGTACTCGACGCCATGGGCAACGGTCACGGCTGAATTGCCTGCCAGTTCAATCGCCGGTGCGCGGGTGTCGATGGTTACCCTTGTTTGGAGGTCTACAGTAAGGTCGGTCACCAGGTTGCCATCAGCGTTCCTGACACCGCGAACAACTAAACTTAGCGACTCTCCGTGGTCACTGTTTCTGATTGTACGGGTCGCCGAATATCGGTTCGCGATGCCGGACACCGGCAGCAAACTTTGCGCCGGGAAGGGGGTGCCGGAAAAGGTAAATCTGGCAACATCCACAAGGGAATTCGCAGGCAGCGATTCGTCGGACTGCACGAATACCGTGATGCTGTCACCACGATTCAAATAGGTCGTATCGCCCTGTTCTTACCGCCGGTGTGTTCAAACCCGGCTCCGTTGAGGAGATCTACGGTGTCGCGGGTCAGGGTGACGAAGTGGCCTCGGGTGCCGGAAAAAGTGCCTACAATAATGACGAAATCTTTTGTATTAAGGTCAGCGCCAAAAGAGAATGACTTGGTCTCTCCACTGGTAAATCCTGCTCCATCCACGGTGATATCTGTATCCGAAGTTAGCGTAAATTCGATTGATGTCACATCACCAGCCACCTGGACGCTGTAATCAATAACGTCAGGATCAAACGCGGGCGACAAGGTGCCAGGCGAAACAGCCAAGCCAGACAGGCCTGGGCGTGTGCCTGCGCGGCCAGGCCCGCAGAAGGACGCAGGCGACAAACGCCCGCGAGATGAGCCGGCGGCTGTGGGAGATGGAGTTAGTCATGACATTGCTCCGTTGGTTCGTTGGGTTCGTTGGGTCTAATGCAGGGGCAGGCATACCGGTGCCTCCGCCTGCCCCAAGATCGCCAAGCCGCCGAGCGCGGCCACCCCCAGCTTCGCCGGGGGCGCGTTGTCCGCATTGAGTTCGAGGTACATGCTCACCTCTGGACAAGGCGTGCCGACATAGGCCCTGCAAAGGCTCAGCAGGGAGCGTCGGCGGCCAGCCCCTTGGGCCAAAGACGGGGCCGTCGGCACGCTGCCGCCCTGCACGAACACGGAAACTCCCGCCGCCGGTAATTCGCAGGCGGCACCTAGCATCCGCCCGGCCGGAGAACCCAGCCGCGCTGAAGATGCGACCTCCGCCCGGCCGCCCGTGAACTCCTCAACGCGGGCCGGAAGTTCAGTGAACCCCACCACCAGCGTCTCCAAGCCCACCGCGGAAATTGTGCCGACAAACAGCGCCCCCAGTCCAATTGCCCCTTCTGGTTCGGTATCGAACGTGGTGGACAGAAGGCCGCCCTGCCGCGCCGCCAGCGGCGCCGACCGACCGGCGAGCTCCGCTACCGTGGCCAGCGCCTCAATGCGCCCGCCGGTGGCCAGCGCGAAGGCCGCATTGTTGCGTGCCTTGGCGGCTTCGACAGCTTGCATGAAGCGGTCGCCCGGGCCATCAAGCCAAGCCGCCAAGGCACCTCGGCCGGGCGGAATCGAATCGGCGACGATCCGTGCGATGTCGACCGTCGGCAACGGCGACCCGGCGGCCGCCAGTCCAGGCGCCGTCAGGACCAGATCGATGCTCTCGGGCTGCAGGGCGATGTCGTCAACTTCCGAGCCGGCAAAGCCCAAGGATGGCCTCGAACGGTAGATCAGGCCGCGCAATGTCAAGCGGGCGTCGCGCAGCAGCCAGCGCAGGATGGCGACCGCGGGCCAAATCCGCCAGCGCCGAGGGTTGAACAGCAGATCTTGGGCCAACGGATGCTGCAAGCGGTTTTCTTCAACCTCAGGCTGCACGGCGGCAACCGCGTCAGGCGTCGTTTTGACGTCTGTCGGCAAATCGGTGAACGTCGCCGCACGGGGTTCCTGATCAGCCAACATCAACCGAAACCTCCTCTACGCGGTTGAGGCCGCGCTGGCTGTCGAATATCTGGCCGAGTACACGCCGGACTACGGCGCGACTGGTGGTGGGGTGGCGGTAGGTGTCGAAGGGGATAGAGATGGCGATCCCGGACTGCGGTTGCCCACCGCGCAGCACCGCCACCGACCGATGGGTGGGCGTCCCGAGACCATCAATCCAGCCAGCATTCTCGCCACCCGGAAAGCGTTTAAGAAACTCCTTAATCACCGCCGTCCGGCCTTCCGGCGGCAGGCTGACTATGGCACTTTGCAGGAATCCAACCATCGCCGCCATGGCCGCGGAACTGACCAGCGCCGGTTGGAAAGCCGTTGGCGCTCTGACTAGGCTGCCACGCCAACTGCCCATCCCCTCAACCGGCAACATCGGCGTACCAGCGCGAACGTGCTGCGCGAGGTCGCGATTGCTGGCGAGGACGTTGGTGGTGGCGAGCAGTCGCTGCCGCCCCAAGGTGCGGTAGTCAAGACCTTGGAAATACAACAGCACCTCGCCACCGCGCTTGGACACCTTGCGACGGACGCCCCAGCGCACCATGGTGCCGCGCAAGTTGCCGAAGGCCACCACGGGATCGAGCCGTTGTGGGCGCGATTGGTCGGACGCATACAGATCAACGGTCTCCACTGAGTGGCACTCCACCGTTCGGTAGCGCAGGGCGTCCACCCGAACCGGGTATTCAAGCTGCCGCCCGTTGATATCGATCGGCGTTCCACCGGTGCGCCACAAATTCACCACGGGCACCCTATTGACAAAAAAGAAGTTCGGCGGCACGGCCCCTGCCAACGGCAACGGCGCATTGAACAGAAAACGGATTTCGGTTCCCGCTTCCGGCGGCAGGTTGCCAACCGAAATGAGTCGATACTTGTCAGGGAAAACGAGGAACTCCGTCAGGTTGCGGTACGCTTGATGAGCGCCGGGGCGCACCGGCAAGGCGGCGTCCTCGTTGGAGAAGCCGTGTATGCGCAGGCCCGCTGCCGGCCGGCTCGACCGCTCGCCATCTGGGGTCAGGACCTCAATTGCGGCGAGATGCTCGTCGAAGGCATCAATGAGCATCGCCCCCGACTGTCGGCTATCGCCAACCGACAGCAGCAAATTATTCGGCGGGCGGCCGTTCAGGCGCACGGCGATGCCGTCCGCGTAGCCGGCCATAGGGTCCAAGCGGCGCGTCACCGTGGCGAGCGGGGCGACAGTGATCGGCATCGTCGTGCTGAAGCAGACTTGGGTGCCGCTAGCCACGGAGCAGTCGAAACGTGTGCCGCGGGGAATTGTGCGCACTTCGGAGCCGCCTAAAAGCTGTGCCATCGTTATTGAAGGCACCGGCTCGACAAGCGTAGGGGCAAGCACCGACAACGCCGCCAACGGCAGCCCGGCGGCATCCTCTTCGATCATTTGCCGCAGGCGAGCGGCCAGCATCGCAGCGCTTTCGACCACCCGCTCCACATGGGGATCACGCGATCGCTGCGCGCTGATGTCGAGCCGCGAAGCGATGTCCGGAAAGGCAATCGCGAAATCCCGGCCATGATCCCGCAGGGCTTCGAGTTCCACGATGTAGGCCCGCAGCAGCTTGTCGTCGATCACGGCGCCACCTCAACCATTGTTCCGACGCACAAGCAAAGTGTGCGAATGAGCCTGATGCCACTGCCTGCGCACGTCATCTTCGACCGCCGATGACCTCAATGTCCGCGCCGAGGGCTCCCCCCCGACGTGGCGACAGTATGCGCAGCGTGATGGAATCATCCTTTGACTGCACAAGATCCGCCTCAAGCGTGAAAGTGAAGTCCACGGCGTCGCGCACTGGGATGACGCGCACGTTCTCCAAGCGCGGCTCGAAGCGTTCAATCACCCTCTCAACCATGGCGGCGATGGTCTCTTGGTCCTTCTCCGACGTGGGCGTGAGCCCCGACATATCGGGCAGCCCCCAACTCAGTACGCCAGGCAACGCCCCCCGGTGGGCGCGGCGCGCCCCAAGGATGTCGGCGATATCCCGCGCCAAGCTGCCGAGATCAGCGGGACGCCCGGACTCAAAACGATCAAACAGCGGCGTGTGCAGATTGACGCTTTCGCCACTAACCACCAAACGCTTTGCCACCGATCTAGCTCCCGCCCTGTAGAAGTGCATAGTGTCGCCGTTTTGCCGCTTGTGAACAAGCGTCACTGTTTGCCGCCTAGCGCCACGGCTCAGTCGGCAGCCCCGATTACTGCAAAAAAGCCGCAAATAGAAAACACGGCAATGTAGGGGTATGACAATGCACGAAAATAATCCACAGCCCGCAAAAAGCATGCACCTATGATTCGAGCACGCGGTCACCGCCAGCTCTCCCTAGCGGGGTTTGACTGGCCCTTCCGACCGCGTTGGATAAGTAACCGCTGGGTCAAAAGACCCAACGCTTTAGCGCGGCTTTGGTGGAGGGGCAGGGATTCGAACCCTGGGAGGCTTGTCACCTCGCTGGTTTTCAAGACCAGTGCTTTCGACCGCTCAGCCACCCCTCCGGGTACCGATGCATGATCCAACTATCGCCTTTCCAGGCACATACCCTGTTGTTTGCGCGACAGCGGGATGGCGCAGCCCTGTTGGGAGGCTCAGACCAAATCCCGCTGCCCGACCCCGCCAAGCTGGTCGAACGGCGCCATGCCGGCAAGCACCTTGTCACCGACCGGTTACTTGATGGCCGGATCGTCGATGATCAGGAACTCCCAACCCTGGCTGTTGCCGGGGTTCGACGCGCGGGTTGCGGAGAAGGCGCGCTCATTCAACAACAAGAACGCCAAGGAGGCGGCGTGCGCTCTTGCGCTGCGGGCAAGACCGAACTGACTAAGTCTCGAAATCAAAGCGCTCCGTATCTACTGTCCTCTGCGCCCAATCCGAGTAACGATTGCCGGCAACTCGCTCAGGAGCGAAGTGTCGGCCTAGTTCACCGACCACATCGGCCGGCAAATCGAGCTTCAGCGCGTCCAAATTCTGCTTCATATGATTGAGCCTTCGGGTTCCTGGAATAACCAGAACCTGCTCGCTCCGGGCCAGCACCCAAGCCAACGCCAATTGCGGCAAGCCGCAGCCTAATTTGTCGGCGATTGCGCGAGCCGCTTCTCGCAGCACCATGTTCCGTGCGAAGTTGTCGTCGGAGAAACGGGGCAGGGTTCTTCGCAGATCGGATTCATGGAAACCGTCTGGGTCGAGCGGCTGGTCGCCGAAAAAGCCCCGGCCGACCGGACTGAATGCGACGAAAGCGATGCCGAGTTCACGGCAGGCATCCAACACAGCGATCTCGGGATTGCGCGTCGTAAGAGAGTATTCGGACTGAATGGCGGCAATGGGATGGGTCGCATGAGCCCGGTGCAACGTCTCGGCCGAAACTTCAGAGATGCCGATGTTGCCGACCTTGCCATCCGCAACCAGATCGGCGAGCGCTCCGACCGAATCCTCCACCGGCACCCTGCGGTCGAGCCGGTGCATGTAGTAGAGATCCACATGATCGGTTTGCAGCCGACGCAGGCTGTCCTCGCAATGTTGCTTGATGATTTCCGGGCGGCCGTCGAGCGCTCTCTTGCCGTCGACGAATCCGAGCACGCACTTGCTGGCCAGAAAGAACTCATCGCGCCGATGCTTCAGCGCCTCGCCGATCAGTTCCTCGTTGCCGCCGTCGCCGTACAAGGAAGCCGTATCGAAGAAGTCATAGCCGAGGTCCAACGCCTGCTGCAATAGCTTGGTCGATTCGTCAATCGGCAGGGCTGGGCCGTAGGCGTGGCTTAGGTTCATGCAGCCGAGCCCGACTGCCTTCACCGAATATGCGCCTATGCGCCTGTTCTCAATCACGTTGCACTCCAATGCCAAAAACGAATGGCGGCACCTCAGCCTCCGCTTGGGTTTCAGCTCTTGCTGGTTCCGCCCTCGGATTCAACCTCCGCCGCCGTTGGCGCAACTTCAGGAGCATCTTCCGTCTCCATCGGCCCGATTTTTGCGTCGGCGTCCTGCGCCTCCTTGACCGGCCGCGCCACGAGTTCGATATAGGCTCTGGGAGCGGCGTCGCCGGACCGGTACCCGCACTTCAGGATGCGGGTGTAGCCGCCGGGCCGCTCGCTGTAGCGTGGGCCAAGGTTCACAAATAGCTTGGCCACCGCCTCGGCGCTGCGGGTGCGGGCAAACGCCAAGCGCCTGTTGGCCAAGGTGTCCCGCTTGCCGAGCGTAATCAGCGGCTCCACCACCCGGCGCAACTCCTTGGCCTTGACTAGGGTCGTCTTGATCAGTTCATGTTTGATCAGCGACACGGCCATGTTGCGGAACATCGCTTGCCGATGCGCGCTGGTCCGGTTCAAGTGACGCCCGCTTTTTCGATGACGCATTGCTGATTTCCTCTATTTCCGCGCCGACCCTCAGGCGGTCTTGTCTTCCACCCGCATGCCTTGCGCCGGCCAGTTGGACAACTGCATGCCCAAAGACAACTTTCGCTGCTGCAGGAGGTCCTTGATCTCCGTCAAGGACTTCTTGCCCAAGTTCGGCGTCTTCAACAGGTCCACTTCGGTGCGCTGAACGAGGTCACCGATGAAATGGATGTTCTCCGCCTTCAGGCAATTGGCCGAGCGAACAGTGAGTTCAAGATCATCCACCGGTTGCAGCAGCAATGGGTCGATGGGTTCCTCCCGCACCCCTTGGCTGGGCTCGCGCATGCTGTTGCCGGCAAACACCGCTTGTTCAAACAGAATTCTCTCCGCCTCGCGCATGCACTCCTCCGGGCCAATGGTGCCGTTGGTCTCCAGATCCAAGATCAGCTTGTCCAAGTCCGTGCGCTGCTCCACCCGGGCGTTCTCCACGCTGTAGGACACTCGCCGTATGGGGCTGTAGGTGGCGTCAAGACGCAACACACCGATGGGTCTGGACTCGGGCTCATCCTCCTCCGGTTGGTGTCTATCCACCGGCACGTATCCCCGCCCCCGGGTGACCTTGGCCTCCATGCGGATGGCACCATCGTTGTTCAAGGTGCAGATCACATGATCCTTGTTGACGATCTCCACATCCTGGTTGAGCGTGAAGTCCCCGGCGCGCACGACGGTTTCCTCACCTTCACCGGTGCACGACAGGCTGATGCTGACGTCGTCCACATTGTGCAGCATCAGCGCGATGCCCTTGAGGTTGAGCAGGATGTCGATCACATCCTCGCGCACACCGTTCAGGGTCTCATACTCGTGCTTCACATTGTCGATCATCACTTCCGTGATGGCGGCGCCGGGAATGGAGGAAAGCAGGATGCGGCGATAGGTGTTGCCGATGGTGTGTCCAAAGCCCCTCTCATAGGGCTCAATGCTGATCTTGGCCCGATAGGGGCTGACTTGCTGAATATCCTTCTTTTTCGGGGGCAAATCCAAAAATGACTGCGACGATGCCTGTGCCATGGTTGCTTCTCCAATCTCTAAGGTGAAAGCGCCATTCAATAAACCTCAAGCAATGCTTGCCGGTTTACTTCGAATAGAGCTCGACAATGAGGTTTTCATTGATTTCGGTGGGCAGTTCGCCGCGGTCAGGAAAACGCCGGAAGGTGCCTTCGATCTTGTCATGGTCGATGTCCACGTCCGTGTCCACCCACTCAACGGGTGAACGCTGAGCCGCCATTTGCAACGCCGATTGAATCCTGAGCTGCTTGCAGGCTTTGGGCAGAACCGCGACCACATCACCCGCGCTGACTTGGTAGGAGGAGATGTTCACGGCCTTTCCATTCACCGCAATCAACTTGTGGGAGACCAATTGCCGCGCTTCGGCCCGGGTGGCTCCAAAGCCCATGCGGTAAACCACGTTGTCCAGCCGGCCCTCGAGCAGGTGCAGCAGGTTTTCGCCGGTGGCACCCTTCCTTCGGTCCGCCGTTTTGTAATAGTTGCGGAACTGCTTCTCCAGCACGCCGTAGAGCCGCCGCACTTTCTGCTTTTCACGCAACTGCACGGCGTAGTCCGATGGTCGGCCACGGCGCAGGCCGTGCCCGCCTGGCGGCTGATCAATCTTGCACTTGTCGTCGATGGGGCGAACGCCGCTCTTAAGGTAGAGATCCGTTCCCTCCCGGCGCGACAGCTTGAGCTTCGGTCCTATGTAGCGAGCCATGTCTTAGGTTTCCATATCCTGCTATAACCTCCCTAACCTCGCCGCCGTTTGGGCGGACGGCAGCCATTGTGCGGAATGGGCGTGACATCGGCGATGCTGTTGATCCGCAAGCCAGCCGCATTCAGCGCCCGCACCGCGGATTCGCGCCCCGGCCCCGGCCCCTTGACCAACACATCCACACTCTTCATGCCGACGTCCATGACCACTTCACAAGCCCGCTCCGCCGCCACTTGGGCCGCAAAGGACGTGCTCTTGCGCGAACCGCGGAAGCCGGAGCCGCCGGCCGTGGTCCAGCAGAGCGTATTGCCCTGCCGGTCCGATATAGTGATGATGGTGTTGTTGAAGGAGGCGTGGACGTGCGCCACGCCATCGGTCACAACCCGCTTGGCTTTGCTTCGTTCGGCCATAGTTGCTTACTGCTGCTCCTTGCTACTTGCGGATGAGTCGCCGGGGACCCTTGCGGGTTCGGGCGTTTGTTCTTGTGCGCTGCCCGCGCACCGGCAGCCCGCGCCGATGGCGCATGCCTCGGTAGCAGCCCAAGTCCATCAAGCGCTTGATGTTCATGTTCACTTCGCGCCGAAGGTCGCCTTCGACCTGCAGCTTGGCCACTTCGGCCCGCAGCGCGTCGTGATCCGCTCCGGACAGATCCTGCACCTGCACCACCGGGGAGACGCCGGCGGCGGCGCACAGGCGATGCGCCGTGCTCAGCCCAATGCCGAATATGTAGGTGAGGGAGACGCCGACATGCTTGTTGTCGGGGATGTTGACGCCAGCTATGCGGGCCATGTGCTTCCTTCCATAGTCTTCAATATCCCTTATTCAACCTTGGCGCTGCTTGTGGCGAGGCTCGGCGCCGCAGATGACCCGCACCACCTTTTTGCGCCGGACAATCTTGCAATTGCGGCACATTTTCTTAACCGATGCTCTGACTTTCATTGCGGTCTCCTTGATCCTTCGAGCGCCACCTATCGCCGGCGGCCAATTCCCTTCAGGTTCGATTTCTCCATGAGTTTCGCGTACTGGCTTGACATCAGATGCGCCTGCACCTGGGACATGAAGTCCATGGCCACCACCACCACAATCAGCAAGGCGGTGCCGCCAAGCTGGAAGGTGATGTTGGAGGCCAACACCATGAACTCCGGCAACAGGCACACCAAGGTGACGTAGAGCGAGCCAAAGACGGTCAGCCGAGTGACCACATTGTCTATGTAGCGCGCCGTCTGCTGGCCTGGGCGAATGCCCGGCACATAAGCGCCCTGCCGCTTCAGATTGTCCGCCATGTCCTTGGGGTCGAACTGAATGGCGGTGTAGAAAAAGCTGAAGAAGATAATGCCGCCGGCAAACATCAGAATGTAAAGGGGCTGGCCAGGGGAAAGCACCAAGGCCACCTGCTGAAGCCAGCCCATGCCCGGGCTTTGGCCAAACCACTGCGTCACCGACGCGGGCGCCAACAACAGGCTAGAAGCGAAAATGGCGGGAATCACTCCCGCCATGTTGATTTTGAGCGGCAGGTGGCTGGCTTGGCCTTGGTACATGCGCCGCCCCTGCTGCCGCTTGGCGTAATTGACGGTGATGCGTCGCTGCCCCCGCTCCACGAAGACAACAAAGCCGACCACCAAGACGGCGAGCATGCCAATGGCAAGCAGGGCGATGATGTTGATGTCGCCCTGACGGGCGGCTTCGAAGGACTGCCCAATAGCAGACGGAAAGCCGGAAACGATGCCGGAGAAGATGATCAGCGAGATGCCGTTGCCGACGCCCCGTTCGGTGATCTGCTCCCCCAACCACATCATGAACAGGGCGCCAGTCACGAGCGTGGTGGTGGCCACGAAGTAGAACGAAAATCCGGTGTAGAAGGCCAAGCCTTGGTTGGCCAGGGTGACGGACAGTGACAGCCCTTGCACGAACGCGATGAGCAGCGTGCCGTAGCGGGTGTATTGGGTGATCTTGCGCCGCCCCGATTCGCCCTCCTTGCGCAGTTGCTGAAGGGAGGGATACATCATGCTCATCAGGTTCATAATGATGCTGGCAGTGATGTAGGGCACCACGTTCAAGGCCAGAATGCTCATCCGCTCCAAGGCGCCGCCGGAGAACATGTTGAACAACTCCAGGATGCCGCCTTGGTTTTGCTCGAACAGCGTGCGCAGCCGCTCCGGGTTGATGCCGGGCAAGGGAATGTGGGTGCCGATGCGATAGACCAACAAGGCGACGAGCACGAACAGCAGCCGGTTGCGTAATTCCGCAAGCCCCCCCTGAACGCCGCCGAGTTGTCCTTGATTCGCCACCATGTTTCGATTCCGATCAGTTGCCCTTCAACTGAGCTGGTCTTGGATCGACCAACCCCGTCGCATCTCAACTCTCGATCTGACCTCCTGCTGCTTCTATGGCCAGTGCGGCCCCTCTGGTCACATGAATGCTGACCCCGCTCTCCGTTGCCCGGCGCACCGTCAGCGCCCGCTCTATCGAACCGGAAAGCACGATGCGCACCCGCTTCATGCGGCGGGAAACCAGCTTCGCTGCCTTCAGGCTGTCCAAATCCACGAGGTCGCCCTCGACCTTAGCCAATTCCCCTAGCCGAACCTCAGCTGTCGTCGCGCCAACGCGGGAACGGAAGCCGAATTTGGGCACCCGCAGTTGCAACGGCAACTGCCCTCCTTCAAAGCCTGGCCGTACGCCGCCGCCGGAGCGCGAGTTCTGCCCCTTCTGCCCGCGTCCGGAAGTCTTGCCCCAACCCGAGCCGGCGCCGCGGCCCACACGCCGTCTCGCCCGCTTGCTGCCCTTGGCCGGATGCAGTTGGTTCAAACGCACTCTCATCACTCCTCAACAATGCGTACTAGATAGCTGACCCGATTGATCATGCCTCGCACCGCCGGGGTATCCTCCACCTGCACGGTGTGGCCGATGCGGCGCAGGCCCAGCCCAGCCACGCAAGCCTGATGCCGCTTGAGCCGACCGACCACGCTCTTGGCTAGGGTCACGCGCAACATCGCCTTCGGCTGCGCCGCCGCTGCTTGCTTGCTTGCCGCTTTCTGTTCAGCCATCACCGTTGTTCCACTCACCACTCATTCACCGCCGCCGGCGCCGCCAACACCATCGTGGTTAGGCGCTGATCTCCTCAACCGTTTTGCCGCGCTTTTTCGCAACCGCCGCTGGCGAGCGTATGTTCCGCAACGCATTGAAGGTTGCCCGCACCACGTTGTCTGGGTTGGTGGAGCCGTAGCACTTGGTCAACACGTTTTGCACGCCGACCGCCTCAAGAACAGCGCGCATGGCGCCGCCGGCGATAATGCCGGTGCCGTCCGAGGCTGGCTGCATGTAGATCTTGGAGGCGCCGTGGCGCTCGGTCACCGCATACCAAAGGGTGGTTCCGTTCAGTTCCACCTCAACCATGTTGCGCCGGGCCGACTCCATGGCCTTCTGAATCGCCACCGGCACCTCCCGCGCCTTGCCGCGTCCGAATCCCACCTTGCCCTTGCCATCGCCCACCACGGTCAAGGCGGTGAAGCCGAACAGCCGCCCGCCCTTGACCGCCTTGGCCACGCGGTTGATTCTGACCGTCTTCTCCAGCAGCCCTTCTTCACGTATCCTTTCGGTGTAGGCCATCCTAGAACTCCAATCCGCCATTGCGGGCGGCTTCAGCCAGCGCCCGAACCCGCCCATGAAACTTGTACCCAGATCGATCAAAAGCGACCTTCTTCACGCCGGCGCTCTTGCTACGCTCGGCAATCAATGCACCCACCTTGGCGGCGGCCTCAAGGTTGCCGGTTGAGCCCGTGCGCAAGGACTTGTCCAAGGTGGATGCCTGAGCGAGAACGCCGCCGCCATTGGCCGAGATCACCTGGGCGTAGATGTGCCGAGGTGTCCGGTTGACGGTTAGCCGGCAAACCCCCAATTCGCGCATCTTCATGCGCCCTCGGCGGGCGCGTCGCAATCTGGCTTGCTTTTTGTTGCTCATCCGTTCGTCATCCAAATTGGCGCCGGCCACCACGGCCTACTTCTTCTTGGCATCCTTCCGCCGCACAAGCTCACCGGCGTAGCGCACGCCCTTGCCCTTATAGGGCTCCGGTGGCCGGAAGCCGCGAATCTCCGCACCCACTTGACCAACAAGTTGCTTGTCAACGCCGGAAAGAACGATCTCGGTCTGGCTGGGCGTTGCCGCCGCCACCCCGGCCGGAAGCTGGTATTCAATTGGGTGGGAAAAGCCTAGCTGCAACCGCAGCATCGAGCCCTTGGCGGTGGCCCGATAACCAACGCCTTGCAGTTCCAGCTTCTTTTCAAAGCCAACGCTGACGCCCCGCACCATGTTGCTCACCAAGGAACGGGCAGTGCCCACCAGGGCCTTCACATTCTTCCCGCCGGAGCGGGCCTTAAACCGCACCAGCCCGTCCTCCCGCATCACTTCAACGTCTTGATGGACGCGCATGGACAGAGCACCCTTGGGCCCGGACACGCGCACATCCTGGCTATCGACGGCGACTTCAACGCCATCCGGCACCGCCACCGGACTATCCCCTATGCGAGACATAGCCTACGCTGCCCACCTTGCTAAAAAACGGTGCAAAGAACTTCTCCGCCGATGCGCAACTGCCGCGCCCGACGGTCGGTCATCACGCCCTTGTTGGTGCTGACGATGGCTACTCCGAGGCCACCGCGCACCTTAGGCAACTCCGAGGCACCTTTGTATATGCGCAGCCCCGGTCGGCTGACGCGGGCGACCTCCTCAATGACGGGAACGCCTTCGTGGTATTTCAACTGCACTTGCAGGCAACGCCTATCGCCCTCGCCAACAACGGCGTAGCGGTCGATGTAGCCTTCCTGCTCAAGCACCTTGCAAATGGCCACCTTCACTTTGGAGAGGGGTGCGCTCACATCCACATGGCGGGCCGTTTGGGCATTACGCACCCGGGTGAGGAGGTCGGCGATGGGGTCCTGCATGGTCATCGCGGCGGCCTACCAACTGGCCTTGACCAGGCCGGGCACATCGCCGCGCATCGCCGCCTCGCGCAGCTTGCTGCGGCCTAGGCCGAACTTCCGGTAAACGGCCCGCGACCGGCCGGTCTCGGCGCAACGGCTGCGGCGCCGCACGGGCGAGGCGTTGCGCGGCAGCTTCTGCAGCTTAAGCTGCGCCTGCCAGCGTTCATCGTCCGACAGGTGGCGGTTGTTGACAAGAGCCTTGAGTTCAGCCCGTCGCGCCTGATATTTGGCGACAATCCTGGCCCGCTTCTTTTCCCGCTCAATCATCGATGTCTTGGCCATATTCCGTTCCCGCCTATAATTCCTTTGCTAACGCCAAACCTTCAGGCTGCTTGGCCGCGGAAGGGGAAATTGAGCCCCCGCAGCAGGGCCAAGCCTTGCTCATCAGTATTGGCCGTTGTGGTAATGGTGATGTCGAGGCCACGAAGCTTGTCGATCTTGTCGTAATCGATTTCCGCAAACACAATCTGCTCCGCAATGCCCATTGAGAAGTTGCCGCGCCCATCGAACGACTTGGGGTTCAGGCCCCGAAAATCCCGCATGCGCGGTATGGCCACGCCCACCAAACGCTCCACGAATTCATACATGCGCAGCCGCCGTAGGGTGACCTTGCAGCCAACTGGATAGCCCTCACGAATCTTGAAGCCCGCCTCCGACTTTCTTGCCTTGGTGACGATGGGCTTCTGGCCCGAGATCGCAGTCAGGTCGGCAACCGCGCTGCCCATGATCTTACGGTCGTTGACAGCCTCGCCCACGCCCATATTCAGCGTGATCTTCTCAAGCCTTGGCACCTGCATGATGCTGCCGCAGCCGAGCGCCTCCTTCAGCGCCGGGCGGATTTCAGTCAAGTAGCGTTGATGGAGACTGGCCATAGCGCGCTCTCTAATCCTCAATGCTCTTGCCGGTTGACTTGAAGTAGCGCACCTTCTCGCCATTTTCGCCAACGCGGAAGCCCACCCGGTCGGCGCACTCCGCCTCCTCATTCCAGATGGCCACGTTGGAGGCTTGAATCGGCCCTTCCCGCTCCACGATCCCCCCCTTCTGGCCAAGGCTAGGGTTGGCCCGCTGATGCTTCTTCAGCACCTGCGCGCCAGACACCACCAGGCGCCCGTCGCTGCGCACGCTAAGCACTTCGCCCCGCTTGCCCTTGTCCCGGCCAGCGATGACGATGACCTCGTCGTTTTTCTTGATCTTCAACATCTTCAAAACCCACTGCACAGGCCGCAATTCCCCTAGAGCACCTCGGGCGCTAAGGAGACGATACGCATGAACTGCTCGCGCCGAAGCTCCCGCGTGACCGGACCGAAAACCCTCGTGCCCAGAGGTTGGTTTTGTTGGTTCAGCAACACAGCCGCGTTTTCGTCGAACCGAATCAACGAGCCATCGGGGCGCCGAACGCCCTTTCTCGTGCGCACGACCACGGCGTTCATCACCTGGCCCTTACGCACACGACCGCGGGGAATGGCCTCCTTCACCGCAACTTTGATGACATCGCCAATGCCGGCGTAGCGCCGATGGGAGCCGCCAAGCACCTTGATGCACTGCACTCGCCGTGCGCCGCTGTTGTCGGCAATGGCCAACATGGTTTCCGTCTGAATCATATGCGCTCAACCATCAATCCGCCGCCGCTCCCTCATCGATGCTTTTGAGCAACCAAGCCTTGGTTTTCGAGATGGGCCGGCACTCCTCAATAGTGACGAGATCACCAACCCGGCCCTGATTCCTTGCATCATGAGCGTACAGCTTGGTGGAGCGGCGAATGACCTTTTTGTACACCGGGTGCTGCACCTTTCTCTCCACTAAGACGGTGATGGTCTTGTCCATGCCGTCGCTGGTGACCACCCCGGACACCCGACGCTTACGGGTTGCTGCTGCCGCCATTTGCCTTCTCCCGCATCAAAGTCTTCACCCGAGCGATCTCGCGCCTGGTTTCCCGCAGCAGATGCGATTGGCCAAGTTGGCCGCTGGCAAACTGCATGCGCAGGTTGAAACACTCCTTAAGCAACTGCATCAGATGCTTTCTCAGTTCATCCGGCATCATGTTTCTAAGTTCCGACGCTTTCACCTTCAAATCACCTTCAAACCGATCGCCCTAAGCGGCGACCATCCGTTTCACAAAACTGGTGGCGAAGGGCAACTTGGCACCCGCCAACTCGAAGGCGCGCCGCGCCACCTCCTCCGAGACACCCTCCATCTCATAGAGAACGCGCCCGGGTTGCACCAAGGCAACCCAATACTCAACACTGCCCTTGCCCTTGCCTTGGCGCACTTCCAAGGGCTTCTTGGTAACGGGCTTGTCCGGGAAAACCCGAATCCATATCTTGCCGCCGCGACGGATGTGGCGCGTCATGGCTCGACGTCCGGCTTCGATTTGCCGCGCCGTCAACCTGCCACGGCCAACCGCCTTTAGGCCGAACTCGCCAAAGCTGACCAGATTGCCGCAACTGGCAAGGCCCCGGTTGCGGCCCTTGTGCTGTTTCCTGTATTTCGTTCTTTTTGGTTGTTGCATTGTCCTTAACGCCTCAAGCCGTCCAACGCCCGCCGGTGGATGCCAGCCGCACGCCTAAGCTTCAGCCGGCGACGCAGCCATGATCTCGCCCTTGAATATCCAAACCTTGATGCCCAGCACGCCATAGGTGGTCTTCGCATTCCAGCTTGCATAGTCGATGTCCGCTCGCAGGGTGTGCAAGGGAACCCGCCCTTCGTGATAAACCTCCGAACGGGCAATTTCCGCGCCGCCCAAGCGACCTGCCACCCGCACTTTGATGCCTTCCGCGCCAAGACGCATGGCGTTTTGGATGACGCGGCGCATGGCGCGGCGAACCTGCACCCGCTTCTCCAACTGCTGCGCCACGTTCTGCGCCGCCAACAGGGCGTCGAGCTCCGGCTTGCGGATTTCCTCAATGATGACCTGCACGAACTGCAAGCCCATGAGGCGGGTCAATTCCAGACGCAGCTTCTCCACATCCTCGCCCTTCTTACCGATCACGATGCCGGGGCGGGCGGTGTGGATGGTGATGCGGGCTGTCTGCGCGGAGCGCTTGATTTCAATGCCGCTAACCGAAGCGTTGGCGAGCCGTTTGCGCAGGTACTCGCGCACCTCAAGATCCTTCAACAGGTACTCCGAATAGAGCGCCTTCTCGGCATACCAGATGGACGTATGCTCCTTGACAATGCCCAGACGCATGCCGATTGGATGTACTTTCTGTCCCATTGCCCTACTCGTCCGACAACGTCACGGTCACATGGCTGGTGCGCTTTAAGATGCGGTTCGCCCGGCCCTTGGCGCGGGGTTTGATTCGCTTCAAGGTCCTGCCCTCGTTCACCTGAATTTCCGCCACCCAGAGTTCGTCAACATCCGCACCTTCATTGTTCTCCGCATTGGCGATGGCGGAATCCAACACCTTGCTCACCAAGAAAGCAGCCTTGGCGGTGCTGAAGTTGAGCACATCCATCGCCGCACCCAAACGTTGGCCGCGCACCTGGCCAGCCACCAATCGCGCTTTTTGCGGCGAGATGGCAAGGCGTTTGGCGGTGGCGCTCACCCGCATGGCGCTTGCTCCTTGAAACCGCCTTGGGCCAAGGCTTTGTTCAGTTGACTTGCCATATCCAGCTCCTTGCCCTAGCGCCGCGCTGTGCGGTCCGCCGCATGGCCGCGATACGTGCGCGTTGGCGCAAACTCACCCAATTTATGGCCGACCATCTCTTCACTGATGTAAACCGGCACATGCTGGCGACCGTTATGGACGGCGATGGTCAGCCCCACCATGTCCGGCAGGACCATGGAACGGCGCGACCAGGTCTTGATTGGCCGTTTGCTGCCGCTGCGCACGGCCTCATCCACCTTCTTCATCAGGTGCAAATCGACAAACGGCCCCTTGCGCAAAGATCTCGGCACGGCTTATCTCCTAGTCTGACGGGAGGCCCGCCGACGCACGATCAGCTTGTCCGTGCGTCTGTTCTTGCGCGTCTTGTGGCCTTTGGTCGGTACGCCCCAAGGCGATACCGGGTGGCGGCCGCCGGAGGTTTTGCCTTCGCCGCCGCCGTGGGGATGGTCCACTGGATTCATGGCCACGCCCCGCACCGTCGGACGCACCCCGCGCCAGCGCTTGGCACCGGCTTTGCCGAGGGAGCGCAAGCTGTGCTCGCTGTTGCCAACCTCACCCAAGGTCGCCCGGCACTCCGCCAACACCCGGCGCATTTCACCGGATTGCAGGCGCAACGTGGCGTAGGCACCTTCCCGCGCCACTAGTTGAACCGCAGCGCCGGCGCTGCGCGCGATCTGAGCGCCCTTGCCCGGCTTCAGCTCAACGCAATGGATGACGCTACCAACCGGGATGTTGCGCAACAGCATGGCGTTGCCGGAACGGATCGGGGCGCTAGCCCCGCTCATCACGGGATCGCCCGTGCGCAGGCCAGTCGGCGCAATGATGTAGCGCCGTTCGCCATCCGCATACTTGAGCAGTGCGATGTTGGCGGTGCGGTTGGGGTCGTACTCCAGCCGTTCCACCTTGGCTGGCACGCCGTCCTTGGTGCGTTTGAAATCGATGACCCGATAGTGGCGCTTGTGGCCCCCGCCTCGATGGCGGGTGGTGATGCGGCCGTGGTTGTTGCGCCCGCCGCTCTTGCTCAGCCCCTTTAGCAGGGCCTTGTGGGACGCGCCCTTGTGCAGGTCCGCATTGACCACGCGAACGACAAAGCGGCGCCCGGGGGAAGTTGGCTTAGCCTTGACCACCGCCATGGTTCTACTCCGTCACCATGTAGTCGAGCTCCTCATCCGCAGCGATGCGGACATAAGCTTTCTTCCAGTTTCTTCGGCGCGTGGCGCGGTAACGGTTGCGTTTGACCTTGCCACGAACGTTCAATGTGGTGACATTCACCACATTGACGCCAAAGAGCTGCTCAACTGCTTGCTTGATTTCCCCCTTGGTGGCGTTGACATCCACCTTGAAGGCGTACTGATTGCTGCTGTCGCCGAGGCTGGAGGCCTTCTCCGAAATGTGCGGCGAACGCAGCACGGCGTATAGGCGCTCCTCGTTCACGTCAGGGCCTGCTCAATTTTCTTCAGGGCGCTGGCGGTCAAGAGCACCTTGTCAAAGCTAATGAGGCTGACCGGATTCAAAGCACCGGCCTCAACGACCTCCACATGCTTGAGATTGCGCGTCGCGAACAGCAGGTTCTCCGGTACGCCATCAGCGACTATGAGCACGTTGGCGAGCCCCAAGGATTCAAGCCTCTTGAGCAAGGACTGGGTTTTTGGTGTGTTGACCGGGAAATCGCTCAGGGCGACAACCCGCTCTTGGCGTATGAGTTCAGACAAAATACAGCTCAATGCGCCGCGGTACATCTTTCGATTGACTTTTTGCAAATGGTCTTGCGGCTTGGCCGCAAAGGCCGGGAAGCCCCCCCAAATGGGATTGCGGATGGAGCCGACCCGGGCCCGCCCGGTGCCTTTCTGTCGCCAGGGCTTGCGGCCGCCGCCACGCTGTTCCGAACGCGATTTCTGCGCCCGCGAACCACTGCGGCCGCCGGCCAAGTAGGCTGTGACCACCTGATGCACTAAGGCTTCGTTGAAGCTGCGATCAAAGACAGCGGCCGACAATTCAAGGCCGCCGCCTGCATGCAGAGCGATATTCATGCACCCACCCACGAACTGCGGGCTTCGCCACGGGCGAAAAACATCGCCGCGGGCAACGCACAGCCGTTTGTTTGAGCAGCCGGCTTCATGCGGCTGTCCCTGTGGCTTTTGCCTTGAGCGCGGGACGAACTTGCACGTCAGCGCCGGCCGGGCCGGGAATTGACCCCTTGATCAGCAGCAGGTTGCGCTCCTGATCCACCCTAACCACCTCTAAGTTCTGTGTGGTGACCCGGACGTTGCCGAGATGCCCGGACATTTTCTTGCCCTTGAACACCCGTCCCGGGGTTTGGCACTGGCCGATGGAGCCCGGTGCCCGATGGGAAATCGAGTTGCCGTGGCTATTGTCCTGGCCGCGAAAGCCCCATCTCTTGATGACGCCGGCGAAACCCTTGCCCTTGGACAGGCCGCTGACATCCACTTTCTGTCCAGCTTTGAACAACTCGACGCTGAATTCCGCCCCGGGGCGCAGCGATTCATCAACGGCTTCGGCCCGAAACTCCCATAGGCCGCGGCCGAGACCGGCTCCGGCCTTGGCGAAATGCCCAGCCAATGGCCGGGTGACGCGGTCTTGACGGCCTGCCCCGGTGGTGACCTGTATGGCGTCGTAGCCATCGATATCCACCGTCTTGATTTGGATGACGCGATTCGGTTCCACCTCAACCACGGTGACGGCCACGGAAGCGCCCGCGTCGGTGAATACGCGAGTCATGCCGCTCTTTCTGCCAACCAAGCCAATGGCCATTCTTCGATCCTTACCTTTCGACCTTTGCCCTAACCTTTGGCGCAAAAAATGCGCGTAGCAGATGCCGTTTCCGCTTCAACTACGGTCGAAGCGGAACACGCCTGCATTCATTGGCCCCAACCGGGGCCTTATTCAGCGCACACCAAGGGAGCAACCTTGAAACACCTCATTAGGCTTGCGGTGCGCAAAAAACGCCAGCCTTGGCAGACGCGGCGCTGCTCTCAATTCAAACTGATTTGTACTTCAACCCCGGCTGCGAGATCCAGCTTCATCAGTGCATCCACGGTCTTCTCGCTGGGTTGAACAATATCCAGAAGACGTATGTGGGTTCGAATTTCGTACTGGTCACGCGCATCCTTGTTGACATGCGGGGATATCAGCACCGTGAACCGCTCCTTGCGCGTCGGCAAGGGGATGGGACCCCGAACTTGGGCTCCAGTGCGCTTCACCGTGTCGACAATCTCCTGGGCCGATACGTCAATCAACTTGTGGTCAAACGCCTTCAGACGAATGCGGATGCGCTGATCGGCCACCAAACGATCTCCAAACCAAAAAAACGCGCCCCGACCCACACAACGCGGGATAGGACGCCTCTCCTGTTAAAGAACTCACGAAACCGGGATGGCGACTATACAGATGCGGAAAGGCTATCACAACAAATTTATGCCGCCCTGCCGAGAACAATTGAAAGACTGTTGCGCAATCCCGACCGACCTTCAAAGCAGCGGCTTTGAACCTGCTGAAAGCGGCCAATCGGATCGAGTTGATGGCCGCCTAAGGGCGGGGCATCGGCAGGTAAGCGCCCCAAGCCGTCTCAGAACCAAGGCCCGATCAGGCCCGCTCCGCCGGCCCAACTAATAGCCCACTGGCACCGGATTCGCTAAGCTGCCACATCAGCATCGCCAAGGGAATCTTCCGTGAACAACCGCCAAATCGTGATTGAAACGCTGCCCGTTGACAGGCTTGCGCCAGAAAATTTTGCACTTCGGTCCGTTCAAGCGCCTGAGCCGCAGGAAGGCGAACTGTTGTGCCGCACCTTAGTGCTCACCATCGGCGCCGGCCAGCGCGCCGGGCTGCAAGGCAGCGCCGGCTACGCCGGAGCGCCCACAACCGGCGCTGTAATGGGCGGCACGGCGGTGGCCCGGGTCGAGGCGTCGACTGCGGACACCATCGCCGCTGGAACGCTGGTGATCTGCCCCGCCGGCTGGCAGGACTATTCCGTACACAAAGCGCAAGCAGTTCGGGTCGTCAAGGCCGATGGCGACCCAGCCCATCATCTCGGCGTTTACGGAACCAACGGCCTCACCGCCTATTTCGGTCTGCATGATGTGGGCGAGCCGCAGCCCGGCCAAACCCTCGTGGTATCGGCGGCAGCGGGGTCGGTGGGCCACCTGGTCGGACAGATGGCCAAGATCGTCGGCTGCCGCACCATCGGCGTTGCCGGCAGCGATGAAAAATGCAGCCTGCTCACCCAAAAGCTCGGCTTTGATGCCGCGGTCAACCACCGCAGCCCTGATTTCCGCACTGAATTTCGAGCCGCCTGCGACCAAGGCATCGACATCTACTTTGACAACACCGGCGGCGACATCCTAGGCACTGCCTTGCGGCGCATGAAACCCCACGGGCGCATCGTCTGCTGCGGCGTGGTCTCGCAGTACGACACCAGCAACCCCGCACCCAGCCCGCGCGGCCTGCCCGGCTTGCTGGTCAACAAGCGCGTGCGCATGGAGGGCTTTCTGGTGTTTGACTATGCGCGCCGCTACCGCGAAGCGCAGGCGAAGCTGAAAAGCTGGGTGGAGGCAGGCCAGCTAAAGCCCCTGCAGGACGAATTCCACGGTTTGGACCAAGCGCCGCAGGCCTTCGCTGACCTGCTCGCCGGCGGCAATGTGGGCACACGCATCGTCCGCGTCGCCGAATGAGATGAAACGACGCCGCCAACTCGCTTGGCGCCGCAAGACCCAAAGGCAAAGGGTTGCTGTGCGGTCCATGAGGAAATGCGCCAAGCCAATAGTGGCGGGGGTTTCAATGGCCGACCTAAAGGGTCAGTTGGCGGTCGAAGCTGTCAAAGCACCCCAAGCTAAGTAAGGAGGAAAGTTACCATGGCTAATCTACAAGGCAAGGTGGCGGTCGTTACGGGCGGCAGTCGAGGCGTTGGCAGGGGCATCTGCGAGGGGTTGGCGGAAGCTGGCGCTACGGTTTACATCACCGGGCGCAGCGAAAGCCAAGCGGCGGGGGTTTCAATGGCCGACCTAAAGGGTCAGTTGGCGGTCGAAGCTGTCAAAGCACCCCAAGTATAAGTAAGGAGGAAAGTTGCAATGGCTAATCTACAAGGCAAGGTGGCGGTCGTTACGGGCGGCAGTCGAGGCGTTGGCAGGGGCATCTGCGAGGGGTTGGCGGAAGCTGGCGCTACGGTTTACATCACCGGGCGCAGCGAAAGCCAAGCGGAGCCGCCGGCCGAGCGGACGATCCAGGCAACCGCCCGCGCCGTGCAGGAGTTGGGCGGCGTCGGCATTCCAGTTCGCGTTGACCATGAACGGGACGAGCAGGTGCAAGCCTTGTTCGCCCAGGTGCGCAAGGAGCAAGGCCGATTGGATGTGTTGGTCAACAACGCCTACAAGATTCCCGACCCGCCGGTGTTCGGTGGCGGTTTTTGGCAGCACCCGGTGTCGATCTGGGATGACCAGTGCGGGGTCGGTTTGCGCGGCTACTACGTAGCCAGCGTCTTCGGCGCTCCGCTCATGGTGGAGGGCGGCAGCGGCCTGATTGTCAACATCTCATCGCGGGGCGGGGATGAACACGTTTTCAGCGCCTCCTACGGGGTGTGCAAGTCCGGTGTGGACCGCATGGCCAAGGACATGGCCTTGGAACTGAAGCCCTACAACGTAGCCGCGGTGTCTTTAAGCCCATCAACCGTGAAGACAGAGTTCATTCTGGAGGCGGTCGCCCGCGGCGACCTCAAGCTGGACCCCAAGCGGGCCCAGTCACCCCGGTTCAGCGGCCGTAGCGTGGTCGCCTTGGCGACGGACCCGGACCTCATGAGCAAGTCCGGCGGCAAGTTCGGGGTGGCCGAACTGGCGCAGGCTTACGGCTTCAACGACCCAGACCCCGGAATTTAGTGATCGACTGCTTTCATTCACTCTCCGACCGTGGCAGATTGCCCCTGACCCAATTCTGGATTGGCGAGGGAGTCAGCCCATGCAACTAGTCCATAACATTCTTAGGCATAAAGGCGGCGGGATTTTCTGCGTGGAACCCGCCGAAACCGTTTACAACGCCATCGCCAAGATGGCGGAGAAGGAAGTCGGCGCACTGTTGGTCATGCAGGAAGGCCAGTTGGCTGGCATCATTTCAGAGCGCGACTACACCCGCAAAGTGATCCTGAAGGACA
This sequence comes from Candidatus Azophilus sp., assembly GCA_965247035.1. Lineage (GTDB taxonomy): Bacteria > Pseudomonadota > Gammaproteobacteria > Pseudomonadales > Azotimanducaceae > Azophilus. The sequence continues at coordinate 1,259,038 of CBDFGJ010000003.1, read as the reverse complement.
AGTCGTCAAAGGCCACCAAAGTGGCCGAGATCATGACCACAGAGGTGGTTTCGGTCACATCCGCGATGCATGTGGACGAGTGCGTGGCGCTGATGCGGCACCACCACATCCGCCACCTGCCGGTCATCGACCAAGGCGAAATCATCGGCGTGCTAAGTTCGCGCGACCTGTTCTCCGCCATCATCGACGAGCAAGCGGGCACCATTGAGCACTTGGAGCACTATGTGCGCGGCGAAGTCCCTTAAAGGCACTTCAAGCTGCAACCCATCGGTGCCCTACGGCCCCAAGTCTGGCGCTGTCACCCACCCCATAGCCGCAATCAAGGCGACAGGGACGCCCGGGATTGCGGCAGTTGGAACGGATCGCCTGCGTCCCCCATGCACGCCGTCGATCTAGCACGGACGCTGCGGATCAAGCGTTCGGGTCGAGTTCACGCTCGGCTAGGAAATCCGGATTAAACAGGCTGGACTGATACTTGTGGCCGGTGTCGGTTAGCATGGTCAAGATGGTGTGGCCGGGCCCCAAGGATTCCGCCACCCGCACCGCCGCACACAGATTAAGGCCGGTGCTTGAGCCGAAGAACCAGCCTTGGCGGCGCAGGAGATGGTAAACCATGCGCACCATTTCCCGGTCGCTGATCTGCACGGCGTCGTCGATCTCGGCACCAGCCAAATTGTCGGTCACCCGGCTGTTGCCGATGCCCTCGGCGATTGAAGGGCCGGGCGTCATGATCGCCTCGCCGGTCTTCACCCAATTGTACAAAGCACTGCCGTAGGGATCGGCGAGCACCACCTGAATGTTCGGATTGCGCTCCTTCAGGTAGCGAGAAACGCCGGCCAAGGTGCCGCCCGTGCCCACCGAGCAGGTGAAGGCGCTCAGGGCGCCATCGGTCTGCGCCCAAATCTCCGGTGCCGTGGATTCGTAGTGCGCCAGCCGGTTGGCGACGTTGTCAAACTGATTCGCCCAGACCGCGTTCGGCAACTCGGCAGCGTAGCGCCCAGCCCGCTTCTGGTAATTCATCTCATCTCGATAAGGCAAGGCCGGCACCACCCGCACCTCCGCCCCCAAGGTCTTCAAGATATCGACCTTCTCTTGGGACTGGTTATCCGGCATGTAGATAACGCAGGGATAGCCCCGCTCGTTGCAGACATGGGCCAGACCGATGCCCGTGTTGCCAGCGGTGCCCTCCACCACGGTGCCGCCGGGCTTGAGCGCACCGCTTTTTTCGTGTTCGCGCACCATCCACAGGGCCGCCCGATCCTTCACCGAGCCGCCTGGGTTCATGAATTCCGCCTTGCCGAGAATCTCACAGCCGGTGGCTTCGCTTAAGCATGGAATGCGGATCAACGGCGTGTCGCCAACGCTGCCGGAGAATCCGTTTCTGATACCCATACACCAATTCCAGCGGGTAAATGAGAAGTTTAACCCGTTTTTCCTTGAACCACCGCGCCAACCGGGGGAACATCCCGTTGTTGCTGAACAATCAAGGATGTTCGTGGTTACGAAATCTCTTGCCGTGCGATGGCGTTTGCCGCGTCCCGCAAGGTGCGCCGTTAAGGTAAGGTGCCGCATGATTCGATGGCTTGCGCTGACGCTGATGTTGTGCGCCGGCGTTGGCGCCACGGCGACGGATCAGGCCATGCTTGATGCCGTGGAGCGGCAACGAAGCGCCGCCATCGCCTTGGCGGGCGATCTCTGGGCTGCCCCCGAACTCGGCTATCTTGAGGTCCAAAGCTCAAAGCGCTTGCGGCAATACCTGTCTTCGGCCGGCTTCGAGGTGATAAGCGGCGTAGCCGGCATCCCTACCGCTTTTGTGGCGAGCTACGGGGAAGGCAAGCCGATCATCGGCCTGTTGGCGGAGTTTGACGCCCTGCCCGGCCTATCCCAAACAACGGTGCCGATGCGCAAGGCCGTAGTCGAGGGCGCGCCGGGACATGCCTGCGGCCATCATTTGTTCGGCGCGGCTTCAGCCACATCCGGCGCAGCCATCGCCAACTGGCTTGGGAAAACCGGCACGCCGGGCACGGTGCGCGTCTATGGCACGCCGGCCGAAGAAGGCGGTTCCGCCAAGGTTTACATGGTGCGGGCCGGCCTGTTCAACGATGTGGACATCGTACTGCACTGGCACCCGTCGGACCGCAACGAAGCCTCAGCGGCAACCAGCACGGCCAACAAGTCCGGCCGCTTTCGCTTTCACGGCGTGGCGGCCCATGCCGCCACAGCCCCGGAACGAGGGCGCTCAGCCCTTGATGGGGTGGAGGCCATGAATTACATGGTGAACCTGATGCGCGAACATACGCCCTCGGATGCCCGCATGCACTATGTCATCACCGATGGCGGCACCGCCCCCAACATCGTCCCGGAAGAGGCCGAAGTCTACTACTACGTGCGCCATCCAAAACTCAGCACGGTCAAAGCCTTGTTTGAACGGGTGGTCACCACGGCCAAGGCCGCGGCCCTGGGCACAGGCACGCAAATGACCTACGAAGTGATGCACGGCAACTATCCCGTGCTGCCAAATGAAACCTTGGCCCGTCAGGCGGACGTCCGGATGCGGCAACTCGGCGGCTTTGACTACGACGCCGATGAAGTAGCGTTCGCCGAGGCGCTGCGGAGCTCCTTTGCGGCTCCGGCGTTGCCTCTAGAAGCTGCAGCGGAAGTCCAGCCCTTCCTCCTCCGCCAAGGCATGGGCTCGACTGACGTCGGCGACATTAGTTGGGCCGTGCCCACCGTGGGCTTCACCACCGCCACCTGGGTGCCCGGAACACCGGCGCATTCCTGGCAGGCCGTTGCCGCTGGCGGCATGAGCATCGGTCACAAAGGCATGATGCTGGCCGCGAAAGTGCTAGGGCTGATTGCGGTCGATCTCTTTCAAGACCCTGAATTGGTTGAAGAGGCTTGGGTTGAGCTGAAACGCAAACGGGGCGCTGATTTCGAGTACGACGCACTGCTTGGCGACCGAGCGCCGCCGCTGGACTATCGCCTGTAGGCAAGGTGGTGGACATCGGACTGCTGCATCCGGGGGAGATGGGCGTCACCTTGGGTATCGCCTTGGTCAAATCCGGCCATCAAGTGGGCTGGGTGCCCAAAGGAAGAAGCCCGGCGAGCACACGGCGCGCCGAGCAAGCCGGCTTGGCACCCTACCCTTCCTTGCAGAAACTGGCCGCAAAGGCGCAAGGAATGGTCTCGGTCTGCCCGCCTCATGCTGCAATTGCCGTAGCTGAGGCGACGGCCACGGCTGGTTTCAGTGGAATCTATGTGGACGCCAACGCCGTTTCGCCTCAGTTGGCTCGGCAGTTGGCGAACGTCGTTGGCGCAGGCTATGTTGACGGGAGCATCATCGGTCCTCCCGCGCACTCGCCGGGGACGACCCGCCTGTACCTTTCCGGTCCAAATGCCAATGAGGTTGCGGCTTGGTTCGCCAATGGTCCACTGGAACCCGCGCCGCTAACCGGCGACCTCAACGCCGCCAAAATGCTGAAAATGTGCTACGCCGCCTACACCAAGGGGCGGGCCGCCCTGTTGTTGGCGATTCGTGCACTGGCTGACTCCGGTGGCGTCACCGAGGCCCTGCTTACGGAGTGGGCCCGTTCCCAGCCCGGCCTGGCCAACCGCTCCGAGCAAGCGGCGCGCTCGGTCAGCGCAAAGGCTTGGCGCTTCGCCGACGAAATGCGGGAAATATCCGCAACCTTTGAGCAAGCCGGCCTGCCCGGCGAATTCCATCAGGCGGCAACAGCTATCTATGAGCGCCTAGCCGACCTCAAGGACGTAGAACAACCGAGCCTGGATGATGTGATCAAACGCCTGCTGCAAAAGCACCCGGTTGCAGACCATGTCCAATAGGAACCCGTTGCAGAGCAGCCTTGCCGAATCATCCCGGTGGATGAACCTTGCGGAGGCCCGCTGCGGACTGACCCGCAGAAAGCAACGGGTGTTCGCCTCGCTCCTTTGTCAGGCCCGGACCTAGGACAAACCGCGTCATGGACGCCTACGCAAATCGACCGGGGCCGCATCGCGCGAGTCAGCAATCGGCCAGCCTGGAGCTGGCGGTGCTAGGAAAGTTGCGAAAGTGGATACGCGACCGGTCGCGCACCGTCTCGCCTTCCCGCTCAATGGCGACCTCCTGCGCTCTGATGAACATGTTGGAGTGATCCAAATAAGATGAAAGCCTTGTCCATGCCCGACCTTCCTGCGACTCCCAATTTGCGCCCGTGAATTAGTCGTCGTGCCACCCAACTACCGCCGTTGGGATTGCTTGTATGGGATATGCTGGCAACGAACGGAAATGGTGTCCGGTTGTGTTGCAGTAGCTAGGCGGGCTCCGAGTCCGGGCATTCGCCCCACTCCAACTGAATGGCCGAGTGGACCACCCCAAACCGTTCCTGCAGTGCGGTTTTCAACCTTTTGGTGATGGACTGGGGATCGTCGGCGCCGCCAACGCGCACATGCAGCGTCACCAACGGCTGATCCGGCGTCAGCCCCCAAACATGGACTTGGTGAACGTCGGCGACGCCGGGCAGGGCCGCCAGCACATCGCACACCTCCTGCTGCCGCACATGGCTCGGCGCTCCCTCCATCAAAATGTGGCCCGACGTCTTCAGGATGCGCCAAGTACCCCGGGCGAGAATGGCGGCAACCACCAGCGCAAGCAGTGGGTCCACCTGAATCCAGCCGGTGAAGTAGACGACCAAGGCGGCGGCGATGGCGGCCAAGCTGCCGAGCAGGTCGCCAAGCACATGCAGCGCTGCGGCGCGTACGTTAACGTTGTCCTCCGCATGGCCCAGCCACCTGTAGGCGATGAGATTCACAACCAAGCCGATGCAGGCCACAATGAGCGCCGGAATGGGGGCCATGGCTTCGGGCGTTTGGAATCTTTGCCCAGCCTCCCAGAGAATCCAGACGATGAGCGCCATCAGCATCAAGCCGTTAAGAAAAGCCGCAAGCACCTGCACCCGATGGTAGCCATAGGTCATCCGGCCGGATGCCGGCCGCTTGGACAGGCGCAGGGCGCACCAAGCCAAGCCCAAAGCGCCAGCGTCCAACGTCATATGACCAGCATCAGCAAGCAGCGTCAGCGAATTGCTCAGAATGCCGCCGCCAACCTCAACCACGGCAAAGGCGGCGATCAGCAGAAACGAGCGCCCCAACAGGGTCTCGCTGCCTTGGTGACGCAGCGATGGCTCAGCCAATGACATCTCCTGCGCCATTAAGGATTGCCGGGTGCCAGCCTCTCGAACCCGAGATCAGCACCGTCCTATCTTGCATGGAACTACCTTAGCATGGAATGTACGTACTCAGTACATTGCGGAATGTTTTCGATCAAGCAGCCAAGGAGAGCTTGCGCGGGAATTCAGCCGGAGTCAACAAGCCGAGGGCATGGTGAGGGCGGACGTTGTGGAGACGCTGTGCGTGGCGACGGGAGAAGTCGCGGCGGAGAATGGCCGTGGATGGTCGCGCGCCCGGCCCAGCGTTCGCCTCCTGCGTTCTTTTCCAGTATGGTTGGCGGCTTTGCGAGGGGAAGTCTCCATGGAGAGGATGCTGCTGGAGTTCGATGGCGCCGTCGCCGTGCTCAAATTCAACCATCCGGAGGTGCTGAACGCCATCGGCGCCCAAATGCTGGAGGAATTCACCACCGCCTTCCACCAACTGAAGGACCCAGCCAACGGTGCCCGTTGTTTGCTGCTGACCGGCGTGGGTCGGGCCTTCTCCGCCGGTGCCAACCTTCAAGACGAAGGCCGCAACGAACCGGGGCGGGGTGCCGGCAGCGCCCTGCGCACGGGCTACCATCCCCTGCTACTGGGATTGCGGGACCTGGACATGCCCATCGTCACCGCCGTCAATGGCCCAGCGGCCGGCGTGGGCATGAGCTTCGCCCTCATTGGCGACATGATCTGCGCCCAAAAAGGCGCCTACTTCCTGCAGGCGTTCGCCCGCATCGGTCTAGTGCCGGACGGCGGCTCCACCTTCATGCTGCCGCGCCTGATCGGTTGGGGCCGCGCTTTGGAGCTTTCGCTACTCGCGGAACGGCTGCCAGCGGAGCAGGCTTACGAATGGGGCTTGGTGAACCGCGTCTTCGAGGACAACAAGGCTTTGCTGGAAGGGTCCATGGCGCTAGCTAAGCGACTCGCGGACGGCCCCCGCTCGCTCGGCTTCATCCGCCAAGCCTATTGGAGCACCTGGCACAATTCCTACGAACAACAGCTAGACCTAGAAGCGCGGCTGCAAAACCAGGCCGGGGCCACCGCTGATTTTCGGGAAGGCGTGCAGGCGTTCCTGGAAAAACGCACAGCCAATTTTGCAGGCAGATAGCCCAGATTGGGAGCAGGTCCAACCGGGCCGCTCACGGAGCACAGGCCAATGCAAGACTGTTGCACACTCTCAGCGGGATGGGGTAGATATGGTGAGCTGTAGGTAATACCTGCAAAAAATTGGCCTAAAGATGACGATCGATAGCGCCTTGATAGGCTCTTCTGGTGTCCTCATCCACCACACACATGAATGTCTCTTCAAATGTGCTTTTACTGCAATATCTGCAGCTAAGTCAACTGGCCAGGTTAAGCATTGCATTAATAAGCACATTACAACCAGCCTCAACATCTTCTGGCGTAGCATTCTCGGCTTCATTGTGAGAAATACCCTTCTCACAGGGAATAAAAATCATTGAGGTAGGTGCAACGCGAGACACATAGACTGCATCATGACCAGCGCCGGATACCATTTCTTTAGTGCTATAGCCCAGATCCAAAGTTGCTCTGCGCACAGCATCAATGCAATTGTCATCAAAGGTCACAGCTGGTGATTGCCATTCAGTAGCAATGTCGCAATCGAGGCCTGCTAGAGCACATGTTTCAGCCGCGAGTTTGCGAAAGCGTCGGTCCATTTCCGCTAATATGGATTTATCCGGATGGCGCAGATCAACCGCTAAAATAAGTTGTTGTGGCACAGTATTACGCGCGCCGGGAAGGGCGCTAATATCACCGAAGGTGGCTCTGGACCAGGGGGCAAATTCAGCAGCCATCGCGTAGATTTTTTGGATAATTGTATGCAGTCCTATAAAAGGATCACAGCGATCTTCCATCGGCGTTGGGCCTGCATGCACCGGCTGACCGGTAATAGTTAAATCGTACCAATTCATGCCCTGTACGCCCGTTAACATACCAATTTGTAAACCTTCTTTCTCAAGAATAGGCCCCTGTTCAATATGCAACTCAATAAAGCCCTTTATTGGGTAGGGAGCACAGGCTGCATCACCCAAATAATCGATACGTTGCAGCTCTTGCTGAATCGTCACTCCACTTTTATCGCGCCGGTTATGCCCGTAGTCCAATGAGAACTCGCCACACCAGACGCCAGATCCAATCATCGCTGGAGAGAACCGCGCGCCTTCTTCATTGGTCCATATAACTGCCTCTATGGGCGTATTAGTGTTAATTTTTTGGTCATTGAGGGAGCGTATAACTTCTAATCCAGCTAACACACCATAGACGCCATCAAATTTTCCTCCTGTGGGTTGAGTATCAATATGAGAGCCAGTTACCACCGCCGGCAATGCGTTATTGAGGCCAGGCCTACGGGCAAAGATATTCCCCATTTGATCGATGCGAACATCACAGCCAGCTTCTTCCGCCCATTGTACCCATAAGTCTCTAGCCTGTTTATCCAGATCAGTGAGCGCTTGTCGATTACAGCCCCCTTTTTCTGTTGCACCAATGTTAGCCATTTGCATAAGGCTATCCCAAAGTCTCGGGCCATTAATTTTAACTGGAGCACTCATGACTGGTTTCCTGTTTTATAGCTGGTCAGCGCATCTATTGAGCGCTGATGAAGTCCGGCTGTGGCTCCGCCGCAAAGATTAATCGCCTGACCATTAATAAATCCACAGTCATCGGCAGCCAAGAAATGGATAAGTGCGGCAACCTCTTCAGGCTCGCAGATGCGGCCGAGAGGGTTCCAGTTTTTTTCAAAATTTAACAGATCTTCGCCACCGTCGGTATGTGCCATTGGCGTATTAACTGTTGAGGGGCATACGCAGTTTACTCGTATTCCAAGGTCCGCCAATTCCAAGGCGGCTGACTGCGTGATACCCACAGCAGCATGTTTTGATGCAGTGTATGAACTGAGATCCACAACGCCCATTTTTCCTGCTAGCGAGGCAGTATTAATAATTGACGCCGGGTTGTTCATTAGAGGGACAGCAGCTTTTATACCGTTGACTATACCCAGTAGATTTATATCAAAGCAGTGCTGGAAGTCTTGTGCGGAGGAATCCATAAGTGATTTGTAATCTGCAAATACCCCGGCATTATTTACCAGTATATCTATATTGCCGTAGGCTTCGACAGCCGTGTTCATTAGCATTTGCATCTGCGTAAAATCTCTAACATCAACTTCGACGCCTACGCAGTCTAAGTCCTGACAAAGCCCAGAACAATTGGCTAAGTCAGCAATGACAACTTTAGCCCCACTGATCAAGAATCGTTTTACAGTTTCCAGGCCAATGCCGGACACGCCACCAGTGACCACGGCAACTTTGCCTGCCAGAGAATAGTTGTGGGTTGTCGACATAGTAGCAACCTTTTAGATTGAGATAAAAAAACGGGGCAAGTGCCCCGTTTTTCTAGATGAGAAAAAGCTATATTAGAAGCTATAGTTCAAGCTAACTCCAACAGTTCTCTGGGCGCCCAGAAACTTCATATAGGTGCCGTTGAGCGCCTGAAGATCAAATCCCTGAGGATAATAAACTTCATCAGTCAGGTTATTAGCCCAAAGGGATAGTACCCAGGACTCACTGGGGTTAGAAACCGCCACCCTGCCATTCCAAAGGGTATAGGAATCTGTTTTTAGTATCGGATCGTTATAGGCTTCACGAAAAGCTTCATCGGTATATTTAAAGTCAGTTTGAAGCTCTACCTGCAGCGATTCACTGGCCATAAAGCGATATCGAACTAAGCCGGTGGCCTGTACATCTGCTGCGTTTGGCATAGCTGAGCCCAGTCGCGCATCTTCCAGTTCGTGGTCCAGCAGCCCAATCGCCAGGCGTATATCCAGAGCGCCAGAAGGAGCCCAGTTCAAATCAAGCTCAGCACCATTGATAGTTGCTGAATCTGCGTTGGTTAGTGGGAAGGTACCTGCATCTGTGGCTATAACTGTTTGAATGCCCTCGTAATCATAGTTAAAGATAGCACCATTTAATTGAAGGCTGCCATCGGCCATGGTCGCCTTGAAGCCTGCTTCAATTGCAGTCACTTCCTCTACACCGAAAGGTGCCAGCTCAGAGCTATCAAATGTGAAATCACCGAAGTATCCACCGCTTTTAAAGCCAGTGCTCACTGAGCCATAAATAAGTAAGTCCTCATTGGCTCGGTAGTCTAAACCAAGCTTACCCGAAACCCGGTCCTCACTAATTTCATCGTCTTGAGAGGTGAAAGGCGTTAGTGCGCCGTCGAAATCCTCGCCGAAGAAAGTCGCATCTGCGTCTAACAAATCGCCATCAAAGGCTAGGTAAGTTGCGGCATTACGGAATTCTCGGGTTTCGTCAGAGTAACGTAGACCAGCGATTAGGGTAAACTTGTCGCTTAAAGCATACTCGGTATTTGCATAAACGGCCATTGATTCAGTTTCTTGAAGGTAGCCCCATGCTAGGTCAAGACCACCAAGGCCAAGCACTGGGTCATTGATGGCTGAGACCTCAGTTAACTCAATATAGTTATCTGTTTCAACTTCATCATTGGAATAGAAAGCGCCCACAATCCAGTTAAAGGAACCATCACCACCAGCTAAACGAAATTCCTGGCTTAATTGCGATATGTCCTCGTCTTTTTCGATGGTTCCATAGGGCGTGATGGTTGGCGTGTGGTCGACGCTGATCTCGGCCCAAACTCGCTCCATATCGGTAAACCCAGTAATAGAGGCAAGAGTCATCTCACCCAAGTTCCAGTTAGCCGTGAGTACTACCGCCGAACTCTCTACATCAAGCATCTTTGAAAGGGCTACAGATGCAGCATCTGTATCGTGCTGATAAGGATCGTTGCTGGTTCTAGTAAAGCCATCGTAGTCGGTGCACTGCTGAGCCAGAATCTGGCTACCTGAACAGGTGCCAAAATCCGCATTCAATGTGCCAAACGAGGTGCCGGGGATTGTTGTGCCGGTTTGGTCACCAATGCTCACTGAAAGGTTAGCGGTGAAATTGTTTCCATTATCATAGGCAAGCTGGCCTCTTACGGCAGTGCTGTCTATGTCACCAAAGGTATGATTCCCTTGGTTCCACTCATGCTGGCCATCGCGGCTGTCTAGGCGCACACTGAGCCGGCCTGATACATTGTCTGATAGTGCACCGCCCACAGCACCCTCAAATTCACGGCTACTAAAATTGCCGGCGCCTAAACGAATATAACCCTCAGTTTCGCTGGTCGGCTTCACGGACACAATATTGATAGCACCGCCATTTGTATTTCGGCCATACAAAGTTCCCTGGGGGCCTTTGAGAACCTCAACGCGCTCGACATCAAACATCATAAAGCTAAGCATGGCGGGAGAGGTGAGAAATACCTCATCGACATAGACACCAACAGAAGGATTGTTATTAACATTAAAATCGTTAAGACCAACCCCGCGTACGGTGATCGCCGGATTCAAACCGGCCAAGGTGGATTTTATATCAACATTGGGTGAAAGCTTGGCGATATCTAAGGTTGTTTCAATACGCAAATCAGAGATATCTTGTGCGGTAGCGGCCGTCACGGAGATACTGACATCGTTAAGATTTTGCGCTCTTTTCTGTGCCGTGACAATGACTTCCTCTAATGCCGCAGATGCAGCATGACCGCAAAGTGTCATGGAAACAGCTGCTACCATAACTTGTGGACGTAAATGTTTGATGATTTTTTTAAATTTCATAATTCCCCCCAATAAGTTAAAGAATACAAAGTCACCGTATAGGAATTGGCTGACAGGCATAATTACCCTTAATGGGTAACGGGTGAGCGATGGCCGCTGGGCTATTATGCATAGACATGCTTAGGAAGCTAAACTAGATTCCAATTTTTGGAGCTATGTTTGCTCATGGAGAAAATTATTTCACAGTCAATGAATGATCGATCAGTTTTGATAGCGGCATGCGCCTGTGGTGTTGCCGGTGTTCTGATATTCGCATTGCTACCCATGGTTCTGGGTGTCACGGCGACATACTTCGCTTTGAATGATAATCAAACAGGTTTATTGGCATCTACCTATTTTGGTAGTTATGCGGTGGTTACGTTTTCATCTGCGTTTTGGATAAGGGATATTAGTTGGCGAACTTTAGCTGCGGTTAGCATGTGCACAATGGCGGCATCAATTGCCGCAATCCTTTTATTTAAGTCTTATCAGGTCACTCTTATTGGCCTTTTGGCTTGCGGAGTTGGGGCTGCAGTGGTTCATGCCCTTGGGTATATTATTGTCTCCGATCGACATGATAAGGATCGGGGGTTTGCCATTAAGTTGATACCTGAGCAGCTAGTTCCAGCGATTTTGCTGATAGCACTGTCTTTTTATTTCGTTGATTTTGTTAATTTCTTCAGTCTTTTCTCAAGCATGCTGCTGGTCATTTTGTTATGCATGTTACTGATTCCCTATATGCCCGCTAGTGGCTCCACAGGTTATCAGGCGATTCGGATCAAGGGCTCTGGTGCGGTAGTCCTGGGTTTAATTGCGCTGTTATTATATTTCGCTGGGTTTGCTGGACTCTGGGCATTTTTTGAGCGCATTGCCAATGATGGCTCAATGACGACTGATCTTACGGCCCAGTTGGTGAGCCTTGGCTTGATCAGTTCTGCTGCTGGTCCCTTTATTGCAGCTTGGATTGGTGCACGATTTGGCCGTACCAAACCGCTACTGGTGTCCCTGGCATTAGTCACCTTGCCGTTATTACTGCTGCAAGATCTGACCGCATTTAAATATGCTGTGGTTATGCTTTTGCTGCCAGCTGGTTGGTTCTTTGGAAATGCTTACTTTTACACGGTGATCACCTTTCATGACCAGTCAGAGCGAATGGCTGGGTTGATTCCCTTTGCCCTAGCCCTGGGGGCACTAATTGGGCCGGGGTTATTTGTTGCGGCCAAGGGAGCATTTGGTCTCTCCGGCAGTTATTGGGTCAGCGCTGGGTTATTTGTGCTTGGCACCAGTATTATTTTAAAGCTTGATCATTTAGCAACCAAAGAGCGCTAGTAATGGAAACTCGTAGCGAAAATATTTATTTCCTCGAATATGCTATCAAACGAATGTGGATGGCTGCAGGGGCCACAGAAATCCATGCGGATTATGTTGCTGATGCTATTGCTTTTGCTCATAAGCAGGGCAAGCTCAATCAGGGCCTTGGTGTCTATGAGGCCATTGATATAGCGCTTGAAATGGGTCTCTTAGATATTCAGGCGGAACCGCAGATAATTGCTGAGGGGCCTACATGGGCTACTGTAGACGGAAACCAATCGTCCGGTTATTGGTGCTTAAATATTATGGCTGATCTGGCGATGGAAAAAGCACGCACCCAAGGTATAGCCATTGTTTTTGGCGGCAATCACAATGATGCCGGTAGTTTCGCTCGCTATGTTTACAAAGCGTTTGAACAGGACATGATGGCCTTTTCGTCTAACAATACAGTGCCGCTGGCGGCTCCTTTTGGGGGGTTACACAATAGGCTCTCCTGTCCGCCCTTTGACGCTATTGTGCCAGCCGGGGAAAAAAGCCCTATTTGGGCTAGTGTGGCATTGGCAGAATTTTACGATGCCGATGTGTCAGAGGCTGCAATTCATAACAAGCCATTGAAAGGAAAATGGCTAATCGACCCTGAGTCGGGAGATCTAAGCGATGATGTGACGCCCTATGCCAAGCCCATCGAAGGCTACGGGAGAGTATGGGACTGCTCTGCGGCAGGTCAAATCGAAACTCCGCGCACCTATGCGTTAAATATGTGGACTGAGGCAATGACTGCTATTATCAATCCAATTGGCATCCCTTCCACTGATCTGCCGACCATAGATGAAGTGGTTTCAGGAGACAAAAACAGTTCTGCCACTGTTGGCGGAAGTTACTATCTATGCATCAATCCGGCCGTATTTGGCTCCATAGATGCGGTCAAGGCTAGGTCGGATAGCTATATATCTGCCATCGAGAACTGTCCGCCAAAACCAGGGCATTCAGTGCGTACCCCAGGGTCAGCAGGCTATAAGTTTCTGCAGGAAAATGCGGAGATGGTCGACGTCCTGACCAACCACTGGGATCCATTTTTTGTCAATATTGCCAGCAGGTACGGACTTACCGAACAACAGTTAAGGGACGATTTTGCCGCCAAAAAACGGTGACCCGCTAGAGCCACTGGGTGGGATTGCTTCGGCCATTGCGGGTTACCCAGCAATCGGCCAGCAATGAAAGCAATTCAAAAAATAATCCCGTTGCCACATGAGTACTCATCTGGTTTGAATCTCTGCTTGGATTAAGTTCAACCATGTCGGCACCAATAATATCGAACTCTCTGGAACGCAAAATAATATCTCTGACCTGGCGGGGAGTTAAGCCAAAGGGTTCAGGGCCGGTGGTACCCATCATATAGCTGCTATCAAGGCCATCTACATCGAATGAAAAATAGGTCTTCTCTCTACCGGCTGCTTCTCGCGCCTTGTCCATCACGTAGTCAATACCTTTCTCGAAGACCTCGTCGGCAGATATCACGGTCATGCCAGAATCATGTGAGAATTCCCAGAGGATATTAGATCGGCCTCTTATGCCAATTTGCACGGTGCGCTCAGGGTCAATAAAACCATTGAGCACCGCCTGCCGAAAGACCGAGCCATCATTAACAGAATCACCACCCCAGGTAGCCATAGTGTCGCTGTGAGCGTCTACATGGATCAGGCTAAAGCTGTCGTTATGGACTTCTGACAGCCCTTTTAACACACCGAAGCTGGTGGTGTGCTCGCCACCGCAAGAAAGAGTTACGGCACCGGCCTTAGCTGCTTCTCTGGCCTGCTGATAAATATCATCCTGAATGCGCACGCCTAAACTTGCTGAGCTCCAATTGACATCGCCCAGATCGACAATTTGACACTGCTCAAAGGGAATATTTCCGGTGGCATCGTTATAGGGGCCAAAGAAACGCGAGCGCTCCCTAACGGCTCTGGGACCATGGCGAGTGCCCGCCAAGCCGATAGCACCGAGATCACAGGGGCTGCCAAACATCGCAATATCGGCGCCAGTTGGATCCGTGCGATGGGGAGCTTGGAAAAATCCTGAATGCATATGATGCGCTTCTGGATCCAGGTTATATCCTTGCTCTGCTGCACGGGCGAAAAATTGCTGTACGAGATTGTTTTTAAACGCGAAGGCATCTGTGTCTAGTTGACGGTACCTATCCAGACGCTCTTGACTGACCTTAGGCATGGTTCTTCCCCGTTCGAATTAAGTTTAAAAATAGCCCGCTGGTGATAAAAACAATAACCCCAGCCGCACCAAGCACCGATATATAACCCTGATTAGCAATAATAAAGCCTGCAGCTGCAGGGCCAGTGACAGCCCCCAAGGCCTGAGCTCCGGGAATAAAAACAGCGTAACGACCACCTTGATCTAGTTCTGCAATAATGGCCATTTGATAGCCGAGAATATAATTCCAGAACAGAGAAAAAATGAAGGTCACAAGGGAAAAGCCCAGCATGTCAAAGTTGGTGGAGTAGCAGTAGAAAATCCCTATAAAAGCTAATAGAGAAAGCCATACTGGGATACTTCGCCCAATGCGCACCCCTAATATTGCTACAAGCAGGCCACCAATTACGCCACCGAGCATTGAGAAGGCCAGGGCAAAGCCAATTTGATCTGTTTGTAAACCCTGGTCTACCGCTATGCGCTCAATAAAAGCCCAAACGGCAGAGAGCGCTGCAAAGTGAACCATCAAAGCAAAAAGCCCAGTTAGTGTTTGTAGCAAGAACGGCACTTCGGTGATTATTTTAGTATTTTGAGAAGACCTTCTCTGAGAGCTGTTATCAATGCCATTAAGAAACAGTAAACCAATGCCCAATGCAATGCTCAGGGCCAACATTAGGCCACTAAAGCCCCATATGGGAATTACCCATTGAGGCAATATAAAGAGTAGGGCCGCGGCAAACAATTGCTGGGCCACAAGTAAGATCCCAAAGTTGCGATCAGCATTATCAGTCTGCCCTACGATTAGAACAGCCAGGCCGAACAGTGCGCCCGCACCTGCACCGGCAAAAGCCATAGAAAGCGCAATGGCAATTGGGTTTAGCGGCAGTGCAGCGGTCAGCAAGCTGAGGGATAAAACAGTATATGACCTCCTGGCCAGTGTTTTGTGGTTAATGCGCTGCACCAGTCCGAAGGTGGCGATACAAGAACAGAGGTAGCCGGTAAAATAGCTGCTGGCTAGCAGTCCTGCCTGCTCTTCGCTCAAGCCCAATGTATCCATTGCAGATCCAATGATAATCGGCAGCAATAAGAATACAGCCGCTCCGGCTGCAGCCATCATCGATGCAGGAACTATAGCCTTAGGGGATTTTTTATTTATATTGAAACCAATCATTTAAAGCCCGGGCACCATACCGCCAGCTACGGGTAGTGCCTGGCCAGTAATATAAGATGCACTGTCGCCAGCTAGAAATACCACGGCATCGCCAATGGCCTCTGGTTTTGCGGAATAACCGAGGGGAATTGATGCGTTCTCAATGTCCTGTGCCTGCTGAAGAGAAACGCCATTAGTATCGGCAATAGACTGCAGGGTGAGCTCATGCATCTGTGTCACCACAGAGCCAGGACAGATTGCGTTCACACGGATATTGTCGGCAGCATATTGTAATGCCAGCTGTTTACTTAAGCCGACTAGAGCGAACTTAGATGCTGTATAGTTGGCTGGTATGCCATTTATAGCCCCTAATCCAGCGAGCGAGGCAATATTAATAATCGAGCCCGAACCCTGTTGTTTAAATAAAGGCAGGACCGTTTGACAGCCAATCACTGCACCCATCAAGTTAACCTGATTGCTCAGCTGCCAATCTGAATCTGTTATGGCTAAAAAGTCTTCATTTCCTACCGCAACGCCAGCATTATTGACCAGGATATCGAGCTTTTTGTAATTCTTTAATACAAAGGTCAGAGCCTTTTCAAACGACTCTTTGTTGCTAACATCACAGAGAGTGGATGCTGCTTCGCCGCCGAGGGCTTGCAGGTCTGTAACACCGTCTTCAAGTGCTTGGAGATCGGCCAAATCACTGATAACGACTGTTGCACCAGCCTTGGCTAACTGGCGAGCAATGCCGTGGCCTATACCTTTTGGATGACCCGCACCAGTGACTAATGCAACCTTTTCTGCTAGATCAGCCATAATTTTTGCAATCCTATTGCGAGTTCTGCTTGTTCATAATTTCTACCGCAGTGAGCAGCCATTTTGGCGCGTCGGCCTCTGCGCCAACGCCACCATAGGTTAGAAGCCCCTCTTTAGTAAATTTTTTATCGCGAATATCCCTGCTGACATCCTCTAAATCTTGCAAGAAGCGCTCGAGATATTCGTCTTCCATAACATCTAACGTCAAGTGAATCGCCGGAGGGGTAGTCACGCCCAGTAGTTTCCAGCCACGCTCTTCCATGCCACCCACCAATAGCTGAATATCAAAGTCATCTGAGGCAATCATGAGCAATGGGCCATCGGTTGCCCAGGTTTTTAAACCCGGTGTTGAGGCACACTTATCAATAATTGAGCGCTTTACATGAAGAATGCGTTTGGCATTATTTAGATAGCCCTCTTCACCCCAGTAATGCATTAGAGACCAGATTCCAGCCACCGGCCCCAAGGTTCTTGAGCCTACAAAACCCTGGGACAGATAGAGCCCGCAGGCCCAGGCATCAATCGGCATATAGTGGTACCCCATCTCGTCGTGTGAGCGCCACAGTACAGTTGAGCAGGGTTTTGGCGCATAGCCGTATTTATGCAAATCTGCAGATATCGAGCGCACCCCGGGAACCGAAAAATCATAAGCTGGTACATCGACGCCAAGTTGTTTAAAGAACGGCAAAATATAACCGCCAACGCAGGCGTCTACATGTAACCAGAGGTTTTTATCAATAGCGATTTCGCCCATCTCGGTAATCGGATCTACCGTGCCATAGGGCCAGTTTGGTGCAGAGCCAACAATGCCGATGGTATTGGGGCCAATGGCATTTTCAAGTGCGCGCATATCACAGGATAGATCAGGTGCCTGGGGCACGATGACCACTTTGATATCAAGATATTGGCAGGTTTTATGTACCGTGGAATGAGTGGAATAGGGTGCCACTACCTCCGGTTGGGTTATTTCCGGTTTAACCTCTCTAGCCCATTTACGCATGGCATGGAAAGCATTGAAATTCGATTCTGTGCCGCCACTGGTTAAATTTGCACCACTTTCGGAACCCCCATTCATAAGGTCAATACAGATATCCAGAACTTCATTTTCCATTTTGGCTGCAGCCGGCTCTTGGAAAGTAAACAGGCCATTCCACTCAAGAAATTGCCCGTAGGCCTCATGGGTCAGTTGTTCCATCTCTTCGTGACCCTGAAATGTGGTGCTGGCTAATTTACCTAGTTGACCCGAGGTCATCTGAGATCTTAGTTCTTTGACCTGATCCATCACGGATTTATAGGAATCACCTTGCTTAGGTAATTTGTAGATATCGCCGGACATAACAACCCTCACTCTTGTTCTGCTGACAATAGCGCGATACTGTGGTCAAGCGCTGCTATCAGCTTGTTAATATCTTCAACATTGATCGTTAAAGGCGGTGAAATCACCACAATGTGGCCGATAGGACGAACAATAACACCGAGGCTTAAGCACAGCTCATAAATTTTATGTGCGCCGAGCAAAGGCTCTTTAGTCTGCTTATTTTTTACGAGCTCAATACCGAGCATAAAGCCCTGTCCGCGAACATCGCCAACAATATCATGGCGCAACAGTTTTTCCGCCTCCTGATGGAGAATAGGGCTCAGTTTTTTGACATTTTGCAATATGCCTTCAGTTTCGAGTATTTCTATATTTTTCAACGCGGCGGCGCATGCCACGGCATGCCCAGTATAGGTGAAGCCCATCGAGAAGACGCCACCTTCGGCTTGGGGCTGGCTAATCACATCGTAGATTTCACTGGAAAATACAGCGGCTCCAAGGGGGATATAGCCTGAATTAATACCTTTTGCCACAACCAAAATATCGGGTACAAAGCCAAAAACGGATTCGCAGGAGACCCATTCACCCAGACGACCAAAAGCCGTTACCACTTCATCGGCGACCATTAAAATATCATATTTTTTTAATATTCTGGCGACAGCGGACTGGTGCCCAACTGGCGCCACCAAAACACCTCCTGCGCCCATAATAGGCTCGGCGATAAACGCTGCCACGTTGTCTGCCCCTAATCGCAAAATATGATTTTCAAGCTCATTGCACAGAAATTGGCAGTACTCAGTCTCAGATAGATGTTCAGCGCCTACAGGTCGACGATACATATCCGCCGCAGATACATGACTAATCCAATCGCTACCCACTGCGTCAAAACAGTTTTTTGTGGCCTGAATACCAGTCAGACTTGCCGCTATATAGGTGCTGCCGTGGTAGCCATTATTGCGTGAGATAATATGCTTTTTATTCGGTTTTCCCCGCAGGTTATTATAGTAGTGAATCACTCTGATAGCTGAATCATTTGCCGTTGAACCACCGCAGGTAAAATAAACATGATTTAATGAGCCAGGCGTTAGCTTGGCTAGCTTTTCCGCGAGCACGGCAGCAGGTTCATTGGTGGTATGGCCAAATGGGTTGTAATACTGCATCCTGGCGACCTGGCTGGCAATCGCCTCTGCCATATCGGCGCGACCATGGCCGATGTTTGCACACCAGAGACCGGCTATGGCATCAAGATATGTATTACCCTCAATGTCAGTAACATAACACCCGGAAGCACCACTGATTACATGGCTTCCCTCATCTTGAAATGTTGCAAAATCTGTATAGGGATGAATAACGTGGGCCCTGTCTTTGCGCCAAACTTCTGACCCCTTGGGACGACCTATATCTGGGTCAGGCATCTTTTTATGGCTCATTTGCGGATTTCCCGGTTATGTGTAGAGCGGTAATGGAAACATGCTGCCACTTGCTTACACAGCCCCCATAGTGGGTACTGAATTGGTCCCTTGAAATAATTAGCTAATAAAGCTTTAATGCAGGTTTACAGGTTGGGCCTATGAGTACGCCATGTCGCAAAAATTACTACTATCCGATGAATGGTACCAATCATTAGCCGGTATTATCACTGAGATCGGTGAAGATGATTTTTGTTGTAACTTTGCCGACGTCTGCGAGGGTTTAACAGGCTATGACAGTACGGTTGTGATTGCCTTTGTGCGCAATGAAAAGCCAATGTTAGTGTTTAGCAATCTCAGTGCCGTAGATGAGTCGCCCACCCTAGGTCCCTACTTTGATGGCGCCTATCTATTGGATCCCTTCTATGATCTATACAGGAGTGGGGCTGAAGACGGCGTTTACAGGCTCAGCGAAGTGGCTCCAGACTCGTTTGCGGAAACGGATTACTACCGTAACTATTTTAAAAGCACTCGTATTATCGATGAGTCTGCCATTTTGGCAAAAATATCAGACAATATGCACATAGGGATATCTTTCGGCTTGCGCGATGGCAGTGCACCGCGAGAGTTTAAAATTCAAGAGTTGCGAAAATTATTCCCGCTACTTTTATCTGCATTTAAACAGCACTGGTCCCGGGAAAGTCAGTTGGCACCACTGCTAGCAGCAGGGGATACTAATGGTCAATTCGGTAGCACCTTAGAGGTGGCGTTTAGTAATTTCGGCAGTGAATACCTGACCAAACGAGAATGTGAAATTGTTAAATTAATTCTTAAAGGATATGCTAGTAAATCAATTGCAGGACTGCTGGATATTAGCGTCGATACGGTGAAAGTCCACCGCAAACGCTTCCATGTTAAGTTAGATATCTCTTCCCAGGCGGAACTATTTTCGCTATTTCTTGAGGCAATCTCTATGGTGCCTTTGAATGATAGCCGAGACCCTCTGTATTACTACTATTTAAGTCAACAGATCCTGTAAATGCCATTCTTATCGAAGTAACCAGTACTAGGTATTTAGTTTACTTTGTACATTGTCTATCTTGACCATATCTTTACTTAAAGCAGTATTAATGCCATGACCCATTTTGATATAAAGAAGTACACAAAAGCCCCCTTAATGATGTCATCTGTAATTGATTTTGAGGGATACAGTTGTCAGGAGGTCTTCGACATTATGGGCGATCCAGAGAAAATACCTGAGTGGTACTTGCTAGCTAAAGAAGTAAAAATCCATGAGTCTGTCGATGGGGGGGAGCCAAGCTTTAATGTTGAGTTCACTTTTTTTGGCGATGTATTTGAGGAGATTCTGTTCTGGGATGCCCCCAATCGCTACGTCTACCAAGCGACAGGTAAAGACTTCCCGATTACCGATTATGTGGCTGAAATACGTGTCGAAAGTCATGGTGAAAATGTTGGGAAAATGACCTGGAACATCTATTACTCGAAGATTTCTGGAGATCATTTTCAAAAAATCTTACCAGTAATATTGCCGGCCATTAATCGAAAGAGTATGGAGAACTTATCATCTTTGATAGGTGGTACCGTTGTGTCGATTGTTAACTAACGGTTGCCCTTTTCTTCACAGGTCTTTTTCGGGCGATATGGCTTATTGCGCAGACGCATATTTAATGTAACAAAGGATGTAACAAACGCAGATGTTGCCCCCAATGGCCCTCACAGACACCAAGATCAAGAACGCCAAAGCCCGCGAGAAAACATACCGGCTCTACGATGAGCACGGCGTTCCCTGCATCAAGATTGAAGTAGCCATTAAGCTCGTGATCTGGCTTTCTCGTTGCAAACGTTACAGCTCCAGCGGTTGAGTTTCGACCGTAAAGTGTTCCCTGGGGGCCCTTCAGAATCTCGATTTGCTCAACATCAAGCAATTGGAAACTCGTCATTGGATGGTACGGTACCAGTACTTCATTGACGTAGACGGCAACACCGGGATTCTGAATAGGTGTAAAGTCATTGAACCCGACGCCTCGAATCGTAAATACCGGATTTTGGAGCAGCCGGGCATTACCGGCCTGGGTTGCTGGGCGCACCCAGGCGACGCTTCATCCATGCCCTGGTGTGTCGCTCCTGAAGCCCTCGAACACTACACTCGGAAACCAAAGGGCGGAGGCACTACTTCAAGTTGCCTTCCCGGGCCATGCGTCTTTTACCGAGTGCTTGCAGAGAACCCGCACCGTCTCCATTCTTATCGAATCGCCACGAGCCCTCTGATAAATTCGCCGACTTTCGCAGCGCAGCAAGTCCAGTCTGTTTCGATGACAAGTCAGTCATTGAAACTGGATGATTGCAGCCACCATGCGGGGCAATCCCTGGAGCTTGATCACAGGTTCCCTAGAAGTTCACCGCAAAGCTCAAGCCCCACCATTGCGGGCGGTTGTAGTACTGCTCCACCATGCCGAACACGTTCGGGCCGGATAGATCGAATGTCTGCACCAAGTGCTGCACATCCGTTAGATTGTGGACGAAGGCGGTAAGCGACCAACGCTCATCCACACTGGTGTACATCAGCGAGGCGTTGGACAGCCAATAGCCGTTTTCCTCCACGGTGGGCAGAAGAGTCAGCGAAAAATAATGCTTGGAGCGGTGGAGTATATCGAATTGCGCCGCCATGGTGCCGTCAAGCAGGGGCCATTGATAGCGAATCAAGCCGTTGAGGTTCCACTTCGGCGACTGCACCGACGTGGTTTTTGGCGCACCACCGCCCAAGTCCACTTCAGTATCGTTATAGGCCACGCCCAAGATCACGTCCAAGCCCTCCACGGGGGACATCTGCAGATCAAGCTCCGCTCCATAGGACTCCGCATCCGCATTGGTGGTGATGGTGTCTAAGCCCACTATCTGAAACGCTTGATAATCCTTGTAGTCGTAGTAGTAGGCGGCGCCGTTGAAGAACGCCAAACCGTCCCCAAGCCGGGATTTGAAGCCCACTTCAAAGGCGTCAAGCTGCTCCGGAGCGTAGCTCAAGGTGGCGTCGTCATAGGCCAAGGGTGGGGTCAAAGGGAACACCGGCGAGTTGTAGCCGCCGCCCTTGACGCCGCGGTTCCAACTGCCGTAGAGCAGCCAGTTCTCATGCAGGTGGTAGTTCAGCGCTAAGCGAATGGAGAATTCATCGTCCTCGCGACTGCCGCTGTAGGCGGCTAGCTGCGCCAGGATGTTCGGGTTGCCGTTGCGCTGCACGGTGCCGGGAATGAAATCCACTATATTGACGACAAAGTCATGGCTCTTTTCATCCCGAATCCAGCGCGCGCCCAAGATACCGGTCACTTGATCGCTGAAGCGCCGCTCCACCTGACCGAAGATGGACCAGGACTCCGTGCTGGTTTGGTACGGGTTGTCCAGCCCGGAAAGCGCCGGCGTATCGCTAGCGGGGTCTACGAAGGGCTCGGTTTCAGCGCCGTTGGAGTCTTTCACCTCCAGGTCCAGATAATAGACGCCAGCCACCCAGTCGGTGCTGTCGGTGGCTCCGTTCAGCCGCACTTCCTGGGAGAATTGCTCCGCATCGGTGGTGAGGAAGAAGTTGAACAACGGCACCGGCGAGGCGTCGGAGTCTTCAGTGTAATCCCGCTTGACGGTGGAGAAGTCCGTTACCGAGGTGAGGACGAAATTTTCGAAGTCCCACTTGGCGGTGGCGGTATACCCTTCGGTCTTAAGGTCGTTGAAGCCAGCGTAATCATAGTCTCCTGCGTACACGTCACCATCGGCGTCGATGTACCCCAGCACTTGATTGACTTCATCGGGCGTCAAGGCGCCCTCAACATTGGCGGAGACATGGGTAAAGAACCCAGTGTCGATGTCCTGCTGCGACTGCCTCGCATTCAGCAACAAGGAAAAGGTGTCGGTCGGCTCAAATAGAAGCTGAATGCGCCCAGACCAATCATTGGCGTTGTTGAGGCGGCTGTTGAGCAGCCGATTCTTGACGTAGCCCTCGTTGTTGTGGGTGGTCAACGAGACCCGAGCGGAAACCGTATCCGACAGCGGGCCACCGGCCGCCCCTTCAAACTTGACCTGATCGTACCGTCCCACCGTCAACTGGCCGTAGCCTCCCGCCTCTTGGGAGGGCTTGACCGTCACGAAGTGAACCAGCCCGCCGGTGGCGTTGCGACCGTACAATGTGCCTTGGGGACCGCGCAGCATCTCCACCCGATCCATGTCAAACAGCATGAAGCCGGTGCCGGACATCTGGCTGATGTAAACCTCATCGAGATACACCGCCACCGGGCTTTCGATGTTGGTGGTGAAATCATTGGCGGCCACGCCCCGCATGGCGATGGCGTAGTTGGCCTCGCCATTGGGCTGCACCGTGTGTACGCCCGGTGCCAAGGCCGTGACCTGTTGCGCGTTGGTGTAGCCTAGTTGGCGCATCTGCTCGCCAGTGACGACGTTGATGGCAATGCCTACGTCCTGGGCGTTTTCCTCGCGCTTCTGCGCCGTGACCACCACTTCCTCAATGACGGCGCCATATCCGGGCAGGGCCATGCCTAAACCAACAAGCAGCAGGCAGAGTTTTCTGATGTTCATGCGTTTCTCTCCGTGTTTCAGTTTCAAATTCCGACTGGGGGTTTCAGCCGCAGTCCTCCTTGACCAAGCGCAGAAAGTGCCCAGCGAGCAGTTCCTGAAGATGGCCAGCGCGGGCCCGATGGGGGCGGCCTTGGCCAATGAAGACGGTGTGGCCTTCTATGGATGCCGAGATCATCAGCGCCAAATCGGCTTTCCGGGTGACGCTGAGGCTGGGATTGATAAGCCCGATAATACCCCCACTAGATGCTGCCGGTACTGAGCGTACATCTTCTCCATTTGCTGCGCGGCCTAGGCGTCGCGGTTGGTTAGCACCCAGAGTTCCGGGGAAAACAAGGTGGTTTCCCGCCGCGCCAAGTCATTATAAACATAACTGACCAGAGAGCGGAATTGCTTTCCCGGAGCCGACGCCGCCCGGGTGCGCAAAACCTTGAATTGCCAAATGTAGCCATCGATGACGTATTGCAGGAGATGCTTGAGCAAACCCTCCTTGGACGAGTAGTAATGGCTCAGGTTGCCGAGAGACATGCCGGCCGCATCGGCGATGCGGCGCATCGCCATGTTGCGGTGGCCTTCCTCAATAAACAGCGACCGAGCCGCATCAAGAATCCGCTGGGCGGTCTCTTGGCCGGTGACGTAAGCTGCAGTGCCCGTTCTCATTATTGACGCCGATGCCGGTATGCTTTGGATGCCTAGATCTTTAGCGGAGCGCGGCAATACGGAGCGCGGCAATCGAACTCGGATTGGCGGCGTGGAACTTTCGGTTGATTGGGTGGAATAACAGATTTGCTCCTGCATTTAGGACGGGTGTACTATATTGACCGCTTCACCTGACCACAACCTCCGGAGGGCCAGTCTTGAAACGCTTACTTTGCCTGCTAGCGTACCTGTCAGCAGGCCTAACCGGCGCGGCTTGGGTGCAGGCGCAGCTTGCGCCGGAACCCATACCCAATGCGGTGACCCTAGCGACCCCTTACCCGGATACCTACGCCGTTGTGCATGACCTCGCCTTCGGCAGCCTGATCGACTCCAGCTTCAGCTTGGTGGACACCGAAAGCCGCCGCTTCCTCGGCATGATGAGCGCCGGTCAGTTCGCCACCATCGACTACGCCATCGGGCGCCAGGAATTTTACGTCGGCGAGACCATCCACAGCCGCGGCGTGCGCGGCGTGCGGCAGGACATACTCGCCATCTACGACTTCGCCAACCTCAGCCTACAGGCGGAGATAGACCTGCTGCCCAAGCGCGCCAATACGGTCGTCAACAAAGCCAACACCGCCGTCACCGAGGATGAAAAATTCCTGCTGATCTGGAATCAGAACCCGGGCACGTCGGTCGCCGTCATCGACCTGGATGCGCGGGCCTTGGTCAATGAGGTGCCAGCCCGTGGCTGCGCCTTGGTCTACCCGGATGCGCACGGCTTCATCATGCTGTGCGGCAACGGCGGCTTGATGAGCATAAGGCTGAACGATGATGGCCAAACCGACAGCATTGCAGTCATCGAGCCGTTCAACGATATAGACGCCGACCCCTTATCGGAAAAGGCCAGCAGGATCGCCGGCGTTTGGCACTTCGTCACCTATGCGGGGGAAGTGCAGCCAGTGGACAGCACGGGAGCAACACCTAACATCAACCAGCGCTGGTGGCTGACGAGCTCATTGGAGCGAGCCGAGGGCTGGCGGCCGGCCGGCTGGCACGGCACCGCCGGCCATGACAGCGGGCTGCTGTGGGTGGGGTTGACGCCGAACGGCTATGCCGGCAGCCATAAGGACCCAGCCCCGGAGGTCTGGTTGTTTGACGTCAAGACGCAAAAGCGGCTGGCCCGCTTTGCCTTGGTTACGCCAGCCCTGAGCATCACCGCCACCAAGCACGAAGCGCCCCGGCTACTGGTGGTGAACGTCGAAGGGCGGCTGGATGTCTACGATGGCCAAACCGGCGCTCATCTACGCAGCATCGCCGGGCTTGGCGAGACGCCTTACATGGTTCACGCGGTGGATTAAGAGATTGTGCTATGAAGTGGTTGGACAGCCTAATTGAACAGCGTGTGCGCAGCATCGCTCAGCGCACTTCCAGACGCAGCTTCCTCACCGCCTTAGGCGCGGTGCTGGCCGGCGCCGGCACCCTGCCACTGCTGCCGGTGGCCCGCGCCGCCAACGTTTCAGCCGATGATGTTCCGCCGCAAAGCACCGGCAACCCGGCCGATCCGGGTGATCCCAGCAGTTGCGATTACTGGCGCTACTGCGGCATAGACGGCTTTTTGTGCAGTTGCTGCGGCGGCACCCAAAACGCCTGCCCACCGGGTACGGAGATGTCTCCCATTACTTGGATAGGCACCTGCCGCAACCCAGCGGATGGCGGCAACTATGTGATCTCCTACAACGACTGCTGCGGCAAGAGCAGTTGCGGCCGTTGCCTGTGCAACCGCAACGAGGACGACCGGCCCGTCTACCGCCCCCAAGCCAACAACGACATCAACTGGTGCATGGGAACCCAGTCCTCGGTCTATCATTGCTCCACTGCGGTGATACTGGGGCTGGACGCAGACAAGACCTAGCAGTTCCCGCCGACGACACCCACGGCACCGGGACTGGACTCAGGCAAGACCTAAGGTCAGTCGGGATTTCGTAAACGATGAGCTCGGCCGGCTCAGCCTCGGCGTCTTTGAACCGGAGCGCTGGATTACCGGCGGCCCCCCAATTGGCCGCTGGACCCAAGCGTAGGCAACCATCCCAGGCCGCTACCACCACATCGGCAGACCCGGGAGCGCCCAAAGCCAGCCGATGGCGTAGTGGACCGTCACCGCGCCGTACGGGGCTATCTCGACCTCTACGTCATGGGCGGTTCGGTGTTCCCCACCAAGCGGGCTGGGCCAACCCAACACTGACCATCTTGGCGCTGACCCACAGATTGAAGGAGTCTG
This sequence comes from Candidatus Azophilus sp., assembly GCA_965247035.1. Lineage (GTDB taxonomy): Bacteria > Pseudomonadota > Gammaproteobacteria > Pseudomonadales > Azotimanducaceae > Azophilus. The sequence goes on along the minus strand of CBDFGJ010000003.1, from coordinate 1,232,441 downwards.
CTAGCGAAGGTTCTTCCCCGCTGGCGTAGTGGACCGTCACTGCGCCGTACAGGGCTATCTCGACCTCTACGTCATGGGCGGTTCGGTGTTCCCCACCAAGCGGGCTGGGCCAACCCAACACTGACCATCTTGGCGCTGACCCGCAGATTGAAGGAGCATCTGCTAGCGAAGGTTCTTCCCCGCTGACGACTTCGCTGCCGCAATCTGCCGAATCAACTCCACCCGAACCGCATTGACGTCGGTCAAGGGTCGATACCGATAGCGCTCCACTTCGGCGGCGGTGTAGGGCTTGAAGTCTTGCGGCAATTGATCGGCGCTGATCTGCATCAACATCCAGTTAAGCAGTTCGGCCAAGTCAGCGTCGCTTAAGGGGGCATTGGCGACGCCGGGCACGCGCACCACGAATTCACGGCCGCCGGGCACCCGCAAGAAATTGCCAACAAAACCCTGCATCTGGGGAATGTCGCCAACGCCGGCACCATCAGCCAAATGGCAGCCTTGGCAATTCAGCATGTAGTTGACCTGGGCCCGTTCGGCGTTCAGATCCTCGGCCAAAACGCACTCTGGGCCAGCCGCAGCCAACAGGAGAGCGAGGACCAACCCCGTGCGCTTGGCGGCTCGCATTGGCCTAACCCGGGGCTTGGGCGACAATCAACGCCGTGGAGCAGTGGTAAACGGCCGATTTGGTGCCCAAGCACCAGTTGATGTCATTGTTCTCGCTGGGACGGTACATGGGGCGGTCTCCTTCATTGCGGTTGCACAAGCATTGCCCGCAACCGGTTCTACCGCAGCAATCGTTGTAGGAGATCACATAGTTGCCACCATCCGCCGGATTGCGGCAGGTTCCAATCCAAGTGATGGGCGACATTTCCGTGCCCGGCGGGCAGGCGCTAGGCGAACCGCCGCAGCAACTGCAAAGGAAGCCGTCAATGGCGCAATAGCGCCAATAGTCGCAGGATTCGGGGTCACCGGATTCAACCACTCCGGATGGCGCTGCATCTGCGGATTGACCCCGCGCCACAGGCAGCAGGGGCAAGGCCGCAGCGCCGGCCAAAAGACCGGCCATGGCTTTCAGCCAGCCGCGGCGGCTGCTGTGCTGAGCCAGCTGCCGGGTGCCAAGCTCGGTCATGCGATCCAAGCTCTTGATCGATTTATTCCACCAGCTCATGGGTGCGTCTCCCCTATCCTGACTTCATGAAATGCACTATCCGCCTGTTGCTGCGCATAATCTTGAATGGAAGGCAAGTTCATTTCCTTGGCCTCAAACAGGCTTTCCAGATGTTCGCGGGAATTCACCAAACCGAGCGCGGCGATGCGTCCGCCTTCGTCGATCAGCACCGCATAGGGCAGTTTGCCAACACCGTAAGACTTACCCAAGGTCTCGGAGAGCACATAGCGAAACTGCCCAAGCTCCTGCTCCGCCACATAGGCTTCATGCTCGGCGATGCCGTCGCCATCGCTGGCCAGAACGATATCCACCCAGCTTTCGGCTTTAAGCACAGAGCGCAGCACGGGCAACAGAGATTTGCACACCGGGCAATCCGGGGCGAGAAAAAAAATCAAGGTGCTGCGCGGCCAGCCGGCAGATTCAGGTGCGCCGCCCAAGATGAGCCGGCCGCCGTTCAAGTCCTGCGCCTCTACTTCGGGCGCCAAGTCACCAACCTTGAGCACTTGGTTCACCATCAGAGCACCGGCCGGGACGATGCGCTTGGAGAGGGTGCCCACCTGCCGCGCCAAAGCGTAAACCAACCCAACAAGCAACGCCGTGGCGACCCAAAGCACCACATTCGAGGCCATTAGCAGCTGCGCCACGAACAAGTCATCCATCAGCGATCCCAGCACCACCCTGATTGGCTAGAAGTTGATTGGCGGCGCCATAGGCGAACCACAGAAACAACGTCGCCACAGCAGCCAATGGGTAAACCATCGCCTCCACAGACTCGGTCCGTGCGAAGGCTACAGGCGTCAGTGAGAGCAACACCAGATTGCGCACGAGCAGCCAACCGGAAAGGGGCGTGGGTTCGCCGCCGCAGCCGCAATCGATGGAAGTGCGCCTGCGGCCATACAGGTTGAAGCCGATGGCGATCAAGTAAGCCACCAGCAACCCGGTCGCCGCCGCCGCCCCAACCGCTTGCCAGGCCGGCAGCACCAGCGCCAAGCCGACCCCGACTTCAAGCAGCGCCACCAAGGGTGCGACCAAGGGAACAAAGGCCTTCGGCATGATCCGGTATTGATCAAGAATGCCGAGAAATTCTTGGTAATTTCTCAATTTATGGGTCGCCGCCGCAGCAAAGATGCCGGCCAAAGCCCAGCAAGCCACCTGCTCAATCAACGGATGCGCCATCAGCGAACCCCATGCACGATGAAGGGCGTTTGGACTCCCACTGCCAGTGTCTTGAGCTTCTGACCCGTTTCCGTGTCATAGGTTTCTAGTTGGAGATCTCCGTTGGTGACCACCAGCACGGGCTTTGCCCCATTTGACGCAGCGATGGATATGCCCCAGCCAGCCAAGGCGATGGTCTTCAGCCGCTTTTTCGCCCTCGGATCGAAAACCCAAACCTCGTTGCCGCCATCCTTGTGGCTGCCCTCGCGGCCATCGGGATGCATCAGCAAGTAAAGACGACCGCTACGATCTGCGACGACTAACCGCCAGCCCCCCGGCCGCCAGCCTGCCTCTCGTTCAGCCGCCGTCAGGGCCGACCAGGATTCCTGTGGCACAGCGACCTCGCCGCTCAAGTCCACCGGCAAAATGTTGCCGGCGAACGTGGGGAAGTACGCCACGCCATCAACGATGCCGGCTTTCTCAAAGATGGGGTCGTCAACGGCGTTGGGAATGGCCTTGCTGCGCACGGCTGCGGCGGCGGCACCCCCGTCGCTCAAGGTGGTGGTCAAAAAAGCGCCGTCGCTGCAAATGGAGGTGACGCCCGTTTGCCCCGTGGGGATGGCCAGAGCGCAGCCAGCAATGGGATGTTCAGCGACGAATGCACGCTGCTCCAAATCCACGACACTGAGCGATTGACTGGGCGTGAAGTTGTAAACCACCAGCAAGCGGTCTTCATCCACCAAGGCGCTGCCGAAAGGCTCCGGCATGGAGGTGAGGCGCTTGGGTGGAATGATGATCTCGCCGCTCACCTCAAGGCTGGCCGGATCGTAAATGGTGACCACATCGGTGCGCTCCCCGCCCCGCCCGCCGCGAGAGAAGAAGGTTTCGATGACGTAGTGTTCATTGCGTAGCGCAGACTGCTGGTAAGAGGCGATGAAGTCCCCCGAAACCATCCCGCGAAACTGGCCGCCGACGGTATCAGCGTTCGGGTCCACAAACAGGAAGCGGCCTTCCCGCATATGGAAGAACGCGGCATCATGCACCACGAGCCAATCTTTCGGATAGGCGGATGGCAAACTCTCGTTGCGATTTGGCGGGTCGGGAGCGAATTCGGCCATCGTGGCGCTCGCCACCAACAACCCCGTCGCCAGCAGCCAATGCAAACTGGCTTTCAACCTGCTTGGCGTTCCTGCACACGGGCGGGGATCAGCAAAGGGGCTCGGGCTGGCTGGTGCGGCCCCGGTCCGCCGGTCGGCGCCCACCGCCCTGCCCGCCACTGGCGATAAACAGGACTTCTCTAGCATATTGGCCCTCTCCCCGTCTATTTGCTGACCTCGACTCGCGCCGCCGCGGCTGCTTCCTGCACCACCTCGCGGACCCATTTGGAAACGCATGGTATGCGGTTTACATCGCATCGGGAAGAATAGCGGCGGGCGATTTCCGTTACTTCCTCAAGCAAGCCCTTGCGCAGGGTGGTCGGGCGCAGGCCCAATCCCAACAGGCCGGCATTGACGGCGTTCAAATCGTTGACGTCCGCTTCCCGCCGCGGGTTGGGCACATGCTCAATCCGCGCCCCGGTCGAGCTCGCAACCAAATTCGCCAAGTCAATAAGGCGATGGGTTTCGGTCAGCTGATTGAGTATTTTCACCCGGTCGCCCGCTGCCGGCGCATTGACGATGGCCAATTCAATGCAGCGCACCGTATCCTGAATGTGGATGAAGGCGCGAGTTTGGCGGCCGCTGCCATGCACCGTAAGCGGGTAGTCAATGGCGGCCTGCATCAGGAAGCGGTTAAGTACGGTGCCGTAGTCGCCATCGTAGTCGAATCGGTTGATCAGCCGCTCGTCAAGGCGCGTCTCCCTGGTTTGAGTGCCCCACACGATGCCCTGATGCAGGTCCGTGATACGCACCTTGTCGTTTTTGTTGTAGAAGGCGAAGAAAAGCTGGTCCTGAGTTTTGGTGAGGTGGTAGATGCTGCCCGGATTGGGCGGGTAGAGAATCTCCTGCTCCACTTCGCCGCCGTCCGCCGTCGCCATCTTCACCCGTAAATATCCCTCCGGCAGCGTCACTCCCACTGAACTGTAGCCGTAAACGCCCATGGTGCCGAGATGGACCAAGTGGATGTCGAGGCCGCTTTCAGCGATGGCGCACAGGATGTTGTTGGTGGCGTTCAGGTTATTGTTGACCGTGTAGCGCTTGTGCCAAGGAGATTTCATGGAGTACGGCGCGGCGCGCTGCTCGGCGAAGTGAACGACGCTGTCTGGCTTTAGATCCACTAGAAACTGCAGCAGGCGGTCGTACTCTTCGGCCACGTCCAAGCGCTCAAAAGTAATGGTCTTGCCGGTCAACTCCCGCCATCCTTGCAGCCGGGTGGACGGCGTTTGAATGGGCGTCAGGCTTTGAATTTCAAGTTCATTGTCGATATTGCGCCTTGACAGGTTGTCGATGATGGCCACCTCCTGGCCTCGGGCGGACAGGTGCAGGGCGGTTGGCCAGCCGCAAAACCCGTCGCCGCCGAGGACCAGCACTTTCATGCCGGCTCCAGCGTCGGCAACGCCTCAGAGGCGCGCAGCGCAACCAAATTGCCTAAAAACTGCTTGACCGGCAGGTCCCAACTGAATTTCCTAGCCCGCTCCAAGCACACTTCAGGCGGTATGCCGAGGGCGACCTCAACCGCAGCCCCCAAGTCCACATTCAGCGCACCGGCAGCGCTGTCGCCTACCACGTAGTTTGGCCCCGGCACGGGGTAAGCCGCCACCGGAGTGCCGCAAGCCAAGGCTTCCAGCATCACCAGCCCGAGGGTGTCGGTCTTGGACGGAAACACGAGCACATCAGCAGCGCAATAGTGGGCGGCCAACGCATCGCCGTGGTGCGTCCCGACAAACAGAGCATCCGGATACTGCCGTTCAAGGGGCGCCCGCGCCGGGCCATCGCCCACGAGCACCTTGGACCCCGGCGTGTTGAGGCGCAAAAACGCCTCCAGATTCTTCTCCGGGGCGATCCTGCCCACATACATGAGGATTGGGTGGGGGAGATCCAAGCTCACCGGCGGAACGGGCCGAAACAAGGCCGTGTCAACGCCCCGATTCCAGCGCACCAGCGATCGAAAGCCTTGTTGCCGAAGCAGTGCGTCAAGCGACTCGTTGGATGTCATGGTGTGTACCGCACCACTGTGGAAGCGGCGCAGAACCGCAAACGACCAGCGTTCCGGCACACCAGTGCGCATTTTCAAATAGCGCGGAAACAGCGTGTGGAAGGAGGTGGTGAAGCGCAGGTTTCGGCGCCGCAGCCAGTGACGGGCGCACCAGCCGAGCGGGCCCTCGGTGGCGATGTGGACGGCATCGGCGGCAAAGCCCTCTATCAACCGCCCCACCCGTCTCGGCCCGGTCAACGCCAAGCGGACTTCCGGATAAGTGGGGCAGGGAATGGTGCGGAACCGGTCCGGGCCGACAACCTCCACCTCATGCCCCAAGGCGATGAGTTGGTCACGGGTTGTGGACAACGCCCGCACAACGCCATTCACCTGCGGAAACCAAGCGTCGCTGACGATCAGGATGCGCATAGAAGAGATGGAAGCTCGGGAACCCTTAAAAGCATATGGGTGTTGAGGATAGCATGATCTGCGGCGCGTGGATGTGGCTCGGACTGACAATCTTCATATACATGTGACTCTGTGACTCGGACACACATGTGACTCGCGTGTTGTGGCTTGTGACTCGGACACACATGTTGGCTTGTGACTCGGACACACATGTGGCTTGCAGCTTGTGACTCGGACACACATGTTGGCTTGTGACTCGGACACACATGTCGATTTTGACAGCCACAACTTGGCTTGTGACTCGGACACACATGTGACTCGCGTGTTGTGGCTTGTGACTCGGACACACAGGCTTGTGACTCGGACACATGGCTTGTGACTCGGACACACATGTTGGCTTGTGACTCGGACACACATGTGGCTTGTGACTCGGACACACATGTCGATTTTGACAGCCACAACTTGGACACACGGGCTTGTGACTCGGACACACGAACGCAAATCGGACGGCCACCCCTCCTGTGACTCGGACACACATGTTGCGTGACTTGGACACACATGTGACTCGTGACTCGGACACACATGTGACTCGCGTGTTGTGTCGCCGTGACTTGGACGCCTCGGCTTGTTGACTCCGGCCGAATTCGCGGACGAGCTCTCCTTGGCCGCCTGAACGAAAAAATTCCGAAATGTCCTGAATCCGTACAAGTGATTGACTGATAAGCGCCGGTTGGACAAGATTGGTTCCTCATGCAGGCGTGAGTAGAGGCGCAAACGGCAGCTATGGGCATCTCGGGCAACCGAAGTTTCATGCGGCGGGTCCACAACATTGAAACGGGATACCTCAACGCCGTTCGAGTCGTGCTGGCGGCGGCTATCCTCCTCGGCGTCCTTGCGCTAGCCTTGGCTGCGTTCTGGTACCTCTATGTACACGTGGCTACAGCCGGGGAGCCTACGGCAACCGATTACTTCCAGGTTCCGACTTGGGAGTCTGTCCAGCCAAAGGTGCTGCCGGCATTGACCGCGGCGCTCACCTCCGCCGATGACCGGACGGTTGCCAACAACGCGAAGCTTGGTGGCCGTGAGGGCATGGATCAGCGTGTCCTGTTGATTGCGGAGCGTCTGAACGCGCAATTCAACCGCAATGCCGGCGAGGAGGCGGGATTCACCGACCGCTACCCCAAGCGCCTGCTTGAATCTTGGATACTGGAGGAATCGGTGCCCCCCGCCTATTTGGACGAATACGTCAATGAACTGATGGCCATTGCCAAGCAGATTGGCGAGGACGGACGAATCAACCGGATCGCATCCCTCGACGACCGTGCGCAGGTCATCATGGACGCCCTGCTCGCCTTCAATGAGACGTTCCTCGCCAATATCGGCGAAGCCGAGGAGTTGGCGGCGGCGGAGCGGGCGGCGGTGACCACTCGTCGCACTGAAGCTGCTAACGTCGGGCTGTTTTTGGGGCTTGGCGGGCTGGGCTTGTTGGTCTTGAACATGCTCGTCATCGTCCTAGTCAGGATCGAGGCGCATCTGCACAGCCAAGTCCGTTTTCAGTCGCTTGCGCATGAAGATCCTCCGCAAGGTTAGGCCCCTCGGTGCGCCCTGTTCAGCGACGAAGGAGGGCCGGCCCGCTGCGGCAAGGCTTGGCATGTCCGTTTGGTGTGCTAGGGGCTTCGCCGCCTTGACTGTCAGCGGGGTGCTGTCCGGGGAGGTGATGGCGTCGTCGGAGGCCGGCGAATTCGGCGGCTGCGATTGGACCATCGTCAGCGAAACCGGAGATCGTTCGAGCGAATCGAGGGAGGAGGTGGAGGACCGGCTGCTCAGGGAGTTCGCTATCAAGCTTAAGCAATTCGATGAGTGCGCCGAGCAGTTGGGTTCCAGCCAAGCCAAGGCGGCTTCCGGCGGGGCGGCGGGCGGCGACGGGGCGGACTCAGGGGGTGGCCAAGGGCAAGACCAAGCAGCTCAGGGCGGCGAAAGTGAGCCGGGCGACTCGACCGCCAGCATTGAGGACGCTCGGCGCCGAGAGACCGATGGCGCCAAAACCACCGATGCTGCCGACCAAACTGCCGCTATGCGATTGCCGTCCCAGCGGACCGCACAAGGATCCGGCAAGGCCCGTGAACCGATCCGGCGGCATTCGGCCGAAGATGATGTCGCTCGCATCATACGCGAGGCGGCGCAAAAAGAAACGGATCCGAAGCGCCGGGCGGCGCTATGGGAGGAGTATGAAAACTATGTCAAGAATCTCTGAGGCTTTGTTGGCGATGGGTCTGTCGGCCTTGCTGCTCTTCGCTTGGGCGATGCCGGCTTGGCCCGCCTTGGGGCCGCAGATCGAACCCGCCCCCGGACCCGGACCCCATTCGCAAACAGCGCCGCGCCCGCCCCTAGTGCTGCCACCGCTGGATTTGGCGGTGCCCGTATTGGATCCCGGCCTACCGGCGAACCAAAAGGTTTGGGAGAAGCGGGGCATTTGGCCGGAACTGCGGCGGGCCGAAAGCGTCCGCTACGCTCACCAGATCGCCGAGGCCATCCGGTCGCGGGGGATCTTCGATACCGTCGTGGTCACGCCGGATACCACGGCGAGCGCAGATTTCTACCTGCTTGGCCAAATCATCCAGTCCAATGGGGAGGATCTCCGCATCCGGTTCCAACTGCTTGATGCCACGGGCAAGGCTTGGATTTCCAATAAGAAGCTCCGTCATCGAGTGCCGGAGAATTGGCATGAAAACAATGCCCACCGCCAGCTCGATCCCTTTGGCGACCTGTATGCGGAAATCGCCCTAGCTGTGGAGAAAAGACTGATTAGCGCATCCAAGCGGTATGCCTCCTCCGTTAAGAGAAACCAAGACAGAATCGCCAAGGGCAGGGACCCGAAGCTCAGCGAAATCGAGAAAGTCACCGTTGCCAAGGACTTGGTGCTTGCCAAGTACTTCGCTCCAGATTTGTACGCGGACACCCTCAAGGAGTCGAATGGTCGGCTTCGGCTGCAATACCTGCCCGCCCTGGACACGGCGGACTGGACTCGAATCCAAGTTGTGCAAGCCCGTGATCAAGACTTTAACCAACTGCTGTCAACGGGCTATGCCGATTTTGCCGAGGAAATGCAGCAGTCCTACGCGCTTTGGCAGAAAGATGCATACCCAATTGCGAGGGAGCAGCGCCTATTGAGGGAGCGGGCGACGGCCATGGCTGTCCTAGGCATCCTTGCCGCCGCCGCCACAATCGCTGCGGCCGCCGACAGCGATGTGGGCACTCTACCCACCGTCGCCGCCGGGGCCGCCAGCGCGGCGTTGTTGCACTCAAGCTTTCGAACCAATCAGCAAAGAAAGGCAGAGGTGGCGGAGTTGAACGAGCTCGGCCGGTCCCTGCAGGCGGAACTGGCACCGGCCGTTGTCGAGCTTCGAACAGGTACGGTTGCGCTCAGGGGAACCGTGGCCGAGCAGTTCGCCCAGTGGCGCGATCTCTTGCGCGAAGTCTACGCCAACAACACCGACGATCTCGCCGCGGTCACGGTGGTTGGCGCGAACTTGTAGCGGCATTGCGCCTAGAGCCGAGCGGTGTCTTTGTTTTCCATGCCGTGGAATCGAGGCGGGACGCCTTGTCCTCGCGGTGGCCCGCAAGCCGTTTTCACCGATATCCCCGCCTGCCCACCGCAGTTGGGCGCACCGGTGCGGAAGGCTTGGCCAATACTCATCGCCGCCGTTGTATTGATCGCTCCGATGGCCTTACCGGCCATCGCCGCCGGGGTGGGCTGCGATGGGGAGTGGGCGAATTCGCCCATCTGTCGGGAGCGCCAAGCAGCCATTGAAGCGCGGGCCAAGGCCGATGCCGTTGTGGAGCAGCTGGCCGGTGTGGTCGATCCGCCCTGGGACGCCAACGTGTTCGCCGCCGCCGAGGCGCTGCGCGCGCAAGGCATGGCGCTATACCGGGAAGAGTACTTTGGCGATGCGGCGGCTAGGCTCCAAGATGCACTGATACGATTGGCAGCCATCAGCGAAGGCTTCCAAGCGCTGGTGCGGCAAAGGCTGGCCGCCGGCCAAGCGTTCCTCGACGCTGGCAATTACGCACCCGCCATCGCCGAATACGAAGCTGTCTTGACTTGGTTGCCACACTCGGCGGAGGCGACCCGTGGGCTCTCCACCGCTCAACAGGGGGTAGAAGCCGCGGCCTTGCTCAAGGGGGCCAACCAGCTCATTGATCGGGGCGATCTCACGGCGGCGGAGCAGACACTCCAAGCGGTGCCGCCGACGCTGTTGCGCAGTGGCGTCGGCGAGGCGTTCGCCCGCATCAAGGCAGCTAGGCGTCAGGATCGCTTTAAACGGAGCATGTCTGTTGGCTATGCGCACCTTGATCGCGCCGAATGGACGCAAGCCGAAGCGGCCTTCAGGGAGGCGTTAAAGGCTGACCCGGCATCGGTCTCCGCCCAAGACGCCCTAGAGGATCTGAGCCGCCGCCAGAACGATGCCGCGTTGGCAACCTTGCGCACCGAGGTCGAAGCCGCGCTCAATGGAGAGAATTGGCGGGGTGCGCAGGCGTCACTGGGGCGCATTCAACAACTTGCGCCCAATGATGGGGTGGTTGCCCAAATGGCCCACATCGATTGGCTCGTGGACCTAGAGGAGCGCATTGATGCGCATCAGGCCCGGCCGAGGCGTCTCTCGACCACGAGCGTCAGGAGCCAGGCGGCGGAGCTGTTGGTCGAGGCCGCAGCACGGGGCGACTATGGCGCAAGAATCGACACGAAGCTTGTGGATCTGCGGAAGGCGGTGGCTACTTGGGGCCGTCCGGTGCAATTGACCCTGCGCTCCGACAACAAGACCGACGTTCGCCTCAGGCCCGGGCGCGGCCTTGGCAAGTTCAAGGAACTGCGATTGGAGGTGCTTCCAGGTGACTATGTGGCGAGCGGTCGCCGGGACGGATATCGAGAGGTCCGCTTGAGCATTGCCGTGCCGTTGGAATCCGGTCCCTTGGCGTTCGAGATCGTCTGTGATGAGCGATTTTGACCAATCCAAGGGTGTCGACGCCTACATTAGACGGCGGCGCTGGCGTCGAAATGCGGTCATTGCTGCCATACTGCTGCTTGCCACGGTGCCCATCGCGCTGCTGTTTTCCGCCAAGGCTTTTGAACTCCAGGCAACACCGGCTAGGGCTGCCGCTACCGTCTCTCTAGAACGCGCCAACGGCGCCTTGCTGATCCTAGGCGCCCGGGTGCTGCTGTTCTCCGAAGAGGGCGGCGTCACCGTTGCGGCCGAGGGCTATGTGCCCGCGGTGGTGGATCTATCCAAGGCGAGCGGCCAACAGCAAATTGCCGTGTCGCTTGAGGCCCTGCCCGGCAAGGTGGTCATCGAGGTCGATTCGGCGACGGATTTCGAGCTCTTTGTCGATCAAGACACTTTTTCGGGCGCCCCCATTGTCGAAGCTGAACTGAAGCCCGGCCCGCACAGGGTACGCATCCAAGGTGATTGGATCTTGCCCATTGAGGAGTTGATCGAAGTCATCGGTTACGGCGAAGAGCAACGCTTCGAATTCACGACGGAGCCGAGCGCCAGCACGTTCACCGTCCAGGCGCTGCCGAGCGAAGCGGAGATCGTCCTGGACGGCGTTCGAGTAGGGCGTGGTTCCCACACGGGGGCGGTGACGCATGGTTTGCACGAAATGGAGGTCAGCTTGCACGGATATCACAGCGTGCAACGGCAATTCACGGCCGTGCCGGGCGGCTTGGCCGGCTTGGGCCTGATTGAACTTGCACCCAAGGACGCCACCCTGACCCTAAGCTCCGCACCAGCCGGAGCCTCGGTCTTGGTGGACGGTCGGTTCGTCGGCGATGCCCCGATACGAATCCAACTTGCCTCCTTGCAGACGCACAATTTGACCGTCCGCAAGTCCGGCCATGACGTGATCAAGAGCCAGATCAGGCCGGGACCGGGCGAAATCATCGAACGAACCTTCAACTTGGGAGGCCACAGTTTCGATGCCGAGGTGAGTGCCGACCTTGAAGCCCGCGTGACGGTCAATGGCACGGACCGAGGCGCAACGCCGATCCGCCTGCGTGTTCGAGAGGGCGACCGCATCGGCGTGGTCCGCGAAGGCTATCAGGCACAATCGGTCGTCGTCGCTGCGGTGGGCGGTCCCAAGCGAAACTACGCATTCAAGATGATGCGGCCCGACGAGTGGGCCTTCCAGCAAGCTCCGATGGAGGCTAGGGCTGCGGACGGGTCGGTGCTTCGAAAATTCCCGCCGGTGCGCTTTCCTTCCTGGTTGGCGGATGCACAGGGCCAAGGCGTGGAGAAGGTGTTGACCCGGGCGTTCTACATCGGCCGGCGGGAGGTTGACTACAATGGTTTCCGGACCTTCCACCCAATACCTATTCCCGCCGGGCTTTCCGGCGAGCACCCGGTGGCCGTTGTGACTTGGAGCAAGGTCGCCGAGTTCTGCAACTGGCTGAGCCTTCAGGAGGGCTTGACGCCCGTCTATGAGTTCGGTTCCCGAGGCGAATTGCGGCGGGTCGTATCAAGCGCGCTCGGCTACCGGCTGCCAACCGAGACCGAATGGGAGGCGGTGATCGGCTACGACTTCAGTAGGAACCGGCCGGTGGGGCCTTTTCCATGGGGCGGAAGGTCCGCCATCCCGCGCGCCTACGCAAATCTCGCCGGCCGCGAGACGCAGACATTGGGCCAACGCTTTCTGGCGAGCTACGCGGACAACCATGCGTTGACCGCACCCACAGGCACCTACCCAGCCAACTTCAACGGCCTGTACGATTTGACCGGAAACGTGGCTGAATGGGTGACGGACTACTATTCGTCCGCGCCCCCCAACAGCGGCGATGGGCCGCTGGTGGACTCATTGGGGCCGGCTCAAGGGGTCGATCATGTGGTCAAGGGTTCAAGCTTCAAGTCCCATGCGCTGGCGACCCTGGCTTCCGGCCATCGGGCGTTCGAGCCAACCAAAAGCGATGCGGTGGGCTTTCGTATCGCCAAGTGGATTTACTGATGGTTACTTCGTTGACTGGTAGGCTTCAAATTGTCGTCGTCGCCTGCCTTGTTGCCGTCGTTCCGACAGCAGCGGCCGCACAGGATGAAGCGGCTTCGACCAACAGCGCGGCGGCCTGGACGCCGACGGCTATGGGGGGCAGGTCGTCGGACCAGCCAACCACCAAGCAGAGGGATGAACAGGGGGATGGACCAAGGGAGGGTGCGGAGGCCCGGGGCACCGAAGACGAGCCGCAAGACGCCCCAGCCGATGAGCGTACACCTTGGGTGTCCATCAAAACCGAATCCATCAAGGCCAACGCCAATGTCGATCTTCCCCAAGATATCTGACCCACACCACCAATCCGGTGAACGCCGAGACGCCGCGATTCCCGACAGCCCGTTTTCGGGGGGTGTCGGGGGGAGGTGGCTTCCGCTTGTTCAAAACCGAATCCATCAAGGCCAACGCCAATGTCGATCTTCCCCAAGATATCTGACCCACACCACCAATCCGGTGAACGCCGAGACGCCGCGATTCCCGACAGCCCGTTTTCGGGGGGTGTCGGGGGAGGTGGCTTCCGCTTGTTCAAAACCGAATCCATCAAGGCCAACGCCAATGTCGATCTTCCCCAAGATATCTGACCCACACCACCAATCCGGTGAACGCCGAGACGCCGCGATTCCCGACAGCCCGTTTTCGGGGATGCGGGGGGACGCGGTTTCCGTCTGTTCAATGCAGGAGTTGCCGCGCCATGGCCAATGATTCGCCTTCGGCACCGACGCTGCGCGGGCGCTTGATCGGTTTGTCTGCCGGGAACGGCGTTGCCCTTGATCTCGTCGGGCTGATCTTGAGCGGTACGCTTGTTCACCTGATCTACCTGTTCTACATCGATCCGGTCGCAGGTGATGCGCTGCGGGTGGCCACCGCTGAAGGTGCCGTGCCGGAACGCAATTTGGCGGTGATATTCAAGGATCTGGAGCAGGAGGTCTGCCTCATCATCGGCCTATGGTGTACTTGGCTGCTGGCGTTCCGATACCGGGTTTTTGAGAGCGAGGGCTATCTGCTGGAGCTGGACTTTCTGCGGTTCGACGCGGTAACGGACGCGAGCCAAGCAACGCTCGAAAGCCTGCAACAGCGGCTTGCGGAGGTGGTCGATAAGGTGCCGAACTCGCTACTGCTCGAAAGCCTGAGGCTGGTTTTTGACCGCATCCAGCTAAACGGTGATTTTCACGAGGCCAACGAGGTGGCCAGTGAAGCCTGTGACCTCCACCTAGAGACGCTCTACGCCAAGCTGGCTATCACCAGATATGTCCTTTGGGCGATACCCTCCATTGGTTTCCTCGGCACGGTGCGGGGAATCGGCGAAGCCCTGACCCAAGCGGGCGAGGCGATGGCTGGTGATATCTCGGGCGTGGCGGCAAGCTTGGGCATCGCCTTCAATTCCACCTTCGTGGCGCTGTTTGTCAGCCTCATCCTGATGCTCGTTGCCAGCATGCTCCAAGGCCGCGAGGAGCGCTTGGTCGCCAACTGCAAGCACTTCATTTCCTCTAAGGTCATCGCCCAACTCAGTGCGCTGGCCAGAACAACCGCGGCGGGCGAAACCTCGCCGCACCGAAAGGAGGACGCCGGGGAGCGCGCTCCGGCGTGAGGCGCCCGGTCACAAGGCCACGGCCGGCCGGCTTCGGGCTCTCCTTTCTGGACGTGCTCTGCTGTGGCCTAGGCTCGACCGTGCTGTTGCTGTTGATCGTCAAGCATGGCCCGGCCAGCGTAGACGCCGCCGACCTCGCCTTTGTTGCCGAACAGATTCGAGAGGTGCAAGCAGACGTTGCCGCCGTGGGGGTTGAGCGCGACCAACTGCGGTCGCAACGGGCGGCCCAGGAAGAGGCCCTCGCCGCCAGCTTCGCGTCGCTGCAGGCCGCATCCAAACAACAGACCACCCATGCCGTGAGCTACGCCAGCCTGCTTGACCAACTCAAGGCGGAGCGCGTTGCCCTGCGCGCCAACGCCGCCGCGCTGCGGGCGTCGCAAGCCGCCTTGGCGACGGAACAAACACCGGAGACCCGTACCCGTACCCGCAAACGTCAGCTCACGGGCATCAATGTGCAGGATGATTTGGTGGCCATTTTTCTGGATCGTTCCGCCAGCATGTTGCACCGATCGTTGGTGGAGATCATACGGCTGCGCGTGTCCAGCCCCGCCTTGCAGCGGCGAGCAAAAAAGTGGGCCGACGCTAGGGAAGCGGCGGTTTGGCTGTACCGGCAACTGCCCGACCAAGGACGCTTTCAGCTGTTCACCTACGCCCAAGATCTGCGCGACCTCGACGGTGCAACCATTGAGCCCGGCACCGCCTTGGGTTGGCGCATCAAGGATGAGCGCCGCACCAACGCCAAGGCAGTCGATGACGCGCTGGCACCCCTGCTCCCCAGCGGACCCACGGATCTCAAGCAGGTTTTTGAGGTGGCGGCCAAGCTCAACCCGAAGCCCAGGCAGTTGGTGATTCTCACCGACGGCTTTCCAACCCTGCCCGGAGACAAGCCTTTGGGCAGTCTGCGGGGCTGCCGGGGATCGAGCCGGGGCGCCAAGCCGATCCTGTCGCCAACCTGCCGGGCCAGCATCTACCTTGATGCCGTGGGGGTGGTTGAGCAGCGTTTGGCCGATGTGCCCATTGATGTGCTGCTCTATCCCCTTGATGGCGACGCCGATGCCGTGCGCGGCTATTGGCTGCTGACCGCGCTAAGCGGCGGGCGGCTGCTGACACCGGCGGAGGGTTGGCTATGAAGCGGGTCAGGACGGATGACAACGACACATCGGTCAGCTTTTTGGATGTGATCGCCTGCGCCTTCGGCGCCATTGCCTTGCTGGTGCTGATACTGCCCATCGGCGAGTGGGGCACCGAAGTGGCATCCCCGGCCACCGCCGATTACGGTCGCCTGCTGTTCACCTTGGGCGGCTTGGAGGAGGAAGTGGTGGCGCTGGGTCGGGAAATCTCCGAAAACGACAGGCTCAATGCCGAGGCAAGCGCCGACCTCGCCAATGCGGAGGCGGTGAGTCGCCGTCTGCAAAGCCTTTTGCAACGCACAAGGGACGAATCCGCCCGGCTGCGCCGACGCGGCGCGGCCGTCGCCACTAGCCAACAGATTCTGAATCAGAAACCGTTGCCACAGCCGGAGAAGGATATGGAAGTAGACACCAAGTTGGCCGGCATTCCCGTTGATTCGGAATACATCGCCTTCGTGGTGGACACATCCGGCAGCGTGGTCGGCGGCTGGGGCGCACTCAGCATTTGGGATCGCGTGGTGGAGGAGGTCGGCAATATCCTGTCTATCTACCCAAGGATTCGCGGGTTTCAGATTCTAAATGACCAGGGCACCTACCTATTCAGCGGCCGCCAGCGCCGATGGACACCCGACAGCCCGTCGAACCGTCGGCGGGCGCTCAACAAAATGCGAACTTGGCGGCCGTTCTCCAGCAGCAATCCGGCGCCAGGCATCCTAACCGCGGTGCGGGATCTCTATGCCAGCGACCGAAAGATGGCGATTTTTGTGTTGGGCGACGAATACCAAAGCAATGATTTCGACGGCTTCCTGAACAAGGTGGATCAAGGCGTGGCCAGACGAAGCGCCGGGGCCGGCACACTCAGAATCCACGCAATCGGGTTTTGGAACCAGATTCCCGAGCAAAATGTAGCGTTTTCCGCCTCGTCACGCAATTTTGGAATCTTGATGCGCGAACTCACCCGGCGTCATCAGGGCGCATTCCTCGCACTGCCAGCCACGCGACCACCGCCACGGGTAGCCATCGCCAGAAGTAGGGGAATTCTGCGCGCGGATTGAATGACGCTCGCTTACGCTCAGCCGACAGGGCCTGTGGAGCCGCGCCCGCGGGTGGGCGAAGGATTGGACTTTTGGGCGGTCGGCCAGCGCCGTATCGAAAACGTTGCAGGCGGCGAAATTGCCCGGGAACAGTGATGCCTCAGGCTCATGTTCCATTGGCGATGGCTGAACCTACTACCGGAAGGTGAAGGGTGCTATAAAGGGATATGCCCGCACTGCATTTCATGTTGATTTTTGGGCTGGCTGCCTTGATACATGGCTGCCAGTCTACGCCCTCCCCACCGGCCAACCAGGTTAAGGGGGATATCGCTGACGCTGATCCGGCGACGGCGGCTCGGCTGCGCACCGCCTTTACGCACGGGACTGGTTTGGTGGAGCGCATGCAGCGGTTGGCCGAACTCGAAAGCCAAGCCTTGGAATTGATGGAGTACGAGCCGCTCAAGCTCGGCGCCATCGGCAGCGCCATCCTGGATTTGAACTACGCCAGCCTCTCCGGCCATGTGCTGCTGCAACGCTTTTATGAGCATGTGGAAGCCGATGACGCCGCCGCCCTGCACGAGGCTTGGGCGACCGCCATCAAAGCGGCCATGGCTGGCTCGGCGACCGGCCAACGCGAAGATCCCTACAGCGCCATCTCGCCAGTTGAGGCGCAGCTTTATGTGAGCACGCAAGCCCTGTCCCCGGTGGGACTCATCTACCAATCCAACGACAGCGCACCCTTTGTGATGCTGATTCAGGGCCGCCCTGCGGCAGGACAGTTGCAAAGGCTTCACTTTGACTTGGGGACCATGTATCAAGCGGCCCGGCTGGAGCTGGGCGGCTTGGAGTTGGCGCGGGAGTTTTCGCCGGGCACCCTAATGGGCCTCTTAGCGAGGCAGGGAGACCCGGCGGCGCAGACGGCCCTAGGTGCGCTGCTGGCGGCGCAGAATCGCACTGATGACGCCATTGGTTGGCTGCGGGCCGCGGCGCGTGTTGACAACGTGATCGCCCAAATCCTGCTCGCCCGAATCCACCGGTCGCAGTTCAGCCAAGCCGAATTGCGGAAGGACAAACAGGCGGCGCTCGACGACCTGCTCGACAACTACCTCCACGCCATCGCCTTGGGCTCGTCCGAGGCCATGTACAACCTTGCCGTCGTATACCTACAAGACGCTTTCGGCGAGGACAATCGGTCTGCCGCCATTCCCCTGCTGCAACAAGCCGGAGAACTCAACAACAGCGATGCCTTGCTTTACTTGGCCTACCTGCACTACGGGGGTGAGGAGGTGGAGCAGGACCAAGCCAAGGCTCGGGAGCACTTCATTCGCTCGGCCACCCTGAAGAACAATGCGGCTCGCCTAGGCTACGCACGCCTCCTGATGCGCGAAAATTTCGAAGGCGGCGGCGATGGGCGCGCCATAGACTGGCTCAAGGAGATGGTGCAGGAGAACGCCGACCCGGAAGCCATGCTGATGCTTGGCAACCTGCACGCAAGGGGAGTGGCCACCAAGCAAAACCTGCGCACCGCCTACAAGTGGTATCGAGGCGCCGCCAAGGAAGTGCCCGAGAGCGCCGACGTTGTTAATGAAGTGGCCTGGACCCTGACGGTCTCCGACCTTGAGCCTTTGCGTCGGGTGCGTTTCGCGAACCGGATCATGACCAACCTGATGCAGTCCAATGAGGAAGCTCGCGCCAAGCCGGAGTATCTGGACACTTGGGCCGCCACCTACGCCGCCACCGGCAATTTCACCGAAGCCGTCCGCTTGCAGGAGCTGGCCTTGCAGGAGGCGGCGAGCAAGGGCCGTACGGATGTAGTGGACATCCTGCAGGAACATCTGACCCTGTTCTTGGAGGGCAAGCAGGTGGTTGAGCAAGCGCCTTGACGCCGCCCCTAACCACTCCAACTGGGCATTGATGACTCCTTTAGACCTGCTGCGCAACAGCGTCCCCCTGATTGACCTACGCTCTCCCGGAGAGTTCGCCCAAGGCGCAGTTCCCACCGCAGTCAACCTGCCGGTGTTGGCCGACGAGGAAAGGGCGGAGGTTGGTGCGCTCTATCGAAAGAAGGGGCGGGATGCGGCCATTAGCCGGGGTTATGAGTTGGTTTCAGGAACAGCCAGAGCGGCCCGCATGGACGCTTGGCAGATGTTTCTGGCTGACCACCTAGATGCTTGGATTTACTGCTGGCGCGGCGGCTTGCGCTCCAGCATTGTTCAATCCTGGCTGCGGCAAGCCGGTTGCTGCGCCCCACGGGTGGAAGGCGGCTACAAGCAGCTGCGCAACGCCTGCCTTGGGGTGTTCGAAACCTTGGCCCCTAGTGCCAAAACTGCCGGCACCAAGCGCTGGATTGTGCTGGCCGGGCGCACCGGCGTAGGCAAAACCGAAGTCTTGCGGATGTTGCCGCAGGCCCTCGACCTTGAGGGCTTGGCGCAGCATCGGGGCTCCGCCTTCGGTGGCTGCGAACAGCCGCAGCCGCAGCCCATCGCCTTTGAGAATGCCCTGGCCATCAGTTACCTCCAGCATCAAGCGGCCATCCTCGTCGTTGAGGACGAAAGCCGCACCATCGGTCGCTTGGCCTTGCCGAAGGCTTGGTTCGCACGGATGCAGCAAGCGCCGATTGTACTGCTTCGCGCCTCCATAGCCGCCCGCATTCGCCATATTCGCGGGGAATACGTGGAGGTGCCTTTAGCCCAAGGCGTTGCGGCGGAAGAACTGTTGAAGCGTCATCAGGCATCCTTGCAACGCATCCTAAAGCGCTTGGGCCATGAACGGTGCCGCACGGTAAGCGAGGCGATGGAGGCCGGATTCCGCAACGGCGACCATGACACATGGATCGGCCTGCTGTTGGCTTGGTACTACGACCCCATGTACGACCACCAGCTTCGCTCGAAGCAGCGACGCGTTGTTTTCAGCGGCGAGCGCGCTGAGGTGCTGAAGTATCTAGCGGCCGAGCGGGTCTGAGGTGCGGCGGGCTTGGGGCGCTGACCTGCCGGCGCGTAAAGCTCGTGCTTGCGCCTATCCCTCGGCATGACGACGGGGTCGGGCGTCTGCAGGTCAGCGCCCCAAGCCCGCGCGGAACCAAATCCCGATCAGGCCCGCTTCGTTTAAGGTCATTCCGTCAAAAGCATCGCCTCGTAAAGACTTTCCCTTTCAGTTGAACCTTGGCGAAGGGGAATGCGGCGCAAGGAACTCAGCCGCCGCCGTAGGTGCTAAACTGCTTTGATCTCTGATGAACACCAAGGAGGCAACCGTGTCAATTGAAAACGGCGAGCGGTTCATGCGGCTCATGAAGTCGGATCAGGCATTGCGGAACGAGGTGAAGACCGATGGCCGAACGAATTTCACGGCTATCAGCGCAAAGGCCGGTGCCTCATGCGATGCTTACGATGTGGTGGCAGCGCTGCTGCGGCAGCTGGAGGGAGCGGAAACCCTGCCGGAATGGGAACGGTAAGGCGACGGAAACGATCAGTCTCATCAAGCGGCCTTGTCTGGAAACAGACCCGGCATCCAGCGCGATGCCAACCTAGGTGGAAGAGGCGTAGCAGCGCACGGGAGCTGTCGGCAGCAAGGCGCCCCTCGGCCGATCAACGCTGAGGTGACCCGGCGGGCCTGCCGGTCCCCGACTCCTAAGATTTTTGCGACCTCGCCACGCGGCAATTCACCGCGATGGGGCGCCGTCTCCAGCACAATGCCTGCATGGGGTGTCAGGTGGCCGCGCCGGCCTTCCTCCTTCGGTCCACAGCGGGATGCACTCGCGCCGCCGCTTTGGCTGTATCAGGCGTTCCATAAAGTCCATTTGGTCGATGCAGATCTCAAGGAAGAAAGCCGTGAATTCGGCCAGCGCCTCCTCGCTCGGGCCATTCCTCCAATGGGATACCGGATACCTTTATAGCCTCCAACAGAACAAACCCTGCCGCTCGAGCATCCTCCAGCGCATCATGGTGCTTAAAATCATAGCCTAGCTCTTTGCAAATGTTAGCCAAGCCGTAGCCCTTTTTGCTGAACTGCGGCCACGCTCTACGCACTACTTCGGCCGAGTCCATCCATGCGCAGGCGAAATAATCCAGCTCATGCCGGGCGATTGCTTGAGTTATGGATACACGGTCAAAGTGTGTATGGCAAACACACAATGAATTTTCCATGTGGCCGCGTAAACTTGATGCAATTTCCGGGAACGTGGGCGCCCCCTCAACATGCTCTTCGGTAATCCCATGGATCCGTACATTTGTGCGGGAGAAGACATCCTTCGGATTGACTAATGTACACCAGCTATCAACGAGTTGATCACCATCGTATTTGGCAATGCCGATCTGACAGATCGAAGCCATATCTTGATTGGCCGTTTCCACATCAATAGCCACGAATTCCATGGTGATCTACCGACCCACCAAGCTACTGAAATAGGTCACTTCCACCCCAGTAACGGAGCAAGTTAATTTGGGAGTGGAGTCGGTATCGATATTGAGGTCATTGCCCGCGAGACCCTGCCACATGGCCAGGTAATAATGACTCCCTTTTTTCTTCTTCATCTTCAGATTCTTAGAGGGTGTTACACCTCCCTGCCAGCCCAGTTCCATTAGCTCTCCCTTCTTGGCGCGTTCTGCAAGTGCCGGATCTTCAGCAGCGATTTTCCTGCCGCGCTCCCAACACCAGATGAGGCCCTTGTCTTCAGACCTCCACCGATGACCCATGCCTTGGAACTCGCGGATATCAGCATCTATCCGGCATGAAATACGCATTGGCTCAACTCTAATCCAGAATACGAAACATAAGGGAATTATAAAGAAAAATTAGCGGGATGGATCGGGAGACTGTCTGCTGCCGTCAGCACAGGTGGCAAATGCGGGCTCAAGCAGCCCACAGTGCATAGGGCCGTCGCCGCCCTGATATCCCCAGTGCGGTTCGGCGGCGAGGGTGGCCACTACAGCGGCGACGGCACCGACCAAGCACGTGGGCATGGACCTTCCCCTCATTGGGCGGTTCTCCGCCGGGGGTGGAACAGGTCTAACGGCAGTGTGCTTGGAAGTACATCAATCGATGGTTTGCCCGGTTGATACAGGTCGCCCTTGGTATTCGAGCCAGCCGGCACCGCAACAGCTATTGTGGAATCTTTTCACGCACCGTATCGGTCACCTTCGAGATCCATTCCGGCGCTTTTCCTCAGTTGGTTTATTCGGCAAGACTCTCTGCCGTTTTTCGGGCTCTATTTGCGGTGGAGAAAGTGTAGTTTCTGGCGGGCACGTTAAAGGTCCGCTCGGCGATGGCTGACAGGGAGTCGGCCATGATGGACCAGGGTTCGGGATTGTCTGGCTGCAGCCTGGACCATGGGTCAGCAAGCTGGGCAGCGCCTAGGAAGTCATCGGCATCCAGGGCGGCGCGGGCTTTCGTGGCGAGAGATTCAATTCCACCAAGCAAGTCGGCTTGGCGTTGGGCCTGTTCCAGCGGACTCTCACGATGCAGGTTCAACACGTTGCCATCAAACCAGCCCAGATCCTGCGCATAGATGTCTCGAACAGTGCCCCACCGACTGCCGTAGTAGTCCTGCAAATAGTCCAGCCCCGCAAGATGGCTTGGCGGTTTTGTGAATTCCATGAGTTCATCGGGCGTCATTTTGGCTCTTGCGCCCTCAATGGTTCGATCCAGCACCCACTGCAGGGCGTCGCGGTAGTTGGTCAGCACCTTTGTGGCGTCTTGCATGGGCGCGGTGTGCCCCGGAACAACCGTCTCGGGCCGTTGCTGAATCATGGAGTTCAAACTGAGGATCCAGTTCCGTACCGACCGACGTGCGGTGCCCCGCAACGGGTAGGTGTTTGGCCAGGATTGGTAGAAATTGTCGCCGGCGAACAGAACGCGTTTCTTAGGGTACCAGACATAGAGATGGTCGTCGGTCTCCCCCGGCGCTTTGACCAACTGCAAGTAAACGCCAGCTATTTTCAGCGCCTGACGATCACCATCGAAGCTGTGTGTCGGTGGTATTGTCCCCGGCCGGGACTGCTCCCGGCTGCCGATGGCGCCGTCCGCCATCATTGTGTTGCCGAGCGCCGGGCGGGATTGCGGAGGAATGCCTATGCCGATCCCGATTCGTTGCTCAAGGGGCAGATCGAAGCCCTGCGTATTCGAGGGGCGAACGCCACCCGCATAGCCATTCTGCTGCACCAGTTTCATCTCGGAGCCAAAGTTGCTGCGCGCCCAGACCTCCACTCCCCCTGTGTAGTAGACGCTTGCTCCATTGGTGTGATCGGGGTGACTGTGGGTGTAGATGATTGCCCTGACCGGCTTGTTCGAAATCTCGCGGTAGGCTTCGCGGACCTTTCGTGTGAGCGGTGCCGTGATGCCGGGATCGATGATGATGACTCCATCGTCGCCCACGATCATGGCGCTGGTGGATACCTGATACCCGACCGCGGAGTAAACGTTGTCGGCAACCTCAACCAAGTGGGGCTCGAACATCTGGTTTCTCTCAAGTAGCCGCTGAGTGGCTTCACTGGGAAGTTGCGCCCAGGATCGTGTGCCCAGGCCGATAGTGAGCAAAAGCAACAGGGTTGTTTGAATGTAAATGCGCATGGGTGTGTCCAAGAATGGCGGCGGGTAGTTGGGCTGCGTAGTTTCGTATAGGCGCAAGCGCCATCGTTGCAGGCAGGCGGCCGCTGACGATTGCGGCGGCGAATGTGCGCTCCTTAAAGGAGTGGGATCGAGTCTTTTTTGCATGGTATCTGTGACCTCTGTAGCTGCATTAGAACATTGTATTCTGGTTTGCCGACTTCTCCGGCACGATTTGCAGCACATCCCAATGCTCAACGATCTTGCTGTTGCCGTCAAAGCGGAAAATGTCGATGCCTGCGTAGTCCTGACCTCCCGGCCATTCCTGGTGGCAGTGAAGTACGGCCAAGTCTCCCTCCGCGACAGCCCGTTTGAAACGGACCTTCTTGCCGGGATGCCTGGCTTTCATGCGTTCGAAGTACTCGATGAATGCCTCTTTGCCAAGTCCCTGGCCTGAAGGTCGCTTTGCTCGAATTCATAGCCACCGAAGAACCGCAGGCTGATCCTAGGTCCGGTGGTGCCGGAGACCTCCCGGCGGCGGCATGCTGCGAAAATCTCTTCACGAGTGTTGTCCTTCGCCCATACGGCGGCCAACCCGGAACTGGACAAATCCCAGTTGTTGTAACCATTGAAATCGGCAATGGGCTCGCCGTCAAACCGCGCTCTTGCAAACATGTTGCCCATGCACAGGTTGACGTTGTGAGGAATCGCAACGAAATTTGCACCGGTCGTTTTCCTGGTGTGATCCAGCCAGTCCCAAAGCTCCTCCGGATTGTCGCTGTCTATGAACGAAACCGGCCTGATCTTCTTTGCGACATCCCCATCAGCCGGGGTCAACAGGACACGATGCAGATTGCCGCCACTGGCCTGTGGCGAGTATTCCCTGCCCACTAGGGTCGTAAGCTTGCTGGGCTCGTCGTGTTGATCCGTGGTATCCACGACCAATTGCCAATGACTCCGCATCAGGTCACGATTGAAGAACTCGCCCCAAAGATAGCGGTTGGAGAGCAGCTAATCCATCAATTCCTCACGGGCTCGAGGCGGCGGCGGAAACCTAGAGGCGGCGTTTTCCTCGTCCCAGCCCGGCGGTGGCGACAAGCTGGTCTGAAAAGCCAGAATCATCGTTATCAAGGCGTCGGCCGCCAGACCGCCGCGATCATAGATCTGCGCGATGTATTGGCCTAGGCGAGTCGATGTCATGCGCTCATCTTTTGCCGATAGCAAACTGTAGGGACGGCCTAGAAATTCGGCATGATCGGTGACAGCGAGAAAATCGAGGGGCTGTTGGATTCGCATTGCAAGCGTTCATTCTGAACCGTCATTCCCCCGACTGCAATTCCAACCTACTTTAGCGCCGACTGTCGCAGGAGCAATCAGCATGACCCACCGAACTCATCGCAACGCGGCTCAATGGCGGACTATTGTCGATGCGCAGGCCGCATCGGGGTTGCCCGCAGCCCGGTTCCGCCAGGCCCAGCAGACCGGTGGCGCCAGTTTCTGCAAGTGGCACCGCCTAGCGCAAACAATGCCAGCCTGTGGTGAGGCGGATCTTTGCTTGGTGAGAAGCGCAACTACAGACGGGCTTGCTGCCTGATGATGCGCTGATGAAGGCGGTGAACGACACGCTGAAGCGCCGGAACGCGCTGCAGGTGTTCTTGGAGAACCCGGATGTGCCGTTGGACACCAATCACTTGGAGCATCAACTCCGAGTGACCCCGATGGGCAAGAGGAATTGGCTGTTTGCCTAGACGGAGCTGGGTGCGCTGATAGGCGCCTGTGCGGCTGACATGGACTAGAAGTCCACTGTAAACGAGGCACCGTAGGTGCGCGTTGTCGCGCGTGACAGCGTACAGGTAACCACCATGCTCAAGGCGTTGCCAGGGGTCACGTCGCCGAGCACAGCATTACCATTTTGAACGGGCCTGGAGTGGCGGTAATGCTCGTTCGTCAAGTTGTTGCCAAAGAGGGAAAACGCATATTCACTATCAGTGCCGAAGCGATAAGTGACGTTGGCGTTGACGATGGTGTATGACGGCTCGGTGCGCATGTCTCCAAGCATGTTGGCGGCAGTGTTCAACGTGCCTTGGAGAAAATCGTCCACGTGGTTCAGGTTGGCGGTGACCGTCAACAGATTGCCGTTCGGAAACTCGAAATCCTGCGCCGCAACGGCCGAGAAGGAATGGGTTGGAGCGTCGCCCAACTCACCACCTTCCACGAAGATGCTGTCGGCTGCGGCGGTGACTTCAGCGTCTAGGTACGACAGGCTGAGATCTAGGTAGAAGCCTTTGCCGCTGGCGTACTTCAGGCTGGCATCCAAGCCGAGTGTAGGTGGCGGAGAGGGTGGGATTCGAACCCACGGATCCCTTGCGGGATCTCTTGATTTCGAGTCAAGCCCGTTCGGCCAGCTCCGGCACCTCTCCGAAGGTGGCTAGTGTGCCCCTATGCCAAGCGGTGCGTCAACCAAAGGCTTTTCTTAAGGCTCTAGGCGCGCAACGTTTTGCCAGCGTCATTGCCCGTGGGTTCGCCTGCCTCCATGAACACTTGACCGTTCCGTCATGTCGTAGCCGAGGCGGTTTGCACGTAGCGGCCCGCCCCTTCGGGAAAGCCGTGCCGGTACTCCGGCAGTTTCAAGGCCACGCCGTCCAGGACGGAACCAATTTGTCGACCAGCCCCAGACTGAACGTCGAGATGACCTTCGCGCCCCGATCTTGCCTCTTGCTAGAATTTTAGCGGCGCGGTTATTCAGCCGATGGGGCGCTGACTTCTGCAGCTTCTTTGGGTTTAATGGTCAGTTCCCGCCCGTCTTCCGTGCACCATCTTTTACCCTTTTTCCGGAAGATCGACTTATTGGGATTGTCACAGGCGTTGCAGACGACGAACAGGGTGTAGTTTTTTTCCGACCTCATTTTCTTGTACTCATTCGATGTTAGCTGACAGAGCAATTTGCTGCGGCTCAGCCCCTTGACCTCCACTAGGAGTTTTTCATTTCCCTTAGTGGCTTCAAGATCCCACCCCTTACGATCATTCTCAACGCTAACAACTTCATAGCCTCCACCCTCTTCTGACTCATAGTATTCTGTTGCACAATCGACTGCCGCACGCTCAACCTTAAAGCGCATTTCAGGGTCGGACTGGCGGGGGTGCCCATTTTTTCCAGCAGCTGTTTTTTTTATGGGCTTTGAGTTGGATTGTCGAGGGCCTGTAGATTGTTTAGCCTGAATGTGGTCCCACACCTTTTTATTGGATTTTTTGGAACCATACCAAGCGGGGTATTGACCATGTCCTACAACTCTAGAGAAATCGATCAAGGACCTGGAGCACGACAAGAAAAAACAGGCGCGGCAGACACTCAGCGTGCCGATTCTCGATGACCTGAAACCGTGGCTGGGGAAGAACGTCAATCGGGCGCCCAAAGATAGCCTGACCCAGAAGGCGATAAGGCACACGCTGAACCAGTGGGAGTACCTGATTGGCTATTGCGGGGATGGCCGGCTGCACATCAGTAATGCACTGGCGGAGAATGCGATCAGGCCTTTTGCCGTTGGACGCCGGGCCTGGCTTTTTGCGGATGCCTCGCACGGTGCCCGCGCCAGTGCGGCCTGCTATGGTTTGTTGGAAACGGCTAAGGCGAATAAGCTTGAGCCCTACGCTCACCTCCAGCATGTGCTGGCGAATATTGCGGCGGCGGATACGGTGGAGAAGCTTGAGGCGTTACTGCCCTGGAACATGGAGGTCGAAGACTAACGGCGGGGCAAGCTGATTAACTGTTCGATGACTACCTGATAATGTCAACGGGGGTCGATTTAGAGGCGCTTACGGTACTTGAGTGGACGCAGTTTACTCCTGATCCGCTCGGGTCAAACCCGACAGACTCCTAGGCGACTTCTTGACGCCCTTCCCGAGCGAAATCCACGAAGGACTCCTTGCTACAACGTAAATATGCTTTCCACAGGAAATCATTGCTTGATCCTTCGGAAACCCTGAAAAGCTCCTTCAGAAATAGGTTCATTTTATTGCGGCCCAACGTCGCCATGAGAGCGCATACGGTCAATTCGACGATGTTTGATGCATTAAGTGGTATCGTGGGGAACTTCTCCGATACGAGCGCCGCTTCAGGGAGAAGCTCCCTGTCGCCGAAATTCCGGCATGGCTGGCAATGGTAATAGTCATGCTCATCACCTATTTCTGGCGTCTCGAAGCGGTAGCCGTTGAAGTTTCTCTCTCCTCTAGTCTTGTACCACAGTCCTAAAAACAACCTGAATTCTATTGGGTCACAGTTGAAGTTCCATCGGAGCCAAAACCCGGCTACAGCTTCTTTCTCCTTACCGGAGGGCTTCGTAAGCAGCATCTTTTTTTTGGGGAATGCGCCCGCCGGTTTTGGACCAATGGTATGAATCTCGTTCCCGTCGAACATCGCGAAATTAGCCGAGACACGCTTCTCGAGAAAATCGACGTCCCTGGCGCTGGCGCTTCGATACCACTCTCGACCCTCGTTGACTAAGTGGACTAGGATCAATCTGACAGCCGCTTGCTGTTCGGCCTGATCCGTCATCGCTTCAACCGAAACGAATGCGCCGGAGGGGGCCGTAGGAAATGCCGTCCAGTTTCTCTATCGCTCTTCGATCCCCAAAGTTATGGAAATCCGCTCTGTACCGCGTCAGAGCACCCTTTCCGACGAACCTCGACGTATCTTCGGCCAAGTGGAATCTGGTAGGCTGTTCTTCGAGGTATTTGTCCTGCATCTCGTCGATCTCGTCGTCGAGGGTTATCTTATACCAATCGAACACCGCCCTCCCCAATGCCTTCGACGCTGGCTGATTATGAAATCTTTCCAGCACGTCCCGGCACAGCCTTTCAAACGGCTTCGCCGCAGCCTCCGCCCATGCAACGGAATTCGACACGCCGGTCTTGTCCAGATCGATCACGAACGGCAGACGGTCCACTAGATGAACTGTATCGATAAGCACGTCCATCGGCCGGAGGACCGCTCGGTCGAGCCACTTGACGATGCGGAACGCCGCGAAGTTGAAAAGCAACTCCGCAGCATGGTTCGACAAACACTCCACAATATTGGCATTGAGCGAGCGATCGAGGAATTTCCGAACCGTCACCGAAGCGAGATCATTGGCGGTTTCGGCCTCCGAACTGAGAAAGCCGAACGCAGTGTCGGACAGTTCGGCAAGTGCCTCTTCCTCCAAACCGAGGATCGGCATTATCGCCGCATCCATACCTCCCGACGAAAGCTTTTCGGCCAGATCACGCGCTGCAGCGAGCAGATCAGGCAACAGCGTCCACGTCGTCGGTTTGAATTCTCCCTCCGCCGGTACGTCCTCCCACAGGGCTCGACACCCGATCAACTCGGCATCTACGTTAATGTCCGCGTGGCTGTCGAGATGGCCCCTCATGCCGAGATCGAATTGCGGGCCTTTGAACTGGTTCATGACCACGATTGCACCGCATTTCGAATACGACCGCGCCAGTCTCGCGATACCTTCGCCCGTGGTCCGACTACCATCATTGTCGAGGTGAAGCAGGTCGTAGTCCACGACCAATATGTCGAGCCCGTCGAACGTCGTCGGGAGATCAAGCGGATTCTTTTCATCCTCGACCGCGAGCTTTCTCTTGAGGAGCGTCGAAACTTCTTCCTTCGCATCCTCTATGCTGTCGACGTCGAAACTCGCAGGTACGACATTCTTGATTTCGGTCACCCACCCGTCGGCGATCTTCATGTCATCGTCGCAAACCCTAATCCGCATCCTATCGCTCCACTCGCCAACGCAGTTCTATGGACGTGCTCCAATCCGGATCGTCCGGATCGACAAACTCCACATCGCAGTTTCGATTTTCGGCGATCATTTCCACGATGGTCAGACCTAACCCCGTCCCACCCATGCCTAGCTCTCGCCGCTCCGGCGATATGTTCGATTTGCGCGCAAACGGTTTGAAGAACTCTTCGGCATCCTCACCGATCCCGACGCCGTTGTCCGACACGTACAGAAATCCGTACCGATTATGAACCGTGGAAGAGATTTCGATCTTCGGGTCCTCGCTATCCAACATCGCGTTTGCGGAATTCAGAAGCACGTTCTGTAAAATGGCACTCCATTCGGAATACGCCGCAGGCGGGAAATGCAAGCCCTCGTGCATGTCGAAGCTGATTTCGATGTTGCCCAACAACGGTCGCAGATTGGATACGACCGTGCGTACGACGCCTTCGCATTCCAAAGGCTCAATCTTTTCCCGATCCTCGGCATCCATCATAGGCAAGAAGATGTTCCTGGTGGCCTCGAGGCGATCGACCCATTGGGACAATTCGGCTGTTGTCTCAATCAGATTGGGGATAGGGCTCTTCTTTGCAATCCGTCTGAGCTTTCTCAGCTTGGCTCGAACGCTCTTCATCTCCTTTCTGGTTTCATGTTCGATCGCAAGCGCCGCCATGCCGGCGGAAGCGAGCGGCCCGAGAATCACCAGGGACGTTTCGTCGCTTTCGCGTACCTTCCCGAGACTCGCATCGACGTCGTCGAGTTCAAGTTCGATGGCCGCGACGGTTTCGTCATCGGGATAGGTCGCAAGCGCGTCGTCAACCAACTGACGTAACCGGCGCAGTTTCGACTCAGGACGCTCGGAAGGGCGCGCGATCTCGACCGTTTCGGCGACGCGGCGCCTCTTCAACGTTGCATAGTAATCAATCGACTGGCGAACACTGTCCTTGAGGACGGCGAACGCCTTGTTGGCAACGAGCCTGTCCCGCGACACTTGGATCTTCAGAAACTCGCCGGAGTTCTTGCGTCGCCCCTCGGCCAGACGGTTTTCTTTAGACGTATTGACGTTCACGACGCCGAAGATGCGGCCTTGCGTCGGCAGGTCGTTCAACGCCCTGGCGACATGGAAATGGTCGGGCAAGAGTTTGGAACGATTGCGTCGATGCGAATGGTCGTATTCTAGTGCCAACCAGTCGTTGTCTGCCCCGTAGTAGGGCAACCGAAAACCCTTATCGAAGACCGTGACACCCCCGTATTTTTCGAAATATTCCCGCATTTCGAACACGGAAACGCCGCCTGCTTGCCTGCCTACCATGTTGTAGATTCGAATTTCCCAGTCCGCTTCGCGCAAATAGGACGGACAGTCGAACTTTTCGGAATATATCTCGTCTTCGAACCCTACCATCACCAATGAGACGTTCCGATTGTCCTCACGCTTGATGCTTCCCCGAATGATGGCCTGATAATTCTCTAGTGCCTGGGTCAATTGCGTTTCGAACGCCTCGTCCACACCCGGCAGATCCGTCTTGAATATTATGTGGAAATCGTTTGCGTCGTTACGTCGACGCCTGTTGCTCCCGAAAAGATAAATGGGAGAGTTGAGCATCCAGATCTGGCGCCCGAGTTCGGAAATCTCCTCTTCGTTCCACGCCTGCTTGAGATCGTGAAGAATGACGACGGTGCCATGTCGCGATCGGCCGGGGTAAATCTCGGGATTGGTCGCTTCGATACGATACTTGGCCTCCGACTCGGTGAGGCTTCCGGTGTCTATCGCGCTCTCCCAATCGACGAAGGCGTGCAAGCGTTTGGCCAAGCCTTGTGCGGTCGACAGAAGCTGCATCCGATGCGCGAGAAATTGAGCAGATAATCGCCCGACTCCCTTGGAACCGGTCACGCGCCGTCCCAAGGAGCGACTGTGGTCGGAATGCTCCTTATGGCGGGTCCCAACCGTCATCCAGTAGTCGAGAAACTCCTGTTCGGTCATCCCATGGCCGTCATCGGATACCTCGATCCTGGTATCGGTGAGCTCTACGACGCATCGAGACGCATCGGCGTCGTAGGCATTCTTGATCAGTTCCGCCAACGCGATATAAGGCTTTCCAACCAAACGCTCGCCGAGTTCCCTCAGCAGGGCGGAATCCGCCTTGAAGTAGGTTATTTTGTTCTCGGCTGCAGCCAATTGTTCGTCGAATTCGCCGACGTCCCCTTGATCCAACAACGCTGCCACGGTCTTCATGAGTCAATCCGTTTCCTTGAGGCCGCCGACTCTTGCTCCGCTTCGAGGAAGTCACGCAGCGTCCGCTTGAGTGGCTCGATCTGACGCGTTTCGCATTCCCACACGATCAGAGTTCCCCAGCCCATTTCCGAGAGCCTGCTTCCGACTTTGCGGTCGCGCTCGACGTTTCGTTCGAATTTTTCGTTCCAGGAATCCGCACGCGTCTGCGGAACGGTAGCTTTCTTGCACCCTTCGTGCCTGTGCCAGAAGCAGCCATGCACGAAGATCGCCTTTCGCCGTTTGGCGAAGACCACGTCCGGGTGCCCCGGTAGCTCCTTGCGGTGCAGCCGATAGCGATAGTTCATCGAATGTAGCAGCCGTCTGACGACCATTTCCGGCTTCGTGTCCCGTCGGCGGACCGCCGACATTATTCGACGGCGCAAGGGGTCCACCTGTTCGAATAGGGCGGTCATTCGACATACTCGTCGAGATGAGCGCGTATCCTTCGGGCGATGGCTCGACCCAGATCGACCGGAACTGCATTCCCGATCAAACGGCCTATGGATTTCATCTCGATTCTCTCGCCATCAGGGACGAAGGCGTAATCGTGGGGAAAGGTCTGAATGAGTGCACCCTCACGCAACGAGATCGCTCGATCCTGTTCAGGATGGCCGAACCGTCCATTCCCGTAGCCGAAGAATTGAGTCGTCATTGTAGGGGCCGGCTCATCCCAAGCCATTCGTCCATAAACCGACGAATATCCCTTTCCGGAAAGCCGCTTGTGGCATTCGGTTACGAGATCTTCCGCCCAATCACGCCAACTGCCGCCGGGCCGCGACGCCCTGATGCGATCGAGGTTTGCCGACGAAAGCGCGCTGGAGCGATGCAGGGGATCGTCGACGTCCGCCCTTCCGTCGGGAATCGGCGCCAAATCGCCGATAGTCTGACGGACCGTGGGATAGTCGCTCCTATCATGTGTGGCCTCCGGGACGCCGGGAGGGCCGTAACGAGAAGCAAGGAGCACCAAACGCGATCTGGACTGAGGGATACCGTAGTCTGGGCAATACGCGATCTTCCAATCGACGAAATAATCGTTGTTCCGCAGGGTCCGAACAAATGCATCGAACACCGACGAATTCTTGAATTTATGAAGACGCGGAACGTTCTCCATCGACACGATGTCTGGCTCCACCTCGCAGATAAGCCGCGAGAAATGCTCCAGGAGTTGCCAGCGCCCGTCCTCTCGCCCCTGGGAGTATTTCGAGAATGGCTGGCAGGGTGCGCAACCGACGAGCACCCGTGGGATTCCCAGTAAAAATCGCTCGTTTATTTTTCCAGCGTCGATCTCACCGACGTCTTCTAAAAGAAATGGGGCGTCATTGTTATGTTCGAATGGGTAGCGGCATTTCTCATCGATATCCAATCCCGCAGCAACCTCGAAGCCTTCCAACTTGAAGCCGTACGACAGGCCTCCGGCCCCGCAAAAGAGATCGACTACCGAACCTGGCGGCTGAGACTGCGGGTCGGAAGCTTTATACTCTTTGGGTGTGGTGGCTGACGCCGCTGCAATCGTCATTGGCGTTCCTTCCGCTTGTCCCGGATTTCATCATCGGGAATTTCATATCCGGCTGCCGCCAGCGCGCTCAGGATCGGCGACCGGATCGTCACGCCTTCCTTGGCGGCATCCATCGTAAGCCTCCGTTTGAGCTTCTTCGAATCTGCAACTGTAAGCTATCGCTGTCACCATTGCCCATGTCATGCCAGCCACTAAATATTGATGTCTTAATTTCACTATATCATGATCGTATGTAAAGCGGTTCCTCTAATTATGATGATTGGAAGTGACCTGCTCCCCTTCAATAGGGTCTGCTTATAAAGTTTAACTTGTTGATATTTATAGTAATTAACATCTTTCATGGGCTCTTCTCCGGTTCTATGAGTGAAAAAGGATACCGACCCCCACATAATCTGTTGGTATATAAGGCTCCTCACAACTTTATATGGAACAGGTATATGGACATCGGCATCCAGAGGGGTATTTTGGGCCTCAAGGGGCAGCGGGTCAATCACATGGGACTGGACGAACAGAGGCAGCAGCTATTGGATGAGAAAGCCAATCTCAATACGCTGTATATCCTGAAGGAACAGCTTCAGGCCTGGTGGGAGTCAGAGGCTGTCGAGCTGATGTAAGCGTGCCAGAGGCCTCCGGGATACCGAGTATTGCAAACTCAAGAACAGGCAGTCATCTCTACCGGATGCGGACTCGATGTTCTATGTTGCGGCCTAATATTCACTCACAAGACCGGAGAAGAACCAGCCGCGAAACAAATTGTCCTTGTGTTTCAGGCGTTTGGCCAAAAACAAGGCTTTTCTTAAGGCTCTAGGCGCGCAACGTTTTGCCAGCGTCATTGCCCGTGGGTTCGCCTGCCTCCATGAACACTTGACCGTTCCGCCATGTCGTAGCCGAGGCGGTTTGCACGTAGCGGCCCTCCTTCGGGAAAGCCGTGCGGTACTCCGGCAGTTTCAAGGCCACGCCGTCCAGGACGGAACCAATTTGTCGACCAGCCCCAGACTGAACGTCGTGATGACCCTCGCGCCCTGACCTTGCCTCTTATCAAGCTAGAATTTTGGTGGCGCGGTTATTCAGCCGATGGGGCGCTGACTACTGCAGCTTCTTTGGGTTGAATGGTCAGTTCCCGCCCGTCTTCCGTGCACCATTTTTTACCCTTTTTCCGGAAGATCGACTTATTGGGATTGTCACAGGCGTTGCAGACGACGAACAGGATGTAGTTTTTTTTCGACCTCATTTTCTCGTACTCATTCGATGTTAGCTCACAGAGCAATTTGCTGCGGCTCAACCCCTTGACCTCCACTAGGAGTTTTTCATTCCCCTTAGTGGCTTCAAGATCCCACCCCTTACGATCATTCTCAACGCTAACAACTTCATAGCCTCCACCCTCTTCTGACTCATAGTATTCTGTTGCACAATCGACTGCCGCACGCTCAACCTTAAAGCGCATTTCAGGGTCGGACTGGCGGGGATGTCCATTCTTCCCAGCACCTGTTTTTTTTGTGGGCTTTGAGTCGGATTGTCGAGGGCCTGTAGATTGTTTAGCCTGAATGTAGCCCCACACCTTTTTATTGAATTTTTTGGAACCATACCAAATGGGACTTTGACCATATCCTTTACATAGAAATGTCCGTTCATCCACCGGCAAGAGCGTGGCGTTCTTCTTTTCCGTTTCGGCCGAGTACCAGATGGTTTCACCATAAAGCTTGCGTTTAGTTTTTCGGGCTTTTCGATAAACCGTTGCGTCAGAGTACCAACCAACAACGAAAGTCTTTTTTCTATTCGGATCACGCGCTATCCAGACAACCAACACCTCATTCAGTTCTTCAGGCCCTTCCTCCGTTCCATTGCGATCAGGTTCAAACATTCTCTCAAGCTTTGGTTCTCCACAAGGTATAGGGGGACGATATCCATACATTCGCCCCCCATCCTCATCGGCTTTAAAATTGTAGCATTCATGACCGTGTTTGTGTTCCTTGAGGAATTTGTGGCCGCCCTTCGTGGGATCACTTTTTATGGAGCCTTTGTACTTCTTCATCCAACCAATGTATCAGCGATTCGAAAATTCATGATATTATTTCAACCCATATCCTGACCAAACAAGCGAAAGATACGATCTGGCACGACTCATTGCTACATAGTGGTATACCAGATCGTTTGCGGCTTTGTCCGGGGCCATTAAATCAACAACAAAAATGGCCTCATTTTCCAATCCCTTGAAATTTGCAATCGTAGAAAATGAGATACGATCCCCTGGGAAATTTCTGAAAGAGTACTCATCTAGAACACTGATATTACCCTTATACTTCTCAGGCAATTTTGCAACTACAGAATCATTAAATTCAAAAGGTGACAATATGGTTAAGCACCCTGGCGATAAGCCACCCATCTTTATCACCTCATTAATCTCTTTAATCAATTGAGATACCCCCTGTTCAATGGTTACAGCTACATATTCACGCACTTTAGGCCCTTCCCCTGCTCCACGCACGCCCATATCAGCAGCCAGTGCACTCCGGACTTTATCAAGAATGAGTCGGGTATTCCTGCAGTTAGTATTTAGAGGCACAATAGTTGGATTTAGAGCATTGAGATACTCAAACGCTTCCTTATCTACCTCGCCCAATAGGCCGGATTGATTATTAATATCATGAAAGAAGCACCATTGACCGCCCGGCAAACCGTTTTTCAAATACTGCTCTAACGTATCAATATTATCTATGTCCAATAAATCCTGACCTTCATCTACAATAATTGCATCAAATGCTTCCATACCTTGTCTTCGCTTTGCCGCAGCCAAACCCTCTACAGTTGAAACAGTAAGCCCTGGCATGATGAACTTGCTTTGCAGAAAACTCTTGAGCCACGGCGATTTGCAAACTAAAGCAACATTAAGACTTTTTGAGGTCCAACGACGAGCCAATTCTATGGCTAAAAATGTTTTACCCGTACCCGCGCCTCCCGAACATAATACTCTTGGGTTGGCTTCTACCACATCCACCCAGTTCAGCTGGTCTTCAGTTAAAGTATCTATGCGTTCATTCGCGTTATCTAGCTGGGCATATAAAGGGATTACTGCCTCAACGTCTGGTCGTAACACATCACGCATCGCCCTTAACGCATCTACTGAGGCAACCTTGTTTTTTTTATCCTTATTTCTCCAATGACGGATGAGAGTTTTTATCCAATGATCAAAATCTTTATATCTACGTTTGTCAGCAAATAACTGAGGGTCCCATTCAACGCCTTGCTGGGGAAACTCGCAATCTGGCATCAACACGCCATAACCTATTGCAAACTCTGCTAGGAGGTGAGCCGGCAGCACAGCGGTCAACTTCTCCCTTAATCCATGAAGCGCTGATTCAGCTTGTTTGAATGGCCCCTCTGGAGATGTATTGATCTCACCAAACCGATTGGTATAACTCCAAAATCCATCTTTGCATGAGACACCGCCACCCTTCACTTCCAATACAATTAGTCCATTAGGGCCGCAGACCAGAAAATCTATTTCACCAAATCTCTTGTAAGCATGACGTGTTAAATTCAGCGAATGAAATGCGGTAAATTCGTTTTTTTTGTCTTCAGGAAAAGCCACTCTAAGAAGATCAAATATCTTCTTCTCAGCCTGGCTATTTGTCCCATGCGGCGTGGCCGGTATCATTCTCATGATTATCGAGTGGTCTTTAGCTTATCGCGAACTTTAGTCTGGACCTTTTCTGGTAGCTCAGTGATCAAGAATCTCTCTACAAATTTATCTTCTAAAATCTCTGTAACCACAGCCTTAATATCACCATCCAAAGTTAGCTGTATACCGGAAGCTGTTACGCTTAGATGATAATCTCCCTTACCTAGATTGATACGTGTTTTAATACAATCCCACTTCAATTCTCGCGCAATATAAAGAGCAGCCTCTTCCTGCGCCTTTGACATAGTCATACCACCCGGAACAACCAGCTCTACTAGTGATTTTGGCCTTGCCGGTGGCTTGCCTAAATGTAACTGAGAACCGGAAATTCTATGGGCTAATTCTGCCATTCTATGACTGACAGCTTCATTTAGCCCTGGTAAATCACGAAACTTTTTGGCAAGGTCAATCCACCCCGCTCTGGCAGCAAACAAAATTGCCGCCAAGATATAATCTGCTTCAGTTAACTGAGCATTTTTAAACTCCAGTAAATCCTCAATATTTTCGCGGAGTACGAACAAGGTCATTGCTCTTGACACTGGCTTTGGATGCCGATCAAATATTTCGGATATCGTACTATCTGCCAAACTCAGTATTCCACGAAGATCTGTAGCTAATCGTTCTCCAAAGCCCCTCGTTTTCTCATCAAAATCATCACTAGGCATGGTTTCTAAATAATTTATAGCCACATCGATCGGGCTAGCCTGATCTGATGAAAATTTTGACGCCGCCACACGGGAAACGATACGCCAGAACAACTTCTGTGATATATTAGAAGTTTCGATCTCCCCTCCCATCTTTAACCATTCACCCAATGCTGCGATAGCAGGGTATGCATCCAACTCAGGTACTGGCCCACCCGGATCGAACGCAAGCTTTCCGGCCTCAATTGCCAGATCGCCAAAGCCGACCATATTTGACAATAACCCCATCACCGCTCCAGCAGCCATCGGCACATCGTAGCCAACATTGATCGGCTGAATAATCCCTACCGATGCTGGGGGCCAAATCTGTGATTTAAGCTTTTTGAAAGCACCCGCCGTCACTTTTATAGGATAGGGAGTTAAATCGACATTATTGAAATCCGCCGCATCTTTCTCACACCGCACCTTATCGTCGCGTGATTTGCAAACGATCGAACTAAGATAGCGTATGGGCAATGGGGCTGGCACTAACATCAATTGACACGAATCATCCACCTCCCCAGGAAAATTCACATCCTTGATATCGCCTTCGCCGGTGACAACCTTTACAGGGCCACTCAAATCAACAAGATTTAAATTAAGAATACACGGCAGCAAATATATTTTTTCACTGATTGAATAATCAATAGCGGACTTCGGCACTTGGTTTGGAAATATCGGTAAATAACCTGGGAGCAGAGAAGCATT
Source organism: Candidatus Azophilus sp. (assembly GCA_965247035.1). Taxonomy (GTDB): domain Bacteria; phylum Pseudomonadota; class Gammaproteobacteria; order Pseudomonadales; family Azotimanducaceae; genus Azophilus. The sequence continues at coordinate 1,194,628 of CBDFGJ010000003.1, read as the reverse complement.
ATCCTGATAATACTTTTTACCGAACCCCTCAGGAGACATAATCATCCCAGCGGCTATCATGTAAAAACAATTTTTCTGATTCGTTACCATATGCCAAGATTTAACAGGTGTTAGCTTCTTAGCCAGTGGCTCCATACCCAAAAGATATGCATCTTCAGCCATTAGTTTCTCTCCAAAATAGCTTTATCAACTGGTAATATACTATCAACCGGACAATCTTTGCCTCGTTTCTTGAGAAAAATCACACGGTCAATTGCGCGCGCGACCATGACATAAAACAGGCGCTTAACATTATCCACATTATCTACATTTCTTTCATCACAGATAAAACTATTAATATCTGCTATAAAAACTGTATCAAATTCTAGGCCTTTACATATCTGTGCATTAATCACCAGAATACCACCCTGACCAAAATTCACATCGTTCCTCTCATCTGTTGAGAACGTATTGATAATTGGCTTGGGGTTATCCAGATTCACAAGACAGGATTGCAATGCCTCAACATATTTTTTTCGATCTTCATTATTGAAAGTTAGAATACCAATCAATTTGGAAGGGTCTCTGTCGGCAGTTTTCATTATCCGTCTAATCAACCCACCAAAATCCTGCACATCATATTCATGATAAAGAGGGATTTTAACTGGACTCATCGGCATCGGAGGTAGTTCCGGCGGCGGACTCGCAGGGTCACCAGTGTAAAACTTCCTAGCAAGCCTCGCGATAGGATACTTATTTCTATAATTATTGGTTAGCTCTATAACTTCATTTGTTTCGACACCCAGCGCGGTTTCAATATCTCGCCGAGTACTATTTAAACCGTCAGTAATCTGCTGGTTCTGATCAGCCATCACAAAAAAGTTCTTAAATCCAAGATTCACTAATGCTCGATAAAATTCAGGTGGCATATCCTGCCCCTCATCGACCACAAGTGTTGTCTTTCTGGTTTCCAGCTCAACATTTGATATGCTATCTAGTACAGCTATCCAGTCCGTTGGCCTCCAATGACTTCCGCCCTGAGCTTGAATGGTAGGAAGCGGCGCATCAATGGTCTCTTGATATAAACGAGTAAACCAGCTATTCCACGTCCTGCTTATCAAACTTCCATCTAAAAGCTGCCTGCTCGACTCATTAAGAAGGTGGTTATAAACCAAAAAAATATACTCAATACCCTCCTGAGCCAATCGCCTAGCACGCAACAAAGCAAGAATCGATTTTCCTGTACCGGGGCCGCCAACAATTAAGTGCTGCCCCTCCATCGGCAGTGCCCGAGCATCCTCCTGTTCTTTACTCAAGTCTTGAATACCCGGCAATTGAAATCGACGTTTGGCCATCGGTTAATTCATCCTTGAAAACCTAAGAATGAGGGAATACCTTTATCGACATCTCCCTTAACAAAAATTCTATCCAGAAGAACATTTCTGTAAGCACAACTCGGTTCCGGCACCAAAGAACAGGCATGACAAGCCGAACGATTCAGCAAACCAGGCCCTTGGCCTTCATGCTCTGAACAAACCGGGTCGATAGAACACCAGCCTGCATGATCAAAAACACTGCTTATCAACCTCAAGAAACGTCGTGGCTCCGCCAATTCAGCGAGCCCTCCCAATGACCCAACCACATCAGGTACAGCGACATAAATGAGTATCCCAGCCATTGGTAATCCAGCGCCCTTGGCAGAATAAATGCGTTCTTTAAGGGAAGATGCCGGGTATCCCGCTTGCGACTCCAACTGCCGGATCAACAAATGTGATAATGTGTGAAGCAATATAAAACGAGGGTCAACAATAGGTTCCTGGGCAAAACTCATATCAGCCTGAACAAATCGTATTCTTAGTTGATTAGCTCTTTCTACAACCTTGGGGTTTAGTTCCCATTCGGCCAAGGCCTCTTCACTAAAACTAAAAAAGACACCCTCACCATAAAGTTCCAGCGCAGGCAACCAATCGCTATGACCTAAAATGTCTGGCGGTACGATCTTACCGTTCAATCGCTGAAACCCTTTCATCACCATGATTTCTTTTAAGCGACTAACCTCTACCAGATGATCAATAGATTGCACAATGGGCCTGACTTTCGAGGTTTTATCTAGCGTAGATAAGAGCGACTTCCACTCCCTGCTATAGTGCCTTGGAACGAAATCCTCATCTTCAGCAAGGTCTGGCAACTCACCCATGAATGCTTGATATTCACTCTCCAAGAGTAATCCAGGTGTAACTTCAGCACCGTAGAGTGGATACCCTCTTTCAATCTCGGCAAGTGCTTCCTTTAATTTATCAACCCTGCAACGCAACTCTCTCGCGATAGTCTGAAATACAGACTTTTTAGCCAATGGCGTTCTGGCCTGCTCAATTTTCTTGCGTAACTGAGACGTAGAATAGACTCGATCCACCACCGAACCTTTGCGGATTCGAGACTCAGGTGGGATAACCAATGCATTGGCAGTAACGGGTGAATGGACTCGGGTATCGGTAATTTCTACAATGGAAGCCATTTTATCGAGTTCAGTGGCCGGCTGCGATAGCCAGGGTTGCTGCCAGCCTTCATACTGAATAGGAACCCGATCATTAAAAGTAGCTTTAGCAGCGCAACCCGGACGCAAACAACGTAACTGCCTTTTTTTCCCTTTCGGATTACCCATCTGCAGATAAGGCTGCTGCCAGTCTGCTTTGCATTGTTTTTGCTCGGCCGTCACAGCGTCTCGATGCGTCAAATAATGCCAGGGCACATCCGTTAGATGCCCCTCCTCATGCACTAACACCCAAGGCACCTGCTCTAACGGCGGACGCTTCGTACACTTTTTAGCATCAGTTTCATGACATCGCGGGTGCTCCTCTTTGGCTAAACCACGCCAAGGCTTGTAATGCAGCAGCCCACAGCGAGGGCAACTCATCCATAAAGGGAAGCGAACAGCGGGCACACAGACACCGTCTATTTCTCCGTTGTCACGCTCTTGCGCAACCGGCGGCTTACGTAACACATGGGAAATTTCCAAAGCAGATTTCACCTGTTCAATGTAGGTAATTTCCTCTGCGGCCACCTCACCATGTCTATCCGTCCAATGGGTGATATCCATTACAGACAATAGATATTCCGGGCCACGCACCACCGCACCAACCGAACAGTGCCTTAGTAGATGTGAAAGCCGAACCGGCAAAAATTCTTTATTGCTCATAATGATTTCAACAATGCCGTTTCCTCAACATTTCTCATCGATTGCAAAGTCGGCCATAAGCCTTTTATTTTGTCTGTGTGGTTATACAGCAAACGCTCATTGTTTCTCTCTTTATCATTAGCTTGGTAGTGCAGCTGCCGTCTTTGCGATACACAAGACCGGATCTCCGCCTGCCACTCATCCACCAATTTGTCGATATGATTGTCAATGTCTTCTTTACGCTCAGGATCCGCCATCGCACACCTGCGTTTTAAATCCTGAATGACCTTCTTTACCTCGGGATTTTCTGGGTCAAATGTGGCTGCGCGATCATTAGCCAACAAACAGCGGCAACTATGCCTAACTGCAATAACCAAAGCCGCATGCAGTGCCCTTAGGCGCGCTTGATAGGTATAAGGCGTGACACTACTCGGTTCAACAAAGCGGTAGAATGATTCATGATAAGGACGAAAGTTCTCAAAATGCGATACATTGCGCGCACTACTTCGATAGTAATTCATACAGACAATCCCCGGCACATCACTCCGGCCTACTCGGCTACTCGCCTGGATATACTCTGCCGTTGTTAACGGCTGGCCATTGATGACCATCAACGCGAGTCGTGGAACATCCAGCCCCACAGACACCATATTGGTAGCCAACACCGCATCGAGGCAGTCCTCCTGCCCACGAGTTAACTTCAATTGCGCAAACGTGCGCGCATTTTGTTCTGCGCTGGACCGACTGGTTAATTCCGCCAACTCCGGCAACGGCCTGGTCACCTTGTTGCAGGTTGATTCAGCTTCCTCAATCAATCGGCTAAAAATCTCCCGCACATTAATATTGAAAGCATTGCGACTATTACCCACTCCCTTCAAACTGCCGTGATACACCACCTGCGACCACCAGGCTTCTAATAAGGCCTCGCGTTCCTGAGCATCGGGGCCAAAAACAGCCTCTGGGGCTGCCAACAACGCAGCTGCTAACGGTGCCATACAATGCTGTTGATCCAACGACGGCGCAAAATAACCGACATACAATCGCCCTGGCCGCACCGAAAGTTTGACGGTCTTCGCAAAATAAGAATCATCGCAATCGAGCCCCGGCGGCGGAAACACCGCCAACTCAGCGCCATAAATACGTTTCACTTGTTGCTCAGCCATACGGATGGTTGCCGTTGATGCCACATACTTAGGGAAACAACCTCTTTGCTGTAGAACCGTATATAAAGCGGACTCATAAACCCCAGCCACCGAACCCAGCGCCCCAGCGATGAGATGTAATTCATCCTGAATGATAAGCTCAGGGGGGCGCATTTTGTTGCTGCCGCCTAAAAAGGCTCCCGCGCGCTCTTCCCAGGCAAGACGAGCGAACTTATCAATGGTCGCGACGAGCAAGGTCGGGGGCTCTTTGTATAAGGCCTCATCCACAACATTACAGGGAATAACGCCAGTGCCTGCTTTACCAAAATGACAGTCGTCATTACAGCAACAAAACTTAAAGGCATTAGGCTTGGCAATATAATGTTTAATACCCTCAAAAGCTTGCCCACACCATGGGCAAGCATCCAGCACTAAACTGCGAGCCGCCTCTTGTTTACCGGCGGCAATTTTATCCACTTGTTCGCAGGCGACCTTGAAAGAATTCGGGCTGGTAGCAACCCCCACCCACATACCGATCGTAATCGGCTCTTCACCCAAAGCAGGCGTTTGCTGCCTGATAATATCCAACGCACAAATCAGCCGAGCAGCACGCAGATATTGCTGCGAGGTTAACAGGCGTAATGTGTAACGCATCAGCACAACCGTACCGCCACCTGATGTGCTATGCGTAAGCCTTCGCCAGACAATTAAAAATGCAATCAACGCCAAATAGGCTTCGGTTTTGCCGCCACCGGTAGGGAACCAAATCAAATCAACGATATCGCGGAACTCATCCTCGTCCTTAATACTGGATTCCATCACGGTTAATAGAAAAGCTAACTGAAACGGACGCCAGGCATATTTCTCATCCGCTTTTTGCTTACTCTCCACCCTATCAACCTGCCGCATCTGATCCAGCATGGACTGATTCGCTAGCGAGAACGCCAAAGCCACTGTCAAATCCTTGGCAATTAATTGAACCCCTCTTCGCATCCGTTTCAGGGTTTGCTCCATACGGTCAGTAATACGTTGTCCGGCATTACCCTCATGAGCGTCAAGCTCACTTAACACCGTCTTCTGTTGGCTTACCCACACAGCGTAATTCTCAACAAACTGATCCAATCCCGACACAGTCTCTGGGGTAGCCTGCCAGCAAGACGCCAAAGTGGCCATTTGAAGAATGTTATTATTGTCGCCAGCAACATCTGCGGTCACCTGAGGGACTTCCACCATCGGCATAAAGTCCGAGGATATTTGCACGACCTTGCCTGCCCTTTCATCCCAGTCAACCGCAGCGCCATGGCCAATCGCGTAGATCTTCCGGTGTTTGTATTGCAATTCGATCTCTTGTTCTTCTTCATTGAGCAAGCTGTATTCGACACGGGGATAATCACCTACAACACCGTGATCAATAAAACAATTGAGATTCACTTCGAACAAAGTTCGGCTCGCACGCTCATCCCACTCATCGTTCTCTGACCATACTTGCTTATTAAACAGCGACACCGTGATAATCCAGCCGTCGGCATAAGGCCGCCACTGCACATCCAAGCCAGCGAGATACACAGCCTCGTTATCCCGTAGCACATCAACACGGTTATTCGTGGTAAAGGTGACTGCTTCCTCATCCCCACCGAGGGGAATTCGTTGAAACTCCCTTTGGCTGAAACGCCCTTTTTCATCGCGCTCACCAATGCGGGTATAACGCACCGCCGAACAACACACATGAAACTCGAGATCATCCCCACGGGCAAAAAAAGAAAAGCCGACCGCCGAGGGTGCAACATAACGGCGAGGCCTTACCGTTTCTTCTACCGCATCTGATGCACCGCTCTCCTCGCCAAGCGCACTATAGTCATCAGCATCATCCTCAGCAGCAGGGTCTACACCCTCTTGATCATTAATCACCGGGTAAAGTTTGCCGCAGGGGTAACGCTCCAATGGTGCTATGCCCTGTAAAGTATTCCCAGCAGAAACAGAACCGATCATTTGCCGGCGTAGCCAGCCGACAAGTCGTTTGCGTTCGATGCTATAATCCATTAGCACTCCACTAGGTGCGTGTCCGACAACTCACATGTAATCGCGGGCACCCTGTCTCTACATCTTTTTGTGGAAGTAAGTTTTATATACTGTCGTTAATTGGTTGTTTTTTGACCCGTTAACGACTACATATCCGTATTTTCAACCACGAACGCCATTTTTCCCGTTTTCGGCATGAGAGCCTCCAATCTGCTTAGTGCATTGACGCCGACACTTGGGCGGCTTTAAATTCCGCCCAAAGATCAAACGCCGAGTTGATTTCCTTGTATCGGGCTTCCACCACCGGTTGAAATTCCTTGTGCGAAACGATGTAAAAGATCTGATTGCGAACGGCGTGCAAAACCATTTCGCCAATCAAGTCGGGTTCCACCATTTGCGCGTTGTCCAGACCGCTAGCTTTGCGCATTGCCTCTCTTTCCTCGTCCGAGAGTTCCGAGCTAGCCGCGCCACCGAGCGAATCTGGTCGATTTCGCTCCGATTTGAAGATGCCGGTGTTGACGAGACCAGGGCAAAGCACGGACACGCTGACACCATGGGCCGCAAGATCCTGTCGCATCGATTCGCTGATGCCCACAACAGCAAACTTGGCCGCGTTGTAGGCAACCAAATTTGGCACCCCGATGAGCCCGGCGATGGAAGCCGTATTCACCACATGGCCACCTTCCCCGTGCGCGATCATGTGCGGCACGAACAACTGTACGCCATTGATGACGCCATCAAGATCGACGCCCATGACCCAATCCCAATCCTGCTGAGTCATCTCGGCAACATTCTTGGAGACGGCAACGCCGGCGTTGTTGCAAAGGATGTGGACGTTGCCAAGACGGTCAAACGCTTGCTGCGCGGCCCGGTCCATATCCTCTCTGTTGCTCACATCGGCCTTAATCACCATCACCACCGAATTGCTGTCGGAGAACTCGTCGGCCACCCGATCCATGGAGGCTTGCTCTACATCCGTAATGGCGACCTTCATGCCGGCACTAGCGAACGCCCGCGCCATCGCAAGGCCAAGCCCACTTGCGCCTCCGGTGATAAACGCCGTCTTTCCCGCCAATTCCATCATTTGTTGCTCCCTTGTTTTCTATACTAATGGTGGCCCACAAATACCCGGTCGCTCAGAACTCTAGGCCAGCTCAACCTTTGCCCCCTGCATTGCCGCCATCGCTGAACGATGCAAGGTCTCATTGGCGGCGGCAACCACCATTGACGTTCCCGTGGGCGAAGCGCCGGAGATATCGGTAATGCAGCCACCAGCGCCCCGCACAATCGGCACTAAAGGCAGGATATCGTAAGATTGAAGCTGATCTTCAACTACGATATCCAACAGACCGTGGGCCAGCAGGCAATAATTGTAGCAATCTCCGCCGTAGCGCATCATCCGCACCCGCGCCGCCAAACCTTCAAAACGCCTGCGGTCTTCGTCGCCAAACATCAATGGATGGGTGGCCACCAGCACAGCCTCGGAAAGCACGGCTTCGGCGCGAACGCGAATGGCCCGGCGCTCGCCATCCCGGACCACCCAAGCGCATTCGCCATCGCCCCAAAAGGTCTCGCCGACGATGGGCTGATGCATGAAACCGGCAACCGGCTCCCCATCGCGCAGCAACCCGAGCAGGCAGCCCCACACCGGCAGGCCGATCATAAACGCCCGTGTGCCGTCAATGGGATCCACAATCCAAGACCACGCCGATGCGCCAGCGGTTGCGCCGTATTCTTCGCCAACGATCCCGTGGCTGGGATAACGCGCCTCAATGCGGTGTCGGATGTGCGCCTCCACCGCCTTGTCCGCCTCCGTTACCGGGTCAAAGCCTCCGCCCTGGTCCTTGTTCGCAACCGGTGTGCAGCGGCGAAAGTGGCCTGCGGCCAAGGCACCGGCTTCCACCAGCACTTCGTAGCCGAAAGACAGAAATTTCTCTACTGCCGCCATGTCTCAGCAAGCCCCTTTTTTCATGGTTGGCAAGGTGCACCTTGAAATGCACAGCACCCCATGCAGCCAAATTGCGCCATCCTAGAGCGCCTCATAAGGCCGGTTGCGAATCTTGTCATCCACAACGCCATCGCCCCTGTCTTGCAGCGCCGCAACCGCTTCGGCGTGGGCCGCATGGTCAAGGGAGTAAAGCCCGGCGGCAATTCTAACCAGCATAATGCCCGCCAGCGCCAAACGCATCAGTTTATGGATGGTGGCGAGGGAAACTGCCGTTTGTTCCGTGTTGGCTAGGTTCCGAGCAGGCTTGGGGGCCGCTGACCTGCCGGCGCTCGGCAGCGGGGAGGCTTGTCGCCGTGGGGGCTCAAACCGACGGCAAGATAGCGGGGCTTAACCGCTCGCCTGCGGCATTGGCTCCCGTTGCACCTGCATCAGCACCCGTGCGCAGAAGCCCAAGCCGACCCAAAACAGCGCGGCTGCAACCCAGCCGTTGGCGGCGAAGCCATTGGCGGCGTCGCTGACCATCCCGCCCACCAAGGGCGCCAACGCTCCCCCTATCAACACAAAGGCGGGATGGGACCCGACCAATGTGCCGGATGGGTCCAACCGCGCCAACACACCCATCATGATCGGCATGTAGGCGATGGGTAGCGCCGCAAACAGCGGCGTCGCCAGTATGTAGGCCAACGAGTCCTCAATATTGGACAACGCCAAGCCAAAGATGGTCATCAACAGGGTCATAATCAGCAACGGCAGCAACGGCTTGAAGCGGCTTCCGATGTAACCGGACAACAACGGCAAGCCAATGGTGACGAGGGCGCCCGCCATCAGCACGTAGCCCACGGTCTCCGTCGCTAACGGCACATCCCTGCCAATTCTGAACAGAAACATGCCGAGCACACCATGGCCGTGGAAAATGAGGCCAAGGCCTAACAACGCCAACCAGCCCGCACCTTTTGGCGCCGCACCCCTATGGGATGCGGCGATCGGTGCCTGCGACGGTGTATAGCGAATGAACAAGAGAGCGCCTAGGGAGCACAGGACATACACCGCGAACAAGCCATCCAGCTCGTTCCAGACGGTGGAGCCAAAGGCCAGATGCTCATTGGCGAGCACATGAGCGCCTAGGGCGCGCGGCAAGACGTAGGCCAACGCCATGCCCATCACGCCCACCATCGAGTTGATGATGCCGAAGGTCATCTCAGGGCTGGCCGAACGGGCAGCGGTGGCCATGACCGTAGACACCACTGCGCCAAGGGCAAAGCCGGCCGGCACCCGCATCAAAGCCAAGTCCACTAGACCCGTGGCGAACAGCGATGCGGTGTTTAGCCCGACGATGGCAAGGATGCCGAATAGATAGACGCGGTGCGGATTGAGCCGAGCCGCCAGGCGGGCAAACAGGAGGTTGCCGACGGCAATGGCAACCATTTCGGTTGAAGTCACGACTCCCACTTGGAAATTCGTAGCGGCAAAAGAGCGGGCGATGGCATCGACGTTGTAGGGCATGCCCAACGAGGCGGCAAACGCCAGCAACAGCATCGCGGTGAGCATGGCGACCTGCATTGGCGTAAACCTGATGCTGTTTTCCATAGTGTTGTTCCTTCTTATTGCCTTGTTGCGCTTGCTCCCTGCAAGATACGGCCACACCGTTCCCAGTGTCCTGTTAGAGACTCCGGGCCACCAGATGGCCGCTGGCGATGGCGCCCGGAAGAAATTCCCGAGCAGCGGCGTCGCCAACCAAATGCAGGGCGCATTCAAGACCATCAAGTTCGTCAACCAAGGCTTGGTCAGGGCCGCGCTCGACCACTAGCACCAAGGTTTCCGCCGCCACTTCCAGATCCGGCCAGCCACCCTCGGAAGCCAAAACGGCGCTGTCCGAGCCAATGCGCTTCAGTTTTGCATTGGTCAGCAGGCTGAAGCGGCCGCTTGCCATCATGCGCTCCAAGGCAGGCGCACCAACGCCGATGGGCATCATGTGCGGGGCGAAGCCGCCAAAGCTGGTGGCGAAAGTCACCGCAACACCATGCCGCAAGAGAAACTCCGCCCCGCCAATGGCTTCGTAGCCACCCACTTGATCGAACACCAAAGCCTCTTTCCGCATTTCGTTGTAGCCGCCGACCAGCAATTCACTCACCCCCACCACATGGTCTTGGCCAACCCCTGAAATCAACGACTGCGGGTTTTTGGGAGCGCCAGTGGCCACCACTACCACATCCGGGTGCAGGGACCTGACCGCAGACGCCGAGGCGGGCGCGCTAAGGCGTACATCCACGCCTCGCCTTCCCATTTCACCCGCCAACCAATCGGCGATCAGCCCAATGTCCCCGTGCTTCGGCGCTAACCTGGCCGCTTGCAAGGCACCGCCAAGATGAGGCGTGGCCTCAAGCAGCGTCACCTGATGGCCACCCAAGGCGGCCACCCTAGCCGCCTCCATGCCGGCCGGACCGCCGCCGACCACAACCACCCGCTTAGGCTGTTTAGCCAATTCAATCAGCTCCTCCCCCAAACGCAATTCCTGCCCGGCCGCCACATTCACCGCACAACCCACCCGTCCCCGGTTCAGGCCGCCCACGCAACCTTGGTTACAGCCAATGCAGGGACGCACTTCCGCGCTGCGGCCGGCTTGGGTTTTGCGCACCACATCGGCATCGGCGATGTGCGCTCGGGTCATGCCCACCAAGTCTGCTTTGCCGGCCTCTATCAGAGCGTCGGCGTCGGCCAAACTGAGGAAGCGGCCGGCGACGATGGTGGGCAGGTCGGTCAGCGCCGTAATCTGCTCGCTGAAGGGAATTTCATAGCCCTTGGGCTCGTGCATGGCGCCAATGATCTTGTGGCTGTTGAGGGAGCTGCCATGAGAGACGTTGAGGTAGTTGATCAGCTTAGCTTCCAGAACAAGATTGACGATGTCGATATGCTCCTCAACATTCAGCCCGCCGGCAAGATTGTGCGGTCCGACGCGGGTGCCGACGATGAAGTCCTCTCCCACTGCTGCCCGCACCGCTTGCAGCACTTGCAAGTAGAAGCGCATACGATTCTCTAAACTGCCGCCATATTCGTCGTCGCGCTGATTGTGTTGCGGAGAAATGAATTGCTGCAGCAGGAAATCATGGGCGCAATGCACCTCCACGCCATGCAGCCCGCCCGCCTTGGCGCGGCTTGCGGCTTGGGCAAAGGCGGCGGTGACTTCGGCAATCTCATCCCGGGACATCGCCCGGGCGCGCATGGCGGACATGGGAACCGCCGCCTCCGAAGCGGACCAAGGCCGCTGCCAAGGCGCACCACCGTACAGCCCCATGTGGTTTAGCTGAGCAAACACTTTCATGCCTGTCGGCGCCACCGCCGCCATGAGCTGGCGGTAGCGCGAGATGATGTTGTCGTTCCAAGCGTGCAGCGTCATCGGACCACTCCAATGAACGCTGGCGGCCTCCAGAATGCTTAGGCCCACGCCACCCCGAGCCCGGGCGGCGTGATAGCCGATCAGGTCATCCGACAGGTCGCCATAGCCCATGCTGGTGCCGTGGGCGGTGCGCACCACACGGTTCTTGACCACAACGCCATTGATAGTGACCGGGCTCAGCACCCGTTCAAGCGCCAATTCGCTTGCTCCCCCGTAAAATTCCCATCATGTGACCGAGCCCCTTACTAGTCAAACGGCAACCTTGACGGACATCTTTGGGGAGTTTCATTCCGCATGGATCCTGAGCCCGTACAGCTTGTTGACGCCGGCCGAATTCGCGGACGAGCTCTCCCTCGTTGTCTGATCGAAAAAACTACGAAATGTACTGAGCCTTGGATTCAACCTCGAAGTGCAGCAAGGGGGAGTATGCCGAATAGCGCCTGATTCGGTGTTTTCATGCCAAGGCATTTGCGCGGCCGGTTATTGATCTGATCGACCACATGCGCCAGTTGCGGGGTTCCGATGGTCGAAAGATCATGGCTTTTGGGGAAATACCGCCGTATCAGCCCGTTGGCATTCCCATTGGCTCCTTGCTCCCAGGACGCGTAGGGATGGGCGAAATGGAAGTCGGCCTGCAGTGCGTCACTGACCGCTTCATGGCCGGCGACCCCGCTGCCGTTGTCCGCGGTCAAGGTGTGCGCCCGGTCCTTGATCGCGGCCAGGTTTCCAACCAGCGCCGCGCTCACCACCGGCGCCTTCCGGTTGGGCGGGACATCAATGTGCGCAAAGCGCGTGGCGCGCTCGACCATGGTCAGCATCACGGCGGCATTGTTTTTCCCATGCACCGTGTCCAGCTCCCAATCGCCGATGCGGGCTCTTTGCCCCACCAACGCCGGGCGCTGCTCGATGGACACCCGATTGGGGATCGAGCCCCGCCGCACCTTGCCACCGTAGCGTTTCCTCCACCTTTTCCGGCAGCGTAAGTGCTTATGCGGAAAACCGCCGTGGTGCTTGTCGTTGCGAATGCACCGGTGGATCCATTCATGGCTGACCGCCGGCCTGCCGGTTTTCCCCAGCCACAGGCTGATCCGCTCCGGGCTCCACTTCCCATGCAGCAGCCATTCGATGACTTGCCGATCCTCCCGGCCAATGCGCGCCCTGGACTTGCCTACTCGGCGCGCCATGGCCTGCTTGTGCGCCCCGGCTGGACGATAAGCGCCCGCCCCGGCGGTGCGCCGCCGCACACGCCCCCGACTGGCCCCATTGCGGCGTCTCTCCCGGCTGATGGCGCTTTTGTTGACACCGATGATATTGGCGATGGCTGGTTGTGAATAGCCTTCTTTCAAGCCATTGGAAATCAGGTGTCGTTGCCCACAGGTGAGGTGCGTGTGGCGTTTCATAAGGCAGCTCCTTATATTGATTCCGGAAAATCAAGATGCCACCGCATCCCACCTTTCCTTCATCGGTGAAGTTGCACTTAAGAGTTGAATCCAAGAGCCAGTACATTACATTGACTAATGCGAATCGCTGTTCCGCTATGCTTAGGTTTGGCGATTCAACTTTAAAAAGGGGTCAGGGGCCAGGAATCAAAGGATGTCATCGACGCTTAATCCCCCAAGTGGGTCTTTGAACCTCAAGGAGGGTTCCGTGAACCGGGGCGGGCGGGCCCTCAAAAGCGCCCGCTTGTTGCTGAAGAGCTTGGCGGTCCTGATCCCGCTTTTGGCTTGCGGCGCATCGCACGCTGAATCGGCGCCGTCCGAGCGATACCATGGGCCTGGGGCAAGCCCCTCTTCGGCCAAAAGGGCCATGCAAGCCGAAGACCCATGGATCGCCCGCGCCATGCAGGACGATGCCTTCGTCATCCGGCAGCGCCTTCCTTATGACCGGGTGGACATGCCGCAGGCCAACAAGCCGAACCAAGTGGGCGTCGGCGTTGAGTTGACCGGTTCCGAGCGCTTCATCAACCTCATCGACCTGAACTGGCGGCAACACCCATCGGGGCACTACGCCGCGGTGATCGCCTACACCCTGGAGCAGGCCCGCGCCCTGCGCATTGCCCTGAGCCTTGATGGCTTCCCCAAGGGCCTGACGGTCAAGTTCGTGGACGCCGACCCGGCGACGGCCTACCCCGCAGCATCGCTGGACCACGCCAAGGCGTCGGAGCTCCTGGGCAGGGGCCTGTCCGTTCGCTGGTCGCCGATCATCGCCGGAGAGACGCTGCACATTGAACTGAACCATCCGGACATTTTTGAAGCTGGGTTTGGCGACGCGCGCATTGAACTGCCGGGGATGTCGTATCTGTATGCGGAGGGGCCGTGGGGTCGGACTCCCGCGCCGGGGCCTGCAAAGTCCGCTGCGCTGAAAGCCGATGGAGCGGGCGTTGTGGTCCCGAAGGCCGCAGTGGACAGAGGCTGCGCCGTTGACGTCAGCTGCCCGACGCCAGGCATCACCGACACGGCCAAAGACTTTTTTTCCGCCGCCACCGCGGCCATCACCTATACGAAAGACGACGGTCTCTCCCGCTCCTGCACGGGGCACCTGCTGGCCGACTGGGACACCGCGACATCCAAGCCCTACCTGCTGACCGCAAACCACTGCGTCGGCTCACAAAGCGTCGCCGCAACCGTTGTCGCCTACTGGGACTATCGGGCGCCATCCTGCGGAGGGGATATCGCACGTCGGCAGTCGCCAAGAACCCAGGGTTCGGAACTGTTGGCGACCAGCAGCGCAAGAGGTCAACAGGATTGGACTTTGCTGATCTTGGGTTCGGAACGCAATCCAGCGGTTCTGCCAGGGCATCGGGCCTTTCTTGGCTGGGACGCCGCTCCTCCGTCGGTGGGGGAGCGGCTGCATCATGTTGGGCATTCCGCAGCAAAACCGCAAAGCTACGCCAGCGGGCACATCGCCTCGGTTGGCAACGCCCACAACGGACGCGCAAACATGCTGAGGATCAACTGGGAAACCGGTTTGACCGCAGGAGGGTCGAGCGGCTCGGTCTTTGTCAGACTCTATGAGGATGGCGGTATCCGAGCACGCACGGGCAGCCTATCATACGGGTCACGCAGCGTATGCGAAAGTCTGGAGGGCGACGGCTATGGCGATTCCGATCATGCCGCTCCTTTTTCCTTGGTCTTTCCTCACATCAAGCGTTATCTCATCCTAGATGGCCACAACGACACTAGGGGCGGTGCGAACATCCTGGATGCGGGAAGCGGCGGTGCCGAAGCCGTCGATGAGATAGCTCGCGGAGACGACGTCGACTACTTTCGGTTCACCATTCCCGCTGGCCCGGACGCCGTCGTCACGGCCTACACCACAGGCGGCCTGGACACCGTTGGCCGGCTGGAGGACGGCGCAGGCGCTCGGCTGGCCGCAAATGACGATGGAGGCGACTCACTCAATTTCAGGATGGAGGCGACCCTCCCCCCGGGCGACTACTACGTGCGGGTTGAAAGCCAGGGGGACGGGATTGGCGCCTATCGGCTGCATCTTGAGTACAGCCGTCTAGACGGCCACGGCGGCTCTAGGGGCGGTGCGACCATCCTGGATGCGGGGAGCGGCGGCGTCGAAGCCGCCGGTGGCATAGCGCCCGGAAACGACATCGACTACTTTCAGTTCACCGTTCCCGCTGGCCCGGTCGCCGTCGTCACTGCCTACACCACAGGCGGTCTGGACACCGTTGGCCGGCTTGAGGACAGCGCAGGCGACCGGCTGTCCGAAAATGACGATGGAGGCGACGGATCCAATTTCAGGATGGAGGCGGCGGTCCCCCCGGGCGACTACTACGTGCGGGTCGAAAGCCGCGGGGATGGGATTGGCCCCTATCGGCTGCATCTTGAGTACAGCTATCCGGATAGCCACGGCGACACCAGGGGCGGCGCGACCCTCCTGGATGCGGGGAGCGAAGGCGCCGAAGCCGCCGGCGACATCGCGCCCGGAAGCGACGTCGACTACTTTCGGTTCACCGTTCCCGCTGGCCCGGGCGCCATCGTCACGGCCTACACCACAGGCGGCCTGGACACCGTTGGCGTGCTGGAGGACAGCGATGGCAATCAGTTGGTTGGGGATGACGATAAAGGCGGCTCACTCAATTTCAGGATGGGGGCGACGCTCCCCCCGGGCGACTACTACGTGCGGGTTGAAAGTTACAGGGATGGGATTGGCGCCTATCGGCTGCATCTTGAGTTCAGCCATCCGGACGGCCATGGCGACACCAGGGGCGGCGCGACCATCCTGGATGCGGGGAGCGGCGGCGCCGAAGCCGCCGGCGACATCGCGCCCGGAGACGACATCGACTACTTTCGGTTCACCGTTCCCGCTGGCCCGGACGCCATCGTCACGGCCTACACCACAGGCGGCCTGGACACCGTTGGCCGGCTTGAGGACAGCGCAGGCGACCGGCTGTCCGAAAATGACGATGGAGGCGACGGACCCAATTTCAGGATGGCGGCGGCGGTCCCCCCGGGCGACTACTATGTGCGGGTCGAAAGTTACAGGGACGGGACTGGCGTCTATCGGCTGCATCTTGAGTTCAGCTATCCGGACGGCCACGGCGACACCAGGAGCGGCGCGACCATCCTGGACGCGGGGAGCGGCGGCGCCGAAGCCGCCGGCGACATCGCGCCCGGAGACGACATCGACTACTTTCGATTCACCGTTCCCGCTGGCCCGGACACCATCGTCACGGCCTACACCACAGGCGGCCTGGACACCGTTGGCCGGCTTGAGGACAGCGCAGGCGACCGGCTGGCCGCAAATGACGATGGAGGCGACGGATTCAATTTCAGGATGGTGGCGGCGGTCCCCCCGGGCGACTACTACGTGCGGGTTGAAAGTTACAGGGACGGGAGGGACGGGACTGGCGCCTATCGGCTGCATCTTGAGTTCAGCCATCCGGACGGCCATGGCGACACCAGGGGCGGCGCGACCATCCTGGATGCGGGGAGCGGCGGCGCCGAAGCCGCCGGCGACATCGCGTCCGGAGACGACGTCGACTACTTTCGGTTCACCGTTCCCGCTGGCCCGGACGCCATCGTCACGGCCTACACCACAGGCGGCCTGGACACCGTTGGCCGGCTTGAGGACAGCGCAGGCGACCGGCTGGCCGCAAATGACGATGGAGGCGACGGATTCAATTTCAGGATGGCGGCGGCGGTCCCCCCGGGCGACTACTACGTGCGGGTTGAAAGTCACAGGGACGGGACTGGCGCCTATCGGCTGCATCTTGAGTTCAACCATCCGGACGGCCATGGCGACACCAGGGGCGGCGCGACCATCCTGAATGCGGGGAGCGGCGGCGCCGAAGCCGCCGGCGACATCGCGCCCGGAGACGACGTCGACTACTTTCGATTCACCGTTCCCGCTGGCCCGGACGCCATCGTCACGGCCTACACCACCGGCGACCTGGACACCGTTGGCCGGCTTGAGGACGGCGCTGGGGCTCTGCTGGCCGAAGATGACGATGCAGGCGACGAGTCCAATTTCAGGATGGCGGCGACGCTCCCCCCGGGCGACCACTACGTGCGGGTTGAAAGCCGCGGGGACGGGATTGGCGCCTATCGGCTGCATCTTCAATTCCAACGCCGTAACGACCCTGTCGAAGACGTCGGCGGCGACGCTACGGACGGCGCGACCATCCCGGATGCGGGGAGCGGCGGCGGCGATGTCGCCGGCGACATCGCGCCCGGAAACGACATCGACGACTTTGGCGACACCAGGGGCGGCGCGACCACCCTGGATGCGGAAAGCGGCGACGCCGAAGCCGCCGGCGTCATCGCGCCCGGAAACGACATCGACTACTTTCGGTTCACCGTTCCCGCTGGCCCGGACGCCATCGTCACGGCCTACGCCACAGGCGGGCTGGACACCGTTGGCCGGCTTGAGGACGGCGATGGCGACCGGCTGTCGGAAAATGATGATGGAGGCGACGGATCCAATTTCAGGATGGAGGCGACGCTCCCCCCGGGCGACCACTACGTGCGGGTCGAAAGCCGCGGCGGCGCGACTGGCGCTTATCGGCTGCATCTTGAGTTCAGCCATCCGGACGGCCATGGCGACATCAGGGGCGGCGCGACCATCCTGGATGCGGGGAGCGGCGGCGCCGAAGCCGCCGGTGGCATCGCGCCCGGAGACGACGTCGACTACTTTCGGTTCACCATTCCCGCTGGTCCAGGCGCCGTCGTCACGGCCTACACCACAGGCGATCTGGACACCGTTGGCCGGCTTGAGGACGGCGACGGCGCTCGGCTGGCCGCAAGTGGCGATGGAGGCGACGGATCCAATTTCAGGATGGAGGCGGCCCTCCCCCCGGGCGACCACTATGTGCGGGTTGAAAGCCAGGGGGGCGGGATTGGCGCCTATCGGCTGCATCTTCAATTCCGCCATCTCCCCGAAGACGACCACGGCCACTTCAGGGACGGCGCGACCATCCTGGATGCGGCGGACGGCGGCGCCGAAGCCGCCGGCGTCATAGAAACCGGGGGCGACATCGACTCCTTTCGGTTCACCGTTGCCGCTGGTCCAGGCGCCGTCGTCACGGCCTACGCCACAGGCGGCCTGGACACCGTTGGCGTGCTTGAGGACAGCGCTGGCGCTCGGCTGGCCGCAAATGACGATGCAGGCGGCGAATCCAATTTCAGGATGGAGGCGGCGGTCGCCCCGGGCGACTACTACGTGCGGGTCGAAAGCTACGGGGGCGGGACCGGCGCCTATCGGCTGCACCTTGAGGTGGTGCCGGACACGGCCGGCCGTCAGCCGCGTCTTCCCCGCTCCGCCATGGCCGACTTCGACGGCGGCGGCGCCCCGGACATCCTGCTGCGCAGCAAGGGCGGCGCTTGGTGGCGGTACGGTCTGGACGGCGGGCGCATCGTCAGTTCGGGGCCGGTGCGGGCGGTGTCGAACACCCGTTGGGCGCCGCAGTCCTTGGCCGACTTCGATGGCGACGGCAAAGCGGACCTATTGATCCGCAATCTGGACACGGGCGCTTGGTGGCTGTACCTGATGGACGGCAACGCCGTTGCGGCCCAGGGCCGGGTGGCCATGACGGGCGATCGCGCTTGGCGGCCGGAGGCCTTCACGGACACCAACGGCGACGGCGCGGCCGATGTCATCCTGCGCCACGCCGACTCCGGCCGGTGGTGGCGCTATGGCCTGTCCGGCGCCAGCGTCATTGAGAGCGGCGAGCTCGAAATGGCGCGGGACCAGGAGTACCGCGCGCTCGCCTTCCGCGACTTCAACGGCGACGGGCGCACGGATGCGGTGCTGCGCCACAGGCGCAGCGGCCGATGGCTGCTGTACGCGCTGGACGGCGACGAGGCCATTGGGTCGGCGCTGTTGGCGAACCGGGATTTGGCCTGGGTGCCGCAGGCGTTCGAGGACTTCAACGGCGATGGCCGCGCCGACCTGCTGCTGCGCAACCTGGAGGCCGGGAGCTGGTGGCTGTACACGTTGAACGGCAACGCCATTGAGACCTCGGGGCCGGTGCGCGCCAGCCGGGACTTCGGCTGGCGTCCGGTCGCCTTCGCGGATCTGGACGGCAACGGCGTGGCGGACATGATCCTGCGCCACGACGATGGCGCTTGGTGGACGTACCTGATGGATGGCGGCCGCGTGGTCGGCGGCGGTCGCCTGAGCGCGAACCGCGACCGGAACTGGCGGCCGGTTGCGGTTGAGGACTTCGATGGCGATGGCCGGGCGGACCTGCTGCTGCGCAGCTTGGAGGCCGGGAGCTGGTGGCTGTACAGGTTGAACGGCAACGTCATTGAGACCTCGGGGCCGGTTGGCGCCACTCGGAACCGACGATGGACGTTGATTGAGTAGTCGATCTTTTGCTGCGATCAAGCAGTTTGGCGCGGATATTGCGCCAAGCCGCTGGCCGCACGAAGCAGTCCTGTTGAGGCTAATGAGGTAACTAGAAATGAGCAAGGCTCCAAGCGTGCAGGAAGTCAGGGCCCTTCTAGGGCACAGCTTTACCGGCGGCGTCTACAACATTGCCCACTGGGAGAACTTCCTGCTTACGGAGTGTACCGGCGCAGAACCTCTGCCGGACGGCTTGGCCCATTCAGTGGCGCTGTTCCATGTGCCCATACTCGGCGCCAACACCACCATTAAGGAGATGTTCACCCTAGGTTGGGCGGAGTCCGATTTCTCCATCGGCATTGAAAGCTACGATTGGGAGATTTTCCAACCGCTGCAGGAGGAAACCCCTTATCGCATTACCGGCGAGGTCAGCGCGGCTGACCGCTGTGCAGACGGCAGAGGCGTGTTTGACCGCATTCAGTTCCGCTTCGGGCTATCCGACCCGGACAACAGGCTCAGCGCCCGCTCCACCATCACTTGGCACTATCGGCGCAGCGTTAAACCCGATGGCAGTGAACGAACCCTTCCAGCTCAGGGAACCCCTCCCAGCCAACAGGCTTCGGCCAAGCCCGTTGCCGCCAACCAAGCGCAGAACGTGCAGGTGGGGGATGAGATTCCCCCTTGGACCATGGAGCGGGTACGGTCGGAGCGGATGCGCACCATGGCCGCTATCCTGCGCGACCCCAACCCGGTGCATTGGGACCCAAGCGTGGTGGAGCAGCTAGGCTTTGGCCGCCACACCATCAATCAGGGCCCCTTGGGGCTAAGCTACATGATCAACATGTTGAACGCTTGGGCTGGCCCCCACGCCGTCCGCCGTCTATTCATGCGCTTTCCCTTGGTCATCCTTGATGGCGACCACATCACCGCACGGGGACGAGTGACCGGCCTGCACGAGTCCCATGGCGAACGAATTGCCGAGTGCGACATCTGGCTTGAGCGGACCGGTTCCGAACCGCCCCTGTGGGGAAGCGCTGAGGTTGTCCTCAATTCAGCTTGACGCAGCCCCGGAAATAGCGCCCAAAACCCAACAAAACGGGTGCAGTGCGAGACCGCGCAGCTGTCTTCCCGCCAATGAAGCCGCCGGTCAATCGCCGGCGCTTCCAACACCGCCATTTGCGGGATGACTGACCCTCCGGGCCCTTCCACGAGCACGCACTGGTGCTGACGAGCCGCAGGGCAACAAATTCAAGCCGGTGCGATGCTGCGTGGGGGCAGCAAGAGACCACACAGCTGTCTTCCCGCCAATGAAGCCGCCGGTCAATCGCCGGCGCTTCCAACACCGCCATTTGCGGGATGACTGACCCTCCGGGCCCTTCCACGAGCACGCACTGGTGCTGACGAGCCGCAGGGCAACAAATTCAAGCCGGTGCGATGCTGCGTGGGGGCAGCCCCCGGTCGTCTAGGCACCCCACTCATTCCAGAACGTGACTTCCTGGGCGTCCCGCCGCTTGGCCCGCTTTAGCTTGGCGTTCTTGGTGTAGGCAATGGGCAGCATGGCTGTCAGCACGGTTCCCTTCGGCATCCGCAGAATTTCCGCCACCTGCCGCTGCCGGGAAGCCAGCAAGGAGGTCCAAGTAGCACCAATGTTGCGCGCCCGAAGAGCCAGCATCAGCGACCAAGCGGCCGGCAGGATGGAGCCGTAATACCCAACCTGTGCGGCAACGTCGCCCTCCGGCGGCGGCACGGTGTTGCAAACCAGGATCATGGCGGCGACCTCGTGCAGACGCTCAATTAGCGCTTGCTGGGTTGGCTTAATCTCCATGCCCCGGCCCACCACCAACTCCTCTAGCACCTGCCGGTAGAGCGTCGCCAAGCGCTTTTTGATCCCAGCATCCGTGACCACCACGAACCGCCAACTCTCGCCGCCAAGGCCAGTGGGGGCCTGCACGGCGATGTTGATGCAATCCAGAATCAGATCCCGCTCCACTGGCCGTTCGAAATCAAGCCGCCGGCGTACCGAGCGGGCCGTGGCCAGCACCGCATCCACGCTAGCCAAGTCAATCGCTTCCGGAGGCAGGTCATCATTCAGATTGGGCATGTCATCACCAATGGAGGGGGCGTTCGCGACTTGAGCGCCCCTATCACCTATGGCAAAAGGCGCACTTTACACGACACCGGAACCTAGCCGCCCATGCAGGCTTCCACGGCGGCGGATTTCTTTGCGCCTAGGGAATTTCCAATGCGGCCGCCAAAGACCCGGCCATGACGCATCTAAAGACTGTTGCGAAATCCCGACTGACCTTCAAGGCGACGACCATGAACCTGCTGCAAGCGGCCAATCGGATCGAGTTGTTGGCCGCCCCAGGGCGGAATCCGTCCGCATTCACCCGAGGCCGCAGGTTTCGGCGCCACGACAGGCCGGAACCCCCATCAAAACACAAACTCCTCGCCAAAATCTTGGAAAACAGGCCGGAATAAGCAGATTCAACCCAATTCGCACCGGTCTCATCTATGCTATTTTTGCAGCGGTCCTGCACAGAATGCCGGGGCCATTCACGCCAGCCCTATAGAAAGGAGAACAACATGGGACCATTGAACGGACTCAAGGTCATTGAGCTGCAAGGCATCGGTCCCGGCCCCTTCTGCGGCATGATGCTGGCCGACATGGGCGCGGAAGTCACGCGCATAGACCGCGCCTCGGCCGTGGGCCAGCCAGCCGGCCGCGCCGACATTCTAGATCGAAGCCGCAAGAGCGTTGCTGTGGATCTGAAAAAGAGCGATGGCATCGAGGCTGTGCTCAAACTGCTGGAGCAAGCGGATGTGTTGATCGAGGGCTTTCGGCCTGGGGTTATGGAGCGTCTGGGCCTAGGTCCGGACATCTGCCTGGAGCGCAATCCCCGGTTGGTCTACGGGCGCATGACCGGCTGGGGACAAACCGGCCCCTTGGCCAAGGCGGCCGGGCACGACATCAACTACATCTCGCTAACCGCTGCCCTGCACTCCATTGGCGAACCGGGCCGTGGTCCAACCCCGCCCCTGAACCTCGTGGGGGATTTCGGCGGCGGCGGCATGTTGCTCGCCTTCGGCATCCTGGCGGCGCTGTTTGAGCGCAACAACTCCGGCCAAGGCCAAGTGGTGGACGCCGCTATGACCGATGGCTCCGCTCTGCTGATGAACGGCATCTTCGGCATGATGAATACCGGCCACTGGCTGCCGGAGCGGGGCAAAAACATGCTCGACGGCGGTGCCCACTTCTACGGCACCTTTGAAACCAAGGACGGCAAGCACATCTCCGTCGGCTCCATTGAGCCGCAGTTCTACGCCCTGCTGCTTGAGAAATCGGGCCTTGCCGAGCAGGACGGCCTAGCTGCTCAACTCGACCGCCCAGAGTGGCCGGCCATGCGCCACCGACTGGAACGCATATTCAGGACCAAGACCCGGGATGAATGGGACGCCATCATGCTGGGAACTGACATCTGTTACGCGCCTGTGCTCAACTTCGAGGAAGCCATTGACCACCCCCACAACCGGGACCGAGACACGTTCATCAAAGTGGGCGACCTGCACCAAGCCGCACCAGCACCCCGCTTCAGCCGCACCCCACCGACGGAGCCAAGCACCGCCGCGCAGCCCGGAGCCCACACGGATGAAGTCTTAAGCGCTAACGGCTTCCACGCCAAGGACATCCAACAGCTACGCACGACGGGCGCTGTGGCCGGCTGATGGTGCCGCCCGCTCCGAACAACCAGCTAGGAAAACTGCCGGGGTAGAAAGCACCCACACGGTCCTTATTGAACTAACCACGGCAGCAAGCCACCCCGCTGCCGAGCAAACAACACAACGAGTTCAGAGCGGCCCGATGCGAGCGGCTTGGTCTGAACGACTGAAGTCTTAAGCGCTAACGGCTTCCACGCCAAGGACATCCAACAGCTACGCACGACGGGCGCTGTGGCCGGCTGATGGTGCCGCCTGCTCCGAACAACCAGCCAGGAAAACTGCCGGGGTAGAAAGCACCCACACAGCCCTTATTGAACTAACCACGGCAGCAAGCCACCCCGCTGCCGAGCAAACAACACAACGAGTTCAGACCGGCCCGATGCGAGCGGCCAGGTCTGAATAGAGCGGGCTTGCGGTGCTTGCCGGCCGACACGTTAAGCTCCTGCGTGCGCCCATCCTCCGGCACAGCAACAGGACCGCGCGGGGTTGCTCGCCTGAACTCGCCTGAAAAGAATGGGCTTATGGTGGTTCCATGAACGGAGATGGTCCTTCGCCTAATGCACCAACATTGGGGCTGGCCAGATGTGTGGCGGAATTCGCTTGCGCCGGATTATTAGCAAGCCGCTGTTCATGCGAACCGATCGGGTGCCGTTCCAACCAAGTGGCGAGCTTGATCGGCGCGCATCTGGCGCTTTGGCAACCGCGCAACGCTTCACAAAGCCTAGGCCAATGGGGTAAAACATCTCCCTCAACCAATGAAGGGAAGGCAAATGGCCTGGGATTTCGAAACCGAGGTCGAGTTTCAAAAGGAACTCGATTGGATGGACCAATTCGTTCGCGAGGAGATTGAGCCGCTAGATTTCATCATCGGCCACCCCAACGACTTTAGCGACCCGAACCGCAGCAAGCTCATTCCACCCCTGCAGGAGGAGGTGAAGAAACGGGGCCTGTGGGCCTGCCACCTTGGCCCGGAGTTGGGCGGCCAAGGCTACGGCCAGCTCAAGTTGGGGTTGATGAACGAAATTCTCGGACGGGCCAAGTGCGCGCCAGTTGCCTTCGGCTGCCAAGCGCCGGACTCCGGCAACGCCGAGATCCTCGCCCACTACGGCACCATCAAGCAAAAAGAACGCTACCTGCAACCACTGCTGGACAACAAAATCTGCTCCTGCTACTCCATGACTGAGCCGCAAGGCGGCGCAGATCCCAAAGTCTTCACCTGCCGGGCGGAGCTCATTGGCGATGAATGGGTCATCAATGGCGAGAAGTGGTTCTCGTCCAACGCCCGTTACGCCTCCTTCCTGATTGTCATGGCAGTGACCGACCCGGAGGCGCCGCCCTATCAGCGCATGTCCATGTTCATCGTGCCGGCCGATACGCCCGGCGTGGAAATCCTGCGCAACGTGGCGGTGGGCTACGAAAGCAAGGGCTCGCACGCCTACATGCGCTATAACAATGTGCGCATTCCTCAAGACCACTTGCTTGGCGAAGTTGGGCAAGGCTTTATCGTCGCCCAAACCCGTCTCGGCGGCGGGCGCATTCATCACGCCATGCGCACCGTCGGCAAAGTCCAGCGCGCCTTCGACATGATGTGCGAGCGCTCCCTGTCCCGTGAGACCCAAGGCGAAGTGCTAGCGCAAAAGCAGATGGTGCAGGCCATGATCGCCGATAGTTGGATAGACATTGAGCAATTCCGCCTGTTCGTGCTGCGCACGGCTTGGAAAATCGACAAACTCAAGGATTACAAGCAAGTGCGGGCGGACATCTCAGCGGTGAAGGCGCAGATGCCGAAGGTGTACTACGACGTTTACGCCCGCGCCCTGCAGGTGCATGGCTCGCTCGGCATCTCCACCGAGATGCCCTTTGCCGCCGGCGTGCTCGACAGCTTTCACATGGCGCTAGCGGACGGGCCAACCGAAGTACACAAGGTCACCGTGGCGCGGCAGGTGTTGGGCCGTTATCAGGGCACCGAGGAACTCTTCCCGGACTACCATTTGGTCAAGCGACGGGAGCAGGCGTTGGCTAGGTATGCGGACCTCATTGAGCAGGAGGTTGCCAGCGCCTAGCCGGCTTGCTTGGGCCGACAGTGCAGCCAAGCGCCGTCCACCGGCTCCGAAATTGAAGCCGAGCGGCTAGGCGCAGTTGGCTATGCGGCGCTGAACGGGGTCGCCACGGTCAGGGGCTTCCGCCCGCCTTGCGTTGCAAGCTGGTGAAGGCGCGATTGATGAAGTTCGCCGGGTCGCCATAGGC
The DNA here is from genome assembly GCA_965247035.1 of Candidatus Azophilus sp. Taxonomy (GTDB): domain Bacteria; phylum Pseudomonadota; class Gammaproteobacteria; order Pseudomonadales; family Azotimanducaceae; genus Azophilus. The sequence continues at coordinate 1,169,207 of CBDFGJ010000003.1, read as the reverse complement.
CTCGTCGAAGCCCGCCGTCGGACGGGCGGCGACAACCGCCGCCAAGTCCGCGCCTTGGTCCATCAAGCCCCGAATGCGCTGCCGCACTTGCCGCAGCATGGAGATGTAGTCCGCCAACGTTTGCCGGTCCGTCACTGGCCCGTGACCGGGAATGACCACGGCATTCTCGCCCAGTTCAGCCAATGCCATCGCACAAAAGCGGATCAGGCCGTCAAGGTCACCGCCGTTGTCCACGTCAATGAACGGATAGCCGGTGTTGTTGAACACATCGCCAAAGTGTACGGCGTTGCGGCCCCGAAAAAAGACCGCGGTGTCGCCTGTGGTGTGGGCCGGGCCGAAGTGCAGAAGGTCCACCGTTTCGCCGTTGAAGTGCAGGCGCATGTTGTCATCAAATGTGATGGTCGGCCAAGCCTCCTCCGGGTAAGCCTGCTGCTGGTACTGCCAAGCGACCAAGTTGATGATGCGCGGTTCGGCCATCATCCGGCGCGCGTTCGCATGGGCCATCAGCCGCACGCCATCCGGCCCCAACGCCAAATTCCCCTCAGCATGGTCGAAATGCCAGTGGGTGTTGATGGCGAAATCGATGTCGCCGCCGCCGAACTCAGCAATCTTGGCCTTCACCTTGGGGATCATTTGCGGAAACTGATCATCAACGATCAGCACCCCATCATTGCCAATGCTGACAGCAATGTTGCCGCCAACGCCAAAAAAGACATATAGCCCATCACCAACTTCCTGCGCCTCGATGGCCGCGGTCTCAAAATCCCAGCCGAACTCAGCAAGCATTTCATCAAGCGTGACGAGATCATGGCCGTGCGTGATGGCTGGCAATGTGGCGAACAGCCAAGCGATGAGTGTTTTGCGCATTTTCCTTCCCTCCCAAGCAGTCTCCAAGCTAAAGGGTAACTGAATCGCCCCGCTAGAACGACGGAACGCTACAGTTTTGTCAAAGCAAATTAGCCCTTGGCTGCAAATTCATGAATGGCGGCAACCAAGCGTTCCACCGCCGGAACCGCCTCAAACTCACTGAGGCGGCGGGTCCACTCGGCCCGGTCAGCCAGCATCTGTTGCACGGCGCTGACCAAGCGGCCGACGTCAAAATCCTCTTCTGCAATCACCAAGCTGTAGCCGCACCGCTTGGCGTAGGCGGCGTTTTCAATCTGGTCGCCGCGGCTGGTGGAACGAGGCAAGGGAACAAGGATGTTGGGCTTGCCCAAGGTCAGCAGTTCAAACAGGACATTGGCGCCAGCGCGGGAAACCGTTACGTCCGCCGCCGCCAGCAGATCGCCCCAGCCTTCAGCAATGAATTCGAATGGGTGGTATCGGTCCAAGTCAAGCGGTGCGACCTTGCCTGGGCCGCAGATATGAACCAAGCAGCAATGCTTCACCAAGGCCGGCGCCGCCGCTCGAGCAACAGCATTCAGGGCTTGCGCCCCCAAGCTGCCACCTGTGACCAACACCAACGGCACGCCTAGCGGCGCATTCACCAACTTCCGCCCCCGTTCGACGGAGCCCTCTAGCAGTTCCGGGCGCATCGGCGAACCGCTGTGAATAAGCGCTCCGCGCAAGCGTCTTGGGCGCGGCACCGGAAAGCTGGTGCAAAGGGCGCTCAGAAACGGCATTGCCAGCCGGTTGGCGAGCCCTGGGGAGAAATCCGACTCGTGGGCGACCACTGGAATTCGCCGCAGCCATCCCGCCAACACCACGGGAAAGCTCACGAAGCCGCCCTTGGAGAAGATCAGGCTCGGGGCCAAGCGGCCGAGCAGCCAATAGCTTTGCCAGATGCCTCGGATCACGCATAGAACATCAGCGAAATTGCGCCATGAGAAGTAGCGGCGCAGTTTGCCCGACGACACGCCATAGTAGGCCAGATCCTCCCCGACCAAATAGCTTTTCTCGGCGCCGTCGGCGGCACCGATATAAATCACCTCAGCACCCTGTTCTTTCAACACGCGCATGACCGGCACGGCTGGCAGCACATGCCCGGCGCTGCCGCCGCCAGTGCAGACGATCTTGACCTCGCGGTTGTTCAAAGCCCCAATACCGCCTTAACCAAGGGAATGGTGAAGCGGCGCCGTTCGCTCAAAGCAGCCTGCTCCAACCGCTCAAGATCATCCAGCAAGCGGGAAAGCCGAGGTTCGGATCGATTGAGCCAGAAGTCCAATACCTTGGCCGACAGTTCAAACCCCTTGTTTCTAGCCCGATTGGCCAGCACCAACCCCTTACCGTGGTCGTCCAGTTCATCAATCACCCCGACCGACGCCGCCTTCAGCCTCGAACCGATGTCCGGCAGGACGAAACCGCACTGAAGCGGCGGCCGGTCCGCCATCATGACAAGGTGGCCGCCGTTCGCCCGCAAACCCTCGTACAGCCCGAAAAGCGCCTGCTCCAAGGGCAGGTGGCCCAACCACTGCGGCAAGTCGTCAAGCACCACCAGATCATAGGTGGACAGGCCATGCACAATCTCCGAGCCCCTAGGCACCGCCGACAAGGGCACATAGGCCACCTTGGCGCCGCGGTCCACATGCCAATGGCAGGTGGCGCACGCCAAATGGGATTTGCCCGTGGAAGGGCCGCCCCACAGCCAAAGCGAACCGACCTCCCGCCCCATCAGACGGCCAATTAATTCGCTGTTGGCACCAACCACAAAGTTGGCGAAGGTGGGGCCATCACAGGCCACCAAGGGCAGGGTTAGTTGATTCACCGGTCCGCCGTGCGAGGGGCATTGCGCCACGCCTTCAGGCTCCAGGTGATGACGTAGTCCAAGCCCGATACTATGGCCAGCACAGCGAGAAGATAGAAACAAAAAGGATCAACCAACGCGGCGGCAATGTCGCTGACGACACCAAAATCGCAGAGCTCGATCAGCGCCAAAATCAAGACCACCACCTGCGCAGCGGTATTGATCTTGCTGATGGCGGTCGACGCCACGACAAATTCGCCCACCAACCCGCGATAAACGCCCGCGCCGGCCAAAATGACGCCGTCACGGGCGACCACGATGATGGCCAGCCACAGCGGAAAACTCCCTTGCAGGGTCAACACGACAAAGAGAATCACCACCATCGCCTTGTCCGCCAAAGGATCCAGCATGGCGCCGAAATCGCTTCTCCAGTCGAAATGCCGGGCCAAGGCGCCATCGACTATATCCGAGACCCCCGCAACCACCATCAACAGCAGGGCTTCCGGGTAGCGGGCCAACCAAAGCAGCCAAGCGATTGGCAGGACCAACAAGATGCGCAGCAAGGTAATGGCGTTAGGTATATGGGAAGGACGCATAGCTACTTGTCGCCGCTACTTCGCTGGCTAAAAAATGCATTCCGCCGCCCGTGCCTGTGGGAAAGATTCAAAACCACCTGCCGCCGCTATGGCTGCCGCCAAGACAATTGATTGAACGGCCCATCATTGCCCGAGCGAGATAGCCGTCCGCCCGCCTGCAACAACCCCACAAGCTGGAACATTTCCGCCCGGCTGCCCACGCCGAGTTCCAACTGATCCTGATGCACAGCAAAAACCTGCACGCCGTATACGAATTCAAGGCTCTCAAGGTAACTTAGCAATCCGCCATAGTGAAGCGGCGAGGCAATGCCATTAACGGTCAGCGGCAACCGCTGCAACGGCCGCCAGGGAATGGCGTATCGAACGGCGAGTTCGTTGGCCAGGAAATCGGCCGCCTGCATGCCGCTGCTTGGCAGGTCCGCACTTGTAATCTCCCCCTCGAATTCGGCGTTCCCCAGCCAAGCCAAGAGCCTTCCTCCGTAGGCTGCATCCGCTTGCCGCCGGAAGCGCCCCACGAGAACCAGGTCGGCATCGTAGCGCCTTGAAGCGGCCACCACAGACCAGGTGGCGCCGCCCCAAACGGTAGTGGGCTGCACCCGCATCTGATCTTCCAGATCCATCAGCGGCATGCGCACCTCAAGGCCGCGCCGCCGCGACTGCGCAATGATCGCTGCCGCCAGCGGGTGGCCTTCCTGGATGATTTCACGTCTGCCCTCTTGCTCCACCACCAACCAAGCGATGGCCTTGGGCCGGTTGAACGGCCAAATCGGCAATTTGGCTTGATTGATCAAACCCAAGATGGCGTCTTCGGCAAACAGGAACCTAAGGCGTTGGTCGTCGGTGAAGAAATAGCTGTTGAAGAACCGCTCCGGCTGCGCAAAGGCCTCTTCAATAGCCGGGACGGACGGCAAGGACTGCAAGCCACTCACCCGCATAAGCACGATTTCAAGCCCTTCTCTTGATGCCGCTTGCCGGGACGCGACGGCTTGGCCGTCCAGCTCCACTTCAACTTGGTAGAACGTGCCCGCCGCCGTGAAGCCGACGTTCGCCGTCAACGCCATTGAGAAAGCCATCACTGCCAATAAAAGCGGTCTGAGGGGCATTTTAGGGCTCGAACATGGAGACAGGGAGATTCTAACCTCTAAAGCCGGCGGGATTGATGCCGATACAGCTAATGATCCCGCCACAACACTTCACACGACCAGCACCGCACCGGTGACCTTATGTTCCATGAAAGCCATTGCCTCGCTAGGGAGCCTCTGACCAGCTTCCAAGGATTGGCGGTCGCATGGCATCCGTGATCATTTATTTTCATTGACTGACACGTCATCGAAAAAGATTGGTCTTGTTGCACTGCGAAAGCCTGCGAATATTTCAGAGGTTTCCTAGGCAACGTGTTGCAGAGCTTGGCTCGTGTCCTGTCCCATAAGCTTCTCGCTTTTCAGCGTGCCGCACGGGGCTTGTGCGACAGGACACTAGGCGGCAGTGGTACACTGCATCAATGGGCAAGGGGCTGACCTATCGCGCCGCCGGGGTGAACATTGACGCCGGCAACGAACTGATCCAACGCATCGCCCCGGCTTGCCGAGCCACATATCGCCAAGAAACGTTGACCCATGTGGGGGGGTTCGCCGCCCTAAGCGAAATTCCAGCGGGCTATCATCACCCTGTTCTAGTCAGCGGCACGGACGGCGTTGGCACCAAATTGAAGCTTGCCATCGACCTCGGCCAGCACAACACTGTCGGCCAGGACTTGGTGGCTATGTGCGCCAACGATGTGTTGACCTGCGGCGCGGAACCCTTCCTGTTTCTCGACTACTACACAACGGGCCGGCTTGATGTCGATGTGGCCGAACAGGTCATCAAGGGCATCGCCAAGGGCTGCGAGATGGCTGGCTGCGCCTTGGTTGGCGGCGAGACTGCGGAGATGCCCGGCTTCTATGCAGATGGAGACTACGACTTGGCCGGCTTCTGCCTCGGCGTGGTGGAGCGAAATGGCATTATCGACGGCCACCGCATCGGCGTTGGCGATCAACTCGTGGGGCTGGCCTCGAGCGGACCTCACGCCAACGGCTACTCCCTGATCAGGCGCATTCTGGAAGCCCCCGGCGAGAAACCAACGCCAGACCTAGCCGAAACCCTGTTGACGCCCACACGCATCTACGTACGCGTCGTCCGCACCGTCCTCGCTCAAATGGCCGTCCATGGCATGGCGCACATCACCGGGGGCGGACTGCTGGAGAACGTGCCGCGCATGTTGACGAACGAGGCAACCGCAGCCCTGATCCGGCCGGGAGCTTGGCAGCGACCCGAAATGTTCAACTGGCTGCAACAGGCGGGCAACATTGAGGAAGCCGAGATGCTGCGCACATTCAACTGCGGCATCGGCTTTGTGCTTTGCCTACCGGCAGCGTCGGTCAAGGCCGCCATCCGCTTGTTGCAGGAAAACGGCCAGCAGGCTCAAGTCATCGGAGAAATTGCAACCGCAGACTACGAGCCGGTGGCGGAAGAAATCTTGCTGCAAAAGTAATGGAAAGACTGTTGCGAAATCCCGGCTGACCTTCAAGGCAACGGCCATGAACCTGCTGCAAACGACCAATCGGATCGAGTTGGTGGTGTTGGAGAACTACAACAGATTTCGGGCCACGACAGGCCGGAACCCCGCTCAAAACACCCTCGCCAAAATCTCGGAAAACAGGCCGGAATAAGCAGATTCAACCCAATTCGCACCGGTTCCATGGAGCCTCCGCCGGCTGGCGCTGGCGCACCGGGGCCCAATTGCGGCGTCTAAGCAACGCCCGGCCCTACGCCGACGAGCAGCGCAAGAACAACCAGCGTAGCCGTCGGAGCAACGCCCCAAAAGTAGCGCCCGGCCCTGGCTGGGCTAGGGCCGAGGCAGAGCAACCCCGCGCTGACCTTGGTACCTGCCCGCGCGGTCCTTGTAGGACACTTCGCAGCGCTCGTCGGATTGGAAGAACAACATCTGCGCCCGGCCTTGGCTGGGCTAGGGCCGAGGCAGAGCAACCCCGCGCTGACCTTGGTACCTGCCCGCGCGGTCCTTGTAGGACACTTCGCAGCGTTCGTCGGATTGGAGGAACAACATCTGCGCCTGGCCCTGGCTGGGCTAGGGCCGAGGCAGAGCAACCCCGCGCTGACCTTGGTACCTGCCCGCGCGGTCCTTGTAGGACACTTCGCAGCGCTCGTCGGATTGGAGGAACAACATCTGCGCCCGGCCTTGGCTGGGCTAGGGCCGAGGCAGAGCACCCCCGCGCTGACCTTGGTACTTGCCTGCGCGGTCCTTGTAGGACACTTCGCAGCGCTCGTCGGATTGGAGGAACAACATCTGCGCCCGGCCTTGGCTGGGCTAGGGCCGAGGCAGAGCAACCCCGCGCTGACCTTGGTACCTGCCCGCGCGGTCCTTGTAGGACACTTCGCAGCGCTCGTCGGATTGGAAGAACAACATCTGCGCGGCCCCCTCATTGGCGTAAACTTTGGCTGGCAGGGTGGTGGTGTTGGAGAACTCCAAGGTGACGTTTCCCTCCCATTCAGGCTCCAAGGGAGTGACGTTGACGATGATGCCGCAGCGGGCGTAGGTGGATTTGCCAACGCAAATGGTCAGCACGTCAGCCGGAATGCGGAAGTATTCAATGGTGGAGGCAAGGGCAAAGGAATTGGGCGGGATGATGCAGGCATCCCCCCCCTCGTAGTCCACAAAGCTGCGCTCATCAAACGCTTTTGGGTCCACGGTGGCGGTGTTAATGTTGGTGAAAATCTTGAAGTGCTCGCCGCAGCGCACATCGTAGCCATAGCTTGATGCGCCATAGGAAATGACCTTGCCGACTGGGCCGGTGCGCACCTGCTGCGGTACAAAGGGTTCAATCATGCCCTTGGCGGCCATGCTCCGAATCCAACGATCAGACTTGATGCTCACTACTCATCCGTCATGCTGATGGTGGGTGTCGGCGCGCCGTCCAAGCTCCAAATACGGGCCGCCGCGTGGCGCGCAATATCTCGATATAGGAGCGCCGTGACGCCATCCGGTTCCGCCGCCACGGTTGGCCGGCCACTATCGGCCTGCTGCCTTATTTCCAGCGCCAAAGGCAATTCGCCGAGCAGCGGCGTCGAAAACTCCTCCGCCACCCGAGCGCCGCCGCCATCACCAAACACTCGGCTCTTAGCACCGCAGTCCGGACAGGCGAAATAGCTCATGTTCTCCACCACACCAAGCACCGCAATATCCACCTTGCGGAACATCTCAATGCCCTTACGCGCATCTAAGAGCGCAATTTCCTGGGGCGTGGTGACAATGACCGCGCCGCTGACCGGGGCCTTCTGCGACAGGGTGAGCTGAATGTCCCCGGTGCCCGGCGGCATATCGACAATGAGGTAGTCCAACGCCCCCCAGTCCGTTTGGCCGAGCAATTGCTGCAAGGCACCGGTGGCCATGGGGCCGCGCCAGATCACGGGCGTTTTTTCATCAACCAGGAAGCTCATGGACATGGTCTTCAAGCCCAGCGCCTTAACCGGCACGAAAAACTTCTCCTGCTTGATTTCCGGCCGGCGGCCCGGCGCCACGCCTAACATCATGCCTTGGCTTGGACCGTAGATGTCCGCGTCCAAGAGACCGACCGACGCTCCCTCAAGACTCAACGCCAAGGCCAGATTCACCGCCGTGGTGGATTTACCAACCCCGCCCTTGCCGGAGGCGACGGCGATGATGTGCTTCACCTGCCCAAAGCCGCGCCCCGCCGGCGGCCTAAACGCCAAGTCCAAATCGATCTTGGGAACACCGAGGAAGGTTGCCAAGCGCTCAGCCAACTCCTCAGCCAGCCCCGCCGCCGGATAGCCCAAGGCAACAGCAACGCGATTGCCGCTTAACGCGGCGCGCACACCAAGTTCTCCCCAAGTGCGGTTCAAATAGGGGTCATTAAACTGTTCGACCTTCATGGCTTATTAACGGAGCAGCACACTACCGGCGACATGGCATCTTGCGCCTTGTTGGAAAGCTAGTGGAGGAAGCGGCAACTCAAGCAAATCCGCAAGGGCCTGTCAATCTAAGTTGGTGGCGGGTGATGTGCGCCGCGAACAGCCAGCTTGTCGCGTTGATGTGTGCGGGGAAGGTGTGCACCAAGAACGAATGACGTCTAACCACCAAGCTCAGCGGCGCTGCTTGTCCGCGTCCGTGGAAACGCCTGTAAAGGGCGAGCGGGGCACGCCGCTGACCGAGCAGGCTCGGAGGAGTGACCGGACCAAATCCACCGTGCGGCCCCGGGCCAAGCATGTCTGCGGCGCGCAGGCCAATGACATGGGCGGCACCATCGTGCGGGCCATCGGTCCGGTCCGGCACAGGCCAAAGCCAGGATCGGCATGAAGAACCTTGCCTGCAACATGCGCCCTCTTATGCAACTGCAGCGGCTCAACGCCAACTTCAAACCAATCGCGCCGATGTGCGGCGCAGAAAACAGGCAAAAATCGAAGTGCCCTTTTTTTGGCTTAAAACCGGTGGCCGAGGACTTCGACCTGACGCTCTTGGCATCAGCAGCGAGGATCTGGACGCGTTGCTGCGTGGTCCCGAGGCGCTGGGCAGAGAGGATCCGGTCGAGGGCGAGGACGATGCGCCGGAGGTGCCGGTCACGCCGGTCTCAGGGCAGGGCGATCTCTGGCAGCTTGGGCCTCATCGGCTGATCTGCGGCGACAGCACCTCGGCGGATGTGGTCGGTCGGATTTTGGGCGATCCTCCGCCATGGCGATGGCATGCGTCCGCCGGGGCGGCGACGTATCAGGGCGGCCCGGAAAGCGGGTCGGGCTCGGCCCCGCGCGGGGCTTGGCAAGCCCTGCACGGCCCCTGCCCGCCGCTGGAGCGGGGCAGCGGGAAACCTTGCGCCGAGGCGAAACCGGAGCGCGCGGAGCGTCGTGTGGCGCTAGAGAAGCTTGACGGCTGCAATCACCAAGCCGACCATGGCCATGTTCAGCCCGACGACCCACATGATAATGCCGTTCTTTGCGGTCGCGATATTCGCCTTGGTCTCTTGGCGCAGGACTTCGATATCGGCCTTGACCAGTGCGATATCGGCCTTGGTCTCTTGGCGCAGGGCTTCGATACCCGCCTTGGTCTCTTGGCGCAGGGCTTCGATACCCGCCTTGGTCTCTTGGCGCAGGGCTTCGATACCCGCCTTGGTCTCTTGGCGCAGGGCTTCGATACCCGCCTTGGTCTCTTGGCGCAGGGCTTCGATATCGGCCTTGGTGGCGAGATTGTGTTCGAGCAGCAGGGACTGCTCGCGCACCACGGCCACGGCCTGCGGCTCGGGCATGCCCGTTTCCGTCAGCCGCAGCACCGCCGCGTGGGTGTCGTAGACGATCGTCGTCTGCATCATGGTCATAATATAAGCCCCTTGCGTTGCGTTTGAAACACCCGCGATGGCGCGCTTGACGACGGCTCCGAGTTCATGCAGGAATTCGAAACCGCCTGCCGCGACGCCGGCATCCCCCTCGCATGTCCTCGCACCCCGCCGCCCCGACATCAACGGCAGCGTCGAGCGCAGCAACCGCACCCTGCGGTCGGGTTATATGGTCCGTCCACCGGGACGACCTCCGGCGCAGTGAACCGAGCTTTGGAGGGGTCTCTCCGCGACCACCACAACGCCCGCCCCCACCATGCCCTCGGCTTGTTGGCTCCGGCCGAATTCCCGCGCAAGCTCTCCCCCGCTGCCTGATCGAAAAAATTCCGCAATGTCCTGAACCCGTACACATGTCAACAGTGGTAAGATGCGGGCATGACGCTTTCAGGGAGGAACATTCTGCTTGGGGTGACAGGCGGAATTGCGGCCTATAAGACCCCAACGCTTGTGCGACATTTGCGCAACGAAGGCGCAGATGTGCAGGTGGTCCTCACCCGGAGCGCACAGGAGTTCGTCACCCCTGTGACCCTGCAGGCCCTCTCCCGGCACCCGGTGCGCAGCGAACTGTGGGACGCTGAGGCCGAAGCCGCCATGGGCCATATTGAACTGGCCCGCTGGGCGGATCTGGTGCTCATCGCGCCCGCCTCCGCCCACTTCATGGCCCGCTTGGCGCACGGGCTGGCACCAGATTTACTGACCACCCTTTGTTTGGCCACGGATTCGCCGACCGTCTTAGCACCCGCTATGAACCAAGCCATGTGGCGGGATGCAGCCACAAGGCGCAACGCCAAAACCCTGATTGACGACGGCAAAAAACTGATCGGCCCCAATGATGGTGAGCAGGCTTGCGGCGATATGGGTCCTGGGCGCATGGCGGAGCCTGAAGAGCTGCTTCGCGCCGTCAAGGAGCTGTTCTCCCCACGCTGTCTTGAGGGTCTGAAGGTGTTGGTCACCGCTGGGCCGACCCGGGAGGCATGGGATCCGGTGCGCTACCTTTCCAACCAAAGTTCAGGCAAGCAGGGCTACGCCATTGCCGCCGCCGCCGCCATCTCTGGTGCCCGAACCACCTTGGTTTCCGGCCCGTGCAGACTATTACCGCCAACGGACGTGGAGCACATTGCGGTAACGAGCGCCCAAGACATGTACGAAGCGGTTCTCGCCCGAGCGGCCGACCAGGATCTCGTCATCGGCGTGGCTGCGGTGGCGGATTACCGACCCGAACAGCAAGCCAAGCAGAAGATCAAGAAGCAGGGCCTAGGCGAGTCGCTGCAAATCACCTTGACGAAAAATCCGGACATCATCGGCGCGGTCGCCCAACTACCAAAGGGGCCAGTGGTGGTTGGCTTCGCGGCCGAAACCGAAAACGCCCTCGCGCACGCTAGAAGCAAGCGCCAGCGCAAGCACTTGGACGCCATCGTCGTGAATGACGTGTCCAACCAGAAAATCGGCTTCAACAGCGACTACAACGCCGCCACCTTAGTCTGGGCGCAAGGCGAAGTGGACTTGGCCTACCAAGGCAAGCGGGATCTGGCGATGAGCCTGGTGCAGCGATTGGGGGAGTTGTTTTTTGCCAAGGCCGCTAAGGCATTGGCTAGATGAACAGCAAGCCCAAACTCGACCCGGAAATATTCCGCGCCTACGACATCCGCGGCCAGGTTGATCGAAACCTGTCGGCGGCAACGGTGCGCCAACTCGGGCGCGCCCTCGCCGCCGAAGCGCTGGCCCTCGGCCACCGCCATGTGACGACCGGGCGGGACGGGCGCACGTCCGGCCCCAGCCTGCATCAAGCGCTCAATCAAGGGTTGACGGACGGCGGCGTGCATGTCGTGGACATCGGCTTGGTGCCAACGCCGGTCCTGTACTTTGCCGTCCAGGGCAGCGGCGAGGGTGCCGGCATCATGGTTACCGGCAGCCACAATCCAGCCGACTACAACGGCCTGAAAATGGTCCTCAACGGCAGGGCCTTAACGGCGGCGGCCATACAGGGCCTCCGCCATCGTGTTGAGCGCAGCGACTTCACCAGCGGCCAAGGGCAGATCAGCCAGCAAGACTTTACCGAACGCTACATTGAAGAGGTTGTGGCCGACGCGGGCTTAAACAGGCCGCTCAAGGTGGTGGCCGATTGCGGCAACGGGGCCGCTGGCGCCGTCGTCCCCGCACTGCTGCGCCAACTCGGCTGTGAGCTGGTGGAGCTGTTCTGCGAAGTGGATGGATCCTTTCCCAACCATCACCCGGACCCCGCTGAACCAAAGAATCTTAAAGACCTGATCCAAGCGGTTCAATGCACTGGCGCTGACTGCGGGTTGGCTTTTGACGGCGACGGCGACCGCCTCGGCTTCGTAACTAACAGCGGCGACATTATCTACCCGGACCGGCTGCTGATGCTTTTCGCTGAACACATTTTGCGCGAAAGCCCGGGTGCCGAGATTGTTTTTGACGTGAAGTGCAGCCGTTTTCTAAGCGAACTGGTCCGCCAAGCCGGGGGGCGGCCCTGCATGTGGAGAACCGGCCACTCCCATATCAAGGCCAAGCTGCGCGAAACTGGCGCACCTCTGGGCGGGGAATTCAGCGGCCACATTTGCTTCGCTGACCGCTGGTATGGTTTCGATGACGCCCTCTACGCCGCCGCACGAGTGCTTGAATTGCTCAGCATCGACGAACGCAGCGCCGAACAGATCTTTCAAGCCCTGCCCACCGGCTTGTCAACACCGGAAATAAAAGTGGAAGCCGACGAAGGCAGAAAATTCCAAATCATCGAAGAACTGGCCAACCAAGGCGATTTCGGCGATGGCGAACGCACGGACATCGATGGCTTGCGGGTGGACTACCCAGATGGCTGGGGGCTGATCCGCGCTTCAAACACAAGCCCCATGCTCACCTTGCGGTTTGAAGCCGACCAGCCTTCAACCCTTGAGCGCATCCAGCGGATCTTCCAGACTCAACTCAACCGAATCAGTCCGAACCTGAGCTTTCAGTCCACGCTATGAAAATCCCTGAAGAGCAAGCTGGCTGCATTGCCAGCGTCTTGACCGAAGCCCTGCCCTACATCCGCGAGTTCCATGGCTGCACCATGGTGGTGAAGTACGGCGGCGCCGCTATGGCCGATGAAACTCTGAAAAACACCTTCGCTAGGGACTTGGTGTTGCTGAAGCTGGTAGGCATGAACCCGGTGGTGGTGCATGGCGGCGGGCCGCAGATCGGTTCGCTTATGAATAAGCTGAACATCGCGCCGAAATTCGTCGATGGCATGCGCGTGACCGATGCCACTACCTTGAGCGTGGTGGAGATGGTTCTTGGCGGGCAAGTCAACCAGGAGATCGTCTCCTTGCTCAACCACCACGGCGGGCGCGCCGTTGGCATCACTGGCAAGGATGGGGGTCTGATCCGGGCCAAAAGGCTCAAGCTGTCCCGCCCGGGGTCAAAGCTTCAGGCACCGGAAATCATCGACCTCGGCCATGTGGGCGTGGTGGAGGAGGTGAACGCCGATGTGCTCCACACCCTGATCCACACCGGCTTCATCCCGGTGATCGCGCCCATCGGTGCCGGCCCGAAGGGGGAGTCCTACAACATCAACGCCGACTTGGTGGCGGCGCGGGTCGCGCAGGCCCTGCCGGCGGGGAAGCTCATTCTGCTGACCAACACACCCGGCATACTGAACGCCGAAGGTGAAACCCTACCCCGGCTCACCACCGATGATGTCGAGCAGCTGGTCGCTGATCGCACCATTACCGAGGGCATGTTACCCAAGGTGCGCTACGCTCTTGAAGCGGCCGCCGGCGGCGTCGACAGCATTCAGATCATAGACGGCACCGAGCCCCACGCCTTGTTGCTGGAGATATTCACCAGTACCGGCATCGGCACGCAAATTACTGCTGGCCCAGAGGAGAAGAGGCAATCCAGGCTAAATTCAGGCGGGCGTTTGACTGCGCCCCCCTTGCCAGTAGGAAGGAAGTGACACCGCCGAAGATTAGCTCACCGCACCCTGAGCCCTTTGATGCGCCACTAAGGCAGCGAGCTTCTCCTTCCCGGCGGCGCTGTCGTCATGGCGCAGGAATTCGATGGCGTCCTTCAGCGTTACAGTGCTGATTACCGGAGCGTTCAAGCTGCTGCGCAGTTGATCGACGTGATCGATGGCGGTTTTGCCGTGGGAAATCCGCACCACCCTGATCCTCATGATGCGCCTCTAAGGCAGCGAGCTGCTTCTTCCTTTCGGCGCTGTCGTCATGGCGCAGGAATTCGATGACGTCCTTCAGCGTTACAATGCTGATTACCGGAGCGTTCAAGCTGCGGCTCAGTTGATCGACGGCGGTTTCGCCATCGGCAATGATCTCTTGGCGGTCAAGGGCGATGACGATGCCCGCCAAGGCCGCGCCGGCGTCCTTGATGATGGCGGCGGCTTCGCGCTTGGCCGTGCCGGCGGAAACCACGTCGTCAACCATCAGCACTCGGCCGGAAAGCGGCGCACCCACCAAAAGGCCGCCCTCCCCATGGGTTTTGGCCTCTTTGCGATTGAACGCAACGCCCACCGTACGGCCTCGTCCGGCCAAGGCGATGGCGGTGGCCACGGCGATGGGGATGCCTTTGTAAGCAGGGCCGAACAACACATCAAATTGAACGCCAGCGGATTCGATAGCGTCTGCATAGAACCCGCCAAGCTCTGCTAGCGCCGGCCCTTGGCTCACATGACCTAGGTTGAAGAAGTAGGGACTGCGCCGGCCGCACTTCAATTTGAAGTCGCCAAAGCGAAGCACGCCCTGGCGAATCATGGAGTCAATGAACTGACGTCTGCTCTGGTTCATAGCCGGCTTCCTTCAGTCTGACAATCTGAACCGCCCGCAACGGATTGGTGCGAGCCATCGTTAGGCTAGGCGAAGTCGCCAAAACGAAGCATACCTTGGCGAATCATGGAGTCAATGAACTGATGTCTGCTCTGGTTCATAGCCGGCTTCCTTCAGCCAGACAGTCTGAGCCGCCCGCGGCGGATTGGTGCGAGCCATCGTTAGGCTAGGCTTTGCAAGGCCAGCAGATCGGTCACACCCTGCCGGGCCAAGGCGATCATGCAGTTGAATTGATCCTCAGTGAACGGCGCTCCTTCGGCCGAGCCCTGAACCTCCACAAATCCACCCGATGCCAGCATGACGACATTCATGTCCGTATCCGCCGCTGAGTCTTCAAGGTAGTCCAGATCCAGCACTGGATGGCCTTTCCAGATGCCCACGGACACCGACGCCACCAGCTCCTTGAAAGCCGGTTCGGCGCCAATGCGCACCAGCGCATCCCGCAACGCCAAGGCGGCGCCCGTGATGGACGCTGTCCGAGTGCCGCCATCGGCCTGAATGACATCGCAATCCAACCGCACGGTGCGCTCGCCCAAGCGCTTCATGTCCACGGACGCCCGCAGCGAACGGCCGACCAAGCGCTGAATTTCCACGGTGCGCCCGCCTTGGCCACCACGCACTGCCTCCCTGTCCCCACGGCTATGGGTGGCACCCGGCAGCATGCCGTACTCGGCGGTGACCCAGCCCCGGCCGCGGCCACGTAGAAAACGCGGTACCTGATCCTCAACGTTGGCCGTGCAGATCACCTTGGTGTCTCCGAACTCCACCAAAACAGATCCGTCAGCATGGCGTATGTAGCCACGGGTCATGTCCACTTGGCGCATTTCGTCAAAGGCGCGACCGCTTGGTCGATTGATGTTCACTTCGCTTCTCTATTTTGCAAATTTTGGTTCGACTGAGCGCTACGGGCAATTGCGTTAGAATCACCTACTCGGTTGGTAGGTGGATGCAATGTTGCACGGCATGATGGCCTTTGCGCGCTGCCAAGAATCGACGGTTGAGTTTGAGATAATATGGGAATTGCGGTCAGCGAACCATCGTTTCCTTGATTTGCAGTTCCGCCTGCCCGACCAACTGCGCGCCTTGGAGCCTCGGTTACGCGATGCGGTTTCCCGCCAACTCAAACGTGGCAGCCTGATTTGCGTGCTAACCGCCAAGGCCAAAGGCAAAAACCTTGCCTTGGAGTTGAATCGACCGCTGCTGCTGCAATTGCTGGCCATCCTGGAGCAGGTGCGGCGGGATGTGCCTGAGGCGAATCTGGCCAACCCCATGGAGTTGCTGCAATGGCCGGGCATGTTGCAGGGCGCAACCGGCGCACCGCCGAAGGACGTGGTGGTTGCAACGCTTGAAACGGCTATCGAGCGACTGCTTCAGTCCAGAGTGGCCGAGGGCGCGAAGCTTCATGCAGGCATCATCGCGCGGCTTGACGAGATTGAACGCTTGGTTGATGAATTCGGGCGCTTGACCGCCGACCTACCGAACAAATTGAGCAGCCGGTTGAAAAAGCGCTTGGCGGAGCTTGAGGCCAACGTCGCTAACGACCGCCTCCAGCAAGAGGTGGCGCTGCTCGCACAAAAGGCTGACACAGCCGAGGAGATTGACCGATTGAACATCCACATTGAAGATGCCCGTTCGCACCTTAGCAGCGCCGGTCCGCATGGGCGCAGGCTTGATTTTCTCGCCCAGGAACTGATTCGGGAAGCCAACACCTTGGGCGCAAAAGCCGTGCTGCCAAGCGCGTCACAGGTCACGGTGGATCTAAAGGTCGCCATAGAGCAAATCAGGGAGCAAGCGCAAAACATTGAATAAGCCGCGGTGTCAAAGCCCGGCGGCAAACGTTATGAAAGAAGCAACAACAAGGGCAGCGAAAGGTCTGCTGCTGATCATCACCGCCCCTTCAGGTGCCGGCAAGACCAGCTTGGTGAAGGCATTGGTTAGCGCGGACGCCAATATCGCCGTTTCCGTTTCCCACACCACGCGCCCGCGTCGGTCCACGGAAAGAGATGGCGTCAACTACCACTTTGTTCCCCCCGACCGCTTTGCCCAGATGGAAGCCCAGGGCGATTTCCTAGAACATGCGCTGGTGTTTGGGCACCACTACGGCACCAGCGCAAAAGCGGTGGCGGACAAGCGGGCGGCCGGGCGCGACATCATTCTGGAGATCGACTGGCAGGGCGCTGACCAAGTGCAGCGCAAGGCCCGGGACGCCATCCGCATTTTCGTGCTGCCGCCCTCCAAGCAGGCGCTGAAGACCAGGCTCACCAATCGGGGCGAAAACAGCCCTGAATCTATCGCCAAACGTCTTGATGAGGCCCGGCTTGAGATGTCGCACTTTAAGGACTTCGACTATCTGGTAGTCAATGAAAACTTTGCTGCGGCTCTCTCGGATCTGCAAGCCATCACTCGGGCGGAACGCCGCAAAACCTCCTTCCGGGCACCACGGGAACGGCATCTCATTCAAGACCTCTTGTCATGAAGGGCCGCTATGGCTAAACTGCCGTAACCTTGCCTAACTTTTGGATGCCCCACCCCATGGCCCGTGTTACCGTTGAAGATTGCTTGGAAAATGTGGAAAACCGCTTTGAACTGGTCATGCTCGCCGCCCGCCGCGCACAACAGATGCGCATGTTTGGGGCCGACCCCTTAGTGCCGCCGGAAAACGACAAGCCAACGGTGCTGGCTCTGCGCGAAATCGCCGAAGGACTCGTAAGCCACGAAAAGATCGATGCACAGCTCGCGGCTAGGGAAAGCGTCGAATTGGAAGCGATCGAATATCTGCGCGCAAATGACGAAAGGACCGAAGTCGGCGACTGAACCCTTCTTGATTTCGCGCTTGGCTGAACAAGCCCGGTGTGATGAAATCGCTGCACCTTGGACCTTTGAATCCCTCCGCGTGCAATTGCGGCGCTATCAGTCGCTGGAACAAATCCGCCAGATAGAGTGCGCGTTCGAATACGCCGATAAAGCCCACGCCGGCCAATGGCGCAAGACCGGACATCCCTACATTTCCCACCCCTTGGCGGTCACCGGCATTCTTTCGGAAATGCACATGGACCACCAAACGCTTATGGCGGCCATGCTGCACGATGTGATCGAAGACGCCGCCATCGCCAAGGCCGTACTCGGCACTCGCTTTGGGCAGGCGGTGGCGGACTTGGTGGACGGTGTCTCCAAGTTGGCGACCATCTTCAACAACCATGCCGAGGCGCAGGCGGTCAACTTGCAGAAAATGATCTTGGCCATGGCGAAGGACATCCGCGTCATCATGGTCAAGATCGCGGACCGCCTGCACAACATGCGCACCATCGGCGTGCTGACCTCAGAGCAGCGCAAACGCATCGCTAGGGAAACGCTGGATTACTACGCACCCATCGCCTACCGCTTGGGCATGCACAACATCAACGTTGAACTCGAGGATCTAGGCTTCAACGCCCTGTATCCGCTGCGGGCGGAGAGCATTCGCCGAGCCGTCAATACCGCCCGAGGAACCCATCAAAGATTGATGGAGGAGATTCAGGAGTTGGTGCAGGAAGCCCTTGATGGCGAAGGCATCACCGCTGCGGTGAAGAGCCGGGAGAAGCACCTGTATTCCATCTACCAAAAGATGAAGACCCGGCAAAAGCCGTTCAAAGACATCATGGACGTGTTCGGTTTCCGTGTGGTGGTCAACGACGAAGACGCCTGCTATCGAGCCTTGGGCGTGGTACACAACCTCTACAAGCCGGTGTCGCAGCGATTCAAGGACTACATCGCGGTCCCGAAGGTCAATGGCTATCAATCCTTGCACACTACCCTGTTCGGCATGCACGGCGTGCCTATCGAAGTGCAAATTCGCACCAAGCACATGGCCGAGGTGGCGGACCACGGCATTGCCGGGCATTGGCTGTACAAGGACCCGCAGGAGAAGACCCGTGGCAGCCAGCGCACCCGTCGCTGGGTGAAGGATGTGGTGGAGCTGCAAAAACACTCCGGCAACCCGATGGAGTTTATCGAGAACTTCAAAAGCGATCTGTTCCCGGACGTCGTTTATGTGTTCACGCCCCAAGGGGACATCGTGGAATTGCCCAAAGGCTCCTGCCCGGTTGATTTCGCCTACGCAGTGCATACTGACATCGGC
This sequence comes from Candidatus Azophilus sp., assembly GCA_965247035.1. GTDB lineage: Bacteria > Pseudomonadota > Gammaproteobacteria > Pseudomonadales > Azotimanducaceae > Azophilus. The sequence goes on along the minus strand of CBDFGJ010000003.1, from coordinate 1,150,575 downwards.
GACCACTGCGTGGCCTGCCGCATTGATCGGATATTGGCGCCGCTGTCACAGCAATTGCAGAGCGGGCAGAGCGTGGAGATCATCACTGGCAAGGCGGAAGGGCCCAGCCCGGAATGGCTGACTTTCACCGTCTCCAGCAAGGCGCGGCTACACATCCGCCAATCCCTGAAGCGGCGGCAGCGCTCGGAGTCCATCACCTTGGGGCGCAAGCTCCTATCCCGCTCCCTCGCCAACGTCGGCACCAGCATCAACGACCTGGACTTCCGTAGGCTGCGGCGGGTGTTCAAGGAGTTCGGCGTGCGCAAGCTTGATGATGCCCTTGAGCGCATCGGCATCGGCGAAATCATGTCCTACGCCTTGGCGCAACGCTTGCTCGCGGTGGACAACCCGGATTTCGAGTCCATCCCCATCGAACACGATGGTCCGGTGGCCATCCGTGGCGGCGAAGGGCTGGTCATCACTTGCAGCCGCTGCTGCGGTCCGGTACCGGGTGACCCCATTGTCGGCCACATGACGCCCGGCAAAGGATTTGTGGTGCATACGGAAACCTGCCGGAATCTAGCCCGTATGCGCCAGCGCAGCCCGGAGCAGATCATCCCAGCGCGCTGGACCCAAACCACCACCGGCGAGTTTCTAACGCCGCTGCGCCTCAACGTTGATCGGCGTAAAGGCATCATCGCCGACCTAGCCGCCACCGTCGCCTCCGCCGACGCTGGGGTGGATGAAATCAACGTAACGGAACGGGACACCAAGACCAGTTCAGTCTCCGTAGTGGTGGGCGTCAACAACAAGGAACACCTGAATCGACTGATGCGGCGGCTGCAATCCATCCCCAGCGTAAAAACAATGGTGCGGGGTGGCGCCTGAGGCCGAGCCCGGGTTGGGCAATCCGCAAGGGAATCCGAGTGAAGCCCCGGTCACCACCCTCCGGGGCGTCGGGCCGTCCTTGGCAGCCGCCTTGGCCCGCTTGGGCATCCACCGGGTGATGGACCTGCTTCTGCATCTACCCCATCGCTACCAGGACCGCACTCGCATCGTTCCCCTAAAGACTTTGAGCCCTGGTCAGGAGTGCCTCATACAGGGCCAAGTCGTGGACAGCCGCATCACTTTCGGGCGTCAGAGAAACTGGCTGGTCATGCTAAGTGATGGCGAAGGCAGCTTGCGCTTGCGATTTTTCCACTTTGGCAAGCGGCAGGTGGACAAACTTGATATTGGCCGGTTCGTGCGCTGCTTTGGGGAGGTTCGAGGCGGTCCTACCGGCTTGGAGATGGCGCATCCAGAGTATCGAGACTACGCCGCTCCCCCGACGGAACTGCAGGAGGGCTTGACCCCGGTGTATCCAACCACCAAGGGTTTGAGCCAAGAGCGACTGCGCAAGCTGGTGCTTCAGTTGCGCAACATGGACTGGTCGCAACCATCTATGCCCACCCTTCAAACCCTATTGTTCCTGCATTTCCCGCCGGCAAGCACCACTCAAGACGAGATTGCCGACGCCCAGGAGAAGCTCGCCCGGGACGAATTAACCGCCTACTACCTAGTGATGCGCCTGCGGCAAAGCCAGCGAGGCCGCCAACTGGCACTGCCACTGCCCCAGGCAAAGCAGCTTGGGCGCGTACTGCTCGACCAATTGGAGTTCCAGTTGACCGGTGCCCAGAAGCGGGCGGTGCGGCAGATTTTGCTCGACCTCGCCCAGGGTCAACCCATGCTGCGTCTGCTGCAAGGCGATGTCGGCAGCGGCAAGACAGTGGTGGCCGCTTTCGCCGCCATAAGGGCCGCTGAGCACGGCGGGCAGACGGCGCTGATGGCACCAACGGAAGTGCTGGCGGAGCAGCATTACCGCAGTTTCTCTAGCTGGTTTGAGCCTCTGGGCATTGCCGTGGTTCTCCTAACCGGCGGCCAGAAGCAAGCCGTGCGGCGACGCATCCTGGAATCCATGGCGAATGGCGAAACCCTGGTCGCCGTAGGCACCCATGCGCTGTTTCAGAACGTCATCAGCTTCCACAACCTAGTGCTCGCCATCATCGACGAGCAGCATCGCTTCGGCGTTCACCAACGCATGGCCCTGCGCGCCAAGGGCCGCACGCCGCACCAACTCATCATGACGGCAACGCCGATTCCACGCACCCTGACCATGGCGCTTTATGCGGACATGGATGTTTCCACACTGGACGAACTGCCGCCGGGACGCCAGCCCATCAGCACTCGGCTGGTGGCGGCTGCCCGCCGCGATGAAGTGTTGGCCCGCATGACTCGGGTGCTTGATGCCGGCCAGCAAGCGTATTGGATCTGCACCCTGATTGAGGATTCGGAACAGCTTGACGCTCAATCCGCCGAGGCCACTTGGGAGATGTTGAAGATGCAACTGCCCGGGCGCAGCATCGGCCTGATTCACGGGCGCATGAAGAGCGATGAGAAAACGGCCGTCATGGAGTGCTTCAAGAAGGGGGAGCACGAGCTCTTAGTGGCCACCACCGTCATCGAGGTGGGCGTTGACGTGCCCAACGCCAGCTTGATGATTATTGAGAACCCGGAACGCTTGGGCTTGGCCCAACTGCATCAGCTCAGGGGCCGCATCGGTCGCGGCGCACACAAAAGCTATTGCCTGTTGCTCTATGGCGAGGGCTTGAGCGAAGTCGCCCACGCCCGGCTTAAGGTCATTCGGGAAAGCCAAGACGGTTTCCACATCGCCGAGCAGGATCTCGCCCTCCGCGGCCCAGGTGAGATCCTCGGCGCTCGCCAAACGGGTGAAGCCAGATTCCAAGTCGCCAGCTTGGAGCGGCATGCCCATCTCATTCCGGAATCCATCCGCCGCGGCGATCAGCTGCTGCGGGAGGCACCGCAGGAGGCGGAGGCGTTGCGACTGGCTTGGGCGGGCAGCGATGATCGCTTTGTTTCCGTTTAATGCCGGCAATGTGGCCCACCGATGAGGGCGCCGCATCGCCGCAGCAAAGAAAACGCTGGTCAGCCGATTTCGATCATCTCAAAATCCTCCTTGCTGACCCCGCATTCAGGGCACACGAAATCCTCTGAGATGTCCTCCCATTTGGTGCCCGGGGCAATGCCCTCCTCCTCGCAGCCTTCGGCCTCGTCGTATATCCAGCCGCAAACGATGCACTGCCACTTCTTCACTGGCGTAACGCCTCCTGCATGGGCCGCATGCTTCTCTTTTTTCGGTTAGGGAAAGCTGCGCTAAGCTACCCGTCTGCTCGTGAAAAATCAATAGCGCTGAGGGATGCGGCCGCAGCTGCCACTTGAACGGCGCCGCCAACGGCAAGGTGAGGAATATCCCACGAAACGCGATGCAAATATCGGTTTTTCCGCGTCCCCGATCAGGTCAATTGCTGCTGTTGGGCTCGTGTATGCTGCGAAGGTGCTCCAATGGTGGAGCAACCCGTAATCGATGCGTTCACCTTGGCGGACAAGTTGACGGACAGCGGCCTTGGGCGACTTGTAGCCGAGGCCGTGACGCGTGCTCTCGGCGAACAGTTAGCGGCCGCGTGGCCACAAAGCCCGGTCTGAACAAGGTGGCGGCGGAATTGCGGGACGAAATCGAGTCTGTCAGCGCTAGGCTCGATCAATTGGACACCAAGACCGATCTGCGATTCGAGGCGCTCGAAGCAAGATGGGTCAGAGGTTCGACGCCATTGATAGGAAGTTCGAAGTGATCGACAGAAAATTCGACGCGATCAACGAGAAGGTTGCGGCCATAGGCGCTGATTTCGCTTCCATCAACCCCAAGGGGACCTCTGATTAAATTCCAAGGATTGACCATCGCATGATGTCTGAAATAATTTATGATCTATTTTCAATGACTGACACGTCATCTAAAAGGACTGGTCTTGCGGCGCTGCGAAAACCTGTGAATTTTTCAGGGGCTTCCAAGTCCTGGTTCAGGTGCCCCGCCCTGAACTTGCTGATTGCATGGGGCTTGATCGATGTATTCTCCTGATTGCGGCCGACGCCAATTGGCGCATCGACTGCGCTGGCAGGGCTTGGGCCATGAGATTTGCGGCGGCCTGCACCAGCCGCTGAACGGAAGTCCTTGTGGGTCAGTCCGCGGCACCCGAACCGGTGCCGATATCCTTGATGTTGCCAACGAAGAACCCTTGCCAACGCCCGCTGAGAACGGCGGATTGGGATTTTGGTGAGCGGTGTTCGTCGGTCATATCAGGCACCGGGCACGCTGTGCTGCTGTTCGCTGATGATGGCTAATTTGACAACTCGCCACCCGTCCAATTACATTGCCTGCCCCGCTTCATGCCGAGGTGGTGAAATAGGTAGACACGCTAGCTTCAGGTGCCTGGAAGCTTGGGTAAGGCGGGGCAATATTTACCCGGAAAACCGCGCGGTTACAAATGGCGGTCGACCTTGGGCAAGTCTACCGGGTCAATTTTTGTAACACATGCGATTTCACCGCTAGAATGAATTTGGATCGTTTGATTAAGCCCAGGTGGCGGAATTGGTAGACGCGCGGCGTTCAGGTCGCCGTGTCCTTGCGGATGTGCGAGTTCGAGTCTCGCCCTGGGCACCATCACAATCAGACATCGTTTTCGATGAGTGAATTCGTCAGATTCGACGACATCAAAGAGCGGCAAAGATTGTCAGCACATTTTTTGCGGGAAGACAGGGTCCATCTGGATGCTATGTTGCCGTTTGAGGAACGGAGAACATTTCGTCCAGCACCATTTGGCGCCCCTCTCGAAGGCCGGGGTTGGCTGCCGCTTCACGGTGGCGGGCACGACAGCCAACAAGCCTCGGCCCTCGTTCAACAAAATCAGGCTTGTGGGGAATCCATGCCATGACGCGACTCGGACAACACTCCCATACGACGCAACCCAGCAGCACCCCAACTCCCGTGTACGCGCGGCCCCTGCGGGGCGGTGCGGGTTGGCGTCAGGGGCGGTCCGGGCACCATGCGCGTGCGGCGCGCCATGTAGCCAGCCCCGGCCGCGCAGCCCATTCCCGCTCGTGCGCACGGCCCGCCGGCTAGCCCAATTCGTTTGGCGCTTGGGGCGCCGCTGTCACTTTGACGGGCGAACTGTTGCGGTTGGCGCAACATGGGGCATGATTCCTTGGGGTCGATCTGAGATGATGGGGGGCCTTTTGAATCACGAACCTACACCACTGACGAGGAGGAATGGAATGATGAAGACCCTTCGCTTTTTGCTTCCGGCCTTACTGATTGGCGCGGCGTCGCCGGCCGCATCTTGGGATGTGCCTTCGGGGGAGTACGCTCTCGACAAGACCCACGGCTACATCACCATTTCCTACAGTCATTTGGGCTTTTCCAATCCGCACGTGGGCTTCGACACCTTCGACGTCACCTTGAACGCGGACGCCGAGAATCCAGAGAACAGCCGGATAGATGTGTATATCGACGCCACCGGCGTGAACAGCCGAGTCGAGGACTTTAATAACCATTTGAATGGAGAACACTTTTTCGACACGGCCAACCATCCGCACATCACTTTCAAGTCCACGCAAATCAAGAGCACCGGCGACGAAACCTTTGCTGTCACCGGCAACCTGACGATCAAGGGCATCACCAAACCCGTCACCTTGGCGGCGCACATCAACAAGGCGGCGGAACATCCAATGCGTAAGCTGCCGGCCATCGGCGTCTCGGCTTCGTCCAAGGTGTCGCGGTCCGAGTGGGGATTGGCCCGTGCGGTTCCGTTCGTGGGCGACGACGTCACGATCACCATTGAAGTGGAACTGGTGCAGAAGCCGCAATAGTTGACGCGGGCGGGTTGAGTGAACCCGTCCGCAATCGGTAATCAGCGCCCGTCTAACGCGATTCTGAGCGGGTTCTGACGAGAGCCGCTTTTGTTCAACAGGGCGTGCCGTAAGGCCCCGCCATCTTCTCAAGACTCCGGCGGCGGGGCCGACTCGGGTACGACCTGAAGGCGTACCCTGTGCTTCAGCCGGGGATGTGTCCTCGGCGCGATGAACGCGCTAACGATTTCAAAGTCCAATTCCAGTTCCTCCAACAGTTCACCGGTCCGCACAATTAACTGGGTTGAACCATGCGGAGGCACTTCGATGTAGTCGCCATGCTTGAGGAACGTATAGGGACTCAAATTGCGCATCTGGATTCGGGCATCCGAGTTGTTGGTGATCCTGATATCAGCCACCGGTGAGTCGAGAGGGTACTTCGCTTCGGAAATTTCCAGCGCTGCCTTCAGCAACGCCACGACTTGCGGCTCTCGGCCTAGCAGCAGATTCTTGAACCAGACCACCGTTCGCCCCGCGAATAGGGCTTTGCGCAGCGCTTCCTCTGATCTTTCAGTGGCGAACACCAGGGTCACTGGTCTATGTCCGCCCGCCGCAGGATGGTAGTCCCAGTCGATGAGGTCATGCACATCGGACACACCCAGCACCGTTAGGCCGTGGTCCAGCGCCATTTGAAACACTTCCTCCGCGTAGAAGTCACCGTTGACGATCTCAATGCCGTGCAACTGTCCCGTCTTGATCAGGCGGCGATGGAAGTCGGTCATGCCGGTGATCGCCGCCGGGTTCTGGCGTGAGTACCAAGCATGGTTCCAGAACACGAACGCCCCTTGATCGTTGGCGGCTTGGACCGCGGCCTCGGCCGGCCAATCCTGGGCCGCAACGTAGAAATCCACCGCGGAAGAGGACTTAGGCGGCGCTTCTAGGCGTAGCAGCGCATTCGCATCCTCAATGAATATGGCGTTCATGTGACCAGCCGGAGGCTCGCGGGTGATCTCTGAACCCGGAATGACCAATAAATCGTGGCCTTGCGCCGCGGCGACAGCATCCGCGTGGGCGCGGTTGCGGTCCGGATGAGGGATGTCCGCCCGGTGCGGCTGCCACTCCAGATGCTCGGTAATGGCCAACGCATCAAGGCCGTCCCGCAACGCTTCGCCGACGCGAATGCGTGGCCACACATGGCCATCGGAAAAGACGCTATGAGTGTGCAGGTCAACGACCAGGGTCTGGTGTTCGGCGGTGTCAGGGAATCGAATCGGGCGCATTTGATCCGCTGGCGGAACTTTGGCTGGATCGTGGGCGAGCGAGGTGGCTGGCAGCAGGACGAAAACCATCAGCCAGCGCAGTGCCGGCTGGCAGGTGAACCCGACCCTTGTCACGAACGGGCTGGCAGAGCGTCCTTCAGTGAGCCAAGTTGGCGCGGAATGGTCGCACATAGATCTCTTCCCTTAGCCTGCGGCGCGGACTTCCGGCCGACTGTTTTGTACAACCGATCATTTTCCGGTAAATGGTGGGCTTTGACCAGTGAGCGGCGGGCGGGTGCGAACCTGACCCGTTTGCCGTCCATTTCCCGTGATCAAGAGATTTGCTGCGTGGCTGGTTTGCCCTTGGTGCTCTTGGCAGGCTATTGTATTGTCCGCTGGCAGTGTTCAGGTCCGTCTTTGCGTTTCAATTGAACCCATTAGGGGGTTATGAGGTTAATCTGTTTAATATCGGGCTTGTGGTCTAACGGAAGCCCGGCTTAAGGAGCCTCTGATTAAATTCCAGGGATTGGTCATCGCATGGCGGCTGGAATCATTCATCTTCTATTTTCAGTGATTTACACATCATCGAAAAAGACTGGTCTTGTTGCACTGCGAAACCCTGCAAATTTTTCAGAGGTTTCTTAAGGAGGAGTGAAAGTGAGCATGATTGCTGACAGGCGGGCATGGTGCTCGGCCATAGGTTTGGCGCTAGGGCTCTCGTTGAGTGCTTTGGCACAGGCAACCGGCCAAATGGCCTGCGACTCTGGCGAGCAGTCCCAGTGGCAGTCTCGGCAGGTGCTTGAGGAAAGCCTAGCCGTCCAAGGCTGGCAGGTGCGCCGGTCGAAGGTTGATGGCGGTTGCTACGAAGTCTACGGAACCACGCCGGAAGGGGATCGGGTCGAAGCCTACTTTCATCCAGTCACCCTAGCCAAGCTACTGGTTTCCAGGCGCGGCGAAATCCTGTTTCGCGCCGATGCCGAAGCAGATGCTGAGTAGTAACCTTCGATTAATCCAACTTGCCGGTGTCGAGTGTGGGTTGACGAAATTGCCCGAGTGCCCGATCTGACCAAGCGGTTGACTACCGGTGAAGCCATCGCCAAGTCGCTGGTAGCCCATGGCGTCAATACCCTATTCGGCATTCCCGGGGCGCATACCTATCATCTTACCGACGCCATCGCCCGCGAACCGATCGAGTTCATCACCGCGCGGCACGAGCAGGGCGCCGGCTACATGGCGTTTGGTTACGCCAAATCAAGCGGCAAAACAGGCGTCTACACAGTGGTCCCTGGACCGGGTCTGCTGAATTCCTCGGCCGCGCTTTGCACCGCTTACAGCGCCAATACCGCGGTTCTTTGCGTGACCGCCAACGTCATGTCGCACCTGATTGGCCAAGGGCGAGGGCAACTGCATGAATTGCCCGATCAACTTGCCACCGCCCGTAGCATAACCGGATGGGCGGAACGGATCAATCATCCCGCGCAGGCTCCGGAACTGGTGGCGGAAGCCTTTCGGCACATGCATCGGGGCCGGATTCGCCCGGCTGTGATCGAAGCGCCTTGGGACGTTTATGGCAATGCGGCGCCAGTGTCTCTTGGCGTGGACCGGAGCAAGCCCGCTCAGCTGGAGCCCGACCCAGATCTCATCGAAAAAGCGGCCAAGGCAGTGGCCTCGGCGCGAAATCCTCTAATCATCGTTGGTGCCGGCGCTTATGAAGCGGCCGAGGAAGTGGCGGCACTTGCTGAACTCCTGCAAGCCCCCGTCACTGCCCACCGCAGCGGCAAAGGCGTCGTCAGCAACGACAGCCCGCTCGGGCTGCTGTCCTCGGCCGCCTTCAACTATTGGCCCAAATGCGATCTCGTCATCGGCATCGGCAGCCGGCTGGAGTTGATGCACTTTCGTTGGCGTTGGCTGCCCCGTGGTTTGCGGACGGTGAGAATCGATGTCGATCCGACCGAGTTCGTTCGATTGCCAGCGGATGTCGGCATCCTGGCCGATGCCGGCCGTGGCGCCGCGGCCCTCATGCGCGCACTTGAGCGCTCTATTGGCCCTAGGCCGAATCGGGCGGACGAGTTTGCAGGCTACAAGGCGGCCGCGGCGAAGGCGCTCACCGCCGTGCAGCCGCAGGTGGACTATCTTGCGGCGATCCGCCAAGCGCTGCCGCGAGACGGATTCTTTGTGGAGGAAATCTCACAGGTCGGCTTCACGGCGCGGGTAGGGTTCCCCGTCTATGAACCGAGACAGTATGTGACCTGCGGCTATCAGGACAACCTGGGCTTCGGCTTTCACACGGCGCTCGGCGTCAAGGTCGCCAATCCTGATCGCTGCGTTCTTGCCGTGTGCGGCGACGGCGGATTCATGTTTGGCGTACAGGAACTGGCCACCGCGGTCCAGCATCACATCAACCTAGTGACCGTGGTGTTCGACAACAGCTCCTTCGGCAATGTCCGCCGCGATCAGCAACAACAGTTTGGCGGCCGCCTAGTGGGGGCCGAACTGGTCAATCCTGATTTCGTTCGGCTGGCGGAGAGTTTCGGCGCCAAGGGAGTAAGTGTGACCGGCCCGGCCGCACTCAGACAGGCAATCGAAGACGGGTTCGGTGAGGACGGACCCGTTCTCATCGTCGTTCCGGTGGAACGAGGCAGCGAAGCCTCGCCCTGGCCATTCATCCACCCAAAGCCGCCGCAGCAATAGGCTTGCCGCCTATGAACGAATCCAAATACACCCTGACGGCGAAGGCTTTGCATTGGCTGATCGCAGGCATGATCGTCGCTCAGTACGTTCTGGCCAATCTGGCGGGGCTTGCGGCCGAAGATCAGGCGACGTTGCGCCAACTGGCCTTGCTGGCCAACCACAAGTCGCTTGGCATCTCCATTTTGGGGCTTGCCCTGATTCGCCTGATTTGGCGTGCAACGCACCGGCCGCCGCCGCTGCCGGCAACCATGCCGGCATGGCAGGTGGTGGCGTCCCGGCTCAGCCACGGTCTCCTGTATGTATTGCTCTTTGCCTTGCCTTTGTCCGGATGGCTGATGTCATCGGCCTCGGCCTATTCGGTGAGTTGGTTCAATTTGTTTCAGTTGCCCGACTTTGTAGCGCCTGACCCGGGCCTCAAGGAAACCCTCACATCCATTCACGAAGCCTTGGCAATGCTGTTGGCTGCGGTCGCCAGCCTGCACCTGCTGGCGGCGCTCAAGCATGGTTTGATAGATAAGGACGGTGTTCTTGGGCGCATGTCGCTGGCTCCGGGTCTGATCGTTCTCGCCACCGCGGCGGGTCTGGCGGTCATTGTTCTGGGCCGTGACCAGGAGGCTGGGGAAACTATGGATTTGTCTTTGGCGGAGCCGCCTGAGGCAATCCGGCTGGCCGAAGGGGCCATTGAGATGACGGACTTGCCGCGTCCGCCTGAGTCCGGCATGAAGCCTCCGCCCACTTGGCAAGTGGACTACGAGACCAGCCACATAGCCTTTGTGGGCGATCAGGCGGGGGCGGAATTTCGCGGCCTCTGGCCGTCCTGGCGGGCGGACATACGCTTTGCCGAAGGCAATCTGGCGTCAAGTGCGGCACGGGTCGCCATAGATACCGGCGCGGCGGACACCGAGGATAGCGAACGGGACAAAACCATAGTGGATGCGGACTGGTTTGATGCGCAGAGGTTTCCCCAAGCCTATTTCGACGCGGCCTCCTTTGTGCGTAACGAGGATGGTTCCTTTACCGCCGAGGCCGAATTGACGATTAAGGGAAGAACGACGCCGGTGGCGTTCAACTTTTCAGTCGATGCAACGGAAGACCGCCGTACACTGGTTGGAACCGCAAATCTGGATCGCCTGCGCCTTGGCGTCGGCGTCGGGGAATGGCTGGATACCACTTGGGTCGGCCAGTACGTGCAGGTCGAAGTGCGGGTGGAAGCGACACTGCCATCCCCTTGAGGGCATCTGGCCCTCTTAATCGCATGTAATCTGGCCCTCTTAATCGCATGTAAAGAGCCTTCAGCCGGGGGAGCGCGAGGGGCCCCCCCTCGCATGCAAAGAGCCTTCAGCCGGGGAGCGCGAGGGACCCCCCTCGCATGTAAAGAGCCCTCAGCCGGGGAGCGCGAGGGACCCCCCTCGCATGCAAAGAGCCTTCAGCCGGGGAGCGCGAGGGACCCCCCTCGCATGTAAAGAGCCTTCAGCCGGGGAGCGCGAGGGCCCCCCCCTCGCATGTAAAGAGCCCTCAGCCGGGGAGCGCGAGGGACCCCCCTCGCATGTAAAGAGCCCTCAGCCGGGGAGCGCGAGGGACCCCCCTCGCATGTAAAGAGCCCTCAGCCGGGGAGCGCGAGGGACCCCCCTCGCATGTAAAGAGCCCTCAGCCGGGGAGCGCGAGGGACCCCCCTCGCATGTAAAGAGCCTTCAGCCGGGGAGCGCGAGGGCCCCCCCCCTCGCATGTAAAGAGCCCTCAGCCGGGGAGCGCGAGGGACCCCCCTCGCATGTAAAGAGCCCTCAGCCGGGGAGCGCGAGGGCCCCCCTCGCATGTAAAGAGCCCTCAGCCGGTAAGAAGAGCGGGCAGAAATTTTTATGATAATGATTATTGTTTACATTATAATTAGCGCTCATTTGGCTTTGAGAAAGAACCTTAGTGAAATTGGCCCCCGCACTATTTGGATTGGCTTGTCTGGCCTTGGGCCTGCCGTCTGTCGCCGATGAAGACGCCGTTATCGAAGAGGTGCTCATCGTCGGCGATCGCACCCCATCTAGCCAGACCCTAGGCGGAGCTCACCACATTGGCCAGGAAAAATTACAACGTCTTGGCCAATCGGATATTCAGCGCGTCATCCGCCAAGTACCCGGCGTGTCGGTTCAAATTGAGGACGGCTACGGGCTGCGGCCCAACATCAGCATCCGCGCCGTGGCCACCGAGCGTAGCGGGCGCATCACGCTGCTGGAGGACAATGTGCTGATTGCGCCAGCACCCTATTCGGCACCCAGCGCATACTACTTCCCAACCCTGGGCCGCATGGTCGGCGTGGAGGTTCTGACCGGCCCGGCCGCCATCACCCAAGGCCCCTACACCATTGGTGGTGCCTTGAATATGCTGTCCACACCGGTGCCAGAGCAGGCCGGCGGCCAAGCCTTGGTGGAAGGCGGGGAGGATTCCACTTGGCGGCTGCACACCCACTACGGCTTGCGCAATGACGCCGGATTTGGGTTCCTTGTGGAAACACACCAATGGCGCTCGGATGGATTTCAAGAGGTGGATCGAGGCGGTGGTTCGGGCCTCGACCTTGAGGATTACACCTTGAAGCTCAGCTACGCCCCGGATGCGTCCAACCATCGCCTAGACTTCAAGTATCAATACGCGAAGCAATCATCGGATCAAAGCTATCTGGGTCTGACGGACACGGATTTCGACCAGACCCCCCTTCGGCGCTACGGCCTGTCGCGGCTGGATAACATTGAAACGGAGCATGAGCAGGTCATCGTCCGCTACCGGTGGACGCCGACGGACTCCCTAGCGTTGTCCGTCCTCTACTACAACAATGAACATGAACGGGATTGGTTTAAAACCGAGGGCATCGACTTTGATGGCAGCGAGAACGCTCAGGCATTCTCCCGCACGAGCTGGGCCAACGTGGTGCAGGCCATCAACCTAGGTACGCCCCTTGGCGGCCTGACACCAGCGGAGTTGCAAGGCATTCTGGACGGCACCCAGAACACGCCAACTGGCAGCATTCAAGTGCGTTCAAACGCTCGAGAGTACTTTTCCCGAGGATTTCAGACGCAGTTGACTTGGAACCTGAGCGCCGGCGAGATTGTCCATCGGATCAAGTTCGGCGCTCGCTATCATGAAGACGAGGAGGACCGCCTACAGCGCAACAGCACTTACAGCCAGTCCGGTGGTGCCTTGACGCTTAATGACCTTGGCTTGCTTGGCAACGCCGGCAACCGGCTGCAAGAAGCCGAGGCTTGGTCATTCTTTTTGGTTGAAGAGATCGAATGGGGCAAGTGGAAGTTCTCCCCTGGCCTTCGCTATGAGGCCATCGACCAAAAGCGCACCCGCTGGGAAGTTCGCGCTGGCCGCACTGATAATCCCACTTCCCGCGCCCCGAACAACATCCGCGACACCCGCCGCAACAAGACTAAAGTGTGGTTGCCGGGCGCTGGCTTGGCCTATCGCTTCAATGATCGGGTGTCGTTGTTCGGCGGCGTCCACAAAGGCTTCACGGCACCGAGCAACGGACCCGGCGTGCAGGAGGAGAAGGCCCTGAACTACGAAGCCGGTGTGAGATTCATCAATGAAAACATGCAGGCCGAAGCCACTTGGTTCCTAAGCGATTATGACAACCTGCTTGGCCAATGCACCGCGTCCTCCGGCAGCGACTGCGAGATTGGCGACGCCTTCAATGGCGACGCGGTGAAGGTGCAGGGGCTGGAGTTTCGGCTCACCGTTAATCTGCTGACTGAAAATGCTTTCGAGCTGCCGCTGGAGTTCTCCTATACCTACATCGATGGCGCATTCGACACCGACATTGCGGATACGGATTTCTTTGGCGACGTCAGCAAGGGCGATCCCATCCCCTACATTCCAGACCATCAGTTCAACCTGAGCTTGGGCCTGCTGCAAGAGCGGTGGGGGCTGTTCATGTCTGCCAACTATGTTGATTCGGTCTGCACGCGGGCCTCTTGCCGTCAGTTTGAGCGCACCGACCGCTCCTTCACGCTGGATGTTTCCGCAAATTACGCGCTAAGGACCACCCTAAACCTCTTCGCCCGGGTGGAGAACCTGACTCGGCAGCAGGGCATTGCGGGACGCCAACCATACGGAGCCAAGCCAAACAAAGACCGCACGGCTTCCATAGGCTTGCGTTTGGCCTTCTGAGCCTCCGCTGTCGCGGCAGCAACGCAACGAATTAAGGGGCGTTTCACCCATCGCCAATACCTTGGGCAAAAAACAGAATTACAGGATATCGTCACACCCGGATGCCCGCAGTGGAGGGCGGACTACTTGGCCCGATGCACCACCCTGCTGTGGCTTGCCAAATCGGTCCAAGTTCTCTTTTCGCGGTCGAACAGCGCCCAAAGGTAGCCGATTCCCAACCCACCAAAGGCGACAACCGCCACAAACACCCGCACCAAGGCTTGGTTGAGCCCGATGGCCCCACCTTGGTTGGACACCAAGTGCAAGCGCCAAGCCCTCATGCCGACCGTCTGCCCGGCGCTGCACCAGAAGTAACCGAAGAAGATGATTAGCTCCAGAAAAAGCGAGCATTGCACGGCGGCCCCAAAGACCGGCCGGCCATCGTTGGCGATCACCATGAGAAACAGGGTCATCATCCAGAGCGCAAGGACCAACAACCCGTCATAGAACATCGCACCCAACCGGCGCCACAGGCTGGCGGGCACTGCTTTGGCGTCAATTGCGCCGAGGGGATTGATGCTGAGCAAGGGGTCTGGCCCGGAACCCGACCGACGAGCGATCTAGATCAAAAGCGGGCGGCGCCGCCATCCAAGAGAACCTGTTTGCCGCAGAACTCCTCTTGGGTCATCGCCTCCAGCACATCGGCATCCCAACAATTGGCCCAAGTGCGTTCGCCCCCCGGCAGTCGAGCGGCGATGTGCGCCAGTTCTGGACCCTCTCCGTTGTACATGACCGAATAGCCTTCAATGGTGGCACTGCCCTTGTGCTCGGCAACGGTTGCCCGCGTTGGCAGGGCGTCCACCTCCGCTTGCGGCACTTCGTGGCGGAAGGGTTGCGCCGGCGGCTCGGCCGAATACAGGCCAAACGCATGTTTGGTGATGTAGCCGCCGTTGGCTGAGACCAATCCCTTGCAGTCCGGCGACGCCCGCAGCAATTCGACCATGCGGGCGATGGAGTGCATGACATAGTTGTTGAGCGGGCCGCCGGCAAAGGTGAGGCCGCCGGTCACTGTCAGCGGCTTGGCCAGATCCAGGCCAAGCTCCGCCGCCGCCACCTGCACGGCGATGGGAAAGCAACTGTAGAGATCCACCAAGTCCAAATCCCCAAGGTTCAAACCGGCCAACTCCAGCACGCGGCGGCCAGCGATGCGGATGGCCGGGGAACTGTACAGATTGTCCCGGTTGGAGACGAAGTAAGTATCGTGAGCGTCCGTGCCCGCCCATGGATAGACCCACTTGTCCCGGGCAATGCCAAGAGCGGCCACCTTTCTTTCCGAACAAAGGATCAGCGCCGCGGCTTGGTCCACATTGTTGTTGGAGTTCATCAATTTGGTGTAGGGGAACGAGACTGGCCGGTTGGTTGCCGATGGGGTGCGAATCTCCTCCGCGCTCTTCGCTTGCCGCAGCCAAGCGTGGGGGTTTGCCGCCGCCACCGCGCTGAAGCTGGCCCAAAGTTCGGAGATGCGCTGCAGATGTTCGCCCACACCTTCGCCAAGGTGATGTCGGCGGGCGGTCTCCAGCACTGGGTACATGCGAACGGGCCGCGTCAGCCGCAGGGCTTTCTCCGTCGGATTGACCAAATTGACGTCTTCGCCGAAATAGACATCAGGGACACCGTCGATGTCGCGCCAGTTCAACTTCACTCCGGAACGTTTAGCCATGGCTTGGGTCCGACCGCATTCCGCGCCGGTAATGAGGATGATCTCCTGCCGGCCCGCCTGAATGTCCAGTGCCGATTGATTGACCAAGCTTTGCACAAAGTTGCCACCGTAGGGGGTCAGCCCGGTTTGCGCCGCAGGGGCGCCAATGGCCTCCCGCACCGCCTTGGCCGGATTGCGGTAGGGCCACCAGCCGCGCACGACGCGCACCGACCCAACTTCGGCCAACAGCGCCGGCAGGCCGGCATCCGCCGCCGCCATGCGGCTGGCGTCGATCATCAACTCAATGGGCTCCTTGCCTTCCCCCAAGCGCTCTATTCGCTGGTTCAACTGGGCAACGCCCACTAGCACTGGCCTTTCCATACAAAGTCTCTTATTGGAATTGATTGAGGCGAATCATAACGCGCCCTAGGGGCTCAGTCAGGGGATGCCTGCGGAAACACCTCGATTTCAAACAGCTTGGGCCATCGCTTTCCGGTGACGAACAAGCGCCCGGACTCAGGGTCACGGGCGATGCCGTTGAGCACATCGATACGCGGATGGCGAAAGACGACGGGCAAGATGTTGCTCAAATCCAGCCAGCCCTTCAGTTGGCCGCTTTGCGGGTTGATGATGGCGATGCGGCTGGTCGGCCAGACGTTTGCGTACAGGTCTTTGCCGACGTACTCCAACTCGTTCAGACCGGCAATGGGCTCCTCGCCGGCCCGCACCTGCAAGCGCTGAAACTCTTGTTGATGGGCCAAGTCAAGGAACCTGAGCTGAGCGCTGCCATCGCTCATGACCAGATGTTCGCCATTGGACGCCAGACCCCAACCCTCTCCGGCATAACGGAACTCCCCAACTTGGCGCAAGGTGGCTGCGTCATGCACCAAGCCGATGCCGGCCTTCCAGGTGAGTTGAAAGAGCCGGTCTCCGGCGGCGGCCAAACCTTCCCCGAACAGGTGCGGCGGCAAGGGTTGCTCACGCAGAACCAAGCCGGTGGCGAGGTCCGTCGAGCGCAGGGATGACTGGCCATAACCACCTGTGCTCTCAAACAACTGGCCTTGCAGCATCAGCAGCCCTTGGGTGAATGCGCTGGGGTCATGGTGGTGGCTTGCCACCACCCGATAGCCGTAGGACACCAGCGTTGCCGGTTGGCCCTCGCCGTACGCAAGGCTCAATGTCATTGCCCACAATGCAAGTGCAGCGAGGCTCTTAATGAGCATGTCGCACCTCAGTTCTCCTGTCCGAAACAGACGCTGAGCAGGCGCCGGGCCTTCGCCCACCGCTGGCCAACCAAGCCATCGCACCATTCAAGCAGCCCCGACGCCAATGCCTGCCTTTGCGCCGCAGTGTTTTGCGGTAAAGCCTGCGTGGAGCGGTTTCCTTACTCATTATCGGGTTCCTATTTCGCGGAGAGGGGCTAAATGATGCACGTATTGAAACACCATCTTGGTCGATTTGGTTTGCTGGTTTCTCTGGAGCTTGTATTGTGTTTTTTCAGCCTAATGTTTGCAGCACCTCTGAGCGCACAGTCATGCAGCAGCGCCCCGCCCGGACAAGTTCGACCAAGGCGTCATTGAGGAGGTGTTGGTCACGGCCCGAAAGCGGTAGGAAATTCCAGCATCCGTGGTCGCCATCACCGGCGCTGACTGAGACTTGGAGAACCTGAGAACACTTGACGACGTTGGCCTTAGCGATGACCTTCAGGCCAAGGCCCGCGCCTTCGGCGTGCTGACCCGTGGCGCTGGGTGGGTCTTGTTCGGCGCTGGAAGCGGTTGCGGCGGCGGCGGCGGGAGCTGAAGTTAAAGCAGCGTGGGCTGCTGCAACCCCACAACTCTGGCGGACCCCTCCTGCGCCTTAGGGGCTTTCGGAGTCAGCCTGCGCTGTCGGTCGCTGCTGCGCCATTAGATAGCCTTCCATTGAGCTTGAGGCCACCGAGCACGACGACCTGCAAGCCAAGGCGCGGGCGTTCGGAGTGCTGACCCGTGGGCGACAAGGGGCTGAGCGCTGAGGACGCCATGCGCGTGGTGGGCTTGGAGTTCCCCGAACAGCCATGCCCTAGGGTATAATGTGCGGGTAGCTTGCTACAAACAAAGAGGTTAAACAGTGGTGATGGACACGTGCGCTCTGCACTCTGCGGCGTTGGCTCAGCTCGCTGCGGCGCAGGAGCAGCTCACTGCGGCTGCGGCTCAGATCTCTGCGGCAGGGGATCCGAACGCTGCGGCGGAGGTTGCCCTTGAGCAGAGGGGAGCGGTTGCGCGGGGGTGGGATGCGGTTGAGTCCGCGTTGGATGTCTTTGAACGGATGTGGGATGACGTGACGGAGTTGAAGAACGCGCGGGCGTTGGAGAGGGCATTGAAGGGTGCGCTTAAGGACGTGCGGTCGTTGGGTGCCCTTGACCGAGCGTGGGCTGCGTTTGAGCGGTCGTTGCAGGCGGGGCGGCAGGGTTGAAGGCGTTGGAGGGCGAGTTGAAGGGCTCGCGTACATTGGCTGCCGCCAAGAGGTTTGAGGCGTTGCTGCAAAAGATGACGGCGTTGCGGAGTCGGCCGGGACCCGCACACTAACCGCCAATCCGCCTACCCCCTCTCTGCGTCAGCCTGCGCTGGCGGCGGTCGCTGCGCCATTAGATAGCCTTCCATCCGCGCCATGCGCTCGCGCATCTCGCCCATCTGGTCGCTCAACCGCTCAATCTTATCGTCCATCTGGTCGCTCAACCGTTCAATCTTGCCGTCCATGTGGCGCATGAGACGCCAGCCAGCCGCCAACAGCGACAGAACAATCGCGACGTCCCCGATTAAATTCTCTGACACATCCATCTGCCCACCTTAGCACGGCGGCGCGGGCCCGCGCCAATAGATTGCAAATCATATGCTTATACGCATACGGGCACCCTGTATGGCGGCAGCAACATCGGCGGTGCCATCAAATTCGTAAACGCCCGCCTGGACCCGGAAAAAGCTATCGGCCGCATCAAGTTTCAGGCAAGGGAGCAAATGCCGTCGCTAGCTGAACCCCTCGCATTTCTGGTGATATAACCCGTCCGCGGCATGACAACCAACCGCCATCCGCTACTGGCCCAATATCTACGCCACCGTCAGATCAGGCGCAATGTTTCCAGGTGCCCCTTAGTCGAGCGCAAGGACCTGAGCAATCTCCGCATCAATGGCAGCCTTGGCTTGCAGGAAATCGTTGCCTAGATCTTCGGCGATGCGTTTGACATCGTCGAATTCAGACTTCCAACGCCGCCGGCCATCCGGCTGGGTCACCACCTTAACCCGCACGGAACCGAGCTTGGTCTGCACGGTGCGTGTTTGCCGGGGCAGCACTCGTTTCTCAAACGACAACATGCGCAAACCGATGGTGCTGGAGCGGTTCAACAGGGCGTCAGCCAAGAGGTCAGCCTGGTCGGCTTCACAAAGCACCGTCAAACTGATGGCGGGACGAGACTTCTTCATGACCATGGGCGTGATGTAGACATCGCTGGCACCGAGCGCGAGCAGATGCTCCATCAACGGCTCATAGGCTTCAGGACTCATATCGTCGATGTTCGCTTCAATCTTGCGGTGTTGGCCGCCCTGGCGCCCGGTGCGTTCCGGCCCGGCCTCACCGAGCGCCAGACGCAGCACATTGGGAACCTGGAAGTCCCGCGAGCCCAACCCATAGCCAATTTCTTCAGCCGCAAAGGCCGCTGGCGGCTCAAATCGGTCCACCGCCACCTTGATGATGGCCGCTCCGGTGGGCGTCGTCGCCTCGCCACGCACACCACCATAGGAACAGGGCACGCCCCTGAGGATTTCCTGGGTGGCTGGCGCCGGCACCGGCAAGCGCCCGTGGGCGCAGTCGACGAAACCGCTGCCCACCTCCACAGAATCGCAATACGCCTGCTCCACCTGCAAGTGGTCAAGACAGATGGCGGCGCCGACGACATCGACAATGGAATCCACTGCGCCCACTTCGTGGAAGTGAACTTCTTCCACCGCGGTGTTGTGAATCTTGGCCTCGGCAACGGCGATTTGTTCAAATATGGCTAGAGCCCGCACCTCGACGGACGGCTTGAGGTCAGCCAACTTGACGAGTTCAACGATATCCAGGTAGTGCCGATGGCCGGACCGCCCACGACTGTGGGCAGCCAAGTCCCGCACTTGCGCCCGCATCCCGGAAATACCCATTTTGGCGGACCGTTCGAACTTCAACTCGAACTCGTCGGCGCAGGGCAGGCGACTGAGGCCCTCCTGCAGCAAGGCTTCGGGCACACCCAAGTCGATCATGGCGGCTAGGTGCATGTCACCGCTGATGCCGGCGCTGCACAGGTAATGCAGGGAGCGCAAAGTTCCAGCACCCCAACCGCTAGGCTTCAGACCAACGAACCGGGGCAGGCAGGCGCAAAATGGCCCCCATCTGCCGATGTTTCCAAACGGCCAAGACCATCATGCAGCTTCAATAGGAATAGGATTCCCCAAGCACCACGAACCGGCCATCCCGCACTTGGGAGAGTACGCTTTCCCTAGCGCCACTGTGCTGTTGCGGCGAGAAGGAAACCTTGTAGCCGAAAATGTCGGTGTAGTTCGTGATCGACTCAATACCGCGAATTAGGGCGTCCACCGTCAGTTCCCGTCCGGCTTTCTCAAGGGCAAGGACGAGTAAGTCCGCCGCTCGATAGCCCTCCATGGCCGCCAAATCCGGGTCGGCACCATAGAGTTCCCGATAGCCGTCCCACCATACCTGCACAGCGGGCAGCTTTTCGTCTTCGGGATAGATTTTCGCCATGTGGACAAAGGCGTAGTAGCCCTCGCCGCTCTCATGCTCCGCAATGACTTGGCTGTAAGCGGCGTTGTTGCCCACCCAAGCCACATCGTCCCAACCCATTTTGCGGGCTGTGTCCAAAACGAGAATTGTGTCGCGATGCACGGTGGCCATGGTCACCAAATCGCATCCTGCGCTGCGCAACTTCAGAACGGCTGCGGTGAATTCACTCTCCGTGGGTTTGTGCGCCGTTCGGGCAAGCACCTGAAGCCCCATGGCCTCGGCTTGATCGTTGGTGGCATCCAAGATTTCCTGCCCATACTCCGAGTCATGGTGGATGACGCATATATTGTCCCTGCCCTGCTGCTCCACGAAGTATTTCACGGCGGCGCGGATCTCGTTGTAGTAAACGCCCCGCTGCGTAAACTTCATCCGGTGGAACGGCTCCACCATCTGCCGACCACCGCTGATGGGAAATAGATTCGGCACACCGGCTTCAAACTGCAGCGGCATGATGGCGTTGTTCATCGGTGTGCCCACGGCCAGCAACATGGCGAAAATCTCGTCCCGGTTGATGAGCTTATTGGCCGCCCGCACCGCGTTGGGCAGTTGATAGGAGGTGTCCTCCACCACATAGCGAATCCTGCGACCATGTACGCCGCCGCCAGCGTTGACTTCATTGAAGCGCATACGGGCGGCGTTGGTGGCACCTACGCCCCAGATGGCGGTGGCACCAGTCAAATCCGTGTGGCTTCCAATCACCACCTCCGTCTCACTGACGCCACGCACCGTTGATGCGCTCTCGCCCCCTTGCCGATCGTCTTGCCCGCTCCCGTCCGAACAGCCCGCCGCCGCCAAGGGTAAAACCAACCACAACACCTTCAACGCCTTCATAGGCATGCTTCTCCTTGTTTGCGTTGGCATAGCTTCACTTCGTACCGCCAACATCGCTACTTTGCCAGTGCGTGTTCACCGGCGGTAGGGTCATTCCACTGTATTAGCGCGAAACCAAGCAATACAGTGCCGATGGCTCGGCAAGCTTGGTGCAGGCACCCAGCAAAGCGGGAGCGGAAAGCGAAACCACCGCGCCGTGCTCTCAGGCCCTCGCGGCGGGATCAACTGCATGGGCCACCTGCACCGGAGCGAGGCTTGAAAATGCGCCGCCAATCACGCTCTCTGGTTTGGCAGGAACCACTAGGCTCTGTGGGGCCGGGCTGGCGATCAGGCTGCGGGGCGCTACTACGCCGTAGAGGCCAAGTCCCACCAACACTGTAAAGCCAAGCGCCATAATGGTCATCAGCATGTTGAACTTACCGTTCAACTCTCGGTACTGGACCTCCATCCTAGCACCCAACTCTCGATATTGAGCCTCCATCCTGGCGCCTAGTTCTTGATACTGCGCATCCATCTTGGCGTCCAGCGCATTGATGTTGTCATACAGTCCGCCAACGTGGAACTCCACACCGCTCAGTCGGTCCTCAATCGGCTTGAGCGCATTCTGAAGGTCCATTTTGGTGACGAGGCTCTCAGCGAGCTCGTCGCCGAGGGCCCGCGCCAAGCCCTCAGCTTGACGCGGTTCGAAGCCGGATGCCTTAAGACGATCAGCGTATCTGAGTGTGTCGATCACTGTCGCATGCATAGTGCCCCACCTCTTCGCAGTGTACACAGTTTCAGTAAGCATGCCACCGCCACAAGCAGGTTGCTGTGCGAAGTCATCCTGTTGGGACTAGGCAAATTTCTGAAAATTCAGCAGCGGGAGTATCGCCCGAAGAACACCGTTCGCGCCGTACAGCGCTCTTTGGCACCGCTCAATACGCTGTTTCGAAAGAAAAAACTTCAAGCCGCAGGAGCCAGCACACCACTTGGCCTCATGCCAACACGTGCAACGGCTCTAGCCCGCTGCCGGCTCCACCCGCACGACCCTGGCGTTCTCTCCGTCTTCAACCACATAGAGGTATCCATCGTGGCTGCGTACATCACGAATGCGGCGACCAAGTTCGTTGAACAACGTGTCCTCACCAACTACGGCACCCTGATTCAGTTCCAAGCGCCGAACTTCCTGGTCCACCAATGCGCCCGCGAACAGGTCACCTTGCCAATCGGGAAAGCGGTCGCCGATGTAGACCGCTAGACCGGAAGGCGCGATGGAAGGCTTCCAGTAGTTGAGCGGCGCAGTCATGCCGAGCGCCTCAGTAAACGGTGAGATGATGCTGCCGTTGTAGTCGATGCCGAAGGTGACGGCCGGCCAGCCATAGTTGGCACCGGGCAACAGCAAATTGGTCTCGTCACCGCCCCTAGGACCATGTTCGTTCAGGTATAGAGCGCCGTCCGCCGCTAAGGCCAAGCCTTGGGGATTGCGGTGGCCGTAGGTGTAGATTTCCGGTCGCGCACCCTCTTGGCCCCGAAATGGATTGTCCTCTGGGATGGTGCCATCGGTGTGGATGCGCACGGTCTTACCGAGCAGACTGCCCAAGTCTTGGGCTTCCTCTCGAAAGTCGAACCCATCGCCAGTGGTCAACACCAAGGTGCCATCGGCTAGGAAGACCATACGCCCCCCGTAATGTACTGGCGTCGGCTTGCGCGGAGAGACCGAGAAAATGACCTCACCATCAATCAGGGCGCCGTCAACATAACGGGCGCGCAGCACTTGCGTGGCGTTGTCGTCCGCCGGTGGGGCGGCGTAGGATAGAAAAAGAACTCGGTTGCGCTCGAAGTCCGGATGCAGCAACACGTCAAAAAGGCCACCCTGGCTCTTGCGGAAGACCTCCGGCACACCAGCGATGGCATCGCCCACCACAGCATCCGGCGAGACCTCGCGCAATGCGCCCCCCAATTCGGTGACCAGCAACCCACCACTGGGCAGGAAGGCGACGCACCAAGGATAGTCCAGCCCCTTAGCCACGGTGACCAATTTGTAATCTTGGGCGACGACCGGAACCACTCCCATGATTAGGAGCAAACTGATGGCGGCAGCTTTTTTTCTCATACTCTCTCGGTTATGTTTGGGGAATGATAACGGACAGCTTACATGATCAGATGGATTGGAGCTTTCTTGGGGTCGGCAGTCGCAACTTACGGCCTTGCCGCCTTGTTTTCGACCCAAATAACGATGAACGAAGTCGCCAGGCTTGGTCTGGAGGTCAGCTTCGGCGAGCGCATCAGCGCCGCGGCTCATGATGTCGTGGGCATGGCGACGGCCTATCTGCCGCTGGTCGCCGTCAGCTTATTGATCGCCTTCCCAGTTGCCGCCTTGGTTCTGCGCTTCACACCCGTTTCCCGCACCATCAGCTACATGCTCGCAGGCGCTGCGGCAATGCTGGCGTTGCATTTGATTATGCACGGGGTGTTTGAAGTGCATCCGCTGCCGGCCGCCCGCACCGCGCTGGGCTTGGCGATGCTGACCGGTGCGGGAGCAGTCGGCGGATACGTCTTTGCCCGGCTCGGCAATGGAGCGCGAGCGTCTTAGACAGCGGGGAGACACCCGGCCTCACGGGAGACTTGAAATACCTGTGGACCTCAATCAATTGAAGCGTTCGGCAGCAATAACTGGCCTGAGAACGAAGCCTGCGATTGTCACACATTGCCTCACCGGGATCCTTGGCCATCGTCTATTTTTATGTAGGTGCCGGTGACGGCGGCCGATGCCGGGGATAGGAAGTAGAGCAACGTGCTATCCATCTCCGCCGGGTCGCAAATGCGTTTGCGGGGAAAGTTCTGCGAGATGTCGCCCATGCGCTGCAGCATCCCTTCCATCATTTCCGAAGTGAAAGCGCCTGGCGCAATGGCGTTTACATTGATGTTGAAACGGGCCCACTCCACCGCCAAGCACTCTGTCATGCGCACGATGGCGGATTTGGTGATTGAGTACAAGGCGGCGCCATTGCCGCCGTAGTTGAAGCCGCCAACCGAGGAAATGTTGACCATTCGCCCAGGCATCTTGGCATCGATCAATCGACGCGCAATCTCACAGGACAGGATGTAGGGGCCACGCAAATTCGTATCAAACACAGCATCAATAAGCGCCAAAGACATCTTGTGCGCCCTTTGCGCATCCGGGATGCCAGCGTTGTTGATGAGAATGTTGATGGTCCCCAGCGCATCCTCGGCCCTGTCCACGCAATTCATGATGGAGCCGTTGTCCTGCATGTCCAGCGGGATCGGTTCGGCCACGCCGCCCGCCGCCCGAATTTCCTCCGCTAGCGTCTGCAGGCGGTCCACTCGACGGCCGGTCAACGCCACCTTTGCGCCGCAGGCGGCGATGACTTGGGCGAATCGGTGTCCGAGACCGGAGGTGGTGCCGGTGACAAGGGCGACCTGACCGCTCAAATCGTTGGATACATTGGGTAGAGGATATTCAGCCATTGCAATCTGCCTAAACAAAGCCCGGATACGGACGGCAGCCTAGCAACAGCAATCCAGGCGGTCAATTCAAACGACTTCACCGCCGCCCGGTCACCCGCTGACAAAGGGCTGTCAACACTATCTTAGGGCCCCTCGGAAAATTGCGTCTGATCTGACGGTGGTGTGGATATTGGGTCAAAAGTGGATGAAGGTTGGCTGTCATGCCGCAGATGAGTTTTTTGATCTTTCCGATCATTGCGCGAGCCTGGATGCGAAGAAGGCTCCACTGGTCGAGATCAATGCTGTGGTGCCGTGGGACGGGTTTCATCCTTGCTGGAGTGGGTCTGATGGAAGCCTGAAGAGGACCGGGTCAGACCCAAGAAGAAGAAAAGAAAGCGTGGCTTTAGCGACAGGCTGCAGCGGGTGCAGGTCCACCTCACTCTTTCCGATGAAGAAAAAGAGGGCGCGACCAAAACCTTCTTCACCAAGGTCAAGGAGGAACTGGAATTCATCCCCGCCCAGGTCAAGGTGCTGGAGCACTGGCGGGAGAAGGCGGCATTCGACAACGATGGCGAAGACGTCATCGTTGCGGCGCAGCGACCCGCTCACCCTTTGGGCAACTGTTTTGCCGGCCCTTCATTGCCGGCCTGCATCATTGCCTCCAAATACGCCGATGGACTGCCGCTGCACCGTCTGGAGGGAATGCCCAAGCGTTATGGCGGTGATATCAGCCGTTCCAACATGGCCCACTGGATTATGCGGCTCCAGGATGTATTCCAACCCCTGATCAATCCAATCAGGGAGGTTCAGCTTGAGGGGAATCACCTGCAGGCCGATGAAACACGCATGCAGGTCTTGAAGGAAGCCGGCAAGACGGCTCAATCGGGCAAATGGATGTGGGTGATCCGGGGTGGGCCGCCCGACCGGCAGTCAGTACTGTTTGAATACGACCCCCCACGTGCCGGAGCGGTGGCTGAGCGCCTGTTGGATGGTTTTGGTGGCGTGCTGCAGGCCGATGGCCATTCCGGGTGCGGCAAGGTGTGCCAGGCAGTGGGCATCACCCGGATTGGATGCTTTGATCATGCCCGGCGCAAGTTTGTTGAAGCCGGTCGGGCGGCCGAGACCAAGGGGTCCCAAAGGAAAGCGGGGCGGCCCACCAAAGCCGACGTGGCGTTGAGCAGGATCCGCAGGCTGCATGCGATGGGGAAATCGATCAAGAACCTGGAGCACGACAAGAAAGAACAGGCGCGACAGACACTCAGCGTGCCGATTCTCGATGACCTGAAACCGTGGCTGGGGAAGAACGTCAATCGGGTGCCCAAAGATAGCCTGACCCAGAAGGCGATAAGGCATACGCTGAACCAGTGGGAGTATCTGATTGGCTATTGCGGGGATGGCCGGTTGCACATCAGTAATGCACTGGCGGAGAATGCGATCAGGCCTTTTGCCGTTGGACGCCGGGCCTGGCTTTTTGCGGATGCCTCACACGGCGCCCGCGCCAGTGCGGCCTGCTATGGTTTGGTGGAAACGGCTAAGGCGAATAAGCTTGAGCCCTACGCTCACCTCCAGCGTGTGCTGGCGAATATTGCGGCGGCGGATACGGTGGAGAAGCTTGAGGCGTTACTGCCCTGGAACATGGAAGTCGAAGACTAACGGCGGGGCAAACTGATTAACTGTTCGATGACTACCTGATAATGTCAACGGGGGTCGATTTAGAGGCGCTTACGGTGCAACAACAGACCACAGAGCTCATCAATACTGTGTTGCCCAAGGCCTTTCGGCGTGTGAGGGACTATGGTTTTTTGCATGGTAATTCGAAAGGGATACTGCAACTCATTCAAACGGTATTGTGAGTCATGGTCACGTATCCATCTGCCGCGACCAAGCCCTCATTCAAATGCCGCCGGTGTAAAAGTCCCATGTCAGTTACTGCCTTCATACCTCCAGCTTGGCGGCCAACTTAAGCCACCGGTACACGACCGCCATTTATTAGCGCCGGAGGACGATTAACGCTATGAAATAGCCATCGTTTTTATCGCCAATACTGGGCGAGGAGTTCTCTCGTCCAGAGAAAATTACCGCTGGTGTTACTGGCACCGGAAATCCAAACTCAGAAATAGATATCTGCTATAAACAGGAAGGGTTGGAATGGCTTCGAGCTTGTTCAATAATATGATAAAGTCGCGGCTGCGCGCGACTTATCCTTATTCGTTAGAAGCCATTGTTACAACTGTGCGACATTGGTTATTAGGTTGTACGTAAACCAACCATCACCAGTTGCAAATGATTGCGGTTTTGCTGTTGCTGCATCTCTTTGCAGGCCAATACCATCTGAGAATGGCTCAAATGAAACTATTCTGTCATGCCTGATACGAAAGCTTTTAGCACCACCAGAAAAATAAATATGCTTGTTTGTCACCCCTAGCAATCCTGTATCGGCATGGATTGTTTCATGTGTTTCAACACGTTCGCCTTTAAATGCACCAGTACGATAGTAAAGACCTTTGGCAATGCGTATGCTGACACCCTGTGAACCTCCAACATATTGTGTTCTTTTCTTTTGCTCGTAATATTCAACATCTTGGAAAAGCCAAATAACCTTTTCTGTTTTTTTGAAGATTAAAAGGGAGGCTCCCATCAATTATTACCCTTTCAGGGATAATGCCATCCATTACGTCTCGTAACACCGCACCTTTTACGATTTTTGTAAATGCTCCATTTTTATCCAGTTGGGCTTGAGAGAGAGAAAAATATTCCACTAAGTTGGCTAAATTGGATTGCTCTTCTTCAGTTAAGATACCATCGTCAAATGCTCTTTCTACAGATTTTTCCCAGCCAGACACGATAAGATTATTTATGGTTGCATTGTCAATTTTATTTGATTCTGCAATCGCATTTATTTTTTTCTCCAATGCTGGCAAATCAACTTCTGCGACCCCAGCATTTTCTATTTGTGTGATAATATTTTGTTTTGTAATTTCACGTTCTCGTTTTTCTGTCTCATCCTTCGCTTTACATTCTCTATGTGAACTACGTAAGAACCCAGCAGGCTTACCACAAAATTTA
Organism: Candidatus Azophilus sp.; assembly: GCA_965247035.1. Classification (GTDB taxonomy): domain Bacteria; phylum Pseudomonadota; class Gammaproteobacteria; order Pseudomonadales; family Azotimanducaceae; genus Azophilus. The sequence goes on along the minus strand of CBDFGJ010000003.1, from coordinate 1,122,924 downwards.
CAATCTCCCATTATTTTCTCCGTTGTTTCTTTTAGCTTCTAACGCCAAGCTCAACTGCGTAGCAAGCTGGCGGTTTTGTGCAGATTTTTGCATAAAAAGTGATAGTTTGCGGAGTCAGATTACAGCTTCTTGTTACGTGCTGGTTTGTTGCTCATAAGTTTGTAGAAAACCGTAGAACAATCTATTTAGTTGACCGCTACACTCTACGAAATCATCAGCTGCACACTCAAGCTCGGGGATTTCTATGACTCCGTCCCCACTAAGACGAGACTCTCCATTCGGGCCAGTGCATGGCTTTCCATGCAGTATGTTATTTCTTACAGTGACCAGACCCATAAACCGACTGGCTAGTGACATTAGCTCTTCACGCTCAGTTGATTCCGGCATATTCCTTGTTAGATCAATAAATATCTTTGCTATCTTCCCCGCTGTCATCTCTTGGCCGACAACTTTAGTAATTGAACCTAGTCTAATTTTTTCAGCACACCAAACAACTTGCCACTCTAAAGTAGCAAATGTGTATGCGGCACGGCCAAGTGCTTGAATATAGTCGATCTTTACTGGGCTGCGCAGACGCTCATCTTTCATAGGTTTCTAGTATTCTCAAACGCGTAACGGCGCAAATCACCGGCGGCAAAAAGCAGAGCGAGGAAGGAGCGGCGCTTTTTACCGTCCGAGTGCATTTGCCTTGTTAGGTGCCTCACTATTCATCTTGCGTATTGTATTTTGGTTTGTTTCGCTTTATCACATTTTTCTCCTTTTCACGAGCATCACCAATACTGCTGAACTGCTCAATAGAAACTGATGCTCCAGGTATTTCACCCAAATGCTCTTTTATCCGATCTTGAACCCTGCCTCTTTTGGCGATACCAGCGTAATTGAGATTTCCACTTTCAGTTTCAATCCTATATAGAACAGGCTTATCATTTGGAATTTGTTCTATTGATGTTTTGTTGTATTTAGTTTTTTTTACCAATTTATCCACTCCTTAATTAAGTGATATTAATCGCATAATTCTTCGAAAGCATCACCGATATTGCTCTCATAATCCTCAATATAAAATCTTCCCTCTTGCCCATCTTCTCTCGTTATGACTTGAAAGCCATAGGTTTTCATTTTTCCGTAAACCACTTCGCCTTCGTACAGGTAAACACCAGAATAATGTTCGGCAACGATATACCATCCATCTGTTGTTTCTATTATTGAATTACCACTACCACAAACATCCCCTTTTACAACCACTCCCTTATCTGCAAAGGCAATGGCAGGTAAAGCTAATAGAATGGTGGTAAGAATAATATTTTTCATAATTGCTCCTTTTATCTAACGCCTGAGTTCAGCGGCATTTGAGGCGGAGACTATTTTTGCGGCAGCAAAAATGGGCGATGGGTCAAATGTCCGCTGCAACGATTTGTTAGCTTTCAAGCCACCGGTCGGTTGCATCACGAAATTTGGATATTAGATCTGCTCTGCCGCACAGTCGCGGGTCGGAAAGAAGCTCGTAGGCACGATTAATGCCCTGTTCGATCTCCTCGCGTTGTAGTTCGGCGCAAAAAACTGAAAAGAAATCAGTCAGATCAACGATGGCAAGATCGAAGTGTAAACGTTCAACGAAATTTACGAGATTTGATGCAGGGTAGAGTTCCGGGTCACTACGAATGTTGGAGGCGAAAATTATGTACTTCGGTAGTTTTGCCTCAGCTACCTTTGAACCGAAATCGGTTAAGCGGTTCTTCCAATCGTCACGTACAGTAACCTCATATGCAGCGACGAGCTTACAATCTCGAAACTCCTCAATGTCGCCAGTTGTACCGTCAAACTTGTCCGATGCATGCGGATGGTGGGTGACAATTCGGTTCCCCAATCTACGGCGATGTATTTCCAAAAATGCTGCAACCAGAAACTGCTGGGCATGACCCTCAGACGGAATACGCAACAACGTCTCGCACAATGCAAGACTTCGGGCATACGACAGGTAACTGCTGGGCAGTTTCGGCAACGCTTTCGGGCTGATGCGAGACTCGTGAAAGCTCCATGCGATGTGGTGCACTAAGCTCCGGCGTTCTTCTGCATCCAGTGCTTTGATTTTATTTAGGAAGTCTGAGAATCTAGAATCTGACGATAGCTGGAAATTCCGCACGTTTCCTTTCCAACCGAGATTCTCTCCAAAGGCGGTGATGCTGTTGTGCAGCGTTACATGGCGAAACGTGAGCTCACTCGCAAGCCTCTTGTCCCCATGCTTTCCTCGCGTTCCGGTTGGGACTGAATTGAAATCCCAGTCTTTGTCGGTCAAGGAATATGCGGCCAAGAATGCGCAGGCGAGCCTGACACTACCGCCGTGATCTTCAATGTGGTCATCGAATATTTGCTTCAAAGCTCGCGGCGTTGGGCGCCCCAGGGCTTCGCCCTCGGAAAGCTTATCTACAAGGTCAATGAGCAGGTCTACTGCTTCTTGAACATGAACATTTCTCACAGCGCCAGATCACACTGAATCATTTCAACCTCAGGCTCTAGAACTGGCACCGAGTTCGCCTTTGCTCCACCATTGAGCTGAAAGGATACTGACCTCGCTAATACGAATGCGAAATCTGGGGGTACCGCATCACCAACTTGGGTGTATTGCGAGGATCGCGAACCAGCAAACTCGAGGTCACGCGGAAAGGCCTGAATGATCGAACATTCTTCGACGCTCAGTCTCCGTGCTCCCGGAACTGCTCCCTCCCAAGGCTCCCCGCCACCTTTCAGATGGGCCTGGTACCTTGGAGCGATTCCTTCGGCATCAATCCAGTGCGTTTTGTACCCACCAGACGAAGCCAAGATTGTGTGGCACGGGCCATTAGGGTCTAGCGGGCGACCTCCACCGTTATAGATGTGCCCCGCGTATGGGCTTGGACGTAGGTCGGGGTATTTTGCGTACTTCACGGGAGACTTCGGCGCTTCGCCAATCGGCTTCGAACCTAATACGTCTAGCGCAGATAAATGATCTTTAGCCGTTCCTGGCCCATGACTCGGAGCAGGGAATCGAAGTTGGGTAGTCCGACTGCCCAAAATGAATAGCCTGCGTCGTTTTTGGGGGACTCCGTAGTCGGCAGAATTGAGGACAGCCCAATTTAGCCTGTACCCCATCTTCGACATTCGAGCTAAAACTGAATCGAAGTACGGACGAGCACGCTTTTGTGCGAGTCCCGGAACATTCTCCATTAGAAATGCGGCGGGTTGAATTTCAGACAAACAACGTAGGTACTCGGGGAGCATATCCCTAGAATCGCCACTCGTTTTCCGCAGCCCGCCGATGGAGAAGGGCTGGCAGGGCGGCCCGCCCGCCACGAAGTCAACGCACCCTTTGTACTTCGAGAAATCAATCTTACGAATGTCAGAATTGTAGTGAACTGCTTCAGGATGATGGCGTGCGTAAGTCTCGACTGCGTCGCGCTTGTACTCGACACAAGCCTCCACGTCAAAACCCGCTCGACGTAAGCCAATCGACAAGCCACCTGGCCCAGAAAAGAGATCAATCGTCTTCATATAGGATTCATCTTACGGCTCTGTAGAACACCTTGCGCTCATCTTGAGAGTTAACGCCCAAATAATGGGCTAAGTAATGCTTGCTAAAATGTGGAGCGAAGCGGAACCGGGCAAGCTTTACGTGTCCCTGTTAATTTGCTTGTTATGCGCTTATTCTTCGAGCATTGCCTGTAAATGCTCACCGTGCCCGATAACATCAAAAAATTGAAATTGAATTAAGGTTTTTTTAACACACTTTTTAATAGCTTCAGCTTCATCTGAACCTTGTTCAAGATTGGAATTGAATTCCATAAAGCAAATATTCGCTTTTGAATCATAAAAGACTGACTGGACATACCTATGCAGGTTTTCTGAAGCAAGTTCAGTAGTAAAGTTCAGCATTTCAGCCAACTCCCAAGCTTTAGAATATCGACTATGTATTTCTATACCAAAAGACTTCATTGCGCCTACATCAACTTGTTGAGCTTTTTCTTCGAAATAATGAATCATCGCGACTCCTTTGCGCCTAACAGCTTATTAGATGGCGGGGTGCTATGATATAATACAGCAAGATGCTACATAAGTACACTACACTCCTCCCAGCACAAAATCCAGCACCAGCCTCTTCCAATACGAAATGATACTGAACGGGGGTCGTGTTTCCAACACGAAATGATACTGGCGTAGCCTGATTTCTGTTCATGATGGAAGGATAAATACCATCATGAATGACACTCTCATTTGAGTGCCGAGACGCCAGATAGCGCCTAACAGTGTCACGAAAATCACGCCGTTGCCGATATTCCCGAGCAAAGCCGCCGATAGCTCCATGATTCAATTCCTTGTGCCTATTGGCTTTTATCGGTCCGCGCTTCAGCGAGGGGCCGGCCCCAAAAGTATACATTTTCTTTAAGAAGATGTTTCAGGCACCGACAAAGATGTTCCTGAAAGGCCATTTAAAAAAAACGATTGACGACACATTTAAAATGTGTCCATTACAAGCGATTCGAATCGCGCTACCCCGTCATAACTAAGGCCGAGCGGCGGCGGCTGGCGTTCGGCCCGTAGGATTCCGGGGACCGCAGCGATGCCGCAGTGAACAAGCCTTGGGAGAACCTGCCTGTTTACTCCTAGGAAATCTCTGAAAAATTCGCAGGTTTTCGCAGCGCAACAAGACCAGCCTTTTTGAATGACGTGTAAGCCATTGAAAATGGATAACAAATGATTCCATCCGATATGCGATGGCCAGTCTTGGGAAGTTGCTCAGAGGTTCCCTAGAGGCTCGGCGCTAGAGCCCTGAAGCGGGGGCAGATTGGGCTTCCACGAACGTAGCCTGAGCGAGTTCATCACCACGCTCAGGCTGGAAAACGCCATCGCCGCCCCGGCCAGGGATGGGCTCAGCTGGCCCAAAGCCGCCAAGGGTAGGCCAACCATGTTGTAAGCGAAGGCCCAAAACAGGTTTTGCTTGATCTTGCGGAAAGTCCGCCGGCTGACGTCAATGGCGCTGGCGACCAACCGGGGGTCCGGAGCAATCAGCGTAATCGCTGCGGTCTCTATCGCCACATCCACGCCACTGCCCATGGCAATGCCAATCGTGGCGCCGGCTAGCGCTGGAGCGTCATTGACGCCATCACCCACCATGCCCACCTCAGCCCCCCCGGCCTGAAGCTCGGCGATGAGCGCAGCCTTGTCCTCCGGCCGCACATCGCCATAGGCCTGGTCGATGCCCAGCTCGTCCCCAACGCGCCTTGTCACCGAAGCCGCATCGCCTGAAGCCAGCAAGGGCTTGATGCCAAGCTGCTTCAGCTGCTCCACCGCCGCCTTGGCTGTTGGCCGTAGTCTGTCCACCAACGCAAAGCGGGCCAGCAAGGCGACGCCGTTCCCAGAGCGCACACCGAGCCACACCTTGGCTCCACCCTGTGCAGATGCTCCCTGCTGCCTATTCAGTTTTCCTGGCGACCCGGGAAAGTCATCAAACTGGGTTTCAGGGGCCGGCTCCACCAACTCCTTATCCTGAAACAATCGCTCATTGCCGAGCAGGTAGCGAACACCCTCTACGTCGCCCTCAATGCCTCGGGACGCAATGCTTTTGAAATGCTCCACCTGCGCCAACTTGAGCTGACGTTTGTTCGCCTCCTCCCGGAACGCCAAAGCGATGGGGTGTTCGCTGCCCTGCTGTAGCGAGGCCGCCGTACGGAACGCCTCATCGACTTCCACGCCAAGGGCAAGCGACATTTCCGCCACCACCGGCTTGCCCTCCGTGAGGGTGCCTGTCTTGTCAAAAAGCACATGAGAAAGACGGTAAACCCGCTCCAGAACGGAGATGTCCCGAATCAGGATGCCGGCTCGCGCCGCCGCGCCGGAACCGGCCACAATCGCGGTCGGGGTGGCCAAGCCAAGGGCGCAGGGGCAAGCGATCACTAACGTGGCGGCAGCGCAGACGAAGGCTTTTTCCAGGCCCGCGCCAGCGATCAGCCAACCGCAGAAGGTGACCGCAGCGATGGCGATCACCGTCGGCACAAATATGGCGCTGACCCGGTCAACCAGCCGTTGCACGGCAGACTTGCTGACCTGGGCTCGTTCCACCAAGCGAATCATTTTGGCGAGGACGGAGTCTTCGTCCACCGCTTTGGCCTCAATGTCGATGAAGCCATCGACGTTAATTGAGCCTGCTGTCACCGGATCCCCCGGCCCTTTAGCCACAGGAACGCTCTCGCCGGTGATGAGTGATTCATCAATTTCCGCTTCGCCGCGCACGATGACGCCATCTGCGGCCACCTGGTCCCCAGGACGGCAAACGAACAGATCCCCGAGCTTAAGCTCCGCACAGGGGCGCTCCTCAAGTTCGCCATCCGGCAAGCGCACACGGGCGACCGCGGGCCGCAGCGCCATGAGCTCCTGAATGGCCGCCGCCGCTCCTTTCTTGGCCCGGGCTTCCAAATGCTTGCCGATCAAGACCAAGGTGATGATCACCGCTGACGCTTCAAAGTACAGTTGCCCTCTAGCGGCCTCTCCTAGAGTCAACATCAGGCCAACGCTGTAAGCGAACGCGGCGCTCGTTCCCAAGACCACAAGCACCTCCATGTTGGCGCCGCCGCCGCGCAATGAGTTGAAGGCGCCGCGATAGAAACGCAGCCCCAGCACGAACTGCAGCGGCATCGCCAACGTCAGTTCGAGCCAGGGCGGCATGTGCAGGCCTCGGCCATCCTCGCCGAGGAAGAACATGCTCGCCATCTGCACGATGAAAGGCATGGTCAGGACCGCTGCCGCCAGCACCGCCCGCCGCTCGCCAACGGCTTGCCGATGCAGGTGCTCGCCGCGCACGTCGTCGTTCGACTCAGCAACAAGACGGCAGCCAACGTCACTAGCGGCCGCCGCCAGCACCCTGTACGGTGCCATCAGCGAGACACTCGTCACCTTGACTTGCTCCCGCGCCGAGTTGATTTCGACCGCTAAAACTCCATGGACGGCCTGCAACGCCTTGTCCAAGCTACGGGCCACTTCAGCGTTAGCCAATCCCTCCACACGAAAGCTCCGCGTCTCGGTGCCCACGTTATACCCGCACCGCCGCACGACCTCTATGATTGATGCAATGCTGGACGCGAGCGGGTCGATGTGAATCACCGCTCGCTCAAGGGCGAGGTTCACGGCGGCGTCGGCCACGCCATCAGCACCCATCAAAGCCCTCTCGAGCCGCGCTGAACAAGCGCTGCAAGTCATACCGTCAATGGCAAGGTCGAGCCGTTGGCGCGGAGTCGCCATCAATCAACCCACCTGTACAAATGAACCAAACCGCAAGCGACCACTCATGCGCTGCCCACTCTGATGTCCTCGTTGCCCTTCTGATCCTTGCAATGGGATGGATGTTGCCAAGGGGATAAGTGGAATGCAGCAAGCATAGGTCGGGCACACTCGCGAATCAATTGTACGGGCTCAGTACATTTCGGAATTTTTCCGATCAAGCAGCCAAGAAGAGCTTGCGCGGAAATTCGGCCGGAGTCAACAAGCCGAGGGCATGGTCGGGCAGGACGTTGCGGTGGTCGAGGAGAGACCCCGCCAGAGCTTGGTTCACTTCGCCGATGCTGAGGTCGCCCCGGTGGACGGACCATATAACCCGACCGCAGGGTGCGGTTGCTGCGCTCGACGCTGCCGTTACTGTCGGGGTGGATTCAACCCAATTCGCACCGGTCTCATATCTCAAAGGTGATGCCCAGAATGTAGCCCACCAAGTCCGATGCCGGACCCTAGCCACGGGTTCGCCGCCAGCGCTGGAGGATGTTGCCATTGTCCCTCGTTCGCTTCACCTTCCCCGCCGATGGCGCAAGAGCCGTTGGCGCTTGTGCTGCTGCTGGCGAGTTAAGGGGTTGGGCTTGCCGGCGTAAGGATTGGCGCCGGTCTTCAGTTCAAGGCGAACGGGTGCGCCAACCAAGTTGAACGCCTGCCGAAAACCGTTCTCCAAGTATTTGACGTAGCTCGCCGGCAGGGATTGGGTTTGGTTGCCGTGAATGCCGATGCGCGGCGGGTGGCTGCCGAGCTTGTGGGCGTAGCGCAGCTTGATGGGCCGCCCTCGCACCGCCGGCGGCGGATGTGCATGAACCAACCCATGCAACACCTTGTTGAGCATGGTCGTGCTCACATCAAGCGCCCCCGCCCGATGCACCTTCCGAACCTCCGCCATCAAGCTGTTGACGCCATCTCCGCGCAAAGCTGAGACGAAGCGCATAGGCGCCCAAGGCGCAAATGCAAGCCGCCGATCCAAGTTCGTTTTGCAGGCGCGTTTCTGCGCCCCATTGAGGGCGTCGCGCTTGTTGACGGCAATGACGAGCCCCGCCCCGGCATCCACAGCCAGCTTGAGCACATGCAGATCCTGATCCACCACGCCCTCTTGACCATCAAGCATCAAAACCACCACCTGCGCCCGCTCCATGGCGTCAAGCGCCTTGACCACCGAGAACTTCTCCACAACGCCGCTAACCCTGCCCTTGCGCCGCACACCGGCAGTGTCAATCAGTTGAAAACGGGTACCGCCATGTTCGTAAGGAATGTCGATGGCGTCCCGGGTGGTGCCGGGACGGTCAAAGACAATTTGCCGCTCCTCTCCAAGCAGTTGATTGATCAGCGTCGATTTGCCCACGTTGGGCCGGCCAACAACGGCGGTGCGGATAGCGTCCGAAGCGTCCTCATCCACCGCCACAACCGCCGGTAGCAGTTCGCCAAGCCAGCGTGTCAAGCCAGCCATGCCGTGACCTCGCCGGGCCGACACCCAGAAGACGTCAACAAAGCCGAGCCGGGAGGCTTCCGCCGCCGCCACAACAGCATCCACGCCATCCATCTTATTCACGATCAACACCACCCGAAGACCGTGGCGGCGTAGGTCCCGGGCAATCAACTCGTCACTGACCGTCAGCCCGTCCTGGGCATCAACAACGAAAAGCACCAGCCAAGCATCTGCCAAGGCAATTTCCACTTGGCGGCCGATGAGGTCACCGAATTCACCGCCGGCGTCTAGGCCACCCACATCCACCAAGATGCAGGGCTTACCGTGCAGCAAGGCGCGCTTGTAGCGGCGGTCCCTAGTGAGCCCGGGCACATCGGCCACCAGCGCGTCACGAGCGCCGGCAAGCTTGTTGAACAGGGTTGATTTGCCGACGTTGGGGTGCCCCACCAACACTAGTTGTGGTATCACAACACCTCAATGTTGATGGCGTGCAAGCTGCCTGAGTTACCGAAGACATAGAGCGTTCGGCCATCAGACACCGTCATGCCAGAACGAATGCCGTCCCCATCCAACTTGCGTCTGGCCAGGAAGCGTCCGTCGCTTTGGGCGAGAACATGCAGGTAGCCCTCATCATCGCCAACCACCAGATAGTTGCTGAAAGCCGCTGGGCTGGACAGCTTGCGCCGGCTCAGTCCTTCTTGACGCCAGACCTCCACCGCCGTCTGTTGGTCGATGGCGATGACCGCATCGGTTTCATCAACCACATAGATGTGCCCATAGCCAGAGACAAGGTCCAAGCGGCTTGACATGTCATGTTGCCAGACCATAACGCCATCGGAGCGCCGCAACGCTTGCAGTCGCCCTTGGTAGGAGGCCGCATAAATCAGCGGGCCGCCTAGTAAGGGCGAGCCGTCCACATCCACGATTCTGTCTAATTCGGAGCGGCCCTCCGGCAGCATCACCCGATGCTCCCAAAGAGGTTCGCCACTATCAGTCTTGATGGCGCTGACCATGCCGTTGGCGAACCCGGCGTAGACGGTATCCCCCAGCACCACCGGCGATGCAGTCCCGCGCAGGGTCAGTGCGGGCACTTGGTTGTCGAAGCTCCAACGCACGCTGCCATCGTCTCGCTCCAACGCCAAAAGACGCCCATCAATCGTCTGCACGAATATGGCGTCATGCCCTGCCACGGGCCGACTCAGGACTTCACTGCCCAGGTAGCTGCGCCAAGCTTCGCCGCCGTGGGCGGCGTTAAGGGCCACTACGAAGCCGGTGGTGGTTCCCAACAGCACAAAACCGCCTCCGGCACCCACCCCGCCGCTGACGAAGCTTGGGTCCTCACGGTCAAAGATCCTAACGCCGGACAGGAAACGGCCTTTGCGCGTGGCAGGGATCTGAGTGCGCCATACGCGCTTGCCGGAAAATCGATCATACGCCGCTACGAATCCGTAGCCATCAGCCGCGTAGACCCGGTTCGCCACCACCGCTGGATTCAAACGCAGATACTTACGGCCAAGGCCTTTGCCAATGGAGGCTCGCCAGAGACGTTCAATGCGCACCTCGGCATCAAAGGGCCGCAGTTGGGCTGGCTTTAGGAGATCCGCTGTGTCGTCTTTATCGCCCAACCCAGGGAGCCAAGAAAACCAACTGCAGCCCACCACGGCCAAGGCCATAGCCAGAGTGCCCAAGCATCGGCCAGCCATGCGAGCAACCCCGGTGTTCAGGGCGTCTTGCCGCCCATCAAGGCCGCAACCGAGCGGTTTTCCGAGTTGCAGCGACGGTTTGGGGTAGGCGCAGCGCCGGTCGCGCATCAGCAAGTTTCGCATGTCCACTAAACCACTATTAAGCGTCTAAGCGTCAGGGTCAGCGTCAGGGTCAGCGTCAGCCGCATCGTTAGCCTTCATCTCAAGAATTGCGCGCCTCCGCGCCTCATCGCCAACTTCACTCAGGGCAGCGACATAGGCTTCATGGGCTAGCGCCCCCTCCCCGGCGGCGAGATGCATGTCGCCCTTAGTCTCCTGCACCTGCCCTCTCAAGCCCAAGGTGCGCACTTGCCCTAGGGTCGCCAAAGCCGCCTCAACATCATTTTGCTGCCGTTGCAGGCGCGCCAGGCGAATGCGGACCACATCCGCCAAAGGGCCGCCTGGGTTCGCGTCAATAGCAGCTTTCAGCAACGCAACGGCGCTGTCAATGTCTTCATCGCCCACCTTTTCCTTGGCCCGATGCAACAGGCTGAACACCCGATAAGTGGTAGCCTTGCGCTCAGTGTCCAAACGCTCGGCCAAGGCATCGCGGCTCTCCCCCTGCGCGCTCAAATAGGACTCATAGAGTTCCGAGTCCGCCTGCCGCCCTTGCGCCTGCGTTGAATCATACCAACGCCAGCCAGCAACCCCAGCCACGGTCAGCACAAGGCCCACCACCAAGGTGGTGCCGTGCTCGCTCCACCAGTTCTTTAACCGTTCAAGCTGTTCTTCTTCGGATAGGTAATCAGCCACCTGATGCTCCCATCGAATTGACCTGCCGCATCTTGCAATTGCGCAGATACTCCACTATCGCCTCCACACCCAAGGTCTGTTGCGGCGCACGGTTGCGCAGTTCCTTCAGGGCGATGCGGCCATCGCGCAGCTCATCCTCGCCCAACAAAAGCGCCCAACGGGCACCGCTTTGATCCGCGTTCCTAAGTTGGTTCTTCAATTTGCCGCCGCCGACATGCACACGAAACCGCACGCCGGGCACGCTCTCCCGCAGCCGCTGCACGATGGCGAGCGCCTCAGCCTGCTGCGCCCGGTTCGGGATGCAGCAGTAGGCGTCGGCCGCCGCCGTCGCCACCGCCTCGTGTACCGATTCATGCAGCAACAACACCCGCTCCAAACCCAAGGCAAACCCGGCACCTGGGGTGGGCTTGCCGCCGACGATTTCAACCAAGCCATCATAACGCCCGCCTCCGCATACCGCTCCTTGGGCACCCAAGCAGTCGGTGGTCCATTCAAAAACGGTCTTGCCGTAATAGTCGAGGCCCCGCACGAGCAGAGCATTCTCCACATAAGCGATGCCCAGCGCATTCAGCATTTCCTTCAAGCTGTCATAGTGCTCAGCACTTTCCTCGTCAATGTAATCCTGAAACTTTGGTGCGTCCGCCAGAATGGCCCTTGTGGCTTCAGCCTTGCTGTCCAGAATGCGCAACGGATTACGGTCTAGGCGACGGGCGCTGTCCGCATCCAAGTCTGAACGACGGGGCTGAAGGTAGGCTACCAGACTGTCCCGCCAAGCGGTGCGGGCAGCCTTTGAACCGAGCGTGTTGAGTTCCAGGCGAATCTGATCGTCAATGCCCAGCCGCCGCCAGATCTCCGTTCCCAACTGAATCAGCTCCACATCCACATCCGGGCCTGGCAAGCCAAAAGCCTCCACCCCAACTTGGTAAAACTGGCGAAAGCGACCCTTTTGCGGCCGTTCATAACGAAACATCGGGCCGCGATAGAACACGCGCTGCTGCCGATTGTGCAGCAAGCCGTGCTGCAGCAGGGCGCGGGCGCAGGAAGCGGTGCCCTCCGGACGCAGGGAGAGGCTGTTGCCGTCTCGATCCTCAAGGCTGAACATCTCCTGCTCGACAATATCCGTGGCCGCACCGATGCCTCGGCTGAAGAGTTCGGTGTCTTCAAGCAGAGGCAGATGCATTTCTTCGTAAGCAAAGCCATCCAGCACACCAACAATCGCTTGTTCAACGCTGCGCCACCGCCGAGCTTCGTCCGGCAGCACATCGCGCATGCCTCGCACCAAACGCGCCACGGCTATCCACCGAGCACTAGGGTGGCGCGTTGATTGCGGGCATGTTGCGCCAAGGGGACGAGTTCGCCGTTGAACGTCAAGACCACTCCGGCGGCGTAGCCCAACTTGAGATGGAAGGGCCCTTCGCCGAGCAAGCGCAAGCGTTCTCCACGGCTGCCAACGGTGCTGAACAGGCTGATGCCTTCGGCATTGCGCACTTCAACCGAGCAGTTGCTGCTGAATTCAAACCCAAGTTCAGCTACTCCCTCGGGCGTGATGCGCACAGTGCGTTCGAGCAACTGAGGCGAGCCAGCCTCAAGTGGGATTCCGTCCGCTTGCACCGACGTCAGTGGTTCACCGCCGGCGTCGCCCACCTCAGGATCCAACAAATCGGCGACGGCTGGCGGAGATTGCTCCAAGTGCTGCCTTGGCGAACCGGGCGAATGTTGAGCCTCCAGCTTCAATGGCGGTGGCGGGGATGCCACTGCCTCATCAGGCGCATCTCCCCAACGCCCAAGCTGAAGCCAAGCCACCACGGCGATGACCACCAGCACAGCGGCGCTCGCCAAGGCCACTAGCTTCCAGCGGCCAATCCCGCGCCATTGACCATTCAGCTCGGGCTGGGCACCAAGGTTTGCCGCAACTGCGGAATCCCGGTTGTAGCCGGCCAGCAAGGACTCAGCATCCAGCGACAGCAGGCGAGCGTACGAACGAAGGTAGCCGACCACGAACACGGGGGCAACAATCCGCTCCCAATCTTCGTTCTCCAACGCCTGAATCAGGGTCACCGAGAGATTCAATGCCGCCGCCACCTGCTCCAAGGAAAGGCCATGCCGCTGCCGCCCCGCCTGTAGCATGGCCCCCGGTCCTTCGGCTTGCTCAGTCATGGATTCAAGCGCTTGGCGCCGCTGCCGCTACAATCCGCTCCACGCCAAGGCGAGCCTGATAGCGGAATTGCCTGTTCGTTCGGTCAGTCACCGCACCGGTCAACTGCCCACAGGCAGCACCGATGTCCTCACCCCGGGTCTTGCGCAGCATGGCCGCGCAACCGGCGTCGGCAAGCGCCGTCTGAAAGGCGCGCACCGCGCTCGCGGTAGGTCGCTCAAAGCCCGATGCGGGAAACGGATTGAACGGGATCAAATTGACCTTGCAACGCACGTCCCGCAGCAGCTGCGCTAGTTGTCGAGCCTGCTCCAAGTTGTCGTTCACCCCCTTAAGTAGAGTGTATTCCATGGTCAACAGCCGCTTCTCCCCAAGACCGGCAACGTAGTCGCTGCAGGCTGCAAGCAGTGCGGCTAAAGGGTACTTACGGTTGAGGGGCACGAGTTGGTCGCGCAATTCGTCCGTTGGCGCATGCAGGGATACCGCCAAGGACACATCGGACACCTCGGCGAGTTTGCGGATCGCTGGCACCACACCCGCGGTGGAAACGGTGACGCGACGTTTGGAGATGCCGAAGCCGAGGTCGTCAAGCATGAGGTTGACCGCCGGCACCACAGCGTCAAAATTCAGCAAGGGCTCGCCCATGCCCATCAGCACGACGTTGCTGACGCACTGACCACGGTGTTTTAGCTCCTCGTTGGCTAGCCAAACCTGGCCGATGATCTCGGCCGTGGTGAGGTTGCCGTTGAACCCCATCTTGCCGGTAGCGCAAAAGCTGCAATTCAGCATGCAACCTACTTGGGAGGACACGCACAGGGTATTGCGCCCACGGTCGGGAATGAGCACAGTTTCAACACTGTCGCCATTGCTCACGCGCATGACCCACTTGATCACGCCGTCGGCGGCGACCTGACGGGAAACCACAGTCGGCGGCGCAATCACCGCCATCTGCTCAAGCCAAGCACGCAATCCCTTAGCCAAGTCCGTCATGTGGGCAAAGTCCAAGCAGCCCCGGTGGTAAACCCATTTCATCAATTGCCGGGCGTGAAACACCCGCTGCCCGGCCGCTTTGAAGTGCGCTTCGAGCCCTTGGCGGTCAAGATCAAAAAGATTGAGCATTCAGCGCGTCTCAACAACCTTCGAAGTTCTTGGGCACTTGCTCAAGAGCGTGAAAAAATCTCAGAGAAGTCAAAAAAGTAGAGTATCTCTCGCTGTGCCGACTCGGGCGAATCCGAACCATGCACGGCGTTGGCGTCCAAGGACTCGGCAAAATCCGCACGAATGGTGCCGGGCGCGGCTTCGGCTGGATTGGTTGCGCCCATCAATTTGCGATTGAGGCTGATGGCATCCTCGCCTTCAAGCACCTGCACCAATATCGGCCCAGAGGCCATGTAGGCGCAAAGCGCATCGAAAAAGGGCTTGCCATCGTGCTCGGCGTAAAATCCGGCTGCCTTCGCTTGGTCCAGCTTCAGCATCTTGGCCGCCACGATGCGCAAGCCCCCCTTTTCAAAACGCGAATAGATCTGTCCGATGACATTGCCCGCCACCACGTCCGGCTTGACGATGGATAAGGTGCGCTCTAAGGCCATATTACTCTCCGCAACCGCTTGTCTTTGGTGTTTCTGGGGTGCGGAACCTACCAACACCCTAGCGGCCCGCCCAACGATGCCAAACAAAGCCGCCAAACACTCCATTATACGCTTGTGCTAGTGGCGCTGCATACGCTTGTGCTAGTGGCGCTGCGCCTTTCGTTATTATCCGCACAGACAATCCCTTTCATAGAACGACCTTGATCGGAGCGGGCCTAATCGTTATTGGGTTCCTAGTGGGCTTGCATTGAAACTCCTCTGAACTCGTTTTGTTGCTTGCGCGACCGCCGGATGGTTAATCGATGGATCAGCCCGATCACCGCCGCAGCCGTCCCAATACGTCCGCTACGCGCTCAGCGGCGTAGTCCACTTCTTCGGTGGTCGTGAAACGCCCAAGGCTGAAGCGCAGGCTAGCGTGGGCAATCTCATCGGCCACGCCAAGCGCGCGCAGCACATAGGACGGCTCGACAGTTGCGGAGGTACAGGCGGAGCCGCTTGAGACCGCGATATCATCCAAGGCCATCAGCAGGGTTTCGCCATCGACACCGGCGAAACCAACGTTCAGATTGCCCGGCAGGCGCTGATCCTCATGGCCGTTCAGCACAGTTCCCGGCACCTGCCTTAGGTGCGACCACAGCCGTTGCCGCAACCCTAGGATGCGGCTGTTCTCCTGCTCCATCTCCTTTTGCATCAGGACGCACGCCTCGGCCATGCCAGCAATCTGGTGGGTCGGCAAGGTGCCGGAGCGCATGCCGCGCTCATGGCCGCCGCCATGAATCTGCGGACGCACGCGCACCGGCGGCTGCCGGCGAACGTACAAAGCTCCCACGCCCTTGGGGCCGTACATCTTGTGGGCGGACAAACTAATGAGGTCTATCGCCATGGTTTGAACATCAAGCGGCACCTTGCCGGCGCTTTGCGCCGCATCGGTGTGGAAGACCACCCCGGCGGACCGGCAAAGCGCACCTATGGCGGCCACATCGTTGACAACGCCAATTTCGTTGTTGACATGCATCAACGAAACCAACAGCGTGTCATCGCGCAGGACCTCAGCCACCTGCTCCACCCTGATGACACCATCCGCCGGCGGCCGCAAATAGACCACTTCAAAGCCTTGCGACTCCAGATGAGCGCAGGTGTCCAGCACCGCTTTGTGCTCAATGGCGCTAGTGACGAGGTGACGGCGTGCGGCGCCTTCGGCCAAGCCCTTGATGGCCAGATTATCGGATTCCGTGGCACCGGAGGTCCAGACGATTTCTCTTGGATCCGCATGGATCAAGCGCGCAACCTCGGTGCGGGCCTCCTCCACCACCTCCTCCGCCTGCCAACCAAAGGCATGGCTGCGTGACGCCGGGTTGCCGAATTGACCCTCCCTAGTCAGGCAAGCATTCACCCTAGCGACCACTCGGGGGTCCATCGGAGTGGTGGCCGCGTAGTCCAGATACACTTCTTGGCGCTTGTTCGCCATGCCACCAGTCGCTTAGGCTTCTTGGAGCAACGCCGCCTTCCTGCTCGCCGACTTGGCCATTCAGGCGGTCCGGGTCAGGATGACAGCGCCAGTCAAGCGATCCTGCCGCTCGGCGATGGACTGCACCTCCCGGCGCTCGACCAAGCTGGCCAACGTCACTTGCTTGAGAAAGGCGTCAATTTCAACGGACAGGTCGGACCACAGATCATGGGTCAAGCAGACGATGCCATTCTGGCAGTCCGCCGCACCCCCACAGCGGGTGGCGTCCAACCCCTCGCCTACGGCGGTGATGATCTCCGAAATACTGATGGATTGAGTGCTGCGCTTAAGCCGGTAGCCACCCCCAGGGCCGCGCAGGCCCTGAATGAGATGGGCCCGCTTCAGGCGGCCGAAGAGCTGTTCGAGATAGGCTGGGGAAATGCCTTGGCGCTGCGCGATGTCGGCCACGCAAACCGGTCCCAAGTGCCGGTGCAGGGCTATATCCAGCATGGCTGTGACCGCGTAGCGGCCCTTGGTGGTCAGGCGCATGGCTGTGCTGCGTCAAAACGAAGCCCGAGTATGCAATACCGAACCAAATCGGTCCACTATTCGCGCTGGCGGCTCAAGGCGAGATTATGCAGGTAGTTGGCGATGCCGCGCAGCATCTGCACCTCGGTTTTATCCAGCCGCGTACGGATCGCGATGCGCCGCAATCTGGTCAGGGTTTGGCCTGGATTGTCCGGTTTGACGAAGCCGGAGCCAGTCAACGCCTGCTCAAGGTGCTTGAGCATGGCCTCCACTTCGTCGGCGGTCGCCGGCGGACGGTCCCAAGCGGCTTCCATCGGCTCATCCCGTAGTTGGGTACGCAATTCATAGGCGACCACTTGAACGGCCATGGCCAAGTTCAGCGAAGGATAGGCAGCCGATGCCGGAATGCACAGTTGCATGTTGCAACGTTGCAGATCTTCATTGCTGAGGCCATCGGCCTCACTGCCAAAGAGCACCGCCACCGCACCGGTTGCAGCTTCCTTGAGCAACTGACGGGCGGCGGTGCGAGCATCCTTCACCGGCCAAGGGATGCTCCTTAAACGGCCGCTGGCACCAACCACCCAATGGCAGCCGGCAATCGCCTGCTCTACGCTGGCGCAGACTCGGCAGCCTTTGAGCACATCAGCAGCCGAAGCAGCGCGCCATTCCGCTTGGGGATCTGGGTAGCGTTTGGGATTGACCAACACCAAGCGACTCAACCCCATGGTCTTCATGGCCCGCGCCGCCGCGCCTATGTTGCCCGGATGGCTCGGCTCGACCAGCACAATGTTGATGTTGTTCAGGCTCATACTGGGGTAGGCTAGCGGCCCATGCACCCAATAGCCAACATTGCGTTGCGCGCCGCCCGTGACGCCGGGCGCATTCTGCTACAAGGAATGGACCGGCTTGACCGGCTGCAGGTGGAGGAGAAGGCGCCCAATGACTTCGTCTCCGACAAGGACAGGGAAGCTGAGAACGCCATTATCGAAGTGGTGCTCAAAGCCTATCCGGACCACTGCATCCTAGCTGAAGAGGGCGGCGGCGCTGGGACGAACCAAGACTCGGAGGTAACTTGGATCATCGACCCGCTTGATGGCACGCTCAACTACCTGCAGGGTATCCCTCACTTCGCCATTTCCATCGCCGTGCGGCACGGGCGCCACATCGAACACGGGATCATCGTCGATCCGGTGCGCAACGAGGAATGGGTGGCGAGCCGGGGCACCGGTGCCCGACTTAACGGACGGCGCATCCGCGTGAGCCAAACTCAGCGCCTGCGGGAAGCCCTTCTCGCAACCGGCTTCCCGCCGGGAGCGAAGGACCGCGTGGACTACTACAACGCCACCGTGAGCCAGTTCACCGCCGAGTGCCGGGGCATCCGCCGCCAAGGTTCAGCCGCGCTTGATCTAGCCTACACCGCCTCCGGGCGCGTCGATGGATTTTGGGAAATGGGCTTAGCCCCTTGGGACATCGCCGCCGGCACGCTGCTCGTCAGGGAAGCCGGCGGCTTCGTTGCGGATCTTGAAGGGGGCGAGCACTACTTTGAAACCGGCGACATCCTCGCCGCCAACCCCAGGTGCTTCAAACTGATGGTGACCCGCATGCGCCAAGCGAGCCGAGATGCGCTAGGCAACGGGCCGGGCGGAAACGACCACTAGAACAGAGACTAAAGACTGTTGCGCAATCTCGACTGACCTTCAAGGCGACGACCACGAACCTGCTGCAAGCGGCCAATCGGATCTAATTGATGGCCATCTGGAGGCGGAGTCCGTCCGAATTCGCCCGAGACCGCAGGTGTCGGGGCCACGACAGGTCGGAAACCCACTCGAAACCAGGAGTCCGATCAGGCCCGCTCCGTTTAATGCGGTTCCATGAAAGACCTACAGGGCCAAATTGGCGTCCCACCCCGCAAGCGAGTCAGGGATAGGATTCCTGAGCTTCCTCCTTTTCCGGCGCTATCAGGTCCTCCCGTGAAATGTTCATCCACAACAGTATGTTCGCAGCGATGTAGATGGACGAGTAGGTTCCAACCACGACGCCAATGGTCAAGGCGGAAGCGAACCCGCGAATGCCCTCTCCGCCTGCCACCAGCAACGCCAAGAGCACCAGCAGAGTGGTCAAGGAGGTCACTAGGGTGCGGCCAAGTATCTGATTCAACGACCGGTTGATGATATTTATCGAAGACGCCTTGCGCAGGGTGCGAAAATTCTCGCGTATGCGGTCCGAGACGACGATGGTGTCGTTCAGGGAGTAACCGATCACAGCTAGGATGGCCGCCACAACGGCGAGGTCGAAGGTCCATTGCAGAAGCGAGAATATCCCCAGCACAAAAATGACGTCGTGCGCCAAGGCGACCACTGCGCCCACCGAAAACTGCTTGGTGAACCGAAACAGGATGTAGAGCATGACCACACCCAAGGCGGCGAGGAGGGCGAGCCCTGCGGTCTCTGTCAACTCCTCCCCCACCACAGGCCCAACAAAGTTCGACTGCCGCATCACCGCACCCGGGACGCTGCCGCGAATGGTCGCCAAGATGCGGTCGCCAAGATTGGCCGAACTGCCGCCGGGTTGCGGCGGCATGCGCACCAAAATCTCCGTTTCGGAACCGAAATGCTGCACCACGCCGTTGACGAACCCCGCTGCACCAAGTTGCACGCGCACGGTTTCCGGGTTCACCGGCCGCGGGAAGCCCACCTCAACCAAAGCTCCGCCAGTGAAGTCCAAGCCGAAATTAAGGCCATTGAACGTCAACGAGGCAATGGAGACCAACATCAGGGCAGCGGAGCCAATGGCGGCGACTTTTCGCTTTGCCATGAAGTCAAAGACCGGCATCTTCATATTCGAATCGCCTCCAGCCTGCGTCCGCCGTAAATCAGGTTGACCAGCGAACGGGTGACCATGACCGCGGTGAACACCGAGGTAACGATGCCCACCGCCAAGGTCACCGCAAAGCCCTTAACCGCTCCACTGCCCAAGGAAAAGAGAATAATCGCCACAAAGAAGGTGGTGATGTTGGCGTCCAGAATGGTCAGCAGGGCGCGGTCGAAGCCGGCTTGAATGGCTTGCTGCGGGGGTCTTTCCCGCAATTCCTCGCGGATGCGGGAAAAGATGAGCACATTGGCGTCCACCGCCATGCCCACCGTCAGCACGATGCCGGCGATGCCGGGCAGCGTCAGCGTCGCCCCCAGAATGGACATCACCGCCGCAAGCAATATGAGGTTGGCGGCAAGCGCCAGATCTGCGACCAAGCCGAAGCCGCGATAGTAAAGAAGCATGAAGATCATGACGAGGACGAAGCCAACCGCCACGGACTGCCCCCCCCGTTCGATATTGTCTTCGCCGAGGCTAGCGCCAACGGTGCGCTCCTCAACGATATACATGGGCGCGGCCAAGGCGCCAGCGCGCAGCAACAGGGCCAGATCCCTGGCCTCCCCAAGCTCCAAGCCCGTGATGCGGAAATTGTAGCCAAGGGCGGATTGAATGGTGGCGACGCTGATGAGCCGTCGCTCCTCCTCCGAGTATCGCTGCACCACCTCTTCGCCGTCCACCACCAGTGTCCGCATCCGAGGCTTTTGCTCAATAAAAATAATGGCCATAGAGCGGCCCACGTTGTCCCTAGTGGCCTCGTTCATGCGGCGTCCGCCATCACTGTCCAAGCCGATGCCGACTTGGGGCAGGCCGTTCTCCGGGTCGTAGTCCTGTTGGGCGGAAGTGACTTGGTCGCCGGTGACAATGCTCTTGCGCAAAAGCGTAGTGGGCACCCCGTGGTAGTCGTAAACCTCGGTTTGGGAGCTGCGGTCGCCGGGCCGCGCCACCAGCCGAAACTCCAAGCTGGCAAATTTGTTGATGATTCGCTTCGCCTCGGCGCTATCCTGGATGCCAGGCAAGTCCAGCACGATGCGCTCGCGCCCAAGCCGCTGCACCAAAGGTTCGGAAACACCCAGCTCGTTGACGCGGTTGCGCAGGCTCTGTAGGTTCTGGGAAATGGCTGCGTCCTCCAAGCGGCGCTGGTAGTCATCAACCATCACCAACCGCAAGGCCGGGAATCCGCCCCGGTCAACACTTGTCAGTTCAAACCCTTCGAACTGACTGGCGAGCAGGGAAGCGGCTTCATCCCTTCCGGCGGCGGTCCCGAACGGAATCAGCATCCTCGTGCCGTCCACCCAGTCCCGGCCTTGATAGCGAATGCGGGCGTCCACCAAGGCATCCCGCGCCGTCTCCTGCATGGCGACCATGCGGTCATGGATGAACTTCTCCATATCCACTTGCAGCAGCAGATGCACGCCACCGGAAAGATCCAGCCCCAAGGACATGGGTTTGGCACCAAGATCCCGCAGCCACTGCGGCGTGGTGGGCAGCTTGGCCAGTGCAACGATGTAATGGTCCGCCCGGCGGCTGAGCGCGCGCACGAGGACCTCACGACCGCGCAACTGATCTTGGTCATCGACCAGCCGAAGAAACACCGAGCCTTGCGCCACTTCCGCCGCCCGCAGCTCGATTCCGGCCGCGGCCAATGCAGCCTCGGCCTCTTTAAGCAACGATTGATCCACCGCACGGTCCGGATCCTCCGGCTTCACCTGCAGCGCCGGATCAGGCTGGAACAGGTTCGGAGCGGCGTAGAGGGCGCCGGCCCCCACCACCAGCAACACGAACAGGTAGCGGCCGATGGAATAGGTGTTCGGCGCCCGCGGCTTTGCTTGCGGCAGCCCGAGCAGGCTTGCGCCAAGCATCTCAGTTCTTGCCGAAGGGCCGGGCAGTCTGCTTTGGGGTTGAAGCGCTAGCCATGCGAATTGTCCAGCGACTTGAGCGTGCCCTTGGGCAAGGTGGCGTTGACGGCACTTTTCTGCACCCGCAATTCAATGTTGGCCGTCACCTTCATCTTGACGAAATCATCCTGCACCTGAGTGATTTGGCCGACCACGCCGCCAGCGGTGATGACTTCGTCACCCTTGGCCAATCCGCCAATCAGCGCTTGGTGCTCCTTGCGCCTTTTGCTCTGTGGACGAATAAGCAGGAAATAGAAGATGAGGACGAAGCCGCCCAAAAACAATAGGTTGACCATGAGGTCAGTGCCGCCGGCACCTCCCCCATCCGCCGCATAGGCCGTGGAATTAAAAAAGTTCATGATTGCGGCTCCAGCCATCCTCCAAGGTATTGATGAGGTTCGGCAATGTACCTGCTTCAATGGCAGCGCGCAATCTGGCCATCAGCCCATGGTAGTAATGCAGGTTGTGTTGGCTCATCAGCATGGCGCCGAGAATTTCGCCGCTCCGGTGCAAGTGATGCAAATAGGCGCGGGAAAAGCGGCGGCAGGCATAGCAGGAACACCCCGGGTCAACTGGCGCATCCGCTTGCCGATGCGCCGCGTTGCGGATCTTCACCACGCCCCGGCTGGTGAACAGGTGCCCGTTGCGGGCATTGCGGGTGGGCAACACGCAGTCAAACAGATCCAAGCCAAGGGCGACCGCCCGCACCAGATCCACTGGCGAGCCAACCCCCATCAGGTAGCGGGGGCTGTCTGGCGGCATCAACGGCGCAATCGCAGCGAGCACCGCCGCCATTTCCTCCTTGGGCTCGCCCACCGACAAGCCACCTAAGGCATAACCGTCAAAGCCGATTCCCACCAAGCGCTCCAAACTCTCCCGGCGCAAGCCAAGATGCAGGCCGCCCTGCACGATGCCAAACAGATCACGGTTGCCAACACCCCCTTCCCTCCAAGCGGCTCGGCTGCGCTCGGCCCAGCGTAGGGACAGTTCCATGGAGGTCCTCGCCTGCGCTTCCGTTGCCGGGTAGTCCGTGCATTCATCAAGCACCATCGCTATGTCGCTGCCCAAATTCCTCTGCACCTGTATGGAGCGCTCCGGAGTCAGCCGCACCTCGTCCCCGTTTATGGGCGAACGAAATACCGCCCCCTGCTCGGAAATCCTGTTCAGTTCGCCCAAACTCCAGATCTGAAAGCCGCCGCTGTCGGTGAGGATGGGGCCGGACCAGTCCATAAAGCCGTGCAGACCACCAAGGCTACGAATCAACTCGTCTCCAGGCCGCAACATCAGGTGAAAGGCATTGCCTAGCAGGATCTGCGTGCCGGCGGCGCTCAGATCCTGCGGCGTCATGGCCTTGACCGTGCCGTAGGTGCCGCAGGGCATGAACGCGGGCGTCTCCACCGCTCCCCGCGCAGTGACCAACCGTCCCCGCCGGGCGGTGCCGCAATGGCCAAGCACCTCAAACATCAGACCACCAGCCGGCACACAAGAACCCGAGTTCAACAATGAATGGGATTGCAAGCAGTCTTTTTTTCCAAGCCCGTCGCCGCCGGACGACGCAGCACAGGCTGGGCCGCGCCAACATCAGCCAACCGAGCTGCGCACAAACACTCCCAATCATTGATTGAGGCATCAACCATCCCCTCGCCTCGGCTCGCCACCCGCAGCGGCCAAACACTTCAATCAGCCCATCGCTCCGTGAACATGGCGTCTCCGTAGCTGAAGAAGCGGTAGCCTGCCTTGATCGCCCGTTCGTAAGCTCGCTTGATGCGCTGATGCCCGGCGAAGGCGCAGACCAGCATCAGCAGCGTAGACTCTGGCAAATGAAAGTTGGTGAGCAGCGCATCAACTATGCGAAAGCGAAATCCGGGCCGGATGAACAACCGGGTTTCGCCGCAACAGGGGCGGATGCAACCTTGCTCGGCCATCAGGGTCTCCAGAGCGCGAACCACCGTCGTGCCGATGGCGACGATGCGCCCAGGTCCCTCACGGCTGACCTCAAGGCGGTCGGCGGCGGCGGCGGACACCTCAAAGCGTTCCGCATGCAGACGGTGCGCCGACAAATCCTCCGTATGCACAGTTTGAAAGGTCCCGGCGCCAATGTGCAGGGTGATTTCCACCACCCCAGCGCAACGTTGCCTGATCCGTTTGAGTAGAGGTGCAGACAGATGCAAACCGGCCGTGGGTGCCGCAACTGCGCCGGGGGCACTGGCGAAAACGGTTTGATATCGGGCTCGGTCCGCCGCATTGGCCGCGCGCCGAATGTAAGGCGGCAAGGGTGTTTCCCCGAATCGGTCCAGAAAATCCACCACCGGCGCTGGAAAGCGCAGCCGATGGAACTGCCCCTGCCTGCCCAACACTTGAAGCTGTTCCCCATTCACCTCAACGGTGCGGCTGGTTTTCAGGGCCTTGCTGCTGCGCACTTGGCACAGCGCCCGATCGGTGTGTTCAACCCTTTCTACGAGGATTTCCACCATCCCGCCGGTATCCTTGACGCCTCGCAAGCGGGCATTCAGCACCCGCGTGTTGTTCACCACCACAAGGTCATCCGGCGTCAACAGACTGGCCAGATCGCTCACGCACCGATGTTCAACCCCCTGCTGGCGCACATGCAGCAATCGAGCCTTATCTCGCTCTGGCAGTGGTGTCTGGGCAATGAGGGCGGGCGGCAGTTCGTAGCCGAAGTCCGATTTGCGCATTGGCTGTACCGACCAATGGATGGCAAGGCGGCAATATTAACACCGATTGACGTCGTGGCACGGACTCCCAGATCCTAGGATGGTGCGTTGCCGCCGCCATTGTTAGAATTCTTCTCAGCCAATCCTGCCTGGGTGGCGAAATCGGTAGACGCGCCAGACTCAAAATCTGGTTTGGGCAACCAAGTGAGAGTTCGATTCTCTCCCCAGGCACCATGACCCTTCAGGGCTTCCATTCCGCTCTGCGCCGCTAGCACCGAGCTTCCAAGCTTGGCGCTTCGTGCCGGGACACGCGCCAAGCAAGGCTTTGAGAACGGACTAGCGGACTCCATTCGCTGCCGCTGCCCGGCCCTCGTTGGGGGCGCCGCTCTAACCTGTGGCCAAGCGGTCGATTCGTGCCAAGTCCCGGCTGGTGCGGCGCAGGCGAATGCCGGTGCAGACCGCCACCAAGAACAGGCCAATCGTCATGCCCGCCCAATAGCCATACACCCCGGGAGCTAGTTGGCCAAGCCATCCATGAGCCAGTGCAATCCCCAGCGGAAGGGCGATAAGCCAGTAGCCCACCAGCGAGATCACCATGGGCACGCGGGTATCCTTGTAGCCGCGAAGGGCGCCAGCCATGGTCGCATTGGTGTCGTCAAAGATCTGATAAACAGCGATGAAGATCATCAGGCTCGCGGCAATGCGCACCACCTCGGGGTCCGAGGTGTAGATGCCCACCAGCAGGAAACGCAGCCCGATGAGCAGGACGCTGACGATCAGCGCATAGACCAAGGAGACCTGGAATGCCGTGGCTGACACTCGGCGAGCACCGGCCGGATTCTGGCCACCCACATGGACTCCCACACGGATGGCGGCGGCACTGCCAAGGCCCATGGGGATGACGTAGGTGAGCCAATTCAAGTTGTTGGCAATGCTGTGCCCAGCCATCGGATTGACGCCAATCCCAGCGACCAGAAAGCCGATGCAGGAATACACCGACATCTCTAGGAAAATGGTGCAGCCGATGGGCAAGCCAAGCCGGAGAATCCTCAACGCTGTGTTCCAACTGAAGCTAAGGGGGCTGCGGCCAGGGCCAGCAGGCGGCCCTTCGTAGGCCCCGGAAATCGAGTCAGCCACGGGCTCGATCAAGCTCCAACCAGGTCCAGTCCTAGCTTTGTTTTCATCATATCCGGAAACCGAGCCGGCCATTGGCCGGTCCGAAGGCTCAGTAGAGGCGGCCGCAAGATTGTCGCCGAAAAATCCGGTGGCGCGGAAAAACGGTTTGCGGATGACGCGGAACATCAGCGCCAATTCAAGCCACATCACCACGGCGGTTGCCCAACCGCAGCCGACGCCGCCAAGCTCTGGAAACCCATAGGCACCGTAGATCAGCAAGTAGTTCAGCGGCGCGTTGATCAAAAACGCCAAACCAGCGATGACCATGGGTGGGCGCGTGCGCCCTAAGCCCTCACAAGCCAGACGCAGCGCGATGTAAGCCATCGCCCCAGGCATGCCCCAGGAAACGGCCTTGAGGTAGCCGACTGCAACTTGCGCGATGGCGGCGTCCACCTCCATGAAACTCAGCAGGGGCTCTGCATTGCGCACGATCAGCATCGTGACCAATGAAGCGATGATTGCAATCCACAGGCCTTGGCGGATGATGTCGCCGGCGTCGCCCGTTCGCATGGCGCCGACCAGTTGAGAGACCATGGGCGTAAGGGCCATGGTCAGCCCGGTCATGAACAGAAACACCGGCCACAGGATGGCGCCGCCCAAGGCAACACCGGCCAAGTCCGTGGCGCTGTAACGCCCGGCCATGGCCGTATCGAGGAAACCCATGCCTACGACGAACAATTGAGTCGCTACTATGGGGGCACCGAGCCGCAGCAAGGCACGCGCTTCGCTGAGGAATCCGGTGGACGGCGCCATCGGCATGAACCGCCTATTGCTATCTTTCATATCAGCACCCCCATAAGCAAGGATGCTTTAAGGAAGCACCTCTCTTATGACAGCTAGTCAATCATCTGCGGCACGGTCGGGAGCACATCTGCTGTGGGCAGTACGCTTGAGAATGTCCCCTTAGTGACCTCTGCCGTGGAGCATCCTGCCCCGGCATTCCCCTTGGCAGCGCTCCCGCGCAATGCATCAGTGGGGCATCCGCTTGGCGGGAGCGCCGAAGGCCGAGACATCACGGGGATTCGCAATCAGGGTATCTTACCGGTCAAACCCTTGGCCGCTTCCTCCCGCGCCTTGCGCACCTTCTCGTTGGTTTGGTTGAACAGCAACTCGCGACGGGCTTTCTTCTCTTCCTCCGTCAACTCCTTTTCGGACAGCTCACGCCCAACGTGGAAGCCTTTGTCCACGGCCGGCCGAGCACCTACTTCATCCACCCAACGCTTGAGGCTGGGGAAGCTCTCCCAAACGCTCTCGTCAATCAAGCGCCCCATCAGCATCGCCCAAGGCCAGCTAATCATGTCGGCAATGCTGTAGCCGCCGCCAGCGAGAAACTGGTTGACGGAAAGCTGGGCATCCATCACGCCGGCCAAACGATCCACTTCGCCGACGAACCGCTTCGTTCCATACTCCAACTGAGCAGGGTCATTGGTGATCTTCTTGGCATAGTTCTTAAAGTGGTTGGCATTGCCCATCATGGGGCCAAGATTGGCCATCTGCCAATGCACCCATTGCAGTGTTGTGTAGCGTTCCGGCCCGGACTTGGATAAAAACCGGCCAGTCTTGTCGGCCAAATACTCCAAAATGGCACCGGATTCGAATATCGCCAGCGGGCCACCGCCACCCAAGGGTTCGTGGTCAACGATGGCTGGCATGCGGTTGTTCGGGCTTAGGCGTAGGAACTGCGGCGAAAACTGAGCGCCCGCGCCGATGTCAACAGGCTTGATTTCGTAGTCAAGCCCACATTCCTCCAGCATGATGGTGACCTTCCAGCCATTGGGCGTTGGCCAATAATGCACGTCTATCACGTTTCCTGATCCGGCAATCAAAGAAGCGCAAGGTACGTTAGATCAAAGGCCATTGCCAGAGGACGTGCCAGCGCTGAGGCCACGCTTACAGGAATTCAGCTGCGCCAGGATCGTTGACGCCCCGCCCTCTGGGTGCGCAGATCAACGGCGAGCACTGTGCGTTTGCCGAGGTTCATTAATGCCTCCCGGCCGCCCTCGCGCTGGCGCCTGCGTCCTGCGCCGGCGCAGAGGTGCAGACGCAAGGAGGATTTCGCTAGAATGGCGTCGGCCTTGCCAAGGCCACTTGCCCAGGTGTTGGAATAGGTAGACAAGCTGGATTTAGGTTCCAGTGTCCATAGTGGCGTGCGAGTTCGACTCTCGCCCTGGGCACCAAATTAAGGCGGTGACACTCGGCCCGGGTGGTGAAACGGTAGACACAGGGGACTTAAAATCCCCCGGAGGAAATTCCATGCGGGTTCGACTCCCGCCCCGGGCACCAAACCCAAGAAGCCTCTGAAAGGTGAGGCTGAGGAAACCTATGCATCCAATCGACGGGCAAACGGCTTGGCCGGAGGCAGGCTAGGGTTGGTCCATGAATCGCACCATGAACAAGCTACCGAGAGCCAAGCGAGCGCAGGTCCTCTCCATGTTGACCGAGGGGATGTCCATGCGGGCCAGCACCCGCGTAACCGGTGTCAGCATCAACACGGCGGCCAAGCTGCACTTGGTTCTTTACTTGTCACCTTCTGTTCGTCGTTCTAGGGCATGGCTGATATTCCTTGCGATTAAAGAGGTTGCGAGAAAAATGCCGCAGGCGATATGTTAAAGCGCCGGGATAGCGCCTGTATATGTTCAATCGTCAGATTTCTGGTGCCGTTAAGAATCATTGAGACGAGACTTTTTCCGCCAACCTCTTCTCTCAAATCATCAGCCTTTAACTGGTGCTGATCCATTAAGGTTCTGAGTACGGCCACGCCATCATTGAGCTGAGCTATGCGTTGGTTGAATTCGGCAAGCTCATCGGATTCATTTTCCCATCTTTCAATAGAGACAGACAGCACCTCAATTAGTGGCAGGTAGGTATCGTAGTCTTCCACCAGTTCACTCATTAAATCCAGTGCGTTTTTATAGTCAGTCTGGTCTTTAATATGACTGACAAAGCCGGCTTCACTAAAGAAGTCTAAGGCTTTGGATTTTACGAGTAGAAAGTTCATTTTCTTGGCTCCTTCAGGTACTTTTTGCAGAGTTCGTCATACTCGCCATGGTTGACGATATGTTTCACAAAGGGGATTATATACTTGACTAAGCATTGTAATTCTGCATAATTGATTTATTCAATAAATACAGTATCTTAGCGCATGAATAAGAGGAAAGGCAAGGCACCAGGAAAGCATCTTCGGAAGGGCATTACTATTATAGAGCTTTTTAAGATGTTTCCTGATAATGATATGGCAGAACAGTGGTTTGAGGACTGCCGATGGGGTGAGGATCGAGAATACTTATGTTGCCCCATCTGTCATAGAAGTCAGCTTACTTCATGGCACAACGATTCAGAGAAGCCTCGAATGTTATGAATTTCCCTATGTCTGGACCTGTTGAAGTGGACGAAGTTTATATTGGCGGAAAGCGCAAGAACATGAGTAATAGCAAGCGCAAAGAACTCAAAGAGACAGACCGAGGCGCCACTGGTAAAGCTGCGGTAGTTGGCATGAAAGACCGCGTGACAGGACAGGTGATTGCCGAAGTGGTGGGAACAACGGATACATCTACGCTACAGTCGTTTGTTAATCATAATGCATTGGAGGGTGCGACTCTTTATACCGATGAGGCATTGGCTTATAGAGGGATGGTTAAATTCAAGCATGAAGCCGTAAAACACTCTACGAGTGAGTTTATCCGAGATAAGGCGCATACTAATGGCATTGAGAGCTTTTGGTCCCTATTGAAACGGGGCTATCATGGAACCTTCCATCATGAACAGAAATCGGGCTATGTCAGTATCATTTCGTGTTGGAAACTCGCCCCCGTTCAGTATCATTTCGTATTGAAAGAGGCCGTCGGTTTCATAGCGAGTTGTATCCGTGTATAATTAATCGAGGAATAACTAACCAAAAAGTCTAAATATGCCAATGAAGAATCATAAAACCTTTGCTTTTGATGTGGGTATGAAATCCTTGGGCCTAGCCGTCAATGAGAACGGTAAAATTATTCATGGAGATGTGCTGCTGATGCATGAAGATGCCGGGGCGGTCAAGGCACAAGCCGAACGCCGGCGGCAATTCAGAACCCGTGAAGCGCATAAAGCGCGCGAGGCCGTTTTGGAATCGCTGTGGCGGTCTATCGGCAAGGAACCCTTGCAACGCAAACGTTTCACAAAAACAAAAGATGCAAAGGGAAAACGAGAGTTTATAAAAACAAAGGCAGACAACCGGCTGGAAAGAGAGTTCCCCGCCAAGGGAGACGACACGGTCTATACCTCTTGCCTGTTGCGCATCATGCTACTGGAAGGGCAACCCATGGCTGACTGGCAAATCTACAAGGCATTACACGCCAGTATTCAACGGCGGGGCTATGCCAAAGTGCCATGGGCCAAGGAAACACAACAGGACAAGCCCGATGAAGAAGACAAGGTCCCGAAAAAGAAGATTAAAGAATTCGATGCTGATCTGCGGAAAATGACACGAGATGAACACTATCATCTGCCCTGCTATTACGATGCCTGGAAGATGGGTTTGTGGGATGAAAACACCCATACAATAACCGCTAAGCGACAATATGACAGCGGCAAAGTGCCTGAAAGAGCGCGGGGTTATAACGCTTCCAGAGAACTGGTTACTACAGAGATTACCGACTTACTCGAATGTGCCGCCGAACAAATCCCGCAACTGAAAGAACATTTAACGCCGGACAAGATGGACCAGTTACTTTATGGCGAGCAGAGCAACGCCATAGATACACGCTATCCATCCGCCAAAAAAATTGACGGTGTGTTGGGGCAAAAATACCCACGCTTTAAAAATCGCATTGTTTCCAAATGCGCTCTACTCCCTCGCTTGAATGTATGCAAGGGGGAAAAACAGTTGGCGATTGAAGTGGGCTTTCTGTTGCGTCTGGTCAACTGGCGTTATGAGAAAGAAGATGAGCAAGGCAATAAGATCGTTGCTTCCCTGACAGGGAAAGAACTCATCAAAAAGTTTCATGAGTGTGAGTCGACCTGGAAGAAAAAGGCGAAACAGTACATCCCGAAAAATGACGCGGAAGAATACGCTAAATGCTTCAGGCTCACCAAGAGCAAGATTACCAAAATGGCCGAAAGCCTGGACGGAATCGCCAAGATGGGACATGAGGACATTCCAGCCAGCAAACACGGTGGCCGAAGCCGCTTCAGCCAGCCGGCTTTGTATTTGATGAAATCCCTGATTCTTTCTGAAAAAACGCCGCAAGATTTTTATGAAGAACTAGCGCAACTTACTGCAACTGATGAAGAGAAAAACCCGGGCGCGGAGTTTGGGTATCAAATATTTTCCGATGTTCCGTATCGGTATTTTCTCGATGATTTCAGGTTCCTTGAGAAAATGGAAAACAGCCGCGAAGCCATCCATGTTCCCGATATAAGCCTGGCCGAGCGTTATTTTAATGAAGATGGGGATGTTGATTCGGCCATTCAACGGGTTATCAGTTCTTGCAACTGGCCGGAATTACGGCATCGATTGAATGTGTTTCGCCATGAACTGGAAAATCTGGTGCGGAAATATGGAGAACCAGATGCTGTTCATCTGGAGTTTATTCGGGAGGATTTTCTCAGTGACAAGAAAAAGAACGCATACACCAAACAAGCGAATACTGGCAAAGAAAATAATCAAAGAGCAGTGGAAGAACTTAAAAACCTGAATATATCGGTTACTAACGAAAACATACTTCGCTACCGTTTGTATGTGGAGCAAAACAAACAATGCCTATATACAGGAGACCCAATAGATATAAGCCAATTGGAAAGCTATGACATTGACCATATTTTTCCAAAAGGGGACGGGGGACCAGATGCGTATTACAACAAAGTGTTAACCAGTGAGCACGTCAATCGCAAACAAAAAGGCAAACGCCTGCCCTGCGAATGCGATTTTATCAATTGGGCGGCGTTCAAAACTCGCCTAGACCCATTATCATCATTAGGAAAAAACAAAAAGAAACTGCTGTTGGCGAGCACCCGAGAAGAAACGAAATCGCTGATTGAAAAATACACTGGACTGGCCGGCACGGCACATATTGCCCGACTTGCCAGAGACATCGTTTGCTTGCGTTTTGGCTGGCAGCCTGGCGCGAAAGGCGAGCAACAGAGCGTATTTGTATTCAGTGGCGGCTTGACCAGCAAGGTCACCAAAAAATACAAACTTTATCAGGCGCTTGGGGATGGTTCCAAGCACTACCAGAAAGATCGTTCGGACCATCGGCATCATGCGCTGGATGCCATGGTAATCAGTTACCTGCGGGAGTGGGCGAGAGATAAAAATAAGACAGAATTCTTTAAATTCCCGAAAGGCATTGATGCAACCTACTTTGCTGAAAAGTTGGAAAGCGTTAATCCGCGCTATGTAACGCGCATCCCACCTGCTATTGGCGGAAAATCAGGGGCATTAAGAATCGAATCGGGTAAAAAAGTCATTATTACTAAAACTCAAGAAGGGAAGAAAGAAAAGCATAATAAGAGTGAGTATCACAATATTAGTAAAGACTCCGATGAACGAGGGCAATGGTATTCCAACAAGACAGAACAAGGGAAAGGGACATCACAGCACGGCTACCTTTTCTATAAGGACGAGCAGGGTAAGGTCTGCTCGAAAACTATTCATAGTTTTCGGTCTCGTTACCAGTCAGAAAAAGAAGTAGAGAAAAAAGCCAGCGAGATGCTTGGATTATTTTATCCGGGCTTGCTTATTTCCCTGCCAGGTCAGAGTAAAATAACCGCAACGCAACTGGGGAGAGACGCCCGGCTGAAATTTGGCGAATACGAGGTTAGCAAAATAAACAAAGATGAAATAATAATTGTCAATAAGAAGCAAGGACTAGATCAATCTGAAGGTGATGGTTCAAAGGGTCGCTACCGGGTATCCTCCGTTAACCTTAAAAAAATCAGAATATGCAATGAATTGATGAATGGAAAACCATTTGATTTGGCTAAGTTTTCTGTAAACAAGGAAATGCTAACTGGTAATTACAAGTTGGATAGCAATGATCTTAATTTTAAGGATGTTATTATTACTAACACCCAAACTGGTGACGAAAAGCAGGTGAAGTTTGCTGCTTTGGTTAAGCATCTTGCTGACCAACACAGGCTCGGTGCTTTTGTTCAAAAAGACATTGTTAAAGTTGATATGATTCACAGGGTTTATCTCAGTAAGGTGCAGACAGATGACATCCCCAAACAAAACCTCCCCGAGGGGCATTATCAAATCAAAGGATTTGGGAGTAGCTGTAAGAAAGTGGAATTAGTTGCCCAGAATGGCACGGTTTATCAAATAAACAGCAAAATTCTGCAGCACGCCACACGGATCCAGAACGATTGAGTTATTACCTGTTACATCTGCTGTCTCCCGACATCTATCTGCACAAGGAACGGGGGTTGTTGCGTTATGAGCGTGGCGATGAGCGAAGGCACTTGCCGTTGGAAGATATTCGCGGCGTCGTTATCGTTACGGAAAATGTAACGCTTACCGACCGCCTGATCTCAGCCCTGCTGGAAAACGGCGCGTTCATCCTGCACTGTGATAAAAAGTATCGCCCCATTGGGCTAACAGAACCGCTGCCAAAGATTATCAAGCGTGATGTCGCATATCAACAGGCGCGTAGCACCAGGAAATTGCAAAGCGCAATCTGGCAATGCCTTTTGCGCACCAAAATCGATAACCAGCGTCGATTGCTGGAAAATATCGGCGCACGTCATGCCTATCTGGAAGAGCACTTGAACAATCGCAAACCCAATGAATCCGCTTGCGCTCGATATTATTGGCGCGAGTTCTTTTCCCACAGCGGTTTTGCTGGCTTGACTCGGCGACACGATGATGAACACCAGGTTAATCAGATGCTCAACTATGCCTATGCAGTTTTAGGCGCAATTTGTCATCGCTCCATCGTTGCCCACGGTATGAGTCCGTTATTCGGCGTACACCATCGGGCAAACTTTCACAATCATCCTTTTGTTTATGATGTGATTGAACCGTTACGCCCGTTCATTGATTATCAACTGCATGTATATTTGACCAAGGAACCGGAAAAAGAAAAAACCACCGGGGAATGGATATTGTTTGCTCAAGGTTGTTGGAACACAATTGAAGTGCTACACAATAACAATAAATTGAAACTGATCGACGGCGTAGATGTGTTTGTGAACTCGGTCGCGAAGTCATTCAACGCCAAAGATATTGGGCATCTATGGCTGCCGGAACTCCAAGCACGCTAAAAATGGGCTGGATGCTGGTGTTGTTTGATTTGCCGGTTGGCACAAAGCGAGAGCGGGACGAAGCCACCCGATTTCGCAAGCAACTGCTGGATGACGGCTACAACATGCTTCAGTTTTCGGTGTATATGCGCTCGTGCAATTCCTGGGAGCGTATGCAGAAACATGCCCGCAGATTACGGGTCTTTGCGCCGCAAGGGGGCAACATCCGGGCAATACTGATGACCGAGAAACAATGGACCAAGTCCATCGCCATTGTCAGCGAACACTATCGGAAAAAGAAGAAAACAAGCAAAATGCAGCAGTTAAGCATGTTTGAGAACTGGTGACCTAGGCCAGGGGGGGGGGGTGCAGTGCCTGAGAAGCCGCCACGATAGTTAAGATTCCCCAATCTGCATATAGCTGTGGTCGGCTTCCCAGGGTGCAAAACTAAATATATCTCTTTTCGTCCTCGATTCCTACGTAGTGTAGCACGCTGGAAAAGAGGGGGGAATCAAAACGGAGTACACGGCGATATCAACCTCCGTTTAAGTGTAGCACGCTGGAAAAGAGGGGGGAATCAAAACTGCAATAGTCGCTGCCCGCCTGCCTGCTCGCAGTGTAGCACGCTGGAAAAGAGGGGGGAATCAAAACACGTTGACGAGGATGCTTTGCAATGCTCGGAGTGTAGCACGCTGGAAAAGAGGGGGGAATCAAAACGGGGGCTCCATCATGGCGCTGGCCGGTATGAGTGTAGCACGCTGGAAAAGAGGGGGGAATCAAAACACAAGACACCGGCTCCAAAGGCGTCTCAACAGTGTAGCACGCTGGAAAAGAGGGGGGAATCAAAACGGGCGTGCGCTCGGCGTCGAACCGGATGTTAGTGTAGCACGCTGGAAAAGAGGGGGGAATCAAAACCCATTCATTGGCGGGGTTGTAGTCGATATAGTGTAGCACGCTGGAAAAGAGGGGGGAATCAAAACATAGTGGTCATAGCCGTGGGCTACTACATCAGTGTAGCACGCTGGAAAAGAGGGGGGAATCAAAACCGCATCGACGGCATGGATGGCGGGATCGAAAGTGTAGCACGCTGGAAAAGAGGGGGGAATCAAAACAAGGTGGACGCGCACGACATCGCAGACGAGCAGTGTAGCACGCTGGAAAAGAGGGGGGAATCAAAACCTCAGAGACCTGTTCGCGGGATTGACGTATAGTGTAGCACGCTGGAAAAGAGGGGGGAATCAAAACAAGGAGGTCAATTCGGGCGTTAAGTTGGCGAGTGTAGCACGCTGGAAAAGAGGGGGGAATCAAAACAAGGAGGTCAATTCGGGCGTTAAGTTGGCGAGTGTAGCACGCTGGAAAAGAGGGGGGGTCAAACGCATGCCGCCTCGTGTTATTTATAATTGGCAATTACACATCATCTCCAAATGCAACTTCTCGCTGGTATAGGGATTGGCTTCCGTTTGAGCGGATGCTGCAGGAACTGGGCATTCGGCATCGCTACACGCGCCCCTATCGACCGCAGACTAACGGCAAGGTAGAGCGGTTTTGGCGAACGCTAAATGAGGACCTGATAGAGGATACGGTGTTTGAGAGCGTGGCTAATTTCAAGAACGAACTGGAACTCTACATGCTGTACTACAACGAGCATCGGCCGCATCAGGGGATAGGCGCTAAAACACCACTGGAAATGAGGAAGAAACTGTCACCGAATTAGTGAACACATACACAGATGACGGCCAAACACATGCGCCTTATCTTCGCGTGAAAGAAATGGTTAAGGAACCCGAAGGTCCGAAAATGAGTAGGAAGAAAATGTATGCGTTTTTACTTAAAAAGGATGGATCTAAGTGTCAGGGTTGCAACAGAGAATTTGATGACCAGCGTTATCTTGAGCTAGATCACAATACACCAAGATCGGACGGCGGAATAAATCATCTATCTAACCGTATTCTACTTTGTGGTCCATGTAATAAGCTCAAGAGTAATACCTATACATTGAGCGGCTTGCGTAAGCAAAATGAGAAAGGCGGTTATATGTGGAGACCCCAAGAATGAATCTGCGTCTCATGCTTTTGAGTATTTGTTCACAATATGTAAAATCTAGCATGGGTGTGGATCATTCACAACATGTTGTATGGGCTCAGTACATTTCGGAATTTTTTTGATCAGGCAGCGACGGAGAACTTGTCCGTGAATTCGACCGGAGTCAACAAGCCGATGGCATGATGGGGCCGAACGTTGTGGTGGTCGCGGAGAGACCCCTCCAAAGCACTGCTTGAAGGTTCCGCTGTCTACCCGCACGGTCATTATGGTCGAACCCGACGAGTTCGCCGGGCTGCCGATTGAGGCCCGACGCAAGGCGCTGTGCGTGGCGGCGGGAGAAGTCGCGGCGGCGCTTGCTCCGTGCGCGTTTCAGGGGTTTTCTAGGTATGTGACGTCGCTTTCGATGGAGTGTCAGTCATTGAAAATGGGTAGAATGGAGTTCTCCGCCGTGTGAAGACCAATTCTCCGGAAACAATCAGGGTGTCGTTACGCGATTGGCGCTAAAATAAGTTGCTTGATTAGGGGGCAGGCACGGTGGCCTAGCTGGTTAAGGGCTGAGTGGCAGAGTGGTTATGCAGCGGACTGCAACTCCGTGTACGCCGGTTCGATTCCGACCTCAGCCTCCAAACCCCGCGGCGGTTGCTAGCTGGCGGACCTCAGAAATTCCCAGAAACCAGAACCTCGCCTAGCGGATGGCTTCACGCATCTTCCATTGCCAATGGGTGACATGCCATTGAAAAAGACTGGCTGCGCTAAGGCGACAGCCTACGAATGATCAGAGGTTCTTTGGCAGTGCTTTACGGCACCCCGCCGTCCACACGAATCACCGTTCCGGTGGTGAAGCTGGACTTGTCGCTGGCCAGATAGAGCGCGGCACCGACGATCTCTTCGGGTTGTCCACCCCGGCCTAGGGCCAAGGATGTTCTAGCCCGTTTCTCGAACGCCTCCATGTCCCAAGCCTTGGAGATGTCCGTCAGGTACGGTCCCGCCACAATGCAGTTGACCCGAACCTTGGGGCCGTAAGCAAAGGCAAACGATCGGGTGATGGCGTTTAGCCCCGCCTTAGCGGCGCCATAGGGCTCCGACTCCGGGCTTGGATTGAGCGACGCCGTGCTGCTGATATTGATGATCGCGCCACCGCCGCCAGCCGCCATTCGCTCCGCGATCAAGGCCGACAACCGAAACGGCCCCTTAAAATTGACGCTCAACACCTTATCGAAGAGTTCCTCGCTGATCGCGCCAAGGGAAGGATAGAGCGGCGACATGCCGGCGTTGTTGATGAGCACGTCCACTTTGCCGAATCGCTCCCAGGCCGCCACCGCCAAGCCCTTCAGTTCATCCCAATGACCAACGTGGCAAGCGTAGGGCAACGCCTCCGCACCCAGCGCACGGACCTCCTGAGCCACGGCTTCGCAAGCGGAGCCCTTGCGGCTGGCGATCACGACGCTCGCCCCCCGCTTAGCCAAGCCCAGCACCATCTGCCGGCCCAAGCCTCGACTGCCGCCAGTAACCAGCGCAACCTTGCCGCTGAAGTCAAGCAGTTCGTCCATGTCTACTCCGTTGTTTGGCCATCCATCCGCATCTTACGCCAAGCCGCCACTTGTGCGATTGTGTATGGGCTCAGGCGCATTGCGGAATTTCGGCCCCGGCGATTTTTGGCGCATTGGCGCGCAGGTAAGCGCCCCAAACCCACTCGGAACCAAGGCCCAATCAGACCCGCTCCGCTTAAGGTGGTTCCATCTTTGATTGCATCACCCCTTCCGCCCACCTTGAGCGCGCCGTTGCAGCAACTCAATCGCCAACAGCAACAGCACTGCGAGCAGAATGAGAAAGGTGGCAGCGGCCAGAATGGCCGGGCTGATCTCCTCACGAATCCCAGCCCACATCTGCCTGGGAATGGTGCGTTGCTCAATGCTGCCCATGAACAGCACCACGACCACTTCGTCCAGTGAGGCGGCGAACGCAAACAGTCCGCCGGAGACCACGCCCGGGCTGATGATGGGCAATTGCACTTGGAAAAAACTGCGCACCGGTCCCGCACCTAGGCTGGCTGCGGCCATCAGCAACTCGCTATTGAAGCCAGCCATGGCCGCCGTCACGGTAATGACCACAAAGGGCGCTCCCAAGGCGGCATGAGACAGGATCAAGCCCGTATATGTGCCGGTGAGGTTCAGGCTCGAATAGAAAAAAAACATGCCAGTGGCGGCTATGATGATGGGCACGATCATGGGCGAAATCAGCAGCGCCGTCAGCGTGCGTCGCCACGGCATCGCCGGGCTGGAAAGGCCCAAGGCTGCGAGCGTGCCCAAAGTCGTAGCCAGCAAGGTGGCGGACAAGCCGATGAACAGGCTGTTGGCCGCTGCCCGCTGCCACCGCTCGCCCAGCAGAACCTGCTCAAACCAGCGTAGCGAGTAGGCGTCCGCGTCCAACATCAACATACCGCGGGTGAACGTGAAGTAGGGCTCGGCGTTAAAGGCGAGGGGAATGATGACCAGAATCGGTGCAATCAAAAACAAGAACGCCAAGCCGCAGAAAATGCGCAGCGCCCAATGGCCTAGCTGAGACATTGCGCCACGCCGCTCATCAACTGACTAAACATCGCGTCTTTTTCAGGAACCTCCGACCAATTCATAAGATGCCGCAGCCGAGAGAGGTTCGGCTGTTTCCAGCTGCGTTCAAGCGCCCAGCCGCACGCGGTCCAGGCCCAGCACCCGGTCATACAATAGGAACAGCAGCAGCACCGCCACAAACAAGATGGCACCCAAGGCGGCGGCCAAGCCCCAATTCAGGGACGTCTGTATATGGTAGGCAATGAGGTTGGAGATGAGCTGGCCACTTTGACCGCCAACCAATGCCGGCGTGATGTAATAGCCCATCGCCAAGATGAGCACCAGCAGGCAGCCGGCACCCACGCCAGGCATGGATTGGGGCAGATACACTTCCCAGAAAGCCCGCCACCAGCTAGCGCCCAAGGATGCTGCCGCCTGCATCTGCAAACCCGGGATGCTGCTCATCACCGAGTACAGGGGCAGCACCATGAACGGCAGCAGCACATGGGTCATGGCCACCATGGTGCCGGTCATGTTGTAAACTAGGGTCAAGCGTTGATCGTCGGCGACAAATCCAACCCAAACCAACAGGTCGTTGACCACGCCCTGCTGCTGCAAAATCACGATCCAAGATGTGGTGCGCACCAGCAGCGAGGTCCAGAACGGCAGCAACACCAGCACTAGAAGCATTCTGCGGCGACGGGGAGGGGCGTGAGCGATGAACCAAGCGAGCGGATAGCCAATGCACAGACACAGCAGGGTGATGATCAGGCTGACCCAGAGAGTTTTCACAAAGAGCGCAACATAGATGCGCTTTTCCTCGGGCTGCAGCAAGAAATTCCCATTTTCGTCAACGCGCGCGTCAACCGCGCTGAGGTAATAGTCCGGCGTGAAGCGGGGGCTGGTGCGGACGATCGCTTGCCATATATCCAGTTCTCCCCAAGCTGGATGGATGGCCGGCAGGGCCTCGGACCAAGGCGGCTCGCCCTCTCCTCGGCTCAAGGCACGCCCGGTGCGGGTGACAGCGCTGCGCAGGCCCGGCGTTCGCCGATTCAGACGCGTCGCCAGCTTGCCGATGGTCTTCTGTTCGCGGGCCTGCTTCAGCTCCCGTGCCACCGTTGCGTACAGTTTTTCTGGCGGCAATTCCGACCGGTTCCAAACACCAATGGCCG
The DNA here is from genome assembly GCA_965247035.1 of Candidatus Azophilus sp. GTDB lineage: Bacteria > Pseudomonadota > Gammaproteobacteria > Pseudomonadales > Azotimanducaceae > Azophilus. The sequence continues at coordinate 1,083,390 of CBDFGJ010000003.1, read as the reverse complement.
CCACCGTGTCGGGCATGAAGTCCGCCACCGTCGGGTCATGGACGCTGCGCAACAGGATGCTGCCAAGAGGCGCAACAAAGGTGACGCCGATGAAGGCGACCAAGGGCACCGCCAACAGCAGGGCACGGCGGCCGGCTTTCGACCTCATGCGTGCCGGATGCCGGTGCACCGATGGCGGGCGGTGGCGCCGCTAAAGCAAATCCGCCACCAGCGGCACAAGCCCAAAGACGCATTCAACACCCTTGGAATCGCCCGCTTCACTTGAGCAGCCAAGCGGCGAAGCGCTCGCTCAGGTCGTCCTGATTGTCAGCCCACCACTCCGCATCCTCCACCACTGCATTGGCGGAGTTAATCTCATTGTTTGGCAGATGGGGCGCCATGTCGATGCCTGTTTCAAAGTGCTTGCCCACCAGCGCTATGGACGAGTGGCGCATCGGGCTGTAAGAGATATAGCCGGTGATGTTGGCTAAAGACTCGGTGCTGGAGGCGAAGGCGACGAAGCGCCGGGCCAAGTCCAACCGCGGGGTGCCGGCGACCACAGCGAAGTAGCCGGCACCAAGTGCTTCGCCATCCCAAACGATGGCGAAGGGCTGGTCCTCCAGCGCCCAAGCGTTGAAGATGCGCCCGTTGTAGGCCGTGCTCATGACCACTTCGCCATCGGCCAGCATTTGCGGCGGCTGCGCACCAGTCTCCCACCAAACGACATGGCTCTTGATGCTGTCGAGCTTGCGAAAAGCCCGAGCGATGCCCTCAGGTTGGGAGAGCACGTCGTAAACCTCCGCTGCCGGCACCCCATCCGCCACTAAGGCGAACTCCAAGTTGGCGTTCGGCGTTCGGCGCATACCGCGTCGGCCGGGAAATTTCTCCAAGTCAAAAAAATCCGCCATGGTAGTGGGCTTGGGGCCTTGAATCTTCTCCGTGTTGTAAGCGTACACGGTGCTGTAAATCAAGTTCGGACTGCCGCAGTCCATTTCAAATCCGGCTATAAAGTCCTCCGCCGCCGGCGTCCCATCCGCGCCCGGCAACAACCACGAGTTGTCGATTTCCTCAAGCAGCCCTTCATCGCATCCACGCAGCACGTCGCCGGCATCCATGTCCACAACATCCCAGGTTATGTTGCCGGTCTCCACCTGCGCTCTCACTTGAGCGAGGCCGCCGTTGTATTCCTCCAGCTTGATTTCGATGCCCGTTTCCGCCTCAAAGCGATCGTGATAGGCCTTGACCGAAGCCCTGGCGTAGGAACCACCCCATGAGACCACGGTAATGGAGGGCGCTGCCTGCGCCGCCACCAGCGGCCCATGAACGGCCGCCAACAGCCCCAATCCCCAAATCGCGACGGGTTTCGCAAGCAAGCGAAGCCGGTCAGCACACCAGAATCCATCCTTCATTTTTCTGCATCCTCCTGTTTTGGCGCATTCAAGGCCCAGCAATCCGTGGTCAACCAACCCAACTTGAGTGTATCTCCGGGCAAAACCGCGCCATGTCCAACAATGTTGGAAATTTTGATGATGAACTGTGATTCGCCAAGCAACTCAGCGTGAATCCGCAAATGATCGCCCATGAAAATAATGTCGCGCACGTCGGCTTCAAAGATGTTGGGCATGCTGCCGGGCGCCGGATTCAATTTCACACGCTCCGGGCGAATGGTCACGCTGGCGCGCCCGCCATCCTCCCGCACCCCTACGGGAAACGCCTCAATGATGTGCTCTCGACCTTGCCCATCCGGCACCCCAACGCGGCAGACACTCGGGCTCCAACTCTCCACTCGGCCGGTGAACTGATTGTTTTCGCCGATGAAGTTGGCTACGAACAAGGTCTGCGGCTCCTCGTAGAGCACTTCCGGCGGGGCTATCTGCTCAACCCTGCCCTCGCTCATCACCACCACCCGGTCAGACAGAACCATGGCTTCGCCCTGGTCGTGGGTCACGTAGATCATCGTCACCCCCAAGCGCTGCTGCAGGCGGCGAATTTCATACTGCATATCCTCACGCAGGCGGCGGTCCAGCGCGCCCAGCGGCTCATCCATCAGCACGATGTCCGGTTCGAACACCAAGGCACGGGCGATGGCGGCGCGCTGCTGCTGGCCGCCGGACATCTGCGCCGGACGCCGGTCCGCAAACTGCTGAAGCTGCACCATGTCCAAAGCGCGCTTCACCCCGGCAGCGACCTCGTCTTTGGATACGCGCCGCGCCCGCAGCGGAAAGGCGAGATTTTCAGCGATGGTCATGTGCGGAAACAATGCGTACTGCTGAAAGACCACGCCGATGTTCCGTTTATGCGGCTTGACCCGTCCGATGGGCCTTCCCTTTAGGGATATCTCGCCAGCGGTGAGCTCCTCAAAGCCGCCAAGCATTTTCAGACAGGTGGTCTTGCCGCACCCGGAGGGGCCAAGCAGGGTGACGAACTCGCCCCGGGCAACGCTGAGGTTGAAGTCCTGTACGGACAGGCTATGGCCATCGTAGCTCTTGCTGACGTCGGAAAACTCAACAAAAGCGTTGTCGGCACCTTTGGACATCATGTGCGTGTCTGAACGTGCGATGATGTTGAAGGGTTGTTCAAACTCCAAGCTCCCCTAGTAGCACCTGTGGTTCATGGAGCCCTAGCAGGGCGACTGATCTGACCAGCCGCCCGCCATCCATGATCACAGGGTGAAGCGGTATTGAAGCGAAACGGTCCTGCCGAGTGGGGTGGTGGCCGCCTGATCGAGGCTGTTGGGGCCCGTGTTGTTGCAGGTGGCGAAAGGGCCTAGCTCCGGCGTTGCGTTGGGGCACCTGCCGGGGATGGCGCCGCCACCGGTGATGTAGATTTCATCGCTCAAATTGCGGCCAATCAGGTTGAACTGGTGCCGCCCGTTTTCGGAGTAGACGCTGATTGCCGTGTCTAGGATCCAAAAGGCGTCCTGTTCAAACGGGTCCAGCGTTGCCGTCCAAGCGTATTCGCCAGTGTAGCGGACATCGGCGGACAGGCTAATTCGCCAGTCGCTTGCCAGTGCCTGATCATAGGTAAAGCCGACGAAGCCAGTGATGTCGGCGCTGCCGGCACCGTCCTCACCCTTGAGGTTTTCGCCGGTGGCGTTGATGAAGTCCTTTAAGTAGGTCGTGTCGGTCCAAGCCCAAGCGGATCTCAGGCTGAGCCCTGGAACATTCGTGTTCCACAACAGATCGAATTCAACGCCTTGGGACTCCAGCGCGGACGCGTTGAAGGTGCTGAACTGAATGATGCTGGAGTCGAATAACTGTACTTGCAGGTCCGAGTACTCGTAGGTGAAAGCGGTGGCGTTCAGTCGCATGGAGCCGTCCAGCAGGCGGCCCTTCATGCCAACCTCGAATCCTTCCGCTTCCTCCGATTGGTAGATCAGGAAGTCCGGGAAGGCCGGGTTGGCCGGCTGCAGGGCAGCGGTTGGCAGGGCGCTGTTGTCAAGGCCGCCTGACTTAAAGCCTTGCTTATAGGCAGCGAAGACGCTGACATCGTCATTCAGGTGGTAGTTGATGGCAAATTCCGGTGAAATGTTTTCATCATCGAATTCGAGCCCGCCAATCAAGGGAGGGGCGCCAAAGCCGAACATCGCCGCGGCGTGGTGCAGGTAGGGAATCTCGATCCTGCCGTCCTTGTGTTCTTCGGTGTAGCGGGCGCCGGCCGTGATTTCCGTACGATCATTCAAATCCCAATAAAGGGCGACAAAGCCTGACAGGGCTTTGGTATCGAGGAAGTGGGTCTTGTTGTAGTCGTACTCCCAACCAGTCACCGAGTCCGGGCCGAAGATAATGCCCAGATTAAATGCATATTGGTAGGCATCGAACTTCTGCTTGATATCCTGCCAATATAAGCCCGCCTGGACGTTCAGCGGGCCGTCAAGGTTGGTCGCCAATCGAAACTCCTGGGACAGGCTTTCATAGACATTGTTGTGCAAGCCGCCGAAAACACCGGCACCATAGCTGTAGTCATCCAGTTCCCAGTGGACCAGATCGACGTAGCCGGTAATGGAGCTCAGCGTGAGGGTTTCGCTGACGTCCCAGTCCAAGGCCAGTGACAGGAAATTGGTTTCCTGCTCCAGACCAGGCTTGCCATCGTCAAAGCCCTGCGGCAATCCACCTCTTAAGCTCGGATGCAGATTGAGCTTGGAGGTGTTGCCATTGATTCTGCAGTCATCCACGCCCTGAAAAAGCACAAGGGCGACGGTAGCGGCGGGTATGGCGGTAGGCTCCTGCCTGCCTTCAACGCAGACTTCCTCGGTCCAGGCGGTGCCCGCGCCGTCATTGTCATACTCGGAGTAGTTGTACTTCAGCTTCGCCTGAAAATTGTCCGTCGGATCCCAAACCAGCGTCAGGCGGGCATTCAGGGATTCATCGCCGTAGTATTTGTCCGCGCCGTTGACGGGCACGTTGATTGCGTCATTTTCCGCTGAGTAGTTAAAGAACAGTTCGTCATTTTGTGTAAAGCCAACGGCAAGCCGGGCACCAAGGCGGTCCGACAATGGGCCGGAAACGATGATCTCGCCAAAGGTGCCTTCATGTTCGAATTCGACTCCGCCTGAGACCTGAAATTCGAATTCGTCACCAGGGTCGTTGGTGGCGATGGAGATCACCCCGGCGGTGGCGGACTTACCGAAGTAAAGCGATTGCGGCCCTTTAAGGATCTCGATCTGGCCCACATCCAGATAGGGGTTATGGATGAACCGGCCGCGGTTGACGACCACGCCGTCCAGATTGATCGCCACCGAGTGGTCAAACGCCGCGGAAATAGAGCTTGAACCGATACCCCTCAGCCGGAGGCTGGAACCGTTGCCTGAGCCTCCATGGGCAACAACCATGTTCGGCACCAGCTTGGCGGCATCCACCAAGCTGGTGATGTTGTAGCGGTCCAAGTCGCCCTCGGTCAGGGCGGCTATGGTTACGGGAACATCCTGCAGCGTCTCCGACTGTTTCCTCGCTGTGACGATCACTTCTTCAATGAGATTGTCGTCAGCCGCAAAGGCCAAGGGACTCAGGGTGAGCGCCGTGACCAAGCCGATAAACGCGCCAGCTTTACATGAAATCAAATTCATCGTTGTTGCTTCCCTTCTGGTGTCTATGTTTTGGATTTCCCACCCCAGCAATCGCGAACGCCGCTCCCCGAGTGGCTTCCCGCCGGACCAACTGCAGTCCTGATGTGGCTGCTGCGCGACTCTAAGCGACTTGGGCGGACAGGTCAAACGATGTGCTGGCTTAAGTGCCTATGAAATGAGGGTTGAGGCGGCCTCAAGCATTTGCGCACGCTCAATCGGCGTTGAATGTTTGGCGCCGCGCTGATTTTCATGGAACTAAGGAACCTCTGACTACATTCCAAGGATTGACCATCGCATCGCGCCTGAAATAATTTATCTCATATTTTCAATTACTTACAAGTCATTGAAAAATGACTGATCTTGTTGCGCTGCCAAAGTCTGCGAATTTTTCAGAGGTTCCCTAACTGAAACGGAGCGGACCTGATCGTGACTGGGTTCCGGTCGGGCTTTGATCTTGAATGCACCTGATGAAGCTTCTGTTACGGTGGCGACCGGCCACCCCCGCCTCGCCAATCTCAGGCATTTCCGTAGCTTGCTGCCACTTGCGGACGACGTACGCAAGCCGATGTTTGCCCTGAAACCCGCGGACGGGATGCTCGGTGGTCAAGTCAATGAGGTGCGGGACTGCTGCCGCGATGTCCGTACGCTAGCCGAAGCCATTGCCGACCGATGCGGAGTTGCGTCGTCGCCAGCAGCTAGCCCGGAATCTTCGTTCGAGTAAGCACCGAGGGGCCGCCTACGCCAAGTCCATGAACCCCCTTCAGACCTCTGCTGGGGCCGCAGTCATTCAACCACCGCCTCGAACAACTCCAGGTCCGGGTGGCCGAGGTAGGTGCCCTTTGGTGCACTTTTTTGCGCATGTGCCTTGCGGAAGTGGTCGGACTCGGTCCAGTCCTCGAACGCTTGGCGGGATTGCCAAATGGTGTGGGATGCGTACAACACGTATTCGTCTCGTACCGGTCCCTTTAACAGGGCGAACGAGACGAAACCGGGAACGTCCTCAAGGTAGGAATCGCGCTCGCGCCAGATGCTCTCGAAGCCTGCTTCGTAACCCGGCGCAATTTTGAATCGATTCATGGCAATGAACATGAGGGCCTCCTTTTGAGATTACTGTGAATGGACGACAGTCGGTTGAGGGCATCATGCCACGCCGCCGCCACAGGCGCTTGCTGGACGCAGGTTGGTGCATTCGCCCGCCGCAATTCCGACGGGCGGTAGCGGGCACTGCCGACGCAGGGCCTTGGCCAGCAACGACAGGATCGCCGGGCTGTGTTTGGCCGCATCGATACGGTGGTGGTTTGCGTCCCAAGCTCGACCGGCGATTCTTGACCCCAGACCCAAGCCTGGGTGTCGAGCAGGAGCCCTCACGCATTCCTCTCCCATTCGTCTTCGTTACCGACGTGAACGATGTCGCCGCGGATGGTCATGCCGCCCTTAATGGCTCCGAGCGTTCGCTGGGGCTCGGCGGAGCGAAAAGCCTAATCGTGGCGATGGGATGATTGCACAGCGTGACGACAAAGGGCTCGCCGGTGGCTTGGGCGATCTTGAGATGATAAATTATTTCAGACGCCATGCGATGGTCAATCCTTGGAATTTCATCAGAGGTTTCCTAGGTCCTGTGATCTGGTCAAATGCGCCCGTATCGGCAAGGCGCTAACACCGGAGGCCCTATGCAAGACTGTTGCGAAATCCAGACTGATCTTCAAGGCAACGACCATGAACCTGCTGCAAGCGGCCAAGCGGGTCGGGTTGACGGCCGCCTGAGGGCGGAGCCCGTCCGAATTCGCCCGAGACCGCAGGTTTCGGGGCCACGACAGGCCGGGAACCCGCTCAAAACACCCTCGCGAAAATCTTCGAAAACAGGCCGGAATAAGCAGATTCCACCCAATTTGCAGCGGTCTCTATGCTTGTCCGCGCACCGAGGTGGCACCTGCTCCGCTGCGTGCTTGGCGGCGGCTTGGTTTAGAATTGCGCCTTTGTTTGAATCGGGACAATCAAGGGGGGAGAGCTTGCAATGCATGAAGCGGTGATTGTGGATGCCGTGCGCTCGGCTGTGGGCAAGAAGGGCGGCTCGCTCGGCTACGTGCATCCCACGGATGTGCTCGGTCCGGTGTTGATGGGCCTGCTTGAACGCAATGGCCTGCAACCGGGCCAAGTGGAACAGGTCGTTGGCGGCTGCATCAACAAGCTTGGCGCTCAAGGCATGAACCTGGTGCGCACGGCTTGGTTGGCTCATGGCGGTGACGAGGCGACGCCTTGCATCACCATAGATGCGCAGTGCGGATCCTCTCAGGAGGCAGCCATGCTGGCGCAAAGCCTGATCCGCTCCGGCATGGCCGAGGTGGTGGTGGCTTGCGGGGTGGAGAATATGACGCGGCTGCGCATCGGCTCGGACTCCATCGGCCTGCCGCAGGAGTACGGCAAGCCTGTGGCCCGCAGCTATTTTGAGCACTATGAATTCACCAGCCAATTTGAAGGTGCTGAGCGCATGGCGGAGAAATATCAGGTCACCCGTCAGGACGCTGATGGCCTTGGCCTGGAATCCCAACTGCGGGCGGCGCGGGCGGTTGATGAAGGGCGCTTTCGGTCGCAGATCATCCCCCTTGAAGTGCCGGTCTTTGATGAGGCGGGCAATCGCACGGCAGCAACCCACGTTTTTGCCGCTGACGAAATTCCCCGGAACACCAGCTTGGAGGCCCTTGCCGGGTTGAAGCCGGTGGCGCGAGAGAACGGCATCCACACCGCCGGCACCTCATCACAGATTGCCGACGGCGCCGCTGCAGTGTTGATGATGAGCGCCGGCAAGGCGGCGGCCTTGGGCGTGCAGCCGCAGGCTAAGGTGGTGGAGACGGCTCTTGTCGGCTGCGATCCTGTGCTGATGCTGGAAGGTCCAATTCCGGCCACCAAGAAACTGCTGCGCATGACCGGTCTCGTCGTGGACGACATGGATCTGTTTGAGGTCAACGAAGCCTTCGCCTCGGTCGTGCTGTCTTGGGCTAAGACCGTCGGCGCTGACCTCAACAAAGTCAATCCCAACGGCGGCGCCATCGCTTTAGGCCACCCCTTGGGCGCAACCGGATGCTTCCTGATCACCAAGGCGGTGCACGAGCTGCAGCGCAGCCAAGGAGAGTACGGGCTCATCAGCATGTGCTGCGGCGGCGGCCTTGGCACCGGCAGCTTGATTCAGCGGCTCTGAGGGGCGTGTTTGAAGGTGGTGTTGTTTTGCTAGGGACCTCTGAAGAATTCGCGGGTTTTCGCAGCACAACAAGACAGCAGACCGGTGCGAATTGGGTTGAACCTGCCTATTTTGGCCTGTTGTCGAAGATTTTGGCGAGGAATTGATGTTTTGAGTGGGTTTCCGGCCTGTCGTGGCCCCCGGCATCTGTGGTCTTATGACAACGGTGCAGTTGGCCCTGTTCCTGCGATCACCCTAGGGCCCTGACGCCAGAACTCGACCCATGTGCCAGCGGCGCGGCAACGCGGCATCCGATATGCGATGGCAGCCCCGGCAAGTTAATCAGAGGTTCCATAGGTCTGGTATAGTCCTGCCTCCAGCCAGCTAACCAACTCGTTCAAGTCTTTGGCGCTTGCTGCGGATTCAGCTTGGCGCAGCGTCAGGCGGCGGCGTTCGTCGCGGTCTAGCGGCGAGAGTTTATCAATGTATTCATGTTCGACCAGATACTGCTCCAATTCTTGCGCTTTTTTTTTGTGAAAGTGGGTCAGTCGGCCTTGTTCCAGTGCTTGCAGCAGCTTTGGGCCATCACCTTGCAGTGTGGTTGCAAGGTTTGAGGCGTCATCAAGAAAGGTGTGCGACACCGCCTCGCTTTGCTCCAACACGCTTCGGTCCACCGGCCGGCCACGGCCTTGACGCCAGAGTTCGACCCATTTGCTAGCAGCGCGGCAACGCAGCCTGAGTTGTTGTTGACGGCTGGCATCGGCGACCGCGTCCTTGGCGGCGCTGCTTTTGAGCAATTGTTCAAGTTGGCCGAGACTCACAATGCACCAATTGTCCATGAGCTGATGCAACAGCCCGAGATCGTCCCGCAGCAGGTGGAATGGATGGATGCCCTGAGGTGATAGGCGCGGATCAATTGGCGGGACGCCAACCTGCGCCGCATAGTCCCCGGCGTCGTGTCCATCCGGAGCGGGAACCCGCGGCCTGGTTTCCACTGAATAGTCCTTTGCGTCCTGCACCCTGGCTCCAAAGCGCACTGCGGCCAGATCAATTGTGGGCGGCTCGTTGCCGGTCATTTGCCCCCACAGGACGCGTTCGTGGCGGCGGGCGCTGAGATAGAAGATTTGCCGTTTTTCGGCTTCGGCCAGTCGTTCCAGGCTTTCGGCCATGACTTTGAACCGATCTTCATCGCTGGTGGTCAGCGCCTCGTCCAGAAACAGGGGCAGGGGCTCCGTCCCCTGCTCCTGGGCTTCGATCCACGCCAAGCGCAACGCTAGCAGCAACTGCATCCGCGTGCCCGAAGACAGTTCTCCTAAGGATCTGATTGTTCCTTGGCTGCAATCCCGCGCTTGGAACGCGCCGTCTTTGTTGATCTCTAGATCGAAGCTGCGATTGGTGACCTCAGCGAACAGCTCCCGGCCGCGCTTCAGGATGGGCGGCTCATGCTCCGCTTGGAAAGCTTGGTCCACATCGTCAAGCAGCAATTCCGTAGCTGTGTGGAGCAGGGCTTCGTCGCGCTTGTCCACCAGCGCTTCCCTAGCTTGCGCTTGTGCGGCCATGGCCTGCTCAAGAGCTTGGTCTTTGCCGGCGTCCTCAAGTCTAGTACGGATCCGAGTTCGCTCCTCGCGCAAATTAGGCAAATCATCGGCTCTGAGAGTGGCGTCTTCAAGGTCGTCGTTCAGTGCGTCTGTCGCGCCTTCATCGACCATGTTGATGAGGTCGGGGTGCGTCGCTAGGTCGCCACGGATGCGCTCCTCATCGTTTTTTGCCTTGTCCCGAACCTCGGCGGCCTTGTTCCAAGCGTCAATTTGCTTGACCCGACGGTCGAGTTCGGCCCTTGCATCCGGTTCAAGCCCGAGGCCGCGTAAGAAATTGGCGATGTCTTCCTTGACCCTCTCTATTTGCTGATTGGCTGCGTTAATCTGGTCTTGGGTGTGAGTGACCTGTGTTTGCGTGTTGCTCGCCTTCTCAACGCGCCCCTTAAGAGCGTCGAAGGAGGCCACGAGCAAGTTCAGGTTGGCTGCTTCACCCTCGGTTGCCGCTGCAAAGGCATCCGCCTGTGGGGGGGCATCAGCCTCAGTCCATTGGGCTAGAAACTGGCTGACCTCGGCGGCGTCCGCCCTGATTTCGCTTTCTATTTGCTTCAACTCCGCCGCTTGTCGTTCACTGTCCCGATGGGCGCGGTCCCATTCGGCGCACAAGCGCAGAAACCGATCAAAATAGGTCATCGGCAACTTAGGGTCGAAGCCCACTCGTTCGGCGAGGGTGGACTTTTGCGCTTCAAGGTCGGCAATCTTCTTTTCGGTTTCTGCAATCTCAGCGTGAAGGTGCGGGGCATTGGCCGCTCGCGCCCGCTGCAAACCCAAGGCGTTCAATTGAGGTTCGATTTCTTCATCCAGATAGTTGCGAACGCTAGCCGTGCTCCATTCGGGCGGCACCGCCAGACCGGTTTCCTGAAAACGGCTCTTGGCGTCTTCGGATTGTTTTCTGTTGCCGAAAACAGACTGACGCCGCACGGCCCAAGTCCAGAGGACGGCGGCGACGATGGCGATGGTGCCAATGGTCGTTGCCCAGGCATTCTGAATGACGGTCACGACCGCGGTGATGACCGCCGCACCCAACGCAATCCAGTAGGGCAGGGCGTTGCGCCAAGCCGGCATCTCTTGAGTGGCTAAGGCGTTGGCCGCCAGCCAAGTCCTCAGCGCGTCGTCCCCTTGGCGCAATCGATTCATCTCCGCTGGGTCCGGGATTGTGCCCGCCAATTCGAGTCGTTGCGTCAGTTCAAGTTGCTTCTTTTTTTCCGAAATGAACTGACTGGCGAGTTCTTCGCTTCGCTGTAGGGTGTCCTCGTTTAGTCGTGGCGTCCTGGCCGTGTCATCCCGCTCCGGCGCGGCGGCGGTGTCATTCAGTTGGGATGACGCATGCCGAAGGTCCGCGTGCGCTTGGGTGCGGGCGGCCCGGGCGCTTTCGCGCTTCACTTCCTTTGTCTCAATAGCCTGTATGCGCTTTTGGGTCGCTTGCAGGGCTTCGGGGGTGGGGCGCTGTTCGCTCAGTCCGGTGCGCTCCAAGGCAGCTTGATTATCTGTCAACTGCCTTTGGAGCTCTCTCAGTTCGTCCCGGCGGTCCCGCTCTTTTTGCTCCAACCTTTCAAGTTGCTCGATGTCGTCCCCGCGCAAGCGCTGCATGTCAGGCGGGAACTGCGCAAGGGCTTGAGACGCCGCTTGGTGCTGATCAACGGCTTTTTGCAGTTCGATGGCCTGAGCCAGCAACTCGGCGCGCTGTTGCGCTTCCTTGGCGCTTGCAATGCGCTGCTCCAATGCAGGCAACCCCGTCTCTTGACGACGTAGTTGGGCGTATTCGCCCTCTTTTTCTTGAAGCTTTCCATTCGCCTCACGCAAAGCCCTTTCTTGATTGCGGCCGTGTCGGGGCAAAAGGGGAATGCGAAGTGCATCAAGGTCGAAACCACCCCGCAGTTGGCGCTGTAGGGTTGCGGCTAGGGTTTGGTCGCTGGCGTCATCCGTCAGCAAATGCTCCATAGCCAAGCGATATAGGCCAAATTGATCGGCGGCGGGCAGGTTGGGGGACGATGCGGGCTCCCCATTGCGGGTCCAGAGAATTTGACTGCCATTGCGGCGCACTTGCCAGCGATCCTCGCCGCCGGCGAATTCGGCTGCAAGGGACAGATCTTTAGGATCGTTTTTTTGTTGTTTGTCTGCCAGCAAATACTTGAGGGCACGAGCCAAGCTGCTCTTGCCGATGGCGTTGGGGCCGGTCACCAGGTTGATGCCGCTGCTTGCCGCCTCGAACTCGTAGCCGGGCTCAATGCCCGGCAATTTGCCTATGCTGAGTTTGACCAGATGCATCAGTCGTTTTCCGCCATTTGCTCTAGTAGACGGTCCAAGGCGCGGAATCCAGCGTCCCGTAACCACGCAACGGCATCGGGTACTGCATCGTCGAGGCCTTTCCAATGGGGGTTGCCGGCCTGCCCGCGCAGGCGTTTTTGCGCCTCGTCAACCAACTCATCCCGTTCTGGATGACCCGTTGGCTCGTCAAGCAGCAGCAAGCGTTTGGCCAGCAGTCCAGGTGGGCTGGATTGTTCGGCGAGTTGGCGCAAGTCGATGTCCGGCTTGGTGTCGGCGCTAAGCTTGGCGATGAAGTAATGCCGGTCGCTGGCGTCAACGGGTAGGGTGCCCCAATCCTTAGGTGGTATTGAGTCTATAGCGGCGGTGCCGAAGTTGGTGCGGCCGCTGAAGATGACGCGCAATCCCACCGCTAGCGCACTGTCGATTTGGTCGTCTAGTTTGCGCGCTGCCTTGGCCGCTCGTTCAATTTTTTTGTCGAGTTTTCGGATTTCCTCAAACAAGAGGCTAACGGCTTCATCAGGGTGGTTGATGTCGTCAAGGGGAACGTCCAACCGTTCCCAACGCAACGGTGCCAAGGGCAATTGCGCCACTTCCTTGATTCCGCCGCCGGCGATGGTGATCAGCCAAGGGCCGTGCTGGCCCAGCTCGCTGCGGTCCAGGCCCACCAAACTGCCCAAATAGCCGCTCGGCCTGGGGGCGGCCAGTGCATCCGGCTTGTGGATATGGCCCAACAGCCAGCCATCCAGGCCAGCCCGCTCCAAGTCTAATCTCGCCACTGGCGCATAGGGACCTGAAGTGGCGTCCCGGTCGCAATGCAGCAGGCCCAGGTTGGTGCCCGGACCGCGCTCAAAGTGCATGCCCGCCAAGGGGCTTTGATGCACTTGCGCCTGGGCAAAGGACCAGCCCCACAGGGTAACGGTCTCCCGACCGTCCTCAATTTTCCGCTGAGCCCACTGACCGCCTTGGCCAAGAATGTGCAATTCGGAAATCTGCTCCGCCAGCCGGGGCAGCACCTGCACATCGTGGTTGCCGACTACGGCGATGACCTCAATATGCTCCTTGGCGAGGCGGCGTACACCCTGCTCCAGTTCTTTGAAGGCTTCAAAGAAGTCGTCCTCCTTTTCAACTAGGTCGCCGGCCAGCAACACCGCCTTAACGCCCATTCTAATGGCGCTGTCCACGGCCTTGCGCCAAGCTGCCGCCGGGCCAAGCGCCTGTGCCCGGTGGGCTAGTTCACTGGGCAGCCTTGAAGGTCTGCGCCCCAAATGCATGTCGCCGATGGCAAGGATCTGCACGGTCGCCGTTCATCCCCTTTCGTTGCCGTTATACTAGCCCACTTTTTTGTGGCGGCAGAAGCCGCAAGGACAGTTTGATGGCGCAACGGGTGCAGTGGAGCGGCCTTTCGGTCGCGGCCGAACTCAATGACCTGGTGCTGAACCGCATGCTGCCGGACAGCGGCGTGGAGGCGGCGACGTTCTGGGCCGGGCTTGAGGCCGCGGTGCAAAAGTTGGGGCCAAAAAACCGGGCGTTGCTAGACAAACGGGAGCAGCTGCAAGCGCAAATTGACCGTTGGCACTTACAGCGCAAGGGCCAGCGGTTGGACGCTGGCGAGTACAAGGCGTTCTTGGTGGAGATTGGCTACCTTGAGCCGTCTGCGGCCGACTTCTTGCTGGAAACCGAGAACGTGGACCCGGAGATTGCAACCTTGGCCGGCCCGCAATTGGTGGTGCCGGTGATGAACGCCCGCTATGCCCTGAACGCGGCCAACGCCCGTTGGGGCAGTCTTTACGACGCCCTTTACGGCACCGATGTGCTGCCGGAGGAGCCGGGGCGGGAGAAAGGCGACAGCTATAACCCGGCCCGAGGTGCACTGGTCATTACAAGAGCTGCCGAATTTCTGGACCAGTCCGTCCCCTTGGACCGCGCCAGCCATGCGGATGTGCACCTGTACGCCCTCGGTCGCAGCGAGGACGGCAATGTGCTGCGGGCGGTGCTGGCGAATGGCGGCAACACCGGGTTGCTGAACCCATCGCAGTTTCAAGGTCACATCGGCGACGACGAGCCCAGCGCGATTCTGCTGCGGCGCAACGGCCTGCACATTGAAATTCAGATAGACCACGGCCATGCGGTGGGCGCCGCCCATCCCGCCGGCGTCAAGGATGTTGTGCTGGAGTCCGCTGTCACCACCATTCAGGATTGCGAAGACTCCGTGGCGGCGGTGGATGCCGAGGACAAGTGCCTCGTCTACGGCAACTGGCTGGGCTTGATGAAGGGCGATTTGCAGGAGACGTTGCAGAAGGGCGGGCGCACCCTCGTTCGGCGGCTGAACGCGGACCGGACCTATACGGGCGCAGATGGCCAGCCCTTGGTTTTGCCAGGACGCAGCCTGATGCTGGTGCGCAACGTTGGCCACTTGATGACCACCGATGCGGTGCTGTATGGGGCTGGGCGGGAGATGCCGGAAGGCTTCCTTGACGCCTTCGTTACCTCATTGGCGGCTGTGCATGATCTGCGCGGCAGCAACCCGTTCCGAAATTCCCGTAGCGGCAGCATATACATCGTCAAGCCGAAGATGCACGGGCCGCAGGAAGTGGCGTTGACGACGGAGTTGTTCGCCATGGTGGAGGACACCTTGGGTCTGGTGCGCAATACCCTGAAAATTGGCGTCATGGACGAAGAACGACGCACCTCGGTGAATCTTCACGCCTGCGTCCACCAAGCGCGGCAGCGCATCGTCTTCATTAACACCGGCTTTCTGGACCGCACCGGAGATGAAATCCACACCAGTATGCAGGCGGGCGCTTTTCTGCCGAAGGAACGAATCAAGGCTGAGCCTTGGATTGCGGCCTACGAAGACGCCAATGTGGATGTGGGGCTAATGACCGGTTTTCGCGGTCGCGCCCAAATTGGCAAGGGCATGTGGCCTAAGCCGGACGAGATGGCGGACATGCTGCGGGTCAAGATCGGCCATCCCATGGCGGGAGCCAACACCGCTTGGGTGCCCTCGCCGACCGCCGCCACCTTGCACGCCATGCACTATCATCAGGTCAATGTGGCGGACCGACAAGCGGAGTTGGAGCGGCGCGCGCCCGCCAGCGTGGATGACATTCTGTGCATCCCGCTCTTGGCCGGTGAAAATCTTTCCGCTGAGGATGTGCAGGCTGAACTGGACAACAATGCCCAGGGCATTCTCGGCTACGTTGTGCGCTGGATAGACCAAGGGGTGGGTTGCTCCAAGGTGCCGGACATCAACGACGTGGGGCTAATGGAGGACCGAGCCACGTTGCGCATATCCAGCCAGCACATCGCCAACTGGCTGCACCACGGCATCTGCACGCAAGCCCAGGTGCTTGAGACCTTGGAGCGTATGGCGGCGGTGGTGGACGCCCAGAACGCCCAGGACCCAGCCTATCGGCCCATGACGCCCGAAACCGATGCCAGCATCGCCTTTCAAGCCGCCAAGGATTTGATTTTCAAAGGAATTTATCAGCCCAGCGGCTACACCGAACCCATCCTCCACGCCGGTCGCCGACAAGCTAAGGCGATGGCACGAGCAGCCGATGGCGGCTGAGGTCGCTGTGGCGCCAGCAACAAAACGAGTTCAGGGGAGTTCCAATGCGATCGGCCGGTTCTGAAGTGGACTGGATTCGATGCGCTGACCTGCCGGTGCGTTAAGTTCGTGCCCGCGCCCATCCCTCGGCGCGGCAACGGGGCCGTGCGGCGGGTGGCTGGCCTGAAAAGAGTGGGCTTGGGGCGTTTATCGAACGGCGCGTTAAGCTCGTGCCTACGCCCATCCCCATGCACGGCAATGGGACCGTGCGGCGGCGGGTAAGCGCCGCAAATCCGCCCGGGGCTCGGGCCCAATCAGGTCCGCTCCGCTTAAGGTGGCGCCATAAAAGGCATCGCTTGGTTGGCCTGCCAGCAGCATTGGATTGTTGGATGCCTAAGGGGGGCGGCTGCGCAGATACGCCCAGTTGTTGTAGCTGGACTTGGATGGGCAGTAGTTGTAACCCTCCCAGTCAAATTTCCGCAGAGCTTTGAGGGTGGAGATGCGGTTCTTGATGAGATAGGCCGCCATCAGTCCCCGCGCCCGCTTGGCGCGGAGCGAGATCAACTTGTAGCGCCCGTTCTTCCAGTCCTTGAACATCGGCGTGATGATCCGCGCTTCAATCCCGCTCGCATCTAGGGCGCTGAAGTATTCGTTTGATGCCAAATTGATGAGAATGGGCTGCCGTTGGGCGTCGATGGCCTCGTTCAATGCCATCGTCACCTTAGTGCGCCAGAAGGCATAAAGGTCATCGCCGCGTTGGTTCGCCAGTTGGGAACCCATCTCCAGCCGGTGGGGCTGAATGAGGTCCAAAGGCTTCAACAGACCATGCAGGCCAGAAAGAATGCGCAAGTGCTTTTGCGCCCAAGAAAGGTCGCGCTCACTGAACTCGGCGGCCTTGAGCGCCCGGTAGGCGTCTCCGTTGAAAGCGAACATGGCTTGCTTGGCGTTCCTGCGGGTGAATGGTGCGTTCCATGCGGCGTAGCGGTCGTAATTCAGTTGGGCGAGGTCGCTGCTGATGTGCATCAGCTTAGCCAAGTCCTGTGGTGCGAAGGAGCGTAGCTGCGCAATCAATTCGCCCGCATCGTCTAGAAACTCCGGCGTGGTGAATTTCCGCGTCGGCGCACGGTTGCCAAAGTCCAGTGCCTTGGCCGGCGAGATGATGGCCAACATGGAGTGCCTCCATGAGTTGTTCCGCTGGGTATTGTAGCGGATATCACCGTCTGAATTTGCCCGGTTTGCGTCTGCAACCTCTTAGGTTGGTCTGAGGAGCGGCATGGAGGCGGTTTGGGCGGTGCTCAAGCGGTCGATTCATGGAACGTGGCACCACGTCTCCCCGAAGCTTCTTCGCCGGTACGTCAACGAGGCCGGCTTTCGGCTGAACGAGGGCAACTGCGGGATCGATACAGGTGACCGGATGGAGGCGCTTGTCCGGCAAATGAGGGGCTCGCACCTTAAACCAACCCTCGCTCCGCCATGGATACGGTGCGGTCATTGCCCACGATCAAGTGGTCTAGCACCTTGATGTCCAGCTCCTTGAGTATGTTGGTCAGTTCGTTGGTGAGCTCCACGTCCGTCGGCGACGGATCGGCTACCCCCGAGGGGTGGTTGTGGGCGAAAATGATTGACGCGGCGTTGCAATCCAAGGCCGCCTTGGCGATCTCGCGGGGAAACACGTTGGCTCGGTCCACCGAACCGTAAAACATTTTCTCGAAGTGGATCATCCTGTTTCGGGCATCCAGGAAAATGCAACTAAAGACCTCCCGCTCCAACCCGGCATATTTCGCGGTGATGAACATGGCCGCGTCTTGAGAACCCACCAAGGTTTGGCGCTCCTTCAACCTGCAGGCGGCGTAGCGCCCGGCAATGGGCAGCACCGCCTTCAGGCTGGCCACACGGGCGGGGCCTAGCCCTGGGCGAGCAAGCAATTCCGCCGCTGGCGCATCCAGCAAGTCGCGAAAGGAGCCGTAGTCCGCCAACAATCGGCAGCCAAGGTCAATGGCGTTGCAGTCCCCTTGGCCCGTACGCATCAGCACGGCGAGGATTTCGGCATCGCTCAACTCCGCGTGCTGCGCCGCCAGCAAGCGCTCTCGCGGGCGGTCCTCAGGGCGCCAATCGGAAATCTTCAATCGGGTCGTCACAATGTCAGCTGTGGTGAGATGAAGGCTTGACGCTTTCAGAAAGGAACATTTTGTTTGAGGAGACTAGCGGAATTGCAGCCTATAAGTCTCCAATTCTTGTGCGACATTTGCGCAACGAACGCGCTAACGTGTCGGCAGGCCCTCATCTGGAGCGCGCAGGAGCTGGTCGCCCGGTGGATAGGTCGCGCCCGTGAAACAAAGTGGTCTTT
Organism: Candidatus Azophilus sp.; assembly: GCA_965247035.1. GTDB lineage: Bacteria > Pseudomonadota > Gammaproteobacteria > Pseudomonadales > Azotimanducaceae > Azophilus. Next base: position 1,065,411 of record CBDFGJ010000003.1, on the reverse strand, counting down.
ACCCGGAGGGCGTAGGAATTGTGTAGCAGAATCCGAAAAAAGACCTTGCACCATGCCTTATAATGCAGGACGATAATTTGCAGCGCCCGGGCAAGAGCTAGACCAGTGGCAGCCGTTGAGTATGACTAGGACGGAGACCCAATCCACAGCGGCAGCAAGTCGTGGAAACCATCAGCGTTCCGCAACTGTTCAGGATGTTCCCGACCGAGGAGTCCTGCATCAAGTAGTTCGAGCAGGTGCGTTGGGGCGGCGCTCCGACCTGCCCCCCCCACTACGGCTGCCAAGACGATATCAGCCACCCGACGCGAGGAGCGCTGGAAGCTCCGCAGTCGCCCAAGCTAGGCATACTTTTGCGGATTTTGCTACACAATTCCCTAAAAAAGGAGTCAAAATGAAAAATACAGCCATATTTGATAGAGATCTAAACCCTATTCTAGAGAAGGCTTCAGATGAAGACTTAGAACCACTTGTCGAGTACCTCAAGAAAAAATTCTCAGAGAATCTAACCATTCACGACACTTACAAACTGCACGAACCTGCTCACTCCGAATACGCTGATTTAATAGCAAAAGAAATTAGAGATATGGGTGGCAACTCATTTGCGAATTCTTTTCGACGTGGTAAGGGTCCTGATTACCACGAAATAGTCTGTGATGTAGCATCAAAGATCAAAGCTCCATATAACAAAGAAAGAGATATTGAAGGTATAGAAAACGCAATATTGGAAACTGCCCTAACTATAACTTTGGACGAAATGCCTGATGAAGGTAAACTGGAGATTATGGATGCTATAGGAGGTAAAGGTGGCTTAAGCATAAACAAAGGAAGGATTGCCACATCTGCTTTTATTGCTATTTTTAGATCGGGAGGATTCTATTCTTATCAGTTGACTTTAATTACTGCGAACCAGATAGCTAGGTCAGTGCTTGGAAGAGGTTTGATGTTTGCGACCAATACCGCACTGGTGAAGACAGCTTCTGTATTAACAGGGCCTATTGGATTGGCAATCACAGGCTTATGGACCGCAGTAGATTTAGCTGGCCCCGCATATAAGGTAACAATTCCTTGCGTAATCCATGTGGCAATGCTTAGAAAAAAACTCAACACTCTCTATTGTGATGAATGCAACGCTATGCTTCCTGATACAACAATGAAATTTTGCCCTGAATGCGGAAATGAAGTGGCTGCATAGTAAATATGGAATAGAAGATACACTTCTATTCCTGTTTTTCTTCCGTAGTATAGTCATCTAATCCGCCGGTCAGCGATTGTTGGCGCATGGGTCTTCCCATTTGATTAAAAATCACTGCAATTATCTTTCAATAATTGAAATTGATCAGAGTGTCTCTAGGCAGCCTTTACTACATCCGGCTGAAGCTTGGATTTTATTAGTCTTCAGCGCGTGATGAGTTTTTGCCAGGCCTCTAGCTGTGGCTTGATGTCAGGGTCTCGTCTCGTGATTCGCAGCAATGCACGGGGTTGCGCCTCGGCACGATGCGCCCGCGATGTCCGCTGTTGGGGCGAACAAGCCGTGGAAGCGGGGCGGGAAACGTGGTGGCTGCGCCGGGCCGGCGTTGGTTGAGGGGAAAACCGCCGCGTTAAAACTCGTAGGTCAACTCCAGTCCGTAAGTTCTTGGCGGGGTGAGCCAAAATGATTGAACCGCCAGACTCCCGGTGCTGAAGTTGGTGCCAAAATCGTAATACACTTCGTCCGTGATGTTCTTACCAAATACGGCAACCTTCAAGCCATCCTCGGTCGCCCAAGTCAGGCTGGCATCAATCAACGCATAGTCTTCATTGGCCGCACGGTTGAAGTCGTCGCTGAACGTATCGTCAACGTATGAATAGGAGGCTCGCCAACTGAGTGAGGAGTTGGTCGATATCCGCATCTCGTATACCGCCGCCAAGTTGTAGGTGAATTCCGGCGCCATGACGAAGCGCAGAGCGGACGCGCTTTTGCCGGTTGCCTGCTCGGCGGCTTGAAATTCATCATACTTGGCGTCTGTATAACCCAAGCTGGCCTGCAGCGTGAAACGGTCGGTAACCGCTACTACGGCGTCGATTTCCCCACCCCGAATCATCGCACTGGCCGCGTTGAGAATTTCCTGGCCGCCGGATTCGTTCAAAGCGGTGCGTTGCAGGTCATCATAGTGATTAACAAAAATAGAGGTGTTGATTCTCGCCTTTCCACCCCATAGTTCGGACTTGATGCCGACTTCCAAGGCATCGACCGTTTCCTCATCATAGGGTCCGGGCGTACTGGCGGGATTCGGCCCGGTATAACTCAAGTCGGTAAAGCGCACGTTATAGCCACCGCTGCGGAAGCCGCGGGTGTAACTGGCGAAGGCCATGGCGTTGTCGGATAGATGCCAGGAAAGCCCCAGCTTGGGACTGAAGTTGCTCCAGTTTTCCGAGTCTCGCAAAACGGGTTGGCAATCTCGTAAGAAAGCGGGATGATTGAAGTCCTCTGGAGGACTAACCGTCGCGCAATCCCCGATTGCATTCGGGTCGCCGATCAGCCCGATGCCCGCTTTCTTTTTTTCGGTAGTAAAGCGCCCGCCGACTATCAAGGTAAAGGCTTCGGCCAACTGGAAATCGGCCTGGGCAAACAGGCTATAGGTTTCATGTTCAACACTGGATACGCCACGCCGGTCGACGGCATCAAGCAGGATGCGCCTTTCCGCATAGGTATAGTCTTGGCTAAAGTAGTAACCACCTGTTCTGAGGGTGATGGCGTTGGTGACACCACCGGCCCAGCGCACCTCTAAGCTATCTTGCTCCTGTTCCAAGGAGCTCCCATTAGCGAAATGATACCGGGCGCCAGGGAACCCATCGATGTCCGCGGCCATATCCTGTCGCAGATCCCGATACCCATACACACCCGTCAATACACCGCCCCAAAGGTTCCAATTGACTTCGAGTGATGCCTGAGTCCAGTCGAGATCACTCTCCCCTGTGTCGCCCTGATAGGTGACCCGCTCATCGTAGGGATCGACTTCGAAGCCGCCGCCGGCCGCACCGCCGTCCGCCCACCATGTGAAAGCCCCAAGGCCATCGCCCGCCATGTTGCCGCGCTCGACAATCAAGATGCCGTCAAAGTTATTGGCGCGGTAGGCCAAAGCGGGACGTATCAGCAAAGTTCGACTCGCGCCCTGGCTCCCGCCCAAGGTGAGATTTTTCCAGTAGTCGTCACGATCTTTGGACAAAACGGCTATTTTTGCTGCCCATTTGTCGCCAAGCGGACCGCTGAAAACGGCTGCGGCATCCCGCTTGCCGTCACTCCCGACGGCCGCCTTGAATTTGCCTTCGAAGGTTTCCGTGGGACGCTTGGTGCGCATGATCACCGCCCCACCCGTGACGTTTCGACCGAACAGCGTACCCTGCGGACCCCGCAGCACCTCGATGGACTCAAGGTCGAACAAATCCGTCAGCACGCCATAGATCGTGCCCAACGGCACACCGTCTATCATCACCCCAACGGCCGGGTCGGCCGACGGAATGCTTTGACCGACGGTTCCCATGCCGCGGATGACGAAGTTAGCTACTCCCGGAAAGGTGGGAATTGAGGATAGACTGGCGTTTGGCGTGGTGAGCCCGATATCCGTTAGATCAACCGCAAAAATGGCTTCCACCTGCTCGCCGGAGTACACCGAGATCGATTTGGGAACATCCTGTAAATTCTCCGCCGCCTTTTTTTTCTGGGCGGTGATCAGAACCTCCTCCAGAATGGCGGCGCTTGGAGCAGCGGCATTGACGGCGGCCGCCCAACTCGCCGCCAATGCTATGAGCGCAGGTGCCAGTGGGTTGTATTTCACGTTTCCTCAGACGACACGAATATCCGTAAGGATGGGAAGAATAAAAAATCCAGTTGGATTTAGTCAAGTTGTGTACGGGCTCAGGACATTTCGGACTCTTTTCGATCAGACAGCCAAGGAGCGGTTGCTGCGCTCGACGCTGCCGTGACTGTCGGGGCGGCGGGGTGGGAGGACATGCGCGGGGGATGCCGGCGTCGCAGCAGGCGGTCTCGAATTCCTGACACTCCCAACCCAGACGATGGCTGACCCCAAGGACAGGATGAGGCTGTTCACCATAGGGGTTGTCCTCGCCCTTGCGGTATAGTGCGCGGCAACCACGCTAAGCCAGCATTGATGACACGCAGAATCCTGGCCACCAGCGCCCTGCCCTACACCAACGGCGCCATACATCTAGGGCACCTTCTCGAACACATCCAAACCGACATTTGGGTGCGCTTTCAGAAGCTGCGCGGCAACCAATGCCTGCAAGTACTTCTACGTCTGGATGGATGCCCCCATCGGCTACATGGCCAGCTTCAAGAACCTGGCCGACCGGCGGCAGGATATAGACTTCAACGCCTTCTGGGGCGCTGATTCCGACACGGAGCTGCACCACTTCATCGGCAAGGACATCGCCAATTTCCACACGCTGTTCTGGCCCGCCGTGCTGGAGGCGTCCGGCTTCCGCAAGCCCACGCGCATCCACACCCATGGCTTCATCACTGTCAACGGCGTCAAAATGTCCAAGTCCCGGGGCACCTTCATCAAGGCATCCACCTACCTGAAGCATCTGCCTCCGGAGTGCCTGCGTTACTACTACGCCACCAAGCTCAATGGCACAGTGGACGACTACGACATCAACCTGGCCGACTTTGTGCAAAGGGTCAATGCGGACTTGGTAGGCAAGGCCGTCAACATCGCCAGCCGCTGCGCCGGCTTCATCACCAGCCATTTTAATGGCGAATTGGCGGCCGATCTGCAGCAGCCGGAACTGTGGCGGAGGTTCGTCGAGGCGCGTGAGCGAATCGCGCAATTCTACGAGTCCGGACAGGTTTCCCGGGTGGTTCGTGAAGTCATGTCACTGGCGGACCTAGCCAACCAACACATCACGGAGCAAGCACCCTGGAAGCGCATCAAGGACGCAGGCGCCAAGGATCAAGTGCAGGCGACTTGCAGCCTAGGCCTGAATCTCTTCCGCCTGCTTGCCATCTACCTAACGCCCATCCTGCCGGCAATGTCCAAATCCACGGCGGAATTTCTAGGCGTAGCCCCATTCACTTGGGAGGATCTAAAGACGCCCCTCCTAGGGCGGCAAATCAATGCGTACGCTCCCCTGTTCACCCGTCTGCAGAAAAAGGATGTGGATGAGTTGGTGGAGGCATCCCGAGAGCGTCAGGCCGCACCATCGAGCGGTGACGGCGAGGCCGCAAACGACCTGATCTCAATGGACGACTTCGCCAAGATCAAGCTCAGGGTGGCCCGCATCATGACGGCCGAAGCGGTGGACGGCGCCAACAAGCTGGTGCGGCTGAAGTTGGACCTCGGTGACGGGCAACGCCAAGTGCTGGCCGGCATCAAATCCGCTTATCGACCGGAAGACTTGGCCGAGCGGCTGGTGGTGGTGGTGGCCAACCTGGCGCCGCGCAAGATGCGCTTCGGCCTGTCTGAAGGCATGGTCTTAGCGGCCGGTCCCGGCGGCGAAGACATCTTCCTGCTCAGCCCTGACGTCGGTGCAAAAGCCGGCATGAACGTCAAGTGAGCGCCGTGAGCGGCCAAGACCATCACCAAGCCGCAACAGCGCCTTGGCATGTCATCGCCGTCGCCAGCGCCGCCGCCGCGCTTTTGGCCCGGCAGCTCTACGGCGGCCTTGGCCGCAACATTTTCAACCCGGCCATGGTCGGGTACGCCTTGGTCCTAGTCTCCTATCCACTGGCGAGGATTCCGCCAAACCCCCATTGCCTTCGGCACTATAAGGGACTTCGCCCCTTAGAATCCCCACCAGGGCTGCCGCCCTGGACCCGGAATTCGCACCGCTATCAAGCAAGGGAAGCAAGTGTTAGAGGCGGGCCACTAGCGTGTAACCCGAAGGAGCTTGTTCATGCCGAAGACCCCGAAACCCCGCTGTTCCTATTTCAAAATTGTCCGCGAGGAGCGCCAGTACGCGGCATGGCTCTATGGTTGGCTTACTCTGAACTGGCCGAACAATCTCGCGGAGTTCGTTAAACGTCAATGATAGTCGTTACACCACTGTAGAGGTAACCATGTAGGGCCTCAATGCCTGCGGCGAAGTCAAGTGCCGTTTCACGCAATCCTTCTTTAGATATTTGGGTACCGCCTCTGAGGTGCACATGCACATCCATAAGCCCCGGCATCATATATTTGCCCGTTCCATCGACAAGCGTATGACCCTGCTTTATCTCTTCCTCAAAGTGCCCGCGGACGACACGATTAATCCGCTTCCCTTGAATAAGAACACTTGCATCGGAGACCGGCTGGTGCCCAGTGCCATCTATGATAGTGACCCCTTCAGTAATGAGTGCCCGGACCACTACCGGAAAGCACAAAACATGTGTGAACATTACAACAGCAAGCAACACCCTGCTAAATTTGTGATGACTTCTGGTGATTATTCCCACTGTGCTACATGACATCATTACTTACCACCCTTGAACACAACGCCGTCTCGCATAATAAAGTGGAGTCTCAATACCGCACTGATATCCTCTAAAGGATTGTCATGCATTGCCACTATGTCGGCAGCCTTACCTATCTCAAGCGAACCAATCTTGTCAGCATAGCCCGCTGCCTCTGCAGCATTGATAGTGCCCGCCACCAAAGATTCCATCTCCGTCATGCCAGCATTCACATACTCAATGAATTCATTAGCGTTTTCACCATGCGGCGATACACCGGAGTCGGTGCCTAGGGCAATTTTGACACCCATGCTGTGTGCCAGACGCGTCATCAATTTAGGCTGGTTTTGCAAGCGTAGTAATTTCGCCATTATGGGTACCGGCATGTCTTTGAATGGGCCTTGTTTCATCTTTTCTGGTGTGTCACCCACCGCGGTGATGGGATAAACAGTCGGCACCATCCAGGCCCCGGTCTTCTTAAACAAATTCATTGTATCTTCGTCAGCCCACATGGAATGTTCGATCGAATCAAACCCAGCACGCAATGCCGCTTCTATACCTGCAGCCTCATGCGCATGGGCGGTCACCTTGCGGCCCAGTGCGTGCGCGGTTTCTGCGATGGCAAGTAGCTCCTCGTCTGTAAACTGCTGACCGGTACCGGTTGCCGTCTCGCTAAGCACACCGCCAGTTGCCGTTACCTTTATTACATCTGCACCACGTTTGACCTGTTGCCGCACTGCGGCGCGGCAGTTGTCTGGGCCATCGCAAACACCAGTGGACGGCAGTACATCTAGTACCTCCTGACGAAAACCGTGGATGTCGCCATGCCCTCCAGTCGGCGTAATCGCTTGCCCAGCCGCAATGATTTTGGGACCAGCCACCCTACCCGCCTTGACCGCATCACGTAGCGCGAAGATTGCACTACCACGAGAGCCCAGATCGCGCACAGTCGTAAATCCACCGAGCAGTGTTCGTCGTGCATACATCTGCGCTACAAGGGCAGCATCAGCATCTGTCATGGTTACCGCATTTAATTTACGACTAGTGCCTGCCTGGCTGGTGAGATGCACATGCAAATCAATAAACCCAGGCATAACGAAGTGGTTAGTCAGATCAACCACACGAACTTCTTCATCACCACCCACTTTATCGGCAGGAATGTATCCGTCGTGAATTGCTACAATTTTTCCCGCGCGCAGGATGATACTCTGACGCCTTGTCGGGGACTCGCCAGGCAAGGCTAGTAGTGTACCTGCGTGAATTATACTAGTGCCAGGGGGTACTGAATATTCTGGTGCTTTGGAATAATCAGCTGCTGTTGCAATAGATGTTGCATGAATAGTCGTCAGACATGCAAGTAGTGCCGGGAATATCAATTTCAATTGAACGGCGCGACACCACATGCGATCCTGCCTTGCGGACAACATTCGGAGGTTTGGAAGTTTCTGTTGCGACTTAGTTACGACCAAACCTCTTGGTGACCTGCAAACCTGCTGTCCGTGGTCGATTTGTTATCTTGGATGTGGGCTGCCCATTGGCTGCCGATAGATACAAATCGCCATCTTCATCAGTAATATTGTCTATAAACAGCACTAGATCCAGACCCAGGTTATCGTTTCTAAAACTAGCATGAGCATTAAAGATAGAATATGAATCCTGATATCGATTGCTTGATGAATTGGTACTCAATTGGGTGAACGAACTATCATGGTAACTGCCAGAAATGCCAAAGGATCCAGTCCAATCTGGAATCGGGAGCACATAGTCGTAATAGGCGGCAAAGGATGCGGTCATCTCGGGGACTCGAGGAATCTTGTCACCTTTGACACCGTTCGCCATAAATGTTGTCGTTACCTGATCCTCGGTCAGTTCTCTCTTACTGAGATAAGTGACCTGACCGTTGAACCGTAAATTTTCCCCAATTGAAGTATTTATGTCCATTTCAATGCCTTCAATTTTAGCCGAGCCAGCATTACCGATGAAATTGAACGCGCCGGTAGCATCTTGCCCGCCAACTTGGAGATTGTCCCATTCCATAAAAAATACTGACACATTCAACGCCAATCGACTTTTTGCCAACAATGTCTTGATGCCAAATTCATAGTTAGTCAGTTCATCGGCTTCAAATGATTCTGGAATAACAATTGCACCAATACCTCGATTGTTTGTACCACCCAATCGAAAACCATTAGATCTGAGACCGTAAACTGTCATATTTTCCGACCCGTGCCACGCAAGAGCAACTTTCCACGGTACTTCGCTATCGCTAAGATTGTTGACGCTCGGTGGTGTTGCACCGTCGGGGGTAGTTGCATCAGGAGGATTCGGTGCGAATGCGGCAAATTGGAAATGCGTCCGACCCGTTTCCTTCTGATCAACATTAAACCAACGCACGCCTAGGTTCAGATCAAAAGCATCATTAATTGCCCAATTCACTTCTCCAAAAATAGCACTCTCCTCAATATCCTTGCTGTCTGAGCGAGCAAATACGCAAGGATGACAGCCAGGTATGCCAGCACCAATTTCATTGGGGGGGGGTAAGGTAGGCGGCGTAGCGGGACTAAAGGTTGCGCCGTTTGTGGCAATCACCGGCACATAGCTTTGGAAATCACTTACTCGGTTGCGGAGAAATCCACCAGCCACCCACTGGATTGGCGAGTCTGGGTCCTTTGAATTAAAGCGAAACTCAAAAGCGTCTTGCTCAAGAGTCTGATGCTGATCAGTCAATGCATACAATAAGTCTGCCCGGAGACAGCCAGGCTCCCCCGCCATAGCACATACCGGAGACTTATTATTGATGTGACCTTGAAGTAGGAACGTGATAATCCAGGTAGAGTCAAACTTGAACTCAAAGTCACGTTCATAGCGAGACACGGTTGCCGTCAAATCAGCAAAGGGCAATTTGAATTCACCGGTTACACTATACAGTGTTTGCTCATCTGGCTTTGGTGTCAATGCGAAGTCGCCACTTTTGAATTTGCCCTCCTCAAAAAAAGTGAACCCGGCAACGGAATCCGCATTACCGGCATAGGCGGCATCAGTTGGAGCCGGATTATAGGCATCAAATGGGTGATAGCGTGAGTCGCCTCCAGTTTGCCGGTCCTGCCACCAGAACTGCGCCTTAAGCGTTGCGTTATTACTGACCTGCCACAATAAATTTGTGCGCATCCCCGCGGTCTCAGCATAGTTGTAATCTTGCTCATTTAGGCAGGAGAGTTGTGTGTCTGCTTCCCGGGGATCTTCGGCGGGATTAGTGGCGCGACAACGATTGTTGTCAATGTAACCTGCATCTTCTCCATCGTAGACAAGCGTACGTGCTGCAAAGTTATCACTAATTGGCAAATTAACGACTGCCTGAAAATTCCCATTATTACTTCCAGAGGGCGCAGTCCGAGATAGTTCTGCGCTGACATAACTCTCAAACTCGCCAAGAACAGGCTGCACTGTGATAAAGCGAACCGTGCCGCCCTGAGAATTGGCACCAAAAACGGTGCCCTGTGGCCCGCGAAGCACCTCCACTCGCTCCATATCGTAGAGTTTTAAGTCGGTTGTCTGGGAGCCACTATTTGAGGAAGAACTTTGCACTCCAGGCAATGGAACCTCATCGTAATAGACAGCAACCTGCTGTTGACCTTCCGACTGGACCCCACGAACAACATAGCGCCGCTGCCCAGGGCTGGTATCAAGGAATGTTAGCCCGGGAATTTGCCGTGCGAAATCCTCAAAATCCACTACCCTCATTTCTTCAAGGGCTTTTTTATCCAGCGCACTAATAGCTGCTGGAATATCTTGTAGTTTTTCCGCACCCAGCTTTCGTGCCGTAACGATGACTTCTTCAATAACATCCCCTTCGTTATCTCCAGGGCTCTGCGCCATCGTCGTTGGGCTAGTCATCAGTAATAAAAAAGTAGCACAGAGAAGGCTAGCTCCCCTGCCCAGATTGAAACAATATGTGTGATATTTCATACATCCCCCCCTTTATTTATCTTGGGCCAGACTGCCGCCTGCCACCAGCAACCATGATACTAGCATACATGGATTTCATTAGCCGTAACTAAAATTAGGGCAATCTCCCTAAACCATATATGAGCAAAGGGTCATGACAACTTAAGCGGTTGGCTTCGGATGGATTTTGTATAGGTTCGCTGAGAGTTTTTTCCTCGTTTCCGACCTGCCATCCTCCCCGAACCCCGTCATTCCCGTCACCTCAGTCGTCCCCGCCTTCGGCTGGGATGACGGGAATGACGGGGTGATGGTTTATGGCTTAAATGGCTTGGCTTTTTCAACAAATGGTGGTCGCCAATCAGGAAATCGGTCGCTAAAGATATCATCGCGTCCATAGTGTTCCTCTAGTAGGCGTCCTTTTGCAGTTCCCCCATGCCAGAGATCATATTTTGGGTCGGCATGGGTATCAAAGTATTCTGTAAGGCGTTGCTCCAGGGTTGCTATTATTTCCGAGTGAGCATCTGAATCGATAAGATTGATTGACTCCGCCGCATCCGTTTGCAAATCATATAACTCCCGCGGGTCAGTGAATGGGAAGCGTTTGATGTATTTCCATCTTGTCGTTTGAATTGCGCGTACGGTGACGAATTCGAAAAACACAGCGTCATCCCAAGCAACACTTTCATCGCGAAGTAACGCTGTGAAACTCTTCCCCGGACTATTATCTATCTTAATGTCATCCAGACCGATGTATTCAAGCAGGGTCGGCAGGATATCAATCTGACTTATCATCGGAGCAATTTCCAAGCCGCTTGGAATGTGCCCTGGCTGCCGAAAAATCATAGGTATTTGCATATTAATGCTGTACGCAGCGAATGGAAATGACCAGGACGTGTTGCCCCATAATCCATGGTGACCGTAGGAAGATCCTTGGTCCGATGTGTACACCACTAGTGTTTCATCTTCGATTCCATGCGTATCTAAAACATGCAAAATCTTGCCGACACCATCGTCAACCATTGCAGTTTCGGCGGCGGCATTGATCATCGCCGTTTTATTGTTAAGTGCTTCAATTGCAGTCCAGGCAGTAGTCCCTTCGCGAACCATAAGGCCGCTGGGGCCTCTGCCAGTAGCCCAGGTTTTGAGGAAGGGATGCACCGGTTCTTGAGGAAATGTAGGTGGATGCTGCTGGTAATAGGGCGCAAATCTCCCTTTCGGTTCCATCGTAACCGTGGGCGGCAACATGTATGGACCGTTATAGGTTAGCAATAGGAAAAACGGCTGTTCAGCTGATTGTGCAGCAATGAAATCAATCGCTTTTTGCGTCCAGAAGTCTGTCAAATGTTCAGGCGTCCGATACGACCTGCCATTGTCAATAACGACTTCATTGTAAAAGGTTGTTGTGTGCCCTCCAGGAAAGGTCACCCAGTAATCAAAGCCAAGTTGCGCCTGTTCATAGGCACCAAGATGATACTTACCTACAAGAGCAGTCTTATAGCCTGCATTTTTTAATGTCTGTGGCAGATTGCGAAACTCTTCAATAGCAGACCAGTCTTCAACATCAACCCGCGCTTGCAAGGCAACATGAATTCCGGTTTGAGACGGCAATAAGCCAGTCAACAAGGCCGCTCTTGTTGGGGAGCACACACCGCTAGCCGCGAAAGCTTGATCAAATCGAGCACCTTCTGCGGCAAGCCTGTCAATGTGAGGTGTTGCAATTTCAGTGTTGCCATAGGTTCCGATGAGACTTTGGCTTTGGTTATCAGAAACGATCAGCACTATGTTGGGAAGTTGTTCGGCAACACTAGTATTCCCAATCAACAGCAGAAACATTATTCTCATGTAAGTTTTCATCCCACCCCCGTGATAAAACTACTTTTTAGCCCCCTGATGCGGAAGCTGTTTTCCATACACTAACATATTCAGGGCGACTCTGCAGCTGCTTGCCTTGATATCAAGGCTTGCAAGGCCGCTCAAATCACCGGCATCTCTCGCCCTCACCCCGTCAGGATCAAAGAAGGTGAGAATCCAGAGAAACGAAGGCGAAGCACCTTGATATTCCCGCTACACATCAACGGGGGTCGGTCGGTGGGTTGTGCTTTCGTTAAAGGACTGACAAGTCGTGGGCAACTAGGACGGCGGGAATGACGGGGTTCGGGACCGCTTAAAGTATCTTGAACCTTATATTTTAGACCATGCTCCCTAAATTAATTTAGGATGCAAGGCAATTTTTTGTGTTAAACTAACCCCCTTGCCGATTATTTGCCTGCCGATCAATCAGGAGTAGATTGGCCAATCAAAACATTCAATAAAGGAAAGTAATTGTGAAATGGCCTGCTGACAGAATAACCAAAAGTTCACCCAAAAGTTTTGGTATGTATGAAAAGGCCATACCGCTCATTGCCCAGGGAAAAGACCTTATTCACCTAGAAGTCGGGCGCCCCTGTTTCGACACACCATTACATATAAAAGAAGCGACCAAACAGGCACTTGATGATGGCATCGTCCACTATGGTGAATTTCCAGGGGAATTGAAGCTCCGCAAAGCCCTTGCTGATAAATTGAAACGCTACAATAAAATCGATTTTTCCCCAGATGAAATTATTGTAACGAATGGGCTAACCCACGCCGGCTACAGCGTCTGCATGGCTAGCCTTGACGAGGGCGACGAGGTCATATTGCTTGATCCCTACTATCCCCAGCATATCAATAAAATTGAATTGGCAGGCGGCACACCCGTTTTTGCTCCACTGAACAAGGAACAGGGCTTTCGGATAGATGCCGAAGCAATCCAGAATAAGATCACCAATAGGACCCGCATGATTGCACTGGTCAACCCTAGCAATCCAACGGGTCGTGTATTCAGTGCTGAGGAACTGACTGCTCTTGCCAATCTGGCTATTAAAAATGATCTGCTTGTAATGGCCGACGAAGTGTATGAACAGATACTCTTTGATGGAAAGGAGCACCTCAGTATTGCCTCTCTGCCGGGCATGGCGGAACGAACTTTCAGCATGTACGCATTTACCAAAGGCTATGTCATGGATGGATGGCGGCTCGGTTATATCGTTGCGAGGCAACCCTTCATTGAGGCACTACTCAAAATCACCATGAACGATGTCGCCCATGTTAATGTTTTCGCGCAGGAGGGTGCCTATGCCGCTATCACTGGGCCGCAACAAATCATTGCGGACATGGTTGCCGAGGACTGCCGCAAGCGAGATCTAGTGCATCACTATCTGAACGCCATGAAAGGAGTGCGTTGTCCACTTCCCGAGGGTACCATCTACGCCTTTCCTGAGATCGGCGAGACCGGCAGGTCCTCGGCAGATCTGGCAACTGAGATACTGGCGGAAACTAATGTCGTGGTTGAAGCCGGCTCTTTTTTCGGCAAGGCGGGTGAAGGGCATTTGCGAATTTGTTTCGGTGCCGAGCCCTATGAAAGAATTGAAACCGCTATGCAGCGCATGACGGGTTACTTCAACAGCATGTAATTCAACACCAAGGTATAAAGGCGGGCAACACAATCCAGATGCAACATGAAAAGAGGATTGGAAGAATAAAAAACCCAGTTGGATTTAGCCAAGTTGTGTACGGGCTCAGGACATTTCGGACTCTTTTCGATCAGACAGCCAAGGAGCGCTTGTCCGCGAATTCGGCCGGAGTCAACAGGCATGGTGGGTCCGGACGTTGTGGTGGTCGCGGAGAGACCCCTCCAGAGCTCGGTTCACTTCGCCGATGCTGGGGTCGCCTCGGTGGACGGACCATATAACCCGACCGCAAGGTGCGGTTGCTGCGCTCGACGCTGCCGTGACTGTCGGGGCGGCGGGGTGGGAGGACATGCGCGGGGGATGCCGGCGTCGCAGCAGGCGGTCTCGAATTCCTGACATTCCCAACCCAGACGATGGCTGACCCCAAGGACAGGATGAGGCTGTTCACCATAGGGGTTGTCCTCGCCCTTGCGGTATAGTGCGCGGCAACCACGCTAAGCCAGCATTGATGACACGCAGAATCCTGGCCACCAGCGCCCTGCCCTACACCAACGGCGCCATACATCTAGGGCACCTTCTCGAACACATCCAAACCGACATTTGGGTGCGCTTTCAGAAGCTGCGCGGCAACCAATGCCTGTATGTCTGCGCCGACGACACCCACGGCGCAGGCACCATGTTGAACGCCGAACAGGCCGGGTTGACGCCGGAAGACCTGATCGAAACCGTGCGCCAAGAGCATATGCGCGACTTGGCCGGGTTCGGCGTGGAGTACGACAACTACCACTCCACCCATTCCGAAGAAAATCGCAAGCTGTCCGAAATGATCTTCACGCGCTTGCAAAAGGCCGGATTGATCTTCACCAAGGATGTGCGTCAACTCTACGACCCGCAACGAGGTATGTTCCTAGCCGATCGCTTCGTCAAAGGGAAGTGCCCCCGCTGCGGCGCGGCGGATCAGTACGGGGACAACTGCGATGCCTGCGGCGCAACCTACGACGCTACGGAGCTCGGCAACCCGCGCTCCTTGGTGTCGGCGGAAGAGCCGATCATCAAGCGTTCCGAGCACTATTTCTTTGACCTGCCACAATTCAGCGACATGCTCAAAGACTGGACCCGCAGCGGCGCGGTGCAGCCGGAAGTGGCCAATAAGCTTGCCGAGTGGTTGGATGAGGGGTTGAGAAGCTGGGACATCTCCCGGGACGCACCCTATTTCGGGTTTCTCATTCCGGGAACCCAAGACAAGTACTTCTACGTCTGGATGGATGCCCCCATCGGCTACATGGCCAGCTTCAAGAACTTGGCCGACCGGCGGCAGGATATAGACTTCAACGCCTTCTGGAGCGCTGATTCCGACACGGAGCTGCACCACTTCATCGGCAAGGACATCGCCAACTTCCACACGCTGTTCTGGCCCGCCGTGCTGGAGGCGTCCGGCTTCCGCAAGCCCACGCGCATCCACACCCATGGCTTCATCACTGTCAACGGCGTCAAAATGTCCAAGTCCCGGGGCACCTTCATCAAGGCATCCACCTACCTGAAGCATCTGCATCCGGAGTGCCTGCGTTACTACTACGCCACCAAGCTCAATGGCACAGTGGACGACTACGACATCAACCTGGCCGACTTTGCGCAAAGGGTCAATGCGGACTTGGTAGGCAAGGCCGTCAACATCGCCAGCCGCTGCGCCGGCTTCATCACCAGCCATTTTAATGGCGAATTGGCGGCCGATCTGCAGCAGCCGGAACTGTGGCGGAGGTTCGTCGAGGCGCGTGAGCGAATCGCGCAATTCTACGAGTCCGGACAGGTTTCCCGGGTGGTTCGTGAAGTCATGTCACTGGCGGACCTAGCCAACCAACACATCACGGAGCAAGCACCCTGGAAGCGCATCAAGGACGCAGGCGCCAAGGATCAAGTGCAGGCGACTTGCAGCCTAGGCCTGAATCTCTTCCGCCTGCTTGCCATCTACCTAACGCCCATCCTGCCGGCAATGTCCAAATCCACGGCGGAATTTCTAGGCGTAGCCCCATTCACTTGGGAGGATCTAAAGACGCCCCTCCTAGGGCGACAAATCAATGCGTACGCTCCCCTGTTCACCCGTATGCAGAAAAAGGATGTGGATGAGTTGGTGGAGGCATCCCGAGAGCGTCAGGCCGCACCATCGAGCGGTGACGGCGAGGCCGCAAACGACCTGATCTCAATGGACGACTTCGCCAAGATCAAGCTCAGGGTGGCCCGCATCATGGCGGCCGAAGCGGTGGACGGCGCCAACAAGCTGGTGCGGCTGAAGTTGGACCTCGGTGACGGGCAACGCCAAGTGCTGGCCGGCATCAAATCCGCTTATCGACCGGAAGACTTGGCCGAGCGGCTGGTGGTGGTGGTGGCCAACCTGGCGCCGCGCAAGATGCGCTTCGGCCTGTCTGAAGGCATGGTCTTAGCGGCCGGTCCCGGCGGCGAAGACATCTTCCTGCTCAGCCCTGACGTCGGTGCAAAAGCCGGCATGAACGTCAAGTGAGCGCCGTGAGCGGCCAAGACCATCACCAAGCCGCAACAGCGCCTTGGCGCAACATCCGCACCTTGAAGACACCGAATTAGGCCGCCGCCCCGAGGAATCCGAATGGCTGACTTGGCCTTGATCCTGATCGGCGCGTTGTTGGTCAACAACTTCGTGCTGGCTCAGTTTCTCGGCCTCTGCCCATTCATGGGGGTGACCAAGAGCCTGCAACCGGCGCTGGCGATGGGTATGGCCACCACCTTTGTCCTGACCTTGGCCGCCACCGCCTGCCACCTCATTCACCACTGGCTGCTAACACCTTTGGGCTTGGAGTGGCTGCGGATCATCGTCTTCATTGTCGTCATCGCCGGCGTCGTGCAGTTCACAGAACTCTATCTGCGGGCGGTGAATCCGCTTCTGCATCGTCGCCTCGGCGTTTACCTGCCCCTCATCACCACCAATTGCGCCGTGCTCGGCGTCGCCCTGCTAGCCACTAGCGCCGATTTGTCCCTGCCGGGCGTGATCGTCTTCAGCGCCGGCGCCGCCGCTGGATTCAGCTTGGTGCTGGCGATGTTCAGCGCCATCCGCGAGCGCCTTGAGGCGGCCGATGCGCCGATGGCGTTCAAAGGCGCTCCCATCGCGCTGATTACCGCCGGCATCATGAGCTTGGGATTCCTCGGCTTCGCCGGACTAGGGTGATGGAAGCCGTCTTCATGTTGGTCGGCATTGCTTTGGCGCTCGGCTTTGGGCTGGCTTGGATGCACCGCCGGCTGCCCGACCAGGACGACCAGATGATCGACGCCATCAATGCCTTGCTGCCCCAAACCCAATGCGCCCAATGCGGCTATGCAGGCTGCCGACCCTATGCCGAGGCCATGGCCCAAGGCGAAGCGCTGGATCTTTGCCCGCCGGGAGGGCGGCACACGTTTGCAGCGCTTAAGACCTTGCTGGGCCGTGATGACGGCGCTTTCTTAGGCGCAGCCACGCCAACACCCCAAGTCGCCAAAATCCGCGAGCCCGATTGCATCGGCTGCTTTCTATGCGTGCAAGCCTGTCCGGTGGACGCCATCGTTGGCGCGCACGGCTTCATGCACACCGTCCTTGAGGCACAGTGCACGGGCTGCGAGCTCTGCCTTCCCGCCTGCCCAATGGATTGCATTGAACTGGTGTCAATGCCCGCCGGCCCAACAACAGCACTAGTTCCAAAGCGCAGCGGCCAAAGGCAAGGCTTGCGACCGAAATTGGAGAACGCCCAAGCACCCTGCATCGCCTGCAATTGGTGCGAGAGCCAATGCCCCGAAGCCTTGGCGCCCCAGCATCTATTGCGCTTAACGCGGGGCGGGCAACTCGACCAAGCCGTTCATGCCGGCCTCAACCAATGCATTGAATGCCGCATCTGCGACCGCATCTGCCCTAGCCAGATCCCCTTGGCCGGGCTTTTCAACATCGCCAAGAACGAATTGGTACAGCAAGCGGCCCGCCAAGCCGCAGCAGCAAAGGCGAAAGCCCGCTTCGAAGCTCGGACCCAGCGTTTGGCGCAGGCGCAGGCCAATGCACAAGCCCGCCGAGCGCAACGGCTATCGGTTGGCAACCGCCCCAATTGGATGCAGCCATGAAGAGCTTCGGACCCACCCTGTGGGCGCTCTGCGCATCAGCGCATCCCGCCAGTGCAAGCGCAAAATGACATGAACGGCATTGGGCGCATCATGTGGATGGTCTGCGCCGCCATGCTGCCGGGCTTGGGCGTTCTAACCTATTACTATGGCCTCGGCTACCTCTGGAACCTGCTGCTCGCTTGGCCCATAGCTTGCGGTTTGGACATGGCCGCCGCTTGGCTGCGAGGGCAGCGACTGCGCGCAAACGAAACCAGCGCCACGAGCCTGTGCAAATTAGGGGACGGCTCCATGACCGTCACTGCCCTTATTCTGGCGCTTTCATTGCCGCCCGCAGCGCCTTGGCATGTCATCGCCGTCGCCAGCGCCGCCGCCGCGCTTTTGGCCCGGCAGCTCTACGGCGGCCTTGGCCGCAACATTTTCAACCCAGCCATGGTCGGGTACGCCTTGGTCCTAGTCTCCTATCCACTGGCCATGAGCGCTTGGCCACCGCCCACCGAAGCAGGTCTGGACGGCACCACGGGCGCCACCGCCCTAACCGCCTTCAAGTATCGCGACGGGCTGACCGTGGCGGAAGTCTTTAGCCGCAGCCCAGCATTCGGCCATCTTGGCGACCAAGGTTGGGAATGGGCCAACCTCGCCTTCGCCGTCGCCGGCCTGTGGCTCTGGCGTCTCGGCCTGATCGCTTGGCGCGTGGTGTGCGCCTTTCTTGTCACGCTGGGCGCTTTGGCGCTGATTTTCAACGATGGCGGCAGCTCCCTAAGCGCTGGCCCGCCCCTATTCCATCTGTTTGCCGGCGGTACTCTGCTGGCGGCGTTCTTTGTCATCACCGACCCGGTCACCCATCCGGGCACTCGAGCCGGACAATGGTTGTTTGGCGGCATCACCGCAGCTATCACATTCGTCATTCGCGCTTGGGGCGGCTACCCCGATGGCATCGCCTTCGCTGTATTGATCGCCAACGCGGCAACACCCTTGATCGACCATATTTTCCGCCGACAGCGCCGTGAAGTTGATGATTCGGCACCTGCTTAGCCTAGGTGGCATCAGCTTGGTTTGCGCACTGCTGTTGGTGGGTGTGCAAACCCTGACCAGCCCAGTCATTGAACGCAACCGAACGGCCCATTCATGGCAAGTGGCGTTTGAACTGACCGGACAACCATTCGACCCGAGCGGACTGACTTGGCGCAACAACAGCATCAGGCTGCCGAGCGGCACTCGGCTGCGCCGATCTTCAGTGGCTGGCTACGCCGGCGAGATCCACTTGCTCGCCGCTTTCAGCCGAGCAGGCAAGCTGCTTGGCGGGCGCGTCACCCGGCATCAGGAAACGCCTGGCCTAGGCGACTTCATCGACTTGGACAAAGGACCTTGGATGTTGCAGTTTTCGGCCACTTCCCCGTCCGCGGTGGACGCCATGAGCGGCGCCACCATAACCAGCGAAGCCATCAAACGCGGAATGCGGCAAATGGTTGAAAGGGCAGCGGCCAGATGAGCCAGCTAGCGGCCTCCAGCACCAAGCCGAGCGGGACATTCAAGGACGCCGCCATAGAGCGCAACCCGGCTTGGGCGCAACTACTCGGGTTGTGCCCGCTGTTGGCGGTCAGCAACAGTTTGGTCAACGCCGTGGGGCTGGCCTTGGCCAGCGGCTTCGTGCTGCTCGGCTCCGCGTTTGCGATCTCCGCCTTGCGCACTTGGATTCCGCAAACGGCGCGCCTGCCGTGCTTCGTGCTCATCATCGCCACCTTCACCACCCTAAGCGTCATGCTGCTTGAGGCCTATGCTTTCGACCTCTACTTGCGCATCGCGCTGTTCGTGCAGATCATCGTCTCCAACTGCATGATACTAGGACGCATGGAAGCATTCGCCAGCCGGCAACCGCCGGTCCAAGCCTGCTTGGACGCCCTAGGCACCGCCGCCGGCTTCGCCATCGCCCTCATCGCCCTCGGCGCGGTGCGCGAGGCGCTCGGCCAAGGCACCCTTCTCGCTGGCATGGAGCACCTGTTCGGCCCAGCTACCGCCAACTGGCGAATTGATCTGACCGACGAAGGGCCGCTGCTGCTGGCGTTGCTGCCGCCCGGCGCTTTTATCATAGCGGGGCTGTTGCTCGGCCTTGGCAACGCATGGAGGAGCCGTTGAAGAATCTGACTGGACGGTGCCTTCCGCGGAACCTGAAGCGCCTTGCGCAACAACGGGATGGCTGACGCCATGCAGGAACGCGCAGCTCCATGAACCAACAAAAGAGAACGCAGATATTTGAACGGCTGAAGGCCGAAAACCCCAACCCCACCACGGAACTGCAATACGCTTCGCCGTTTGAACTGCTGGTGGCGGTGGTGTTGTCCGCCCAAGCCACGGATGTAAGCGTCAACAAGGCCACCCAACCCCTGTTCAAGGTGGCCAACACCCCAACGGCCATACTCGCCTTGGGCGTGGAGGGCCTGAAGCCCTACATCAAGAGCATCGGGCTGTTCAACACCAAGACCAGCAACATCATCAAGACCTGCGAACTCCTGCTGCAACGCCACAACGGCTTAGTGCCTCGGCAACGACAGGCCCTTGAGGCTTTGCCGGGGGTTGGGCGCAAAACCGCCAACGTGGTGTTGAACACCGCCTTCGGCGAACCGACCATGGCCGTAGACACACACATTTTCCGCCTTGCCAACCGCACCCGCTTAGCGCCCGGCAAAAACGTGCGCAAGGT
The DNA here is from genome assembly GCA_965247035.1 of Candidatus Azophilus sp. Lineage (GTDB taxonomy): Bacteria > Pseudomonadota > Gammaproteobacteria > Pseudomonadales > Azotimanducaceae > Azophilus. The sequence continues at coordinate 1,044,740 of CBDFGJ010000003.1, read as the reverse complement.
GGAGGATGGGCTACTGCGGTGGATTCCCAAGCCCTACCTGAAGGACGCCCACCACTGGCTGATTCTGCACGGCCGCTACATCTGCACCGCTAGGAAACCCCGTTGCGGGGCTTGCGTCATTGAAGATCTATGCGAATTTCCCAGCAAGTCCGATGGCGAATGATCCCGTCCACAAAGCAGCAGCTTGGTCTACGCCACCCGCGGCGGCAAGCCATCCCACTGCCACGCCAGCAACAGAACGGGTTCAGGGTGGGTCCAATCCGAGCGTCCAGGTCCAAGAGTGTTCTTGGGGCGCTTGCCGGTCGGCCTCTTAAGCTCGCGCCTGCGCCCATCCCCGGCACAACGACGGGGCCGTGCGCCGACAGGCACGCGCCGCAAGAACACTCCGAACCAAGGTCTAATCCGGCCCGCTCCGTTTAAGATGGTTCCATGCAAGCGGTAGTACAATCCAAGGCTGAAGAAGGGCGCCACAGGGCGTCAACAGGCTTTTCGCCGAACTTTTTCAACTGCAGCGTTGTGGCCACAAAACAGCGCCTAAACAGGAGCATCCGCCAGCATGGAATCCGTCGCTCAACAGGCTGAAGCCGGCCTGCAAGACCAGCACATTGAATCGCTTGCTCCTTTCGGGTTCACCGGCAAGGGTAGCGAGTTCTTCCGCATCTGGATCGTCAACATCTTTCTTTCCATCCTCACCTTGGGCATTTACTCCGCTTGGGCCAAAGTGAGAACCCTCAACTACTTTTACGGCAACACTTGGCTTGCAGGAAACGCCTTTAGCTACTTGGCATCGCCCATCGCCATCCTGAAGGGCAGGCTGGTGGCGGTGGCGTTCCTAGCCTTGGTTGCGGTGCTCAGCCAATTCTACCCGCTAGTAGGCTTTGTGCTGTCGTTTTTGATAGTGGCGTTGACGCCTTGGGTGGTCGTGTTCTCACTGCGTTTCACTGCCGTCAACAGCGCTTACCGGAACATTCGCTTCAACTTCAACGGCGGTTGGGCAGGCGCCGCCATGGCCTATGTTGTCTGGCCCCTGCTTGGCACGTTGTCGTTGCTTATTCTGTTCCCCCTAGCCATTAAGAAAGAGCATCAATACCGCATTGACAACCACGCATACGGCACCACGAGCTTTGAATTCAGTGCCGGCAACGGTGCATTCTATAAAATCTTTTTCGGCAGTTTGGCTATTCTGGCGTTGGCGGCCCTACTAGCTGCCACCATCTACTGGGTCGTTGAACCGATTGCTCGAGGGATGTTCGGGATGCTAGTTGTGGCGGCAGGCTATTTGGCGAGCTTGGCTTGGTTCAACGCGGGAATGTTCAACGTTGCCTATCAAGGAACCCGCATCGGCCAACACCGCTTTAACACCAGCATGACGGCGACGGGGTACGCCAAGCTGATGGCGGGCAACGTCATCGGCATGATATTGACCGTGGGTTTGTTTTACCCCTTCGCTCGGGTGCGGGTGGCCCGCTACAAAGCCCAATGCCTGAGCATGCGGCTAAGCGGCTCTATAGACGACTACGTGGCGGCCGAGACCGACAACGTCAGTGCCCTAGGCAGTGAAATGGCCCTTGCCCTAGACCTCGGCATCGGTCAATGATCGAACTTGCCGGCACTTGGTTTGACGGCAAGACGTCCAAGCAAAAGCCCGCCAAGCTGCTCGCCCAAGAAAACGGCCAATACCGCATTGTGACGGACCACGAGATCCACCAAGGACTGGTGCGGGAACTGAAGGTCTCTGCGCGATTGGGCAATACGCCCAGGCGGCTTGTTCTGACCACCGGCGCGGCATTTGAAACCAGCGACAACGACGCGGTAGACCATCTGCTTGGCGGCAACGGCGACAACAAGCTGCACCGGCTGCTGCACGGCCTGGAGAGCCGCTGGGGCGTCGTCATCATCTTCACCGGCGCTACAGGATTGCTTGTTTGGTTATTCCTGCTGTACGGCTTGCCCGCCATGGGCCGCGGCTTCGCCTACGCCATGCCGGCCAAGTTTCTTGAAAACACAGATGAGCAAACATTGCTCGTGCTCGACAGCCTCTACTTCAAAGCCAGCGCCTTAAGCGAGCCGCGCCAGAACGAGCTGCGACAACGGCTATTGGCCGCAACCCCAAAACTTGAGGTGCCCGTTCGGGTGGAGTTTCGCCAAGGCGCACGGCTGGGCGCCAACGCATTCGCCCTGCCCGGCGGCACCGTGGTTTTCACGGATGAACTGGTCAACCTAGCCAGTGCTGATGAGCAAATTGAAGCCGTGTACGGCCACGAGCTCGGCCACTTGGTTCACCGCCATGCGCTGCGCCGCATTGCGCAGAATTCTCTGGTCACTATTGCCTTCATCCTGATAACCGGGGATCCAAGCGCCACCACGGATCTGATCGGGGGCATCCCCTTCTTGCTCACGGACTTGGCTTGGTCTCGAAGTTTTGAACGGGAGGCGGACGACTACGCGCTGGAGTACATGCGCCAACGCGGCCTTGAGCCACAGCACTTCGCAGCCATAATGAAGCGCCTAGAATGCTCGTATCTGGCCACAGACCAGACGGGCCAACCCAGCAGAGCGTTCCAAAATTGCCTGCAGGCGGACAGCTCGTCGGAGGATGCCGACCGTGGCTGGAGCTCCTACCTCTCATCCCATCCATCAACCGATGACCGCATCGTGCGCTTCCTTCAATTCGGGAGCGGCATTGGCGAAGACCCCAGCTAGATGGTGGTAAGGGGCCCTAGCTAATCGGTCAGCTTGCGCCCGAGCTTAGCGCCAAGGCGCAGCCGCAAGGCGTTCAAGCGAATGAAGCCGGTCGCATCGGCCTGATCATAGGCGCCTAGGTCGTCTTCAAAGGTCACTATGCCCTCGTCATACAAGCTGCTGGACGAACGCCGGCCGACAACGGAGACCAAGCCTTTGTAGAGCTTCAGCCGCACCACGCCATCCACCGGCGCTTGCGAAGCGTCAATCAAAGCCTGCAACACCTTGCGCTCGGGCGACCACCAATAGCCGTTGTAGATCAGGCTGGCGTAGCGCGGCATCAATTCGTCCTTGAGGTGCGCTACTTCCCGGTCCAAGGTCAGGGATTCCATGGCCCGATGCGCCTTCACCAAGATGGTTCCACCGGGGGTCTCGTAACAGCCTCGGGACTTCATGCCCACGGCCCGATTTTCCACCAAATCATCGCGCCCCACGCCATGAGCGCCACCGAGTTCATTCAAACGACCGAGCAGCGTCGCAGGACTGAGGGCTTGGCCATCAAGCGTCACCGCATCGCCATTGGAAAACCCTATTTCAACCAGCACCGGCTGGTCGGGCGCGGCTTCCGGCGCCGTGGTCCAACGCCACATGGCTTCGTCCGGCGCTGCCCAAGGGTCCTCCAATCCGCCTCCTTCATAGGAAATGTGCAGCAGGTTGGCGTCCATCGAATAGGGCGCCTTCGCCCCCCGCTGATGGTCCACGGGAATTTGATGCCGTTCGCAGAACGCCATCAACGCTTCCCGCGACTTAAGATCCCACTCCCGCCAAGGAGCGATGACCTTGATGTCCGGGTTCAGGGCGTAGGCCCCAAGTTCAAAACGCACTTGGTCATTGCCCTTGCCGGTGGCGCCGTGGGAGATGGCCTCGGCACCGCTCTGCCGGGCGATCTCCACCAAGCGTTTGGCGATGAGGGGCCGGGCGATGCTGGTGCCAAGAAGATATTCACCCTCATAGAGCGTGTTGGCGCGGAGCATGGGAAAGACGTAGTCCCGCACGAACTCCTCACGCAGATCCTCAATATGGATTTCCCGCACGCCCATGGCCTTGGCCTTGGCGCGGGCCGGCTCCACCTCCTCACCCTGGCCGATATCGGCGGTGAAGGTCACCACCTCGGTCTGATGGACTTCCTGCAGCCAGCGGCAGATCACCGAAGTGTCCAATCCGCCGGAATAGGCCAACACAATTTTCTTCATCACGCAAAACAACCTCTATGCAAGGCGAGCATCATACCCTCGGCTCGTCCGCCCATATAAATGCGCGATAATATTTCCACTGTAGACTCAATTGATGCGGCGACTCCCTTGACCTCAGGACTCCGTTCGAGCATCTTGCATGGTCGAAGCACTGCCAGCCGCCGCCTGACTCCGCCTCAAAGCTGGCGAACCCGCACAAGAGTTGGGCTCAAACTGTTCAGGACACAACATGAGCGACCCCGACATGGCGACGAGATTCCGCGGTTTTCTGCCGATCGTGGTTGACGTTGAGACTAGCGGATTCGACCCGGAGCGCCACGGCGTACTGGAGATTGCCGCGTTGACGTTAAGATTCGATGATGGAGAACTCGTCATCAACACGAGACAGCGCTGGGCGGTGCGGCCGTTCGCACAATCCGTCATCGACCCCAGCTCCCTGCGGGTGAATGGGATCAACCTGAACGACCCAAAGCGGGCGGCTATCTCTGAGGACGAAGCCATGAAGCAGCTATTCAAAATGGTGCGCCAAGGCATCAAGCTCCATGGTTGCCACCGAGGCGTCCTTGTTGCTCACAACGCTGCCTTCGACGCCGCTTTTCTACGCCAAGCGGCCAAGCGCACGAAAGCCAAATGGGACCCCCTCCATCCCTTCACCACCATTGACACCGCAGCCTTGGCCGCCGTCGCCTACGGCCACACCGTCCTTGGGGAAGCCTGCTCCCGTGCGCACATCGAATACAACAAGGACGACGCCCATGACGCCCTTTACGATGCCGAGCGTTGCGCACTGCTGTTCTGCGCCATCGTCAACGGCTGGGCCAAGGCCCGAGGGCCGGAAGCCCCTTGGCTGAAGTCTTGATTCAGGAAGGAAACAGGTCGAAGCTGCTGTCGGTCACCACAGGCGCTGCGGCACCCTACCCCGTGCAAATGCCTTGGTCATTTGGTCTGGCCGGCGGTCCCGTCAGGCTCCATGATTTTGAGCCTCTACCCCATGCACAGACCTTGACCACGCCCTAGGATTGCGGCCCTTAGAAAACGCTTGGGGTGACCCGCTCGCACGACGGCAGCTTGCAGGAGGCAGCAGTAAAATTGCGGCGTTGGAAAATACTCCGGCTTTTAAGCCGTCTCCACCGCTTCCTTAATCAACGGCTCAAGCTCTCCGGCCTCATGCATCTCCGTGACAATGTCGCAGCCGCCAATCAGTTCGCCACCGACCCAAAGTTGGGGAAACGTAGGCCAATTGGCGTACCCCGGCAAGGCGGCGCGGATGTCCGGATTACTGAGCACATCCACATAGGAAAAGCGTTGGCCACAAGCGATTAGACACTGCACGGTCTGCGCGGAAAACCCACATTGCGGGGCGTTGGGCGACCCTTTCATGTAGAGTATAATCGGATGTTGTTCAGTCTGTTCCTTAATGGCGGCTAGCACTGGATCGTTTGGTGTATCGACCATAAGATTTGCCTTTAACCTATTGCATGGAATGGGCGGCATTGTACAGCAAGGGGCTTGGGGTGACATACGCCTAGGCGGGATCACCGCTTCTTGGAGATGAGAGAGGATCCGGCATGAAATCTCAGCCTAAGGACCCTCTGATTAAATTCCAAGGATTGGCCATCGCAATAATTTATCTTTTATTTTCAATTAGTTACATATCATCGAAAAAACCGGTCTGTTGCACTGCGAAAACCTGCCAATGTTTCAGAGGTTCCCTAGGCTTGCCTCATTGCCCATATTGGGCTTTATAACGCACAAGCCGCGTTCGTTCCATGAGCGGCATCTCTGCACGGAAGCACGAACCAACAATGACGGAATTTGACCGATTGGTCGCCCGCCAAGGCACTTTCAGCGCCAAGTGGGACAAGTACAAGGGCCGCGATGTGCTGCCTTTTTGGGTGGCGGACATGGACTTCGCCGCGCCGAGGTTTCTGCTTGACTCGCTGCGGGATCGCTTGGACCACCCGGTGCTCGGCTACACCCGCATCCCAGATGATCTGGTCACTGCCTTTCTGACATGGCTCCAGCGCAACTATCAATGGAAGGTGCCGAAGGAGTGGCTGGTGTGGATTCCAAGCGTCGTCAGCGGCCTGAACCTAGCCGCTATGGGCGCCGCCCGTCCGAGCGGGAGCATTCTTATTCCAACGCCCGTGTACTACCCATTTCTTTCCGTCCCCGCCCACGCTGGTCAGCGCTGCCTGGAAGCGCCCATGCAACGCAACGGAATGTTATGGGAGATGGACTTTGACGCGATGAGCGCAACCTTGGGCGCAGACACCCATATGGTGATGATCGCCAATCCGCAAAATCCCACCGGGCGCGTTTACAGCGAACAGGAGCTGCGCACCTTGGCCGCATTCGCCGAACGAAGGGATCTCATCATTTGCTCCGACGAAATCCATTGCGGTCTGCTGCTTGACCCAACCGTGCGGCATCTTCCCATAGCCAGCCTAGGCACCGACATCGCTGCCCGCACGATTTCCCTGTACTCGGTCACGAAGTCATACAACATTCCCGGCCTGTCCTGCGCGGTGGCGGTCATACCAAACCCGTCTCTGCGCCAACGGTTCCAGAACGCCCGTCGCGGACTGACGCCAAGCATAGGCCCCTTGGCCTTCGTCGCCAGCGCGGCGGCGTTCGCTGACCGAAGCGATTGGCTGCACCGTCTTTTGGACTACCTGCGCGGCAACCATGAGGTTATGCTATCCACTCTCGGCGCACGTATGACACCCGTTGAAGGAACCTATCTGGCTTGGATAGATCTGCGCGACCTCGACTTGACCGATCCTGTAGCCTACTTCGAGGGGCATGGCCTAGGGCTGTCCGATGGCGCGGATTTCGGTCGCCGCGGCTTCGTGCGTTTCAACTTCGGCTGTCCACGCGGGTTGTTGCAGGAGGGTTTGGCGCGCTTGACCAAAGGTCTTGACCAAGCAGCCGGATCGGTTCGTGGCAAGTGAGGGAGGAATTCGACCGATCGTTCGAAGTAGGTGAGACGGGGGGCCATATGACGGCGAAAACAACATTGTCTTGCTTGCGTTATGGCTGCGTCTGCATGGCGTTCGGCCTGCTCAGCCAAGCGCAGGCGAACGAACTCCCAAGCTGGCTGCAAGGAGACTGGGACTTGAACCTGCGCTATCGGTTTGAGCATGTGGACGACAACCTGAACCGCAACGCCAAAGCATCCACCGTCCGCGCCGCCGGAAGCTATAGAAGCGCCGAGGTCAGCGGCTTCGGCATCGGCGTTGAAGTTGAGCACGTTTCGGTCCTCGGCAACGACACCTACAACAATGGCGGTGCCAACGGCAAAACCCAATACGCCGTTGTGGCCGATCCCAAGGGCACGGAATTCAACCAAGCCTACATTCAATTTTCGGGGCTGCCGAACACCACCATGCGCTATGGCCGCCAAGAGATCACCCACCGGCCGACGCCCTTTCACCGCTACGTAGGCAGCGTGTTGTGGCGGCAAAACTACCAATCCTTCGACGGCTTTCACCTAGTCAGCAATCCTCGTCCGGACCTGACCGTAAACGCCGGCTACATCCACAACGTCAACCGCATTTTCGGCGAAGGCAACGATCTGCCCAATCGCAGCGATTTCGATCTGGACGGCATCCTGTTTCGAACCGTCTATTCGGGCTTCGACGGAGCGAACGTCGAGGGTTACGTTTACAACCTGGATTTCACCAAAGCAACGGATCTGTCCACCCGCACGCTGGGCCTTAGAATTTCCGGCGAACGAACGCTTAACGAGGCCACCAACCTGCTCTATGCGGTGGAGGGCGCCCGGCAGACGGATGTTGCCGCCAATCCCCGAGACGATCTCTCCCTCACCTACTGGATGTTGGATATCGGCATCAAGGCACCCAACATGCGCAACCTGACGCTGAAGCTGACCCATGAACGGATGGAGGGCGATGGCCTTAACGGGTTCCGCACCCCCATAGCCACCCTGCACGCCTACCAGGGTTGGACGGACAAGTTCCTAGCCACGCCCGCCACCGGCTTAAAAGACACCTACCTGACCCTGAGCGCCAATCTCGGGCCGGTGGCGCTGCTTATAACGCACCATGACTTCCGCGCCGAGCAAGGTTCTTTCAACTATGGCCGGGAGTGGGGCCTGATGGCGACAACCAAACCCATGAAAAAACTCACCCTTGGGTTCAAGTTCGCCCACTACGACAGCAACCGCAACAGCTCCAACATCGGCCCCACGGCGCGGGACGCCACCAAATTCTGGGCTTGGGCGCAGTTGGCGCTTTAACGAATAAAGCCGCCTGCGCCCAGTGCGCGGCCACCCTCCCCTCATTGCGCCCCTAGGTCAATGGCCCTGTGTCACCATTGGTAGCATGGGTGTTGACGCTGTGAAATTATTGACCCACTATTCGTTAGCAGCCCGTGCTAAGGTGCCAAGTCTGGACTTGAGGTCGAACTTGGGTGTTGAGTGGCGGCATAGATGAATCAAGGAGTGCGTCTGGAATGAGGAACCTGTGAGTTATCTCAATGGGCCAATCGGCGGAGGGCTGGTGATCTTGGCGCTTTTGCACATCGCGGTGCCGGGGCGCCCTTACTTTCTCATTAGCATGTATCTCTGCGGCGCGGCGCTAGCCTTCATTACGCTAGTGCCGGAAATTGGCCGTGGGATGTCGCGCTTTTTGGCCGTTTGCGCCACAGCCACGATGTTCTTCTTTTTCGCAGGCTTCCTGCACACGGCACCAAACCTTGGTGACGACTGGTACGCAGTCAACTTGCCTTCGCTGGGGCAGTTCGTCTGCGCCTTCGCCATGATCCCCGTATTGGCGAAATACAGTTGTCTCACAAAGGCCAATGGCGCAGAGGGGCACAGAGTCAAGGGCTTTTTCTCCGCACCCTGAAGCCATAGCCTCATTCCACGGCCTGATGGGGTTGCCTTGGGCGCTCCATTTCAAGCGCTACGGACCCTCGCGCCACACCTCACACAGAACCCCCGCCGTCGGAGCCATCTGCAGCCGCCCTGCCGCCTGATGTCGAGCAACACACAGGGGACTGGTGCGCATGGTCCATGCTGCCGGCGGCGAATGGTTGCCCAAACTTTGGGAATTGTGTAGCAAAATCCACAAAGCGCCCTTTTGAGCGCCGCCGAAGCCCGCTCCAATGCTCGTGCTGCGCGGAACGCGCACCTAGGGATCCGTCGCTGATCGGCATGGGCTTGTCGTCGAGCGCATTCCGCATCGACTCGACCGCACCCGCCCCGCCCGTGCGCACGAAATACTGACGCGGCCCTGCGGGACGGGCCGGGCGCCGAACGGCATTTGGAGCGAAGTTTGGTCGCATTCCGTCACGCTGGAATGTTTCGTTATGATTGGCTAAACCTATGTATTTTTCAGGGTTTTGATGCCGCTTTTCTAGCCATGTCTTGAACTGTTCTGGCGAGTTGGATTCCCACTCCTGCTGGAGCGCCCAGCCATCAATCACAGCGCTCGCACTTGGGGCACCACCTCGGTTAGGTAGGCATCAAGGGCCTCCGCACCCCAGGGTGCGCGCAGTGCAATGTTGATTTTCTGGGCACCCGCAGCCTTGTATTGGGCCAGTTGCTCCACCGCTTGGTCCGGGGTGCAGAGCAACGCCCCACCGTTCAGCACCTGCTCGCTCATCTTCCCCCAATCCATTGGGATCTGGCGTCGTCGGCGCTCCACTTCCTCCTCGTCCACGCCCAAGTTGAAACTCAGGTTGACGGTGCGCTGAACAGTGGCCGGGTCTCGGTCCACTTCCTCGCACCAATGGTCGAGGATGGTGTTCAACCGTTGAAACTCCTCCGGCGAGACATACGCGGCATTCCATGCATCTGCATACTCAGCGGCGATTTTGAGAGTGCGCTTTTCGCCCCGCCCGCCAATCCAGATGGGCAGGCGCTGCTGCAACGGAGCTGGCAGACAACTGGCGTCCACTACTTGGAAGTGCTTGCCATTGAAGTCCGTGCGTTCCTGGGTGAGCAGGCTGCGCACGATCTGTATCGCTTCCTCCAGCATGTCCAGCCGGGTTCCGATGTCGGGAAAGGCGTAGCCGTAGGCGGTGGCCTCCAAAACATGCCAGCCGGCACCGAGCCCGATTTCAAAGCGCCCGTTGGAGATGTGGTCCAAGGTGGTGGCTGCCTTGGCCAGCATGGCGGGATTGCGGTAGCCCACATAGAATACCAAGCAGCCGATTCGGGCATGTTGCGTCTCCGACGCCAGAGCACCCAAGGTGGTCAAGGCTTCAAAATGCGGCTCCACGCCATTTTTTGGCGGTGATTCGTAGAAGTGGTCCCAAATGGAAATCCAATCCATGCCAGCCCGGTCCAATTTGCGCCAAAGGGCACGCAGTTGATGCATTGGCAGGCTTTGCTGGCCCAATTGGACGCCAAGGGATATGGGCATGATTCTTGAGTTCCTGTGCTTATCGTAAAAAGGGCCTTTGCGCAAAGGCGTAGCAAGGCTTCAATTGCAGAGCAAGAACTCCAGCAGGGCCTTTTGGCTGTGCAGTCGGTTGCCAGCGGCGGTCCAAGCGCCGCAACGTGGATCATCAAGCACCCTGTGGTTGACCTCTTCGCCACGATGGGCTGGCAGGCAGTGCAGGAAGAGCACATCCGCCTTGGCCCGGTCGAGCAGGCGTTCGTTGACTTGGTAAGGGGCGAAAGAGGCCCGCCTCTGATCCTGCTCTTCTTCGTGGCCCATGGACGACCAGACGTCGGTGACCACCAAGGCGGCGTCTTCCACCGCCTCCTCCGGAGACTCAACCAAGACCACGTTTTTGGTGTTCGCCAACATCGCCGGCGCTGGTTCGTAGCTAGGCGGGCACGCCAGCTTCAATTCAAAGCCCCATTGCTCGGCGGCGTTGATGTAGGAGTTGCACATATTGTGGCCATCACCAAGGAACGCCACTCTTTGGCCATGGATGGGACCCCGCAGTTCCTCGAAGGTCTGCACGTCCGCCAACAGTTGGCACGGATGGTGCCGGTCGGTCATGGCGTTAATCACCGGAACGGCGGCAGCGGCGGCGAAATCCTGCACACCTTGGTGCTTAGCGCTGCGGATGATCACCAGATCCACCATCTCGGACAACACCCGGGCCGTATCCTCAATCGGCTCGCCACGAACAAGATGGGTGTCCACCGAGCTAAGGAACACCAAGCCACCGCCCAATTGGTGCATTCCCACAGCAAATGCCACCCGCGTGCGGGTGCTGATCAATTCCATGATCAAGGCCCCGGTGCGACCCGTGAGGGGTTGATGGATTTTTCCGTCCTGCTGCCAGCGCTTGAGTTCGTCGGCGCGCCGAACAAGCGCCTTCAGTTCCTCCGGGGAACAATCGAGCAGAGTGATGAAGTCCCGCTTCGACATGGCGTTTGGCACCAATCAGCCGTTCAGGAGCGCCGCGACTCGAGCAACGAGATCATCAGCTTCGGCATCGGTTAGGATCAGTGGCGGCAAGAGACGCACCACCTTATCGTCGATTGCGTTGATGAGAACGCCGGCCTCAAGCCCGGCCTGGGGCAGCCCAGACCGTTTCTCGTACAGCTCAATAGCGATCATCAGCCCTTTGCCGCGCACTTCCCGGATATGATTGTTGCCCCGCAAGGCCGTGCGCAACCCCTTCATGATGCGTTCGCCCAACTCGGCGGCGCGGGGGATGAGTGCATCCCGCTCCAAGGTATCCAAGACAGCATGGGCAGCGGCGCAAGCAAGGTAATTGCCGCCGAAGGTCGAACCGTGATGGCCGGGCTGAAACAGCTCCGCCGCCGCGCCCCGCGCCAAGCAAGCGCCAATGGGCACGCCATTGCCTAAACCCTTGGCCGTGGTAACCACATCGGGCAGGCAGCTTGTATGTTGATAGGCGAAGAAGGCACCGGTACGGCCATTGCCGGTCTGCACCTCATCCAGCATCAACAGCCATTGGTTCAGGTCGCAAATGCGCCGCAACTGCTCCAAGTACCTCTCATTCGGAACGTTGATGCCACCCTCTCCCTGAATCGGCTCCAAGAACACCGCCACAATGTCCGGATTGTTCTCGGCGATCCGTTCCACGGCACCCACATCGTTGAACGGCGCCCGAGCAAAACCAGACAACAACGGCTCGAAGCCCGCATGAACCTTGCGCTGGCCGGTGGCCGTCAGGGTGGCCATGGTGCGCCCGTGAAAACTCGATTCAGCAACCAGCAGGGTTGGCCGCTTGATTCCTCGTTGACGGCCATGCAGCCGCGCGATCTTGATGGCGGCCTCATTGGCCTCCGCACCTGAGTTGGCGAAGAACACCCGGTCCATGCCGGAAAGCGCCGTCAGCCGTTGCGCCAACTCCTCTTGGCGGGGAATCTGGTATAGGTTGGAGGTGTGCAGGAGTGTGCTGGCTTGATCGCTGATCGCCTTGGCGACGGCCGGGTGGGCATGTCCTAGGCCGCAGACCGCCAGCCCGGCGAGCGCATCGAAATAGCGCTTGCCGTTGCTGTCCTCCAAGTAGACGCCTTCACCTTTGACGAAAGCGACGGGGAGGCGACCGTAGGTGTTCATCAAGCTGCTCATGATCTGAGTTCTTGGGGCACGCCAAACGGCTAAAGATACTTGAGGCTGATTTTCAAGGCAAATTTTCTTAATTGCATTGCGCACTCCGGTGAGTCTGGCAGCCAAGGCCGGTTGGTGGTCTGGCAGCGGCAAAGAAACCAACCCCCGTCTTTGACAACGAGGCCAACGGCAATGGGGCACGGCACGAAGCTAGCGTGCGCAGCGAACTAGGGCCTGTTAACCCCGCAACCGGTAGCAAACAGGCAACTGTGGCATGTTCCGCAAAATGAAGCTTGGCTCCGCCGCAGGCCGCGCGCCTTCGGCCAAGCGGAACTGTTCAAAGCGGTCGAGCAGGGCCGAGAAGCCCAAATTCAACTCTTGGCGGGCCAAGGGCGCACCGATGCAGTGATGCACACCGGAGCCAAAGGCCAACTGCATGCCCGCCTTGAGTCTATGCACGTCGAGGCGGTCCGGCTCCTCAAACTGCCGTTCATCCCGGTTGGCGGCACCGAACCGCAGCATGACGAAGCTGCCCGCCTTAAGCGGGCATCCGCCCAGTTCAGTGTCTCGAGTGACCAGCCGAGGCAACCCCTGCACCGGCGCCTCCAAGCGCAACGCCTCCTCCACAAAGGTGCGGATGAGCCGCGCATTGCCGCGAATCTCCTCCTGAACGTCCGGATTGCGGCACAACAGCAGCATGCCCCAACCAAAGGCGCTGGTGGTGGTTTCATGCCCAGCCACCAGAAACTGATCCAAAATGCCCAGCGCCTCGCCGTGGGTCAGCAGCCTATCCTCTCCTTCCAAACGACTGTTAGCAAGGATGGTGATCATATCCTCGGCCGGGGTTTGACGGCGGGCCTCCACCAGAGAGACCAGCAATTTCTGCAAGCCCAAGGCCAATTCGCCCCGATGCACCAACTGCTCCGCCGCCAGCGGCGAGAACCGCAGCCCGGACGCAGCGGACGTCGCCGCCTCATCAAAAAAGGCCCGGTCCGCTTCCGGAATGCCCAAGCGGTCGCCGATGATGCGAAGGGGCACCGGGTAGGCGAAGGCCGACATGAATTCGGCCTTGACAGCACCGTTCCCGCCCTCGGCCGGGGCGGCCAAGAGGTTCTTGATGTTGCGGTCAATAACCCTCTGCACCGTTGGTTCGCTCTGCTTGACCTCCGACCCCGTGAATAGGCGGCTGACCAAGGATCGGTACTTGGTATGCGCAGGTTCATCCAAGGTCAGCATGGTGGACGGAATCTCCACCATCTGGTCATTGAGTTGCCGAAGCTTCAACTGGGTGTCCGGCGGGGCGGAGTTGAACAGCATCTCCCTAGACTTGTTGAGAAAGTCCCCAAACTCGCTGGAGTAGGTCTCGGTGTCTCGAATCGCCTCACGCACCAAGTCGTAGCGCGTAACGACATGGGCGTTCAGAACGGCCTCGTAATGCACCGGCTCCTGATCCCTCAGAGTCTTGTAGGCGTCGTAAGGGTCGATCAGAACATTTTGGTCAAACAGGGAGATTGCAGCGGTTGCTTGGTTCAATGCGTTTTATCCCATGTAGCCTGCATAGAGCGTATGAAAGTGTCGAATCTTGGTTTCCTGGTAGTTCGCCAACATCACTTCATCGTACTGCGCCGCCTCCAGCCCTTTTTTCACTTGGGGCAGGTTGAAGGTGTCCTGCATGAACACCTTCGCCAACAGGCCGAGTTCCGGTGCATCAGTCCAAGGTTCATCCTCCTCCAGCCAGTGCATGGGGGCGGGGTCGGGGCGCTCGCCCGGGAACGGGCTTAGATAGTAGCACTCCATCACCGACTTGTCGTAGCGGTTGTCGTAGGGGCGGAAGCGATAGACGATGCGGTTGTAGCCGCCCCAAGGATGAAAGTTGGGGAACAGCGTGTAGTAGATGCTGTCCGAAACACAGGCGTCTGAGATGATCAGGCCCTTGCCCACCGCCGGCTGAAGGTTAGCGCGAGCCCCCTGCGCCATCATGGCCCGGGCGGTTGTTCCCGGAGGCACTTGGGGTGCTGGTGGATCGTCCAGATGGCGCATCATCACGGACTCAAACATCTCCTGCTCGCTTGGCGTGCGGCGCAAGTGCGGGCTGGGCGTGCCGTTCGGCGTGATGGCGCGGGAGAAATTGCCCCAAGCATCATATTGAGAGTTCTCATCGCCAATGCCCTCCAGTATTTGCGGGTGGGTGTGAATGACGTGAAACGCCTCCATAAAGGCTTCTTGACAGAGCTTCCAGTTGCAGCCCATCACCTTGGCGACATGAGCCTCAATGTAGCGCTCCGCCGGCCGCCAGACGGCGAAGTGGCCGGGCAAGTCACCTAGAAAACTGGCCAGCGACTCCGCCTCCATGTCCATGTTGATGAACACCCAGCCGCCCCAAGTGTCGCAGCGAACCGGGTTGAGGGTGAAGTTGCTGCGGTCAATTTGCGGAAAATCCCAGTCCGAAGTGATGCTGCGCAAGCTGCCGTCCAAGTGCCAACTGAAGCCGTGGAATGGACAGATAAAGCTTGCCGCGTGACCGGCCCGATCGCAAAGCTGGCGACCACGGTGACGGCAGACATTGTGGTGCGCCCTGATGCCACTTTGGGTCCGCACCACGATGATGGAGTAGCGGCCGATGTCGTAGACTAGGTGGTCGCCAACGTTCGGGATTTCCTCCTCACGGCAGGCCATCTGCCAGGCCTTCGGCCACAGCTTCTTCATTTCCAGGTCATGGATGGCTTGGCTGGTGTAGCGGGCGACGGGAACCGACACCACCGACGAGCGGTAAACGTTCTCAAGGGTCAGGGTCTTGGGTGGTGGCACCAAGTCACGGCTGATCAATTCCTGATAGCTGATGCCTTCGGAGCGCAGGTCCTCCGCTTCACTCATCATTATGGAACCTCTTGGTTGTGGCGGAGGCCTCAGCCCCGGTTTCTGCGGACGCTGTCCCCTAGCGGCAATTGCGGACCGGCCAACCACAACAGCATGTGCGGATCAGCCATGCGCAACTCGCCACAGACATGCTGGCCATCAAAGCGAAAGGTGCCAGTCAGGCCATTGTTGTCCACATCCACCAGACCATCCTCGCGCAAGCTATACAGCGCTTGCGTCAGCGGGTGCTTCAATTGCGGCACGGTTGCACGCACTCCTTACGACCTTCCACTATGAGGATAGTAACCTAGCACTGGATCAAATCAACAAAATATCTTTGCCGCAGGGGACACTGTCCCTAAGTCGCGCCCGACCGAACAAGCCTTTTGCAAGGAACTCGCCCGGCTTGATTCGGCCCACTCTGACCAAGCCGCCCCAACCACGCTCGGCGCAGGCGTCCAGAAGCGCAATACCTGCCCGCCTAGCGGCTGCGCAAATGGGCCGAATAGCCTTCGGCGGCTAGCGCCTGAAGCACCTGCTCGCCCTGCTCCTCGCCACGCATTTGCAGCACCAGTTCAACCAAGGTGGCCCGAGCGGAGGAAGCGCCAAACGCGCGCTGATGCACGATCTCCACGATGTTGCTGTCCACCCGACCGAGCACCGCCGTCAATTCCGCCAGCGCGCCGGGCAAGTCTGGAATCTCGACGGTCAGCCGGGCAAGGCGATGGCTGCGCACCAAAGTGCGCTGCAGCACCAATGAGAGGATCATCATGTCCATATTGCCGCCGGAGATGATGACGACGACGTTCTTCCCCCGAAATTTTCCAAGGTTCCCGTGTAAAGCAGCCAAGGCCGCCGCACCCGCTCCTTCGGCCAGAGTTCTCTCCACCTCCAGCAATTGGAAGATGCTCTGCTCCACCGCCATCTCCGAAACTTTGAAAACGTCGTCCACATGGGCTTTGATCAACGGCCAAGTCTTCTCTCCCGGTGCTTTGACGGCAATGCCCTCCGCCACCGTACCTTGAGGCCGAGGCGGTGCGCTATCGGCCGGGTGCAAGCGGTCATGAACCGCGGCGTAGCGGGCCATCTGCACGCCGTAAACGCCAACGGACGGGGCTAAGGCCCTGACCGCCACGCCAATGCCGCCGATCAGACCGCCGCCGCCAACGGGAACGATGATCGCATCCACGGCCGGCACCTGCTCAAGCACTTCAAGGCCAACCGTTCCCTGGCCTGCAATCACCCTCTCGTCATCAAATGGATGCACGATGGTTTGACCGCCTTGGCCGGCAAGCTCCCGCATGTGGTCCATAGCTTCAAGCAGGCCGTTTCCTTCGAGATGGATGTCAGCTCCGAATACTCGGGTTTGCTCCACCTTGGCGTTCGGCGTTGACCTCGGCATCACAATGACCGCCGGGATGTCCAGCCTAGCGGCGTGATAAGCCACCGCCTGGGCGTGATTTCCGGCGGAGGCGGCGATGACACCTCGCTTGCGGGCGGCTTTTGGCAGCGCCAGCAGCCGATACAAGGCACCGCGCTCCTTGAACGAGGCCGTGAATTGAAGATTTTCGTACTTGAGGAAGACGTTGACGCCAAGATGAGCGGACAGCGTGCGCGAACGGACGCAGGGAGTGCGCCGCACCTGCCCGGCGATGCTCTCGGCGGCCGCATGAATGGCCGATAACTGCAACAGCGGCGTTTGGCTCATGGTGGCGCTCTTGCCTGCGTAACTTGGGGGGCGCTTCAACAGTTTGGCGAAGCGAAGTTTCCAAGCCGCCTAGAGGCCAGCCCATGGCATCACCTCGCTGCTACATGGAGAGGCCTAGTATACTCGCCAACAGCCGGTTTTGGAGGGTTCAATCAAACATCTATTGATCGTTTACCACAGTCAGTCCGGTAGCACCGAACGGCTGGCGCAGGCAGTCCTGAACGGTGCTCGCAGCGATGAGGTCAATGCCGTGGAAGTGCGCCAACTGTCCTGTTGGGACGCCGGGCCCGATGACTTGCTTTGGGCGCATGGGCTCCTGCTCGGCACGCCGGAGAACTTCGGCTACATGTCCGGTGCCATGAAGGATTTTCTAGACCGGACCTTCTACGCCGTTGAAGGCAAGATTCAGCCACTCCCCTACGCCATGTTCATCAGCGCCGGCAATGACGGAACCGGAGCGCTGGCCGCCATCCGCCGCATCGCCAAGGGCTATCCCTTCCTAGAGGTTCAGGAGCCCGTCATCACCGCCGGGGAACTGACTGACGAGCACCTCCACCGCTGCCGGGAATTGGGTTTGGCGATGGCCTTGGGCGTGGAAATGAACCTGTTTTGACGGGTTCAAAAAATCCGCGGCGCAAGCCCAATCGCTCCACCTGAACGATATTGGCTCAGCGACCGGGGCTTGTGACCGAAGCCCCCACGTTTCGGCGCTATGGGACAATGACGTGAACGCCAGCGCGGGAAGCCCACCCCTGCAGTGGCGCGGCACCTCGCTCAGAGGCTGCCGCTTACATTGCTTCGTTTCTGGTTCCTTCAGCTTCGAGGCGCCGGTCCCGCCTGGACAGCGCATCAGTCATGAAACTTGCAACCCTTGGGTCATTGCAGTCCGAATCCGGCGGTCGACAAATGAAATCGATGCACCGAAGTTCCCGCCGCAGCGCAAGCGCTTCTTCGCTGCGGTTGTCGCCATCGGGCCGAACGTTGTCCATGGCCTTGGTCACTACGCCTACAGATGCTTATAGCTTTACGAGGCCCAACAGATACCTCGCCTCTCCCCAACTACCGTCAATAACCGCTAGTGGTTCAAGTCTGATGCCTATCGCCGAATCCCGGAATGAGGAGCGGCTGTGCGCTTCGCCCGCTGACCAAGTCGCCAATTTTTGGTCTAATGGCCGCATTGGAGGGCACACTTGGCTTCGACTCAACGCACAGTACACCTGCTTCGCAGCATCAAGGACATGGAGCGGGCATCTTGGGATCGCTGCGCCAATCCACCCGGCGCTGTATTCGATCCTTTTCCATGCTACGACTTCCTGCACGCTTTGGAGGCAAGCGGCAGCACAACGGCTCGAACGGGTTGGCAGCCCATGCATCTGGCGTTGTTCGAAGGCGAGCAAGTTATCGGCTGCGCACCTCTTTATCTGAAAGGGCATTCCCAAGGCGAGTACGTGTTCGACCACGCTTGGGCCAATGCTTGGCATCGCGCCGGCGGCAGCTACTACCCCAAGCTGCAATCGAGTATTCCCTTCACCCCCGCCACCGGCCGGAGGCTGCTTTGCGCCCAGCAGGATGAAGTAACCGAACAACTACTGCTTGAAGCCTGCGCTGAGGTGGCCCAGCAGATGGATGTATCCTCCCTGCACATCACCTTCATGCCGCGCCGCCAGTGGTTGGCGGCTGGAAAGCAGGGCTACTTACGGCGCCTTGATCAGCAGTTCCACTGGAACAATGCTAGCTACGGCGCTTTCGACGACTTCCTAGCCGACTTGTCCTCAAAAAAGCGCAAGAACCTCAAACGGGAGCGGCGGCAGGCGTTGTCGGCCGGCGTCACCATCGAATGGGTGACCGGCACCGACCTTAAAGAGCATCACTGGGACGCCTTCTATGGATTCTACTTGGACACGGGTTCCCGCAAGTGGGGGGCACCCTACCTAACCCGAAGCTTCTTCAGCCTAATCAACGAGACCATGGCCGAACACATCTTGCTGGTGATGTGCAAGCGCGAGGGGCGCTACATTGCCGGCGCTCTAAACTTCATCGGCGGTGAAACCCTCTACGGGCGCAATTGGGGCTGCATTGAAGACCATCGCTTCCTGCACTTCGAGGTCTGCTACTACCAAGCCATTGATTTCGCCATAGCCAACGGGCTTAAGCGGGTGGAGGCAGGCGCCCAAGGTCCGCACAAGGTGGCCCGAGGCTACTTGCCGCAGGAGACCTACAGCGCCCACTGGATCAGAGATGCGTCCTTTCGCCGCGCTGTCGCCCACTTCCTAGACGAGGAACGGGGGCAAGTCTCCCAAGACATTCGGTGGATCGAGCAGCGCAGCCCGTTCAAGTCCGACCTTGAATTGGGCGAAATTGGCGATGCCTATCACAAAAGCGGACGCAGGCGCGACAAGTAGGCGTGCAGGCGTTGAACGTTGTTCGGGCCCATTCGCAACACCTGCTTTCGCAGCGCGCCTAGAGATTCAAGGGACGGGGTCGCGTATTGCAGCATCGCCTTGGGCTGTACCAGTTCGATGTCTCCTTCCAGCACTGGCGTCGCAAGCACTTGATCGATGGCCGTCTTAGCGGCATCCGATACATCCGCATAACCGCGTTGGCCAAGTTCAAGCAGCGCCTCATTAAGTAAGGGCTTCAGCAGATTGAAAAAGGTGGCCAAGGTCGTTGGGTCGATGCGCTCCAGTTGATTCAAATATGGGTCGTATCGGGCGTAGCCGGCGGGGTCCATGAATAGCCGGTCCCCATGCTGGCGCACTGGGAACTGGGCCTTAGGAAAAAACAGGCTGGGCCGCTTGGAGGGTATCTCACCCCGGCTGGCGTTCTCAATTAGAACGGCTAGTCGGCGCACCAGCTCATCACTGAAGATCCATGTCGGCGGCAGGTTCAAGGATCTGGCTTGCGCGCGAACGAAGGCATCGCTTTCATTCAAAGGCGGCAAAAGATCCCGCTTTGCCGTGGCCGGTGGGGACGGTTCCTTCGTCAAATCGGGAGCCGGCGGCGGCTGCGACAACTCAGGCGAAGGCACCACGTCCGCCGACGATCGCCCCGCATCGGGCTCCGCCGATGGCCAGAAGACGACTGCAAGCGCACCGACTAAAGCCAAGGCCGCGCCTCCCAACAGGATCAATTTCAACCGAGCGTTATCCATGGCCTGCTTGTATCATTCTAATTTCCATCAAGTTAATTTCCATCAAGCTGAAGCTACCGCATGAAACTCCATTCTATCAAAACGCTGCTCAGTCGCAACACCGAATTGGGTCAGGAGATTATCCTAGCGGGCTGGGTGCGCACCTGCCGCGTCTCCAAGGCGGGTTTGTCCTTCATACATGTCAACGATGGCAGTTGCTTCGCTAATTTGCAAGCGGTCGCTGACCAATCCTTGTCCAATTACCGAGAGATCGCCCAGCTCAGCGCCGGTTGCGCCGTGCGCATCATCGGCACCCTCGTTGAATCCCAAGGCCGAGGTCAGGACCGGGAGGTCCAGGCCAGCGCAGTGGAAGTGCTCGGTTGGGTGGCGGACCCGGAAAGTTACCCCATCGCCAAAAAGAGGCATACGTTCGAATACCTGCGCAACTTCGCTCACTTGCGGCCCCGCACCAACACCTTTGGCGCCATCGCCCGCATTCGCGACGGCATCAGCGCCGCGGTGCATGACTACTTTCGCCAACAGGGGTTTCTGTGGGTGCATACGCCCATCATCACCGCCAACGACTGCGAAGGCGCCGGTGCGCTGTTCAAGGTGTCGGCATTGGAAACCCATAACCGTCCGTCGGCAAGGGAATTCTTCGACGTTGAAGCCCACCTCACCGTCTCCGGCCAACTCAATCTTGAAGCCTACGCCTGCGCCTTGACTAAGGTGTACACCTTCGGCCCCACGTTTCGGGCGGAGAACTCCAACACCAGCCGCCACTTGGCCGAATTCTGGATGATCGAACCGGAGATCGCCTTCGCCGGCCTAAGCGACTTGGCCAACTTGGCCGAGGACTTCCTGAAAGGTGTGATCGCACGGGTGATGAAGGGACATGCTGAAGACATGCAGTTCTTCAACGACCGCATCGACAACAATGTTTTGGAGCGGCTCAGCCGCCTGCAGCAAGCTGAATTCACCCGCTTGGACTACGCCGAGGCGGTACGTTTGCTCAAGACCTCCGGCGGAGAGTTCGAATTTCCCGTTGCCTGGGGCTTGGATCTGCAATCCGAACACGAGCGTTTTCTAACCGAAGAGATCGTCGGCGGCCCGGTGGTGGTGGTCAATTATCCTCGGCAAATCAAGGCTTTCTACATGCGCCAAAACGAGGATGGCGAGACCGTAGCGGCCATGGACGTGCTGACTCCTGGAGTCGGCGAGATCATCGGCGGCAGCCAACGGGAGGAACGGCTCGACCTGCTTGACGCCCGCATGGAGGAGCGGGGCTTGAGCGACGATCTATGGTGGTACAGAGACCTACGACGCTACGGCACGGTCCCCCACGCCGGCTTCGGCTTGGGGTTGGAGCGCCTGCTGCTGTACATGACCGGCATGGACAACATCCGCGACGTCATCCCCTTTCCGCGCACGCCGAGGAACGCCAGTTTCTGATAGCCCAAGATCCCCGCAGGCGCAACTTGGATCGCACCCAATCACGCCAACGCCGGGAGCCGGAGACCCTAGCTCAACCAAACGCAGACCTCTGGTGGCGCAGCGAAACATCTTTGCCGAACGTGCCTCCAGCCACCGCTGGTGGCCGAACCAGTTCCGGCGACTTCCCTCGGGATTGGCCTACACCCTGTTTGAAAGATTGCGCCGCAAAGCGCTGAAGAACACATCGCTGGGCCCCCCCAGCGCCGGGCCGGGGGGAGGTGCCTGTGAAAAACGACACATCACTGTGAATCGATCAATCATTGATCGAGCCGCATGCACATCCGGAGGCGTCGGCCAAGAACCACAAAAAAAGAACCTCAACCGAAGCACTCATGCAATATGCAAGCTAGACAAACCCGCATCGCCGCCACCGCCCAAGTCGGCGTCGGCGGGAGCGCACCGTGTTAGACTTTGCAAGCCATTGATCGGGTGCTTGCGGCAACGTTCAGCCCAAATCCATGCACTCCCTAGCGCCTCGTCCGAGAAACCGGGATGTTCAAGGCGTAGGGGACTTTTGCATTCCAGCAAACCTAAGGAACCTCTGATTAAATTCCAAGGATTGACCATCACATGGCGGTTGAAATAATTTATCTTCTATTTTCAATGAATTGCACGTCACAGAAAAAGACTGATCTTGTTGCGCTGCGAAAACCTGCGAATTTTTCAGAAGCTTCCTAATGATGCAGCTTGGCGGCCACACGCAAAAACCAGGAAACCTCTGATTAAATTCCAAGGATTGGCCATCGCATCGCGGATGTCATCATTTATCTTGTATTTTCAATGACTGACATGCCATCGAAAAAACTGGTCTTGTTGCACTGTGGAAGTCTGCGAATTTGGCAAAGATTTCCTAGCAACGCAGCCACGAGGCAGGCTTGCAGATTGGCGTGCTTAAACTTGGGAAATGTGGAATAGACCTTGGCAATAAAGCGCACTCGTCGGCCGACTTTAAGTGCGCTGCTGCGCCTTGCGCCATTCCTGCGACCTTATCGGCTGCGCCTGTTGGCCGGGGTTGCCGCCTTCGGCTTCGCCCGGCTTTTTGAAGGATTGGTGCCCTTTTTTCTTGCCCAAGGAATTGACCTGATCGCCAGCGGCGACAAGAACATAGGCCGGCCCGTCCTCGGCATCGCCATCGCCGTCAGCATCCGCTACCTCGTGGTCACTTACGCTCGATACGCTGTGCGCACCACCGGCCAACTAGTGGCCTTCGACCTGCGTCAACGCCTTTACGAGGACTTGCAGCGACAAGGGGCGTGGTTTTTTGGCGCCCACACCATCGGCGACATGATGACTCGGGCAGTGGCGGACATCAGCTTGATTCAGCGGCTAATCGCCGTCGGCACCATACTGATCATCATCTTGCTGTACGCCACCCTGGTCGGCTTTGGCTTTATGCTGTACTTCTCACCGGCCCTGACGCTGCTTTTGCTGCCGCCGATGCCTTTCGTCTACTACTACGCTAAACGCTCATCGCGGCAGATGGCTGAAGCGTCCCTAGACGTTCAAAACCGCCTTTCCGACTTGGCGTCGTTCACCCAGGAGAACCTAGCCGGCATCCGCACCATTCAGGCCATGGCGCAGGAGGACAACGAGATCGCCCGCTTCGGCCAGACCAATCAAGCCTACGCCGCCGCCTTTTACCGCCAAGCCCAAATCAACTCACGCATGATGGCGTTCATGCCCAGCTTGGCAGCCCTTTGCTCCATCACCATCCTAGGCTACGGCGGCCACTTGGTGCTAGCCGGGGAAATGACCCCAGGCGCTTTTGTGGCCTTCTTCATGTACGTCAATATGGTGGTGCAGCCATTCCGGGTGGCCGGCTTCATCGTCAACCTGACTCAGAGGGCGGCCATCGCCTCTCGTCGCCTGTTCGAGGTGTTTGACTTAGACCCAGAAATTCCAGACCGGCCTAGTGGCGCGGCACCGAGGCGAATCGAGGGTGCAATTGAAATCCGGGGCTTGAATTTCCGTTACCGATCCAACCCCGAGCCCGCTTTGGACCGCCTAGAACTGGCCATTCGTGCGGGAGAAATGGTGGCCCTGATGGGCCGGGTGGGCGGCGGCAAGACCACTTTGCTGCTGCAATTGATGCGTCTGCTCGACCCGCCGCCGGACATGGTGTTCATCGACGGCGTTGACGTGCGCGACTATCCCTTGGCGCAGCTGCGCAATCAAGTGGCGTTGGTGCCGCAGGACCCCTTCCTGTTCAGCCAAACGATCAAGAGCAACCTGACCTATGACGAACCGGAGCGACCCATGGAACGCATTTGGTCGGCGGTGCGCACGGCCGATCTCAAGACGGCCATTGAGGGCTTTGCCCAAGGCATGGACACTTTGGTGGGGGAGCGCGGCGTCACCCTGTCCGGCGGACAAAAGCAGCGGGTGGCCTTGGCGCGGGGACTGATTCGAGAAGCCCCCATCCTGATTCTCGACGACTGCTTCTCCAGCTTGGACACGGAGACGGAGGAGCGGATTTTGACCAACATCCGCCACACACGCGCCGGTCTGACCACCTTGATGGTCTCCCAGCGCGTGTCCACCGCCCGCCACGCGGACCGCATCCTCATACTCGAAACCGGTCGCATCGTCGAAAGCGGCGCCCACGCCGAGTTGATTGCCCGCAACGGTTCCTACGCCAGCCTAGAGCGCCTTCAGCGCCGTGGTGAAGGCGCAAACCAACCAACGGCCGCCCACCAAACAGGAAACTGATCCATGCTTCCGCCAAGCAGCGCATCAAGACCGCCAACCCTCCGCCCCAATGGCGCACATCGTTTCAATGCGCTTTACGCGACCGGTACGCAAAGCAAGGCTAGCAAGCGGGTGCAATCCTGATGAGACCGGTGCGAATTGAGTTGAATCTGCTTATTCTGGCCTGTTTTCCAAGGTTTTGGCGAGGGTGTGTTGAGCGGGTTTCCGGCCTGTCGTGGCCCCGGAACCTGCGGTCTCGGGAGAATTCGGACGGACCCCGCCCTTGGGCGGCCATCAACTCGATCCAATTGACCGCTTGCAGCAGGTTCAAGGTCATCGCCTTGAAGGTCAGTCGGGCTTTCGCAATCGTCTTCTGATGGCTCAAGCATCCGCCAGACGAGAATATCGGATGTTCGATGCGGACCTGTCCGGGAACATGCTCAACTTCCACCTGCTGCGCCGGCTGATGCACTGGCTTAAGCCCTACCGGGTCAGCGTCGCCGCCAGCGGACTGTTGGTGCTGGTCGCATCCACCCTGCAAGTTCTGCTGCCAGTCATCATCTCCATCGTCGTGATCGACCACATCATCCAAGGCGGCGCCGATGGCAGCGCTCCGGACTTGGGCATGGTGGCGACGGTGGAATGGCTGTCCGCCGTTTTGGGCGCTCACCCGCTGGCGGCGGCCTGCGTTCTCTACGGCGGCCTGCAAGTCGGCTGGGCGTTCACCGGCCACGCCCACCGCATGACTTTGGCCAGTGCGGTCACCAAGGCGTTGCGCGACCTGCGCCTTGACCTCTTCCGCCACCTCGAAACCCGGCCCGCCTCCTTTTATGACCATGTGGCGGTAGGTCGGGTGATGACCCGAGTGACCAACGACATCGAAGCCCTTTACGAGTTGCTAAGCGGCATTGGTGCCCTAATCGGCGAATTCGTGCCCTTTTTTGTAGCTCTGCTCATCATGTTTTCGGTGGACGCCGAACTGACCGGCATTCTGCTACTGGCAATGCCGGTCATGGGGCTGGCAACCTATGTCTTCCGCCGCGCCACCCGCAAGCTGTTCCGGCTAGGACGCCAAGCGGTCTCGGCGCTGAACCAAAACATGCAGGAAAACCTAGCCGGGCTGCAAGTGGTGCAGCTGTCGGGACGGGAGCAGCGCAATCTAGCTCAATACCGCGACATCAACGCCAAGAACCTTGGCTACGAACGCACGGCGGCGCGCTGGGAAACCCTCTACGGCGCCCTCAACGACAGCCTGTCCCACATCGCCATCGGCGTCATCCTCTACTACGGCGCAGGACCGGTGATTCAGGAGCAGCTTTCGCTGGGCGCGGTGGTGCTTTTCACCCGCTTCGTCGATATGCTGCTACACCCCATCGTCGTGCTGGGGGAGCAGACCAACGTGCTGTTCCGGGCCATGGCCAGCGGCGAGCGCATCTTTCAAGCCATCGACTGGGACGAAAAAATTCACGAGCCGAGCACTCCTGCGGTGCTGCCCAAGCGCCTCGCCGGAGCGGTCGAATTCAGAAGCCTGCACTTCGCCTACAAGGCCGATGAGCCGGTGCTGCGCGATCTATCCTTCTCTATTGCGCCAGGCGAAAAGCTGGCGATCGTCGGCCCCACCGGCTCCGGCAAAAGCACCTTGATCCGTTTGCTCAGCCGGTTCTATGACTTTGACGACGGCTGCATCTTCCTCGACGGCATCGACATCAAACAGATCCATACCCGGGATCTCAGGCGCCGCATTGGCGTGGTGCTGCAGGACTTTCATATCTTCTCCGGCTCCATCGCCGACAACATCGCCCTCGGCAACCCCGCCATTGCGCGGCCAGGGATCGTCAAGGCGGCGCAAACCGTCAATGCGCGGGGCTTCATTGAAGCCTTGCCGCAAGGGTTCGACACCCAGCTTTCCGAACGCGGCCAAAACCTCTCCCAAGGACAGCGCCAACTGCTGGCTTTCGCTCGGGTGCTTGCGGCCGATCCGGAAATTCTGGTGCTCGACGAGGCCACCGCCTCCATCGACACTGAAACCGAGCACATCATTCAAGAGGCCCTCGGCAAGGTCACGGCCGCTCGCACCTCCATTCTCATCGCCCACCGGCTACAAACCGTTGAGCAGGCGGACCGTGTGTTGGTGATGGACCAAGGCCGCATCGCCGAAATCGGAAGCCACCAAGAACTGCTGACCCGGGGCGGTCTGTATTATCGCCTGCATTCACTGCAATTCCAGGACATCGACCGTCGCCGCCAACCCTTTGACCCGAAGGGGCAGCACCGCACCTGAATCTAAGCCGCCTTATGGCTACAATACAAACATGACTGCAAACATGATTGCGAGAAGCGGCCAAAAATACCAAACGGCCCACGGCTTTCGCGCCATCAAGGATGGCCTGAAGGCGTCGTCCGGCACCGTTCGGTCTAGTGGCAAAAAGCCGCCTTGGCTGCGGGTGCGGCTCAGCGGCGGCGCCCGCTACGAGACGGTGCGGGAGACCGTTCATGCACACGGGCTAGCCACGGTTTGTGAAGAATCGCACTGCCCCAACATCGGCGAGTGCTGGGGCAACGGCACTGCCACCATCATGCTCATGGGCAGCGTCTGCACTAGGGCCTGCCGCTTTTGCTCCGTCGACACGGGCAATCCCCAAGGTTGGCTGGATGCCGATGAACCGGCGGCGGCGGCGGCGTCCGTGCGGCTGATGCAATTGCGCTACATCGTGTTGACCTCGGTGGACCGGGATGACCTGCCCGATGGCGGCGCCGCCCATTACGCCGCCTGCATTCGCGCCATCAAGCGCACCAATCCGGCCACCGCAGTGGAAGCGCTGACGCCGGACTTCGGCGGCAACGAGCAAGCAGTAGCGACGGTGGCCAGCGCCGGCTTGGAAGTCTTTGCCCAGAATTTGGAGACGGTCCGTCGCTTAACCCACCGAGTGCGCGACCCTCGGGCCGGCTACGATCAGACCTTGGCCGTGCTGGCCGCGGCCAAGCAGCACCAGCCGGGGCTGCTCACCAAGTCCAGCTTGATGGTCGGCCTAGGCGAAACCGCGGCTGAAATCGGCCAGGCGATGGCGGATCTGCGCCATCACCAAGTGGACCTGTTGACAATCGGCCAGTACCTCAGGCCGACGGCCAACCACCTGCCGGTGGAGCGCTGGGTGCCGCCAGCGGAATTCGACCAGTATCGGCAGCGCGGCCTCGCGCTCGGCTTCACCGAGGTGGCGGCAGGCCCCTTGGTGCGCTCAAGTTACCGGGCTGACCGATTGCTGGACCGGGACAACCTGGGATTGGTGCCCCGGCCAAGGGCAACGGAGGAAGGACGATATGGCAATGAATGAGGAATCCGTCAAGCAGCGGCAAAAGGCCGATGCCGAGGTGCGGGCGGAACTTTCGCGCAAGGGTCACATGGCGTTTTCCTGGGATGACCTAGACGAACTGACCCTGCCTAGCGGAATCAGAACCCGCATGTACCGGGTTGGGATGCCGGATGAAGCGGATTCGCCAACCGTGTTCAGGGTCTACTACCCGCCGAACTGCAAGGTGGAGGCCCACACCCACGAGTGCGACTACACGGAAATTCTGTTGGAGGGGTCGCAACGGGTAGGCGCGACCTGGCATCAGGCCGGGGACGTGCGCATAGGCTTGGCCAATCGGGGCTACGGCCCCTTGGTGGCTGGGCCCGAAGGCGCCACGGTGCTGTTCCTGTTCGCCGATGGTCGTTGGCCCGCAATCACCATCGGCAACAACGACGGCAGCACCTTGGGCAGCGAGGTCATTGCCGCTCACTTCGAAAGAAAAAACGCGACCCTAAGCGCCAGAGAAACACATCGATGACGGATCCATATCTTGCCCAAGCGCCCGACGCCATCCCCATTGAGTTGGTTCGCACTAGCGACTTCAACCCCTGGCTGAATAAGCAGTCGGAAGCGGCTCAAGCCTCGGTGCGCCAGCACCGTTTTGAAGCCAAGCCCGGAAGTTTTTGCTGGCTGAACCAACAACCTGGCCAGCCGCGAGTCGCGGCCGGCTGGAACGGCAATCCGTCCATCGCCACCTTGGGCGGTTTGCCGCTTCGGCTCGGCGAAGGCGTCTACCAGCTCACGGAGCCTGTGGACGAGGTGCAGTTGCTCGGCTGGGGGCTCGGCTGCTACGCCTTCACACGCTACCGCAACCAAATGCGGACACCGGCTCAACTATTGCTGCCAAAAGACGCCCGCGCCGATCGCTTAGGCAATTTCATCGCCGCCGTGCGCTTGGTCCGAGACCTCATCAACATGCCCGCAGGAGACCTAACGCCAACTGTTCTAGCGCAAGAAACAGCACAGGTGGCGAACGCCCACAACGCAACCTGCCGCATCATCACCGGGCAGGAGCTTTTGGCGGAGGGCTTGCGCAGCATTCATGCGGTAGGCCGTGCGGCCGAGGATGCGCCTCGCCTCATCGACATCAGTTGGGGCAACAATGATGAGCCGCTGGTCACTCTAGTCGGGAAAGGCGTGTGCTTCGACAGCGGCGGCCTCAACATCAAATCGGCCAAGGGCATGAGGAGCATGAAGAAGGACATGGGCGGCGCGGCGGCGGCCATTGGCCTAGCCCAGCTCATCATGGCCGAGGCGCTGCCGATTCGATTGCGCCTGCTGATTCCGGCGGTGGAGAACGCCATTGCCGGAAACGCCTATCGCCCAGGCGACATCATTCACACCTACCAAGGCCTGCGCGTG
This sequence comes from Candidatus Azophilus sp., assembly GCA_965247035.1. Taxonomy (GTDB): domain Bacteria; phylum Pseudomonadota; class Gammaproteobacteria; order Pseudomonadales; family Azotimanducaceae; genus Azophilus. Next base: position 1,015,707 of record CBDFGJ010000003.1, on the reverse strand, counting down.
GAAGTGGACAACACCGATGCAGAGGGACGACTCATCCTTTGCGACGCCTTGGCCCGCGGCGTTGAAGACGAGCCAGACCTCATGCTCGACTTCGCCACCCTGACCGGTGCCGCCCGCTCCGCCGTGGGCGCGGAGCTATCCGCCATGTTCTGCAACGACGACGCCTTGGCCGAGGCCCTGCTGGCCGCCGGCCGCGCCGTTGACGACCCGCTCTGGCGTCTGCCCCTGCACAGCCCCTACGACTACCTGCTTGAAAGCAAAGTGGCGGATACCCTGAACTCCGCCCCCTCACCCTATGGCGGCGCCATCACCGCCGCCCTTTTCCTGCAAAAATTCACCAACGGCTTGCCTTGGGCCCACTTTGACTTCATGGCCGCCAATGTCCGCGCCCGTCCAGGCCGTCCCGTCGGCGGCGAAGCCATGGCCATGCGAGCGGTTTTTCACTACCTTGAGCGCAGGTTCAAGCGCTAATGAGGCGATGCCATTTCATGGAATCACCTTAAACGGAGCGGACCTGATTGTGACTGGGTTCCGAGTGGGTTTGCCGCACGGGCCGTCGGCGCACGACTCCATCATCGTGTCGGGGGATGGGCGCAAGCACGAGCTTAACGCGCCGGCAGGTCAGCGCCGCAAGCCCAATCCACTTCAGACTAGGCCGGTCGCATTGGACCGTCAGTGAACTCGTGTTGTTGATTGGCGACGGATGAGCATGGAACTCAAGCTGCACAATAGCCTGTCCGGCCGCAAGGAGGTTTTTCGGCCGCTGGACCCGGAGCGCGTCACCATGTACGTGTGCGGGCCCACCGTCTATGACTACGTGCATATCGGCAACGGCCGGCCGGCGGTGGTTTTCGACGTGCTGCATCATCTGTTGAAAACCCTCTATCCCAAGGTGGTGTACGTCTCCAATATCACCGACGTAGATGACAAGATCAACCGCCAAGCCTTCGCCAACGGCGAGCCCATCGAGGCGCTCACCCGCCGCTTCAGCGAGGCCTACAACGAAGACATTGAGGCGCTAGGCGTTCTCGGCCCGGATGCGCAGCCCCATGCGACCGAGCACATCGCGCAAATCATCGACATGATCGAGACCCTGATCGCCAAGGGCTTCGCCTACGAAGCCGCCGACCATGTGCTGTTCCACGTTCCCGCCGACCCAAATTACGGATGTCTCTCCCACCGCTCCCTCAATGACATGATCGATGGCGCCCGCGTGGAGGTGGCGCCCTTCAAGCGGGACCCCAAGGATTTCGTTCTCTGGAAGCCATCCACCGCCGAACTGCCCGGCTGGAGCAGCCCTTGGGGACGAGGGCGGCCGGGTTGGCACATCGAATGCTCAGCGATGATCCACACCCATCTTGGGGAGAACATCGACATTCATGGCGGCGGCATGGACCTGATCTTTCCCCACCACGAGAACGAGGCGGCCCAGTCCCGCGCCGCCTACGGCCTGCCCCGCTGGGTGAACTATTGGCTGCACAACGGCATGTTGACCTTGGGTCAAGGCAAAATGTCGAAATCGCTCGGCAACATCATCAGCATTAGAGACCTACTCAAGCAGCACTCAGGCGAAACCCTGCGCTACGCTCTAATGTCCGGCCACTATCGATCCTCCTTGGTCTGGTCCGAGGATCTGCTTGGGCAATCCCGCCGCAGCTTGGACAGCCTCTATCAAGCCCTGCGCAAGCCAGTCGAGGTGCCCCCCGGCCAAGAAGCCCCGGACGAAACCGTGTTCAACGCCCTCAAGGACGACCTCAACACCCCTAGGGCATTAGCGGCGCTGCACGCCATGGCCGCGACGCTGAACAAGATGACCGACGTCAAGCAGGCGCGGCGGCTGCATCGCCAGTTGCGGGCAAGCGGTTCGTTGCTCGGCCTGCTCGGCAAAACGCCGGAGGAGCACTTCCAAGGTCCGCAAGCTTCCGCCAGCCTGTCTTCAGCCGCAATAGAAGTGCTCTTGGCGAAGCGCAACCAAGCGCGTCAAGAACGGGATTTCCAAACCGCCGACAGCATCCGCACTGAACTCGCTGCCGCCGGTGTTGAGCTTGAGGACAGCAGGGGCGGCACGCAGTGGAAGCGCACTAGACACGCTTCCTAAGTTACAATTTCCGCACATCCAAGTGGGTTTGCAGGACAATGAAGCCCTCTAAGGCCCCGCCTACCGACTTAGGCCCCGCTTCAGCCCGGATATGCGTGGTCGCTGACGCAAGCATAATAACCGTTAAGGTTGAGGGGGTATGGGGGCGCACGGGCAGGCGAGAGCGCGGCTGATGCACCCCTTATCCACAAGGGATTTTCGCGTGGCCCTCAACATATTGAAGATTAGGGACCCTCTAATGAACTTCCAAGGAGGGGTTATGAACATGGCGCCTAGGATTATTTATAACCTATTTTCAATGGCTTACACGTCATCAAAAAAATTAGCCTTGTTGCACTGCAACAACCTGCGAATATTTCAGAGGTTTCTTAACAAGTTTCATCGATGAAAAAGCAGCTTGGCGCAAAATGGGGTTGAGATTCCTTTCACGCCTGTTCTCGGTCCGGGATCCGCTGACCGCCGGCGGAGCGGGGGACCGTGTTGACGCCATTCAGGCGCTGACGGCTGAAACAGCGGCGGCAATTCAAGACCAGCTGGCGGAACTCGCCCGCTGCGGTCCCGACGAAAAAGTGCGCAACGCGGCCATCGCCCAGTTGCAGGACAAAGAGCTGCTGCGCACCCTGCTCGACAACCCCGACCTCGCCCCCGCCGTCGCCACGCGCATGACCGACCTAGGCCATCAAGTCAACCATCCAAAGATACGCCAAGTGCTCATGCAGCGAGCCAAGACGGTCGGCGACGCAGTGCAGGCCGCTTCTGAAGCAACCGACCCCACCGAACTGGCCGAACTCTACCTGTGCAGCCCCGGGCCTTGGCGGGAAGAGCTCCTGGCCCTGATCCGGCGTTTCGGCGAGGCGGGTCTCAGCGCCTTGGAGAAGTGCTCACGCAATCGGGACAAAACCTCCAATCGAGTGGCGAGAGCTGAACGGGGGCAGTTGCGCACCCTGCGCAAGACGGTCAATGACTTGAGCGAGCGGGCCGGCGAGCTCGCCGCGACACTCAGCAAATCGGCTGACGATGATCCATCCCCGCGCATCATTCAACTGAAAAAGGAGCTTGCGCATTGCTGCGAAGCCTTGTCGGCGAGTTCGCCGAACTTGGCCCACTATGGCATTGAGGGGCCGAGTTTGACGCCTTGGTTGGAACTGACCCACTACGAACAGACGCCACTTAACACCGCCACCCCAACAGCCAGCCGAGGTTTTGCCGACCTCTTAGCCGGTTTGGAGCAATTGGCCATGCAACTGGCGGCCGGAGCGCCTTTCACAGCGCTCAAAGCTCAGTGCGACGCCCTCACCAGCCAATGGCTGGCCCAGGCGGACCAAGCCCAACCGAGCAAAGCCGAGCACGCAGTTTTCGAGCAGGTCAGCCATCAATACCAAGAGCTGGCCGATGCGTGGGAGCGTTGCCAAGGCCTCGACCTCATCACCAACGAGGTGCCCAAAATGATCGATGAGTGGCCGCAGGAGCCGGATGCCTGGCAAGAAATCTGGGGCCAACAGCGGCGCTTGAGCCAAACGAAAACACGCCTTGAACGCAAGCTTGAGCAAGTGCGCTGGCCGGAATGGGCGCCGCCGTCGGAGGTCTTGAAACAGGCGATTGACCAAGTTGCGGTCATCCAGCAATTTGCTCAGGCCGCCAGTGCGCAGCAGGAGCAGTTGGCCGAACAGGTTGAGAATGCGGTCGCTGAAACGGACGCCAGCATTGCCGAAGGTCGGCTACAGAACGCGAGCACCGCCCTAGCAACAGCGCGGAGGCTGGAGAAGTCTCTGCCTAAGGCCCTGCCCGCGCATTTGAAAAACGCGATGGCCCGGGCCTCGGCCCAAGTAGAGGAACTGCGCGGTTGGCAGACATTCGCCACCCTAGCCAAGCGGGAGGAGTTGGTGCAGGCCATGCAAGCCTTGGCGGACAATCCAATTCAACTCCAGGAGCAGGCCGAAAGAATCAAGGCGCTACGGCGCGATTGGAACGCCTTGGGCCTGCCCTTCAACGCCAAGGAACGGGTATTTCAGGGCCAGTTCGACCAAGCGGCCGAGTGCGCGTTCCGGCCTTGCCGGGCCTACTTTGCAGAGCAAAACGAAATTCGCCACAAAAACGCCGACGCCTGCCGAAGCATCTGTGAGCAGCTCGAAGACTATGTCAACAACGTGGATTGGCGCAAAACCGACATGAAGGCCGCGGAACAAATCATGCGCCAAGCACGGCAGGAGTGGCGGCAACTCCATCCGTTGGACCGCAAGCAAGTCCGTGCGCTCAGCACGCGGTTCGAGAAGCTGCAAAAGACGATCCACGCCGAGGTCAAAAAAACCTGGGACCGGAATTTGGCGGCCAAAAAGGAGCTTCTCGCAAACGCCGAGGTAGTAGCGGCAAGCGATGAGGAACTAGAGGCGAAGGTGGTCGAAATCAAGAGCCTGCAGCAGCGCTGGCGCTCGGTGGGCATCACGCCGCGCAGCGCCGATCAAAAGCTATGGCAACAGTTCCGCGAGCAATGCGACCTGATCTTCTCCACCCGAGCCGAGAAACGGCAGCAAGACGACCATCGCACGGCGGCATCCCTAAGCGTGGCGGAGGATATCTGCCAGGCACTCGAACGCGCTGTGGACGCGCCCACCCCTGACCTCTCTCTTGTGCCCCGCCTGCGCGAGCAACTTGACGACATCCCCCTGCCGGAACGCCGCCGTTGGGCGATGGAAAGGCGATTCGATGAGTTGGCCAGGGCCTACAATCAGCACTTGCTGGCCTTGGACGTCAAGGCGCTCAAGACTGAACTAGAACAGTTGAAGGCTTGGGACATCGAAGTAAGCCAAGCCGAGGCGGCCGGGCGCGAAACCGACCCACCAAGCCCGGCTTTCTCCGGCCGAGGCACCGAGGGCGACCCCACGACGGCGTTGCTTAAGCTCACGTTGGCAGTGGAATTGGACACCGGGATTCCATCCCCGCCCGAAGAAGCAGCCGAGCGTCTGCAAGTTCAGGCGCAAGCCCTGCAGGACAGGATGGGGCGGCGGGTCGAGCGCAAAACGCCGAGGGAGCTAGCGGCGGCATGGTGCAAAATCGGCCCCAAGGACACCGCTTGCGACCCACTGCGGGAACGGTTTTTTACCGCGCTGTTAGCCTTGGCGGAGCCCTCCCACTAAATCCTGTCAACAGGACCCAAGCGGACTCTGGCGAGGGCAAGTTGCTTTGCTTGGCAGCACACCGAAATGCGGTGGGCCGCCCATGAACGCACGAAAACGCCGCTGGCGGAACAATCGAAATTGGTCAGGCATGAGCCGTGACCGTCTCGTTTCAACCGCCTCCGTCCGGCCGCACCCGATGGTCTCGGTCCAGACGAATCAGCCAATCCGCTTGCGGGCTAAAGCTCTGCTTCTGCCATAGGGTAAGACGCTCATAGTGGGCCACGAACCGCTCAAGGGCGGACCAGGACATGCGCTTCGCCGCTGGCAGGGCAAGCTCCTGCTCGCCACGCCATTGCCGCACCGCCGCCATATCCGGCACATCAATGTAGATCCACCAATCCACCAAGCGCCAAAGGGCCTGGTAGTCGCCGCAGGCGTCATTGACCTGGCGGCGCCAATGGCCGGCACCATCCTCATTCGCTTCAAGAGCATTCACCGGGGCGGCCAACAGGGCTTCAGGTTGGGGCTGAACGCCGAGGCACCAACCCTCGAGCAGCAAGACATCAAGCCGCTCCACAACCGGCCACCGTGAAGAGGGCTCAGGCTCGTCCCGGCCCTTGTCGAAACGCGGCAAGGCGGTCCGCTCACCACGCAAGATCCGTTGCACGACCGCCACTGCCAATTCCAAGTCATGGGTTCCTGGAGGCCCACGGGTCGCCAACAGCGGATGCTCGGCCTCAGCCAAGGCACGGCGGGCATGTCCTGGCAGATAGAAATCATCCAAGGAGCACACCGCGACGCGGCGGCCTTGCAGAGCCATGGCCTGCACCATCAGTTCGGCCAAGGTGGATTTGCCGGCCCCTTGGCCGCCGCTGATGCCGATGCAGCGCTTGTCCGCCAGCGTCAAAGCGGCGATGGTCGCCAAGGCGCACCAATCAGTGGATGCACCGTCCGGCAACCGCTTGTACAATTGCGCCAATTGAACCCGATCCAATTTCGGCGCAAGCCGATCCGCTAGCGTTGTCAACGACATGAGCGGGAAAGGATCCTAGGGTTTAAGTGCATGAATGCATCAATAGACGGGCCAGTGCAGTGTTGAACGATATTCTCCAACGAATACAAAACCTCTACCATCGGTTTTTTTCCGCCGCGGCGCATCTTGATGGAGTGGCCTCCCTGCTGCTCAGATTGATCGTTGGTCCAGTCGTGATCGCCGCCGGCTGGACAAAGATTACCGGCACCAATTGGTTTGCCAGCCGCATGGATAGCTTTCCCTTTCCCTTCAACGAGCTTCCGCCGGACTTCTCTTGGTTTCTCGCCTCTTGGACGGAATTCGCCGGCGGCATCGCCCTGCTGCTCGGCCTAGGCACCCGCTTGGTCTCCATTCCCGTGGCCATCACCATGTTCGTCGCCGCCTACGCGGTGCATCTGGACAACGGCTGGGCCGCCATAGCGCCATCGAACCCGCCAGCGGCCTGCTTTGAGGGCTCCAAAGCCGGCTTTTTCGAGCGCGCCATCAAGTGCCAAAAGGTCAACGAGCGCACTATTGAAGCATCGAAACGCTTGGACAGGGCCAAATTCCTCCTGCACAGACACGGCAATTTTGAGTACCTGGAACAGCATGGATCTTTCGTCAAGCTCAACAACGGCATTGAGTTCGCAGCTATTTACCTCATCATGCTGTTTACTTTGGTCATCATTGGCGGCGGGCGCTACTTCAGCCTCGACTATTACCTCAAGTTCGCTCTAAGGAGGCAAGCCCCCTGATGCAAGAGCCAGTTGATTCACCTCCCCTCCAGCCCGGTCCCTTTAGACGGTGGCACATCGGGGTTGCCCTTGTCGTCCCTCTAGCCTTGGGCATGGCCTTGGGCGTGGCTGGCTGCGCCGGTCAACAAGATGCATCCACTGCTACGGCACAAAGCTTGCAAGCGGCACAGCCGCAGAAAAGCCCAAACGACGATTGGGCCTATCGCTATCTCGTCCTCAAAAACGGGCTGCGAATGCTCTTGGTGTCGGACCCGGAAGCGGACAAGGCCGCCGCTTCCTTGGTGGCGTTCCGCGGCTCCTACCACGATCCCGCCGACCGGGCAGGGCTGGCGCACTTCCTTGAGCACATGCTGTTCATCGCCACGGACAAGTATCCGGAAATTGACGGCTATCAAGCGTTCATCACCGCCAACGGGGGCAACTCCAACGCCTACACGGCATCTGACCACACCAACTACTTCTTCGACATCGACCCGGCCGCCTTCGCCGACGGCATGGACCGCTTTGCGCAATTCTTTATCGCCCCTAGTCTTGATGCAGCCTCTGTTGAGCGGGAGCGAAACACGGTCGATTCGGAGTACCGCCTGCAAATGAAGGATGATGGCTGGCGCAACGTCGCCGCCAGCAAGATGGCGTTGAACCCGGATCATCCAGGCGCTCGCTTCAACATCGGCAACCTTGAGACCCTCGGCCAAGGAACGCATAGGGCGCTTAAGAAGTTTTTTGCGAGAAACTACTCGGCGGATCAGATGGCGTTGGTGGCACTGAGCAACCAGGACCTCGACGAGATGCAAGGCTGGATCGCACCTATGTTTGGGGCCATTCCCAATCGCCGCTTAGGGCCAGCGCCAATCACCGCGGCACCATACTCAGCTGATGGCCTGCCAGCAACCATGCTCATTCAGCCGCAAAAGGAAATCCGCTCGGTCACCTATCGCTTTCCCATACCAACCGCACGGCCCCACTATCAGGCCAAGCCCGTGGAGTACATCATCAACCTGCTCGGACATGAAGGCGAGGGCAGCCTGCACGCCGCCTTGAAGGCCAAGGGCTGGATTGAATCCCTGACCGCCGCCAACGGGCCGTTCGACGACGCTCACGATTTTCTTGAGATTACCATTCAGTTGACGCGATCGGGCGCGAAACAGGTGGACGCCATCAGCAGCACCCTGTTCGCCTACATCGACCTGCTGCGTTCGAATGTTACCAATGCAGCTTGGCGCTACGACGAGCAGGCCCGGCTGGCGGATCTGGCCTTCCGTTTCCAAGAGCACTCCAACGCACAAGGCTTCGTCTACCGCATGGGGCCAAAGCTCGCTTTGATTCCGCCCGAGGATCTGTTGCGAGAGCCCTACTTGATGGAGGAATTTGACCAGACACTGACCATCGACTACCTGTCGTTTCTGCGCCCCGAAAATGTCCTGTTGCAGGTTGTTGCGCCGGAAGTGCAAACGGATGCGGTTGAGCCTTGGTTCAAGGTGCCTTACGCCTTAAAGCGCGGCCCCATTGCCTTGGCCAACGCCGATATAAAGCTGCATCTGCCTGCAGCCAACCCCTTCATCCCGGAGGATTTGAGCCTGCTGACGCATGACGATCAGCCGCCCCGAAGAATCGAGACCAAGCAAGGCGGCGAGGTATGGGTTGATACCGACCTTGAGTTTGGGGTGCCTCGAGCCAACCTGCGCCTGCTGTTGACCGTGCCCAGCGGCTTTAAGTCCCCCACAGATCAAGTGGCGGCGCTAGTTTATCGCGAACTGGTGCTGGACCGACTCAACGAGTACGCCTATCCGGCCAATCTGGCCGGGCTATCCTATCGACTGAGCATCGCACCGGAAGGCTATGATTTAGAAATTGGCGGTTTTAACGACCGCCAGCCGCTCCTGCTGGGCGCCGTGCTTAGGGCCTTGGCCAATGTGGAGATCCGGGAGGACAAGCTCAAGCGATATCGCGCCGAACTGGTGCAGCACTGGCGCAACTTCGCCTCCGAGCGGCCTTTCACGCAGACCTACGCCGCTCTATCGCAAGCGCTGGTGGACAACCGCTGGCCGCAGTCAAACCTGGCGGACGCTGCCAAACACCTGGGTCTTGCCGAGTTGCGGTCTTGGCGCGAACGCCGTTTGGCCAGCTATGGGTTGATCGCGCTGATGCAGGGCAACTTGAACGAGAGCGCCGCCGCCAGCTTGCTGGACACCATCAGCAAAGAGTTGCCGTTAGCGCCCATCGGCCCGACAAGACCCGAGGTGGTTCGCTTGGACGGCAGCTATCTGTTGCCGATCGCCATCGATCATGCAGACGCCTCGGTGGTGCTATACGCTCAGAACGATCAGCCCGGCATTGACGCCCAAGCGCACAGTGCGCTTGCGCAGCAACTCATAGGCCAAGCCTTCTTCACCCAGTTGCGCACCGAACAGCAATTAGGTTACGTAGTGGCGGCGGTCAATGCGAACTTCCATCATCAAGCGGGCCTCGCCTTCATTGTGCAAAGCCCGGTGGCGTCGCCAGCGGCGCTGGAACAGGCCATCCTCAGTTTCCTCGACCAACAGGTGCCGGCCTTGGAAGCCCTATCTGATGAAGATTTCGCCACCAATCAAGCCGGGCTGATCAGCGCTCTCAGGGCGAAGGACCAAAACCTGCACGCCCGCGCCGAACGCATGTGGCGCAACCTGAACTTGGGCATCACCAGCTTTGACTACCGCCGCCAATTGGCCGAGCGAGTCAAGCGCCTGAACAAGCGGGTCATGGTGGAATTTCTGCGCCGCCTGCGGGACCGGGCGCACGCAACCCGTCTAGTGATTTACAATTTGGGCCAGTTCAGTGAGGCACCGACGGACGGTCAATTAGTCGAAGAGCCGAGCGGGTTCAAATAGTTCCCCAACTCCCGTCGAAACGGCGGCAGCGAGTCCAGCAGGGCTTGACCATAGCGCTTTGTGAGCACGCGCTTGTCAAGCAAGGTGATGCGGCCGTAGTCGCTGTCGTCTCGAATCAGCCGCCCGCAGGCCTGCACCAGCTTGAGGGCGGCGTCCGGCACGGTGATCTCCATGAAGGCGTTGCGTCCTTGCAGTTCGGCCATCTCGGCGATGGCTTGATCCAGCGGATCGTCGGGCACGGCGAAGGGCAACTTGACGATGATAACGTGGCGGCAATAGTCCCCCGGCAAATCGACGCCTTCGGCAAAGCTCGCAAGCCCCATGAGATAGCTCGCTTGGCCAGCATCCACCCGCCGACGATGCCGATCAAGCATCCGCTGCTTGGAGCATTGGCCTTGCAGTTGCAGAGCTTCGTTCAAGTCTTCCTTGGTGGCCAGCTCCTCCGCAATTTGCCGCATCTGACGCCAAGAGGTACACAACACCAAGGCGCTGCCCTCGGCGGTCAGGAGAGTCGGTAGCAGGGCGGCCACTTCCGCCGTATGGGCCGGGAAGTCTTTCGGGTCCGAGCGCATCTTCGGCACCGAGAGCACCGCGATGTTGGGGTAGTCGAAAGAGCTTTGGATGCGCACACCTTCTGTTTGCGCCAATCCGGAGCGTTCAAAGTAGCGGTCGAAGCGGCCTAGCGCGGTGAGGGTAGCGGAGGTCGCAATCCCCGCATAACACTGCGACCAGAGAGCTTTCTCCAGTAGCAAACCCGGTTCGATGGGCGCGCTCACCAACTCCAACTCCTGTTCCGTGCGCCTGATCCAGCGGGCGCGGCGCATTCCTTCCTCGGCCTCGCCATCCGCCTGCGCAAAGTCCTCAAGCAACTCCCTAGTGGCCAAGGCGCGGGCTTGCAACCCGCCCACCACCGGCAGCCAGTGCCCAACGTCCTCCTCGGTATCGGGCCAGTCAAGGTCACCATCAAGCACTTGGCGTAGAAGCTGATCCGTATCGTCCAAGGCACCATGGATTTTTGACAGGGCGGCAACGGGAGCTTCGGCGGCCTGAGCAAGGGTTTTTTCTATGCGACCGAAATTGAAGCGGCACACCTCGCTATGGGCATCCTTTGGCAAAAACTGGAGTTCGCCGACAAGGCTGTGCAACGCCTCCAGCTCCGATTTCAAGCCATCGCTATGCAACGCGATCTCTTTAGCCAATCGCTCCAGTGCCAACGGACGTCCCGCTCTTTGAGCCATGCCGCCGATCGAGACATTGACCTGATCCACCCAGCCAATGGTGCTGCGCAAATGTACCCGCAGCGCAAAGTGCTGCTGCGTCTTGTCCGGCAAATGATGCGCTTCGTCGATGATGACGATGGTATCTCCCGGCGGCGGCAGCGCGGTGCCGTCGCCTAGGGCGTAGTTCGTCAGCAGCAAGTCTTGGTTGGCGACGATGACGTCCGCGCCGTGCAACTTGGCGCGGGCGGCAAAGAACGGGCAGTCCTTATAGAAACTGCACTTCCGGTGGGTGCAGCCGCGATGATCCATGGTCAGGCTCGACCAAGCCTGCGGTTCGACGCCGTCCTCCCAAGTGTCCATTTCACCGCTCCATTCCCGCCGGGAAAAGGCGTCGCTCATTTGGCGGTACAGGGGCGTGAAATCGGCCTTGGGCGCGTCGACAAAGCCTAGGTCCTCCTGCTCCTCCAGCTTCAATACCCGATCCAAGCGCTCAAGGCACAGGTAGCGTCTTCTGCCCTTGGCCAACTCGAAGCGAAAGTCCAAGCCGGCGCTCCGCTTGAGGTCCGGCAAGTCGCGTAGGACGATCTGCTCCTGCAACGCCACCGTGCCGCTAGCGATCACCACCGTCTTGTCCAGCGCCTGAGCGACGGGAATGGCGGCCAAGCAGTAGGCAGCGGTCTTGCCGGTGCCGGTGCCCGCTTCAATGGCGACAAGGCGTGGCGCCTGCTCGCTGGCGCAAGTCCGAGCAACATGGGCGATCATGTGTCGCTGGCCGGTCCGCGCCTTAAAGCCCCGCGCCGCAAGCCAAGCATCGTAGGCGGCTTGAATCCGAGACTTCAATTCCGGGGTGAGCGCTGTCATGTCGCTAATACTACGCACCCTCCGAGCCGATTCACCAGCGATAATAGGCCGCCGAAGCGCACCTAGGCCCACATTCTCGGATTGTTGAACAGAGCAGCCCGCATGATTAGAGCATCGCCATCAACAGGGTTAGGCAAAATAGCGTCAGACTCACCTTTGCTTCAATAAATGCTCCTGCGCCACCACCAAGTTAGTCAACGCACTGATCGCAAACAGGTGGTGCGCATTTTTAGCCAGACCTTTGGCGCGGAAGCTGGACTCCCTAATGAATGGAGGCCATGCCCATGAGCGCCGGCAGGACCCACTTTTTCTCCGTATTCCCCGCCGCCTTGTACTAGGATGGCTTCTCCTGGAAGATGGCGCACAGGTTGTCGGGCCTATCCGGCGGCGCCATGACGCAGCCGCTTCAAGGAAAGCAATGCCGTCGCCGCAATCCAGGATCTAAAGCACATCTCTCGCCCTCAAAAACTCAAGAAACTCCGCTTCATCCATGACCGGCACCGCCAGCGCCTCAGCCCGCGCGAGCTTGGAACCGGCACCGGCGCCCGCAACCACTTTGGTGGTTTTGCCGGACACCGAACCCGCCACCTTGGCGCCAAGACCCACCAGCCTTTCCTTGGCCTCCGTGCGGGCCATTCGCTCCAATGCGCCAGTCAGCACCCAAGTCTCTCCAGCCAGCGGCTTGGCCGCCATTCGACCGGCGCCATCCGGCCAATTGACGCCCGCTGCAATGAGCTCATCCAAGAGATCTGCGTTGTCGGTGTTGCTGAAGTAAGCCGCGACTTTGGCCGCCACGATGGGGCCCAGATCAGGCAGGGCTTCCAGCTGCTCGGCCGTCGCCTCCCGCAAGGCTCGCAAGTTGCCGAATTGCTCGGCTAGGATCGACGCCGTAGCCTCCCCCACTTCGCGAATGCCCAAGGCGTAAATGAAACGGGGCAAAATCGTGGTCTTGCTGTCCTCAAGCGCCCTTAACAGCTTCCGCGCCGATGTCTCACCCATGCGCGGTAAGGCAGCCAATTCATCAAGCCGCAAGCCATACAAATCGGCCGGGGTCTCGACCAAGCCGTTCTGCACGAGTCGATCGATCAGCTTGTAGCCAAGCCCCTCAATATCCATAGCCAAGCGCGAAGCAAAATGCAGCAATCCCCCTTTGCCCTGCGCCGGGCAGAGGGCGGCGGTGCAGCGGGCCACCGCTTCGCTTTCCGGGCGACCCACCGGGCTGCCGCAAGCGGGGCAGTGCGTGGGCAATTCAATGGCTGGCGCATCCTTAACGCGCTGGTCGGTGATGACCGATGCAATCTTGGGGATCACATCGCCAGCTCGCCGCAGCACGACCTGATCACCCAAACGCAAGTCCAAACGGGTGACTTCACCCATATTGTGCAGCGTTGCATTGCTGACAGTAACGCCACCAACGAACACCGGCTCAAGCTTGGCCACCGGCGTCACCGCGCCGGTGCGGCCAACTTGAAAATCCACCTCCAGCACACGGGTGACAGCCTCCTGGGGGGGATATTTATAGGCCACCGCCCAACGGGTGGTGCGCGTCAAAGCGCCCAAACGCTGCTGTTGCTCCAAGGAATTGACCTTGACCACCACGCCATCGATCTCATAAGCCAGCGCATCGCGCCGCTGGGCAATTTTCTCAATGTACGCTTTGCACGCAGCCAGGTCGGTGTTGGGCTGAGCTTCTGGATTGGTCCGCAAGCCCCAGCTTGCAAGACTCTCAAGCACCTCCATGTGCGTTTCCGGGAACCAGTCGCCTTGCGACCAGCCAAGGCTGTAACAGTACATGCTCAAGGGCCGCCGCCCCGCCAGTTTAGGGTCAAGCTGTCGTAAACTGCCGGCGGCGCCATTCCTCGGATTCACCAAGGGGCGCTCGCCCGCGGCCAGCACCCGCTTATTGAACGCTGCGAAGTCCGCCTTGGAGATGTAGATTTCGCCCCGGACCTCAAACTTGGGCGGGAAGCCCGCCCCATGCAGGCGCAGTGGTACTGTGGCGATGGTGCGTACATTGGCGGTGATGTCTTCCCCGGTCTCGCCGTCGCCGCGGGTAGCGGCCAAGGCAAGTTCGCCGCTTTCGTAGACCAAGGCAGCCGCTACGCCATCAATCTTGGGTTCGCAGAAATAAGCTATTGGCTCATCGCCAAGGCGGGCGCGGCAGCGGTTCTCCCAATCAGCAAGCTCTGCAGCAGCAGACACCTTCTCCAAGGACAGCATAGCGACTTGATGGCTGACCGGCGTGAATTCCTGCAAGGGGGCACCGCCAACGCGGTGGGAAGGAGAGTCCTTGGTGACCAAGTGCGGATGCGCCTGCTCCAAGGCAAGCAACTCGTCAAATAGCGCATCGTACTGGCTGTCCGGGATTTCCCGTGTATCCAGCACATGATAGAGCTCATTGTGGTGGTGAATCTGCCGGCGCAGTTCCGCCAGCCTTTGTTCGACCTCTTTCGCCATCAGGTGCTGGTGCGCATATGCGCCAGCGCCGCCACCCGATCCCGGTAACTACTCGCGATTTGGTCGGTGAACGATTCTCGGTTGCTGTCCAACGTCAGGCCATTGAGCTTGCGAGCGATGGAATCCATGGTCCGCAGCATGTCCTCCAAGGCTTCGGCGGCGTTCTCCGGTCCGGGCAACTTCATGAAAGCGGTCACACCCGGCAACGAGCAATCTCCAGCCAAGTCAAAGTAGCCTGGCTCAATGGCGTTCGCGATGCTGAAAACGGTTCTTCCGGAGGTCTGATGGAAGCGGTGAAAAATCCGCATGTCCCCATACTTCAGGCCTTCGTCCCGTAGGACCGACAGCAGTTCCTCGCCGGCAAAACGCCCTCCCTGAGCCACCACATGCATGACCACCAGCTCGCCATCAGCGGCGTCCTGCGCACTCGCTTCGGCCGCATCCTCCGTTGCTGGCAGGGGTTCAATGCCGGCCCCGGACCCCGGCTGCGAAAGGTCGGATCCAACTTCCTCAAGCGGCTCCTCGGCCTCAATGGAGCCCTCGGCGTCCTGAGCTTCATCCTGGGTTATGGAGTCCTGGGCGGCTTCCGACTCATCCCCAGCTGGCTCCGAAGAAACATCACCGCCAAACAGATCCTGTTCAGCTTGGTCGTCAGCTTGGCTCGCCCGTTGCAGCGGGTCGTTGCCGGGCACCTCGGGCGACTTGGGGGCAACCGCTTTGTCAATGAATCCTTGGCCGAGCCAATCCTCATCCACATCGTCTGCTTCCGACACAACCTTCGGGTCAATTTTTATCCGCAGGGAGTCGGGGCGCCTGCGCGTAGCGCTCCATACCGCATGCATGAAAGCCAGCACGACGAGGATGCCGCCAGCTATGATGATAAGTTGCCTAACGTCCATTTCGGGCTCCTCCTCCGCCTGCAACAAGCCCGTACTCTAACCCGCCGCGGGCTTCGAATTTTGCTTTCATATCCTCCACCGTACACCGTGCTGACGCTCAGGCCGCCGCCATCGCCGCCGCCTTCTCCACATCCACGGACACCACTCGGGACACCCCAGGCTCACTCATTGTGACGCCCATCAGGTGATCGGCCATTTCCATGGTCAGCTTGTTGTGGGTCACCATGACAAACTGAACCTCTTGGGACATTTTTTCAATCAATTCGGCAAAGCGACCAACGTTGGCGTCGTCCAAGGGCGCATCCACTTCATCAAGCAGGCAAACGGGGCTGGGATTGAGCTGGAATATCGAAAAGATGAGAGCAATGGCGGTCATCGCCTTCTCACCACCTGAAAGAAGGTTGACGCTTGCATTGCGCTTGCCCGGTGGACGCGCCATCAGCGAGACGCCGGTGCTCAGCAAATCCGTTCCGGTCATTTCAAGATAGGCGCGCCCACCGCCAAACACCTGCGGAAACAATTCGCCCAAGTGGACGTTGATTTGGTCAAACGTCTCCTTGAAGCGGGCCCGGGTCTCGCGGTCTATCTTGTGAATGGCCCGCAGCAAGGTTTCGAGCGCCTTGGTGACGTCTTCGTGCTGCGCATCAAGATGGGCTTTGCGTTCCGATTGTGACCGAAGTTCATCGATGGCCGTCAAATTGATTGCGCCCAAACGCTGAATACGCCGATCAATGCCGGCAAGCTTTTCAGTCCAGTCCGCCGCCGCCGCATTCTCAGGCAACGCCTCAACCAAGGCTTCAAGGGTGAAGCCGCTGGCGGCGATCTGTTCGTTCAAGTGGGACTTTTGCACTTGCAGGGCGGCACGGTCCTCACGCAAGGTTCCGAGTTGACCTCGAACCTGCTCGACCTCCTCCTCGGCAGCGGCCCGATCCGATCCGAGCCGGCGCAGCTGGGCATCAAGCTCACCGCTACGACGCCGCAATTCGCCAAGTTCAGCCTCAATGGCCGCTCGCTGCTTAATGCCCGCCTCCAGATTCCGCTTAAGCTCCGGCAGCGGCGCCTGGCTGCTCTTTTGACTCTGCTCAATTCGGCGGCTACGCTCGACGAATTCCGCAGCCCGGGCAGCAAGCCGCTGACGCGCCGCTTCAACAGCCTGCAAGCTGGTGACCAAGGCTTGCTGCTCCATGCGGATCGCATGATAGTGGTCGTGCCGAGCGCGGGCCTTGGGCCTTGCTGCCGCCAACGCCTCCAACAACCGCTCCTTCACAGCCATCAAGCGTTGTCTTTCCTCGGTCTCGCCGGAGCGGGCATCTTCAACGGCGTCGGCTGAGGCCTCCGCTTGGGCCAATCGCTCCTGTTCCTGCTCAATTTGGTGCATGAGGTCGCGCCGTTCCTCTACCAGCCGGGTTCGCTGGGCCCTCGCTTCTTCAAGCTTGACTTGGCGAACGCCGTAATCGGCCTTCAGCTTGCCAACGCGCTCAAGTGTTTCGTAAAGCCCACCGCGCAGAAGCTCCCGCTGATCTTCCAGCACACGAATCCGCTCGCGGCATTCGGCCACCTGCTGCTGGTCGCCAAAACTCTGTTCAGCCTCAAGAACGCGCCCTTCCTGGGTTTCCAAATCCTGGGTACGCTCAATGATGCCGACGTCCTCATCAATCTTCGGCCGATGGCGAAGCCAATCCCGGCCCAGCCAAAGGCCGGTGCGCGTCACGATGCTTTCGCCCGGCTTGAGTTGGGAGCGCTTGGCCAACGCCACTTCGTCCGACTCGGCCGCAAACACGCCATATAAAAGCGAACCGAGCTTCAGATCCGAGGGTCTCAACAAGGAAGCGAGGCTAGGCAGTTCGCCGCTGGCCTCGGCGTCTACCCGCCCTTCAACCAGCCCGAGCCGCCCATCGATCAAGTCGCCCACCTGACCGGTGTACGCATTGAGGTCTTCGACCCGTAGCGCCTGCACGAAGTCGCCAAGCACCATCTCCATGGCGTGCTCCCAGCCCGGCGCGACGCTGAGCAATTCGCCCAATCGCGGCACCGCATCAAGGCCCTGACCCTCAAGCCAAGACTGCACAGCTTCGTTTGAGCGCCCCAAGGCCAGTTGCTGGGATGCTTGCAACCGGGCCAACTCGTGCCGCAGCCGTTGCACATCGATCCGCGCCTGATCGAAGTCCGCTTCCTTGGCCACTAGATGCTCCTGCTCCAAACCAATCTGGTCCATGCAGAGATCCAGTTCGCCTTGCAACTTGGCGGATTGCGCTTCAAGAGCCTGGATTTCCAAGGCAATGCCGTTCATATCGCCATCGTCGGTCTCGGCCGGCGCCCAGCCCTGATCCCCAAGCCGGAGCAGACGCGCCCGTAGCCGCTCAATCGACTGCTGCAAGTGACTTCGGCGCGAGGAAAGAATGCCGGCTTCGCGGTCGTCCGCCGCCACTTGCCGATTGAACGCCTCCCAATCCGCCTCCCGGCTTTGATAGTCGGTCTCAAAGGCGCTGAGGGCGGCGGCGGCACGGGCATCCTCCGCTTGCGCCAACTTGGCGGCCGGGGCAAGCCCATCAATTTTGCCCTGAAGATCCTCGACCTTGGCCTCGTCAAGAGCAAGTTGGAGGGCAACTTGCTCTGCATGCCGCTCAACTTCGCCAGCCTCAGCCTCCAGATCCTGCAGGCGCTTACGGTGGAATTGAATGGCCTCCTCGTCCCGAGCAATGTCCCCGCCAAGCCGATAGTAATGCCCTTGGACCTCGGTGGCCGCATCGCCAACTTCCTCCCTAGAGGCGCGAGCGGCCTCCGTCTCCGCTTCCAGGCGCCGCAGCCGGGCTTGCTTCCCTGCAAACGCGATGTCCCGCTCCGTCAGAGATTGCTGGAGCTTTTCCAGTTCGCCGACCAAGCGAATGAGGCGCAAGGCGTCAAGCTCCCCATGGATCCGCTTTTGTTCGACCTTCAGGTTTTGATAGCGCTCGGCCGCCTTCGCCTGCCGCTGCAGCCGCTCTAGCTGCTGCGCCAATTCGTCGCGGATGTCCGTTAGACGTCCTAGGTTCTCTTCGGTGTGCTTGATCCGGTTCTCGGTCTCCCGACGGCGCTCTTTGTACTTGGAGATGCCCGCCGCCTCTTCAAGATGAGCCCTTAACTCATCCGGCCGGGATTCGACCAAGGAGCTGATCATGCCCTGCTCAATGATGGAGTAGCTACGCGGCCCGATGCCGGTGCCGAAAAAGACATCCGCTATGTCGCGGCGGCGGCAGGCAACGCCATTCAGGAAGTAGAGGGAGCGGGCCTCCCGTGACACCTCCCGGCGGACGGCGATCTCCCCATAGGAGGCGTATTCCCCGCCGATACGGCCAAAGGAGTTGTCGAACAGAAGCTCCACGGACGCCATGCCCGCAAGCTTGCGGCCTTGGGAGCCATTGAAAATGACATCGGTGAGCACCTCGCCTCGAAGGTGCCGAGCGGAGCTTTCCCCCATGACCCAGCGCACGGCGTCGATAATGTTGGACTTGCCGCACCCATTGGGGCCAACCACGGCGCAACGGCCACTACTAGGGAAGCTGACCACCGTTGGGTCAACAAAGGACTTGAAACCTGCAAGCTTGATTTGTTTTAAGCGCATCGTGTTCCGCAACAGCGGACAATTTCGTCCGCACGCCCGATAACACTTGTCGCATCAGCAACCGCCTTTGCCAAAACCCAAGCTACGCTTGCCAATACGAGTCCAAGAGCGCCGCTCCAGCCCCAGCAAGGGCCTCCGTCGCCCGTTGGGAGGTCAGTTTACGCCACAAAAACCTGCAAATGCTAGTGTTTGCGCCCCAAGACCCAGGGCAGTGCCGTAGCCTAGCGTGAAATGCCCCGTCGACGGCTTTCATAAAAACCCTAGATTCAATTATTTTTTACATTAAAACAATAGGATAGATGCCGTTCTAACGCCAAGCCGCCGGGCCTCAGAGCTTGGGCGGGCTCAATTCGGCTTCCACAGTGACCACCGCCGCATCCGCTAAGGAGAGCGCCTGCGAACGCCATTCCCAGTCACCAGGGTGCTTCATGGCTAGGCCGGTCAGGCTGATCCTAGCCACCACCTCCAGCGCATCGGCACTGGTCAGGGGCATCGC
Source organism: Candidatus Azophilus sp. (assembly GCA_965247035.1). Lineage (GTDB taxonomy): Bacteria > Pseudomonadota > Gammaproteobacteria > Pseudomonadales > Azotimanducaceae > Azophilus. The sequence continues at coordinate 996,325 of CBDFGJ010000003.1, read as the reverse complement.
CAGATTCATGGCGACCGCATCATCAAGACGAATGGTCTGCGGTAGCACGGAGGCCGGCCGCCGCACGACGGCGTAGGGCATGCCGCCACCGGGCGGGCGGGCGATGACGAACAGGCTGGCTCCCTTGGGCGGTGAGACCGTCGCCGACAACCTGACCTCCACCGCTGGCGTCAACTCGCCTAGCTTCACCCGCGCCCGATCAAAGATCACTTGCAGCAGCGCTTGGTGGGTGGGATCAAGCGGGTTCGAAAGCGCCCGGTTGGAAAGATCGACGGCCGCCCGAAAATCCCCCCGCTGATAGGCATCAAGGGCCGTGATTTGAAGCGCAGTCGGGTCATTCGGCGTGCGCACCAAAATGCGCTCGGCGACTTTCCTGCCTCCTTCATCCAACCGTCCCCCAGCCGCCAAATAACGCGCTTGCAGCCAGTAGGAGTCTACGCTGGCGCCACTTCCCGGAAGCCTTTGGGCGCGTTCAAACGCCGCCGCCGCGGCGGCGTAGTCCTCCCCGACCATGTATAGATGTCCCAGCAAAAACCAACTGCCAGCGTCAGTTGGCTGCGCCTGCACACGTTCGCTGAGGACGGCGCGCCAACGATCCATTTCGATGCGGTCCGCCGCCGGGTCGAGCCGCATGATTCCGGCTGCCTGCGCCAGTTTTTCGGCATCCGGTTCGCCAAGCCGTAGGTAGAGGACCGTGGCGAATAGCGGTACGGCGATGAGGGTGGCAAGCCAAGCCCAACCCAACCCCCCTCGTCCGGCAAGACGCCCGCTTGCAAGCAAAGTCCTATATCCTGGCTTGGGCTGAAGCGCCTGCGCGGCAGCCTCGCTGCCGGAATCGATGTGGAATGACCTCGGTTCATCTTCAGGTGTGGCCGTTGCAGCTCCAGTTTCTTCAGCCGCCCAGCCTTTAAGCAGGGCATGGCCAAGCTCGTCCTCCAATTCGGCCCGTTCATCCAGCTCCAGGATGCCGGTGCGGGCCTCATCATCCAATTCTCCCAGCCGCTGTCGATAGAGCGCACGGGCCACGGCGGCAAAGCCGCCGCTCCTGCCAGCACGGCGGGAAAAAAAGAACGGCCACAAGATGAACGCCCCGGCCAAAGCGGCCAGCAGCAGGGCCAACAGCCAGAACATCAGGGTTTGTCCAGCATTCGACGCAGACGCACTCGGTCCTCATCATCCAGCTTGGCTGGCTGTTGGCGGCGCAGACGGCCCACGACCAATGCCAGCCCAACTATGGCGAAAACGACGGGGCCCAACCAAAGAACCAGGGTTGAAGCCCGAAACGGCGGGTCGTAGAGCACGAAGTCACCATAGCGCGTTTGCAGGTAGTCCCGTACCTGCTCGTCGGAGCGTCCCTCCAGCACCACCAAGCGATGCACGGCCGCTCGCAAGTCCTCGGCGATGGGGGCGTCGCTGCCGGCAAGGTTGGTGTTCAGGCACTTAGGGCAACGGAATTCCGCCACCAAGGCCCGGTAGCGCGCCTCGATCTTGGCGTCGGGAAAGTGGTAAACATCGACTGGGCTAGCGGCCCGCACAGCCATTGCCGCCAGCAACAAGATCAACGCGCAACCGCGCAACCAGTCTTTGGCTGCGCCTAAATCATAGTTGCGAAGAGCAAAAGGTTGGCCTTCAGTAACCTGCGTTGCCAGCAGGCACCGGCGAGCTCGATGTGGAACTTTGGCGTAGCCTGGAAGCGCATCCCCAAGATGTTCAACAAGCTGGGTGCGATGCCTCATAAGCACCAACTTGTTCATCGAACCGGGAACGCACATCACAGAATCTCCGCTGGGGCAACCCCAATAGGTCCAACGGCTACGTCAAGTCCCATGGCGGCCAAGCGGGGCGCTAGCTCCCGTCGCCAAATCACACCCGTAATGGCCCCCACCTGCTTGAACACCACCACTCCATCCGCGTCCAGCAGAAAGGTCTCCGGCGCCCCGTACACACCAAGCTCCACGCCCAGGCTGCCGTCCTGGTCAAGCAGGTTGAATTCGTAAGGGTCGCCGTAATCGCTCAACCACCGCACGGCCTTAAGCGGATCGTCCTTGTAGTTGACGCCGATGATGCGTACGGACGTTGCGGCACGGATGCGCAGCAACTCCTCATGCTCCGCCTTGCAAGTTGGGCACCAAGTCGCCCAGACGTTGACCAAAACGGGGCTGCCCAACAGATCGTCGCGACCAACCAACCCTGCTTCGCCATCGGCCGCACCCAAGAGTCGCGCATCAAACTCCGGGAATGGCTTGCCAATCAACGCCGAGGGCAGTCGATGCGGGTCTTCAAGCCCGAAACCAAGGTAGCCAACCAGCAGGACGAGCGCAAAAACGGCTAGGGGCGCAAACCGACCAACCCGCATCAGGCACCTGGCTCCGCCGACTCCCTAGACTCCAAAACGCTTGCCATGCCGCCGGGCGCAGCCACCAGCGTCGGTTGCGCGGTGCGTTCCCGCAAACGTCGATATCGCTTGTCCGCCACGGCCAAGACGCCGCCAAGCGCCATCAACAGGGCGCCAAACCAGATCCACCGCACGAACGGCTTGACATAGACCCGCACGGCCCAATGACCATCGTCCAAGGGCTCGCCCAAGGAAACATAGATGTCCTTGAACAAGCCGGCATCTATGGCCGCCTCGGTCATCACGGAACCGCTCACTAGGTATCGGCGTTTCTCCGGCATGAGCTGCAAAACCCGTTTCCCGTCCACAACCTCAAACAATCCACGCTGCGCTAGGTAGTTCGGGCCTGCGGCTTCCACCACGCCCTTGAATTTGAACTGCACGCCGCCGTGGGTGGCGGTGCTGCCGGCCGCCATGCGAATGTCCTTCTCAATGGACAGTTCATGGGTCAGCGCCACACCCAGCAGGCTAACGGCAAAGCCCAAGTGGGCCAATGTCATGCCGCAGTAGGCTAAGGGCAGGGCGCCTACTCCCATGCGCAGCCGCTGCACAAAGTCCAAGCCGTGGGAAACCAGTATCCAAAGGCCGAACAACAGCGCCGCGCCGCCAGCCCAGGAAAGTGATTCGGTCAGCAACAGCATCGCTAGAATGGCCAGCGCCGCACTGCCCGCCAAGACGCCGACAAGACGCCGCAGCAGCCGCTTTGGATGGCCGCGCTTCCAAGCCGTGAAAGGCCCCACGCCTAGAGCCAAGGCCAGCACCAGCATCAACGGCATGAAGAAGAGGTTGAACCAGGGGGGGCCAATGCTGATCTTGTCGCCACCGGTGGCGACCTCAAAGGCCAGCGGATAAAGCGTGCCCAGCAGCACCACTGCCATGGCGACGACGAACACCAAGTTGTTCAGCAACAAAAAGGTCTCGCGGCTGAAGAGGCTGTAGCGGGCCTTGGTCGCAGCCTCGGCGCGAAATCCAAACAGCGTCAGGGAGCCGCCGGCCACCAGCGCCAGAAAGGCCAGGATGAACAGCCCGCGGGTGGGGTCCACCGCAAACGCATGAATGGACGTGAGCACGCCGGAGCGCACGATGAATGCACCAAGCAGGCTCAAAGAGAACGCCATGATCGCCAGCAGCAGCGTCCAACTCCTAAACACCCCCCGCTTTTCGGTGACGGCGAGGGAATGCACCAGCGCCGTGCCCACCAGCCACGGCATGAAGGAGGCGTTCTCCACCGGGTCCCAGAACCACCAACCACCCCAGCCCAACTCGTAGTAGGCCCACCAACTGCCCAAGGCAATGCCTAGGGTAAGGAACGCCCAAGCCACATTGGTCCAAGGGCGCGCCCAACGCGCCCAAGCGTTGTCCACCCGGCCAGCCAACAAGCCCGCCACAGCAAAGGCGAACGCCACCGACAAGCCGACGTAGCCGGTGTACAGCATGGGCGGATGGACGATCAAGCCAAAGTCCTGCAGCAGGGGGTTGAGGTCCGAGCCGTCCGTCGGCGGCAGCGGCAACAGGCGCGCAAACGGATTGCTGGTGAACAGCAGAAAGCTGAGGAAGCCAGCGTTCAACAGCCCCATCACCCCAAGCGCTCGGGCTAGGAAATCCTCCGGCAGATGGGCGCTGCGGCTGGCCAAAGCGCCCATCCACAGTGTCATGATGAGCGTCCAAAGCAGCAATGACCCCTCATGGGCGCCCCAGACGGCGCTGAACTTGTAATACCAGGGCAACAGGCTGTTGGAGTTGTGGGCCACGTAGGCGACGGAGAAATCGTCCACTAGAAACGCATGGACAAGCACGGCGAATCCCAACGCCACAAAGACCAGTTGGCCAAAAGTCACCGACAAGGCGACCCGCATCCACGGCACCCGGCCAAGGCCTGCACCAACCAAGCCAAAGAAGGTGCCGGCCAAACTCAAGGCCAGCGCCAGGATGACTGAAAAGTGGCCGAGTTCGGGAATCACTGCGCATCACCCGGCGGCGGCGCAGCGCCTTCCATCAAGGGCATCAATTCCGGCGGGATGTAGTTCTCATCGTGCTTGGCCAACACTTCCACAGCCTGAAACACGCCTTGGGCGTCCAACCTGCCCCGCACCAGTATGCCCTGACCTTCGCGGAATAGATCCGGCAGGATGCCGCTGTAAACCACCTTGAAGTCGGCCCCTTGGCGATCAGTCAGGGTGAACACCACCTCCAAGGAATCCGGCACCCGCACGACGCTGCCTTCCAGCACCATGCCACCAGCGCGGATGGCTTTGTCCACCGGCACCTCACCACCAACCACCTTGGCCGGAGGGTAGAACAGATTGAGGTTCTCGTCCGCCGCCAGCAACATCAGCACCACCACGGCGCTGGCGCCGACGAAAATAAAGGCAATGCTCAGCAAACGGTTACGACGCTTTCGACGCATGATCCCTAGCCTCGGCCTGAGATTGCAGAAACCGCCAAGTTCTGCGCCGGTCCGCCTTGTGCTTGATGTAGTTGCCGATGAGCAACGCCAGGGCGGTTGCGTAAGCCAGCCAGACGTACAGGCCATGTCCGCCCATGGCCAAGAAGGCTTGCCAGCTATCGAACCTCATCCCACCACCCCCAGCTCCCCAAGCCGGCGGCCGATCAACTGCCGCACCCAATTGGCACCGCACTCCCGCCGCAGAATGGCGTTGCGCAGGTTGGCGATGAGATTGGCGGCAAACAGGCAGTACGCGCCCAGTACGTTCACCAACAGGGGCGCCCACATTTGTGCCGGCATGGAGGGCGCTTCGGTCAACCTGAAGGTTGCGCCTTGATGCATGGTGATCCACCACTCCACCGAATACTTGATGATGGGAATGTTGATCACGCCGACCACGGCCAACAGCGCACAGGCGCGGCCAGCCGCATTCGCATCCGGAATGGCCCGACGAAGGGCGTACAGACCGAAGTAGAGGAACAACAGCACCAGGGTGGAGGTGGTGCGCCCGTCAAACTCCCACCAGGTGCCCCAAGTTGGTCTGCCCCAAAGGGCACCCGAAAAAAGAGCCAGCGCCGTGGCCCCCATGCCGAACCCAACCATGGTCTCCAGCACTAGCCCAGCCAGCTTCATCCTCCACACTAACAACAGCACACCGGCCAAGCCAAGCACCAGGTAAACAGACTGCGCCAGCATGGCCGCAGGCACATGCACGTAGATGATGCGGAAACTATTGCCTTGCTGATAGTCCGGCGGAGCGAAGGCCAATCCCCAAAAGCTGCCGACGGCAAGCAGCAACCCGGCCAACACCGAGAAGAAAACCAGCCAAGGGCCGCTCATGCGGTAGAACCACCGGGGCGACCCCAGCCGATGCCAAAGTTCCTTGAGCGTCATGACCGCTCCACGCTAATCCGCAACGCCGCACCGATGGCGAATGGGGCCAAGGTGACGGCCAAAGCGCTAATGGCCGCCAACCAATACAGCTGCGCGGCTGCGTCAAGCCCGGCCATCCCGTTCAGGGTGGCGCTGACACCAAACACCAGCACGGGCAGGTATAGGGGCAACAGCAGCAGCGCCAGCAACAGACCGCCGCTGTGCAGCCCCACCGTCAACGCAGCACCCACCGCGCCGATCAGACTTAGAGCCGGGGTTCCAAGCAGCAAGCATATCCCCAAGGTGGGCAGCGCCGCCAAGGGAAGGTTCAGCAGCAGCGCCACCAAGGGCGACAGCACCGTCATGGCCAAGCCGGATACGCACCATTGCACTGCCACTTTGCCTAGCATCCCGGTAAATAGCGGCGCGGCGAACTGCGTGCGCGCCAAAAGCATGAACTGCTCTAGGGAACCATCGTCAAAGTCCCGCCGAAACAGCGCCTCCAAAGATAGCAGATTGGCCAGCAAGACCAACACCCAAATAACTCCGGGGGCGGTGGCGCGCAGCCGCTCCGGATCGCCGCCGAAGCCGATGGCGAACAGGGTGGCGGCCAAGAAAAGAAACACCAGTGGATTGAGCGCTTCATCCTTCGCCCGCAACAGGGAAAGCCAGTCTCGACGAAACTGAACTAAAAACACGACCACCATCGCCAAGATGCCCTAATGCCCTGTTGCGCTAATTGGTTGAGCATTTGCGGCGAGTCGCTTTGGCCGGCGACAAGGGGGGAGGTTGACTCACTGGGGAACCTCTCTCCGCAGTCCATGGGGCTAGGCGCCATCGCCGAGACGCACTTGAACCGCACCCGGGCAACCCAAGCTGCGGTGGGTGGCGCACAACACCGCACCTCCTTCATCGCAGCGGGCGGTGACCAATTCCCGCACCAAGCCGCAACCGGCATCATCAAGCGCGGTGAGCGGTTCATCCAGCAACCATAGGGGCTGCGGACCAAGCAGCAGGCGGGCTAGGGCCACCCGCCGATGCTGACCTTCGGACAATTCTCCGCACAACTTGTCCTGCGCATCCCTAAGCCCCACCCGCTGCAAGGCTTGTGCAGTGCTGCCGCCGGCCAAGCGCTGATGCATAAACAGGTTCTCGGCCGGCGTCAGCAGCGCATTCACCCCGCTCTTGTGGCCAAGATAGGCTAGGTCGCCCGCCTCAACGGTGCCGCTGAAGACCGTGAACAAACCGGCCGCGATGCGCAGCAAGGTGGATTTGCCACTGCCGTTGGCACCCTGAATCTCAATGCACTCACCTTGATGCAGGACCAAGTCAAAGTGTTCGAACAGCAGCCGCCCGCCGCGCCCGCAAGCAATGCCTTCACACCTTAAAAGCGGTTTGCTCAAGGCGAACGGACAAAGCCACAAAACGCACGGCGTGGCGCAACGCCAGACGTTTTCATTGTGGCGCAGGAGTTCAATCGGTTCGGCGAAGACATGATCAGAGGCGGGGCGAGATGGTTGGCGCCTTCATCATGCAAGGTTCATCCCTAGGTACTCGTCCTCCGCCTAGCCGAGGCCGGGCTAGGCTGGTGCCTTCATAACGCAAAGTTCACCCCAAGGTAACCCTGAATGGGCGTGGCTGGAAAATAGCGGTGGCTGCCGAAGGCGAAGTCCGCTCGGTCGGCGTAACGCTCGTCAAGCAGGTTGATGACCCGGGCGAATAGATCAACCTTGTCGTTCAGCTTTAGGCCGGCCCGCCAGTTGAGCACGATGTGCCCATTGTACTTGGCGGTATTGGCCGCGTTGAGGTAGTGGGCGCCAACCTGATTCAGCTCAAACTCGGAATACCATGCCTCCCTAGGCTGCAAGCGCCACCGCACATTGGTCAGCCAGCGAGGCGCCGAATCGATCATGTTGCCGTCTTCAATGAGCTCGCCAAGGCCGGCGGCGCGGGAGAAATCGTATTTGTGAACGACATAGGTGGTCGCCAAGCTCAACCTGTGGTCGCCCAACCGCCAATCTGCAGCCAACTCCAAGCCCAAGGACTTGGTCTTGCCGTCACTGACGTTGAAGCCGGCCGCATCGCGGAAGATGGAATGCCGGGTGCGCTCGCTGAAGAATGAGACAGACCAAGCGCTACCCTTCAAGCCGGCTTCAATGGACAGCAAACGCTCCGTATCCAGGTCCGCCACGGCCTGCCCGCGCTGCAACCGATAAAGCTCCGTCGCTTGGGGCGGACGAAAGCCCGTGCTCAACATGAGGTAGCCTGAACGGGTGGCGCCGAGCTCATGCTCCAAGCCAACCCGACCGGCAACTTCAGTAAAGTTGTCCTGCCGGGATTCCGGCCGCGTGTACAGGCAGCCGCCAAAGCGGCAGGTGCTGCCATCGTCCCGAGTGTTCCCAGTCAAGTGGTTGTTCTGGTAGTCATAGTCCAGATGCTCGACCCGCAAGCTATGCACCAATCGCAGCCGCTCCGCCAGCAGCCAGCTCAGGTCATAGAATCCCGCCAGCATGATGGAATCCACCTCATAATCGTAGTGGCGCCCGGCCGGACGGGTCTCCTGCAAAAAGGCGGAGCCAAGGGTCGGCCCGACCTGAATTTCCTGCAAGCTGCCCTGCATGAACTCGATCTGACCGCCAATGCGCCCGGAGACGGCGCCGCGATCAAACGCCCGGTTCGCCAACAGCCCGCCGCTGGCCTGCTCGTTGGTCTCCGTCGGCTGCCCGGGCAGGAAATGCTGTAGAAACACCATGCGCGAATGGCGCAAATAGGCCGATAGCCGCCAGTCCTGCCGGCGCCAATGACTCGCGGCGCGCATGGACCAGGCGTCACGATAAGCTTCCGGGTTGGGGTTGGAGCGGCGTAAGTCGCTGTCTTCATAGGCTTTGAAGCCACCCACGTAACTGCCGGTTTCCTGGTTTAGGTTGGTGGCGTTGAAGGTGTTGTGCACTTGCCATCCAGCGACTTCAACGCGATGCGTAAGGGACAGTTTCTGTTGTCCGTAGCCGGTGTGGTCGCGATAGCCATTGCTGTGGCTGCCGTTCAGGCTGGCGCCTAGATAATGCCGGCCAACCTCAGCGCCGAAATCACCCCGCACTTGGAAGTAGCCGTAAGACCCTGCTTCAAGACCAAGCCGAGCGCCGCGGGGATTGGGCGTGACGACATTGATGGCGCCGTGCAGCGCATTGCCGCCCAACAGGGCGCTGGACGGACCGCGCCAAACTTCAAGGGCGGACGCCTGCTCCACATTCAGTTCAAACAAATTGTTGATGTTGCAAAATCCGGCCGGGCGGATGGACAGGCCATCCTCAAGATAAAGGAATTCACCGCAAGCGCCGGCACCAGTGAGCACGGCGGAGCGGATGGCGGTTAGATGCTCTTGGCCGGACCCTTTAGTGACCCACACCCCCGGTATCCGCGCCAGCGCTTCATGGGCGTGAACAGGCCGAATTTCCGCCAGCTCCTTACCATCAATGATGCTGCCGCTGCCGACATCACCCAAGCGTTCGCCAATGGTTCCCGTGACGACGATCTCTTCATCAATGAGGTCGTCCGCCAACGGTGATGCCGCCTGCATTGCAAGAACGAGGCACAGCGCAAGTGGTCCTGCGGGCTTTAGGGTTGACCTGAGTTGCAGCGGCACTAATTGCGCTCCGGCAAAGCAGCGTATTTTGTCAGGGCAATGGTCGAGTGTCGAAAACACGGACTGGCCAAGGTGTACGTCAGGATTTTAAGATCTTGAGAAATGCTACGAAGTCCATTCCCATACAAAGGCGAACTTGAACTAGCTCGAAAATCTCACCATTAGAGCTAAAACAGGACTTTATTTTTAATAAAATAAATTAAAACAATTTTTTTGACGTGGGGATGGCTGCGGTCGTGGGCGTTCAAAGTCATAGTGCGGCCTATCCAAGGGCAGTCATTCCAACTTCAAGTTGAACCAGACTTCGCTGGATGCGCCAGGGTCCAAGCTGGCTTCATAGGTCCAACGAATGGCCTGAACCAGCATCTGGGCAAAGGAATCAAGGCCAGAACTGTTGGGGTTCTCGATGGTCCGGCCTTCGGTCAGTGCGTCCTCCGAGAGCGCATCAAAGGCGATGAACGCCCCCCCATCATCCAAGCTGTAGAGGACTTGAGCATGAAAGCCCCCGGCGCTGTCCGGCACATAGGTAGTTGATTCCGGGATCCGGTTGGTGATGACGATGATGCCGGGGTCTACCGACACCAAGCCGGTGTTGGTGAAGGTAATGGTGTAGCGCAGTTCATCTCCAGGCTCAGCCAAGGTGACGTCAACCAGCCGGCGCTCTAGCTCCCCGTCTTCGCCAACGGTGGTTTCAAGCAGGTTGACGGCAGTGAAAAGCTGCACTTCCGCCCAACAGAGGCCACTCACCAGCAAGGCCACGCCGGCCAAGGCCGTGCGGACGGCAGCTAAGCGATTGCCTGTTTGAACAATGCGCATCGGCGAGCCTTAACTACAGTCATCAACAGAATTCTTCGTCTCCAAGAGCTTAATCAAGACTTGCCCCGCCACTGCTTGACCCGCTTGGCGGCGCAGCCTCTGCCGCAGCTTGTTGCCCTCATGCGCGGCTTTAGGCCGCACCCTCGGGTATCGCCCGTTCAAGGCTTCTGCCGCCACTAGTCTACTCCATCCCCCGCAGGACCAGCATTGGCGGCGATGAAACCAAACGCCGGCTGCCCAGCAACCCAACGCCAAGCAAAAGCAGAGCGCCAACCGCAGGTCCAAGCAGCCACAGCTCAGGATGGGCGTTGGGCGTCAACTCGAATATTCGAAGCTGCAGCAGAGCGACGGTGAGTTCCGCACCAACGGCCGCCGTGAGCCCGGAAAACGCGCCCAGCACGGCGAATTCCGCCGCCAAACTGCCTGTTATGAGCGACTTGGTGCCGCCAAGCGCACGCAACAACGCATGTTCAGCCAAGCGGGCGTCGCCGCTGGCCTGAATGCTGGCGACCAACACCAAGCAGCCAGACGCCAGCACCAAGACCAACACCAATTCCACCGCCCGGCTCACCCGATCAATGATGCTTTTGACCTGCTCAACGATGGCGTCAATCTCAATGACGGTGACGGTGGGGAACTTGAACAGCAACTCGTTCAAAAAGGCTTTTTTCGCCGCCGGCAGAAAAAAGCTGGTCATGTAGGTGGCGGGAAAGTCCCGCAGCGCCGCCGGGGAAAAGATGACGAAAAAATTCGGCTGCATGCTCTCCCAATCCAGCGCTCGCAGGCTGGCCACCTCCGCCTCCACCCGTAGACCGCCGAGGTCGAACTCCAGTCGGTCACCCAAACCCAAACCCAAGCGCTGGGCGTACTCGCTCTCCAAGGAGACCAACGCCTGGTCTTCATTCGGCCCCCACCAAGCGCCCTGCACCACTTCGTTGCCGGCCGGCAAGGTCTCCGTCCAAGTCAGGTTGCGCTCCGAAGACAGCCCCACGCCGCTTTCCTCGCTCCAGAGACTCCCCCGCCAAGCCCGCGCATCCAAGCCGTTCACCGCTGCCACCCGGCCGCGGATCATCGGATACAAGGGCCCTTGGCGGGCGGTGTTGGCGTCCAGCAATTCCTTCACCGGCGCCAACTGCTCCAGCGTGACATTGAGGAGAAAATGATTGGGCACTTCCTCCGGCAGCGCCGTGCGCCATTCGTCGATCAATGAGGTGCGCACCAGCACCAGCACCAGCACCAGCATGATCGCCAGCCCGAAGACCAGGATTTGGGCAATGTTCTCCCGACGCCGCCGCTGCAGCCCAGACAAGGCCAAACGCAAACGACTGCCCGCCTGCATTCCAACAACCCGGCCACCCCGCAGCAGCAACCAAGCCAGAGAGCCAAACACCAACAGCACCGCCACGGCGCCGAACAGGGTCCAAAGCGTCAGCCACAGGCTCTCCGTGTACCAGATCAACAACACCAAGCCGCCACTGGCCGCGGCACCATAAGTGAGCCACTCAGATGCCGGAGCAAGCCCAAAATCCCGCCGGATTACCCGCATGGGAGAAATGTTCTTCAAGCGCAGCAGCGGCGGCATGGCGAAGGCGAGCGCACAAATTGAGCCAGTGGCAGCACCCAGCAGGAAGGGTTTAGCGCTTGGCGCAGGCAATCGCACCGGAATCAATGCATCCAACGCGGCTACAATAAGAAAATGCAACGCACCGCCCAAGACAAGGCCCAAGAGGATGCTAACAAGGCCCACCACCGCCAAGACGCCCAGAAAGCCGTAGAGGATGCTTCCCGACCTAGCACCCAACGTCTTGAAAATGCCAACGTGGTCGTAGTGTCTGCGGGCGTAGCGATGGGCTGATAGAGCCACGGCCACCCCGGCCAGAAGCACCGCCAGCAACCCGCCAAGCAGCAGAAAGCTTTCCGCTCGATCCAGAGCGGCACCAATGCGGCGGCTGCCTTGGCGAATGCCCACCCAAAGGAAACCATCGTCCAGATCAAGGCTCTGCCGCAGGGCTTCAAGCTGCTCTTCCTCGCCCCGCAACAGCAGCCTGTAGTTAATGCGGCTGCCGGGCTGCACCACTTCCGTTGCCGGCACGTCAGCCAAGTTCATCAACACCCGCGGCCCCAAGTCGAAGAAACTGCCGCCTCGGTCCGGCTCCTTGACCAACACCCGACTGACCCGCAACGACGCCACCCCGACCTCAATGCTGTCGCCAAACCCAACGTCCAAGGCTGAGAACAGCCTGGAATCCATCCAGACCTCGCCTGATGCGGGGATGCCCCCGGCCAGCCCGCCAGGGCCGAAGGGCTTTTCTCCGGTCAGCAAGATGCCACGCAGGGGATAACCATCGCTGACGGCCTTGACGCTGACGAGTTGATTGCGCTCCTCCTCCGCAAACACCATAGAGGGAAAAGTCAGCGTATCCGCGTATTCAAGACCCATGGCTTCGGCTTGGCGGCGAAATTCATCGGGAATTTCATGAGCGGCGCCGATGTAGCGGTCCGCCGCCAGAAAACTAGATGATTCCTTCAACAGGGCTTGATGCAGGCGGTCAACAAACAGGCTGATGGCCGTCACCGTGCCAACGGCCAGCAAGAGGGCGGTGAGCAACAGCCCCAACTCCCCGGAACGCCAGTCTCGCCAAGCCATGCGCAGAATCAAACGAGCCTTCATGGGCTGATTCTCCCGGCGTCGATTTCCACCACCCGGTCGCAGCGCTCGGCCAAGCGTTCATCATGGGTCACCAGCACCAAGGTGGTGGTGAAGTCGCCATTGAGACCAAACAGCAAATCGGTGATGCGGGCGCCGGTGCGGGTGTCTAGGTTGCCGGTGGGCTCGTCAGCGAACAGCACGGTGGGACGGGAGGCGAAGGCTCGGGCAATGGCGACGCGCTGCTGTTCACCACCAGACAGTTGCCGAGGGTAGTGCCCGGTCCGGTCGTCAAGGCCCACCTTGCGCAAAAGGTCCAAGGCTGACCTTGAAGCGTCGGCCTCCCCGCGCAACTCCGCCGGCAACATCACATTCTCCAAAGCCGTCAGGCTGCCGAGCAATTGAAAGGTCTGGAACACGAAGCCGACATGCTCTCCGCGCACCAAGGCCCGCTGCTCCTCGCCCATGGCGGTGATTTCATGTCCGGCAAGGGACACGTTGCCGGCGCTTGGTAGATCTAGCCCGGCCAGAATGCCGAGCAGGGTGGTCTTGCCGGAACCCGATGTGCCGACGATGGCCAAACTCTCGCCCGCGTTGATTTCCAAATCAACGCCATCCAAGATAAGCAGCCGGCCATCCGCGGTTGGAACATTTTTGTCAATACCTATGGCTCGAATGACGTTGGAACTCATGGCGAGGATAAAGCCTGAATGGACGCAGAGCGCGGCAGCACTCATGTTGATGACGTTAGCGGCCTTGGGGGTGCACGCCTCGGAGACCGCCACGGTCTTAGTATTTGGCGACAGTATCAGCAGCGGCTACGGCATTCAACCGGAACAGGGTTGGGTGGCGCTGCTGCAGAAGCGTTTAAACGAGCGGGGATTGCCCTACCGGGCCGTGAACGCCAGCGCCAGCGGCGAGACCACCAGTGGAGGCGCGGCACGGCTGCCGGCGGTATTGCGCCAACACGAACCCGAGGTGGTGATTATCGAGCTTGGCGGCAACGATGGCCTTCGAGGAACGCCGATCGCGGAGATCAAGCGCAACTTAGGGCGCATGATCGAAGCCGCCGACCCGGCTAGGCGCAAGATCTTGGTGGTGGCCATGAGCATCCATCCCAACTACGGCCATCGTTACACCAGCGCGTTCAGCAAGTTGTTTGCCGAAGTCGCTGATGAGCACGGCGTAGCGCTGGCAAGCAACTTCATTGAGAGCGTGGCGCTGAGCTCAGAACTGATGCAGAACGACGGCACCCATCCGAACGCCGCCGGGCAACCACTGTTGCTCGACGCCCTATGGTCGGCCATCAAGCCATTGCTAGACTGAACATTGGTCGGGTTCTTGCAATCCACTGGCCACAAACCCGCTTCGGCACTGCGCTAGCCAGATCTGAACGCCACGGACACGACCTCACCGTCCAACTGCGCACAGCGCTTCGCCAATTGACCGGGCTTTTCTAAACTTGCCGCAGCCTGTCATCGATGGCTAGGCGTCCGTCGAACACGAAACACTGGCCACGCCAGCGGCTTTCTCCCTGCGGCACGGTTGCCAAATACGCCAGAATGCCGCCATTGAGTTGATGCACCGACTCAAAGCCCGCCTGAAGGAGATAGGCCGAGGCTTTTTCGCAACGAATGCCGCCGGTGCAGTAGAGGGCGGTGCGGCTGTGCTTGGCGGGGTCTAGCTCGTTGCGCACGAAATCGGTGAACTCACTGAAGCTGTCGGTGCCCGGGTCTAAGCTGCCGGGAAAGCCGCCCAAAGCGGTTTCATAGTGGTTGCGCACGTCAATGACGGTGGTTTCGGGATGGTCCAAAAGCGCATTCCAACCGGTCGCGTCCACTGGTGTTCCGGCCCACTGGGCGGGATTGCAGTGCGGCTGACCGAAAGTGACGATTTCTGGCTTCACGCGCACCTTCAAACGGCCAAAGACTGGCGTGTCCGGCTGCGCCGCCGAATAGCGAACCGACAAGGCTCGAAACGGCGCTTCAAGACGCAATTCGTCCACTAGGGCCCGCAGACTGTTGCGGGCACCGCAAAGGGCGCCGTTGATGCCTTCCGCCGCCAGCAGGATGGTCCCTTTCAAGCCAAGTTCGGCGGCGCGAGCTTCAAGACGGCGGCGCCACGCATCAACATCCTGCAACGGCGCAAAGCGGTAGAACGACGCGACAATCATCCAACGCCCTCCGGTTTCTTGCCGCCCAAGCACGGCGGCGACATCGGCGCTGCACCGAAACGTTTGCGCCACTCATCCGGCGTATAGGCATGGATGGCGAGGGCGTGAACGTCATGGGCCAGCTCATCGGCTAGCAGCCCATTGATGCGCCGATGCCGAGCCAACAGCCTTTCTCCGGAGAAATCTTCAGCGACGACAACCACCTTGAAGTGGGATTCCGATCCAGGCGGAACATTGTGGTTGCCGCTCTCGTTCACCACCTGAAGATGCGCCAAGTTCAGCCCAAGGGCCAGCTTGCGCTCAATGCGTTCGGCTACGGACATAGCAGCACTCCTTGCGCCAAAATTCAAAAAAAAGGCATTGCGTAGCAACATCAACGGATGTCAGCGACGTTCAAGCTTCCACCGCTGATCCAGTTCCGCCTTCGTAGGCTGCCGGTTCTCGCTTTTTGGTCGATCCAATGCGGGCGACGGGAGCATCTTGAATGCGTCCGTAAAGTCGTCATCCGACGCCGCGTCGTGCTCAATGGCGTGGTCCAGTTTTGGTTGCTTTCGTTTGGACATCATCCGTCTCCGGTCAGTGTTTCGAGCCATCGCCTCGCCAGCGCCTCAAGCCGTTTCGCCGGCGCCCAAAGAGTGCGCGGGTGCCCGGCTCCACGCGACGCTCGCTGATGGCGCGCCAAGTTCGCGATGATGCGTACATGCCGTGCAAGCCGAAGGTCGGGATGCTCCCGCACTCGGCGGACCGAATCGGCCAGGATCGGCGCACGGTGCGGTATCGGAGGTTTGATCGCGCCGGTAAGGAACTCGGCGGCTCTCATGCCGGCGCCGCTTCCGCGGACAACGCGTTGTCCGCAATCAGGTCTTTCCACCACCGCCGCGAACCCCTCATTTGCCGGACAAGCGCCTCCATCCAATCACCCGTATCAATCCCGCAGTTGCCCTCGTTCAGCCGAAAGACGGCCTCGTTGACGTACCGGCGAAGATGCTTCGGGGAGTGGATCGTGTCAAGCCAGTGCTGAAGGTCGGTCTTCGTGGCGTGCAGGCAGGTGTCGATCGTGACGGTGAAGCGCTTGCGGCATGCCGTCCGCGTCGAACTCCCTGACCACCATGAACCCCTCCTATTCCGTAGGCTGCTCATTATATCCGACATATCCGACGCGAAATCAGATGTCTGGTGGCGTTGCTGATTTTGCTACACAATTCCCCAAAAAGCCTATCTGCGGCATGACAAGCAACCTGCTTCCACTATTGACTCAATATCCACACCACCGTCAGATCAGGCGCAATTTTTCGAGGTGCCCGAAAGCGCTTGCGGTCAGGAATGCGGGGCAATTGGGACTCTTTGCGCTTGCTGCGGCCATAGCCAAAGCGGCCTAGGGCACCCGAGACAACCGCTTGCAGCCCCGGGCGCCTTCTGACTCAACCATCACCGTCACCAGCCTCGGCAAGGTTGCACGCCTGCCCTCCCTCCTGCAAGCACCTGCCGGTGGGCCTGACCGATATCCGAACCCGCCCGCGAGCGCCTGCGCGCCCTTGAACTGATCGACCAGATGGTCGCCGGCGGCATGCGCCACGGCGAAGTGAACCAAGCTCTGGACCGGTCTCTCCGCGACCACCACAACGTCCGGCCCCACCATGCCCTCGGCTTGTTGACACCGGCCGAATTCGCGAACAAGCTCTCCCTCGCTGCCTGATCGAAAAAATTCCGAAATATCCTGAGCCTGCACAATCAATGGATAACCAATCCGGCAAGGGCTACAATCGCCCACATCATCGATATTAACCAACGCACTTGCAAAGGATTCAAAGATGAGCGGTACGCCAACTAAACGCATGCAGTTCGCCGTGGCTTGGCGTGCGCTGCGGCAACTGATTGCTGACCCGGAAGACACCCCCAAGGTGTTCGAAATCATCCGCGCTTTGGGCGGCCCTTCGCTGCGACGGGGCTTGCGCCGTTTCCGCAAAACCGCCGTTGGGCGGCGCGTACTGGCGGAGAAAATCACTCTGCTGGACCTGTTGCGCAACCGAGATGGCTTGGCGGCCCTGCCGACCGGCACCCTGGGCCGCGCTTATTATGACTTCGTCTACCGGGAATCTCTGTCTGCGGACGGCTTGGTTGACGCCAGCGTGGACAACGACGGTCAAGCCTTCAACTTCGATGACCCAGATCTGCGCCACTATGCTGATCGCGTCCGCGATCAGCACGACCTGTGGCACACCCTAACGCAATACGGTCGCGACCCCTTCGGCGAAGCCTGCCTGCTGGCCTTCACCTACGCCCAGACCGGCAACCGCGGCGTCGGGGTGATCGCCATCGTTGGCGCTTTCAAAATCAGACGTGTGTTGGGTAACGGCGTACTCAGGGCCATGTGGCGGGCCTACCAGGCCGGCCGCCACGCAAGCTGGCTGCCGGCCGAGGATTGGGAGGCGCTGCTGCAGCTGCCGGTAGCCGAAGTGAGGCGGCTGCTGGCCATCCGCCCACCGCAGGTCTACTTCGAGCTGCGCCAAGCCACTCAACCGGCCTGATAACCTCTTGGGCGATGGGCTGCGGGATGCCCTTGACGCTTCGAGCTGCGCCAAGCCGTCCAGCCGGGCTAACAACCCGCTGCCAACCGCCACGCCACCGTCCGTAATGACGAGCCTATAGACCCGTATGGACCACCATCAATGGGTATTTGGAAGGAAGGGCAGCCCCGGTCCGCAATGATGAACGCACAGACCCATATGGACCACCGCCAAGCTCTCTGGTATAAAGCGTCCTCAAGTTTTTGAAGGTCAGTCATGTCTCAGGTATGCCAAGTTACCGGCAAGCGCCCGTTGTCGGGCAACAATGTCAGCCATGCGCAGAACAAGACACGACGGAAGTTTGCGCCGAACCTGCATTATCATCGGTTCTGGGTTGAGGGCGAAAAGCGCTTTGTGCGACTGCGGGTGTCCGCCAAAGGGATGCGCATCATCGACAAGAAGGGCATAGAGCAGGTCTTGGCGGAGATTCGCGCTCAGGGCAAGAGGGTTTGACGGCGCTTCGGCGTCTGCGGGAGAGAATTCATGGGCAATCGCGACAAGATCAAGCTGGTGTCGAGCGCCGGCACCGGCCACTACTACACCACAGACAAGAGTAAGCGTCGAACTCCGGGCAAGCTGGAGATGAAAAAGTTCGATCCGGTCATCCGCAAGCACGTTCTCTACACCGAAGCCAAGATCAAGTAGTGAACAGCTCGCCAGCCGGGCGATGATTTTTTAGGCTTTTCGCAAAGACCATGCCAAGGGCCGTGCGGAATTGGGATTGTACTGCCACTTTTGCGCAATGCCTTGGCCTGAGGTGACGCTAAGCCGCTCGTGCCGGAGTTGCCAGAGGTTGAAACCACCCGCCGAGGTCTAAAGGACCATCTTGCGAACCGCAAGTTGCGCGGCTGGACCGTGCGCAATCCCGCCCTGCGCTGGCCAGTCGAGATACCGGATCTGCTTGCGGGCGAATCGCTGCTGGCTCTGAATCGCCGGGGCAAATACCTGCTCTTTGAGTTCGAGCCGGGCTTGCTGCTGCTGCATCTCGGCATGTCCGGCAGCTTGCGTCTCGTTGGTCAAGGATCGGTGGCGGCCCCGAATGTGCATGACCATGTGGACTTGGCTTTTGGCGACTGGACCTTGCGCCTGAATGACCCAAGACGCTTTGGCTGCGTGCTTTGGCAACCAAAGGGTGCCGGCCCCCACCGCCTGTTGGCCAACCTGGGCGTTGAACCGCTCGGTGACGGCTTGACCGCCCGCTACCTCAAGGACCGCGCCGCCGGGCGCAGGACCGCGGTGAAGAACTTCATCATGGATGGCCGCATTTTGGTGGGCGTGGGCAACATCTACGCCGCCGAAGCGCTGTTTCTGGCTGGCGTTCGGCCGGGGGTGGCGGCGGGACGGCTCAGCCTTCGGGCCTGTGCAGCCTTGGCCGGCGGCATTAAGCAGGTGCTCGCCCAAGCCATTGAGGCCGGCGGCACCACCTTGCGCAATTTCGTCGGCAGCGACGGGCGACCGGGCTACTTCGCACAACAATTGAATGTCTACGGCAGAGGGGGAAAGCCGTGCCGCCGCTGCGGCAACGTACTGAAGGCCAGAAGGATTGGCGGTCGGAGCACAGTGTATTGCCCGCATTGCCAAGGTGGCCCGGCGCTTGGCAACCACCGTCCCGATCCTGAGCCCGAATAGTTCATGAAATACATGAAAAAACATCCGAAAAATTCTTAAACCACAGTGGTTCATACCTTAAAAACGAAAAATCCCACCGCGACAAAACATGACCAAGATTCGAGCCAATTCCCATCCGTTAAACGCCGTAAAGTTGAAGCCGATTGGTGACCAACCTGCCACACACTGGTCAGCACCTGTACGACAGAATGCACTGCCCTTGGGGAGACATGGAGAACCGGATCAAGGACCAGCAACCGGACCTGTTCGCCGCATCAGTTCCGGCAACTTCCCTCGGGCTTGGCCTACACCCTGAGGGACTTCTTTATATGGGTGCCTCGATTTTTGCCTGTTTTCAGCGCCGCATCTGGGCGCAACTGGTTTGAAGTTGGCATTGAGCCACTGACTTGCGGACTCGTGGACGGTCTTGTGACTGACCCAATATCCACACCACCGTCAGATCAGGCGCGATTTTTCGAGGTGCCCATCTGTCGTTGGATTGCGGTGCCGCAGTGCAGCGACAGCCCTAGGGCAGCGACTTGAGGCTACAGCACATCCAAGCGACTTAACCTCTGGTGCACGGCCAGCACAGCGCCGGACACGCCGAGGACGGCACCGGTACCGAGCAGTGCGAGCAGGAATTCGAGGCCGAATCCGCCGAGGACGAGGCTTTGATCGAAACTTCCGAGCAAGGCCCGCAGCGGTTCTTCGAGAATGAGCAGTCCGGTGCTGATGAGCACGGCCGCAAACAGGCCGCCGCCGGCACCGTAGAAAGCGCCAAAATACAAAAAAGGACGCCGGATCTGTGCGTTGTTGGCGCCGACGAGCTTCATCACTTTAAGTTCGTCAAGCTGGGTCTCAATAGCCAAGCGCACCGAGGTGGCGGTGACCAACAGGGCGCCCAATCCGAACAGAACGCCCACGACCATGCCTAAGGACCAAGCGAGTTGCGCAGCGGCGCTGATGCGCTCCAGCCAAGTGCGCTCCAGCGCTACCTCAGCAACGCCGGTTTCTTGGCGCAGGCTTGCCGCCAAGTCATCCAGTTCAGACAGGTCCGCGTCCTCAGCAAATGTCAGCCGCAGCGATGCGGGCAGGGGATTTTTGTCTAGCCCAGCCAAAGCATCTTGCAGTCCGGAATGGGCGATGAACTCCCATAAGGCCTCATCCTGGCTCGTCATCACCACGGACTCCACGCCTGGTTGTTGTTCAAGCCGCTTGGCCAACATCGGCCCATCCAGAGCGCCAAGCCCAAAGTAAACGGAGATGCCGGGACGCCCGCCCCAATCCGCCGTCAGTCTCGACAGGTTGGATTGCGCGAGCAGCAGGCTTGCCGGCAAGGCCAAGGCGATGCCGATCAGCGTCCAGACAAACAGGCTCATTCCAAGCCGGATGGAAGCGAAGTGGAACATCTCTTGGGCGACCCGGCGATGGTCATTGCGCCATGTGGAAGGGCGGGGCTTATTCGGCCAAGGGTTCTGGCTCGGTTTGGAGCGCATCAACCTTCAATCCGCAAGAACATGAATTGGCGCGCCTGTCATGACGCACAGCCTCCCTTCACCACGGCGCCATGGCGCAGTTCCACTACGGGTTTGTTCAAGCTATCGATCAAACTCCGATCATGGCTGGCGACGACCACTGTGGCCCCTACGTGGTTGAATTGCCGGAACAGCTCCATGATGTCGCGGGATAGGTCCGGGTCCAAGTTGCCGGTGGGTTCGTCGGCGAGCAAGATTTTGGGGCGGCCGACAACCGCCCGAGCGATGCCCACCCTCTGCTGCTCCCCTACCGACAACTGCATCGGCCGCAGGGCCTCCCGCTGCAGCAACCCGACCCGCTTCAGCACGGCCCGCACACGCCGCCCCACCAACCGCTCGCTCATGCCCGCTATGCGCAGAGGCAGCGCCACGTTGTCGAATACGGTTCGCGCCGCCAAAATGTTGTGGTCTTGAAACACGACGCCAACATTCTGCCGGTAGTAAGGCAGGTTGCGGGCGTCGATTTGGCTGATGTTGACATTGTTGACCAGCACATGGCCGGAGGTTGGCCGTTCAAGGCAAAGCAGGAGCTTCAGCAGCGTTGTCTTGCCAGCCCCCGAATGTCCCGTGAGAAAGGTCATGGAGCCATCGTCGAAAACGAGGGATATATCCTCCAAGGCTTCAAAGCCTTGGGGGTAGCGCTTGTAGACGTTGTGCAATTCAATGCGTGCCAAGTTGCCGCTCCGCTGCTTAAGGGGCGAATTCTTCAGGGAACCTTGCGCTAAGGGTTTGTATTCAAGCCGTTTGGTTTCGCGCCAGCGCCTGACTGCGGTACTGCCCTAGGCGATTCTAAATCAAAGGCCGCTTTGTTGTTCCATAAATGGAAAGACTGTTGCGAAATCCCGACTGACCTTCAAGGCGACGACCATGAACCTGCTGCAAGCGGCCAATAAGCAGATTCAACCCAATTCGTACCGGTCTCATGGTGGATTTGTTGAAATCGAACAAAGGCTCGGCTCACTCGTTGTCCCCCCCGCCGTTCAGGGGCATCAGCAACGCATCGACAAAGGCATCCGCATCGAAGGGCTTCAGGTCGTCCCTTCCTTCGCCTACGCCAACAAAGTAAACCGGCTTGGTTTTTCCCTCTTGGCGCAATTTTTCGGCGATGGCGAAAATCACGCCAGCCTTGGCGCTGCCATCGAGCTTGGTGATGACAAAACCGGTCAGGCCCACGGCGGCATCGAACTCAGCAACCTGGCTCAAAGCGTTTTGGCCGACGCCGGAATCAAGCACCAGCAGCGCTTCGACGGCGGCTGCACCGTCCGTGGAGGACGCGACCTCCAACCGCTCGGCCACCCGGCGGATCTTGCGCAACTCCTGCATGAGATTGGTCTTGGCCTGCAAGCGTCCGGCGGTGTCCGCCATTACCACGTCATAGCCGCGCGCCTTCGCCGCCATGATGGCGTCGTAAACCACCGAAGCGCTGTCCGCCCCTTGGCGCTGAGCAACCACGGGGATGTTGTTGCGCACGCCCCAATGCTGCAGCTGGTCCACGGCGGCAGCGCGGAACGTATCCCCGGCGGCTAACACAACCTTTAGGCCCTCATCCTGCAGACGCTTGGCCAACTTGCCCATGGTGGTGGTTTTGCCGGCGCCATTGACGCCGACGAAGAAGATCACGAACGGCCGCGCCGGACCCACCTTGAACGGTGCCTGAAGGGGTTTAAGCAGTGCTTTCAGCAGTTCCGCCAAGGCTTGGCGCAAGGCTTCGGTGTCATTCAGTTGCCGCCGCCGCACTTGCGCCTTCAATGCGTCGAGGATGCGCGTGGTGGCGTCAACGCCCACATCGGTGAGCAAGAGCGAGGTTTCCAGCTCCTCTAGAACAGTCTCGTCAATTTCACGCTTGCCCAGCAGTAGGTTGCCCACGCCTTCCGTAAAATGGGCCCGGGTTTTCCGCAAACCGTTTGCAAACCGCTTCCAGAGGCGGCCTTGCACTTTGGCATCAGCCATAATGCTCCTTGGGCTCCTTGCGCCAACCTGTTAGTCGGTGCATCCAATACTAGACGCGGTGAATGCTAAGCGCCATGGGCAACCAAGCAGCCATAGCTATTGTAGGATGGATGCCCAACTTGCAAAGGCGCTTGATGTAGCCGTCGGCTTGGTCGATGGCGCGGATCGCTATTGTAGGGCGGGGTACAGCCTTCAACGGCGGCTTTGAGACAGGTTGCAGGACTCACAGCAAGTCTGGCCTCTGGGCATGGAACCTAGGTCAATTGTTGGAATGCCGACAAATCACGTTCGCATTATCGGCGGTCTCTGGAAAGGGCGGAAGCTTCGCTTTCCCGCCAACAACTCCCTGCGGCCGACGCTGTCGCGGGTGCGGGAGACGCTGTTCAACTGGTTGGCCGCTGATATGGCGGGCAGCCACTGCCTTGATCTATTTGCCGGCAGCGGCGCACTTGGTTTCGAGGCGCTGTCCCGGGGCGCGGCCAGCTTGACTCTAGTGGACAACGACCGCCGCGCCGTCCAATCCCTGCGCGGTCACGGCCAAAAGCTGGGCGTGGAACGACTTCTGGTTCGTCAACAAGCAGCGTCCGCCTTTCTTGGCCAGGCGGCTCAACAAGGCGTTTTGATTGCCGGTGAACGCTTGCGCGGTTGGGACTGCATCTTCTTGGATCCGCCGTTCGCCAGCGGGCTCCTGCAGCGCACCTTGGCGCTGTTGGACGATGACCGAATTCTACCCGCGGGGGGACTGGTGTACTTTGAAACGCGTCGAAACGCGCTGCTCAAGCTGGAGCATTGGACCGCGGTGTGCGCGAGCACGGCCGGTGCCACCCACTTCGGCTTGCTGCAACGGCGGCGCAGACCCAAGGGCGCGGAGGGCGTAAACGCCGTTTGAGCCCGGTGCATTACTCCGCTAGAAAGGCGTATAGATGCCATACTGGCCGGAAGGGCCTAAGCGCCGTTTGAGTGAACAAGCGCATTCATGCTAAGTTCACATCCCCTTTGCAATCCTGTTTGCAATTCTGCTCATCCTGATTCCTACGGCAAGGACGAACAGCCCATGACGGAATTCCTTCGCACCGAGCGCCAGAGTGCGCTAGTTTCTCTCGGCCGCGGTCGCCGCCATGCCTAAGCTCTTCGTCCAAACCCAAGGCTGCCAGATGAACGAATATGACTCTGCGCGCATGTCGGACCTGTTGCAGCACAGCCACGGCTTTGCGCCGGCGGCGTCGGCGGCGGAAGCGGATCTGATCCTGCTCAACACCTGCTCCATCAGGGAGAAGGCGCAAGAGAAGGTGTTTCATCAGCTTGGCCGCTGGCGGGCGCTGAAAGCGCGCAATCCGAACCTGTTGATAGGCGTCGGCGGCTGCGTGGCCGCCCAGGAAGGGGCGAACATCGCCAAGCGGGCACCCTTTGTGGACATGGTGTTCGGTCCGCAGACCCTGCATCGGCTGCCGCAGATGGTGGAGGAGGCGAAAGCGCGCATCAAAGGCCCGGTGGTGGATGTCAGCTTTCCCGAAATCGAAAAATTTGACCGCTTGCCCGCGCCCCGGGCGGAAGGCCCAACCGCCTTTGTTTCCGTGATGGAGGGATGCAGCAAGTACTGCACATTCTGCGTGGTGCCCTACACCCGTGGCGAGGAGCTGAGCCGGCCGGTGGCCGACGTGATGGTTGAGATCACGCAGTTGGCGCACCAAGGTGTGCGCGAGATCAACCTGCTTGGTCAAAACGTCAACGCCTATCGCGGCGCCATTGATGGGGATCAAGCGGACTTGGCCGAGTTGATCCACTACGTGGCCGAGATCGACGGCATAGAGCGCATACGTTACACCACTTCCCATCCGGTGGAGTTTGGCGACAGCCTGATCTGTGCATACCAAGAAGTGCCCGAGTTGGTGGACCACCTGCACCTGCCGGTGCAATCCGGCTCCGACCGCATATTGGCGGCCATGAAGCGCGGGCACACCGCCCTTGAGTACAAGGCCAAGATCCGCCAGCTGCGGTCGGTGCGCCCTAACCTAAGCCTTTCATCGGACTTCATTGTCGGTTTCCCAGGCGAAACCGACGCAGACTTTAAGGCCACCCTAGCGCTGGTTGGTGAACTTGGCTTTGACGTCTCCTTCTCCTTCATCTACAGCCCGAGGCCGGGAACGCCGGCGGCGAACTTGCCCGATGACACGCCCCATGAGGTCAAGCAGCACCGGCTCTCGGTCCTGCAGCAGCAGTTGCGGCGGCAGGCTTCGACCATCGCCCAGGCCATGGTGGGCAGCACTCAGCTAGTGCTTGTCACCGGCCCTGCGCGGCGGAACCCAGGAGAATTGCAGGGACGCACGGAAAACAACCGGGTCGTCAACTTTTCGGCGACACCTGCCAGCGAAGCTCGGCCTCAGGCGGATGGCAATGGGGTTGGCCGAGGGGAGCTCCCATTTGAGCGAAGCCAGCCTTGGCGCAAACCTCAACCCGACCCCGGGGTGGGGAGCATGGTGGGCAAATTCTTGGAGGTGCGCATTACCGAGGCGCTGCCGAACTGCCTTCGCGGCGAATTGATTTGACAGACCCTAACTCGTCTATATGCTAACGAGCCTAGGCTTGAACCAACCGGAGAGTTTTTGAGTACGCATCGTCGCCGAGGCACAACCAAGGTCAGGGCAACCGACCGGCAGTTCAGCAAAACCAACTTGACTGATTTACGGACCTACATACGAGCTGGCGCTCGTCGCCCGCAAGGCTCCATTCCAAGGGCCTTGATAGTCCACACCGGGTTGGTGCCCGTTGGCGACCGAGGTCAACTTCGGCATGATCGGCGTTGGCGGCGACCAGGTTTCAACAAGCTAGTAAGCTGGGTGTTCGAGCACCTAGCTGCCCTTCATTCAACATTCCTCCCCGGATCAAGGAAAGCAAAAGGCTCCGGTGGATTCTTTGAGAGGCGTAATCAAAGCACTTGAGCGATGACTTACCCCAAGCCGCCGTAGCTTGGGAACAAAAGGTGGTGCAGTTCACCACCAACGTGAATCTGGAGCCTGACGACTTCAGCCGCTTGGTGACCCTGTGCGGCCCGTTTGACCATAACCTAAAGCACATTGAGAAGCGTCTTGGCGTGCATATCCGCGGCCGCGGCAATCTTTTTCAGATCAGCGGCCCTGAACGGCGGGTGCATGCCGCCGGTGCCGTGTTGACGCAGCTGTACGGCGAGACCCTCGGGCACAAGACCTTGGAGCCGGAGACGGTGCACTTGCACTTGCAGGAAGCCGGGGTGGAGGCGCTTTTGGCCGCATCCGCCGAATCGCCCGCCGAGCCGGATTCAGTGGTCATTCACACCCACCGTAGAACCGTGAAGCCTCGGGGTGCCAACCAAACCAACTACGTGCGCGCCGTGCGCAGCCATACTGTCAACTTCGGCATTGGGCCGGCCGGCACCGGCAAAACCTATTTGGCGGTGGCTTGCGCCGTGGAGGCGTTGGAGCAGGACCGAGTGGCGCGCGTTCTTTTGGTGCGTCCGGCGGTGGAAGCCGGGGAGAAGTTGGGTTTCCTGCCCGGCGACTTGGCGCAAAAAATAGACCCCTACTTGCGCCCACTGTACGACGCCCTGTTTGAATTAATGGGCGTGGAGCGGGTGCATCGGGCCATTGAGCGCAACAGCATCGAAATAGCCCCCTTGGCCTATATGCGCGGGCGCACCCTGAACGACGCCTTCATCATTCTCGACGAGGGTCAAAACACCACTGCGGCGCAGATGAAGATGTTCCTCACCCGCATCGGCTTTGGCTCTACCGTGGTGATCACAGGCGACATCACTCAGATGGACCTGCCGGCGGGGCAAACGTCGGGGCTAGTCAACGCACGCAACGTTCTGCACCGGGTCGATGGGCTCACATTCACGCACTTTGGCACCAAGGATGTGGTGCGCCATCCCTTGGTCAAGAAAATCGTGGATGCCTACGCCACCCATCAAACGCAGGAGGAGCGTGAAGGCCGCGATGTGGGTTGAAATTCAATTCAACGATGACAAGCCGCAGGGCCGCGATCAGTACATCCTCGCTGGCGGCGTGACGCGGAGGTTCAACTCAGCGACAAAAACCCTAGCACTATTGCGCAACGCCAAAAGCCGACTGGGGCGGCGTCTCAACGTTCAACGCAGCAATGACAAGCCTAGGGAATCTCTGCAAAAATCGCAGGTTTTCGCAGCGCAACAAGACCAGTCTTTTTCGATGACTTGTAAGTAATTGAAAATAGAAAATAAATTATTTCAGACGCTACGCGATGGTCGATCCTTGGAATTTCATCAGAGGTTCCCTAGGTGCTCTAGCCGCAAAAGAGCGGCAAGGTCGTGATGCCAATTGAGGTTCAACTTGCCACCGCCGGCAAAAGCCTGCCGACGGCGGCCTGCATTCAGGGCTGGGCGGAGTGCGCCTTGGAGGGTCGTGTTGGCGAAATTTGCATCCGCATTGCCGGCAAAGAGGAATCCAAGGCGTTGAATGGCCGCTTTCGGGACGTTGCAGCGCCAACCAACGTTTTGAGCTTCCCGGCCGGCGTGCCGATGCCAAAGGTCGTCAACGGCCAAGCTTCGGAACAGGCATCGCCGCTCGGCGACATCATGGTCTGCGCTCCGGTGGTGGAAGCTGAAGCCAGAGAACAGGGCAAGCCCCTCTCTGACCACTTCGCCCATATGGTGGTGCATGGCGTGTTGCACCTACGCGGCTACGACCATGCCTCGAAACGGGAAGCGCAGGAGATGGAAAAGCTGGAGGCCGCCATTCTGGGCCGACTAGGAATTGCGGATCCATACCGATTATGAATGCGCCCCAGTCTCCCCAGGACGAACCAAGGTCAGGGCTGCGCGATTGGCTGGCTGACCTGTTCAGCGGCCAGCCGGAGGACCGCTCGGAGTTAAAGGAGATGCTGCACATGGCGGCGGACCGCAATCTCCTGAACCACGAAGCCCTTAACATCATTTTGGGGGCGTTGCAGTTCTCGGACATGCAGGCGCGGGATGTCATGATGCCCCGGTCGCAACTAGTCTGCTTGCAAGCGGACCAGCCGCTTGACGCCCTGCTTGAGGTCATCATCAGCTCCAAGCACTCGCGTTTCCCCGTGATTGGCGATGACCTAGACGATGTAAAGGGCATCCTACACGCCAAAGACCTGCTTCCCGCTTTGCGCCGGGCCGGCTCAGCGGATGCCGGCAAAGTGGACTTTGTCCTCAAGGATTGCATCCGCAACGCCCAAATCGTCCCGGAGAGCAAACGGCTGAACGTCCTGTTGCGTGAATTTCGGGCGACCCGCAACCACATGGCCGTGGTGGTGGATGAGTACGGCCACGTCAGCGGCGCGGCCACTATTGAAGACGTGCTTGAGCAGATTGTCGGCGAGATAGAGGACGAGCACGATATCGACGACGACAGCCTGATCAGCAAGCTGGATGATGGCGCGTACAATGTGAAGGCGACCACGCCCATCGAGGACTTCAACGACTATTTTGACGCCCCAATCAGCGCGGACGGCTTCGACACCATCGGCGGCATCGTATTGAACGCTTTTGGCCACATGCCGAACCGGGGCGAAACGGTGACTCTGGAGGGGCTGCGCTTCGAGGTGCTAGCAGCGGAATCCCGCCGCTTGCGGCTGCTGCGCGTTTCCGCCATCGTGTAGCGTAACAGCTGGCACCCAATTGCTCGCCACAGCATTGCTCGCCACAGCAAGGAAATGCTCCTCTTTTCCCACAGACGACCATTCGCATTTTGAACTTGCACACATCTCCACGCTGGCCAACATTCTTAAATCCGGGCTGATTCCTCCTTCGCCGTGAAGTTCCTGTTCTTCTTCGCCGCCTTGGTTTGCGGGGCGCTGCTGCCGCTCAGCTTCGCCCCTTTTGATTGGTGGCCGCTGGGGATGCTATCCATCGGCGGCTGGTTTTGGCTGCTCAATCAAGGGCATTCCACTCCGGCAGCTCTGGGGTTCGCCTACGGGCTAGGCAAGTTTGGCGCCGGGGTCAGTTGGGTGTACGTCAGCGTCCATGTTTACGGTCAAGCCGCACCACCTTTGGCGGCTTTTCTGGTGCTCCTTTTCGCGGCCGGATTGGCGTTGTTCACCTTGGCCCAAGGCTGGCTGTATGGATGGGTCAAGTCACCCTCGGCCAGGAATTCGGGTCCGGCAAGGCTGCTTCTCAGACTGGCAAAAGGAACCAAGGCAAGCACAACCCTTGGTGTAGCGACGTTGAACCCTGAGCTCGTCACCACGAGACTGCACCCGCAAACCGAGGGTTTGGATGCAAGGCCAAAGCGCGGCGCCCTGTTCGACGCTTGGCTGTTCGCCACGCTCTGGGTAACCTTTGAGTGGCTTCTGACCTGGTTCTTGACCGGCTTTCCTTGGCTCTACGCTGGCTATGGCCACTTGCAGACCAGTCTCGCCAATCTGATGCCGCTGGGGGGCGTCAGCTTGGCGAGCCTCGGCATTGTGGTGAGCGCCGTATTCCTGACCGTCGCGCTGACGACAAGACGGGCGGGCCTTTTCAGGGTCGGCGCCTTGGTCATTGCCGCCATGCCCTGGTTTGTGGGCATGGCCCTCACCAGGGTCCAATGGGTAACGCCGATGGGCGAACGCACCGCCGCCCTGGTGCAGGGCAATGTCGATCAGGCGGTGAAGTGGAAGCGGGCAAGTCGGAGGCCCATCGTCGATCGTTATCTTCAACTCACCGAACCGCACTGGGGGCGAGATTTGATTTTGTGGCCGGAATCCGCCATCACCCTGTTTGAGCACCAAGCCCAAAGTCTCCTCAAGTCGTTGGACGAACGTGGCGAACAGTCCGGCACCGCCTTGGTGCTGGGCATTCTTCGGCGTGAAGTCGCGCCCGATGGAAATCGCTTGGTCTACAACACGGCTTTGGCGGTGGGTGAAGGCGAAGGTCGCTATCTTAAGCGTCGGTTGGTTCCCTTCGGGGAATACCTGCCCTTTGCAGGCTTGCTGCGAGGCTTGATCGATTTCTTCGACCTGCCGATGTCCAACATAACACCTGGCCCTTGGCGGCAACCCCTTTTGAACGTTGGCGCCATGAAGGCGGCCTTGGCGATCTGCTACGAAGTAGCCTATCCGAACCTGATGCGCACAGGCGCCGCTGAGGCCGACCTGCTGATGACCATCAGCAACGACACTTGGTTTGGCCGCAGCATCGGCCCCTTGCAGCACTTGCAGATTGCCCGCGCCCGCGCCTTGGAGAATGGCCGTTGGCTTCTGCGCGCCACCAACAACGGCGTAACGGCAATCGTCGACCACCAAGGGCAAGCGCAGACGCTGCCGCAATTTGACCAGGGTGTGCTGACCGGCCGCTTCCAATTGATGGCGGGACGCACGCCCTACAACATCTTTGGCGACAGTTGGCTGGTGGCGCTCTGCTTGTGCAGCTTGGCATGGGGCGGATATCGGCGCCGAAAAGCGGTGGCGTAAACAGCCAACTCATGAAATCCCGCAAACCGATGCGACTAGGTGGCGGCTCGCGCCAACAAGCGATGACCTAAACAGCCGACACATGGATTTGTTGGAGGCGTTCGAGCACATTGTAGATTTGGGGCTCCGCCTTGCAGGCATTGCGGTGCGCACACTTCCCGCCGGCTGTCTATTTCCGGCCAGCGCCGCAAGGTGATATCGTTGCGGGTTTATCCACTCCTTTCGCCATGAACGACCAAGCAGACCGCTACTCACCCCAGGCCGTTGAGCGCAAATGGCAGCAGCGCTGGGAGCGCGATGGCATCAACCGCATGACCGATGCCGACTTGCTCAGCGCCAAGAACCCCTACTACAACCTGATGATGTTCCCCTATCCCTCGGCGGAGGGGCTGCACATAGGCAACATCTACGCCTATACAGGCGCCGATGTGAACGGGCGCTTCTGGCGGTTGAACGGCAAGGACGTGTTCGAGCCCATCGGCTTCGACGCCTTCGGCATTCACTCGGAGAACTACGCGCTGAAGACCGGCCGCAACCCCAACGATCTGATTCCCAAGAACATTGAGAACTTCTGCCGAATGCTCAAGCGCTTCGGCGGCATGTTTGATTGGGGTCATGTGGTGGATACGACGCACGAGAGCTACTACCGCTGGACGCAATGGGTGTTTCTTCAGCTTTACCGGGGCGGCTTGGTGGAGCGGCGGCAGGCACCGGTCAACTGGTGCCCCTCCTGCAAGACCGTGCTGGCCAACGAGCAGGTCAACAACGGCCTGTGCGAACGCTGCGAGACTTCCGTAGGGCAGCGGCTCATGCACCAGTGGTTTTTCAAAATTTCGGACTACGCCGGGAAACTGCTGGACAGCCTGCCCAAAATAGACTGGTCCGGAGTAACGAAAAAGGCCCAAGCCAATTGGATCGGCCGCAGCCACGGAGCAGAGGTGGACTTCGCCATCGCCGGTTCCTCCGAACCGCCTCTGCGCGTGTTCACCACTAGGCCGGACACCCTATTTGGCGCCACCTACCTAGTCTTGGCCCCGGAGCACCCCAGTGTGGATGCCGTCGCCACTGCCGCCCAGCGCCCAGCCGTGCTGGCTTATCGCGCCGAAGTGACCGGACGGGACTTGGTGCAGAGGCGGAAAGTGGACAAGGAGAAAACCGGCGTATTCACCGGCGGCTTCGCCATCAATCCAGTGAATGGCGAGCGGATACCCATCTGGGTTGCCGACTATGTGCTCATGGGCTACGGCACTGGCACCATCATGGCCGTGCCCGGCCACGACGAGCGGGACTTCGAGTTCGCGAGCGCCTTCGACTTGCCTATTATGCGGGTGATCGCCGGTGCGGGCGTAGATGCCTTCACACCCCTTGCCGAAGCCTATGCGGGCGATGGCCAGCTAGTGAACTCCGGCCAGTTCGATGGCCTGTCCGTGGATGCGGGCAAGCAGGCCATCGTCACCGAGCTTGAAGCCAAAGGCTTGGCCAAAGCCAAGGTCAACTACCGCTTGCACGATTGGTGTGTCTCCCGCCAGCGCTATTGGGGTCCGCCCATCCCGATTGTTCACTGCCCGAACTGCGGCCCGGTGCCCGTGCCGGAGAGCGATTTGCCGGTGCGCTTGCCCTACTTAACGGACTTTCGCCCGGACGACAGCGGCGTCAGCCCCTTGGCGCGAGCGAAGGACTGGTTCCACACGCGTTGCCCGGCCTGTGATGCGTCCGCCCATCGAGACACGGATGTGACGGACAATTTTCTATGCAGCGGTTGGTACTTCCTACGCTATCCATCGGCCGGACGGGACGATGTGGCGATGGACCCGGAACTAACGGCCAAGTGGCTACCGGTTGATTCCTACATAGGCGGCAATGAGCATGCCGTCCTGCACCTGATGTACGCCCGCTTTCTCACCATGGCGCTGCATGATCTCGGTTTGGTGCCGATGGCGGAGCCGTTCCGCAAGTTTCGCGCCCACGGCCTGCTGCTGCGGGAGGGCCGAAAAATGTCCAAAAGCAAGGGCAACGTGATTGTGCCGGATGACATCATTGAAGCCTACGGAGCCGACACCATGCGCCTTTACCTCATGTTCCTGGGCGCATACGAGCAGGGTGGCGACTACCAAGGCGGTGGCATTCAGGGTGCGTCTGGCTTTCTGAACCGGCTTTGGCAGAGTGTGGCCGAGGCCTTGTCCAACGACGCTGGCGCGGCACCGGCGCCGGATGTGGAGAGGGCCCTGCACCGCACCATCAAGCAGGTGACCGAGCAGGTGCCGCAGTTGAAGTTCAACACCGCCATCGCCGCCATGATGACGTACATGAACTTGGTGCGGGCGGAAGGCCGCCAGCCCCAGGTCTCCGAAATCGCCCCCTTGGTGGTGATGGTGGCGCCCTTTGCCCCGCACATCGCCGAGGAACTATATGAAAAGCTGGGGTTTGCCGGGGGGCTGTTCGCTTCCGCTCGCTGGCCGAGCTTTGATCGCGCCAAAATCGTCGATGAGCAGATCTGCATGGCAGTGCAAGTGAACGGTAAGGTCCGTGGTCAGGTCAATGTGTTGGCGGATGCGGACGAGTCCGCCATTCTCGAGGCGGCGCAACAGGAGAGCAACGTGGCCCGCCAATTGGCCGGCAAGCGGCTGCGCAAGGTGATTCACGTGCCGGGCAAACTGATCAACCTAGTGGTCGCTTGAAGCCGTGCGGGACCGGATTGACCCCGCCGCTGCGGTGTCTGCTTGGTGCTCGGCCCCTTGCGAATTAACATGCTCCCTTTGACAACAATCATTCGAGCTCCATCAGCACAAGATTGGTTCCAAGGTTTGGCGCGAGGCCCGTCGCCGCAAGGTGTTCGTGCATTTTTTTGTGTAGCGGAGTGTTTCCTGTGCAAGATGGGTTCCGTGTGATGAGCAAGTGCATTCGGACATGAAAGGCGTCTGTTTGCGGGCGTTGCCCGCTTGGGTTTTGGCCCTTTGCTTGATGGCCGGGTGCGGCTTCCAGCTGCGCACTTGGGATCTGGCCCACTTGGACCTTCACGTTCATGTAAAGGCCGACGGCATGAGCACGGTCGCCGGCCCATTGCGCAGCGCCTTGCGCCAAGCAGGTGCGGCGCTAAGCCAATCAGCCGCCGACGCCGATGTTGTGGTTGACATTCAAGATGAGCGGCGCACTCGTCATGTGGCCTCGGTGACGGCAGGCGCGCGAGCGGCGGAGTATGAGGTAGAGACCGCCGTTCAATACGCCATCCGCACCCCGCAGGAGACCCTGCAGGAGCCTAGGTGGGTGCAGGCTGCCCGGGTGTTCACCATCGACAGCAACAGCTTGGTGGGCAGCAGCGAAGAGCAGGTGCTCATTGAACAGGAACTGCAGACGGACCTAGTGGGGCAAATTCTGCGCAACCTGAACGCCCTGACCGCAGCCGATGCTGGTTAGAAGCAGCTGCAAAGTGGGACTTCAAGCCAAAGCCTCGCTGCACGGCACTTGCTCTGGTTGGTGACGCAAGGCCACCCCCAAGCTTGGCCGGCACTTCCCGCCGGCGCTTTACGCCTGAATTTCCCTTTTCAAGATAATTTGGAAACCTCTGAAATATTCGCAGGTTTTCGCAGCGCGACAAAACCAATTTTCTTAGATGACGTGCAACTCATTGAAAATAGATGATAAATAATCTCAGATACCGCACGATGGCCAATTCTTGGAAGTTAATCAGAGGTTCATGAGCTGTATAAAATATTCTGCGCAACGCCTATTCGTCTTCCCGGATTTCCCCCACTTTGTGATGGATGGCATCTAGGAACAAATCGCGCAGGGAGATCATGCCGATGGCCTTGCCTTCCTCCACCACCGGCAAGTGACGGGTGTGGTGCTTTTTGGTCAAAGCGATGCAGTGAACTATGGTGTCGCTACGGGTCACGGTAACCAGATCCCGGGTCATCACCTCCGACACCTTGGTTTTCTTGGATGCATGAATGTCCAAGATGACTTTGCGCACATAGTCCCGTTCTGAAAGGATGCCCACAAGATAGCCGTCAATCTGAACCAGCACGGACCCAACGTCACTTTCGGCCATCATCCTCAGCGCATCGAAAACCGACTCGAGCGGTCCAATCCAAACAAGATCCTCTGATTTCTCATCTAAAATATCGCCGACGCGTCGCACACAACCCCCTACAGCAAACACTTACCCGTAAGTTAGAGTGACGCGCCTAGGTTAGCAAGCCTGTGTACCGGCTCAGTACATTGCAGAATTTTTTCGTTCAGGCAGCGAAGGAGAGCTTGTCCGTGAATTCGGCCGGAGCCAACAAGCCGAGGGCATGATGGGGCCGGACGTTGTGGTGGTCGAGGAGAGACCCCTCCAGAGCTCGGTTCACTTCGCCGGAGGTCGCCCCGGTGGACGGGACCGGACGGCGCACAGGGTGCGGTTGCTGCGCTCGACGCTGCCGTTACTGTCGGGGCGGCGGGCGGGAAGACACGGCGGGGGATGTCGGCGTTGCGGCAGTCGGCTTTGAATTCCTGCATGAACTCGGAGCCGCCATCGACCGGCGGGCTGCGGGCTCCGGTCGCAGCCCGTCACACCGTCGGAACCAGTGCGCCAATGCGTCGAAAATCGCCGGGGTCGGCATTCCGAAATGTGTCTGCGCCCATACAACCTGAAAGTTTCGCACCACCCAAAAGCCGCACACAAAAACCAATTTAGGCTGCTTTTCACGCTCCCTTCCAGGCTGGTGGAAATGAACATTTCCCATTTAAAAACAATAAAATAGGAGAAAACATCGAACAGCCCTGCTGGAAATTGAATTGTTGGGCCTAAAGGTCAGAGCGCTGCAAGTGGCGCCACTCATTCTCCAGCGGTGCAATGCTTATTCCACAATGGCGCAGCAAAAGGCGCTCCAAGGACAACCAAGGATCGCCCAGCACCACGCCCTTCACTTGTTGGTCAATGATCGAAATTTCCGCCAACACCAAGTCAATGGACCCAACCCGCTGCTTGAAACCCACCGCTAGCCGTTTGCGGTGCGCCGGCATCCAAGCCCCGGTGTCGATGCGGCGCAATTGGCTGGCCAAGGCGGCCAGCACCGCCATGATGGCCACCCCTTCTTGGCGCAGGGTGCGTAGAATCCGGCGCAGACGCCTTGCATTCTGGGCCAAGGCGGCATCGATCAACACAAATACATCATAGTGCGAGGCGTCCTCAACGGCGGCGGCAATGGCGGTGGCGTTGATGGGCTGCGGCAGATCAAGCAGCTTTATTTTCTCGATTTCCTGCACCGCCGCCAGCAGGTTGCCCTCCACTCGCTCACAGAGGTAGTTATGGGCCTCCCGGTCCAAGCTGAGGCCCGCATGTCGAAGCCGCCTAGCCAGCCAGCCGGGAAGTTCCCGCACGCCTATCGGCCAAACCAAAACCACCGTTCCCGCTTTATCCAGCGCCTTGAACCAAGCGCTGGAACGTTGGCGGCCGTCAAGCTTGCCCGTGCGAATCAACAACAAAACGTCCTCATCCGGGGCGCTGACGTACTCACGCAGGGCATCGGAAGCCTTGCGATCAAACTTGTTGGCGGCCGTACGCAGATCGATCACCCTGCGCTCGGCGAACAAGGATTGGGCCGCGGCCTCGGCGGCGATTTCCCGCCAATTGAAGCCGGCCTCAACGTACATCACCCGCCGTTCCGAGTAGCCTTGGCGGCGGGCAGCGCTCAAGATGGCGTCGCAAGCCTCCTCCACCAGCAGGGTTTCATCGCCAGAAACAAGGTAAATGGGCGTAAGCCCCTTCCCCAGCTTGGTGTTCAGATCCTTAGGTTGAACTTGCATTCCTCACCACAATGACGGGCAACAGCCTAGGTTGGCGCAGCAACAGCTTAGATTGGCACGGCAACGGCCTGAACCGGCAAAGGCGCCCAAGCCGCCATCCTGTTTGAGCACTATTGGGCATGGCGTCACATAGTTACCCATCTCGATTTCCAAAAATGCCTTGCTAAGATTGTTGCGAAATCCTCACTGACCTTCAAGGCGACGGCCATGAACCTGCTGCAAGCGGCCAATCGGATCGAGTTGATGGCCGCCTAAGGGCGGAATCCGTCCGAATTCGCCCGAGACCGCAGGTTTCGGGGCCACGACGGGCCGGAAACCCGCTCAAAACACAAACTGCCCGCCAAAATATCCGAAAACAGATCAAAATAATCAGATTCAACCCAATTCGCACCGGTCTCTTGCTTGAACAAATAGACGATGATGTTGCAAGAGAATTCCGCAGCGTCCTGGCACTTCAACTCTTGATGTTCAACAGCGTTAGCCGCTTGGTGTTCGGTCAGGCGTCGGTTGGCGGCTGGCTTGTCCGGGCGGCAATAGCCAGTGCGGCTCCGTCGCCAAGGGTGCGTCGAGGCTGTGCAAAAAGGCTTCAAGGCGCTTCAGTTCATAGGGCAGCAGGTTCAGCGGCTTGGCTTCGTTGTGGCCGATGATCGAATTTTGCGCCCGATTATAGTGGTTCAGCACTTCCATGATGGTGCGTATTTGGCCTGCGTGCATGTAGGGTTCAGTCCCTTTAAGGTTGCGTAGCGATGGCACTTTGTGCGCCCCGATCAATTCAACTCCCGTGCGCATGAACCGTAGTTCCTGGCAGGGTTTAGCCGCCGCATCGCTATATGGCCCTAAACAATTGAACGGGTCGTTGCGAACAAGCTCCAAGGCGGCGGCGCGACCCTTGCTGGGCAGGGCGATCGGCGCGGGCAGCACGCCCGTATTGTGGAATTCATGGTTGGTGAATAGAGGCCCGTTGTGGCAGTTGGTGCATTGCGCCTTGCCGATGAACAAGCGCAGACCTTCAATCTCCACGCGGCTGAACCCGGCACCCGGCGGCGGTTGGCCTCGCTTGAGGCTTTCGACGTAGCGATCAAAACGGCTTTCCGCCGGCAACAGAAGCTGTTCGTAGGCGGCTATTGCCTTGGCGGCATTGACGAAGACTTCCGTCACGGCCCGCTCATCAGCCACCGCGGACGGCTCTGTGCTCGGCAGTTCCGGCAATGCGCCAAACAGGGCCTCGTAGTCGCGCCGATAGACCGCATCCTCGGCGATCAGGCGGCTGATGCCGGCGCGGGTTGCGCCGTGCTCAATCGGGCTTTCCAGTGGTGATGTGGCTTGGGCCCAAAGGCTGTCCTTGCGCCCGTTCCAGAAATGCCAAGGGCTGTAGGCAACGCCGACCAAGCTCATGCTATTGAAGTCGCCAAGGCCGACGCCCACGGCGCGGTTCAGCCCATCGGCAAAGCGCCGCTCCGGTTGGTGGCAGGTTGAGCAGGAGACTGTGCCGGTGGCGCTGAGGCGGGCGTCAAAAAAGAGCCGGTGGCCCAAGCTTTGCGCCGCCGGATGATCGGCGACGGCGTTAGCGGTGTCTTCCTGCAGTGACGGCAGTTCAGCTAGCTGTAGGGAGCGGATGATCTCTAATTCCGGCTCGCTCCAAGGCTCGGGCGCGGCCCGTTGATGGACCGTCAAGACTGCGCCTAGAGCGGCGGCGAAGACGAGCAGGCTCACCCCTGTTGACCAAGCTCTTTGCGGCATAGGGACTGGGCAACTGCCCCGGTATTAGAGTGTGAGTGACAAAGTTAGCGAATCCATTCCTTGGCCTGCTCGAATCCGCAGCACCACTTCCCATAGACCGTTCATGTGAAATTTCATGCCCTCAATCAAGTAGCGTCCATCGCCGAGGTAGGTGGTGGCTTGGGGGGCGGTCGGCAAGCCGTGGTCATGGGCCGGCATGCCACCGGAGATTTCTATGTTGGCGTCAGCTACGATGCCTCCATCCGCATCGGTGATTCGCACCACCCACTGGTGCATTTGATTGATGTGGACCGGATTGAGGCTTGGAGCATAGCCCACTTGGTAACGCCCAAGCTCAGTGACTTGGGCGCCGTTGGCATCTGGCACAGGCAACCAGTCTTGCCCAAACACACTTTCCGCCAAGCAGAACAACGCCAATGTAAACAAGGATTTCATCGCGATGGAAGTTTATCACGACGGTCGCAGCGGGGCCGTTCAGTTGGTTGGTCAAGAAGGCGGAATCGGTTCGCCGCAAAAGTGACGGTGCTTGGCTTGGTGATCAGGAGGCAAGCTGGATTGAACCACCCCGCCCTGATCGAAATCGTTAATCCTTGGCTTTGTGGTTTTGGATTGGCTTTGTGAAGTGAATTCAGCTCATCAAGCCACCGGCCACTTTCGGCTTCAAGTCCGGCAGAAAGGTTGCCTTGCCACCCTCAATGGCGCAGCCGATCAGGCTGGTTTGGGTGAAGGGGTTATCGATTTGATCATCCGCCGGAATCAGCTTGCCATGCTCAAAGCCGCCAAAGCAGATGTTGCCACGATCTTGCTGGGCCCGCAGAGATGGCTTGCCGGCCTCGTCCATCGCCACGGCGGGGGCAGCGAGCACCAAGACGCAGAGTGTGCTGAGAAGCCAGCGTGAAGCCGATAGTTTCAAGGGCCACCTTGAGCTTGATAAAGCTAACCACTTTAGGCGGCGAAGATGACATTTT
Organism: Candidatus Azophilus sp.; assembly: GCA_965247035.1. GTDB lineage: Bacteria > Pseudomonadota > Gammaproteobacteria > Pseudomonadales > Azotimanducaceae > Azophilus. Next base: position 957,743 of record CBDFGJ010000003.1, on the reverse strand, counting down.
TGTGACGACGGCCTTGGCCAGCGTATTTTCTCCCTAGCATCGGGGCCGTTCTCAATTTGCAATCAACATGCCGGAGCCCTGAGTCAAAAAGTTGATCTCCGGGCCGAACATGTGTGCCGGTACGCTACGCCCTTCCTGCCGCTACCGCCGGCGTTCGTCGCTTGCCAACAGGGAGGGTACGACCATCAGCAAGCTATTCCGGTAGGTTGAGGCCTCCGTCATCAAGGTTTGCTGGACGTTGCCAGTAGCTGTATTGCGGCGTCCATTCCTGCTCGCTGAGACCGGCTAGTCCGAGCAGGCCCCACATTGCGCAATAGAGGTCGCCGGGGCCGAACACGCAGCTATTCTTGCGATAAACAGCATCGCCTTGCCGCTCGTAGACTACAGCGCCGGGCATGTTGTCCATCTCATTCATGACGGTTTGCTCGCGGATGTAGTCGCCGCCGCCGTGGGAGGCCAAGCGGAAGCGCCAATTTCGGGAGTTGGCGAAATTTCGTTGCACCTCCGGCGGATCCTTTGACAACAGGGCTACGGACATGACGGCTTCCAAATGCGTGAGGACACCGTTGAAGCCATCGGCCCAAAGCGTGCAATATCGGCATCCTTGACCCATGTTGTGGATGGCCAACAACCGCTCCTTGCCGCCAAATAGATCCAGCAGCCTGACTTCTCCATGGAGAGTAGAGAAGCTGTAGTTCGGCACCGGCCGGCGCGGGTTCTCCTTGCGCAGCGCGTTCAACCTCTTGATGAGGTCGGCTATTTGCTGCTCAATCGCAGCGATTTCCTTCTCGGCCATTGCTTCCTCCTAGTGATACTCGCCGCTCGGCTGGTCAACTAACAACGCCCGTCGCACGGGGCTTTTTCGCCACCTTGCCCTTGGGCTGCGCCGCTGCGTCTGACGTGGCCGACACCGAAGTGCCGCCAAGGTGGTGGTGCACCCTGACACCGGCGCCGCCGCCGGGGCGTATGGGTCAGTTCGGATCAAGGTGGCTTTTCCGATGAGAAAAGTCAACATGATGAAGACGACCTAGAGCCTATCGGTCGGCTAGGGTCAAAGCAGTTCCTCGGCCATGAAGCGCAGGGTGTCGATGTCTGAGGTGCCTACGGTCAACATGGTTACCGGGCTGTCCTTCCAAGCTTGCAGCCGCTCGTGGATGCGGTCCTTTGGACCGATCAGGGCGACTTCATCGCACAGGACTTCCGGCACGGCAGCGATGGCTTGGTCGCGTTTGCCGGACAGGAACAGATCCTGGACCTTCTGCGCTTCCTCCGCAAATCCCAAGCGGCTGACGTGATCTTTGTGGACATTGAAATTCCTAGCCCCCATGCCGCCTATGTAGAAGCCGATGTCTTGCTTGATCTTCGTCATGGCGCGATCAAGATCATCATCCACGATCACCGTCACCACGGCGGCAATCTCGAAGTTCTTGGCGCGACGCTCCATCGCCTCCTTGTAAACGTGCATCATGCGGTCAGGCGACAGGAACATGGGAATCCAGCCATCGCAGTGCTCCACGCCGAGGGACACGTTCTTCGGTCCTTCCGCACCCAAGTAAAGGGGAATATGGTCGCGCAGCGGATGCAGGATAAGCTTCAACGGCTTGCCGAGGCCGGTGCCACCCCGCAGAGGTAATTGATAGTGTTCGCCGTCAAAGCTCACCGGCTCTTGACGCGCTACAACTTTGCGGAAGATTTGAATCCACTCACGGGTTCGAGCCAGCGGCTTTGGATAGGGCTGCCCGTACCAGCCTTCCACCACCTGCGGGCCGGACACGCCGATGCCAAGGATCAACCGCCCTTGGGAAAGGTAATCCAAGCTAACAGCCTGCATGGCCGCGCTTGTTGGGGTGCGTGCCGAAAGCTGCATGATCGAGGTGCCTAAATTGATGCGCTGCGTATGCGCGCCGACCCAAGCCAAGGGCGTGAAGCAGTCCGCGCCATAGATCTCCGGGCACCAAATGGTGTCATAGCCAAGGGCTTCGGCCTCCTGAGCCAAATTGACGATGGTGGCGCCGCCGGGCGGACCGAGTGGCCCAAGACCTAAACCAAGTTTCATGTGCCCGAATCTCTGAAATTCCGAGAACACAAAAATAAGATATTGGGGGTCGGAAAGCAATTCCGTGTACGGGCTCTTGGATTCAACCTCGCAACTGGCGCATGTGGTGGACCAGATCAATAACCGGTCGCGCAAATGCCTTGGCATGAAAACATCGAATCAGGCACTATTCGGCATAGACCCCCCTGTTGCACTTCGAGGTTGAATTCAAGAACCAGCACCGGTTTGAAACCTGAGCAGGGCTTTGGAATGCTGGGCCGGTCAAAAAAGGGAGCGACAAATGGCAAGCAAGGTCAAATGGTACTACTGCCGCAAGGGATGAACTTCCTGCACCAGAGCATCCAGGTTTCTGGAAGCCAATAATATAGCCATTGAAGAGACGGTCCCCGCCAGCAGGAAGCTACAGGCGGCTGACGCCCGGGAACTGCTCAAGGGCGCGGACAAGCTGATTACCATGAAGGGCAAGAAGGTTTCGACCTTCGACCTGAAAGGCAAGGTTGGCAAGGACGCGGTGGCGGCCATGTTGGGGCCAACCGGCAATGTGCGTGCACCAACCATGCGGGTCGGGAGGACATATCTCGTCGGTTACAACGAGGAAGTGTTTGCGTCGAAATTCAGTTAGCGGGGATATTCGCCCCTTAGAGTTCGCCCCACCGGTCACCTACCGGGCCAAGGTAATCGACACCATCATCTTCCATGGCCTGCCAAAGCCGATCCAGCCATTTACCGCGTGCTTTTTTATCGGCTGGCGCTTTGATGATAATCGGCATCAATTCATCGAGCACCTTATTCACTGCAGATCCCAGGGCGCCGCTGGAGCTATCCACATGCTCCAATGCAGGTCAAAGTTTTTCTATCAGACGAACCGCGCCCTCTGCCCCGGGAACAGGATCTTTCTTCGCAACTTTTTTATCTCAGAAACCGCTTCACGAAGGCGTTGGCAAGCCAACCTGGCAGACTTCCACCCATAAGCGCCGGCTCGGAAGCGAGCGGGGAATATCCATTTGTATGCTTTGTTGTTGGCCATGTAAGAATCCGCAGTCGGCTTTTTACAGCTCTTGCACCTGAACAGGCCCTTTCAGTTGTTTCGACTGTTCGACAACCCGTGAGTGGTGGGTAAACAGAATAATTTGTGTCTTCTCGGCCAATTCAGCCAACGCATTCAATGCGGCTTGTGAACGCTCGTCATCAAAGTCCACAAGTATGTCGTCGACAATAAAAGGCATCGGCTCGGAGGCTTCCATATATTTTTCTAAAGAGGCGAGACGCAATGCCAGGTAGAGCTGATCCCGCGTTCCTGAACTCATACCTTCCACATACACGCGTTCTCCCCCTGGGCGAATGCCAGCAAGGACGGGTTCATCCTTTTCATTGAAGTCGGTCATGAGGCCATCGAACGACCCAAGTGTCAGTGCAGAGAAATATTCGCTGGCACGTTTAACCAGTGGCCCCTGGTTTTCCTGGCGATAACGCTCAATCTGGTCACGCAATATCTTGCCGGCCAGTTTCACGTGAATATAGCGCTCAGCGTCTGAGCGAATACTTGCGAGTGTGGCCTGGGCCTGATCGGCGAGCACTGCCGCATGGTCACTGCCATCCATAAGTTCCAGTTCCTTTTCTTCGCGCCCCTTTGTCTCTGCAAGTTCAGTACGCCTAGGCTCCAGCTCATCACTGATATTATTGTCCAACTCTTTGATTCGACCGGGCAGGCTATCTGGATTTATCCCCTCCGCTTCAGTCTCCAGCGTTGCAATGGTGGCACCTTCACCCGCCTCCAGAATCTCTTGCTCAACCGAATCAATTGCCGACCTGATTCGGAGAAAATCCACTGACCTGCGTTCCGCCTCCCCCAGGTGATCACGACCTTCACATTTCGATTCTATACACAGTGCATCCAGACGCTCAGTCATCGTGTCGATTGATGCCTTAGAATCCTCTATTTCCTCCTTCACCTGGTCGAGTTGCTCTTCAATCTGTTGCCGTTTTGTCTGTTTTGATCGGTTCTCCGATAGCAATACATTGAGACGCATCACGGCATCATCTGCAGGCAAACTGTCAAGTTCCGGAGCAATCGCCGCGACCACATCTTCTACCTGACCGCAGAAAGCTTCTGCATCTTCATCAATGTCATTGGTACGTATCTGCAGTTTTTTCGTTTCTCTCTGTTTTACGAACAGTGCTCTGACACTTTCAAGCAAATCATGCGCTTCCGAGGGCGAAGTTTCGATGCGCAGAGCAAAGCTCATCATCAATTCTCCCCACTGCGTCCGCCATGCTTCAAGTGCTTCGGTTGCCATCCGATGCTCTTCACTCAGCGACGCAACATCGGCTTCCCGGTCATTGACCTCCTTACTCAGAGCATCTTGTTTACGTTTAGATTCATCGAGCTGCTTCACAACCGCTTCGCACTCCAGCAGTATACCTTCGAGCTCTGCCGATGATGAACTCGCCCTTCCCAAGCCTTCCAGTTGCTGATTCAGAAATTGGATATGCTTGGTACGGTTTTGCTCAAGCTCGCTCATTTTCCGGCGGAGCAAATTCAAGTTTTCCACCTGAGTCCGAAGTTTCTCGAACTCATCCAGCCAAACCCGCATCTCTCGTGGTGTACAAGGAATAATCCGGCAAGGCGCCCATAATTCTCGCCAGTCAGCACCAAGCTGATCCTTTTCAGCACTAACTGCCTCAATCTGCTTTGCTATCCGATTCGCTTCTTCTTGTACGCCATTCTGTTTGGCTTGAAGGTTTGCCAATGCATGAACCCGGTCTGCTTCACGGCGCAAGCGATCGGACACGCCATCGGCACCGGCAATGTGGTTTTCGAAAACATCTGGCAATGTTCCGTCATCCTGATAGTTACTTACCTCAGCCGACACGTCCTCACCATCCACCCACTGCCGACGCAACAACTGCCAGACCTGGTCACGTGAGGATCTGGCATTGATGAGATCTGCCTCCGTTGGCACCGCCCCGACACGTTCGATCTCATCGAGTCTTTGCGAGGTGTCTTGTAAGGTATCTATAATTTCTTCTTTTTTCTCTTCAAGCCGATGGGATTGCTTTCCGAGTTCGTCATAGTCCTCTTCAAATCGATGGATGCCTTCCCGGTTGGGCAACCTCAATCCAGGTACATCCTCTAATTCTCCTTCCCAAAGCGGAAGTCGTGAAAGATCTGCGGCGCACTCTGCCTGCAGGCTTGTGAGTTGGCTATGAGTGGATTGGATCGATACATCCAAATCTCCTTGTTTCCTGGAGGCAGTAATCACTCGGCGTAATGCTTCTGTGGAACCCAACTCAGGGATTTCGTCGCGCTCTTTGCGGGCGATCTTCAATCGCTTTTCAGTTTCACGCAGATCGGATTCTGTTTGATCTACACGGGTGTTAAGGGCAACATTTTTGTCGCCTAACTCGACAACGGCACGCCGCCTTGCCAGTATGGGGAGTAACTGCTCAATGTTCTTCAGTTCGAGATCAGGACGAACCTCTTTGAGTATGGATTCCGTATCCGTCAGCAATTGTTGCCTTTCGGCAACAAGACGCGGCCGGTCTTGCAGTGCTTTTCGGTGCCCTCCCAGGCGCGCATGGAGACCCTCAATGTTCTCTGCCTGGTCCAAACATTCATGGTTTGTTGATAAGCCTTCGAGCTGTTTCTGTAATCCGTCCAGACGAGGGGTTGCCTTACCAATTATGGCCTGGGCCGTCTGTAATTTATTCGCTGCCTCTTGGCGACGGCCGGCAAAGTTCTCCGCTAGGACGACAACATCACCCAACAGTTCCCGTTCCTGAAAAAACCCACGGCGCCTGGCGAGTTTCGGTAAAATGCGATGGATACGTTGTAAACGGTTTACCTCAATCCTGTTGTCTGCCAGTTCAGATTGAATTTTTTCCAGTTCCTTTGTCGTACGCCCCAAAGCACGACGGTGCTCATCCCATTTTCTGGAAGAGAGCGAGCATTGTCTAATCTCAGCCCTCAGTTCCGTATGTGACCGAATGGCCGAGTTAATCACTGGCTTTGAGCCCGCAGGAAGAAAAAGGTTCTTCGCCGTATCATCCAGTTCTGCGAGTACGGCGTGCAACGCGGGGCTACCAAGCGCTGCAGAAAAAAGTGCCTGGCCGACCTCTCCTTTCTGTTCGAGGATCTCCTGGCCTCCCTGCACCAATGCCTGGTGATCAATCCCAAAAAGCGTTTCGAAGAGTTTCGAAGTCACGCCTTGGAGAAACGGCGCCAGTGCCTGTTCATCAAGTGCCTCGCCCTCAGAAGTCAATAAAGTATTTTTCCGGCCTTTGCGCCGGATAAATGTAAGTTCATGCCCATCGGTTGACCGCAAATAACCCTGTATACGAATCTTGTTATTGGCGTGAAGGAAATTATCAAGGGTACGCTCATCGATACCATAAAGCAGGGCTTTTAAACCTCGCAGAGCCGAGCTCTTTCCCGCCTCATTGGGGCCGTAAACGATGTGCAGACCCATCTCGTCAAATGCCAATACTCTATCAGTAAAAGGCCCGAATGCAGCAAGATTCAATTCCTGAAGTTTCATGATCCGCTCTCCGTGGACAGCAAGCGGTTAACGAGCAGCTCTTTAATATCCTCCAGGGTATCTTTAAGAAATTCCGGATTGGTTGGATCCAAGGGATCATCGCCACCCAGCAGTTCGGCCGGAAGTTTCTGGCGCAATGTAGATATCTCGTCGGCGAGATCATCCAAAGCGGAACCATCGAGTTCCATATCGCGGATGGCGCGCAGCAGACCGCTTAATGCATCGTCACGTTCAAGAACTTCGCCAGAAGAGACAGATGGTGTCGTCTTAATCGAAACCTTCTCCAGCCAGATGCCAGCACCGCCCAGCCCTGTTGCCAAGGCTCGATATTCTTGAATCCAGCGTTCCCGGTCTGCATGCAACGTCGAATGCGCAGAGCAAGCACCATGCAGAATCAGCCGCACAGCGACTGGTCTACCATCGGCACTATCCAACGCCGACTGCAGCCCCTTGCGCACCTGCTCATAGATATCATCCACCGTCTCGCTGGCAGAAATATCCAGTTCACAACGAGACCACCGCATCACATCGAGATCACGATGTTCCACCTCCACAATCTCACCGCTATCCACCGTGACCTGGGTACAGCCCTTTGGCCCTACCTCGCGGACATGTCGACCCTGAATATTGCCCGGAAATACAATCCATGGGTCTTGGCTCACCTCTTCACGTTTATGGACATGGCCCAATGCCCAGTACTGGTACCCCTTGGATCGCAACCCATCCACAGAGCATGGCGCGTAGGGCTCGTGACCTGGCTTACCGTCCAGACAGGTGTGCAGCAGACCGATATTGAAGAGTTGCGCTTCACCTTGGGGGTAAGCATGCGAAAGATCATCCGTTACCGCTCTGGCAGCAAAACCCTGGCCCACTATCGCCACATCCAATTCTTTCAGAATAACGCGCCCCGGTTTTTTTGTTGAAAACATCGTGACATTGTCAGGTAACCGTAGGTGCCTGGTAATTTGGCTGGCCGCATCGTGGTTCCCCGCGACCATGAAGACTCTAATCCCCGCTTGCCGAAGACGCCCCATTCGTTCTACGAAATAAAGGCCTGTGTTGTAGTCCTTCCAGTCGCCGTCATACAGATCACCGACTAACAATACGAATGCAACTTCCTCTTCTATTGCCAATTCAATCAGGTTGTCGAAGGCGCGGCGCGTGGCACTGCGGATCTCTTCAACAGGAGCACCTTCGTATCGCTCCAGGCCATGCAAGGGGCTATCGAGGTGTATGTCTGCTGCGTGAATAAATTTCCACATAGTCACATCCGAAGATCATCAAGAAACTCAGAAGCGGGATCGACACTTGTCACCAGCAAATAATCACGCGCACGAGTACAAGCTACGTACAATAAGTGACGTTCCGTGTTGTAAACCTCTTCCAAATCCGAATCGTCAACAACTGTTTCAATCCGTTCCTGCAATGGAATCACTTCATCGTCACAGGCCATCACCACAACGGCACGAAATTCCAGACCCTTGGCGAGATGCATAGTGCTGATCGAAACGTATCCGCTGGTTGCCTCTAGATTTTCGTCGAGCACGTTGAGCGGCAGTTCGGCATCCTCAACGGCTTTGCGCGCACGGTCAAGTTCATTCTCAGACCGAACAAAAACACCTATCTCGTGGGGCAATACATCTTCGCTGCTCCTTGCCAATAACCACTCGCTGACTGCAGTGCATTCATCCTCAATACTGTCCAAAATGGTAATCTCAGGAACCGCCCCATTGAATACCGAAACAGTACCGCACCGCTCTTCTGTATTTCCATCCACATCAGACACTTCCGGCCCCAGTAATCGATCAGCCTGCATTCTAATCTGGTGCGATGTTCTGTAATTAATATGCAGGGTACGAGAGCGACCACGAATATCAACGCCCAGCGATTTCCAGGAGAAGGGCAGTTGGAAAATTCGTTGGCCAAGATCACCCGCAAAGAACAGGCTGTTTGGGCGCTGACCTCCAAGGGCTGCAAGAAACCGCAACTGAGAAACACTGATGTCTTGTGCTTCATCGACAACCACATACTCGAAAGGAGGGTGTTTTCGCTCAGAAATGTTAGCGGATAGCTGGCAAAATAATCCGGGGAAAGTGATTAATTTCAGATGCGCAAGCTGTGTGCGAACACCGTCGAATATCGACCATAGTAACGCACGTTGTTGTTCTGGAAGACGGGTTTTTCGACCCAGGCGTCGGACATCTCGATAGGCATTCCAGGTATCCAGCTGCCATGCATCCACCACGTCAGTCCATTCTGCCAGTAAAAACTGCTGGCTAAATTTGCTATCCTCAGCCTTACCGGATGCCTCTTTAAGCAGGCTCTGTATCACTTCAGAAGAGACGATATTTAAAGAACCTTTATCAGCAATACAGTGCGATTCATAAAGTCGGCAACCGATTGTGTTGACAGCCTGCACTTCAAGACGCTCGCCAAGCCGGGGCTCACCGCTGATCAATCGTCTCAATTTTACCCGCAATGCATTCGCCAAAGTATCGGAGAAAGTAGTGAGCAAAACGCGCGCCTCGGGATGCTTTCGCGCAAGAAAGACCGCACGGTGCAAGGCAACAATAGTTTTACCTGTTCCCGCCGAACCCGACACCCGTGCGGGGCCGTTATAGTCCTTTTCCACCCACTGGCGCTGTGCCGGATGGAGAAAAACAGTCCATTTCTCCCAAGGGTAATCCAGGGCACGCTCAAGCTCTTCAACATTCTTCACCATCCGGAAGCGGCGCTGCGCATCGGGATGTTCAAACGGATCAACGCTTACCGCTACAGGTTGAACAATCTGCGGCGTGCCTCCAGTCGCCAGTTCCAGCAGTGCCTCTGCTGCTTCGCCCGGCAAATGATCAGCCAAATCCAGCACAGTGTCTTCATCAGCCTCTCGTACATCGTCCAGACACTCAACCGGCACCCCATAGCTCAGCAACTCATCATCCGGCAAGTCTACAAACAATAGTGGCTTTTGTGCTGTTGGCTGATTGGGTTGAGCATCAGCCTGAACATCGACTTGGGCTACATACATCGGAACGGTAATTTCACGCACCATTTTCCGCACTTCCACCAACTGTGCTGCCCCTGTCTTAGGATGGGTTTCCAGCTTGCGGCGTTCTGCCCAATGATAGGCTTTGTCATGATGATCGACGTAACAAAGCAACAGACTTTTTTCAGTCTTGTGTACGATCAACCGAATATCCCGGCTGATTCGAACTGACCAGAACCTAGGGTCCTTGGCCAAGTCGAGTTTGTGGAAACTCATCCCGGGATTTGCCGGGTTTAGTTGCAAATCAAACGCAGTAGTCTTTACAGACTTTTGTTCGTCGCCAGTGAGTTTGGCGAGGCTGGTGGTAAAGGTGTCGGCTATACGAAAGTCCATACGCCCTATACTTTCCCGTAATCGTAATGACCTTTGATGCTGCTATTCAAATACCCTCCTTTTGAATCTGCCTGTATCATCTCCTGAAAGACCCATTCTTCTACTCCATAATAAACATACGTCTCCCCACTCTTCAGAAACCGAACATGAAGCTCTTGTAGATCAGGTTCGTGTCCAATTGCTTCGATGCTGCTCGAGTCTACATAATGCATTTCAGGCATCGCTCTCTCCTTCTAGTTGCTCAACATTATTATCAACTATCTCTCCCAACAATGATTGTGCGCGCCAATTTTTCAGTCCTAGCGAATATAATTTTTCATCCGGGCGCTCTGTCACTTGCCATGCCTCGGGGAGATGGGGATCATCACCTATAGGCTTTTCCTTTGCTTTCCGAATACGAACGCGGGAAGGAATAGGCATAACTTCGCCTAAAAAAATTCCTTCCCCGGTACGAAGAGAAGGCAGTTGTTCTATCAATCCACCAAGATCATCTGGCACTGCGGCTGCAATCTTGGCGCGATCCGCTGAATTTGTAATTCGAAGAGAAACAAGTGAACCGCACTGACTAAGAATTGCACTGTCAATTTCTGATGGCCGTTGCGTAACGAGCATTAGTCCTGTTCCGTATTTACGCCCTTCTTTCGCTATCATAGAAAGCGTGCGATGTGCAGGACTATTATCCCCTTCTGGAACAAACCTATGAGCTTCCTCTAGAATAATTAATAACGGTTGTTCTCGTCCACCTATTGGAAGCTCTTGGGACCAAAATAACATGTCATAAACAATTCGCAGCATGGTTCCAACAATGGTAGGCAAGACTTCAGAAGGGAGACCCGAAACATCAAAAATCGTAATAGGCTTGTCATGCCCAATCCAATCCTTTACAAGCAAATCCAAATCACTATCAACCTTTCCATTCAATTTCGGTGAAAAGCCATCTCCAGGAGAGAAAAGGAATGAAAACCTCGCGTCACGCAATCGACTCCGCATGAATTCTAGTTGGCGCTCAATATTTCTCTTACGACCATTTTTATATGGTGCCTGGTTATATGGACTCGCAGCAGGATATCGGTCAGATTTCAATTTGTTTGGGTCACCCACCTCCTCTGGATCGTTCCTACTATCTTCGGTCTGTTGATTCGCGGCACTGAAGGTGACACGTTCAAACTGATCTAATGTATACCATAGCTGCTTAATGCTGAAAGGAACTGGAGAGTCTGCAGTTAGTGTTTCCAATGGAGGAGCAACTTCAAGGTGTTTTGCAGCTTCGACCTTCATATCAAGAACGATATCTCGAATGGCAGCCTCATGGTTGGGCTGAAGGCCACCAAGTATAAGTTGTTGTAGTTCAGCAAAAGGAAGTGCCCAAAAAGGTATCCAAAACGCTCGTTCTCCAGCTTGTTCGTTCGGCCGAAGTCTGAATACACGAGCTTTATCACCGAGAGCGGTAGCATATTCACCATGTGGGTCAATTACGATTGTTCGGGAATTGGGCAAACTTCCATCAGACATTGTTTCCAATAAGACAGTTACGAGATTTGATTTTCCTGCGCCAGTTGAACCTACAATTGCGCTATGTCGGCTCACCAAACCGGCAACGCTTACATCAGCTGATATTCCTGAAGCTGAAGCAATCTGTCCAACTGAAATTGTACCTTGTTTATCTTTAGACCAGTCATAAATGACTTCTAAATCATCGTTGGTAACAAGATGGACCTCATCACCAACTGTCGGATATTGACCAACCCCTCGTTCAAAGGATGAACCTAATCCTTCGCCAAATAGGATAATAGTCATCCATCGATACCCAGATAATTTAGACTCAAAGTCTTGTTCAAGGCTGGTTGTGACAGGCATCTCAGACCCGCCCAAAGGAGCAGCGTCTGCTCCAATTTGGGTGCAAACTGCATAAAGATTGGAATAACCAAGTGTAATTCGGAGAAATCCACCGACCTGTCCAACTCGATAAGACTCTCCTCCGATCATCACCAACGTTGAAGGCATATCTTCACGAAGCCGAACACGAACTACGGACCCAGAAACCGAGGCAACCTGACCAATGAATGTAGGGTCCACGATTGGCATATTTAATTACCCTGTATCATTGCTTCTAAAAATTCGCAAAAGACTACGAAATCACCAATCTTCATAACACCTAATTTGGTGGATTCTTCTCCTACTTCATCGCCTTCTATGAGCTCAAAGATATCCCCCATAAATAGTGGACTTTCAATTGGTGTCCACTTTGCGCGTCTTCCCCCAACAACCCCGAATTTTGGGCCGACTACGATCATGTTTGACCTTTGCTTTGCACGACTAACAAGATCACTATTTTCTGGTAGATCCGTATATTGAAGAGCGTAAACATGTGTTCGTGGTCTATTTTCCAGCGCTTGGAAAATAAGATTGTTGATATGTTCATCACCAAAGCTGAACCCAACAACTATCAAAAGTGCATCGTCCTGTTCAAGAAATCTACTGAGACGATCAGTAAACGCAGAGTATGGTTGTTGACGAGACTCATCATATTTTTGGTATGATGGAAAAATCATCTCGCCTTCAGAGTTCGGCTCTCCTCGAACCACACGATACCGGCCATCTTGCTCAATTTGCCGCCAGCTCACAGATCCATGCATTTTCCACAATCTTGTCCAGTTTGCTCCAGGTGCAGTCTCCAATCGACGCAATGAATCTGGATGAAAAAATGGCCTGTAGCATCCTACAAATCCATCAAATATAAGTATACGTTCCGCTTCAAGAGCATATTCAAAAAGAACATCATAGTTCACCGTAAATATCTCAACTGGGTTTTGCCGCGAAGTTTTTGATAACCAGCGACCGAACTTGCGATGCGGAAAATCATTAGTGATCATATCTAGATTGGGAGCTACAACTCTTGCAATCGTCTTCCGCACAGACTTTTCCAGCATTCCTAACTCGGCCCTATTAAGACCTGATAGAGTATCTGACTTTCCGATTGCATTTAGCATCATCCGTAAGCGAGAAAGGATTGTTTCGACATTAGGATCTTGTTTATTTTCCTTACATTGAGTCACGATAGAGATCCAAGCCTTTTCGAATTTTTGACCTAATGCATTTACGTCTTCTTGACACAGTTTGGTCAGCCCAGTAACAGCAGGGATAAGAGGTTGGGTACCTTGATTATTTGGCAGCGGAACTTGAACAGCACTCGACGATCCAGCGCCAAAGAAAAATGCAATTGGCTTATCGTGGCGCGCCAAGTGGTCTCTCAACTCCGTAAGAGTTTTCTGCGCATCATGGAATTGCAATTCACTGCTCATTTATTCATCCTTCTTAAATTTGTGCAAAAGGTGGCTCCAATAAAATAGGATTACGTAAAGTTACTACCAAACTATCAAACTATCAAATAGGGCCACATTTATAGTCACACCCTAAACACCTTCATCACTTCATCCCCAAGATGGTTAATCACTTTCACCGCTATGCGGCCCGATTTTGGTTTAGTAAAAGGTCTTGAAGTATCGCTGTTAAGCGTGGCCCAGGCATCTTCGTTGATCTCGGCCTTGAGGGTGGTTTTGAGTGATTTGTAGGGGTCGTTGGCGCCGAGGAAATAGGCGTGGCGGACGAAGAAGCTTTCTTCGTTGTAGTCGCTGTCGATCAACCAGCAGGCGATGCCATCGGCACCGTCGCTGCGGACTTCGCCGGTGTTGGGGTGGAAGACATCGACGCCGTTGACTTTAATCTGAATCTGTCCGTCTTCTGCATCGATAATGTCGATGTCTGGCTCACCAAAGATAACGAAGAGATTGCCCTTGCCGGTGTTTTTAAGATCGGCGGCCATGTGCAGGTCGGCGTTCATTCTGGCTTTGAGAACGGGGATGCGGCCAAGTTTGTTGAACTCTGTTGAGTGAGCATCGTAGTTGAAGGCGCAGCAGATGAGCACATCAAAACCAGCATCACCTGCTTCGCGGGCAGCGGCTACCAAGTCGAGGCGAGAGACTGTGCCGAATTCCGGGCCGATAAATATACCCGCTCGTTTCTCAGTGCCGGAGTCTTCCTTACCTTCGAAGTAGCGGCCTTCAGCGCAGATTAGCTCACCGGGCCAGGGAGTCAGTGCGGTGAAGTCCACTTTATTTTCCTTGTGCGCCTGTTGTACTCCGGCGGTTTTCAGGTTTTCCAGAATCATTTGTACAAAGTTCTGTGCCTCGCCATACCCTTCTTTGGATTCTGAAATACTGTCATCAATAAGTTCGTCGTTTTCATCCACGTCCAGTATTCGGTGGGGTGAAAGGCTCTCTACCGTGAATGGCCCGGCGACACGAACCTTTTTCTTGTCTTCGTAGGGTTTGTCGTAGAGGTATTCGAACCCGGCCTTGGCGGCGATGGAGGCATCGATCTCCTTCTGACGCTCAATACGCACTTCCCACCATTTGGTGTGCGCCTCCTTGGCGTCCGCGGGCCATTCGTCGTCCGCATCGCGGCGGATTTCCCATTCCTGCCAGGATTTGCCGAGGGCGGTGTTCAACTGTTCGCGCAGCGGTTCCAGCGTTTCCTGAAACTTCTCCCAGATCACGTCGATCTCGGCATTGTTGGCGATGGATTTCAGCATGATGTGCGGCACCCGTTCGTAGACAAAGCCCTGCCGGATGTCGCCCCGGGTCGGGGTTTCGGACGGGACAGTGCGCGTGATCTCCACTTCCTTGCGCTGCCCCTCGGGGCTGTCGGCGAGCAGGTAGTAGGGATAGCGCGCGCCCATGATCCGAGCGCGAGCAAGCGCCAGCGCGACACGAGAGGTGTCGATGGAGATCCACCGTCGCCCCCACTGTTCGGCCACATAGGCCGTGGTGCCGGAGCCACAGGTGGGGTCGAGTACCAGATCGCCGGGGTCGGTGGTCATGAGGATACAGCGCTTTACGGCTTCAGTAGCAGTCTGGACGACGTACACTTTTGGATCGGTGCGACTTTGAACACCTCCGATGTCCAGCCACACATTCGTCCGAGGGTAAATTGCGAAATCATCCAAGAACCGGACGTATCGGATTGATTTGCCTTCTTGGATGATTCTTTCCGCTTTTGACAAACGGTCCAATCCAGAGACAGTGGTCTTCCAATGAAGTCCGGCGGGCGGTATCCGTTCAGCGCCTCTAAATCGGAACAACTGCTCTGAGTTGACCGACGCGCCTTGTGACGTCAGATCAGCTGACGTCACAAGGCGCGTCTGATCAATGCTAGAGCTTGTTAGGGCCTTAATGGCCTTAATGGCAGAGGCCGGTTTGTACTTGGAGGCTCCCTCACCGGCTGGTGTCTTGGCGTCGAAAAGCGGGCGATACTTTAGGCTTGGCGCCGCCTTGACATACCAAACCAAATAGTCACAGACCGATGACAGGTGAGTACCAGAGAATCCAGTAGTTTTTGCGTATGCAACTAAGGCGATCAGGTTGCGCTCCCCAAACACTTCGTCCATCAGTGCCCGTACCCGATGCACATTCTCGTCCCCGATCTGGACGAAGATCGAACCCGAGTCGGCCAGCAGGTCTCGCGCCACGGTCAGCCGGTCGCGCAGATAGGTGAGGTAGGAGTGGATGCCGTCGCGCCAGGTGTCGCGGAACGCTTTCACCTGCTCGGGCTCGCGGGTGATGTGGTCGGCCTTGCCGTCCTTCACGTCGCGGCTGGTGGTGGACCATTGGAAGTTGGAGTTGAACTTGATGCCGTAGGGCGGGTCGATGTAGATGCATTGCACTTTGCCGCGCAGGCCCTCGCGCTCGGCCAGAGACGCCATCACCTGCAAGCTGTCACCCAGTATCATGCGGTTCGACCAGTTGGCATCGTGCTGGTAAAACTCGGTTTTGGCTCCCTCGTCAGGCACGCCGTTGAAATCAGCAAATAAATCTACCTGAGGCTCGGCTTCTACTTCATCGGCCTCGGCACGGCGCAACAGGTCATCAATCAATATCTTGGGGTGAACCTTTTCCTGGATATACAGCGGCGGAGCATGCACCACCAGATCGGACCAATCCTGCTCATCTTTACCGCGCCAAACCAGTTGCGGATCAAGGTCGCGATTGCGGCGCTCGTAGGCGACGCGGATCGAGCTTTGTTCTTCCTTCTGCATCACGGAATGATATTCGGCGGTGGGAATATTCCTGCGTGAGGCTTCCTCGTGGGTGAGGGACTCAACGGTTTTTTTGCTTTGTTTCTTTGCCATAAACGCGCCTTTACTATTTCACTTGTCGCATAACATCTCTGCCGCTGACGGTATAGCAGAACTCGCTTTAACGCGTTTTCGGCATAGAGTGAATCCCGACACTTTGTCGGGATTATTGTCGGGATTGATATTTTTCTCCAACAACAACCATATATCCAGACACTTTGTCGGGACTTGCGTCGGGATTGCTTTCCCTCTCATGACTGAACGACCTCGTACGAGGTCGCGGGTCCTTTGCCCAGCTTACGTAGCAGGTTTAGGTCTATCAGTTTTTTCAAGACCCGCTGAGCCTTCCGCTCGTCGAACTCCAGCTCTGCCATCAACTCCCGGTTGGTAACGGACTTCTTGGTATTGAGGAACTGCCACGCAACTTTTTCGTCCGCATTAAGCTTCCCGGCAACCGCCTCCGGCAATTCATTCTCGACACCTTGCAGATTGCGGTAGAGAATCAGCGCGAGATAGGGGTCGTCAAAACTGTACTTGGGCAGGGGCAAACCAAGCTCATCAGCTCGCTTTTTCAATGACCTGAGGCCAAGACCTCTTTCCTCGGCCATTTCCATCTGTGCGAAAACGTAATGAAGTACGGGATTCCGACTCAACATTGGGGCATTGAAATCCTGTAGTTGCTTCAGGGTGATGGGTGGCAGCGGGCCTCCGGGGCTTTTCACGGTAACTGTGTCAACAGTGATGACTAGTTGGCACTTGGCCCCTTGGATATCGTAGTCCCGGTGGGTCAGCGCGTTGACCACCGCTTCACGAATCATCTCGAAGGGAAGTGGTGGAACGTCCTTCCGCTGCATGGCGCCACGATCAATGACGTTAGGAAGCTTGTCGTTTAGCCACTTCTCCATGTGTTTGGGTATAAGCACCATGGGCCCGTCGAAATCTTTGGTTTCCTCCGTACCATCTGGATAATAGATCGTCGCCAACATCGCGGCTTGCGGTATAACCGTTCTTGGTTCTTTACCGAAAAGCAGTAATCCAAAGCCCGTGGGGCTCAGTTGTTCATCTTCCTTTTTCAGGAGCCCTTGCTGCAAAAGGCGACGATTGAAATCATCCGACCCTACCTTGGCTTTAATCTTGGCAACCAGTCGATACTCTTTCAACGCCGCATCTGACAGGTCGTCGGTTACTGTGACATCAACCGCCTTTTCCAACGTCGAAAGTGTCACCTCCTTTGTCGTTTCTTCCATGAACGCCTCTGCCCGTTCCAGCGCCTGGGCGAGGAAATCCTTGTTCTCCACCTGAATGATCTCCTGCAGCTCGCGGTCAAACATGTGCACAGCAATGCCGGCGTCTTGCAGATACTTGATACCCTTGCGATCAACTGTCGGGTCCGGGTCTTCAATGCCTACCCATACCTCTTTGATTCTGGCCAGAACGATGCGCTCCGCGCAACTCATCTTCGGTGTATTGCGTGCATTGGGAGCGCAAGGTTCCAGTGTGACGAACAGGACAGAACCATCCAGCTGGGTGTCGCAGTTCTTTCTTTCCAATAGAGTGTACTCGGCATGATCCCCTGAGCGCAGCTCACCCCGACAGCTCACCTCGATGGTACCGTCGGGTTTCCACAACACAGCCCCGACCATCGGACTGGCTTTACCATCCTCTCGTTCTTCAGAGACTGACTGCCGCATCACTTCGATGGCTTGCTCCATGAGTTTGCGCGCATCAAACTTGATCTGCTTCTGGTGGGTGGCAGGCATAGTGACTAGGCCTTTTCCCCGATAATCTGCTCAATCATCCTATTAAACTCGGCTTCGACTTTTTCTTCAAAGTCCGTTTGCATCTCGTAAACATCAGTAAACTCGGCAAACGCCCAGCGGCCATACTGGCTTTGGTTGTTCACTCCAGGCACCCAATAGGTTTCCATGGTGGCCTTCTTTTCTTTCGCATCTTCGCGTCGACAACCCTTAATCTCGACGATCAGGTGCAACAAATCGTCGTCTCCATGCCCGTCATCAATATTGACGATGAAGTCGGGGATGTATGTGCGTGTTTTTGAGCCGTGCCGGTAAGGTACTTCCAACCCAAGGTTGTGGTTTTTGACATAGGCCTTTACTTGGGGGTGCGATTCAGCCACCCGGCAAAACTCCCCTTCCCAATCGCTATCAAGGATTGCCCAATTGATATGGCAATATCTTGCGTCTGTCTCCCAGCGCTCGGTCTTGGAGGTATTGAAGTTTACATGCGCTGTGGAGCCAACGGGATTGTAGGGGTCGAGCATGACCTTGATGGGCCGCTCACCAACCAGCGAACGGGTGATGCCTGCGGTAATCCGCGCACAGGCCATGTCGGCCAACTCTTGATACATTAGCTGGGCGGGGTAGGTCCCACCCTTGCACACCAGGCAGTTATCGAGCCATTGCCGAGTAATGCGCTTTAACTGGCCAAAGAGATGTAGTTTCGCTTCTTCGCCAGGATCACGCCATTTTGTGTAAAGCAATCGTTGAGTGATGTGGAATACTAACGTGGAATGTCGCATGTCGCCTAGGTGTTCCAGGCTCAGATCTACGTCTTCACCGATGATGCCGGCATTCTTGGTGATCGAGGGACCGACCAAGTCCGGTGTCAGTTCCAGCACAGAGTCCTGATTGAACTCGGCAGTCAAGCGCTCCTCTGGCAGTTCGACCCGGTACCCGGCCACCCGCGGAAAGCGAATTTCGAGAGCATCGCGATCGGGACGAATGGCTTTAACCTGGATTGTCTCACGCGGCAGTTGTGGCGGCGCCACCACCGGCTTGGCGGTAAAGTCAAAGGGAATGCCCAGCACATCGGCATATTCAACGTTGAATAGCCCATCTTCATTGAGATCATAGGATTGGCGGCGCAATGCTCGACCAATCACCTGCTCACACAGAAGCTGGGTACCAAAGGCTCGCACCCCCAGCACATGGGTCACGTTATTGGCATCCCATCCTTCGGTAAGCATGGAAACGGAAACCACGCAGCGGATAGATTCACCCAACTGGTCTCGTTTACCCACGGTGTTCATTACCTCACGGAGTAAATCTTGCTCGGTGATATTCTCCGCGCCCTTATGATCGCCACGCTGCTTCATCTCATAGCGGAAGCGCTCTATTTCATCAGCGGCCATCTCATGAAAGTTTTTGTCCAGTGCCTCACCGGATTCAAGCTGCTCGCTATCGATCAGCAGTGTGCGTGGTCGAGCAATCGGGTTGCCGTGTTCATCAAAATTACGAAACAGTGGTAAACGCCCATTCTCCAAAGTGGTTGATCCGTCGTCATTCTCCCGGTGAAAACCCGAGATAAAATCGTACACCAGTTTGGAAGTTGAAGTGTTGTTACAAACAACAATGAAGCAAGGCGGCACACGAACACCTGCTTTTCCCCACAATTGGTAAGTCTTTTTATAATGTCCGTATAGAGCTTCCAGTGCAGTTTGCAACTCGACAGGCAAATTGAGCGGGTCAAGCATTTTTGCTTTGCCTCTGCCCTTCTTCGGCATACGGGTGCGAATATGCTCCCAGAGATTGCGAAACTTGGGCATGTCTTCGCCAGGGATATTGTCGGCAACCGGCACACGGGGCAATTTGACGATGCCGCATTCGATGGCATCCATTAGCGAAAAATCGCTCATGGCCCAGGGGAATAAGGTGCCTTCGGCATAGCCTGAGCCACTCAAAAAGAAAGGCGTGGCAGACAGATCAAGAACACGGTTTACACCCAGTTTACGCTTAACGGCTTCGATACCCGATATCCACAGCCGAGCGGCCTCGCTGTTTTTTGCCGCTTCTTTTTTGTCATCGCCCTTTAAATCATCATCAGCCGCATGGTTTGGCTTTTCACGGTAACAATGGTGGGCCTCGTCATTGATCACCATGATGTTTTTCATACCCATCAGGTCGGGTATCACCCGCTGCAACATTTGGCCTTCTGTTTCCAGTGTGTTCAGTGCGTCTCCACGCCCCTGAAGCAGCGAACGTCCGACCTTTGATAGCTCCATGCGCTCACGCAGCTTGAACGCATGGTAGTTGGTGATGACAATCTTGGCTCGATCCAGATCGGCCATCATATCGCCTGGAACCAACTCACGGCTCTGGTAATAGCTGTTCGGATCGTTGGGGAGGAGAACTCGCAGGCGATCACGGATAGTCAGGCCGGGAGCAACGATCAAAAAACCTCGGGTGAACCGTTTGCTCTGGGGTTTGCGTACCGCATTAATGGTTTGCCAGGCAATCAACATGGCCATCACCGTGGTCTTGCCTGCGCCTGTCGCCAGTTTTAAGGCCAGACGCATGATCTCCGGGTTGGCATCATTGTTGGCGTTGGTCAGGTGCTCCAGAAAACCTTTACCAACCTTTCCTGCGGTGGGCGCAACTTCGGTTAGCCAAATCGCTGTTTCCACCGCCTCTACCTGACAGAAAAAAGGCCGGAGGCTGCTGAAATTGTGATGCCGCCAGTGTTGAAGCAAGCGAGCCGTTTCTGGTGTGACACGCCAGTCATTGGGGTTTGGCAGGTTTCGCCATTTATCGACCTGCTGACGAACGCTATTGATTATCGCGGTATGATCGTATTGCTGCTCATCGGTAGACAGGCCTTTGCCTTCATCAAAAACTAACTGCGACTGTCCAGCCGAGCCTTTGCGTTTTCTAGGCTTGGGAATCGGTGTGATAAATTCGGCACGACGACGAACATCTCGGATTTGTTGGGTGGGCTGGCCACTGCCATCCAGCTCCCAGTGGCGACCGGGGTAGTCATAGGGAGAATTGAGTATCGGGTGTTCAAAAAACGGGTTAGTCATTTTCCTTTCTACTCTACTCTACTCAGTGCTGCCGTTTATAACCCACTGATCAATTTCGTCTTTTCTAAACTTCCAAGGCTCTTCTCCGGTTCTATGAGTGAAACAGGATGCCGATCCCCACGTAATCCGTTGATATATAAGACTCATCACAACTTTATATGGAACAGGTATATGGGAATCGACATCCAGAGGGATATTGTGGGCCTCAAGGGGCAGTGCGTCAATCGGATAAAACTGGACGAGGAGGAGGGACAGCTCGTCATTTGCTGCCGCCGGGTAAGCGCCTCTAAATCGACCCCCGTTGACATTATCAGGTAGTCATCGAACAGTTAATCAGTTTGCCCCGCCGTTAGTCTTCGACTTCCATGTTCCAGAGCAGTAACGCTTCCAGCTTCTCCACCGTATCCGCCTCCGCAATATTCGCCAGCACATGCTGGAGGTAAACTAGGGCTCAAGCTTATTCGCCTTAGCCGTTTCCACCAAACCATAGCAGGTCGCACTGGCGCGGGCACCGTGTGAGGCATCTGCAAAAAGCCAGGCCCGGCGTCCAACAGCAAAAGGCCTGATCGCATTCTCCGCCAGTGCATTACTGATGTGCAACCGGCCATCCTCACAATAGCCAATCAGATACTCCCACTGGTTCAGCGTATACCTTATCGCCTTATGGGTCAGGCTATCTTTGGGTACCCGATTGACGTTCTTCTCCAGCCACGCTTTCAGGTCATCGAGAATCGGCACGCTGAGTGTCTGTCGCGCCTGTTTTTTCTGGTCGTGCTCCAGGTCCTTGATCGATTTCCCTATCGCATACAGCCTGCGGATCCTGCTTAACGCCACGTCGGCTTTGGCGGGCTGCCCCGCTTTCCCTCCAGACGGTGCAGCGGCAGTCCATCGGCGTATTTGGAGGCAATGATGTAGGCCAGCAATGAAGGGCCGGCAAAACATTCACCCAAAGGGTGAGCGGGTCGCTGCGCCGCAACGATGACGTCTTCGCCATCGTTGTCGAATACCGCCTTCTCCCGCCAGTACTCCAGCACCTTGACCTGGGCGGGGATAAATTCCAGTTCCTCCTTGACCTTGGTGAAGAAGGTTTTGTCGGACTGAAACGCCGGCTTCTCACTACTGGCGCCAAACTTCTGCACTGTGGCCAGGCGCAAGCACTCTTCAAGCAGGCTAATTCGTTTGCCCTGCTCAAGGATGATGTGAGTTTTAGTGAAACAACCTCATCGCCACGGCGAGGCCAGCGGAATTTTTCCTCGGCAAGGGCCTTGTAATACAGCACAAAGCCATTGTCTTCCCAATGAAGGCACTTGATTTTGTTGCGACGCCGGTTGGTGAACGCGTACAGGCCGCCCGGGGCCAGAGCTACTTCACAGTTGCCGACGAGGACGAGGATCCCATCGTCCAGTTCACTATCGTTGGCACAGTGCCCGATCAGAACTTTAAAGACTTGCATAACAAGGTCAAGCCCATGGCATTTCTGCTTTCTCCAGAGCCGTCCCGGGTCGCGTCCATACGTGTTCGGGGTGATAACCTGACTCAAACACTGGCGGACGTTGATGCGGTCTGGGAGCAGGTCAATCCCGATTACCCCATTCAACGGAGGTTTCTCGACGAGATCTTCGCCGACGTGTACGCCATGTTCAAGGCCATGAACGGAGTACTGACAGGGTTCGCGGCAATGGCCTTATCACTGGCCCTGATCGGCCTGGCCGCCTTTATGGCACAGCGTCGCACTCGGGAAATTGGTATCCGCAAGGTGTTAGGTGCACGAGTTGGCCAGATTGTGCGCTTGCTGGTGTGGCGGGACACGCGGTGAAGATTGCTACTGCCAGCCCCATTCATGAATGACTCAGCAGCTCCAGCTTGCGTTCTATTAAAGGCAGGCGATCATTACCGAAGTACATATCATCACTGTTAATATAAATCGTCGGTGAGCCATAAGCGCCGCGCTCAATTACCTCTTCGGTGTTGGCGCGGAGCTGGTCTTTAATGCCCTGCTCTGCGATGCGCTGCAAAAAAGCACTCACATCCATACCCAGTTCGCTGACTATAGCGGTCAACACCTCATCCTGGCTAACATCCTCATTGCGCCCCCAATAGGCCTCGAAGACAGCCTTCGCATACGGCACCTGCTGGCCCTGCTCTTCGGCCACAAAACAGCCACGCATGGATTTAACCGCGTTGGCGGGATGGAAACCGGGCCAGTTGATTTCTATACCGCGCAGGTCGGCCCAGTCCTTGAGGTCTTTCATCATATAAGTCATACGCCGCTTGTTACCAAAAGCCGCTTCACGCTGCGCATATAAATCCTGATTAACCGCATTGAATACGCCGCCGACCAGCATCGGCCGCCATTCAATATTCACACCGTAACGTTCGGAGATGGGCTGTAGGCCGGTAAAGGCCAGGTAGGTCCAGGGCGAGGTGCAATCGTAGAAACACTCCAGTTTGATCATGAGCAAAGCATACCCGGCATACGCATACCCGCCGCCCAGCCGCCGTCAGCCATAAATTCGGCACCGGTGCTATAACTCGCCTCATCGGTGGCCAGGAACAAGGTTACATAGGCTACTTCCTGCGGGCGCCCGACCCGCGGAATGGGGAAATCAGCGTAGACAGATTCGCTCATCTCCTGCTCACTGATACCGACGCCGGCGCCACCCATGGCGGTGAAAATGCCACCGGGATGCACGCTGTTCACCCGAATACCGTACTGACCGAGTTCGATGGCGGCACTCTTGGTCAAACCCCGCACCGCCCACTTGGTAGAGGAATAAGCAGACAAGCCGGCCTTTGACTGCACCCCGTCAATGGAGGAGATATTAATGATAGAACCACCACCGGCTGCTTTCATGGGCTCAATAGCGGCACGCACGCCCATAAAGCTGCCCAACTGGTTGATACTCGCCACCCGCATGTAATCTTCGTTGGTGGTATCAGCAATTGAGGCCATGTGTACGATGGCCGCATTATTGACCAGCACGTTTAGCGGACCGAATTCCTGCGCCGCCTTCACGGCCAGGTCCCAGTCTTCCTGCTTGCTGACATCCATGTGCAGAAACCGCGCAGTCTCCCCCAACTCGTCCGCCAGGGCCTGGCCAACCTCATCCAGCACGTCGCCGATGATCACTTTGGCAGCGTGTTCCACGAACAGGCGTACCGCGGGCGCCACCGGTAACTATTGCTACCTTGCCTTCCAATCGACTCATGGCATCTATTCCTTGGCCGCTTGCTGTTGTACTTTCAGCCCGCGCCAGGCCTGCTCGATAATATAGGCTCGAATTGCTTCACTCTGTTCAGCATCCAGGTAATCGGCAAAACCGGCCATGCCATTTTTACTCAGCAAGCCTTCCCGCAGTACCGAGTTCCAGCCCTTGGCATCGTGAATCCAGGCCGACCCACGCAGGTCGGGAATAATCAAACCAGATACTGCATTGAGTCCGTGGCAGCCCATGCATATGTCCTGATACAGGGCATAGCCCTCTCGCTCGGTAGCAGCATCGGCAGTGCGTTGGGGCGGGTTAAAGGCCACCGTGGGCCGCCAGTCCACCGCCGGCAGCTGACCGCCGGCACCCAGTTTAAAGGTCAACACCCGGCTGACGTTGGGCATACTCTCTGGCTGCACATACTCACCAAATACCAACGCATAGGCGCCACCCCAACCAACATTGACCGAGACATACTGCTCTCCATCGAGTTCATAGGTCATCACCGGTGCCACTACACCGGTTTGCGCGGCAAACTCCCATAGCCAGGCGCCACTATCGGCGCTATAGGCCACTATCTTGCCGTCGGCTGTTCCCTGGAATACCAGCTTACCCGCGGTACTGAGCGCACCACCATTCCAGGGGCCGCGATGTTCCACCCGCCAGGCTTCCTGCTGAGTGCGCGGGTCCCAAGCCACTAGGCGGCCCTGCATCAACGGACGCAACGCCTCCCGCTCCGCTTGGGCATCGGGCAGACTGCCAATTATTCCGTCAATACCTATATTGGAGATGCCCGGACGATAGAGGAAGTCCTCAGGCTGCCCGTAATTGGCCGGAAACTCGATCACCGGTATATATACCAGGCCGGTATCCGGGCTGTAGGACATTGGGTGCCAGTTATGGCCACCCAGGTAGGACGGCACCACCGTAAATGGCGAATCCACATAGCGTGCCCCTTCCACCTCTACCGGCCGGCCGGTCTCCATATCCACATGGGTCGCCCAATTGAGATCAATATAGTTATCGGCACTCAACAAAGTGCCGTCGGTGCGATCAATCACATAGAAAAATCCGTTTTTGGGTGCCTGCATCAGTACCTTGCGGGTTTTTCCATCCAGTTCGATATCAGCCAGGATGATGTGCTGGGTGGCGGTGTAATCCCAGCTTTCACCCGGCGTGGTCTGGTAATGCCAGACGTATTCACCGGTGTCCGGGCGCACCGCCACAATGGAGGACAAAAACAGGTTGTCGCCACCACCGGGTGAACGGATCTCACGGTTCCAGGGAGTGCCGTTGCCCACCCCGAAATACAGTAGGTCCAGTTCCGGATCATAGGCCATGGAATCCCACACGGTACCGCCCCCACCGCCGAGCTCCCACCACTTGCCATTCCAGGTTTCTGCCGCCATCTTCATGGCCTCGTTTTCAAAACCCAGTTCCGGGTTACCCGGCACCGTATAGAAACGCCACAGCAGTTTGCCGGTATCCACAGAGTAAGCACCGAGGAAGCCCCGCACGCCGTATTCAGCACCACCGTTACCAATCAGCACTTTGCCATCAATAATGCGAGGCGCACCGGTGATGGTATAGGGGAGTTCCACATCGACTGTGGCCACTTCCCAATTAACCTTGCCGGTAGCGGCGTCCAGGGCGACCAGGCGACCATCAAAGACGCCGACAAAGACCTGCCCTTCCCATACAGCCACGCCACGATTCACCGCATCACAACAACCATGCCGCACTTTGGCTTTGGCAACCCCAGGGTCGTATGTCCATATGAGTTCGCCCGTGCGTGCGTCCAGGGCGTGCACAATGCTCCAGGAGGAGGTGGCGTACATCACCCCATCTACCACGATCGAAGTTGCCTCTATGCCGCGCTCGGTATTGAAATCAAAACTCCAGGCCAGGCCCAGATCTTCCACAGAATCTGTGTTTACCTGCTTGAGGGGACTGTAACGCTGCTCACTGTAGGTGCGCCCGTGGGACATCCAACTGCCGGGTTCCGCGTCGGCCGCCAACAGGCGTTTGCCATTCACCGCGGCGACTGGCACAGGCTGTTTCGCCGCCACTTCGACCGCCGGCGCATCTGCATTTTGTTGTTGGCAACCCACCATCAGGGACAGGGGCAGCAAAAAGGTAAGCAAGGCATTGCGTGCGAGTTTCATTATTGCTTTATCCCGTTCTGTTTGACGATGTGTGTAAGTATAGCGCTCGCCGTTACGGGCGTCCTGCCCTCAAGCCGCATCAGAAATTTGGGGTCAGAGTCTGAGCCAGACCCACAAAAGTGATGCACATAGTAACGCCTCCGTGTAGAGGCGTATTGGTTTTTGTGTTTTGTTGATACAACTGACCGCTACTAACCACGGCAGCTTGGGTCTAACCCGGTCCTCTTCAAGCAGGCTAATTCGTTTGCCCTGCTCAAGGATGATGTGGTTTTTGTCGCTGAGGTGTTTTTGATGGACCTGAAGGAGTTGGTCTTTTTCTTCAAGAACCCGGTTTTTATCTTCGAGGAGTTGGTCTTTCCCGGCGAGAGCAGCAAGCGGATCCGAGACATTGAACCCCTCGTAACCTCCTTGTTTTTGTTGCCTTTTCATTGCCGACCGCATGGCCTGATTGTAACATTCATGGCTACAAAAAGCCTTGCAATACAGACTCATGATGCAATTTCCTGTGGCCGGTCATCAGCGTGATGCCGTACCCATCGAGGAGCCGGTTGATCCGTTGCCCCGTCAGTGAAACAACCTCATCGCCACGGCGAGGCCAGCGGAACTTTTCCTCGGCAAGGGCCTTGCAATACAGCACAAAGCCATTGTCTTCCCAATGAAGGCACTTGATTTTGTTGCGACGCCGGTTGGTGAACGCGTACAGGCCGCCGTCAAAGGGATTGTGGCCCAGCTCCCGCTCAACAATGGCCGCCGGCCCGGCACTGGCTTTTCTAAAATCCACCGGGTCCCGGTACAGGTGGATCCGGGGCATGTCACTGGCCGGACGAAAATAGCGGGTGGTCACAGTTGCTCCAGCAGCTGACGCGCCACCGATGGATTCTCAGAGCGGATGCCCCGTACGACCAAGCCGTTGGGCAGTGACAAGGTCAAACCGCGATCCACATCGTGCCGCACGCTGACTGCGGCAAATCCTCCTCGGCTTTGATTGACCTGGGGCTTACTGCTGACACCTTCAAACTTCCCGCGCCAGTAGACGAAGCGGTGGTGAAGCAGTTCGTTGACTTTGCAAAATTCGGCCTGCGATGGCCCTGAGGGTTTCCAGGCATCAACTTGCTGCCGCCAGTAGACTCCGAGTGGTTGGGGATGGGGATGGGTTACATCATTCATGGCTTTCTCCTGTGTGGTCATCAGGAGAGAGTCCGGCCCGAACTTTTAAGGAAAAACAGGTGCTGATTTAACGGCGCTTACGGATAACCGCAAAATGCGGCTACAGGAAGTGAATTGCTTTTTTAACGAAATGATTCGCGCCGGATGCCTCAACTTGCCCGCGGAGAGCCACGAACTTGAAGAGGCGTTGTTGGTTACCTGGTTGATTACGGAAGGTTGGCCTCCCTACCTGGAAATGAACGACATTGCGCTAAACGAAGAGAGTATCGCCAGGGGCTTCCACCTGATTTTGCTGACCCTCACGCCTTATTTTACGGAAAAGGCGCGAGCGGAACACGCCGCGAACCAGGCGATGGAAGCCGTGTAGACACTGGTCCCGATAGCACAACTCGCCTGTCGAGCAGGGGCCTGAAAACACTATTTGTTCACAGGAAGCTTCAGGCGGGAACGATCCACCACAGAGCCATTTTTTATCACCAGGTGAATCTCTTTCGCATTATTGATATCAGTCGCCGGGTTAGCATTCAGCAATACCATATCCGCCAGTTTGCCCGCAGTGATTGTGCCTAAATCGTCTTCCCTGCCCAAAAACCGGGCAGTGTTCAGTGTTGCGCTGCGAATAACATCCAGATTCGAGATGCCCGCTCCAACCAGTAATTCCATCTCCCTGTGCACCGCAGGGCCGCTACTGGCATCCGTACCCAGGGCAACAATCCCACCCGCTTCGTTAATCTGCTTCAAGTTGTTCTGGGCTATGGGGGTCATGATTTTCATCCACCAGGTCCAACTGCTGTCGCTGTATTCTTGCTGCACTTCGTTTTTCAAGCGATCAATTTCAGCTTTATCAAGCGTCGCCCGATACAGCGGTTGGTCGAGAAACTCAGGGTGTTCCGCCAGGCGGCTGTAGTTCTCCCCGATAGTCAGGGTGCTCGCCATCGGAATGCGTTTTGCTGCCATGAGCCGGGCGAACTCTGCCGTTATCGGGCCCTGGATGACAGGGTGCGCCAGCGTATCCGCGCCCGCAAAAATAGCCTGCCTGGCGCGGCGCTCGCTGGAGGTGTGAACCGTAGTCCTGATGCCGTGGTCGTTGTAGTACTCAACCAGATGTTGCAGGAGATCCACCGGCAGGAGAGGGATCATGGGTCGGGCGCCCCAGCCCCGTTCTTCCAGCGTAAATTTGGCCATGTCGGGCTGTAGCGCAATGTGCTTGTCCAGGGTAGGAATCGCTTCCGGCCACCGATCCACCAGCGAATCTCCGAAAGAGCCACCGTGACTGCCGGGGTAGGTGACGATAGAGCCCGTGGCGAATATGCGGGGGCTGGTGATCTCCCCGGCTCGTTCCCGGTCGCGCAGTTTGTATATGAATTCAGGATTGTTGCCCACGTCGCAAATCGTTGTAACACCGCTGTAGAGAAAACTGTGGAGTGCAGCCTCTCCCGCCTTAAAATCTGTTGCCATCGCCCTCAGGCCATCCTTGCTGACGCTGGTGCCGCCATTGAGGTGCACGTGTACATCCATCAACCCCGGAATCAGGTATTTGCCGCGGCCATCAATCACCCTGGCGCCGGATTTCGCGTCTGCGCTGAACAGCCCGGGTATTACGCGGACGATGCGTTGCCCTTCCACCAAAACGCTGACATGTGTTACTGGCGCAGTGCCGGTGCCATCAATTACCGTTACATCTTCTATCATCAGGGATGTGGTCTTGCCCGATACGGACCCGGACAATACGATTGCCAGAATACAAAGCATCAGGCCGAACCCGTGCACAATTTTTCTCATGGTTTTCTTCCTTTTAAGCCTTTAGTTCGGCGCGACGCTAATCCGTTTTGAAGACGATGCCGTCGCGCATCACGAAATTGACCTGCAGCACGTTGCTGATGTCGTCCAGGGGCGATGCAGGCAAGGCTACAATATCAGCGGCCTTGCCGGCTTCCAGTGAGCCCACGTTTTTCTCTATACCGGCAGCCTTTGCCGCATTGATGGTGCCGGCCTGCAAGGCCTCCATCGGTGACATGCCAATGTTTACGTATTCAATAAACTCGTTGGCGTTTTCCCCGTGCGGCGATATGCCCGAGTCCGTGCCCAGTGCAATCTTGACGCCCATTTTGTATGCGAGACTGGCCATATCCTTGGGCTGGCGACCGAGGCGCAAGAGTTTCTCCATGACCGCCGGCGGCGAGCCTTTCAGGGGTCCTTGCTTCATTTTTTCGGGTGTATCCCCGACCGCTGTTATGGGATAGATAGTGGGGATCATCCACGCACCGGTTTTTTTGAACAACTTCATGGTGTCCTTGTCGGCCCACATGGCATGTTCGATCGAGTCGAAGCCGGCACGCAGCGCGGCCTCAATGCCCGCCGCAGCGTGCGCGTGGGCGGTCACTTTCCTGCCCAGGCTGTGGGCGGTCTCCACAATGGAGCGCAGCTCGGCATCGGTAAGCTGCTGACCGGTGCCGGCGGCGGTTTCACTCATGACCCCACCGGTCACGGTTACCTTGATGACGTCAGCGCCGCGCTTCACCTGGCGGCGAACCGCAGCGGCACAACTGTCGGCGCCGTCGCAGACACCTGTCCTGGGTAGTGCCGCCAACACCTCTGGCCGAAAACCGTGGAAGTCACCATGGCCCCCGGTGGCGGTGATGGGGTCTCCGGCAACCAGTATTTTCGGCCCTTCCGCACGGCCTGCCTTGACCGCATCCCTCAGGGCAAACACCGATCGACCTGGCGAGCCGAGATCGCGCACGGTTGTAAAGCCGGCCATTAGTGTGCGCCGGGCGTAAAGAGCCGCAGTAAGCGCGAAATCCGCATCCGTCATCGTAACGCGGTCCAGCTTTCCACCCGATCCTGCTTGCCCGCTCAGGTGAACATGCAGGTCAAGAAAACCCGGCAGGACAAAGGAATCGCGCAGATCGATTATTTCCGCAGCCTCCCCCGCTTGTGCCACAGTTGCTGCGGTGACAAATCCGGCCCGTATCTCACGCACCTTGCCGTTGCGGATAACAATGGACTGGTCTTTCAGGGGTTGCTCACCCGGCACAGACAGCAGGGTGCCCGCGTGGATGATAGAGATTGTGTTTGGGGCGGTGTGGGCAGCGCCACTGGCCAGTAGTGTGAAAAAAAAGAAAATTGTGGCTGCGCAGGCGCTTATGCCACCACCTGTTACCCTAAAATGCATCATGCGAATAACTCCCCTGATACAGGCGTGTATAAAAACAGGGCGAGAGACAGACTTGCTGAATTTCGCCCCGGTTAGCGCCCGCGCTTAGAAACGCTTGTTAACTGTCAAACCAACCGTGCTGGGGCGATTAGTGACTTTGTTGGTCGGCTCGCCATTGCCCACACCCAGGTAGACATCACCATCCTCGTCCAGAACATTGTCCCAGAACAGGGTCACGTCAAGGCCATAGCTATCGCTGCTGGCCCCAATTCGCAGGTTCCAGATACTGTAGGAATCCTGTTCCCGGTTGTTGGGGGAATCTGGGCTTAGTTCGGTTTCGGACTCATCCCGGTAGCTGTAATCCGAGCGCAGCCAGCCATTCCAGCCATCCACCGCGTAGTTGAAATTGTACTGCACTGAGAAATTGTAGGTCAGGTCCGGCACCCTGGGTAAAGTGTCGCCTTTCTTGCCCGGTGCGACCACCTCGTCCGTGACTTGGTCCTTGGTCAATTCGTTCTTGAACAGGTAGCTGAGGCCAGCGCTGATTTCCCAGGCCTCCGTCGGTACGGCAGTGACTGCAAGCTCGATGCCATCCACCTCGGCCTCGCCGCGTTTACGCGCTGTTACCACAATTTCTTCGAGTAAAGGCTCGGCCGCAGAAACTGAAAAGGTGGGCATGGTCAAGGCGATACACGCTGCCAGAACCGCCTATTGTATAGGTGCATAGCCTTCTCCTGGGTACTGTTATTCTAGGGCGGTCTCACGTCAGTATAGGTCTGACTCCAAAGCATGCAAACCAAAGAGGTGCGCATTATTTACTATTTCAAACCTCCTCCTGCTTGTAAATCGAAGAAATAGGGTCAACGCCCTAAGGCAACGGGTGATCGGAATGCTGCTCACTAAATAGGGCATCACCCCTATTATTGTGGCGGCGCTGTGCTTGCCAGTTCCTATACACTCCCTGTCAGAATTACAAAAACACCGGTAGATCGCCTGGAGCCAAGCCCATGAAATGGCCAGCACAGAGGATTCAAATAGTTCCTCCAAAAGTTTCGGCATGTATGAAAGCGCCAGGGCACTGGCGGCCCAGGGCAAGGATCTCATTCACCTTGAAATAGACCGGCCAATTTTCGACACTCCCCTGCATATAAAAGAAGCCACCAAAAAGGCACTGGATGAGGGTAAAGTCCATGACAGTGATTTTTTCGGCGAGTTAAAGCTGCGCCAGGCGCTGGCGAAAAGAACGGCCGAGTACAACAAGCTCAATGTAAACCCTGAAGTAAGAAACAAGGAAATATTAACGGGGTGTGGTGAGCAACTTGTCTGCTATGGCGTGGTTGGTGAGTTCCGGGATGTCACGAAAGGCTTACCGATCTTACTGAAATAGCGCTCGTGTCGGTGATCATGCAACTCATATCCGTTCATCCTATATAAATCAGTTGAACTTAACCCAGAGGGTGTCAAAATCTCGTAACCGCCTGAATTGTCTAGAAAACCACCATGCCGAAGAAGAATAAGCGGGCGCACCCATTGGGTGAAGAGAATGCACTGTCTGTCGAGCCAGTAAACGACCAGCTTGCGACCGAAACCTTCGGTGGGAAAATCCATGTGGAATGGGATCCTACGGCGGCCGTCACACCCATCGGACAGCTCCCTTTTTTCATTCAGTTTTTGAAAGCAGGCGGCTTATTTGAGCCCTGGGTTGCCAGTTGTCCACTGCGTTATCAAAGCAACAGCGCACCCGAAAAAGTCAATGTACCGGGTTCATTTTTGCTGTCTATTTTATCGGGACATAATCGCTATGCGCATATGGCCGGCTTGATGGGCAATCCTGTCAATACGCAAATGCTCGGGATGTCAAAAGTGGTCGGCGATGATTCAGCTCGCCGAGCGTTGAAGAAAATGGATGAAGAAGGCATCGATTGGTTACAAAATCACTTGCAACGAAGCTACGAGCCCTTATTAACGCAGCCCTGGATTCTTGACTCTGATGTCACAGTAAAACCCCTCTACGGTCATCAGGAAGGGGCCAAAGTGGGCTACAACCCCCACAAGCCGGGCCGGCCATCCCATACCTATCACACCTACATGATTGCCAATCTTCGTCTGGTTCTGGATGTTGAAGTCAAACCTGGCGCCGACACAGCGGCCTGTCATTCTTCTCCCGGGTTGTGGGAACTACTGGATCGTCTGCCAAGGACACAGTGGCCCCGATTTATCCGAGGTGGTTGTGATTGGGGGGTTGAGGATGTGATGGCGATGGCCGAGGAGAAACAGCTGGACTATTTGTTTAGGCTGAGAAAGTCAAAATACGTCAAACAGCCTATACACAAGCACCATGGCCTCGGGGGATGGGACTACGTTATTGATGGCTGGGAGGCTACAGATGACCGGCTGAAGCTGGCTTCGTGGAGCAACGAGCGACGAGTGCTTATCGTACGACGCCGACTACCCAAGGATGCCGTACCTGTGCTTGAGACTAAAGGGGAAGGTCAACAAGCCTTTGGGCTTTTAGATGATGCAGAGGATATCAGGGCTTTTGAGTATGCGGTTTTGGTCACCTCGCTGGATGACGAGGTAGTAACGATTGTCCGACATTACAGGGATCGGGCTGACTGTGAAAACAACTTCGATGAAATCAAAAACCACTGGGGCTGGGGTGGCTTTACGACAGCGGATATCAAGCCCTGTCGGTTTATCGCTCGAATCATTGCCTTGGTTTATAACCGATGGAACATCTTTGCCAGACTGGCAAACCCCGACAAACACATGGAGGCGATCACCAGCCGTCCATTACTGCTCAGTTCAGTGGGTCGTTTAACTGAGACTGGCAGGAAGAAGACGATGGCCATCACCGGTACGCACGCTCAGGCTGATTATATACAGGAGACTTTTGAGCGGATTCAACGGTTTTTTAATCAGTTAAAAACGAGTGCGCCGCAGTTGACGGATATGGAACGTTGGTGCCGGATATTGAGTGAAGCGATGAAGAAATACCTTGGGAATTCGTTACTCAAGCCGCCGGATGAAGGTTTTCTTCCGACTTGAAATAAGTCTGAATGTACATTTGGTGATGAGACTGGCGTTCAAATCTGCGTTAGCGACGGCCCTTTAACTGCGGAATTTAGGATCAACCGCAAGGTCTGATGAGCAGCCTGTACGGCTTTCCGTTGAGAATCGTGGTAAGTTGATAGAGATCACCAACCTTGCTGAGCGGTCTGCGTACCTGGCTCATTATTTGGGCCTGAGCAGGCCCGCTGGCAACGCGGGCTTTCGAACTGCCAGTAATATTTGGATCGGCAATGGTTCAAAAGTTGGCGATGCCCAAGCTGTAAGAAGGAGAACGAAAAATGAGCGAGTTAGGTAGCCCTACTTTTCAGACGATAGAACTTTTGCGAGAGTTTATCGGTGACAGGATCTCAACTAATCGTGCAGTTCTTGATCATCACGGCATAGATGAATCATGGCATGAGGCGATACCCCCCGATGCAGTGTGCTTCCCGCAAGACATCAATGAAGTCAGTTACATTGCAGCGACCTGCTCGCAGTTCAAAATACCTATGATTCCGTATGGTGCCGGCACAGGTATGGAAGGGCATGTAGTTGCCGTGCAAGGGGGTATCTGTATCGACCTCTCGAGAATGAACCAGATCCTGGAAGTTAATTCGGAGGATTTCGATTGTACCGTTCAAGCCGGTGTCACACGCAATCAATTGAATGAACACTTGCGCTCAACTGGCCTGTTTTTCTCGGTAGACCCTGGAGCGGACGCCTCTATTGGTGGTATGGCGGCAACCAGGGCATCGGGTACCAATACGGTTCGTTATGGGACCATGCGTGAGAATGTAACTTCACTCAAGGTGGTTCTCGCCGATGGACGCGTAGTTCGAACGGCGGGACGGGCCCGAAAATCTGCGGCGGGCTACGATCTGACCCATCTTTTTGTGGGGTCCGAGGGCACTCTGGGCATTATTGTCGAGGTCACCGTAAAGTTGCATGGGGTCCCCGAAGCGATTTCAGCGGCGTCGGTTTGCTTTGAAGATATCGACAGCGCTGTGAATGCTGCCATTCTGACAATGCAGAATAATATTCCCATAGCGCGTATCGAATTGCTTGACGAGGCGCAAATGGCTGCAATCAACAGTTACTCGAAAACCAGCTATGTCGAAAAGCCAACGCTGTTTGTCGAATTCCATGGTAGCGAAACCGGGGTTGAGGAGCCGGCGACGTTTTTTGGGGAAATCTGTTCTGAACTATCCAGCAGTGCGTTTGCCTGGACGGCAAACACCGAACAGCGCTCGCAATTGTGGCATGCCCGGCACAACGCAGCCTACGCGGCCGCGATGGTAAGACCAAGTGGCAGGGTGTTGGCAACCGATGTCTGTGTTCCTATTTCAAGATTAGCTGAATGCATCCGTGAAACACGTCTGGATGCGCAGAACAGCTGCGATTTAGTTACGATGTTGGCAGGACATGTCGGCGATGGAAACTTTCATTTCGTTTTTATCTTTGACCCCGACAGCCAGCAGGACTTCGAGCAGATGCAAACGCTGTACAGGCGTCTAATAACCAGGGCTCTTGCGATGGACGGGACCTGCAGCGGAGAGCATGGTATTGGTATTGGTAAGCGCCAATATCTTGTTGAAGAGTTTGGCCAAGATGCTATCGATGTCATGGTTGCCATCAAGGACGCGATGGACCCACTGTGCATCATGAATCCCGGGAAGAAGCTACCGTCGCGCTGATGTCAGAATCATCGGTGTTGTCTGCTGCAGGTTTCACGAGGAAACCGATCATCCTGCTAATGTTACACTGATAGTTTAGAGAGATTGTTAATGAACAATTCACATCGTGGAGGGGGCGATCACGGCTATTTCGCACAGCCTATTTTCGGACTGCCTATAGTTTTCGCATGTTTTACCGGCATGTTTGGCAATGTCGGCCCGCTGGTCTATGCAAGCTTTGCGTTCATCATCCGTGATCTGGAGTCACAGTTTGACTGGACTCGATCCAGCATGACTTTGTCAATCTCCCTTCTCACCCTGGCTAGCGCTGTGGTTCACCCCCCTTTTGGCCGCTTGGTTGATCGCTTTGGCGTTCGCCAAACCTTGATTCC
Source organism: Candidatus Azophilus sp. (assembly GCA_965247035.1). Classification (GTDB taxonomy): domain Bacteria; phylum Pseudomonadota; class Gammaproteobacteria; order Pseudomonadales; family Azotimanducaceae; genus Azophilus. The sequence goes on along the minus strand of CBDFGJ010000003.1, from coordinate 922,010 downwards.
CTCAATGCTACTGATGGCAGTGGTTCTGGTCACGGTGCCACTTTATCTGAGCGAAATTTGGCATCTCTGGCTGGCGTTCATACTTGCTGCCATCCTGGGGGTTGGTAACAATAACCTGGCGTTTATTCGATTGATCACGTCCTGGTTTGATAAGCGAAGGGGTTTAATGATTGGGCTTATCGCTTCGGGCACAGGAGTTGGCTTGGCTGTTCTTCCAAAAATCACCGAACAAGCGGTCTCCGTATATGGCTGGGCGGGCGGGTTTTATTTCTATGGCATCTATATCGTCGTTATATCAATTCCGGTTATGTTACTAATGGTGCGCGATTCGCCCGAATCGATGGGGCTATGCCCTGACGGCATCGGCGATTCTGCGGACGGTGAAATTGCGGCTGACACCGCAGGCTTGACCCTGGCCGAAGCGATGCGCACTCAGGGATTCTGGTTGCTCTTCTTTGGAATTTTGTTTGCGTCATTCGCACTGTGGGGTATCACCAATCAAATGGGTCTGGTGCTTACTGATCGGGGTTTCACAGCCACTACGGCCGCATCAGTTGCAGTGTCTATGGGACTCTCCCTGTCCGCCGCTCGCTTGATCATCGGTTACCTTTTGGATAAGGTCCACGCACCTCTTGTAGGAGGAGTAATTTTCACACTGACTGCAGTGGGTTTCGCTGTGCTGGTATATTGTCCGGCTCTATGGGGAACCTATATTGCTGCAGCGCTTCTGGGCGCCGGACTCGGTGCAGAAACGGAATTATTAGGGTATATGGTCAGTCGTTACTTTGGACTGCGTCGATTCGGCAACATATACGGCATCGTGTTCGTGGGGTTTCTTCTCGGCACTAGCGGTGGCCCCTATTTGTATGCAAAATCACAGGAAATAATGGGTAGTTACGACCCTTCTCTCAAATTTACGATTTTCTTGATGTTGGTTACTGCCGTAATGTTCTCACTTATGGGAAAATATGATCGTTATCGTGATAAATTCGCGCGAGACTAGAATTGGTCAATAAACCAGCAGGTGGGAGAAGCGCACACCAGAAAGTCCGACAGCCGGTAATTCGATGCACATGGAGTGATTTCAGCAAGCATACGCAAGCAATCCCCGTACCCTGAGTCGCTCTGTTGGCGATCAATTCCTGTGGTTTCAAGACTTCGGATCTGGACAATGCACTGGATCGGAGTTTTAGGGATAAAGCCTGATTTTCAGCCGACTGAAAACACTTCGACTCTGAGGGTGGTGCTGACACACCGAAAAAACGGTTCGGAGCGGTAGCACTGCTGTCTTGCAGGGTTGATGTTGAAGTCAAACCTGGCACCGACACAGCGGTCTGTCATTCTTCTCCCGGGTTGTGGGAACTGCTGGATCGTCTGCCAAGGGCACAGTGGCCCCGATTTATCCGAGGTGGTTGTGATTGGGGGGGTTGAGGATGTGATGGCGATGGCCGAGGAGAAACAGCTGGACTATTTGTTTAGGCTGAGAAAGTCAAAATACGTCAAACAGCTTATACACAAGCACCATAGCCTCGGGGGATGGGACTACGTTATTGATGGCTGGGAGGCTACAGATGACCGGCTGAAGCTGGCTTCGTGGAGCAACGAGCGACGAGTGCTTATCGTACGACGCCGACTACCCAAGGATGCCGTACCTGCGCTTGAGACTAAATGGAACGTTGGTGCCGGATATTGAGTGAAGCGATGAAGAAATACCTTGGGAATTCGTTACTCAAGCCGCCGGATGAAGGTTTTCTTCCGACTTGAAATAAGTCTGAATGTACATTTGGTGATGAGACTGGCGTTCAAATCTGCGTTAGCGACGGCCCTTTAACTGAGGAATTTAGGATCAACGGTGGGGAATGAAAATGGGAAGAACTTTTGTAATACGGTGCGCGTGTGCAGGGTCTCTCCTGAGAAATTGGCCGTTCAAGAGAGAAAAAACCATGCACACACTGTTTTTAGAGAGGGCTACTCCCTAAGCTACTGAAATCAAATACTATTTTGTGGGGATAGCGGCTCTTCTCCGGTTCTATGAGTGAAAAAGGATGCCGATCCCCACGTAATCTGTTGGTATATAAGGCTTCTCACAACTTTATATGGAACAGGTATATGGGAATCGACATCCAGAGGGATATTTTGGGCCTCAAGGGGCAGTGCGTCAATCGGATAAAACTGGACGAGGAGGAGGGACAGCTCGTCATTTGCTGCCGCCGGGACAGGCGCAGAAAAGCAATTGACCCCGTTACCGAGCAGAAGGGAACGGTCAACCGGCATGTCCGCCGACAGGTCAGGGATGTGCCGCTGTTCGGCTATCCCTGCGTGATTGAAATGGAGCTGGCCCAAGTATTTATCAGCAAGAACGAACGGCGGATAGAGAGCTGTGGGTTTGTTGACACGGGATGGCCACCCGCCGCTTCTGTCGCATGATCGGTGGCCTGTGCCGCCACATGAGCATTCAGGCTGTCTCCAGGCATTTGGGGATACGCTGGGAGACGGTGAAGAATATCGACAGGGCGTACCTGGAGGAAAGTCTCCCGGCGCTCGATCCGACACAGCTGACTGGCCTGAAGTACCTCGGTGTTGATGAGGTGGCCAGGGCGAAGGGCCACGACTACATGACTGTGATTTACGACCTGGTCGAAGGGCATTTAATCGGGGTGGAAACAGGCCGAACGGCTGATGTGCTCTCTGCATTTCCAAAGCAACTTCCGGCAGAGACCACTGAAAACATGGAGGCTGTTGCGATGGACATGGGGCCATCCTGTCAGAAATCAGTACGTGATTGCTTACCCAATGCCGACATTGTGTTTGACCGTTTCCACGTTATGAAGAACTACAGCAAGGCTCTGGGCAATCAGCGGCGAATCGAGTTTGGAAAGGCCAATAAAGCGGGCCAGGAATTGTTAACGGGAACACATTGCCCGGTGCTGAAAAACGCCGATAAACCGGACGAATCCCAGGCTCAAAAATTACACCGGTTATTGGATGAAAATGCCAATCCCAATACGCTGCATATCCTGAAGGAGCAGCTTCAGGCCTTGTGGGAATCAAAGGCTGTCGAACTGATGCAAGAGAGACTGGAAGCCTGGTGCCGGATAGCCGATCAATCGACCCTGCTTTACCTGAAGAAGTTTGCAAAGTCGTTGAGAAACCACCGTGTGGGCATTTGCCATTACGCGAAGCACAAGCTCACCAGCGCCAGGATCGAGGCTGGCAACATCGGTGTCGGCATGATCCGCAAGCGCGCCAGAGGTATCAGGGATGCCGAGTATTTCAAACTAAAGATCCGACAGTCTTCCCTGCCGGATAATGACTCAATGTTCTATGTTGCGGCCTAATATTCACTCACAAGACCGGAGAAGAGCCACCTTTTACTCCTCAAAATCTGCCGCTGAAATCACTGGACTGGTCCCGCCTAGTCCCGTTGTTAGGCGGTGCCTATGATGGGGTTGCCCGCTTTGATGCGCTGGTTGGCAATATCCCCGATGCGAGGTTGTTGTTGTCACCGCTGACCATGCAGGAAGCGGTGCTGTCTTCGCGGATTGAAGGCACCCAGGCTTCGTTGGAAGATATGTTGCGTTTTCAGGCGGAGGGAAAAGCGGAAGGCCAAAAGCGTGACGACATCCTGGAGGTGATGAACTACCGCGAAGCATTGGAAGTTGCGTTTGATCGCATGAAGCAGCTGCCCCTGTCGGGACGGCTGATCAAGGAGGCTCATCAAATCCTGCTTTCCGGCGCCCGGGGCAAGCAGAAAGCCCCCGGCAATTTCCGCAGCGGACAGGTGTTCATCGGCAGACCGGGCGCTTCCATTGAACAGGCAAAATATATTCCGCCACCAGCACAGCAAATCCCCGAACTGTTTTCCAATCTGGAAAACTACCTGCACCAGGAAGAGAAGGATGTGCTGGTGCAGCTGGCCATTGTTCATGCCCAGTTTGAAATCATCCACCCGTTCTGGGACGGCAACGGCAGAATTGGCCGCCTGCTCATGCCGCTGTTTCTTTATTACAAGAAAGCTATTAACACGCCTTATTTTTATCTCAGCGAATACCTGGAGAAGAACCGCGAAGATTATTATGACGGCCTGAACCGCATCACAGAAAATGGTGACTGGGAGCAATGGATCGCATTCTTTTTGCGTGCTGTTGCCGAGCAGTCGCGCATCAACGCCGACAAAGCCCAGGCAATAATTGACCTGAAAGAGAAAACCCTGTTTCGGGTGCAGGAAGTAACTCACTCCCAATACACCCCGCAGATCACCAGCTTCATTTTTTCCGAACCCTGGCTCACCGGCGCCAGGTTTCGGAGTAAGGCCGACGTGCCACGCCCCAGTGCGGCTCGGTTGCTGAATCTTCTTGAAAAGGGTGGCATTATTGAGAAAATCGTGCCCGGAAAGGGAGGCAGGACGTCTTTGTGCTGGTTTCCAGCCCTCGTTAGAATACTGCGATAATATCTCATAGATAACATGAATCCGTAAGCTTGTATCATAAAATAGAAAATATGAGACAAACTACCCGAAAAGTCTCATCCATGAGACAAAATGATGTGGTGAACAACCAATTAGAGCATCATCCATGCGTCACAAATCACTTAGCGGCTCACAAAACACTAAATATGAGCCACAAACCATGATTTACCTGCCGCTGCCACAAAAGAGAACATTGTGAACCTCACCGATAACGAAAAGCGCGATGTCGTCAAGCTGATTGAAGAGGGGAAACCCCTGCCGGACAAGTTCCGTTTCAAGCTGTTTGGGGACAAGCGGGAGGTGGAGCTGGTGTGGAGCGGCAAGACCCATGAGGTCTGTAATATCGTGCTGCCGTTTTAGACCATTGAGCAGGTGGACGAGCCGCGGGCGGAGAAGGCGGAGGATACCGCACCACAAGCGGATCTGTTCGTCACCGACGCCCGCGGGCGGCAACTGGCCGGCTGGAGCAACAAGTTGATCTGGGGTGACAACAAGCTGATTTTGTCATCGCTGAAGAACGGTCCGCTGCGCGAGGAGATCGAGGCGCAGGGCGGCATCAAGCTGATCTACATTGATCCGCCCTTTGATGTGGGGGCGGATTTTTCCATGGATATTGAAATCGGTGGCGATACCTTTACCAAGAAGCCCAACATCCTGGAAGAGATCGCCTACCGCGACATCTGGGGCAAGGGCGCGGATTCTTTTATCGCCATGATCTACGAGCGGCTGGTGTTGATGCGGGATTTATTGGCGGAGGATGGGAGTATCTATGTGCATTGTGATTGGCGGGTGAATCAGCACCTGAGACAGATATTGGATGAAATTTTTGGATCAAGCCTTTTTCTCAATGAGGTGATTTGGGCTTACTTTTCTTTCAAGAGAAAGACGGCAAAAAAATTTCCACAGAAGCACGATGACGTAATCTCTTATCGCAAATTGAAAGATAAGTTTATTTGGAATACACAATTCAGGCCTCACAGCGAGAAATATCTAAAAAGATGAAAGACCGATAAAAACGGAAGGAAATATAGGGACGATGTAAATCCGACGGCGGGAGGCACCCGAATTATCTACCTTGACGAGGTTGAAGGTGATATCGTGGATTCCGTTTGGGACGACATTCCACCCGTTAATCCACAGGCTAAGGAGCGTGTTGACTACCCCACCCAAAAACCAGAAGCCCTGCTGGAACGCATCATCAAAGCCTCCTCCAACGAGGGCGACTTGGTGGCCGACTTCTTCTGTGGCTCCGGCACCACGGCGGCGGTGGCGGAAAAACTCGGTCGCAAATGGATTGGCACCGACCTGGGCAAGTTCGCCATCCACACCACGCGCAAGCGGATGCTTGGGGTGCAACGGCAGTTGAAGGCGGACGGTAAGAATTACCGCGCCTTTGAGATTCTCAACCTGGGCAAATACGAGCGGCAGCACTACATCGGCGTCAACTCGAACCTGAGCGAGGCCGACCAGCAGCGGCAGTTGGAACAGAAATCCCGCGACTACCAGCAGTTGATCCTCAAAGCCTACGCCGCCGAACCGGTGGAACAGTCCGGCGCCTTCCACGGGAAAAAATCCGGCTGCATGGTGGCGATTGGCCCCATCAACCTGCCGGTAACGCGTTTGTTTGTGGAGGAGATTATTCTGGAGTGCCGCAAGAAGCATCTCACCCGGGTGGACATTCTCGGCTTTGAGTTTGAAATGGGCCTGTTCCCGCAAATCATGGACGAGGCAGAGCGCAAGGGCGTCAATCTGGCGATGAAATACATTCCCGCCAATGTGTTTGACCAGCGCGCGGTGCAGAAAAACCAGGTGGTGTTCCACGATGTCTCCTATATCGAGGTGAAGCCGCATGTGTCCCAGGGTGAGAGGGGCCAGTTGGCCACGGTGGCGGTGGAGCTGACCGACTTTTCGGTTTTTTATTCGCAGGATTCCATCGCCAACGCCGCAGCGACACTCAAAAACAATAAAAGCAAGATCGTGGTCGAGCGTGGCCAGATTGTGAAGGTGAGTAAGGACAGGAAGGGTGCTGTCAACCGAGAGACCCTCACCAAAAACTGGACCGACTGGGTAGACTATTGGTCGGTGGATTTTAACTTCGAAAGCAAGCGCGAGATGATTCGCGTGCAGAATCCCGAAACCAGTGAGTGGCGGGAGCAGTGGACCGGCGACTATGTGTTCGAGAACGAATGGCAGAGTTTCCGCACCCGAAAAGACCGCTCGCTGGAACTGACCAGCCTCGCCCACGAATGCCCGCCGGGGCGGCGCAAGATTGCCGTGAAAGTGGTGGATATTTTCGGGAATGATACGATGAAGATCTTGGAGGTGACGATCTAATGGCACAGGCAGATTTACTGGTGGAAATGCTCAAGAGTGTCAGTAACGACGACCAATTGGCATTTCGCAAACTTGCTGAAGCCTTGATACAGGAAGAGAAGGGCAAGGGGCATCAAATATTGGCGGCTCGCCTGACCAAGGCATTACAGCCCGGCACACATCGGATAGGACATAACCTTGCACCCAGGCAAAACGGAAATAATGGGCAGCATAAGGATTTGATCTACGAAATTACCCCCGAGCGCATGCTGGACAGCCTTGTTTTGCCGCCCACAATTCGGGATCAAATCAAGGAGGTGGCGGAAGAACAGCATCGCGGCGAATTGTTGCATGCTCATAATCTTCGTGCCCGCAACCGGATTCTGTTCGCGGGTCCCCCTGGCAACGGCAAGACGAGCCTGGCCGAGGCTCTGGCTTTCGAGTTGATGTACCCCTTGGTGGTTGTTCGCTATGAAACCCTGGTGGGTAGCTACCTGGGTGAAACATCCGGGCGTTTGAAGCATGTGCTCGACTACGCGAGAACACAGCGGTGTGTTCTATTTTTTGATGAATTCGAGACACTTGGCAAAGAGCGCGGTGACACCAACGAAACGGGTGAAATCAAGCGCGTGGTGAGTTCACTGCTTCTGCAAATTGATGATTTGCCGGATTATGTTGTGGTAGTAGCCGCCAGCAACCATCCGGAGTTGCTCGACAGGGCGGTATGGCGGCGTTTCCAATTGCGTATCGAATTGCCCATGCCAAGTCGCAAACAACTGACCCAACATATCGAATCCATTGGTCAGCGTTGCCGAATTCAATTTGGCTATGCACCGGAAACTCTGGCAAAGCATATGGCAGGCCTGAATTTCGCAGAAGTGGAGGAATTTTGTATCGGCATCGTTCGGCGAGCGGTGCTTGACCGAAAAACGGACAACGCGCAATCCATAACACGACTCAAGCTGAAGCAATGGCGAGATCGACTGAAGCCTGTCTCGATCAATCGGGATGACGGGAAATAATTCATGGCGGAACACCTCCCTCTTCTGGTTTTCCCACAGGCGCGTACAATTCCCCCACCAAGAGGTAGGGGCTTTCCACCAAGCCAACCTCACCTGCCTGCACATGAGAGACAAATCGAGCGCCTTACCGGACAATTGGCAGATTTGGAACAAGATTTTGCCCGCTACAAGGCCAGCGTCAGTAGCGCAGTAGCCGGGCTGGAGCCGGAGACGGTGCTGGTCATAGAAATTGCCGGACGTGTTGAAGACTTCAAGCGCGCTGTTGACCATACCGATGGGCTGGAATGGCTCGGAGAGTGGGACATTGAAGACATTGAGCCGGATGAAGATTTTTTTGAGGAAAATAATCAAGGAGAAGGAGAAAGAACCGATAAACCTTTGCAAGGCCGACTCTTCTTGTCCCTCAGCAATGAGACGGGACTGATAGCGTTGTTGAATTTATGGAAACTGTGGGAGCGCGGGGAAACATTACCGCCTGGAAAAACCAAGTGGCGCGACGTCTTTGCCCACACCAGAAAGATCCGCCGCTGGGGAACAAAGGAAACCCTGCGCGAAACCGGAATGATTGGCCTATGGCGCGACATGCTTGACCCGATAACACCGGATCAGAAAATTTGCTTTCAGATCGAATTGTTCTATCGACAGAGTCGCGAGAAACGACAACAGTCCGAAAACGCTGTTGTAGAGTTATTGAAAGAAATTGACGGGGAAACCCTTGGTCCATTTATTGACATGTCGGACATCGCCTTTCACGCGGTCAAAGCCAAAGTACCATGCGACCAAATACGCACTCTGGTCAATCAGATGGATTCATCCCCCACTGAAATTGACATCCGACTATTCAAATTTCCGGGTGTGATGTACTTCCGCCCGACAGGACAGAGTGTGGCAGCTTTTGAGGACGAGGCTGGTGTCGCGGAGGAATTCCCGGAGGGAGCACCCGAATTGCCTCCAGTGGTGGCGATTCTGGATGGCGTTCCCAATATTCAACATGATGCGCTGAAGGATCGCCTGTTGTTCGACGATCCGGATAACCTGGCGGCTACATACCAGCCGGGCGAAAGAAAACACGGCACAACAATGGCCTCGCTGGTGATCCATGGGGAACAACCGAACAGGCAATCCATTCCCCTGGCGAAGCAAGTGTATCATCGGCCGGTGATGCAGTCGGACGTTACTGCAAGAGGTTTTGGGAGAAGTGAAGAACATTTTCCCGATGATGTTTTTCCTGAGGACCGCATAGAACGTGCCGTGCGACGTATGTTCGCTGGAGAAGGAAACACGGAGCCGCAAGCACCTGGCGTTAAAATCATTAACCTGTCGCTTGGCGACAGGGAACGTCCATTTATTCACACGCCCAGCCCATGGGCCAAGTTGCTCGACTGGTTGTCCTGGAAGTATCGAGTGCTGTTCTGTGTGAGCGCGGGGAACTTCTTGGAAGATATAGATATCGGCGTCTCAAACGTTGGCTTCGCCGCTTTGCCTGATGAGGAAAAGGTTGCGCAGACATTAAAACGTATTGCGCAGCAATTATCCAAAAGACGTCTTCTTTCGCCTGCAGAATCCCTGAACGCGCTGACCGTCGGTGCCTTGCATACAGACGAATCTGGCGCCGACATACCAGGGCAACGCACGGATTTGTTGCCGAATAGTTCACTGTTTAGCCCCATTTCCCGTTTTGGGCACGGCTTTCGGCGTTCAGTCAAACCCGAAATTCTGTTTCCCGGCGGCCGGCAACTTTATAAAACTCCGCCTTTGGATGGCGATCAAAAATTTATGCTTGCTCAAGGACGTGACAGGCCTGGGCAATAAGTCGCATGGGACAGTGCGGTACAAGGAGATCTATCACAAACGGTCTATACCCGGGGCACCAGCAATGCCACCGCATTGGCAACGCGAAGCGGAGCCAGAATATACGAGATACTGGAGAAATTGCAGATAGAATACAGTGAACAAATTCCAGACAACCTAATAGCGGTGCTCATAAAAACTCTGCTGGTGCATGGTGCACGGCATGATGATCATGCTAAGAAGGCCATTACAGATACACTGAAAAATCCAACAAACTCGCGCCGATTTAAAGAAGTTCTTGCGCGATATATCGGCTATGGCTCGGTAAATATCGAACGTGTTCTGGCCTGTACCGAACAGCGTGGCACGGTCTTGGGATGTGGTGAAATTGAAGGAAATGTGATTCACGAATATCGCTTACCTCTGCCGCCGGGTTTGTCTGAAAGCAAAGAATGGCGCCGTATGGTGGTTACACTGGCCTGGTTTTCTCCGATCAATCCGGCCCATCGTAATTTTCGGGAGGCCAAGCTTTCTTTTGGCCCTGCCGAAAAATGGGACAATCTGCCTCTGAAACTGAAAAGAATAGATTCAGACCATAATCAGGTCATGCGCGGTACGGTGCAGCACGAAATTCTGGAAAGTAAAGAAGAAGTATCAAAATATGGAGGTAATGGCCACATCCTGTTGCATGTCAAATGTACTGCTGATGCGACCGAGCATTTGGACGACCCTATCCCCTATGGCCTGGCTGTAACGCTTGAAGTGGCTGAAGGAGTTGGTATTCCGGTCTATCAGCAAATTCGCGACATGATTGGTGTCCAGGTAGGCGTCAGAGTATTCGGGGGAGACCAGTAATGGCTCTCCATCCAGATTCCCCCCATTCTCCGTATGTAATATTGCCCCCCGACGCACGCTGGATGCCGGGCGAGCCGGATTCGCGCATGGAGAAGTTGCCGCCGCTGGTGGCGAAATTGCGCGAGCAGGTGAAAGAGTGGCGCGCTAAAGATTACCGGGGCGCGACCAACACCAGTCGCAGCCTGTTGCACTGGTGGTTTCGGGAAGAGCACCTGCTGGCAGGGGCAGACGTGGTAGCGCGGGAATTTCGTTATTACTTCGCGCAACGGGAGGCGATTGAAACCATTGTGTATCTCTATGAAGTCGCCGGAGGCAATGGCGTCAAAGGCAAATATGACTTGATACGCCTTGATTCTTCCGGTGCGGTTTCCGCCGGACTGTTTGACGAAGACTGGCTGCGCTTTGTCATCAAGATGGCCACCGGTAGCGGCAAGACCAAGGTAATGAGCCTCGTCCTGGCATGGTGTTATTTTCATAAACGCTATGAGCCGGACTCGGGCCTTGCGCACAACTTTCTGATCATCGCTCCCAACATCATCGTGCTGGACCGGTTGAAAAAGAATTTTGATGGCCTGCGTATTTTTTATGCCGATCCGGTGCTGCCGGACGATGGCTACGATGGGCGCAACTGGCGGGACGATTTCAACTCAGGGTGCATGTGCAGGACGACGTTCGGGCGGTTGGCGCCACCGGCAATCTCTTTCTGACCAACATTCACCGCGTGTATTCCGGCGACGACATTCCGCCATCGCCGGATGACGAAAACACCATGGATTATTTTTTGGGCAAGCGACCTGCCGGCGCGACGACCGATTCCAAGGTGGACCTAGGCATGATCGTCCGCGATATTGATGAGTTGGTGGTGCTGAACGACGAAGCACATCATATACACGATTTCCGTATGGCCTGGTTCGAGTCCATTCAGGATATTCACAACCGGCTGAAGCAGAAAGGCGGCGGGCTTGCGTTGCAGGTGGACACCAGCGCAACACCAAAGCACAACAACGGCGCGATCTTCGTGCAGACGGTGGTGGACTATTCACTGGTGGAGGCCATTGCGCAAAATGTGGTGAAGCATCCGGTGATTCCCGATAGGGCCAGCCGCAACAAGATGACAGAACAAACGAGCAGCAAATTTTCCGAGAGATACGCCGACTACGTGAAACTGGGCGTTTGCCAGTGCCGCAATCGACTGACGATTGGGTGGCAGCATCTTCTTCAAGACAGCCTCTTTTCTCTCCGGGGAATATCCCATTGTTGTCCTCATTTACACCCTCTCAGATTATTAGAACCCCGCAAGGCGGGAGTGCAACTATCCTGACAGAGGGGGGAGAGGGCTTTCACAGAAAAACCGCACAGAAGAGAAATAACGCAGCCCCTGAGGCTGATGTAAAGTAAGCCAATGAACCGGCCATTCCAACTGACGCCAGCCAGCCAAAGCAGTTGACGTTTAACACCATGGAATGCCTGGGAAAAGATAAAGATCAGCTGCCGGCGTTTTACGATTTCCCAGCCGAGCACTGGATCCACATCCGCACGACAAACCCCATAGAGTCAGTGTTTGCAACTGTGCGATTACACACGACAGGAACGAAGCACTGCGGTAATCGGAAAACAACGCCGGCTATAGCGTTCAGGTTAATAACAACGGCCCAGAAGAAATGGCGCCGGTTGAGAGGCTACAAATTACTGGCCGAGGTTATCAAGGGAGTGCCATTCAAAGATGGCGAACGGATAGAACCTGATCAACGACAGAGACCCGAATCGTCCATACACCAGATTTGACCATAGCCCGATGGAACTGTTGGTGGGGCTTGATGCCAATAATACTTTGTTTATATGCTGAGGCTGTATCCTAGGGCTGATCAATGTAATTTGATCGCCAAGATGGTTCTGTGTTTTCCTGCTTTGACTTCATGGGCTCAATTTGAGAAGCATTTACAAATGTTCCTTGATCGCTAAATGAGAGTCCATAGGCGACTAAAAGTCGATGATATTCTTGTTCAGCTAATGATTCCGCAATCAGCTTACTTGGCTTAGATAAAGAAATAACATCCAGCTTACTCCAATGAGTGATTTTCTCATAGATTGGGTGCAGTGACCCACCCCCACAAAAGATGAACTGCAAATGGTTCCACTGAGCCCTTTCAGTATCAATGTGGTTCTTAACCTCGTTGATTATTCGTTTATTCAACTCGTAGAACTCATGATACAAAACTGTATCGATGGAAAAATGTGCAGGCCATTCCGAGTGATCGACATACTCTTCAACTGAAGCTGGATATATATTGATGTTCTCAATATTGCCCTCAGCTCTCATAACAGCCTGGATGAGATTGGATTGGTCGATTTCTGATCTGGCGGCGCTGTCTTTTATCCAGCCAAGTCGTTTGCAATGAAGTATTGTGGTTCCCAGTAAGTCCACTTTTGACTTCAGACAGTTGAATTGGGTATCCCCTTGTTTTGTGTGTGTGATATTTAAGATTGACGCATCAACCGTACCACCTCCAACATCGACCATCATGAATTTGATCTTACGTGCATCCCATTTATCGGATCTCACATAGCCCTCAAGTTGAGCCTGTATTTCAGGGTGAACCCCAATGGAATATGACAGCGGGTCATTTTCAGTAGCAGTTTGGTTTATGCTTTCAAGACAATTGAGCAGCATATTATTAGATATTTTTTTCTCTGGTTCAATTGATAGCTTCAATGCCGCAAGCAAAACTTTATTGTAAACACTAACAAGTGGTTTGTTGTCATTATTTGCAGCGGGTAAACCCAGATGATAAAACCACTCAAATGTGAATTGATGAAATGATTCTGCAGCATTTACCAAGAACCATTCCCGAGACTGCCTTATCACCAATGCGATAAATGCTGTTATCCCTACTAGGTCGCCGCTATCATAATTCCCCATAATCAATGGAAGCTTGAGATTACCGCTCTTATCGGCCTTCTTGCCAGATAGCTTGTAACTCTGGCCATCAAAGTAAACGCAGGATGGTAGAAGGTAAGGGTTTTGTGAGTTATTGGCGAATGGTATTGCCCAGGCATTACCGGAACCTTGCTCCTGAACAACAATCTTTGTATTAGCAGTTCCAAAGTCGAAGCCTAGAACTAGCTCAGTCTCCTTTCCGTGAACCTCAAATGCTTGGGTTCGGAATGAGGCAGTTAAATCTCCAGTAAGTGAGGCTATTTTCTCTTGAGCAAGCAGGAGAGCATTTAGGGTACTTCTATTGGTCAACCCAATATATGAATAACGATCAAAGTCATCAAGCCTTACCGTCTTTTTCAAAGCATTCTTTTTCTGAAGAGTGGTTTTGGCTGATTTGGGTTTATCTTTAGTTCTTCTGCGGCTCCTTATTTGGTAGTCATTATCAATTTTTTGCTTCGAATACCACCGCTTCGGCTTATCTGTTTGACTGGGATGAGATTTTCTTTCTGGTGATCTAGGTTTTGAGCCAGTCGTCTTTGGCTTGTTTTTAACGGGAATATGTTTCTTATTTTCTCTAGAAAAATTTTTAGAGGGGTTCAAGCCTAGAGTTTCCAGCTTCTCTTGGAAGATGGTTTTCTTGCTGCCTCCCTTATTCGACACAAATAACTCCTAGGATCACATCCCGTGGTTCATTATTGATATTGCGGTGTTGATTGTATTCGTGAGTGCGTCTTTTTCGGTTGTCTTCAATTCTGCGGATTTGGGCCTCAAAAAGATTAATCATCTTTACATTGCCTTTAAGTTGAAGATTATATATAGCTTCCCTCTTTGAAGCTATCTGTCGATCCATCTGCCCATTAAGAGTAGCAATTGAAAAATCAATTCGATCTTCGTTCTCTAGCTTCATCTGTTCACAGTACTCATCGAACTGCTCATCTAGAGCCTGTTCCAAAGCATGGTAACTATTGATGGCTTTATCCCTATCAATTGTTGAGTGTACTGTTAGCCAATCTTGACCATCAGATACTGCCGCCATTGTTAGTTTTTCTGCGAAGACATCATCCATCATTTTACTAGTGTTAATATTCACTGCCCGATAGACCAAATTCTCAGTAGTTTTAGCTCCTGATGTACTCCAGCGTTTGGCTAGCACCATATAGACACCTGGCTTTGCATTATCAGTTGCGGTCTTGTCTAGATTTATTGCGACAACTTGGTGAAAATCTTCAGTATCAGTGTTGCTGGCAGCGAATCTCACCAGTGGATGGTATTGGTTTATCACTTCGTATTTCCGGCTTGCCAAGTCGATATTGTTATAGAACATGCACTGCACAGGCTTACCACCAATATTTGATGACAGACTGGTTTTTGATACTTCATTGGTAGTTTCGATAAAGTGCTTTAAATCAGTCTTACCTGTCATGGACAGATCAATCTCAACTTCGGGAGGATTGTGTTTTTTTTCTACTAGATTGGAACCGCGATATTTCCTTTTCAGGAAGTCCCTCACATATATCCATAGATTATCGCCATCTATGAAACGACGCATTTCTTTCGCAGCCGATATTTTATTCAACACATGGTCTCCATGCGCTGCCAACCCAGCAGCCTCGGATTCCAGCTCTTCCTGATTTTGTTTCTCATTGGCTATCGCTGATGCAGTTTGCTCAATTCTCTCTTTTTCTTCTTCTTCAGTCAGATCATGGGTTAATAGTTGATACGTCAAATTTCGAATCTTTTGTCCTAGCATTGCCTCCAAGTCGCCCAATGCTTGCTTGAATATATCAAGCCGCATAAATAGCCTGTTATAGATTCTGTCATCAAGCGTGTCTTTATAGAAAAAATTCCAGATTAGTACCCGGTCTTTCTTTTGTCCAATCCGATCAATGCGGCCAATGCGCTGCTCGACTCTCATCGGATTCCAAGGTAAATCGTAGTTGATAAGTGTTGATGCGAACTGCAAATCAACACCTTCACCCAATACTTCAGATGTTAGAAGAATATCAATGGCATTATTTTCTCTAAAGCCCTCAATAATATTCTCTTTTTCATCACCCATTCCACCCATTATGAGAGCAGATTTAACGCCGTCTTCTGCTAGGCGCTCTTGTAGATATTTCAGGGTTTCACGATAGAAAGAGAAGAGAATCACCTTGCTGCCATTATTGATTTTCCAATAATCCCTGAGGTTTTTCAGCAGTGTTTGATACTTGCTGTCATTAGCTTTCAGCTTTTCATAGTCGCCGATTTCGGAGGCGAGTAGAGCAAGTTCGCTGATGAGAGGGCCAGACTTACTCCCCGTTTTTATTTCCCGGTCAAAGCTTTCGCTCTCAACATCATCACCCACTGTGTCACTAATAATCTCATCATCAAAGAGCTCCAATTTTCCTTGCCAAGCCCTAATAGATGCGGGCATTGAACTACACATTTGACGCTGTGGGATCGTTAGCAAAAAGCCTTCAAAAAAATCATAGCGCGCGCAGTATTGACGCACTCGTTCTGTTACAGCCTCATAGAATAAACGCTCAATGTCATTCATTTCTATCTGCGGGGCTTGAGGTAGGCGCACAACTCTCTGTTCTTTGACATCACGTTTTCTAGTGCGGTTGATAACATTGCCCAGTAAATTAATTCGCTCAATACGATTAGCTAGACGGATTCTATACTCAATATTATTCAGTCTCTGAGGTTCGGGAGGGTTGTTTTTTATTTCGAGTAACTGTCGGTTAGAGCTAAGCAGTGGGCGAGCCAAACAGTTTTCAACTTTTTCCAGCAACTCCTCTTGGGCACACTGACCCGCCCGCAACATTCCAGCAAATGCCATAATCGGCTGGTTGGCAGTCAGCACATCATCAAATGCGCGTTTGTATTCAAAGTTCTCATTATCGATGATATTGAGCAGGTGATAGAGGTCATCACTTTTTAGCTGGATAGGGGTGGCGGAAAGCAGAACAATATTTTTTGTTGCGGGTCTTATCAATTGGCCGAGCTTATGAGTCTGGCTCTCCGGGTTCCGCATATAGTGCGCTTCATCAATAATAACGCAATCAAAGAGCTCACCAGTTGCTGATTCATTCCGAATAAATCGCGCCAACTTTGCCGAGTTTGTCTGAACCTTTTCATCGTCTTCCCAGTCTTTTGTTGGTCTAATTCCTTGGATAGATGCTATTAATGCAAAGGACTCGGCTGCTCTTGATGTGTCTTGAAGCCGGTTCAGCACATCAGCCGCGTCACAGACTTCAGCTCGAATTCCAAAACGATGGCTCATTTCAAAAGCCCATTTCTGGCGCAGTACGGCTGGGCAAAGAATCAGCAATCTTTTGGCGTCCTCACGGGCTCTCAGCTCAGTCCAGATCAAGCCAGCTTCAATGGTTTTACCCAAGCCAACTTCATCAGCGATAAGGATGCCATTATTAGGAGATTCTAGAAAGTTTAGGACTGGCTTGAATTGATAGGCATAGAACTCAGTGTTAGTAGCCTCCATGCTGTAGATCACATCAGCCAATCGCCCTGTTAATCTGGCGTGGGTGATCGCACTCCGTAGATTTTTGGCTTCCCCGTAATTGCCCGAATCCAGAAGGGTTTCTATAGTCTCGAACTCGTCGATTAGCTCAAGATTTTTTTCTGGTAACCGCTGTTGGTGGCCTGAAAAGTCCACCATCCAACGATTCTTGCCACCAATAACTTGAACAACGCCTGTAAGCACTCCAATTCTGTCAGGGGAGGATTTTATTCGGACGCGTTGTCCTGGTTTCATCGAAAGGATCCAATTATTGTCTTATCGCAGTGGGGCGGCGGAAATGGGTGCATAATATTGGACGTTCCATATCCGGTCAGTGCTTGTAATACTAACCCATACCTTAGATATTGAGACATCGTGGAAACCAGTCCCGCTCTGACTTCAGCCACATCAACAAGTATCCGCTGTCTGGTTTGCCTGACTTCCGCTTCGGTATAGAAGAGAAAGTCCTGACTCAATTGTTCAGAACTCATGGTGGTTAGTATCCAGTTAAGCATGTAATTGGTCTGTGCCCGGGCAACACTTATGTTCGGTGTCCCCACAGCAAGAGTGCCCAGCCTGGTCAGCAAACTTCGCCGGGAGGTGCGTTGCGCCAGGATGTGGGAAGACTGTGCGGTGAAGCTATCAAGCCATTTCATAGCGATCTCCAGTGGCTGCTCTGTAGTCAGTGCGATCGGGGTTGGAAACGATCAAGAGGTTATCCATAACGTGCAATCCTCCGCAGCAGGTCATTATTTGCGATCAATTGATTGAAGACGTGATAGAGCAATGCGGCGAGGGCGGCTCCCAGCAATGCGAGACACCACCCCCGCCAGTCGAGTTGCAGCTGGCGGGACGTTAGGCCTGACAGTAACGCTATGGTTATCAATAACAGGTTGCGTCCCAGGCAGCCACCCACTGAGGGATTGCTCCTGCCCGGGCCCTGCGCAGCCACAATCGATATCTCTTCTGCCCCTGATGAGGTTGACGGCCATGGCTGCGCTATACCCTGCGAGCAGGCGCGTGACTGTGCCAAGTGCCAGCGGGATGCCGGGATCAGCAGCGCCAGACCCGCGCCCAGTTCGATTAAGGGCAGGCCCCGGGCCAACCAGGGTGACCAACTCGCTGGTATCACCTTGTAGTCGGTGATGACCTGTTGCAGGTAAGCGGTCTGTGAAATCTTCTGCACGCCTGCAATGACAAACAGGTAGCTCAGCAGCAACGTCGAAATGGCAGCCAACACGGTGGTGAACACGGTCAATTTACCTCACAGCGTGCAGGTTGAAGGACATGGCCGCAGTACCACCTATCATCTTTAACCACTTGCCGGTTTCCTTTCCCCAGGGTCAGTTCCGCAGTGGCTGCCACCTTGCGCAGGGAAAAATTATGGTAGCCCTCGTCAATGAGAAGTTTCTCAGCGGCAAGCAGGATAGCCAGGGCAGTGTTCTGGCCCTTGCCTGTGGCTGGTTTGGGAGCCGGATTTTTGTTACTGGTACACAAAGCTGATCCTCTCCTTCGCGACTGGTATAGTTCCGTAACACTGGCAGTGGGGTAATGCGGGCATTGTATCAGTAGATAGTTGCTGAATGCGCCTTTGTCAATTCAGTTGATACCCGGTTTACTGTACTCAGCACGGCATCCTAACAGGCACTATTCGGTAACAACCATGGCGAATCAGCAAGCGACCATAAGCCCATTCATCCTCAGCGAAATGTCGGGAGGCGTCTGTTGGCTAACCCTCAATCGACCGTTGCAGCGAAATCTCCTGTCCAGCGACATGATAGCCGCTATCACACGGGGGATTAACGCAGCCAGTGATGACCGGCAGGTTCGAGTGATCGTCCTGGCGGGGTCTGGCCCGGTGTTTTCCGCAGGGCACGATCTGAAGGAAATGCGCGGCCCGCTCCCGGGCAGCGCTATCAACCGTGAAGATCACCTGCGGAGTATCCTCGACCGCTGTAGCGAGATGATGCTCGGCATCATGCACTGCCCCAAGGCTGTCATAGCCTGTGTGCAAGGAACGGCGACGGCGGCCGGTTGCCAACTGGTCTCGGCTTGTGACCTGGCCATAGCTGGAGAGGACGTCCACTTCTGTACTCCGGGAGTTAATATAGGGAGCTTCTGTACCACGCCATTAGTCGGCATCGGGCGCAATATCCAGCGCAAGCACGCCATGGAGTTGGCCCTTACCGGCGACATGATATCGGCTGGGGATGCGGTGCGGATGGGTCTTATAAATCGCGCTGTGGCTCCAGAGGAATTGCATCCTGCGGTGGAATTATTAGCCCAACGGATTGCCTCGAAATCGACTCAGGGCATCCGCAGTGGTAAGCAGGCCTTCTATCGACAAATTGACATGCCAGTGGAGAAAGCTTTCAACTACGCAACCGAGGAGATGATCAAGGTTCTTCTGGGTGCTGACTCAGACGAGGGTATCCAGGCTTTCCTGGAAAAGAGAAAGCCCCAATGGGGCGATGCCTGAGACTATACATAGCGGGCATCCAGAAACTGCCATTTGATCTGGCACCCGCCGCTAATTGAGATCAGGCAAAGTGCTTGGGTGTACCTAAGCTACTGACTACCGGTCTGGGACCGATTGTGACAGTATGTTGCAGCGTAATCCGGGGCAATAAAACACAATAAATAGATAATACATTATCTATATTTGCCTGCAATAGTCACATTTTCGCGCGCTTGGCTTTCTCAAATCGCTCTAAAAACCGCAGTTACCATCATGTGATTGAATGTAGATTATGGCGCAGTATGGAGAAATTATGGTGATTATATAGGCGTTTTAGCCCAAATGGTGACAACAAAAGATGTTTCACGGCCAAATTTTGTAGCCTGGGATAATGCTACAGCGCATTTACTGACTTAAAGTTAGAAATTAACACGTTAAATACTTGTATTGCCGGTTTGAGTGCGTTATTAATAATAGCTCAAGTGAGCAAACACGGGTTGGTAGAGCAACCAGATCAATAATACTTGGGGGGAACCAAAGCATGAAAAAGCATACAACGATGTATTTGGCCGTTTGTGCAAGTGTGATAAGCAGCCTGGGCGTCGCCAACGTCCAGTCCGCAGTGTTGGAAGAGGTAATAGTCACGGCGCAAAAACGTGAGCAGAGCGTGCAGGATGTGGGTATTTCTGTTACAGCCTATTCGGGCGATCAGATGAAGGCCTTGGGTGTAACCAACGCGGTCGAGATCACCGATCAAGTTCCGGGATTACAGATGGTGACCTTCTCGCCCAATCTGACAATCTTCAATATTCGAGGTGTCTCTCAAAACAACTTCACCGACAACCTGGAAGCTCCCGTGGCCGTATATGTCGATGATGTTTATATGGCCAGTATGAACGGTATCAACGCCCAGCTGTTTGATATCGAGCGGGTAGAGGTATTGCGCGGCCCGCAGGGCACGTTGTTTGGCCGCAACGCGACCGGCGGGGTGATTCACTACCTGACTGTGGGTGCCGATAGCGATGAGTTGAACGGCTATATTGAGGGCACCGTGGGCGATTATAACCGTCAGAGTCTGGAGTTTGCCGTCGGCGGCGCTTTCAGTGATACGGTCCGCGGACGCATCGCGGGTCGCACCGAGGAGATGGACGGCTACATGGAGTCCAAGCCCTTCCCGGAAGGTAATCCGCTGCCTCCCAACGGTGTGGATATCGGCGGTGTGGACGGTTACGCCCTGCGTGGTGAGTTGCAGTTTGATCTCGGCGAAAAGGCGGTCTTGACCCTGCAGGCTAAATACAGCAAGGATGATGATGTACCCACCGGTGCCTACAGTTTCCTGCCCTATGGTAATGCCTCTGAGGCCTATATTCCCCCTGAGTTTGAGGATTTTGTCGTCAATGTTATTGGTGCACCAGCTGCAGCCACAGCGGACATATTCTTCTGCCCCAGCCAACTGGATTGCTTCGCGCCAGTCGATGAGGCCGGTCGAACCATTTTCGATGGCGATCATCCCGATCCCCATGAGCAATACTCTGACTATGCGGGCTTCCTGGATCGCGAGACCAGCAATTTCACTGCCAAGCTGGAATGGGAAGTGGGTGACAGCATGGATTTGGTGTCTATCACCAGCTATTACGGCCTGGAAAAATTCTACACCGAAGACGGTGATGGCATTCCGATTCCAATCATCGAGTTCACTACCGTCGCCGATTTCACCCAGTTCTCCCAGGAATTGCGCCTGTCCGGTGAGAGCGACGCGTTCCGCTGGGTAGCTGGGGGCTATTACCTGGATACGGAAACCGACGCCGATGTGATCACCCGCGGAGCACCAGTGGCCGGTGTGGCCGCGGATCTTGGGTTTACTTCCGATGAGCTGATCGATCCGCAGGTGGTGCAGGATTACACGCTGGATTCGACGAACTGGTCCGTGTTCGGCCAGGGCGAGTGGGATCTCAGCGAGAGCCTGACCCTGATTGTCGGCCTGCGCTGGTCACAAGACGACAAGGAAATGGACTTCAAGACCATTTTTACCTCGCCGGCGGACGGTATTTTGGTGCCCGACCTGTTTGATTTGCAATCCGCCGCGGCAGCTGCTAGCAGCGACAACGATGAAATCGACTACGGCGATTGGGCGGGGCGTCTGCAATTGGACTGGCGAGTCAACGACGATACGCTGGCCTATGTGTCCTACAACCGCGGTATCAAGGGTGGTAACTTCGCGCCTGCGGCCAGTGCCGGGCTGGAAAATATCCGTCACGACGAGGAAGTGTTGCACGCCTATGAATTTGGTGTGAAGACCGAATTTGCCGATGGTCTGGCGCTGTTTAACGGCTCAATCTTTTATTACGATTACGTGGACTACCAGGCCTTCACCTTCGCTAACGGAAACCCCAGCGTCCGGAATGGGGATGCAACAAACCTCGGTGCAGAGTTGGAGCTGATCCTCCTGCCCAGCGAGCACTGGGATATTATTCTTGGCGCCTCCTTCCAGGATTCGGAGGCCGATAATATCCAGACACCCCAACAGCAGACTACCCCGGTGGGCTTTGACGTAGACTGGCCGATAGATATTCTCAATGGTGTGGCCTTGCCGAACACCCCCGACTTCAGCGTGAATTACTTGCTGCGCTATAACTTTGACGCCCTGGCAGGCAATATCGCCTTACAGGTGGATGGGGTTTATTACGACGACCATTATCTGGAAGTAAGTAATGGTGCCGGTACCTTCCAGGATGCTTATGGCACCACCAATGCACGGCTAAGCTGGTCCGGTATGGACGAACAGCTGCAGATCAGCGCCTGGGTCAAGAATATTACGGATGAAGAGTACAAATCCTATGCCCTGGACCTCGGTATCCTCGGTGCGACAGCAACCTATGCGCCGCCGCGGATGTATGGCCTGACCGCCAGCTACCACTTTTAGCAGTTCGGGCTCCCGACGACCCCGCTGAAATACACGATTTGGCGGGGTCATAACCGTCCGTCAACGGGCCTTCAATTGCTGCCGATGTTTCGCCAGGGGTGCCAGGATAAATACCCAGGACAGTACAAACAAGCTGATGCCAGCCCCGACCACACGTGCGTAGTTGCCTTCCTGCAACAGGGTGGCTGCAAAGGCTGGGCCGATGGCAAGGCCCAACATTTGTGCCGCCACCGCGTACACTACCACCCGGCCGTGTTGGTCGAAGCTAGCCATCGCGGCCAGCAGGAAGGGGTGAGTCATGTTCCAGGCAAAATTATAGACGCAGACCGTCACAACATAGACCACGGTGGTGAACTGACCGAACAGTGCACCGAGGACCAGAGCGCCTCCGAGGATGCTGATAGCCAGCGGAATAATCCGTCCGAACCGGCTGCCGGTCACCGCCGCCACGAATGCACCGGCAATGCCAAGAAACTGGGACAGCATGAGGCCGGTAGCCACACCCTGCTCAGTCAAGCCGCCATCCAGGCCGATCAGGAACAGGTAGGCCCAGATAATGCCCTGGGCGAAGAAGTAGGTGAACATGGCCAGGATGGCCAGAGCGCAAAAGCCGGTATCCAGGTCTATGGCGTCCGCCTCGACCTGCAGGTGCTCCTCGCCTGAGTCGGGCAGGTGCGCCAGACACAGCCAGCCAGTGGCGCCAAACAAGGCGAAAAAGACAATGACGCCCTCTATTCCTACCAGATCGAAGGCGACAGGCATCGCCCACAGACCCAGTGCGCCGTAAGTCAGTACGCCCATGATCAAGTAACCGAAATTGCGATCCGGCAGCCGGGTGAGGCCAATGATAGTAAAAGTTAATGACACCATGCCGCCGGAGCCCAGTCCGGTGACGAAGCGCAGGCCGCCGAACAGCAATAGGTCGCCGGCCCGCAGTGAAGCCAGGTTGCCCACGACAAACAGCAGCACGGAGGCTTTCAGAATGAGTTGCCAACTATAGTTGTGTCCACCGAGGGCCAGGGCCAGGCTGGTCACTGCGATTCCCCAGACTTCCGCGGAGGCGATGTAGCCCGCCTGCTGTTCCGTGAAGCTGTAATACTCCACTAGGCCCTGGACGAAACCGGGTTGCACGATGAAAACACTGGCCCCGATGACGCTCAGGTAAATGGCGGCTAACAGGGATCGGGAATTGTTTACGTCCCGTGAAGGGCTGTTGGCGCGGGTCGCCACGGGGTACTCGTTGTCTTATGGTTATAAAGCCACAGTATGCTGAAGTGGCGGATGCCTTGCCATCGACTGGAAGTATGCTGGTGACGCGACTGAGCGGGGAATTCCCCAGCCAGTTTCAGCGCCAGAGCGTGCGACAGCGCTACGCTCTGACGGATCGCGAGGTGGAGGTCTCCTGCCGCACTGAGCTAAGCGCTGAAATTCTCGGCGATGTCAGCAGCTGAATGCGGCGCTCATCCTTTTGGCTGGTAGCTTTACCTCGGGTACTTTACCTCGGGTAGATAATTTATCCTGATTCCGTTATCGAACAACGGGAGCAGGAGGATGCTGGGAGATCTGAGCGCAAAAGTCGCCATCGTCACAGGCGCGGGACAGGGTATAGGCGAGGGCATCGCCACGGTGTTTGCCAGGGCTGGCGCGCGGATTGTCGTGGCCACGCGTTCCGCGGGTAATGGCCAGGAAACTGTGGATCGAATCGTCGCAGCGGGAGGGGATGCCATTCTTGTGCAATGCGATGTGGGGCAACACAGCGAGGTGGAACGGATAGTCGCCGACACTGTTGCGCATTTCGGACGGGTCGATATCGCCGTTCACAATGCGGCTATCTACCCCTTGCACAGGGTGGAAGAATTATCCGACGAGGTTATGGAGCAGACCCTTGCAGTGAATATGAAGGCCGCAGTTTGGCTGACCCAAGCCTGCGTACCTCACTTTCGCCAGCAGCACTGGGGTCGGTTGATCTTCACTTCCTCGGTCACCGGGCCGCGGGTGGCGATGCCCGGTACCGCTCACTACGCAATGTCGAAAGGTGGCATGAATGGCTTTATTCGCACCGCCGCGCTGGAGTATGCGCGGGAGAATATCACCGTGAATGGGGTGGAGCCCGGCTACATTCTGACCCAGGCCATGTCGGCCCTGGGCGATGAAGATGAACTCAAGGCCATGGCCCGGTGTATACCCCAGGGGCAGTTGGGCAGGCCCGAAGATATCGCCAATACGATGTTATTCCTCGCCTCCGAGGAGGCCTCTTACCTTACTGGCCAGACCATTGTGGTCGATGGCGGTTCCACTCTCCCGGAAAGCCAGGTTGTGATGGATGGATTCTATGGACAATGACACACTGCTGGCCCGGCGCTTCAAGGTGCTGGGCAAACACTCTCCCCTGTTCTATGACAAGCCGCTGCAGTTGGTGCGAGGGGAAGGTGTCTGGGTATACGACGCCGATGGCAAGCGCTACCTGGATGTCTACAACAATGTTCCTCATGTGGGCCACTGCCACCCCCGCGTGGTACAGGCGCTGCAGACTCAGGCTGCCGTGCTCAACACCCATACCCGCTACCTGCACGAGCACGTCGTCAAGTACGCGGAACGGCTGACTGCAAAATTTGACGATTCTCTGGCTATGGCCATGTTTACCTGCACCGGTAGCGAGGCCAACGAACTGGCCCTGCGCATGGCCCGCCAGCACACCGGTGCTCAGGGTATTATCGTTACCGACTGCGCCTATCACGGCAATACCGAGGCAGTTGCGGAACTGGGTACGGCGTTCATGCCCGAGGCGATGGCCTGCAGGCGGATTCGCTCCGTTCCGATTCCCGATTCCTACCGGGGTTTGGAAGGCGTTGCAGCTGATGACCTGGCGGATGCCTACGCGGACGCGGTCAAGACGGCCATCGATTCTCTCGCGGCGGACGGCATCGGCCTGGCGGGCATGCTGATCTGCCCGGACTTCGCCAATGAGGGGCTGTTGAATGTGCCCCCGGGTTTTATTGCCAGGGCCATGGCCCACGTGAGTGCCGCCGGTGGCCTGTACATCGCGGATGAAGTACAGGGTGGTTTTGGTCGTACCGGCCGATACTGGTGGTCCCACGAGTGGGAGGGGGTCATCCCGGATATTGTCACTCTGGGCAAGCCCATGGGTAATGGCCACCCCCTCGCCGGGGTGGTGGCCCGGGCCGACCTGATTGATGAGTTCGGTGAGTGGGGCATGTACTTTAATACCTTTGCGGGCAATCCCGTGTCCTGTGCGGTGGGAATGGCGGTGCTGGATGTGCTGGAAGAGGAGCGGCTGCTGGACAATGCGGTGCAGGTGGGTTCTCTGGTGGCCGATGGCCTGCGGGGGTTGCAGGGCAAGTACGACATCATCGGTGATGTGCGCGATAAGGGCTTGTTTTTTGCGCTGGAATTGGTGGAGGACCGCAACGCCAAATCACCGGCCACTGATGCGGCGAACAGACTGATCAATGCCATGTGTGAACGGGGCGTGTTGATCAGCCGGATCGGTCGCTTTGACAATATTCTCAAGCTGCGCCCGCCAATGCCGTTCTCTCGGGATAATGCCCAGCTCTTGCTGGCGACCCTGGACGACGCCCTGGCGGCACTGTGACAGGAGGTTGACCGTGACTGATTTTTACCAGCTCAGTGAGGATGAACAGGCTGAGGCTATGGCCGCACTGGCAGTGGCGGCTCTACCCCGCTGGGGCCTGGAAGGCAGCGAGCTACAGTTGATCAAGTACCGGGAGAACGCCGTATTTCGGGTTGTCACCGGCGCCGGGACGCGCTACGCCCTGCGTATCCACCGATATGCTTATCACACGGACGAGGAATTGCGCTCAGAGTTGCAGTGGATGGCCGCGCTGGATGAGCACGGCATCGCGGTGCCCAGCCTTGTGCTGGCGAATGGAGGGGAACCGTTCGCCCTGGTCACCGTTGACGAGCTGCCTGAACCGCGCCAGGTGGATGTATTCTGCTGGGTGGATGGCAAGCCGCTGGGCTCGGTGGAGGCGGGGATTTCCGATCCGGCCGCGGTGGCCAAAACCTACCATACTATCGGTGCGTTGGCGGCGCGCCTGCACAACCAGGCCACCAGCTGGTCGCCGCCGTCGACCTTCGTTCGCCACGCCTGGGATGTGGAGGGCCTGGTGGGAGATCAGCCTTTCTGGGGGCCGTTCTGGGAACTGGCATCGCTTACCGTAGAGGAGCGGCAGTTGCTGTTGCAGGTGCGCGAGCAAGTTCGGGTGGACCTCAGCGCATACCACAAAGCACCGGAAAACGCCGACTGGTACAGCATGATTCACGCCGATTTTGTGGCGGAAAATCTGATGGTGGACGGCGAGCAGGTGCACCTGATCGATTTCGATGACGCGGGCTTTGGCTGGCACCTGTTTGAGCTGGCCACCGCCCTGTATTTCGAAATCGGTGAAGACCATTACCCCATTGTCTATGACGCGCTCGTCGCCGGTTATCGAGAGCACCGATCGCTACCCGCTGCGCAACTGGCGCAGTTGCCCTTGTTCCTCTTGGCCCGGGGCTTTACCTACCTGGGCTGGGTGCACACCCGCTCTGAAACCCAGACGGCCCGGGAATTGGCGCCCATGCTGGTGGAGAGGGCCTGCAAGCTGGCCCGGGAGTATGTGCAGGGGGGATGACCTGAGCCAGGATGGCAAATAGCGTGTGATCAGCTTGAGTAAGCCGCGGTGAGCGTCGGCGGATTCCTCTGGTTACAGATCGATTACCAGCTCGCCCCCAGGTGCGCTGGCGCGGGATTGGCACAAAATCAGGCTCTGCTGCCGCTGGACCCGGGACAGGACAAAATCCCGGTGCTCCACATCGCCGCTGATCAGACCGCATTTGCACACCCCGCAAATTCCGTCGGAGCACTTCAAGTCAACGTGGATGCCGGCCGCGAGCAGGGCCTCGGCGGCACTTTGTCCGGCTGGCACCACAACGCGTGTACCCGAACTCGCCAGGGTGACGGTAAAATCGTGGTTTTCGTAGTCCGGTGCCTCCGGCACGGAAAAATACTCCCGGTGCAGCGCCTCCTCCGGCCAACCCAGGCGCTCACCCGCTTCCAGTACGGCCGACATATAGCGATCCGGCCCGCAGGTGTAGAGATGATGGCCCGCCTCGTAAGTGCCCAGGATGGTGTCGAGATCGGCGCGGCTACCGGCGGCGGAAAAATGCAGGTGCACGCGATCAAACCAGGGCGCAGCCTCGATATCTTGCAAAAATCCTGCGCTGTCTCGGTCTTTGGCGGAGTAGTGCAGTTCGAAGTCCGCCCCAATCGCGTGTAGATGGTGGGTCATGGCGAGCATGGGTGTGATACCGATACCGCCGCCCAGCAGCAGGGTTTTGCTGGCAGTTTCCTCTCTTCTGGAATTATTTACACGATTTCAAACAAGACGACCCCAATGTATCTATTTCATTGCGAGATGGCTTACTCGCGGGTTTTATGGAAGATAAAGTCATTATTGAGGCGCAGCAGAAGTTGCTGGAGCTGGAGGAACCATTCCAGTCGCGTGGGTTGGTAGCCGATGTTGCGCTTTCACATTTTTCGCAAGACCTGGCAAAAACTGATTAGCGAGGAGCGAGAGAAGTATCCCCAGGAGCCTCTGGAGGTCAAAAACAGGATCTTGTAATTCCATCGTGATGAAGAACTGCGCCTTCATCACGAGCCTTTTCGGATTTGTGTTTGATCGGGCGCTTGTGCGCAATAAAATAACATGTTAAGTACTTGTAATGGCGACTCACATGCAGTATTAATAATAGCTCAGGTGAGCTAACACTGGTTGGTAGCTCGACGCATTGAACAATACCCTTGGAAGAACCAAAGCATGAGAAGGCATACAGCAATAAATTTTCTTTTCTCATTGTTTTTGCTCTGGCCTGCAGGGCTTTTGGCGGCATCTTCTGACACTCGTCCCAATATACTTCTCATCGTCGCCGACGATATGGGCTTCGCCGATCTGGGGAGTTTTGGCGGCGAAATTCCGACCCCGAATCTGGATTCGCTAGCGTATGCCGGCCTGCGGTTTATGGATTTTCAATCTGCGCCTACCTGTTCCCCAACCCGTGCCATGTTGCTTAGTGGGGTGGATAACCACAAGGCGGGCCTGGGCAATATGGCGGAGGAGCTGTCGCCCAACCAGAAGGGCCAGCCGGGCTATGAGGGGCATTTAAATGAACGAGTGGTAACGGTTGCGACCCAATTGCGAGATGCGGGTTACCATACCTATCTATCGGGGAAGTGGCATCTTGGGCTGACGCCGGAGCTGGGGCCGGGCAGTCGTGGATTCGAACGCTCTTTCGCCCAACTCAGTGGCGCCAGCCATTTTGCAGACATGCAGCCATCCTATGCGCCCGATCCGAAAGCAAAGGCCATGTACTTGCAGGACGATGAGCCACTCACAGCCCTGCCGGAGAATTTCAAGTACTCATCCCAGTTCCACGCGGATAACCTGATTGATTATATTGAGCAGGACAGGGCGACCGGAAGACCTTTTTTTGCCTTTCTTTCCTTTACTGCACCGCACTGGCCTTTGCAATTACCCGATGACAATCTGGACAGTTTTGCGGGCAAGTACGATGCGGGCTACGATGCATTGTATGATCAGCGCTGGGAGAGAATGGTAAGTATGGGTTTGATCAAGGCAGATGCGCCGAAGCCCCCGCGCCCGCCCAAAGCTGTACCCTGGCAATCGCTGCCCGGCGAGCGGCAGCGTGTTGAAGCCCGCAGTATGGAAATCTACGCGGGCATGGTTGAGCAAATGGACTACCATGCAGGCCGGGTAATAGAATACTTGAAGTCGCGCGGATTAATGGACAATACCCTGGTTGTTTTTCTATCGGACAACGGCGCCGAGGGACATGATCTGGACGATACCTGGCCAGCAGACATGTTTCCCGAAATTCGTCAGGTTATCAATACGCGTTTCGACTTCAGCTATGCCAATATGGGTCGCCCCAATTCTTACACAATGTATGGGCCGGGTTGGGCAAGGGCAGGTGGACCGCATTTGCGTATGTACAAAGCATTCTCTTCGGAGGGAGGTACCCGAGTCGCCGCATTTGCAACGTTTCCAGGGCACATCAAAAAGGGAGTAATCACCAATGCGCTGGTTTCAGTAAAAGATATTGTCCCAACGCTACTGGATTTTGCCGGCGTTGAACCCCACCGGGGCGAATATCGAGGGCGAACAGTGGAGCCTGTGAGTGGTTGGTCGTTGCGGTCGTTGCTGCAAACCGGTAAGGCGACCCCTGCGTTTGATGAGCGAGAGCTCGGTATGGAACTCTTCGGTAAATATGCGTTCAGGCGCGGTCCATGGAAAATGACTGTCATGCCACATCCTTTTGCCAGTGGCAAGGCGGAATTGTATAACCTTGACCGCGACCCGGGTGAGGCGACCAATCTGGCGCAAGAGCAACCCGCCTTATTGGCTGAACTGATCGGGGACTGGCAACACTATGCGAAAGAAAATGGCGTAATCCTGCCCGACTGGCTAAGTGGTTACTAATTTTTTCCGTCCGGATGGCCGGTCCCCGGAAACTGTCATTTCATGCCGCTTATAAGAGCCAATATTGGCAAACAGAAAAACGATAATACTCGGAACTAACCATGATGAAGTTCTTTCTCGGTGATGACAGTATCGACGTAAATACTACCCGTTCGATCACTTCGATCATCTACCTGGCGGTCGTCGGGGTTTGTGTTTTCATCATCCAGCCCGGATTTGTACAAGGCCTGGTGGAAACCCTGGGGTTGACGCCTGAGGAGGCGGGGTACATCGCTTCGGCGGAAATGTGGGGTTTGGCCGCCACCACGATCTTATTGACTTTTGTCGCTCACAAATACGATTGGCAAAAGCTGACGTTTTGGTTTTTGCTGGTCGCGGTCATCGGCAACCTGGCGTCCATCGGGCAGGCAGACGTGGTGCTGCTGGGTCTTACCCGAACCATCACTGGACTGGGGCTCGGGGGGATGATTTCGCTACCCTTCGCGATGATGGGGCTGACCAGAAGCCCTGATCGGAATTTTGGGTTTATTGTGGTGGGGGTGTTGATATATGGCGCACTCGGTATGTTTGCGATCCCCTGGGCGTTAGCATCGATTAAATTGAACGGCATACTGGTGTTTCTCGCCGCATTTTGCGCACTGGGTCTCAGCCTTATTCGATATCTGCCCAAGAGAGCAGAGGATCATTTAGCAGAGCAGCAATGTACTGATCACTTTTCACCCTTGGTAAAAGCTACCACTTTACTGGCTATTCTGACCTTCAATATTGCCATCGGTATCGTCTGGGCTTACATTTTCCTGGTGGGGGTGAACGGAGGCCTGGCTGAACAGTCCGTGGCGAACGTGCTGACCATTTCCCAGTTTCTCGGGGTAGCGGGCGCTTTTCTTGCGGCGATGCTGGCCACTAAGATCGGACGTTCCATACCGTTGGGAATTGCGATGATCGGTTGCGGCATCGGTGTGGCCTGGCTGCTCAGGGATATCACTTATCTGGTGTATGCCACGGCCATCTACCTGTTCAATTTTATGTGGAATGTGGCTCAGCCCTATTTGCTCGCCACCATGGCGAGCTTTGCCGATGGTGGCAGAATGATAGTGCGAGGCGTATGCCTACAAATGATCGGGTTCGCGATTGGTCCGTATATCGGTGCCAACTTGTTGCGCCTGGAGGGGCCGGAGATGTTCAGTACCGTAAACCTGGTCGGTGCAACGTTATTTGTCGCCAGCTGGGTGCTGATACTACCAGCTTTATGGGGACAAAAAAGTGGCCCTGCCGCACTCCAGGAGGCTTGACGTGTATCACCTACCAGAATATGCCTTAGGTGTACACGACGCGGAGTATTGCCTGCTCGGGGAACTGAGGTGGAAATAGCCAAACAGGCGATCGACGGCGCAGGACGCAACCGCGCCCGGGGTAGCCGCATGCGTGGCCAGTTGCGAGCCAGAAAAATTCTGGAAGCTGCACAGGAAATCCTTACCAACGAAGGCTATCACAGCCTGACGCTTCGGAAAATCGGTAAGAATCTAGGGATAAGCAACGGCAATGTAACCTACTATTTTGCGAATAAAGAACTTCTGCTCAAGGCCATGATCACTGACAATCTCGCTCGTTACGAAGAGGCTTTTGAGCGTGAATCGATGAATTTTCCAAATGACCCCGCGTCTAGTATCAGGGCATATTTCGAGTTTTTGATCGAGGATGCACAGAATCCGAAGTCCCAACGTTTTTTTTACCAGTTATGGGCGCTTGCAAGCCACAACGAGGAAGTCGCTAGCCAGCGGGACAGGGTCTACCGGCACTTTCTTCGCCAAGTTACTACTTACCTGAAAACTTCGCGGCCTGAACTGGGGAAGGGTGACATCCTGAAGAAAAGTGTTTTGTTGATGAGTTTGATCGAGGGATTAAATGTCATCTACGGTTCAGGGGATAAACTGAAAGCGGAATTAAGCACTCCGGGGCCCTGGATTGTGGAGCAGATCATGGGGATCGTCGAGAGCTGAGCCTAGCCCGAGCTTGTCAGCGCTAGCCGCCAAAAACCGACAAATCGAGAGGGATACTGTCCCCAAGCCAGGTCGCATGGATAGTGTGGTCTTCGAAGTCACACCCGGTTAGGCCATGGACGAGGACAGTAAGTCCGTTTCGGTTATCATCCAGCCAGCAGATGAGTTCATCAAACTGTGCAGCATCAAAAGCGAGTTGGCAACTCCACCTAGGGTGAGGGCCAACGAGTTTCTCATGAAGCCGGCCAACCTTGACATCGAAGCGCCTACCTGCCTCCTCGCAAAGGGAAGACGCGCGCTCCAGCGAGCCTTTATCAAAATACACGTGTGCATGATAGACATTATGTAGTGACCTACCCGTCCTCAAGATCGTGGATTAAGCTGAGGACGGTACATTTTCGGCTCAGAGCCATAATTGAGGAGGATAGGTCATGAACCAGTTTATCAAGTAGGTCGGACTGGATACACACAAGGATACGATTGCCGTTGCGATCGCTGATGCTGCGGGTGGAAAGCCTCGGTTTTACGGTGAGATAGCGAACACGCCCACAGCGCTGTCGAACCTGTTGAAGGACGTCAGTCCGAACGGGGAAGTCGCTTCCTATTGCTATGAGGCGGGGCCGTGTGGATACGGCATCTACCGTCAGATCAGCGACTCGGGGCATGATTGCAGCGTCGTGGCGCCCTCGCTGATACCGACCAAGCCGGGCGACCGGGTTACAACGGACCGGCGTGACAGTGAGAACCTGGCGCGCTTGCATTGAGCGGGCGAGTTAACGCCGGTCCGGGTGCCCGATCAAGAGCAGGAATCGATACGAGATCTGACCCGTGCCCGGGAGGATATGAAGCACCTCGAGCGCCAGGCCCGGCAGCGCTTATGTGCATTTTTGTTGCGGCATGGCCAGAGGTATGACAGTGGGAAAAGCAAGTGGACCCAGGCTTACTGGCGTTGGTTGGAGCGCATCAAGTTTAGCCATCGGGTTCAACAAACCGTATTTCAGGAATACATCGACAGCGTTAAACAGCAGCTACAGCGCGTGGCTGATCTGGAACAGGCCCTGCATGAGGCGCTGGCGGACCCTGGCCCCCGTGGTGGAAGGCTTGATGGCGCTGCGAGGCTGTCGCCTGATTACGGCGATGACGGTTGTGGCGGAACTTGGCGATATCACCCGCTTTGATTCACCGCGGCAGCTCATGAAGTATTTGGGCCTGGTGCCCAGCGAGTCCTCAAGTGGCCCAAGGGTCCGTCGAGGCGGAATTACAAAGACAGGCAATGGGCATGTGCGGCGAGTTTTGGTTGAAGCCGCGTGGTGCTACCGTTTCCCCGCCCGCAAAACGGCCCCGTTACAGCGGCGAGCTGAGCAAACCTCTGCTGAGGTACAAGCTATCGCGTGGCAGGCGCAGAAGCGGCTCTGCGGCCGCTATCAGGCGTTAAGAAAACGCGGTTTACTGCCGCAGAAAACCTGCATTGCGATCGCACGGGAGCTGACGGGATTTATCTGGGCGATTGCCCGTGAGGTGATGCCAGGGAACGCAACTGAAACAAACAGGTAATCAAGAAAAATGATGTTAAACAAGGGGAAAACAGTGAGCTTTTGGGACAGAACAGGGGTAGCCCGGTGGGAGAAACCTCGTCGACACTAAGAGGCGTCCGGGTAACCGGAACGACCCTCGATACTAGAGAGAGGCAGCTCCACGACGAAGATTTGTCAGGCGGCACCGACCCGCGAATATCAGATTGATCAACCGTCGTTACAAGCTGCCCCTGTTCTGTCTCAAGGGCTCACTGAGGGAGAGAAATATGAAAGAATGATGCCATCGATTGACAGGTCACAACATATCAGTGCTGATATGAATTGGTGGGTCGCATGATTTTCTCCATAGCAATGGTTTAACACTTGTCGGCATGAAGATGCCAGCTCTCCCGTGCCGGGCTTAGGAGACGTTAATCCACGCTGTTTTTAACGCGGTGTACTTTTCCAGGGCGTGCAGCGATTTATCGTGGCCGTTACCTGACTGCTTCATGCCACCCAGCGGTACGGTTATATCTGCGCCGCCATAACAATTCACGTGGATGACCCCGGCCTGGATGTTCCTGATCATGCGGTGAGCTCTTGCCAGATCACCGGTCCACACGCCCGCTGCCAAACCAAAATTTGTAGCGTTGGCGATGCGCACGGCGTCCGCTTCGTCCTCAAAGGGGATAACACTGAGCACTGGGCCAAATACTTCCTCCTGGGCAATTCGCATATTCGCAGAAACGTCGCGGAATATCGTTGGTTGCATATAATAACCCCCAGTCTCTGACAATATCCGCTCGCCTCCTGTGCACAGTAGGGCTCCCTCCCGTTCGGCGCTGTTGACGTATCCGAGATTCTTCTGCAGCTGCTCGGCACTATTTACGGCGCCGACGTCGGATGCCGTGTCCAGAGGGTCTCCCACCTTGAGCTTTTCTGCCTGAGCGACCATCCGGGACAGGAATTCATCGTGGATATCCCGGTGCACCAACAAGCGTGAACCGGACACACATACCTCAAGCGTGAACCGGACACACATACCTGGCCGGAATTACGGAAAATGCCGTTGACCGCCGCCGCTGCAGCTTTTTCGGGATCTGGCATATCCGGGAATATTATATTGGGTGACTTACCTCCCAGCTCAAGAAAGACACGCTTCAGGTTTGAGGCGGCGGAGTATTCCAGCAGCCGTCGTCCAATACCACCGGAGCCGGTAAAGGCGAGGATATCCACATCGTTGTGTAAGGCAAGCGCCTCGCCAGCCACAGCGCCTCGCCCGGTGACCACGTTGAGTATGCCTTCCGGTAAGCCTGCCTCCAAGGCCAATTCTGCCAGCCGTAGTAGACTGAGTGAAGCGGTTTCAGCCGGCTTGAGTATTACGGAGTTGCCTGCGGCCAGTGCCGGGGCGATCTTCCACGAGCCGATCATGAGTGGAAAATTCCACGGCACGATGACCCCCACCACACCCACGGGTCCACGGTTGATCAGGCCTACCACGTCTGTCGCAGTGGGAGCGATTTCACCGTATACCTTGTTGATGGCCTCCCCGTAGTAGCGGAAGGTTGCGGCAGCACTGCCGGGCTCTGCCTTTAAGGCCATGTTTATCTCTGTACCGTTGTCGCGGACTCCCAGGACGGCTAGCTCATAGGCATGAGCCTCAATTAGCTCTGCCAGGCGGATCAGGATTTTCTTGCGTCCCGCGGGTGCCATCTGCGACCAACTGCCCTGGTCGAAACTCCGCCGCGCCGAGACGACTGCTAAATCGATTTCGCGGTTTCCACCGTCCGCCATGGTCGTGAGCAGGCGGCCGTCTCGGGGACTGAGTACCTCGAGTACAGCGCCGTCCTGGTTCGGCTGTGACTGGCCATTAATCAAATGCCTCTGCGCCGCGATGGTCTTGTTTTTCAGCTCATCAATCAGTGCCGCGTCGATCATCTTTGTCGAACTCCTCTTGATTTTTTTCCGTGGTTCATTATTATCACCACTGGTTTGTTTATTATGATGAAAACCATAGGGCACGGTCAAGTCCCATGATGCAGACAGTGGATAAAGCAGTGGAACTATTGGGTTATTTTTCCGAGCGTCAGCCAGAGATCGGCTTGAGCGAGCTTGCTCGCGCGGCGGGCTTTGACAAGGCCACTACACGGCGTTTGCTGCTGGCCTTGATAAAACACGACTATATTGAGCAAAATCCGGCCAACAAAGCCTATCGCCTTGGAACGGGTGTGCTGCGCCTGGCCAGGGTAAGGGAAACCGGTACGCCACTGGAATCGATCGTGACCCCGCTGCTGGAAGAACTGGTTGCCATTACGGGGGAAAGTGCGCACTTTTCCCTGTTGTCCGGCGGCGGAATATCCACCGTGACGGTAGTTGAATGTAGCAAGTCCAATCGAATCAATTTTGTGTTGGGCGAAGAGGGTCCGATACATGCGACCTCATCGGGCATTGTCTGTCTGGCTTTTTCTGCCGAGGCCTATGTCAACGATGTACTCAGACGGGGCCTTGAGGCCTATACCGAACACACTATTACCAAAAAAAAGCAGTTTCGCACGATGTTGCAAGATGTGCGGCGAAGGGGATATCACGTCAACCAGGAGCAGTACGAGCTGGATGTTTGCAGTATCGCCGCGCCGGTATTCAATCAGGCAGCCAGACCTATCGGGGCTTTGTCCGTGGCATCACCCACATCGAGGTTCGGCGTCGAAGCCCGGGAACAAATTGCGGCAGCTGTGTGCGATGCAGCTGCGAAGGCATCGCGTGCACTGGGAGTCGAAAAACAGGAAAGCAAACCATGACGAAGAAGACTCGAGCGCTGGTGCTCGATTTTGGCGGGGTAATTTCACGCACCTTGTTCGAGACGCATCCAATGACCGAACAGGCACTGGGCCTGGCGCCAGGTAGCCTTGGCTGGCAAGGGCCTTTTGATCCCAGTAGCGATGCTCTTTGGGTAGCGATGCAAAATGACGAATTGACGGAGCGCGAATATTGGTCACAGCGCACCCGCGAGGTGAGCAAACTGGTGGGAGAGCAGTGGACGGAGATGTCGCAATTTGTGATGGCAGCCCGTGGTGCGGATCCAGAAACTATCATACGGCCTGAAGCGCTGGCCGCCATGGCCGAAGCGCAGGCTGCAGGTGCCAGGCTAGCTATTCTTTCCAATGAGCTGGATCTCTTTTATGGCGTCGGGTTTCGCGCGAAGTTGCCACTTATGAATCAGTTTGAAGTGATTATTGATGCCACCTATACCCATATTTTGAAGCCGGATACCCGAGCTTATTTAAGCTGTGCGGAGGCTCTGGGTATGGCGTGTGAGGACTGTGTTTTCGTCGACGACCAACTGCGCAACATCATTGGAGCAAGAGAAGTTGGCATGCAAACAGTACATTTTGACGTGCAGCAGCCACACCAAAGTTATCAGCAGGCGTTGCGTCTGCTCACGGACACTTAGGAGATTACCATGCAGGAAAGGAAATTAAATTACTGGCAGCCTATGACACACCCGGTGGCGACCCGCGAGAATCCTCCAAAGATCATCACTGCCGCGGATGGCGTGGAGATTACTGACATCGACGGTCACCGGACCCTGGATGCCGTGGGTG
The DNA here is from genome assembly GCA_965247035.1 of Candidatus Azophilus sp. GTDB lineage: Bacteria > Pseudomonadota > Gammaproteobacteria > Pseudomonadales > Azotimanducaceae > Azophilus. The sequence goes on along the minus strand of CBDFGJ010000003.1, from coordinate 885,104 downwards.
GCCTGTGGAATGTAAACCTGGGCTATTCTTGTCAGCCTATCAAGGACGCCATCAGCGAGCAGTTGCAAGTGTTGCCCTACTATTCCTCCTTTCCTGGAGTTGCTACGGATAAGGCGATTGAACTGTCCCACGCCCTGGTGGAATGGTTTCGAGAAGATGGCTTACAGCGGGCGTTCTTTACCTCGGGCGGCTCAGATTCGGTGGAGACCGCACTGCGTTTGGCGAGGCAGTACCACAAAGTCCGCGGCGATAAGGATCGCTACAAATTCATCAGCCTGAAAAAGGGTTATCACGGCACCCATTTTGGGGGTGCGTCTGTTGGCGGTAATACCAAGAACCGTCGAAACTACGAGCCGTTGCTACCAGGCTGTCACCAGATTGCAGCACCCTGGATTTATCGCAATCCCTTCGATGAGGCCGATGCGGCGACTCTGGCCCAGCTTTGCGCCAACATGTTGGAGGACGAAATCAAATTTCAAGGTGCCGATACCGTTGCCGCGTTTATTATGGAACCGGTTTTGGGTGCAGGTGGGGTGATAGTACCCCACCACACTTTCATGCCCCTGGTGCGAGAGATATGCGATCGCCACGGGGTGCTGTTGATTGCCGATGAGGTGATTACTGCCTTTGGCCGCACCGGGGCCTGGACTGGCTCGCGGCTGTGGGATACCCAACCTGACCTGATGTGTACCGCCAAGGGTATCAGCAATGGCTATTACCCCTTCGGAGCCACGATGCTTGGTGCAAAAGTTGTGGAGGCCTTTGAGACCAACACCGACAGTTTCGGTGCAATCGGTCATGGTTATACCTACTCCGGGCACCCCGTAGGGGCCGCCGCTGCACTGGCTACTCTACAGCAACTTGCGGTGAATGATGTTTCGGCAAATGCATCGGCACGGGGAGAGGAATTGTCTGCCGGGCTGAAAAATCTGATGCAGACGCACGATTGCGTGGGCGATATTCGGGGTATTGGCCTGATGCAAGTACTGGAACTGGTCTCCGACCGCGACACAAAAACCCCGCTTGCAAAGAACCTGATGAATACGATAGCGGAAACTGTTTACAGAGAAGGTGTGATGGTAAGAGTTTCCGGCAATAACATTATCCTGTCGCCGCCATTAGTCATTAATTCCGGTCATGTCGATAAGATCGCCGTCGCACTGGACACCGGACTCAGCGCCCTATAATAAAAGAGACACTGCTATGCCTTCTCCCGTCATTTTGATTATCGGTACCGCCGACACTAAAGCCGACGAGCTTTTGTACTTGAAAACTTGCGTGCAGCGCGCGGGTGCAGAGGCGCGCATTATGGATGTGGGCGTTCTGGGTGCTCCATCCTTCGAACCGGACTATAGCAAGTTCGACGTTGCTATTGCCGCGGGTACCAGCAATGCCGAGATCATAGCGCTGGGGGATGAAAACCGGGCCATGACCAAACAGGCGGAAGGAGCCGCCATGCTGGCAAAGGCCTTGGAGGAAGCGGGAAAGATCCACGGGATGCTTGCCATCGGCGGCTCGATGGCGACGGATTTGGCCCTGGATGTGGCCGCCATCCTGCCCTTGGGTTTTCCCAAGTGTATCGCTTCAACGGTGGCGTTCTCACCGATATTGCCAGCGCAGCGGATATCCCCGGACGTGATGATGGTCCTGTGGGCCGGGGGTCTGTACGGTTTGAACTCGATTTGTAAGTCGGTGTTGAGCCAGGCCGCGGGGGCTGTGGTGGGTGCCTGCCTGACGCGGGAGGCCTTGCCAAGGTCTCGGCCCATAGTGGGAATGACTTCCCTGGGCAGCAGTTCACTGAAATACATGCTTAAGCTGAAGCCCGCTCTGGAGCAACGCGGATTTGAAGTAGCGGTGTTTCACACGACCGGGATGGGAGGGCGGGCCTTCGAAGCACTGGCTGCCGGCGGCGAACTGGCGGCCGTCATGGATTTCAGTCTGGTAGAGGTTAGTGATCACGAAAACGGATCAGTCCTCAGCGCCGGGGCCGATCGATTGGAGGGAGCCGGTCTGGCGGGAATCCCACAAATAGTCGCCCCAGGTGGCGTTACCCTGCTGGATTTCCAAACCTGGTCACCGCCGCTGCAGAAACTCGATGGGCGAGAGATCCATATTCACAATCGGCTCATCGCATGTGCACGACTGACTGTGGAAGAAAAAGTCCAAGCCGCCCGTACCATTGCCGCCAAGCTGGCTAAAGCGACCGGTCCTTGCGCGTTCATCATGCCCCTGCATGGCATAGATGAATGGGACAGGGAAGGCGGGCCTTCCCATGACCTGGAAGGATTGATGGCATTTTCCGAGACCATGCGGAATGCCTTGCAAGCGACCGTCGAATTGCATGAAATTGAAGCGCATATTAATGATGACTTATTTGCTGAAACGGCACTCGACATTTTCGATACCTGGGTCGCGCAGGGCCTGATTTCCCAGGAGGTATGAGATTAGTTTCAGGGAATGACCGTAATCAGAGCTTCCCTAGTGTACCGCGTCACCCACATTGTCGGATTGTTGTATAGATTCGCGCTACCTGCCAATAGTAATGAATCCTGTCGCAAAACCGATTTACGGGTCATCCCCCATGCAACATTGCGCAGGATTTGAGCATAGATGAGATCGTCAAAGCCTTGATGTTGGGTTGGGCCTGGCAGGCATTATCCGTTCCGGTGATAGCCGCCTTGCATGGCGCCGCCGTGGGCGGTGGCCTGAACCTCGCCCTGGGTGCAGATATTCGCATCGTGCATCCGCAACCCTCTCATCGAAGCGCTGGCAATGGCGGCTACCAGCGCGCGGCGCAATCCGGACGCCATTGGTAAAGCCAAGCAGGTGCTCAATAACTCTGCTCTGGTGAGTGTGCGCGAAGGCTTGCTCGAAGAAAGCAATTGTTCGCGACAATTGATGGGCGCAGCCAATCAACTGGAGGCGGTGATGTCGACCTTCGAGAAGCGCGACCCGGTGTTCACGTGAAAAATGGGGTCAGTGTCTGAACGGGGTTGCCTGGGCCCTGACCCCGGTCGCACACCGACCACGCTGGCTGGTTTTAGCACAAACACCCTAATTTGCAGGCTGGTGCTGATTCGGTACAGTTGTTATTTGTTATTGTGCGAGCAATTCGTGCTGAGACAGCCATGCAAAATCCAACATTTTCATCGTTTCTGACCACTGTGTTGACCCTGCTAGGGGTGGCTGTGGGGCTGGGCAACGTCTGGCGTTTCCCCTACATGATGGGCACTTACGGTGGCAGTGCGTTTCTGCTGCTATTCGTGGTGCTCATGTGTGTGATAGCGATACCCGCGCTAATGTGCGAACTGGCTCTGGCCCGGGCGTATCGGGGCGCCACCATCACCGTGTTACACAAAAGCTTTGGCCCATTTGGCAGGTTTCTCGGTTATGTACTGGTAATCGGGGTGCTGTGTGCGGGAACCTATTACACGCTGGTGGTCGGCAATGTGTTTTACAGCGCCTGGTATGTAGTACTACACGGATTCTCAGCAGAAAATCTGGATGATTTCAGTGTCGGCCTGGGCAACTCCAGTCTGCAGTTTACAATTGGCCTGGCGGTATTGTGGGCTGGCTTGTTCGTTATCTGGCGCGGCCTCAAACGAGGCATCGAACGGGTCAGCGAGATCTTTGTACCGTTCTTTTTCCTGGTCGCTATCTACCTGGTTTACGTGGCAATGAATCTGCCAGGAGCCGGCGCTGCCGTGCGCGAGTTTCTGCGGCCGGATTTTTCCCTGATTGGCCCTACCGAAGTGTTTGCGGCCCTGGGTCAATGCTTTTTCTCAGTCGGCCTGGGCGCATCCTTTGCCTTGGTCTACGGCAAGTTTATCAGCGACGATGCCAACCTGGGCGGCGTCGCCATCTTATCCGCAAGTGGGGATACCCTGGCCTCGATTCTCGCCACCCTGTTCATCGTGCCCACGGTGCTGGTTTTGGGTATGGAGCTCAATGGCGGTCCGACGCTACTGTTTGAGACTGTGCCCGCGTTGCTAAGCCAGATGCCAGCCGGCCGCCTGGTCGGCAGCTTCCTGTTAGTGGCGCTGTCACTGGTGGCTTTCCTGTCCGCGGTTGCCGTGTTCCAGGTGGTTACAGTCGCTCTGGAAGAAGAACCCATTGGCCGGTGGCTGGGACGTCCGCGCCTGGTGTTGCTCATTGGGGCCGTGGAGACGCTAGCGATGATTTATCCCGGCTGGCACCCGGAAATCATCGGCATCCTCGACCTGGTCATCGGATCCGGTTTCATGGTCACCGGCGGCCTGTTGGCGGTTGTTGCCATGACCTGGACCTATGGCCGCTCTAACGCCCTGCAGCAAATTTTCACCGAGAGCGAGCCGGGCCCGATTTATAGGCTGGTTTTTATCTGGATGCGCTACGTCATCCCCGTCGCCTTGATCGGTATTCTCGGTGCCACCATCTTTGGCGCCATAGCCGGCGAATAAGGAAGCAAACATGAACACAACAAGTCACGATATTCGCAACCAGTTTCCCATTCTTGCCGGCAAAGCCTATTTCAATGGCTGCTCCTATGGTCCGATTTCCCTGCAGGTAAAAGCGGCGATTGAGCACTACGTACAAATCCGGCTCGAAGAGGGAGCTCGCTGGGATATCAATGTGCAAAAAGGGGAGAAGGTGCGTGAACTGCTGGCGCGGTTGCTGCACTGCCCCAGCGATGACGTCTCTGTTTCCACTTCGGTCAGCGAATCACTGAACAGCCTGCTGACGGCACTGCACTTCGATGGTTCCCGCAACAGGATCGTGGTGACGGATTTTGATTTTCCCACCACTTCGCAGATCCTGCTGGCACAGACCGCGCGTGGCGCTGAGGTGGTGCGTGCACAGGTCGATCAGAGCGGCACACACATACCGATCAGTGAATATGAGCGGCTGATAGATGAAAGTACGCTGTTGGTCGGAATACCACTGGTTTGCTATCGAAACGGGGTATGGGTAGACATTGAACCCATTGTGGAGCTGGCTCACGCTCGCGGCGCACTGGTGTTGATCGATGGCTACCAGGGTATTGGCACTCGTGAATTTGATGTGGTCGCAACGGGTGCGGATTTCCTGGTGGGCGGTTGTACCAAGTACCTGATTGGCACCAGCGGCGTGGGTTATATGTATGTGCGCGACAGCCTCACCAGCGACTTACAGCCCACTGCGACTGGCTGGTTTGCCCAGGAAAATCCACACGCCATGGATATTTATCACCATCGCCCCCATGCCAGTGCGCGCCGCTTCGAATCGGGAACGCCCAACGCCTGTGGCCTGTTTGCTGCGGAGGCCGGCTTGGAATTATTGTTAAGCGTGGGTATGGAGGCGGTTGCCGAGCAGATTGTTCAGGTCACCTCATTAATTAAAGATGCCGTGGATACACACGGCTGGCAACTGGTAACGCCGCGCGACCGCCATGGTGCGATGCTGGCCATCCGCTCAAACGATGCGCCAACGCTGGTTGGGCATCTTGCGGAGCGGGATATTATTCTCACCGAGCGTGATGGCAATATTCGCATTGCCGCGCATTTTTACAATAACGCCGACGATGTCGAAAAACTGGTTGCTGCACTCGAGACTGAAGCCGACCTGTTGGCCTACTGTTAACACTAGACTATGAGATGGCCTGCGATAGACTGAAACGGCTTGCCCGCGGATTTCTATGGCTCCGATTTTGGTCTGGCGCACCAGCAAATGACCGGGGCTACCCATCTCAATACCCCGATGTGCTTCCAGTTCAGCGGTTGCAGACATGGCGCCCTGTCGAATCAGATAGGCCGCCAGTGCCCCGCTGGCCGGTACATCCTGTACATAAACAAAACCCCGTGAAACACGGGGCTTTTAGTTTGGCTATGGCTTAGTTCCGCTAGATCAGAACTGCCAGCGCACGTTTGCTCCATAGGTGCGTGGACGGTTGGCGATTAGCGCCTGCGGATCCTGGAAGGTTCCGATGCCATCATAGAGTGCCAATTCGTCCGTGAGGTTCTTGACGTAGAGGCCAAATGTCACCTTCTCATTCAGCTCAAGGTTTGCATACAGGTTTACCACGGTGAAGGAATCCAGCTCAATGTTGAACGGGCTGTCCGTGCGGAACTCGGTATTGCTTTCGTCGCGATGGGTTATGTCGCCAATCAGCACCAGTGGACGGCCGAACAGTTGTGTCAAGTAATTGGCTGAGAAGTAGAGCTGCCACTTCGGAACATTGGGCAAATCGTCACCGTCGAGGCCGGTGATCACCGTCGGTGAGGCCCCTGGCAACAAGGGCTGGTCTTCCGATAACTCGCTGGTAAAGTAATAAGTGCCGTTGAAATCCAGGCGCAGTGATTCCAGTGGCAGGAAAGCCACCGACCATTCCACACCGCCTACTTCTGCGGCACCGCCATTGGTGGTGAAGGGGATGTTACCGGCGGGATCGCGCGGTTCCACCTGAATATCGTCCCACTCGATCCAGAACAGAGAGGCGTTCAGCTGCAGCTGCTGATCCATCCAGCGTGACTTGATGCCTGCCTCGTAGTTTTGCAGTTCGTCTGACGCATAGGTATCTGGAATACCCGGTGCAAATGGCTGGTTACCGTTGTTGATGCCACCGACCCGAAAGCCCTCGGAGTACAGTCCATATACCATGACATCATCGCTGACGTCATAGGACAGGCTGACCTTCGGTACAAAATCGCTGTCACCTTGTTTCAACAAGCCAATGTCATTGCCATTGAGGGTTTGGCCGATGATTTCACCGGCCACCTCTGAAGGTTGGCCGCCAAAAGCGTGGGTGGTGGCCTGGATGGCCTTGACATCGATGTCGAAGTAGCGCAATCCTATCATCAGTCGCAAGCGGTCACTAAATTCGTAGGTGGCCTCACCGAAGGCTGCGTACTGCTCAACTTCATCCTCTCGGAAACGGCCGAAAAATGCGGTGCCGCCACCAAAAAAATCGTTGGAGTTCAGTTCATCCCAAGGCATGGGATTGCCCCGACCGTCAGTAGATACAACATTGACTTCGAAATCGTTCTCATCTTTCTGGTAGTACACGCCGCCGACAAAGTTGAAAGCACCGCCATAATCCGAGGCGAATCGGGCCTCAATCATGCTGGTTTCATAGGTCTGCGGTTGCACCGTGACGCCGGCAACCGGCACCCCGAAGAACGACAGTATCGGGGTGCTGTCAAAGACAAACTCGATCTCGTGTTCGTAGTAACTGGAGGCTAGGGAGAAGGTGCCGTAATCAACGCGATACTGCAGCTTTCCACCGATCAGGGTTATGTCATCATCGCGATTGTTGGCCGTTACATCCGTATTAATGAAATCATCGCGGGGGGCGGCCAGCGGCAAACCGGGCAGCGGTGCAAAAGGCATGCCAAACTCAGCTATGGCAGCGGATTGCTCCGTCCAGGCTGGAGAGCCCTTGGCGGTAAAGCGTGAAGAGCCGCCTATTTCCATTTCCTGGTACATGGCCAGGCCATCAAATAGCCAGCGATCATTCGGTGTCCAGCGAACGCCGAGCCGAAACCCCTGGGTTTCTTCGTCGTTAATATCGTCGCTGTCACCATACTGTCCCGGTGCAATCTCTCGACGGGGTTGGTCGATCCAGCCGTCATTATCCGTATACCAACCGACCAGGCGCGCCGCCAGCACATCCTCGGCAATGGGCAGGTTAACCATACCTGTTACCGTGTAATTGGAACCGCCCTCATTGGTGTCAGAGAAATCGCCACTGACAAAGGCGTCGAATTCACTGGAATCGGCCTTTTTGGAAATGTAGCGAATATTGCCCGCCATGGAGTTGGCTCCATAGAGGGTGCCCTGTGGGCCGTTAAGCACTTCAACCCGATCCAGGTCTACCAGTTTGATCGGGGCGTTTTTTCCGCCGCCGTCCTGCTGGTCGCTGGCAGTAATCACGTATTCGTCAAAGTACGCACCCACTACTGCCGGGCCGTTACCGTTGATACCGCGAATAATGTATTCCTTGTCGCCGGGTCCCAGGTCCTGAAACTGCAAGCCTGGTACGCTGCCGGCGATGTCCTCGAAATCAAGCTGGTTCTTGGCTCGCATGCTTTCACTGTCGATGGCGTGAATGGCCTCGGCCAGTGACTGGACGTTGAATTCACCGCGTTTGGTGGAGGTTACAATGACCTCTTCGAGCACGTTCTCTGCGGCGGCGTTCATAGCGGTGAAGGCAGTGACTACAGCAACGATCGCTGCTGAAAGTATGGAACGGTTCATGGCTAATCCCTCGTATCAGGTTTGATTACAGTGTGTGTCTGCTTGGTTTGGTTGCATTGGGCAACGTCATTTTCACAGTGAAATCGATTATACCATTAAAACTATGGAGCGGTCTCACGGATGGGCGCGGCAGCAGTTCGGTATTAGGGCGACTGCCCTAACATCAATCCAGCCAGCGGATTCGCCCACCGGGGTCGGGCAGCCATATCTCTAGGCTCAGCGCCCTAATACCGCGTGTACAGGGCTGTAGTGGTCTGCAACTATGATTGCCGCCAACCCGCAACGAGCGGGTGGGACGGCCTGACCGGCAATCGATAAAAAAGGGTGTGGAAAATGGGAAGAAGTAGTATTGACTGGGCAAGGGTCCGAGCTGAGTTTCCGGCAATGAAAAACCGGGTTTTTCTCGATGCGGCCTGCGTCAGCATTATGCTGCGGCGCCACCCCAGATAGCGAAGCTCCTGGGGGTTGAGCAGCGATATATTGCACTGGTCGAGAGCACCACCCACGGCCTCAACGTCAGCGCGCAGGCCATCCCCTGGCAGCGCGGTGATGAGATATTGATGTGTGATCTGGAATTCCTGCAACACCGCGATGGTGTGGTCGATGCGGACGCGTTTATTAACGCCATTACGCCAAAGACCAAAGCGCTCGTCCTGAGTTCAACCCAGTGGAGCAATGGCTACCGCCTGGATCTGGCTAAACTCGGCAGGGCCTGTAGCGCGGCTGGAATATGGTTGGTGGTGGATGGTATCCAGCAGGCCAGCGCTACACCTTTTGAGCTGAGCGGGGTCGACTCTCTGACCGCGGGCGGCCACAAGTGGCTGAATGCGCCCATGGGAACCGGCTTTCCTTGTCTTTCCCAGCGAGTATTGGAGCAACTGGAACCAGCTGGCTGGGGCTATCCGTCGCTGGAGGATCCGCCGGGTGGTTGGGGCGAATATTTCACCACGCCGACTATTACGCCAGATCGCAGCTACGATTTTGATCATTCCGCCAGGCGTTTTGAAATTGGAGGCACCTCCAATTACCCCGGCGCAATTTGTTTGGGGAAGTCGCTGGAACTGGTAAACGAGATCGGAATCGATAATATTGCCAACCGGGTGTAGAAGCCGGGTGATCGGCTGATTGCCGGGCTGGGGGCGACTGGCGTGAAGCTGGAAACCTATTTTGGTCGCGAAAATCGGGCCGGGATCATTTCCTTCTTTACCGGCAGCAAGGCTGCCGACGTCGCCTGCTTGGAGTCACTCCTGATGCAGGACATTTGTGTTGCGCAGCGTTACACCGCCAACAATTGTTATGGGCGCCATCGCAGAAAGGTGCCTCGCCAGTGTGTTTGCAATTCTCACTGGAACTGTCTGAAGTGTCAGGGCCTTACGCCCGGCATTGGGTCCAAATGCCAGGCGGTCAGTAATGGAGGCGCCAATGATCGCGCTCATGGCATCGTCCTCGTCGGGTAGAAGATCCAGGTACTCGGATTCCGCATCACGAACCAAATAACCTTCTTTCTCAAGAAACCGTGAGACTCGTTTGGCGATGGTGCGGGCAATGACATCCACGTCTTCACAAGTGGGAGGCTTGACGGGTCAGAAATATCCATTGGCGTCGTAAACGCCGTTCAGGTAGAGCATATGGAAGCTCGGCGCGCTATTTCCGCATGCGCAGGATGACAGTGCGGTCAATCCGCAACCTGATGTTCCACCCCTTGGCGTTTTAGAAAACTCAAAATCAATTCGGTGTGGACACCGAGTCCTACATTCAGGAATTGGTGTTCTTTTTGTTGGCTGCCTTTGCGGCGGGTTGGCACCGGCGGGCTGAAGCCGAGCGAATGGTGGCGGGTGTGCGATTGCAACGCCCACACTACACCGTCGGTGTCGACGATTGGTCCGCCGCTTTGTCCGGCGAGTCCGGGCGATGAAGTTTCAATGAACTTGCCGCTCTCGTTTGTTTGGTCGGACATGGTCGCGATTACCACTCGCGTGAAAATTCCTTCCACGGGAAACAGCGGCAACGGCACCGCTCCTTCGGGCAACACGAACATGTTTTTTTCATCGTCAAAAGTCGGTTTGATTTGGTGAAACGGAAAACCGAGCCGACACAAACTTCGTCCGGGCGCGTAACCGTGCGCCGGATTTTTGAACACCGGATAATGCGCCACCGAATTTGGATCAAACGGTTGCAATCGCCCCAACGCAAGATCGGCGGCCGGCATCATCGTCATGTCATGCAGTTGCGCGCCATCGCGTCCCCACCATACCGAATGATTTTTCACCGCGGTTTTTGCCGGCGGATGAAAAGTGCGCACTTTTTTCTTGCGGTATACGCGGGCCGAGACGATGTCTTGTTCCAGTTCGCGCACTTCATCGCCGTGCGAGCGATGTTGCAACACATTATTTTTTTGCCGCTGAATTTCTTTCATCAGGTGCGCCACGGTGAGCACCCAGCCATCGCGATTCAGCACCACGCACGCACCAATCATGCTGTGGCACGCGCCGCTTACCCGGCGACTGGAAATCACCACCGGCAAAGTGAAACCGCCGGCGATAGTGTAGGCTTTGACAAACATTTTTTTCCTCCGATATTAAGTTTGTTGTTTCGCGGAAAAATGAAACGCGGGCCGTTGCGGTGACAAAGGCTCGCGTCCGAGAATAAAATCCGCGGCGCGCTCGGCGAGCATCATCACCGGCGCGTTCAAGTTTCCGCTGATGATGTCGGGCATCACTGACGCATCCACTACGCGCAAACCGCGCATGCCGCGCACGCGCATCTTGCCGTCGGTGACCGCGTGTTCATCATCGTCCGCGCCCATGCGACAAGTGCCGCACGGATGATAGTCGGTTGAAACGTTGGCGTGGATATACGATTCGATTTCTTTTTCGGTTTTGACCGTGGGCTCAGGGACGATTCGTTTGCCGCGAAACGCATCAAACGCCGGTTGCGCCATCACATCCTGCATTTTCTTGTGCGCTTCCATGAGTTCGCGCACATCATGCGGGTGCGACAAATAATTAAATCGCGCCGCCGGTCGCTCGCCGGGATTATTGGAAAGCAATTCCACCGCGCCGCGACTTTTGGGACGCAGTTGGTCGCCGTTTAGTTGGTAGCCTTGGATCAATTTAATTCGGCGGTCATGATAAACGCTATATACCGGCGCGAAATGATACTGCACATTGGGATGCGGCGCAGCGTCGTTGCCAAACACCATTCCGCCCGCCTCCCAAATGTTGGATGCGCACACGCCTTTGCCGGTCAACAACCATTCGACACCGACTTTCAGTTTGCGCACAGGGTGCGTGAGGTAATCCAAAGTTACCGGTTGGGTGCAATGAAACGCGGTGTGGATGAACGGATGATCCTGCAAGTTTTGTCCGACACCTTTCAAGTCAAGCACCGGCGTGATGTCGTGCGCGCGCAACGCATCCGCGGGCCCAATGCCGGACAACATCAACAACTGCGGCGACTTGGTTGCGCCGTAGGCAACGATGATCGATTTGCCGGCGCGAACCGTTTTGCGTTGCCCGCGAAACATATAACGCACGCCCACCGCACGATGATTCTGACACACAACTTTTTCCACCAACGCATTGACCCGCAAAGAAAGATTGGCGCGTCCAAGCGCCGATTTCAAATACGCCACCGCGGCACTACACCGGCGACCGTTTTGCACGGTGCGATCGTAGCGGGCGACGCCTTCCGGTTGGTAACCGTTGAGGTCATCGGAATTGCCTTGTCCCGATTGCTGCCCGGCTTCCATCAACGCATCGTATAACGGATTTTGCAAAGCGCCACGAGTTACGCCCAGCGGTCCGGAGCCGCCGCGCCAGTCGTTCTCGCCGCGGTCGGATGACTCGCATTTTTTGAAATAGGGCAGGCAGTTTTCAAAACGCCATTGCGGCAAATGATAATCCGCCGCCCATCGATCATAGTCCAGCGGATGCCCACGCATATACACCATGGAGTTAATCGAAGACGAACCGCCAACCACTTTGCCGCGTGGCAGTTCGATGGCGCGTCCGTTGCATTGCGACTCGTGTTCGGATTGGTAATTCCAGTTACAGGCCGCAACGCAGGCATTGATCGCCGGCAACCCGCAAGGCCGTTTGATACAATCGGCCGAGATCGCTGGTACGGTCGCGTTTCTATGTGGTGATCAAGCCTCGGCTATCAATGGCCAAGCCATAAGTCTGTCAGGTGGAGAAGTATGCCCCTTTCGCATCCTAAAACCACACCCAACCTTTCAAAGGTACGTCTGAGAGTTTGGTTGAAAATCTTAAAAACGTCTAACCTGATTGAAAAAACTTTGCGCGAGAGACTGCGCGATGACTGCGCAACGACCCTGCCGCGTTTTGATGTATTATCAGCCCTGTCGCGCGCGCAAAAAGGCATGAAGATGAGCCAGCTGTCTGCGGCACTGAAAGTGTCAAACGGCAACGTCACCGGCATCGTCGACCGCTTGGTAACAGACGGGTATGTCATGCGGGTCGCCGTCGATGGCGACCGACGCGCCCATACGGTGCGGCTGACAAAAAAACCAGGCAAAATTTGCCCTTTATGCAGCAGAGCACGAGCGTTGGATTGACGGCTTCTTGGGGGATCTAACTCCGCAAGACGCCGAAGGCCTGATCGATCTTCTCGGCGCGATTGCAGATAAAGGAGAAGACACATGACGCTAACTAAATCCGGTCCCAAGCATTTCAATCCGTCAGTTAGCAACGGCATTGCCGGGGTTTGCCTGACCGGCGCAGATCGTAAAAATCCACTGACGTTTGACAGCTATGCCGAGTTGTGCGACTGGTTCCGCGATCTTGTGTATAACGACGATATAAACGCGGTTGTGTTTGGCTCAAACGGCGGCGATTTCTGCTCGGGCGGGGATGTACATGATATCATCGGCCCTTTGGTCCGAATGTCGATGAAAGAGTTGTTGCACTTCACCCGCATGATCGGTGATCTGGTGAAAGCCATGGTGAATTGTGGCAAGCCGGTGATCGCCGCGATTGATGGCGTCTGTGTGGGAGCTGGCGCGATTATCGCCATGGCCTCAGACCTACGGATAGCCACGCCCGAGGCAAAGACAGCGTTTTTGTTCACCCGCGTCGGGCTGGCGGGATGCGACATGGGGGCCTGTGCAATCTTGCCGCGCATCATCGGTCAGGGCCGTACTGCGGACCTGCTATATACCGGGCGGTCAATGTCTGCGAAGGAAGGCGCAGACTGGGGGTTCTTCACCTCGATCACCCCGGCAGACGGGCTGCAAGAGGCGGCGATGGCGCTGGCCACCCGGATTACGTCCGGGTCCAATTTTGGCCATATGATGACCAAGACAATGCTGGCGCAGGAATGGTCCATGTCGATAGAGCAGGCGATCGAGGCCGAAGCACAAGCGCAGGCCATCTGCATGCAGACCGGCGATTTCGAACGCGCTTATCAGGCTTTTGTCACTAAAGAAAAACCGCAGTTTGAGGGAAACTAATGGCCGATACCAGCTTTCTTAACTGGCCGTTTCTAGAGCCAAAACACAAAGCGCTTCACGCCGAGTTAGAGGCTTGGGCCAGCGGTAATTTAAGGCGTGTCGACCATGACAACGCAGACCAAACCTGTCAGGCGTTGGTTGCCTCGCTGGGGGCCGCAGATATCTTGAAATATACCGGCGTGAACGCGACCTTTCCACAGATCGATGTGCGCAGCCTGTGCCTGATCCGCGAGACGCTTGCACGCCATGATGGTCTGGCCGATTTCGCTTTTGCCATGCAGGGCCTTGGTACGATGGCGATCTCTTTGTTTGGCAGTGACAGCCAAAAAGCCGACTGGTTGCCCAAGGTACAATCCGGCGAAGCGCTCTCGGCCTTTGCGCTGAGCGAGCCGCATTCCGGCTCTGATGTCGCCAATCTGCATCTCTCGGCCCGGCGCGAGGGCAATGGCTATGTTCTCAATGGCGAAAAGACGTGGATATCCAATGGCGGTATTGCTGACGTCTATACGGTTTTCGCACGCACCGGCGAAGCGCCGGGCGGCAAGGGCATATCAGCCTTTATCGTGCCCGCCGACACCCCAGGCTTACAGATCGCAGAGCGCCTTGAGACCGTTTCACCACATCCGCTGGCACGGCTGGTCTTTGCAGACCTGCATCTGACCGCTGATGCAATGATTGGGGCCCCCGGTGCGGGATTCAAAGTGGCGATGGCCACCTTGGATACAATGCGCGCCACGGTCGGGGCGGCGGCACTTGGCTTTGCCCGCCGCGCCTTTGACGAAAGCTTAAGCCGCGCTAAAAATCGCGAATTATTCGGTGCGCCACTAGCTGACTTGCAAATGGTACAGGGCCATCTGGCCGATATGGCACTTGATATCGATGCCAGTGCCCTGCTGATATACCGTGCGGCTTGGGCCAAGGACGCCGGGGCCGCGCGGATCACCAAAGAGGCCGCGATGGCGAAATTATACGCCACCGATCAGGCCCAGTTGGTGATCGACAAGGCGGTGCAGATTCACGGTGGTGACGGCGTTCGCAAAGGCCATATCATCGAACGCCTCTACCGCGAAATTAGAGCGCTTAGAATTTATGAGGGCGCCTCCGATGTTCAAAAAATTATTATTGCCCGAAATGCTTTACAATCAGGAGCCTGATCATGCTGGGACGGTCTGCCCATATTGATACCTTTGCCCGCGACAACCTGCCACCGGTCGCAGCACAACCCGATTTCTTGCTGGATGGGTTTAACTATCCCGACCGCCTGAATATCGGGGTCGAATTGACCGACGCGATGATTATTTTCCGCCAGCAACTCGATGACCTGTTGCGCTTCGTTCAGCGTGCACACGAAAGGCACCATGACTTCCACGTTGGTCACACCCATTTCATCGCGCACTTTTTTAAGCGCCACACATTCCAGCGGTTAGGACGAATAAACACCCTTTTTCCACTCTAAGAAATGTATCGTAATTCGTGCGGGTTGCCTGCGGTCCTCTTAGGCTGTTCCAAACGTGTGTTGGTTGATCGAAATTGCGGCAATTTGGGCATCGAATTCAGGCTCCGACCGAACGCGGCCGTCACCGGTGGTTATTCGATGGATTTGAATTCAGAATAGTGTTGTTGATTGGTCAGCCAGATCCGAAGGCGGTGAGCGGTTCTGTGGATCACCCGGCTGATCCAGTCCCAGGTGTTTCAGGATTTTCTGGATGACATGGGGTCCTCAATGGACGCAATGATCCGGACTGGTCCGCCACACTTATCACACTTCTCGATGCCAATGGGGAATACGCGCTTGAGTCGCTGCGCCCACGTCATCGAGTAAGCCTTGGGTTTCTGACTTTCTTGTTCTTCTACAGGTTTCTGGGTAACGACATGTTGACGTGGTTTGCCATTCGGCGAAAACACGCCATGAAACCGCGTGGGGTTCACCCGCGGTCTGGGTGCCAGCGCTGCCAAACGACCCATGAATTCCATCGGACTCAAGACCACATGGGTGGTGCCATCGTTATAGGGTGTTTGCGATGACGACATTGCCGTTATGGCGCTCTGCAATGGCAGGTCGTGTGATGTACCGGCGCAGACGCTCAAGTTTCTTGCGCTGATGAGATTTACAGGCGATACCGGCATGCAGTGAAAAGCCTGCTTGTCGACTCACGAGGTCGTCACCCTTACGCTGATCGTTTCTCACCGGGACTGTTTGAAGTGTCAGGGCCTTACGCCCGGCATTGGGTCCAAATGCCAGGCGGTCAGTAATGGAGGCGCCAACGATCGCGCTCATGGCATCGTCCTCATCGGGTAGAAGATCCAGGTGCTCGGATTCCGCATCACGAACCAAATAACCTTCTTTCTCAAGAAACCGTGAGACTCGTTTGGCGATGGTGTGGGCAATGACATCCACGTCTTCACAAGTGGCAGGCTTGGCGGGCCAGAAATATCCATTGGCGTCGTAAACGCCGTTCAGGCAGAGCATATGGAAGTGGGGATTAAGATTGAGGGCGGAACCGAAGCGCTGAATCAGTGTAGCGGCTGTGTCCCAGCCAGCGCTTTTTGCTGGCGAACTTGATTTTCTTGTTAGGCTTTTTTTGCATTAAGAAGCTCCATGACAAAGACTACAATAGTGTGTGCAGAATTTACCATTAACCTAGCCTCAGCAACGACAATACTTGGTGGATTTGTGCCACGGCCATGAGCCGAACCGATATGTGAACGGAATGCCCCAATACCATCAATGATAGAAGATATTCCTTTTAAAACCTTGTGCTGGTCACCCGCCAAAAGTGGGTTTGAATTAAGGCCAAGATGTGGCTGTACAACTGCCCACAAAGGCATCACATTTAGCTTGTTAGGCATTACTAAGTTAAATGTTTCGATGTAAAATTTTAATGCTGACTCAATGATTGAACATGCAGCTGTTATAGAAGCATGGGAGTCTGAGTCAATGTGCTCAATCGCACGCTCAAACTCTTTTTCTATAGAAGAGAAGTCGCCTGATTTCAAATAGTCTTCAAGTGTTTTAGAAATAGGATCTGAGCCAGCAAGTATAATATAGCCATTTGTACGATATGAAAGCTGATTCTTTGCTAGAGCATTAGTTATTTCGGCTTGGCCTTCCTCAATATTTGAGGCACCACTACCACCAAAAGGAGATGATGGAGATTCCTTATCCATGTACTCTTGAATGACCATACCTAAAACTTCAAGAGCATCTGTAGTCGGGTTATTGTTGCACCTCTTTAGCCAATCGATGCATTTTTTCTCACAGTTTCCCTCAGGGGCATCACCTGGCGCTCCTGACGCCATGAACAAAGCTTCTAGTGTCGAATGACTGTAGTAATGCGCTGCAATAACTGGAGCTGCCACACCAATAACAGAATTTGGAATTTTACTACTCAATCTAATTCTCCGCGAGCCTAACGCCCAAGCTCAGATGCCGTAAAAAGCAGAGCGACGATAGGAGCGGTGCTTTTTACGGTCAGCTGGAGTGCTTGGTTATGTAATATTTGCTACACCTCTACATTTTGGAAATCTTGAACACCCCCAAAATTTCTTACCGATATTTTGCCCTTTCTTGGTTTCTCTCAGTATCATTTCACTTCCACATTTTGGACAGGATTTAGTATTACCGATTTCTTTTTTAGCAACAATATCTCTAACATGTTTTTCATGTTCCCAATTTGTTTTGAACGATGGGGTAAGCCTACCTGTTTCAATTACCTGTTTATGCAGAACAGAGTGGGCCACCACCTAGCGGTAGATGCCGCAGCAGATAAATAGGGCTCCAGAACTTTCGCACTACCCCTAATGAAAAAAAATAAAAGGATGATTATGGCGGTCGCCGGTTGCACGGCTGCGCTGGCGGGAGGCGGTGTATCACCGAGCGTCCTGGCGCAAGAGATGGCAACAAACCGGATCTTTGAAGAAGTAATCGTTACCGCACAGAAACGCTCGCAGAGCATCTATGAGGTGCCGGTAGCGATCAGTGCGTTCACCAATGAGAGGCTGGAGCGTCAGGGCATTACCGACCTGATAGATGTTGGCAAATTTGTGCCTAACCTGAATGTCACTGGCTTCTCCGCCGGACACACTTCATCAGCCAACCCGTTTATCCGTGGTATTGGTCTGCAGGACCACCTGATCACCACCGACCCGGGGGTTGGGGTTTATGTAGACGGCGTCTATCTGGGCCGTCAGGTGGGCCAGAACTGGAGCTTGTCAAATATTGAACGCGTTGAGGTACTGCGCGGTCCCCAGGGCACCCTTTACGGCCGCAACTCGATCGGCGGCGCGATTAATATCATCACCAGCCAGCCGGGCGATGAAGAGTTGATGAAGGTAGGCATACAAGCCGGTTCCCGGCAGCGCGTCAACGCCGATTTCTATGTTAATACACGCTTGTCGGATACGGTCGCTGTGTCAGTCAGCGGCGCCCTCAAGCGGCGCGAAGGCATAGGTGAATTCAAGAATATCGACACCAATACCGAGGTCGGTGAACTGCAGGATATCGCTGCGCGGGTCGCGCTGAAATGGGAACCCAATGATCGCTTCTCTGTGCTACTGGCAGCCGATGGCAACGATGGCCAGAACGGCCTGCGACCCTATACCACGCTAATCGACGAGTTGCCCAATGGTGGAGTCCACCAGGCAGGTTATCGCAACTCCGATTTGGCGAAAGACCCCTACGACAACAACACCGGGCAACTTGGCCAGACAGAGGTCACCAACGGGGCCTGGGGTGTCTCCCTGACAGCAACCTACGAACTGTCAGACAGTGTCAGTGGCAAGCTGATTGTGAGCGACCGTCACTCAGAGTATGAGAGTGGTCTGGATGACGACAGCCTAGTCGATGATTTTCTGTCCTTCCCCGAAATCGGCGAGGCTGACCAGACCTCGGTGGAATTTCAATTTATCGGTGAATACGAGACCTGGGATTTTGTTGGCGGCATCTACTACTTCGAGGAAGACGGTAATAACAACCAGGATCCCACTGTATTCCTCGGTGGTCCCGGAGATTTCTTCCTGGAGCAGGATATGGACAGCTGGGCCGTATATGGCAATGTCGGGTACCGCGTGAACGACCGACTGCGCCTTTCCGGCGGGCTTCGCTATACGGAAGACGACAAGACGGCCAAAACCAATATCAACAGCGGCCTGATTGAGGAGACGGCACAGCGGGACTGGGATGAGGTCACCTGGGAAGTGGCTGCAACCTATGAATTGAGCGATAACCTGTCGGTGTACGGCACCGTTCAGACCGGTTACCAGTCAGGTCAGTTCCCACCGCGGCCCTTCTGTCTGTTCGGATCACTGGATTTCACCCAGCCGGGCAACGTCAGTAGGCCTAACTGCTTTGTCGCCAATGAAAATGTGACCGCAACCAACTACGAAGCGGGCATCAAGGGAACACCACTGGAAAATCTGCGGATGAGCCTTGCGGTCTTTTATACCGAATACGAGGACCTGCCCTACCAGGTGAGTACCACTTCGGGAGGCGGTTTTGATACCCGCAACATCATCGTCGACCAGGATTCCACCGGTGTTGAGTGGGAGAGCAGTTGGGCTATTATGGATAACTTCTTCCTGCACACGACCCTGGGTTACATCGACGTGGATGTGGACGACCGGGACGCAGAAGCGCCTTTGACACCGGAACTCACTGCATCCATCAGCCCTGAGTACACCATGGTGCTGGCCAGTGATGCGCAGATCACCTTCCGGGCGGACTGGTCCTACCGCGATGATATGCTGGGTGAGCCGGTGGGCGACCCCGGACGGTTCACGAATATCGACAGTCGCGAAATCATCAATTTTGATATCTCCTACCACTCGCCGGATGGTGATTGGACATTGGGCCTGTACGGCCGCAACATTACCGATGAGGAGTACGACCAGGCGCGTCTGAATACCGGTGACTATGTGCTGGTTATACTGAATAATGACGCCGGCGAGTTCGGAGTCCGCTTTACCAAGGAGTTCAACTAGCGAGGCTTGGCAATAATGGATCTCACCACCCTGCGTGAAGCTGCTGAGGCCGTTACATGGGTGCCTTCAAGGAAGGCATGCACCGGCGCTAGTGTTTTTATGTGAGTGTCATTCATGTTGCAAAGGCATCTGGTTCGACCTCGGCGAGGCAGAAATGCTTCAATCCAAGTGGATGTCCGAGTTTATCGATAGCGGCGACCCGGTCATCGGCAAGGAATACAACAAGGTGGTGGACATCAACTGCCCTACCTGCGGTAAGGAAATGGACAAGATTGCCGACCCGGCTCAACCGCACATCTGGTATGAAGTATGCCAAGAACATGGCATGTACCTTGATGCGGGAGAATTCACCGATTACAAATACGAGACCCTGATGGATAAGTTCCGAGACCTCATCAAGGGACGGCGTAAATAAAGCGCAACCCCATCTTGAACTTTCCTTTAGATGATACCTTTACATGCTTCCGTTAATTAATGACACTGGCTGAGTAGCAACTCCACCAAGATGAAAATCGTTTCATTTAATGTCAACAGCATTCGAGCGCGTTTACATCAGCTTGAAGCTGTTATAGACAAACATCAGCCAGATTTTATTGGTCTGCAGGAAACAAAAGCCACTGATGAAGATTTTCCTCTGGAGCAGATTGAATCCTTCGGTTATCAAGCGGCGTTTCATGGGCAAAAGACACACTACGGGGTCGCCCTCCTCTACAAGACAACCCCGGTTCAGATAGTCAAAGGATTTGCCGAGGATACGCCAGATAGCCAGAAGCGACTGCTCAGCGGCACCTTCAACACCGTATCCGGGCAACCTTTTACTATCATCAATGGTTACTTCCCTCAGGGCGAAAATCGCAGTCACTCGATCAAATTCCCCGCTAAGCAGAAGTTCTATGCAGACCTGTTGCAACATCTGGCCAACAATCATTCACCCGAAGAGTTGCTCTGGATCATTGGAGATATGAATATTGCCCCGATTGATCAAGATATCGGCATAGGTGAGAAGAACATGAAAAGATGGCTGAAGGAAGGCAAAGCTTGCTTCTTGCCAGAAGAAAGAGAATGGCTTTCTCGGTTGACCAGTTGGGGCTTGAATGATGTTTATCGGCACCACTATCCAGAGGTTAAGGATCTCTATAGTTGGTTTGATTATCGTAGCCGCGGTTTTGAGGATAACCCGAGACGTGGGCTACGTATTGATCTGCTCTTGGCATCAAATGCCGCCCTAGCTCTCAGCAATGATAGCGGGATAGACTACGAGATTCGTACTATGGACAGACCCTCGGACCACTGCCCGGTCTGGGCAGAAGTGAATATTGACTGCTAATCAGCAGAGGCTCCAGTGGCGAGATGCCTGTTGAGTTGCTCCCGAGTCTTGATGGCTACTTCTCTTGCTTTTTCTGCGAAGTCCCTCCCCCTTCCCGCATAAATAATGGCACGCGAGGAGGATGCCAGCAGGCCACCGCCCTGCCCTGCTACCATGAGGCTTTTGATATCACACCCACCCTTGGCAGGAGTAGCGTCATGTCGCCACAGAGTGCCCGAACCTGGCTGACCTCCTCTGGGTAGGTAGCACCGACTACCAGCCCGATATTGCCAGATTGGTTCCACTCACCTGCCGCCTTAACGGCAATATGCTCGTAGAGCCTTCTATCATCCGCCAGTCTCAGGTCTTGGATGTCAGCACTGCCCGGATTTGAGGTACGGCAGAGGATGAAAATCCCCTTGTCTGCATAATCAAGAAAGGGCTGCATGGCGTCCAGACCCAGAAAGGGATTGATGGTCACCGCATCCGCCTGATAACGGCCGAACACTTCAGTAGCATACTGCGCGGCACTGCTACTCATGTCGCCGCGTTTGGCATCAAGCAACACCGCACCCTCTTCTGCTTGATATATTCAACAATTGCCTGCAACTCAGCTTCCGCCGCCAGGGCCGCAAAATGCGCGATCTGGGGCTTGTAGCAGCACACCAGATCACAGGTGGCGTCGCGGTCAAGCTGCATGTCGGGCTGAACCACCGCGGTTGCCTGCCCGAGTTCGTCGCCATCACCGGCGGCAAAACCAGCGACATCGCTATCGGGCGCACGCTGCGTTTCCCCAAAGGCGGCATAGTCGCCATCGACCGCGGATATAACGACTATGGCTGGTATAAACAGTTGAATGACAAAGACATGTTCTTTGTCACTCGCATCAAGAAAGACGCGGCGTATCGCGTTGTCGGTCGCGCTGCGGTGTTGAAGAGCAAGGGATTAACATGCGACCAGAGCATCGTGTTCACCGGCGTCAAGGCAGCCAGACAATGCCCCATCCCACTGCGTCGTATCGGCTACCGCGATGCCGAGACCGGCAAGCATTACGTTTTCTTGACCAATGATTTGAAACTGGCGGCCAAGACGATCGCCGACCTTTATACAGCGCGCTGGCAGGTGGAATTGCTCTTTAAGTGGATCAAGCAAAACCTGAAGATGAAGTCCTTCATCGGCACCAGCAATAACGCGGTGATGACGCAAGTCTGGATCGCGCTGTGCGTGTATTTACTCTTGACGTTCATCAAATTCCAGTCGCGGCTGGGCAAAAGCATGCAACAAATGCTCCGCCTGTTGCATCTTAACTTGTTCGACAAGCGCGACTTGATGGCGCTCTTGCGTGGCGACCCGCCCCCCAGGCCCGGCTTCAATCGCAGTCAATCCTCGTTGCTGTGAAAGTTAATGGGACAGCAGTGAATTTAAGTGGTGCGATTTTTATAACTCTAGATTCTACAAGTTCTGACAATAAGATAGAAGTTAACAGGAGGCAAAATCCTCGCTGGCCGTATCAGGCCGTGAGCTCTTACGACATTTTTTACGATTTTGTTTTTTGCAGCTAAACTGCTTATTCTTAACCAAGAAAAGCCATATTCTCACCATATATTCCCTTCATTTATCAAACTTTTTCTAGTCACTCCCAAATTTTTATTGAACAGGTGGATTCTATCAGAGACAGGAAAGGATACGGGATAGTGTGTGCTAGAATTGCAGTGTCTTCAACGTTTTCCAACACATTTAGGGAAACTCTGAGTAAAACCGGAAAATGTGAGATAATCAAACCCAAGGTATGTGGGAACTCGGCTTATAGCGGTCAGGAAAAGGCGCTCAGCCGGTGTGCGCCGAAGGCGAGGGATGATACCCACAAGAAGGGAGCAAGACACCGCAAGTTATCGGATAAGGAAAGGCAGAGGAATCGGAGCAAGTCAAAAGTGCGGTGCAAAGTGGAGCGTATGCTTTTTGTGATGAAACGCCAATTCCACTTCACCAAGGTGAGAGACAAAGGGCTGGACAAGAACACGAATCATGTGTTCGCGAGTGGTGCGTTGATCAATTTGGTGATGGCCAGGCAGCACTTATTGAGTGCCGACATTATGATGGTTGCGTCTGCAACAAGCGAATAAGGGCGAAAGCGGTTAAAAGGCGGCGAAAAACAAGCCAAATACCGTTAAGGAATTCCGTCAATTTAAGAAATCTCGCCAATCAGATAATAAATGCTTGAGAATAAAATCCGACAATTTGAATGGCGTTGCCTTAAATCAGAGGTTCCTTAATAAAACGCCTGCCGACCCGGTCATTAGCGTCAATCTTGGGTAAAATCCTGAAGCATGAGCGAATTTGACAACAAACAAAAAATGCCGCAAAAAATACCATTGAGCAAACTGGCGCAGCGGCTGAATTCTGAATCAGGAGAAGCCTGGCAGGTGCATGAGCGGGCGTTGAAAATGAAACGGCGCGGGCAAGATGTGGTATTGCTATCCATCGGCGATCCGGATTTTCAAACGCCTGCCCCGATCATTGATAATGCCGTTAGCCATATGCGTGTGGGTCGAACCCACTATTCTCCGGCGCTCGGCGAGTTGAACCTGAGACGCGCCGTGGCGGACTATGAGACCAGGACTTCGCCCAATCCCTGCGAT
Source organism: Candidatus Azophilus sp. (assembly GCA_965247035.1). Taxonomy (GTDB): domain Bacteria; phylum Pseudomonadota; class Gammaproteobacteria; order Pseudomonadales; family Azotimanducaceae; genus Azophilus. The sequence goes on along the minus strand of CBDFGJ010000003.1, from coordinate 861,499 downwards.
GCGGAACAAGTATCCATTTATCCGGGGGTTACTGCGGCTATATTTTCGGTTATGAGCTGTTTGCTGGATGCCGGCGACGAGATAATTATTGTGGATCCTCCATATGTCGGGTATGGCCCGATAATGCGAGCGTTGGAGGCTAAGGTAAAGACCGTCATGGCGTTGCCGGAAAATGGCTTTGAGCCGCAATTAGACGATTTCATCCGTGCCATCAGCGATAAAACCAAAGTGGTATTTATAAACACGCCGGGCAATCCGACTGGCGCGATCATTCCCCGCACCACTTTAACACGCCTGAGCCGCTACTGTTACGATAGAGGTATCTGGCTGGTTTGCGATGAAGTCTATTCCATGTTGACTTATGAAAAACCGCATATTTCATTGCGCACGGCGGCGCATCGACTCGATAATGTGGTGGTGGTTGATGGGCTTTCCAAGTCTCATGCCATGAGCGGCTGGCGCATCGGATGGGCGGTGGCGCCGGTCGAGTTAACCGCTCATCTGGGACGTTTTGCCGCCATGTCGATATTCGGTTGCCCGCAATTTATTCAGGATGCGGCTGCTTTTGCCCTGAACAATGACCAATACTATGTTAAGAATATGCGTGACCAGTACCAAGCAAGAAGGGATCTGGTATGCGCCGGTCTCGATGAAATGCCGCGTCTGAAATACCTGCGCCCGCAATCCGGCATGTTTATCATGGTGGAGGTTAGCGGCATCTGCGAAGACGACAAGGTTTTTGCACAAAAGCTACTGGATGCCGAGAGGCTTTCGGTGTTGCCCGGCAGCGCATTCGGCAACAGCACCCGCGGGCACATCCGGCTCTCATTGGTGCAACCCGAAAATGTTTTAGTGGAAGGTTGCAAGCGGCTGCAAAGATTCGTCAACGCCGTAGCCTAGGCTGAATCGTAAATGGGCAGAGCGTAAATTAACCGCCGTCATTAAGGAGCCCCGATATGCCCACTTGCGGTCAAGTGCTCGTCGAAATACTGGAAAACTATGGTATCGATACCCTGTTCGGAATCCCCGGCGTCCATACTGTGGAACTTTATCGCGGACTGGAAAATACCCGCATACGCCACGCCACACCACGCCATGAGCAGGCGGCCGGCTTCATGGCCGATGGTTATGCCCGGGCGAGCGGAAAAATCGCGGCTTGCTTTATTATCAGCGGTCCCGGCATGACTAATATCGCAACCGCCATGGGGCAGGCGCTGGCCGACTCCATCCCCATGCTGGTAATCTCGTCGGTCAACCGCACCCATGAATTGGGCTTGGGCGAGGGGCGTCTGCATGAAATGACCGGACAGCGTAACCTGATAGCGGGTGTGTCCCGCTTCAGCCATACCCTGCTGCGTCCCGATGAACTGCCCAAAGTTCTGGCCCGCGCCTTCGCCACGTTTACAAGCGCGCGCCCGGGACCGGTACATATTGAAATTCCCATCGATGTGATTACGGCAGCGGCGGGACATCTGGATACGCGCGCTTTTGAATTACCCAGTGCGCCCGGTCCTTCTGCACAGGCCGTCGACTCCAGTGCAAGACTCTTAAAAGCGGCTGAACGCCCAGTAATCGTTATTGGCGGCGGCGCCATCAATGCAGCGACTGAACTGGCCGAACTGGCGGAAAAATCAGGTGCGCCGGTTGTTAACACCGTCAATGCCAAGGGCGTCCTGCCCTACAGTCATCCGCTCGCAGTTGGCGGCTCTGCTTCCTGTCCTGCGGTACGGGATGAAATAAAAGCCGCCGACCTGGTGCTGGCAATAGGGACTGAGGTTGGCGAGACCGATTACGATTTCTTTTTCGAAGGTCAATTGCAGATTAATGGCAAATTGATTCGTATCGATATCGATGTCGCTCAGCTGACCCGCAATGTGCGTGCGGATGTGGCGATTTGCAGCGATGCTCAATACGCACTGCAAGCACTGAATCAGTCATTATCGAAGCAGATAGGGAAGGCACATGAAGGCAGAGCGCGTAATGGCGCCGCCCGGGCGAAACGGATACGCGACCAATTGCAGGCAACTCGCGACCCCGACTATGAAATTTTTTTTGCTGCAATTCGAGAAGCCCTGCCCGATGTTATTATCGCCGGCGACTCGACCCAACCGACCTATTACGCCTGGCTACATTATGAAACCGAAAAACCGCGCCGCTATTTCCATTCGGCCAGCGGTTTCGGCACGCTGGGGTACGCCATTCCGGCCGCCATTGGCGCCAAGCTGGCAGCCCCGCATAGCCCGGTCATCGGCTTGATTGGTGATGGCGCGGCGCAATTTACCATCGGCGAACTCGCCAGCGCCGTGGAAGCAAAGGCGGCGGTCATATTCCTGATATGGAATAACACCGGCTACGGCGAAATCAAACGTTTCATGGCCGATAGCAACATCCCACAAATCGGCGTCGATATATATACGCCGGATTTTGTCGGCCTGGGCAAGGCTTTTGGCTGTCATGCCGCACGGGCAAACAATCTCGACCAACTAAAATCTGAACTGGTCACAGCGGCCGGGCAAGCGCGACCCACCGTGATCGAAGTGATGCAGGAAGATTTCGCCGCCGGTTATCCCGCATTGTGAGGATGTCAATAAATCAATCCAATAAATCAATCTCGTGAGGTTTTATTTTAAGCCCAGTAAAACAAGACCAACATGAAAAATGAATTAGCCGAACTGCAAATGCTGTTAATGGATCAGCAGCGTGCGGTTGCGGTTAGGACGAATAAACACCCTTTTTCCACTCTAAGAAGTGTATCGTAATTCGTGCGGGTTGCCTGCGGTCCTCTTAGGCTGTTCCAAACGTGTGTTGGTTGATCGAAATTGCGGCAATTTGGGCATCGAATTCAGGCTCCGATCGAACGCGGCCGTCACCGGTGGTTATTCGATGGATTTGAATTCAGAATAGTTGGGTCCAAATACCAGGCGGTCAGTAATGGAGGCGCCAACGATCGCGCTCATGGCATCGTCCTCGTCGGGTAGAAGATCCAGGTACTCGGATTCCGCATCACGAACCAAATAACCTTCTTTCTCAAGAAACCGTGAGACTCGTTTGGCGATGGTGCGGGCAACGGGCCAACCGGCCAGAAGGCATCCTGATTCTCTTGTAGAGACACAGTTGAAGGTATCCAAAAAGTGTCTCTGAAGGCTCAATGGACTACCTCGGCCGCGAAAGTTGCGATGGCTTGCCTTTTGCGCGCATCATCCCTGGTACGCGCCCTTCGGGCTCGCTTCTCTCGCGCCAATCAATTCATGGCGCTCCCGGCGATTTTTTCTCCGCCATGCTTCGTTGCGCTTGCCTTGCAAAGGTGATTATGTAACCCTACTGTCAACACATAATCCACAAAAACCGAAGGTAAAACCAATGTTGAAAAAAGCATTGTACGCCCTGTCCGCCGTGGTGTTACTCACCACTCTAATGCCAGCTCTCGCGCTGGCGCAAAAATGGGATATGCCAATGGCGTATTCCGACAGCAACTTCCATACGCAAAACGGCAAAACCTTTGCCGAGGCGGTGCGGATTGCGACCGGCGGCAAACTGGATATCATCGTGCATGGTGGCGGCTCGCTTTTCAAAGGCTCCGAAATCAAGCGCGCCGTACAAACCAATCAGGCCCCGATTGGCGAACGTTTGTTGTCGGCGCATCAAAACGAAAACATCTTGTTCGGTTACGACTCGGTGCCGTTCCTCGCCACCTCTTACGACCAGTCGGAAAAACTTTGGCAAGCGGCGCGTCCAAAAATTGAAGAGATTTTAGAGAAGCAGAATTTGGTGTTGCTCTACTCCGTGCCGTGGCCGCCCCAGAATTTTTATTTCAATCAAGCGGTCAATTCCACCGCCGACACCAAGGGGCTCAAGTTTCGTTCCTACAACAACTCTACGGCGCGCCTCGCCGAGTTGATGGGAATGCAATCGGTGCAAATTGAGGCGGCGGAATTGTCGCAAGCACTCGCCACCGGCGTGGTCGAAACTTTCGTGTCGTCCGCCACCACCGGCTACGACCGCAAGGTGTGGGAAAGTTTGAGTCACTACTACGAGGTCAATTCATGGATGCCGCGCAACACCGTGTTCGCCAACAAGCAAGCGTGGGATGACCTCGACCCGCAGACCCGCAACATCGTCAAGGGCATAGCGATGATGGCGCAAGCCGCCGGCACCACGCGCTCCCAGCAGTTGGCCGACTGGTATGTCACGCAATTGAAAGCGAACGGTATGACCGTGCAACCCGCTGGTGCGCAACTGATTGGCGAACTCAAATCCATTGGTGCGCAGATGACCGACGAGTGGCTGCAAAAAGCCGGCACGGATGGGCGCGCGATTGTTGATGGGTTTATGGAGTGATTGTTATTCCCGCATCATTGCGCTTGCTTATTTTCCGCCATGCTACGCGCAATGTTTGTTCGTAATTATTGAGTCCGGTCAAACCGGGCTTTTTTGCGCGTATCATCCCTGATACGCGCAAAAGACAAGCACAAATGAAAAACTACCCATCTCGTATCTACCACCTCTGCGGCGCGCTCGCCGGCGTTAGTCTATGCGCATTGCTCGTGGTCATCGTCGTGCAAATGGTGGCGCGTTGGGCCGGCTTCACCTTCCCCGGTTCCACCAACTACGCCGGCTATCTGATGGCGGCGGCATCGTTCTTCGCGCTCGGCTACGCCTTCGGGCACGGTAGCCACATTCGCGTCAACTTGTTGCTATCCAAACTGGGCCGCTTTCGCCGCATCGGTGAAATCTGGTGCCTCGCCGTCAGCAGCGGGCTGGCGATTTACTTCGCGTGGTTCGCCATCAAAGCCAATTATCTTTCGTGGCGAATCAACGACATCTCCCAGGGTCAGGACGCCACGCCATTATGGATTCCGCAACTGGCGATGTCGGTCGGCACCGTGGTTTTCGCCATCGCACTCATCGATCATCTGTTGCGCGCACTGCGCACCTCCAATGAAACATGGCGCACATCGTTTGATGATTCACATGCGCCGCACGACAACTCACGCACATAAATCCTTTCCATGGAACACCTCGCCTTAACCGGAATATTTTTATTCACATTGTTTCTGTTGCTCGGCACCGGCATTTGGGTCGGGCTGGCATTGCTCGGCGTCGCGCTGGTCGGCATGGATTTATTCACCGCACGACCGGCCGGCGACGCCATGATCACAACCATCTGGACTTCGTCATCCAGTTGGTCGTTAACCGCGCTGCCGTTATTTATCTGGATGGGCGAGATTCTCTACCGCACCCGCCTCAGCCAGGATATGTTCCGCGGGCTCGCACCGTGGATGGCCGGGCTGCCCGGTCGCCTGCTGCACACCAACATTGTTGGTTGCACAATCTTCGCCGCGGTCTCCGGCTCATCGGCGGCAACGCTGACCACCGTCGGCAAAATGTCGATCCCCGAATTACGCAAACGCGGCTATCCCGAATTTATGATTATCGGCACCCTCGCCGGTGCCGCGACCCTCGGCTTGATGATCCCGCCCTCGCTCACGCTGATCGTATACGGCGTAAGCGTCAACGAATCCATCAGCAAATTATTTCTCGCCGGCATCGTGCCCGGGCTGCTGTTGGCTGTGCTTTTCATGGGCTATGTCGCGCTATGGTCGGTGGTGCGCCGCGACCAGGTGCCACCGCGTGAACCGCGCAAGCCATTGCGAATAATGTTCGCCGAGTCGCGCCTGTTGTTGCCGCTGATATTGCTGGTGGTCAGCGTCATCGGTTCAATGTATGCCGGCATCGCCACCGCCACCGAAGCCGCCGCGTTCGGTGTCATCGGCTCGTTGTTACTGGCGGCGAGTCAAGGTTCGCTCACCATCGCCACCTTCAGCGACTCGCTCATGGGCGCGGTGCGCACTTCGGCAATGATCGCGCTGATATTAATGGGCGCGGCGTTTTTATCGCTCAGCATGGGCTTCACCGGATTGCCGCGCGCGCTTGCCGAATGGATCGCCGCGTTGGGCTTATCGCAAGTCGGTTTGTTGCTCGCGTTGATGGGTTTCTATATCATCATCGGTTGTTTCCTTGACGGCATCTCGGCCGTGGTGCTGACCATGGCGGTGGTCGAACCGATGGTTCGTCAAGCCGGAATCGACCTCATCTGGTTCGGTATTTTCATCGTGGTGGTCGTGGAGATGGCGCAAATCACGCCGCCCATCGGCTTCAACCTGTTCGTCATGCAAGGCATCGCCAAACGGGAAATCGGTTATGTGGCGCGCACCGCCTTGCCGATGTTTTTGTTGATGGTGGTCATGGTCGGCATCCTGATCGCTTTTCCGGAAATCGCCACTTGGTTGCCGGACAGCGCACGCAATGCATCGCGTTAGCATAAAAACCGCAAACAGAAATGACTAAACACATCTACTCGGTAAAAACTCTGGTCGGCGAAATCCGCGCGCTGCTGGAAGACAACTACCGCGAAATTTGGGTGGAAGGAGAAATCTCCAGCCTCGGGCAACCGGCTTCCGGACACAAATATTTCTCGCTCAAGGAAGGAGACGCATTAATCCGCTGCGCGTTGTTCAAAAACCGCCGGCAACATCATAATGAAGATGATATCGATCGGCTGCTTGAGGGGGTCGAGGGCCTCTGCGCAGGCGAAAAAAGCGGCGGGGTAATATGCCCGTCAGTCTGTCTGCTGTGACAGGAAGCCGGCGTTAATAGCCTGGTAACTGTCGTAGATTTCCGCACGGGCGCTATCGGTGAGGTGGGGATACAGTAGCTCTACAATCATGTCATAGCCTGTGTTGATCACTTCAGCGTCTTCTGTCTGGCCCTGTAATTCGATGAAGTTAAGCCAGTTATCGCAGAAGATCCACGACACCACCACCAGGTAACGCAGACTCTCCCGGCTGCGGGGTTTGTTGACCACCCCAACCTCAACCAGCGCTTCAAAAAACTGCAGTACTTTTCCAATCCGGGCCTCGCGGTGATCTTTGACCATCTGGTGAAGTTCGGGGGAGTCGCGAACCAGGGCAGCCAGTTCGCGATAGAAAAACCGGTGACGCCAGATCATCTCGAGCTGGCGCTCGAACATTTCCGCCATGTGTTTGACCGTGGGTTGATTCTCGTCTTCCCGCCAGCTAACCGCCATTTCGGCAACAATATCCTGGAACAGGGCCTTGATAATTTCCTGCTTGGTGCGGAAATGATAGTGTAAATTGCCTTTACTGATACCACAGTGATCGGCAATCGTATTGCCCGAAACGCGCCCCGCGCCCCGCTCATTGAACAACCTTAGCGCGGTAGCCTTAATCAGACCCTTGGTATCCCGGAGCGCCATAAGCTGTAGAAATCCTCACTTGTCGGGAAAATTTCCGGATCTCAGTAGTTGATGGAGGGGTTGTCGCCCGGATAAATCACACCGGCGAGCATCATACCATTGGGGTCTGTACATTGCAGGGAGTGAATCTGTTTGCGTGGCAGAAAAACAATGTCGCCGACAGCAATCGGTGTCTTGGCCGCCTCGGTCCACATGCAGCCCGCACCGCGCAGGACAACGATGGATTCCTCGTAAAGGTGCCGATGGGGGGCTGCTTTTGAAAAGGGAACTTCACCGATAAACTGGGTGGCCAGGGTAGAGCCTATCTTCTTGTCCACCAATATTTGGAAGAAGCGATCGGCCATGGCCTGCCGGTTGTCGGGGTCAATACCCACAGTCCGCTGCGGGTGTTCTTCGTTGAAGTTGCCGGGCATCTCATCCAGGTAAGCGGGCGTTTCGGCAAGAGGGCAAACCGATATGTAGAGTTTGAGTGCTGTGGGGCTGGCGTTGTTGAGTGAAAATGCCTCCCCGGGTTGTACATAAAACCCGCTCTCGATCTCTATGGCGAACTCTCGACCGGAAATATTGGCTACACCATTGCCCTGGGTGACCAGCACAACCACATGTCGGTCTCCAAAGCTGATAATCGGGGATTTTCCCCGTTCTGCCTCCGCATAAAATTGTGACTGGTGGATGGCGCCGGTCGCACCGGCAATGAGTACGCCCATCTTCAGCGTGCCCTGTACATTGAGTGGGATTTTACTCACATTGACAACATAACAACCGCCATCGAGCACCGCTCGCCCATCGGGCCCCGCACAAATCACTGGAATGCGTTGGTTTTCCTCGCTGTCGGGATCATCTTCCGCATAGGTCTCCTGGAGATTGTTATGGGCGCCATCGCAAAAAGGTGCCTCACCAGTGTGTTTGCAATTACAGAACAACACCTCCTCGGCCGGCTCTTGTGCAATGTAACGAACCGGCTTGAATGGGGTGCCGACGTGCGATTGGTCGCAAAATGGTTGGGATTTGCTTAAACCGCAGCTGCACCACAGATAGGACTTTCCTTGTTCGAGTTCCATGTACTGCGGCTTATAGGCAGCGATGCGGGGCGCTTGGGGATGGTCATCATTCATTGAACGGTGCTTTCTGTCGGTACTTGCGGCGTCGCGGATATTATAGAGATGCTGTGGTCTGTACTGGGCATAATTTTAGGGAGGCAGCCCTATTCTGCGTAATCCCACTGTCAGTTATTTGCGCTCGAATGTTCCATTTTGTGACACCTGCCGTTCACTTTTTCGCCAATAGAAGTAGAAATAGATCTATAAGAATAACGGCTTAACGCAGCAGAGTTACAGAGCACACAATGCAGGCAGAAGACAAGGTCAAAAAACTAAAAAAGTACGCAGTAATAGCGGGCCAGAGTGTCGCGCCGCCTGTAGATGCAAAGTTCTATTTCCGGGACAAGCGCGGTCTGTGGTTCTGGTCTAATCGCCGTCCACGTGTGCTGGATGGGGATTGGACGCCGTACAAATCACCGGTGCAGGTTGATAATGAAGAGGGCTTTCACCGCTGCCTGATCACGCCGATCAGCGAAGCCTGGCGCAATTCTGTTATGCGTACCGTCAACCTGGTAACGCGCCCATAAAAAGTTGAATACAGCGTGTCCCAGTCAGCGCGTGCCAGGTACAGTGTCACCGCACGTTTGGCATTGATATTGTCCGGCAATCCCCCGGGGTCGCAGACTTTGCCTTTCAATCCACAGGTCAACAATTCTTGCGCCATGGCATTTTGCGCGTTCTCCTGAATATTCTGCTCCATCTGTGCCAGGACGTTGGCTGGTTTTTCCGCAGGGGGAAATCATCAGCTCGGATCAGGTTGTGCAGGAACACAGGAAACAGGAACTCGACGATACGCCGTGCCTGAAGCTCTGATGCATCCCAGCTCGACGATGACCGGCTTCGGTTGGTGCTCACGCAGCAGCGCGGCGATGCTTCGCTTCCCTGGCAGTGTCGCCGGCAATGCCGGCATTGATCACTTGCCAGCCGGTTTGCCTGGCCAGCAGGCTGGGGTAGTCCTCGCCCGGCTGGGCGCCGGTGCCGTGAGTTACGCTATCGCCAAAAGCCAGTACAGTAGCGCCCGACGGCAGTGGCTGGAATGTCGAATCGCTGCTGCAGGCGAGCAGCCGAACATCACCACTGCAAGTACCGCGCCCATCTTATTGCGCGCCTTCAAACAATCAATCCTTGTTTTGGCGAGTAGCGCTGAGGCGAATAGATTTGTCATCCAGCTGGATGCGGCGCTGCTTGTAGAGTGCACCGAGCGCTTGTTTGAATATTTTTTTACTGATGCCGAATACCGAGCGAATAGCCTCTGGCGGGCTCTTGTCTGAAAGCATTAACAGGCCGTCGTGCTCAGCCAGCTTGGCCAGTATATTGTCGGCGGCATCGTCGATTTTGCTTTTCGAGTATCCGGGTTTGCTGAGTATCAGGTCGATCTTGCCGTCGCCCCTGACTCTGTTTATGTAGGCATCCATACGCTGGCCCTTGCGCACCGGCTCAGTCAGCTCGTTGTTATACAGCAACCCCCAAACCTGATGATTAATGACTGCCTTGAAGCCCAGCTCGGTGCGATCACCTATGATGATTGATACCTGCTGTGCGAACTTGAAATTATCGGCCGTTTCTTCTACCCAGCGATCCAGCTTGGCAGATCCCGCGATGCGGTGCTGGTTATCCAGGTACACCCTGACCAGGGCGTGATTGCCCGAGAGCAGTTCGTGTTGCTGTTCGCCGAAGGGGATAAATAAATCCTTGCTCAGGCCCCAGTCGGCGAAGGCGCCATACTGGTTGACGGTGACAATTTGCATCCAGGCGACCTGCCCCACAGAGGCCAGTGGCGCGCGGGTGGTAGCAGCCAGTTCGCCGTCGCCGTCCAGGAAGATGAAGGCATTAACCACGTTCCCAACTGAGTGGTCCGCTTCGCCCTTGAGTAGCACCTCTTGCTCTTCCTCGTCACAGAGCAGCGTTCCGGCCCGGTGTGAGCCGCTCACTTTGAGGGCGTTAAATTCTCCCAGGTTCATCAGGCTTGGTTTGTCCTATTCAAGTGCGAAGGCTACCAGGGTGTCGGACAACACTGTTCCGCTCCGGCCATGGCCGCCAGCGGCGACCACCACAATCTGCTTTTTGTCGCCATTGTCCAGCGTTAAAACATAGGACATGGGAGTGGCGGTGGCCGGTGCCGGCAGCCGACCTTTCCATAATTCGACACCGGTTTTGGTATCGAAGGCGCGCAGGTAGTTATCCACGGTGGCGCCAATGAAAGTAATACCACCAGCTGTCATCAGAGGCCCCCCCAGCGATGGAGTGCCGGTATTGAAGGCGATTGGCAGCGGGGTAAGATCGCGGGTTGTGCCAAGGCTGGTTTGCCACAGCTGCTCACCTGTTTCCAGGTCAATGGCAGTTAACACTCCCCAGGGTGTTGGGTTGCAGGGCGCGCCGAAGGGTGAGACCACCATGGCTCGCCACATACCCCAGGGCAGGCCGGCCTGCCGCGAAATTTCTTCACCGGGATTGGCGGCGCGCACGGCATCCACGTCCCGGCTGGGGATGAGTTTAACCTTGAAGGCGAGATTGGATGCGTTGACCACCAGGGTCTGTTTTTGTTGGTCTATGGCCAGCCCGCCCCAGTTCATGCCACCGGCGTTGCCGGTGTACATAAGCGTCCACTGGGGCGACACCGGTGTGTATATACCTTCATAGCGCAAGCTCGCTAATTCTTTGCAGCACACAGCCCGATCCCAGAATGTGAAACCGAAGGCGTCTTCCGGCTTGAGGGTGGTATGTGCGACCGGCTTGGGCAATACGGGAAAGGGCTGGGTGGGTGACAGCACCAGATCCGGAAAATGGGGGTTTTGTGGAACCGGTCGCTCCTCGACAGGAAACAGCGGCTCACCGGTGCGGCGGTCGAGAATAAAAATAAAGCCCATCTTGGTGGCCTGGGCCACGGCTGGAATTTTCTTACCGTAGCGCTCCAGCTCGAACAGGGTGGGCTGGGCCGGAGTGTCGAAATCCCAGAAGTCCCGATGTACAAACTGGTAGTGCCAGGCCACCTCGCCGGTATCCGCTTTCAGGGCCACCAGGGAAGAGCCGTAGTACGACATGTCGGTATCGTCGCTGCGACTGTTCTCGCGAAAGTAGTCGGGCAGAGGATTGCCGGTAGGCGCATAAATGAGACCCAGTTCTTCATCGGTGCTCATGGGCGCCCAGACATTGGGTGTAGCCAGTGCATAACCAGCATCGCTGACCAGGTTGGCGTTATAGTCGAAAGCCGGTGGCGCCAGGTCCTGCGCCCACAGCTGCTTACCAGTGCGCGCGTCATAGGCGCGAACTACGCCGCTGGGTGCATCCATGCCGGCACCATCACTCACCGAGCCGCCGATGACGACGGTGTCGCCAATAATGGCAGGAGGTGAGGTGTGATGATGTTCACCCACATAGCCGGCCTTGCCCAGGTCTTTCGATGTATCGACAATGCCTCGTTCACCGAAGTCCTCGCAGGGCTGGCCGGTCTTTGCATCCAGCGCAATAAGCCGGGTGTCATTGGTAGCGGTGAATATGCGTTCTGCACAGGTTTTGCCCGCTGTCGATTCCTGCTCCTGCCAGTAACTGACACCGCGGCAGATAAGCTGGTTTGAATAATACCCCTTGAGGTTAATCTCCGGGTCGTAGGACCACAGTTCGGCGCCGTTGGCGGGGTCCAGTGCGACCACCCGGTTGAAGGGGGTGCACATATACATGACGCCATCGACCAGAATGGGGGTGTTCTGAAATGATGTGGTCGAGGGGACGGCCTCTGAACCCGCTGATACGTCCCCTGTGTGGTATGACCACAGCGGCTTCAAGCCGGTCACGTTGGCAGCAGTAATCAGCTCCCCGGAGGCGAATTGACGACCGCCGTCGCCACCATAGGTAGCGTAAGAGGAGGTCGTTCGGGCCTGCGCCGCTTGCGTAGTTGCGCGCGGATCCCGATAGGAATCACAGGCACCGAGTGCCAGCGCCAGCAGGGGTACGAGCCAGTATCTTTTCATGTTGGGCTACTCAGTGTCGTAGCAGTGCGTCCAGTTGATCGACAATTTCAGACCAGTCTGAATCCTGGTCCAGCGCCTCGCGGATAAACTGCGCTTGAGATGCGCTCCAGCAGGCGGCATGGTCCAGGGGTATGTTGTGTTCCAGATGGTTGTTGAAAATAAAATGCTCAATAGCGGCCTGCTCAGACGATAGGCCCAGTTGCTGAAACAGGGTTGCATGGTGTGGCTGGATGTATCCAATGTTCGATGCTCCTGATTGCGTAGACTGCCCTGCAGTATAAGACTAACCTCTGCCGTTGTACGCTTGGCGCACATTTACTTAAGGCAACTCTAATCAAGGGAACAGGTATATGTTGGACAGAACAATTCCGGTGGGGCTGTTTGGGCTGCTTCCAACCGTCGGCGCACAGGCTGATGTACTGGGCTGGCGGGTCGGCGCCAATGGCTGGCTGCAGAACTACCAGGGCGATATTCACAAGGGCCCCAGTTCAGCTGATATTGAATCAGATTTCGGCTTCGATGATGACACTGGCTACAACTTCTATCTTGCCTTGGAGCACCCCATTCCCCTGATTCCCAATGTGCTGTTACAGCACAGCAAAATCGATGCGGATGCACGTGGTGAGGCCAATGGGCTGGCGTTTAACGGCACTGCCCTCGACGGCGCGGTGCGTTCCAATCTTGATCTCACTCATACCGATGCGACCTTTTACTCTGAGCTGCTCGATAACTGGATCAATCTCGATATCGGATTAACCCTGCGGCGCCTTGATCAGGCTATATCCGTGACGCACAGGAGACCGGCCGTACCGATGACATCGACCTGGGTTTTTACAGCCCGCTGGCCTACGCCGAAGTCAGGTTCGACCTGCCCTTTAGCGGCTGGTCGGTCGGTGTGACCGGCAATGGCGGGGACTATGACGACAAACGGGTGGTCGATATTAAGGCCAACCTGGCCTACCGGTTTGGATTTGGCCTGGGTGTCGAGGGCGGTTACCGCCATTTTGATTTCGACTATGAAGATGGCAACGAAGCGGCCGACATTACCGTCGACGGTCTATACGGTGGAATTTTCCGGGATTTTTAAAGGTTTACTGTCAGCAGGCATCATTACCACTTTCCAGCACGCGCCGGCCCGCGACTTGGTGCATAATCGCACGCTTGGTTTTTGGTAAGGCCTGTATGGATTGTGGAGTTGGTAAGACATGAGTATTTAGATTAACGCGCTGGCGGACGGTGAACGGGGTAGTAGTCCTGAGGAAATTCGATTTGGGACGGTATTTTCCGATCACATGTTCACTCAAGCGTATGACGATGGAACAGGTTGGCACAGTGCCAAAATTGACCCCTATGGCAACTTCTCACTGGACCCGGCGGCAGCAGTGTTGCACTACGGCTAGGAAATTTTCGAAGGCCTGAAGGCGTACCGCCGTGTTGATGGGGGTATAAACCTGTTCCGTCCCGATCAGAACGCACAGCGCTTCAATCGCTCTGCCGCCCGCATGGTTATGCCGCAAGTGCCGGTGACACAGCAGCTTGAAGCATTGCGGGCCCTGGTGAATCTGGACCAGAACTGGGTGCCAAGCGCGGAGGAGCCTCCCTGTATATCCGCCCAACCATGATTGCCACCAGTCCCAAACTGGGCCTGGGCGCAGCGGCCAGTTACCTGCATTTTATTATTACCGGCCCCGCCGGCCCCTACTACGAGCAGGGCTTTAACCCGGTGTCGGTGTATATCTCTAATACTTGTCGCCGCGCGGTGGTGGGCGGTATCGGCGAAGCCAAAACCGGCGGCAACTATGCGGCCAGCCTCTATGTCAGTGAAGAAGTGGCCAGGCAGGGCTACACTCAGGTGTTGTGGCTGGATGCGATAGAAGGGCGTTACGCTGAAGAAGTGGGCGCGATGAATATTTGCTTCGTCTACGAGGGTAAGCGGATAGTGACCCCCGAATTGAGTGGCAGCATTCTTGCAGGCATCACCCGCGATTCGCTGTTGCAGCTTGCTCCGACCCTGGGCTACAAGGTGGCGGAAGAGCGCGTCGATATACACCAGGCTCTGGCAGATATAGACAGCGGCAAGATTGCCGAAGTTTTTGGCTGTGGTACGGCCGCTGTGGTGTCACCGGTGGGAGTGTTGGCGCTCAGAGGCAAGGAATATACGATCAACGACAACCAGCCCGGGCCTGTGGCCAAGCAGTTATTCGATGAGCTGCTAGGCATTCAACACGGGCAACGTGAAGATCCCTTTGGTTGGGTGGTCAGTCTGTAGGTGAGGGGTCAGAGTCTAGACTCTGACCCCGGCTATGGTAGCCTGCTTTGTTGAAATAGCCGTGAATGTAGATTTGGGCAATACCTACCAGTCAGACAATGGCGGGCACAAACAGGATTTGTATCACCAAGCCGATTAGCAAGGAGCGGGGTCGCAAAAATACCGCAACGAAATCCCTGAACTGCAAGGTAGCGCCCATGCCCGGCATGGCCAACACCAACCGGGCGGCGGCGAACCAGTATTCATGCTCTATATAGAAATCAAACATCGTCCCTGCCTACGTCGAGAAAATCCAACAACTGCCGCGCCGTCGTATCAAATTCTGCTACCAGCGATTCATACTGGATGGTTTGTTCTGCTGCTTGGTCGGCGACTGATGGTATGGGGTGCTACCAAATGAAGGTTTGTGGTAGTTTCACCACTCATCTGAAGACTAATAATATGCTGAACTTGCAAGCGACCGAAACCCTCTTCGTTCTCAGCGAAATATCCGAGGGCGTCTGTTGGCTCACTCTCAATCGCCCCAAACAACGCAACCCGCTGTCCAGCAGCATGATCGCCGCGATCACGCAGGAGATTGATGCCGCCAGCGAGAACCCGCAGGTGCGGGTCATCGTGCTGACGGGCTCCGGGCCGGTATTCTCTGCGGGCCACGATCTGGCAGAAATGACGGGGCCAATCCCGGAGGCTTATACCAGTCGTGATGAACATCTGCGGGATATTCTCAATGGCTGCAACGGGATGATGCTGGCTATCACGCGCTGTCCCAAGGCCGTGATAGCCTGCGTGCAGGGCACGGCCACCGCCGCCGGCTGCCAACTGGTTTCTGCCTGTGACTTGGCCATAGCCAGTGAAGAGGTCCACTTTTGTACGCCGGGAGTCAATATCGGCAGCTTCTGCACCACGCCATTGGTGGGCATTGGGCGCAATATGCACCGCAAACACGCCATGGAGTTGGCCCTGACTGGCGACATGTTCTCGGCCGAGGACGCAGTGCGCATGGGGCTGATAAATCGCGCGGTAGCGGTGTCGCAGCTGCATGCGGAGGTACAACAATTGGCTCAGCGCATAGCCTCGAAATCAGCCCAGGGTATTCGCGGTGGCAAGCAGGCCTTCTATCAGCAAATAGATATGCCGGTGGAGCAGGCGTTTGACTATGCCCGTGAGGAAATGATCAAGGGCCTTACTGGTGCGGATTCAGATGAGGGTATCAAGGCCTTCTTTGAAAAGAGAGCGCCGCAATGGGGCGATGCCTGAACCATGCGAATTACTACCGACCGGGACATTGCCAATTTGCTGGCGACAACCCAGAACATTGCACTGATCGGCGCCAGCGCTAACGTGGAGCGCCCCAGTCACCGGGTGTTGGCATTTTTGCTGCAGGCCGGTTACCAGGTGTACCCGGTCAACCCGGGGCTGGCCGGCAGTGAAATTTGTGGCCAGCTGGTGTTCAGTCGCCTGTCAGATATTCCCGTGCACATAGACATGGTTGATGTGTTTCGCCAGCCCCACTACCTGGCGGATATCGTCGAACAGGCGATTGAGCTTGAGGCCGGGGCCATCTGGACGCAATTGGGTGTGGTGGACGATCAGGCGGCGCAGCGAGCAGAAGCAGCGGGCCTGGTGGTGGTGATGGATAAATGCCCGGCCATTGAACTGCCCAGATTGCAGGCGGCCGGGGCCATGCCCGCTAATTAGGATACCCGGTAATGCTGCGAATGGCCTTATATAAGGGGCTGAGCTTGCCATACATTTTCTGATACACCTCGTGATAGAGCTGATCGTAGAGCTGCTGGTGCTGGGCAATGGGGGTAAACTTATCGCCCCGGTGCACCATGCGATCCAGGGCGGCCCGGTAATCGGGGTACAGCCCCGCTCCCACGGCGGCATTGATTGCCGCGCCCAAACCGGAAGTCTCAAAGGTGTGAGGGCGCTGGGCGGTAACGCCGAAAATATCGGCGGTAATTTGCATGGCTTCGTCACTTTGTGAGCCGCCACCAGACACCTTGAGGCTGGTCATTTTAACGCCCGATTTCTGCTCCGATAATTCCTTGCCCTCGCGCAGGGCGTAGGCAATACCTTCGATAATGGCGCGGTAGATATGCGCGCGCGTGTGCACATCGCCAAACCCAATCATTGCCCCCTTGGCCTCCGGGCCGGGGGTGCGTATGCCTGGATTCCAGTAGGGCTGTATCACCAATCCCATAGAGCCGGCCGGGACCTGCTTGAGTAATTCATCAAACAACACTTCTGTTGCAATGCCTTTTTCGCTGGCCAGTTGCCGCTCCTGCAGGCCGAACTCTTCCTTAAACCAGCTCACCATCCAGTAGCCTCGTTGCACAATGACCTCGGTATTGTAGGTATTGGGCATGGCCGCCGGGTAGGGTGGGGTGTGGCGTACAGCCTCCACATATTTGCTGTTGGTGGTGTTATAGGTGGCGGTGGTGCCGTAGCTGAGGCTGCCCATATCCGGTGTGAGACAACCAGAACCCAGTACTTCACAGGCCTTGTCGGCGCCGGCGGAGATTAAGGACAGGCCGGCGGGAATACCGGTTTCCAGAGTGGCCTGTTCGGTAATTTTTCCCAGTTCAGAGCCGCTGGGTACCAGCCTGGGCAGCATTTCCGAACGCAGGCACAGTGCCTGCCACCTCCAGTCCCAGCTGCGACTCCAGGTGTGGCGTCTAAAATCAAAGGGCAGATAGCCGACCTGGCTGGACACCGAATCGACAAATTCACCGGTCAGCTTATAGCTGTGATAACCGGACAGTAACAAGTACTTGTGGGTTTGTTGCCAGATTTCTGGCTGCTGATGTTTGATCCAGTTGGCTTCCGCCTGGGAGCGAAAATACTGCACCGTCGAGCTTTCACCGGCCAGCGCAAATAGCGCTCTCCACACTGGATTCAAGGTGTCCAGTTCATGCTGTGCCCGTTGATCCAACCACACAAAGGCCGGGCGCAGGGAGTTGCCTTCGCGGTCCACATTAATCATGGTGGCGCGCTGGGTGGTTAAGGCAACGGCCTTGATCTGTGATTTGGGAAAGTCCAGCTGTGGCCAGAGTTCCTGGCAGGCTTCGCACAACATGGTCCAGTAATACTCAGGCTCCTGTTCGGCCCAGCCGGGTTCGGCGGAAAAGTAGGCATCGATCTTAACCTGGCTTTTCGCTACCAATTGGCCATCTGGATCAAAGACTAGTGCACGAACACTTTGGGTGCCGTTATCAATAGCGAGCAGGTAATCCGTATTGTCGCTCATCTCGATCTCTAGCCTGGTGGCAGACTATAGTGTTGCCGCCAGATAACGCGGTAACGTGACACTTCCTGTTGCCACTTTATGTTGTCCCAGCCCAGTACCTGCCGGCAAATTTTTTCCACACTTGGAAATAACTCCTCAGCACCATTTTTCAGCAACAGGCCCAGACGGGTGCGCCGCAACAGTATGTCGTCCAGGTGCACTACCGACTCATGCTCGGCGGCCCAGCGACACTCGGCCAGGCAAAACTTGGTCTCGCCGATTAAATCCTGCTCTCCCTCGTGAGCGTTGGCAAGCAGATGTATGGCGTTGTTGCCATAGCGCCCGTTCATACGGCTTAACCAGCTACCCCGGGTGGCCTGTGAATCG
The DNA here is from genome assembly GCA_965247035.1 of Candidatus Azophilus sp. Taxonomy (GTDB): domain Bacteria; phylum Pseudomonadota; class Gammaproteobacteria; order Pseudomonadales; family Azotimanducaceae; genus Azophilus. Next base: position 843,267 of record CBDFGJ010000003.1, on the reverse strand, counting down.
GGCACAGTAAAAACCTGGTCGCCGTTTTCGGCAGGCTCGCGCTGTTCCAGCCAGGCCTGCGCGGCGTTAAGGGCATCAATTGCGGTTAGGCGGAAAGTAGTTAGCTTGCCGCCGCTCACCGTCACCAGGCCCTGCTCCGCCCACACGGCAGTATCGCGGCGCTCTTTGGAGGGGTCTTTATTGGTGTCCGAACCAATTACCGGGCGTATGCCAGAATAGCTGGAGATAATATCCTCAACCGCCAGTCTGCTGTCGGGGAAATAGTCATGGAGAATTCGCATCAAATACTCAACTTCTACCTGGGTGATACTGGCCTCGTTATCCAGATCATCCTGGTGATCGAAATCAGTGGTGCCAATCAGGGTGGCGCCCTCCCAGGGGAATATAAATACCGGGCGTTTGTCCTCGGGATGAAACAGCGTCAGCGCCGCCTCGACCGGCAGTTGTTGGCGGGAAAATATTAGATGGCTGCCGCGCAGGGGACGTATGCGTTTTTCATCAATGACCTCGCTGCGCAGGCGGTCGGCCCAAGCGCCAGTGGCATTGATGACAACCGACGCATTGAGCTGCAGTTGCTCGCTGCTTTGCCCGCCGTTAAGTGAGGCCACGTCTTCTACCACAAGCCCACGCACCTGGCCACTATTGTCAGCACTATCTGCCTTGAGTAAGTCTTTAGCGTGCACATAATTCATCACCTGGCCGCCGGCCTGGATGGCTTCCTGCAGCACTCTCAGCACCAGGCGTGCATCGTCAACGGTGCTGTCGGTGTAGTAACTGGCGCCTATCAGGTCGTCGCTGCGAATGCCGGGAAACTCTTTGCTAACCGTTTCCTTATTGACGTAGAAGTGATCTTTAATGCCCGCCAGCTTGTCGTAGACAGTGAGTACCAGGCCCATCGCCCAGCGACCGGGGAACTTGCCCTTGCGTAACAAAAAGTAATAGCCAATCCGCTCGATCAAGCCGGATGCTTCTTTTAATAGGCGCTCGCGTTCGCGTACCGAGTGCCGGGTTAACTTGATGTCACCCTGGGAGATGTAGCGCAGCCCACCGTGCACCATCTTGGATGAACGACTGGAGGTGCCCCAGGCAAAATCTCGCTGCTCAATAAGTAGTGCCTTGAGGCCGCGACGCGCTGCTTCGCGCAACACACCGGCGCCGATGATGCCGCCCCCGACGATGACTACATCCCAGTGTTTGTCGGGTTCCTGTTTGAGCTGTTGCCAGAGTGCATTTCTATCGGTGAAGGAGGTCTGTGTAGTATTCATCATTAATCTCTACCGGGGATATAAAGGGCGCCCTATGGAACCAGTTTGCCGGGATTCATGCGGCCATCCGGGTCGAACATCTGGCACAACCTTTCAATAGCCTTTATGCCCAGTTTGCCCTTTTCTGCCGGCAGGTAAGGCGCGTGATCTGTGCCCACACCGTGCTGGTGACTGATGGTGCCGCCGTTGCGGACGATGGCCTCGGCCCCCGCTGCTTTCAGTTTCTCCCAGCGCCGCATGGTCTGTTCATAGTTGCGCCCGGCACGAAACAGAAAGGTAGAATACACGCTGCAACCCTGCCCGTAGAAATGTGACAGGTGGGTAAACACGTGGACATTTTCATTGTCGGCACGTAAGACATCGGCGATAGAGCTTTCCATGTCCTCTACGGCCGCCGGCAGGCTGGACCAGTCCAGGCAGGTTTCCATGGTGTCGACGATCACACCGATATCCCATAAACCGTGGCGCAGGTAGGGTGAGCGAAAACGGCTGTGTTCCCAGTGATTGCCCATATAGGAACCGGTAAATACACCGCGGTGTTTGCCAATCAGCTTGCGCGTTAATTTTAGCGCCGATTTACATTGACCTTTGCTCCCGGTCACGCCAAAGGTGAACATGGTTTTGCCCTTCCCGGCGCCGCGCATTTTCAGATACCGTTCCAGCAGGTTCACCCCCCGCTCGTGTCCCGCCAGCTTCAAATGGGTTTCGGTTTCCCGGGCATTGCTCAAGCGCATCATGGACAGTTGCATGCCGCTCTGGATGATTTCCCGGGTGGCTTGCATGCCCACCTCCCAGCAGGGGAAAAAGGCCACGTAAAAAGCCTCCTGCTCAGCGATAGGCATAACCCGAACCTTCACCTCGGTAATAATGCCCATGCGCCCCTCGCTGCCCATAAACATTTCGCGAACATCCGGACCGGCGGCGGAGGCAGGGAAAGTGGGTATATACAGCGTACCCTGCAGGGTTTCGATACGGCCGCCGGCAAACATTTTCTCGATGCGCCCATAGCGCAAGGACTGTTGTCCACTGGAACGGCTGGCCACCCAGCCACCCACTGTGGACAGCTCCCAAGACTGGGGGTAGTGCCCCAGAGTGTAGCCTTCTTTGGCTAATTGCGCCTCTACTTCAGGGCCCATGGTGCCGGCACCCAAAGTGGCGATTTGGCTCTGTTTATCCAGCGCCATCAATTTGTTCATGCGGCTCATGGCCACGGTAATCACCGGCCGGTCGCCTGCCTCGGGAGTAATATGGCCACACACCGAAGTGCCGCCGCCATAGGGAATTACTACCAGGTTTTTGTGCTGGGCGAAGGCCAGGATTTCCTGCACATCTTCACTGCTATCGGGGCAGGCCACACCATCGGGGAAAATGCCAAAATCACCGCTGCGCTTGGCCAACCAGTCGGGAATACTTTGTCCCCGGCAGTGCCGCAAACGGTCTTCTGCATCGGTGCTTATCAAGGCGTGTTCCGGTGAGCGGGAGGCAGGCACCGAACGCAGCGCATCCTCCAGCGTGGCATCTGTGAGCGGGACGGACGTACCGATACGCTGCTCTATAAAGCGGCGTGAGCCTGCACTTAGTTCAAAATCCAGATCGTTCTTCTCGTCGCCCCAACCATTCCAGCTTTGCATATTGATCTCTTTGTTTGTGCATGAATGTGACGGCTAGTGTAGTGGAATCAGCAGCTTTATTTTAGGGTTCAAGCGGTCGTATAATTGATAATTTCGGACATCCGGTCCTGTTTCCTGGCAAATTCCTGGAGAGCACGGTGGTACTTCCCGACATCGCAGCAGTTAAGATCCCGCAATCTATTGTCACTGTTTCACTGTTGGCAAAACTGGTAGAAGAGCACGGCTGTTCGGCCTTGCCGCTGCTCAAAACAGCAGCTATCAACCCCGTGGTGCTAGAGGACCCCAAGGCAAAAATATCGCTGCAACAAGAGGTAGATTTTGTTCAGGCTATGTTAAGCACGATTGACGATCCCGATATAGGCTTTCATGCCGGGCAGTGCTATTGATTAAACGCCTTTGGTAGCCTCGGCCTGGCCGTTGCCTCCAGCAAGAAGGTAAGTGATGCCATTGAAATCTTCCTTCGATACCTGTGCCTGTCCAATACGCATTTTGATATCTCGTTTTTCAAGGCCAACGGTATGGCAGTGCTGCGGTTTAAGGACCGGTACGATCTGGGGGAACTGAGGCGCTTTTACATAGAGCGGGATTTTTCCTTTGCGCTGGTATCAACCAGGGATATGTTCCCACGCACCCTGGTGGGTAAAACTGCAAAAATAATTAATTTTAATTTTGAGTGTCCAACAACAGTCGAAAGTTACCAGGCGTTGTATGGTTGCCCGGTTAACTTCTCCATGCCCTGTAACGAGTTCCAGTTTGACCAAAAATATCTGCGTCAGACCTTGCCTCAAGCCAATAGCCTGGCTCGCAAGCTTTTTGAAGAGCAATGTGAGGCTGAAAAACTCGAGGCCTTTGGGCCAGCAGGCTACGCTGAAAAAATACGGCAGGTAATTCGCAATAGTGAAAATACCATTCCCAACCTGAAAGATATTGCCAATCAGTTTAATACCACCTCTCGCACCGTCAGGCGCAAGCTAAATGTAGAAGGTTCCCGCTACCAGGACTTACTTTCAGATGAGCTTAGCCGCAAGGCGACACACTACCTCGAGACAACAAACCTAACAGTGGAGCAAATTACCCAGCGGCTGGGGTATGGCGAGCCGGCAAGTTTTATTCATGCCTTCAAGCGCTGGACCGGTAAGACACCCAGAGCCTATAGATCAAAAATATAGGGTGGATTGATTATCCTCTCCAATTTTCTATGCGTCAGTTTCGTAAATACGTTGTAGTATTATCCGGCACTGAACTTAGCCCATAGAGGAAAACGGTATGCCCACGTCAGTGGATAAGCCCCGCCGCAACCTGTTACTGGGTGGGCTCGCACTGGGTGCCATTGGCACCGCGGGTTTTGTGAGGCCCCGCGATATTGGTGCTAATCACACATCGTATTTCCAGCAGTTGAGCGACGCCCTGCACAGGGCGGGGCTGGCCCATCCGACTCTGGTAATTGACAAGGCCAAGCTGCAAGAAAATATTGGGGTGCTGAAAAACAATATCGGCGACAAATATGCTTTTCGGGCGGTGGCCAAGTCGCTGCCATCGCTGCCCTTATTGGAAACAGTCATGGCCGGCGCCGATACCAATCGACTCATGTTGTTTCACCAGCCTTTTATTAACCAGGTAGCCAGACAGTTGCCGCAGTCTGATGTGCTGTTGGGCAAGCCCATGCCGGTGGCCGCCACTGCCAATTTCTATAAGGCTTATGATGGTCAGGGTTTCGACGCCGCCAGGCAATTGCAGTGGCTGATCGACACGCTGCAGCGCTTGCGCCAGTACCAACAGTTGGCGCAGCAGTTGGGTGTATCCATGCTCATCAACATTGAGTTGGACGTGGGTTTGCATCGCGGTGGTGTCCAGGAAGACAGCGAGCTGGCCGAAATGCTGGCTATAATCGAGGCAGACCCGGCGTTGACCTTTGCCGGACTGATGGGTTACGAGCCCCACGTGGCTAAAGTGCCAGGCAACAAACTGGCGCAGCGCGATAAATCCATGATGATTTACTCAGAGAAGCTGGCGGTGGCCCAGCAGGTGCTTGGGCGCAAGCTGGATGATTTGACGCTGAACGCGGCGGGCAGCCCCACCTACCAGTATTACCTGGAGGGTGAGTATCCCCACAACGAGATGTCGGCCGGCTCCTGCCTGGTAAAACCTGTCGACTTTGATATTCCCACGCTGGCCGACCACCAGCCGGCGGCCTTTATCGCCTCGCCGGTAATCAAGGCGCTGGATCACACCGAAATTGCCGGTGTAGACGGCATCGGCCAGTTGATGGCGATGTGGAACCCCAACCGCGCCAAGACCTTTTTTACCTACGGCGGCTTCTGGAAGGCAACTCCCGAATCACCGGCCGGTTTGACCCTCAATCCGCTGTTTGGCCGTTCCACCAACCAGGAGATGTATAACGGGTCGGAGGCAATCAGTCTGCAAGCCGATGACTGGGTTTTCCTGCGACCCAACCAGAGTGAGTTTGTTTTTCTGCAGTTTGGGGATATCGCCGTGTACGATGAGGGCGAAATAGTGGATACCTGGCCGGTTTTCAGCCAATCATCCGCGTAAATAAATGGAAATATTTGCATTTCCTATCCGCCCGCCTCAGCGCTGATTTCTGCCCATACTGAACTCACTTTTGTGAATTGCGCGGTGAGTGACCATGAACGGGAATTCGATTGACAAACGGATGTCCAAATCACAACAGATGCGCTGGTCGCCCTTGGGGGCACATGCCCTCTTGCATGAATTCCGTCGCGAACTTTGATCTACGTGAACTAATAGTGACCATCAAGCGCAGCTACCCTGCAGCCACCAACGAGTAAAACTGTTGCCATGCCGGCAGAGAACTCTTGTTTTGGCCTTTCTTCAACATGTGCCAGAGCTCTATTCCAGCCAGGGTTGCTCGGGCCGACCAGAAGGATTTGAAGCCCAGCATGGGCCTGGATCGCCGCTTAATAAACCGGTGATCCTGCTCCACAATGTTGTTCAGATATTTGCATTGACGGATTTTGACGCGCTTGTTTTCGTCAGTATTGTACTGCTTGATGGCCGCTGTATTGGCTCCGCTTTTGTCGATATTGATTAAGCTCGGCTTTCCGTTAGGCCCGATGGCTTTGTTCAGGAAACGTCGGGCTGCCTTCTTATCGCGCCGGGCAGTCAGTAGAAAATCAACGGTATCGCCTTGCTTGTCGACGGCACGATATAGGTATTTCCACTCGCCTTTGATTTTCACATAGGTCTCATCAAGCCTCCAGCGAAGGCCCACACGCTTTTTGGTTTTACGAAAGACCTTCTCGATGCGAGGTGCATAATGTACGACCCAGCGCTGAACGGTGCTATGATCCACCGCGTAGCCTCGCTCCTGCATCAACTCCTCCAGATCACGATAGCTCAACGAATAGGCCACGTACCAGCGAACGCATTGTAATATGATCTCTTGCTGATGGTGACGACCTTTGAAGGTGAACATTTTTTGTCCAATAACTGCTATTCCGGATAACCGGGTATAGATTGGGACGCTGAGTCCGCCAACTTTGCGACAAAGCCCGCCACAGGCCGTGGCGCTGCGCATCGCTACACCGCCCATGACAACCCCGGTGACCGTGGCGAAACGGTGTCGCGTAACGCGCGGATAGCGTTCCCCAGCCGATTGCCGATGGAACCGGGCCAGCATCGTGACGCACGTGGACAACGCGGTCACAGACCGAAACACTCAGGCCACCGAGCGGGCGACGATGGCTTCCTTGAGTCCCTGCATCAGCCCTTCGAGGCCTGACATACGGGCATTGAGGGCATGCTGGTCTTCGCGCAATCCATCGATCTTCTTGTCAATCTGCTCAAAGCGGGCATCGACCTTGTCTTCAAGGCGGTGCACGTCTGTGCGCAGATCGGCCCGCAATGACCGGTTCATGGTCCATGTGGCAACCAGTAGCGTGGCGGTCATACCAAGGATGGCCAGAATTTCAGCGGACATGGCTATCTCCACTCAATATTGTCGTGCAGTATACCGCACCTTTGTGTCGTGGTGCCAATGCACCTCACACGTGCGCCACGGCACCCGGACACACGATCCGGCTGGCCCGGTGTGGTCTCAGGCGCCAGGGGTTGTCCCTTGAAACTGGGGCCCCGGGGTGAACCGGGACATCACGGCAAGTGTGTGTCGGGGTGACCCCTGTCTACGCCCCAGTCAATGGATCAACCATTCTTCAAAAAAGGGCTCTGTCACCGTATTCATTTTGTCCAGAAGTTTCCCCCGCTCTGTACTTGTCGAGGTTTCGTGCGCTTGTTGGCACAAGCTGGCAATCTTCCTGTGCGTGGGGTTTTTACCCTCAAATTGAGGAAGGCTCAGGTGCTTGAAGATGTTGCTCACCTGAATTTGGATGGTGTGGTTTTCAATATGTTCCTGAACCATGTTTGAATTTAAAAGCCCACAGACGAAATACACCATGCCGGCATAGACACTCCAGGGCGAAAAATTAGTGTAAATATGTGCATATATGCATATATGGAATCCAAAAAAATCCTAGCAACAACCAATTTCAACGCACTGGCGCAAAGCCGCGACCAGCTGCTCGGATTTTTGCAAAGTACTATCGATAATTTTTCCGCGATAGAGAAATGGGGAAGTCTGGCTCCTCCAGGGCGCGCGCCGACAGCCCTGCATCGGTGAACATCTCCAACGCATCCTTATTCAAGCAGAGCAAGAGGCCAACCCATGAACGATGTCACCACTCTTCACCAATCTCCCGCTACGATCAGTGAACACTTTGACGTATTGATTGTAGGTGCCGGTATTTCCGGCGTTGGCGCTGCCCACCGCCTGGGCGAAAAATGCCCCGACAAAAGCTATGTCATTCTCGAAGCCAAGGAGCCCTTTGGTGGTACCTGGCGTCAGCACACCTACCCGGGAATTCACTCAGACAGTGATTTGTACACCTTGGGCTATGGCTTCAAGCCCTGGAAGGGGCAGCCGATTGCATCTGCCGGCGCCATCCTGGACTACATGGAAGAGGCGATTGAAGAAGACAGTCTTGACCAGCACATCCGCTACCGGGAGTGGTGGTGATCGGTTCTGGCGCCACAGCCGCAACGCTTATTCCCAATATGGCTGATGATTGTTCCAGCATCACCATGCTGCAGCGCTCACCCACCTACTTCTGGACCGGCGAAAACCGCAATGAACTGGCGGATCAACTGCGCGAACTGGACGTGCCGGAAGAATGGGTGCACGACATTGTGCGTCGCAGCATTCTCAAGCAGACCAAGGACGTGCAGTATTTCTCAATGTCGAATCCGGAGCTGGTCAAGGAAGAGCTCTGCAAGGTGATCCGTGAGTACCTGGGTGAGGACTTTGATATGAGTCACTTCACGCCCAGCTATCGTCCCTGACAGCAGCGCCTGGCCTATGTGCCCGATGGCGATCTGTTCGAGGGCATCAAGTCCGGCAAGGTGTCGATAGTAACCGACCATATCGACCGGTTCACGGAAGATGGCATCCTCACCAAATCCGGCGAGTTGCTGGAAGCGGACATCATCATCACAGCTACGGGTTTTAACCTCAGCGTGATGGGTGATATTGCCTTCGACGTGGATGGTGAGCCGGTGGACTTTGCCGATACCTTCACCTATCGAGGCATCATGAACTCCGGTATCCCCAATATGTCATTTATGTTTGGTTACCTGCGTACCAACTGGGCCATGCGCGTGGACCTGGTCTGCGACTTTATCTGCAGGTTGCTGAAAAAGACCTGCTCGTCGAAGGTGATGACCAGGGAGCCCTCTGTATGACCCGGCAATGGCAGGATGTTGCCGTCTATGCCCTGCTCATTCATATCAAATTCACTCTCGATGGGGATGTCTAACTGCAGACTCGGGTAGCGGCGACCCTTGCCCATCCAGCGAATCAGTTCCGCGAGTAGCCCGGTCGGGCAGATATCGGCCTGGCCTTCCCGGTCGAGCATGGGCTGATCGCCACTACCGCCTGTCACAGGTATGCGCCATTTTTCCTGGAAATGCGCCGCCGTACCGGCATGGTCCAGGTGCGCGTGGGTGAGGATCAGATAGTCGATGCTGTCGGGAGAGATTCCCTGCTCCTGCATCAGGGTCTCAAAGAGGCGCTCGTCGCCAGGGTTACCGGAATCGATCATGATGCGCTTGTCATTGCGGTCGACAATGTAAATGTTCGCGCCTCCGGATGACAACAGGGTGACGCGCAGAATGTCGCTGTCAACCAGGACGGGTTCTTTGGTGCCGCAGGCGACCAACACTGTGCTGACAACAATTGCCATAAGCACAGTCAGAGTTTTTTATACACAAAAAAACGCGTCTTCATCACTCAGAGCTTCACGTCATCCAGTACAGGCAGAGGCTCATCAATATCCGGGAAGCTCTCCTCAAAAGGCCTCAGGCTCGCAAGTACGGATAATAGACCGTCCTTGCAAATGGGTTCTATTATGAGTTTGTCACCCTCTCTGCGAATAATGGCCTCGTCACCTGCCGGCTCAAACTCTTTGGGAATTCGCAGCACTTGATTGCGACCATTTTTAAACAAGCGCACATGCCTTCCAGTTCGCTTTTTTGTCTCACTATGCTTATGTGTCATGTACCTGACGCTATGCTCGGCGCATGTGCCTGTCAGCGGCCAGAGGCTGGAGTCAGGCGGGAACCGGCAGCTTTAGGGTTTCCTTGACCTGTTCCATCACAACGTAACTGGTCGACTCCTGCACGCCGGGCAGGGTTAGCAATGTCTCCCCCAGGAACTCCCGGTAGGCGTGCATGTCCGCCACCCGCGCCTTGATCAGGTAGTCAAAATTCCCCGACACCAGGTAACACTCCTGCACCGCCTCCAGGGAGGAAGCCTTGGCTTTGAACTCCGCAAAAATATCCTGGGCGGTGCGGGTTAAACGGATCTGCACGAATACCACTAGGCCGGCATCCAGATAGTCTGGATCCAAAGTTGCCTGGTAGCCGCGAATCACACCCTCGCGCTCCAGGCGTTTGACCCTTTCGATGCAGGGTGTGGTGGTTAATCCGACTTCTCTGGCCAGTGCGACGTAACTGATGCGCGCATCTTCCTGCAGCACCCTGAGGATATTTCGATCAATTCGATTAAGACGATTGGATAAGCTATATTCGGTATTTTTGGTTGAATCAGCCATGACAAATCTCATTAACAGTAAATAAGCCTAAAGATATCAAAATATAGAGAAAAAGTCCTGCGCAAGTTTGGCTATGATTCCTGCCACTTGAATCATTGAAGCACACAACCCCAAGGGGAGAACGCCATGTTAGTTGGAATCCCCAAAGAGATTAAAAATCATGAGTATCGTGTTGGCCTGACCCCGGCAGGCGTTCGTGAACTGGTTGCCAACGGCCACCAGGTGCTGGTGGAAACCAATGCCGGCAAAGGTATTGGCTTCGAGGATGCGGATTACACGGCCTGCGGGGCCAGCATTGCACAGAGTGCTGCAGATGTGTTCGCCAGTGCGGGTATGATCATCAAGGTCAAGGAACCCCAGCCGCTTGAATGTAAAATGCTGCGCGCTGGACAGTTGTTGTTTACCTATTTGCACCTGGCTCCAGATCCCGAGCAGACCCGTTTGCTGGTCGACTCCGGCGCAACCTGTGTCGCCTATGAAACAGTCACCGCTCTCGGTGGTGGTTTACCGCTGCTGGCGCCCATGTCGGAAGTTGCCGGACGCATGTCGGTGCAGGCGGGCGCCAGTAACCTGGAAAAAGCCCGCGGTGGTAATGGCACCTTGCTGGGTGGCGTGCCGGGTGTTGAGCCGGGTCGTGTGCTGGTATTGGGTGGCGGTGTGGTCGGCACCAATGCGGCGCGCATGGCGATTGGTATGGGCGCCGATGTGACCATACTGGATCGGTCACTGCCGCGCCTCAAGGAGTTGGATTCAGAATTTCAGGGCCGTGTTAAAACAGTTTACTCCACCACAGATTCGGTTGAACGGCACGCCCTGGACGCGGACCTGGTGATTGGTGCTGCGCTTATTCCCGGCGCATCTGCTCCCAGATTGCTGAGCAAGGAACTTATCCAGCGCATGAAGCCCGGCGCAGTGGTGGTAGATGTGGCTATCGACCAGGGGGGTTGCTTTGAAACCAGCCACGCCACCACACACCAGGAGCCCACATATATAGTGGATGAGGTTGTACATTACTGTGTGGCGAATATGCCCGGTGGCGTAGCACGCACCGCGACACTGGCCCTGACCAATGCGACTCTGCCGTTTGCTATTCGCTTGGCCAATGGGGGCCGTGATGCACTGTTGGAAGATGAGCATCTGCTGGCCGGTCTCAACGTTCACGCCGGTTTGATTACCTGCGAGGCGGTGGCCGAAGTGCAGGGCTATCAATATGTGTCGCCGCGCAGCGCGTTGCTGGACAACGATATGCCCATGACTGTCTGACTGGTTTCACTCAGTTAAGTGTAAGCGCCTCTAAATCGACCCCCGTTGACATTATCAGGTAGTCATCGAACAGTTAGTCAGTTTGCCCCGCCGTTAGTCTTCGACCTCCATGTTCCAGGGCAGTAACGCTTCCAGCTTCTCCACCGTATCCGCCGCCGCAATATGCGCCAGCACATGCTGGAGGTAAGCGTAGGGCTCAAGCTTATTCGCCTTAGCCGTTTCCACCAAACCATAGCAGGTCGCACTGGCCCGAGCGCCGTGTGTGGTATCTGCGAATAACCGGGCGCGGCGACCAACGGCAAATGGCCTGATTGCATTCTCTGCCGGCGCATTACTGATATGCAGCCGGCCATCCTCGCAATAACCAATCAGATACTCCCACTGGTTCAGCGTGTACCTTATCGCCTTGTGGGTCAGGCTATCTTTGGGTACCCGGCTGACGTTTTTCTCCAGCCACGGTTTCAGATCATCGAGAATCGGCACGCTGAGTGTCTGTCGCGCCTGTTTTTTCTGGTCGTGCTCCAAGTTCTTGATCGATTTCCCTATCGCATACAGCCTGCGGATCCTGCTTAACGCCACGTCGGCTTTGGCGGGCTGCCCTGGAGGTGTGGGCCGATGGTGTCTACGGCGGCCTGAGAACCGAACAGGGCAGGCTGTGCGCTCTGGTCATCATGGGTGTCAATGAACGCGGTGATAGGCATTTTCTCGCCATTGAAGACGGTGTGCGGGAATCGACACAGGGTTGGCGTGAGGTGTGGTTGAACCTGAAGTCCCGGGGCATGAGCATCCCCAAACCGGCGATCGGTGATGGTGCCGGGGTATTACCACTAACTCACCAGGAGAGGCTTATGTTGACACACCCCACTTTGGGAAAACTGTACAGCTTGCGCCTGAACGGCATGGCCCGTGCCTTTGAGCAACAACTGGCGCTGTCGTTGAGGACATCGACTACCAGCATCCCCGCGGTCTGGATAAATCCGTGGTCACCAAACTGGCCAACTGCCAGTGGGTGCGCGAGCGCCACAATCTGCTACTCACCGGGCCGACCGGCATCGGCAAGAGCTGGCTGGCCTGCGCCTTCGGACATCAAACCTGCCGAGAGGGGTTGAATTTTGTGCATCCTTTTAAATTGGGTATACTCGATCCTATGGCCGACAAAGTAATCAAAAGACGTGGGCGCCCCGCCAGCTATCGAGCAGAAAACCCTATGGATAAGGTGCCACCTCGGATTCGTTTAAGGCAGCAGCAGTTAGAGAGCTATAAAGCTGCTGCAGGCAGAGGAGAGCAAATCCTCTCTGACTGGGTAAGAACAGCATTGGATAACGCTGCTCGATGTTAGATTCGATGTATACAGCTACAGCTAGGTTGAGGGCCAAATCGTGCCTGTGACGCCCTACCATCTTCCGAATGCTCCCATCAAGGAAGCGATCATTAATATTCAGATTAAGGATGCCGATATAGATCCGAAATCATTGGATTTATCAATTGAGGGTTTTTCTCAATCTGCTGAAATCTCGGAAGCAGAGCTACGTGTCCAACCTCAACCCGCGGGAGTAATGCGAAAAACTGAGAGTCACTCTCACATTGGTTATCGCCTGGAAAGCGACGATGGGAAGAATATTTTACAGATTCGTAAGCAAGGAGTTACTGTCAGTCAGTTTGCTCCATATACGGAATGGGCTGATCTCTGCAACCTAGCTCAGGCTGTCTGGTCTTCTTTCAAGGCCGACGCGGGCAAGGTCGAAGTAGTTAGGACAGCCGTTAGATACATTAATGTGCTGCGTATTCCATATGGTGAAGGTGGACTGATCGATTTTGATCAATATATACATAATGCTCCACAGCTACCTCCCGATCTTGGCGATGAGATTGATCATTTTTTGACCAGGGTTGTGCTATCGTTAAAAACTCCTTTAGCGGCGATAGCCATAATTAATCAAACAATTGAGCGCCCCACAGAGGACCATTTACCGTTAGTATTGGATATTGACGTTTTCTCTGTATTTGAACAAGATAGCCCTAACGATGTCGAACTGTGGACGACATTTGGTGGCCTTCATGATGCAAAAAACAGGATTTTCTTTAGTGCCATGACCCCGACAGCTTTGAAGCTATGCGAATGAACGCTATTGCCACATCTTCCAGTACTATTGCGGCGCTACCTATTAATACTGCATGGAGTGGTTTTGCTGGAATTTCCGCAAAGGAATTTGCGTCCCGAACCCGTGCCTCTTCTGATACAGGGGAACTGGTTGATAATGAGGTATCAAAGGCATTTGGCTTTCTCCTTAAATCGCCAACCGTTGCATATTTAGGGCCTGAGTATTTTGACTATTTGGTTCCTAATTGGGATGGAGAGGGTGCTAGTCCAATTTCTCCACAAACCATGGAGAATGCATATAACTTCTTGACGAAAATAGGGAATCTGGATTTTAGCCCTGAAATATGTCCGGAGTCGGACGGATATATACAATTGGAGTGGTATGTATCACCTCAAAGAGTATTTTCCCTGGGTTTCGGGCCTTCTAATCAGGTGGCGTACTCCGGAATATTTGGCGAAGGAAGTACCGTATATGGATCTGAAAATCTTTGCGCTGGAGTTCCTAGTTCGATTTGGGATCATATCGAGAGAATTTGCAGGCAAGATATCCCAGGATAACGCGATACCAATTAGCGATGAAGAATCGCTGGCAGTTTTTGTAAGGCGCTCTAAACATGTAAGAGCTGATGGCATGTTGAGAGAGTCCGCACCTACTCCAAAACTGCGCCCTTTCACGCAATCTGCCTTCCGAAACGATCATATGGCCCCTCCCGAATTGGAGGCCGCTGAAGCCCGTGTGATGAAGAATTCTGGTCGAGATCAGATCTATGGCACCGCATATTTTCAAAAGGCGGGGGTTTGTGCTACCAAAGTCTGCGGACATTCGTTATGGGTGGAACCGGAAGAGACTGAGCACTCCTGGCATGCTGATATCCACTGGCCGAAAGGTTTGGATGCTGGATCGAAAGCGCTTCGACAGCAGTTAACCCACCTACTATTGGCTAAAACGGGGCCAGTAGTTTTGAAAGACTGTAAGCGCCGTTAAATCGACCCCATTGATACCCTCAGCATACCGTTGAACAATACGCCGGTTAACCTTCGAGTTTCATGTTCCAGGGCAGTAACGCCTCAAGCTTCTCCACCGTACCCACCGCCGCAATGTGCGACAGCACATGCTGGAGGTAAGCGTAGGGCTCAAGCTTATTCGCCTTAGCCGTTTCCACCAAACCATAGCAGGTCGCACTGGCGCGGGCACCGTGTGAGGCATCTGCAAAAAGCCAGGCCAGGCGTCCAACAGCAAAAGGCCTGATCGCATTCTCCGCCAGTGCATTACTGATGTGCAGCCGGCCATCCCCGCAATAGCCAATCAGATACTCCCACTGGTTCAGCGTGTACCTTACCGCCTTATGGGTCAGGCTATCTTTGGCCGCCGGCCCGGCGCTGGCTTTTCTAAAATCTACCGGGTCCCGGCACAGGTAGATCCGGGGCGTGTCATTGGCCGGACGAAAATAGCGGGTGGTCATAGTTGCTCCAGCAGCTGACGCACCACCGATGGATTCTCAGAGCAGATGCCCCGTACGACCAAGCCGTTGGGCAGTGACAAGGTCAAACCGCGATCCACATCGTGCCGCACGCTGACTGCGGCAAATCCTCCTCGGCTTTGATTGACCTGGGGCTTACTGCTGACACCTTCAAACTTCCCGCGCCAGTAGACGAAGCGGTGGTGAAGCAGTTCGTTGACTTTGCAAAATTCGGCCTGCGATAGCCCTGAGGGTTTCCAGGCGTCAACTTGCTGCCGCCAGTAGACTCCGAGTGGTTGGGGATGGGGATGGGTTACATCATTCACGGCTTTCTCCTGTGTGGTCATCAGGAGAGAGTCTGGCCCGAACTTTTAAGGAAAAACAGGTGCTGATTTAACGGCGCTTACAAAAATAGTATCCTCTGGCATGCGGCGTTTCCTCTGTTGGTTGTTGATCCTGGTAGATCTTTCAACAGAGTACACCGCATCTTATTTTTCAGGTCATACACCAGAAACCATCATAGCCCGTCCGGCTCGCGTAGTTGCTTTACTGCTGCAGCCTTATTCACCCGGCCTATAATTTTCTTGCTTGGGATGCGTTTGAAATACTTTTCAAAATCGCGTTTTCGTTCGTTGGCGTTGGCTGGATAGGGCCTGTGCGTGAAACGAGCACATTGTCGACTGCACAAGGTTGCATCGGCCACCTCAAATCCGTGGCAAGTCAATAGTTCAAATTCGGAAGGCCGTAGTCGGCGCAGCGTCGTACCGAAGGTCGCTACTTCATTGACAGCATCGGCATTCAGGAAGGAGCCTTGCGGTGAATCACGCTGCGCGGCCTTGTATATAGCCTCACTGGAATTGCCGAGGCGCAGGTACACGCCCTGATCCGGATATCGTTGAAAATCGGCAACGACACTGCGTGCGCGCAGAGCGCGCGCCTGATCGATTGCGATGTCGATCAATCGGAACGCCCGGTGACCTGGCTTTGGCCACCGACGCCGCAGGGAAAACCTGAACTGTGATGCCGCATCGCTGACAACGAGAAAGTCAATGCCGCTTCTTATTCCGCCGTTTGGTTTGTGCAGCGCCTCCAATCCTAAATTATCGTACACGCCACCGTCCCACAGATCGAAACGCTTTTCGCTCGGCAGCACCGGTTCAAGCTGACCGTCGCCCTGGTAGGCGTGCCAGTCATGTTCTGCCGTACGAAGGGTGAGCGGCCCTATCACCCCCGGTACCGCCGCTGATGCGGCGATCGCATCAGCGATCGGAAAGTCTGGGTTAACAACGTAATTGGCGATGTAGTCGCCCATGCGTGGCCTGCTAAAGCGCCAGTTCTTGCCAGACTCAAAGCAGGTTGCATTGATGATCCAGCGCGGGGATTCGGGTAGCTGCCGCAACGAGCCCTTGATGCCCCACTGTGTCTTCAATACGCGCGCTAGGATATGCGCGCGACCGCGCAACAGGCGCCACGGTAATACTATCGATCGCCACGCCGCTGACCACTGCAGCATTGAAGTCGTCAGCGTCCCGCGAAGCTCCGGCATGATCTGGTTTTTGTATTGCTCGCTGGTCGGCCAAACGCCGCCATTTGTCTGGAAAATGAGGCCCGCGGCAAGGCTGCCGCCGGAAACACTGGAAATCATCGATACAGACTCGAGGAGATCATCCTCGGCTATTCGCGCCAGCACACCAAAATGGAAAGCCGTTGCTCGCACGCCACCGCCCGACAGGGCTAGCCCTATTTGTCCTAGCTTGCCCGACTCGCCACCGCCACTCATCGGCGGGTCGCAACTGCCGGTCTCGGGTGATCGCCGGCCACGCACTGCGGCAATCTAATTGACGAGCAATGTTTCAAAATCATCATCTTTTCGTTTCGTGTAAAGCGACACACCGCCTTCGACATTGGTTTGAAAAACGTGCTCCGCTACACGCTCGTAGATTTTCAAAGCTTGAGAATCCGGATGGTCGTACTGATTGTCGACACCGGCACTAATCAAGACCGTGTTCGGTGATACCAAAAGCGCCATCTTCGGGTGCGAGGCGTTTTTCGAGCCGTGATGAGGTGCGCTAAGCACGTCGGACTTGAGCGCGTTGCCGAAGATTTCCGTAATCGACTCCCATCGCGCGTTTTCCGTGTCACCGGTGACGAGGTAAGCAAATCCGTCACCGTCAATACCCGTTAATTTCAGAACAAGACTGCAGTTGTTGGAGTTATCCATGTCCTCTATATGGGGCGAGAACAGCTCATACTTAAAGCACATTGACAGATCGCACAACCGTGAGTCAAGCTCGTCGAGACGCACGGACACTTTGCGAAGCGGGTGGCTTGTGCCCTTCCGCCGCCGTTCGTGCTTACGAATGACGTTGAAAACCGCTGTGGCATTGTCGGTATCTTTGTAGTACTTCGGGTACATGATCCAGTCCGGTTTATAGGACTCAAGTATCCAGTCGACGCCAACCGGATCCGCATGATCATTGTCGAAGCCCGTTAATACGAGCCCTACTACGTCTTGT
The DNA here is from genome assembly GCA_965247035.1 of Candidatus Azophilus sp. Lineage (GTDB taxonomy): Bacteria > Pseudomonadota > Gammaproteobacteria > Pseudomonadales > Azotimanducaceae > Azophilus. Next base: position 825,886 of record CBDFGJ010000003.1, on the reverse strand, counting down.
TTCTTGAGAAACGCACGCATCTGGCGTTTGATGTCTTCGGCGAGATCTTCGGGCCAACGCGAATCGACAATGACCGCTTCACCGCGGTGTCGAATGGCAGCGAACTCACCTTGTCCAACATAGACCGTTAGAGATTCCATGATGATTACGCACCTAGCCGCGCGAGTGTATCGTACAGTGTCCGATTCATGGTGTTTTCCAATCCATGAACGGCGGAGGTTGCCGAGAAAAACCGGGTCGCGTTCAGCGACTCAATGAGCTCGACGCACTCGATCGGTGAGTTCTTGAGAAGCACCTGATAGTAAGGCGTGGCCCCGGGTCGATCATCGATCATTTCCGGAATCATGACATCAACGATCGATCCATCAACCAGTGACATCGGGCCTTTCCAATACACCGTGTTTGCGCGTTTTGACTGGTACGGCTGCAAGTCCGGATACAGTTGCCCAAGCGTATGCTTGTCGGTCGCGCGAACGTTGTTCACGCTCGGCGCGGCCGCAATATGACTGGGTGCCTCCGCAGGCCACACGGCCGCTTCTAGAGTCATCTCAATACAGCTTGGGTCAAGCTCATAGACTTGGCTGTCACCGCGGTACAACACGTAATGGCGCACTTGATAACGTTGCAAACCGGTCTGCGACGGGTCGCGGGCGACGACTAGCAAGGCATAAAAGAAGTTCAGGTTGTGCTTTTCGTGATTGACAATGCGATGATAGGTTTCGATATCGCCCCCGCTCAGCTTCGGATACCCGTTGACATGATGCGTGTGCCAATTGCCCAGGTGTTCTATCTCCGGATGTTCTGCCTCGATACGGCGGAACACCTGCGTTTGGTACTCGCCGTCCTGGAAAAGGCTCGTGCTGGACCGCTGCGCGTTCGGCCCCGGCTCAATAACACCAGCGATCTTGATATCAAGCGAACCTTTCTTGCCCTGCTTGAACACGCCAACGATACGCCCGCCGGTCTCATCGCGATCATGGCGGTCGCACTCGTCAAATACCGACCGCAAAGCCGCTTCACAGATCGACACTGTGACCTTTGGCGCTTTTCTTCTAAACCTCATTGTTGCCTCCACATACCATGCAACCATCCATTGCTGGCAGCTTGATACGCTGCAATTGAAAATTCTTGTCAAATGGAGGCACCGGCCGATTGCCCCAGACGATATAGTTTTCGTCAATCGGAACCAGAAACTTAGGGCGCTCGGGCGCAGCAGTTCCTAGTACATCCAGGACGAAACGGGCATGAAATGAGGTAATAAAGGCGATATCAACAGCCAATCCGGGTGAGTCCTTAATCTCTTCAGCATTGAGACCGTACAATCGCTCATCACGCTCCTCTTCAGGTATGAGGTCAATCTCACGAATGCCCTGCCGGTACTTGGTACCGCGCTCAAGAAAATCCTCCAGACAAGCCAAACACCCACCGGCATCCGGCCGGTAAGCAAATACGTCGCCGCCAATGCCACGCGTGAACACCTTACCGACGACAAATGGTGTTTTCGTTTCGACGCACAATTGATTGAGCTGATAGCGTGTGACTACGTTGTCCGTGGCCAGTACCACCACATCGGACTGTTCGACCTCTGCCTGCAGTCCGTCCCAGCTTTCAATGTTTTCGTGGTAGGCGCGAATTTGAATGTCGGGGTTTCTGTCCAGCAATACGTCGCTAAGCGCATCGACTTTGCGTTGCCCAAGATAGCGAATGCCACACACATGCCGAATGACGTTCTCATCTTCAAGCACGTCCTTATCTATCAGAGAAAACTGGCGCACCCCGGATTGCGCGAGATGTAAGGCGACTTGACCGCCGCCGGAACCCGCACCTGCAATCAAAACCCGCAGATCTGAAAACGCCTCAACATCGAACAGATCCTGAATGCGGGCAAACAGTCGCTCGTTCATTGTTCCGCTCCACCCTCTTCGGGCCAAACGCCGTTACTCTGCCACCGTGCGTAGTCGGCGAGCCATCGTCGGCTCAGCGCCAATACATGCACAATGTCGTGCTCACTCGGATTCCAGCTTTCCATCATGCCAAAGATGCCCAGCGTGCCGTCGTGCCACCGATTCGGGCAATCGTCATCTATCGGCTCGGCGTTAACCAGCGGCGCCCTGACTGGGTAACCGTGGGGCAAGGTCACCGTGAGATCAATCGCCTTTTTCGAGTCCACCTTGGGGAACAACAGCTGGATTTCTTTGCTGTCACTGAATGCGACACGATACGATTCGTCGTTGTTGCCGAGATTCTCGAGCTCCTCGCCGATTCGATCAGCCGGTATGTCCGGCAAAAAATGTGAAATCGGAACCAGGCAGGCCTTTTGCTGCCCGTTTCGTTCGATCACAAATGCACGCGAACCATCAGCAACCGAATCTAGGATTTCACCCGGCCGGCTTCGCAAGTCCATCATGGACAAGGGTTGAAATTTGAGTGTCGTGGTCTCAGGCATGGGCTTAGTGCTTTATCTCTGCTCCAGGCCAATGCCCTTTGGCCCGATACACTTCATATTTGCTTAGCCACTTCGCCGCTCGCGCGATTGCGAATGTCAGGTCGTGTCGACCGGGATTCCACATGCTGGGATGCAGGTAGCAGATGATGTCATCGGTATATCGATGCGGCGAGCTTGCCAGCGCCGGTTGTCGAACGTGCACCGCTGGCATGCCATTGGGGTAATTCTCGGGAAATCGGAAGGACAGCGTATAGAGCTGCCGGCTGGTCTGCAGCGCGACCAGTGCCATCAATTTTCCGTCACCGGTGGCGTGCGCTTCCACGTAGTCAAAGTGCTGCTGTGCACTGGCAATATCCTGACGGACACGTGTGATATTCAAGATCGCCCTCCTGATCCAGCATATTCGCCGCCGAGGTCTTCGCGCATGGTGATGGGCTTGCGCGATCCTCGCTCGAAGGCATCGCTGCCGCCTATCGTGCGGACCTCACCGTTCGGCAGGATTTCAATCGGCGTGTCCTCTTCTTCCTCAAGGATGGCTTCCAACTCGTGAATGGTCGGTTTTCTGCTCATTGCATGGCCTTCCGATGTGTGCGGATGCAGTAATTATAGTAATTATAACGATTGTGTCAATTATTTTTTTCGATGTGTCGGTGAAAATGGCCAAAGTACCCATAAATTTAGGCTTTACCTTAACGACTAACCGCGATTTTGACGCCCACCATGCACGATTTGGACAATAATCACTACACTTATTTATTTTTGCTGGTATATTTGTCCACCATGATCACCGCCGTCGAAAAACAAATGAAATCCGCTAAAGAAGTGTTTCGGCGCTACGGCGGCATGCTGAGAACAAGTGAAGCGCTGCAGCAAGGCATCCATCGGCGCACCCTCTACGCGATGCGAGACGCCGGCGTCCTGCAGCGACTGGAACGCGGCCTGTACCGGCTTGCAGAACTACCGCCGCTAACGGCACCCGACCTGGTTACGGTGACCCGCAAACTGCCGAAGAGCGTAGTCTGCCTAATTTCCGCGCTCAGCTTTCACGACATCACCACACAAATCCCACATGCCGTGCACATTGCTGTCAAACGCGGTACGGAAGCACCTCGTCTCGGCTATCCACCGACAAAAGTCTATTGGTTCTCCGGCGAGGCATTCACTGCCGGCGTAGAAACGCATTCGATCGATGCGGCAACGGTGCGCGTCTACAATGCCGAAAAAACCCTGGCCGATTGTTTCAAGTATAGGCACAAAATCGGCATGGACACGGTACTTGAAGCACTGATACTGTATCGTGATCAGCAACGACCGCGCACGAGGGAGCTACTCCGATTCGCTCGCATCTGTCGGGTCGAGAAAATCATGCGGCCCTATCTGGAGGCCAGCTTTTGAACAAACAAGGACCACGCAATATCCCCGCATCGATCCACCAGTGCTTGCTCAATATTGCCAAAGACACGTCACGCCCCTTCGACGAGGTGCTGCAGTACTTCGCCATGGAGCGATTTCTCTATCGCCTCGGCCTTTCGCAACACGCGGAATCATTCGTGCTGAAGGGTGCACTGGTTTTTCGAATTTGGCACGGCCTGGACAGCCGGGCGACACGAGACATTGACTTCCTCGCCTACATGGACAATACACCGGAGTTCCTTGCAGAAGTGATCCGCGATACTTGCGGCATCGAATTTCCGGACGACGGACTCGTCTTTGATGCAGCGTCCGTTAAAGCACAGCCCATCAAGAAGGACGCCAATTACGAAGGGGTTCGAGTCCGATTCCTCGGTTACCTGGGAAAGGCTCGCATCGTTATGCAAATCGATGTTGGCTTCGGCGACACGATTCACCCTGAGGCCGCTGAGGCTAAGTACCCCACCCTGCTTGATCTGCCGGCGTCATCAATACGGACCTACCCGCCGGAAAGCGTGATTGCCGAGAAGTGCGAGGCAATGGTTCAACTGGGGGGCCTTAATAGTCGCATGAAGGATTTTTACGACATTTGGCGAATGTCGCGACAATTCGATTTCGAAGGACCATTACTGAGTGAGGCCATAAAGCGAACCTTTAACAATCGCGACACACCGATCATTTTGTTTGAAGAAATTGCAGCCGAGCTAACAAACACAGAATCCATTGAGAAACAATGGCAAGCGTTTCTCGCCAAGTCGCAACTTGAGGCGCCCTCCTCCTTCGATGAGACGCTGCTTTCCATTAGCGACTTCCTGTCACCTGTGTTCGCTGCCGTCAAGAATCAGCAGTCCCCGCCGGACAAGTGGACAGTTGGAAAATCATGGGCAAGCAATTGAATTCCGCAGGGTTCATCATCAAAGTTTTGTCAGGCATTGAATCAGAAGTGCGCTTCTAACCTGAAGTTCCTGTAGCCGCAAACAAGTTGTCCTTGTGTTTCAGGCGTTTGGCCAAAAATCCGGTTCCCTGTTCTGTCTACATCTGTATCTGTTGGATTAATTCCAGTGCATGTCGTTGTTTCGGGTTTGCCGTTGTAACCACCTCAAAAGTGTACCCGTCGGGTCCGGTGTGGGGCGTGCGACAGGTGTTTCGCACAATTTCGGAGAGCTCATCCATCAGCGTAGAGAAGCTATGCGCCGGCGTCCCATCCTCCAACTTACGGGTAGTGGCCTTGCGCTGGGCGGCAGCAGAGCGCTTGGCCGGGGCGACCGGATCACGCGTCGCCTTGGCCGCCTGATCGGTATCGGCAAACAACAGCTCACGCCAAGCTTCGCGCATGTGCCACTCGACGTAGTAGGCCAGCATGCACAGGAAATATGCGCCCGCACCCGTGTTTCCAGTCGATGATGGATGGGGCGGATACGCAGATCGACTGATTTGAGCGTGCGGAACGCGCGCTCGACCCGGGCCAGGGATTTGTAATGACGCACACAATCAGCGCCGTCCATCCGGGTGGCTTTCAGTGAAGTGCGAATGACGTAGATACCATCCAGCGCCGCTTCCGCAGCGATGCTCTGCGTCTTGCGCCGGAAGCTAAAGGCCTGGTCCTGGATATCCAGCGTAATGTGCTTGGCCACCTTGTACTGATTGACCACCTTGCCGACACGCACACCGATTTTGTCCTGACCGCGCAGGCGACCGGATTGCACCATGGTGCGCACCTTCTCCAGATTCTTCTCGGTGGCCTGTAGCAAGTCTTCCCGCTTGTGCACGCGTAAGGCCGCCAACTCCGGATTGCGACAGGCAACCAGGCGCTCGCCCGGGTAGTCGGGGTGGGTGAACTCAAACAGGTTGCTCTCATCGAACAGCCACGGTTGCAGTTGCCCCTGATCGATCAAGGCGCGGATAGCGCCACTTTTGAGTGCGGTGATCCAGTCGATCCCTTCCTGCTCACGCAGGGCATCAACCGATTTCTGCGAGATCATGCCCCGGTCCCCGACCATCACCAATTGACTACTTCGGTATGGATTTATCTAAATTAGAAAATGAAGAAATAGAACATGAGTTTTTGAAGCGCGTAAGCCGACAGGTCACAGATCTCCTTGAAGACTTGGCCGGAAATAGTTAAGCAAGCTGAACCAGCGTTAAAACGCTGATCCATTTCATTTCAAATAGAGCAAAAGTGATTAACGAGTCAGTTGTCATTTCTTGTCCTCCCCCATGATTATATCCAACAGCCCCTCGCTCTCATTCTCCAGTGCCAAAATATCAGCACGGCTTTCTTCTTTGAAATAAATAATCACTGCTCCACTTCTGGCGCGACATCCCGAAACAAATCAATATAACTTTGATACACAAACTTCCGGTTGCGTGATTGTCCAGTCGCCTCAACCAGGATGCCTATTTTGACCATACGCGCCACCAGGTTGTTGGCTGCTGGATAAGTTATTCCTACTAGGTCGCGTATTTCTGGAACGGAGACAATGGGATGGTCGTAGAGGTATTCCAGTACGCGGTGCCCGTTACCGGCGGTGCGACCAAAGCCTACAGTGATCGCTTCCCGATGCTTCTCCCTGAGCTGGATAATGTCATGGGCAGTCTTGGTTGCCTCAATGCTCACCGCAATGATGCCGCGAATGAAGAAGCCAAGCCATTGCTCCCAGGTACCAGCGTCGCGCACCGATTGCAGTTCAGCGTAATATTGCTGCTGATGTTGCTTGAAGTAATGGGACAGATAGAGCACCGGTTCAAGTAGCACTTCCCGCTCGCACAACATGAAAGTGATGAGTAGCCTGCCAACACGACCATTGCCGTCAAGAAAGGGATGGATAGTCTCAAACTGGGCATGGGCCAGTCCGATCTTGATCAACAAAGGTAGTGGCGTATCGGCGTGATAGAAACGTTCAAGGTCAGCCAGTTGTGACGCAATCTCATGCGGCGGCGGTGGGACAAAAACCGCCTCGTCCAACGTGCAGCCGCCGGGACCGATCCAGTTTTGGCTGGTACGTAATTCGCCAGGAGTAAGATCGGAACCGCGTACACCCTGCATAAGTTCGGCATGGATTTCCCGAATCAGCCTCACCGAAAGCGGGACTTCGTCAAGGCGTTCAAGTCCGCGATTCATGGCACGGACATGATTTATGACTTCAGCGACGTCCTTCGGTCGGTCCGGCGCGAGGATTTTTGCTTCGGCAGCCAGCAGGTCTTGCAATGAACTTTGCGTCCCCTCAATCTGACTGGACAGCACCGCTTCCTTGCGAACATACATATAAACAAACAGGTCTGGATTGGGCAGGGTCTGAACGGAGCCATCAAGCCGCCCCAGTGCCCGGTCGGCTTGAGAGAGCAAGGCTTGTAGCGGCTCAATATGAACGGGCTCAGGTGGCAGGGGTGCCGGTATGAATGCACGGTAGCCGGACGCTGGCGGACATACTTGCCAGCACGGGTTGGAGTGTGGTTTTTGTGCGTATTCATCATAAAGGTTGCGTTTCGCATGGGCAAATTTTATATCCATAGTAAAAGCTATGTTTATTATAGCCAGTTCTTTTTCCCATATTAAAGGCAGCCTTGCATAATGGCATCATCGGCTACCCGTTCATAATCTCATCCAACAACCCCTCGCTTTCCTTCTCCAGTGCCACAATATCGGCGCGGATTTCATCCAGGGAGTGCATGGGTTGTGGGTAAGCGCCGTTAAATCGACCCCATTGATACCCTCAGCATACTGCTGAACAATACGCCGGTTAATCTTCGAGTTTCATGTTCCAGAGCAGCGACGCCTCAAGCTTCTCCACCGTATCCGCCGCCGCAATGTGCGACAGCACATGCTGAAGATAGGCATAAGGCTCAAGGTCGTTCGCTTTTGCCGATTCCACCAAACTATAGCAGGTCGCACTGGCCCGAGCGCCGTGTGTGGTATCTGCGAATAACCAGGCGCGGCGACCAACGGCAAATGGCCTGATGGCATTCTCTGCCAGCGCATTACTGATATGCAGCCGGCCATCCTCGCAATAACCAATCAGATACTCCCACTGGTTCAGCGTGTACGTCATGGCCTTATGGGTCAGGCTATCTTTGGGCACCCGGCTGACGTTCTTCTCCAGCCACGGTTTCAGGCCATCGAGAATCGGCACGCTGAGTGTCTGTCGCGCCTGTTTTTTCTTGTCGTGCTCCAGGTTCTTGATCGATTTCTCTGGCGCATACAGCCTGCGGATCTTGCTTAACGCCACGTCGGCTTTGGTGGGCTGCCCCGCTTTCTTTTGGGACCCCTTGGTCTCGGCCGCCCGACTGGCTTCAACAAACTTGCGCCGGGCATGATCAAAGCATCATTTTGTTGCGACGCCGGTTGGTGAACGCGTACAGGCCACCGTCAAAGGGATTGTGGCCCAGCTCCCGCTCAACAATGGCCGCCGGCCCGGCACTGGCTTTTCTAAAATCCACCGGGTCCCGGTACAGGTGGATCCGGGGCATGTCATTGGCCGGACGAAAATAGCGGGTGGTCATAGTTGCTCCAGCAACTGACGCGCCACCGATGGGTTCTCAGAGCAGATGCCCCGTACGACCAAGCCGTTGGGCAGTGACAAGGTCAAACCGCGATCCACATCGCGCCGCACGCTGGCTGCGGCAAATCCTCCTCGGCTTTGATTGACCCGGGGCTTACTGCTGATGCCTTCAAACTTCCCGCGCCAGTAGACGAAGCGGTGGTGAAGCAGTTCGTTGACTTTGCAAAATTCGGCCTGCGATGGCCCAGAGAGTTTCCAGGCGTCAACTTGCTGCCGCCAGTAGACTCCGAGTGGTTGGGGATGGGGATGGGCTACATCATTCATGGCTTTCTCCTGTGTGGTCATCAGGAGAGAGTCTGGCCCGAACTTTTAAGGAAAAACAGGTGCTGATTTAACGGCGCTTACGATCAATCGTCAGCTCGAAGCCAAAAATATCATCATGAGCGAGGGCCGCATCAATATCATCAATGCGACACCGATAGAGGCTGCGCAATCGGGTTCAGGCAAGGGCAAAGAGAGCTATGGTGTGTTAAATACCAAAAGAGGCGGAAAGATTATTTTTAACCAATTCCAAAACTGTTCAAAATTTATTCCCTTCCCCCCTTCTATCCGACAGGCTTATTTTTGCCTTTGGATTTGATGATACTTTGTGCCCACCTTGCATTCCAAGATAATGAGAAAATAAAAAGTTTCTTTAGTTGAAAGTATAAATTTTGGCGCAAGTCGGCGGAAACTGGAAAGCATGCCGGAGTATGCCACAGAAATAGCTACTGAGTGGCTAAATGGTTAGTGTGGAACGGCTAGTGACAGATATCCTCTTTCTATAATTTCGTTGAGATCATTTAACTTATGGCTACGCGGGAAAGTTTGAATGCCTTTCTTAAGCACTTCTCGGAGATGATTTAGTTCTGCTATTTTCTCCTCTAGATTGAAGACCCAAGTATGCATCCACTTGTGACGTTGACTGCAATATATGTGGTAAGCATAGGGGTCTTTTGAATCGTCTTGTGCCATATTCTCCAGCAGAATCTTGCTTCCAGCGTCTCGAAGAGATATGGCTTCCGTTTTTGTAGTTGCCTTGGTTCCCTTCTTTAATAACAGATGCCCCTTTGCATTCTGAATATATGAATTGTTGGTATCAAGAGACTCTGCCTGATTTAGGTAGTTCTCCGCATAGACTAGATTTCCATCCTCCAGCTCCAAAGACCCATACTGCAACCAAAACTGAGCGTCCTCTTTAAACTGCCTAGCTAATGCATCGTAAATCAAGCGGGCCTGTTCAATATTTTCCTCGAAGCGTTTATAAATAGTCAAGTGATTAACAATATCTCTATAAAATGAGAAGCCACGCGTGCGCCAGTGTTTTCCAATTACGCTAGTAGCAAGTACGCTGAGGAGACGTATGTAAGCTTCTCTCAACAAGGGTCGCGGAGCAAATGCTCCTATCGCACTCTCGGCTATTTTCTTGTGTCGAAGCATCAACAGATCATCGCCCTCTCCACTAGAGATGACAATATCTCGAAGATTTCTTTCCAATATATGCAAGGTCTCTGCCGGTTTAACCTTCGAGCATCCTACAAATTCTCCTTTTGTAATCCGATATCCTGCTTCGGTTGCCAATGCTACACACAGGTATAACACCTTCGCCTCATGCGGAACTAAATTTTCGAATTCATCCTCTAGAATTTCATCGAAACCCTTCCCCGATGTTGCCTCTCGCATAGCGATTAAAATCTGCTTGCTTGATCGAGTCTCGAATTCATACAATCGCTGTTGGTGATTCATCCCTTGCAAACACCCTAACAAATTATTGCTGTCCAGTATGGATATTAACTGCTCTATTTCTCTCCTGTTGAGTTTAGGAACAGGGAATTCAAGAATATCTGCTCTTTCGGAAAACCTTGCAGATCTTCTATCGAACTCATTTGTACGCGATGCAATAACGATGATTGGTCGTTTCTCGACTGTCTCGAGTTCACTTATGAATGATGGCAAAATCGTTAACGCTATTTCCGCATTATCAAATAATAGAACACTTCTGTCGGTGAATGAATCCAAAGAACGTACAACATCTGTCGGTTTCGGTAATTCTTCGGAGTTGGTTAGGTAGGCAATGCGTCCACTTCTCGCCAAATTCAGTCCGAGCCGGCGTAGTACTGTACTCTTGCCACATCCTGCACTTCCTAGCAAGACATATACCTTCACGTCGTTGTGCATATCAAGCGTTTCGTTTATTGATTCCTCTATCTCTATCGTTATTTCACGGGGGGCATCTAAATCAGCAAGAATATCTTTCCATTGTGGTGTTGCTCCTAGCAGATAAAGTGATCGCTCGGTCAGCACTTGTGAATCAGTTGGTACACGGCTAAAAGCCTTAGAAAAAGCAATCCGTGCCTTCTTATTTACTCCTGTCAGATCAGTACTCCCCACTGCCTGCGCGATATCCGGGGTGATTGATCTTAGTATGTCCAGCTGTGCAGGTAATCTAGGGGTTATAGAGTTTATCCAAGACAAAAATTTCTCAGTTGTCCCCTCTATAGGTACGACATTGAACTTCTTGAGTTGCGCTCTTTTTGGCTGAGAAATGTGCGGCGAGATCAGAAATGACTTTTGACGTTGTTCAGAAACTCCTGTTGGTCGATCATCGCGCGCCACAATATACTGCCAAAACAGAGGCTCATTTAACTGAGTCCCAATAAAAATAGTTGGATGAGTCACATAGTCACGAACAAATTGATCGTACAGTGGATCATGAACATTCGCGCGTCGAGCGTGCTGCAGCACCGAAAATGTTATCTCGTTAGGTTTGCATGGTAACTTCCCGTGCAAGCAGATTAGTTGTATCTTGCCAAGAGACTGATCTCTTTCCTTTGGTTCGTCATTTGGATATGAAATAATATCTAGTCTTGGCTCACCGCCTCTGTACACTGTTTCAACAATGTTGTCGATATTAGTGGTATAGATCCGATGCCAATAAACAAGTGATAATGAATCGTATTCATCTGGCACTGAATCACACAAGAGATTAGTTTCCATAAACTCAGCAATCTTATTCTCTTTTGTTCCACTTGCAATAACAGCCTCGTACATATCTGCAAGAAATGTGCCATCATAATCACCCGCATAGTCCAAAAATTCCCACAATCGCTGCCCTAGCGTATCCCCAATTGGAAGCCGGGACCCGAGCCGATTTTCTATATCCACAGAGAATCCTGCCCCTAGAAACAGCACAACCTTGTTCTGGCCCATAGCCCTAATCAAATAATGTTCGTCGTTTCTTTCAAACATGCGATTGCTTACAATTAGTTGACTGCAATCTTACAGCAAAACAAAGCTGATATCTTTTTTGTAACAAGTGCCCGAGTCCATGCCACTATTGATTTACCTCGGTACAACATTTCTGCTTGATCCATAATCACTGCTGTCCCATTAACAAGCGAAAAAAATGGTCTGACTCACTCTGAATTGATACAATGAGATGACATACAACTTGTTGAATCAAATAGGAGAATCAGACCATGGCGCATTGTAACACAGTCTTATCGCAACTCCTTGTATATGTCCGAGTACTTGGATTCAACCTCAAAGTGCAACAGGGGGGATTATGCCGAATAGTGCCTGATTCAATGGCACTTACTTAAGCTTATTGGGTTCTTCTCCGGTCTTGTGAGTGAAGATTAGGCTGCAACATAGAACATTGAGTCATTATCCGGCAGGGAAGACTGTCGGATCTTTAGTTTGAAATACTCGGTATCCCTGATGCCTCTGGCGCGCTTGCGGATCATGCCGATACCGATGTTTCCAGCCTCGATCCTCGCGCTGGTGAGCTTGTGCTTCGCGTAATTGCAAATGTCCACACGGTGGTTTCTCAACGACTTTGCAAACTTCTTTAGGTAAAGCAGGGTCGATTGATCGGCTATCCGGCACTAGGCTTCCAGTCTCTCTTGCATCAGTTCGACAGTCTTTGATTCCCACAAGGCCTGAAGCTGTTCCTTCAGGATATACAGCGTATTGAGATTGGCATTTTCATCCAATAACCGTTGTAATTTTTGAGCCTGAGATTCGTCCGGTTTATCGGCGTTTTTCAGCACCTGATAATGGTAAGCGCCTCTAAATCGACCCCCGTTGACATTATCAGGCAGTCATCGAACAGTTAATCAGTTTGCCCCGCCGTTAGTCTTCGACTTCCATGTTCCAGGGCAGTAACGCCTCAAGCTTCTCCACCGTATCCGCCACCGCAATATTCGCCAGCACATGCTGGAGGCAAGCGTAGGGCTCAAGCTTATTCGCCTTAGCCGTTTCCACTAAACTACAGCAGGTCGCACTGGCCCGAGCGCCGTGTGTGGTATCTGCAAAAAGCCAGGCCCGGCGTCCAACAGCAAAAGGCCTGATCGCATTCTCCGCCAGTGCATTACTGATATGCAGCCGGCCATCCTCGCAATAACCAATCAGATACTCCCACTGGTTCAGCGTGTACGTCATGGCCTTATGGGTCAGGCTATCTTTGGGTACCCGATTGACGTTCTTCTCCAGCCACGCTTTCAGGTCATCGAGAATCGGCACGCTGAGTGTCTGTCGCGCCTGTTTTTTCTTGTCGTGCCCCAGGTCCTTGATTGATTTCTCTGGCGCGCTCGACCATGGTCAGCATCACGGCGGCATTGTTTTTCCCATGCACCGTGTCTAGCTCCCAATCGCCGATGCGGACTGTTTGCCCCACCAACGCCGGGCGCTGCTCGATGGACACCCGATTGGGGATTGAGCCCCGCCGCACCTTGCCTCCGTAGCGTTTCCTCCACCTTTCCGGCAGCGCAAGTGCTTATGCGGAAAACCGCCGTGGTGCTTGTCGTTGCGAATGCACCGGTGGATCCATTCATGGCTGACCGCCGGCCTGCCGGTTTTCCCCAGCCACAGGCTGATCCGCTCCGGGCTCCACTTTTCATGCAGCGGCCATTCGATGAGTTGCCGATCCTCCCGGCCAATGCGCGCCCTGGACTTGCCTACTCGGCGCGCCATGGCCTGCTTGTGCACCCCGGCTGGACGAGACGATAAGTGCCCGCCCCGGCGGTGCGCCGCCGCACAGGCCGCCGACTGGTCCCATTGCGGCGTATCTCCCGGCTGATGGTGCTTTGGTTAACACCGATCATATTGGCGATGGCTGGTTGTGAATAGCCTGCTTTCAAGCTATTGGAAATCAGGTGTCGTTGCTCACTGGTGAGGTGCGTGTGGCGTTTCATAAGGCAACTCCTTACATTGATTCGGGAAAATCAAGATGCTGCCGCATCTCACCTTTCCTTCATCGGTGAAGTTGCACTTAAGAGTTGAATCCAAGGTTCAGTACATTGCGGAATTTTTTCGATCAGGCAGCGAGGGAAAGCTCGTCCGTGAATTCGGCCGGAGTCAATAAGCCGAGGGCATGATGGGGCCGGACGTTGTGGTGGTCGCGGGAGGAAGCGGTTCACCAAATGCTATGGATGTTCTTGAGGATGGCGAGGAACTGCTTGCGTTCGGTGGCGAGGGAGTGCCGGCGCACGGTTTGTCGGGCGTGGCGGCGCATGGCGCGGCGGGCGGCAGGGGGTAGGTTGACGGCATTGGCGGCGGCGATGGCTACGGCTTCCGGGGTGGGGGCGGCGACGAAGCAGTTTTGCCCGTGGTGGCAGAAACCGCGGTTGCCGATGCAGTCCAAGGTGACGACGATGCAGCCCAAGGCCATGGCCTCCAAGGCGGGTAAGTGGAACCCTTCCTCGGCGGCAGGTAGGCAGACGACGACTGAGGCATCGGCCAAGGCTGAAAGAAATTGGGGGCGAGGGCAGAAGTGCAGCAGAAGCCGGTGGGGAAGGTTGGCGTTGCAAAGCGTTTGGCGCAGGGGCTTTGCCAAGTCCGGACGTTTGTAGCCAATGACGGTGATGAGCTTGGTCGAGGGTCGCCGCCCTTGGCGCATAAAACCCGAAACGGTGCCACTTAACAGGCGGCGGCAGGCGGCAAAAGGGCCGGTGCTGCGCATGGCCGGGCCTTGGGGGTCGAGGTCGATGCCGTTGGGAATGGTGAATATGGGGCCGTTGACTTGGCCGGTGGCAGCGATAGCGTCCGCCACTTCCTGACTAACGCAGATGCGCACCGCCCTGTGGCGCAGGTTGTGGTGAAGCTCCGTGTCGGGCTGGGCATGGCGGACGCCCTGAATCAGGTTGATCCTCGGGTTTGGCAGGTCATCCAAGCCACGCTGGGTGAGGTAATGCCAATCTAGGCCGGCAAGAAAAAGCACATCGCCCCTTGTCGGCCTCCATTGCAGGGCTTGGAAGCGGTCGTTCGCAGGCCAAAGATAGCCTTGCGCCGCCGTTTGTGCCGCGGGGGGATCATTGATGGCTAGCTGGGTTGGCAACTCCGTTTCGGAGTTGGGTACGCTGGTGAAGGTGATACGGGGCTGGTGCCCGCGTAGACACCGGACATGTTCAAAGTAGTGGGCGTGTTTGAGGTGACCGCCGGACAAACGATGAAAGTGCCGATGGAACCAGACGGTTGTTTTGGATTCCTTGATGGCCATGGCGACCACAAATCCTCGGAACAAGGGGAGAATTGGGGAACGCTGAAAAAGAAATCCCCGGTTGCGGAAGCCGCAACCGGGGAGGACCTTCATTCAATAGAAAGCCGAATTAGACCCTAAACTCAATCCAAGGATGGGCTAGAAGGATAGCTTCTGCACATCGCACTGTGTCGTGACTACCGCCCCGTCGGCGTGCGGAGAATCCCAACGTCGGACGGCAACACGCGGCCAACAACGGCAGTGTTGTTAATCACCAACCCACCATTAGACAGCATATGCTGTAGCGCAATAGGGCCAGTGGACAGGACGTCACAAGCGCCACGGCCTGCAGTCCAACCACCATCCAACGCTTCAGCGAGATCTAAGCTGCTGAACACGCCGGTTGCACCTTTGCTTACCGAACCTAGCTCTCCGAAATATGCCGTGCCATCCTGGCCGTCACAGTCCACGAAGATAGAGCAGTCTTCGGCATAGAGACAGGTGGCGCGGAGATAAGAAGTGGCTGCTCCTTCTCCTTTGGGGATGCCGTAGGCGTAGCCTTCCGTAAAGAGGCCTGCATACCCGATCTCGGCGGGCACATCATCAGCAGCCGGTCCAGAAATGGCGTTTTCATCGTCAAAATCATAAGCAAACGATGCGGTGAACGTTGCCGGTCTCAAATCGACTTCGCCACCTGGAACGTACAGGATCTCTGCTGTGACCGTTCCAAAATCCAGTTCAGCAGTCGCTTGGCTGCCGCTGATCTCGAACGCTGTGTTGGTGCTGCCTGCAACCAGATACACTTTGTCGCCCGAATTGAATGTCCCGACCACAGTAATGTCAACGCCGCCAGCCAACGTGCTTTCAACTTCACCCGCAGTCCAAACGTTAGCGTCTGAACTCAACACCTGCGCCGTGCCCGGTGTGCCTTCTTCCGCTATGATGATAGTAGCAACTTTAAGAGCGCCGCTGGCGTCTTCCGGGTCTTCTGCCGCGGGATCCTTTACGCCCGCATCAATAATAGCCGAGCGCGAGTCAAGCGCTATATCGGCTCGAGAGCCCTCTCTTACTGTTACTGCGATGGCTTTGACCAATTTCACCACTGCGCCATCTGCATACGCGTCAAGCTTGTTGTCCGTGCCCGATCCTTGCACGGGACCATCAGGGAATGTGACACCCCTGTTCCGCGTGGACGCAAAGGACGCTGTTATGGTTACTCCCCTTCCGGGGGCAACCATGCTATCCGGAGGAGTCGGCTTAATGACCGCAGGGTCCACCAGCAGATTGGGAACAGTAAAGAGCAAATAAGCCCCGGGTGCTAGTACTGCGCCCACCTCAATCTCGAAAGTTACGGAATTATCACCGCGTGACCCACCATCTCCCCTTTCGACGCCTACGTCTATTATGGGGGCATTATCAGTGGCGAATAATTTAAGAGCATTGAGGCCCACGGTTCCCGAAAAAGCAGCTCCGTTTAGCGTATAGGTGATATCCGCTTTGTTCCCTGTGCTGATCGCATCGGTACCGGCATAGGTCAACCGGATCTTCGGTGCCCGCTCTGCAGTGCTTACCGCCCGGGGTTCGCCTCCAAAAAACTCTGACGCTACCGAAATGCCATCCTCCGCGGTTTGCGTAAGGGTTTGCGCCCAAACTCCCGCAGAAAACAACATGCCCGCGGCAACTAGCGCCAAGGCCCGATTTAGATGATTAGTCATTTACGTCTCCATGTTTTGATTGAGTCATTTCTTGCGCCCAGATTGCGGTAGAACAAAAGACCTTCCGCCCCAAGGCTTTAGTTGGTGCATGATAGCCATATAAATGCACAGTGCAAGGATTGGTGAAAAAAAACCACCTTGATCTTTGGAAAAAAGTGATTTCTCCGCTAAGAAGCCCATTTTCACACTCCAGACGCCTGCAAACGGCCACTTTCCCTAGAATTTGAGCCGCAGCTAGGTGAGGCAAGGCCGCAATATGGCTCTTTCCCCTCCCCCTGCAAAGCTCGCTAGAGGCAACTTTAACGCTTAATGAAGCGTTTGTGCAACTGCAATTTGCTTTTTATTTGCTCGGTGAGCTTGGCGCCTTCCTCGTGGTCACGAACGACGTATGGCGTCACCATCACCATCAACTCGGTGCGGTCCACTTGCGCTGAATCCACCCGAAACAAGCGCCCGAGCAGCGGCAAGCGCCCTAACCCCGGCACGCCAGTCTGGCCGACGCTGTTGCTTTCGGAAATCAGGCCGCCCATCAGCAAGGAGCTGCCGTCCTTTAAGGTCAGGCTGGAGCTCAGGCGGCGGTTGAGGATGGTGGGGGAGCCGCCGAAGCTGGTGGCGGCGGTTGGACGGGCTTCGCTAAGCCGTTGGTCGATTGTGATGTCCACCAGACCGCCAGCCTGGACTATGGGGGTGATGGAGAGGCTGACGCCGGTGCTGCGGTAGCTCACTTCCTGCAGGATGTTGGAGGAGCCGAGAAGTTCAACGCTTCCTTCGGATATTTTGGTGATGACGGGAATCTCATTACCCACCTCGATGTTGGCTTGTTCGCCGCTCTTCACCAGCAATTTGGGCTGGGAGCGAATGGAGACTCTGCTGTCCTCATAAAATAGGTCCAACATGGCGCGGACTTGGCCGCCGCTGTCGAGCGTCAAAGACAGGCCCTGATTACTGATGCCGAGCCTGCCTCCCGTACCGCCGCTGATGCCGAAGCGGTCCAAGCCGCCTTTGAAGAGGAAGTCAAAGCCGGAGCCTTCCTCATCCGAAAGGGAGATTTCCGCTATCAGCACTTCGATCAGCACAGAGGGCACGGGCTTATCCAATTGCTTCACCACCTTGAGGATTTCCGCCCAATCCTCGCCGGAACCCCGGAATATCAGCATATTGCGCTTTTCGTCCACCACTAGGGAGTGGCCACCGCCCGAGGTGATGGAGTGAGCATCTTGGCCGCCCTGACGGGGCTGGCTGCCCGAGCCGTCGGCACTGCCGGAGGAGCGAGCACTTGTTTGGCCATTCCCCACTAGTTGGCCGAGGGTGCCCACAATGTCCGCCACTTGGGTTTCCTTGACCTCATAGGTGAACAACCCCCGATCAATGTCACTGCTTTGGGCGTTGTCGAAGCGTTCGATCCAGGTCTTGGTCAGTTCCAGCAGCTCATCGCCCTGGGCGAAGATCACCAGCTTGCCAAGGTCATCAAAGGGCAGAAAGATGATGTGGCCGCTACGCCCGCCAGCGTTGTAGCCTTGGGCGCGGAGAACCTCCTCAAGCACCTCGGCCAATGCTTCAGGGAGCAGGAATTCCGGCTTCACAATGAGCCCGTGCTTGCCGCGAAGCAGGGGTTGGTCCAGCACTTCAATGAGTTCAAGCGCCTGCGCCACCAACTTTTGCGGGCCTTGCAGCAACACTGTGTTGCGCTGGGGCTCATCTGAAATATCCAGCACCTTGCGGGGGAACGCCTCCCGCAGCATGCTGACCACATGATTGGTCTCCGCCGCCATCAAAGGCACCAGATGAAACACGGTGCGGTGGGTGGCCGGCACCTCCGGCAGCGTGCGCCCGCTGATAAGCAGTGGAATTTCGCTGGAAGTGATTTCCTGGCTGGCCGTGAAGGTGAGCACGCCGCCATCCTCGCGGATGGTGACGCCGTATTCCCGCAGAACTTGGCGAGCGGTTTCGAAAAACTGGCTTGGGGGCACGGGGTCGGCGAGGCGCAGAGTCACCAAATCCCGCTTGCCCTGCAGGTCAGGCGTGATGACGAAGGATAAGCCGAGTTGATTGCCGAACACCTCACTGATAAAGGCGACGATGGGCACGCCGTTGAACGCGGCCTTAATGGGTGGCCCTTGCAGGCTGGCACCGAGATCGTCCGCCACGCCGCTGGCCTGAGTTTTGGTGATGTGCACATCCGGGGTGGAGCTGTACTTGGCCGGCGGTTCGGCGCCTTCCTCGGCGGCCGCGGCGCCAGCCTGCTGTTCGGTTTCGCTTAGTGGCGGGCGCAAAGGCTCTGGGAAAGGCGGGGAACTGAAGCTGGCGCAAGATGCCAAGGCGGCTGTCAACAGCAGCAGGGCCAAGGTGCGGAGGAGCCGATGAGCGGGCAGCCCTTGAGCGGGAAACGAACTGGCGGGAAGCCCAGCAGCGGCATGCGCACTAGGAAGCTTAGGCGGCGGCAAGGCGCTGCAGTAATGGGCTTGGGTGGCGCCTGGATGTCTATCTGCCAGCCATCCATACATTTGTGGCAAATGCCTAGTTACCAGACGCCTATATAAAGGAAGGCGGATTGAAGGCCGACACCGGTATCCGTGCGCACGCGCTTGGCGTACCAGATCCTTACACAAAGGAAGGCGAATTGAAGAGCGTGAGCGCAAGGAAATGTCCCCTAGTTGGCAAACGGGGGCAATAATGCGCTGAACAGCGAGTTGATGGCAAGGGGATATATGCCGCCGAGGGGCGCAGGCCAGAACATGGGCGAGTGATGATGCGAGCGACCACAGGGTGAATCAAAATTCGATTTTACACGAATACCCTGTAGGTATTGAACTTCCCTAAGAGACCGGTGCGAATTGGGTGGGATCTGCTCGGGTTGGTCTCCGGTGGTGAACCCGCGCTTTCGTACATCTGGTCGAGATGAGGCACTCCACCATGGCGTCCGCGCAGATACCTCCGATCAATGGATTCGTCGCTACGGGTTCGGTATTCGGCTAGGGAAAGCAAGCTGATCATGGCGACCCAGTGGCGCACAAAATACGATGGGTTGTTCGGTGGTGGGATGCCGGTCAGACCGCTTCGCTCTGTTCAACTTTCGGGAACAACAGCAGTTCGTATTGCTTGTTGCCAGCATCGGTCAAAACCAGGCGGTTGTCGTCTACGGTATTGAGAACGCGGCCGTCGGGCAATTGATCGCCGATGTTGTAGCGCTGCACGGTGCCGTCCTCAAGGGTCAACAGAACATACTTGGCGGTAGGCACCACGAGCAGGCCGACGAAACCCATTGCTCCCAATTCCGGGTTCAAGCCCAAGGATCGGGTGTCGGTCGCCCTTTGGCGTTGTAGGTCCAGCAGGGATTGCTTCCCCCAACGCTGACTGTTCAGAAAAGTCTCAAGGTCTTCCTGCGGTGCGCTGATTTCGCTGCCGACCCCCTCTACAATGCTGGTTGAGCCCAACTTCACTGGTGCGGAAACCGGCACAAGGAAGGCCAACACCGCCGTTGCCGCCCAAACGCCAAGGGCGGCCAGCAGCAGTCGTCTGGTGCCCGGACGAGCCAATCCTAGTTTGGCGGCCAAGTCAGTTAGTGACATGGGCCCAAGGGCTCCTCCAATTTTGTGGCGACGCCATGTTGCGCAAGCTAGTCATCAAACAGACTGCTTGCACAATCATAACGCAACGCTTGATTTGAGTGCAGGAATGGGGGGTAAATCGAACCTGCCGCCGCCGCATCAAGCAACCATCCGGCTCAATTGGGCAACATTTCAGCAGGCAGTTAGTGGTTGACTTTTCGAGGCGGGCTGCGGCCCCCAACCTTTGCTTACAAGTCATATCAACAGACAGGGCTTGTGGCGCTACGAAACCCTGCAAATTTTTCAGAGATTTCCTAGCTTTTGACATTCTGGAGCGCATTGAGAGTCTTCTTTAGGTCTGATCGCCAATCCGGTGCCGACAACGCAAACGCGCGTTGCAGCCGGGTGCCGTCGAGCACGGAGTTCAAAGGGCGAGAGGCTTTGGTGGGGTAGTCCGCCGTCGCTATGGGCACCAAGCGCGGCATGCGGCGGCCGTCGCGCTCGGCCAACTGGGCAAAGATGGCAGCGGCGAAGGCGTGCCATGTGGTGGCCGGTTGAGATGCGAAGTGGTAAAGGCCGTAGCCCGGCGTCTCGGCTGGTAGGCCAGGCCTCGTGGCAGGCTGATGGGCTGGCCGACGGTTGGCAGCGCTGGATGGAGGGCTTGCGCCCGAATTGGCACCGTGCGTTGGCCGGATGCGCAACTGGGCTAGCTGGTCCAAGATGCGCCAAATGGCGGCGGCGATGCTGCGGGCGGATGTGGGTGCGCCATGTTGATCGTTGACCACGCGGATTTCTTCCTCGTCCGCCAAGTGCATCATGGCCCGCACGAAATGGCTGCCGGTGGTGCTGAACACCCAAGAGGTCCGCAGAATCAAGTGTGCATTAAGGGCGTTCGCCACGGCCTGTTCACCTTGCAGCTTGCTGGTGCCGTACAGGTTGATCGGCGCAGGACGGTCTGTTTCTACGTAGGGCCGCGGCTTGGCGCCATCGAAAACGTAGTCCGTGGAGATGTGCAGCATGGGGCAGCGGGCGGCGGCGCAAGCCTTGGCCAAGTGTCCGGGACCCTCAGCATTGACGGCGAATGCCAGCTCCCCTTCGTCTTCGGCTTGATCGACCTTGGTGTACGCCGCGGCGTTGACTACGGCATCCGGGCGCCAGTAGCGAACCCCCGCCCGCACGCTGGCGGCGTTGCGGATGTCAAGTTCAGTGGAGGACGGCACCGCAATTTGGGCCGCTGTTGGAGACAGCGCCTGCAGGGCGCGCCCTACTTGGCCGCTACCGCCGGTAATCAGAATTCTACGGAACATGCGCCAGCGGAAAGATGCTTCAGATCAAAGATCAAGAGGCGGGGCTTGGTCAACCGTTTACTCAGGACCGACCCACTCCACTAGTGCTTCAAGCATTCTTCCAAGCTGGGATTGGCCGCGTCTCGAGCAGAGAGAACCGGCTGGCTTAGGGGCCAGTCTATCGCTAACTGCGGGTCGTTCCATAGCAGCCCTCGCTCGTCGTCTGGACTGTAATACTTGGTGCATTTATACAGCACATCCGCCCACTCCGACAGTACGCAGAAACCGTGGGCGTAGCCCGGGGGAATGTATAGCTGCTTGTGGTTGCGGCCGCTCAACTCCATGCCCACCCAACGGCAAAAGGTTGGCGCTGTCGGGTCAATGTCAACGGCCACATCCCAAATCGTGCCGGCTAGAACGCTCACCAACTTGCCTTGGGGGTGTTTTTGCTGGAAGTGCAGGCCGCGCAGCACGCCGCGCCGCGAGTGGGAGTGGTTGTCCTGAACGAAGTCCACGTCAAGCCCAGGCAAGGTGCCATAGCGGGCTCTGTGGTAACGCTCCAGAAAAAAGCCGCGGTCGTCCTGATGGACCTCCGGTTGCAGCAGCAAAACGCCGGCCAATCTCGTTTCCTGCAATTGCATCAACTAGCACTCCACCAATCGCGATGAGCCAAGTACCAAGCGACCGTTTGACGGATGCCGGTGTGGAAATCCATCTGCGCCCGCCAGCCGAGCTGCCGCTGAATGCGGCTGCTGTCCAAGGCGTAGCGGCGGTCATGGCCGGGCCGGTCAGCCACGAACTCTATCCGAGACGACGCTTGCACCGCGTCCTCCCCGGACCCGGACAGTTCGGCCACCGCCGCCAGTACGGTTTGGGCGACTTCCAGGTTGGTCTTCTCGCACCCGCCACCGATATTGTAGGTGACGCCCGGCGCACCGCGCTCCAGCACGGCAACCAAGCCGTTGACATGATCGTCCACATGCAGCCAATCTCGAACCTGTTTCCCGTCTCCGTACAGGGGCACGGGTTGGCCGCCAAGGGCGCGTAGGATGATGAGCGGAATCAGCTTTTCCGGATACTGGTAAGGACCATAGTTGTTGGAGCAGTTGGTGACGATGACCGGCAATCCGAAGGTGGCCCACCATGCGCGGGCTAAGTGATCCGCCGCCGCCTTGGAGGCGGAATAGGGAGAGTTGGGACGATAGGGGCTGGCCTCGGTGAAGGCGCCTTGGAGTCCGAGGGTGCCATAGACCTCATCGGTGGAGACATGCAGGAAGCGAAAATCTTGGCGGTGGGCGGCCGAATAGTCCTTGGCGATTTCCAGTAGAACATGGGTGCCGAGAATGTTGGTGCGAATGAACGCCGCTGGCTGCTCAATGGAGCGGTCAACATGGGATTCGGCGGCGAGATGAATCAGCGCATCGGGCGCAACGTCGAACACTAGGGCGCGCATCCGAGGCGCATCGCAGATGTCAACAACTTCCAAACGGTGGTTCCGGCACTTGGCCACCGGCGCAAGGTTGGCTTTGTTGCCGGCGTAGGTGAGCTTGTCCACAGTCAGGACGTCATCGCCACGAACGCCAACCAAGTGGCGCACAAGAGCCGAGCCAATGAAGCCGGCACCCCCAGTGACCATGATTTTCAACGTATCTCCCGCTGTCAGAGTTTTGCTAAAGAGCGGGCGGCGTTAAGCCAAGCGCCAACCGTAGCGGGAGAAGAAGCGGCAGCCGGAGCGCACAAAGAGCGGGATGCGGCCCAACCCCCGTTTCGCTGTTTGGCCGCCGTAGTGGCGAATTCTGACTGTCGGTAATTCGCAGATGCGGCCACAGGGTGCTATGCGTCGGCAAAGGTCAAAGTCCTCAAAGTAAAGGAAGTAGCCTTCGTCGAATCCGTCGACGGCCTGCAGGACGGAGGTGCGGCAGAGCATAAAGCAGCCGCTGGCAAACTCCACCGGCTCCGCTTGGGCGGACGGCAACCTGTCGCTGTAGATGTAGGTGCCTAGCCTGCGTCCGAAGAAGCCGTTGGAGGGCTGCATGGAGAGGGCGCGCAGCAGCAGCACCAGCACCGTTGGCCCGCGTTTGGCGAGCTTGGCGTATTGTCCGGCGGCGTCATAGCCTTGGGGTGTGGCCATCACTGCGTCCGGATGGGTTTGCAGAAATTGCACGCCGTTAAGCAGCGCCTCCCGATCAAGCACCAAGTCCGGGTTCAGGATGAGATGGTAGTCGGAGCGCGTGGACCTGATGGCCAAATTCTGCGCCGCGCCGTAGCCGACGTTGCCGTGGCCATCAATGCAGCGCCAATGAACCTGGCTGTCCTTCGTTGCCTGCCGCTGCATTAAGTGCCGAATGAAGCTGGCGTTTTTGGGTGCGTCGTTGCTGATGGCGCAAACGGAAACTTGCACGGGAAGGCGCTCCGCAAGGGCTTCAATGGCCTTGACCAAGCTTTCCAGAAATTCAGCCAGCAGCAACTCCGGCGTGCGCCAGGTTACAAAACCGATGGACAGGCTGACGGAGTTCATGGGGCGGCAGCGATTTTTTCTTCGTTCAGCTTGGGGCAACATCCGCGCCAGATTCTGGTGGGCCCACCAGGACTCGAACCTGGGACAAATGGATTCACGAACTCCCAATGTTTCCAATGGGCGCGGACTATCTCACCACCCTCGGCTTGACGTTAGGGTGCGGGACGCTCATGCCTGTCATTAAGGGCGCTTCGACCAACCCCCAGCCTTGGTTGCGGCCAAGCTTTGGGCGGGTCAGCCCCCAGGTAGTCTCTGCACCTTCCGGCGGTGTACCACCGGCTTGGCTCAGGGTTGCCGCCGGCTGAGCCCGCTGCGGTTTCCCTGAATTCATCCCGTTCCACCCGGCCCTTTCGAACCGAGCGCACCAATTGATGAGTCCACTGCTCTAACCAACTGAGCTATAGGCCCTTTTGCATGGGACTATACCACCTCAGAGGCGAATATGCTCCAATTGCGCCAACGCAGAATCTATGAAACCAAAGGTTCAGGCGGCGTCAAGCAGTTGGGAGTGCTGCACTGGGGTCTGGCATTCGAGTGCTTGGTGCGGTCTTTGCTCATTGTGGAACTGGACAGGGTCGTCGAGCTGAGCATTGGCCTCGTTGGCGGTGGAGGCAACGTCGTAGAGGTTGCACCCACTGACCTAGACGAAAATGCGCATTGATTCCCGCCGCAAAACAGCAGGGGCCTCCGAAAAAGCCCCACGCCCTGCGGTCGAAACCGCAAGGGGTGTTGTTGATGATCTAGGCTCTCAAGCGCGGAAGATAGAGCCGGTGCGCCGACCGGCACCCGAGCTCCGACCTTAGTGCGAACAAAACGGGATTGGCAGCGAGGCACCGTGTGGCTGTGTTAATGGTGAAGCTGCGTTAGGATTGAAGGCGCAGAGATCGCATCTGCATGGTTCAGCCGCCTCGTTTGCTTAGTCCAACACCCTGTGCCTGAACCCGCACTTGGATAGCAACCGGATCTGGCGGTTGGTGCAGTTTAAGGGCACTCTCAATGACCCAAAGATTCGCCACGGACATTCTCATCATCGGCGGCGGCGCTGCGGGGTTGTCGGCTGCCTTGAATTTGGCGGGGCAGGCTCGGGTCACCGTGCTGTGCAAGGAGAGCACGGCGTCAAGCTCATCCCAATGGGCGCAAGGCGGCGTGGCGGCGGTGACGGACCCGGAGGACAGCATCGAGGCCCATGCGCAGGACACCATTGCCGCCGGTGCCGGCCTGTGCGATGAGGAAGTGGTTCACTTCACCGTGGCCCGGGCGGCCCGAGCCGTCAATCACTTGCGCAAGCGCGGCGTGGAGTTCGACAGCGTTGGCAACGAATTCCACCTCACCCGGGAGGGCGGACATTCCTACCGCCGCATCCTGCATGTGGCGGACGCCACCGGTGCCGCAGTGGTGGCCACCCTCACCCGCCGGGCGCTGGATCACCCCATGATCGAGCTCTTTGATGACCGCGTCGCCATCGATCTGATCAACCTGAGCAAGCTTGGCCGTCAAGGCAACCGCTGCGCCGGGGCCTATGTTCTCAACCGCGCCAGCGGACGGGTTGAAGTGTTCCAAGCCCGCTTCGTCATCCTCGCCACCGGCGGCGCCAGCAAGGCGTACCTGTACACCAGCAACCCGGACGGCTCCACCGGAGACGGCATCGCCATGGCTTGGCGGACCGGCTGTCGCATCGCTAACATGGAGTTCATTCAGTTCCATCCAACCTGTCTGTATCATCCTCAAGCCAAATCCTTCTTGATTTCCGAGGCTGTTCGCGGGGAAGGCGGCGTGCTGATCCTGAATGACGGCACCCGGTTCATGCCCACGTTCGACCCGCGGGCGGAATTGGCACCGCGAGACATTGTCGCCCGGGCCATCGACCACGAGATGAAGCGTCTGGGGCTAGACAACGTCTACATCGACATCAGCCATCGCCCTAGGAGCTTCGTTGAAGAGCGTTTTCCCACCATTGCCCAGCGCTGCCGGGAGTTCGGCTTCGAACTCAGCAAGCAACCCATTCCCGTGGTGCCCGCCGCCCACTACACCTGCGGCGGCGTGGTGGTGGACCAACAGGGCCGCACCGACATTCCCGGCCTGTACGCCATCGGCGAGGTTACTTGCACTGGTCTGCACGGCGCCAATCGGCTGGCCAGCAACTCGCTGCTCGAATGCCTAGTATTTGCCGACGTGGTGGCGGACTCCATTCGGCCCCAGCTTGATCGCCCCGGCCCCGCCTTCGAAGCGCCCCATTGGGACGAAAGCCAAGTTACCGATTCTGATGAGGATGTGGTGATTGCCCACAACTGGGACGAACTGCGCCGCTTCATGTGGGATTACGTTGGCATCGTGCGCACCAACAAGCGCTTGCAGCGGGCGCGGCACCGGGTGGACCTGCTCAGGCAGGAGGTGCATGAATACTACAGCCACTACCGGGTGAGCAACGACCTCATCGAACTGCGCAACCTCATCGACGTGGCGGATTTGATCATCCAATCCGCCTTGCTGCGGCGGGAAAGCCGGGGGCTGCATTTCAACCAAGACTATCCCGAAAAATTGGAGCAGGCAAAGGATACGATTCTGTTTCCCGGCTCAATGGAGCGCCTTGAGCTGATGCGCCCAGCACCTTGAGAGCGTTTTGAGAAAAAAACCACCTAACGCCAAGAGGCCGCCGCCCAGCAGCTGGCAGCGCCGTTCAAGCCGTTTCCGTGCCTTCGTTGAGGATGGAAAGATATTGATCGTAAACGAACAGTTCGTGACCACCGCTTGCCAGTGATTTCACGGGCTATCCCGCTTGCCACAAACAGGGCCGTGGCCGAGGGCATGGTTGCCGCTTCATACAGCAACAAGGTGTAGCTGCCTCTCTTAAGAGCTGTTGAGCGTAGTCAGATGAGTTATTGGGCATTTGGTACTGTAGTTTAAATTGCTAACGGAGCTGGCGCGCCCGATAGGATTCGAACCTATGACCTTTGGCTTCGGAGGCCAACGCTCTATCCAACTGAGCTACGGGCGCCAGGGTGAGCAAAATCGTTGCGGCCGCTACAGACACTCGACCGATCACGAACAGCGGTGGTTATTGTAGCTTGGACCAACCCGGATGGGGGAATGGGATGTCTGGCTGGAACGGAAAGGGGCCGTGGCGGGGCTTTGTGCGGAAACTTGGAGTGGTAGTGCCGTTTTAGTAGAGGGGCTGTTGAGCGTGGGCGATGGCCATGGTTACGTCGTAGATGAATTTGCGGATTTGGCTGGACATGGCCTGACCTACGAGATCCAGCTTGCGCACCTGTTCGATGCGTTTGCTGGCTTGGCGCAGCTCCCGTTCGCTTAGAATGATTTCGAACACCGAAGCAGCGTCCGCCAAGCAGATCAGGGCTACGTCGTGAGGGGTGGGGATGGTGTTGCTGAGCAGCACGTCCATTAGCCGCAGCTTGGCTTCGCGCTCTTCGCGGTCGTCGATGACCGGGTAGCGGCGCACGCCGAAAACCCACAGAAACTTAGTGTCCTCAATGCGGATGATTCCCCGCTCAACTAGGCTGTCGATGGCGGCGGCACGCAATTCCATGCCCTGTTCGGCAATGCGCTGCACCCAAGCTTTGGGGGAAAGGGATTCGGGTTCGCTGGTGATCTGCTCTAAGGTGGAATCCAGCATGGCGTCCCCTGTGGGGGACTGATCGATCACGAACAGCCGCTCCAAGTCCCAGTCGATGCGACCTAGGAGCCCAAGGTCCATCAGCACCGCCCCAGCCATGAGCATTTCCATGACGTTGGCGTGGATATCCTCCATCTTGCCAGTCTCGTCATCCAACAACAGCAGGACTACATCTTGCGCAAGGTTCAACCGAGCCATAGGTGCCTCACTGGTTCATTCAGGCGAATGATGTAGCGGAGAATGGCGCTACGTCAAGAAAATTTGCAGGCTCTGCAAGGCCAATCCCAAATTCCAAATAAAAATCAGTCCCCAGCCATTCAAGCAGTACGACCTCTGCCCGAAGCTGCTCGCCAGCCACAGTGGCCAAGCGGGTTCGAAACAGGGCTTGTCCCGTCACCATGTCATTCAGGGAGCGGGCTACATCTGCGAGGATCTGTCCGGCGCGGCTCATGGCTCGCAAATATGAGGCTTGATCCCCGACTACGTAAGCCAACTTCGCCCCCGGCTTCAGTGCAGGCCGCAAAGATGCCAAATGCCGCAGAATGGGTCCAAAACCGTTTGGCCGGGGCCGATGCCGAATCAGCTCAAGTAGCCGCAAACCACGTGCGGCGGCAACAACAGCACAAACCGATACCAATCGTGGACGGCCCGATCTTTGGCGCGTAGCTTGTTTTGACCGTTGTGGGCGGTGGCGGAAGTGGATGGTTTGGGCGCTGGATCAAGCATTGGCGCATGGTGACCTTGGGTTGACGGACAGCATCGGCTAGGCCGATGGGCCGATCGAGCGCACCTTACCGATATGAAGTATATTGGCTAAGCGAACCGCTTGGTGGCCCCACTGAGACGCACTGACATCATACGAAATTGACTGCACAGGACACGAGCATGGTTGACTTTCACGATCCTCGCGCTCCGGTGGGCGTTGAGTTGACGCCCTACCGGTTGGCTATTGACTTGAAGCGCATGAACGATCCCTGCATCGGCTTCCTGGCCAACGGCTTTCCGGATTCCGAACGCTTTCTTGAGAAGGTTGCAGCGGCCATGAAGCGTCTGCTGCCCCAGCTTCGGGTGCGCGCCTTCAACAAGGGCGACGCCTCTTCCCCGGCGCCGATGGCGATGATCGGGGAGATCCGGGAAAACTGCCTAGCAGCCGTCGCCGCCTACGGGCACTGAGGAAGCTGCACTACCGGCACCGTGCGTGACGGCATCGCAATCGCCCAAGCGGGCATTCCGGCAGTGGCCTTGGTGACCGAAAAATTCTGGCCCCAAGGAGACTTTGTGGCCAACTCCCTTGGGATGCCGGATGTGCCCCGGCTGTGCCTGCCCCATCCTGTGGCCGGCACCGGCGAAGCCAATCTTGAACGAGCGGCCGAAGCCATTGCGCCGGCCATCATCGACGCCTTGGCGGCGATGCCCGCATCTTGAAACCTTGGCTGTCAGCACCTAGCGAGGCGGCGGCGCTGGAGCTGCTGCATCAACTTAGATGCACCGACGGCTTGCCCTGCGTCATTCCCACGGAGGAGCGGGTGGCGGCCATGGTTTTAGCGAGCGGCCTAGAGCGGGACCTGGTGGTCGGAGAAATGGGGCCAGCCCAGGGCATCGCCTCGGTGGTGAAGGTGGCGGTGGCCGCGGTCATGGCAGGATGTCTGCCGGACTACATGCCTTTGGTCATCGCCGCCGTGCGGGCCATTTTGGACCCCCGTTTTGACCTGACGGAAATGCAAGCGACCACGCACTGTACGGCGCCGCTGATAATCATCAACGGTCCGGCGCGGCTTGACCACGGCCCGGTTGCTTCCGGTTTCGGCGCCCTAGGCCCCGGCCATCGCGCCAACGCCAGCATCGGCCGCGCCCTACGCTTGGCCATGATGAACATTGGCGGCGGGCGGGCTGGGGAATCGGACATGGCGCTATTGGGGCACCCCGGCAAATTCACCTATTGCTTGGCTGAGGATGAGGAAAACAGCCCGTTTCCACCTCTGCATGTGGACCTTGGCTTTGCACCCGACGACAGCGTGGTGACAGTCATTGGTGCTGAGGCCCCCCATTCGGTGCTGTTCAGCGGTGACGGCGACGATCCCCAACGCCATCAACGCCTGCTGGAAGGTTTGGCCACGGGGCTGGCCAACATCGCCACCAACAACGCCGTGCTAACCGGCGGTGCCGCTGTGGTGGTTCTGAACCCGGAGCACGCCGATATGCTGGCCGGCGCTGGCCTGGGCCGGTGGGAAATCGCCGAGCACCTGCATGATCTCTGCTCCCATCCGGTCTCTGAATTGAGCCGGTATGCGCCGAGCTTCGCCCCCCGACGACGGGACGCACAGGCAACGGCGTCCCGCCGGCACTGCTTCGCTAGCGCTAAGGACATCATCATTCTGACCGCGGGCGGCAATGGCCTCTACTCCATGGTAATGCCCACTTGGTGCGGTGGCCCACACCGGAACCGAGCGGTGAGCATTGGGGTGGAAACCGGGCAATTCTGCGAAATTCCACAGCGCCAAGGTGCTTGAGTGACGCTTGGGAGACGCACGGAACCATTGGTGCTTAGGAGGCATACGGAACCATAGCAACCACGGCCAACAGCGGTGGACTTGGGGATTGGTATCATGACCCGATCACCAAGAGCATCCACGTCAAGGTCCGCTCCATCGTTGCCTGATCGAAAAAATTCCGCAATGTACTGAGCCCGTACACCCAATTGCCCGCAAGAGGGCCTTGGTCTAAGCTTCCGGTTCCCGTCACCAAGGCGAACCGGTTCGCCGATTCAGGAGGCCACCCGAATGAAATCGGAACTTTGCGAACTTCTCGGCATTGAATTTCCCCTTTTCGCCTTCAGCCATTGCCGTGATGTCGTGGCTGAAGTGAGCAAGGCGGGGGGCTTTGGCGTACTCGGCGGGACCGGGCATACGCCGGAAAGCCTCGATATCGAACTCAACTGGATTGACGAGCAGGTTCAAGGCGCTCCTTATGGCGTTGACATCATCGTGCCCGCGAGCATGGACGCCAAGGAAGTGTCGCTGACGCCGGAGGAGGTGGATGCCCGCATTCCTCCGGAACACAAAGCCTATGTGGAGCGCATCTTGGCTGAAAACGGCCTCGACGCCAGCGGCCTGTGGGATCGGCAGATCAACGAAAACTACGGCGACAACATGCGTGAACGGGGTGCGGCCTTAGTGCTGGACGTTGCTTTCAAACATCCCATCAAAATGATTGTCAACGCCCTTGGCGTGCCGCCGCCAACGATGTTTGAGCGGGCCCGGGCGGCGGGCGTGCCGGTGGGCGCCCTGGCCGGGGCCAAGGAACACGCCATCAAACACGCGGAGGCGGGGGTTGATATCCTCGTGGTGGTCGGCACCGAGGCCGGGGGGCACTGCGGGGAGGTCTCCACCTTGGTGTTGGTGCCGGAAGTGGTGGAGGCCGTCAAGCCCTATGGCGACATCCCCGTACTGGCCGCCGGCGGCATCGTCACCGGGCGGCAGATGGCGGGCTGCATGGCGATGGGGGCCGCCGGCGCCTGGACCGGATCAGTCTGGCTGACGACGGCGGAGGCCGAGACCAACCCGGCGGTGAAGGAAAAGATGCTGAGCGCCAATTCCAGGCAAACGGTGCGATCACGCAGCCGCACGGGCAAGTACACGCGCCAATTGCGCTCGCCTTGGACCGATGCCTGGCAAGATGAAACCGCCCCCAACCCATTGCCGATGCCGCTGCAAAGTCTGGTCAGCGAACCGGCGTTGCGCAAGATCGACAAGCTGGCCGAGGGCGGCGACCCGGCCGCCAAGCGCTTAGCGACCTATTGGGTGGGTCAAGGGGTGGGATTGATGAACAACTCCATGTCCGTGCGCTCCGTGGTGTTCGACTTCATGCAGGACTTTGCGGAAGCCGCCGAGCGCTTGGGCGGGCTGTTTGAGGGTTGACCCGAAAGCACAGCTTTATTCACTTAAACCACAGCTTTTGTTTCATTCGGCACACAGGGTGAGCCAGCGAGCAAATTCTGCGTCCAAACCCGCCAAGATGCGCTCAAATCGTTCCGACAACTCTTTTGTGACCGGCCCTGCCCCACCATCCCCCACCGCAGTCTCATCAATCTGGACGACCGGAAAGATGGCCCTTGACGTGGAGGTTAGGAAGATCTCGTCGGCGGCCTTCAAATCAGCCACGTCAAACTCTCTTTTTTGGCAGCTCAGACCCATGGCGGCGGCCAATTCAAGAACGCTTGCCCGGGTGATGCCGAGTAGAACCTGCTCATCCCCTGGCGTCACCAGCACAGCGTTGAACAGGGCAAAGATGTTGGAGGTGGTCGATTCCGCCACCGTGCCCGACTCGTTGAGCAGCAGTATCTCGTCAAACCCCTCCCGCCGCGCCCGCCATTTGGCGAAGGCTGGCCCCGCATAATTGGCGGCCAGCTTGGCTTGGGGCGGCACGATATCCTTGCGCCGATTGGCGAGTTGCCGTTCAACCTTGAGCTTAAGCAGGGCCGGCGAGTGGAAAGCACCGGGATGGTGCGCCACGATGTCCGCTTGGTTGTCATAAGCGGCGATGAACACGGAAACCCGCCCATCCTGGGGCACCAACTCCACTTCTATGGAGGGAATCAGGGCGCTGATCTTAAGCGAAGTGGCGTCCGGGTTGCGCCGCACGGTCTCCACGCAGGCGCGATTCAACTCCTCCTGGCTGTAGCCGATGGGAAGGCCCATGATGCGGCAAGTCTCCAACAGGCGGGCAGTGTGCTCCGGCAGCCTCATGATGGCCGGCCCCTTGGCGGTGGGGGATACGCTGAGGTAGTCGAACGCCAACGTGCCTCGTTGCAGGCTTTGCGCCAAAATGTGTACGGTGGCGTCCGCCCAAGGGACGAATTCGCCATCGCGCCAAATCAAGCGGTTTGCAGTAGCCATCATGGATCCTCAAAAAACCAAACATTAGAGAACCTCTGATTAAATTCCAAGGATTGACCATTACATGGTGATTGAAATAATTTATCTTGTATTTTCAATTACTTACACGTCATAGAAAAATATGGTCTTGTTGCGCTGAGAAACCCTGCAAATTTTTCAGAGGTTTCTTAGTTTAAACCACCGACGCGCCGACGCCATCGCTTGGGCTCAATTTGTGCGCAAGGTCATTGTCCGGGCGGCTGTTGGGCGAAAACCCGATGCGCCCACCAACATAGGCTGCGTTGCGGAAACCTCTAGGGGGAGTTCGGCATGAAATCGTTGTTCAGCCAGCCCTTGCTGCACTTCTTTGCCTTGGGAATGGGAATTTTCCTGCTGTTTCAATGGACCGCTGGGGATCAGGCTGCGGATCCCCGGCAGATCCTGGTTGACGAGGATGAGTTGCGCGAGTTCATTCAGTACCGGTCGCAGAATTTTGATGAGGCGAATTATCAGCGGACCCTTGCCCGGCTGACGAAGACCGAGCTGGACCGCATCATCCAGGAGTTCGTGCGCGAGGAAGCGTTGCATCGGGAGGCCCGCGCCCTGAACCTCGGCCGGCATGATTATGTGATCCGCCGCCGGCTTGTGCAGAAGATGGAATTCATTGCCGAAGGGTTCGCCGCTGACCTCGGCGGCCTTGCCGAGGACGAATTGCGGCACCACTACGAGGAGAACCGGGGCGACTACTATGTTGAGCCGGTGATCACTTTTGCTCATGTGTACTTCGACCAGAGCCGGCACGGCGCTGAAGCCGCCCGCGCCCTAGCGTTGGCTAAACGCGATGAATTGAATCACCAGCGAGCGCCCCATGCAGCCGCAACGAGTCATGGCGACCGCTTCCTTTATCACGTCAACTATGTGGAACGCCCACTGGATTTCGTCGTCAGCCACTTTGGCGCCGCCATGGCGGAGCAGCTGTTCGAGTTGACGGTGGACGAGAAGCGCTGGCTCGGACCGTTCGCGTCCGAGCACGGGTGGCATACGGTGCTGCTGGTCGAAAGTCGGCCAGGTCGGTTCGCTGATTATGCAGAAGTAGCCAAACAAGTTGCTGCGGATGTGCGGCGACGCTTGCGGCGTGAACGAACTGAAGCGGCCATCGACGCCATCATCGATCATTACGATGTGCGCCTTGAACTTGCAGGCTTGCGTTTCGGACCGAACCTCCAAGACGCCTCCAAGGCGCAGTCGGAATGAGGACTGAAAACGCATCAAAACAGAGGCGGCGGCACCTCAGGCAGCGCAAACTAAGGCGGCGTCCGCTCACCCGAACAAGGCGGGCTTGCGCTAGACAAGGAATCGCTGGTCTGGGGGTGCTGCTCATTGTTGTTTGGGCTACGCCCGCCGTGGGCCATGACGCCCGTCCGATACAGGTTCAGTTGACGGAGACCGGCACCGGTCTTTACAGCCTGTCGTGGCGAGCGCCAAGCGGCGTTTCGCCAAGGCTCCACCTTCCGGCTGGGTGCGTTGCCGAAGCGCAGCCCGGAATGCGCCCCGATGCTGGCGCGAACGCGGGCCATCAACGTTTTTGGTGCCCGGACGGCTTGGCTGGGCGCACTTTCAGGGTGGGCTTCGTTGACGGCAATCCGTCCCTGCCGATATTGATCAACACCGAGTTCATCAACGGCCAACGGCATACGCAAATGCTCGGTCCGGATGAGAGGGAGTGGATTGCGCCGCAGCGGGAGAGCGCCACCAAGGTGGCCACGGAGTACGCCCGTCTCGGCGCTGAGCACATCGCCACCGGCTACGACCACCTGCTCTTTATCGCTTGCCTGCTGTTCATCGCCCAACGTCCGCGTACTTTGCTCGTGACCATCACCGGCTTCACGGTGGCCCATTCCCTCACCTTAGCCGCGTCGGTGCTGGATTGGATTCGCCTGCCAACGCCACCGATTGAAGCGACCATATCGCTCAGCATCCTTTGCCTAGCGGCGGAGATCATCCGTGGCGACAAAAATTCGCTGACCTACCGGCATCCCGCCGCCATATCCACGACATTCGGTTTGCTGCACGGCTTCGGCTTCGCCACCGTGCTGCGGGACATCGGGCTGCCCCAAACAGAACTGCCGACGGCCTTGCTGTTCTTCAACTTGGGCGTGGAGCTGGGTCAGTTGCTGTTTGTGGGCCTGTTGTTGGCCGCAGCACTGCTGTTCCGGCTTTCCTATCGGCGCTTCAAGCTAAGACCAAGCTGGTTGCTGGATATGGCGCCTGACTCCTCAGCATCAGGTTATGCCGTTGCAACCGGCTATGCGGCTGGCGCTTTGGCGGCGTTTTGGACCATCGAGCGCGTTGCCGGCTTCTAAACATCTTGGCCATGCTTGGTGAGGCCCGCGCCGTGCGGGAGGTTCGGTCCGCGCCCGGCTTCCGCCAGACCCGCTCCGGCAAAGGACGAACCCCGTCCCGCGGCGCCAAGGCGTCAACCTCCAGCGGCTCCTTCTTCACATCAAGCTCGCGTAGCGATCAAAAAGAGCAGAAAAACCCATCTGCGGCATGACAACCAACCTCCTTTCACGACTGACCCAATATCCACCCCACCGTCAGATCAGACGCAACTTTTTCAACGTGCCCTTAAGTGAGCTGCATCTTTTTTCTGTATTTGAGGTTCCGCTAAACGCCTAGCCCTTGACGAACTCCGGATATGCCTCAATTCCGATCTCAGCCAGATCAGCGCCGGTGCGCTCGTCCTCGGCCGATATGCGGATGCCCATCACGAGCTTCAGCACGTACCAGACGATGAAGCTAGCGGCGAAGGTCCAGGCAAATATTGAGAAGATGCCTAGAAGCTGCGCGGTTATAGTCGCCTCGCTGTTCGTGATGCAAACCGCCAGCAACCCCCATAGACCGGCTGAGCCGTGTACGGATATGGCACCAACGGGATCGTCGATCTTGAGCTTATCCAGCGCCGTGATGGAGAACACCACCAGAACGCCGCCAATGGCGCCAACCAGCATGGACGCCAGAATGCTCCCAGCCAAGGGTTCCGCCGTAATCGACACCAATCCGGCCAAAGCGCCGTTCAAGGCCATGGTCAAGTCCGCTTTGCCAAACAGCAAGTGGGCGGTGATCAGCGCCGCAATCAACCCACCGGCAGCAGCGATGTTGGTGTTGACGAACACCTGGGCCACGGCATTGGCATTATCCACATTGCTCAACGCTAGATTGGAGCCGCCGTTGAAGCCGAACCATCCGAACCAGAGAATGAACATGCCCAGGGTAGCCAGAGGGATGTTGGCACCCGGCAAGGCGTTGACCCGCCCATTGGGGCCGTATTTTCCCGCGCGCGGGCCGAGCAGGATCACGCCAGCCAAGGCCGCCGTAGCGCCGCACAGATGCACCACGCCAGAACCAGCAAAGTCCATGAACCCAGCTTCGTCCAGCGCTCCGCCACCCCACTTCCAGAACCCCTGAATGGGGTAGATGAAACCGGTCATCACCACGGCGAAGATGAGGAACGCCCACAGTTTCATGCGTTCGGCCACGGCGCCGGAGACGATGGACATCGCCGTCGCCACGAACACAACCTGAAAGAAGTGGTCCGAACGGCCTGAGTAGGCGGTGTCTCCGCCGGAGGCGAGCACGGCCTCAGCCGTGTTCTCCTCACCGATGCCCCAGCCGAGGATGGGAATCCAGCTGCCTGCGCCGGCGCCGGGATACATGATGGCGTAGCCGAAAATCATGTACATGACGCAGGCGATTGAGTACAGCGCCACGTTCTTGGTCAAAATTTCCGATGTGTTCTTGGAGCGCACCAAGCCAGCTTCAAGCATGGCAAAGCCCGGCACCATGAACATCACCAACACCCCCATGACCAATAAATAGAAGGTGTCGAGCGCGTAGTTGGTTTGAATCAGATCTTCCACAATCCTGTCTCCTTGTTGGGCCGGCGGCTAAACCGCTTCCGGCCCCGTTTCCCCGGTGCGAATGCGCACCACTTCCTCCAAGGAGGAGACGAATATCTTTCCGTCTCCCACCTTGCCGGTATTGGCGGACTTGGTGATGGCCTCCAAGACCTGTTCAAGCAGGGCGGCGTCCACCGCAACCTCCACCTTCACCTTGGGCAGGAAGTCAACGACATATTCGGCGCCGCGATAGAGTTCGGTGTGTCCTTTCTGACGCCCAAAGCCTTTCACTTCACTTACCGTCATGCCTTGCACCCCTATGCCCGAAAGCGCTTCACGCACGTCGTCAAGCTTGAAGGGTTTAATAATGGCCGTTACGAGTTTCATAGCTTTTCTCCTTTTGGATGTGGAAAATCATTCTTTGCACTAGCGCAGAAGGATTTTCCCTGAATTACAGGCTTTTAGAAACCGATAACACCACTGTGGTGTCGCAAAGTTTGGAGCCGCCGAAGCATTCGCTGTTGTTTAGACTCGTGCCGATCAGCGCAAGACCCCAATCAAGCCCCATGCCCGATGTGGCCAGCCCAACGGAATAGTCGAGGTAGGTGTCGTCCGGGTCGCCCACTTCGCCAATGCCGAAAGCGCCGCCAGACTCCTTGTCATCAAAGATGTTGTAGCCAAGATGCAGGTCGAGGAAGAGGTTCTCCGCCAAGCCAAAGGAGTAATCGCCGTAGAGGTACCAAAAGGTGTCGGTTTCAGCAAAATACTCTGGGGAAAAGTAGATGCCTACCGTCAAGTCCTGAACGCTCAGGCTGCCGTATATTTCAACGTAGTCCAGCCCAGGCGACGCATCGTCCTCCGGATAAGCGTAGTACAGCACCCTTAGGTCCATCGACGTGTTTTCGGTCAACTCCATGGCGTAGCCACCGTAGAAGTCCATCTCAGAGGTGCCGCCAGACCAACTCCCAACATTGGAGGCCCAGGTGCCAAAGTACAGGCCGCCACCGAGATCGATGTCAAACCCGCCCTGAATCGCTGGGGACCGGTCCCCTTGGGAGATGCCACGGAAACGATAGTCCGTCGTGTATGCCACATTGCCGGAAAATTCCGTCGCTGCTGCGTAGCCTGTCGCCACGACGAGCATGGCCGCTAGTACTGTTCTCATATTTAATCCCCTTGAGTGAATTGTGTCGCCGCACAGGCGGCCCATGTCTTAGTCGACAGGGTGAAACCATCAAGATTCGTGCCAACTCCACGCAAAAGGGCGAAACAGGCGCTCCAGAGAACCATTCTCTGCGGATTTTGCATGGGGTTTGGAAGTTTCCAAGGCCCATTGGCACGAAAACCTATCTCAGCTATTCGTCTTCGGCTTTGCCCCTAGTCAGGGCACCCAATATGCGCATTCGTTGTACGGTTAGTGGCCTAAATCAGCGAATCAACCCGCTCCAGGCATCATCATGCGCGAGTTATGCACCAAATTGGTGCATCAAATGCACGATTATGGACTCTTATGGTCAGCGATCTCGCACCGCGTTGTAAGCCATCACCCATAGCGAGACAGCGGAGCCACAAGTAGCATGTCCGGGACAACAGGACACCACTTGACCGAATCACAAATCTCGCTAATAG
This sequence comes from Candidatus Azophilus sp., assembly GCA_965247035.1. Classification (GTDB taxonomy): domain Bacteria; phylum Pseudomonadota; class Gammaproteobacteria; order Pseudomonadales; family Azotimanducaceae; genus Azophilus. The sequence continues at coordinate 787,914 of CBDFGJ010000003.1, read as the reverse complement.
GAGACCACTACTCATGATTGATTCAATGGCATCGTTAGACGCATTGGTCGCTCGGATTCGCAAACGGCTTGAAGGCGAGATCCCGACAGCCATGATTGACGAAATACAAAGCTTGCTCGAACGCTTCTTTGCCGCCTTTCAAATCATTCCCGAACGGGATTTTGAAGAGCACCTCACCGCCCTTAGAAGTCTTGAGAAATTGGTTGAAGACCTTGAAGAACGGGTACTGAGGCTTGAAGGTGGGTCTAATGAAGGTTCCGACAGGGAAACAAGCCCTTGATCGTGGCGGTGGCCACCCGGGCCCAGCTAGGGATGGCCTCGCCAAAGGTTACCGTTGAGGCTCATGTTGGCGCCGGGCTGCCGCGCTTCACCTTGGTTGGGTTGCCGGAAGCTGCCGTGCGCGAAGCCAGGGACCGAGTGCGCAGCACCATTGAGAACAATCAGCTGCGCTTTCCCCAAGGCCGCGTGGTCGTCAATCTGGCACCGGCGGACTTGGCCAAGCAAGGTGGACGCTTCGACCTCGCCATCGCCATGAGCATCCTGGCCGCCACCAATCAGGTGGCAACGGAACACCTGCACAAGTTCGAATTCTTGGCGGAATTGAGCTTGGACGGCAAGCTACGCTACACCAGAGGCGTTTTGCCGGCGGCATTGGCCATGGAGCAGGAGGGTGCGATGCTGGTGATGCCTGAAGCTAACCGCGCCGAAGCGGAGCTTGTTGACACGCGAACGCTCATTCCTTGCGCCCACCTAGCCGAGGTGTTGGAGCTGGTCGCCCATCCTGAAAACGCCAAAAGGACGGCACGAGCCGCCAGACCGCCCTCTCAAAATGAAGGTGTCAGCCTGCTCGGCCTAGTGCGCGGCCAGCAGACCGCCAAACGAGCATTGCAGGTGGCGGCCGCCGGCAGCCATCACTTTCTGATGATAGGGCCGCCCGGGGTCGGCAAGACCATGCTCGCCCGCTCCATGGTCAGCCTGATGCCGAAACTAACCGAGTCCGAAGTGCTTGAAGTAGCCGCTGTATACTCCAGTGCCGGCCTCATTCGGGACGCTTATGACGAGATGCCTTGGCGTGACCCGCACCATTCGGCTACCGCGCCATCGATCATCGGCGGTGGCCAGAGGGCCGCTCCGGGCGAAGCCTCCTTAGCCCATCGCGGCGTTCTCTTTCTTGACGAGATGCCGCACTTTCAACCGCGCGTGTTGAATTTGCTGCGCGAACCCTTGGAGGCCCATCAGGCGACCATCACCCGAGCCAACTACCGCGTCACCTACCCAGCCAACTTTCAACTCGTGGCGGCAATGAACCCTTGCCCGGCCGGCCGGGTTTGCGAGCAGAACGCTTGCCGCTGCCAACCACATCAGGTGCAAGCCTATCAAGCACGGCTGTCCGGCCCCCTGCTTGACCGCATCGACATGCAGCTTTGGCTGGCCAACTTGCCGAAAGAACTGCTTGCCAACCAGAACCATGTGGGGGTTGATACGGCTGCGCTAACAGCGGAGGTCGCCGGGGCAAGAACACGCCAAATGAATCGTCAAGGTGATCTTAACGGACGGCTCGCTGGCCCCCTTGCCGCTCAGAAGGCACCCATCGGGGCGAGTGCACAACAACTTCTGACGCAGGCAATCGATAAGTATCGCCTATCGGCGCGCAGCTACCACAAGACGATCAAGGTGGCTTGGACCATCAGCGACCTCAACCAAAGCAAGGAGATCGGACCGGGAGAAGTCGCCGAAGCCCTAAGCTACCGCGCCATTGATTGGGAGAAGATGGGGCGTCAATAGAAGCGCATCCAACCAACCACAGTAGGGGCGCCGGTCAACCGCTCGTGCGGGCGGCGTCAATTTGAATAGGCAGCGGCCTCGGCTCCATTGCCGGTTTTTTTGGGCCGCACCAACAACGCTAAGACGCCAATCTCCACACCAAAGGCTCCGATCAAGACTACCGCGCCACATGACGCCAAGTTTCATCAAGCGCACGCTCCATCTTGGTGAACAGTTCATCCACTTGGTCCGTGGTGATGATGAGCGGCGGGCAGAGCGCCATGACGTCGCCAATGTGGCGAGTGATCAAACCATGGGCGGCGCATCTGGCGGCGCAGTATGCGCCCACCCCTTGGGCCGACGGGAAGGCCGCCTTGGTGTCTCTATCCGCCATGAGCTCCAGTGCTCCAAGCAGTCCCCGGCCACGCACGTCTCCAACGATGGGATGGGCCGCCAAATTCTCCAGTCGCTGCTGGAAAACCGCGCCCACCGCCGCCGCATGGGCGAAAATGTCGCGCTCCTCCATCAACTCCAAGTTGCGCAGGGCTACCGCTGCGCACACCGGATGGCCGGAATAGGTGAAGCCATGGCCGAAGACGCCCGCCTCGGCGCTGGCATCCACGAACGGCTCATACATGAATTCAGGGATCAAGACAGCCGACAGGGGCAAGTAGGCCGAACTGACCGCCTTGGCGACGCTCATGGTGTCCGGCTTGATGCCAAGGGTTTGGGCGCCGAAGGGATTGCCCGTGCGACCAAAGCCGCAGATCACTTCGTCATCTATGAAGAGAATGTCGTGCCGGGCCAAGATCTTCTGCACTTTCTCGTAGTAGCCGAACGGCGGCACAATGACCCCGCCGGCACCAAGAATCGGCTCAGCGATGAACGCCGCGATGGTGTCCGCGCCTTCCCGCAGGATCAGATCCTTCAAGTTGGCGACGATTCGGTCTCGGAACTCGGCTTCGCTTTCCCCGGCTTGGCCGTCTCGGTAGTAGTGGGGCCGGTCCGTGTGCAGCACTTGCGCAATGGGCAGGTCGAAATGCTTGTGGAACGGAGGCAAGCCCGTTAAGGAGCCGGAGCCGATGGTGACGCCGTGGTAGCCGCCGATGCGGGCAATGATCTTCTTTTTCTCCGGCTTGCCAATGGCGTTGTGGTAGTACCACATCAGCTTGATCTGCGTATCGTTGGCGTCGCTGCCGGACAGCCCATAGAAGACGCGCCCGGCATCGAATGGAACCATGGATTTCAACTTCTCCGCCAACAGGATGCTGGGTTCGTTGGTTTTGCCGGCTAACAGGTGGGAGTAATTGAGCTTCTCCATCTGCTCTTGGGCGGTCTTGGCCAATTCCTTTTCGCCATAGCCCAACGCTGCACACCACAGTCCGGCCAATCCATCAAGGTATTGCTTGCCTTGGTCGTCCCAAAGGTAGACACCTTTGGCCCGGGTGTGGATTGTCGGCCCCTGCTGGTGCAGCAGTTTCAGATTGGTGATCGGATGGAGCAAATGCTTGAGGTCCTTGGCGGCAAGGGACCCGGCAGGCACTTCATTATGCAATGGGTCAGCCATGGCTTGCTCCTGGGCAAACAGGTGGGTCGTTTTGGTTCAGGGACCGGCGAGGAAATTATAACCTTGCTAGCTAACGGGCAAGTCCTCCACCAGGGCGCGCATTCTGGGCAAGTGCTCATGCACCTTAAGGCCACCGCCCAAGGTGCGCAAACACAGGTGGGTCAGTCCGGTGTCATGCCAGTTCCGCACTCGGCGCCGCCATTCGGCTTGCCGCGGGCCGACCACCGCCACCCCGGCTTCGGTGCCTATGGCCTCCGGGCTGCGGCCGGCAGCTATGGCCTCAGCATCAATTCGCGCCTTGACCCCGGGATAGTCTTCAGGGGGAGCCAGCACAAACCAGCCGGATGCCCATTTGCCAATGCGCCGCACGACCGAATCGGCGGGGATGGCGCGGGCGCCAATCCAAATGGGAATGGGTTGCTGCATCGGCCGGGGGTCGATGCCGTTTTCAACCAGGGTGTCGAATCGCCCGCTAAAGGTGACCGATGGTTCCGACCAAAGCCGGTGGATCAAATCAAGCTGTTCGTCGCAACGTTCCCCCCGGGTGTGGAAATCCACGCCCATGGCCTGATATTCGGGCGCACTTGCACCCACACCGATGCCCAATCTCAGCCGCCCTTGCGACAACTGATCCAGCGCCGCCGTCTGCCGCGCAACCATGGCCGTTTGCCGCAGCGGCAACACGATCACCGAAGGCACAAGTTCAATTTTCTCGGTGATGGCCGCGATGTAGCACAGCAGGGACAAGGGCTCATGCAGGTGGCCGCTGTGCGGGCGAATGACTTGATCCGGCACCCGCAAGTGCTTAAGCCCCAAGTTCTCCGCCGCCTGAGCGAACTCCCGAATAGCGCCCAAGTCGCCAACCATCTCCCGCACCGGCAGCGAAATGCCTATGCGCATGGTGTGTTCCTTCGTGTTCTGATTGTCCGCACCCCCGCTAGCCGTTCCACCGATCAATTAAGATCAACGAAAATCCTGACAATCAGGGTGCAATGAGCAGCATCGAGTAGCCCACATTTGGTGGCGCTAGTGGCGCTTGGCTTCTAAGCCAGCTTTAGCGGCAGCGAGCGCAAGCGCTGGCCGGTGGCGGCATAGACCGCGTTCGCCACTGCTGGGGCGATGGGGGGCAATCCGGGTTCGCCCACGCCAGTGGGGGCTTGGTCGCTTTCGATGATGACCACTTCCACATCCGGCGCTTCGTCCATGCGCAGAATTGGATAGTCATGGAAGTTGCTCTCCTTGATCTCGCCATGCTCGATTTCCAGGTTGCCGTGCAGTGCGGCGGTGAGGCCAAACATCACCGCACCCTCCATTTGCGCGCGCACGATGTCCGGGTTGATGGCTTGGCCGCAGTCCACCACGCACAGCACTTTGTGTACTTTTATTCGACCATCAGCAACGGACACCTCAGCCACTTCAGCCACATCCGTATTGAAGGAACTGTGCGCGGCAAAGCCGAGATGGCGGCCGTTGGCGGGCCGCATCCTGGCCATGCGCTCGCCCGCAACTTTCACCACCTGAGCCAAGCGTGGCTTGGCCCGCAAGTTCCGCAGCCTGAAGTCCACCACGTCCAAGTTGGCCTTTTCAGCCAGTTCATCCACAGCCGTTTCCTTGGCGAAAGCGGTAAAGGAGTGACCCACTGAGCGCCAGAAGGTCAATGGCAGACCATGGTTGACGGTGACGTGCCGCACCTCCCGGTTGGGAAAATCGTAGTCTTCGTAAAGCCCTTCAATGCTCGAATGGTCCACCACCCAACCATCAAACGCGCTGTTGGCAAGGCCAACAACCCATTCGACCATCCCGTCGGGAACGGCGCTCGGCAGCAGGGCCGGCATCATATTGCGCAGGGTGTCCGGCATGATGTTGCCGCCTACACGCTTGGCCTGCCAAGCGATCATGTGGCCATCAGCATCGATCCCCGCTTTAATGCGCATCAGGGATGCCGGGCGATAAACGCCATGCTTGATGTCATCCTCCCGGGTCCAGGTGAGGTGGATGGGCTTGTTGGTCGCCACCGCCGTCTGCGTGGCCTCAATCACATGGGTCAACGTGGCGCGCCGACCGAAGGCACCACCTAGATAAGCGCCGTGGGCGCGAACTTTCTCCTTGTCCAAACCAGCATAACGGGCAACGAGCCCCTGCGCCGCGGCTATGCCCTGGGTGCCGCTCCACACATCCGCTTCGCCATTTTCAATGCGCACCACAGCATTCATCGGCTCCAACGGCGCATGAGCTAGGTAAGGGGTCCAATACTCGTTGTCGATGACGCTGCGCACAAGCCCGAACGCCTGCGTCAAGTCACCCCGCCGCGCCTCATCCACACCCTCTTCGTCTAGGAGCGCCTGCCGATAGTCGGCTTTGATTTGCGCACTGTTGACGCTAGCGAACTGCGGCACGCTCCATTCGATCTGCAGTGCGTCGGCGGCCTTCTTCGCCTGCCAAAAACTCTTGGCTACCACCGCTACGCCGCTGCCGATTTCAACCAGGTCGGTCACACCGGGCATGTTCAGCACGGGAGCCCGTTGCACGGACTGCGCCACGCCGCCCACAACCGGGCTGCGCTTGACCACCGCGTAGTGCATGTTCGGAATGTCCACGTCAATGCCATACAACGCCGTACCGGTTGACTTGGCCACTGCATCAAGACGGGGAAAATCCTTGCCGATGTACTTGAAGTCGCCGTTAGCCTTCAACGGCGCCTCCTCGGGAACTTGCAGAGCAGACGCCTTCGCCACAAAGTCGCCGTAGGGACGGCCGGCACCATGGACCAGGATGTGGCCATCGTTCGTGCTCAGTTCGCTCACCGGCACCCCGGTCTCAGCCGCCGCGGCCGCCAACAAAAGAGCGCGGGCGTTGGCGCCTGCTTGTCGAAGCTGTTGGTAGTGGGCCTTGATGGAGGTGCTGCCACCGGTGCCTTGAACGCCGAAAATGGGGTTGTTGTAGGCCGGGTGTGGACCGGCAAAAGCGATTTCAATGCGGCTTGGCGCGACATCGAGTTCCTCCGCAATCAGGGTGGCCAGGCCGGTGGTGACACCTTGCCCCATCTCGTCACGCGGGCAGTAGAAACGGACGTTGTTGTCCTCTGTGAGCTGTAGAAAGGCATTGGGTGTCAATGCGCCTTGAATCGGCTTAACGGGTGGTTGCCCGGAGCTGCATCCACTGAGCGAAAAGCCTAGCACCAACCCGCTGCCGGCAATGCCGGTGCTTTTCAGGAAGTGGCGACGGGAGGCGTTGACGACGTTCATAGCTTCACCTCCGTCGCCAGACCATCCACCGATGGCGCTGACTCCGCGGCGTTCGACGCCACGGACAGGATGGCCTGCTTGATTCTCGGATAGCACCCACATCGGCAAATGTTGCCGGCCATGGCTTCCTCCACCTCGCTTTCGCTCGGATTGGGATTGTTGGTCAGCAAGGCGGCTGCGCTCATGATTTGACCGGATTGGCAATAGCCGCACTGAGGCACGCTCTGGGCGGACCAAGCCGCTTGCAGCGGATGCATCTGTGCCGGCTTGCCCAGCCCTTCGATGGTGGTTACGGACTTGCCTGCGACGGCGGCTATGGGCAACACGCAGGAGCGAACCGCTTGGCCGTCCAGATGCATGGTGCAGGCACCGCACAGACCAGCACCACAGCCATATTTTGAGCCTTTCAACTTGAAGCTGTCGCGCACGGTCCACAAAAGGGGCGTATCGGGCGCATCGACCGTGTGCACAGCGTTCCCGTTGAGGGTAAATTCAATCATGCTTATTGCTCGACTAGATCACATAGCTTGCCGGTTGCCTCGCCAAAGCAGGCTGACCTACTACCCGGAATAACCATGAAGTCTAGCACATGAATCAGGCTTGTCTGCGCCAAGCCCATAGCAGGCTGCTCGGGGCTTAGGATCGGCGCTTAGGCGGCCAACCTGAAGGTGACACACCCGCCTCCCAGCTTCGCCCTGCGCACGGTGATCAAGAAAACCGAACTGCCTATTCGGGTTTAAGTCATCAGCTTCGTCCGAACGATGTTCGCGCTTGGGTGATGAAGAAACCCGAACTGCCTGTCCCGTTACAAGGTCACTCATAAACCCGCGCAACTCGTTTGGACAGGCCGGTCAGCATCTCGTAGGCGATGGTGTTGGCCTGCGCCGCCACCGCATCCACTGGCAGGTTGGGGCCAAAGACTTCAACCCAATCGCCCACTGCCAGATCAACTTCGGTGGCGTCGATGACGGTCAAGTCCATGGACACGCGGCCAACAATGGGGCTTTGACGACCATGAGCAAACATCTTGCCGCAATTCGATAGCGCTCGCGGCAGGCCATCGGCGTAGCCAATGCCAACGATCGCTGCTCGACCTCGCCTAGCGACCTGATAAGTAGCGCCGTAACCCACCGTTTCCCCTACCGCAACCTCGCGCACCTGCACCACTTCGGTTTCCAAGGTGGCCACTGCCTGCATGGGGTTGGGACGATCCGTCCAAGGATTGCCACCATACAAACCGATGCCCGCCCGCACCAAATCTCCTTGAAAGTCCGGCCCGTTCAAGATGCCGGCGGAATTGCCGACGCTCAAGCGTATGCCGGGAAACAGCACCTTAAGAGCTCTTATGCGTTCAAGCTGCAAGTCGTTGAGGGGATGCGCCGGCTCATCGGCGCAAGCGAGGTGGGTGAGCAGGAGGTCCACTTGAACGCCCTTTAGGGCAGTTTGCGCCGCATCCACGGAAAAGCCGAGGCGATTCATGCCGGTGTCGATGTGCGCGGCGGCCGGACCCTGGTGGTGAGCAGCCCAAAGGGCCAACTGCTCCGGGCTGTTCAGTACCGGAACCAAGTCATATTCCAGCAAGGAATCCAGCGTTTCCGGCAACGGGCCTTCCAACACGTAGATGGCTTTATCGCTGCCGCTCCGGCGCAGCTGCACGCCTTCCGCCACCCTCGCCACAAAAAAATATCGGCAGCCAGCGGCGGCGAACACCCGGCTAGCCTCGATTGCGCCTATGCCGTAAGCGTCCGCCTTCACCACAGCAGCGACCTCGCCAACGGCCGCGGCGCAGTATCGTTGGTAGTTCGCCGCCAAGGCGCGGCGGTCAATCCTTAAACGGGCGGTCATGCAGCATGGCTCGACCGGTGCGGCGGCTTGACCAGCTTACCAATCAAGTGCGGTTCCCCGACTTGGCACTGCAACGATTCGACCTAGGTGCAGCGGTTTCATGAGCCCATGAATCAAGCGACGTTTGGCGGCTTGGCACTGGGACGATTCGAAGCGTGCGCGGTGGTTTCACGGGCTGACGAATTAGGCGCCGTTTCCGGGTGCCGCGCTGGGGCGGCGTTGAGCACCAGCGCCAGCGTCTCATCAAGGGGCTTCAAGTCCAAGCCTAGCGCCGAGACATCGACCACATCATCTTGATTGAGCACTTCCAGCATGGTCCGGGTGAGGGGCGGGTTCGGCAACCGCTCCAAGGCCCAAGCAACAGCCAAGCCCACGCCAATGGGCAGCGACAGGGTGCGGGTGCGCCGCCCCAGCACCGCTGCCGCCCGCTGATTCAGCGCCTGCTTGGACAGGGCTTCGGGCCCGGCCAAGTCCAAAGCGCCGCGATTCTCCGGCAAACCATCAAGCGCTCGCCGAATGGCGGTGGTGAGATCACCCGCGTAAATCGGCTGATCCAAGCTGGCGGCCCTGAATGCAACGTTAAGCGACCGGCCGGCACGGCGAGTAAGGTCCAAGGCCGCATAGTCGCCTTCGCCAAGCACCATGGGAACGCGAATGACCCGGGCCGCCACCGACCCTTGCAGCAGCATCCGGTCGGCCCGGCCTTTGGAGGCAAGGCAGGCGTTGTCGTGGTCTGGCTTAGCACCTAGGATGCTGACGTTGACAATTCCTACAACGGCGCATTGCGCCGCCGCTGCAAGCAGAACCTCAGTAGCGCCCTCGTGCGCCGCTTGGTAGGTTGAACTCCGACTTTCCTTGAGGATGCCGACCAAGTGCAACAGTTTGTCCACGCCAGCCAGCGCCGTCATCATGGATGAGGGGTCGAGATAGTCCACCACGCGCACATCCAGTTGCGGATGGGCGGCGCTGAGTTGATCCGCCGCCGCTTGCCGGCGCACCAAGGCACGCACAGTTTGGGGGTCGATTTCGCGAATCATGCGCTGGCCAAGATGGCCATTAGCGCCGGTAATCGCCAACTTCATGCATCCGTTCCTGCTTAAATCTGATGTTTATTCGCCTGATTGGAAATTGAGATTAACACTTCAGCCAAGGTTTGCGGCACCAGGCCCCTACACAGCGACCTTACAAGAGCCTAGGCGCAAACGGTAAGCATGGTGATTTACGCTGGGGCGCACTACCATCCCCCCATGACTTGGGCAAACGGCATGACGACCCTGCGCTTGGCGGCAGCGCCTGCGGCCGGCTGGGCTGCCGCCGTTCAACACTGGCTAGTCGCTGCCCTGATCCTGCTGCTGGCCATCGCCACGGACGTCCTGGACGGCATTTTCGCCCGGCGTTCCGGCTTGGCGTCTAACCAAGGAGCCCTTTTCGACCACGGCACCGACTGCGCCTTCATCACCTGCACGCTTGGCGGCTTGGCCAGCGCCGGCTGGGTGCCTTGGATCCTGCCCATCCTAATCCCCGTCGCCTTCATTCAATACGTGCTGGACTCCCGCGCCCTAGCCGGCCGGAAACTGCGCACCAACAGCCTCGGCAAGAGCAACGGCATCGGCTATTTCGTCTTGGCCGGCATCATCATATTCAGCAACGCCCTTGGCTGGATCTGGCCGCTGACCTTGATCACCTTCTTGGCTTGGCTGCTGGTGGCTAGCACCCTTGCCTCGGCGGTGGAGCGGTTGGCTTTCGTGCTGCGTGGGCGTTCAGCGAAGACGCATTGAACCAACGACTGCAGCGCCAAGCGATGTTGGCTTTGGATTGGCGGCTTGGTCAGGGCGGCGGAATGCGCTCTACAGCGCCAACATGTCCTGCATGTCGAACAGACCGTTAGGCTTGCCAGCCAAAAACTTGGCGGCGCGCAGAGCGCCCTGAGCGAAATTCATGCGGCTATTGGCCCGATGGGTGATTTCGATGCGTTCCCCTTCGCCGATGAACAGGACACTGTGCTCGCCCACGATGTCACCACCACGCAGGACGCTGAAGCCGATGGTGCGTCGGTCGCGCGCACCTGTCTCCCCTTGACGTCCGTACTCGGCCACTTCGGCCAGGTCCCGGCCCAATGTGTCAGCTAATATTTCGCCGAGACGCACCGCCGTGCCTGAAGGCGCGTCAATCTTGTGCCGGTGGTGCGCTTCGACAACCTCAATATCCACCCCATCGCCGAGCACCCGAGCGGCTTGTTCGACCAAGCGGAAGACCAGATTGACGCCAATGCTCATGTTAGGCGCCATGAGAACGGGAATGGTCTGCGCCGATTGGCGAATGCGGGCCAGTCCGGCCGGGTCGAATCCGGTGGTGCCGATGACCATTGCCCGGCCGGCGGCGCGGCAGACATCCACCGCGGCCAACGTTGCCTCCGGCACTGTAAAGTCAATCAGCGTCTCGAACTGTTCAACCGCGACGGCGACCGCGTCCACCACAGCGACGCCGAGATTGCCGGCGCCGATCAACTCCCCGGCGTCCTGCCCGATTTCCGGCCTGTCTTGGCGTTCGATGGCGGCACCAAGCTCCAGCTCGTGGTCATTGACGACGGCTTGGATCAAGGTGCGCCCCATGCGTCCGGCGGCACCGGTGACGGCAATGCGCATCAGGCTTCATCCCGTTTTGTGGCTATTTTTAGAGACCCTCTGATTAACTTCCCGGGGCTGGCCATCGCAGACCGGATGGAATCATTTATATTCTATTTTTAATGAGTTACACGTCATCCGAACAGGCTGGTCTTGTTGCACTGCGAAAGCCTGCGAATTTTTCAGAAGTTTCTTAAATGTTGCGGCCTAGTGCTTCAGGTTGTCAAAAAAATCCTTGACGCCTTGAAACCAGCCGCTTTCCTTGGGCGAGTGCCGCCCGCTGCCTTGCTCCAGGCTGTGCTTGAATTTGCGCAGCAGTTCCTTTTGCGATCCATTGAGCTTGACCGGCGTTTCCACTACGACCCTACAGTGCAGGTCGCCAACGCCGCCGCCGCGCACAGGCGTCACGCCCTTGCCGCGCAGACGGAACATCTTTCCTGTCTGAGTTTCCGGTGGCACCTTGAGCTTCACCCGCCCGCTCAGGGTGGGCACTTCCAATTCGCCGCCAAGGGCCGCATCAACAAAGGAAATGGGCACCTCGCAAAATAAATGGCGACCTTCGCGGCCAAACAAGGGATGCTCGCGCACCTTCACTTGCACATACATGTCTCCCGGTTGCCCGCCGTGCGGACCGGCTTCCCCCTCGCCGGCCAAGCGAATGCGATCTCCGGTATCCACCCCTGCGGGTATCCGCACCGACAGGGTTTTGGACTTCTCCAAGCGCCCGCGGCCACCGCAACGACGGCATGGATCCTCGATGATTTGCCCGGCACCGCGGCAGCGCGGACAAGTTTGCTGCAAGGAAAAGAACCCTTGGGAGACGCGAATTTGCCCTCTGCCGTCGCAATCTAGGCAGGTGCTTGGGCTGGTTCCCGGCTTCGCTCCGCTGCCGTCGCACTCCTCACAGAGGGCAAGCACCGGCACAGAGACTTCCACCGTATCGCCGTGAACTGCCTGCTCCAAGTTCAGTTGCAGGGCATATTGTAAGTCCGCGCCTCGATTGCGGCCGCGGCCACCGCGCCCGGCTCTGGCGGCGCCGAACACATCACCGAACACATCGCTGAAGATGTCGCTGAAGCTGCCGTTGAAATCGCCCCCGCCGCCAGCGGCGCTGCGGTCAACGCCGGCGTGGCCGAATTGGTCGTAGGTGGCCCGCTTCTCCTTGTCTGACAGGATTTCGTAGGCTTCGGAGGCTTCCTTGAATTTTTCCTCCGCGCTCTGATCATCCGGATTACGGTCCGGGTGATGCTTCATGGCCAAACGGCGATAGGCTTTCTTGATCTCTTCATCGGAAGCGTTCCGATTCAGCCCCAAGACCTGATAGTAGTCAGCTTTCGCCATCAATGCGTTCCGCTTCGGAACGGGCCAAGTGCGCTAGCCCAGATTCCAGAATGATTAAACGGAGAAACCCGGGTATCGCTTCATGCGCCCTGAGGATCGGGCCGGATTTCGACCTTAAGGCTGTGCGCGCAAGCGGCAGCACGGCCTTTTTTTTCGACAAGCAGCTTCTCGACAAACGGCTTGGCGCAATCTCCGGGATCATCCCTCACTTATTCCGATTATCCTTGTCGTCCTTGACCTCTTCAAACTCCGCGTCCACGGCATCGCCTTTGGCGTCTGCCGCCTGCCCAGTGTCGCTGGCGTCCTCAGCCGGAGCCTCAGCATAAGCCTTTTGTGCAAAATTGGCCGAGGCTTCGGACAGGGCTTGCATCTTTGCTTCAATTTCAGCCTTGTCCTCGCTCTTGATGGCCTCCTCAAGCGCGGTGGCGGCGGACTCAACAGCCTCCCCATCCTCGGCCGGCGCCTTGTCACCCGCATCCTTAACCGCCTTGCGCGAAGCATGTACAAGCCCATCCGCCTGATTGCGCAGATTGACCATCTGCGCAAACTTCTCGTCATCAGCAGCATGGGCCTCCGCTTCGCGCACCATCCGCTCGATCTCATCTTCGGCAAGGCCGCTTGAGGCCTTGATGACAATGGATTGCTCCTTACCGGTAGCCTTGTCCTTGGCGGAGACGTTGAGGATGCCGTTGGCGTCGATGTCAAAGCTGACCTCGATTTGCGGCATGCCCCGAGGCGCTGCCGGTATGTCGCTCAAATCAAACCGACCCAACGATTTGTTCATCGCCGCCTGCTTGCGCTCACCTTGAAGCACATGGATGGTCACCGCGGTCTGGTTGTCGTCCGCAGTGGAGAACACCTGCGTTTTCTTGGTGGGGACGGTGGTGTTCTTGCCAATGAGCACGCTCATGACTTGGCCAAGGGTTTCAATGCCTAGGGACAGCGGCGTGACATCCAAGAGCAGCACATCCTTGACGTCGCCGGACAGCACCGCAGCTTGAATGGCGGCACCGATGGCCACAGCTTCATCCGGGTTGACGTCTTTGCGCGCCTCCCGGTTGAAGAACTCCTTCACCTTCTCCTGCACCAGCGGCATGCGGGTCTGGCCGCCAACAAGAATGACATCGTCGATGTCGCTGACGCTTAAGCCAGCGTCCTGGAGCGCCGTTCGGCAAGGCCCGATGGTGCGGTCCACCAATTCCTCCACCAAGGATTGGAGCTTGGCCCGGGAAAGCTTGAGCACCAAGTGCTTGGGGCCGGCCTGATCAGCGGTAATGTACGGCAGGTTGATCTCCGTCTGCTGGCTGCTCGACAGCTCGATCTTGGCCTTCTCCGCCGCTTCCTTGAGCCGCGACAGGGCCAACGCATTGTTGTGCAGATCCATGCCGTTCCCTTTCTTGAACTCATCGGCCAAGTAGTCGATGACGGCCAAGTCGAAATCCTCCCCGCCGAGGAAGGTGTCGCCATTGGTCGAGAGCACCTCGAACTGATGTTCGCCATCGATTTCGGCGATCTCAATAATGGAGATGTCCAAGGTGCCGCCGCCCAAGTCATAGACGGCGATCTTGACGTCACCACGTTTCTTGTCCAAACCATAGGCCAAGGCGGCCGCGGTCGGCTCGTTGATGATGCGCTTCACATCCAAGCCAGCGATGCGGCCGGCGTCCTTGGTGGCTTGCCGTTGCGAATCATTGAAGTAGGCCGGTACCGTAATCACCGCCTCGGTGACGGTTTCGCCAAGATATTCCTCGGCGGTCCTCTTCATCTTCTTCAGCACTTCGGCGGAAACCTGCGGCGGCGCCAGCCGCTCGCCCTTGGCGCTGATCCAAGCATCACCGTTGGTGGCGTTTGTGATTTCGTAGGGAACCATCTTGATGTCCTTTTGCACCACGTCGTCGCTGAACTTGCGGCCGATGAGGCGCTTGACTGCAAACAGCGTGTTGCTGGGGTTGGTGACGGCCTGCCGCTTGGCGTTCTGGCCGACCAGGATTTCGCCCTCGTCGGTGTAGGCGACGATGGATGGGGTGGTCCGATCCCCTTCGGAATTCTCGACGACTTTCGCGTCGCCTCCATCAAGCAGGGCCACGCACGAATTCGTGGTGCCTAGATCAATGCCAATGATTTTGCCCATTTGCTTATGCTCCAAATTTCGCTTTCAAACCATCTCTCAGCCAGCTACTGCCCTTGCATTTCATGCACAGACCACAGGCGGAACGGACGTTTCGCCTATTTAATTGGGGCAGTTGAGATCATTTCAACACACTGATTCCTCCTGCTCGGAACCTGCTCCGTGCAGCGGCTGCGTGAGCCTCGCGTCAATCCGGAGCCTTGGCCACAGCCACCTTGGCCGCTCGGATGACACGGCCATTCAGTTGGTAGCCCTTCTGCACGACCTCCAGGACGGATTTGGGTTCCGCATCCCGGTTCTCACGCACGTCAATGGCCTCCGAGTGACTCGGATCAAAGGGTTCACCAAGGGGGTCCACCTGCTCGATGCCGTGCTTTTTCAAGGTGTCGATAAACAGCTTCAAAGACAGCGCCACGCCTTCGGCCACGGCACCAATGTCCTCCGCCGTCGCTGCGCTTTCGACGGACTGCTCCAGTCCATCGACCACCGGCAGCAAATTTTCGGCAAACTGGTCCAAGGCGAATCTACGGGCTTTTTGCACATCTTGGGCGGCGCGGCGGCGGATATTCTCCACTTCCGCCACAGCCCGCAACAGCTTGTCCTTCATGTCTTCAATTTCCGTCTCGGCGGATCCGAACTTCCCCTCGGCGTCATCCTGCTCAGCCGTGGAATCCAGCGCCTCGCCAGCGTCGGACTCAGCCGCAACCTGTTCCGGGGCATCACCAGCTTCGGAACTGGCCGCGACGGGTTCCTCCACTTGGCCGGCCTCGGACGCCTCGCCTACGGATTCCGCCGCCGGGCCATCCGCCGCGGCCTGCTCCCGCTCGTCACTGGATGAATTTGAAGGCTTGTTCTTCATGGCGCGATGCCTCCCACTGTCAGACCGGAGACAGACAAATGGGGCCAAGAATGAAAGAATCAACCCCGTCGCCGCCAAAGCCAACCCAAAGTTCCGCACAAGGCCCTGTGCCGCTTGCTTTCCACAGGCCCTTTTTTACACATTGATTGTTTTAAAAAAATAGCTCAAGAACCTCCTGAAATGTTCGCGGATTTGTGCAGTGCAGTGCAACAAGGCCAGATTTTTTCGATGACGTGTAAGCCATTGAAAATAGAAGACAAATAATCCTAGACGCCAAGCGGTGGCTAATCCTTGGAAGTTGATCAGAGGTTGCTTCAATACAACAAAGCAAATGGCCTTGACCACCGCCCCACAAACCTAGGAACCGCGGCACCGCGGCCATTGAAGAAGTGGCAAGATTAAACTGGGGCGATGCGCTAGGAGTGTCCTAGCGGACTCGCCCGGTCTTTAAGATTCGCTAAGGACGATTCAGGGCGATATGCGGACCACCAGTACGGCACCGAGATCAGAGGCTGGCCTTTGGCTTCGCTAAAGATGATTCAGGGCGTCACCAAGCAGATGCGCGGTCACGTCCACCACTGGAATGATCTTCTGGTAGGCCATCCGCGTCGGCCCCACCACCCCAAGGACCCCGGCAATGCGACCGTTTATGGAGTAGCAGGACGAAACCAAGGCCAATTCGTCAAGCACATTGTAGCCGGACTCCTCGCCGATGAACAGTTGCACACCCTCGGTGCTCAAGCACTGATCAAGCAGATGCAATATGGTGCCCTTGCGCGAGAAGGCTTCGAACAGGCCGCGCACGGTCTCCGTATCCTCGCTGATGTCAAGCAGATTGGACTCCCCGGCAACGATAAACTCCCTCTTGCTCGCGGTCCGCTGCTCCAAGGCCTTGCTGGCCATGTCCAGCGCCGCCTGCAACAGGCTGTTCATCCGGTCCTTGTCGCGTTGCATGCCGGCAATGATGCCGGCGCGCACTTCGGTCAATGACAGACCGCCAAACTCCTGGTTGATGAAGTTGGCCACGCGCACCAAGTCCGCATCCTCGTACTTGCGGTCCGTGTGGATGACGCGGTTCTGCACCTCCCGATCATTGAACACCAAGATGACCAGAATGCGGTCCCCATCCAAGTTGAGGAACTCCACATGACGCAAGGCCGATTGGTCCCGGCGCGGCAGGGTAACCACGCAGGTCATCGCCGTGATGCGCGACAGCAACGCGGAGGCGGACTCCACCAATTCGCTGGGGGCCAAGTCCGGGTTCAATTCGTCCTCCAAGGCCCGCCGACCCACTTCGTCAAGAGGCTCAACGGATAGCAGGCTGTCCACAAAAAACCGCAGACCCTGGCTGGTGGGCACCTTACCGGCGGAGGTATGCGGCGACTTGACCAGCCCGCGGCTCTCCAAGCGGGCCATGATGTTGCGCACCGTAGCGGCGCTGACATCCACGCTCGGCTGCCCAGCCAAAGCCTTGGACGCCACCGGACGGCCGTTGGCGATGTAAGACTCCACCAGCAGCTTGAAAATCTGCTCTGCACGGCCATCCACCCTCTCCGATCCTTCCATATCTGCACCTTTGCCAAACCGATTTCGCCTTTCCTTGTAGGGCGATGGTCCAGCCTAAAGTAATATGAGTCTTTTTTGCAGCGTTAAGACATTGCTCAAGCACCTGACCATTAGAGATTTTGCCTTGGTGGCCCGGCTTGACGTGAATTTCGACCCTGGGCTGACTGTAGTGACCGGCGAATCCGGCGCCGGCAAGTCCATTCTCATGAACGCTCTGGCGCTGGTTTTGGGGGAGCGGGCAAGCACTAGCCTCATCCACCCCGGGGCAAGCAAAGCCGAAGTGACGGCGGAATTTGATCTGCACGACAACTCGACGGCGCGGGACCTTCTTGCTGGCCAAGCACTCACTGACGAAGACCACCCCCAGCGCTGCCTCTGCCGCCGGGTGGTGGGCCAGGACGGCCGCTCCCGCGCCTTTGTCAACGGCACACCTGTCAACCTGCATGTGCTGCGGGCGCTGACCGAAGGGCTGGTGGACATCCACGGCCAAGACGAAAATCAACGTCTTGCCAAGCGAGACGTGCAGCTTAATTTGCTAGACGCCTATGGCGTCGCCGCCACCGACCGGCACAGCATGGCGCAGGCCCATCGAGCTTGGCGGCAAACGGAAAAACAAATCGCCGTAAGGCAAGCCGGTTCAACCAACGCCACCGACCGGGCCAACCTGCTGCGCTATCAACTGCAAGAATTGCGCACCTTGGATTTAGCGGCCGACGAATTCGAGTCTTTGCAGGCGGAGCATCGACGGCTCTCCCAGGCGCAGGACATTCAGGCAGCGGTGGCAAACGCCATTGCCATCCTTTCCGACTTGGCGCCGATCCATCAAGCCAACCACCAACTCGCCGCCATTGACGACGATCACCCGGGCCTTGCGAACGCGCGCGAAACGCTGACTTCCGCGCTGCAACTAATGGATGATGCCGTGCATGATCTGCGGGGCTACATCGACGGCTTCGAGATGGACCCGGCGCATCTCGCCCAACTCTCGGAACGCTTGGACAGCATCCACGAACTAGCTAGGAAGCATCGCATATCGCCAAGCAACCTAGTGGCTCAAGCCAAGTCTCTTGAACAGGAAATTACCGAGCTGACCAGTCAGCGCACTGAACTGGAATCCCTTGAAAAACAGGCCAAGGATGAGCGGGACGAGTTTCAGCGCATGGCCGTTTCAGTCAGCCAGCAACGGCGGCGGGCCGCTGAAGGCTTTGCCACCGAAGTGAGCGCAGGCATCAACGTCCTTGGCATCCAGGGCGGCGCATTCCATGTTCAATTTGAAGCGGCGGACTCCGAGCACGGGTTGGAGTCGGTGGAGTTTCAAGTCACCGCCAACCCGCGCTATCCAGCAGGCAGGCTGAGCCAAGTCGCTTCCGGCGGCGAGCGAGCCCGGGTCAGCCTAGCCATCTGCGTGGTCGCGGCGCAGAAGGCGCAACTGCCCTGCCTGATGCTCGACGAAGCGGATGTTGGCGTCGGCGGCGCCACCGCCGACACCATCGGCCGCATGCTGCGGGACTTAGGCACCCACACCCAAGTGATCTGCGTAACCCATGCGCCCCAGGTGGCGGCGCTAGGAGACAACCATCTCGTGGTGGAAAAGGACGCCGCTCAAGAAGTGCATATCCGCCACGTCGCCAATGATGGCCGCGTCGAGGAAGTAGCCCGGATGCTCGCCGGCGCGAACCTGACGGACAAAAGCAGGGCCTACGCGCAAACCCTGCTCGACGGGGCATAAGGAAGGCCACAATCCGCAACGGGCGATAACGACGCCTTGTCTCAGGGCGGATAAAGTTCGTCGAAATTGCCTGAAAAGAAACATTGCCGTTCGTTCGGCGTCAGGGTTTCGGTTGAACGTTCAAAGCGGCCAATGGGGTCGCGTCCGCCTTCGGCGTGGGGATAATCGGAGGAGAACAGGTACAGTTCCGGGTGCGACTCCTTGACCATCTGCGCCACATCTTCAAACGGGTACGGCGTGAACTTCAACTGAGCGCGAATCTGTTCTCGGGGCGTGCGGGTCATTTGCCCAAGATGGGGTTCGGAACGCGCCCAAATCGCCGCCGCATGGTCAAGACGGCGGATCATGTCCGGCACCCAGCCGGCACCCAGCTCGATAACGCCACCACGGAGTGCGGGATGGCGCTCCAACACCCCATCCAGGACCAGAACGGAAATGAAGCGATGGGCTGCATGGTGAATCACCGTCATGTCCTTGGAACCGATGACTTCCGCACCACCACGAGCCGTCTGGCGCTCTGGACGGCCATCGTTCATCCATGGGTAGGGGATGTTCAGGTCGGCGCTGCCCACATGCAGGATGAACGGCGTGCGACGCCCGGCCAGCAAGGCCCACACTTGCTCGTGCAAGGGATGGCCCGGAGAGCGGCCAGCCGGGGCATCGGCCGGTATCCAGACCGCTCCAAGGCCGAGCTCAAGCGCGTATTCAATTTCCGCAAGGGCCCGGTCCGGTTCGTCCAACGTGACCATGGCGACGCCGATCAAGCGCGGGTCGCCGCTGGAGAATTCCGCCATGGCGCGATTATGGGCGCGGACGGCACGGTAGCGCAGGTCCGGGTCGGGGAGACCAAAAATGGGACGGGCGCAAAACGAGGAGAAGATGACTTGCCGTTTGAAGCCCAGCAGATCCAACGCCCGCCCCCGTTCCACACCGTTGAATGCGCCGAGGGCGTCATGCCACTTCGGGCCGCGAGTCAGGTTATCGCCTAAAGCGGCCAATTCAGCGCATCGTTCAGGCGTATGGCTGCGTTGACCGGCGTAGGCGCTAAGATCGAATGAGCCAACCGATGGCCTAAGCACGGAAGCCAACCGCTCTCGAACATCCGGGTCCGCATGAGCGGTCAAAAAATCCGGCAGTTCCATCAGATGGCTGTCGGCATCCTGAATGATCCTATCCCCAGCATAAGTCATGGCACGGTCACCTTGACTGCTTAGGGAACGTTTGATCAATCAGTGTCACAGTGTCACGGGCGACATTGTTTTGGTTTTTCAAAATTCAGAGGCTCAAATTCTTCAAATTCATGGAAATAGGCTGCTATTTGCGCGTTATTTTGCACTATTGCGGCTGCTCCCTGTTTTCAAGACAGGTTACGCCATCAGGGCTCACCTTGCTTCAATGGAAGTCTCCGCGCCACCCCCTGTAACGAGCTCGGGATATTTCGGAATTTTTCGATCAGGTGGCCATTGAGAGCTTGCGCGGAAATTCGGCCGGGGTCAATAAACCGAGGGCATGGCGGGGCCGGACGTTGTGGTGGTCGCGGAGAGACCGGTCCAGAGCTCGGTTCACTTCGTCGGAGGTCGCCCCGGTGGACGGGCCAGAACTCGGCGTGCAGGGTGCGGTTGTTGCGCTCGACGCTGCCGTTATTGTCGGGGCGGCGGGGCGGAGGACATGGAGGGTGATGCGGGCATCGCGGCAGGCGGTTCCGAATTCCTGCATGAACTCGGAGCCGCCGTCGATCTGCACCGAGCGGAGGGGCATGCGCTGTAGGACTTCGTGGAGGAAGTCGGTGGCGGCGGTGGCGCTGGAGCGGACCTTGACGTGGGTGCTGTTGGTGATCGGGTCCTTGGCGTGGAACTGCTTGAAGACCCTGCCGTCGACATGCACGGTCATTGTGGTCGAACTGGACGAGCTCACCGGGCCGCTTGGCCTTGAGGCCAGGCGCGAGGCGCTATCCGTGGCGGCGGGAGAAGTCGCGGCGGCGCTTGCTCCGTACGCGCCCCTCGCAGTGGCTGGCAAGCCGCAGGCGGCCGGCGCGCACGCCCTCGGCAATCGTGCCGCGATTCACCAATTGGAATTGATCAGGATTTTCTTAGTATTATCATTCAGTCGCAGGGAAATAGTACTTTCTTACAAAATTCTGCTCGACTATTGACCGTGGCTTTACTGTAGATATGCTGTATATGCGTGCGTAGGGTTGCGGTCGAAATAACCAGCTTTTCACTGACCACCTTATCGTTCCCCCCACCCAGAAGCTCTCTCGCCACTATCAGCTCTCTTTTAGTCAATCCATACTCATCCGCCATTTTTCTGCTTATGCTCTCTAGATCCATCGATGGCGGAATATGCTTGGCAAAAGAGATATTACGCATGGCGTTACGAAAATGAGGCGCAATCATATCCAGTATTTTTAACTCTTGATCACCGAAGTTATCTCTTTCTTTTGACCGCCAGATTCTAAAATCCCCGATATTATTGTTGCCATTATCATAAATGTATATATTAATGCCGTAATACAGGCCATCCTTGTATAAAAAATCATTGAAAAACTCGGTATTCACCAAGTCCTTTTGCTCAATGACTTCGTTAACGGAAACCGCACGGTGATAAAGCTGCATTTTGTGGGTTATTGGATCATGAAATTGATAGTATTTTTCATATAATGTTAGATTTTCTTCAGACATATTGAGGAAGACCGGACGGGTAAACTTTCCCGTTTCCTCATCCCAGGTATATGAAGCAAAATAGTCTGCCGACAACAGGTCCAGCAAATCAATCCCGGCATTCTCCCGGATAGCATAATCATCAAGGCTATCGTTGAGATTCTGAATAACCGACAAGATTTTTCGCCACTGTGCTTGGGTCAAATTCATACAGGCCTATTCTGCTATCAATCGGTTGCTCTGAAACTAACAAAGCATGGCGGTTACTTATTCGGCCACCAAGATTCTTTGGTCACTGCATCTATCAAAATTTCCAGGTTACACTCGCTCCGTACATTCTAGGATCGCCAAATACAGCAACAACACTGGAAGCGATCGTATACACGTGAGTAATGTACTCTTCATCGGCCAGGTTTTTACCCCATACTGCAACTTCCAGCGCTTCATCACTGCTGATCCAGCCAATACGCGCATCAAACAAATCAAATTCTGGCTGGATAGCCCAGGGTTCAAGTTCGCCCCGCTGATCATCGGTATACCGAAAACTAACGTTGCCAACAATATCACCCCTGTTACCTAAAGGATAGATATAATTGACGTTGATGCTGTACTTGTTTTCCGGGGTTCGGATTAGGTCTTGACCGGATTGGTCTGGAAACGCGGTGCCAGCAATGTTGGTGTCACCAAATTGACTGTTTTGATAACCGTAGAAACCTGAAATCGTCAAGTTATCAGTGACGATCCAGACGGCTTCCAGCTCAACGCCAAATATTTCCGCATCACCTGAATTAAAAGTCTGGAATGTACCAAATGCAGCACCCGCTGCTAGAGGCCCGAAGGTTTGAATCTGCAAATTTTCATACTCAGTATAGAAAGCCGCCAAATTCAATCGAAGCCGATCAGTTACATCTGATTTGATACCTAGTTCATAGTTAAGCGCTTCTTCTTGATCCAAGGGCTTGGTAAATTCTATGCTTTGTGGTGCGGCTGCAAAACCACCACTTTTGAACCCTGTGGCTATTGTGCCGTAGATATTGGTTGAATCTGTGGCCTGGAATGCCAGTGATGCCTTCGCTGTAAAGGCGTTCCAGCTTTCCCCTTCTGAATTGCTGAAGCTCTGGTTGATGACCACAAAGTTGCCGGCATTCGCCTCATTATCAATTTCCTTTTTCTCATAGCTGTAGCGAGCACCAAGTGTTAAAGTCCAGTTTTCATCAAAACGCCAATCGACATGACCGAAAGCGGCATAGCTGGTTGTCTCATTAATTTGTCGGTAAAAGTCAGTCATACCGCCGTCTGCATCGAGCGTACAGTCGGTCTGTGGAGATAAATCGAAGCATTCCGTACGGTCGGTTTCTTCATTCAAGTACCACATTCCTGCGAGATAATTGATATTATCGCCCAGAGAAGAGGCCCACCGAAGCTCTTGGGAAAACTGTTCGGTGTTATCTAGAATGTCATCGACGATAATCAGAGAATCGGTGCCCGTTGAGTCCATGTTCCAATCCGCCTCATTTTCCCTATAGGCGGTAATCGAGATGAGCTCGCCGTTCCCGGCGTACCATTTCAATCGCGCACTGACACCCCCTGATTTTTGCTTAGCGAACCCATCCGCTGGACCGGCCGCACAGTCCGGATCACGGTTTGTACCGCACAATGCAGTATAACTACCGCTAAACCACAAAGCAGGGTCACGTGGATCGCCTGTATTAATGGGAATCCTTGCCATATCCTCTACGTCAAGCTTATTGTAATCACCGCTGATAAGCGCCTCAAAGCCATTATTGGTAAACAGTAATTGTCCTCTGACTGATTGGGAGTCGTCATCCTTCTGTTTCTTATTTAGCGCCAGATTATCAACCCAACCATCCCGTTTCCGGGTACTGAACGATAGTTTTCCAGCAAGGTTTGGTGTCAACGGCCCGGTTATCAAACCGGCAAGGTCACGCCGAGCAAAATTACCAACATTAACCCTGATCTTGCCCTCGGTCTGTTCCGTATTAGGCCGAGTTGAGACGACATTAATGGCCCCGCCGATGGTGTTTTTGCCAAACAACGTACCCTGTGGCCCCCTTAGGACCTCAATACGCTCAAGGTCAAATAGCTCTGGGTTGATATTCGAGGCCCGTCCTAGGTAGACGTCGTCAATAAACACTGCGATTGAATTGTCTGTCCCGGCACCATCGTCATTCGATGAAGCACCCCGTAACGCCAAAATATTCTGGCCTGGCGAAAAAGGTGAGAAGGTCAGCCCGGGCACCCGGGTGGCAATATCGGTTAAATCACTGATATCTTCTCTTTCTATAGCGTTCTGGCTGAACGCCGACACGGCCACCGGCACTTTCTGCAGGTTTTGCTCACGACGTTGAGCGGTGACAACGATCTCTTCTAGTATTCCATCGGACTCGGCCGCGAGCAACGGCGGGCTTTGCCAAAATGTGGACAATACTATTGCCGCCACCAAGCAGGCTCGATAATTATGCTTGTTCATAGTGTTCCTCCGGAAACATGTTTTAGATTCACTTTCATTTTTGCTGATCGATTAATGCCTCTATCTCTGTGCCTAAAGCCAGCAATCTCTGGTCACTGCCCTCGGGCCCATCAATTTCAACGCCGATGGACAAGCCAGCGGTTGACCGGGCCAACGGTATAGCCAAGCCCGGCAACCCCGCATTACTGCTTGGGTCTGTATTGCGGATATAGGTTGGAAAGGTCGGTAATTGCTGACCATTGAGTTCAACCGTCTCCAAGCTGCCAGCAATCGGGCATGCAACCAGGGGAACTGTCGGATAGATGACGGCATCCAGATTATGTTTTGCAAAATGGTCACGGTAGATTTCTTTCAATCGTGGGCGATATTGGTCAATCGCTTGCCTATATACGAACTCACTTATTTCCTCGTTGATTGCGGCAGTCACAAGGATTTTTACATCAGGGCTAGCAATGGATTCCGCCAGCTCCTGACTCGAAATATCCAGGTTATTGGTTGCCAGGTATTCTTCCAGTAGAATTTTGGTTTCATAGAGAACGATCGGAATCCCGATTTTTTCATTTACCTCAGAAAGTTGTTCAATGTCAGCTTCTATTAATGTTGCGCCGGCTGCTTTTAGGCACTGTAACAGCCATTCGATCTGGTCTGCGATTTCCTGGTCGAGATTTTCGTAAAAATGTGCCCTAGGAATCCCCAGACGCAAATCGGATATATGAATCGGATGGTCTTCTATTGGATCACCACGCATTAACAGTCGATCCAGCACGATTACATCTTTAACGGTCTTCGCCATGGGGCCGACGGTGTCTCGTGTAAACGAAATCTTCATTAAACCGTCGTCAGGGTAGCGCCCAGTGGTCGGCCTAAAACCGACTAGACCATTAAGTGCTGCGGGGATACGACTGGATCCACCCGTATCAGTACCCAGCCCGATCTGGGCGACGCCAGTAGCAATAGCCACTGCGGTTCCCCCACTGCTACCACCAGCAATATGGTCACTACGCAGTGCATTGCCTACGGCGCCGAACGCATAATTGTTGCTGGTAATGCCGTACGCCAGCTCATGCATATTGGTTTTACCGATCACAATGGCTCCGGCATCCTTAAGCCATCTGACCACACTGGCGTCTGCGGACGGAATGAAGTTGCGCAACGCTCTTGTACCAGCGGTGCTCGGCAACCCTGCCACATGAATATTGTCTTTCACTACAATAGGAATGCCGTGTAATGGACCCAGCAAGATGTCGTTAACCATCAGCTCGTCACAATTTCTGGCAGCAGCCAAAGCCCCCTCAGCATCCAATGTGATAAAGGCGTTCAGTGAGTGATGGGTTTCAGCCTTAGTTAATGCCTTCTCAACCAGCATTTGACTGGTTACCAGACCTTCTGACATAGCCAATATCAATTCCTCTATTGAGGCGCTGACACTTTCCGTAATGCTACTTGCTGTATCGAATGATGAAATCACTTACCCTTGTAGGCATGCGCCAGCCCATTTCTCACGTTTATCAAATGTGCATCTCGTGGATCGGATGTGGTGAACTATAGGTAAGAAATATCGCAGAAAAATCATCAAAATTGATGATTTTTGGGGTCGGGCAACATTTTTTCTGTCAATTCTCGGTTACCCCTTCAATTAGCCGCCTAGCCTCGAACATAGGGTGCCGAGCCCTTCGTGAGCATCACTGATAATCAACCCCAAGCCGGGTGGCCCCCGATCCGTGAATCCAGACAGAAACCCGCGTCAATGCGCCTCGGCTTCTGAGAGCCACTACAGACAGACTCAGTCTGCTGTGGGCTATGGTCAAATCTTGGCGGCCGAGAATTTGATCAGGCGGCGGCCGCGAGGCGGAGCGGATCGCGCTCACAAGACCGCACGACGGGCACAAAGCCGCCCACGGATCCGTCAGCCAGCGGCTCAACGCCAACTTCAAACCAGTCGCGCCGACCTACGGCGCTGAAAACAGGCAAAAATCGAGGTGCCCTATAGACCTGTACTGAAATATGATACGGGAATTCTGGGGCGCACCTAGCAGGTTTATATCTATCGTTGTAAAAAGAGCAAGGCTATCGCCAGAGTGTATGTTCCTATCACAGCTAATCCCAACAATGGATAACCACCGAACGAAATTGCTCCTGCCATGACAGCCGGCCCCAGCGCACTGCCGAAATTCAGGAACCCTGGTGCGGCCGAGACCGCCTTGCCGGAGGCATCGGACGCTGCCAGATAGCCATAATAGCTGGTCACCACAAGCAGGGTGCCGAATTGAAACACAACCGCGGCGACCACAAAGAAGCTGTCTGCAATAGCCTGGCTGGCCGCCAGGGTCGCTAATCCCGAAACAATAACACCACAGGTAATAGAAAATTTACGGCTAAAGGTATGACCAATGTAATTTGCAGTGATCGGGCCCAGCAGGCTAATCAACTGACCAACGATAAAAAGACTACCTATTGCTTGCAGGCTAAAATTCTTGGCAACGCCCATACGTTCCATGTAGGCCCATGAGCCTTGGCAGCCAATAAACAAGATAGCCAAACCGATTAGCGCAAATGGGCGAAGGGAGGAATTATTGGCTTCAGTGGCATTAGTCTCCGGGCTGTCTTGAGGCGCAAAACCGGGAAGCATTAATGCGCCAGGTAAGGCAAGCAAAGCAAACAGTACGATGATGGAGAAAATGCCAATAGCACCAAATTCTACAATCGCTGTTGGTGCTGTCGCGAACAGTGCTATCCCAGAAACAGCAACCGTGGTTTGCGACAAGGCGAAAAGCCTATCTGGGTTATCCGTTCTTGAAATAAATGCATTCAGCATCGCCAACACCAAGCCTTCCCCTATACCGGACAATCCCCGACAAAAAAACAATAATGTGATATCTGTGGCAAAGGAAGATGCGGCGTTCGCCAACAAAATACAGGCCACACCCAGCAAAGCGGTATTACGTAATGTGATCTGGTTGACCTTGGCGGAGGCGTAGAGAGCCGCCGCCATCGCTAAAAACAGTTGGACTGAGCCCATGTAACCTGGCAATGAAGGGTTGACGTGCAACGTATCGGTCAGGCTGCCTAGCCACAACGGCATAGCGAAAAGACCAGAGTAGGCTACACAGGAAATAACAACGATTGAAAAAACACCAGCCTTGCTGCTGTATTGGTCATTGGCTTTGTTCATTAACTACAGTTTCATTTGTAGTGATCGCAACGCTTTATACCACTAAGTATTCCTAGCGATACATCATCGAAATTGATGATATATGGAGGCCCTTGCACGATGCCCCTGCAATCTGGAGTTATAACCGAATCGAGTGTTGTATGGGCTCAGACACATTCCGGAATTTCGGCCCCGGCGATTTTCGGCGCATTGGCGCGCTGATGCCGACGGAGTGACGGGCTGCGGAGCGGATGCCCCGCCGCCGGTTCAGGCACGCCTGCCCTCCCTCCTGCAAGCACCTGCCGGTGGACCTGACCGATTCCGAACCCGCCCGCAAGCGCCTGCGCACTCCTGCACTGATCGACCGGATGGTCGCCGGCGGCAGGCGCCGCCGGCCTAGCCAAGAGCACCTACGACGACTGGCGCAGGGCCCACCCGCGGCGTACGGCACCCGCCCGCACGGAGTCCGGCCCCCGGGGCGACCTCCGGCGAAGTGAACCGAGCTCTGGAGGGGTTTCTCCGCAACCACCACAACGTCCGGCCCCACCATGCCCTCGGCTTGTTGACTCCGGCCGAATTCGCAGACAAGCTCTCCATGGTCGCCTGAACGAAAAAATTCCGAAATGTACTGAGCCCGTACATTGAATTGATCACCGAGGGCCAATAAGTTTGCGCTTGGCCGGACTGAAGGATAAACAGGACAACATAAAGGGCTTAAGTTGACCACCGACGGCCAATAAGGTTGCCTAAGCGATGTCGAGCCGGGTTGCTCTATGAATCCCGTCCTTTCACTTTTCAGCATACCGCTGATTCTGGCGCTGGCTACCTGGCTTGGCGGCTGCGAGCACTCAACCACCAGCCCCGGCCAGCAACAGCAGGAAGCTGCGTTCAAGCCGGACATTGAACTTGAAGAATCCTTGCGCCGTCACCGCTCCGTCGTACAGGACGACATTTGGTGGACCATGACCGGTGAGCAGATGGCTTGGGCGAACAAGAACCTGCATCAGTTGGTGCCAACCGTAAACGTCTATCGAGCCGGGCCGGTTCGGGTGCTGGCGCACCAGCCGATGCCGGCAATCGCCGCCTTTTCGGTGCAAACGCCAGCCGGTGACATGCCATTTGAAGCCTTCTTGCATGATGACCAATCCACCGCCTTGGGAGTGGTGATTCTGCATAAGGGAAAAATTGTCTTTGAAAGCTACCCCCGAATGCAGGACTACCAAAAGCCCATTTACTGGTCCGTCGCCAAAGCGTTCCCGGCCACCCTCATCGGCATTCTCGAAGAACGCGGCGAGATTGACGTCAGCCGACCCATAGAAGCCTACCTGCCGGAGTTGGGCGACTCCGCTTTCGCCGGCATCTCCGTGCGCAACATTCTGGACATGGCCACCGGGCTGGACTGCGAAGATGAATATGAAAACCGGGCAAGCTGCTACTACCAATACTCCATGGCCATCGGCGACGGCTACCGGGATGAGGACGCCGCCGATGACCCCTATGCGTTCGTGGCCACGCTGAAGGTTTCAAAGCATGCGCAGCCGGGCGAGAAGTTCTCCTACTCCGGCGTCAACACCTTTGTCCTCGCTTGGCTGGTGGAGAAGGTCACCGGCTATCCATTCCACGATGTGCTCAGCAAGGAGATCTGGTCACAGCTAGGCGCGGAGGCGGACGCTTCCTACATCGCCTACCGCTATGGCATCCCCCTCACCCACGGCGGATTTTTAGCTAGGCCACGGGACTTGGCCCGTTTCGGGTTGCTCTTCACCCCCAGCTACAAACTGGTGAGCGAGCGGCGCATCATCTCCGAGGCCCACATCAACTTGCTGCGCTTTGGCGCTAACCCGACGTTGCGGAGGTTTTTCGGCGCGGTCCAGAACGAGCACTCCCCATCGGCTGAGGGCAAAAACGGCCCGCCAACCATTCACAGCATCTACCAGTGGGACTTCGTTCACGCCGACGGCACCCTGTTCAAAGGCGGCTGGGGAGGTCAGGGCCTTGTCATCAACCCGGAGCGCGACCTCGTCGCTGTGTACGCCAGCTACTTCAAGGACGACTACAGCGAGGTCAATCTTGGTGAAAAGGTCTTTGCAACGCTCAATGGGGTGTTTGGCGTGGCGTCTCCGTTTCAATAGGCCCTAGGGAACCGCCGATTAACTTCCAAGGATTAGCCATCGCATGGTGCCTGGGATCGTTTATCGTCTATTTTCAATGTCTTACACGTCATCCAAAAAGACTCGTCTTGTTGCACTGCGAAAACCTGCGAATATTTCAGAGGGTTTCTAGTGCTTGGCCTTGAATTCGATGTGCAGTTCCTTCAGCGCCCGCAAGGCGAAGTTCGGAGCTATGGTGAAATCGTTTTTGCTCGGCGCGAACCAGAGTTCGTCAATGCGGTCCACCAGCGCCTTGAAAGACCAATAAAGCTCGCGCCGCGCCAAGGGTGCCCCCAAGCAGTGGTGGATGCCTGAACCGAAGGCGATGTGGCGCCCCGGCTTTTCGCGCTCCAGATCAATTTGATCCGGGCTGCCGAACTCCCTTTCGTCCCGGTTGCCGGCCGCATAGCGAATGTTGAGCATGGAGCCAGCCGGAATGGTGACGCCGTGCAGTTCGATGTCCTTGGCGACGGTGCGAAACAGGCCCTGCACCGGCCCTTCCAAGCGCAGCACTTCCTCAATGAAGGTGCGCAGGTGCTGATCCGGGTCCGCCTTCAGCGCACCCCAGATGTGCGGGTTTTCAATCAGCAGCTTGACGCCGAAGCCGATGGCGTTGGTGGACGTCTCGGAACCGCCGACGAAGGTGTCCGCCATCATCTCCGCATGGAGTTCATTGTCGTTCAGAGGGCGCCCCCACTCCGGAATGACCCGGTTGACCATCTCTGACAGCAACGTGTCGTCCGGCTCCCGGCGCAGGCGCTCGAAGATGGGCTGGAAGTAGTGCTGTGCCTCAATCTCCATCTCCACCGACCACTTCTCCTCAGCCTCGGTCTGCATCATACCGAGGCGCTGCACCCAAGCGTCTGTCCAAGCCTTGATGCGCCAAATGTCGTCCTCGGGCACGCCCATTTGACGGCCGATGACAATCAACGGCAGGGGCACCGCGAATTGCCGCACCCAATCGCAACGACCATCATCTATGAAGGCGTCGATGAGCTTATAGGCGGTCTCTTCAACAAAGGGGTCCATGGCGTTGATCTTCTTCGGGCGGAACGCTTCGTTGAACATGGCCCGCATCTGCTTGTGGTTGGGGTCATCCCGTCCGGCCAAGGTGGGTGTCGGCACCCAGCCTTGCTCTTGGTACAACTTCAACATGCGTTCAGCCCGTTCCCGGTCCAAGCGCCCTCGGCCGCCCCCTTGCCCGCCAGACATGCCGCTAGGGTAAGCCTCGATGTCAAGCAGGATGTTGCGCAGATCCTCAAAGCGGGTGATGACGTAGAACCCCGTCACTGGATCCTTCCATACCGGCGCTTCATTGCGCAGCTTTTCGTAGGCGTGATAAGGACAATTCTGCAGATTTGCATCCAACAGGTTGATGTCATCCAGCCGCTCTGGCTTGACCGGCAGATAAGTTTCCTTGGCCTTCGCTTCAGACATTCTCAGGTCTCCTTGATGCCGTTTCGGTTGTCATCGGGGTGCGCCAGCAGGCGAACTGCTAACCACAAAATACGACCGCTAGCCGCACCGCCCACTAACGCCACTCTCGCTGCTAAGGCTCCCGAATGAGGTCCGTCACACCGTCCCATTGCTCGTGGTCCCGCTTCCAGCCTTCAAAGAGATCAACGATGATGGGCGCGTCGCCGTGCAGTTCAACGTAGCAGCCCATGTCCTTGCGGCAATCCATGTAGGCCACATAGTCGCCACCCCAGAGGGTGCAGGCGGTTTCGTACCCAGCTTCGTTGAACCGCTTGATCTCGCCGCTGACGTCATGGATCAACAGGCCGATGTGGTGGAAGCCCTGTTCCCCGTCCTGATACATTTCGCGATAGATTGAAGGCGTGTCATCGTGCTGGGCGATGAATTGAACGTGCGCCGGCCCAGCTTGGCCAAAGGCATAGCTGACATCAGCCTCCACCGGTTCGCCACGGTAGCGGAAGCTCTCCGCAATATGGTGGCGCACGACGTGAAACGGCCCAGCACCGACCATTTTGTTCCACTTGTGGCAGGCCTCGTCGATATCGTTGACGAAGTATGCATACTGCCAGATTGGATGCCGAATGATGCTCATCCTGTTTCCTTCCGAAATGCACAATCCTAGCAGAAACCAAAATCACCCGGCGCAATCTTCGGCACCCTTGCTGCAATATCCGGGCTGGTTTCCACTAAGATGTTCATATGCATTAAATGACCCGGTGGCAAAAAGTCAATCGCCATGACCTGGTTGAAGTGGTTGGGAATAACGCTGAGCCTGGCAACCCTTGGCTTGGCTGGCTTCGTGGCCTACGCGCACTTCATCGGCAATCCTCGAGTCATCGCCGAACTGAAGAGCGATCCCCTTGGCAATCGGGCGGGCATCGTCATGCTGCTGACTTTTCCCGATGGCCGCACCCTGCCAGTGAACTACTTGCGCGACGGCAATCAAGTGTTTGCCGGGGCCGATGGCCTTTGGTGGCGGGCCTTGCGCGCCGGCGACGTGCCGGTGACCGTTGAAATTCGTGGCGAGGTCCTTGCCGGCCGAGCGCGAGTGGTGCTAGACGACCCCGAATACACCCGGCCGCTGTTCAAACGCCTGCGGCCCAAGGTGCCGAAGTGGTTGCCGCAGTGGCTCGACGCCTATTTGGTGGCCATTGACCTTGATCGCACCGCAAAAGAATAAGCAGGATGGCGAAAGCCTTGTCCTCGCCCGGCAAACGGCTCAGTTTAACATCGGCGAGCGCTGAGATGCCTCAAGAGGCCGAAGCCACGCCAGAGCAGCGGGTGTGGCAGGTGTTGTCAATGATCCCGGCCGGCAAGGTGGCCACCTATGGCCAGGTGGCCAGCCTAGCCGGTATGCCCGCCCATGCCCGTTTTGTTGGCCGCACCCTAGCCCAACTGCCGCCGGACACCCGCCTGCCCTGGCATCGGGTGCTCAACGCAAGCCTACGCATCGCGGCCCGAGGCGACCCGGTAGGAGAGGCGATGCAGAAAAACCGCCTGATCGGCGAAGGAGTCGTCTTCATCGGTCGTCGGGTGGCGTCCAGTTGCCGCTGGGCCGCCCGTGCGGGGTAGCTGCCGACGCCAACTGGAACGACCGCACACCCGTGAGCTGTCAAGCATTCGCCCCAGAGAACCTCTGATTACATTCCAGGGATTAGCCATCGCATGGCAGCCGAAATCATTTATTTTCTATTTTCAATGACTGACACGTCATCGAAAAAATTGGCCTTGTTGCGCTGCAAAAACCTTCGGATTTTTCAGAGGTTTCCTATGGCAACGCTCTCAAACGGGCGGCGATCCAACCGAGAATGCAAAGGGACGGTGCCACCATGGCCGCCGTAATGACGAAGAACAGCATCCAATCGCCGCCCAAGGCGTCCACCAGCACACCACTGGTCGCCGCAACCAACGTGCGGCTGGCATTGCCTACGGACGCCAAGGCGCCGTACTGAGTGGCGGTGTGTACGCGGCTAGTGAAATAGGACAGGAAGGTCACGAAGGCGACCGTGGAGAAAGCCGCAGTGATGCCGTCCGCCACCACCGCCAGCATCAGCAAGTCGGTGCGCGGACCAGCCAGCGCAATCCATGAAAACAGCAGGTTGGTGGCAGCCATGGCCAAGCCGGCGAACAGCAGTCCCCGCACCGCGCCGAAGCGGCCGGCGAAGACGCCGGCCAGCACGGAACAAACGAACGTAACAATTAGCCCCATACCCTTTGAGAAGGTGCCGATCTCCGCATTGCTGAATCCCACCTCCTTGTAGAACACGATCACCATGCGGCCCAGAAACGCCTCGCCGATCTTGAACAAGAAGATGAATGCCAGAAGACCCAACGCGAAAGATGCGCCATTGCGCCGGAAAAACTCAAAAAAAGCCTCCAAGTAGCCCAACGTCCCGCGCAAAATCAGTTCCAAACCACCTTGTCTTGGTTGCGCTTGCGGCCAAGGATGTTGTGCGCTCTGTCGTGGCCTTCCAAGTTCCAACGCACCTTGTCTTGGCTGCGGTTGCGGCCGAGGCGCTCCCACGCTGTACTGGACCGGCTCCCGGAACGTCTTCAGCACCATGATTGTGATGACGGCCAGCACCCCCGCCAAACCGACGTACACCCAAGACCAGCCGACGCAATCCGCCATCCAGAACGCGGCTACACCGGGCAGGCTGTTGCCGGTCCACCAGCCGCAGGTCGCCATGGCGGCGCCGTGGCCCACCAGCTCCGGCTCGTCCTTGCCGATGACGGTGATGCGGTAGGCGTCAATGGCGAGGTCCTGGGTGGCCCCGGCCAAGGCGATGGCGGCCGCTAGGCCAACCGTAATGGTGAAGCTGTTGCCCGGCCCGGTCACAGCCAGCATGAGAGTGAGGACGATCAACAACGTTTGGCACAGGACAATCCAGGACCGCCGCTGGCCGAGGCGGAACAGGACCGGCAATTTGACCTGATCGATGAGGGGTGCCCACAGAAAGTTGAGGGTGTAGGCGACAAAAATGGAGCCCACCAAACCCACTGTGCTGCGTGAAAGACCCTCCTCCTGAAGCCAAGCGGTCATGCCGGAGCCGATCAACAGCCAAGGAAAGCCGCTGGCAACGCCCAACAGAAAAATTCGGCGCAGCCGCACGTCGCGGAACAGTAAGAAGCTCTGCAGAAAGGTCAACGGTTCCTTTACACCGGTTGCACGGTCACTTTTGGCTTCCTGCACCAACTTGGCGGTCTCCTCTGTTAATTCCCATTCGAGTCCCTGCTTCCATGCAAATACGCAGTCCAATGCCGTGACTACCCGCCACCCTTGGGTCATCTCTTGCGCCATCGCGACCTTTTTCTTGAGCCTTCTCCCTAGCAGCGCGAGGGGGCACCCCTCGTACAAAAGAGCTTTCAGCCGGCCGCAAGGTGGCTGAAATTCCCTTCAAACCCGGTACACGTCAAAACGAATGCGGCGGCCATCCACCTGCCAACTCGGCTTAGGCGTTGCCAGCGCACCGGCGCGGCGCTTGACCACCACCCGCTCCCGCGCCGCGCCCTTGGCTTGCTCGATGCGCTGCGCCAAGTCCAGTTCATCCTTCCACGCCAGTGCGCGTAGATGCTGCAAAGCCTTCTCCGGCAAAGCAGCCTTGCGCCGAAGTGGAAAAATGGGGTCTAAGTAGGCGACCTCCACGGATTTCTCATTGTCCCGGCACCAAACGCTGGCATCGCCAAGCACGACGGTCGCCGCCAAGGCGTGCCGAAGGACACATTCATCCAACATGGCCCAAACAACAGGAGAACGCTCGATCAGGGTGACGGCACATCCCTTAAGGGCCAAGCAAAGTCCATCGACACCCCAACCGGCCATCAGGTCCGCAACCGCCGGGCGATGGCCGGCACCGCAAGCACGGGCTAGAACCAAGCGTTGAGCGGCGCGGCGCTTGATGTGGTCGAGACGCAACCTGAACTCCCTTGGCTGTTTGCGGTCAGCCTGTTCATCGCCGTTCAGCAAGGCCATGCCCGCTTCATCGTAATAGAGGTGGTAGCCGGGGCATTTTGGCGGTCCGTCAACCGCCCGCAAATCAAACAGATGCCGGTAGCGGTCCGCCTCAACGCGATGGTGCAGAATCAAGGGTTGGGCGCTGCTGCCCGCCAAGGGACACTCGCGCTGGCTGGAAACTAAGAGGCCGCTTGGTTGCTCGGTTTGGACGCCCGCCAAGGTGTGTCCCCATCAACATAGGCTGGCAAGCCAAATTCCGGTGCCAATCCATGGCCTTTTGCAAACGCCTTCGCTCCCAACTTGGCGATGACGCCAGCACCCATCGCCACCTCGGCGCAAACCTCCGCCCCGACCGGCAACCAAGGCGGCGCATCGCCAACCAAGGGCCAACCTTTGGCAAACTCCGCCCAATCCGGGCAGGCGTCAAACAATTGATCTGGACGATGGCCCCTTGGTTCGCCATCGACAATGGCGAAACTAGCCAAGTAGTAAGCGTCCCTGCGGGAGCGAATGCCAACCACCACCCCAGCCTGAAGCCTCACTTGCTCAACGGCGGCAACCGCCAAGGCAAGGGAGGAAGAAACGGGAACAACCTTCGCCCCAACTCCAAAAGCCACCCCTTGCGCCACCGACGCAGCCAAACGAATGCCCGTGAAGGAGCCTGGACCACAGCCGAAGGCCACTGCATCCACGTCTCGAAAACCGAGCCCGGCGGCGTCGACCGCTGCATTCACCAAGGCCAAGATGTGCTCATTATGCGCCCGCTCCATCTTTCGAGTATGCTCATGCAAGTCCCCGTTCAAGCAGAGGGCCGCCGAGCAGATGCCGCGCTCGGTTTCTATGCCGAGAATGCATGTCATCAAGCCATGTTATCACTGCCGAGCATTTCGTTGGCGGGTAAGAACTTGATTCGACCAACGCTTTGCAGCACCAGCGTTGCAACCCCACCTGTCACCCTTTCCCCCGATCAGGAGGCTAGAAATGTCCGCAAGCCTTGATCTTGATGAGGCGCTTGAACTGGTGCTCAAGGAAATCCCGACACCAGCGGAAGTCGAGCGCGTTGGCCTCAATCAAGCCTTGGGCCGGGTCGTTGCCGAGGATTGCCGGGCATGCATTGATCTGCCCCCCTTTCCAGCCTCTGCAATGGATGGCTACGCCTTCAAATGGCGACCGCAAATCGAGCCCTTGCGCATTGTCGGCGCCAGCGTGGCCGGTCATCCCTACCATGGTCCAATCAATGCTGGCGAAGCCGTGCGCATCACCACCGGCGCCGCTATGCCGACCGGATGCGACACGGTGGCGCTGCAAGAGGATTGCATCCTTCTCGGCGACAGAGTACGTATCAACTGCACCGGTCAGCCGGGCGATAACGTGCGGCCAAGGGCGCAGGACATCCGCTGTGGCCAGCCGGTGGTTCAGCGAGGTCGCAGCCTAAACGCTTTCGACATAGGTGCGCTCGCGGCCTCGGGAGCTGATGCGGTAACGGCTTTCAACCGCCCGCGCATCGCCGTCTTTTCCAGCGGCGACGAGCTGAAGCAACCGGGTGCGGCGCTCGAATACGGCGACATCTACGACTCCAACCGCTACGCCGTAGCCAGCTTGCTGCGGAAATTGCCGGTGGAGGTGATCAATTTAGGCGTGCTGAAGGATGATGCGATCCTCATTGCCGAAGGGCTTGTGCAAGCCAGCCAAGACTGCCAACTGATCCTGACCAGCGGCGGCGTGTCTGTCGGCGAGGCGGATCTGGTCAAGTCCGCCATCGAATCCTTGGGCGAACTGCGCTTCTGGCGCTTGAACCTTAAGCCAGGCAAGCCCTTGGCCTTTGGCCGCATCGGCCGCGCCTCGCTGCTCGGACTGCCAGGCAACCCAGTCTCCACCATCGTCACCTACCTGCTGCTGGCCAAACCGGCGGTGGAGGCGCTTTGCGGAATGCAGCCGCAGCCGCCGCTTCGCGTGCGCTGCAAATTGACCGAACGCATACGCCACAAACCGGGTCGAGAGGAATATCAGCGTGGCCTAATGACCGAGGCATCTGGGGTGGCCGAGGTGCGCATCACTGGCGATCAAAGCTCCAACCGCATGAGCACTTTCGCCGCCGCCAACTGCCTGATCCGCATTCCCAAGACTGTTGGCGACCTCGCGCCGGGCAGCTCCGTGCAAGCGTTGCCGTTTTGGGGTTTGGCGTAGAGGCCGCGCCTAGCTAGACTTCAAGCCCCAATCCGACGGCGAGTTCGCGCTGCACCTGTAAGACCTCCTGCGAGCCGTCAATGGTCAGGTAGCACAGTCCATGGCGCTGTGCCCGGGCCTGATAAAAGGCAATCAGCGGCGCGGTTTGCTTGCGGTAGACATGCAGGCGCTCGCGCACGGTGGCTTCGGCGTCGTCATCGCGCTGAATGAGCGGTTCGCCGGTCACATCGTCTATGCCCGGCTTAGACGGCGGGTTGAAGAGCACATGATAAACCCGGCCGCTGCCCGGATGGACTCGCCGTCCGTTCATGCGTTTGACGACTTCCTCGTCCGGCACGCTGATCTCGACCACGGCGTCGAGGGAAATACCGGCTGCCTCCAACGCCTCGGCCTGGGGAATGGTGCGGGGAAAGCCATCGAACAGAAACCCTCGCCGACAGTCCGGCGCGGCGATTCTCTCCCGCACGAGTTCAATGATCAGTTCATCGAAGACCAAAGCGCCTCTGTCCATCACCTGCTGCGCTTGGCGACCCAACTCCTTGCCGGCCTCAACGGCTGACCTCAGCATGTCGCCCGTTGAGATCTGGGGAATGGTGCAAGTATTGCAGATGTATTGAGCCTGGGTGCCCTTGCCCGCGCCAGGAGGGCCAAGCAGAACTAGCTTCACTGCACCGCCATCCCGGCCGCTGGTTCATTCATCTTAAGGTCTTGATCCAAGCCTTGCTTTTCATGCAGAGTGATGAATAAGCGCTCCATGCCGTCCCTCCTCGTTCGGTCTCAGTCCTTCAGCCCTAAGCCCTAAGCTTGCGGCACACAAGACGCACATCTGGTATGTGACGCAGATGATGAATGAACTGCGCCAACTGACCAAGGTTTTTAGTTTTCAGGACGATGTCCATGCGGACGATGCCACTCAAGGCATCCACATGCGCGTTGTTGGAGATCATGGACAGGCCGAAGCGGCTGAAAGCCACGGTGACATCCCGCAATAGCCCTTCGCGGTCGCCGGCCTCTATTGAGATCCTTTGGCGCTGTGGCGCACTGGCTGCGGGCGCTTCCTCGAACAGGCTTGGCTGGTAGACGACGTCCGGTTCTTCGGCCAAGTACCGGCCGAGCACGTCGAGGACGCCAACCTCACCCACACTCAACGCCAGCAACAGTCGGTCCGTATCCTCGTACTCAAAGTGCTTGGCCAAGTCCAGCATCGTCCCCTGATTCAGCATCGGCAAGGACAAGCCATCAATGATCTGCATCAGCGCCGCTTTGCCGGCGGCGATGTTCTCCTGCGGCCCCTGCTCCCAGAGCCAAGCGCGGATTTTGCTCTTAGCCCGGGACGTGCGCACATAGCCTAGGTCTCGGTCTAACCAAGCCCGCTGTGGGCAAGCCGCCGGGTCGGTCAGTATCCGCACCCGTTGCCCGGATTGCAGGGGCGCGTTCAACGGCACCAAATGTCCATCCACCCGGGCGCCCACGCATTTGTGGCCTACCTCAGTGTGTATCCTGTAGGCGAAATCCACCGGGGTCGCCCCCGCCATCAAGTCCACCACTTGCCCTTTAGGCGTATGCACGAACACGCGGCGTTCTTGAGCGCGGTCAATTAACTCGCCAGCTAAGTCCACACCCTCCCGATCGTGCGCCTCAACCGCTTGGCGCATCCAGGCCACCTTGTTGGCGTAGTACTCATCTTCATCGTCCAAGCCTTTGTAGGACCAATGAGCGCATACCCCAAGCTCGGCCTGCCGATGCATTTCCTCGGTGCGGATCTGCACTTCAAATGCGCGGCCATCCGCCGCCACGACCGCGGCGTGAATGGACTGATAACCGTTGTCCTTGGGCATGGCGATGTAGTCGTCAAACTCTTCGGGAATGTGCCGCCACAACTGGTGAATCAAGCGCAGCGCCAAGTAGCAATCGGCCAGATCGCGCACGATGATGCGCACGGCCTCAAGGTCGTAAACCTCGTCAATGGGAATGTGCTTCGCCCGCATCTTGCGCCAAATGCTGTAAATGTGCTTCGCTCGCCCTTGCATCTCAGCCTTCAGGCCGTGGGCCTTGAAGGTTGCCTGAAGCTCGCCGACCAAGCGCTGGACCCGCGCCTCCCGTTCCGCCCTGCGGCCGGCAAGTTGGCGCGCGATGCGCTTGTAGGCGTCCGGCTCTAGGTAGCGCAGCGCCAAATCCTCTAGCTCCCACTTTAACTGCCAAGTGCCGAATCGGTCCGCCAAGGGCACGAACACGGTCAGGACTTCGGCGGCGATGCGGGTCTTGCGTTCCTCCGAACCGCCCTTGGCCCGACGCAAGGCCACCACCCGCTCGGCTAGCTTGAGCACTGCCACCCGGCCATCGTCGATGACGGCGACAAGCATTCGCCGAATGTTGGCCGTCTGATCCTTGGCCTCGCTGGCGAGCATGCGGGAGCTGGTGAGGTCGAGAAAGCTGCAATCCGCCAGTTGGGCCACCGACATAGCCAGCTTTGCCGCCGACTCGCCAATGCGATCGGCGAGTGTTGATTCCTCCATGCCGGCATGGCGAGCTGGATGGCAAAACAAGGCGGCTAGAATAGTGGTGGTGTCCATCTCCATATCGGCCACCAAGTCGGCCAAGTCCAGCCCGGTATCCAACCAAGGCCGGGGATGGCCGTTGGCTAACTGGCGGGCGGCTGCGGCAACCGCTGGCGCATCGACCCAAGGATGGCGTTCAGTGAGCCTGCGCACCCAAGGCGCTATCAGCGGCGCAGCGCCTTGGTCACTGTTCGCCATATCCGTCTTAGTCCGCATTGTCCGCATTCTTGCCGCACAACCCCCTCAGCAGCAGCCAGTCATCATTCAGTTCCGACATCCGCAATCCACAACCAACAAGTCTAGTGTCAACGCAAAGTAGAACTGCCGCCATTTATCCAATTTGGAAATGTCGTCTTTGGTCCCCGCGCCATAATCGCTGGAGGCAGCCGCTCACGTCCGCTTCAAGGCGCTGAAGCAGGGGCAGGTTCATGGCTCTGGCTTGCAGGACGATACAACCGGCGGCTCAACAGGGGCGCCGGGCCAAGATGGGAGGCGATCAGGGCGCGGAAAGTCGCCTTGGCGAACTTGCGCGTTGGCGGCGCATCGAAGCATTCTTGGTCTATGGCGAGCAGCACTTCGCCGGGGTAGCCCTCACCAATAGGGCCGGGAACAAAGCCTAGTTCCGGCTCCAATTGATACCAATCCTGGCCATTGATGCGCTCGCCGCTGCCGGCGTTCCGTCCGAAATCCAAGCCGTAGCCAAGTTCCTCAAGCAACCGCTTTTCAAACCGGCGCAGGCAGCGTTCCGCCGCTACGGTGGAGCCATCATCACCGAGCTCGCCAAGGGCTCGAACGACGGCGTGAAAAAGCCCAGGCACCGGCTCCCACTCGCGGGTCAGGCGCACGATCAA
Organism: Candidatus Azophilus sp.; assembly: GCA_965247035.1. Taxonomy (GTDB): domain Bacteria; phylum Pseudomonadota; class Gammaproteobacteria; order Pseudomonadales; family Azotimanducaceae; genus Azophilus. Next base: position 747,767 of record CBDFGJ010000003.1, on the reverse strand, counting down.
CTCCACCAAGTAACTGGCCATGGCGAGTTGGTTACCCTTGAACCAACGACCATGAGTCAAATCGAAGCCACGGAGGGATGCCAGACCTCCCCGTCCGGAACAACTCAGCAAGCCTTGGTGAAAGGGCTGCAAGCTATGTCCCTGCCGGCGGCGGCGCACGCCTTGGGCCACGGCGGCGATGCGGCCATGCCGCTCGGTTAGGAACTGCGCAATCAGGCTGGTCTCCCGGTAGACCCGAGTGTGCAGCAAGACGGCGTCTTCATCCTGCAGCCGATTCATCCAACCCAGCGCCATAGCCTAAGTTCCTGACCGCTACCGAACTGTTTGACCAACCCGATCGCACCTTGACCCAAAGGTGCAGCATGACCCGCCGCTGCAGCATCTTCTCAATATCCAGCCGCGCTTCGCGGCCAATGGACTTGAGCTTCTCCCCGCCCTTGCCGATGATGATGCGTTTCTGGCCCGCACGCTCCACCAATATCTGCGCATGGATGTCGGCCAATCCAAGCCTTTCCTTGAACGCCTCAATGACCACCGCCGTTCGATGAGGCAATTCGCCACCGAGCCGGCGCGTCAGTTTTTCACGGATGATCTCGCCGGTCAGAAAGCGCTCGCTTTGATCGGTCACTTGGTCGAGGGGAAATTGGTGTGGGCGGCTCGGCAAGTGCTTGAACACCAAGGCGCGGAAGATCCCCACACCTTCACCGCGCAGCGCCGAGACCGGCAGTATCTCGGCGAAAAGGCCGGTTGCGCCGAGGCGCTGCATGACCGGCAACAGCCTTGTCTTGTCTGCCAGCAGGTCGATTTTGTTAATCAGCGCAAAGGCCGGCTTGCTATTGCGTTCAACTTTCCGAAGCACCAGTTCATCGCCATCGTTCAGCCGGTCCCGATCCACCACCATGACCACTAGGTCCACCTCCGACAAGACCGCCACGGCGCTGCCCACCATAATGCGATTGACAGCCCGGCGCAAGCCATGATGAATGCCCGGCGTATCCACATAGACTGCTTGGTTGAGACCTTCGGTATCTATGCCCAACAGATTGCGCCTAGTGGTCTGCGGCTTTCTCGAGGTGATGCTGAGCTTTTGCCCCAGCACCCTATTGAGCAAAGTGGATTTGCCTACATTGGGGCGCCCGGTGATAGCAACCCGCCCGCAGCGTTCAGCCCCGCTCATCGCCCACTTCAAATTGGTGCAGCATCGCCGCCGCCGCCTGCTTCTCCGCATCCTTGCGGCTATTCCCCTCGCCAGTCGTGCTCAGCCCAAGCTCGGCGATCTCGCAAGAGACGACGAAGCGGAGATCATGTTGTGGGCCGGCCTCCTCCAGTATCCGATAACAAGGCAGGGGGATTGACCGCGCCTGCATCAGCTCCTGCAAGGAGGACTTGGCGTCCTTGGCAACGGCCGCTGAAGAATTGAGCCGGTCGCCCATCAAACTCATCACCAAGAGGGTGGCCACCTCAATACCGCCATCTTCATGCACGGCACCGATGGTCGCCTCTAATGCGTCGGCTAGGATGGAGCTGTTATGACGAGCACCGGACCGCTTTTCGCCAATGCCCAACGCCAAATGGTCGCCCAAGGATAGGGAGTGGGCGATTTCCGCCAACGTGGAGCGTCTGACCAACTCCGAGCGGGCCAGCGTCAACGCGCCTTCGGACGCAGCCTGGCGAGTTCGATGCAGGTTGCAGGTTATGACGTAGCCCAGCACCGAGTCTCCCAAGTACTCCAGCCGTTCGTTATTGCGATGAAACGATGCGCTTCTGTGGGTCAGTGCACGCACAAGCAGGCCTTCATCCTTAAATTTGTAACCCAGTTTGCGTTGCAGCCGATCAACCCGCAGCAAGCTTGCCGCCCCGGCCGAACTCGATGCTTGGTCAACAGCCCCCATGCCCCGATGCCTCGCGCAACAGATCAACCTGCACCCGTCCCCGATGCACCTGATGCTTGAGCAACCGCCCCATGCCCCACCCGGCCTAACTTGGGGCGCATCGGCGGGCTCGGCCTGTCTTGGGCCTGCACTAGCGCAACCATCGGTTGCGCTCAAAAGTGGGCAAGTTGAAGCCAGGAGCCTTATGCACCCAGATGGCCACCGCCTTGCCCACGATCTTGCTTTCGGAAACGAACTTCCAACGGCGGCTGTCGTCGCTGCGGTCCCTATTGTCGCCCATGACGAAATAGGATCCTTGAGGCACCAGCCATTCGCCGCTGCGGCCCTCCACCGGGTAGCGGTAGGTGGGATGCGTGGCTTGCCCCAAGGTCTCCAAGGTCTCCAAGTACTCGCGCACCGGGACGACAGCGCTGCCGATACGGTCTTCAAACTCGCGCACGAATTCATACTCCGCCCGTTCGCCATTGATATACAGCGCCTTGCCTTGATAACGAATGCGGTCCCCCGGCAGACCGATGACACGCTTGATGAAATAGCGCGAGTCATGGGGAGGAATGAACACCATCACATCGCCCCGGGCCGGGGCGCCGATATGGAACACCTTAGTGCCTAGAACCGGCAGGCGCAAGCCGTAAGCGTACTTGTTGACCAGAATGAAATCGCCCACCTCCAAAGCGGGCAACATGGATTCCGACGGAATCTGATAAGGCTCAGCGATAAAACTGCGCAGCACCAGCACCAACAGCAGCACAGGAAAGAAGGAGCGAGAGTACTCCACGACGATCGGCTCTTTGCGCTTGCCGCCGGCTTCCTGCGCCGCATACCCTTCGAGCCGGTGCGGTTTGAAGGCCAAGGTGTCGATCAACCAAATGGCACCGGTGATGAGCACCGCCCATGTCAGAACCAAGGGGAAATCCACATCCATTCCGTCGCCCCGCAGTGGGTTACCGCTCCACCTTCAAAGTGGCTAAAAAGACATCCTGCGGGATCTCCACCCGGCCTAATTGCTTCATCCGCTTCTTGCCGGCTTTTTGCTTCTCCAGCAGCTTTTTCTTGCGCGTGACATCACCGCCGTAGCACTTGGCCGTCACGTTCTTGCGCAGCGCTTTCACTGTCTGGCGGGCAATGACCTGGCTGCCGATGGCGGCTTGAATGGCCACGTCAAAAAGCTGCCTCGGAATCAGTTCCTTCATCTTCTTCACTAATTGGCGACCCAACTTCTGCGCATGGTCACGATGCACGATGGTGGCCAAGGCATCGACCCGTTCGCCATTGATCAATATGTCCAACCTGACCAAATTCGCCGACTGGAACCGGTCGAACCCATAGTCCAAGGACGCAAAGCCTCGGCTGACGGATTTGAGCTTATCAAAAAAGTCCATGACAACCTCGTTCATCGGCAACTCCCAGGTCATAGACACATACCCAGCGGAGAACTGCATGTTCTTTTGCACGCCCCGTCGCTCCACGCACAGGCTGATGACGCCGCCGACAAATTCCTGGGGCGTGAGAATGGTGGCGACGGCGATGGGTTCACATATCTCAGCGAAGTGGGACGGCAGCCGGGAGGGGTTGTCCACCTTAACCACTGCGCCATTAGCGAGCAATACCTCATAAACCACCGATGGGGCGGACGTGATCAGCTCCAAGCCGTACTCACGCTCCAAACGCTCCTGCACAATCTCCAGATGCAGCAGCCCCAAGAAGCCGCAGCGAAATCCAATGCCTAAGGCATCCGAGTTTTCCGGCTCGTGGAAGAGCGAGGCGTCGTTCAGGGTGAGCTTGGCCAACGCATCGCGAAAGTCCTCAAATTGCTGCGAGTTGACCGGGAACATGCCGGCGTAAACTTGGGGCTTCACCTCGGCGAAGCCGGGCAATTGAGGCACCCCCTGATGCCGCGCCGGAACGATGGTGTCACCCACCGGAGCGCCACGAATGTCCTTGATGCTGGCGACGATGAAGCCGATTTCGCCAGCGGTGAGGCGTTCGGTCGGGCACCTTTTGGGGGTGAAACAACCCACTTGATCGATGATATGGACTTGGCCGGTGGACTTTACCGCAATGCGGCCGCCCGGGACCGCCTGGCCATTCACGACCCGCACCAAGGAAACGATGCCTAGGTAGTTATCGAACCAGGAATCGATGATGAGGGCCTGCAAGGGCGCGTTCGCATCCCCTTGCGGCGGCGGAATCCGTTTCACCAGGCCATCCACCAGCGCCGACACGCCAACGCCGGTTTTTGCGCTGACGCAAAAGGCGTTGTCCGCCGGCAGCCCGATGATATCCTCAATCGCCTTCCCGACGGCTTCGGTGTCCGCCTGCGGCAGGTCTATCTTGTTGAGCACCGGCAACACTTCAAGCCCTTGGTCCATGGCCGTGTAGCAATTGGCCACGGATTGAGCCTCCACTCCCTGAGCCGCATCTACCACCAGCAGAGCGCCTTCGCAAGCGGCCAAGGAGCGCGACACTTCATAACTGAAATCCACATGGCCCGGGGTGTCGATGAAGTTGAGCTGGTAGTCGCAGCCATCGTCGCCGTGGTGACTGAGGGTCACGCACTGGGCCTTGATGGTGATGCCGCGCTCCCGCTCCAAGTCCATGCTGTCCAGAACTTGAGCCGCCATGTCCCGTTCGCTCAAGCCTCCGCAATGCTGGATCAGGCGGTCGGACAGCGTGGATTTGCCGTGATCGATATGGGCGATGATCGAGAAATTGCGGATGTGGTCTATACGGGGCAAGGCGAACTGGGATGCTGGGAAGTGCGGCTAAGTTTAGAGCAAAGGTGCGGTATGAGCAGCATCAGGTTCCGCCGCCTTGGAAAGCTCCAGTTGATGTTGGATCGGCGCTGACCTTGCAGGCGCTAACCAGCGTGTCGGGCAGGGTTCCAAAGCTGGGCGATAAGGGGGCATTTCTGCTTTCGATTGACAAGCGGCGTGAAGCCGGGCCACCACTTACAGACGCTGCTAAACTATTATGTTCTGATCGGAACCTGTAGCCGTGGCCATGTTCTCCAAGGAGATTTACGTTAATTGGGGCGAGTCCGATCCGTTCGGACTGGTGTACTACCCGCGCGAACTGGCTTGGTTCAACGACTTGGAGCATGACCTATTTCGGCAAATTGGACATCCCATCGGCAAGATGATCCAAGAAAGCCGGGCCGCCTTCGTGATGGGCGAGGTGCATTTCCGCTTCCTTGGACCAGCCGCCTATGGGGACCGGGTTTTCTGCTCCATCGACCTTGTTGAAATGGGCGAGAGGACGCTGCATTGGCACTGTACGGCGATCAACCTGAACACGGACAAACAGGTGACCGAGGGAAACGCGGTTCGTGTCTACGCCCAAATTCAAGCCGATGGGAACCTGAAGTCCATGCCAATTCCCGAAGCGGTCCGGCAAGCACTGCAAAGCCTGCCGCGCTAAGAGACGCCGTTCGTTAGGTCTCGGGCACCACGGCGGTTGCTTCAATCTTCACCAACGCCTCCGGCTCCATCAACGCCGACACATCAACCACGGCCATGGCGGGAAAGTGGCGGCCAATGACCCGCCGGTAGGCGGCACCGATTTCCTTGCGCTGCGCTAAGTAGGCGTCGCGGCTGGTGACGTACCATGTCAGCCGCACCAAGTGCTGCGGCAGCGCCCCTCCCTCAGCGAGAACAGCAATGATGTTCCACAACGCCTGTTCCACTTGGGCAGCGAGACCGCGGCTAAATTCGCCGCGTTCATCCCAACCGACTTGGCCGGCGGTCACCAGCAACCGGCCGCTGGCCACCACGCCATGCGCATATCCACTGGGCCGGCCAAGTTGCGGTGGATCTAGAATTTCCAAGCTCATAGGCACTGCTCCACCCAAACAAATCAATTACCTTCAAACACCGGCTTGTCACGGTTCACAAAGGCGCGGTAGGTGTGGCGGAAATCCTCGGTCTGCATGCAAATCGCCTGGGCTTGCGCTTCCGACTCCACTGCCTGCTCCAAGCTCATGCCCCATTCCTGATTCAGCATGTTCTTGGTCATGGCGTGGGCGAAAGTCGGCCCGGCGGCAATCTCGCCGGCCAGGACGCGAACCTGGGGCAGAAGATCCTCCCGCGGTAATAAGGCATTAAAGTAACCCCAACGCTCTCCTTCAGCGGCGGAAAAGCTGCGCCCGGTGTACAGCAATTCCGCCGCCCTGCCTTGGCCAATCAATCGCGGCAGAAAGCTGCAAGCGCCCATGTCGCAGCCCGCCAAGCCCACCCGGCAGAACAGAAACGCCGCCTTGGCCTCGGGCGTGGCGTAGCGGAAATCGGAGGCCAGCGCTAGGATAGCGCCAGCACCGGCGCACACGCCGTCAACGGCAGCGATGGTGGGTTGCGGGCGGGTGCGCATGGCCTTGACCAGATCTCCCGTCATGCGAGTGAAGTCCAGCAATTTGCGCATGGACATTTTCATCAGAGGGCCGATGATTTCATGCACATCGCCGCCGGAGCAGAAATTGCCTCCAGCGCCGGTGACGATGAGGGCGCGAACGTCCTCCGCATAGCGCAAGCCGTGGAACAGGTCCCTCATTTCGGCGTAAGACTCGAAGGTGAGCGGGTTTTTGCGCTCGGGGCGGTTCAGGGTGATTGTTCCAACCCGATCATCAACACGCCATTGAAAGTGTTCCGATTGATAGTCCGCCCACTTGCGCCTGCTGTCAGACATGGCACCCCTCTCTAGTCTGCCGTTGCCGCCGCACTAAGCTTCAACTTTCCAAGCAGGTCTCCAAGGCGCACCTGCTCGCGCTCGCAAAGCCCGGTAAAGAGTTCGACAATCCAGGTTTCATGGGCTTTCGCCATGCGTTCGAAGCTCGTTCTGCCAGCTTTGGTCAGCCGCACCCGAAAAACGCGCCGGTCCTGCGCATCCGGCTCTCGGACGATAGCACCCTCCGCCTCCAAGGTGCCGACAATGCCAGTGACATTGCCGCCGGTAACCATCATTCGCTGGGATAACTCGCCCATGGACAGACCCTCCGCCGAGCGCTGCAATTGCGCCATTAGATCAAAGCGCGGCAGCGTTAAGGCGAATTCCCGTTTAATGCGCTCACGCACCTTGCTTTCAATGACATTGGTGCAGGCAAGCAGGCGCAACCACAGGCGCAGGGCCTGATGGTCGCTTTCCATCAACCCGGTTTCCTTGTCTGGACCATCCGCAAGGTGGTTCTGCTCCACCGCCCGGGACTTGGCCGCAACGCCATCAACAACCTTGAGCTTAGCCCGACCTCGGGTCACATGACCTCTCCCCCGACAACGACCAAGTCCCACCCATTGAGGCTGGCGCTGTCGGGCAGCATAAGAAGCCAGCCTATGGAACAGCTTTTTCAGGCCGAGCTTCAAGGCTACCGGCTTCTGATCAACCACTCATCCTGGCGCAACTTTCCACGCATCAACTGCAAGAATTGGCATTTCGACAACATCGTCCTGCTAGGCGACACCAAAGCCTCCGCCCACTACTCGGTAGGCTCCGGCACCAAACTGGCCATGGAGTGCGCCATCTCTCTAGCGGAGGCAGTTGTTGAGCATGGGGAATCGAACTTGGCTGAGGCCCTGCGCGCCTACGACCAAACCCGCCGAACGCCGGTGGAGATCACCCAACACAACGCCAACGTATCGCGGGCGTGGTTTGAACATGTTGAACGCTCCTGGGACATGAAGCCCATGCAGTTCGCCATGACCGTTATGGCCCGCGCCAAGAGCATGACCTACGACAACCTAGCGCTGAGGGACCCTTCGTTCATTGAGCGAGTGGACACCGAGTTTTATCAAACCCACTTTGAGCAGACGGGGTACGACTGTCGCAAGAGCAGGCCGACACCCATGTTTACGCCCATCAAACTGCGCGGCATGGAGCTGGACAACCGGGTGGTGATCTCGCCGATGGCTCAGTACTCCGCTCGGGACGGCGTACCGACAGATTGGCACTTCGTTCACTACGGCAGCCGCGCGCTCGGCGGCGCCGCTCTCCTGCTCGTGGAGATGACTTGCCCATCGCCCGAGGCCCGCATCACCATCGGCTGCACGGGCCTTTGGAACGATGAACAGGAGCAGGCTTTTGGTCGCATCGTTGAATTCGTGCATCGCCACGGATGCACCAAAATATGCCTGCAATTGGGCCATTCCGGGCGCAAGGGGTCCACCCAGCTTGGCTGGGAGGAGATGGACCAGCCCATGCCGACCGGCAACTGGCCCTTGGTGTCCGCTTCCGATAATTCTTATCTTCCAGGCATTTCGCAACGCCCGTCAGCGCTCACGCGCAGCCAGATGACCGCAATTCGCAACCAATTCACAGCCGCCACCGAACGCGCCGGCTTTGACATGCTTGAACTGCACTGCGCCCACGGCTACCTGCTGGCTTCATTCTTATCGCCCTTGACCAATTTGCGCGATGACGAATACGGCGGTGCCATAGCAAACCGAATGCGCTATCCGTTGGAGGTTTTCGCCGCCATGCGCACAATCTGGCCCGTCCATAAACCCATGTCCGTGCGCATCTCCGCCTGTGACTGGAAAGAGGGCGGCATCAGCGAACAGGATACGGTGGCGATCGCCCAAGCCCCAGGGTTCCACAGTTCCGCAAACTCCTAACGAGGGACCGCTGCGAATTGGGTTGAATCTGCTTATTCTGGCCTGTTTTCCAAGGTTTTGGCGAGGAGTTTGTGTTTTGAGCGGGTTTCCGATCGGTCGTGGCCCCGAAACCTGCCCTTAAGCGGCCATCAATTCAATCCGATTGGCCGCTTTCAGTAGGTTCAAGATCGTCGCCTTGAAGGTCAGTGGGGATTTCACCACAGTCTTAAAGGAGAGGAGCCTTTCATGGAACTACCTTAAACGGAGTGGGCTGATCGGGACTTGATTCCGAGAGGGTTTTGGGGCTTGCCTGCCGCTCGCATTGGTCCGCCCCTGATTCGTTTTGTAGCTTGCGCGACAATCCTAAACTGGAACCAACGCCAGCACTCGCAACGGGCTGCCTGATCCGCGCTTGATCTTCAACGGCGCACCGAGGATCACCGCGCCGGTGGCGGGCAGCAGGTCTAGATTGGTGAGGCATTGCAGCCCATACCGTCCGGCCCCGTGCATGTAGTAGTGGCAGGGGTAGGGCGGGTTCAAGTGGAACCCTTGGCCGGCGTCGGTGCCGATGGATTCCGAGCCGAAGCCGATTACATTCCGCTCATCCACTAGGAACTTGACGACCTCCACATCAGGCCCCGGTGTGTGCTGGCCGGTCTCGTCGAAATTTTGGAAGTCAATGGGGTCGCTCCGCTTGGACCAGTCCGTGCGCATCAACACCCAGCTGCGGGCCGGGATGCGGCCATGCGCGGACTCCCAATCCCGCACAAAACGGACCGTCAGTAGGAAATCCGGGTCCTCCCGTGATTGCGTGGAGCAGTCGATGACGCAGGCCGGGGCGATCATGTCCTGAACTGGAATGCTGTCGGTGGCGTTGCTCGGCAAATGGCGACCGGAAATCCAATGCACCGGCGCGTCAAAGTGCGTGCCCGTATGCTCGCCGAAGGAGACGTTGTTCCAATACCAACCTGGCCCGCGGTCATCGTAGTGGGAAATTTCCTCAATTCGAAATGGCCAACATTGACCAAATTCCGGCGGCAGCACGATGGGCGGAAAGTCCGGCGCCAAAGTCTGGCTGAGGTCAACCACACGAATGCCGCCGCCGCTGATGCCCTGAACCAATCTAGCCAAGGTGTCAGCACTCATGGGGCACCGCCCTGCTGCATGAAAGCATGCCGCATCCGATCCTCAGTTCTCATGTTTGCTCCTTTCCGTTTCTGGTTGACTAGGTGGAACAGCCCATTGCCCCGATTGCGCCCTTCCGTCAGCCGCCTATATGACAGATGGATGCCTCTCTCCGGCGCGGGTTCATCGCCAAGGCCGATGCCCAGGACGTGTGGCGCTGGAACCACAAATAACTCCTGCCTCGGTCGATAGGACGTCTACCGAGGCCTTCGGGGGGGGGGCTCAACAGCCCCAACCAAGCCTGACCAAGGCATGGGGCTGTTCGCATCGGCTGAGAACCGTTCCTTGCGAGCCCGCTTGAAGTGTTTCTTAAACCCGTCAGTGACTGTTGGCGCATGGATCTTCCTACCTGCCTAAAAGTGAACGCTATTGTCTATCAATAACCGGGATTGATCGGAGATGCCCTAGTTAAAGGACAGGCTGCCAGCGGAGGTGCCACCGCATACAAAGAGCGTTTGGCCGGTGACGAAGCCGGCCTCCGGGCCCAGAAAGAACATGACGGCACGGGCTACATCCTCGGGGCGTCCTAGACGCCCAACGGGAATGGATTGAGCCACCTTGGCCAAGGCCGGGGAGCCTTTTGGGATCACGTCATGGAACATCTCCGTTTCAGCGATGGGTCCGGGCGCGACCGCGTTGACGGTGATCCCATGGCGCGCTAGCTCCAGCGCCCAAGTGCGGGCCATCCCAATCACACCCGCCTTGGTGGCCGCATAAACCGTCCGCTTCGCCAGCCCCACCACCGCACGGGTGGACATGAGCACAACACGGCCATAGCCACCGTCCTTCATCACCGGTAGGTTGGCCTGCAGCAAAGCGATGGCCGCACCCAAGTGCAGGTTGGCGAGCGCCTGCAAATCTTCCGGCGTCACTTCCTCCACGGGCTTTTCACGGATGGCGCCTGCGTTGTGAATCAAGGTCGTGGCCGGATGGCGCTTGGCGACCTGCCGCGCCGCTGCAACGGTGGCCGCGTTGTCGGTCAGATCCACCGCCACAGACTCCACACCCGGAATGGACGCCTTGCGCCGCGACAGGTTCACCACCTGATAGCCAGCTGACACCAAGCAGCGGCAGATTTCTGCGCCAATACCGGCACTGCCGCCGGTGATCAAGGCTGTTTTATCCATCTTCACTCACCTCCCACAAAGTCGCACCGCGCATGGAATGAGACCTGCAATTTGGATTAGCCGGGAAATTGATGGGACGCGACGCTAAGCTCGCGCTCCAACACCTTGGGGTTGGCCCGCCATCGGCTGCGCCATTCCTTGGCAACATCGCCCGGGTAGATGTCCTCAACACCATCCTTCAGCGCCGCCACGATCTCTCGCGCCAAGCGGGCAGGCGCCACTTTCGGCGGCGGCAACTGCTGATTCCATTCATCGTCAATCGGGCCAGGAAATACGTTGATGACACGAAGGCCGGCCGGCTCCATCTCTGCCCGCAAACACTGGGCAAGCGACCATGCCGCCGCCTTGGACGCCGAAAAAGTGCCTTGGTCCGGAAAATTCGAAAGGGCGAAAACACTGAGCAGGTTCACCCACGCGACCGCATGGTTTTGCCCGTCCGCCCCACGCGCCCGCATGGCTGGGCCGAATTCCTGCGCGAGCCGCAGCAGGCCAAAGTAGTTTACGTCCATCTCAAGACGCGCCACATCGGTGCCGTAGCGCGAATCAATACCGTGTGCGCGATGGACCTCCGCCGTGTTGACCAAGATATCCACCCGGCCGCCAATGGAGGAAGCCGTCTCGCGCACCGAACGGGGATCGGTCAGGTCCAAAGCCACGGCCGTCACCTTGGGCAATGCGCACAGTTCCTCAAAGCCGGCAAGCACCTTCCAAGGCTCCGCATAGCCCACCCACACCAGTTCGGCACCCGCGTCGAGGAGCGACTTGACCACTGCTTGACCGACCGCGGTTTTGCCATCTGAAACCAAGACCCTTCGAAACTTTGGATCACAGGTCATTTGTCTGAACTGCGCGTCATCCGCCATGTTGGGTGTTTCCTCCTCCGGAAAGGCTATTACCGCCGCTCGACCAGCGCGATCCAAACGGGTGGTCACCCATACCGGCCCGGCAGCGCGGACATCGCCGTGCAGGTGCGCCACCAAGGTTGGCCCAACCTCAAGCCTGACCAAGCCCAACCGCCAAGGCAAGCGTTCGCGAAAAAAAAGATCATTGCTGTGGCGCAACTGAGTGAGCGCCAGCAACTGGCCGCGGCCGTCCTGCTCGCGCCAGCGCAATTCGTCCGATAGGCACCGGCAGCAGGCTTCCCGCGGCGGGTACTGGACCGCGCCACATTGTTCACACACCTGCAGCTCAAAACGCCCTTCCGCCGCCGCTGCGGTCAAACTGAGAGCCACTCGGCTACGCCCTGCCGGCGGCAACATCGGCAGCCGGGTGCGCAGGACCGGATTTTTGCGTTTGGGCTTGGCTAAAGGCTCGGTCAAAGATCGCTCCTAGCCAAAACCGCCGCTGCGCTGCATAGGCCTCGATCAAAGTTAATCATGCCGAAGCCGCTGACAAGCCCGATCCGCGCACCCTTCACCACATGCCCAAGGGTTTCGCCGGTCAACTGACGAATGGCTTCAACGAGGCCAAGGTAACCGCCGGCGATGCCGGCTTGCCCGACGGACAATTGCCCACCGGATACATTGAGCGGGAAATCGCCATTCCAAGTGAAATCGTGGCTATGCACGAAATCCGGCGCCTCGCCTTTGCCGCAAAAGCCAAGATCCTCAAGCTGAAGCATGTTGATGACCGGGTAGTCGTCGTAGGTCTGCAGGAAGTCGATGTCAGCTTGGGCTACGCCGGCCATTCCATACAGATCCTCCCGGTCCAAGGCCCAGCCGCCGCGCATTTGGATTGGATCCTCGGGATAGGCGTTGTGGCGTTCGATGGTGGAAAGGATGCGGGCATGGCCCAAACCAAGCTCCTGTGCCCGCTGCTTGGCCATGACCAGGAATCCTTCTGCCCCGGCGCAGGGCATGACGCAGTCAAACAGGTGCAGGGGTGCAGCGATTTCCCGAGCGCCAAGGTACTGCTCCAAAGTCAGCGGCGTCTTGAACAGGGCATGGGGAAAAGCCAGAGCATTGGTGCGCTGGGCCACGCACAGCTTGCCAAAGTGCTCGCGCGTCGCACCGTATTGGCGCATGTAGTAGTCGGTGAGAAAGGCGAAGCTCGCGTTTGGCCCTCCGGAGCCGTAGGGATAGACCGCATCGCGTGCAAACTGGCTGAAGCTGCCCAGCATCAGGCGAAAGGAGTCCACATGGTTGGTGTCTCCTGCTATGCAGGCGACTATGTTGGCGTCCCCGACCTGAACCGCGCGGGCGGCGCGGCGCAGGGCGATGACGCCGCAGGCACCACCGGTGGGAACATGATCAAGCCAACGAGGCGACAGGCCGAGATGGTCCGTCAAACCGACCGCGGTGTCCGGTTGCAGGGAGAAGCTGGAGGCGCACAGACCATCAATCTCGTCCTTGCTAAGCCCCGCATCGACGGTCAGGCGCACAAGCGCCTGAGCCAGAAACCAGTGCGCACTGCGTATGGAATGGCGCACATACGAGGTTGTCACCGGCGTCGTCACCACAACGTCTCCATATGACCAACGCCTACGGGAAGCCATTAGTTGCGCCTGCGCTTGAGGCTTCGGGTGTCCACGCATTCGCCTGCTTTCAGCTTTGCCCCTGCTAGCGCCTTGAGGTCCGCGCGCTGAATTTTCTCCGTCGCCGTCAGCGGTAGCCGTTCGCAGAAGCCGACGTATCCAGGCACCTTGAAGTAGGCCAGCCGCTCTAGGCAATGCTGCACCAGCTCAACCGCCAAACTGCTATGGTCAACGGCTTCAAACCCTTCGCCAAGCACCACCAGCGCCATGACTTCGTCGCCCCGAAGCGGGTCGGGAACAGGTGCTACGCCCACGTCTGATACGCCGGGGTGATCGGCGATGGCGGACTCCACCTCCACCGCCGCAATGTTCTCACCACTGCGGCGGATGATGTTTTTCTTGCGGTCAACAAAGTGAAACGAGCCATCGGGGTCGCGGCGCACCAGATCGCCGGTGTGAAAGTAGCCGCCCTCCCATGCGGCAGCGGTTGCTGCTGGATCCTTGAGATAGCCGCTGAAAAAGCCGAAGCGCCCTTGCCCACCAGCATGGCGCACCCAGAGTTCACCCGTTTCGCCGATGGCGGCGTCCTGGCCGTCGTCGTCAACGATGCGCCACTGCACGTCATCCGCCGGGCGGCCGAAGCAGGCGGTGCCCGGTTTGCGCGGCTCGACGTTGGCGATGATGGCCGCCCCCAAGCCCGTCTCCGTCATGGCCCAGGCTTCTATGAGCGGAAAGCCAAACCGCCGCTCAAAGCGCTCGTGGTGCGCAGCGCCGGCCCCCGCTCCGAAGCCGAACCGTACGCCATGCCGGACTTCAAGCGGTTCGGGAACTTGATCCAGCAAGATGGCCGGCATCACTCCCAAGTAGTGGATGATTGTAGCCTCAGCCTCGCGCACACTGCCCCACCAGCCTGACGGATGAAAACGGTCCAAGGGCGCAATGCAACTGCCGGTCATCATCATCGCCATGGTTGAAACCGCCATCGCATTCATGTGGTGCATGGGCAAGGGGGTCACTAGGCAGTCCTCGCCCGGATGCAGTTGGCACAGTGCGCCAATGCTCTGATACCACTCGCCACCCCAAAGAAAGTACTGGTTTGAAAGGATACAGCCCTTGGGCTTGCCGGTGGTGCCCGAAGTGTAGAGCAGGGCGCATTCGGCTGCCGGCCCCAAGCTGCGGCCGTTGCTCGACGTGGCCAACGAGCGCAGGCGTGCGACCTCATCCGAGGCCGTTACCAAAGGCGCTTGAGCGATGGATTGAACGGCTTGCTCAATCCGGCGGCGGCTTTCCGCTAGGGTCACCACCAAGCATGCCTCGCTATGGCCAAGGACATAGCTGATCTCCGCCAAGCTCCAATCGGGATTCAGCGGCACCACTGAGGCGCCGACTGCGTTCAGCGCCAGCCAATGCCAGAAGAATTCCGGCCGATTATGCAGCATCAGAGCGACCCGCCTGCCCGGGCCGAGGCCCTTTTGCAGATACAGATCCGCCAAGCGGTCCACCTGCTCCCCAGCCTCGCTGTAGGTCAACTCCCCTGGCTCAACATCGTAGCGGCGGGCAGTATCCGCAACCACCTTAAGGAACGGGCGTTGCGAGTAGTCACGCCTGCTGGCGCAAAAGGCTTCGTATACCGCAGCAAACGAAAGCGGGGCTGGGCTCATTGACTTACAGGAAGAGTTCGATGGAGGGCAGCGCTGCTTCGCGGTTCAACAGTTCAATCCTCTTCAGCTTGATCCGCAGAGCATCCTTGATGCAGGTCAAGCGATGGTGGGCCACGCCGGCCAAGACGAACTGATCGTCCAGCCGGCTTTCCGCGTACATGAAGGGCGTGCGCAGCGTGAAGTCGGCCGCGGCGGAGTCCAAGGTGAGCACTTCCGGCCGTTGCAGCACATGCTGGCAATGACTGGGTTGGTTCTGAGAGTAGGACTTGGGATTCTTCAGCCGCTCAATGCGCACCTTCAGCAGCAACCTGTCCTCATAGAACAGCGACGAGTAGCTTTCGCCATCCGGCTGGCCACGGGTCAGCGGCATCCAGTAGCGGGCGTCCGGCGCGAACAGTTCGTACCAGTCATCAAAGCGTTTATCATCAATCAACCGCGCCTCGCGGTAAACGAACTCAACCAATTCTTCTCGGCTCAGCACCCTCACTAGGCGGCCTCCAATCCGGGCGTCATGAACTTCATCCAAGCTCTGAACTGCCCGCGCATGGAGACCTCACTCAAGCCGCCGCAAACCCCAATGACGGATTCCCCCTCAGCCGGATCGTAGTTGCGGTGCAGACTCACCCAATCATTGCCGCCGGCAGCCAAGCCCTCCTGAATGGAGCGGTAGCAGTGCAGATCGTCGTGGCCGACAATCGAGGTGGGCGCGTTGATTAGGCGATTGTAAGTGACCGTTCGCTGCAACAGAGCCTCCGGCGCGCCGACCAAGCGCAGGGTCCAGCTTTCAATCAGGGTCTTGTCCGCCGCCAGCGGTCGGACGACGCGGATGGACTGAATGGCACCCTTGATGGTGAGGCTGGGGTAGTAAACGGTGTTGTGCCGCACTTCACCCAGAATTTCCCGAGCGCGCTTCTCGCCGTAGACCTCGATCATCCTTTGTTCATAGGGACCAACGCTCGAGTACTTTGAGTGGATGGAGAAGTTGACGCCGGAGTAGCTGTGTCCGTTGTCGTAGACCTTCACCCCCATGTCGTCAAAGAATTGGTAATTCGACACAAAGGGTAGGAACTGCTCAACCACCATGGGCTTGGGAGCATCCTCCGGCATGTTCAAGGATGCCCAAACGTCCCTCGCGGTGCCGGCCGACGACTCATGCGCAACCATGGGGTGCATAGCGTCGTTCAGGTTTTCGACGAACATCTTCCAATTGCAATGGTGCATGTAGCGCAGCACCCCTCCAGCCACTTCCAAGCGGCCCTCGGGCGCTCTATCGACCATGTTGTCAATGGAGGACAGCGAAGCGCCAAAGTAGTCATGGAAGCCCATGCCATCATCGGCCAAACAGGCGAACACGAAGCCGCGGTGGTTATGCACCTGCCGTAGCCTGACCAAGCCCCGCCCGGCTTCGCTTTCCATCATGGCGGTTTGGTCGTAGCCACGCCGCATCGGAATGGCACGGATGGATCCATCAAGCCGATAAGTCCAGCCGTGATAGGGGCAGCGGATGGCACCGCCACAACTCCCGCTCTGGGCGCTCAGCAGGCGCGTTCCCTTGTGGGCGCAACGATTCATCAGTACCTGCACCAAACCGTCTTCATCGCGAATCATGATGACTGGCTCAAGCCCTAGCTGGGTGGTGTAGTAGTCGCCGGTGCTGGGCACTTGGCTGTCGTGGCCGACGTACACCCAAGTGTTGCGCCAAAGTTGCCGCATCTCCAGTTCGAACAGCTCTTGGTTGATGTAGAGGTCGCGATGCACGGCGTCTGGCCGAATCAGCGCTTGCAAAGCTTGGGGATCGTTAATGTACTTGCCCATGTGTCCCTCCTTCATCCTACAATGGCCGCCTTGAGCTGCGTTTAGCCGGAGCCGCTCCATGCCGGGACCGAACTGTTCAGGAATTGAGTGCGCATGGCGCGCACCCGATCAGCTGCTTCGGGAGCGCCCGCCGCCGAACGAACATAAGCCATCACTTGTTCCAAGCGTTTTTTGCCCCTAGCCAAGGTGTCGCCGTAGCCGGCCGCCAACGACTGACTATCGGCAACTTCGCAAGCCAACTCGTAGTCAAATTTGGCGCAGTCCTTGACCAAGTGGAACCAAGCCTCCATCGCCTGCCGCTCTTGGAAGTAGCGCCAACTGCGCCTGCGAAAACGCTTCATTGCAGCCAGACCGCGCAGCAGCAGATAGCCGCAGACGTGCGTTGTAACGATCTTCTTCGGCCCGGTCAGCGGTGCCAACAAGGTCTGCGCCAAGCGCGAGTGGATCATCGCATTGGCGATGGGGCGCGGCAGCAGGCCGCAGATTTCCTCAAGGCGCGGCGCCATGAACTCCGTTACCCGCATAACCTGTCCCGGCTGCAAGGCGGCTTCAGCTTTTAGCCGGGCGAGCCTTGAGGCGCGGATCTTCAAGTCAGCCACGCGAATAGTGTCCTCGAAACCCATCCACAATGCCAATCCACGAGCCGTGCATTCGCACAGCCGATAGCCGCTGCTTGACTGATCGAGCGGCAGCACTTCGTTCATCCGGTGCAGAAACTCTTCGCTGTAGCGGGTGTCCTGGTAATCCACAAGGCGTTCAATGCAGAGTTGGAGAGTCGGCTGCAGGCAGGTAGGATAATCATCAAAACGACGCCTCAACACCGCCAGATCCCTGCTTTTTCGCAGAAAGGCTCGACTCCCCTTCAGCGTGGCGGGCGTGGCCTCAGCATCCTCTCGGGCCGCGGCAAAGGCCGCTTCAAAGCAGGCTAGGTTTGCTTGTACGGAAATACCGCTAGCGCGGATCACCGCTTGATAGGCATCAACAGGAAACGGCAGTACACCAGCACCGGCGATGGCCCCCAATACGGCGGCGCTGACCAAGGTGCCTTGGGCATCGGCAATGGCTCCCATGTCCAGCGCCACCAAACGCTTGGCGCTGCTGCGCGCCAGCTTGAGCAACGCATCCTGATCCGCCCGCCCGTCACCGGCAACTGATTTCTCGCCGATGGCGTAAACCCGGTGGCTGGATGCAATCAGCGTGGCCCGATCCGGGTTGACGATGCCGCGCTCAACCATGCGAGCCGCTTCAAGAAGTTCCGAAGCCACCACTAGGTCCGAGATGCCCGGCGTCGGCATCAATCCCATCACCGGCGCGGGACCGCCCGGTTGGCGGGGGTGGAACTCCAAATAATAGATGGTCGCGCCGGTGCGTTGCGCTACGCCGGGCACGGAGGTTGCCTGCACCAAATGGTTCTCCCGCTCCGCAACAGCCACCAGCCAAGAGGTGGCCACGCCGCCGCCCTGACCGCCCAGCGCAGCCAAAGTCAGCGTCAACGGCCTATCCATGAACCGCCTCGGCCGGCGTCAGCCAGCCAATGACGCGGCAACGCAAACGGGCGCTCAAGCGCTCCCAAAGGCTCGGGTGCGTGACGACATCAACGCGGTGAAAGGATGGACAGAGCACGGCCGCATGGGCGATTCCGCCGCAAACGCCGCAGCCCACGCAACTGTTGTCCACATGGGCGATGGGGCGTGACCGCAGCGGGTCCGAACTGGACTTGACGGCCAGGGATGGACAACCGGACAGGCGGATGCAGCTATGGTCGCCGGTGCAAAGATCCTCGTCCACGCCAAAGCGCTGCGCGATCAAGCGCTTTTTTGCCTCAAGGCGCCGCCGGCGCAACGGCTTTAAACGCCACTCTTTATTCAACTGGCATTCACCTTCGGCAACGATGACCTTGGGGCCTGCATAATCCGTTGTCAGGGCCTCTCGGAACGCGTCCATCGTCGCCTCCATGTCATAGGTGCGCACCCTGCGCACCCAATCCACGCCAACGCCGCGCACTGCCTTCTCAATGGGGTTTCCTACTTGCTGATGCGCCATCCCATCACGGGACGAAGGCACGTATTGACCGCCCGCCGCCGCCGCATAACCATTGTCAACAATAATGGTCACGCCGTCGTGCCGGTTAAACGCCGCGTTGCCTATGCCGCTCGTCAGCCCGTTGTGCCAGAAGCCGCCATCACCCATCAACGCAACCGGACGTTTTGTTGCCCCAATATTAAGCGCCGCACTGCTGGCCACACCCAACCCATAGCCCATAATGCTGGCACCCAAATCAAACGGAGGCAGGGTGGCGAACGAATGGCAGCCGATGTCGGCACTAAGGTGCAGGGGGCCAAGCTGCTCCTGCACGAGCTTCATCGACGCGAACAGCGGGCGTTCCGGGCAGCCCGTGCAAAGCCCCGGTGGCCTTGCCGGCAACGGAGCCTGCGCCACCAAACCCTTGACCGCAATGCGCTCAGCGGCATCAAAAGCGGTCCAGCCCTTGCTGGCGCTGGGCCATTGGCGCACGAACGCCATCAGCCCGGCCTTGACCACCGCGCCAGTGTACTCACCGGCCTTCGGCAAAAGTCCTTTGCCCTCAACCACCGTCGATATGCCCGCTTGGTGCAGCAATTGATGCACCGCCTGTTCGATGTAGTCAGGCTGCCCTTCCTCCATAATCAAAATGGCGGACTTGCCCTCCGCGAAGGAGCGGATTTCAGTGGGGATCAAAGGGTAAGTGACGTTTAAGACCAAAACGGGGATGCGGCCCGCGCCGTAGAAGTCCGCCAGATCTAGCTCGGCCATTGCCCTCAGCAGCGTGTTGTAGAGACCGCCCTGCACGATGATGCCAAGATCGTCCAAATCACCGCCGTAAACCTCGTTGAGCTGAGCCCGCTGCACATAGTTCAAGGCGGCGGGCCAACGGGCCTCCACTTTTTGCCGCTCCTGCTGATAGGTGAAGGGCGGCAAAATGATCCTGTCCGGACGACGGTCAGGATTGGCTAGGGCTTCCTTCAGCGTAAAGCGCGGGGGCCGGTTGTCTTTGGCTTGGAAGTGACCGTGCATGTGGCAGGCGCGGATGCGCATCATCAGCATCACCGGCGTGTTGCTGGCTTCCGAGAGCTCAAACCCCTGCTCCACCATGCGCACGATGGTAGGCAGGTGGGGCATTGGGTCGAGCAGCCAAATCTGCGACTTCAAGGCGAAGGCGTGACTGCGTTCCTGCATGATGCTGGCGCCTTCTCCGTAGTCCTCTCCCACGACGATGAGCGCGCCGCCGACAACGCCGGCGGAAGCGAGATTGGAGAGCGCATCGGAGGCCACATTCGTGCCCACAGTGCCCTTCCAAGTGACCGCCCCGCGCAAGGGATAGTTCACAGACGCCGCCAGCATGGCCTCGGCGGTGGCTTCGCTGGCGCTGGTTTCGAAGCGCACGCCAAGCTCCGCCAAAATGTCGGCGGCATCGGCCAAGACATCCATCAGATGCGAAACGGGCGCACCCTGATAGCCGCCAACATAGGCGACGCCGGATTGCAGGAGCGCCTTGGTGGCCGCCAGAATGGCTTCGCCGGCGAACTCGTCGCCATCGCCAAGCCTTAAGGACTGAACCTCTTTGGCGAAAGAGCGCTCCGCCATTTTGAAACCCTCTCAGCCTCTAGGAGGTTATCCACCCTACTCCGGCACCAGCAAGGGCACGTACAGTTGCTGATGCCCTCGCAGAACCAAGATCGGTACACGGTGACCCTTGGGCAGAGACTCGGCGATTCGGACGAATTCCTCCACATTTTTGATCGGCAGGTGGTTCAATTGAGCGATTACGTCGCCCACATGCACACCGGATTCCACCGCTGGCCCGCTTGACTGCACCACGCGAACGCCGCCAACGATGTTCAATCGGCTGAGTACGGCTTCCGGCAAATCCTCCAAACCTAAGCCCAAGCCCAACTGGGAAGGGTCTCCACCACCTCGCCGAGCCATGTCCATGTCCATGTCATCAGTGTCGGGTAATTCCCCCACTTTCATCTGCAGAGAAATCTGTTTGCCGCCGCGCACAATCTTCAGCTTGGCGTCGGTCCCGGCAGGAGTCCGGCCAACCTGATGGGGCAGGTCAACGGAGCGATCAATGGCATGGCCGTTGAATTCGATGATGATATCGCCGGCGCGCAGCCCTCCCTCGTCCGCAGGCGCCCCGGGCGTGACATCATTGATGAGGGCGCCGTGGGGGCGATCTAAGCCGAAGCTCTCCGCTAAGTCGCGGCCCACTTCCTGAATCACCACGCCCAACCAGCCGCGGGAGACTCGCCCGTTGCTCTTTAGCTGCTCCACCACCTCCATGGCCACATTGATGGGGATGGCGAAGGAAAGACCTATGTAACCGCCAGACCTGGAGTAGATTTGCGAGTTGATGCCCACAACTTCACCTTTCAAATTGAACAAGGGGCCGCCCGAATTGCCGCGATTGATGGCGACATCCGTTTGGATGAAGGGCACATAATGCTCATTGCGCTCGCTTGGCAGGATTCGCCCCTTGGCGCTGACCACGCCCACGGTCACTGAATTGTAGAAACCAAACGGGGAGCCGATGGCAAGCACCCATTCACCTACCTGAAGCTCATCCGAGCGCCCTAGGCGGACCGCTTGAAGTTCTGTCGCATCCACTTTCAACAGGGCCAAGTCGGACCTCAAGTCGGCACCGATCAACTCCGCCGGAAGCTCACGCCGGTCGCTGAATCGAACCAGGACCTCATCCGCGTCGCCAATAACGTGATTGCTGGTCAGGATGTAGCCATCCTCACTGACGATAAAGCCGGAGCCTAAGGAGCTTGGGCGGCTTTCGGGCACCGGCAATTGCCGCGGGAAACGCCGCCAAGAGCCTTCCGGGCCAAACAGCTGCCTGTCCTCGGTGTTCACGCGGCGGGTGGTGCTGACGTTAACCACCGAGGCTGCGTTGGCTTCCACTAGCGCCGTAAAGTCCGGCAGGTCCGCCGCCATCGTCCGACCATGGAACAACAGGCCAAGTGCGAGGCCACACCACAGCATCAGAGCTATTTTTTGTTTCACTTACAGATCCCTATTTGATTTTAGATTTACTTGTGTACCCGGCAGCTGGAAACGCTTGGGGCGACAACCAACGCTCAATGCGGGCGCGCCCAAACAGAACCATGCCAAGCAGTGATGACAAGCCCACCAGAGCCAGCTCCGGCTGCTGGGGTGCGAGTGCCGCAACAAGGCCGGCGCCAATCAGCAGCAACAGCAAGGGCAAGCCAAAGCATAGCAAGACCGAGGGGGTCAGCCCGATGCAATCGATCGCTTGCACAGGGAGACGTCCACAGCGGCAGCTTCCGCCGCATGGGGCGATGACAATCTTGTTTGCCGGTTCAAGCACGGAGGATGGATACTGCGAATTGGACACCAATTTATTCCCGCGTATCAGATGCATGGCGAACGGAACGGGCGATCCTTCTAGCCGTGACCTCCGGCAGTTCACCCACCAAGGTGACCAAGACTTGGCCTCGGAATGGGTGCAGCATAAAGTCCGTGAGAATGATGGTGGCGCCCCGACGAGACACCATGGCCGCAGCCCCACTCTTGGGTCTTTCCTCCACAAACAGGGAAAAAGCCGACATGCCATCGCTGTACATCATGGCGCTTACCGGCTGGCGCTGGGTCGAAGGGTCAAAACGCACATCGCGCATGTGCGACACGGTCATGGAGAAACCCACTGGTATCCAGCCGGGGCGCCAAGGCACCGGCGTTGCAGCGGCCTCGGCCGGCTTTTGCAGCCGCGGTCGATACAGGCTGGAAATCGCGCCCTCATAGGTGCCGGGCTCAAGCTCCGCCGGGCTGACCTCATCGCCAATCGTTATCTGCGTGAATTGGAACACCTCCAAGAGCGAGCCATCCTGGTCCAACAGGCCGAGCCGCAATGGCAATTGATGCTCGGCATCCAGCCATAAGCGGTAGCCATAGCGGTTATCATCCTTGGGCGTCACCGCGATTTGGCGGGCCGGGCGACCGGCGATGCGGCCGGGGTCAAGCTCCGTGATGGCGTAAAATCCTGACACGCGATCAAAGCGATGTGCGAAAGCGCGGGCGAAGGAGCCGAAGGCGATTTCGCGGCTCAACTCCGCTAGGTTGTCTCCCGGCATGAGCACGCTAATGACTTCATCGCCCTTGCGGATGATCTCTCGAGGAGCGCCATTCAGCTGCACCACCCGCTCCCGACGTTCACCGTCCACGACCATGTGGACAATGCGCAGGGTGACGAGGTCCTCGCCGGTGAAGTAGCTGAACACCCCGTCATAGTTGAGGTCGGAAAAGGCGCGGTTCACATCTTCGAGCCAATCCGGCAGCGGCTGCGCCGAGAGGTTGCCAGCCGGCCACAGCAGCGCAACCAACCCGAGCGCCCTCATCGGCTGCCTTACCAATTTTTTCAACCGCAGGAAGAGGAACTCTAGGACAACGCCGTCAACTGAATCGGCTGGCGCCCTCAAAAAGCCCAACCTCGTTGGCTGGGGGCCGGTCTTCGCGGGCGCTGTCAGCCTAGGATTCATCGACCCTCTGAGTCGGTTTCGTAGGTAACGAGTTTGGTGAAAGCCGCCACATCAGGATGGCTCACGGCCTTGTGCTGCAAGTGCCGGATCCTGTAGCTGTTCAGTCTTTGCAAATTCGGTGACTGCCTTTCGGGAGCAGCGGCGACCACAGGTAACGGCCGTTCCAAAACGGGGGCCTCCGCAACAATCGGCGCATCCGCCTCACCGTCGCCGCCAACTCCAACCCAATTCATGGCCATAATGACGGCCAAAACCGCCGATGCAGCCACGGCCATTGCCATCAACCGTCGCCGATTGGGGTGCGGCATGAGCGAAAGCGAGGCATCTTGCGCTAAATTCGAGGTTGGCTCCGCGGCATCCTGCAGGCTGGCCCACACGCTGTCGGCCAGATCATTCGACACCTTCACTGAATCGCCCCGCATGGCGGCGGAGACTCGGCTGAACCGCTGCCAAGCCTCCTGCAACTGAGGGTCGCGCCGGACTTCACGAAGCACCTGACGCACCTCGAATTGACTGACCTCGCCATCAAGCAACGCGGAAAGAGATTCCCGTAACTTTCCCGACATAGCCCTATGCCCCGTTTTCACACCAATTTATGGACAGGTCTTTAGCCTCAGGGTTCCCTTAAAGCTTGAACCCGATGGCCAACGCGCCGCCCTCAGCCGAGCAAAAGGCCGATGCGTTCATCCATCGCTTCCCGGGCGCGGAAAATGCGTGAGCGGACGGTCCCGACAGGACACTCCATAATCGCCGCAATCTGGCTGTAACTCAAGCCTTCGAATTCCCGCAGGATGAGAGCGTTGCGCAGATTGTCCGGCAATCCAGCGATGGCGCGGTCTATTTCTTGGGACAACTGGTCGCGAGAAAGGGCCGATTCCGGGTTCTCGGATTCGCGCAGCGCATCCGCTCCATCCATGAATTGAGCTTCCTCCGCATCCACATCAACGGCCGGTGGGCGGCGGCTCTTGGCCACCTGATGATTGCGGGCGGTGTTGATCGAAATTCGGTACAGCCAAGTGTAGAAAGCGCTCTCGCCGCGAAATTTTGGCAAAGCACGGAACGCCTTGATGAAAGCCTCCTGAGCAACATCCTCAACTTCCGCCGGGTCACTGATTTGACGGGCGATGAGGTTGCAAATCCTATGTTGATAGCGCCCAAAAAGGAGGTCGAAGGCCGCTCGGTCTCCTTCTTTGATGCGCCGCAACAGCACCGAGTCGGTATCACCAGCCAACACTCAGGTCCACTTCAATGGTGGTAGGCATTGTGCCCGCAAACGCCAAGCCGCACCAGAATGCGGAGAGGCGAACAGCCTGTACATTTAGCGAAAATGGCGGAAGAAAGCCATGCGTGAGAGCAAATATGCAGCCTTAACCTACTGCGGCGCAGGCTGCCAGGGCGGGCTTAAGCCCTATTCGCTGGCATCTCGCCAGCATCTTGCTTTCTCAGGCTCACTTCGCCACCGGTGAACTCAATGACGCGCTCAGCGCACTGCACCCGCAAAGCGCCTGCGTCGGATAGGCCCAAAACCACGCCTTCATAGAACTGCTCCCCTTGAGTGATCCGGCAAGGCTTGTCATGGCACAGGTGCAGGTTGTCGTAGGCAGCGCGGAGGGGCGCAAAGCCGTCCCGCTTGAACCGACTCACCACCTGCACCACTTCACCCATAAGGTCTGCCACGATTTCGTTGCGACCAACACACAGGCCTGCGGCTTTAAGGTCGGTGACTTCCCGGCCAATGGCAGCGCGAACGCCCTCCGGCAGGTCCAGGTTCAGCCCAATGCCAACGATGCAGTCGCACTCCCCGACACGAGTGACCACTTCAATCAGAATGCCGCAAATCTTGGCGTCGCCGACATAGACATCGTTCGGCCACTTAACCGCCACATCCACCACACCCTTGCTGTGCAGCAATTGAGCCACCGCCAGCCCAACGGCCAAGCTCAAGCCGCCGAGACGGCCAAGCGGACGGCCAAAACCGAAGCCTAAGGTCAACGCGATGTTGGTGCCGAAAGGCGTCATCCAGTGGCGCCCTCGGCGTCCGCGTCCGGCCAACTGCACCTCGGCAACCCAAGCGTAGCCGCCCACGGAAGCGCTTTGCGCCTCCTCCGTCATCCGCGTATTGGTGGAGTCCACCGCAACAAACACCTTCAGTTGCCGCAACCAAGCGGCGGCGGCCGGCGAGAGCTGCCGAGCTATCCCATCTTGGTCGAGCAATTCCAGTTCTGCGGGCACCACCACAAGCC
This sequence comes from Candidatus Azophilus sp., assembly GCA_965247035.1. Classification (GTDB taxonomy): domain Bacteria; phylum Pseudomonadota; class Gammaproteobacteria; order Pseudomonadales; family Azotimanducaceae; genus Azophilus. The sequence continues at coordinate 722,251 of CBDFGJ010000003.1, read as the reverse complement.
CGTCCTTAACCTGCAAGCCAAACTTCTCGGGCACTATGCCATCAAACCGGAATTCATCTTCAGGGACGCATCCAGTCTTGACGATGCGCTCAAGCAGCTGGGTGAGTCGTTCATTCACGGATTCAATTTACATCGCTTGTGGACGACCCCAGCATCTAAATTCTCGATCTTGTCCGTAGAATGGCAGCGCCTACTTCCGAACGTGCCAGCGCACCGAGGCTCGTGGGCAGCAACGTGAATCAGCTCAGACACATGTCGAAATTTCGGCCCCGGCGACGGTTCAGGCACACATAGCTAGTTCAACAACTAAGGAGCCTGAACGTGTGATTGTTGCACGCATGCCCGCCGTCCTGCAAGCGCCTGCGGTGGATCTGGCCGATTCCGAAACCACCCGCAAGCGCCTGTGCATCCTTGAGTTTATCGACCGGATGGCCGCCCGCGGCAAGCGCCGCGGCGACACCCTCCTAGCCGCCGGGACGTACTACGGCTGGCGCGGGGGCCACCTCCGCGGCGGGCTCAAGGCCCTCCGCGCAGCACCCGCCCGCGCGGAGCCCGGCACCGGCAGTGGGCCAAGCAAGACCGCCGCTTGGTCGAGGCCGAGCGCCGCCGCCAGCCCTGGGCTGGGCGCGCGACCATCCACGCCATCCTCCGCCGAGACCCCAGCTTCACACTGAGCGCCGCGTCCGCCGGGCCGAGCCGAGGGCATGCGCGCCGGGCACCTACGGCCCGCCAGCCACTACAAGGGGCGCACACGGAGCAGGTGCCGACGCGACTTCTCCCGCAGCCACGCGCACCGCCTCGCGCTGGGCCTTACGGCCCGGCGAACTCGTCCAGTTCGGCCGCATGACCGTACATGTTGATGGCAGAACCTTTAAAAGGTCGGTGCGGGTTGGGCTGAATCTGCTTATGCAAGATTGTTGCCAAATCCCGTTGATTTTCTTGGCCACCAGTCTTCCGGCGTGATTCACTTCCGGGCACCTCGAAAAGTTGCGTCTAACGCCTAATCTGAAGGTGGTGTGGATATTGAGTCGGTATTGGACGGAGGTTGGTTATCATGCCATGGGATGGGTTTCGTCCTTTGCTGGAGCGGGTCTGGCGGAAGCCGGAGAAGGACCGGAAATCCCGCGCAAGGCGCAAAACCGATGGGCGCGGGTTTAGTGTTCAAAGCGCTGTTCCTAGATGCACTTCACAACAATGTCGGATGACCGGATCGAACATCAGATCCGAGACCGGCCTTCCTTCGGTGCGATTCCTCGGGTTGGGCCTTGAGGGCCGGGTGCCCGACGCCAAGACGGTCTGGCTGCATCGCGAGGCTCTGGCGCAGACGGGCGAGGCGGAGGAGCTGTTCGCCCTCTTTGACCACCACTTGGCGCGGCGGGCTATATTGCGCGGGGCAGGCAGATCCTTGAACTGGTGAAGCGTTGCCGGGACATTTTCTACTGGAGGACTGCGGGAGAAGTGGGCTTCTTCATTGAAGCCAAAGGAAGCAGTGATCGTTACGATGGAGGGATTCATGGACATCCTTTCGCAACTCAACTGCTAGGGAACCATCTGAACTAGTGTCCTGTCCCACAAATTTCTTGCGTTTCAGCATGCTGTGCCTAGCTTGCCCGAGGCACAAGCCGCTCATTTGAGGAAGCAATTTGAATGGCTTGGCGATAAAGGCCTTCTTCGTTAGGTGAGTGGTGTCCGACACCCTCTGCCTGGCGGCCAAGCAAGGCATGTCGCCCGCAAAAAAACCCGCCGATTGGCGGGTTTTTTGCGAATAAGATCCTGACGACGACCTACTCTCACATGGGGAGACCCCACACTACCATCGGCGCTGCGTCGTTTCACTGCTGAGTTCGGGATGGGGTCAGGTGGTTCCAACACGCTAGTATCGTCAGGAAGACGGTTTCTCGCTCCCAGCTCAACTGCCAAGAACAAGAAAATTCAGAGTACATAGCCAACAACGCGGGTAGATGCGCCTTTTGCAATTGCGCTAACCATCATCCAACGCCTAATGCGTTCGATTATATGGTCAAGCCGCACGGGCAATTAGTACAGGTTAGCTCAACGCCTCGCAGCGCTTACACACCCTGCCTATCAACCTCGTAGTCTACGAGGGCCCTTCAGAAATCGTAATGATTTGGTGAGATCTAATCTCGAGGGGGGCTTCCCACTTAGATGCTTTCAGCGGTTATCCCGTCCGAACATAGCTACCCGGCAATGCCACTGGCGTGACAACCGGAACACCAGAGGTTCGTCCACTCCGGTCCTCTCGTACTAGGAGCAGCTCCTCTCAAATCTCATACGCCCACGGCAGATAGGGACCGAACTGTCTCACGACGTTCTAAACCCAGCTCGCGTACCACTTTAAATGGCGAACAGCCATACCCTTGGGACCGGCTCCGGCCCCGGGATGTGATGAGCCGACATCGAGGTGCCAAACACCGCCGTCGATGTGAACTCTTGGGCGGTATTAGCCTGTTATCCCCGGAGTACCTTTTATCCGTTGAGCGATGGCCCTTCCATACAGAACCACCGGATCACTAAGACCGTCTTTCGACCCTGCTCGGCCCGTCAGCCTCGCAGTCAAGCACACTTCCGCCTTTACACGCACTGCATGATTTCCGACCATGCTGAGTGTACCTTCGTGCTCCTCCGTTACTCTTTAGGAGGAGACCGCCCCAGTCAAACTACCCACCACACACTGTCCTCGATCCAGATAATGGACCTGAGTTAGAACCTCGAGTTGGTCAGGGTGGTATTTCAAGGACGACTCCACGAGGGCTAGCGCCTCCGCTTCAAAGTCTCCCACCTATCCTACACAAACCAAGTCAAAGCCCAGTGCGAAGCTGTAGTAAAGGTTCACGGGGTCTTTCCGTCTAGCCGCGGGTACACGGCATCTTCACCGCGATTTCAATTTCACTGAGTCTCGGGTGGAGACAGTGTGGCCATCGTTACGCCATTCGTGCAGGTCGGAACTTACCCGACAAGGAATTTCGCTCAATCACTCTTAACTGTTTCCAGAAAAGTTGGACTTTATCTTGAACTGCTCGTGTTCATCTGGCTAGCAATTCGGCGAATCTCTTCAGCGCCCTCGCCAGTCAAATGAACTCCCTTATCCATCATCAGAAGAACCTTGCGGAATTTTCGAAAGTCCACGTTCTTCTTCGTTTTCAAAGGATGCTTCATGAAAAATGGAACGATGCATTCTAGCAAATGACCCTTTCTTATCACACGATAGGCCATTCGGTCTCCGTGGTTCACTCGAACCACGCCACAACCGAAGTACGCCTTTAGTGCTTGGAGTATCTGCACATCGCGCTTGTGTTGCATTACGGTAAATTCAGGTAAAACCTGAAATCCGGCTGTCATCGACAGATTGGCGTTAACGCCAATGTGAAAACAACCTTCACCGTCCACAAAGCCAGCGATCCATTGCGCATCAAGCTTCATCAACAGCTCCTGAACGTAAAGTCTCTGAGGGTTCCAAGTGCATCTTGGCCTTCCCTGCGGATTGTCCCCCTGTCTTCCGGATTTTTACTGAAAGCGCCTACCAACGGAAAGCGCCAACGAGTACCGGGAAGTTTTTGAGGATGTTCCCGCATATGGTTCAGTTTTACTAAGGCAACGCATTCACCTTAGGACCGTTATAGTTACGGCCGCCGTTTACCGGGGCTTCGATCATGAGCTTCGCCGAAGCTAACCCAATCAATTAACCTTCCGGCACCGGGCAGGCGTCACACCCTATACGTCCTCTTACGAGTTTGCAGAGTGCTGTGTTTTTAATAAACAGTCGCAGCCACCTGGTATCTTCGACCACCGGCAGCTCGGGGAGCAAGTCCCATCACCACCAGCGGCGCACCTTCTCCCGAAGTTACGGTGCTATTTTGCCTAGTTCCTTCACCCGAGTTCTCTCAAGCGCCTTGGTATTCTCTACCCGACCACCTGTGTCGGTTTGGGGTACGGTCGCCCGTAGCCTTAAAGCTTAGAGGTTTTTCTTGGAAGCTTGGCATCAACCACTTCCCGCCCGTATAAGAGCGGTTCGTCATCACATCTCAGCCTTGAGGTCCCGGATTTGCCTAAGACCCCAGCCTACATGCTTAAACCTGGACAACCAACGCCAGGCCAGCCTAGCCTTCTTCGTCACCCCATCGCAGCTACGAAAGGTGCAGGAATGTTAACCTGCTTCCCATCGACTACGCCTTTCGGCCTCGCCTTAGGGGCCGACTCACCCTGCGCCGATGAGCGTTGCGCAGGAACCCTTGGTCTTTCGGCGAGGAGGATTTTCACCTCCTTTATCGTTACTTATGTCAGCATTCTCACTTCTGATACCTCCAGTACGCCTCTCGGCATACCTTCATAGGCTTACAGAACGCTCCTCTACCATGCCGCGGTCCTAAAGAACCATGGCATCCGCAGCTTCGGTGGACAGTTTGAGCCCCGTTACATCTTCCGCGCGGGCCGACTCGACCAGTGAGCTATTACGCTTTCTTTAAAGGATGGCTGCTTCTAAGCCAACCTCCTGGCTGTCTGGGCCTTCCCACATCGTTTCCCACTTAACTGTCACTTGGGGACCTTAGCTGGCGGTCCGGGTTGTTTCCCTTTCCACGACGGACGTTAGCACCCGCCGTGTGTCTCCCTCGATTGCACTCGCCGGTATTCGGAGTTTGCATGGAGTTGGTAAGTCTAGGTGACCCCCTAGCCCAAACAGTGCTCTACCCCCGGCGGTGATACGAGAGGCTCTACCTAAATAGATTTCGAGGAGAACCAGCTATCTCCGAGCTTGATTAGCCTTTCACTCCGAGCCACAGGTCATCCCCTAATTTTTCAACATTAGTGGGTTCGGGCCTCCAGTTGATGTTACTCAACCTTCACCCTGCCCATGGCTAGATCGCTCGGTTTCGGGTCTGCTCCTACCGACTGCCCCTGCCAAAGCAGGTGTCGCCCTGTTAAGACTCGGTTTCCCTACGGCTCCCCTAAATGGTTAACCTCGCCAGTAAAAGCAACTCGCTGACCCATTATACAAAAGGTACGCAGTCACCAGCCAACTCCCATTCCCTAAAAGTCCCGAAGGTCTTCCAAGGAAAAATGAAGCGTCAGCCAGCTCCCACTGCTTGTATGCATCCGGTTTCAGGTTCTATTTCACTCCCCTCGCAGGGGTTCTTTTCGCCTTTCCCTCACGGTACTGGTTCACTATCGGTCAGCCAAGAGTATTTAGCCTTGGAGGATGGTCCCCCCTCGTCCGAAGACAGTTCAAACAGGGTTTCACGTGCCCCGTCCTACTCGATTTCATCCATGATCCGTTTTCGTGTACGGGGCTATCACCCTGTATCGCACAACTTTCCAGAAGCTTCCACTAACAAATTATGGACTTAAGGGCTATTCCCCGTTCGCTCATCGCTACTAAGGGAATCTCGGTTGATTTCTTTTCCTCCGGGTACTTAGATATTTCAGTTCCCCGGGTTTGCCTCCATATCCTATGAATTCAGATATGGATACCGCCCGAAAGCGGTGGGTTTCCCCATTCGGAAATCCCCGGATCAAAGCCTGTTTGCCGGCTCCCCGAGGCTTATCGCAAGCTACAACGTCCTTCATCGCCTTTGGCTGCCTAGGCATCCACCGAATGCACTTTCATGCTTGACCATATAATCCAACGCACGTTCAACAGGCCCGATCCGTAACGTCAACAACGAAAGGCAAAGGCCAATCGTTGACTCCGTTTGCTCAGGGACCAAACCATTGCGGTTGGATTTTGGCAACGCATATTGCCGATGCAGCACCACAAACTCCGTCTTTTGCCTAAATTGCTTAAGGGGAAGCTTGTGCACTGCACCAAGACGCATCAACGCCATCTGCCTGCTAGAGACAGACGGCTACCCGCGTTGTTATTGCATTGAATAACAATGCGGCTATGTATCTGAATTTTTAAAGAACAGACCCCGCCACAAACTAAGCTGCAAAGTTGCAGCCTAAGCATCTAGCTGAATGTCCTAAGAGGACGCTCGGGCAATATCTTTCTCGTTGCAAAACGGACCAAATTGGTGGAGCCGAGGAGGATCGAACTCCTGACCTCCTGCGTGCAAGGCAGGCGCTCTCCCAGCTGAGCTACGGCCCCCGATCATCAAAGAACGTTGGTGGGTCTGGGTGGACTTGAACCACCGACCTCACCCTTATCAGGGGTGCGCTCTGACCAACTGAGCTACAGACCCGTTTAACCCCAAAAATACAATGCCAACAAAGCATCGCAGGAGAAACAGAGGCCGTCCCCAATCTGCAACGAAAGTGAAAAAGTAGAGATCAAGCCATTCGTGTGGGTGCCATTCCGTCGAAACGGAATGGCGCGGCAACGCCAAAGGCCGGAAATCCCAGCCCGATCGGCGACGCCCACTGAAGATTCGTGAAGAGCCATTGATCCGATCTTGAGCCCCCTCCGCCAAAGCGGCTGATGGCTCTCAGGATTTAAGGTTTAAGGAGGTGATCCAGCCACAGGTTCCCCTACGGCTACCTTGTTACGACTTCGTCCCAGTCATGAACCACACCGTGGTAACCGTCCTCCCCTCAAAGAGGGGTTAAACTAGCTACTTCTGGTGCAACCCACTTCCATGACGTGACGGGCGGTGTGTACAAGGCCCGGGAACGTATTCACCGCGACATTCTGATTCGCGATTACTAGCGATTCCAACTTCAAGGAGTCGAGTTGCAGACTCCTATCCGGACTACGAGCGGTTTTTTGGGATTCGCTTGCCATTGCTGGATCGCTACCCTTTGTGCCGCCCATTGTAGCACGTTTGTAGCCCACCCCGTAAGGGCCATGATGACTTGACGTCATCCCCACCTTCCCCCGGTTTGTCACCGGCAGTCTCCTTAGAGTTCCCGGCATTACCCGCTGGCAAATAAGGACAAGGGTTGCGCTCGTTACGGGATTTAACCCAACATCTCACGACACGAGCTGACGACAGCCATGCAGCACCTGTCACCCGGTTCCCGAAGGCACCCGCCGGTCTCCAAGCGGTTCCGGGGATGTCAAGGGGTGGTAAGGTTCTTCGCGTTGCATCGAATTAAACAACATGCTCCACCGCTTGTGCGGGCCCCCGTCAATTCATTTGAGTTTTAACCTTGCGGTCGTACTCCCCAGGCGGAGAACTTATCGCGTTAGCTGCGCCACTAAAGCCTCTAAGGGCTCCAACGGCTAGTTCTCATCGTTTACGGCGTGGACTACCAGGGTATCTAATCCTGTTTGCTACCCACGCTTTCGCACCTCAGCGTCAGTATTGGTCCAGGAGGCTGCCTTCGCCATCGGTATTCCTTCCTATATCTACGCATTTCACCGCTACACAGGAAATTCTACCTCCCTCTACCATACTCTAGTCCGGCAGTTTGGACTGCAGTTCCCAAGTTGAGCCCGGGGCTTTCACAATCCACTTGCCAGACCGCCTACGCGCCCTTTACGCCCAGTAATTCCGATTAACGTTCGCACCCTCCGTATTACCGCGGCTGCTGGCACGGAGTTAGCCGGTGCTTCTTCTATGGTTAACGTCAAAACCCAAGGGTATTAACCCGGGGCATTTCTTCACCACTGAAAGTGCTTTACAACCCTAAAGCCTTCTTCGCACACGCGGCATGGCTGGGTCAGGCTTGCGCCCATTGCCCAAGATTCCCTACTGCTGCCTCCCGTAGGAGTCTGGACCGTGTCTCAGTTCCAGTGTGGCTGATCGTCCTCTCAGACCAGCTATGGATCGTCGCCTTGGTAGGCCGTTACCCCACCAACTAGCTAATCCAACGCAGGCTCCTCCGGCAGCGGGAGCTTCCAAGGATAGGCCCCCTTTGATCCCTCTTCCGAAGAGTCGGGATGTTATACGGTATTAGCTCGAGTTTCCCCGAGTTGTCCCCTACTGCTGGGTAGATTCCTACGCGTTACTCACCCGTCCGCCACTTTACTCGCGCCCGAAAGCGCTTTCTCGTTCGACTTGCATGTATGAAGCCTGCCGCCAACGTTCAATCTGAGCCATGATCAAACTCTTCAGTTCAAGTTTGCAGTGCAACGAATTGCACTAAAGGTTTTCGGCTCCAAATGAATCTTCGTGTTACCCACACGAATGGCTTGACGTGCAGCCGGCATCTCAAGAGCTCATTCATGGTCGAACTCGCGATTCCGACTGCGCGTAATTAGTCTACTTCTTCGAATTTTAAAGAACTGCCGAGGCCAATGCCCCAGCAATGAACTGCGCATTATACGTACGCGCCTTGGCATGGCAACACTAATTTTCAGTTAAATTTCAGACACCGCAAAGCGTTGTTGCCAAACGGCCCCGCGCCAGCACAAAAACGGGTGCTACTAGCGCACCCCTGCTTCTTGTACAACCCTCCGGGCGGCGCGCCTCCACCTGTTTGCACACCCCCTTGCCGTGGCGCCCCCTTGGCCGCAGATTCCTAATCACCCCCTCCCAACGGTTGTAGGAGTCCGCCGCTTGAGCAGGCACCAGAGCTTCTTCCCTCGCCGCAGCAGGTAGTAGCGACCAAATAAGGCATCCGAAAAGTCCAGCACTCGGCTTGGGGTCTTCTGCACTTGGCCATTGACGTAAATGCCCCGCGCATCCACCAGCCTTCGGGCCACCCCGTGCGATCCAGCGAAGCCGCAAGCGACCAGAACAGCCAGAAGACCCATTTGGTTGTCCTCAACTTCCACCTTGATCATCCCGTCATGTTCAAGCCAGCGCAGATCCTCCTCCTTCAGCGCACGGACATCGCCTCCGAACAGGAATTCCGTGATTCGCTGCACCGGCTGTAAAGCATCCACACCATGCACCAAGCCGGTGACATGCTCCGCCAGCCGCACCTGAGCTTGCCGGCGCTCAGGTGCCACGGCCAACTCTTGCGCCAACGCCTCAATCTCAGCGAGGTCAAGCAGCGAAAACATCTGCAGGTAAGTAATGACGTCCGCATCGGCAGTGTTCAACCAGAATTGATAAAAGGCGTATGGCGAAGTCTTGGCCGGGTCCAGCCAGACCGAGCCCGCCGCGGTCTTGCCAAACTTCTCGCCATCGGCCCGGGTAACCAAGGGCAGGGTCAGCGCGAAGGCATCCCGACCCAACCGGCGGCGCACCAAGTGCATGCCCGACAGGATGTTGCCCCATTGGTCGCTGCCGCCAATCTGCAGGGAGCAGCCGTAGCGTCGGGCCAACTCCAAGTAGTCGTTCGCCTGCAGCAGCATGTAGCTGAACTCCGTATAGGAAATCCCTCCGTCCGGCCGACCAAGCCGGCTCTTGACCGACTCCCGCGCGATCATCGCGTTCACGGAAAAGGATTTGCCTACATCCCTGAGAAAACTGATCAGGCCCAGATCCCGGGTCCAATCCAAATTGTTGGCCAAGCAGGCACCGGCGGCCCCGCTAAAGTCGAGAAAGGGCTGCACTTGTCGCCGAATGCGCTCGACCCATTCCGCCACTATTGCGGCGTCATTCAGTTTGCGCTCATCGCCGCGGCCGGAAGGGTCACCGATCAGCCCAGTGGCACCGCCGAGCAACAGTATGGGCCGATGACCGGCGAGCTGGAAGCGTCGTAGGGCCAGCAGCGGCACCAAGTTGCCAATGTGCAGGCTATCCGCCGTGGGATCAAACCCACAATAGAGCGCCCGCGGACCCTCGATAAGATGGCGCCGCAGCCCATCTAGATCCGACACTTGGGCGACCAGCCCGCGGGCAACAAGCTCATCTAGAAACATGACAATGCGGAGAGTACAGTTTGACTAAATTCGGCGCAATTTAGCAGAAGATAGAGTCCAAATTCGGCCAAAAATGAATTTTTTCTTGAATTTTCAAGATTTTGGCGTTTAATTCTAGACAACCGTTGCAATTGCCTGTAAAAAAACGCGCTGCGATTTGGCCCAAGCCCCGTTTCCTAGGAAGGGGTGAAAAAACCGGCTTGGAAAACAATAACACCACTCTAGTGGAGGGAATGGAATCTCCATTAACTAGCGACGGCATCCGTCAAGCGCTCTTATTGTCTGTCGCCATCGCAGGCGCATGCCTGTGCGCCATCGGTGTGGCCAAGTTCGCTGGCGACATCAATAATACCTCTTCTCTGGCGAAGCCGGGCAATCCGCTCAAACCAATGCCAACACCTCCGTCCCCCTTGCCCCCAAAAACGGATATTGTGGTGGATGCTGTCAAGAAGGCCGAGGGCATGGCGCCGCCCAGCATTCACGTCAAGCCAGGCGACAACTTGGCATCCATATTTCAACGCCAAGGTCTATCCTCCAAGGATCTGTACAGAGTGACGAACTCCCAACCGCTAGGCTCGCGTTTGACAGACCTATACCCAGGCGACAAGTTGACCTTCGTGATTGGCGACAGCAACGAGTTAGTCAAGCTGACCTGCTCATCAGGACCGCTCGAAAAACTTGAGTTCACCCGGTTTGGCGACCGTTTCGAGGGCGCGGAGATCATCACTGAACCCGAACGACGCCTGACCCACAAGCACGCTGTCATCGATCACAACCTGTTCCTGTCGAGTCAAAGGGTTGGGTTGCCGGACGCCGTAACCATTGAACTAGCCAACATATTCAGGTGGGACATCGATTTCGTGCTCGACATCCGCAAAGGTGACGCCTTTCACATACTGCTTGAAGAGCGCCACTTGGACGGTGCATTCGTTAGCTTTGGGGAAATCCTGGCCGCCGAGTTCATCAATCAAGGCAAACCCCACAAAGCCGTGCTCTACACCCGCCCGAACGGCGAGCAGGACTATTTCGACCCGAACGGTAAAGCCATGCAAAAGAGCTTCCTGCAGGTTCCGGTGGATTTCACGCGCATCAGCTCACACTTCAATCTTCGCCGCAAACACCCATTATGGAAGCACTCCAAGCCCCATCGCGGCATCGACTACGCGGCCCCTAGAGGAACGCCGGTGCGGGCCGCCGGCACCGGCGTCGTGGTGGAGGCCACGAAAACCGAGCCCAACGGCAACTACATCACGCTACGCCACAACGACGCCATATTGACGAAGTACCTGCACCTTTCCAAATTCGCACGCGGCATCCGCTCCGGCACCAAGGTGAAGCAGGGGGACGTCATCGGCCATGTCGGCGCCACCGGCTGGGCAACCGGCCCGCACCTGCACTATGAGTTCTTGGTTAATGGCGTCCATCAAAACCCAAGGACGGCGACGACGTCCGACGTCCCCCCCCCTGTGCCTGACGCCGAAGCTGCGGAATTCCATAACCAAGCTACACTGCTGTTCGCCGAGTTGGACAAATTCAAGAACAATCAGGCAAGCATCAATCTAGGCGGCGAACGCGAACAGCAATCTAATTTTGCAGTCGGACGTTAAGCGGCTGCATTACATCGGCACCATCTCCGGCACCAGTGTTGATGGACTGGACCTTGCCCTGATTGGAATTGACGACGTCCGAATAGGTCTTCTGCATCAGGATACCGTCGATTTCCCGGAGGGGCTGCGCGCTACGCTGCTGCACCTCGGCCAAGGCGAAGAAGGCGACCAACTTGATGCGCTCGGCATGGCGGACACCGCATTGGGACGATTTGTCGGCGAAGCCGTCAACAACTTCCTTGGCACCTGCGAGCTAACCAAGAATGAAGTTCGCGCCATAGGCAGCCACGGCCAGACCGTTCGACACCGACCTGACGGCGGCCATCCATTCTCCATGCAAATCGGCGATCCCAACCTCATCGCCGAATGCACAGGTTTAACGACGGTGGCGGACTTCCGTCGCCGGGACCTAGCCGCCGGCGGCCAAGGCGCTCCGCTGGTCCCCGGCTTTCATGCCGCTATTCTGGGCAACGCCCACGAGCAGCGCTTAGTGTTGAACATCGGCGGCATCAGCAACCTCAGCGTACTGCAAGCACCGCTTATGGGGTTTGACACCGGACCCGGGAACGCCCTCCTCGATGCTTGGTGCACCGAACACCGGGCTAGCCCCTTCGATGCAGACGGCGCGTGGGCCGCAAGCGGCAACCTCAACCCGCAGTTGTTGCAATCCCTGATGAGCGACCCCTACTTGGCCCGGCCTCCGCCCAAGAGCACCGGCCGGGAGCACTACAATTTGCCTTGGCTGCGGCAGCATCTGCACGTATCACTTGCGCCCGAGGACGTACAGCGCACACTGCTCGAATTCACGGCCGTTTCGATTAGGGACGCAATCAAGCGCTGGGTGCCCATCTTCGAGCGTCTGATAGTCTGCGGCGGCGGGCGCTTGAACGCCTTATTGATGAGCCGCCTTGCCAGTCTCATCGAAGCGCCGGTCGAACCCATTGACCACCACGGCTGGGACGGCAACGCCATTGAGGCCGCCGCTTTCGCTTGGTTGGCGCACCAACGGCTGACTGGCGCACCCGCAAACGCCCCCAGCGTTACCGGTGCCGAAGGTCATCGTGTTCTCGGTGCTGTTTATATGCCCTGAGTGGGTAGGGAGAGCTTTGCCTTTTGATCGCGAAGAAAGGATGACAGACGAGCCAAGTCCGTACCCGTCGACCACACTCCTATCGGTCTAGAGCACCGCCTCGTTGGACCTATTGGTCGCACGGGAAAAGGATGGCAAAACAGCTCGCGGGAACGGCCTACACGGCAAAGGAATTGCCACAACCACAGGTCGAGGAGGCGTTGGGGTTGTTGACGATGAATTGGGACCCTTGCAGATCTTCCGTGTAGTCTATTTCGGCCCCCAGCAGATATTGATAGCTCAGGCTGTCCACAACCATCATCACCCCGCCCCGCTCCACCACAGCATCGTCATCGGCCACGGCCTCATCAAAGGTGAAGCCGTAGGAGAAACCACTGCAGCCGCCACCGGTGATGAACACGCGCAGGTTCAAGTCAACGCCCTCAGCCTCAACAAGTTGTCGAACCTTGGCGGCGGCGCGGTTGGAAAATGCAATTTCGGCCTGAGCGGACATATACTGAAACTGTTGTCTAGGGACAAGGATTATACCCAAAGGAATGGGGTTTCCTCACGAACATCAGGAAATATGAACCAGCCTCATCAAAGGCTTGGCTATGGCGCAATCCCCTTGGACGAGCCAGCCACCTGAAATGTGGGCGGCGTATTGTTGATTTAGTACGCACTCATGGATATTGAAGAGCCGTTGAAAGACTTGAGGCCGGTGCAGGCGGATCCGTTGCGCGAGGCCGTCCTGCGGCTCACCGCTGCAGATTGGTCGGCGCAGCGGATCAGGTAAAACGAATACGAAGCTTATCAACAAACGCAATCCGTGGTCCTTGTGTTCACCGACTTCTCCGGCGCCGACGATCACCAAGGAGCTTGGTTGAAAACTCTTGTCCGCAATCGCAATGCCGGTCATGCACGCCATATTGGCGGCGCACTACCCAGCCAGCGGAACCATCATCCGCTCCATGGTGGCTAAATTTCCCGCCGACAACATCATCAAGCCCCATAGCGACAGCCATCACTCCTTTTCCTTTAGGGTGAGCGGGGCAACCCGCTGACCTAGCAGGCACAGAAGAGCAACCGGACCAAATCCACCGTGCGGGTCCGGGTCGGGCATGTCTTCGGCGCACAGGCCAATGACATGGGCGGGCCATCAGTCCGGCGCGGGGCAAAGCCAAGATCAGCATGAAGGACCTTGCCTGCAACATGCCCGTCTTGTGCAACTGCAGCGCTTCAACCACCCGTGCCCGGCATGCAGGAAGGGCGGCCGGACATGCGGATCCGGCCGCAAGGCGGAACGGATCGCGCTCAAAAGACCGTACGACAGGCACAAAGCCACCCACGAGTCCGCTAGTCAGCGGCTCAACGCCAACTTCAAACCAGTCGCACCGACGTGCGGCGCTGAAAACAGGCAAAAACTGAGGTGCCCTAAAATTGTCGGCAAAAGGTTGTTGGCGCCGTCACCTCAACCGCTTAGGCGGCCACCGCCAAGCGCAACTTCGCCTCGTTGGAGCTTGCTGCAAAACCATCCTTGGACGACTTGCGGGCTGATATTTGCTATCTGCGTGAAATGAAAATGGTCTCGGATACTGGAAAATGACCAATTATTGAGGGGCACACCTTCAATCCGAAGCAACGTCAAGCAACGCCTGCCGGGGATTTCTGAACCTGCCAACCCTGCTGCAAGACCGTCTTCAGCGCCTCCTTTTCAAACTGCCGCCATTGCCTGGGGTCTCGCCGTCACCACGTAGCTTGGACAGCGCACCAAAGGCCGTCTGGCTTTCATCCTTGCATTGAAATCGTTAAGTTGGTTCGGATTTGCCGCGCCAAACAATCGCTTCTTGACCGCCAGTGGCGCAAGGGCCGGGACCGAAAAAACTCTGCAAGCACCAGCAGGCTGCGGTCGCCTGACACCAAAGCATCGGCGTGGACCACAAACGGCAAGGGCCCTTGAAGGTGAATTGAATGGCTTGCACATCGTTACTCGCGGCCCGGCCTGTGCGCGGACTCAGCGTCCGGCTGCGCTTCGGCAATGCAGCCGTAGGGCACAAGCAGCATTCGGTCGCCGCAGGAAACCCGCGCCGTCTTGCGGTTCAACTTCACAACGACGCCCGTGAGATAGCTTCTGCTGCCGGAGCGGAAACTTACCTTTGCACCGGGATTAAACCCGTTCTTGACCTCTTGGTCGTGCATCGGGTCGCCTGCCTCGGTTGCCCGCGGCGTCGCGCCGATTCGTTTCGCGACGTTGCACCAGGACGGGCCATGGCCCGCCGCAGCGCCGGCGAGCGCATGGGCGATCTCGTGCAAAATGGTGTCGGTTACTTGTTCCGGTGGGTCGTTCGCCGCATGATGCCTGCCGAGTTGAATGATTTTCTCTTTCTCTTTACACAAGCCAATCGCCCGCCGAGCGGAGCTAAAGCGGAAGTTCCAACTCTTAAGCCCGTGTTTGTCCATGAGTTCGCCGGCTTCCTGGGCCACATCAAGCAGCCTTTCATACCTCCCCTCGCGGCGCTGTCCGCCGTTCGGTTCAAGTAGCGCGTAAGGCACCCGCCACCTTTCCGTTCTGCACCGCACCGTCGCCGTTTTCCGGTTGAGCTTCTCGATGATGCCGATCATCCGCGTGTCGTCTTTTGCGGGAAACGTCACTTCATCGCCGATTTCAAATTGGGCCTGGAGGCAATCTGCTTCTGTCAGGGTTTCTGACCGGCGTACACTTGCCGCGCCGGAGGTTTCTCGCTTGAACTGCATATGGTCTATCTTCCCATAGTTCGTAGACGTTTTTTCATGCGCCCGCACGGGTTGAGGACATTCAAGCCTGCCCCAGATTTTCGGCATAGAATGCAGCGCCGTCTTGGTTCTCGGTGAGATATCGCCATGTAGAATGTTGACGTGAACATCGTTGTTACAGACATGAGCGGGCTGATCGGCGGTGCAACGCGGCGGCGGCTGGCGCGGCTCGTACGCCATTTCGAAGTGTCTTTCGTGAACTGCCGCAACCGCTGGGGGTGCCGGGACCTGTCCCATGCCAGGAAGGCGGTGGGATTCGTGCCGCAGGACGCCGCGGAAGGCCATCGTTGAGTCACTCCGTCCGCAGCCATCTTCGCCTTGAGATCGATGCCTACGACGAGACTATTCGCAGGTTCATCCCGGGGTACGAAGAAACATTGACCCGATCTGCCAAGGAAGTTTCGGGAGTTCGGTCTAGTCTAGTGCTTGACCTTGGGGCAGGGTCCGGCGCACTCAGCCAAGCGATATTGGAACATGATGGTGTTGGGGGCGCTTGAAGCTGAGGACATCGATCCGGAGATGCTGGCCCAAGCACGCATCCGTCTGGAGTGTTTCGGAAACCGAGCGCGATTCCGCGAGTGCCCGTTCGATGCTCCGCTACCGGAGTGTGACGCGGTGGCCTCTTCCCTAGCTCTGCACTACGTCCCACAATGGAGGGAAAAAGCAGGCTCTTTGCACGCATCTACCAAGCGCTCCGGCCCGGCGACCTGTTCGTGAATGCGGACGTGACCATCAGCAGAGACTCAGCCCAGCGTCAGCAAAGCGACCAGTTATGGGCCGATCACATGGCTTATCGCGGCGTAGACGAGGGGTGCGCATACCGGCACTTCGACGGATGGGTGGAGGAGGACACCTATTTCCAGCTGGAGGACGAGCTCGCTGCAATGCGGCGGGTCGGGTTTCGCTGCCAATTGCGTCTGGCAGTGTCGCCCGAACACGCTTTTGGTAGGGCGTAAGTACTGAGTCTGCCGCAGATAGCTTGCTTGGGAGGGGCGATACCCCGCACGAGTTCGGTCGATGGCGTTGTTTTCTTGCCCATGATTGCAACTGATGACCGCGACCGCCTGAGCCCACAGGATCGGTTGTCGTCAATGTCCTATCCGGGGCTCCGGCCTCTTCCGGCACGCCCGGATTTCCTCCGTCCATCGTCGCAACCATTATACGCGGGATGATCGCCTACCCCCGAATAGGACACAGGCTCGCAAGTGGGGGCACCCATCGCTGCTTACAAGCCGCAGACTCACTGTTACGCAGACACATCCATCCCGACCTCTAAGATCTCCGATAGGAAGCCCACTTCAAATCAAGGCTGGGGGTCTCCAAACTGAACTGCGCGATCCGCCCCCGGCCGCCCGTACCGGGGCGCTGAGTGCTGCTGCCACCCCCTAATTCCGCAATCAATTGCGATGCGACCCCGGTGTTTGACGCTACCGTCCCATCAAGTGCGTCAAATAACCCCCGCCTCACGGAACGCCGAGATCTCTTCATCCGCGTATCCCGCCTCCCGCAGGATCTCATCGGTGTGCTCGCCGAGCGCCGGCGCCGCCGCGCCGGGCTCAAGAGGTGTTTCACTCATCCGAATAGGCGAACCCACAACCCTGTGCATGGTCCCGCCAGTGTCCCGCACCTCGGCGAAGTAGCCGTTTTCCCAAGCGCCCGGGTCCTCCACAACCTGCCGATAGTCCCGCACCGGGGCGTAACGCACGTCGATGCCGTGAAACGCCGCGCACCACTCATCCGTCGTGCGCGTCCTGAAGATCCGTTCAAGTTCTCCGACCAGCCATTGGAAGTTCCCCATGGTCAGCAGGCGCTCGTCCACCGCCAGTTCCGGGCGGTTGAGGGCGGTGCAGAAGGCACCCATCGACTCCGGCGGCACCCCAACAAGGCCGATCCAGCCATCGGCCGTCTTGAAGATGCGGTATATCGACGGGAGCAGCGGATGCCCATAATTTGCGCGGCCGGGCACCTCACCAGTAAGAAGGAAAGCAGTGTATTCGGATGCCTGCGCCCAGATTTGCCCGCCGAGCAACGACACCTCGACACGCTGCCCACGGCCGGTGTGACACCGTGCATGGAGGGCGGCCAGTATCCCGGCCACCAAGTTGAGCGACCCTATATGATCAGCGATCGTCACGCCCGCCGGCGACGGCGGTTCGCCGTCGCGCCCGATGGTGCTGATGAGGCCGCCGGCCGCTTGGCCGGCCAAGTCGGCGCCCTTGCGTTTGGCGTCTGGCCCAACCGGACCGAATGTGCTACCTGCCGCCCAAATGATTCCCGGGTTGCATTCGGCGAGCGCCTCATAACCGAGCCCCCAACCATCAAGAGTTCCCGGCACGAAATTGCTGAGGACGACATCTCCGGTGCGGACAAGCCGGCGAAAAATTTCCGCCCCAGCAGGCTGGCGCAGATCGAGGGTCAAACCTCGTTTGCCGCGATTGGCGCCGATATACCACGCGCTGCGGGAGTCTTCGGCAGACAGCGGCAGGAATCGGGCGTGATCGCCAAAGCCGGGCAATTCGATCTTGACGACATCCGCCCCCATGTCCGACAGCATCGCTGCGGCTTGGGGCCCCTGCACGAGCAGACCTACATCAAGTACACGAATGCCGGCTAGCGGTCCGGACACGGCTTAACCTCCTTATCTGTAGAATCGGTATTGTAGGAGCAGTGCGAACCTGAAGTGTACGACGAACGACGCAGAGGGTATATGGGCGATGAAAAAGAACGGCTGCCCAAGACCTTAATCCGCCACTTGCAAGATGAGAGGAAGCCTCTGACAACGCCGGCTCTTTCAAGCCCGCCCGCCCTAGCTACGACTTTGTGGTAGCCTCGATGCCCTTGCCTATTCGATACGAACCGATTATCCAAAATGCCTCGCAAGCCAACTACTCAGACCAAGGCCAGCCAACTGGTGGAAAAGCTTGCAGGTCTTTCGAAAGCTCCGCCCTTGGACGAGTTCGCACTCCGTCGTATTGTCGATGAGGCTAACGCGCTGATGCAACCTGATCCAGCCCAGGCCCACATGCTGCTCGGCAGTGTCGCAGCCCTGCGTGGCGATGCAACAGAGACCCGACGCCATTACAGCATCGCCAGAAAACTGGACGACACCTACCAGATACTGTTCAACTATTCGCTCGCCCTATCTCTTGTCGAAGAACACGGTGAGGCCCTAGGCCTAGCGAACAAAACCCTGAAGACGTACCCAGATAACCTTGATTTGATCGAACGCGCCATCAATGCCGCTCTTGCATCCGCCAACTTCGTGGTGGCCCGAAATCTCTCCGATCGCTGGCATGCCCTCACTCCCGATCGTCCTCATCCCCTATTCGATACTGCTCAACAACTCGCCGATGCCGTAGAGGCCGGGGTATTCGGGGAAGACGCCGCCCAGGATGTCCTCCGCATTCTTACGGCGATCCAACGCGGCGAGAATGTGCGAAGCGCCCACTTCGGGTTTAGTGTGTATAACGCTGCGGATTCCTTTCTCTATCAACGAGCGGTCTACGCCACCCCAACATTGGCGGCGGACCTTAACGAGCGCTTGGCCGACCAAATCGCCGACCGGCCCGACCTGATGGCCGATCCCGGACTCAAGTTTGTTGCTATGTTCACCGCCGCATCTTCAAATGGCCGTAAAGCCTGAAATTCTTCTCGATGCGGCCCAGGCTATCGGCAGGGGAGATCTGGAGGTCGATTGGCGCAACGCGACAAGTCGCGCCTACTACGCGGCTTTTCACCGCTGTCGATTGGCCGCGCAAGACGCAAACCTTTCGATAGGTAAGACGGGCGGCGCACACAAAAATCTAGTAGACGCGCTCATGGACTCTTTGAACCCGAGATCGCTGTGGAGCTTGGGATACATACTGGAACAGTGCCGTATCCTACGCGTAGTGGCCGACTACGGTATCGATCTAGATTTCCCCCGGGATAAAGCAGACTTGGTTCTAGCGCTGTGCGAAAGGATTCTACGGCAGGCAGACACTCTTTGGCGCTCCATGAGCCTTCGGCAGGCATAGCTGGCCTGAGCGGCGGACTGTTAGACGCCACGACGTCGCCGCTGTAGAGATGCCAGCAGCTGTCTGTTAGCGAACGCTAACAAGAAAGACATTGATATAACTGAATAAATTACACGAGTCGATGCCACAGCTTGCTCCCGTTGTGTCTTTGGTTGTGCCGCGATGTTGCAGCCAGCGACACCGCCCAAATTCGCGTCCAAAGCACCACGGCAGTACGATCATGCGGCTATAGGCGCAGGTTGCGAGAAAGGCTTGGGCCAAGGAAGGCACCCGGCCAACCCACAACAGATGCGTTGCACCGACCGCACGAGCCATAGTGCGGCACGGGGTCCCTCTGGCCGGCTTCAGGGATCATCGGGCGCGGCGAGCAGATTGAGCGCTGTGATGGTGCAGGTAAGCCCAAAGCCGACGATGGTGGCGGATTTTCTCGCCTTGTCTATGCAACACATGGTCGTCTTGTAGCGTCAGCTTGATGAGAACTGACGTACGGGGCGGCTTCGCGCCGAACTTGGCGAAGGCTCGCTCCGCTTGCTGCTGCGCCACTTGGCCAAGCCCGATGCCGAGTGTTGATAACGAGCCGTACCCATTTTTTTTCGCTATTCGATCAGCCACCGACGCCGTTCGATGCGCTACGGGCGGTGTTTGAATCGGCCGCACCGGCGCTACTGGATCAGGTGTACGATGCTCTCGACGGGCCCCTGAACTTCGCGGCGGGGCGGGGAGATTGGCTAGACACGCCACCGGCGTTCGCGGACCTCCTCGTGGAGCTGTCTCGCGAAGCCCTCTTCAAGTTCTGCGGCGAGTTGCCAATAACGTCCCGCAGTTGGCGTCGAAGCGCCAGCGACTCCCCGTAGGCGTCGCACGCGCCTTCCATGTCGCCCAGCCCCCACGACACGCCACCAATCCTCTCGGGCGACACGCTCAAATCCCACAACGTCTGCGGCGCGTTGCATGGGCTCGGTACATTTCGGAATTTTTTCGTTCAGGCGGCCAAGGCTGCCTTGTCCGCGAATTCGGCCGGTGTCAACAAGCCGATGGCTTGGTGGGGCCGGACGTGGTGGTGGTCGCGGAGAGACCTGCCCAGTGCCCGACTCACTTCGCTGATGGTGAGGTCGCCCCGGTGTATGGGCTCAGACACATTCCGGAATTTCGGCCCCGACGATTTTCGGCGCATTGGCGCACTGGCTCCAGCGCCCCGCCGCCGGTTCAGGCGTGCTCGGCTTCTGCAAAAAACTCAGGAGCCTGAGCATGAGACTGTTGCACGCCCGCCCGGCATGAAGGAAGGGCGGCCGGACTGCGGATCCGATCACTAGACGGAGCGGGTCGCGCTCGAAAGACCGCACGACAGGCTCAAAACTGCCCACGAATCCACCGGTCAGCGGCTCAATGCCAACTTCAAACCAGTCGTGCCGACGTGCGGCGCTGAAAACAGGCAAAATAGAGGTGCCCTAGCGTTGTTTGCGGGTTTATTGGTGAACTATAGTCCCAGACCTTGATCCAAAAGACTCATCCTCGCCTTTACACAAGGACACTGCTTAGAACACTTTCGCCTTAAAGTACAAGTAGAGGTCGCCTCTATGCCAACACAAAAAATGTCCCTCCTGAAAGCCATGCCTCGCAACGACTAGTGGCTTTTTGCGGCGGATGCAGTTCCTTTATAGCATGATGGTTCTCTTGGCAACGACCCAGGTCGCCCTGACCAAGCCACCCAAACCCAACCCAATTTGTGGCGGACTCCCCCAACGAAATCCACACCCCTATGACTAACCAAGTTACCCAAGCACAGCTAAATTCGTACTGGATGCCCTTCACCGCCAACCGGCAGTTCAAGAAGAACCCTCGCATCATAGTGAAAGCGGCAGGCTGCTACTACGAGGATGCAAATGGCCGCAAGATATTCGATGGCCTGTCCGGCCTTTGGACCTGTGGTCTGGGCCATGGCCTAAAGCCCATCGCGGATGCCATCACCAACCAGCTCCAGAACCTGGACTTCAGCCCGGCATTCCAATTCGGGCATCCGAAAGCGTTTCAACTGGCGGAAAAAATCACGGAGTTCATGCCCGGCAATCTGAATCGAGTGTTTTTCTGCTGCTCCGGCTCCGAAGCGGCGGATACCGCACTGAAACTAGCCAGGGGATATTGGCGCAACAAGGGGCAGCCAACCAAGACCAAATTCATTGGCCGCGCCAAGGGATATCACGGGGTCAACTTCGGTGGCGTCAGCGTCGGCGGCATTGGCGGCAACCGGGCAATGTTCGGCGAGGGCGTGGCTTCGGACCATCTCAACCACACTTGGCAGTCGCAAAACTACTTCACGCGGGGTTTGCCCGACCAAGGAGCGGAGCTGGCCAATGAGTTGCTGGACATCATCGCACTGCACGACGCGTCCAATGTGGCGGCGGTCATTGTTGAGCCTTTGGCCGGTTCCGCCGGCGTATTCCCGCCGCCGGCCGGCTACCTAAATCGGCTGCGGCAAATCTGCGATGACCACAACATCCTGCTCATCTTCGATGAAGTGATTTGCGCGTTCGGGCGCATGGGCGCAAAAACCGGGGCAGAAGCCTTCGGCGTAACGCCGGACCTGATGATGGTCGCCAAGCAGTTGACCAATGGCACCGTGCCTATGGGCGCGGTCATAGTCAACCAATCCATCTAC
The DNA here is from genome assembly GCA_965247035.1 of Candidatus Azophilus sp. GTDB lineage: Bacteria > Pseudomonadota > Gammaproteobacteria > Pseudomonadales > Azotimanducaceae > Azophilus. Next base: position 700,401 of record CBDFGJ010000003.1, on the reverse strand, counting down.
GATTGCTACATGGACATCGACACGCCGGAGTACGCCCTTGAACTTCCCCACGGCTATACCTATTCGGCGCATCCGGTTGCTTGCGCAGCGGGCTTGGCTTCGCTGGAGTTCATACAGCAAGAAGACATGATTCGACGAGTGACGGACATCGCCCCTTACTTTGAGGAGGCGTTGCATTCCCTCGCCAACTGTCCTCATGTTGTTGACATTCGCAACTATGGTCTGGCCGGCGGCATGACGCTTGCACCCTATGCGGGAGAGCCCTTGCGAAGACCCTATGAAGTGGCGATGAGTATGTGGGACAAGGGGTTCTACGTTCGATACGGCGGCGACACCATTCAACTGGGCCTGCCATTCGTGGTGGAGAAACAGGAAATCACCAGCCTAGTCAATGCTCTGGGAGAATCCTTGGCAGCCAACGGCTAGTTTTCGCTTGAGTCCAATGGTTCACCAGTGCCTCGGCAAACAGTCCAAGGCTCTGCTGGAACGCGGCTCGGGCCATCTGCACAACGAGCTCTGGTATCACATCGCCAGTGAAAGGAGCGTCGGGCAAAGATTGCACGTCCCCGCGCAATTCATTGCCGGCCAAGCGGAGATGGCGGCGGCGGAGGGGCCGGCGAGGGGAGGGCGGCGGCCTCGGCACGGCGAGCGGGACCCCGGAGGCGGCCAGCGGGACGGCGGCGGCTAGGTCGTAGGGGTTGCCGAGCAGGCTTATGTAGTCGCCGACGCCGAGGCCCGGGTTGTCCAGCAGCCGCGAGAGGTCTTTGATCCTGTTGTTGGCCAGGATCAGCCACGACAGTTCAGTCAGGCCAGCCAAGGTGGAGATGTCCTCGATGTCGTTGTTGGCCAAGGACAGCAGCTCCAGTTCGGCCAAGCCAGCCAGCGATGCGATGTCGGCCAAGCAATCCCCGGCCGGCGGCGGGCAGTTGCCGTGCAAGTGGGTGAGCCCGGCCAGCGGCGCAAGGTCCAAGACGCGGTTGTCGGAGAGGTCGAGCCAGCGCAGTGCGGCTAGGCCGGCTAGAGGCGCCGGTTGTCGCCGAGGACGAGGGTGCGCAGCCGGGCCAGCCCGGCCAGTGGCGAGAGGTCGGAGACCAAGTTGGCTTCAAGGTGCAGGGTTGTGGGGTTGATGGCGAATTCGAGGCCCGAGAGGTCGCGAATGCCGTGGTAGGGGATGGGCTGGGCGGACGAGCCCGCAAGTCAGCGGCTCAACCTTCAAACCAGTCGCGCCGATGCGCAGCGCTGCAAACAGGCAAAATTCGAGGTGCCCTACGGTGGCGGGCTCCATAAGCTGGAGCGGAGAAGGCTCGCGAACATCCCGGCGGGAGGCGGTCGCCGAACTGCTACCCGAGGCGGCACGGTCCCGAAGGGCAAAGCAAGGCGGGTTGTTCGAGGAAGCGATCGCGTAGACAGTGATGAGCAACAGAAACAAGTGATAGCCACAAATGCTCACAAAGCGATATTCTTCGCCGGGTGTGGTTATTATAGTGGCTTACTTAGCTTGGAATTTGGTGCCATGAACCGGGGGTTTGCCGGCAAACCCGAGATCATCTCCATTGCGCGGAACCTGCGGCGAAGCAGGCCGTGAATTGGTATCTATGGGTCAAGGCCGCCCATGTCATCGCCATGGTCTGCTGGTTTGCCGGCTTGTTTTACCTGCCACGGCTGTTCGTCTACCACCTAGGCGCTGAAGATGAAGTCAGCCGGAACCGGTTCGTCGTCATGGAGTCCAAGCTCTATCGCATCATTATGAACCCATCGATGATCGCGACCCTCGCGCTCGGCATCTGGGCGTTGGTGGAAACTTGGGCGATCTACAGCGGTGCCCTGTGGTTGTGGATGAAGATCGCGCTGGTCAGCGGGCTGATCGGCCATCACCACTACTGCCGCCGCATCATGCGGGCGCTAGCCAACGGCGAGAGCCCGGGCAGCGAACGCTTTTTACGACTATTCAACGAAATTCCAACCTTGGCCTTGGTGGCCATTGTCATTCTCGTGGTCGTCAAGCCATTTTGACGCCGCCCTCCCATGCTGCGCCGAAGCTGCAAGCTTGACTGCGAGCGTCCAGAAAGGGTCGGGGGGTCCAAACCGAACTGCTGATGTCGCGCCGAACCTCTGAACGATTGATCGCGCAAGCGCGGCGCACCATCCCCGGCGGCGTGAACTCGCCGGTGCGGGCATTCAAGGGCGTAGGCGGCGAGCCGGTATTTTTCCGCGCTGGCGAAGGCGCTTGGCTCGAAGACGTGGATGGCAATCGTTACATCGACTACGTCTGTTCATGGGGCCCCATGATTCTTGGCCACAACAGCCCGCAGGTCGTGGCGGCCATCAAGGCGCAGGCGGAATTGGCCTTGGGCTTTGGCGCACCCACGACGCTGGAGATCGATCTGGCCGAGCGCATCGTGGAAATGACACCCAGCATCGACCAAGTGCGCTTGGTCAATTCCGGCACGGAAGCCACCATGACTGCCGTGCGGCTGGCCCGAGGGTTCACCAACCGGGATTTGATCCTGAAGTTTGACGGCTGCTACCACGGGCATTCGGATGCGCTGCTGGTCAAAGCGGGCTCCGGCGTATTGACCTTGGGCATTCCCAACTCGCCCGGCGTGCCGGAAGCGGTGGCCGCACAAACCCTGACCCTGCCCTTCAACGACGCCGCCGCGGTGCGACAAGCCTACCAAACCTATCCCGGACGCATCGCCGGCCTCATCCTAGAGCCGGTGGCCGGCAACATGGGTTGCATTCCGCCAGTGCCCGGGTTTTTGGAGACGGTGCGGGAAGTCACCGAAGCCGATGGCAGCCTACTGATTTTTGATGAGGTGATGACCGGCTTCAGGGTGGCCCGAGGCGGCGCCCAGGCTCGTTACGGCATAACGCCGGACCTCACCACACTAGGCAAGATCATCGGCGGCGGGCTGCCGGTGGGCGCAGTGGGCGGACGGCGCGAAATCATGGCGCATTTGGCGCCGGAAGGAAGCGTCTATCAAGCCGGCACCCTATCCGGCAATCCGTTGGCGGTGGCGGCCGGCATCGCCACCTTGGAGGCGCTGAACGAGGAATTTTTCATCACCCTTGAAAAGCGCACCGACCACTTGGCGCAGGAATTGAAGGCTCTAGCCAACAAGCACGGCCTGAAGATCAGGGTCAACCAAGTCTGCGGCATGTTCAGCCTCTTTTTCGACGCGCCGGAGCAAGTGACGACATTTCAGCATGTGGCCAACGCCAACAGTGAAGCCTATGCTCGGTTTTTCCACGCCATGCTGGACCGAGGCGTCTACCTAGCGCCAAGCGCCTTTGAAGCGGGCTTTCTCGGCGCCCAGCACACACCGGACATTGTCGAAGCGACGTTGTCCGCCGCCGACAGTGCCTTAGCCGCCATCAAAGCGCCGCTGTGACCGCCTCCACGAGGCCTCATGGCCAAGACCACAGGTTGACCTATGACGTCTACGGCATCGGCAACGCCTTGGTGGATATGGAGTACCGCGTTGACGAGAGCTTCTTAAGACACCACGGCATCGCCAAGGGCCACACCACCTTGGTGGATGAACAGCGCGTGCAGCTGTTGGCGGAGGATCTGAAGGGGCTTCGCCCCGAACGCATGAGCGGCGGCTCCGCCGCCAACACCCTGATGGCCATTCAAGGCTTTGGCGGCCAAGCGTTCTACTCCTGCAAAGTGGCTCAGGATGATATGGGGGAGCACTTTCTGCACGATCTGTCTGAAGCCGGCATCCACGTCAATGCCAATGCCGCCGCCGCCGATGGCCATTCCGGCCAATGCTTGGTGCTCATCACGGCGGACGCGGAACGCTCCATGAACTCCTTTCTTGGCGCTTCCACCCAACTCAGCCCGGCCGACTTGGATGCGGACGCCCTAGCCAAGGCCCGCACCCTCTATATAGAAGGATATCTGAGCGCCTCGCCGCACAACTTGGCGGCAGCCGAGGCGGCCCGGGGATTGGCCGAGCAATATGGCAGAAGCACCTCGTTGAGCCTGTCGGACCCCGCCATGGTGGTCCATTTCCGCGCACAGCTTAAGCGCATGCTCGGCAACGGCGTGCGTTGGCTGTTCTGCAACGAGGAGGAAGCCTTGACTTGGGCGGGCACAGACCGCTTGGATGTCGCCATCGCCGAATTGAAGGACATTGGCCAAGTCTGCTTCATCACCTTGGGCCGGCAAGGTAGCCTGAGCATAGTCCAAGGAAAGGCGAAACAAGCGCCTGGCTTCGCTGTGTCAGCCGTAGACACCACAGGCGCCGGCGACATCTACGCCGGTGCCTGCCTGTACGGCTTGGGCGCGGGCATGGAGGCGTCGCAGGCAGCCCTCTTCGGCAACTACGCTGCCTCTGTTCTGGTGCAGCAATATGGCGCACGGCTGCGCACTCTTAAGCAGTACCAGCGGGTGCTGACCAACTTCAAACGCCGTTGAACGGCTGGAACCCATCGCAAAATCGCCGCTTGAAACAACCAATTCATCCAAAAACGGTGACAGCTGCATCAATCTCGGGAGGATTCAGCTATCACGCTGAATTTTTTCCGATAGCGCAACATCCCCGTCTGTTTTCTAAAGCGTAACGCGAAAGCCGTCTGCCCCATAAAGAACTGCGGGGAGTTCTCTATTCCCGTCGTGCTCCAAGCCGGTTGTTCAGGCAACGGCACCCAGCAGGACGGCGCACACAAAACCTCCCATATTTCAGCCATTTTCCCCGCATGGGACCGGTCCGAATTGGGTCGAATCTGCTTATTCTGGCCTGCCTTCCAAGGTTTTGGCGAGGAGCGGCGTATTTTGAGCGGGTTCCCGGTCTGTCGTAGCCTCGAAGCCTGCGGTCTCGGGAGAATTCGGACGGACTCCGCCTTCAGGCGGCCATCAACTCGATCCGATTGGCCGCTTTCAGCAGGTTCAATGTCGTCGTCTTGAAGGTCAGTCAGGGTTTCGCAACAGTCTTCGCATATTGTTCAGGCCGCTGACGGCCGCTTTCCGATGGCATGCTGAGTGGCGCTGAAACAGGTCTACAAACCGCTTAGCCACTTTTTTGCCGCGGGCTGACAAAAGGCAGGCGGCGATCAAGCGACAACTGCTCAGGGCTGATGCTGCAACGCCACGCATAGGTCTCCACTCCTTGAGCAATGGCCGCCCGGACGCGCTCCCCGTAGGCGGGATGGATTGCATCGGCCGTGGTGGCCGTGCGCACGCCTGTGTGCATCACGCAAAAGATCAACAGGGCGCGCGCACCAAGCGCGGACAGCATTCTCTCTAGTTCCGCAACATGGGTGAGCGCCCGCTCGCTCCTTGCGTCAGGAAAGGCGCCCCAGCCATCGGGGCAAGCCAGCGTCAGGCTTTTCAATTCGATGTAGCAATCGCCTTTGGCCGGGTCGGACAACAGGAAATCAAAGCGTCTGCGGCTGCCGGGAATCCGTGGTTCAGGGCGCATCTTGGCGTAGCCGGCCAGCAAGGGCAACTGCGAGTGCCGAAGCGCCTCGGCGAACACTTGGTTCGCTCTAGCGGTGTTGACGCAAACCAAGTGATCGCCAACAGCAACCAGTTCCAGCGTGTGCCGATACTTGCGTTCGGGATTGCCAGAATCCCACAGCCACACTTGGCTGCCTGGATCGGAGCAGCCGGTCATGGCGCCTGTGTTTGGGCAATGGACTCTAAGCAAAGCGCCATCGGCCAGTTCCACGTCCGCTAGAAAGCGCTTGTGGCGCCGCACCAACCTCGCTTCAATCAGTGGCGGTTCATAAATCATCAACGGCTTCCGACGACAGAAAATTTGTACTTTTTTTCATATGGTCAACCCATGATTGTTTTGATAGTTTATGCGCCCTCCGGCGAACGAGGCCGATGCCTCGGCCCCGGTCACGCAGAAACCGTGCTTATCGCAGAGATAGGGAATTGAAACATATGGAAGCATCAGCACAGGGTCGTCAGGACCCAGGATCATCGGACTCCCCTTTCACCAATTTCACGCCTTACCAATTGGCTGAGGGTGAGCCCTACATGAGCAATGAGCAGCAGAAGCACTTTCGCGCCATTCTAATGCGTTGGCGCAAAGAGCTCATGGAGGAGGTTGATCACACGATGCACCACATGCAGGACGAGGCGACCAACTTTCCCGATCAGGTTGACCGCGCCACCCAAGAGGAGGAGTTCACCATTGAACTGCGCACCCGGGACCGGGAGCGCAAGCTGATCCGCAAGATCGACCAAACCGTTGAGCGGGTTGACCAAACCGACTACGGCTACTGCGATACCTGCGGCATGGAGATCGGCTTGCGGCGCTTGGAGGCGCGGCCCACAGCCACCCAGTGCGTCGATTGCAAATCCTTGGCTGAAATCAAGGAAAGACAGCTGCACGGCTGAGCGTGAACGGGGCGGCGCCAGCGGGACGGTTCGCACCATCCCCCACGGGGCCATTGCACATCGGTTCGCTCTACTCCGCTTTAGCAAGTTTCCTAGACGCCCGCACCTTGGGCCTCGAATGGCGGCTGCGGTTCGACGATCTCGATCAGCAACGCAACGCCCCGCATGCCACTCGGCACATCCTCAACACCTTGGAAGCGCACGGCCTGCACTGGGACGGCCCGGTGCAACATCAAAGCGACCACCTTGAACGCTATCAACAGGCAGTGGCGAGATTGCGTCAGCGAGAGGCGATATTCTTCTGCACCTGCTCACGCCAGGACCTCGCCACCAGCCGCGTCTATCCAGGCCACTGCCGAGAGCGCACCAATCCCATTGCAGATGCCAGCCTCCGAGTGCGTGTGGAGGGCGCAACAGTTGCATTCACGGACTTGGTTCAAGGACGGCAACGCTGCAACTTGGAGCGCACCACCGGGGACTTCATCGTCAAGCGCCGGGACGGCCCCTTTTCTTATCACCTAGCTACAGCGGTGGACGATGGCGACTCAAACATCGTTCGCGTGCTGCGCGGACGCGACCTGCTCGCCAACACCCCGGCCCAACTGCACCTCATGCAATTACTGCATTTGCAGGCGCCAACCTACGCCCATATTCCTGTGCTGCTCAATCCCGCTGGGCAAAAATGGTCCAAACAAACCCAGGCCGCACCGGTGAACGACGACACTCCCGCAGCCAATATCCGCGCTTGCCTAGCCCTGCTGCTTGGCCTGCAGGCACCGGCGCTGAGCTTGGAGGCGCTGATGCACTGGGCCTTGGAACATTGGGAAATTCGCCGCCTTAAGCAGCGCAATCAGGTCTTCGACCCCGCCGCCCCGCCGGGGCGTTCGCGCCAATAGGACCGCCAAGCTGCGCTGTGGGTTTGTCCGAACTGCCCGCCGAGGCTTCGGCAAGCAGAAGTCATTTGCTAACATGGCCTCATGCCCCAATTGCTTCTGATCACTCGCGACCGGCACCTTAAAGCCGAGCTCTCCGGGATGCTTGCGGGCAGCGGCTTCTTGGTAACGGGCCACGTCACCAACGATGGCGGACAAAAACCCGATTTCACAGGCTTTGACTGCATACTCGCAGAGGCCGAAGTCGTTGAGCATGAGGGCCTGCTCCGGCAGCAGCCCCAATGTCCAATCATCGTCCTCGCTAGCCAACCCGATGTTCGCCAATCGGTTCAAGCCATGAAACGAGGTGCGTCGGACTACCTGCCGCTTCCCCTCGACGCGGACGAATTGCTGAATGCAGTCGAGAGCATGCTAGCGAACGCGCCCATGCGGCTAGATAGCCGGCAGCACTCTCCCTTTGCCTTGGCCGGTTCAAGCAGTGCCATGAAAGCCATTCGCGAGCGCGTGGCGGAAGTGGCTTCAACGCACTCAGCGGTATTGATTGAAGGCGAATCTGGCACCGGCAAGGTATCCCTTGCCTACGCGATTCATGCGGCCAGCAGGCGCGTCGAAGCGCCGCTGATCGTAGTCAACTGCGCTGAGATCCCTGAATCCATGATCGAAGCCGAACTGTTCGGCCAAGATTCAACTAACGGCAACCTGATCGAGCGAGCCGAAGGCGGCACCCTGTTGCTTGAGGATGTGGGCAATCTACCCGCCGCCTTGCAGAGCCGCTTGCTGCCCCTGGTGTGCGGCAATCAGCCGCAGCGCCGGGACGGCACCGCTATGGAGCGAACCCCGCGAGTCATCGCCTCATCCCACCGAAACTTGAGGCAGTCGGTTGAACAAGGGGAGTTTCTCGCCGGTCTCCTGCGCTGCTTGAAGTGCGCCTTCATCAACTTACCGCCGTTGCGAGAGCACCAAGAAGACGCCATTGAACTGGCCGAGATGTTGCTTGAGCAGGCGGGCAGAAAGCTCGACAAAGCGCCCCTACGCCTCTCCGGCGAGGCGGTCGATGCGATCCGTCGACACCGTTGGCCGGGTAACTTGAGGGAACTCGCCAACGCCATCGAACGGGCCGTCCTGCTCTGTGATGATGGCACCGTCACCGCGGACCACTTGGCCATCGACATTGGGCTTTCGCCAACAGTGGAGCAGGCTGAGGACGAGCGCGAAGAGCCGGTCTCCTTGGAGGAGTATTTCGTGTCCTTCGTACTGCAACACCAAGAACAGCTGACTGAAACCGAAATTGCCAGAAAACTGGGCATCAGCCGCAAGAACCTGTGGGAGCGGCGCCAGCGTTTGAACATCCCCCGCACCAAAACACGCAAGCGCGGCCCGCGCCGCCCGTAATACTGGCGGCTGTGCTAGACTGTTGTTCCCCTGATGCTCAGTTGACACGTTGAAGAAGCTTTGAACATGCAGAAGGCCGCAGCAACCAAGCTGGCTTCGCGGCCGCTTAACGTTTCCCAAGAACAGGTCGATGCCAACGCAATCGACGTCATCACCAATCTGAAGAACGCCGGGTTTCAAGCATGGCTTGTTGGTGGTTGCGTGCGCGACCTGCTGCTTGGGGCAGCTCCAAAAGACTTTGATGTCGCCACCAGCGCGACGCCTGAGCAGGTGCGTCGTCTTTTTCGGCGTGCACTCATGATCGGGCGTCGCTTCAAAATCGCCCACGTCCGCTACGGGCGGGACATCATCGAAGTCTCCACTTTCCGCAAAGCACCCACCGCGGCGGCGGTGAACGGCAGTGGCCGCGGCGACGGCGCGATCCTGCACGACAACGTCTACGGCACCTTGGACGAGGACGCCTTTCGCCGGGATTTCACCGTCAACGCGCTGTATTACGACCCCCATGAGGAGGAAATTCTAGACTATGTGGGCGGCATTGAGGACATCAGAAAGCGGCGGCTGCGGTTCATCGGCAACGCTCAACAGCGGCTGCTTGAAGATCCGGTGCGCTTGCTTCGCGCCTTTCGCTTCCAAGCCAAACTGGGTTTTGATCTCGACCCAGCCATAACAGAAGACTTGGAGAACATGGCTTTACGGCTGCGGCTCATACCTTCAGCACGCCTGTTTGATGAGTTCGGCAAGATGTTTCTCGGTGGATACGGCGCAAGGGTTTGGCGTCAATTGGAGCAGACGCCCATCGCCAAGGCTCTTTTTCCTAGCCTGCCGGCAAACAGCCACTTGGTTCGCCTAGCCATCGCCAATACGGATAAGCGCATCGCCCAAGGGCGATCAGCGACCTCTGGGTTTCTGCTTTCGGTCATGCTCTGGAAGGACTACCAAGCCAAGGCCGAAGAACTGTCGTCGCCAGCAGGGGGTGGGATGAGCATTGGTGAAGCCAACACCCTAGCCGCCAGCGAAGCGCTGGCCGTCCAACGACGCACCTTAGCTCTGCCCCGCCGACACACCGGATTCATCACCGAGGTTTGGCAGCTGCAGCCGCTGCTGCAAAAACGCTTGAAAAAAAGGGTGATGAAAGCGCTGCAACACCCGAAATTCCGCGCCGCCTATGATTTTCTCCTGCTTCGCGCCGCCGCCGACGAGGTTGATGCCAAGATCGCCGACTGGTGGACTAGGATTCAACAGGTTTCAAAGGATGAACGAGCCAAAATGATCGCAGCCTTAGACAAACCAAGCCGAAAAAGAACTGGTGCGGCCAAGCGGCGAGCACGACCCAAGGCAGCGGAGCCTACTGCCCTGTCCGGCTGACCCGCACTTGGTCAATTGCGCGGTCATGGAACTGAATAAAGCGGCGCTGGAGAAACCGCGACAGCAACCGCCTCAATACTTGGTGGTGGAGGGGCCAATCGGCGTCGGCAAGACAACGCTCGCGCTCAAGCTGGCCGAAGCCCTCAACTACCCCCTTTTGCTTGAATCAGCGCTTGATAATCCGTTTCTCAGCCAGTTCTACCGCAACCGTCATGCAACCGCTCTGCAAACCCAGTTGTTTTTTCTGCTGCACCGCGCCCGCAAAATAGCCGCAGCGCCCCGAGAGGATTTAGCCGGACTCACGCTGGTGTCCGACTTCCTCATGGAGAAGGACCGATTGTTCGCCGAAATAACCCTCAATGAGCATGAACTGGCGCTTTATGAGCAAATTCACTCGGCCCTTGCCCTAGACCCACCCTGTCCGGATCTGGTCATCTACTTGCAAGCACCCATTGAGGTGCTGCGCAAGCGCATTCAGCGGCGCGGCATCGTCTTTGAACAGAACATCAAGAACAGCTACCTGCGTTCCGTAGCGGAAGCCTACACCCGGATCTTTCATTCATACGACAGTGCACCACTCTTGATCATCAATGCCGCTGAAGTCGATTTTTCGGCCAACCCCCACCACCTTGAGGCGCTGACGGAGCACATCAGTTCCATGGCGGGCGGCCGCAGTTACTTCAACCCACACCCCAAGCTGATTTAGGCCCCAAGGCCAACCAGGATGTCAACAGTTGGGCAGCCAACCCCGGAACCGCTTCCCAGCCAATTGATGGCTTGGCGAGAGCTGGCCAAACTGGCCGCCCACAGGGACTATCCCGAGCTAGCTGAACTGCTTGAAGATTCGCGCCGAGGCGCATCCCTGCGGCATCAGGTAGACGGCGTTCTGTTCGACTTCTCCCGCCAAAGAGTGACTGGCGCGAGTTTGAACGCCCTACTCGACCTCGCCGAGGAACGCAAGTGGACGCGACAAGTGCAAGCATTGTTCGATGGCGAACGGGTCAACAACACGGAAGACCGGCCGGCCCTGCACACGGCGTTGCGCACGCCAGCGGAATTTCAGCCTGCAGGGGCCGGCGGCGACCTCATTCCAACCCGTCGTCGCCTGCTCGGCTTGGCGGAGTCCATCGGGCAGGGAAGGCGCACCGGGTACACGGGCAAGGCGTTTGACCGGGTGGTGCATATCGGCATCGGCGGTTCCCACCTCGGGCCGGCCTTGGTGACGGATGCGCTTGGCGGCGCGGATGGTCCATTGAAGATAGCCTATGTCGCCAACATCGACGGCCAAGCTATTACCGACGCGCTTGCCGGGGCTGATGCGGCAACCACATTGTTCATCTTGGTCTCCAAGTCCTTCGCCACCTTGGAAACGCAAGTCAACGCCACCACAGCGCGCAACTGGTTTTTGGAGCGAACCGGCCGCCTTGATGCCTTGGCCGAGCACTTTATCGCGGTCACGGCCAATGCCGAAGGCGCGGCCAGCTTCGGCTTGCCCAAAGAAAACCTCTTTCCCCTATGGGAGTGGGTGAGCGGACGATTTTCGCTATGGAGCAACGTCGGCTTGACCATTGCACTGTGCCTAGGTACAAAAGGCTTCAAAGCGCTGCTGGCCGGCGCCCATGCCATGGACCGGCACTTCCAGCAAGCGCCGGCCGCCGCCAACGCGCCCCTGTTGGCAGCGCTGATCGATATCTGGAACTACAATTTTCTCGGCGCAACCAGCCAGGTCATCCTGCCCTACGACCAGCGCCTGCGCCTGTTACCAGCCTACCTGCAGCAACTGGCGACGGAGAGCAACGGCAAGCGCGCCAGTCGTGGCGGCGCGGATGTGGGCGTGCCCACCATGCCCCCGGTCTGGGGCGGCGAAGGCACCGCAAGCCAACACTCCTTTCACCAAATGCTGCATCAGGGCACCGGTGCCTTCACGGCCGATTTCATACTCACCGGACAACCGAACCACAAATTGGATGAGCACCACCGCTGGCTTTTGGCCAACGGCTTGGCGCAGGGCCAAGCGATGGCGCTTGGCTGGCGCTCGGACGATCCCCACCAGCGAGCGCCGGGCAACCATGGCGTCAGCACCTTGGTCCTAGACCGCCTCAATGCAAGAAATCTAGGTCTGCTGCTAGCTTTCTACGAGCATCGGGTGTTTTGTCAGGGCCTGATTTGGAACTTAAACTCCTTTGATCAATGGGGAGTCCGGTTCGGCAAACACCTGGCCAACAGCGTCTTCGAACAGCTCGGCGGCACCGCGCCAAGCCAGCATGACAGCACTCGCTCTCTCATCAAACACTTAAGGGCACTGAAACGGACAACAGACGACGATGCAATATCCAGTCAATGACTTCATGGCCGGGCGGGCGCTGATCGACGACGAGACCTATCAAGCGATGTATCAGCGATCGATCGACGATGCGGATGGCTTTTGGGCCGAGCAGGCCCAAGCCTTCCTCGATTGGAACCGACGATGGAGCCAAGTTACGCAAGCGGACTTGGGTCAAGGGCGGGTCAAATGGTTTGAGGGGGGCGAGTTGAATGCTTGTTACAACTGCATTGATCGGCACCTGCCCCAGCGAGCCAAACAGACGGCCATCATTTGGGAAGGTGATGAGCCTAGGGAGGACGCCGCCATCAGCTATCAAGAGCTGCATGAGGCCGTCTGCAAGCTGGCCAACGGCCTAAAATCCCGGGGCGTCAAGCAAGGCGATCGGGTGTGCATCTACATGCCAATGATTCCGGAGGCGGCCTTCGCCATGCTCGCTTGCGCCCGCATCGGCGCCATGCACTCGGTCGTGTTCGGCGGCTTTTCCCCCAACTCCTTGGCGGACCGCATTCTCGACTCGGACTGCCGCACCGTCATCACCGCCGATGAGGGGGTCCGCGGCGGGCGGCGAGTGCCGTTGAAAATCAACGCGGAGACCGCACTCGCTTCCTGCCCCAACGTGCATACAGTGATTACAGTCAAGCGTACGGGCGCGGACGTGCCTTGGCACGAAGGCCGGGACCTGTGGTACCACGAATTGGTCGCCGCCCATTCCAGCCAATGCGAACCCGTATCCGTAGCCAGCGAGCACCCCCTGTTCGTGCTCTACACTTCCGGCTCGACCGGACGGCCCAAAGGCGTTCAACACAGCACGGCCGGCTACTTGCTACACGCCGCCATGACCTTCAAGTACGTCTTCGACTATCAAGAAGGCGATATCCATTGGTGTACCGCGGATGTCGGCTGGATCACCGGACACTCCTACATCATCTACGGTCCACTGGCCAACGGTGCGACCACGCTGATGTTCGAGGGCGTGCCAACCTATCCTGACGCGGCCCGCTGCTGGCAGGTCGTGGACAAGCATCAGGTCAACATCTTCTATACAGCACCAACCGCCATCCGCCAGCTCATGGGCGCCGGCGATGAATTCGTCCAAGGCGCTTCGAGAAAATCCCTGCACCTGCTCGGCAGCGTCGGTGAACCCATCAACCCGGAGGCATGGGAGTGGTATCACCGGGTGGTGGGCGATGGCCGCTGTCCAATTGTGGATACTTGGTGGCAAACCGAGACCGGGGGTATCATGATCGCGCCCCTGCCCGGCGCTACCGCGCTTAAGCCCGGCAGCGCCACCAACCCGTTTTTTGGCGTTCGCCCTGCCTTGGTTGACGAGCAGGGTCGGATCATTAAAACCAAAGAGGCAGCCGGCAACCTAGTGCTAACGGCCTCTTGGCCTGGGCAAATTCGCACCGTCTATGGCGATCATCTACGGCTGATCGACACCTACTACTCAACCTATCCGGGGTTCTACTTCACCGGCGACGGCGCTCGGCGGGACGCCGATGGCTATTACTGGATCACCGGTCGAGTGGACGACGTGATGAATGTGTCCGGGCACCGCATCGGCACCACCGAAGTGGAGAGTGCTTTGGTCCTGCATCGGCAGGTCGCTGAAGCAGCCGTGGTGAGCTTCCCTCACGACATCAAAGGCGAAGGCATCTACGCTTTCGTCACCCTGATGGAGGGCACCAACCAAGACCCTCAACAGCTCAAACAAGAGCTGATTGATCTGGTTCGTCAGGAGATCGGGTCTTTCGCCAAGCCGGACGTAATCCAGTGGGCACCAAGCCTGCCAAAAACGCGCTCGGGCAAGATCATGCGCCGCATTCTGCGCAAAGTGGCTGCCAATGATCTGGACAATCTCGGCGATCTAACGACCCTAGCCGACCCAGCCGCCGTTGAGGAGTTGATCGACAACCGCAACCCATGACATCAGGGCTTTCGTGAACCGCGGACGCCGACCAGCAACTGACGCCGCAGTTGCACCAAGCCAGAACAATGGGCTTTGCCGTTTGCTCCCAATTGATTGGCGGTCGAAGGTTGTGAATCTCCCGGCTTTCTTTAGGCGCTTTCGGCGTATTTCTCCACTTCCTTCATGCTCAGCTTAATGCGCCCGCGCTGGTCCACATCAAGCACGACCACATCCACGTTCTGCCCTTCCTGCAGATAGTCTGAAACCTTCTCCACCCGCTCCTGGGCGATTTGCGAGATGTGCAGCAAGCCATCCTTGCCCGGCAGGATGTTCACGAAGGCGCCGAAGTCGACGATGCGCTCAACTCGGCCGTTGTAGATCTTACCGATCTCCGCCTCGGCGGTGATTTCCTGTATTCGCGCCACAGCCGCTCTCATGCCGGCGGCGTCTTCGGCGTAGATGCGCACGGAGCCATCGTCATCTATATCCACGTCAGCGCCAGTGTCATCGACGATGGAGCGAATGGTAGCGCCACCCTTGCCGATGATGTCACGGATTTTTTCCTTCGATACCATCAGCACACTCAGCGACGGCGCATGCTCGGAAATTTCATCCCTCGGCGCGTCGAGCACCTGATTCATTTCGCCCAAAATGTGCAGACGCGCCTCCAACGCTTGGCGCAGCGCCTCCTCCATGATGCCTTCGGTGATGCCATCAATCTTGATGTCCATTTGCAACGCCGTCACGCCCCGGTCGGTTCCGGCAACCTTGAAATCCATGTCGCCAAGATGGTCTTCATCGCCGAGAATGTCCGTCAACACAGCGTACTTGTCGCCTTCCTTCACCAAACCCATCGCCACTCCGGCAACGGCGCGGGGTATGGGCACACCTGCATCCATCAGTGCCAACGAAGAACCGCATACGCTGGCCATGGAGCTGGATCCGTTTGATTCGGTGATCTCCGAAACCACCCGCAAGGTGTAGGGAAAATCGCGCTCATTTGGCAGCACGGCCGCCAAGCCTCGCCGCGCCAACCGTCCGTGGCCGATTTCGCGACGCTTTGGTCCGGTCATCATGCCTGCCTCACCCACCGAATAGGGCGGGAAGTTGTAGTGCAGCAGAAAATGATCCTTGTAGGTGCCGTGCAGGCTCTCCACCAACGCCGCATCGCGCAAAGCGCCCAAGGTGGCAGTCACTACGGCTTGGGTTTCGCCGCGGGTAAACAAAGCCGAGCCGTGCGCCCGAGGCAGTAAGCCCACCTCCACTGAAATCGGCCTGACGGTGTGTCGGTCCCGACCGTCAATTCGCGGTTCGCCGCTCAGCACACGCTGGCGAACCATATCTTTCTCCAGCTTGTAAAAGGCGCTGAGGATTGGCGCCGCCTCATCATCGGCCGGCTCATCACCCAAGAGTTCCTGCACCACTCCCTGCCGCAGCGCATCGATCTCGGTCAACCTTTGCGCCTTGTCACTAACGAGGTAGGCGTCGCCGAGCTTGCTGCCAACGGCATTGGCGACCCTTATCGCCAACTCCCCACCCTCGGGCTCCGGCACCCAATCCCAAGCTGGTTTGCCCGCTTCGGCGGCTAGGTCGCGAACCGCTTCAACCACCACTTGCATTTCTTGGTGGGCGAACAGCACCGCGCCTAGCATTTCGTCCTCCGACAGTTCCCCAGCTTCGGACTCCACCATCAATACCGCGTTTTCGGTTCCCGCCACCACCATGTTCAGCAGCGAATTCTCCAACTCCGAATAACCCGGGTTGAGCACATAGCGGTTGTCGCAATAACCCACCCGTGCCGCCCCGATGGGGCCATTGAAGGGGATGCCAGAGAGGGCGAGCGCGGCGGAGGTTCCGATCATGGCGGCGATGTCCGGGTTTTGGTTCTTGTCCGCGGACAGGACCGTCGACACCACCTGAACCTCGTTCATGAAGCCCTTGGGGAACAAGGGGCGGATAGGGCGATCAATGAGCCTGCAAGTGAGGGTCTCCTTCTCTGTAGGCCGCCCTTCACGCCGGAAAAAGCCGCCGGGGATTTTGCCCGCGGCATAGGTCCTCTCCTGATAGTTCACCGTGAGTGGAAAGAAGGACTGCCCAGCACGCGGGGTCTTCACGCCAACCACCGTGGTGAGCACCACTGTATCGCCTAAGCTCACCAAGGCCGCTCCTGTGGCTTGGCGGGCCATGCGCCCGGTTTCGATGCGAGCTTGATGCTTGCCGAATGCAAATTCTCTTGCTATTGGGTTCAAAATTTTCTCCTTTACATAAAACCTTTAAGCCGCCAACGCGGCATCCACGCCTACCTTCTGAGACTAAGGCGTTTGATTAACGACTGGTAACGGGGCCGATTCTTGCCTTTCAGGTAATCCAGCAGCTTGCGTCGTTGATTCACCATGCGAATCAATCCCCGGCGCGAGTGGTGGTCCTTCTTGTGCGCACGAAAATGATCCTGCAGCTTGTTGATGTTGGCCGTCAACAGCGCCACCTGCACTTCCGGCGAACCCGTATCTCCCTGATCTGTTTGATACTCCTTGATGATCCCCATCTTATTTTCAGCTGACAATGCCATCTTTCATCTCCCAATATGCCTTTCGTTCGTCTCATCCGGGCCGACCGCGCATACCTGCAGTCCAGCCCGGTTTAAAAAGCAGGCTTCACCGCGCTGACGGTGAACCAGCTCACACCAAAATCAAGCACCCACAACTAACCTTCGGGGCGCAATCCGCCCATCGTCCAGCACTTCACCAACGCCGAGAAACCGCTCCACATCCGGTGCCTTCGCTTCCGCTAGCCGCACCCAGCCGCTAGTGGGCGTGTGGGGCACAATCACCGGCTGTCCCTGGCGCACATGATAAGCCGCATCCGGCGGCAGCAGAACTTGCGGCCAGTGACGCACCGCACTGGATGTCGGCAGCAGGAAGGGATCCAAGGAACCGGCTTCCCGCCCCCGCTCAAGCACATCAAATTCGACTAGATCAGTTTCATCAAATGGCCCGGCTCGCCGCCGCCGCAGCGCCGTGACATGAGCACCGCAGCCAAGGCGTTTGCCTAGGTCATCGACAATGGTGCGCACATAGGTGCCCTTGCTGCACTGGATCTCCAGTTCAAACAGTTCGCCGCCAAAGACCGTCAGTTTGTTTGAATAAATGATGGCATCACGCGCCTCGCGTTCAATTTCAATTCCCTGCCGCGCCAACTTGTACAACGGCTGCCCCTTGTGCTTGAGGGCGGAGAACATAGACGGAACCTGCTTGATCTCACCCCGAAAGTGCTCAAGCGCCTCCTCCAAATCGGCACGTTCGATGGCCTCAGCAGAACGGCGGCAAATCACCTTGCCGTCGACATCGCCGCTGTCGGTTGCGATGCCGAGCTTCGCGCGCACCCAATACCCCTTGTCGGACGCCAACAGATAGCGCGAAAACTTAGTGGCCTCGCCAAAGCACAATGGCAGTACGCCGGTGGCAAGGGGGTCTAAGTTACCCGTGTGGCCGACCTTTTGCGCAGCGAACAGGCGCTTCGCCTTCTGCACTGCTTCATTGGAGCTCATGCCCTGCGGCTTATCAAGCACGATCATGCCGTTGACTTCGCGCCCGCGCCTGCTTCGCTGACCCATCAGCGACTTCCAGGTTCAACGGCCGTGGCTCGGTCGATCAACCGCTCCAAGCAACGACCCCGTGCAAGGGATTCGTCATAGTGAAAGCGGGGCTTCGGCGTCATGCGCAGACGCACCTGCTTAGCCATTTGCGAGCGCAGAAATCCAGCAGCACCGTTCAAGATGCTAACCAATACCGCCTTTCTCTCCGCCAGTTGTACGAACGCCGATTCCTCTTGCGGCGCTCCCTTGGCGGCACCCGGCGACAGCGCTTCGACCTCCATGGATGAAAAGTAAACGTCCGCGGCAGTTCGATCCTTGCTGATTCGAACTTCGTTGATGCTAACCAGCCCTACGCGCGGGTCCCGCAACTGAACCTGGATGATTCTAGCCAGCGTATCACGCACGAAGTCGGCCGTGCGCTGATCCCGAATGTTCTCCTGCATCAGCCACGCCGATCCCTTAGAGGACCCGCGCAACCTCGTGGGATTCAAAGACTTCAATCATGTCACCGAGGCGCACGTCGTTGTAGTTGCGCACACCAATGCCACATTCCGCGCCGCTGCGGACCTCGTTCACATCGTCTTTAAAGCGCCTTAAGGACTCCAGCTCTCCTTCGTAAATCACCACGTTCTCGCGCAGCACCCGGATGGGCTTGTTGCGGTGAACGATGCCCTCAACCACCATGCAGCCTGCAACTTGGCCGAGGCGGGGTGATTGAAACACCTCGCGCACTTCGGCCACGCCTAGGATCTGCTCTCGCACCTCCGGCGTCAGCATACCGCTCAGCATCTGCTTAACGTCATCAACGAGCTTGTAGATAACGCTGTAGTAGCGCAATTCCAAGCCTTCGCGCTCAATAATGCTCTTGGCCGCGGCGTCAGCGCGGACATTGAATCCAAAGATGACGGCACCATATGTCAGGGCCAAGTTGACGTCGTTCTCGGTAAAGCCCCCGACCCCGGAGCCAAGCACCTTAACCACCACCTCATCGTTGCCAAGTTCGGCGAGCGCCTGCAGGAGCGCCTCCATGCTGCCGCGCACATCCGCCTTGACCACCATCTTCAGCACCCGCTTTTCGCCTTCCGCAAGGCTTGCGAAGACGTTGTCCAACCTCGCTGACTGCTGCAGGGCCCGCCGCCGCTCCTGCGTCTTGCCGCGTCTAAACTCAGCCAAATCCCGGGCCGAGCGCTCTTCAGTCACTACCGAGAAGTCATCGCCAGCCCCAGGTATGCCGTTCAGGCCGAGCACCTCCACCGGATTAGACGGACCAGCGTTTTGAACTTGCTTGCCTTGGTCATTGAGCATGGCCCGAACGCGGCCATGGTGCTGCCCTGCAATCACGATATCGCCCTTCTTGAGCGTGCCGTTCTGCACCAGCACCGTTGAGACGGGGCCTCGGCCGCGGTCCAAGCGCGACTCAATGACAACGCCCCGGGCGGGCGCATCGGCTACCGCCTTAATCTCCAAAAGCTCCGCTTGCAGCAGCACAGCCTCAAGCAGGGCCGGTATGCCCTCCCCCGTCAGCGCCGAGACCTGCACAAACTGAACGTCCCCACCCCAGTCTTCCGGCGCCACGCCATGGGCGGCAAGTTCATTGGTCACTCGCTCCGAGTCCGCCCCTTCCAGATCCATCTTGTTGATGGCGACCACTAACGGCACCTCGGCCGCCTTGGCGTGCTGAATCGCCTCCTCGGTCTGCGGTTTGACGCCATCGTCCCCAGCCACCACAAGAACGACGATGTCCGTCACTCGAGCGCCCCGAGCCCGCATGGCCGTGAAGGCGGCATGACCGGGCGTATCAACAAAGGAGATGCGGCCTTGCTTCGTGTCCACCGAATAAGCGCCAATGTGCTGCGTGATGCCGCCGGCTTCGCCGCTAACCACCTTGGTGTTGCGAATCTTGTCCAGCAAGGAGGTCTTGCCGTGGTCCACATGGCCCATCACGGTCACCACCGGCGGTCTCGGCCCGCCCTCACCTTCGATTTGCAGGGACTTCTCAAACTCCTGCTCCATGGCGTCTGCGTGAATCAGCTTGGCCCGGTGGCCCTTCTCCTCCACCACGGTGGCAGCGGTGTCTTGATCAATGGCTTGGTTGATGGTCACCATGACGCCGAAGTCCATCAAGGTCTTGATGACTTCCTCGGCCTTCACGCTCATTCGCTGGGCAAGCTCGCCCGCCGTAATTATTTCCGGCACTTCCACGTCGCGGGCGATAAACTCCGTGGGCTTGAACTCCCCGCCCTGCTGTTCAACCCTGATGAGCTGAGCTCGGCGAGTCTTGCGGCGGCTGCGCCGTTCCGATTTCAACGAGAGTTCTTGACGCCCTCGCCGCCCGCCGCCGAAGCTATCCCGTACGGCGCGGTCCCGATCCTTGCCCTTGACTCTCTTGCCCGCCTTTTCCGAAGATTGCGCCTTGGCCTGAACCTCCGCCGCCGTCACTTCTGGGTTGTCCACGCCGACGGCACGCTCGCGCACCGCCTTGGCCTCGACCGGCCGCGCAGACGCTGCCTTGGCTTCTTCCTCAGCCTTTTGTTGAGCCGCCTTTAGTTCCTCCGCCTTGCGCCGCTCATCTTCGCGCCGCTGCGCCTCCTTCTGGCGTTCGTCTATGGCCCGACGGTCGGCTTCCTCGGCGTCCTTGCGTGCTTGCTCCTCGCCGCGAATGCGCTGCGCCTCAAGTTCCGTTTGGGTTGGAACTGATTGCAACCGAGAACCGGCCCGAGCACCTTCAGGCCCCGGCACCACCGCATCGGGCTTCATATAGGAGCGCCGACGCACCACTTCCACCTTAACATCGTGGGTCTTTTGCCGAGTGCGCCCTTGACTCGCACTTTTTAGAGTGCCAACGGATTTGCGTTTGATGCCGATCGGGCGGTTGGCCTGATCGCTCCGTCCACGGCTAGCCCGCAAATAAGCAACAATCTTGCTTTTATCTTCCACGGAGACGCACTCCGAACCCTCGGTGTGGGGCAGGCCCGCTTCCGCCATCTGCTTGAGCAGACGCTCAACAGACGTTTTGATGCTTTCCGCAAGCTGTAATACAGTGTCGTCCGCCATTCGACTTTCCTGCCGCAATCCCCTGCCGCCCGTTAGCCGTCTTGCCGCGCACCATCGGGGGCGGCCAGCCCTGCGCTGGCGTCCGCCTCCTCAAACCAAGGAGCCCTGGCGGCCATGATGAGTTGCGCCGCACGCTCCTCGTCAATGTCATCAAGAACCTCTAGAAGCTCCGCCACCGCCAAGTCCGCCAAGTTGTCCATGGTCGCGATCCCTTCTTCCGCCAAGCGATAGGCGAGATCCCGCTCCATGCCGCTCATGTTCAATAGGTCATCAGCCGGCACCAGTCGTTCCTCACCGGCAATGGCCTCAGTCAACAGGGCATCCCGAGCCCGGTTGCGGAGTTCTCCAACGATTTCCTCATCAAAGCCTTCAATGGCCATGATTTCTTCCTTGGGAACGTAGGCGATCTCCTCCAGCGTAATGAAGCCCTCCTCAACCAGCACTTCCGCCACGTTTTCGTCCACGGAAAGGGATTCCATGAACTTCTCCATGATGCTCAGGGCTTCCGCTTCCTTTAACTCATCGGCCTCCTGCTCGGTCCTGATGTTGAGCGTCCAGCCGGTCAGATCGCTGACCAAGCGCACGTTTTCGCCGTCCCTGCCTATGGCTAGGGCCAGCTGGTCCTCAGCCACGGCAATGTTCATCCTGTGCGCTTCTTCATCAATTTGAATGTAGGCCACCTCCGCCGGGGCCATAGCGTTAATGGCCAGTTCCGCCGGGTTCTCGTTCCAAGGCACGATGTCGATGCGCTCCCCGCTCAACTCGCCAGAAACCGCCTGCACGCGGGAGCCGCGCATGCCAACGCAAGCGCCCACCGGATCAATGCGGCCATCGTTGGTGCTGACAGCGATCTTCGCTCGCCGCCCTGGATTTCTGGCAGCACCACGAATCTGAATGATGTCTTCGGAAATTTCCGGCACTTCGATCTTGAACAACTCCTTAATCATGGTGGTTGAAGTGCGGGTCAATATGAGTTGCGGACCGCGGCTGTCCGTTCGCAGCTCTAGCAGCAAAGCGCGCACACGCTCGCCGACACGAAAGGTCTCCCGCGGAATGAGATGCTCCCGGGTCAACAGACCCTCAGCGTTGTTGCCAAGATCGACGATGATGTTGTCTCGACCGACACGCCTGACGACGCCGCCAACGAGATCCCCGATTCGCGACGAGAATTCCACCACCACCTGTGCCCGCTCAGCTTCGCGGACCTTTTGCACGATGACCTGCTTGGCGGTCTGCGCCGCAATGCGGCCGAATTCAACCGACGGCATGGGCTGTTCGATGGTGGCACCGATTTCAAGGCCAGCGGCGCACGGATCATCCGGCGCAACCTGAGCAGAGGGGTTGGGCTCCTCCTCCTGCTCCAAGTCCGTTACCGTCCACACCCGGAAGGTATCGTAATCTCCAGTGTCTCGGTCGATGGCGACGCGGAACTCGGCCTGTTCGTCGATCCGTTTCTTGGTCGCAGTCGCTAGGGCGCTTTCAATGGCACCAAAGATGACATCTTTGGCCACGCCCTTCTCGTGCGAAACCGCCTCAGCCACTAAAAGAATTTCTTTACTCATTCCTTATGGCCGAACTCCAAGTCGAAGCGCGGCACGACCTTCGCCCGTTCGATGTGGTCAATTGGCAGCACATACTCTTGATCCTCAACCCGCACCAAAGCCTGCCCATGCTCAATGCCGGCAAGCTGCCCAACAATGCGCTTTCTACCTGCAAACGGAGAGCTTAAGCGCACCTCAACGGTCTCGCCCACATGGTTCGCATACTGCTCCGTGCTGAAGAGAACTCGGTCCAGCCCCGGCGAGGACACCTCTAGGTCGTAGCCGCACTCTACAACGTCCTCAAGATCAAGCACATCGCCGACATCACGGCTAACCCTTTCGCAATCGCTGATGGAAACGCCACCGGGCTTGTCTATGAAGATGCGCACGCGGGAGCGCCTGCGGCCGGATTGCACCTGCACGCCCCAAACGGCGCAGCCAGACATCGCCACGGTCGTCTGCAGAAGTTCGCCGATATGTTGTTCCGTGCGATTCACTATCCACCAAAAAAATGGGCCTAAAGCCCACTTCAAAATTCAGCCACCCACAACCGAGCTACCAGCCTCACGGGCGGTTCCACCCTAGGAACCCAGCCTTGCCGTTGCAGGCAGTGCAAACTGAAAGGCCCCTCCAAGGGGCCTTTCAGTTTCCTTTGGTAGCGGGGGCAGGATTTGAACCCGCGACCTTCGGGTTATGAGCCCGACGAGCTACCAGACTGCTCCACCCCGCATCAGCAAGCGCGGCATTATAGGCGCACTGGCCACGCCCTGCAACCTCTTGTACGGGCTCAGTACATTTCGGGATTTTCTCGATCAGGCAGCCAAGGAGCGCTTGTCCGTGAATTCAGCCGGAGTCAACAAGCCGAGGGCATGGTGGGGCCGGACGTTGTGGTGATTGCGGAGAGACCCCTCCAGAGCTCGGTTCACTTCGCCGGAGGTCGCCCCAGTGGACGAACCGGAGCTCGACGCGCAAGGTGCGGTTGCTGCGCTCAACGCTGCCGTTGCTGTCGGGGCGGCGGGGTGGGAGAACATGCGAGGGGGATGCCGGCGTCGCGGCAGGCGGTCTCGAATTCCTGCATGAACTCGGAGCCACCGTCGATCTGCACCGAGCTCACGGGCAGGCGCTGCAGGGCCTCGTGGAGGAAGTCAGTGGCGCTGGGGCGGACCTTGACGTGGATGCCCTTGGTTCGGGTTCTTGGCGTGGAACTGCTTGAAGACCCTGCCGTCGACATGCACGGTCACTATGGTCGAACCCGGCGAGTTCGCCGGGCTGCCGGTTGAGGCCCGGCGCGAGGCGCTGTGCGTGGCAGCGCGGAAGGCGTCGCCGCAGCGCCTGCCCGGTGACCATCTGGTCGATCAGTTCAAGGGCGCGCAGGCGCTTGCGGGCGGGTTCGGAATCGGTCAGGTCCACCGGCAGGTGCTTGCAGGAGGGCGGGCAGGCGTGCAACAGCCTCATGTTCAGGCTCCTTGGTTTTGTGACAAGGCAAGTGTGCCTGAACCGGCGGCGGGGCGTCGTCCGCTCCGCCGCCCGTCACCCCGTCGGCATCAGCGCGCCAATGCGCCGAAAATCGCCCGGGCCGAAATTTCGGAATGTGTCTGAGCCCATACACTTTTAGGCGAGTTTTTTTAATTGATGCGCCAAAGAATTATGGTGCCGAAGGCGAGACTCGAACTCGCACGGGCTAACGCCCACTACCCCCTCAAGGTAGCGTGTCTACCAATTCCACCACTTCGGCATCGATTGGGGGCTAAACGTCAGGGATATCCGCATCCCTGCCCCGTTCATTCAAGGGTGATTCCGGCTCATTCTCCACCGGGCCCACAACTGTCGGCACACCCACGTCCTGAAGCCCCTCCGCTTTTTCCTTGGCGACCCAAGCCAGCCCAACCGAGATGAAAAAGAAGGCAACCGCAAGCCAAGCGGTGGCTTTAACCAGAAAGGAAGCGGAGCCGCCGCTGCCGAACATGGTGTTTGAGGAGCCTGAGCCAAAGGCCGCCCCCGCATCAGCGCCTCGGCCCTGCTGCAGCAGCACCAAGCCGCCCAAGCTCAGGGCAACCACCACCAACAACATCATCAGTATGGTTTCAGAGGTCGACATATCCATCAAGGATTCCTCCATCAACAGGCTGCGGCGGCAATAGCCAAAAAGCTCTCAGCGTCCAAAGAAGCGCCTCCGACCAACCCGCCGTCTATGTTCGGCTGCTGGAATAAACTCAAGGCATTGTCGGCGTTGATGCTGCCGCCATAAAGCACGCGAATTGAATGCGCCGCCGAACCCATCACCGCCAACGCCTCCCGAATGACCAAGTGCATGGCGTCCGCTTGCTCCGGCGTCGCCGTTACGCCGGTGCCGATGGCCCATACCGGCTCATAAGCGATGGCACCGGCCGCCAATCCTTCAGCACCCACTACCTCGGCAACG
This sequence comes from Candidatus Azophilus sp., assembly GCA_965247035.1. Taxonomy (GTDB): domain Bacteria; phylum Pseudomonadota; class Gammaproteobacteria; order Pseudomonadales; family Azotimanducaceae; genus Azophilus. The sequence goes on along the minus strand of CBDFGJ010000003.1, from coordinate 675,546 downwards.
GCCTGCAATTGGCGCACGACCACCGCTTCCGCTTCGCCCGCTTCACGCTCAGCCAAGGTTTCACCTAGGCAAAGAACGGGCTTTAGGCTAGCCTTCAGCGCCGCATCAACCTTAGACGCCACCACCCCATCGTCTTCGCCATGCTGTTGGCGACGTTCAGAATGCCCAGCCAACATCCAACGACCACCTAGATCAACAATCATCGCCCCAGAGATATCCCCGGTGCAAGGACCTTTCGGCCGCGGATGCATATCCTGGGCACCAAACTCAACCCCGGTCCCACCTGCCTTGGCCACGAACAAATCCAAATAGGCTACCGGAGGAAACAGCAACAGGTCGGTCCCCGAATGCAAGGCAGCCGAACCCAATGCGCGACAGAACCGGAGCACTTGCTCCTTGGACCCATGCATCTTCCAATTGCCAGCAATGATTTGACGTCGCACTCGGGGACCCTCTCGCGAAAGGGCGGCGGATAATAACTGCTACACACCGGCACGGCAATGGCGAAGCTAGCGCAGCAACACCACAAAGGCGTTGAATCGCCGGGTCGGCTCCTACACCGCTTGGCGGACGGCCATGGCGAAGTCTTCGGCCACCGCGCCCACTTCCGCTTGGTCCTCCCCCTCAACCATGACTCGCACCAACGGCTCCGTGCCGGAGGGGCGAATCAGCACCCGGAAGCGCCCATCCAACGCCTTCTTCTTCCTCGCCAAAACGGGAGACGCTCGGCTGAAGGCTTCCTTCGATACGGTGGTGCCTACATCCACATCAACCATCGCTTGGGGCAACTTGGTCATGTCCTGCTTGAGTTCGTGCAGCGTCTTGCCGGAATCCGTCACAAGCATCAGCACTTGCAACGCCGCCACAATGCCATCGCCCGTCGTGGACAGGTCTAGGCACAGGATGTGGCCCGATGGCTCTCCCCCCAAGCGCCATCCCTGCTCGCACAGAAGCTCACGCACGTGACGATCGCCCACCTGTGACCGGCTGAAGGGGATGCCCAACCGGTGCAGGCCACGTTCAAGCCCGGTGTTGGACATTTCAGTGCCGGCTACGCCTTGGCCAAGATTGCCCTTCTTTTGGCGGTGCTGCGCAATCAGATAGAGAATTTCATCCCCATCGATGATCTCACCCTTGTGATCCACCATGACGACCCGGTCGCCATCACCGTCAAGGGCGATTCCTATATCGGCCCCAACCGCCAAAACCCGCTCGACTAGCCGCTGCGGATGGGATGAACCGCAGTTTTGGTTGATGTTGAAGCCGTTGGGGGAGGTGCCGATCAGGCTGACCTCGGCACCGAGTTCTACAAACACGCCCGGTGCAACGTGATAGGTGGCACCGTGTGCGCAGTCGATGACGAGGTGCAGTCCATTGAGCCGGCAGCCACGATGGACGGTGGCTTTGCAAAACTCGATGTAACGACCGGCCACATCCCGAACCCGCGTCGCCTTGCCTAGCCCATCCGAGGTGGCGCAGGTCATCTTGGTTGCAAGCTGCTGCTCTATTTCCGCTTCGCGCCCATCACTGAGCTTGTTCCCCTCTCCATCAAAGAACTTGATCCCGTTGTCGTTACAGGCGTTGTGCGAGGCGCTGATGACGATGCCCGCGTCGGCGCCCAGGGTGCGGGTCAAGTAGGCCACGGCGGGCGTGGGCGTCGGTCCCATGAGGCCGACGTCAGCGCCGGCGGAAACCAAGCCGGACTCCAAGGCCGATTCGAGCATGTAGCCGGATATGCGGGTGTCCTTGCCAATCAGGACATGGCCTCGGCCTTGTCGACTGAATACAGTGCCAACCGCCCAGCCCAAGCGCAAGCAGAATTCCGCCGTTATGAGGCGGTCCCCAACAGTGCCACGAATGCCATCCGTTCCGAAGTACTCTCTGCTCACCCCAAGTCCGTCCGCAAGCGCCTAAAGCTCCTCCACCGGGCTGCCGACGACGGGCCCGGAGGAATCGGACTGATCGCCCCGCCTAGGTGTGGGCGGTTTGGGGTCCCGAGGCTTGGCACCGGCCATGATGTCGTCAATCTGCTCCGGCAGCAAGGTCTCAAACTCGAGCAAGGAATCGGCCATCAGGTGCAGCTTGTCTTCGTTGTCCACCAGAAAGCGTTTGGCCTCGTTGTAGCAATCGTCAATGATCCGACGCACTTCCTCATCTATGGCCTGGGCCGTCTGCTGCGAATGGGGCTTCGGCTTCACGCCGACCGACATGCCTAAGAAAACCTCCCCATCGTCTTCGTCATACATCAAGGGGCCAAGCCTCTCCGACAAACCCCACTTCGTGACCATATTGCGCGCCAGCCCAGTGGCCCGTTCGATGTCGTTGGAGGCACCCGTCGTCACCATGTCCGGCCCAAGGATCATCTCTTCGGCGATGCGCCCGCCAAACAGGCTGCAAATCTGCGCCCTGATGCCTTGGCGGCTCAAGCTGTGGCGGTCTTCCTCCGGCAGGAACATGGTCACGCCCAAGGCGCGCCCGCGAGGAATGATGGTGACCTTGTAGACCGGGTCATGGCCCGAAACCAGCCGGCCGACAATGGCGTGGCCGGCCTCATGGTAGGCGGTGTTGCGCTTCTCCGCTTCAGACATGACCATGGACCGCCGCTCCGCTCCCATCATGATCTTGTCCTTGGCCGATTCGAACTCAATCATTTCCACCAAGCGTTTGCCGGCGCGGGCCGCAAGCAAGGCCGCTTCGTTGACCAGATTGGCTAGGTCGGCGCCGGAAAAGCCAGGCGTGCCGCGGGCGATCAGGTTGGACTGCACATCCTCCCCCAACGGCACCTTGCGCACATGCACCTTGAGGATTTGCTCCCGCCCCCGAATGTCTGGCAGGCTGACCACCACCTGTCGGTCGAAACGACCGGGCCGCAAGAGCGCAGGATCAAGCACATCAGGGCGGTTGGTGGCAGCGATGACGATGATGCCGTCATTTGGCTCGAAGCCGTCCATTTCAACTAGCAACTGATTCAGCGTTTGCTCGCGCTCATCGTGGCCGCCACCGAGGCCAGCCCCCCGATGCCGGCCCACGGCATCAATTTCATCTATGAAGATGATGCAAGGCGACTGCTTCTTGGCTTGAGCGAACATATCGCGCACCCGGGATGCGCCAACGCCAACGAACATCTCCACGAAGTCGGAGCCGGATATGGAGAAGAAGGGCACTTTGGCTTCACCAGCGATGGCCTTGGCGAGCAAGGTCTTGCCGGTGCCCGGTTGCCCGACCATCATGATGCCCCGAGGGATGCGCCCACCTAGGCGCTGAAACTTGCCTGGGTCGCGCAGGAATTCGACGAGTTCCTGCACCTCCTCCTTCGCCTCGTCTACGCCGGCCACATCGGAAAAGGTGGTCTTGATCTGGTCTTCCGACAAAAGGCGGGCTTTGCTCTTGCCAAACGCCATCGGCCCGCCACGACCTCCGGCACCGCCCTGCATTTGGCGCATGAACAGCAGGAACACGCCAATAATGATGAGAATGGGGAAGCTCGCAATCAAAAGCTGAGCCCAAAAGCTCTGCTTCTCCGGCTCCTTGCCGATAATCTCCACTTGGTGGTTGTACAGGTCATCAAGCAGCTTCTGATCGTACAAATCCGGGCGGATGACGCGAAATTCCTCGCCCGACCTGCGCAAGCCGTCAATCACCAAACCATCTATGGTGACCTCATGCACCTCATCCGTGCGCACGAGTTCGATGAACTTTGAGTAGCTCACCTTCTCGGGGCCCGCCTTGACGCTGAAGTTGTTGAAAACAGTCAGCAGCACGGCCGCGATGATCAGCCACAAGAGCAAATTCTTTCCCATGTCCGACAAGATGCGCCTCGCTTGAACCCTTTAGCGGGTCTTCCTGAGCCCCGACGATTTCCTTAGAGGGAAGCCTACACCACCAAGACACAACGCGCCAATGGCCTTTAACTCACAGGGGATGGCGAAATCCAAGGGCGACGGCGTAAGTCTCCCGCGATTCGGGACGCGACGCCTGCGGCTTGACCAGCCTAACCGTCTTGAACATCCGCCTAGCCTTCTCAACCCAAGCATCAACGCCCTCGCCTTGCATCAGCTTCACCACCAAGTCGCCGCCGCCGACCAGCCACCGCGCCGCGGCTTCACTGGCTAACTCCGCCAACTCCATGGCTTGGGCTTGGTCCACGGCCCGCACCCCTGAAACATTGGGGGCCATATCGGATAAAACAAGGTCTAAGGGCCTGCTCTGACCGGCTTCGGCCAAAACGGCTTGAAGCCGGGTTTCCACGACGTCATCGCCCAAACAGCCTTGGATGATCTGCACGCAAGCACCGCTAGCCGCCATCGGCCGGGCATCCAAGGCAATGATGCGACCCGTTGTGATCCGCTTGGCAAGATAGGCGTTCCAACCGCCGGGCGCTGCGCCGAGTTCAAGCACCCATTGATCCGTCCGCACCAGCTTGAAGCGCTCATCTATTTGCGCCAGCTTGAAGTAGGCGCGGGAATGCTGGCCGCCATGACGGGCGGCTTCAGCGAAACGGTCGCGCCTATGCCGTTGCAGCCAGCGGGCGCTTGACTTGCTGCGTTTGGGCATGCCTGCGGCCACGGCTAACGAACGGAGGTTGCGGACCAGCGATGTGGCGGCCAAAAGGAGCAAACCTCGCTTGGCGCGAATGGCGGGCTATAGATGGCGCACATCGGCGATTTCATAGGCTTTCTCCCCACTAGGTGATTTGACGAACGCCTCATCGCCAATCGTCTTGCCAATCAGGGCGCGGACAAGGGGCGAGGTAATGGAAACCTTGCCGAGTTTCAGGTCGGCCTCATCCTCGCCGACAATCTTGTAGTCAACTAAATTGCCGGAATCCACGTCGATCAAGGAGACCGTGACGCCGAAAATCACCTTCCCATGCGGGGAAATCTTGCTGATGTCGATCAACTGCGCGTCAGCCAGCTTGCCCTCGATTTCTTGAATGCGGCCTTCGTTGAAGCTCTGCTGCTCTTTGGCCGCATGGTACTCCGCGTTCTCCCGCAGGTCGCCGTGCTCCCGCGCCACGCCGATGGCCCGGCTGATTTCCTGACGCAACTCGGTTCTGCGCCGTTGCAGTTCCCGGCGCAAAGATTCCGCGCCCTCAAGGGTCATCGGTGTGGCCATGTCCCACTAACCTCTCGCTTCTATGTTGTGAGGGGAATTTTCATCTCCACCCGACTTCAACGCCCGATGCAGATTCTGCAGGCAGCGCACCTTGATGCGGGGCGCATCCGTCGCCCGGCCCGCGTCAACAACGCCGCCATTCTCATCAGCCGAAGCTTGTCGAATAGCGATGCAAAAAGCTTGGCCACCAGCCAAGGTAGTGGTGTAGCACACTTTCTTCTCCAAGGCGATGCGACGAATCATGGCCGAGTCGATAATGGACTGACGACCTTCCGTGGTGTTTATGATGAGGTCAATCTGCTCGTTCTTCAGCATGTCCGCCACATCGGGCCTGCCTTCGGTCACCTTGTTGACGGCAGCGCATTCGATGCCGGCAGCACGAATTTCGGCCGCCGTGCCCTTGGTGGCCACCAGCTTAAAGCCGAGTCGGCCCAAGTCGCGCGCCAAGGCACCGGTAGATGGCTTATCCGAATCCTTAACGCTGACGAACGCCCGCCCGCCTCTAGGCAACCGGTCCCCCGCCGCCAGGGTGGCCTTGGCGAACGCCTCGCCAAAACTATCGCCTATTCCCATCACCTCCCCGGTCGATTTCATCTCCGGCCCCAAAATGGGGTCAACCCCCGGAAATTTGTTGAATGGAAATACGGATTCCTTGACATTGATGACTTGGGGAGAGATTTCCTCGGTGAAGCCTTGTTCCTTGAGCGATACACCGGTCATGCAACGGGCGCCAATCTTGGCCAAGGAGACGCCGATGCACTTGGAGACGAACGGCACGGTCCTTGAGGCGCGCGGATTCACCTCCAAAACGAACAGATCATCACCCTGCACCGCTAGCTGCACATTCATCAGGCCCACCACACCAAGCTCTAAAGCCATGGACCGCACCTGTGACCGAATCCGCGCCTCCATCTGCGGGGAGAGCCGATAGGGCGGCAACACGCAGGCGGAATCACCAGAATGCACGCCAGCCTGTTCAATGTGCTCCAAAATGGCACCGAGCACGACATCCCGACCATCGCTGACGGCATCCACATCCACTTCGATGGCTTGGTCGAGAAAGCGGTCGAGCAGTACCGGCGAATCGCTGGAGACATCCACCGCACCGGTCAGATAATGGGCAAGTTCTTGTTCGTTATAAACGATCTCCATGGCCCGTCCACCGAGCACATAGGAGGGCCGCACGATTATGGGAAAGCCAATTTGCCGAGCACCGGCAACGCCGTCCTCGACGTTCGTCGCCGTTCGGTTGGAGGGCTGCTTCAAGCCAAGCTTTTGGATCAGCGACTGAAACCGCTTTCGGTTCTCGGCCCGGTCGATGGCGTCGGGGCTAGTGCCGATGATGGGCACCCCGGCGCGGCTAAGCTGCTCGGCGAGCTTCAGCGGCGTCTGCCCGCCAAACTGCACGATCACACCATCCGGACGCTCCACATCGACGATGGCCAGCACATCCTCCAAAGTGACTGGCTCAAAATAGAGCCGGTCGGAAATGTCATAATCCGTTGACACCGTTTCCGGGTTGCAATTGACCATGATGGCCTCATAGCCATCTTCGCGCATGGCCAAGGCGGCATGCACGCAGCAGCAGTCGAACTCGATGCCCTGGCCCACCCGATTAGGCCCACTGCCGAGGACCATGATCTTCCTCCTGCTGCTCGGCTCGGCTTCGCAGTCCTCTTCGTAGGTGGAGTAGAGATAGGCGGAAGCGGCAGGGAACTCCGCCGCGCAGGTGTCCACTCGGCGAAAAACGGGCGCCACGCCCAATTGCAGGCGTCGCTGCCGCACCTCTGGTTCAGCAACCCCGAGCAACGCCGCCAAACGGGCATCGGAAAACCCCTTGCGCTTAAGGCACCAAAGCTGGTTGCGATCAAGCTCGTCAAGGCGCTGCCCAAATAAGCGCCGCTCCTCGGCCACCAAGTCTTCGATTTCCGCCAAAAACCAAGGGTCAATGCTGGTCAAGTCGGCTATATCCTCGAGTGTCCAACCGAGGCGAAAAGCATCCGCCACATACCACAAACGCTCCGCGCCAGCTGCACCGAGCTCTCGGCGCAGGGTCGCTTGCACATCGATGGAATTAGGTGCTGGCGTTCCGGCGGCTGACGCCACGATCGAATCCAAGCCCGTCTTGCCGGTCTCAAGGCTGCGGCAAGCCTTTTGCAAGGATTCCTGGAAGCTGCGGCCGATGGCCATGACCTCACCAACGGACTTCATTTGAGTGGTTAGCCTAGGGTCCGCTTGCTCAAACTTCTCGAAGGTGAAGCGAGGAATTTTGGTCACCACATAGTCGATGCTCGGCTCGAAGGAAGCCGGCGTCACGCCCCCTGTGATGTCGTTCTGAAGCTCATCAAGGGTGTAGCCCACGGCCAATTTCGCCGCCACCTTGGCGATGGGAAAGCCGGTGGCCTTTGAAGCCAAGGCCGAGGATCTGGAGACCCTAGGATTCATTTCAATGACCACCAAGCGCCCATCCCGAGGATGGATGGCGAACTGCACGTTGGAGCCGCCGGTGTCAACGCCGATTTCACGCAACACCCGAATGGACGCATCACGCAGCAGTTGGTACTCCTTATCCGTCAACGTCTGCGCCGGTGCAACAGTGATGCTGTCGCCGGTATGGATGCCCATCGGATCGAGGTTCTCGATAGAGCAAACGATGATGCAGTTGTCCTTGCGATCGCGCACCACCTCCATCTCAAACTCCTTCCAACCGAGTAGAGATTCATCGATCAACAGCTCCGAGGTGGGGGATAGGTCAAACCCCCGGACGCAAATGCTCTGGAACTCCTCTTGGTTGTAAGCGATGCCGCCGCCGCTACCACCTAAGGTGAAAGATGGACGGATGACGCAAGGAAAGCCCAGCCGGCTCTGTACCTGCATGGCCTCTTCAATACTGTGGGCAATGGCTGAACGCGGGGTGGCCAAGCCGATGCGCTGCATGGCTTGGTCAAATCGCTCGCGATCCTCCGCTTTGTCGATGGCGTCCTGGGTGGCGCCAATCAACTCGCAGCCGAACTGCGACAGCACCGACTCGCGAACCAAATCCAAGGCGCAGTTAAGGGCTGTTTGCCCACCCATGGTGGGCAGTAGCGCATCCGGTTTCTCTGCCTCAATGATGCTGGCGACAGTGGACCACTCCACCGGCTCAATGTAGGTGGCATCCGCCATGGCCGGATCGGTCATGATAGTCGCCGGATTGGAGTTGACCAAGATGACCCGACAACCATCGTCCTTGAGCGCCTTGCAGGCTTGGGCACCGGAATAGTCGAATTCGCAGGCTTGGCCGATGGTGATGGGGCCAGCGCCGAGAATCAGCACCGAGTCAATGTCTGTGCGCTTAGGCATCCGCTGCTTCCATCAGGTCGATGAAATGATCAAAGAGGTAGCCGCAATCCCTAGGGCCGGGGCTTGCTTCGGGATGCCCCTGAAAGCCAAAGGCAGGCTTATCCTTGCGGGCGACGCCTTGCAGGGAGCCGTCGAACAACGACCTATGGGTGGCGCCAAGATGCTCCGGCAGGTTGTTTTCATCCACGGTGAAACCATGGTTCTGACTGGTGATGATCACCTCACCGGTGCTTAGGTCCTGCACCGGATGATTGGCGCCGTGGTGGCCATGCCGCATCTTCAGGGTCGTTGCGCCGCTGGCGAGGGCAAGCAACTGATGGCCCAAACAGATGCCGAACAGGGGCAGGCCGGCATTAACTAGGCCACCAATGGCTTCAATGGCGTAGCTGCAAGGCTCCGGATCGCCTGGACCATTGGAAAGGAACACCCCGTGGGGCTTCAGCGCCAGCGTTTCAGCCATGCTGGTGGCGGCTGGAACCACGGTAATTCGGCAGCCCCGGGAGGCAAGCATGCGCAAAATGTTGCGCTTGATGCCAAAGTCGTAGGCCACCACATGAAACTTCTCGCCCTTGCGCTCACCGTAGCCTGCACCCAACACCCAAGTGGTTTCCCTCCAATCATAGGGTTCCTGGCAGGTGACGAAGCGGGCCAAATCCATGCCCTTTAGGCCGGGGAAAGCCCGCGCCCGCCGCACAGCTTCCTGTTCAGTGACATCGCCCATCACAATGCAGCCATCTAGAGCGCCTTTCGTGCGGATCAATCGCGTCAGCCGCCGAGTATCCACCTCGGCAATGGCGACAACGTTTTGTTCGGCTAGGAATTCAGGCAGGGTCTGGTCCAAACGCCAGCTGCCGGCTCGGTTCGGCAACTGCCGGATCACCAATCCGGCGGCGTATATGGAACCGGACTCCATATCCTCCGCGTTGACGCCGGTGTTGCCAATCTGCGGATAGGTCAGGGTGATGATCTGACGGGCGTAGGAGGGATCCGTGAGTATCTCTTGGTAGCCGGTCATGGCGGTGTTGAACACCACCTCGCCCACGGCTTCGCCCTCCACGCCGAATGACTGGCCATGAAAAACACTGCCGTCCTCCAACGCAAGCAGCGCCGGCTTCAACTTGGCTTTCCCTGCTGACGCCAACCTGCACCGGCCTCAAAAGTCTTACTAATGCGCTGCCCCATCAACATTTGTGTATGGGTCCGCCTATGGGCGCCTTGCTTCCTCTATTTGCGCCTAGTGTCTGCGCACCCTGACTTGCAAAAAGGCGAGATCGATGCATATCGACCTCGCCTTTGACCGTCTGCAATCTTAGACGACTCAACAGATTAACTCACCTGTTTTTTGGCCGCGTCTGCTTTAGGCCCCGCATCGCGCCTTTCCACCAGCGCCAACAAGCTCGGCAGCAAGGTCAGGTTGGCCAGCAACGCCAGCAGCATGGCCAAGGCGACCAGCAAACCGAACAGGATGGTGGGCACGAAGTTGGAGAAGCAGAGCACGGAAAAGCCAACCGCAATGATCAAGCCGGTGAGAAGGAGCGCCGGGCCAACGCCGGCCTGAGTGCGGCTAATGGCCAATCCTGCGCCATCAGTCCGTTCTCCCTCCGCCCGGTAGCGATGCAGGTAGTGAATGGCGAAATCCACCCCGATGCCGATCGAGACCGCAGCGATGGTCGAGGTCATCATGTCCAGCGATATCCCGGCAAAGCCCATGAAGCCAAGCACCACGGCCGCGGCCAGCACGTTGGGGGCCAAACCGAGCAGTGCGAAAAGCGGCGAGCGCAACAGCACCAAAAACATGATGAACGTCGCCAGCAGCACGTAGCCCAAGGTTGTCACCTGAGATGCCACCAGCTTCTGAATCATGGCGTCAAACAGCACGACCATGCCGGCGACGGCGACCTCATCCCCTTCTAGCCCGGCCTGTTCGGCGATGCCCCGCTTGATCTCTTGCACCAAGACGGTGCGGTCAAAGTAAGGACCGCTTTCGATCACCCGCGCCCACAGCCGTGCTTGGCCAGTGGTAGGCGAGGCGTAGGGCCGCACCACCTCATCCTGAAAGTCCGCCGGCAGCGCTCCAAACACGACGGCAAGCTGCACGTCACTCAAGGGTTCGCCGCCGTTTAATTCCGTGGCCAAGGCATCAAGGGACGCCAAGGAAACCACTTTGCCCACTTCAGGGCGGGCCTCAAGCAGTTCATGAACTTGCCTGATGCGGTCCAGCTTGTCACGGGTGAACCAATAACGCTGCGGATAGGGGTCGCTGTCCGTTTCATCCGCAAACAGGTCCTCCTCAAGCAAGCGCCAAGCGTCAAAGTTCAAAATCACGTCGAACGGCACGGTGCCACCGAGATGCTGATCGATGTATACCATGCCTTGGCTGATGTCGGTGTCGTCCTTGAAGTAGTCAATAAAGCGGTTGTTCAAGTTTAATTCGGCAATGCCGAACCCGGTCAGGATGGCGACCGCCACCGCGGCCAAACCGACCTGGGCCGGCTGCCTCCGAGACAGATCACCCAACCCCCGCAGCAGCCCCTCCTCCAGCTGGGATTCAACTCGGGGCCGGCCGCGGCTAAGCAGCATGAGCACGGCCGGAAACAGCGAGAAGGTGAGCAGAAAGGCCAGGATGACGCCAATGCATATCATCCAGCCGAAGTCCTCCACCGGCACGATGCGGCTCACCGTCAAAGAGCCGAACGCCACCATGGTGGTTAGCGCGGTGTACAGGCAGGGCGAGAACTTGCTGACCATGGTGGCGGCGACAATTTCCCGGGTGCCAAGGGCGGCCGACTGCTGAAGAAGCTCTCGATAGCGCACGATCAGGTGGATGTTCAGCGATATCGTCATGATGGCTAGGAGGGCGACGAAGTTCGATGAAATGATCGTGGCCGGTTTATGCATGAAGCCAAGTACGCCCATTGTGGCGAGAACGCTAGCCGCCGCCGTCCCCAGCGGCAGAATCACCCAGCGCATTTGGCCGAACACCGCGTAGAGCACAGCCACCAACAAGGCCAGCACGACAACGCCCAACACCGCTAGATCCCTCTTCACGAAATCAATCATGTCGGCGGCGATCATGGGCACGCCGCCGAGATGCAGTGTCCCATCAGTCGAAAATTGCTCTCGCACCTGGCGCACCTCATCAATCAGCGCCGCCCGTTCAGCAATTTGACGCCGCCGCTCGGCGGTGTCGCCGCGCTCCGGCGGCGAGGCGGGCGCGATTTCAACCCGGAGCGCCACGGTGCGGCCATCGGCCGAAATCAACAGTTCGCGGAAGAGGGGGCTGCCAGTGAGTTCCGCCGCGGCGAGGGCTAGGTCGACATCGGCTGACCGCAAGGTCCGATAACCATCCGCCAATTCCTCAATGGCGACTGGCGGGCTCCTCAAAAGCGGAGCGTCCAGCACCGAAAAGACGGAAGAGACGCCTTTGATCTCGCTCAACCGGCGCTGCAGTCGGTCCAGCGTATCCAGGTTCCCCGGCGACAGGACGGCACCTTCCAACGGCTCGAAGCTGACCAGCAGGAAGGCATCGTCGCCAAAGGTGTCCGAAATCTCACGGTACAGCAGCAGATCAGGATCGCCTTCAACCACCAAAGTGTCGGCGGACGCATCGAAAGTGAAGCGGGAGGCGAAGCCGGCCGCCACCAGCAGAGCGCCAAGCACTCCCACAAGCAGCCAGCCCGGGCGCTTGAGCAGCTTCAAGTAGGCTTGCTTTAGTTGCATTGGGAAGCGTTGGGATTTGCGCTGCATGCTAACGAAGGGGATGATTGAAAACGTCCAAGCAATAAGTCCGCCCCTGCCGCCATGCGTCTATGAGGCCATCATAGGGCACTGTTCGTCCCCGCGGCCGTTCGTCCGTGAGCTTCGGCTTGGGCGCGCCCGGCTTGGCCAACCAAGCAGCAGGATCGGTTTCGGGGTTCAATTCGGCGCGGCATTCGCCCGGTATGCCAAAGCGTTGCAATCGGGCCAGCACTTCGTCCTGTTGCTGCGCCAAAGTATCCATGGCCTGTGTCGGGCTCACCGCACCGCTGACGGCGTTGGCCACATTGGGCCACCGCAATTTGGCCCGGGGCTTCAAAATCCGCAAAACCGTGACGGTCCGCGAGGGTCTAGCTGACATGCCGCTTAAACCTTGGCCCGGAGCGCTCGGCTGAACGGCCGCAACCGCATGGACCTGCCGTCTTCCAAGGTGCCGCAATGACCGCGCCCGCTCACAAGGCACTGCTGAGACGGAGTTCAGCTCCGGCCCGCTCACGCACCCAAGTGATTCGCACGGGCATTTCCCCGTAAGGGTTCCGCTCAACCATGCTCATGTACATAATCAACCAAATACTTCACGTTGTCCACCGGCGTTTCCGGCACGATGCCGTGGCCCAAGTTGAAGATGTGGCCCGGACGGCCCGCCGCTGAATCCAAGACAATCTGAGCCTCACGGGCGATGGCCTTGCGGTCAGCACACAGCACCATCGGGTCCAGATTGCCCTGCACCGCCCGACAACCCAACCCATCCCAAGCTGAGCCCAACGGCAAGCGCCAGTCCAGCGCGATGACATCCGGGTTGAGCCGGGCGATTTCCGGCAGAAGATGCACATTGCCGGTGCCGAAGTAGATGATCGCCGTCTGCGGGTGCTGGCTGCGCAGGCGCTTCAGCAAGCGATCTGTATGGGGCAGGACGCTGCGCCTGAAATCGCTTAGGGAAAGGCAACCCACCCAAGTGTCAAAAAGCTGAATGGCATCCACGCCTGCCTTGATCTGCAAATCAAGATAGCTAACGAGTTGATCGACCAGCTTGGTCAGCAGTCGGTCCCATAGCTCCGGCGCTTGGTGGATCATCCGCTTGATGTGCAGGTAATTGCGCGAACTCTTGCCCTCCACGGCATAGGAGGCCAGCGTGAAAGGCGCTCCGGCGAAGCCAATCAGCGCCACTTGGGCCGGAAGCCCAGCCAAAATGTTGCCGATGGCCTCGGCCACATAGGGCGTCGCCTGCTCGGCTGGGGCGGTGGTCAGGGCGTCTATATCCCGTTCAGACCGCACCGGGTTGGCGAACACCGGACCAACACCCACTGGGTAGTCAAGCGACAGCCCCATCGGCTCCAAGATGGGCAGCAAATCCGCGAACAGGATGGCGGCATCCACGCCAAGAACGCGCTGTGCATCCAAGGCGGCTTTGGCCGACCGACCAGGATGCTTGAAGAATTGCAAGCTCGACAGGTTGCCCTTCACCTGGTGGTATTCAGGCATGTACCGGCCAGCCTGCCGATTCAGCCAAATCGGCGTAAAGTCCGTTGGCTCACCGCGACAGGCCAAAAGAAACGGTTTTTCCACAGGGTCAGGCTTGTGCAACCCAAAAGCGGCACCTTAACAGAAACCTGAGACGACCTTGCGGAAGCGGATGCGGCCAAGCCCTTTGGCCTGGCCCTCCAGCAGCGGCGAAAGCTCGGCCTCCGCCAGCAACCCGGTGCGCTCGCAGACAAGCACTTCGCCAACGCCGGCCAAACCCTCCAAGCGGGCGGCCAAGTTAACCGAATGACCAATAACCGTGTACTCCAGACGTCCCTCGCCACCCCAGTCACCTAGGGAGCAGTAGCCGCTGGCGATGCCTACTTTGAGCTGCACCGGCTCCAACATGCCCTGCTCGCGCCAGCGATTCGCGAGCTGCTCAAGTTCAGCGGCAAGCTGACGGCAACAGGCTAGGGCGGCGGCCACCAACGACCGCCGGTCCGCCTCAGCCACCTCGCCAAACACCAGCATGGCACCGTCCCCCAACACCTTGCTGAGGGTTCCGCCACAGCGTTCGGTGACGCTCGCAACCGCTTGCAGGTAGCTGTCCAGCATTTCACTCAACTCCTCCACCTGCAGCCGCTCCACCATGGACGTGAAGCCTGCCAAATCAACGAAAGCCACCACCAACCAACGGCGTTCAAGCTTTGGTCGGCCCTCTTCCAACACCCGCTGCGCAAGGGTGGGCGGCAAGTACTGCTGAAGACGAGCGTTCAGGGTGCAGACCCGCGTTCGATTACGCGCCAGCACCAGCGCTTGAGCATAAGCCCTGTGGCCGAGCATGGCGCAATATGCCAGCACCAGCGCGGTGGCAAAGGCCATAGGGGCATTCAAGCCGGAGAATCCGCTCGCGGGGGCCGCCAACGCGCCCAAGCACAGCGCCAAGGCTGCGGCGAGCGCCGCCCAAATAGACTGGCCAACACCACCCTGCAAGGCGTTGCTGGCCACCAGCATGATGGCCACCGCCAATAGCAAATGGGTGTTGACCTCAGCCCAAGCGAGCAGCAGGCAGGTCAAGACCGCCTCCAGCAAATGGATCTGCAGTATGCGCACCGCCACCGTCGAGCGCTCAACGCAGTCAACCGCTAGCGGCCAAAGCAGGCACCAGAGCAGCACCGTAGCGGCCGGCCAAAGCGATGGCCGATCAAGCAGCAAAAAACCCAGCGCGATGACCGGATAACAAGCGTAGCGGAACGGCCGGGCGTTAGCGGCCAGTGTGGCGGCGCGAAGCATAGCGCCATTCGGCCACAACTTCGGTCGCCGCCGCTAGCAGCGATCGCTCCTAGGTCTGTGCGCCGGCGGCCCGTCCCATTGTGGGATCAACCTCAGTGCCGTAGTCCACGCCGTTGAAGCCGAAGCCGAAAATGCTCAGGAAATCGGCCTTGTATCCGGCTAAGTCCGCAAGTTCGTGCAGGTTGTCCGTCGTCACCAAGGGCCAGCGCCGCTTGATCTCATCCTGAACAGCATCGGCGAGCTCCAAATCATCCATGCGGATACGGCCTGCTTGGTCAAGCCGTTGTGCCGCCCCCGGCGCAAGCTGGCTGGCGAAAAGCCGGTGAATATGCGCAATGCAATCTTCGTGCAGACCTCGTTCCTGCATAACTTTGAACAACAAGGATATATAAAGCGGCACCACCGGAATGGCGCTGCTCGCCTGCGTGACCACGCCCTTCAGCGACACCACTCGGGCAACGCCGCCATCGGCGGCAAGGCGCTCTCTCAACGCCGCCGCAACCCGGTCCAAGTCCTGCTTGGCTTTGCCTAGGGTGCCATCTCTATAGATCGGCCAAGTCAGCTCGCTGCCGAGATAGGTGAAGGCCAGGGTCCGAAAGCCCGGCGCCAACAAGCCGGCGTCATCCAAGGCATCAATCCACAGTTCCCAATCCTCGCCCCCCATGACCACCACGGTATTGGCGATGTCCTCATCGCTGCCTGGGTCCAGGGTCACTTCAAGCACTTCCTCCTTATCCACATTGAGGGACTTCATGCGCAAAGGCTCACCGAGGGGCTTGATGGCGGACCGATGCAGCACACCTGTCTTGGGGTGCAGGCGTACTGGCGAAGCCAAGCTGTACACCAACATATCCAGCGGTCCGAATTCGGACTTCAGGGTTTTGATGACCTGCTTCTTGGTGGCGTCGGCGAAGGCGTCCGCATTCAAAGTGCGGGCTCGGGGGCCAAGGGCGGACGCCTCGAACGCTGCGTTGTTGTACCAACCGGCAGATGCCGTTCTGGTCTCGCTTGGCGGTTTCTCCAAGGAAACGCCCAAGGTGTTGGCGCCGCAGCCAGCGCCGGCCAAGATGCGCGAAGCCAAGCCGTAGCCGCCGGAACAGCCGAGCACCAATGCATTGTTGGTGCCAGCGTCAATCGACCCCGCCGCCCGGACGTAGTCAATTTGCCGCTGCACGTTGGCGGCGCAACCTACTGGATGGGCGGTGGTGCAAATGAAACCGCGGATGCGGGGCTTGATCATCATGGGGAAAGTCCAAGAACCGTTGGCGAGCCATCATACTCTGAGCGGCAAACAAGGCGTTAAATGAGGTTTACGGGCAGGCTCGTCGCACATAAACAGCGATGCGGAAAGCGTGCTCATGGTCCGCATCCGCTGGAAAGGACGCTGACGATGCTTCCTCCCATTGCCGCCAATCCACCGGCGGAAACCAAGCATCGCCCTTAATATCAGCATCAACCCAGGTGACGTAAAGCCCATCGGCGGTCTTCAGGGCCTCTGCGTAGATCGGGGCGCCGCCAATGGCGAAGGCCGTTTTGTCGTCATCGCCAGTGCAATGATGTCTGGCGGCGTCCAAGGCGGAGGCAAAGTCCGTTACGACGATCGCACCCTCGGCCCGGTAATCCTCCCGCCCGGTCAAAACGATGTTGACCCGCCCAAGCAATGGGCCGTCCATGGACTCGAACGTGCGTCGGCCCATGATGACCGGGCTGCCCCTAGTGGTTCTTTGAAAGTGGCCCATGTCCTTCGGCAACCGCCAAGGCAGGCCGTTATCCCGGCCAATGACCCCGTTCCGAGCCACAGCCACGATGAGCGCCAGCCTCATCGCGCTAAGTAAAGAGCGAGCGCCAGCTTCATCGTCTAAACGGAGATTGGTGCCTTGATGGCGGGGTGAGGGGAATAGTCAAGCAGCTCAAAGTCTTTGATCGTGAAAGCGAAGATGTCCTTAACCGACGAATTGAGCTTCACCCTCGGCAAAGGCCGCGGAGAGCGGGCAAGCTGCGTATCGGCCTGCTCAAGATGGTTGTGGTAAAGATGGGCGTCGCCAAAAGTATGGATGAATTCCCCCGGCTCAAGATCGCTGACCTGCGCCAACATCAGGGTCAACAAGGAGTAGGAGGCAATGTTGAACGGCACGCCTAGGAACAGATCCGCGCTGCGTTGATAAAGCTGGCAGGACAGCCTGCCCTCGGCGACGTAGAACTGGAACAGCGTATGGCAGGGCGGCAGCGCCATGGCCTCCACCTCCGCCACGTTCCAAGCGCTGACGATGTGCCGCCTGGAATTCGGGTTTTGCTTGATGCTCTGCACAAGCCGGCCGATCTGGTCGACTTGGCCTCCCCCCGGCGTCGGCCAAGACCGCCACTGCGACCCGTACACCGGCCCCAACTCACCGTTTTCATCCGCCCATTCATCCCAAATGTGTACGTTGTTGTCGGTCAAGTACTTGATGTTGGTGCTGCCGGATAAAAACCAAAGCAGTTCATGGGCGAGTGAGCGGAAGGCCACCTTCTTGGTGGTCACCAAGGGGAACCCTGCGTTGAGGTCAAAACGCATCTGATGGCCGAAGATGCTGCGCGTTCCAGTGCCGGTGCGGTCATCCCGCTGTACGCCTTGATGACGCACAAACCGCAGCAAGTCGAGATAGGGCTTCATGTCTTGGCCCCCCTTGGCCGACCTTGGCGGGACCAGGCCCAAACGATGATAAGAACCCCGGCCAAGGCCATGGGGACCGAAAGCAAATCACCCATGGTGACGGACTCCATGAACATGAAGCCCAGGTGCCCATCCGGTTCTCGAAAACGCTCCGTCAGCAATCGCAAGACGCCGTAGCCGGTGACGAACACGCCAGATACAAAGGCTGTCGGGCGCGGGCGTGAAGCCGCCCACCAGACCAAGGCAAAGAGCACCACACCCTCGGCAAACGCTTGGTACAGGGGCGACGGATGACGGGCGAAAGGTTCCCAAACACCTGTGCAGAGCGGATTGATGGCGCGGATGGCGTCAGCTTGGCAAGGGTAGATGAACGCCCAGGGCAGATCGGTCATCCGGCCAGGCAACTCGGTGTTGGCGAAATTGCCGAGGCGGCCAAAGCCAAGGCCAATGGGCACAAGGGGCGCCACGAAATCCGTCACTTGCCAGAAAGTGCGGCCCGAACGGCGGGCGAACCAAGCCAAAGCCGCGACCACGCCGAGCAAGCCGCCATGAAAGGACATGCCGCCATCCCAGATGCGCAAGGCAAACAGTGGATCACGCAGCAAGGAATCAAACCCGTAGAACAGAACATACCCAAGCCGGCCACCGACCACCACACCCACCGCACCAAAGAACACAAGGTCAGAAACCCGCTCGCGAGACCAAGGCGGGGTTCGCCGGCTGCCCTGCCAATTGCCCAAATACCAACAAACGGCGAAGGCGGCAAGATATGCGAGGCCATACCAGCGCACCGCCACCGGCCCCAACGACACAATGATTGGATCAATATCCGGGTAGAACATAGCTCAATTTCACGAAGTCATATTCGACACAGACCAATCGTGGATCAATATCCAGATGGAACATAGCTGAATGTCGCCAATCGGTTCCGATACCCGGACGGGGTGGTGCCCAGTCCACTAGCCCAATCATGCTCGCTTTTCCATCGGCTCGGCGGACAAACGCCAAGCAAGCTTGCGTTTGCAGCGCCACCAGCGGCGATTATGAATTGCTAGTGTCCTGTCCCACAAGTTTCTTATGTTGCAGCGCTTGCTCAGCGCGTCAACGCAAGGCGCGGCCCGCAGCCAATATCAAGCATATTGGCAACGGCTGCAACGCCGCAGTGCGCGCCGAGCAAGCTCCCGAAGGGCGCAACGCACGAGGCCTGTGGCCGCACCTTGCTGTAGACCTCGTGCGGCTCGCTAAAACGAAAGGAATTTATAAGGCAGGACACTCACATGATTGGGCGGACGGGACTTATAGCTCTGCTCTTTTCCTAACGGAATGATGCAGCAAAATCTGTAAGCGCGGGTGAACGGCGCTAAGATGAGGCCGATGGTTATTCGATCATGTTGCCGGGTTGTGTCACAAATGAGGTCCACTTCCGCCACTGAGGCATTGACAATATCCGCTGATGCGGCCTGCCCCAGCCTTGGGCGACAGATCAAACGCTGGCGGCAGATGGATGACCTGATTCGTGCTCATTGCAGGCATTAGTCCACCAGTGCATCCACTGGTCTGGCAAAGGGCGGCTTGGCGATGTGCTTGATACTGTTCGCCTATCGTGTGCTGCCGATGCATTCGCTGATCGTCGCCGCCAACCGCGATGAATTGTACGCCCGGCCCACCACCAGCGCGGACTGGTGGGCTGAAGCACCCGGCTTGCTGGCCGGACGGGACCAGCAAGCTGGCGGCACTTGGCTGGGCATTCAGGCCAGCGGGCGCTTCGCCGCCATCACCAACTTCACCGACCCTGAAGCGCCACTGCCGGCTCGTTCACGGGGCGTTCTGCCGGTGGAGTTCCTATGCGGCGATCAAACTGCCTCGGAATACTCCGGCCACATAGAAGGAGAGCGGTATCAAGGCTTCAATCTGCTGCTTTGGGATGGGCGCGAACTTGTCTGCACATCAAACCGAGGCAACACCGAGGTTGTAGCGCCCGGTTACTACGGCCTGACCAACGCCCCACTAGGAGCGCAGTGGCCAAAGGCCGTTGACGGCATCGCCCGACTGAAAGAAGCGATTGCCCAAGGGATCACGGGTGAAGCGCTCATCAAGCTGCTGCATCACCAAGGGGCCGCCGACGAATATAGCGCGGAACCCAACGAGGTGGAGTCCCGCTTCACGCCCTGCTTCATCTCCGGCGAGGTATACGGCACCAGAGCAAGCACGGCCGTCATCTACTCCGACAACGCCATCACCATGATCGAGCAAACCTACGGACCAAGCGGCCAACTCGGAGAGCGACGGAGCTTTTCGTTCCGCACCTAGCCTGCATAATCCCATGACACCGCGCAACTCCGGCGCAAGGCTTGATGGCGGGTTGACGGCGCTTGCCGCTCAGTGGCGCCTTGGCACTAGACGCCCCAAGTTAGCGGCGATGAGTTGCCTTTCCATGTATTGGCGGATTTCCTCCGCCGTCTCCATTTTCAGAACCTGCACCAGCATGCGCCTGGCGTCATCCCGCTTGATGTGGCGCAGCAGCCATTTGATTCTCGGCAGGTTGGTGGTGTTCATAGACAACACTTGGTAGCCCATGGCGATCAACAGCACGGCGCCAATTGGGGTGCCGGCGAGCTCCCCACATATACCGAGGTCCGTTCTTTCCGCTTGGGCTTGACGGGCCACGTCCCGCAACGCCCGCAACACCGCCGGGTGAAAATCGCGGTAAAGCCCCGCCACACGGGGGTTGTTTCGGTCCACCGCCAACATGTACTGGGTGAGATCGTTCGACCCCACCGCCAAAAAGTCCACCCGCCGCGCCAATTCCCTCACTTGGTAAACGATCGACGGCACTTCCACCATCACACCCACCAAAGGCTCCTTGATATCAAAGCCTTCTTCATCCACCTCCCGGTAGGCTTGCTGAATCAACTTCTGCGCCTCCTCCACTTCGAACATGCTGGAGACCATGGGCAACATAATGCGCAGCACGCCGCGCAGGCCGGAATTGGCCTTGAGCATGGCCCGAACTTGCACTAAAAAGATCTCCGGGTGGTCCAACGTGACGCGAACGCCGCGCCAGCCAAGGAAGGGGTTGTCTTCAATGATGGGGAAGTAGGGCAGGGCCTTGTCGCCGCCAATGTCCAAGGTGCGCATGGTCACCGGGCGCGGGTCGAACGCCTCCATGTGTTCACGGTACAGTCCGCGCTGCTCCTCCTCAGTGGGGAACCGGTCCTGGGACATGAAAGGCACTTCGGTGCGGAACAGGCCAATCCCCTCAGCCCCCCGATCAAGCGAGCGCGAGATGTCGCCGGGCAGGCCGATGTTCACCCACAACAAAACACGCAAGCCGTCCAGAGTGACGCAGGGCAGCCCGCGCAACTTGTTGAGCTCCTCCGTGAACTCCTGCTCCTCGTCCACCAAGGCTTCATAGTCCGCCACCAATTCGGGGGAGGGATTGGCATACACCTCCCCATAGTGGCCATCGACAACGAGGGCGTGTCTGTCAAGCTTGTGCAAGGGCAGGTCCATAGCACCCATCACCGCCGGAACACCAAGAGCATGGGCTAGGATGGCGACGTGGGAATTGACCGAGCCGAGCTTGGATACGAGCCCCTTGAGCTTTTTCGCGGGTACTCGGGTCAGCATGCTGAAGGTGACTTCCTCGCTGATCAGGATCGTTTGTTCGGGAAAGTGATCCTTGTGAGTGCGAATGTCCTGCAGGTAGGCGAGCACCCGCAATCCCAAGTCCTCCACATCCGTTCCGCGCTGGCAAAGATACGCATCCTCCATCTGCTGAAACAGGCGCACATGCTCGCGGATCACATTCTTAAGCGCACCTTGGGACCACTCGCCCCGTCGGATACGTTCGCGCACATCACCAGTCAAAGCGTCGTCGTCAAGCATATGCAGGTAGACGTCGAACAGGGCCAACTCCTCGCGCGGCAGGCTTTGCGCGAATTGCTCGCTGACGCGGCGGATGTCGCTGCGCACGGATTCCACCGCCTGGTCAAACACCATTAGCTCGGTCGTCACGTCTTCCGCTTTCTTGTTCGGCACGGAGTCTAGGTTGGTGGCCGGATGCATGACGACGCCCACTCCAAACGCCACGCCTGGAGCGCCGGCCAAGCCGCGGATCCTAAAGCCACCCCTTGGCAACTCGTCGGCGTCCATGAAGGCATCCATATCCCCCACCGCCTCCGCGCGAGCAATCACAGCAGCCAATTGCGCCGACAGCGTGATTAGAAACGCCTCTTCGTCCTCAGTGAAGCGGCGCTTATCGCGTTTCTGCGCCACAAGGACGCCAAGCACTTGCCGATGGTGAATGATGGGCACGCCCAAAAAAGCGTTGAACGGCTCCTCGCCGATTTCGGGCAGGTGCAAGTAGCGCGGATGCAGGCCGGCGGCTTGCAGGTTGATAGGCTCCTCCCGCTCTCCCACCAAGCCGACCAAGCCCGTGCCCTCGTCAATTGTGGCCGCGCCAACCGAGGCTTGGCTCAACCCCTTGTTGGCGGCGAAGAAGTACTGCTTGCTTCCCGGCCGCTTCAAGTAAACCGAGCACACCTCCACGCCAAGGGCCGAGCAAACTTCACGAACGATGATGTCGAGCGCTTGCTGGAAATCCAAGGCTGAGTCGACATCCTGAACGATCTGTCTAAGTAGCGTAAGCACTCAGCAATCAGCGCCTTGGGATGCGGCAATCAACTTCACGGACGGCGCCAGCTCCTGCAACGCCTGCCGATAGACCTCGCGCTTGAAGGAAACCACCTTGTGCAGGGGATACCAATAGCTCACCCACTGCCAGAAATCGAATTCGACCTTATCGAATTGGTCCACCCGCACACGCTCGTCAGCAACAAGCGCCCGCAGCAGAAACCACTTCTGTTTCTGGCCGAGGAACTTAGGGTCGAAGTGCGGTCGGCGCACATGGGCTGGCAGGCGATAGCGCAGCCAACCGTTGGTTTGAGCAACGATCTCCACGCAATCCTCATCCAAGCCAACTTCTTCATACAACTCTCGGTAAAGAGCTGCCTCCGGCGTTTCATCCTCACCGATGCCACCTTGGGGAAATTGCCAAGCGTCAAGGCCGCCAACGCGGCGGGCAAACAAAACCTGCCCACGCTCGTTGGCGATCACTATACCCACATTCGGCCTAAAGCCGTCCGCGTCGATCATGGTCTCTCCAAGATTGCCTAAGGCAATGAAAGCGACTTCCGATTGAACATCAAACGCTGCTGAATTACCAACAGGCGGCGCGGTCCGCCACCTGCGATACCAACTACGATCACGCAAGAAATATAGGTTATCAAGTTATGCCGCTGAAGGGCTACGCCTCGCCAGCAAGCCTGAACGCAGCAACGAAATCGATGTGGGGCGGCAATTGCACAGGCATGCCCACAATCCCGGCTTGGTGACACTCGGCCCCACGGTCTGCGCATCGCTATGCTAAGCTGACGCCATGACCAATCGCTTAGCTGCGGAAACAAGCCTCTATCTGCTGCAGCACGCTGACAACCCGGTGGACTGGCATCCTTGGGACGAAACGGCTTTGGCCGCAGCGCGGCGAAGCGGCAAGCCCATACTGCTCTCCGTTGGCTATTCATCCTGCCATTGGTGCCATGTTATGGCGCATGAGTCCTTTGCCGACCTCGCCACCGCCCAAGTGATGAACGAGCGGTTTGTCAACATCAAGGTGGACCGGGAGGAGCGTCCAGATCTGGATAAGGTCTATCAAACCGCTCACCAGTTGCTCACCCGTCAATCCGGCGGCTGGCCGCTGACGATGTTCCTAGAGCCGGAAACCCTAGCGCCTTTTTTTGGCGGCACCTACTTTCCCAAGACGCCTCGCCACCAATTACCAAGCTTCATCGATTTGCTGCTGCGCGTTCATCAAACCTTCCACAAGAATCGAGATGCGCTAGACCAGCAAAACCGCAGACTCATCCACTTTATGCAACAGTTGAACCCGAAAGCGCCGTCAAAGGGCGCCGCCTTGGACGACCGGACTTTGCTGGCTAAGGCGCAGGAAGAACTGCGGGCGCAATACGACCCTCAGGAGGGCGGCTTTGGCCGCGCCCCAAAATTCCCCATGCCCGCCACCTTGGACCGGGTGCTGCGGCATTGGGCCTACAGCGGCAGGTCCAGCAACAAAAAAGATCGAGCAGCACTGGACATGCTGATGACCAGCCTGACCAAGATGGCCCGGGGCGGCATCTACGACCATCTTGGTGGCGGGTTCTGCCGCTACGCAACGGACCGCGCCTGGATGGTCCCCCACTTCGAAAAAATGCTCTACGACAACGGCCAGCTTCTATCCCTCTACGCCGACACCTTAGCCATCGGGCCGGATGCGTTGTTCGAGGGCGCCGTGCGCGAAACCATCGGCTGGCTGCTGCGCGAGATGCGCCACCCTGAAGGCGGTTTCTTCTCCGCCTTGGATGCGGATTCGGAAGGTCAAGAAGGCAAGTTCCATCTCTGGCGCCGAGAGCGCGTCAAACGCTTGCTGACAGACGATGAGTATCTAGTGATGGAAACCCTTTACGGCCTAGACAAACCAGCCAACTTCGAAGGCCAATGGAACCTCTATCGCCGCGATGCATGGCGTTCCGTGGTCGAGCGCTTGTTCCTCGACCCAGAGCAAGCCGCCGCATTGCTTGCCAGCGCCAAGGCCAAGCTCTTTCAGGAGCGGGCAAAGCGCCCGCGCCCAGGCTTGGACGACAAAGTGCTGACATCCTGGAATGCGTTGGCCATAAAAGGGTTGGCCAAAGCCGCCGTCGTCCTTGACCAACCGGCCTGGCTTGAGGCGGCGGAAGCGGCGATGGACTTCGTTCGCGCACAGTTATGGCGGGACGGCGAATTGATCGCCACTTGGAAGGAGGGCGTCGCCAAGCACACCGCCTATCTCGACGACTACGCCAACCTTTTGGATGCCTTGGTCACCCTGCTGCAAATCCGCTGGCGCGATGAGGACGCCATCTTCGCCCGAGAGTTGGCGGACGGGGCATTGGAGCATTTCATGGATGAAGACACCGGAGGATTCTTCTTCACCGCCCACCACCATGAAAAACTCATCTCGCGGCCCAAGCCATCCAGCGATGGCGCTCAACCGCCGGGCAACGGCGTCATCGCTCTGGCATTCCAACGCCTCGGCCATTTGTTCGGCAATGCTGCCTACTTGGATGCCGCCGACCGAACGCTGGCCTGGGCTCGCGGCATGATGGAAAGCCATCCCATGGGGCACTGCTGCTTGCTGACCGCTTTGGAGGAGCAAGTCCACGCGCCCGAATTGGTCATCATGCGCGGTGAGGACGAGGGCTTGCACGAATGGCGGCAAGCACTGGTCGAGGGGTTCCGCCCTTGGCAACAGGTCTACTCCATTCCTTTCACGGCGAGGGTGATTCCACCTTACCTGCCCAGAACCAGCCCCTTCACCGGCCCGCGTCTGGTCTCAACGAGAGGGAAACCGCTGCCGGCAAACCGTTCCCCCCATGCAGCCCGGCTTGAGCCCGTTGACGCCACGATCCCGCCGCCAAGGAATCCTAGGACAACCGCCTACATTTGCTCTCATTCAAGTTGCTCCCTACCCATCGATTCCTTGGAGGAGTTGAAAAGCAAACTATCCTGACCCGAGCAAAGGAACAGCCATGAAAATTCTCAAATGGTTCGGCGCTGTGTTGGGCGTTTTAGTGATTGCGCTTGGCACCGTCTACTTTCTGCGCACCGACCCGATCCAGATGATTAGCGGCAAACGCCTGTCTGGCGAGGAGCTGCCTTATCCGCAAAACTGGTCGGTCTGCAACGACCACGAGACCATAGCCGTGGAAACCCGCGTGGATGATCCACATTCCGTCACCACCATATGCTTCCTGCATGAAGGCGAATTGATCGTTCCGGCAATAAACGGCAGCAGCAAAGAGTGGCCCGCCCATGTCCTGAGGGATGCGCGCGTCCGCATCAAGGTTGGGCAGAACGTCTATGCGGCAAGGGCCGAACGCGTCATGGACTTGTCGCTTGAGGACGCCGCTCCTTCAGTTGCTGTGAAATATCCGCGCATTGTTGATCGCGACCCGGATGAACCGCTTGTGGATGTTTGGCTGTTTCGGATTGGTCCGCGCTAGGGGCGGCGGCACGAAAGGGAGGCGGCCGCTTGGGGCGTGGCGCAAACCCATGCGTCTTGGCCAAGGCCCGTGCATGATCAGAACGCCCTTTGCAGCAAAAGCAAGCGAACGCGGCGAACAGGGCGGAGCTGAAGCGGCTGTCGGCGCAGCGGCGGGCTATTGGCAAGACAGCATGAGGGGTTGGCGGGGGCTTTGGTTGCTCGCCAAAGTGGAGGCTGCTTTCTGAGCAAACTCTAGCTACTAGATCAGCACACCAATTTACATCTCAACTAAACTTTGGTAGCATCGCGCTTCGCTGACTGGCTTTGTTCGATCCTATCGGTTCCACCATCTTCCACGGTGGCAAACGGCAGGGCCAACCTTGCAAAGGCTAGAGGGCGTGAAGCACCACCTTTTATAACGGCAGTTCAGCGCACAGGCTCAAGCTGCCCTCAACAGGGCAGTCACTAGGCGAGCGGAGACCAAAATAGAAGACCCGCAACGACATTCATGCAGCTATCCCGCCTAGCTCGGTCAATCGACCGTTGCTACCTCACTTCATCCCTTCAGCGGATAGCCGACAGCTTTCACAACAATTGGTTGAAAATATGGCCAAACAGAGGAAGAGAACAAAGCGCCCACAAAGCTTGTCGCCACGAGATGCCCGCCAAGCCATCGCCGATGATGTGCGAACCTTCTTGGCGTCCGGCAAGAAAATTCAGAAAATCCCGGCTGGAGTAAGCGGTTGGCGCCCAGGAAAAACGCGCCACATCGTGCTCAACAAAAACAAAAAAACCTAGCAACAATCGACGTCAATGGCCGAACGGCAGTCATTGCGCCGTTGCGGCCGGCAAGGGGTGAACCAGGCTATCGCGCCACCCTGATACTTGCGGCTGCTTAGTCCTCGGTTTCGGAGTGGGAGCGAAAAGCCGGCAGCACCGCCTGCGCTAGCAAGCGCTCATTTTCGGCCATGTAGCCAGTGGGACAGGCCGAGTTGAACAGGATGGTCCGCGCCCCGGCGTCGATGTACTCACGCAGCCGCGCCACGCAGTCATCCGGGTTTCCCGCCAAGGCGTATTTGCCAACTAGGGACGAAAAGTCCTGGTTGTACTGACGGGACAGGCGGTCCGCCGCCATCTTCACCCCGGTGGCGCGGTCTTCATGGACGGCGCAGAAAATGAAAAGCCCGGGGCGAATTGGCTTCGGTCGGTCCTGTTCCGCCGCCAACGCCCGGATGCGGACCAAGCTTTGCTGTAATTTCTCCGGAGTGTACATGTAAGGCAGCCAACCGTTGCCGTACTCGGCGCAGCGGCGCATGGCGGCCTCGCTGCGGCCTGACACCCAAATGGGAGGATGGGGCTGCTGCACCGGTTTGGGGGCGAGGGTGACCCCACCCAAGGCGGTGAAGCGTCCCTGAAAGCGAACGTCGTCCTCAGTCCAAAGGCGGCGCATCACTGCAAGCGCTTCATTGGTGCGCACACCCCGTTCGGACACGGACACGCCACAGGCTTCAAACTCCTTCGGAAATTCACCGCCAACGCCGACGCCCAAATTAAAGCGTCCGCCAGACACCACGTCCAAGGAAGCCACTTGCTTGGCAAGAAGCGCCGGCGGATACAGGGGCGCTAAGGTGATGGTGGACATGAGCTTAATGCGTGTGGTGGCCCCGGCCGCGGCCGCCAGCGAAATCAAGCCGTTGCTCACCGGCCCGTAGAAGAAGACGTGCTCCCCCGTACACACATACTCAAAGCCCAGCGCTTCCGCTTGCCGGGCATCCGCCGCCACTTCGTCAAAGCGTCGAAGCCCAATGCCAAACTCCACTTCATTCATCATGCACATCCTTCAGCCATTGACGCCGTTAACCCGCATCCTCCGCTATGCCCGTAAAGTACGTGGACACAAGCATTTTTATTCTGTTGTTGCGGTTGATGCTCAGGCTGTCCACTTGCAGTTTCCTCGAGTGCTTGGCGATTTCGTAGAGCAGTTGCAGCTCGGCACCCGGATTGAAGGAGGCGTTGACCTCGGCTTGAATCCGCCAGACTCCCCTTACATCCAACAGCGCGTTGGCGCTGGATTGAATGCGAAGGTTGCGGAACTCAAGCCCATCCAAGATCTTGTGCAGCGCCGCTTGCAGGTTCGCCTCCGCCAACCCCGGCGTGTTCGCCTGCCAAAAGAAGCCCCGCAGACGCTCATTGCGCTGCTGCGCCTGCTCCAAGACCGCGTTCCAATCGCTTTGCCCAAGCAAGCGTTCCGCCCGCGCGAAGCGGTCCGCGGCGGCCGCATAGACATCTTGCGCTGCAAGCGTGCGCTCCTGTTGAGCGATGACAAAGAACACGAAGAGAATAAAGGCAATGGCCCAAAGGCCAAGGCGCAGCCGAAGGTTGGCGCCAATCTCATCACTGGCTCGCGTCCAAAGGACCAGCAGCGCATTCACAGCGCGACCTTCATGCTGAATTCAACCTTGTTTCTGCCACTCGCCTGCTCCGTGCGCACATCCGTGAAGGCCGGTTGCTCCTCAAGCCGTTGCACGTACTCCACTGGGCTGGCCGTACCATCCACCGTCACCACTATGCGCAACTCTCCTGCTTGATAATGCCATTCGTCAAAGTGGGCATCCGGCTCCGGCACGGCTTGGTCCACCAACCCCATCAGATAGGCTTGGGAGGGCTCGTGCAGGAAAGTGTCAAGTTGCTCGTTGATGCGGTTCAAGTCCCGAAATCCATCCCGCGCCTGCATAAATGGGGTGACTTCATCTTGAATTAGGCTGAACGCCTCGTCGAACTCGTTGCCAGCCAAGCCGTATTTCCACTGTCGCGCTCCTTGCCAAACCAAAACGACGGATAGAATCAACGCCAAGCCCGCGGCCAAGCGCAGCTCGTTGCCAGCCAACCATTCCGCCGAGCTAATGTCGGCCGACCAAGGCTCTGACAACAGTTCATCATGCAGCGGCGGTTGCGCGCCCTCCGCGCTGATTGCGTCAACGCCGTGGCGGTCCGCGAACCAAGCCAAGCGCTGAGGCGAGGGAGCTTCCGCCGACCAAAACGCCCCGCGCAGCACACTGTGGCGCCAATATTGAATTTCAACGCCCTCGCCGCACTGCTGCAGATGAATGCCATCGGTTTGGCGAGGACGAAACAGGGATTCCGGCAACACTATGCAGCGAGCTGGGTCAACACCGGCTTCCAGCAACGCTTCACGCCTCGCCTCGGTTTCCTGAAGCTGCCCATCCCAATACCACACCATGGCGTCACCGCCGGACCAAACCACGAAGTACCCCGTGCGGTCAAAAGGGCTCCAGCTTGGCACCTTGAACTTCAGCGCCGCCGCCCGCTTGGGCCGAGGCACATGGTCGAAGTTTTCGTAGCGATACATGCAAAGGCCACGGCCGAGAATCCAGTGCGGCCGCAGCGACTTGAAGGGCAGCGAAGCCGCGCCGCTTCGGTTCCACAAGAAGTTGGGGCTTCTAAAATAACGCCGTAGAAGGTTTTCCAAGAACGCTGGAATCATGTTCAGCAACCTGCTCCCAATATTGATAGTCCTTGCGCCAAGGCGCATCCACCGCAAAGGGCGTCAATTGAACACCAACCACCAGGTGCTCGCCCCGGTCAGGATGCCACAACGTCAAGCGCAAATAACCCGACGGCAACCGCTGCAAATCCACTTGGTCAATGTTCGGGACCACGCCAACAAGATCAACGATCTGTCGCAGCTCCCAGATGGGGCTTTTCTGCCGCTCCACCAGGATCGACTTAACGACCTGTTCCTTCACGCCCAACACGGCTGCCATCACTTCTTTAGGCATCGTGTTGAAATTGTAAGTCCCAGGAGGGCGCATAGTAAGGAAAGGCTTAAGCGCCTGCCATTGCTGCGGCGAGACTAGTTCCTCAAAGCCCAACACCTGCTTCAACTCCACGGCGCTGGACATGATCCAGTTGGCAGGTGGCACCAAGCCCCTGTTCAAGTAGGAGACCCGCTCAGCACCGCCCATGGACAGGCGTTGATCCAGATCAACGTAATCCAGGGTGCGGGCGATTACCTGTGCACTGCGCGCCCGGTTGATCCCAGCCCAAGCCAATAGCGCGGCAAAAGGTTGCGCTTCTGGTTTGTTGACTGAGATCAGCGCCAACTCGTCCTGAATCGAGAAGCGCCAATCGCCAAGACCTTGATAGGCCTCCCCGGCAATACCGATTTCCGTATCGGCGGTTAGCGAGGGCTCTTCATCGTAGATCTGGACAATGCGTTGCGGATTCTCCAGCAGCAAGCTCCGATAGCCCATTCGGTTGCTCGCGAGCAGATACAGCAGCGTCGCTTCGGTGCTGCGCCGGTCCAACTCCGAATGAACGGAGTCCTTGATACGAACCGCCTGCTCCAAGTTGGCGTTGGCAACCGAATCAATATAGGCCGCCAGCACGGCTAACCCGGCGAGCACCCACAAGGTCACCACCAAGATGAATCCTGTTACCCGCTTCATACCCCCTCGCGAAAGTTGATAACCGGCACCGGGTGCAATGCCAAGTGCGTTGACCAAAGAATGCGGCCATCCTCCGCGGTCAGGCGAATTTGGCTCGGTATCCACTGTCGAGCGGCCGCTGAACTGCGCCATTGGGTTTTCCAAACCCCCGCCCGGTCGGCATATTCAAACGCCAAGGTTGCCCTTGGCTCATGCAGGATGATCCAATCCACTCCATCCAGCTCCCGATAATGCACCGAATTAAGGTCCGTAATGAACCAGCGGATCCGGCGTGACAGACCAGGCTCGGCGGTCAACGCGGTCAGGGTCATGCCCTCAAATGCATCCGACTCTCCAACAAAGGCCCGCGGCTGCTCCAGATAGGGCACCATGCTGCGCACGGACGCCGCAAACCAATGTTGCGGCATCGAATCCTCGGCGGCTCGGGCGGAGTAGCGCTGCACTCGGTCCATGGTGGAGAAAAACAAACCAAGGCCCTGAATAAGCAAGGTGCTTAGGAGGGAAGTCAGAACCAAGACCACCAGCATTTCCAGCAAGGACAAGCCGCTTGCAAGACATCGCCGAAGGTGGGATGCAGCCGTCACGGTAGCGGCGGCCTGACCACTTCGTGCCCCATCACTCGCATACTGTAACGGCCGAGCAGCCGCCCTTGATCGGTAGCGGTGAAGTCCAACTGATAAAGGCCGACTTGAAAGCTGCCGACGGCGCCGGCCGCGTTCTGGCCTTGGCGATATGGCTCCAAACGGTCCGCCGTCCAAGTAAATCGTACTCCTTCAATTTCAAATTCGCCGCTGCTCTCATCAGTGAAATGCAGGGCGGAAAGCTGCTCCACCGCTCGGCGCACCAACGGCGCTTGCCGCATGGACTCAGCGGACTTGACCAAGGCCGTGACGTTAGTCGAGTAAAGGCCGTAAAGGGCGATGGTGCCGCTAGCGAACACGACCAGGGCAACAATGGCCTCAAGGATGGTGAAGCCCCCGTGGGCGGCTCGCCGCATCGATGTGCGAGCACGGCGACGTCTGGATTTCCCGCCTGGCCTAAATAACATGCTAAGCGCTCACTGGATGCGGCAGTACGGACCTTCAAGATCATACTCATAGCGCCGTCCGCTGGCATCTTGCAGGGCGAGGAGCGCACCTAGACAAACGCCGTTGGCGCGCACCAGCAGGGGGCGGTCAAGCTCCAGCCGCCAATTCGGCGGCAAACTCAGTTGGTGCCGGTCGTAAGAGGCCAAGATGGTCAGGGGAAGGCCGCTGTTGCCGGGGGTGATTTCCGCCTCATCTGGCCAGACCAAGAGAGCCCGACCCTGCAAGCGGGCATGAGTGCCAAGGCCAGCGATCTCGTCGAGCACCCGGTCCCGATCAGTTCTGTTGGTGACTGCTTCAACAAAGTTCGGCAGGTTCGGCGCCACCACAGCCGCAACGATGCCGACAATGACGAGCACCACAATCATCTCCAACAACGTGAAGCCGGCGGACCCGGCCAAAGACTTGGGCCGCACCAGAATTGAAGTGCTCTTAATTCGTCGGCAAAAAGCCCACGTCAGCATTGACGTCCTCGCCGCCTTCGACGGAATCCGCCCCCAAGGAGTAAAGCGCAAAGCCATGCATGTTGTTCGCCGGAAAGCGGTAGACATAGGGTGTGCGCCAAGGGTCCAACGGCAACTCATCCTCCAAATAGGGGCCATCCCAATAGTCTGAGACATTCGTCGGCGGCGACACGAGCGCAGCCAAACCCTGAGCGGTGGTGGGATATTGGCCCATATCCAACCGATAGGTTTGCAGGGCGGCCTTCAGCATCTTCGCTTGCGTATCGGCGGTCCTGACGTTGGCCTTGTCTACGTTGCCGAACAACTGCGGCCCGACCAATCCCGCCAACAATCCCAATATGACCAACACCACCATCAACTCTATCAGCGAGAAGCCACCGCTTGAGCGCGGGGCTTTAATGCGCCGTCGCAAACGCTGCGGCGCTGAAGTCGGGGCCAATAAGCGCCAGCAGCGCCGAAACCCCACATTGCAGCCGGAGCAAGCCAGCCGAACCAACCCGATTGCGACGTGAGCCCCCTCGCCACGCTGCGCCACGCTGGTCAATTTCGATAAATCATCCTTCATGTCTCATCCACTTCCGAAGCTCAGGGCGGCCACGAGAAAATCCACGCAAGGCAACCCGCTCTCGGTCATCGCAGCCTTCATAAGGCTGTTTCATTCGAATGATGCGCCTGGCATGGGCCCATAATCAAAGCACGCCTTCATTGATGCTAGTAATCGCCAAGATGATGCCCACCATGACCAAGCCCAAAAAGCCGCCAATCAGCAATATCGCCAAAGGCTCAACCAAGCTCAAGAAGCGGGTCAACCGGCGGTTGCTGTTCTCTTGGTACAGGGTGGCCAGCGAGCGCAGCATGTCCGCTAACCGTCCAGATTGTTCGCCTACTCGAATCAGATTGTAGCCGGTCGGCGTCAGTGCGTCCTGCCGCTCCAAGGCGGCGGAAAGGAAAACGCCGCTGCGCACGTCATTCGTAGCGCGTTCAAGACTGCCCCGACGCCGGGAAATGCGCACGCCGCGCAACGCCAAGGTGAGGGCGTCCATGAGTTCAACCCGGCTAAACAGCATGGCGCTCATCACCGATGCCCAACGGGCCGTGTCTGCCTCCGAGAACCAACTGTTCAGCACCGGCAGCCGGGATAGGATGTCAACGAGGCGCTGGCGCACCGCCGCATTCCGAAGCAGCATCGCCAGCAAGGCCGCACCCCCGCCGGCAACGGCGAACACCAAAGTGCTGTTGTCGTTGAACCAAAGCCCAGTGCGCAAAATGACCTCCGCCAGCAGGGGCAGTTCGTTGCCCTCCGCAAGCAGGTTGGAGAAGCGCGGCACCACGAAGACGAAGACGAACATGACCGCCAACAGCCCAGACACGATCAGGATGGCCGGATAGGTGAGCGCACTGCGAAAGTCCGACGCCATCTTGCGGTCGTACTCCATTTGCGAGACCGCTTGGCGCAACGCCTCGGCCAAGCGACCGCTCAGCTCACCGGCCTCCACCAATTGGAAAACATATTCCGGCAGCGACAGCTTGCTCTGCCGCAAAGCGTCGAGGAACGCTCCGCCCCGGGCCAATTGAGTGCCTATGCGTGAGAAAGCGTCCGCCAAAACCGGATGGTGGCTGCCGCGGTTCTGCGCCACAACCGCGTCGCTTAAAGACACCCCGGCCTCAAGCAAGGTGGCGAGCTCATGCAGGGCCACCACCAATTCCTGGGCGCTCAGACGCCTGCGCAAAAAGCCGCTTGAGGACGGCTGGCGCTCTGCCACATCCACAACCGTCCGCCCGTTGCCGTTCAATTGATGAACGGCTTGGTCGAAGGTGTCGGCCTTCACTTGCCCCCGATGCGAGTTGCCCTGCTGGTCGATGTACTCGTAATCGTATTCGGACATGGATTAGGTCAGGGTGAGCCGAGTTACTTCATGCAGGGTGGTCTTGCCGTGGGATGCCTTGATTAGCCCGTCCTGAAACAAGGTGCGGCACCCTTGGGAGTGCGCAAGACGTCTTAGGTCGTTCAGGGCGGCGCCGCTGACGATCATATCCTGCATCTCGGCGACCATGGGTACGAGCTCGTAGATGCCCATGCGGCCCCGGTAGCCGGTCTGCTGGCAGGCGTCGCAGCCCACCGCCTCCACCCAATTGCGGCCGACAAGGGCGGCCGGCAACGCCGCAAGCCGCTCCTGCACAAAACTTGGTGCGGCCGTTGGCTGGGCGCAACGAGAACAGGGCCGACGCACAAGCCGCTGCGCCTGCACCCCGCGAACAGGGGAAGCCACCAAGAACGGCTCCACGCCCATGTCAATCAACCGAGTGAAACTGGAGATGGCGTCGTTGGTGTGAACCGTGGAGAGCACGATGTGGCCGGTGAGGGCGGATTGAATGGCGATTTCCGCCGTCTCCAAGTCGCGGATTTCGCCGATCATGATGGTGTCCGGGTCCTGGCGCAAAATGGCTCGGAGCGCCCGGGCGAACGTGTAGCCGATCTCCGCATGGGTCTGGATCTGGGTGATGCTCGGCATCTGATACTCCACCGGGTCTTCAACGGTGATGATCTTGCGAACGCCATCATCGGATTCGTCAAGCGCGGCGTAGAGAGTGGTGGACTTGCCGGAGCCGGTGGGGCCGGTCACCAAGATGAGGCCGTTGCTGGCGCCAAGCCAACCGCGGAACAGCTCTAGATGGTCCGGCTCCATGCCCAGATTCTTTAATATCAGATCCTCCCGCTCCTTGGGCAGCAGCCGTAACACGACGGACTCGCCAAAAGCGCACGGCACTGTGGAGACGCGAATATCCATTTCCCGCCCGGAAATGCGGGCCGTGATGCGGCCGTCTTGCGGCAGACGACGCTCAGCGATGTCGATGCCGGAGATGAGCTTGATGCGCGACGCCACCGCCGGGAAACGCTCCACAGGCTGGGTGAGCCGGGTGTGCAGAACCCCGTCCACCCGCAGTCGCACCGCGAAGTTCTCCTCGCTCGGCTCCACATGGATGTCCGAAGCCTCCATGTCCACCGCTTGGGAGAGCAGGTTGTTCACCAGTTCTATCACCGGCGCCTCCTCAGCCATCTCCCGCAGTTGCTTGGTGTTGTCGGCGGCGAAGAGGCCCTCGATGGCCCGCTCCTTTTTTACGAAATCCAGCAGGCGGTCGATCTGATGGCCTGGAGCTAAATTAAGGGAGACGGCGCGGCCAGGGTAGAAGTAGTCCAAGGTTTCACGCAGTACATCATCAAGAATGTCCCGGGCCATGCAATGCAGTTCATCGCCCTGCTCCCACAGCAGTACGGCGTGGTCGATGAACCATTCGAGCTTGATGGGGGAGCCGGACATGAAGTTATAGACCTCCAAGCTGTCCGGCAAGTCTTGGCTCTGACGCAAGTAGGGAATGCCTAATTGCTGGGAAAGGGTTTGTAGCAGCACGTCTTCGGAGATGGCGCCAATGCGGATCAACAACGGCCACAAGCGCCCGCCGGCCGCCTGCTGAATTTGCAGGGCCTTATCAAGATCCTCCGCCTGAACCTGGTCGAGCTGCACCAAGCGTTCGCCAAGCGCCCGCTCGGAAACCGTGCGCATCTCTGGCGGCGGCGGTTCTGTTGCTTCTACTTCGTCAAGTGCTTCTGACACGGCTACCAAGATCAGCTTGCGCCCATACTGAAAGGACTACCTAAGTTTCTGATTTTCAATAGTTATTCTTCATTTGTCAAGCCCCATAAGCCAGTCAGGCCGGCGGCTTGGCACGGCCACAGCCGGCAACGAGTTGTTTTTCAATTTACAATGCTTGACTAAAGTAGCGGCTTGTTGCTCAACCACTTAGGAGCTCCCATACACATTGTGCTCTTTCCAAGAGGGGTCTGCCGATGCGTCAAGCTCGTGCTTGCGCCCATCCCCGGGCACAACGATGGAGCCGTGCGCTGGCAGGCAAGCGCCTCAAGCCCACTCGAAACTAGTACAGAATCAAACCCGCTCAGTTTAAGGTAGTTCCATGAAAGGCAGCAGGCGATGAAGGGAAATTGGCGGCCAGCCTTGGGCTTTTGCGTCCTCTCGCTGGCCTTGCTGGCAAACGCCTGCACTGATGAGGCATCGCCAACAGCCAAGCCCGAAGTGGCGGATTTGGTGCTGCGCGGCGGCAGGGTGGTCACAGTGGACCCGGAAATTGGCGAGGCCGAGGCGGTGGCCATCAAGGGCTACCGCATTCTGGCGGTGGGCAATGATGCAGCCATCAGCGCCTACATCGGCCCTAGCACCCAAGTGGTCGAACTCAACGGCCGCCTTGCCATACCCGGCTTCATCGAGGGCCACGGCCATTATCTGGCTCTAGGCCGCGCCCGCCAGATTCTCGACCTGCGGCAAGCCGAAAACTGGCAGCAGATTGTTGGCCAAGTCGCCGCAGCAATGGACACCGCCGAGCCCGGAAGTTGGATTTTCGGCCGCGGTTGGCACCAGGAAAAGTGGCGACGGCCACCGATCTCGAACTTGGACGGTGCTCCCTTGAACGACAGCCTGAACGCCATCGCGCCGAATAACCCCGTTTACCTAGACCACGCTAGTGGCCACGCCTCCTTCGCCAACGCTGCGGCGCTGGCTGCGGCTGGCATTGATGAGCAAACGCCCGACCCCGACGGCGGCGTTATTGTTCGCACCGAGAAAGGCATCGCCACTGGCCTGCTGCGAGAAAACGCCCAAGGCTTGGTGGAGGTCGCCATAGCCCGTTACGAAGCACGCATGACCCCAGCGGAATCCGACAGCGTTCAAAGGGAGCGCACAAGGTTGGCGGGGGAGCAGGCGCTGCGTTTCGGCGTCACTTCCTTTCAAGACGCCGGCTCGTCTTTCGCCACGATAGATTTTCTGCGTCGCCTAGAGCGGGAAACCGCCCTGCCGGTGCGTCTCTACGTCATGGTGCATGGCGAGACCAACGAAGACTTGGACCAGCGCCTGCCGGAGTACTTCATGCCGGCCGAAGGCAACGACTTCCTCACCGTGCGCTCAATCAAGCGGCAGGTGGACGGTGCGCTCGGCGCTCATGGGGCTTGGCTGCTGCAGCCCTACCAAGACATGCCGACCAGCACCGGGCTGGTGCTCGAACCCATTGAGCAGATCGGGCAAGCGGCTGGCACTGCACTGCGGCACGGCTTTCAGGTCAACACCCACGCCATCGGCGACCGCGCCAACCGACAGGTTCTGGATCTTTACCAAAACATCTGGCGAGACGCCCAAGCTGACGGCGCCTCACTGCGCTGGCGCATTGAGCATGCCCAACACATCCATCCCGACGATGTTCCCCGCTTCGGCCAGCTTGGCATCATCGCCGCCGTGCAAGGCATTCACTGCGCCTCCGACGGTGCCTGGATTCCCACTAGGCTTGGCCCAGAACGGGCTGAACGCACCTCGTATCGCTGGCGTGACCTGCTCGACGGGGGCGCTGTTCTGAACAACGGCACCGATACGCCGGTGGAGCCCATCAGTCCAATAGCCTCCTTCCACGCATCCGTCAGCCGTGTGATGAGCAATGAGCAAAAATTCCACCCTGGCCAAGCGATGACGCGGATGGAGGCACTTAAGAGCTACACGCTGGACAACGCCTTCTCGGCTTTTGAAGAAGACCTGAAAGGTTCGCTCAGGCCAGGCAAATACGCCGACATCGCGGTGCTGTCCCAAGACATTCTCACCATCCCGGAAGCCGAGATACCCAACACCCAAGTGGACTACACCATCATCGGCGGCGAAATCCGCTACACGCGCCCGGACGCCTAAGTCCCCATTGCAGCCAAGCCGAACCCGGCCACTGCATGCTTCCCGTCGGATTCACCGATTATCCGGCCGGCAGGTCGGCTCCATGCTCGCGTCCGCAGCGCCGATGCTCCGCCCTGCGGCCAAGCACATGACGGGCCGCCGTTTGAGTGAAGTCAGACGGCAAGTGAAAGCGGTACTTCCTTATGGAACAATAACGACCGATCAAACCGAGGCTCAAAGCGCACACACCATGACCATTGAAGTTGTTAACCACACCAGCGATGAGGTCGCAATCGCCAATTTCGACAAGCGGCGCTACCTGTGCCCTGACTACATGGACTTGGAATGGGAGCACATTTGGCGACGGCAGTGGCTTCTAGCCGGGCTGGAGAGCGACCTGCGCGAGCCGGGGGACTTCTTTGTCTTCGACCTAGGACGAGAGCAGATTCTAGTCAACCGAGACGGCGACGGGCGCTTGCACGGCTTCTACAACGTTTGCCAACATCGGGGTAACCGCTTGGTGGCCACCGAACGCGGCCACTTCAGCAATTTTCGCTGCGCCTACCACGCTTGGACCTATGGACTCGATGGCGCCCTAAAGAGCGTTCCGTGCGAGGACCGTTTTGCGCAAGGGGTGCCGCGGCGGGATCTGGCCTTAAAGCAGGTGGCTGTTGACGTTTGGGACGGATTCGTATTCGTCTGCCTCGCTGAGGAGCCGATGCCGTTGCTGGATTTTCTGGGGCCGGTGGTGGAGATGCTGGCGCCGTACCGCTTCCGCAACATGACTGTGGTGGAGGATCAGACCGTACACCACTACTGCAACTGGAAAGCCGTGGTGGACAACTTCAGCGAGCTTTACCATGTAGACTTCCTGCACCCACAGCACAAGCGCATGGTGGACTGCTGCAACGACACCGTGCATCTGTTCGCCCATGGCCACACGGGCTTGGCCGTTAGGGGCGCCACTGTCAACCCCCGCTTCCCCATACCGAAGGAACCCACGGACATTCAATCAGCGCAACTGTCGAGCCTAGGGCTCAACCCGGCGGACTATCGCGGGCGCGTGCTTGAGGTGCGTGAGGCGGTGCAGCAACGAAAACGGGAAGTTGGGCGGGCCTACGGCTATGACTACAGCCCTTTTTCGGACGACCAGCTGTCCGATGTCTGGCAGTACAACCTGTTCCCCAACACCATCTTTTCGTTTACCCCGGAGCACTTGTGGATACTTCGGCCGAGGCCGCATCCAACGGATCCCAACCGATGCTGGTTCGACAAGATCAGCTTGGTGCTCTACGCCGACCCGTCACTTTCCGAGCAGACCAACTACCTGGGCCGCAACGGCAGCTTGCCAAGTGAATCCGGCACCGGCACCGAACGGCCCGCTTTCGTCAGCCTTGAGCGCAGCATTGCTGAGAGCGCTTCGTCGAGTTCGGCACAGGATGTTGAAGCCCAAAGCCACGGCAATCGACCGGACGGCTTGAAGCCGACGGACCACAAACGGCCTGAGCGTGATGTCTTCGAATATCAAGCCATTATCAATGGCGACAAGACCATGACCATCACCATTGACCAAGATATCGAACTGCTTGGCGGCGTGCAGGCCGGCATGAGGTCCAGGGGTTTCGACCGCGTGTGGCTTTCTGACGACGAACTGCGTGTACAGCACTTCCACAATCGGCTCGACCAACTCATCGGTTGATGCACGCTGGACCAACAAGCACGGCAAGCCACATGACGGCTGCAGGAACCATGTACAGGTGGATCGGTTGCATAGGCCGGTGCGGCACCGCCATGCCACCGGCGCGGCGGTGCACGATGGTCAGCAGCCGGACCAAATCCACCGTGCGGGTCCGGGTCGAGCATGTCTTCGGCGCACGTGCCAATGACAAGGGCGGCGCCATCGTGCGGACCATTGATCTGGCGCGGGCCAAAGCCGGGATCGGCATGAAAAACCTTGCCTGATCGCCTGTGACGCTAATTGATCAGACGTTTCCCAGGCCGATGGGTGGCTTCATGATTGATCCGTCGCCACCGCTCGCACTGCATCCATCAGGCGGCTCGACAGGCCGGTGGAACGTTCCGTCCGGCGGCCGACGGCGCTTAAGACATCAGCCCCCGAGCCGTAGATGTACACTTGCTTTCGCGCTCTGGTCACGGCTGTGTAGAGCAGTTCCCTAGTGGCTAAGAATGAATCACCGGGACCGGGAATGACCGCCACTTGATCGTATTCCGAACCTTGGGACTTATGCACCGTCAAGGCAAAGAAGCTCTCGTGCTCCGGCAGGCGAGAGGGTGCCAAGTCAATGCCCGCACCGTCTTCACCGATGCCCGGAAACCAGACCCGTCGTTGGTCCGAAGTGGTGCGCAACACCACCCCTGTATCGCCGTTGGCTAGCCCCACGGAGGGATGGTTGCGGGTGATGATGATGGCTCGGCCAGGGTAGAACTCTTCCTTCCCGGCAATCATGTTCAGCCCGCGCAATTGTTGATACACGAGCCGGTTGAATCGCACGGAGCCGAACGGGCCTTGGCGATGGGCGCAGAGGATTCGGCGCTTGGGGAAGAACGGGAAGTCATGGCCGCTCTGCCGTGCTTGGTCCGGGCCGGATAGATTGAGCAGGGCTTCCATGACTGGCTTGCAGAACTGTTTCGCGTAGCTCATGGCGAGGCCTTCGAGTTGGCTTTCCTGCAACGGCAAGAGTTTGGTCGCCGGGTCCTGGGGGTCCATCAGGGCGGCGAGCGCCGCCTCCCCGTTACCGTCGACGATGGCCTTGGCCAGACGACCTATGCCGCTGTCCGAGGGAAATCGATGGCTGCGGGTGAGCTTGACGATGCAATCGCCAACAGGCACGCCCTTGCCGCCGACCGCGCAAAGATCCCCGAATACCGCACCCGGCTGCACCGACGACAATTGCGAAGCATCGCCGAGCAAAACCAAGCGGGCATCTATGGATGCCGCGAGCAGCCGTTGCATCAGGGCGAGGTCCACCATGGAGCACTCATCAACCAGAATGGCGCTGGCTTGGGCCGCCCGGCCGGAGTTGAGCAACCGATGCAGGGTGCTAGCCGACGCTTCATAACCCCGCAACGCCGGCACTGTTTTGCAGAGATCTTGCATTTGCAGCCCGATGGACTCCCTAAGCCGTGCCGCCGCCTTGCCCGTAGGCGCGGCCAGCGCAATTTGGAATGGCGAAGCCAAGCCAAGTTGCACTAGCAGGGCGATGATCTTTGCCGCCAACGTGGTTTTGCCGGTGCCGGGACCGCCGGTGACGATGCACAGCCGCCCCTCAGCGGCGATGCGGGCAACCCGTTTGGGCAACTCCTCGTCAGCATCAAACAGCGCGTCAAGGACCTGATCAATCGCGGGTTTGGCAGCGGCGACCATCGGCTCCCTAGCGAGGCACACCATGCGCTCGGCGGTGAAGCGCTCGGCCTGGAATATACGGTTCAGGTACAAATGGTTGTCGGCGTCAAGAATGAGCAGCGGCGGTGGCCGTTCTTGTTGCGGCGCGGCCAGTTCCAAATTGGCGGGCACCGCTACCAACTCGCTGTCCATCAACGCCCCTCGCCAAGTGTCCGCATCGGGCAGCCTGGCCTTAAGAGAGTTGGCCAAGCCATTTTCGTCCGGCGTCTCCGGCCCAGCATTTTCCGCTGGGTCCGAGGGCAGGGTTTGCGGTCGATCAACCAGATCCCCAATTGCTTTGCCAGCGCAATCATTGAGGGGCAAACAGGTGTGGCCGCTTCGATATTTCAGGCTGACCAGGGCCGCGGCCACCTCCAGTTGCCCCTTCACTGCGCCGTCCAGCGCGCTATCCATTGCGTCGTCCAGTTCGCCGCCCCCCGCACCATCTATCGCAGTCTGAGCATCGCCAAGCTGGGCTGCGAACCTTGCGAACTGCCGATCCATGTCCGCCAAGTGGCCGGATTGCGTCAAAGCATCGAGCACCATCGACCAATTCATGGCTTCTCAGCCTCATGAGAGGCCTCATACTTTGGCTTCTCGACCACACTAGGGGCCGCAGAACTGGCGTGCTGGCTGCCTGCGCCGCCGCCAAGGTAGCCAACCTGGGGATGTGGTTTCTCGACCACGCCGAGAACCGCAGAACTGGCGTGCTGACCGTTCACGCCAGCCAAGTAGCTAGCGAGGGGATGGCTCAAGCTGACCACAGTGCGTGTTGACGAGTGCGAACCAAGGCACCTCTGAAGTATTCGCAGGTTGTCGCAGCGCGACAAGGCCATTTTTCTTAAACGACATGTAAGCCATTGAAAATAGGTGATGAAAAGTTTCAGACGCCATGCGATGACTAATCCTTGGAAGTGAATCAAAGATTCCCTCGGCTTCGCCATCACCCTTTTTCCGCGATCAAGAGATCTAGGGTGGGCAAACTCGTTGAAAGGCACGGCTGGTTCATGGCGTCTCGCCGGCAAAGCAG
The DNA here is from genome assembly GCA_965247035.1 of Candidatus Azophilus sp. Lineage (GTDB taxonomy): Bacteria > Pseudomonadota > Gammaproteobacteria > Pseudomonadales > Azotimanducaceae > Azophilus. Next base: position 633,675 of record CBDFGJ010000003.1, on the reverse strand, counting down.
GCGTCCAGAGCGTTGATGCAGGCCGCGCTGGACGCATCTCGACAAACGCTGTAGCCGGGCCGCGCAGGGTCCATGCCGCGCAAAAAGAGATACAGGGCACCGCCGACATGGCGCTGGTAGTCGTAGTCCGGCAAGCGCAGGCGCAGCCAACGGTGCAAGGCTAGAAGATAGAGCAAATACTGAAGCTGGTAGCCGTGCTTGTTTACGCTCGCAGCGATGTTGCTAGCGTTGTAGTGTTTCATATCACCGCCAAGCCAGTTGGACTTGTAGTCGATGACGTACCAGCGCCCTTGGTGGCGGGCCACGAGGTCGATAAAGCCGCGCAGAAAGCCGTTGACTGGCGTTGCATTCCCGGTAGTGAAAGGGTTGCCGTAGCCGTGCTCAGCCAGCACCTTGCCGAGGCGGGTTCGATCCAAGCCATTGGCCGGCAGATGAAACTCCATCTCCGTGACGCAATCCTTGACCTCAGCCAGGCGGAACCCGTCCGATTCGAACAGGGCGGTGTTGCGGGCGTTCTCCACCAGCTGTTGCGCCACCGGCGCCCACTGTGGGTTCATGCCGGCTTGGTTCAGGGACGCTTGGCAAGCCTCGCGCAGGTCTTGGTCGGGCTCTCTAATTCGGGTTTCCAACAGGCCGTGCAGCTGATTGCCGGCGCGGATGCCTCGGGGGTAGTTGAAAACGTTCAATGCGCCCTTGGCGTCTGCTTGCGGAGCGACGGGCTGAGTTGCGCCGGTTGCTTCGCTGGACTGCTCCAATTCGGTGAACTTCTGCAAATCGGCGGCTGCGTCCTGGTCGTGGTCCGCCGTTTCCACTCGCTCGTGCTGACCAGGCGTTTGCGCCGCGCCTACTTCCTGCATGAGCGCGGAGTAGCTGGTCATTTGCCGAATGCTGTGCAAAGGGCGGTTGAAGGTTCGAGCCTTCAGCTTGTGGGGTTTAGCGTCGGGCCTAAGCACAGCGGGCGCGGCGTGTTTGCCTTGCGGTAAATTTTCGGCTTTGAATACCTGACAGGCGGTTTTGTCCTTTCGAAAAAAGTCGTCCAACCCACTAGTCCAACACTCGGCGGACAGCGTCTTCATCCAGTTGTCGTAGGCCGTCAGGGTCTCGGCATCAACCTCCTGTATCCGCCGGTCCGGGTTGTTCGGGGCTTTGGCGTCGCCAGCCTTTGTTCCCGGCCCATGCAGCAACCAAGCCAAAGGCGACTTGTGGCTATTTGTTGAACGCGCCCAAGTGACCACGCAGAGATACTTTGCCCGGGTCAGCGCCACATAGAACAGACGCAATTCTTCAGATCGCTGCTCAATGCATTCCTGATCCATGGCCTCAGCGTCCGGCGCCAAATGCAGAATCTCCGGCCAGCCCTCGGCTTGAGCGCCGTGGTAACGAGCCAGCCCTCCTTGTTTGTTCCGGGCAGCCGTTGTGTGCCAAGCGAACGGGCAGAAGGTCACCGGGAACTCCAAGCCCTTGCTGCTGTGTATGGTGACGATCTTGACCAGCCCTTCATCGCTTTCCAACCGCAGCTCCGAGTCAGGCGCATCCGCCTGACGGGCGCGGCTGTCGCACAGCCAAGCCAGCAGTTCTTGTGCGGACAGGCGGCCATCCGTCTCGGCAATGCGTAACTGATCTGCGCAGTGCAGGTAGTTGGTCATGCGGCGCGGCCCATCGGCATGGCGCAGCAATTGAGCGCCGTAATGGCCGTCTTTTTCATGATGCAGCAGGTGTCGCATCAGGGTGGCCACCCCTGCTTGCTCCCAGATACCCCGCCACTGCCGAGCGCGGCGCTCCCAAGCGTCCCAAACGGCGTCGTCATCCTGCAGTGTGGACAATTCCCCCAGCGCCAGTCCGAATAGATCGCCGGCCAAAGCGCCGCGCAGTTTGGACTTGGCGTCGTATGCCGTTTCAGCGGTGGTCAGAGCCTGCATCAGCCGTTCAATCTCGGTCGCCTCCCTGCTATCCAACACCCGGTCCTTGCTGACTTCCACGCTGTGGACCCCGCGTTCGCGCAACGCTCCGGCCACCGCATCCCCCTGCTTGCGGTTGCGCACTAGAACAGCGATGTCTCCACCGACCAACGGCCTCTCATCAATCAGGGCGCGGCCATCGTTGGCGAGATTGAGCAGCTTGACGATTTCGCCGGCGGCTTGGGCCGCTGCTGACCATTGCAGCTTTTCGCCCGTCCACTTGCCGCGGTTTCTCACGGCAGCAGGATCTGCTGCGAACAGGCGGAACTGCATTGGGCTTGGGCTGCAGCGACCATGATCATTTTTAATGACGAGGCCAGCGGCAGCGGGCAGCGCGGAACAGATGGGCGTATAGGTCATGTTCGGCAACAGGAAGGGCGCCGGTCGGGAAAAGATGGCGTTGACGGCGGTCACCATTGCCGCAGTTGCTCGATAGTTCCTTTGCAGGGGCAGGTGATACGCCGCCGGCACCGCCCGCTTAGCCCGCAAATAAGCGAAGACGTCGGCACCGCGAAAACCGTAAATCGACTGTTTCGGATCGCCCACCACAAACAGTCCGCCGCCGCCGCCCGCTGCATCCAATGGGTAGATAGACTGGTAAATCTCCGCCTGCACGGCGTCGGTGTCTTGAAATTCGTCAATCAAGGCGTAGGGGAAGGTGCGGCGAATGCGCTCGGCCAAATCCTTGGCTTGGGGGCCTTGCAAAGCCTTGTACACTTCGGTCAATTGCGCGTCGTAGCTCAGCTGGCGGTCCTCCCAAACCCTGCTTTCGAGCTGCTCGGCAACAAACTTGAGCAACTGATGGCGATGGCCGCGCAACAATTCGCTGTGCTGCCGGTCCAGAGCCTGCGCTTTTTGTGCAAGCTTTTTGAAATGGGTGAACATAGGGTCCTTCGGCACCGACGCGCTTTTCAGCTTCCTTTTTTCGATGCCGTCCGGGCTGAAGTACCCGTCTTTGAAGGCATCCGGATTCAGATCCCCATTTGTTAGAGCACTGTCCACAGCATCGAGCCGTTGCTCCGCTTGCCGGAGGCTACGTTTAGACCAGCCTTGCTCGAACAGATCGTTTAGCTGCTTCCTGGGCGTTTCGCCATTCTGCTTCCAGCGGTCGGCCGCCGCCTTGAAGGTGGTTTCCCATGCTTGTTCGGCCTCGTGCGCTTTGGTGCGCAACGCGTTGAAAGCCTTGATCTCACAACCCCCTAGAACCTTCAACTTTGGATTGCGGCTGAGGGCGTCCGCCCAGTCCGTTGCTGCAGGGGTCAAGTTGTGCGCCAGCATGTGGCTGATGAGTAGGGGAGAAGCGCCATAGAACTCCCGACGCCAGTAATCCCGAACGGCCGCTTGAGCATCGGCTTTGCCATCTTCGCGGTCGTTCAGGTTAAACGGCAAACCGCTGTTGAAAGCAAAGTCCTTCAGCAGTCGCCGGCAAAAGCTGTGGATCGTCATCAAGGCGGCGCGGTCCAGGTTCCGAACCGCTTGATGCAGCCGTTTTTTTATGTCCTCCAGATCCAGGCCGATGGACTCGAAACGGTCAACCAAGGTCCTGGCTTGGGAATCTTCTTCCTGACCTGACTGTTCTTGCGTTTCTGGTGCCTGCGCCGCTGCTGCATGCAGGCGTTCATGGGAGTCCGCCGGATGGAGGCTGTCTCCTCCTGCGGCGTGCGCCTGTTGCCGGATGCGCACCAGAGATTCAGATTCGCTCAAGGTGGTGCGGACGCGGTCTTTCAGTTCGCTGGTGGCGGCGTTGGTGAACGTCACCACCAACACATCCTCAATTGGCTGCTCATACTCCACCACCAACCGAGCAACCAGGGTGGTGAGGGCGTAGGTCTTGCCTGTGCCGGCACTCGCCTCAATCAGCAGGCGCCCAGCATCAAGGGGCACATTGGTCGGATCGTGCTGCACCGATGCGTTCACTGCTTGGAATCCGATGACCCCGACGGATTTGCGGCGGCCTGCTGCACACCGTCCGGGTCGCCTGCGGCCAGGATTGGATCTAGCAGGCAATCAGCCAGTTTGGCGAATTCCTCAAAAGTTGGATCATCAAGGGGGGAGGTATCTCCCCAAACCAGTTCGGCGTAGGGATCAACGGACTCGGAGAATCCGCTAAAGCCGCCATCCCATTTTCGTTGAGCCTTGTCACGGGCATCGTCCTTGCCCTTCCTTTCCGTTTCGGTGAATTCCCAAGACGTTTCGGGATAAAAGGGCATCAGCCTCCTCTGGCCCTCCCGCCAGAGATCAAGCCACTGTTCTAGTTGATCTTCGGCGTTGTCGGGCGCTTTAAGACAGGCCTCCTCAACGCCACCCCGATGGCCTTCGCCTACAAGGCAGGCCGTGGGCGGTGGGCCATCCTCTTGGCTAGCCAACGCTAACAGCTGAAGCCAAGCCTCAATGCGGTGCCGGGCGCGAATCTTGCCGACGCGCCACCACAACAAAGTGCCATCCGCGTAGCAGTTAACGGTTCCCGTCACTTGGTAGTTGGATATTTCCACGGCAACCCGAGTCACCGGGGCCTGCTGCTGCGGCGCAAAGCGGTGCAACGCATGCCTTAGACTGGTCGCTACGGTCGCCGCCGCCTGATAGGTCTGGCGCTGGCCAATCAAGGGCAGTTGGCCGCGGGCGGAAAACAGCTTCACGCCGGCCAAATCATCGGTCAAGTCCATGCCTTGGTTCGCCAATTCAAGTGACTCGTTCTTCAATGCCCATTTTTGCAGGCTATCAAGCTCGAAGGGTTCGTCCTCATCACCAAGTTCCTCGGCAAGGGCCAGATTGAGGCCAAGGCGGTTGCGCAGGAAGGATTGACAAGGGTCCGCGCAGAAGCGAATCAACTCGTCAAGGTCCACCCGCACCAGGTCTTGCGCTACGTCACTTGAGTTGGCGCTTGAACCCGGGTCGGCGGCGGCCGCCCCCATTCTCTTTCGTGCGTTGGATGGCGACGCGGTGCCGCCCGCTTCGTTCCTGGTTTCAGCGACCAAGCCGTCAAAACGGTTCTGCGGCTGCCCGCCGCGCCGCCGCCGTTGCTTGGCCAGCGCCAGCGCCGCTGCGCACATGCCGCTGGAGTAGCTGAAAAGGCGCTCGTCTTCGCCAGTTTCACCATCAAAATAGCGCACGCTGAAAGGTTGCAAGGGATGGATGATTGCATCGGTGCGGCCGAATCGCGCTTGCAGGTAGTCAAGCAGTTCGCTCACCACCGGTGATGGCGGGCTGGCCCGATCAGTGTGCAAGTCGCGCCCGGTGTAGGAGATGAGCAGGTGTTGGCGAGCAGCCAGCAGGGCTTCAAGGAAAGCGAGCCGGTCTTCATCTCGGTCGTCCCGGTCGCCTCTGCGGTAGCCATTAGCAGCGATGGGATCAAAGGATAGGGCAGTGGGGCAGCGAGGAAATTGGCCGTTGTTCATACCCAGCGCACAGAGTATTTCGGCGGGATAGATCTCACCGGCGGCGAGCCGCGCCACGGTCACGCCGTCGGCCAAACGCGCCTTGGGCTTGAACGCTTGCACCGCCAAGTCGCCAAGCACATCACGCAGGACGGAAAATGCCAGGGGCGCGTTGGCGCCGGCCTGATCGCACTCATTGGCGAAGTCGTCGATGAGCCCATGCACGGAGCCCAATTCCTCAGCCGCCATGCGCCAAGCGTCGGCGTCGCTTGCACCCAGGCTTGGCGGGAGGCTGAAAAAGGGTTCGACAACTTGGGTGCGCAGAAACCGAGCCCACTCGGCCGGCGGGCGCTCGGTGTTGTGCAGGTCGTTTAACTTGAACGATAGTTCGCAGTAGTGCAGAAGCCGTCCCAGCAGTTCGTAGTCGGCCGGGGCGGGGTCGTCGAAACGCCCGATTGCAGCGGGTGCGATGCCGTGGACCAGCGTCGCATCCTGGTCCACCGCGTAGCCGAGCAGCAATCTCCTAATCCCTTGGCGCCAGTCGAAACCGCTGAATTCGGTGCCGCTGCATGCTTTGCGATGCGCTTCATCAATGCCCCAACGCACACCGGCAGTGTGCAACCAGTGGCGCAAATCCGCCAGACCAGCCACATCGACATCAAAGCGGGCCTGCACCCGGGCGGCTGCCAGAGGTGCGAGCACCGCATTGATGCCGTAGCGTGAACCCGGCAAGGCCAGCAGGTTCAAGAACGCCTGGACGGCATTGCCCAAGTGCCTCGGTTGATTGATGTTGTGGGGAATCTTGCCTTCGGCGGCGAAAACCGCCTCAATGGCTGAAGCGTAGTCGTCCAGGTTGGGGACGAGCACCAACACATCAGCGGGCTGAAGATTCGGGTTGGCGTCGAACAAACCGAGCAGGCGGTCGTGCAGCACTTCGGCTTCACGAATGGGCGAGTGGCAGACGTGGATTTCGATGCTGTTATCGTAGCCCTCATCTGCCAGGACTTCTTCAACCTGATCGCTCCCCCCAGACCCCTCGGCCAAGCGCAGGTTCAGGATATCGCTCTGCACGATGGCGAGGCGCCCCTGGCCGGCCGGTTCGGCGTATTCCTCCACCGGGTCGCCGAAGCCGAAGCTGTCCGCCAAAAGGTACTGCATGTCGCGGGCGGCCTTGCCCCAAGCGGCCAACAGTTCGTTGCCTTCGGTGAAGTAATCGTCCTCACCATCATCCAATTCGGCCAGCCGGCCTCGTTCCCGCCGTTGGCGGATATCCCCCCAATACTCTTGGCAGGGGCTCAACATGTACAGGCCGACCTCCACTGCGGTGCTGGCGTGCCTCAACAGATCCAGGTAGGCGGGCGACAACGCGCCCACGCCAAAGAACCGCACCCGGGTTCTTTGACCCTGCGGCGCATCGCCCAAGGATAGGCGTTTGTAGGCATCCACGGCGGTGACCCAGTGTTGCGGTTGCTTCGCCTCGTCGCTTTCGATGAGCTGCCGCCACAAGCTCCCGTGCCAGCAATCGGGCGCATCCGCCTGTTCGCCGCCCTGCCAAGCTCGAATCCACGCCGGGCGATACAGCAAGCATCTGTCGTAGATGCGCGCCAGGCGATCCGCCAATTCAAAGCGGCTGCGGTCATCGGTACCCGTAAGGTAGGTTTGGACCATCCCGCCATCGGCCGACTCCTGAAAGGCGGGCAGCGCTTCGAATATCCGCCAGCGGAGCAGTTCAGGCGCATAGGGGCTTCTTTCCCTAGGCAACTCCGGCATGGCCTCGCGCATGAGCGACCAAGCGAACGCCGCCGGCAGTTCGAAGCTGAGATTTGCGGCCACGCCAAGCTGACGCGCCAAGTCCAAGGTCAGCCAATGGCCAAGCACGGGATGAGGCACGACGATGCGCTGCACGGCCAAGGGATCATCGCTGCTCGAACGAATGTCCTCCGCCAGCAGTGTGGAGAGCGTCTCCAAGTGATTGGATGCGTAGAGCTTCATGGCGGCAAAGCGCTGGCAGCGAACGTGTGAATCGCCTTGTTTGCAGGATTCCGCTAGGCGGGCAATGTCTTCAGGGCATTGTTGCGGGCGGCGCACATCATAGCAGCATCCAAGGTGGCCAACGGAACTCCGCGCCGCATGGCGAGTTCAAAATAGGAAGCGGCGTAAGTGGTCAGCGATGTGGCAAGGGCGAGCATTTGGCAGATATTTGACTACTTCCTGATGGTTCCAGAGGAGAAAATGACCAAGCATGAAGCGGGTGTGATTCGGGAGTCCGTGACGACTATTGATTGAATGGTTAGGGATAATCAGGAAAAGCCATCCTCTACCATACTGTGATTTCCCGCCTAGAGACTGCCGCCGCTTCCCGGGTGGCTTTCTGATGCCCAGACCTGACCAGCCGCAGCCTGTCTTGCCGACAAACTTTGCCACTTGCCAAGCATCCGCATGATGGACGCCTCCGTGGTGTAGTCCGCCAACCGCGCAAAGGGGGCCCAAGCCAGGTCGTGGGATTCCTCGCTAACGAAGAAGTGCTCGGATTTGGCGGCCAAGGCATAGCGCACGTCGAAGTGATGGTGGGGCGGCTCTTGGCCACGAGCAGGAATTGCGTGGATGTCGATGTCCAGGAGCTCCGGGAAGCAGGGCGTGACTTCAAGGCCGGTCTCCTCCGCCGCTTCGCGCAAAGCCACGTCCAAGGTGATGGTTTGGCCATCGCAATGGCCGCCTGGCTGAAGCCATCGATTCAGCTTCTTGTGCAAAGTCAAAAGCACGCAGGATTGGCCTGGGTCCACCACCCAAGCGCTGGCGGTGACGTGGCCGGGCAGGCAGTCCCTATGAAAGCAGCGCTCGTTGCCGCGCACAAAATCCAGGAAGCGATTGACAGTTGTCGATTCCAGAGGATAGCGCCGCCGGTAGCACTGAAGGTTTGCTATGAGTATTTTTCGGTGCATGCAATTGCTATTCTCACGCCCTCTTACAAAAAAGCCAAGGGAAGGCACGCCATGATCGCAGTAATCGCCAAGCTCAACGTCGCCGAAGGCAAGGGGGCCGAATTTGAGCAGGCCATGCTGGCCCTCGCCAGCCAGGTGCGGGCCAAGGAACCGGCCAACCACCTCTACACCCTGTGCCAAGACAGCGATGGCCGCTACCTCATGCTGGAGTTGTACGACACCGAAGAGGACATTGCGGCGCACGGCCAATCCGAGCACTTCAAGGCGGCGGGCGCCAGCTTCAAGGGCCTGATGTCCGGGCCGCCGGAAATCCAGCGCTTGAAGGTTATTGGCTAGCGAGCAGATGCGGTCGTTGTCCCGACCCACTTGGCCCTACGGTAAATGCAGCGCTTGAAGGAGGCCGGCTGGCAAGGCGGCCGCGCTTCGATGGTTAAGCGGCGTAGCCAACCCCTCCGGCGCCCGCCGGCCGGAGTGCTTGGCCGCTAATTTGGAGCTCGCTGGTGTTCGGCATTCCAGCTAGGGCTTGGTCAGTTAAGCGGTGAACGCCGCCAACAGCGTCCAGGCAACGGCCGCCAGCAAAGCGGCAATGGAAGCTTGGGGAATTTGCGTCTTGACGTGGTCCATCAGATCGCAGCCAGTGCACATTGAACTCAGCACGGTGGTGTCTGAAATGGGCGAGCACTGGTCTCCATACACGCTGCCATCCAACACGGCAGCGAAGCACAGGGCCATGAACAATTCCGGGTGGGCAAGCCCGTTGACACCCGCCACCGCCCAAGCGAGCGGCATGGCTAACGGGAAGGCGACGGCGTAGGTGCCCCAACTCGTGCCGGTGGAGAAGGCAATAATCATGGTGAGCATCTGCAGCAGCACCGGCAGCAAATAGAATGGAATGGCGCCGCCAAGCTGCTCAACCAGGTAGGCGGCACCGCCGATTTCCGTTGTGATGCCGCCGACGGTGACCGCCAGCAACAGGATCACCGAGCCTAGGACCACGCCCTTAACCCCTTCGTGAAAGCCGGACATCACATCCCGCAGCGACATGCCCTTCGCCAGCGCCATGCCGGCCGCCAGCAGCACGGCGGCGCCGAACGCCCAATGCACGTTGGGCGAGCCGGTTAGGATGAAAGTGCCGATGGCGACACCGATCAGCGCCGCTAGCGGCAGAAAAAACTCCAGCACATTAGGACGATAGCCCTCCGGCGTCTTGGTCGTTTGCAGCTCCCGGGCGCTCAGCGGGGCAGCACCCGGCGCATCCAACTCACCGCTAGTGCGGGCTCTCTCAACGGCGGCGGCGAGTTGCTTGCCTACAAACAGCGGCTTTTCAACGCTGATGAGGAAGGTGCCCAGAACCGCGAAGATGGCGTAGAAACAGAAGGGTATGCTGGTAAAGAAGAAGGCGATGCGGTCCGCTTCGGTGGCGAGGAAACCGACCCCGGCAACGAATATGAACGCCTGCACATAGCCGGGCCAAGCATTGAAGGCAAGCAGGGAGGCGACGGGCGAGGCGGTTGAATCGACGATATAGGCCAACTCCTCGTGGCTGACCCGCTCCTTGTCCGCAATGGGCTTCACCGTTGTGCCCACCAACACCGTGCTCATGGTGCCGCCCTGAAAGAAGATGATGCCGAGCAGCCAAGCAGTGAGCTTGGCGGTTCTAGGCCCGCGCACGAATCGCTGCGTCATGAACTCGGCGAATGCTTGGGCAGCGCCGGTGCGAGACCAAAGGCCCATCAAGCCGCCCAAAAGCCAGAGATAGAGCACCAATATGCCAGCCGCGCCGGTGGTGGCGAGGGACGGTATCAGCACCTCGCCGGTGATGTCGTACTGCCCTAGAATGAAGGCCCCCGAAACGATGCCACTCAGCAGGGCCGTGACCGGCTCCCGCGTCAGCCAGCACAGCAGCACGGCCACCAAGGCCGGGAACAGGGACCAGTATCGCCAGTGCCGGCTGGCCTTGAGTTCATAATAAAGGGTCTGCCTGCGGCCATCGCGAACATCAACCGTTGAGACGTACTCGCTCATCGTGGAGGGCGCTTCCGTTAACGTCTTGACCCGGTCCGGCTGAAGTTCCGCCTCGGCCAGAGGCTGCGCTTCGAAATGGACCGCTTGGCCGCGCTTGATGTAATAGAGGCCGTCCTGGTCCGAGAGCACATCCAATTCGATTTGGCTCACCGTCCAAGAGGGCTTCACGTAGGCACCAATTATGGCGGAGGCGACCATCGCAACAGCGAAGATCAAAAAAACCCGGTATCTCGGCTTCATTCATCCCTCCCAAATGCTCTGGCGCCACCCCTAAGCAACGGCTTGCCCAAGGTGATGTGAGACGGGAAAGCCTACTGCATGAAAGCAGCCCCGTCCAGCATGTGTACGGGCTTGTACGGGCTCAGTACATTTCGGCATTTTTTCGTTCAGGCAGCGAGGGAGAGCTTGCGCGGAAATTCGGCCGGAGCGAACAAGTCAAGGGCATGGTGGGGCCGGGCTTTGTGGTGGTCGCGGAGAGACCGGTTCAGAGCTCGGTTCACTTCGCCGGAGGTCGTGCCGGTGGACGGACCATATAACCCGACCGCAGGGTGCGGTTGCTGCGCTCGACGCTGCCGTGACTGTCGGGGCGGCGGGGCGGAAGGGCGTGGCGGGGGATGCCGGCGTCGCGGCAGGCGGTCTCGAATTCCTGCATGAGCTCGGAGCCGCCATCGACCTGCGCCGAGCGGACGGGCAGGCGCCATCGGACCTCGTGGAGGAAGTCAGTGGCGGCGGTGGCGTTGGAGCGGATCTTGACGTGGATGCTCGCTGCCGCCAAGCAAGCCCCTGATAGTCATGCAGCGATTTCAAATTGGGCCACCACCTCGCACCGCACGCGCAAATACCGCTCGCTTTTTGATTTTGGGGCTCCCTACAATACCTCACTTCAGCACGGTGGCGGGCCGCAACAGCCGACAAGCCTCGGCCCGCCGCCCAATAAGATCAGGCTTGTGGGGAGTCCATGCCATGACGCGACTCGGACAGCATTCCCGTACGACGCAACCCGGCAGCGCCCCAACTCCCGTGTCCGCGCTGCCCCTGCAGGGCGGTGCGGGTTGGCGTCAGGGGCGGTCCCAGCGCCATGCGCCTGAGGCACTCCATGCCGCTGGCGTCCGGCCGCGCAGCCCATTCCCGCTCGCGCGCTCGGCCCGCCGACTAGCCCAGTTCGCCCTCGCCCTCGCCGTCCTCGCGCTCGGCCAGCTAGCCGCCGCACAAACAGTGCAGGTCCCGGACCCGAATCTCCGAATCGCCATCCTCAAACAACTCGACAAGGAGCCCGGCGACGCCATCGCCGAGGCCGACATGGCCTCCCTGCGAACCCTGTCCGCCGACTACCTCGGCATCCGCGACCTCTCGGGCCTCGAGCTCGCCGTCAACCTCACAACCCTGCACCTCGAAGCCAACTCGGTCTCCGACCTCTCGCCGCTGGCCGGGCTGACCCGCCTGCGCACCCTCGTCCTCGGCGACAACCGGGTCCAAGACCTTTCGCCGCTAGCCGGCCTGGCCGCACTGCGCTGGCTCGACCTCTCCGGCAACCGCGTCCTCGACCTCTCGCCGCTGGCCGGGCTGGACGGGCTCACCCATCTGCACCTGCACGGCAACTGCCCGCCGCCGGCCGGGCCCTGCCTGGCCGACATCGCCCCCCTAGCCGGTTTGGCCGCACTGGAGCTGCTGTCCTTGGCCAACAACGACATCGAGGACGTCTCCGCCTTGACCGATCTGACCGAACTGTCGTTGCTGATCCTAGCCAACAACGAGATCACCGACATCTCGCCGCTGCTGGACAACCCGGGCCTTGACGCCGGCGACTACCTGAGCCTGCTCGGCAACCCCTACGATGCAGCCGACGCCGCCCCGCTGGTCGCCTCCGGGGTCACGCTCGGCGCGCCGTCCTCCCTGCGGCCGCCCGTCGAGCCGGGGGTGCTGATCCCGGACCCCGCCCTGCTGGCGGCGGTCGCCGACGCTTTGGGCCTTCGGCCGGGCGATCCGGTCATCGAACGGGACTTGGCCCGGCTGACCACGCTGAGGGCGCCTGCCGCTGGCATTGAGGACCTGACCGGCCTGGAATTCGCCTCCGGCCTGACGACGCTGGGGCTTGGCGCCAACCAAATATCCGACATCTCAGCATTGTCGGGTCTGACCAGACTGACGTCGCTGTCTCTTTATGACAACCAAATATCCGACATCTCAACACTGTCTGGTCTGGCCAACCTGACGGCGCTGGGGCTTGATGGCAACCAAATATTCGACATCTCAGCACTGTCGGGTCTGACCGGACTGACGCGGCTGTCTCTTGAGGGCAACCAAATATCCGACATCCCAGCACTGTCGGGTCTGACCAGACTGACGTGGCTGGTTCTTAGTCGCAACCAAATATCCGACATCTCAGCACTGTCGGGTCTGGACGGCCTGACGTCGCTGTACCTTGGTGACAACAATCGAATATCCGACATCTCAGCACTGTCAGGTCTGGACGGCCTGACGACGCTGTTTCTTGATCGCAACCAAATATCCGACATCTCAGCGCTGCCGGGTCTGGGTCTGGACCGCCTGACGACGCTGTATCTTGGCTTCAACGTGATAGACAACATCTCAGCACTGTCGGGTCTGGTCGGCCTGACGGAGCTGGGGCTTAGCAGCAACCAAATATCCGACATCTCAGCACTGTCGGGTCTGGTCGGTCTGAGGGTGCTGAAGCTTAGAGACAACCAAATATCCGACATCTCAGCACTGTCGGATCTGGCCGGCCTGGGGCTGCTGTGGCTTCAAGGCAACCAGATTGTGGACATCTCGCCATTGGTCGCAAACGCGGAAGCCGGTGGCTTGGGCACCGGCGACAGTGTCGATTTGCGGGGCAACCCTTTGAGCACGGAGTCCAGCAGCACGCACAGACAGGCCCTGATCGACCAAGGGGTCGCGGTTGAAGTGGACTGACCGAGGGGAGGGAGGCGGTGCCCAAAGCGGCGGCCGTGCCTGAACGCACCCACCGGCACCCTTCCCCGCCCCCCGCCATGCGGCTTTGGACTGGGCGAAAGCCTCAATCGCATGCCCAGCGGCATCATATTGCACGGTCCGCAAGGCTGCGGCGGGACGACGCTGCGAACGGATATCAGGAAGCCGCAGACGAGGCTCCAAGAGGCGAGAAGTTCGTTCAGGCCACAGCAAGGCCCCCCGCCAACGGATTGGCGGCGGTTGCTGCTCAAAGCAGTGCGGCGTTCGCCCACATTCCACCACCAACCCAACATCTACGCCACCGTCAGATCAAACGCGATTTTTAGAGGTGCTGTAGTGCGGCCTGTTTCGGCCCCAACTGGCGAGAGCCAGCAGGTTCGCCGCCCAAGGAACGACTCGTTCAAACGGCCCCCCCGGCATAGGTTGGCGAAACGCCTTCGATCAAGCAGGCAACCGCGCAAGGCCTCCATGTCCTTGCCGGCATGTTCCTGCACGAACCCGCGCCAATGCCTGACCACGTTTGCCGCCGCCGGCGGCAAATCGCGCCCGGTCAAGTGCTGGCGGACCAGCAGCCCGGCGGCCACCGACAAAGGCGCTTCGAAGACATCGACGATGGTGTCAAAGGCCATCTGCCGGCATTGCGCCTCCAAGGAGGCGTCCAGATCGGCCGCCACCCCGTCCATGCGCAGGGCACCGATGGAAGCGATGCGGGCAAAGGCAAACGCATACATTGCAAGCCCCTGACATCCATGCAGCAACCTCAAACTGAGCCACCACCTCGCACCGCACGCGCAAATGCCGCTTGCTTTTTGATTTTGGGACCCCCTACAATGCCTTGCTTACGGCGCAGTGGCGGGTGACAACAGCCGACAAGCCTCGGCCCCCACATCCAATAAAATCAGGCTTATGGAGGATCCACGCCATGACGCGACTCGGACAACATTCCCGTACGACGCAACCCAGCAGCGCCCCAACTCCCGTGGCCGCGCTGCCCCTGCAGGGCGGTGCGGGTTGGCGTCAGGGGCGGTCCCAGCGCCATGCGCCTGAAGCGCTCCATGCCGCCGGCGTCCGGCCGCGCAGCCCATTCCCGCTCGCGCGCACGGCCCGCCGACTAGCCCAACTCGCCCTCGCCCTCTCCCTCCTCGCGCTCGGCCAGCTAGCCGCCGCACAAACAGTGCAGGTCCCGGACCCGAATCTCCGAATCGCCATCCTCAAACAACTCGACAAGCAGCCCGGCGACGCCATCACCGAGGCCGACATGGCCTCCCTGCGAACCCTGTCCGCCGACTACCACGGCATCCGCGACCTCTCGGGCCTTGAGCTCGCCGTCAACCTCACAACCCTGCACCTCGAAGCCAACTCGGTCTCCGACCTCTCGCCGCTGGCCGGGCTGACCCGCCTGCGCACCCTCGTCCTCGGCGACAACCGGGTCCAAGACCTTTCGCCGCTAGCCGGCCTGGCCGCACTGCGCTGGCTCGACCTCTCCGGCAACCGCGTCCTCGACCTCTCGCCGCTGGACGGGCTGGACGGGCTTACCCACCTGCACCTGCACGGCAACTGCCGGCCGCCGACCGGGCCCTGCCTGGCCGACATCGCCCCCCTGGCCGGTTTGACCGCACTGGAGCTGCTGTCCCTGGCCAACAACGACATCGAGGACATCTCCGCCTTGGCCGGCCTGACCGAACTGTCGTGGCTGATCCTGGCCAGCAACAGGATCAAAGACCTCTCGCCGCTGCTGGACAACCCGGGCCTCGACGCCGGCGACTACCTGAGCCTGCTCGGCAACCCCTACGATGCAGCCGACGCCGCCCCGCTGGCCGCCTCCGGGGTCACGCTCGGCGCGCCGTCCTCCCTGCAGCCGCCCGTCGAGCCGGGGGTGCTGGTGATGATCCCGGACCCCGCCCTGCTGGCCGCGATCGCCGACGCTTTGGGCTTTCGGCCGGGCTATCCGGTCATTGAACGGAACTTGGCCCGGCTGACCACGCTGGATGCGGCTAATGCAGGCATCTCGGACCTGACCGGCCTGGAGTTCGCCACCGGCCTGACGTCGCTGGACCTTGGTGGCAACCAAATAGTCGACATCTCAGCACTGTCGAGTCTGTTCCAGCTGACGGCGCTGTCTCTTAGATCCAACCAAATAGTCGACATCGAACCGCTGAGGCGTCGGACCAGACTGACGTCGCTGGATCTTGGCCTCAACCGCAACCTAGTACAATGTAAATCTTAATACTTCGTATATAAATTGATTGTTTGCTATAGTTGCCCTCAATAACCAATAATGAGGGTGACGACATGGCTCCGCGCTACAAAGTGACACTGACAAAAGAAGAACGGAATGAATTGGAGGCCATTTCAACTAAGGGAACGAGGGCGGCCAGAACAGTGATATCCTCTCGCGCCTTGCTCCTGCTCGATGCAGGCGAGTTCGGACCCAAATGGATTGTTGCAAGAGTTGCAGAAGCCTTGGGGAAAACGACCCGAAGCCTCGAACATTTAAAAAAACGATTTGTTGAAGAAGGGCTTAACGCTGCCATCGAGCGAAAGAGGCGCGAGACACCTCCGCGAGCAATTCAATTTGGAGGTGAATTTGAAGCTCGGCTATTGGCACTGGCGTGTTCAGAAGCGCCGGAAGGTCGAGAGCGATGGACGGTACGGTTGCTTGCGGAGAAGGCGGTTGAATTGAAAATCGTACCGAGTGTTTCTCCAATGACGGTATGTAACACGCTAAAAAAAATGAACTTAAGCCTCACCTGAGCAAGTATTGGAAAATACCACCGGACTACAATGCTGCTTTCGTAGCAGCGATGGAGGATGTCCTTGATATTTATGCGCGCCCTTACAATCCGAAATTCCCGGTTGTTTGCATGGATGAATCAAGCATGCAATTAATTGGAGAGGTGCACGAACCTATCCCGGCAGCTCCGGGCCGTCCTGTTTTGATGGATGACGAATATGTCCGCAACGGAGTCGCAAATATATTTATTGAGGTCAACCCACTTGCAGGGCACCGTCAGGTAAAAATCACCAACACACGGACACGGATTGACTGGGCCCATTTCACCAAGGAAATGCTTGAAGAACGCTATCCGGATGCCGAAAAAGTCATCCTGGTTATGGATAATTTGAATACACACAATACGGCATCGTTGTACTCGGCTTTTCCACCTGAAAAAGCCAAACAGTTGGCCGAACGTCTTGAGATACATTACACGCCAAAACATGGGAGCTGGCTAAACATAGCGGAAATTGAGCTCAGTGTTTTGAAACGACAATGTCTTGCGGGGCGAATTGATTGCATTGAAAAAATGCGATCTGAAGTGGCGGCGTGGAATACGGACAGAAACAATCGACAAACCCAGGTTGATTGGCAATTTCGCACCGATGAAGCGCGGGTCAAACTGAAGCGATTATATCCGAAACTTTAAGTTATACTGTGTACTAGTCGACATCGACCCGCTGGAGGGTCTGACCAACCTGACGGAGCTGTATCTTGATAACACCCTAATACCCACCGTCTCAGCGCTGTCGAGGCTGACCGGCCTGACGGTGCTGTCTCTTCATAGCAACCGAGACTTGTCCGGCGGCCTCGTCTCAGCGCTGCCGGGCATGACCAACCTGATGGAGCTGTATCTTCATAACAACCGACGTGTAGACCAATTCTTACTCCCAGCGCTGCCGACCAGCCTGAGGACGCTGAGTCTTGGCGGCGACCCAAACTTGAACCTCTCAGTGCTGTCGGGTCTGGACGGCCTGACGTCGCTGTCTCTGAGTTTTAGCAAAAACCCATTATCCGACTTCTCGGCGCTGGATCAGCATCCCGGCCTGACGTCGCTGCGTCTTGTTTTCACCCAAATATCCGACATCTCAGTGCTGGAGCGCCTGCCCAACCTGACGTCGCTGGCTCTCACCTACAATCAAAAGTTATCCAACATTTCAGTGCTGGGGCGTCTGTCCGGCCTGACGTCGCTGGGTCTTACTGTCACCCGAATATCCGACATCTCAGCGCTGTCGGGTCTGACCGGCCTAGCGGAGCTGGATCTTAGCGACAACGAAAGGTTATCCGACATCTCAGCGCTGTCGGGTCTGATCAACCTAGCGGAGCTGGATCTTAGCGACAGCCAGATCGTGGACATCTCGCCATTGGTCACAAACGCGGAAGCCGGCGGCTTGGGCGCCGGCGACAGTGTTGATTTGCGGGGCAACCCTTTGAGCGTGGAGTCCAGCAGCACGCACAGAGATGCCCTGATCGCCCGAGGGGTCACGGTTGAAGTGGACTGATCGAGGGGAGGGAGGCGGCGCCCAAAGCGGCGGCCATGCCTGAACGCGCCCACCGGCACCCTTCCCCGCCCTCCCGCCATGCGGCTTTGGACTGGGCGAAAGCCTCAATCGCATGCCCAGCGGCGTCATACCGCACGGCCCGCAAGGCTGCGGCGGGGCGACGCTGCGAACGGATGCCAGGAAGCCGCAGACGAGGCTCCAAGAGGCAGGAAGTCCGTTCAGGCCACAGCAAGGCCCCGCCAACGGATTGGCGGCGGTTGCTGCTCAAAGCAGTGCGGCGTTTGTCCACATTCCACCACCAACCCAACGTCTACGCCACCGTCAGATCAGACGCGGTTTTTCGAGGTGCTGTAGTGCGGCCTGTTTCGGCCCCGGATGGCGGGAATCAGCAGGTTCGCCGCCCAAAGTGGCGACGCGGCGGGTCAACAGCTGATGGCGCGCAAAATGCCGGTTGAGGCCGAGGTCGTGCGCCACGGCGCTGGACGCGGAAAGTGGAATGGAGTCCACCGTGGACATAACAGCGCGAAGCACTCCGCCAACGCCTTGCCGGCCGCATCGAACTGACCGGCGATGTGGAGGATGAGGCAGCCAACGACGGGCACCGCGGCGATGGCGGCCAATGGCTTTCCATCGCGGGGGCCATCCGCAAAGCGCTGAGGCCCACTGCATAGACGAAGCCGGAAAAGCCAAGCATCACCTAGGCGGAGGAGGTGCTTACGGCGTAGGAAAGCCCGGCAACAAAGGCGCCAAGACCGCGTCCGCCGAGGAGGAGACCCACTTCGCTGCGGTTTCCGGGCGCCGCCCACAAGCCGATGAGGATCAGCTTGTAGACGATCAAGGCGGCTCAAACCACCGACCAGGTCGGCATGGCTTTACCTGCGCCCCAGCTCCGCTTCAAACAAGGCGGCGAGCTGCTCCGTCATGGCCCCGCCCAGCTGCTCCGCATCGGTCATGGTGACGGCGCGCCGATATTGATGGGTGACATCGTGGCCAATGCCGATTGCGACCAGCTGCACCGGAGAGCGGCTTTCGATCATGTCGATGGCGTACTTCAGGTGCTGCTCCAAATAGTTGCTTGGGTTCACCAAGAGCGTTGAGTTGTCCACCGGCAGGCCATCGGAAATCACCATCAACACCTTGCGCTCCTCCGGCCGAACGACCAGACGATTGTGCGCCCAGATCAGGGCTTCGCCATCGATGTTCTCCTTCAGCAGCTCCTCGCGCATCATCAGGCCAAGGTTGCGCCGGCTTCGGCGCCAGGTGTCGTCGGCGGCCTTGTAGACGATGTGGCGCAGAT
This sequence comes from Candidatus Azophilus sp., assembly GCA_965247035.1. Lineage (GTDB taxonomy): Bacteria > Pseudomonadota > Gammaproteobacteria > Pseudomonadales > Azotimanducaceae > Azophilus. The sequence goes on along the minus strand of CBDFGJ010000003.1, from coordinate 614,852 downwards.
CGTTCAACCGACCGGGGGCGGAGGGCTTGCCGGCGGCAATCCAACCCTCGCGGGAGCGCCCGCCACGCCAAGCGCAGGTGGTGAAGCCCAATATCTCCACGCGTACGGAGCAGCGCTCCAGAGTGCGGCCCAAGACGTCTGCGCACATGGCGGCGATGGCGATGGAGCGCCCGCGCATGGAGCCGGAACTGTCGATCAGCATGGTGACCACGGTGTCGCGGAACTCCATCTCCTTTTCCTGCTTGTAGGCCACAGGATGCATTGGATCGACCACTACTTGCGCCAGCCGGGCGGCATCGAGAACGCCTTCATCCAAGTCGAACTCCCAAGTGCGCGTTCGGCGGGCGAGCAGGCGGCGCTGCAAGCGGTTGGCGAGCTTGGCGGTGGCGTGCTGAAGGCTTAGCAGCTGTTGATCGAGCAAGGCCCGCAGACGCAGGAGGTCCTCTTCCGAACAAAGTGCTTCAGCGGCGACGATTTCGTCAAAATCCGTGGTGAAGGCTTGATAGTTGACGTCCATGCGGATGCGCCCGAAGTCGTCCTGCATCGGCAACGGGGCTTCATCCGGGTCGGATTCGGCGGCGACCTCGTCCATGTCCAAGTCCGCGTCCATCCCCACCATGGTGGTTTCGCCTTCGGCCGCTTCCTCGCTGGCGGCGGCGTCATCGATCGCCATGTCCTCAGGGCGCAAGTCCGCGTCGCTTGCGGCTTGTTCGTCAATGGCTTCGGTGTCCTCCTTGCTTTGGTTTTGGTCGATCCGCTCGTCAAATTCCGCCACTAGGCCGAGGCCGGCGATGATCTCCCGGCATAGGTTGGCGAAACGCCTTTGATCGAGCAGGCAACCGCGCAAGGCCTCCATGTCCTTGCCGGCATGTTCCTGCACGAACCCGCGCCAATGCCTGACCACGTTTTCCGCCGCCGGCGGCAAGTCGCGCCCGGTCAAGTGCTGGCGGACCAGCAGCCCGGCGGCCACCGACAAAGGCGCTTCGGAGACATCGACGATGGTGTCAAAGGCCGCCTGCCGGCATTGCGCCTCCAAGGCGGCGTCCAGATTGGCCGCCACCCCGTCCATGCGCAGGGCGCCGATGGAAGCGATGCGGGCATCCTCAATCCATTGGAACATTTCCTGCGCCGGGCCGCCTTTGGGCGCATGGCGGCCATGCAGGTCCTCGTCGTGATACCTAAGGCGCAGCGCCAACTCATCGGCAATGCCGCGCACCGCATTGACCTCCATTTCATTACAACCCACTGCGGGCAAAGGCAAGCGCACTTGGCTGCCTCGGGCCATCGGCGTGCCTTGGCCAAAGGAGACTTCGAGCTCGTCATCTTCGGCCAACGCCCGCATAGTGGCGATTGTGGCCCGCTTGAACGGCTCTAAAGGATGGTCTGCGTCCGCGGTCACGCGCCGTGCAGGATGATGCTGTCGGTGGCGTCGCCAAGGTCTTGGCCCATGCACCGCTGGTAGTATTCGGCGACGATGGGCCGTTCAAGTTCATCGCACTTGTTGAGGAACGTCAAACGGAAGGCGAAACCGAGATCCTTGAATATTTCGGCGTTCTGCGCCCAGGTCAACACCGTACGCGGAGACATCACAGCGGATACATCGCCGTTGACGAAGCCCCGTCGCGTCAGGTCGGCCACGGCCACCATGTTGGACGCGGTGCGCCGGCCTTCATCCGTTTTGGCGTAGGACTTGGCCTTGCCGAGGATGATCTCGGTCTCCGCATCGTGCTTAAGGTAGTTCAAGGTGGTGACGATGCTCCAACGGTCCATCTGTCCTTGGTTGATCTGCTGGGTGCCGTGGTAGAGGCCGGTGGTGTCGCCGAGGCCGATGGTGTTGGTGGTGGAGAACAGGCGGAAATACGGGTGCGGCGAGATCACTTTGCTCTGGTCCAGCAAGGTCAGCTTGCCCTCCACTTCCAACACGCGCTGAATCACGAACATGACGTCGGGCCGCCCGGCGTCATACTCATCAAAACAGAGCGCCACCGGGTGCTGTAGCGCCCAAGGCAGAATGCCCTGCTTGAACTGGGTGATCTGCTGGCCATCCTCAATGACGATGGCGTCCCTGCCCACTAGGTCCACCCGGCTGATGTGGCTGTCCAGGTTCACCCGAACGCAGGGCCAGTTCAGCTGCGCCGCCACCTGCTCCACATGGGTGGACTTGCCGGTGCCGTGATAGCCTTGGATCATCACGCGCCGGTTATGGGTGAAGCCAGCTAGGATGGCTAGGGTGGTATCCCGGTCAAAGTGGTAGTCTTCGTCAATGCTGGGGACGTGGTCCGTGCGTTGGGAGAAGGCCGGAACCTTCAGGTCCTGGTCAATGCCAAAGGCGGTGCGCACATCCACCTTGGTATCGAGCTTAAGGTCTGGTGACAAGCCTGAGTCCATACTGGCTATTTTTCCCTGTTCGGCGAAGCAATCTATTGTACGGAACCATTGGCCAAAGGGCTGTACGGGCTCAGTACATTTCGGAATTTTTTCGATCAGTCAGCGAGGAAGAGCTTGCATGGAAATTTGGCCGAAGTCAACAAGCCGAGGGCATGGTGGGGCCGGACGTTGTGGTGGTCCTGCTTGGGCCACTGCCGGGGGCCCCGCACGGGCGGGTGCTGCGCAGCGCAAGGGCCTTGAGACCGCCGCCGAGCTAGGCCCTGCGGTCGTCGTCTGTGCTCTTGGCCAAGCCAGCGGCGACCATTCGGTCGATCGTCTTGAGGGCGCGCAGGCGCTCGCGGGCGGGTTCGGAGGAATCGGTCAGGTCCGCCGGCTGGTGCTTGCAGGAGGGCGGGCAGGCGTGCAAAAATCTCATATTCAAGCTCCTTAGCTTTTGGAAAAGCAAGATGTGCCTGAACCGGCGGCGGGGCGTCCGCAGCCCGTCACCCCATCGGAACCAGCGCGCCAATGCGCCGAAAAGCCACGGGGCCGGCATTCCGGAATGTGCTTGAGTCCATACAAGGGCCGCATGCATATGGCGACAATTTACATGGTAAGGCACGGGCAGGCGCAAGCGGATGCGGCCAACCCGAGAGACCCAGGACTCGATGAAACGGGCCGTCGCCAAGCTGCGGCAACAGCGCAAGCACTGCGGACGCAGGGTCCGCTGCCAATCTACTCCAGTCCCTTCGCCCGCGCCCAGGAAACGGCAGCGGCGTTGGCGGATTTCTGGCAAGCCAAGATCATCACGGAACCGAGGGTGTCCGAAATTCCCTTTCCAACCGAGGACTTGGCCGAACGTTTCCGCTGGCTGAGGCAGGCGATGGCCGGCAACTGGGCAAGCCTTGGTGGGGAGCTCCTGGCTTGGCGGCGGCGATTGGTGGACTGTGTGGCGAATTTGGAGACGGATTGCGTGGTCTTCTGCCACTTCATCGCCATCAACGTTGCAGTGGGGGCAGCGCAGCAGGACGATCGCCTCGTCGTCTTCCATCCCGACAACGCTTCGGTGACCACCTTCACCAACGATGGCGGCAAGCTGCGCTTAGCTGACCTTGGACGCGAGGCGGCGACGAAGATCAACTAGCGCCGCCACTGCATTGACCCCTTCATCAACGCCGGATTGGTGGAGATACCCTAGCGCCAGTCATGCTACCTTATTCAAATTATTGTCTTCAAGATTGCATTTATGGCCACACCCACAACCCAACTTCCCATCCACTACAAGGGTAAGCACTACTCCGGCGTTTACTCGGTTTCCGGCACCTTGATGATTGCCCGCGTTCCCGGCGTCAGTTCAAAAAGCGCGGAGGTCGGTTCAGATGAAACCGCATCGGCGCGTCAACTGCTTACGGCCATTCTGGAGGAGGCGGACAACGCCGGACGCCTTTGACCGGGTGCCGACAAAGTCGTTCATCCAAGCTGGCGCCCAGCGATTGCGCAGTTTCGAGTCCTACGCCGGCCTGAGCGAGCGGCCCGATACCGCCATGACTGGTGATATCGCCACCACTGAAATCAGCTTCAACTTTACGGCGTTTAACAGGTGGAAATTGGAGCGAGGTTTGGTCGCATTCCGTCACGTCGAAATATTTTGTTATGAAGGTTTAATCACCTGTGTTTTCAGGATGTTGACTCCGTTTTTCCGTACATTTCGTGAACTATTCGAGCTGGCCCATCCAACGCGCAGCGGGAATGTAGGCAGCCGTCTTCAGCCTCGGGCTGGGTCGGCTCGCGTCAGGTCCAAATCGTGCGCGGCGGCGAAGTCGTGCGCCGCTCCGGCCGATGCCAGATTACTCTGAGCCAGAGTGGAGAGCGCGGCAAAGGCAACCCATTCCCCGGAAACCTCAAAGTAGTTGCGCAAGCGCTGCCGGGATTCCGACATGCCAAACCCATCCGTGCCCAGTATGGCGTAGGGTCCGGGAATCCAGGGCGAGATCATGCCCGGCAGCGCCTTCATGTAGTCTGAGGCGGCGATGAACACACCCTGCTCGTCAGCAAGCTGAGACTGCACAAAGGGCAATTCCTCGCAATCCCCTACGCTCAAAAGCCGTTGCCGCTCCACTTCTCGGGCTTGGCGGGCCAACTCATTGTAGCTGGTTACGCTCCAAATGTTGCAGGCTATGCCTAGGTCTGCAAGCAGTTCCTTGGCCCGCAACACCTCCGCCATCACCGCGCCACTGCCGAACAGGTTGACCTCGGCGCCCGCTTGGCGCTCGAAGCAGTACATGCCTTTGAGCACGCCCGGCTCCACCCCTTGCGGCATGGACGGCATGCGGTAGGCCTGATTGGTCACCGTGATGTAGTAAAACAGGTCCTCCTGCTCCTGATACATGGCGCGAATGCCGTCGCGTACAATCAGCGCAATCTCGAAGCCGAAGGCTGGGTCGTAGCTTTTAAGGTTGGGAATGGTGCTGGCCACAAGCTGTGAATGGCCGTCTTGGTGCTGCACTCCCTCGCCATTCAAGGTGGTGCGCCCGGAAGTGCCGCCGAGCAAAAAGCCCTTGCACATCATGTCGCCGCAGGCCCAGATCATGTCGCCTACGCGCTGAAAGCCGAACATGGAATAGAAGATGTAGAAGGGAATCATGGGCAAGCCGTGGTTGGCGTAGGCGGTGCCGGCGGCCAGAAACGACGCCATCGCACCGGTCTCGCAGATGCCCTCCTGCAGAATTTGGCCGTTCTTGGATTCCTTATAGGGCGCAATGGTGCCCGCATCCACCGGCTGGTAGCGCTGGCCTTCAGGGGAATAAATGCCAGCTTGGGGGAACAGGCCGTCCATGCCGAAGGTGCGCGCCTCGTCCGGCACAATGGGCACGATGTATTGCCCCAACCTCTTGTCCCGCAAAAGGCGCGACAGCATACGCACCACCACCATGGTGGTGGAGGCTTCCCGGGCTGAGCCTTCCAACATGTTCTGGAACAAGCTGAGCGGCGGCGGGTCCAAGCGGGGGCAGCGAACCTCCCGTGCCGGCAGGAACCCGCCGAGGGCTTCTCGCCTCGACTTCAGGTATTGCAGATCGGCGGAATCCTCGTCCGGGCGATAGAACGCAGCGGCCACCACATCCTCGTCCGGCAGGGGGATCTCAAGCCGCCTAGCCAACTCCCGCCGCTCCTGCGGGCTTAGGTATTTCTTCTGATGGACTGTGTTGCTGCCCTCGGTGCCGCGGCCCAAACCATCACCCTTGACGGTTTTCAGCAGCACAACGCAGGGTTTGCCGCTAACTGCGGCGGCTTGGTGGAAGGCGGCGTAGATCTTCTGATGGTCCTGTCCGCCACGTTTGATGGAGCGCACTTCCTCGTCGGTCAGGGTCTTCATCAGTTCACGCAGTTCCGGCGTATGCTCCACCCAGTGCTCCCGCACCACATCGCCGGGGGAGACGGTGTACATTTGGTAGTCCCCATCCACGGCCTGCTCCATACGGGCCTGCAGGACGCCGTTATGGTCCCGCGCCAGAATCGGGTCCCAGCCGCTGCCCCAGATCACCTTGATGACGTGCCAGTCCGCGCCTCGGAAGGAGCGTTCAAGCTCTTGAATGATCTTGCCGTTGCCGCGAACCGGCCCATCCAGCCGTTGTAGATTGCAATTGACCACCAACACCAAATTGTCCAACTCCTCCCGGCTAGCGATGTTGATGGTGCCCAGAACTTCGGGTTCATCCGCTTCGCCATCGCCGATGAAAGCCCAGATCTTGCCTGGACTCGGTTTTTTCAACCCGCGGCATTCCAAGTATTTGGCAAACCGCGCTTGGTAGATGGCGCAGGGCGTGGACAGCCCCATGCTGGCCGAGGGCATCATCCAGAACCAGGGTAGGCGGCGCGGATGGGGATAGGAGGGTAAGCCGCCACCTTCGCCCAACTCCCGCCGGAAGTTGCTTAGTTGAGTTTCGGTCAGACGGCCTTCCAAGTAGGCCCTGGCGTAAACCCCCGGCGCGGTGTGGGGTTGAAAATGCACTTGGTCGCCTTGGCCGGGACCTTCGCCAACCCGAAACACATGATTCAGCCCCACTTCCATCATGGTGGCGGCCGATAAATAGGTGGCGATGTGCCCGCCGACGCCGGAGCCGCTGTCAACCGCCTGCTGCACTGCGGCGACGGCGTTCCAGCGAATCAGGTTGCCGATACGCGTCTCCAGTTCAACATCGCCTGGGTATTGGGGCTGATCCTTGATGTCGATGGTGTTTTTGTAGGGGGTGTTCAGAGCCGCTTCGGTCATCACCACGCCCTGCCGGCTCAAGTATTGCTGCAAGTTCAGCAACAGCCCCTTGGCGGCCCCTTCGCCGCGTACATCCAGCACGTCGGCGAGGGCTTCCAGCCACTCCCTCTGCTCCAGCGGCCAAGATTGATCAGCGTTTGCTTCGCTGGCAGCGCTGGCGGGCGTTGTCTGGCTCATTATTCAGCGGGAGCGGAGGCTGACTAGTGGGGACGCAGGCTGACGGCGATGGGCCGGTGGTCGGATAGGTGACAGTCGAGCACCTCATGGTCCTCCACTCGAATGCCCGGCGTCACTAGGACATGATCCAAGGCTAAGGTCGGGCGCCAAGCCGGCCAAGTGGGACGTTGCGGCGCCGCTGGGCGCAGCGAGCTGCGGATGAGCGGCGAACGGATGAGCAAGCGCGACAGGTGGCTGTTCATATCGCCCATCACCACTGCATGGTCAACGCCTTGAATCAATTCCCGCACATACGCCAACTGCAAATGCCGCGACCGGCCGCCAAGGGATAGATGCAGCAGAACAAAAAGGATCTCCTCGCCTTGGCAGGGAACCCGGGCGACGATGGCGCCTCGGCCCGGAATGGCACCTGGCAGTTTGTGGTCTTCTAGGCCCCGGGGCTCTATCCGCGTCAATAGACCATTGCCATGCTGGGCCAAGGGGCCGAAGTCGCGATTGAGCTGGGCGTACCAATAGGGGAATCCCGCTTGGGCGGCGATGTACTCCACTTGGTTGATAAAGCCGCTGCGCAGGCTGCCACCATCGATTTCCTGAAGCGCCACCAAATCGTAGGGAGCCACCACCTGGGCGATGCGCCGCAGGTTTTGCGCTGGTCGAACATCGGGCAAGAGGTGCTTCCAGCCCTTGGTCACGTACTGGCGATAGCGGCTGGTCTTGATGCCAACCTGTATGTTGAAGCTGAGCAGCTTGAGAGCGCCGGCCCTACTTGCGGGGCGTGCAGCTAAGGGCCGGGGCAGGCTCAGCGGTGGCGGGATGGGGCGGCCTCGGCGGTCACTGCCCGTTGCTGCGCTTGCCGCCATCTTGACCGGCATGGGACAGAACACTAGCCTTCGGGCTCGGCCTGCGCCGCCCCTTCCGCATCGATCAGGTAATCGGCAACCCGCAGCATATCCCCTTGGCCTCCATTCAACATGCCAGAATCGATGCGGAACTTGCCATTGACAATCAGCGTTGGCACGGCGGTCACCCGGTAGGCTTTGCTGGCCGCCTTCCCACGCTGCACTTGGCTTGCCACGGCGAAGGAACCCAACGCATCATTGAACGCCTTGGCGTCCACAGCGGCGGCTTCCCGAAAGATGGCCGTCGCCACCTGTGGATCCAGCACGTTGAGGCCGCGCCGATGAATCGCATCAAATAGGGGCTTATGCACTGTCTCCGTCACCTTCAGCAATTCCGCTGCGTAGAAGAGGCGCGCCAAGAATTCCCAAGCACTATTGAATACTGCCGGTACGCGGCGAAAGACGACATCATCCGGGAGGTTGGCGCGCCACTGCTCAAGGGCGGGTTCAAATCTGTAGCAGTGGATGCAGGCGTAGCTAAATACCTCGGTGACTTCAAGCGGCACCGCCGTCTCCACCGGAACCGGCAGGCGTTCGTAGTGAACGCCTTCTTGATAGGCCTGCGCATGGCACAGGCTGGCGGCCAGCCAAGTGATGCATAGCAAGCTGGGCAGAAATGCACAGGGGCGGCGGTGGCCAGCACACACCCAAGATTGGCGGGCGGCTTGGAGCTTTTGTGACGGGAATGCTTGAAACATTAGGGAATCTCCAGCCAATTCACAGCTTCATCGGCGCATAGGGAAACTCAGCTGTGCCCCGATGCGCGGCCCGACTCAATCCGCCGCCCATGACGGGGGTGCAGGAACGAGCCCTTCAAGATACTGCGCCAGCGCTTCAATCTCCCCGTCCGTCAGACCCCGAGCTAAGTCACGCATCATGCCGCCGTAGTCTTCGTCGGTCGTGCGCAAGCCTTCTCGGTACGCCGTTAGTTGCGCAACGATGTAGGCCGCTGGCTGGCCGATCAAGCGGGGAAAGCCGGCTAGACCGTTACCAACCCCGGAAGGGGAGTGGCAGGCCATACAGGCCGGTATTTGGCGGTCAAGCGCTCCGCCCCGATAAATGGCTTGGGCGTGGCTTAAAGTTTTGTCCATCTCCCTCGGTGGGCCTAGCTTGCCCGGCAGGGAGGCGTAGTAGGCGGCCAAGTTCTCAAGATCCTGGGGCGACTTGCCCCACAACTGGCCGGTCATCAGCAGGATCTGGCGTGTATTGGATTGGATGAATTGCAGTTGCCGGAGCAGGTACTTCTCGCTCTGCCCGGCTAGGTCTGGATAGGTTGGGTCAATGCCGGTAGCGCCGTCCGCGCCATGACAGGCCGCACAGGCCGGAGATATGGCCTTCCCTGCCATCGGGTCCCCAGCCCCATGAACTGCGCCCGCCAGCGTTAGGCCGAGGACGGCCAGCCACATACGGAACTGCATCAAGCGTCTTTGCTCCTTAAATTGCAAGGCGCGTCGCATACAGGCTTAGAATGACTGCGGCATGATCGCCTGACTGGGCGCCGGTGGCCGATTATACCCAAATTGGAATGAATTAGGATGGCTCAGGGCAACCGTCTTCATGTTGAATTTCTTGGCAGCGCTCCCGACCTGGCTCAATGCCCGGCAGGGAACGAGTTGGAGGTCGCCTTCGCCGGGCGCTCCAACGCCGGCAAATCAAGTGTGCTGAATCGCCTAACAGGCAGCCGTCGAACCGCCCACATCAGCAAAACCCCGGGCCGCACCCGCCTGTTGAACTTCTTCTCCCTGCCGGGTGGCTCCAAGTTGGTGGACTTGCCGGGCTACGGCTACGCGCAAGCGTCCGCCCGCGCCCAAGCCGGGTGGCAGAGCAGCGTTAACAACTATCTCAGCCAGCGCGTGCAACTCGCCGGAATCATTTTGGTCACCGACATACGCCACCCAGGCATGGCCTTTGACGAAGACCTGATCGAATGGGCCTTGGCCTCTGAAATGCCCTTGCATATTTTGCTGAACAAGGCAGACAAGCTAAAGCATGGAGCGCGGTCCAACGCTCTGGCCCGCTATCGCCAAAGGCTGAACGCCGACATCACCGCCCAGTTGTTTTCGGCCACCCGGGGCGGGGGCGTCGATGAACTGTTGAGCGTCATCAACAACTGGCTGAACGGGGGGCAAAGCAACGCCCTGAAACCATAGAAATTGATGAGAATTATTAAGACAATTTGGTAAGCTAGCCCCCAATCCCTGATAATACGTACAGCATTCAAGGAAACGACATGGCCACCAAAAAGCGCATTACCAACACTCTCAGCCTCTTCGATCTGATGACCCGATACCCTACCAAGGAGTCGCCCATCCGGTATCTGGAGCGCATCCGATGGGGCGATACGCCTGTCTGCATGAAGTGTGGCGGCATGGAGAAGATCACCGCTCAGAAGAAGGTCGGCCAATACTGGCGTGGCGATTGCCGGGGCTACTTCAACGCATGGACGGGCACGCCACTGGAGCATGGCCGCATCGGTCCCAGCAAATGGCTCTTTACCGCTTACTTGCTGATGGCGGCCCGCAAAGGGATATCCGCCATTTAACCCTCCAAGGAACTGTCCGTGTCGTATCCGACCGCCTGGTATATGCTTCACCGTCTACGCATCCTGTACGGGGGCGGGATGGAAGCGTTGCGCAGCACGATCGAGGTTGACGAAACCTACATCGGTAGTAAAGAAGCCAACAAGCACGAATCCAAGAAGCTGAAAGCGGGTCGCGGTCCGGTAGGCAAAGCCGCCATCTTGGATATGCGGGAACGCGGCGGCAAGGTCAAGGCCGCGCCGGTAGACAAGGCGGAGCAATCGACGACGGTCGCCAAGGCGATTCACTGCACCGTCGAGACGGGTTCCGCCACCTACACCTATGGAGCGAGCGCCTACAATCCGGCAACCGGGATGTTCTACGAGCACGAGAGCGTGAATCACTCTGCCGGGAAATACGTCAGCGGGAAGGTCCATGCCAACTCCATCGAGAGGGTGTGGACGGTCCTCAAGCAACGGATACCACAGCATCTATCACGGATGGAGCAAGCAGCACATGAGGGCATACGTCAATGAGCTCACATTCCGGCTGAGCGAAGGCAACGTGGAGATCGACACCGAAGATCGGTTGACCGCGCTGTTCCGTGGAATGGTCGGCAAGATGACCGACGCGGAGCTCACGGAATGAGCGAAGCAGCCGAATACAACGCGATCAGCAGCATATGGACAGGCTCTGACGGGGGCCTGTTGGAGCAAATGCTGAACTTCTATCCGGTCATCGATGCCGAGCCGATCTTGATCGGGCTTGCTTTCAGCTTCTTGACGACCTGCGCCCTGATCCCTCTGTCCAGATCGAAATCGACCCGGTGTGGATCGTCCAGCATAACCCGTACATGCTAGCCCAGATGGAGGGGTGCCATGAACGACGAACCCAAGCAGCAAGAGTTGACCGGCCAAGAAGAGCGCGACATGGACAACGCCGCGCATCTGTTGGTGGGGCTGTTCACGCCCTCGGATGACGATAAGCCCGAGGAAACAATCCCCAGCGATCAAGCGGTCGCATGACCGGATTTTATCAACTTATCTTTAGAATCCCCAAATTTATGGGACAGGACGCTAGGCATGGGCAACAGTTTCGGGAGCTTCGGACTACAACGAGGGCGCTTTGACCGGCCAATTGCAGGCCATCTGGAACCGATGCTGCCGGCTGTTGAGGCTTAGACCCTCAGCCGTGTTCTTCTGTTGGTTTGAAGCCTAGCCTTGTCGGCATTCTGCCCTATTGCGGCCCAGCCCTGACTTTTCTGCAAAATGCCAACTTCAAACTAGTCGCGCCGGCGGGTCAGTACCCCAAGCCCACTCTACTTCAGAATCGGCCGCTCGCATTGGGCCGCCCCTGAACTCGTTGTGTTGCTTTCGCGACGGCGGGGTGGTTTGCCGTCTTGGGTGACTCAGGCCGACTAAGTGGGGTGGGCGGGCGCGAATTTGACTCAGTTATCGCCCTTGTCCCGCGATCAAGGGGTCCAGTACGCTTCTACGTGCTCAATATCCCGGTTATCTCGCCGGTCGCGTCGTCCATGTCGATATCCAGCGCGTTGGGATGCACCGGCAGGCCAGGCAAGGTGTTGATGTCCCCAGCCAAGGTGACGATCTGCCGTGCGCCGGCCTGCACCCTGAGTTCGCGAATCGGCAGCGTGTGCCCGATTGGAACATTCAGCAATTCCCGTTTGGCGGATATGGAAAGATGGGTTTTCGCCATGCAAATTGGATAGTTCCAACCAAACTCAGTCAACCGCTGCGCCATCGCCTCGGTTTTCGGCCCCCACTCGATGCAGCCCGCCTGATAGATGTCCTTCGCCAATCGTTCGACCTTGACGGACAAAGGCTCGTTGTCGCCATAAAGCAACTTGACGTCGGCGTCACCGTTGTGCGCTACCGCCCACACGGCGTCAGCCAATTCGACCATGCCGGCACCGCCAGCGGCGAATCCGTTGGCCTCGGCAACCGCCGTGGCGCCCGCCTCCAAGGCGATTTGGGCCGCGGCCCGGATTTCCTCCCGGCTATCGGAAGAGAAGCGATTGATGGCCACCACCGCCGGCAGGCCGTACATCTTCACGATGCGGATGGCGTTGGCCAAGTTGCGCCCGCCCTCGCGCACCGCCGCCAAGTTGCGGCGCTCCAACTCGTTGCGTTTGGCGCCGCCATGCCACTTCAGCCCTCGTATCGTGGCGACCACAACCGCCGCCGATGGCTTGGGCCCGCCTTGACGGGTCTTGATGTCCATGAATTTCTCGAAACCAAGATCGACGCCGAAACCCGCCTCCGTAACCACGATGTCGGCGCTGTTGACCGCCAACCGATCAGCCAATATCGAGCTGCATCCGTGGGCGATGTTGCCGAACGGTCCCATATGCACGATGGCCGGCTGGCCTTCGATTGTTTGCGCCAAGTTGGGTTTCAGGGCGTCGCGCAGAAGCGCCATCATGGCGCCAATGCCGCCGATATCACGCGCCCGCACCGGCTTCTGATCCTTGCTCCAACCAACCACGATGTCGCCCAACCGCTCGCGCATATCGGCGTAGCCGGAGGTCAGGGCCAGAATCGCCATGATCTCCGAGGTCGCCGAAATGTCGAAACAGGCCTCCCGCATCGGCCCGTTGACGCTGGCGCCGATGACGATCTGTCGCAACGAACGGTCCTCCGCATCCGTCACCCGGCGCCAAGTGATGTCTTGCGCATCCAGCCTTTGCACGACCTGATGGTGGACGGCGTTGTCCGTCATTGCCGCCAACAGATTATGGGCCGATTCGATGGCGTGAAAGTCGCCGGTGAAATGCAAATTGATCTCCTCGGCCGGTTGCACTGTGGTCCGGCCGCCGCCGGTGCCGCCTCCTTTGTGCCCAAACACGGGACCGAGCGAGGGTTGGCGTATGGTCAGCGCGGCGTTCTTGCCGATGCTGCCAAGCCCTTGGGTCAGGCCCACCGCCACGGTGGATTTGCCCACGCCGGCCGGCGGGGGCGTAATGGCGGTAACGACCACCAACTTGCCCGGAACCTGGCGGCTGGGGAAGGCGTCAAGGGGAACCTTCGCCTTGCCCTCGCCGTACAATTCGATGTCGCTGGGGGCAAGCCCGAGATCGGACGCCACGTCAGTGATCGGGCGCAAGGTCTTCTTGGTCATGTTCGGATACCTCTCGCACCCACCGTTTTAGCGCCGATATCCGCTGCCGCAACGCCGCCTTCTTCGTCATGTTCGAATGCCGCTTGCATCCATCCCCACGGCGGCGGGCGCACACTGAACAACACCTCAGCGGAAGTCAATTGCCCTAGCCAGAATATTTCACGAAGTGGATATCAAAGCTCTGAAAAAATCTGAAAATACAATTTCTTAACCAATTAAAACGAAAAATTCCATCGTGACGGAATGTGACCAAACTTCGCTCCAATTGCCATCCGAAGACTGTTGCGAAACCCCAGCTGAGCTTCAAGGCGACGACCTTGAACCTGCTGCAGGGCAGCTCGATTTTTTGCCTGTTTTCAGCGCCGCAAGTCGGCGCGACTGGTTTGAAATTGGCGTTGAGCTGCTCACTGGCAGGCTCGTGGGTGGTTTTGTGTTTGTCGTGCGGTCCGTTCCGCCCCGCGGCTGGATCCACATGCCCGACCACCTAGGGGCGGGGTCCGTTCGAATTCGTCCGAAACCGCAGGTTTCGGGGCCACGACAGGCCGAAAACCCGCTCAAAGCATACCGCTCCTCGCCAACATCTTGGAAAACACGCCAGAATGAGCAGATTCAACCCAATTTGCACCAGTCTCTACACGGTGATTGCCGCGCTCCTGGCCGCGATTGGCTTCCTGCTCACCGCCCTTTGAATTTCTGTGGGACCGGTCGCTGGTTCGGCTGCACAATTGCATTGTGGGCTCGGGGTGCCGCGCCGCTCACCATCGTAGCGAGCGCTCAGCGACTTGCTATTTCTGATTCGGGCCATCGCTTGGCTGGCGATGGTCGCCAGCACAGGCGTTCTGACCGTTGATTTCGTCCATCAGGCGCTTCATGGCCGCACGGGCCTGATCGTTCCTTTGCTTGGAGGAACCGCCGGTGGCGATGGCCGGGGCGATAGCCACGGAGATGACACCAGGCTCCTTGCGCAGTTGATGCGCCGGCCAACAGCGCCCGGCGTTGTGGGAGACCACCACCAACGGCACCCCGGCGGCCGCGGCCAGCGCGGCGCCGCCGGGCTGAAAGGAGCCCACTTGCCCCGGCGGCATGCGCGTGCCTTCGGGAAACAGCAACACGCAAAAACCCTCCGCCAAGCGCACACGCCCAGTGCTAATGAGCTTTTTCAAAGCGGCACGCGGGCTGCCCCGATCGATCGCGATGGGTTTGTTCACCGCGAGCGCCCAGCCAAAGACAGGAATCCACAACAGCTCCCGCTTGATCAACGTAGTTAGGGGACGGAACAGGGTTTGCAGGAACAGCGTCTCCCAAGTGCTCTCGTGATGGGAAAGCACCACGCAGGGTTGCCGGGGAATATTTTCTCGGCCCCGCACTTCCACGCGCACGCCGCAGGTGATGCGCAGCCACAGCAAAACGGCTCGCGTCCAAACGCCGATCACTAATTCAAACCGCACCGGCGGCGGCATGGCCCAACCAACGGCGATGGCAAGGGTGCCCCAAACAAGGGTAGCCGCCGCGTAGCCAAGGTAGAACAGGCAGGCCCGCAGGAGTTGGCTCGCGCCACGCATCATTGACCCCGAGGCTTGGCGCAATATTCCGGCTAAGCCAAGTTGCGGCTCGACGGCTTGCCGAGCAGACGGTCCGAAATGATGCGCAGCTGAATCTCGCTGGTGCCCTCGAATATCTTGGTCAGGCGGGCGTCGCGCCAATAGCGCTCCACCGCATGCAGCTTGGTGTAGCCGGCGCCGCCTAGGATCTGCAAGGCATCCGAAGTCACACGCTCCGCCATTTCGCTGGCGTACCACTTCACCATAGCGGCTTCCCGGTCGGCCCTTTCGCCGTTGTCCATAAGGGTGGCAACGTGGTACATTAGCTGCCGCGCCGCCTCTACTTCACTGGCCATGCGGGCGATCTTGAAGCGCGTTTCCTGAAAGTCCGAGATGGGAACGCCGAACTGCACCCGCTCGCCGGCGTAGGCCATGGCATCCTCAAGGGCACCTCTCGCCAAGCCGATGGAACGCGCCGCCGTGTGCGCTCTGGCTACGTTCAACCAGTGTACGGTGTTCTTGAAGCCATCACCGCCATGGCCAGTGACGATGTTCTCCTTGGGAATGCGACAGCCATCGAAGGCCAATTCAAAGGTGTTCCAGCCGAAATAGCCGATTTTGGGGATGGGCGACCCGGAACAGCCTTCGGGCAGGCGACCGCGCTCCTTTTCAATGATGAAGTTGCGCAGCCCCGTGAAGCCTAGGTGCTCGGCTCGTTCGGCCCGGGCGAGAAGCTGGATGTAGTCGGCCCCGTCGGCGAAGGTACACCAGTACTTGTTGCCGGTGATCACCCATTCGTCGCCCTTGAGGACCGCCCGGCAGCTGACTGAGGCGAGGTCTGAGCCCACATTGGGTTCAGACAGGGAAACCGCAGCCAGATATTCGCCACGGGCGGCTTTGGCGGTCAGCGCCCGGCGCTTCTCATCCGGCCAGCCACCCACGTTCATCAGCGACGAGGCCCTGGCAATGATGCTGGCGACGCTCATCCAACCGCGCGCCAACTCCTCCGCCACCAGACAGTATTCAAACACGCCTAAGCCCATGCCGCCGTGCTCCTCGGCCATCTGGATGCCGAAATAGCCCAGCTCCCCCATCTTTCGGCGCAAGTCCATGGGAATTTCGCCCTGCACTGGATCCAAGGCGTTGGCTACGGGCAGCACCTCTTGACGAGCAAACTCCCGTGCGGCATCTTGAATCATACGCCGCTCCTCGGTTAGATAGTGCCCGGTCATGCCTTTCCTCAGGGTCGTCAGGGGCGGATTACGCTAGCGAGTCCCAACCCTGTGCGCAAGTGCGGCGGCAATTGTCTCCGGCGATTGCGCAAGGGTACGGGCAGCCAAGCCCTTCAAAGGCGCGTGTGGCGTTTCCAATGGGTTGCGATTGCTGCTTCAATACAACCATGAACGCACGGCCGTATTGCAGCGAGGAAAACACCGATGAGCAGATGCTCGGCACCGCCGATGAGGTGGATCTGTGGCTGCTGCTGGAGTACCGGGCGCGTTGGCGGGCCAAGGCGCTCACCGACAATGAGTTGGCGCGAAGCACCCAGGATTGGTTGGCCGAAGGCGTCCGCGCCTTGGCGGCGCAGGGCCGGAAGGTGCGAGTTCAGTTCATCCGCCAGCCGGAGCGGGAGGCGATGGATGTCCGTTTGCTGATTCATGCAGATGGTGTTTTGCGCACTTTCTCCTCCGGGGCGGACGGCTACCGCGGCTTGACCGCCACCCCCATCGCTGAACTGGCGGCGACGGCCAGCGGTGAGCGGCTGCGAGCGCCACACTATTTTGTTTGCACCAATGGCCAACGGGATCTGTGCTGCGCTCGGTTTGGGCTGCCGGTGCATCAGCGTCTGCGCGAACTGGTTGGCGAGCGAGTCTGGCAGTCCACCCACCTAGGCGGACATCGTTTTGCGCCGAACCTGCTGGTGCTGCCCCAAGGTGCGCTCTATGGCCGCGTCCGCACCCGGAAGGACACCACTCAAACCGCCGCGGTTGACGAGCTAGTGCGCCGGGTGGAGGCGGGCGAATTGTCCATCGCCTATCTGCGCGGACGCACCTGCTACCCAAAGCCCGTGCAGGCGGCGGAGGGTTTTGCCGGCGGCGGCAACCTCGTCTTGGTAGACGTGCAGGGTGATGAGCGCCGAGCTGAGGTCACGTTCGCCCGGGATGGCAAGCATCTTAGCATCAGCGTTGCGCGGGCCGAAGCGCCCTTGCGGGTGCTAGCAACCTGCGGCGATGCCGAGTTGAAGGAGGCCCACCCCTATGTGGCCTTGGCGAAATCGTCCGGCAGCACTGCTTCAATCTGTTGAAACCCTGTTGGCGGGCTAATGCAGTTCGGGCGGATGATAGCGGCGGCCATCGTAGCGTTCGAAGTAGCGTCCGAGCAGCAGATGGTCCACCTGCGAACAGTTCTTGCTCAAGGCCAAGTGCTGCTCGGCCACGTAAGTGCTGTGGGCGGTGCCGTCCACCAGAACATGGTGCCAAGGCGCATTCTTGGGCGGCCGGCTGCGGGCCACGGCCTCATACCATTCCTCGCTCAACTCGAACGCGGCGTCAACTTGAAAGATCACCCCCCGGTAGCCGAATTTCAAGTGCTTGACGATCTGGCCGACTGCAAACTTGGTCATGGCGCTGCTGCTAAGATGGGCAAGGAGTTCTACGCTGCGACCAAAGCATAGAGCAGAAACAACCACATGCGTATAGAAAATTAGGGCACCGCGAGTGAAAGGTGGCTTAGAGCCGCAAAACCTTTTGATCGCCGGCATCCCGAGGTCCGGCACAACGCTGGTTTGCTCGCTCATCAACCGCCTGCCGAACGCAGTTGCGCTTGTTGAGCCGCTGGATCTGACCAAACTGGTCCAAGCGCCGGACGAGCGCGGCCGGCAGCAGCGGCTTGGGGCCTTCCTGAACGCCGTTCGGCGCCTTGCGTTGCAGCGGCGGCCCATGCCCGGCAAGGCTATGGGCGGCGACGAGACCAACACCTTTCGCAGCAAGCCGGGAGGCAAACGCCGCTCGGCAATCACCGCGACCGTCAGGCCCGGTGTAGACAAGGCGCTAAGCCCGAACTTTCTGCTTGCAGTGAAACACCCCAATGCCTTCTCCGCCCTTCTACCGGAACTGGTCGGCTGCTTTGAATGCTGCGCCATCATCCGCAATCCGTTGGCCGTTTTGGCTTCCTGGGAGACCCTGGACCTCCCCTTAAGCCAAGGCCGCGCACCCATGGCGGAGGCGTTCGATGACGGCTTGCGCAAACGGTTGAACGCCATTGAAGGGCGCATTGATCGACAGATCGAACTGCTCGACTGGTACTATCGCACCTATGCAGCGACCCTGCCGGCGGCTCGCATCATTCGTTACGAAGACATCGTTGAGACCGATGGCGCGGCCTTGGCGCCGGTCGTAGCCGCCGCCGACCTGCCAAGAATGCTGGATGGCCCGCTAACAAGCCGCAATGCCAACCCGATTTACGACAACGGCCCATTTATCAGCCGCTGCGCCGAGGCGCTGTTCAAACTCGATGGACACGCTTGCTGGTCGTTCTACGCCAAAGCCGAAGCCGCCCAAGTGGGCATGGCGATGCGGGACCGGCGGCGCACGCCGGCCAAGCCCTGTTGACGCTGGAAAAAAGCAGATGAGCCAAGTTGACGGTCAATGCCCTTCGATTACCCGATTCAGGGCGCCTCTTTGCGGGCACAGACTCTCCCACCCGCTTCCCATTCTCTAAGGCGCTGCCATGGCGCAGGCATATCAGCCCAAAGTCAGATTCATGGTCATTGGCGCGCAGAAATGCGGCACTTCAGCGTTGCGGGAGTACCTGCGCCGGCATCCCCAGATCGGCCTAACCTTGCAGGATGAAGTCCACCTGTTTGATGGTGCGGACTATTCCCCGGCTTGGTCGCCCAAAGAGTTCGACCAACGCTATGAAAATGCATTCCGCCATTGCCAGGGAGCGGACATCCTAGGCGAGGTCACGCCCATCTACCTGTTTCTGCCCGAGGTGGCGGCGGCGCTGAAGCAATACAACCCCAGCCTGAAGCTGATCGTGCTGTTGCGGGACAGAACGCAGCGAGCCATCTCCCACTACTACATGGAAAGGAACCGGGGCAACGAACGGGCGCCGCTCTGGTGGGCGTTGTTGGCCGAGCCGATGCGCATTCGAGGATGTATGGAGCCGCGGCGGCCTGACTCGGCGATGCGCGTACACTCCTATCGTCGCCGGGGGCTGTACAGCTTTCAGCTAGGCAACCTCTATCGCCACTTCGGCCGCGGCCAAGTACACATCATCCGTACGCTTGACCTTTTGCACAACCACTCAGAGACGCTGCGTCGCGTGTTTTCCTTCCTCGGCGTAGCTGAGGACATTGACTTGGAGCCGCTAATCGCCAACGAGGGCTCCTATCACCCGCAGCGCCATCCCTTCGTCTCCCGCCTGCTGCAACTAAGCTACCTGCCGGAACAACGCCGGGCCAAAGCCCTAGGCCTGCCCTGCTGAACGGCTTAGGTGGACCGAACGCGCCCCCATCGGCATATGCCACAGGGCGATTGCCGACGCTGTAGCGCCAAGCTTTAGCTTGACAATTTGCTTAACAAAAGAGAATAAGGTGGGGGGAGCTTGGACAAGCCTTGCTGCTTGGTTGGAAAACTGACCTAGAGGTACTAGAATGCGCTTGCATATTAGGCTTAACTAGCCCACGGTGCCGGTGATGGGGCGACCTAGCCGTTTGGGTTGGCCCAAGCGATTATAGCTCGGTTTGCGCGGCCGAACCGATGCAACAGGCAATTCAGGGAGAGGATCATGAAAAAGCTGTTTCGTTTCGTCCAAGGAGCGTTTGTGTTGGCCTCAATCAGCGTGGCTCAAATCGCCATCGCTCAGTCGGAGGAGAGGTCAATTATTGAAGAGGTGATCGTTACCACCCAACGGGTTTCGGAGAACATTCAGGACGTGCCGATCGCGGTGACCGCGCTGACCGGGGAGATGCTTGAGAGCAAGCAGGTCATCACCGTATCGGATTTGCAGATGAACGCGCCAAATGTGAGTTTCACGCCCACAAACTTCGGCAACAATTCCTTGAGCATACGCGGCATCGGGCGGCTGGTGACCGCGGCGACTGGGGATGCAGGGGTGTCCATTCACACCAATTCAATCGCCATAACCCCCAACCTAAACACTCAGGAGTTCTACGACTTAGAGCGCGTCGAAATACTGAGGGGGCCGCAGGGCACGCTGTACGGCCGGAACGCAACCGGCGGCACGGTGAACTTCGTCACCAAAAAGCCGGATTTTGAATCCGTCAACGGCTTTCTCAACGTGGAAGTTGGAGACTACTCCAACGAGCGCTTCAAAGGGGCGTTGAACATTCCCTTCGGCGACCGCTTCGCGGTGAGAATCGCGGGCATGAGCTTGCAGCGCGATGGCTACACCAAGAACCTGGCGGCCGACCAGATGGGCTTGGATGGCCGGGTTCTTGAAGGCCTCAGCGATGATGTGGACGATCGTGACCAATGGGAGTTGCGGGCCACGGCAGCGTGGCAGATCACGGACAACATGGACCTCTGGGTCATGTACACAAACTACGATGAAAAGAGCAGCCGAGCCCGCATCACCAACCAGGTCTGCGTGACCGGCCCCATCCCCACCTATGGTTGCGACCCGGACGCATTCGGTTTCGAGACGCCCCACGACACCGCCCAGTTCGCCAACTTGGTGGCGGGGCTCTACGGCCTGCATCCGCTCGGCAGCCCAAATGGGACGGGCGTATTCAACTGGCCGAGGCCGCAACTGGACCTGCGCACCATGCACACCGACTACGAACCTTACTACGATAGCGCAAACGAACAGGTCTCCTTCGGCTTCAATTGGGATTTCGGTCCATACAACCTTGGCGTAATTGGCGGGCTGCTCGATAGCCAGTACCTAACGCGCCAAGACTACAACATGAACGTGGACAACGAATTGGGACCGAACTTCTACCGGGCGGACGGGCTTTGGCCCATCTCCATTCCCGCCGGCGGCGCGGGTGACGAATTTCGGCCTGGCCCCTGCAACGTTCTTGATGGCAATTCCGGCGTGATTGGCGGGGTTTGCCAAGAGTTCGGATATAGCCGAGCGTACACCTTTGACCAATCGGACAGCGACGCGGAAGGCTGGACGGTGGAGTTCAAGCTTCAGTCCAGCTTTGAGGGTCACTTCAACTTTCTCCTTGGCTACACCCAATTTGAAACGAAAAGCAATGGCGACTACTACGTCAACGCCAATACCCTAGATGGCCGTCCGGATATGTATCCAGGTTACTTCAACAATACCTCAGAGCCGGGCAACGGCGTCCGCAGCGAAGGCTACGCCTTGTTTGGCGAGGTTTATTGGGACATAACCGACCGGCTCAAACTGATTTTGGGCTTGCGCTACAACGATGATGATAAGGAGACTCAGGACTCTAGCCTGTTGTGGAACGCGACGGACGCCAACTTCCCGCTATCCACCGCGGTGGCCGGGTTCTTGGCCCAACCCTTGTGGACGCGGGTGCCTGGTTTCGTCAACGGCGCTGCGCCCACCGATGGGGAGCGTGCGCTGATCAGCCTGTACGCGCCAGGGGCGGACTTGGCGGCGGCTCTGCAAACAGACCCACAGAGCGCGGAAAGAATGGCCATTGCATCCACGGTGCCGCTAGTGCCCGCGTTTGGCGAAACCCGGACTTTGACCGGCAGCCCGTCGGAGTTCAACTGGAAGGAAACCACCTACCGAGCCGGCCTCGACTGGCAGATGAACGACAACACCCTGCTCTACGCCTTCTTCAGCCGTGGGTACAAGCCGGGCGGCGCCAACCCCGCCATTCCACCTCAGTTCCAGGATGACTCGGAGTTTGATTTCGATCATGAGGAAATAGACGCCTTCGAGATCGGCATCAAGAACACCCTGCTCAATGGCTCCATGATCCTGAACGCCAATTTCTTCGCCTATGACTACAGCGGATTGCAGGTGGCGCGAATCAAGAATAACACTTCCTTGAACGAGAACATCGACGCCAACATCAAGGGAGCGGAGTTGGAGATGTTATGGCGCCCGCAAGCGTTTGAAAACCTGCAGCTCGATCTGGCCTATTCCTGGTTGGACACCAAAGTGAAGGATTCGCTCTCCGTGGATCCGTTGGACCGAACCGGCGGCAACCCGGATTGGATTACCCTGAACAATCTGGCTTTCCTGTACGCAGCGCCAAGAGCCGAAGTGATGGCCGCCTTGCCGATCATTACCACCGCCGGGGTTGCGGCTGGAGCTGTCTACCCCGTGCCCGGCACTTTTGACGGCGAGGTGCCGGTGATCATAGCCCGCCCCTTCCTAGACGCCATCGGCGTGACCACGGTGGAAGGGGTTCCCTTTGACTTGGAAGGCAACCAGCTGCCCAATGCGCCGGAGCACACAATTCACTTGGGTGCGGACTACACTTTGCCGGTTGATGTCTTGGCTGGGAATATCACCATCCGTTGGGACTACTACTGGCAGGGTGACTCCTACGCACGGGAGTTCAACCGGGTGGGCGACAGCATAGACAGCTGGGACCAGCACAACCTGTCGCTGTTCTACCGCAGCAGCAACGAGAAGTGGGAGGCGAAAGCCTGGGTCCGCAACCTGGAGAACGACAACAATGTCACCGGCCACTATGTGACCTCGGACACCTCCGGCTATTTCCGCAACTACTTCTTAACGGAGCCGAGGATTTACGGCGTTTCCCTGCGCTACAGCTTCGGCAGTTAAAACTGGCCGCAAGGAGGGGCATCATCTGTGATTGATGAGGCCCTTCCGCCGCACTATCACGTGGGGCTAAAGCTGATCCTAAGGCGAGACGGGTGCGAATTGGGCTGGATCTGCTTATGACCGTTTTCAGCAGACTCATGGTCGTCGCCTTGAAGGTCAGCCGGGATTTCGCAACAGTCTTAAGGCAGGGCGTCATCGGCGGGTTTGGGCTGGATCTGCTTATGACCGTTTTCAGCAGACTCATGGTCGTCGCCTTGAAGGTCAGCCGGGATTTCGCAACAGTCTTAAGGCAGGGCGTCATCGGCGGGTTGATGTTGCCAAAGAAGGGCGACAGGCAATAGTCATGGCAAGGAACATTAGGTTCCATGCAAGGCTATGCGAACAGGTGGCAGGCAACCTCGCGCTCGTTCAAGTCCCGTAGCCTGATCAATTTTGGCGTGTGTTGCCGGCATTCCGCCATGACCTTGGGGCAGCGATTGGCGAAGCGGCAACCGGCAGGTACGTTCACTGGCGAGGGAATCTCGCCTTGGATGGCGGCGTGGGCGCGGGTGCGTTCAGTCTTGGGGTCAGGTTCCGGGTTAGCGCTGACCAGCACTTGGGTGTAGGGGTGTTGCGGGTTGAAGTACAGCTCATCCGCCTGCCCCACTTCCACCAAGGAACCCAAGTACATGACCGCCATGCGGTCGCTGACGTAACGCACCATGGAAAGGTCGTGGGCGATGAACAGTAGGGTCAAGCCGAGCGATGTCTTGAGGTCGTCGAGCAGATTGATCACCTGCGCCTGTACGGACACGTCAAGGGCGGAGATCGGCTCATCGCAAACCACGAATTCGGGTTCAAGAATCAGTGCGCGGGCAATGCCGATGCGTTGGCGCTGGCCACCGGAGAACTCGTGCGGGTAACGGGACAGGTGCTCTGAATCCAGCCCCACGCGCACCAACCATTCGGCCGTTTGGTCACGAATCGCCTGGCCGCTAAGCCGCGAATGCAGCTTCAACCCTTCGCCGACGATTTCGCCTACGGTCATGCGCGGGTTCAGGGAGGAGTACGGGTCTTGAAAGATCATCTGCATACGCGGCGCATAACGTCGAAAGTCCTGTTGACGATAGCGGCTTGGCAACTCCTCGCCCTTAAAGACAACCTTGCCGGCGGTTTTGTCATGCAGGCCAACCAACGTCTTACCGAAGGTGGATTTGCCGGAACCGCTTTCCCCAACCAAACCAACGATCTCTCGCTCCTCAATGGCGAGACTAAGATCATCCACAGCGTGAACGCGGCGGCCGCGGTCTAAATCAAAGTGCCGGGTCAGATGCAACGCTTGCATCAGCGCGGTCATCGCGCCAACCCCTGCGCCACGGCCGCCGCAAGCTGTTCGGCTTGACCAGTGCCCCCATGCTGCAGCCAGCAACTAGAGACATGCGCTTGGGCTAGCCTGAAGGGCGGAGGATCATTGCTCTGGCAGATGCGCATGGCGAATGGGCAGCGCGGACGGTAGGCGCAGCCTGAAGGCGGGTTGAACAGATCGGGCGGGCTGCCGCCGATGGGCAGCAAGGGGACGCCGCGATGCGAATTCCGGCTTGGCATGGCCGCTTTCAGGCCCAAGGTGTAAGGATGGCCAGACGCCTCAAACACCACCTCGCAAGCGCCGTGCTCGACAATCCGGCCCGCATACATCACCGCCACCTCATCAGCCATGCGGGCGACCACGCCAAGATCATGCGTGATGAGGATGATAGCCATGCCCACATCTCGCTGCAGCTCGCGCAGCAGGTCCAGAATCTGCGACTGAATGGTCACGTCCAAGGCGGTGGTGGGTTCATCCGCAATCAGTATCGCCGGTTCACAGGCGATGGCCATGGCGATCATGGCCCGTTGCAGCATGCCGCCGGAAAACTCAAACGGATACTGCTTGGCCCGCTGACCTGGCTCGGGAATGCGCACCATCTCCAGCAGCTCCACAGCGCGGGCAACTGCTTTGGCGTGGGATTGGCGGCGATGAACCTGCAAGGTCTCGGCGATCTGATCGCCGATGTTCATGGTCGGGTTCAGGGATGTCATCGGATCTTGGAAGATCATGCCGATGGTGTCTCCTCGAATGTCTTGGCCGTCGACTTCCGGGCGGCCTAGGATCTCACGTCCGCGCAGCCGGGCGGAGCCGGCGGTGATGCGTCCGGGAGGCATGGGGATAAGCCCCATCATGCTTTGCACCGTGACCGATTTGCCGCATCCGGACTCGCCCACAATGGCTAGGGTGGCGCCGGAATGCACGGAGAAACTGACCCCTCGCACGGCCTTGACGACGCCGCCATAGGTGTCGAACTCCACCGCCAAGTCCTCAACCGTCAACAACGGGTTCATTCGACATTCCTCATGCGCGCATCAAGGGCGTCCCGCAGCCCATCGCCCAAGAGGTTGAAAGCCAGCACGGTGATGCTGATGAAAAGCGCCGGGAAGATCAGTTCATGGGGATAGGTCAGCATGGTCTTGATGCCTTCGTTGCACATGCTGCCCCAGGAAGCCGTGGGCGGAGCCACTCCCATGCCGATGAAGGAGAGAAATGCCTCGGTGAAGATCGCCGTCGGCACGGCGAAGGTGATGGTCACTAAGATGACGCCTAGGGTGTTGGGGAGCATGTGCCGCAGCACTAGGTAGTGGGAGCGGCCGCCGAGCAGGCGTGCGGCGCTGATGTAGCCTTCCTCGCGAATTTGCAGTATCTGCCCACGCACCAGCCGCGCCGCCGCCGGCCAACTCAACAGCACCATGGCCAACACCATGGGCACAATGCCAGACTCCCCCGGCTGCACGCCTGAGACCACCCGTATGAGAATCATGAACAGCAGGAACGGCAAGGCGACAACAAAATCGGAAAAGCGCATCAGCGCCTGATCGATCCAGCCGCCGAAAAAGCCGGCCACGGCCCCGTAAGCGACGCCAAAGACGATGAACAACAGGGGAGCGATGATGCCGATGAACAGCGACACCCTAGCCCCCGCCATAAGCCGTGCCAACATGTCCCGCCCGAGGTAGTCGGTGCCAAGCGGATGCACTCGCAGCTTGATTTCATCGCCCACCGCCAGAGTCGCTTGCGCGCTAACCAGACCAAGCGCTGCGGCCTCCTTCAGGGTGGCGACCTGCTCCACCCTGACCTCAAGGCTAGCGAAGGCGTTCGTCAGACGCCCTCGTTCGTCCAAGGCCACCACTGTGTAGAAGTAGGTTTGGGACTTTAGGCCCAACCGATCTTCAAAGCGGCGAGCGGAGTTGACGCCCGCTTCGAACAACGGCAAGCCGAAAGCGCGCTCTTCCCCCACGGGATAGATGTTGCGGTACAACCGATAGCCGGCAGCTTGGTCCAAGGGTGCCCAGACCAGGCGCACGGACTGGGTGTTGGCCGCTTCCACCAAGCGCAAGCCCGAAACGGGGGCAGGGCCGGCACCATCCCAAGGAACGTAGGGCCCTACGATTCTGGCGCTGCGGTCAGCCCCCGGCGGCTGGCTGATCTGATTGAGGTCCTGCTGCGCGGGATCGATGTTCCAGACCAGGGGGCCGAGCAGGGTGAAGGCGAGCAGGCCGAGCACCAAATAGAAGGAGAACATCGCCCGCCGGTTGCGGCGCAGGCGAAGCCCAGCATCCTGCCAATAGGACAGGGAGGGTCGGGAGATGGCTGGCGCTTGGATTGATGGCGGCGCCGGCGCAAAGTCCTCCGCTGAAAACTGGGCTTCGGCCATGCTTACGCCAACCGCACGCGGGGGTCGATGAAGCCGTAGAGCAGGTCCACCACGATCACCATGAACACGAGAAAAGCACCGTAAAACACCGTTGTACCCATGATGACCGTGTAGTCGAGTTGCTGCACCGCCTGCACAAAATAGCGGCCGAGGCCGGGAATGGCGAACAGTATTTCCACCACAAAGCCGCCGGTGGTGATGGCGGCGATGGACGGACCCAATACCGTGATGACCGGCAGGATGGCGTTGCGCAGTTGATGGTGGGTGAAGATGCGAGTGGATGGCAGACCCTTCGATTTAGCGGTGCGCACAAAATCGGCATTGACAATCTCAAGCATGGACGAGCGCATCAGGCGAGTGAGGTAGGCCATGGTGCCGAGGCCGAGCACTAGAGAGGGCGCCAGCATGTGGCCCACGGTGCCCCAGCCGGCAACCGGCAGCAGGGAGAAATCGAGCCAGTCGTTCAAATTGACCAGGGCCAACTGCGCCAAGGCAGCGAAGACAAAGCTCGGCACCGATATGCCCAAAATCACCAGCAGCATGATGATGAGGTCCGGCAGTCGATTGCGGAACAGGGCGGTCAGCGCGCCCCAGAGCACGCCGCCAAGGCCGGCGAAGACCACCGCCAGAACGCCTAGGGTGGCCGATACCGGGAAGTGCTCCCGAATGATGTCGTTCACCCGCCGGTTCTCTTGGGTGTAGGAAATGCCGAAATCCCCTTTGAGCAGATTGCCCATGTAGATGCCGTACTGGGTCATGAGCGGTTGGTCCAGCCCATACTTGACTTCCAGATTGGCGCGAATTCTCTCCGTCACCGCCTTGTCGTTGGCCAACGGGTCTCCGGGCACGCTGTGCATGGCGAAAAAGGTCGCGGTGGCGATGAAGAATACGGTGATGATCCCTTGCAACAGACGCTTTAAGGCATAGCGCAGCATCTCAGTTCCCGTTCGCCTCGATCCAGGCTGAGGTGTAATCCGTGTCCGCGCCGATCACCCGGCGCACAATGCCCCGGATTTGGGGATGGGTGACGTAGGCGACGCCACGTTCGTAGTTCGGAATGATCACGACGTCCTCATGGATGATGCGCTGCATTTCCGCGAATGCCTCCATGCGCGTTTGCGTATCCATGGCATTCTGCGCAATGCGCACCTGCCTATCGTACTGCGGGTTGTTGTAGAGGCCTCGATTGTTGAGGTTCCAAGAGGCGAACAGGTCGCCGTAGGTGAGGGGATCGTTGTAGTCCGGCCCCCAACCGGCCAGCACCAAGTCGAATTCGCCGGAGGTCATCTTGGCCAGCCGCTGCTTGAAGATCTGCCGGTCGATCTTGATGTCCAAGCCTAGGTTCTTCTTATAAACGGCTTGGAAATACTCGCTCTGAATGTTGGATGTCGGGTTGTCGCCGGTCAACAACGTCAATGGCGGAATTTCATCAAGCCCAAGCTCCTGCCGGGCCAGAGCCAAGTGGACACGGGCGGCTTCGATGTTCAGGCGATGAACCAGGGCCGGATACTCGTCACGGAACTTGCCATGCACACCGTTCAGGAAGGTGGGAAAGAGGGATTCACCGGGCAGGTATCCGGGCAGCTTGATGACCTTGTAAACTAGTTCGTTGGGATCTTGGGCCAAAAGCAACGCTTTGCGCAGGTTCAGGTTGCGCGTCAGGCGCTCGGGCCGGTGGTTGAAATCCAAAAAAAACACGGACCCATCCATGAACCGCTCGATGTGCCAGCGTTGCTCAAGGGCGTTTGACAGGTTCTCGGCGGTCAGGCTGGTCAACACGACCTTATCGTCCTTGAACAGGTTGAGGCTGGTGTTGGCGTCCGATGTAATGTAGCCCACGTTGATGCGGTCAAGCCGTATGCGCTCCTGATTCCAGTAATGGGGATTGCGCTTCATCTCTAGGGATTGCCCATGCACCCAACTGGAGATCAGGAAGGGGCCGTTGTAGAGCAATTGATCCGCGTCGGCCCCATAGGCACCTTCGGTGGCGCGATGGAAGTCCTCGCGCACGGGCAGGAAGGTGGAAAAGGCGGTCAGCTTGTCAAAGAAGGCCACCGGGCGTTCAAAATCGACTTCAAGCCTGTGCTCATCAAGGGCCCGCACCCCTAGTTCGGACAGCGGCAGCAGCCCCTGGTTAACGGCTTCCGCGTTCTTGACCGGATAGAGTATGAAGGCGTACTCAGAGGCGTTTTCCGGGTCAAGGACCAAGCGCCAAGCGAACACGAAGTCATGGGCGGTGACCGGCTCGCCATCGCTCCAACGGGCATTTGGCCGCAGCCAGAATGTGGCGCCGGATTGGTCAATGCGCCAGTCCTCGGCCATGCCTGGGGCGATCTCGTTGCGCTCGTCATAGCGCAACAAGCCCTCCATCACATGCCCCAGCACGATACCGCTGATCTGATCCGTGGATCTCGTGCTGTCCAACTGGGGCGGTTCGTCCCGCAACATGACGGTGATGGCCTTGTTGGCAGCGTCCACTGCGGTGTTGGCCCCGCCGGCTGTGGCGGTCAGGTTCGCCAGCAGGTTGAGTCCCCACATCAGCACGGCGAATCCGGCTAGGGCGAGCAGAGTGAAAAGACCGAGTTGCCTCGCTGCCGAACGATTGAAATTGGTCTCGAAATTCGGTGACGCGGTGGCCATCTTCATTGCGCCGTTTGCAGTAGGTTGCCCAGAACGCGGTCAAGGTGCTCAAGGGAGTTGCATTCCTCCGCCTGATGGCAATAGGCACCGTATCGGCGCATCTCGGCGTCGCCCAAGGTCCAAGCGTGGCGCGCTTCCGGGTTCAGCCAAATGATCCGTTTGGCGCGGTCGTACAGCTCCTTGAGCAGATCGGCGCGAGGGTCGCCGTAGTTGTTGCGGCCATCGCCAAGGATGATGATGGTGGTGCGCTTGTCTATGTCATCAAGGCATAGACGCCTGAAGTCGGCGAAGGCTTGGCCGTAATCCGTGGAGCCGCCGGCGTAATCACGCAGGGTCTTGGCTATGGCGTCTTCGATTCCGTTGCGCTCAAACAATTCCGTCACTTCCCCCAAGTCCGAGGAAAACGCGAACGAGCGCACCCTAGGCATCACCTCCTCCAAGCTATATAGGAACATCAGCATGAAGCGGGCGTAGTTGGCGACCGAGCCGGAGACGTCGCAGATGGCGAAGACCCGGGGCCGATCGATCTTCACGGACTTCCAGCGCAGGTCGAAGATGGCGCCATCGTAGGCCATGTTGTGGCGCAAGGTGCGGGCGACATGAAGCCGCCCCTTCTTGAACACCTTTTTGCGCCGGGAGTGCATGGTGGCCAGCCGTTTGGCCATCTTGTAAACGATCTCCTGGAGCAGACGGAAGTTGCGTTGCTCCACATTGGAGAGCTTGACCCGGCGCAACAGCTCCTCGCGCAGGCGCTTGCCGGTGGCGTCCGCGTGCAGCAGAAATTGCCGCTCCACGTAGTCGCGCACTTGTTCGCGCAGCCATTCCCGGCGGCGACGCAACTCCTGCGCTAAGCGTCGATCAGCCATGGCAGCCGCTTCGCCTAGAGAGGTTATTTCCCGGTTGAGTTCGACTAGGCCCATTTCGTCCATGACGCGCCGCGTATAGAGGCCCCTTTGGGTGAACACCTGAATCTGCCGCACGTCCACAGTCTCCCCGGCGGCGGCCACCACCATGGAGAGTTCAACCTTGGAGTCCTGCATCAGCAGGATGCCTAGGTCGGAGACGGGTGCGCTCATCGCGCCGGGGCCTAGATCGGGCTCGTCCGGCTCGTCCATATAGAAGATGCCCTTGCGCTTTTTGCGCTTATCTTTGCCGGCGGCGTTCGCCGGGCTTTGCCCACCCTCTACGCCGCCGCCTTCGCCATTGCCGGCAGCTGCGTCGAGTTGCCCTTCGCCCTCCGAGCTGCGCTCGCCGGATATGTCCTCGAAGGCGAAAAACTGATCGAAGCAGGCGTCGAACGTCTCCTTCTCGCCAATGGTTTTGGGCAGCGCGAGAGATAGCGAGCGTTTCAGGAAGGCTCGGTCGCGGTAGCCGACCAACTCCACCGTGCTGAAGGCATCCAAGGTCTCCGCCGTGGAAATGCGCACCTCGGCGTTGCGCAAGGCCCGGATGAAGTTGGTGAGGGTGCGGTCCACGGCGATATAGAATTTTTGCTAGCGCAATGTCCGGCCGCGCAGACGGCTAGGCCGCACACGCCTCATGCTTCACGATCTTGCTGATGATGGCGGCCAGTTCCCCTTGTGTGTTGTTGATGTCCTCTTGGAACTTGAGGATGACGTTCAGCGTCTCGCGCACCAGGTCCGAGTCTAAGGCTTCCGCGTGCAGCAGCAACAGGGTGCGCGCCCAGTCTATGGTTTCGGATACGGCCGGCGCCTTCTTCAGATCCAGATGCCGCAGTTCGTGGACGAATTGCACCAGTTGGCGTCGCAGCCGAGGCGGAATCTCCGGCACTCGGACGCGAATGATGCGCTGCTCAAGATCTAAATCCGGGAATGGAATGTACAGATGCAGGCAGCGCCGCTTCAGCGCGTCAGAGATTTCCCGCGTGTTGTTGCTGGTGAGGAAGACCAAAGGCGGCTCCTTGACCGCTTTGACCGTGCCAATCTCGGGAATTGAAACCTGGTAGTCCGAAAGGATTTCGAGCAACAGAGATTCAAATTCGTGGTCGGACTTGTCCACCTCATCGATCAACAGCACGCAGCCATCCTCTTGCCGCAGCGCCTTCAACAGCGGGCGGGGCTCCAGGAATTCCTCGGAGAAGAAGATGTCGCCAAACTCGTGCAGGCGGCTGACGGATTCGGAGAAGCCCTGCGCCCCTTGCAGCACCTCGCCAAGGGTCTCCTTCAACACTTGGGTGTAGAGAAGCTGCTTGCCGTACTTCCATTCGTAGATGGCCTTCGCCTCATCAAGGCCCTCGTAGCATTGCAGGCGGATCAGCGGCAGGCCGAACATCGCAGAGGTGGTCTTGGCCAATTCGGTCTTGCCCACGCCGGGCGGACCTTCAATCAGAATGGGCTTGCGCAGGTGGTAGGCGAGGTAGATGGCGGTGGCGATCTCCTTGTTGCAGACGTATAGATGCGTCTCCAAATGCTGCCGAACCGCATCCACCGTGCTTGTGATGCCTTCAATTGCCGTCAATCTCTTTGCCGCCCCATGCTTTTCGCCGCATCATGCGCAATGAACATGGCAACATACCATCATTGGCCCCATCAGCGGCAGAAGTTTGGCCAATTGGTAGCGGCGGCACGGCCACCAACCCAAATGCCCGCTAAAGCCCCGGCGAGTGCGTTGGCATCCGCAAGCATCGCGTCGAGGGGAACCCCGATCCGGCGCACGCCGGCGCATCCTGCGTCGAACGACGGAGCTTGACGACGTGTAGGTCCATGTGCCTGTTCACGCGGCTCGCCAACACATTCAGCAGGAATGCTGTACAGCCACGCGCTCGCCCCGCACCACATGATCCACAACTTCCGCCGCATCCGCCAAAAACTGAAGGCGGCTCCGGCGATGGAGACCGGCGTTGCGGATCGGCTGTGGGTCATCGGCGACAGCGTGAAGCTGGTCGAGCAAGGGCAGCAGCCCAGCCCGCGTGGCCTTTTCAAGTACAAGAAGCGGGTCGAAGCTTCAAATTGAGCCGCTACCGGCCAATTGCTGACCTAGGCGGATGTCACCAGTTCGTGTGCATGCCAAATTGCACGCCATAGGTGACGGGGGGCCCGTAGTTGGAGAAGGTCCAGAGCGCGCCCACCGCTTGCGAGGCGGTTTTGTAGCGGTCATCGGTTAGGTTCTTGCCGAACAGGCTGACGTGATAACGGCCCTCCGCGTCAGTCCACGTGATGCTGGCGTTGAGGATGGTTCGCTGCTCAAGCACGGTGTCAAACTCTGAGCCGATGTCGTCGTTGTAGTAGTAGATGTTTTCGTCTTCGTAATTGAAGTTCAGATTCCAGCGCACTTGACCGCTGCCGCCAAGCTCAAGCAGATAGGTCAGGTCCACCCCTGCGGTGAGGTCGGGGGAACGCACCACGTCGCGACCGGAAAAGTCCTCCAATACGCCATCCAAGTTGCGGTCAAGGACAAACTCGTTGTATTTGGAATCCAGCAGGCCCAGGTTGGCGCGCAAGGTCAAGTTGTCCGCCAACAACGCCAGCAACTCCACTTCCAGGCCTTGGGCATCCACATCGGCGGCGTTGAAGGTGCGGGTTTCCTGAAAGGCGGTGCCCGGCACGGAAACCACGGTGCTGCGCTGAAAGTCTTGGTAGTTGACGTTGAAATATGTGGCGTTCAGGCGCACCCGGTCATTGGCGAAGTCCGTTCTAAGCCCCAGCTCCCAGCTTCTGGCGAATTCCGGGTCGTAGGCCTGCACCGGGAAATTACCGAAGCCGCCGGAGCCGGCTTGGTCGTTGTAGCCGCCGCTCTTGAATCCCTCGGCGGCGGTGACGTAGCCGAAGGCGTTGTCCGAGAACTGATAGGACAGCGTCACCCGCCAAGTCGGTTCGGTCCAAGTTTGATCGTCCTCCTGCACGGAGGCGGCGGCAAGGCTAAAGTCTTGGCCATCAAGCGGCTTGTCGTATACGCCGTCGGGAAAGATGAGGGCGACCGGCAAGCCCTCACGGGCGATGTATTCCTTTTTCTCATCGGTGTAGCGCGCGCCGACGTCCAAGGACATTCGGTCGGTCAGATTCAGGGTCACGTCGGCGAACAAGGCGTAGGCGGTGGCGTCTTGGCGATTGCACAGCAGCAAGGGGGTCTCGTTGTCCAATATGCCCGGTACGGCCGAGCCGAAGAATTCCAACAGGCCAAGTTGCTGCAGCACGCAGAACTCCACGTCGTTGGTTTGATAAAAGCCGCCAACGACATAGTTGAACCGTCCGTCCAAATCTGAGGCCAGCCGCGCCTCCAATTGAAAGGTCTCTCGGTCGTCGTCCCGAGTGGCGGCGAAGAAGCTCTCATAGGCGGTGCCCAAGTACTCGTTTGGCAGGCGGGATTCCTGCTCCCGATAGCCGGCCAAGCCGTAGAAAGTATAGTTGTCCCAAGCGTACTCCAAGTTGAGGTAGGCACCGAACACATCAACCACCTGGTCACCATCCAAGTTGACCAAGCTGCTTTCATGAATGCCGGCCTGCTTCAAGGGGTTGCCGCCGTCCACCCCTGGAAATCCGAACAGGGTGGCGAGTTGCCCGGCCGCCGTTTCGGTGCCGTTGACCACAGGCACGGGGTCGCTGCGGTCCCTGATGAGTTCAAGCTGCCCTAAGAGGGAGAGCTGTTCGTTGGGCTCAAACAGTAGCTTGGCTCGACCGGATAAGATGTCCTTGCCGCCCACGCGCTTGCCGTCTCCGGCCACGGGCGAGCCATCGGTCATGCCGGCATCTCCCAACCCGGCGCCGAAGATGTCTGTCGGGTTGTCAACTTTGCCGTTGCGGTAGTAACCATCGCTGTTCTGGCTCAGGAAAGCGAGGCGAAAGGCTAGGCTATCCGAAAGAGGCGCGTTCAAGGCGGCGTTGATCTTGATGTCGTTGAAGCGGCCGTACTGAATGCTTGCGTCAAGAGCACCGGCGTCCAGATCCGGCCGCTTGGTGCGCACCACTAGCGCGCCGGCGGTGGTGTTCTTGCCGAACAAGGTGCCTTGCGGGCCGCGCAGCACTTCAATGCTCTCAATGTCAAAGGGCTCAAGCAACTGCGTTTGCACATGAGGGATGACGAAGTCATCGACGAGAACGCCCACCTTGGGGTCGAAATAGACGATGATGTCGGTTTCGGCGGCGCCGCGCATGGCGAATGAGGCGGCGTTGAAGCCGGTGACCGTGGCTGCCGAAAAATTGGGCACGTATGAAGCGATCTCGCCGATGTCTTGGGCGAAGAGCTTGCTGAAATCCTCGGCGCTCACCGTGGATACCGCCACCGGTGTGGTCTGCACGTCCGTTTCCGTACGGCGCGTGGCCGTCACCACGATTTCCTCCAGCACTTCCTCCACGGCCCAGGCTGGGGGTGCTGCGGACATGGACGCCGCCATGCCGAGTGCACCGGCGACAATCATCAAGTGAGGGGCTTTAGCCATTTCTCAGCCTCCAAGAATGCAAAAGGAGCCCATGTTTCACAAAAGCCGGTGAAATATCAACTGAAGATCGAGTTCATGTAACCGCAAAGCCGGAATGTCCTGTTTTTTCCAATTGAGGAAGGTCGTCCTTGGTCCTGTGCGCCGTCATCGGTGGAGGGGCCATCAAATGACCGGTCTGGAACGCCGGGAGCCGGTCTTGGGCGGGCGGCGCTTGCAATGCAGCAAAGCAACGCTCAGGTCGGACCAAGCAGGCACAGGAAATTGGGATGGCCCTGCGATTGCAACTAGGGCTATCGCGAAGTCGCCTTCAATCCATTGTCTTCAGTGATTGATGGGGCGTTTGCGGATGCCCCTCCGATTTACCCCGCGAGGGATTAAGAACCTGAATCGACTCAGACACCGCCCGAATTCGCGGACAAGCCCTCCCGCGCTGCCTGAACGAAAAAATTGCGAAATGTACTGAGCCCGTACAGCTTGTTGACACCGCCCGAATTCGGGGACAAGCTCTCCTCGGCTGCCTGATCGAAAAAATTGCGAAATGTCCTGAGCCCGTACACTGTTTCCATAAGCGGCCAAACTTGGGCAGTATGAGCAACGTCTTCACATCATTGATGACTTTTGAGCAGCAGGGGCGAACACACTTCGCTTGCCCGGCCGCGCCGGACAAGGGCGGAGTGCTGTTTGGCGGGCAGTTCCTAGCTCAATGTCTCGTAGCCGCGACGACCACCGTTGATCCTGAACGGTCAGCCCATTCGTTGCATGCCTACTTTCTGCTCCCCGGTGATGTGGATGCACCGGTGGAGGTTGAGGTTGAGGTGCTGCGGGACGGCCGCTCGTTCTCGTCCCGCCAAGCAAGGGCTTGCCAGTTCGGGCGGGAACGCTTTCGGCTGTTGGCCTCATTTCAAGCGCCGGCCGACTCACCTGCGTATTGCGGCGCCAAGATGCCAAAGGTGCCGCCGGCGGAAGAAGTGACCTACACGTACAAAGACTTCAGCCTAGCGCAGACCGGAGGCGACGCTTGGGAAGGAGCCGGTCGGCCCATCGACATTCGCTACATCAATCCGCCGCCGGCGGGCGGGCCGACGACCGAGCCGCAACTGATGTGGACGCGCATTGGCGAGGCCCTGCCCGCAAACCCGGCCCTGCACCAAGCCGGCATCGCCTATATCTCCGACAGCACCTTGGTGGATCATACCCTGCTGCCGCATGGCTTGCGTTGGCAGGATGAGAACTTCCTCGGCACCAGCTTGGACCACGGGCTTTGGTTTCACCGCCCGGCCCGAGCGGATGAATGGCTGCTGTTTGAGCAGGAGGTGGTGGTGACGGGCAACGGGCGTGGCCTTGCTAGAGGAAGGTTCTTTGATCGGAACGGCGCGCTGATCGCTACCTGCGTACAGGAAGGGTTAATGCGATGGGCTTCATGAAACATGGCTGAAGTCGTTGACAAGGAGCGCTTAGGCCTTGATCCAAAGCTCGATAGCTTGTTGCAGCGACAGGACCGGGAGCCGGACGACTACATCTATTGCGCCGCTTGCTCCAACGTCATCGGACGGATGGCTGATCGCACCCAGATCAATGGCGACCACGACCACTATTGCGCCAACCCTTATGGCCTCGAATTCCATATCGGCTGCTTTCGCGATGCCTTAGGCTGTGGCATAGTCGGTGCGCCCCAAGCGGCGGACAGTTGGTTTCCGGGCTTTCACTGGCGCTTGGCCAATTGTGGCGACTGCACCCATCACCTCGGATGGTACTTTGACCGTTCGAGCGGCGAATTTTTCTACGGGTTGATTCTAAACCGAATTCAACATGAGCAAGATTAACGCCAAGCGCTACGCCACGCTCAGCTTTGATTGCTATGGCACTCTGATCGACTGGGAAGGCGGCATCACCGCCTATTTGCAGCCCCTGCTCCAAGCATACGACGTTCATGTCATCGATGAATTCGTGTTGGAGGCCTTCTCCGAGTTGGAGCCGGAGATCCAAGCTCAAGGCGGTTGCTACCGCGAGGTGCTCGCCGAGGTGCTTAGGCACATGGGCGAGCGCTTGGCGTTCAAACCCAAGGCCGAGGAGTTGGCCGGGTTCGCCGACAGCATTGAACATTGGCCGCCCTTCGCAGATTCAGTAGATGCGCTTGAGGTTCTGGCCAGCCACTTCGACCTCGCCATCGTCTCCAACATTGACGACGCCCTTTTTGCATTCTCCGCCAAGCACTTGCGAGCGTTCTTCGCCCATGTGATTACGGCGCAGCGGGTCGGCGTTTACAAGCCTCATCGGGCTGTATTTGAACAGGTCTTGAAACAGGTCAACGGGCCGGTTCTGCACGTCGCGCAAAGCCGCTTTCACGATATCGTTCCAGCCGCGGCAGCCGGGTTGGACACGGTGTGGATCAACCGCCCCTCAAAGGGCGCGGCCAGGCCCGTGCAGGCACACCCCACCTGGACTTTCCCCAGCTTGGCGGAACTGGCGGCGGCGGTGGCCTAGGTGATGGACTTCTATCGAGCGGTGGTCGGTGATTCGCACCACCATTGAGATCGACAAGGAGGCGATGCACTTCGCCGCCGCCCACTTCACCCTGTTTTCGGTCACCGAACGGGAGAACCTGCATGGGCACAATTTCCATGTTGCGCTTGAAATTGACGCTGATGTAAGCGCGGACGGGCTCGCCTTTGACTACAACATAGTCAAGCGGCAGGCGCAGCAGTTGTGCGACGCTTTGGATGAACGACTGCTGTTGCCGGACAGTTCGCCCTATATGAAGATCACCGAGGATGGGAACTACACAGTGGCGCATTTCAACGGCGAACGCCTGCCCTTTCTGGCACGGGACGTGCTTATTCTGCCGGTCAGCAACATCACCGTTGAAGCGCTGGCGGCGTGGTTTCTTGAGCAGTTGCGGGCCAGCCCCGTCCTTGCCGACCTAGGCATTGACCGCCTTGAGGTCAAGATCTCCTCCAGCCCAGGGCAGTGGGCGCGGGCGGTGGGGTGAATGCGCTAGTGTCCTGTCCCCAAATTTCCTGCATTTCAGCTTGCCGCACGGGGTCTGTGGCGCGGCGCGACCCGCCGGCAATGGCCCACTCCTCAATTACCAAGGGTCGCAATGCGGTCACAGGACACCAGGAAGGCTTGCATGAAAACGCTCATCATCACCGGCGGCAGCGCCGGCATCGGCTTGGCCACGGCTGAACGCTTCCTTGACGCCGGCTATGCCGTCACCAATATATCCCGCCGGCCCTGTCCCGTGGCGGGCGTCGATCATCTGCCGGGGGATCTGTCTAGTGCGGATTTTGTGGCGGGGCTATCCGAATCGCTCCGGTCCATTCTCGAGATGGCGGATCAGGTCACTCTCATTCACAACGCTTCGCGCCTGTTGCACGACAGCGCCGCCGATACGCCGAGCGAGCAGCTTCGCGCCGTAGTGGAGGTCAATTTGATGGCACCCAATGCGCTGAACAGGTTGGCCATTCCATACATGCATGCGGGCTCATCCATTCTTTACGTTGGCTCCACCTTGGCCGAGAAGGCGGTGCCGAACAGCTACTCCTATGTGGTCACCAAGCACGCGCTGCTGGGCATGATGCGGTCCACTTGCCAAGACCTCGCCGGACGCGGCATACACACCGCCTGCATCTGTCCCGGCTTCACGGACACCGAGATGCTGCGGGCCCACGTGCCTGAGGAAGCCATGACTGCGGTGGCCAGCCTGTCCGCCTTCGGGCGGCTGATCGACCCCGGTGAGATTGCCGAAACCTTGCTTTGGGCAGCGATGAATCCGGTCATCAACGGCGCGGCGCTGCACGCCAACTTGGGCCAGCTGGAGCGCTGACCGGCCTCAGTCCGTCGTCGCCTCCTCCCTGGGTCCTAGGCCAAGGTAGGGGCGCAGCAGGCCGACCAGAAGATAGGCTGGCCCGGTGTCCGCCGCGGCAACCAGCAGCTTGAAGACGTACCCGGAGACAATAAAGGTCAACAATTGGGGCCCCAAGGGGCTGGTTTCGTCCACAGGCAGCGCATGGGCGTAGAAGTGGGTGATGAGGATCACCGCTGTAG
The DNA here is from genome assembly GCA_965247035.1 of Candidatus Azophilus sp. GTDB lineage: Bacteria > Pseudomonadota > Gammaproteobacteria > Pseudomonadales > Azotimanducaceae > Azophilus. The sequence goes on along the minus strand of CBDFGJ010000003.1, from coordinate 576,388 downwards.
TGTCGATGATTTGGCTGGTCATGGTCGAGGCATTATTGCGCAGCCACAGGTGTCGGCCGGCAGTCATCTTTTTCCAAAAATGAAACAGGCGCACATCACAAAGCTGGGCGGCGAGGTAGGCAATCATGGACGCAGCCACCGCGCCAAAGGCCAGTTGCCGGACCTCGAAAAACACCGGCAGCCGGCCAGCCTCGTCGCGTTGGGGCAAGCCAGTGGTCGGGTCCAGCGGCTCAAAGCCGGGTAGAACGCCGCCCACCCAGAGCAGAAAGATCACCCAGCCGTTGAGCAATATGCCCACCCACACCAAGTCCCGCGCCTTCTTCTCACCGAACAGCTCGCTGATGAGGTCCGTACACAGGAAGGTGACGGGATACGGCAGCACGCCAACCGCCACCACCATAGGAATGGTGACTCCGAACAGGTCGAATGACAGATCCAGAAAACGGCTGATGCCGAGCACGTTCAGCAGCGCCAAGGTGCCGAAAAACAGACCTGAAAAGACCACATAGACGCGCTGCCGGCGCTTCTGGAAGTTGGGTTCGGACTCGCTCCGACGTTGTGCGGGTGCGGCCGGAGCGCTCATCCGCCAAGCACTTCAAGCGCGTCGGCAACGGATTGCAGCAGGCGTCCTTGGTCAATGCCGCTGATGCGCAGGCGCGTCACCACCCAGTGGGTGGCGTTGAGCGCTTCGCGGTATTCGGCGAATTTTTCCGCCACCTGCCCCCGGTCTCCAACCAACGCCCAGTCGTCCAGATCCTCGTCATCACCGCGCGGTCTCGCGGCTTGGCGCAACCTTTCGCGCACACCCTCTATTTCCCGCCGGCTACGGCCGATAAACAGGGTGCGCATGATCGGCCGGGTGGTGATTTCCCCGTGCCCGGCCGCCACAGCCGCCTGCTGATGCAGTTCGTACTTGGAGCGAAGGCCCGCCAGCGTTTCCATGGGCGAAGCCAGATAGGGCAAGCCCAGCCGCCCGGCCTGAGCCAAGGCCTTGGGGCCGAAAGCGGCCACCCAAACTGGCGGATGCGGGCGTTGCGCCGGCAGTGGATCCAGCACGATGGGTTCAGGGGCACCCTCAACCGCAATCGGGGCACCGCTCCAAGCGCGCATCATCAGCCCCAGGTTCGCTTCAAAGCGCAACCTTTTATCCTTTGGCGCCACGTCGAACGCCCGCAGCATAGCCGAAGCGTAGCCACGCCCCACGCCCAGCAGAACCCGACCGCTGGACAATTGGTCAAGCACCGCCACCTGCTCCGCTGCCAGCAGCGGGTTGCGCACCGGCAGCAGGAAGGAGGTGGTGCCTAGTTTGATGCGGTCAGTCGTCGCAGCGGTGGCGGCGAGCAGCATGAGCGGGTCCGGCAGGGCATTCTTGGTGAAGTGGCTTTCCGGCAGCCAGAATGACTCATAGCCTAGGGATTCGCCGATTTGCGCCTGCCGCGCCAGGGACTTTGCTGAGCGGTCCGTGAAATCCCAAGGTGTGAGGCCGACGTGCATAAGGCTCCAAGCCGAATTCCAAGCGGGCTATTTCAACAGCATTCCACCCTTGACGCCAATGTTCCCGGCAGCGATGGCACCTCCGCAATCGGCCACCGGGCCGAATGCCCAAGTGCAGGTGGATGGAGCCGCCCAAGGCAATGGCGATGCGGCTGGAATTGCGTCGAACCTTGGCCTAGCCTTGGACAGGATGCCCTTCTCAATGGAAATCGACCGTCGCCTTTGGCAAACTGCTTAGCCAATCAAGCGAAATCAATAGTGGGAGGCGCCCATGAAGGCAGCCGTATTGCGGGAGATCAACAAGCCCCTCGAAATTGAAGACATTCAACATGGGGACCCCGGGCCGAGGGAAGTGCTTGTGCGCACGGTGGCGGCGGGCGTGTGTCACTCCGACCTGCACTTTCAGAATGGCGCCTATCCCCATGCCGTGCCGGCCGTGCTTGGGCACGAGTCGGCCGGCATCGTCGAAGCGGTGGGTGACAGCGTCCACTACGTCAAGCCAGGCGACCACGTCATCACTTGCCTTTCCGCCTTTTGCGGCCATTGCGAGCACTGCTTGACCGGGCACATGTCGCTGTGCATGGAGCCGGAACTACAGCGCGGAAAGGGCCAGCCGCCGCGTCTGGCCAAGAACGGAGAGGCCATTGCGCAGTTCCTGAATCTGTCCTCCTTTGCCGAATACATGCTGGTACACGAGCATGCCGTCGCCAAGGTGCGCCAAGACATGCCTTTGGACCGGGCGGCACTCATTGGCTGCAGCGTCACCACTGGCGTTGGCGCCGTTATTCACACCGCTGCGGTGGAGCCGGGCGCTACGGTGGCGGTGATCGGCTGCGGCGGGGTTGGCTTGGCGGCGGTCAACGGTGCCACCATCGCCGGTGCGGGGCGCATCATCGCCGTGGACCAAGTGCCGGGCAAACTGGAGTTGGCGGCTAGGCTCGGCGCCACGGATTTGGTCAATGCGATGGAGCACAACCCGGTGGAGGCGGTGCACGAACTCACCGGCGGCGGCGTACACTACTCCTTTGAGGCCATCGGTTTGGCAGTGACGGCGCAGCAGGCGTTTAAGATGGTACGGCGCGGCGGCACAGCCACCGTCATCGGCATGATTCCGGTTGGAACCATGGTGGAGGTCCACGGCCCCGACTTCTTGGCGGAGAAGAAACTGCAAGGCTCAAACATGGGCTCCAATCGTTTTCGGGTGGACATGCCCCGATTTGTGGACTTCTACCTACAGGGCAAGCTGCACTTGGACGACCTCATTGCCGCCCGCATCAAACTGGAGGATGTGAACGACGCTCTAGACGCACTTAAGACCGGCGAAATGGCGCGCAACCTCATCCTGTTCTAAGGCAGCGCTGATTCGTCCTCCATGAGTGAGGTAACGCCGACAGCTCTATTTGTGCTGCACTCACATTGAGTTGCGTGTCATTGCGAGTGACGGAACCGGACCACACCTGACACGCGGCTTGGTGAGACTTCCGGGGCTAGGTTCGTCAGCGGATCAAGATGGAGATGAAGCGTCCGGCCCGATAGATGTTCAACAGTATTTGCCGTGCGCCCATGCCGATGTTTCTGCGCAAGTCCTTGAGTTCACGCACGCCCCGGCGGTTTGCCGCCACGATGAGATCGCCTTGGCGGAGGCCGGATTGAAAGGCGCGGCCGCCTTGCGCAATAGCGGTGACCAGCACCCCAGCACCCACTTCGTTCTCATCGCGGAAATTCTGCAATTCGGTGCCGGCCAAGCGCGGGTCGATGCGTTCGCCGCCGACCTTCGTTTGCAGGTCGTCCACTAGCTTGATGCTCACTTCCTGTGGGTTGCCCTCGCGCAGCAATTGCACTTTTAGCTCGTCGCCAACGAACACCGCCGCGGTTTGGCTGTGGAAGTCTCCCACCGCACGGATCCCCCGCCCGCGCACGCGGGTGATGACATCGCCGGGTTCAATAGCGCCGCTAGCAGCGCCGCTCGGCGCCACGGAGACGACCACCACGCCCTTCTGATTGGCCATCCCAAACGCCTCGGCTAAATCCGGATTCAGGTTCTGCACTTCGAGGCCGAGATAGCCACGCTGCACTTCGCCATGCTTGATGATCTGGTTCATGACCGCCTCAACCAAATTTGAAGGGATGGCGAAGCCGATGCCCACGTTGACTCGAGCCGGGGAGAACAAGGCCGTGTTGACGCCGACCAAGGCACCGGCCCAATCGACCAAGGCGCCGCCGGAGTTGCCGGGGTTGATGGACGCATCGGTCTGGATGAAGTCCTCAAAGCCTTCAAGGCCGAGGCCGCTGCGGCCAAGGGCGCTGACGATGCCGCTGGTCACGGTCTGATTGAGTCCGAAGGGGTTGCCGATGGCGACCACGAAATCCCCCACCTTCAGAGCATCGGAATCGCCGAAGCCGATTTCCACGAGATCCCTGGGCGCCACTTGCAGCACCGCCAAATCCACATCCGAGTCGCCGCCGACCAACTCGGCTTTGAGCACCCGGCCATCGGATAGGGTGATATCGATGTCATCGGCGCTGGCGACGACATGGTTGTTGGTGACGATGTAGCCGTTGTCCGCATCAATGACCACGCCGCTGCCGGCGCTGCGGGTGCGGCGATAGCGCTGCTGGGGCACGTTGAAAAAACGGCGAAAGAACGGGTCGTCGAAAAGAGGATTGCGCACCGCCGTGGTGGCGTGGGTAGCAATGTTCACCACCGCAGGATTCACTCGCGCCAGCATCGGCGCAAGACTCGGCAGTGCCCCTGCGCTGGCCAAGGCGGGCGGCTGCGCCGAGCGCGCCAATGGCGCAGCGCCCATCATCAGCGCCACAGTCAGCAGCAAGGCGATGCCTTGGGCTGACAAGAGAAATGTGGTCCGGCTAGCGGCTTGATTCATCTATCACTTGGTCCTTACGGTTGGGGGTGTCCAGCGGGCTGTTCTTGCTCGGGTTTGCAACCCCTTGAAACTAGCCATAAGGCAGCTTCCTGCACCTTTGGGTTCCTACCAAGCCGCCGAGGTGCAGGGCAAGGGCTCAAGGCGAGTGCTCCAAGCCCAGAATGACTCCCGGGCGACAGTCTGTTGCCCAAGTTTCCAGTATGCAGGTTATCCAAGTCTTCGATCAGCGTCTGACATGGTTTGGAGCGGGAAACGGGACTCGAACCCGCGACAGCTTGCTTGGGAAGCAAGGGCTCTACCAACTGAGCTATTCCCGCACAACGGCCAAGCCGCTAGGGCACTGTATTGCGAATCGGCCAAGATAGCCAAGTGCGAACGTAGCTGCCAACCGCCGGATGGGCTCGCCTGAAATAGAGTGAGCTTGGGGCCATCAGGCCCGCTCCGTTCAAGATGGGGCTGCAAAGGCATCGCCTCGTTAGAACTCGTGCGTCAATTCAATGCCAAAAGTGCGGCCAACAGAAACGGTGCCGAACCAGAATACGCCAACATCAACCGATGTGGAGAGATAGTTGTTGCTATGAAAGGCGTCCTTGACGTAGCCGGCCACCTTGAAGGGAGCCCGCTCCCAGATGAGGGTGAAGTCCCATTCGCCACGGGCCGGGAACTCGTTGCGTCCAAGACCCCGTGGGTCCGGCTGCCCAAAATTGCCGACGGTCTTGTCAAACCATGAGAAAAGCACCGAACCGACCAAGCTGCCCCAATCGTCAGGGAGCGGTTGCGTCATGACCGCGCCGACATTGAAATTCCAGTCCGGCTGGAAGCCGAATTCAAAGTCGTCGGAGCGGTCAACCCTCGGACAGGTGGCTCGGGAAATGCCCTGACAGGCGATTCGATCCGGTGCTAGGAATTCGTTGTAAACGCCATCAATCATACCAACCGACAGACGCATTTGAACGCGCTCGTTCAGGGCTATCTGAGCTTCGATCTCCAGCCCTTCGATGGTTGCCTTGGCGGCGTTGTTGACCACCGTCTCCGTGGCGGCACCAAACTGGTAAATCTCGCTTTCGTGCTTGTTGTCATATTCGGCCCGAAACAGGGTTGCGTTGAATACCAGCCGATTGTCGAACAGGCTCGACCGCAGGCCGAGCTCGTAGCTGTCCACCGTCTCCGGATCGTAGGGGCCGATGGAGCTTGGCGTGGTGGCCCGGCCGTTGAAACCGCCTGATCGAAAACCGCGCGACCAAGACAGATAGGCCATGACGTCATCGGAAAACGAATAGTCCAAGCTCACCCGCGGGGTGAATTCGCTCCAGCTTTCTTCACCATCGGAACTGCAGGCCAGTCCGGCCGTTCGGGCGGCGGCGATTTCCGGTGTCGAGGCGGCGGCAATCCAAGCCGTCGCCACCGCATCGGCTTGCCTTTGCAAGTCTTCATTGAGACCGCAGCCCCATGCGGTGGGCGGCAGCAGCCCGCTGGCATCGCCGGAGAGCCTCTGAAAGATGAAGAAGTCCTTTTCGTCACGAGTCCATCTGCCACCCAACGTCAGCCGCAAATCGTCGGTGACCTGATAGTAGCCTTCGCCGTACAGGGCGTAGGCATTGAGCTTCTGTCCGGCGTCGCCATCGGGGGAGGGCATCGCGCCGGGTACCCGGCGGTTTGAAAACGCATAGACGCTGGAGGTAATGAAGTACTCGGACTCGACGTAATAGGCCCCGCCGACGAAATTTAACTTGCCGTCGAAATCCGAAGACACCCGCAGCTCGGTGCTGAACTGTTCGAATTCCTGTGGCCGCCAAGGATGGAAGACATAGACGGGCGCGCCAAGGTTGTCCTGATCAAGCAACTCCTCTTCTTCCTTGTAGCCGGTGACCGAGGTGAATTTCAGATCGCCAAGCTCGTAGTTGAGCTCCAGCGTGACTCCCTTCTGCTCAATGGAATTGTTGAATTGCTGCAACGCCAGCGAATATTTGTAACCGTTGCTTTCGCCCAGCTCATAACCGTATTTGGCGCAAGCGACCTCAGGCACCCAGCCGTTGACCGGAGCCAATACCGCGCCGTAGACATCGCAGAAGTTACCGCCCTGCGCCAAGGCACTGCCGATTCCGCCCCCTATCGCGGCGCCGGGCGGCACGCCAGCACCGAGGTTGGCGAATATCCCGCCACTGATGGCGCCCCACTGTTCTGGCGAAAGATTGGGAATCGTCAAATTGGTCGGGGTGGAAAGCGTGGAATTGTCGTCCATGTACTCTAGGGTGAGTAACGCATCAAAAGCCTCGTTCGGCTCCCAGAGAAGGCTGGTGTAGACGCTTATGGTGTCCTCGCCTGGAATGTCGTCACCGGTTCCGGCAATCGCGCCCGTCGCCAAGTCGAAATTCGCTTGCTCCTGATAGCCGTCGCCCTTGTCAAAAAACCCCGCCACCTTCACCGCCAAGGTCTCGCCAAGCGGAAAGTTCAGCACCGCCTTCACATCGGTTTCATTGTGTGAGCCATAACGGAATTGGGTGCGCAGCCCGAATTCCCCGGTGGGGCGGGTGCGCCGCACATTGACTACGCCGGCAATGGTGTTGCGCCCAAACAGCGTCCCTTGGGGACCACGCAGTATCTCCACCGACTCCAAGTCAAAGGTGTCGATCAGTGCGCCAGTATTGGTGACCAAGGAAACGCCGTCCACCACCACGCCCACCGATGGGTCGAAGCTCTTTTCAAGGTCGCCAAAGACGATGCCACGCATACCGCCGAACAGGGCGTTCCCCGCATAGGGCTGCCGGGCGAGCGTCACGTTCGGCGCGAACTTGGAGAATTCACCGATGTTATCGCCATAGGCGCTTTCAATGGCGGTTTCGTTAAAGGCGGTGACCGCCAGCGGCACATCCTGCAGGGATTCCTCCCGCTTGCGCGCCGTCACCACAATTTCCTCAATGGCCAAGGCACCGTCAGCACCCTGTGCATGCAGCGCGTTGCTGCCGCCGACAGTCGCTAAGATGCAAACCAAACCAACTAGCGTAAAGCGCATCCCTACACCATCAAGGTCGAATCGCTGAAATTCCATGACCACTCCCGCAGACTTGCGGCGGCGGAAGTATATAGGGGCACCTTGGTGATTGCGAACTCATTATGAATCCACCGGCGCACGGCATTTTCTCGCCTAAGGAGCCTCCGATCAGGCTGTTGCGAAATCTCGATTGCCCTTTATGGTGACGACCATGAACTTGCTGCAAGCGGCCAATCGGATCGAGTTGATCGCCGCCTACGGTCGGAGTCCGTCCGAATTCGCCGGAAACTCACTCAAAACACCCTCGCCAAAACCTTGGAAAACAGGCCGGAATAAGCAGATTCAACCCGACTCGAACCGATCTTCTGATTCAATTCCAAGGATTGGCCATCACATGACGGTTGAAATAATTTATCTTCTATTTTCAATGGCTTACACGTCATAGAAAAAGGCTGGTCTTGTTGCGCTGCGACAGCCTGCGAATTCTTCAGCGGTTTCCTTGGTCGTTAAAGGCCACTTGGGCAGGTGATTCCCGGTTAGTCGCGAGCCTCTAGGGTTGGGGAACACCGCCCGCCAGCACGATCCTGAACCCTTTGGCGTCCATATTGCCGCCGGATAGAATGACGCCGATCTTCTTGCCCGCCTGCTTGGCGCGCTCCTGAGTCAGGGCGGCGAAAGCGGCGGCACCGGCACCCTCCGCCACATTGTGCGTGTCCTGATAGATGGCCCGCATGGCGTCGGCGATTTCTCCTTCACTGACCTCGACGATGCGCTCAGCTCCGCCCTTGATGATGGTCAACGCCTCCGCCGAAGGCTCACGGAGGGCTATGCCGTCAGCGAAGGTGTTGGCGGAATTGGTGCCGATCACTTGGCCGGCCTCAAAGCTTCTGGCCATGGCCGGCGCTTGAGCGGCCACCACGCCGATGATGCGGGTTTTTAGGCGCAGTAGGTTCCGGGTTTGGATGAGGCCGCAAATGCCGGAGCCCACGCCGATGGAAACATACACAGCATCAAGGTCCTTGCAGGCGCTGAACAACTCCAGGGCATAGGTCGCCACACCGCGCACCAAGGCGGGGTGAAAGGCGGGCACCAGCAGCACATCCTCGTCCCGCGCCCGCCGCTCCGCCTCGGCACGGGCCTCATCGTAGTCATGGCCGAACTCGACCAACTCCGCCCCCCAGCCGCGCATGGCCGCGTTTTTCTCAACGCTGTTTCCCTTCGGCACGAATACCGTCACGCGTACCCCATGCCGGCGGGCGGCGAACGCAATGCTCTGGCCGTGATTGCCTCTGGTGGCGGCGATCAGGCGTGAGGGAAGCCGCTTGGCGCACTTCAGTTCATCCATGTAGATCGGCCCACCACGCACCTTGAACGCGCCGATGGGGGTGTGGTTTTCGTGCTTCAGCCAGACTTCGCTGCCAGTGCGATGACACAGCCCGGGCCAGCGGTACTGGGGCGTGGGCGGCATGGCTTGGGCGACGATGTCCCGAGCTTGCTCCAAGGCGGTGAGGGTGAACATGGTGGGTGCCGGACTGCCTGCCTTTCCCTTCAACGTTGGCGTGCCCGCCAGACCATTGAACATATAGAAGGGATTGTATAATAAGGAACGGAAACCGCCTAATCTGGTTGGCCGGTCTGGGGATTGGCCTCGTTTGAACCCGATGGGCGCTTTCGTGGCGTCCCACCCCCGTTTGGATTCTTTTCCAAGCAGGAATGGCCGGGTTGCGCTGGCCGCTTGCCGGACCTGAAGAGTTCAGGCGATGTCGCCTCAAGGCCGCGGCAGGTGAAACCATTGCGCCGGCTGCTTGCTGGGCAAGGAGCGTTTAAGGCCGGCTGCCCGGTTCCACTGGTGACGCGAGCGAAAGTGCGCATGACGGCCAAGCTGACCCTAGAGCTTTTGGAGGTTTGGGAAATGAAAGTAGCCGGCAAAGTGGTCGTCGTCACCGGCGGCGCCAACGGCATTGGCAGGGCCATGTGCGAGCGGTTTGCCGCCGAAGGAGCGCGGCTGGTAGTGGTGGCGGATTTGAATGGCGAGAGTGCGGCCAGGGTGGCAGCGGGCATCGGCGGCGCGGCGCAACAGGTGGATGTTGGCGTTGAAGACGATTTGGCGGCCCTGATTGAAAACACCGAGCGCCGACATGGCCCCATAGACCTGTTCTGCTCCAACGCCGGCATCGGCCTCGGCAAAGGTCTTGATGAACCGGATGAGGTGTGGGACACCATCTGGCGGGTCAACACCTTGGCCCATGTTTGGGCGGCGAGGCACTTGCTGCCGAGAATGATCAGCCGGGGCGGTGGCTACCTGCTGAATACGGCCTCGGCGGCGGGCTTGCTGACGCAAATCGGCTCGGTCACCTATGCCGTCACCAAGCACGCCGCCGTCGCCTTGGCGGAATGGATCGCCATCACCCATGGTCGCGATGGCATCAAGGTTTCCGTGCTTTGCCCTCAAGCCGTGCGCACGGCCATGACTGCGGACGGCCCTGGGGTGGCCGGCATCGATGGCATGATCGAACCGGAGCAGGTGGCGGGTGCGGTCATTGACGCCTTACGTGAAGAGCGCTTCTTGGTGCTGCCGCACCCGGAGGTGGCGGACTACGTCCGCCGCAAGGCTTCCGACCACGACCGCTGGCTGCGTGGAATGCAGCGCTTGCAGGAGCGCTACGCCGACGACGAGGCTTGAGTGCGAAACCAAGCGGGGACGGGAAACGAACGCCTGACGACGCGGCTTCCCCTATCGGCAAAGGCTGCGAATGGGTTGCGCGGCGCAAGAGGCCGGAAACCAAAGGCTGACAAGGCGCCTTCCCTTGGTCGGCTTGGGGTGGCCTGTGGCGCCCCATCCGTTGCCAAATCGCACGGCAACAAGCCGCCAAGGTGGGCGGCGGAGTCCGGCTTGGACGACGCCCGTTCTACTAGAACGAATAGCCGTTCATGGCGACTACGGTTTTGCCGATCACCTCCCTGTTCTGCAGCAGGCGCATGGCGCTAACGGCTTGCTCAAGCGGGAATCCCTGGCAGACGTAGGGATCGATCTCGCCCTTTGCGGCCATGCCGTGCAGGATTTCGGCGTTGGCCTTGCCAAGTTCCGGGTGGCGGCGGCCGTACTCGCCGGCGCGCACGCCGATGACGGCAATTTGCTTGATTAGAATGAGGTTGACCGGAGCTTGCGGCCAGCGTCCGCTGGTGAATCCGATGGTGAGCAAACGTCCGCCCCAGTTAATGCAGCGCATGGACTCGTCGAACACATCGCCGCCTACGGGGTCGTAGATGACATCGGCACCGCGCCCCTTCGTCAGCGCCTTGACCTGCTGTCGAAAGCCGCCGAGCCGTCCATCCGGGAGCGAGTAGTTCAGCACTTCGTCAGCACCCCGCGCCTTGACCACTGCCAGCTTGTCGTCCCGACCGCCGGTGGCGATGACCCGTGCACCAAGCCGCTTGCCCAAGTCCACCGCCGCCATGCCGACGCCGCCGGTGGCACCATGCACCAGCAAGGTCTCGCCGGATTGCAGCCCGCCTCGACGGACCAGGGCCACATAGGCGGTGAGATAGGCCGTTTGATAGGCGGCCGCCTTGGCGTAGGACAAACCGGCCGGCTTCGGCCGCACGGCCTCAGCGGCCACGTTGACCAATTCGCACAAGCCGCCGTAGCGCATGCCCACCACAACCGGGTCGTCGGTGCGCAGGCCGGAGACTTCGGCACCAACGGCTTCCACAATTCCGGCCGCTTCGCCGCCGGGCGTAAATGGCAGCGGCGGCTTGAATTGATACTTGCCCTGAATCATCAATAGATCGGGGAAGTTCAGGGCGCAGGCGTAAAGACGCACCCGCACTTCGGTTGGCCCCGGATCGGCAACCTCAACTTGGGCTAAGCGAACGCTGCCGATGTCTTCGGACAGGGACTCGCAAAGTACGGCGCGGGCTACAGCAGGCACCGGGGCTTGCGCTTCATCAAGCCAAAACATGCGCCCATGGGCCGGTCTTTCCGAGCCTTGGCTGCGTTGCTCCTAGTTGCGCGGGGGCCGTGGCACCCTGCCGGCGCACCTTGCCGGGAGGCAAAAAAACCTCGCCGCCGCAAGCATTTTTTGACCTCGGCAGGCACTACAGCAGTCGCGCTACGGCTCGCTTCGCCATCACTTTGACCAAGTGGGCGCGGTATTCGGGCGAGGCGTGCAAGTCGCTGTTGAAGTCGGTTTCAGCCAGCTCCACGCCATTGAGCGCGGCGGCGGCCAAATCGCCGCCCAGTGCCTGCTCGAAGGCGCGGGCGCGAAAGGCGCAGGGCGCAGCGCCCGTAACTCCCACCCGAATGGCGTCACCGTAGTCGGCCACCATCACGCCCACCACGGCGTAGCGCGAGGCCGGGTTTGGAAACTTCTGATAGGCCGCTCGCTTGGGCATGGCGAAATCCACCCGAGTGAGGATTTCACCCGGTTCCAGCGCCGTTTCGAACAGTCCGCGGAAATAATCATCAGCGGCGATTTCGCGTCGGTTGGTCTGAATAAGGGCGTCCAAGGCCAGCACGGCGGCCGGGTAGTCGGCGGCGGGGTCGCTGTTGGCTAGGGAGCCGCCAAGGGTGCCCCGGTTGCGCACCGGAGGATCGCCGATTTGCTCCGCTAGAGCCGCCAAGGCCGGCAAGGCGCTGCGCACCTGCTCTGAAGCGGCCACCTCGGCATGACGGGTGAAAGCGCCGATCCGCAGCCGTTGTCCCGCCAAGGCGATGCCGGTTAGCCCTGCAATGTCCTGCAGGTCGATGATGTCGCTTGGCTCGGCCAAGCGCTGATTCATTGTCGGCAGCAAGGTCTGGCCGCCAGACAGATAGAATGGGTCATCAGCGTCTCGGTGGAGCGCCGCCGCCACCGCCAAGGCGGATGGCCTGTGGTAGTTGAGTGTACTCATGTGCTCTGCTCCCTCAGGCGCCGCCAAAGCTGCTCCGATGTGGCGGGCATGGAAATGTCGTTGACGCCCAAGGCGTCCGTCACGGCGTTGATGATCGCCGCCGGCGAGCCGATGGCCCCCGCCTCGCCGCAGCCCTTGGCACCGAGTGGATTGTGGGTGCAAGGCGTCACCGTCGTGTCCACCACGAAGTCCGGCACATCATCCGCTCGGGGCATGCAGTAGTCCATGTAGGAGCCCGTGATCAGTTGCCCGTCTGCGTCGTAAATGCCGTGCTCAAGCAGGGCTTGGCCTGCTCCTTGGGCGATGCCCCCATGCACCTGGCCATCGACGATCATGGGATTGATGATTTGGCCGAAGTCGTCCACAGCCACGAAGCGCACCAATTGCGCCTTGCCGGTGTCCTCATCAATTTCAACCTCGGCAATGTGGGTGCCGGCCGGATAGGTGAAGTTCTGCGGATCATAGAATGCCTTTTCCGACAACCCGGGCTCCAAATCTGGCGGGTAGTCCGCTGGCACATAACTGGCGAAAGCCACCTCCTGCAAGGTCAGGCGTTGGTTGCCGCTTAAGAAGACCCCGTCCGTAAAATCCACGTTGTCCGTTTCGGACTGCATCATGTGCGCTGCAATTCGCTTGCCCTTGGCGATGATCTTGTCGGCGGCGACCATGAGGGCCGAGCCGCCCACGGCGAGCGAGCGGGAGCCGTAGGTGCCAAGACCGAACTCCACCCGCCCGGTGTCTCCATGGACGATCTCCACATCCTCAAAGGGCACGCCGAGTTTGTCCGACACCACTTGCGCAAAAGTGGTCTCATGGCCTTGGCCGTGGCTGTGGGAGCCGGTGAACGCGGTGATTGAGCCGGTGGGATGGACGCGAATTTCACCGCTCTCATACAACCCCACGCCAGCACCGAGTTGGATGGCCAATTGCGAAGGCGCCAAGCCGCAGGCTTCAATGTAGCAGGACAGGCCGAGGCCGAGGCGCTTGCCCTTGGCGGCGGCGGCGGCGCGGCGCTCAGCAAAGCCGGCGTAGTCGGCCAGCTCAAGCGCCCGGTCCAGGCTGGCTTGGTAGTCGCCGGTGTCATAGACCAAGGCCACTGGCGTCTGGTAGGGAAAATCCTCCGGCTGAATCATGTTGCGGCGGCGCAGTTCCGCCGGGTCGCAGCCGAGTTCCCGCGCCGCCGTTTCAACTAGGCGTTCCACCACGAAGGTGGCCTCCGGCCGGCCAGCACCCCGGTAGGCGTCCACCGGCGCGGTGTTGGTGTACACGCCTTCGGTCTGCACATGGATGTTGGGCGTCTTGTACTGTCCGGCCAGCAAGGTGCCGTACAGGTAGGTGGGCACGGCGGAGCCGAAGGTGGAAAGGTACGCGCCTAGGTTGGCGGTGGTTCGCACCCGCAGGCCGACGAAGCGGCCATCCCCATCCAAGCCCAATTCGGCCTTGGTCACATGGTCCCGGCCATGGGCGTCGGACAGAAACGACTCGCCGCGCTCGGCCGTCCACTTGATGGGCCGATCCACCTTGGCGGCGGCCCAGGTCAGCACGGTTTCTTCGGCGTAGACGAAGATCTTTGAGCCAAAGCCGCCGCCCACATCCGGCGCAATGACACGCAGTTTGTGCTCTGGAGCGATTTGAACGAAGGCGGACAGCACCAACCTTGCCAAGTGGGGGTTTTGACTGGTGGTGCGCAGTTCGTAGCTGCCGCTGGCGGGGTCGAAAGTTGCCAGCGCCGCCCGCGGCTCCATGGCGTTGGGGATCAGGCGATTGTTGGTGAGGTCAAGCCTAGTCACATGAGCGGCTTCAGCCAGCGCCGCATCGGTGGCCGCTTGGTCGCCAAGCTCCCACACATAGGCGAGATTGTCGGCCATGCCTTCGTGAATGGGCGTGGCTTTGGCGGCGGTTGCCGGGTCCACCACCGGGTCCAGTTCGGTGAAGTCCGCGGCCACTAGGTCCGCGCCCTGCCGGGCGGCGTCCAGGCTTTCCGCCACCACCAACCCATAGGGTTCGCCAACGTAATTGACTTGGGTGACGGCCAAAGGTGGATGCGGGGCCGAAACCATGTCGGAACCGTCCTTGGACTTGACCAACCAGCCGCAGGGCAAATCGCCCAAGCCATCCGCCGCTGTGTCGTTGCCGCTGTAGACGGCCAGCACGCCTTCCACCTGCAAGGCTTCAGCCGCGTCGATGCGGCCGATGGCCGCTCGGGCGTAAGGTGAGCGCAGAAACAGGCCGTAGGCTTGGCCGGGCAGGTTGATGTCATCGGTGTAGGTTCCCGTTCCCGTCAGAAACCTGATGTCCTCCCGCCGCTTGACCGAGGCACCGATGCCGCTCTCTACACTCATGTCGATGGCTCCTTGCTTGAAGTTGACCGCATGGCCTCCTGCGCCTGCAGCACGGCCCGAACGATGTTGTGGTAGCCCGTACAGCGGCAGAGGTTGCCCTCTAATCCATCGCGCACTTGCTGGCTGTTGAGGGAGGCGCTGTTTTCGATCAAATCAATGGCGCTCATAATCATTCCCGGCGTGCAGAACCCGCATTGCAGGGCGTGGCAGTCGCGGAATGCGGTCTGCAAGGGATGCAACGCCGCCGCTGAGCCGATGCCCTCAATGGTGGTGACGGCTTGGCCGTCGGCTTGGACCGCCAGCACAGCGCAGGCCTTCACTGCGCGAGCATTTAGATGCACCGTGCAGGCACCGCATTGGGCGGTGTCGCAGCCCACATGGGTGCCGGTCAAGCCGAGTCGTTGGCGCAGAAGGTCCACTAGCAGGAGGTTCGGCGCTATGTCGAGCTGATGCTCGGCGTCGTTTACGGTAATTGTCAGGTTCATGCCAACTCCTTTGCCGCCCTAAGTATCATACTGAAATTGCTGGCCGCTCTGAACTTTTTGAACGGACTCGGGACATTGCGGAATTTTTTCGTTCAGGCAGCCATGGAGAGCTTGTCCGCGAACTCGGACGGTGCCAACAAGCCGATGGCTTGGTGGGGCCGGACGTGGTAGTGGTCGCTGAGAGACCGGCCCAGTGCCCGGTTCACTTCGTTGACGGTGAGGTCGCCCCGGTGGACGGATCAGACTCGACGCGCAAGGTGCGGTTGCTGCGCTCGACGCTGCCGTTACGGTCGGGGCGAGAAGGCGCGGAGGGGATGTCGGCGTCGCGGCAGGCTCCTTCATGAACTCGGAGCCGCCATCGACCTGCACGGTCATGTGGTCGAACTGAATGAGGGTGCGCTGCCACCGAACGCCGGCCATCTGTGCGCCAATCCGGACGATTCCCATGGACGCCGGAGCCGCCAGCAGCGGCCAGTAGAAGTCGAGCGGGCGGTACTCGAAATGGTCGCCGCCAATGCGGGCTAGGTACGCCATGCGCGGCGCGATGCAGAGCGGCGGCAGGGCACAATGTCCCGGCGCGCGCGCCAACCATCGCGCAGCGCCAGAGGAATCAGCAGGCACAGCCCGGTCTCCAGCGCCGCCGTCCCTAGGTGGCGGAAGCCGGACTCGTACCACGGGCGAACGCGCTTGACGTAGTAGGTGTTGGGCAGCACCCCACTCCAGCAAAGGACGACCCCCATCCCGCGGCACCACGGCATCAATCTCGACCAGTGGCCCCCTCTTCGCATCCAAGCTCGCGTAACGATCGGAAAGATAAAAACCCATCTGTGGTGTGACAACCAACAGCCTTCCGCTACTGGCCGAATCTGTACACCGCCTTCGGATTAGACGCCATTTTTCGAGGGCCCTTAAGTGTTTGGCGTGTGTCGATGTTGGGCCTAGTAGGCCGAGGCGGCGGGCAGATAGGGCTCCCGGTGGCGGACGTCAAAGCCAATGTTCAGATGCGCCAATCCACGCAGGAAATTGCTCGGCACATGCCGAAACGGGTGCTTCTCCTGCGGATCGCGCAATCGGATGTTGTCCAGACGGTGCAGCAAGATGGTGAAGGCGGAGAACATTTCTTGGCGGGCGAGCGCGGCGCCGGGGCAATGGTGCGGGCCAGAGCCGAAGGCCAAATGGGCGCCGGCCTTCTTGCGGGCGGCGTCAAAGGTCTCGCCGCGCTCGAACACCGCTTCATCTCGGTTGGCCGAAGCGTAGCCCAAGGCGACGCTCGCGCCCTTCGGCAGCTCGACCCCGCCTAGTTGCGCATCCTGCGTGGTTACGCGCCAAAGGTGGATCACCGGCGTCTCAAAGCGGAGAGACTCTTCAATGAAATTGCGCAGCAGCTTGCGGTCATCGCGCAGGCGCTCCATCAGCCCAGGTCGCTGCAGCAGCAGCATCAGCGCTGAACCGATGGCGTTGGTCGTGGTCTCATTACCGCCGGTGAGCAGTTGATCAAGCAGGTCCTGGAGTTCGTACATGTCCAGATGCCGCTCCTCGCCACCGTCCGCGTCCACAACTTTGGTGCTGACGAGGTCAGAAATGATGTCGTCCTGTGGGTTCCTCCGACGGGATTCGATGACGCTGGCGAAAAACTGTTGCGCCTCCACCACCAGCTTGCCGCAGCTCAGGGCCGCTTCATCGTCCACGAACCCGCCGCCGGGGGCCAGCATGGCATCGGACCACTTCTTGAGTTGCCAGATCTTCTCCCGCGGCACGCCGAGTTGGTCGGCGATGACCGTGCAGGGCAGGGGTATGGCGAAATCCCATACGAAGTCACACTCGCCTCGGTCAATGAAGTCGTCGATAAGGTCATTGACCACGGTTTCAATATAGGATGTCATGGTGCGGATGCGCTTGACGGTGAAGGTGCGGTTGATGAGCCGCCGATAGGTGGAGTGCAGGGGCGGGTCCGTGCGCTGCAAGGTGGACACCCGTCGCCAGCCATGCTCGTTGCGGTAGGCTTCGGCGATGTCGCGGCTCACGCCTCGTTGGGCACCAAGTTCAAAAATGTTGTTGGAGAAGATCTCAGGGTGCTTTTTGACATAGCGCACATCCTTGTAGCGAGAGAC
This sequence comes from Candidatus Azophilus sp., assembly GCA_965247035.1. Classification (GTDB taxonomy): domain Bacteria; phylum Pseudomonadota; class Gammaproteobacteria; order Pseudomonadales; family Azotimanducaceae; genus Azophilus. The sequence goes on along the minus strand of CBDFGJ010000003.1, from coordinate 559,186 downwards.
GTACCAAGCGCCCAACTCCGGCATGAAGTACACTGGCTGCTCTCGCCGGATGGCTTCAAAGTACGCAAACGGACACTCTCGGGTGCTGTCCTCCAACAGATTGTAGTTGGCCAAGTTCCCCATAAGGTTTTCCTCCCTCTGCCGCACGCGCACAAAAAATAACAGGCAATTGCGTTCAATGAAAGCCGCTGTACGGGCTCAGTACATTTCGCAACTTTTTCGGTCAGGCAACCAGAGAGCTTGTCCGTGAATTCGGCCGGAGTCAACAAGCCGAGGGCATGGTCGGGCCGGACGTTGTGGTGGGCGCGGAGAGACCCCTCCAGAGCTCGGTTCACTTCGCCGGAGGTCGCCCCGGTGGACGGACCATATAACCCGACCGCAGGGTGCGGTTGCTGCGCTTGACGCTGCCGTTACTGTCGGGGCGGCGGGGCAGGAGGACATGCGAGGGGGATGCTGGCGTTGCGGCGGGCGGTCTCGAATTCCTGCATGAACACGGAGCCGCCATCGACCTGCACCGAGCTCACGGGCAGGCGCAGCAGGACCTCGTGGAGGAAGCCAGTGGCGGCGGTGGCGCTGGTGCGGACCTTGACGTGGAGGCTCTTGGTTCGGGTCCTTGGCGTGGAACTGCTTGAAGGTTCCGCCGTTGATCTGCACGGTCATGTGGTCGAACCCGACGAGTTCGCCGGGCTGCCGATTGCGGCCCGACGCGAGGCGCTACGCATAGTGGTAAAGGGCAGGCCTTACACCTGCTCGGGCATTTCAACCTAGTGGGGAACTACTCCACAGAAGCAGTATGACCAATCTTGACCATCGGCAAACCGTCTAGGTCGTTTTGATTCATCTCGTGCTCAATTGTTCCAACGAAGTGTGCGCCAGTGGCTTCCGCTAAACCTTGCTCTATCGTTGTATCGCCATCATCAACGCCGCAGGCTACCAAGAACCGCTTTAGCTTAGCAAATGTTGCCTGCTGACCTCGTTCATTGTCCCCAGTTAATGGGAATAAAAACGGACGGCGAGGGCTTTTGCAGGCGAGGCGCGCTAGGGTATGGGCAAATAGCCCCCTTCAACACCCTTGGTGAACACGCCCACGGCGTCGTGGGCATGCAGGCTTTCGTGGTGTTCTATGCGCACCCAAAAGTCCGTTAAGCGCTCATCTCTGTGCAGCATGGCCTTGAGCTTACGCCCGGCATCCTCAATGAACATGAGGTTCTGGCCGTTCAGCCGGGCGAACTCCTGTTCGTCCTCCCGCTTCACCGCCGTCTGCACCGGCGTCTTCAAGGTGGCTTCAACATTGTCAATCAGGTCTGTGATCGGAAAGTGTATGAGGCCATCGTGTAGCTTCACCAGCAAGCGAGCGATGCTGCGCTGGCTGTGGGGGGTGGCGACGATGCCTTTTTCCGTGCCCAGCCAAGCCCGCACGGCTCCGACATTAACCGAGTGGGCACGCCCGAAATCCGATTCAAACTGGTTCTGAATAAGCTGCCGCGCCAAGGCGGCGGAGCAGGGGCAGGTGGAGGAGTAATAGACGCCAACGCCCAACTCCAAATGAATCTCCCCGTCGATAAAGGAGCCTTTGATGGTCGCCGGATAGCTGTTCCAGCCGGAATTTTCGCTAATCAGCGCCTGCCGCCGCAGATAGTAGTCGAACTCAAACTGAACAAAGGCGCGGCTTGACAGCCCACGATGGGATTCCAACACCGATGCCAACAGCAATTTCAGGCCCGCCGCGGTGAGCGGACGGGTGCTCGCATGTTCATCTAAAATGAGGTACAGGCGAGACATGTGTATGCCCTTCGCCTTGGACTGCGCCAAGTCTACATAAACCTGCACCCGTGTTTGCACTTGGCGGGTTTCATCGCCATCGGTGACCAACAACGGCTGATGAATGTTGCTCATGCCAACCCAGTCCAGCGCAATTTGCGGCTGGCGCAGTTGGCCGCTGGCGACGTCCGGCATTTCACTAACGGCAACGAGTTCGGGTTTGGTCATTGCATCCGCCCTGTCGGAGAACTTCTAACGGTGAAATTGTACTTGAAGGCGCACCATGCGCCCATGCCCAGCCACAACGAGGCAAAGACGGCGCATCATCCGGCTAGCCGGCAAGCGCATCCACTTCCTCCTGGGTCAATTCCCGCGCCTCCTCTTCAAGCAGGAAAGGAATGCCGTCGCGCACGGGATAGGCTAGGCGGCTGACCCGACACCAAAGCTCATCGGAGGAGCGCCGGTACGCCAAAGGCGCCTTGCTTACGGGGCAAACCAGAAGTTCGATCAAATTGGCATCAAGCACGGTTGAATCCACCTTTTTCCTCAACCAAGATCAATCATCCCGCAAACAGGCCTTCCAACATAATGGTTTCGTTACGGTCCGGGCCAATGGAAACCATGTTGATGGGCACGCCAACCAGTTCTTCAATAAGCCGCACATAGCGTTGGGCGTTGGGCGGCAGTTCGGACAAGGTTCGAGCGCCAGCAGTGGATCCTTTCCATCCGGGCAACTCCTCAAGCCTAGGCTTAAGCTCGGAATAGTATTCACTGCCGAAACTGGCCGAACCCCGCGCCTCGGCGGGCGCATCATAGCCGACACAGACGCAAATGGTGGACAGCCCATCCAATACGTCGAGTTTGGTCAAGCACAGGCCGCCAATGCTGTTGATCCGCACTGCCTGCTTCAGCGCTTCCGCATCAAGCCAACCGCAGCGCCGAGGACGGCCGGTGGTGGCACCGAATTCCCCGCCCCGCCGCGACATGTGCTCGGCCACCGGGCCTTCAAGCTCCGTTGGAAAGGGGCCGGACCCGATGCGGGTGGTGTAAGCCTTGGTGACGCCGAGCACATAGTCTAAGTAGGCTGGGCCGAAGCCGCTGCCGGCGGCGGCGGCGGATGCCGTGGTGTTGGAGGAGGTGACAAACGGATAGGTGCCTAGGTCTACATCCAGAAGCGTGCCTTGGGCGCCCTCGAACAGCAAGTTGCGGCCCGCTTCCCGCAGTTCATGCAGCAGCGCCACAGTATCCGCCACCAACGGGCGAATGTGCTCCGACAACTCCGCGCATTGATTCAGGGTTTGCTGAAAATCCAGCGGCGACGCCTGATGGTAGTTGCGTAGCACAAAATTATGGTAGTCCATAACCTCATGCAGTTTAGCGGCGAAGTCCTGCCAGTAGAAAAGGTCGCCCACCCGCAGCCCGCGGCGGGCGGCCTTGTCTTCGTATGCCGGCCCAATGCCCCGCCCGGTGGTGCCGATCTTGTCTTGGCCGCGGGCCGCCTCCCGGGCTTGATCCAGTTTCACATGGTGCGGCAGGATGAGCTGGCAGGCCGGGCTGATGCGCAGCCGGTCCCGCACCTGCTGTGCGCCTTGGGATTCAAGGACGGCCAACTCGCCAACGAGGGCGCCGGGGTCAAGCACCACGCCGTTGCCGATAACGCAAAGCACGCCCGGATGGAGGATACCCGAGGGAATCAGGTGCAGCACGGTCTTGCGGCCGTTAATGACCAAGGTGTGGCCAGCATTGTGCCCGCCTTGGCAGCGAATGACCGCGGCCGCTTGGTCGGCTAGAAGATCAACGATCTTGCCCTTGCCTTCGTCACCCCATTGGGCGCCGACCACAACGATGCTACGGCCCCCAGTTGAGCGGGGCTTGTCCGCTTTCATGGTCTTGGACTTAAGGTCTATTCGGGCACCGCGGAAAGGAGCGGGCATTTTCCATGCAAAGCACCGCCTCGTTAACCTTCATTGCTCTTAAGGTACTTGAAGAACTCGCTGTTGGGGTCGAGCACCAACATGTTGCTTTTGTCTCCAAATACCTTGGCGTAGGCGTTCAGGCTGCGGGTGAACTTGTAGAATTCTGGATCCTTGTTAAAGGCGTTGGCGTACACAACGGCTGAACGGGCATCTCCATCACCCCGAAGTTGCTCAGCTTCCCGATAGGCTTCGGCTTCAATCACCACCGTCTGCCGCTCCGCGTCGGCGCGAATGCCCAACGCCAACTCATGGCCTTGCGCACGGTACTGCCGCGCCTCGATTTGGCGTTCCGAGTTCATGCGATCATACACCGAAGTGGAGACCTCGGTGGGCAGATCAATGCGCTTGACCCGCACGTCGATGACTTCTATGCCCACAGCCCCATTCATCACTCTGTTCAGATCAGCGGTGAGCTCTTGCATCAATTGGTCCCGCTCACCTGAAATCACTTCGTGCATGGGTCGGCGGCTGATGGCGTTGCGCAGCCCTTCGTTGACGCGCTCCTGCAGAATCCTGTTGGCGCGGGTCTCGTCGCCGGAGCTGGCGGTGTAGTACTTGGGCACATCCACCACACGCCACTTGGCGAAGGAGTCCACGATCAGGGGCTTTTTCTCCAACGTGTAGTAGGTTTCCGGGCCGGAGTCCAAGGTCAACACCCGGGCTTCGAATATCTCCGCTCTCTCGGCGATGGGCAGCTTGAAGTGCAAACCGGGCGGCACGTCCCCCTTGACGATTGCGCTGAACCGCAGCAGGACAGCGCGCTCGGTCTCCTGCACAATGTAGAGGCTCTGCATGAGCAGCAGCACCGCCACCACGCCGATGACGGCAATAAGGAAGTTGCGGAAGTTCATGATCGTTCTCCTCAGCTAACGTGCGTCGCGATTGCGGTTGTCGGCAAGACGGTTGTTGATCTCCCGCATCACCTCATCAGCTAGGCTGCGCACGGCGCTTGAATTGGCGACGGCGGCGGCCGCGCCCGATTGCATAAAGCGGTCCAACGGCAAGTACATCAGGTTGTTGCCACCCTCCACATCCACCATGATTTTGGAACTGTTCGAAAGCACGGATTCAATCGAGTCTAAGTACAGCCGGTCCCTAGTGACGTCCTTGGCCAGGGTGTACTCGGCCAGCAACTTCTCGAACCGGTTCGCCTCGCCTTCGGCCCGAGCCACCACTTGGGCCCGATAGGCCATGGCCTGCTCAATCAGCTGGCGCGCTTCGCCGCGGGAGTTGGGAATGATGCTCTCAGCGTAGGCGTTCGCCTCATTGATGACCCGTTGCTCGTCCTCCTTGGCCTTCTGCACATCGTTGAACGCATCCCGCACCTGGCTCGGCGGCGCGCTTTCGTCGATGTTCACCTTGCTGACGAGGATGCCAGTCTCGTAACGGTTGAGGTAGGACTGCAACCGCTCCTGCACCTCAACGGCGATGGCCGCACGGCCATCGGTAATCACCTGATCCATGATCGAGCCGCCCACTACATGGCGCAGAGCGCTCTCGGTGGCATGGTCTAAGCTCACTTCCGGGTTGCGCACCTTGACCAAAAAGGCGATCGGGTCATCAACCACGTACTGCACCGTCATGCTCACATCGACGATGTTTTCATCCTCCGTGAGCATGAGCGCCCGATGGCTCTTGGAACGCACCCGAGTCACGTTGACCTTCTGCACGCGGTCGATGAAGGGAGGATTCCAGTGCAGCCCGGGCGATACGACGTCGTCCTGCGCCGCCCCAAACCGGAACACCACGCCCCGCTCCGCCTGGTCCACTTGGTAAAGGCCCCAAAGCCCGTAGGCTATGGCGAGAATGACCAAGCCCACGCCAAGCAGTCCGGCGTTGAGGCCGCCGCCACCTTTGCTTGCACCCTTGCTCCGGCCCAAGCCAAAAATGCCAGCTAACTGGGCTTGCAGCTTCTTGAAGGCTTCATCAAGGTCAGGCGGCCCCCGGTCTCCCCGGTTGCCCCAAGGATTATTGCCGCCACCACCCGGTTCATTCCAAGCCATGCAGTGCTCCGTTAACTAGAGGGAAGGGGTTAAGTGTACTCCCTCAGTCGAGCGAGTTCACCTTTCAAACCGATTCAATTGACCGCCGTATCCCGACGCAGACGCGCCAACAGCCGCTTGTCGCCGCGAACCCTCAACCGCACGCCGCCCTCTTCGGTGGCGGCCTCATCAATGACCGCGCCACAGGCATACAGCCACGCCCGGGTACCGCCGGCCGACGGCGGCAGGCGAACATCCACAATAGGCAGGGCACCAAGAGCTTGGCCAATGCGCAGCATCAAGCGATCAAGCCCTTGACCGGTCAAGGCGCTGACCGGCTCTGCGCCGGGCACGAGTTGACCGGCGTTGGGCAGGTCGCACTTGTTTAGCACGTTGATGCGGGGAACCTCATCAGCGCCAATTTCCCGCAGCACTTCCTCAACGTCACCGATGCACCGGTCGAGATCCGTCGACGCCCCGTCCATGACATGAATCAACAGGTTGGCCTCCACCACCTCCTGCAAAGTGGCCTTGAATGCGTCCACAAGCGTATGCGGCAAGCGGCTGACAAAGCCCACGGTATCGGCCAGCACCAACTCGCCGAAGCCGGGAACCGGAAAACGCCGCAAAGTGGGGTCGAGGGTGGCGAACAGCTTGTCTTCAGCCACCACCGCCGCCTTCGTCAAGGCATTGAACAGGGTGGACTTGCCGGCGTTGGTGTAGCCAACCAGAGCGACGGTGGCCGCCCCCGATCGCGTGCGCCGCCGTCGGCTCTGTTCACGTCTTTGCTTCACTTGCCCAAGCCGGGACTGGACGAATTTGATACGCGTCTCAAGCATCCTCCGGTCGAGTTCAAGCTGGGTTTCTCCCGCCCCTCTAAGGCCGATGCCACCCTTCTGCCGGTCCAAGTGGCTCCAGCCCCGAACCAACCTGGTCTGGACATGCTTGAGCTGCGCCAACTCCACTTGCAGTTGCCCTTCAAAAGTGCGGGCGCGCTCGGCGAAGATCTGGATGATGAGTTCGGCTCGGCCTATCACTCGGCAATCCAACGCTTGCTCCAGGTTGCGTTGCTGCCCGGCGGAAGGATCATTGTTAACTAGCAAAAGATCAGCCCCGCGCTGCTGCAAATGCTGGCGCAACTCATCCACCTTGCCTCGCCCCACAAGCCAGCGCGGGTGTTGGCGCAGCCGCTTCGCCACCACCTCCCCGGCAATGCAGATACCGGCGGAATGGGCCAACTCCCTGGCTTCGGTCAAGTTGTAGCCTAGCGTGCCCTGCACATCCACATGCAGCATGACAGCGCGCCGCCCCGCTGCCGCCCGGTCAATGAAAAGGCTAGTGTCCTGAATCGGCCTGCCCGTTGTACGCATCCAATCAACGCTTCCTTTCTGCAGGTTGCCGCTCGGCAAGGCACCGCCAATCTGTCCCTATGCTAATGCCCGTTCCTAGCACGTTGTGCCGGCAACAACCGGAGACGCCACGCTAAGCATCGTCCCGCCGCTGCTGTTCCGAATAAGAATCCGCACGCTGTGGAAGCTGTATGTTGCGGGACGGCACAACGGTGGAAACAGAGTGTTTGTAAATCATTTGGCTAACGGAATTGCGCAGCAGTATGACGAATTGATCAAACGACTCAATGCGGCCCTGCAACTTGATGCCGTTGGCTAGATAAATGGATACAGGAACCCGCTCCTTGCGCAGGACGTTCAGGTAGCTGTCTTGCACTGAAGGCCCTCTTGGCATGCTCTGCTCCTTCCGACTCGGCAACGATACTACGAGTTGCCGCTGCAAGGCTATCTTGATTGCGCCATCACATCGGCTGCTGCAACGCTCGGCGCTAGGCCCGCCCTTCGTGCAAGCGCTTGCGGGCTAGTGTTTTGCCCTTGCAAAGGCTGTTGCGAAATCGCGCTGATTTTCTTGGCCACCAGTCTTGCGGCGTGATTCACTTCCATTGATGGGAATGTCCTGGCATGGGAGCGGCCGGATGGTTTTCACCACAGGCGGCCTGGACACTGTTGGCCGGATCGAGGACGGTGAAGGTGATTCAAGATCTGCACCAGATCTATCGTGAGGCCGAGCAGTCGCTTGCTGTAGCGCATATAGACCCGCCTACGTTACTGGGGCTCGCCTCAGGTGACCCAAGGGCCACCGCTCGGCGTTGGGCGGCGACGGTTGAGGCCAAGCTATCCGAGCTGGGGGCGGGATGCGGTGCTGCGCCATAGGCGCAGCGGCCGATGGCTGCTGTACAGGCTGGACGGCGACTAAGCCGTCGAGTCCGCTGTTGGCGAACCGGAATTTGGCTTGGGTGCCCCAAGCGTTCGAGGATTTCAACGGCGGCGGCCGTTGATTGAGAGGCAGCGGTCGCCCGTCGAGCCGGGGGAGGGGAAGGAAAGGGGAAGGAAAGGAAAGGGGAGGGGGAGGGGCTGACCCCGGCGACACATCTTGCCGGCGAACCGCACAAGTTGGCTGACGCATACGAAACGGACTGGAGCCCCAGTGCGATGCTGTTTTGCAGCTTTGGCGAAAATTGCTGGCAATTGCCCGAACATAGGCCGGTCGTGATGTCAGCCACTTGTGGCTGTTAACTCATCTCGCTTGGCGGTTCGTTGGCGGCGGAACGTGGGCTTTGCGCTCAATGCTCTAGGTAGTCAATCTGATCGAGGTAAAAACTGTTGCCATCGGCATCTTGGAACATGGCCATGAATCCACCCCAAGGCTGCTTTGTCGGCGGCATGGAGAACTCAACTCCTCGAGCCACCAAGGCTTGGTGGCTCGCAATTAGGTCGTCCACGCCGAAGCCCACCCCGGTATGCCGGCCGAGCAGGGCTGCGTCCTCAGTCACCGCAATGGCAAGGCCAACAGCCCCGGCGTCGAAGGCGGCGTAACCGAAATTCGAATCTTGGCGCAGGACTTTGAAGCCTAGCGTTTTGCCATAGAACTTCAGCGCCCGATGAAAGTCGGCGACGAAGACATTTATGTAAGAAAGGCGCATGGCGCGGTTGTACCCCGCTCTCCTTTGTCGTAAAGTAGCAGGGTACTGGATTTCCGCCTTGATGTTTAGGTAATGGTTAGGCCCATGGTCTTTTGTTCTTTGCGGCTTCCAGATTCGCGGTCGGCCTTGCGCCGATCTTTAGTAATGTGCATAGGATTTGGAACAAGGTATGAAGATATACGTGGGCAATTTGCCGTGGACCATCCACGACCCGGAGCTTGAGGAACTTTTCGCCCCATATGGCGAAGTGCAATCAGCCAACGTGGTGATGGATCGGGAAACCGGACGATCCAGGGGGTTTGGGTTTGTGGAGATGGACGATGAAGCCGGCCGTGCGGCCATCGCTGAACTGAACGACAAGGAAGTGCAGTCAAGGCGCCTTCGCATCAGCCAAGCGAAGGAGCGGGAGCGCTCTCGGGACCGAGGAGACAACAAAGACCGCTGGCGTCGTTAATAGGCCTAGGCCGCAAGCGCTAGTCGCGTCTGCGGCCATACCAGATGAACGAGCGACCACGCCACTGGCGTAGAAGCAGACGCGGCAATCCGGTTTGGATCTGATACAGGCCCCACCCAGATAGGGTGAGCGGGCCCTAGTCTGTTAATGCACCGCGGCTTGCGGAGCTCACCAGCTTGGCGTACTTGGCCAGCAACCCCTTGTCCGCATAGGGCGGGGGTTGCCGCCAATTGGCCCGGCGTCGGGCCAGTTCGACATCGCTCAAGGCCACGTCGATTTGCCGCCGTTCAGCGTCGATTGTGATTCGGTCGCCATCTTCAAGCAGCGCAATGGGGCCACCCTCAAACGCCTCTGGGCTGATGTGGCCGATGACGAATCCGTGGGAGCCGCCGGAAAAACGCCCGTCAGTTACCAGCGCCACATCGTCTGCAAGCCCGCGGCCATTGATCGCGCTGGTTGGCGAGAGCATTTCGCGCATTCCCGGCCCGCCTTTTGGCCCTTCATAGCGCACGATGATGACATCGCCCTTGCCAACGGTGCCTTGAAGGATGGCCGTCATGGCGGCTTCCTCACCGTGGAAGCACCTCGCGCGGCCAGTGAAGCACAGCCCCTCGTTGCCGGTAATCTTCGCCACCGCGCCTTCGGGGGCGATGTTGCCGTACAACACCACTAGGTGGCTGTCCGGCTTAATTGGGTTCTCAAGCGGTCGAACTATCTCCTGGTCCGGCGGGTAAGGGGGCGTTGCCACCAAGTTCTCGGCCAAGGTCCGGCCGGTGACCGTCAAGCACCCGCCATGCAGGAGGCCGGCGTCCAGCAGCATTTTCATCAGTGGGGCGATGCCGCCGACGGCAATCAGCTCGCTCATGCTGAACCGCCCGGCTGGGCGCATATCCGCCAGCACTGGCACCTTTTTGCCAACTCTAGTGAAATCGTCCAACGCCAGCGGCAGTCCAGCGGCGCTGGCGATGGCTAAAAGATGCAGCACGGCGTTGGTGGAGCCCTCCAAGGCGATGGTTAGAGCAATGGCGTTCTCAAAGGATTCCTTGGTCAGAATGTCACTGGGCTTGATACCACGCTCAATCAAGTGCATTACCGCAGCGCCGGCGTTGTAGCTGTCCGTGCGCTTAGCGGCGGACACCGCTTCCTGAGCCGAACTGCCGGGCAGGGAAAGGCCCAAGGCTTCTATTGCCGAAGCCATGGTGTTGGCGGTGTACATGCCGCCGCACGACCCCGGCCCAGGAATCGCGGTGGCCTCCACTTCCTGAAGCTCGCGCTCAGAAATAAGGCCTGCGGACCTTTGGCCCACGGCTTCGAATACAGATACGATATCCCGTCGCTCCGACCCAAGCTGAATGGTGCCGCCATAAACAAACAGGCTTGGTCGATCAATGCGGGCCATGGCCATGGCGCAGGCCGGCATGTTCTTGTCACAGCCGCCGATGGCGACGAATCCGTCAAAGCCTTGGGCGCAAACCACTGCCTCAATGGAGTCGGCAATGACCTCGCGAGACACGAGGGAGTAGCGCATTCCCGGCGTACCCATGGAGATGCCGTCGGACACCGTGATGGTGTTGAACTGCACACTCTTGGCCCCGGCTTCATCAGCGCCCATGGCCGCCGCCTCCGCTAGCGCATTGATGTGCATGTTGCACGGCGTAACCATGCTCCAAGTGGAGGCGATACCGATTTGCGGCTTTTTGAAGTCCGCCTCGGTGAAGCCGACGGCGCGCAGCATGGCCCGGCTGGGCGCTTGGTCCAAACCATCGACGATGACCGACGAATGCGGGCGCTGGCTGGCTGGTTCGCTTAGCTTCATATCATAGAGCCTTGACCAAAACCTTGGCGTTGCGCTCAGCATTGTACAGGGATTGCTTGCGCTCGGGCAGGTCCGCCCGGGAAGCCTCACGAAACCCGTTCTCCAAAAACCAGTCCCGCGTTTGGGTGGTGAGCGCGAACATGCTCGCATGGCCGTCCGCACGTGCGGCTTCCTCCGCCGCCCGCAGCAACCGAGCGCCCGTACCTTGGCCACCAGCTTTGCGATAGGCCGGATGCACTGCCACGCTGGCAAGCTCCACATCGTTTCCGAGTGGATGAAGGGCGCAGCAGCCAACCACAAAATTGTCGATTTCCGCTACTAGGAAGTGCTCGATCTCTTGCTCCAACCGGTCTCGAGAACGCTTCACCAACACGCCCGCCTGCTCCAATGGACGGATGAGGTCCACGATGTCAGCCACGTCGCCCAACACTGCCCGGCGCACCAAGTGGCGGTCGTCCTGGGTAATCTGCGTACCCACGCCATCGGCGGTGAACAGCTCCGCCAACAGGGCGCCGTCATCTTGGTAGCTGACAAGCTGGCCGCTGGCGACGCCGCCGCTGACGGCGCGAGCCAGCATCGCCGCTTGTTGGCGGGTGGCGGCGCTGACCGAAGCTGAAGCCATGGCGGCCTCAATGCCTTGCGGCGTGAGGTGGCTCAAGCGTTCGCCATCACCCCCCCGCAAGCAGGAAGCCACATCAAAAGCGACCAGCTTGGACGCCTTGAGCGCCACGGCCGTGTGCTGAGCCAGTTCCTCAGCGGCTAGGCTAAACGCTTGGCCGGATGGCGAGAAGCCGATGGGAGACAACAGCACGATGGCGTCCGCGCTCAACATTTCCTCTATTCGCTGCACATGGACGCGGCGTATCCGCCCGGTCAACTGGTAGTCCACGCCATCAAGCACGCCGATGGGCTGAGCGACGATGAAATTGCCGGAGACCACCTGAATTTCCACATTGTGCAAGGGACTGGTGGGTACTCCGGTGGAAAACAACGCCTCCAGCTCCATACGCAACTGTCCGCACACTCCGGCAATGGACTGCATGGCGTCTTGGTCGGTAACGCGCCGGCGAGCGCCACCATGGGCAGCAAAGCCTTCCTCTGGCTGGATGGCATTGATTTGCGGTCGGGCACCGTGAACGATCACCAGCCGCGCACCCAGCACATGCAGCAGCGCCAAATCATGCCCAATGTTGATGAGGTTGGGGTGCGCCAAGGCTTCTCCCGGCAACAGCACCACGAAAGTCCGTCCGCGATGGGCGCTGATGTAGGGCGTCGAAGCGCGAAACCAGCGGGCGTAGTCTTGCGTATCCAAGCGCTTTCTCGAACCTCTCCTAGAGGCAGTAGCAGGCGATGGCCTTTTCGAGGGCTTGCTGGGCAGGCCCAATCTGATCCTGGGCCAGGAACTCGTCCGGTTGATGGGCCTGATCAATGCTGCCTAGGCCAAACACCACCGTTTCCAGCCCCAGTAATTGATAAAAGTGCGCCTCCGTGCCGAAACTGACGGTGGCGGGCGGGTTGCCGGACAGGGTGCTCAACAACTGCACCAAACGACCATCCCGGCTGGTTTCAAACGGCGGCACCGGAGGGTGCGGAAGCTTCAGCGTGGCCACCACGTCGGCAGCGGCGGCAACCCGTTCAACGCAGGGCTGAAGCGAACTGAGCACATCATCTGCGTCCATGCCCGGCAACAGGCGCAGGTCCATCTGCAGTTCCGCATGACCGCAGACGCGATTGGGGTTGTCCCCAGCCCGCAAACAGCCGAAGTTCAATGTGGGAATGGCGATATCGAACAGCGGGCTTTGGTGTTTTCTGGCAAGTTCCTCCCTAAAACGCATCAGTTCCGCCATGACTTGATGCATGGCGTCCAGCGCATTGCGGCCCTGCTCCGGGTTGGATGAATGCGCTGCCGCGCCGCGTAGATCAATGGATATGAGGGCGAATCCCTTATGCGCATGGACCGGTCGCAAGCCGGTGGGTTCGCCAATGATCGCGGCTTCCGCTTCAAGCCGGCCGGAGTTCATCAACCAGCGTCCGCCAGCCATGGATGATTCCTCATCGCAGGTGGCCACCACCCGAATGGGCGCCCGCAGCTTGGCGTCGGCGAAAGCCGCCGCCGCCTGGAGCGCAACCGGGAAGAACCCTTTCATGTCGCAGGCACCCAAACCGTAGAACCGATCATCGCGGTGGGTCATGACCAAAGGATCGAAACTCCAAGCTCCCTCGTCAAAGGGCACCGTGTCGGCATGTCCGGCCAACACCATGCCGCCCTTGCCCGCACCTCGGCTTGCTATGAGGTTGCCTTTGCCCGGTGCTCCCGGCAGCGGCATGATCTCGACCTTGAAGCTTAAACTCTCAAGCCAGTCCGCCAAGTGCTCCAGCACTTTCAAATTGCCTTGGTCCAGTTCCGGGCAGGTGCAGCTAACCGACGGCTCTGCAATGAGCTTCCCCAGCATTTCCTGAAAAGACGGCAACGGCATGACGATCCTCCACGAGGCTCGGAATTGTCCTATTTTTTTCCTTGCTTGGCTAATGGCAAACGGTGATCTGCTGCTGCGGATGCGGACTAAGCGCCTTATCCAAACCTGGACGACGCAGATTGGGTAAAATCCGGACTGCGCTTGAATTTGGTAAGCGATGGCCGCAGAAGCTCCGCTGGCCATGCCGCTTGGCGCCAGCTTACATTCAACCCAGTTGGGGCCACCCCAAAATTCGGCGCACAGCCCGGCACCGATGGCGTTTTGCGGCGGCTCCTTCGAACAATGATTGAACGCTGAAAGCAATGCCTGGCCCGGCGAAACAAGGAGAAAATTTGGACCGCTCAGTAACCTATCACGCACCACCACCGGCCATCGCTGAACGGGCGGACCGATTCAGCGCCCTCGCCGGACTGAACCTCACCAACCAAGCCCGCTGGGTGATCGGCATGAGCGACTTCGCGGCCAAGGTGGCCGGGAACCAGCGGGATTGGTTTGCCGGCGCCCTCGCCGGCAGCGCTTTCGATGAGCCGCCCCAAAAAGATGGCCTTCTGTCGGACTTGACCGCTGTGGACTCCGCCGGCGACATGGATGAAATAAAGCGCCTCTTGCGGCGGCGGCGCAATCAGCACCAGTTCCACATCGTCTGGCGGCACCTGCTTGGCTTGGCCTCGCTTGAAGAAACTGTGGACGCCCTTTCGTTCATGGCTGATACGTTCATACACGCCGCCCTCGGCACCGTGGAGCGATGGGAGACCGAGCGTCACGGCCAACCTGTTGGCGCATCCTCCGGCAAGCCTCAGCACTTGGCCGTGTTGGCCCTCGGCAAGCTCGGCGGGCGGGAACTCAACCTGTCCTCCGACATCGATTTGATCTTCACCTACGCCGAAGCCGGGCAAACCGAATCCGGCCTATCCAGCCAACTATTCTTCACCCATGTAGGCCAACGCCTCATCGAAGCGCTGCACAGCGTCACCGAAGACGGTTTTGTGTTTCGGGTGGACATGCGCTTGCGGCCTCACGGCACCAGCGGCGCTCTGGTCATGCACTGCGGCGCCATGGAGCAGTACTTTGAAAGAGAGGGGCGAGATTGGGAGCGCTACGCCCTCATCAAGGCACGCGCCTGCGCCGGAGACCTAGCCGTCGGCACCGCTCTGCTAGACAACATCAGGCCCTTTGTCTACCGGCGCTACCTGGATTTCGGAGCCGTTGATGCGTTGCGTGAGATGAAGGCGAAGCGCATGGCTTCGCGGCGACAAGCGGATGACCTCAAGCAGGGCGCAGGCGGCATACGCGACGCTGAGTTCTTGGTGCAAGTGCAGCAGATCATGCGTGGCGGCCAGTCGCCGGCCCTGCAGCAGCCAGGTTTTCTGCAGGCTTTGGCCGAAATTGAAGACGCCGGAGCGCTTGATGCCGGGGCCGCTGCGCAGTTGCGCAGCGCCTATCGCTTTCTGCGTCATTCGGAGCACAGCATCCAAGCAGAGGCGGACCAGCGCGGGCAGCGGCTGCCGGCTTCGGATTTAGGTCGCCTGCGGTTGGCCCTAAGCTTTGGCTACGCCGACTACGAAGCCTATTTCTCGGCGTTGGCCGAACAACGGGCCAATGTGCAGAGGTTGTTCGAAGGCTTGCTGCACGTTGCGGTGACCGAATTCGATCAGGACCTCTGGGCCTTGCGTACGCAGCCCCTCGCCCTAGCCCGGGCCGGTTTTGGTGACGGCGTCGCGGCCTCAAAGATGCTCATGGAACTCGCTAAGGCCAAGAACCGAGATTCGGTGGGCGCAATTGGCCGCCGTCGTCTTGACGAGTTGATGCCACGGCTGCTGCATGAGCTCAGCCTGAGCCCTGATCCGACCGAAATTCTTGGGCGTCTGCTGCCGATTTTGCGCACCGTGTTGCGACGCTCCACCTATATGGCCCTGCTGCGCGACAATCCCGGGGCCATGGAGCGCCTCATCAGTTTGGTCGAGGCCAGCCAATGGGTGGCGAACCAGATCCATAGACGCCCGATGCTGCTCGACCTGCTGCTAGAGGCCCCGTCCACTGAATCGGCGGACGACCGAGCAGCCCTGCACGAATCACTTGGCCGACGCTTGGCCAATCACTCAAACGAAGAGGCTTGGTTGGAGGAGTTGCGCCTGTTCAAGGAACAGCATGTCTTTAAGGTCGCCATGGCGGAAGTGCTCGGTGATTTGCCGCTCATGCACGTCAGCGATGACCTCACACACTTGGCGGCGGCCGTGCTCGAGCACGGCCTGCGCTTGGCTTGGGATCAATGCGAGGCTCGCTACGGTCCGCCGGAAGGTGTCAAGGATCGCCCCTTCATCGTGGTTGGATACGGCAAGCTCGGTGGCTTGGAGCTCGGCCCCGGCTCGGACCTGGACTTGGTATTTCTGCACGACATGCCCCCTTCAACCGCCCAGTTCGCCCATCGGTTGACGCAAAAGCTGCTGCACTATCTCACCGTGCCCACCTACATTGGGCCGCTTTACACAATCGACACGCGCCTGCGTCCGTCCGGCGGCGCCGGCACCCTAGTCTCAAGCCTTGAAGGATTCAAGCAATACCAACAGAGCCGCGCTTGGGTGTGGGAACACCAAGCCTTGGTGCGAGCCCGGGCCGTGGCCGGGGACCCGGCGCTGATTGAGCGTTTTGAGAAACTGCGCCGGGAACTCTTGTGCATCCCCCGCTCACTGGAGGCCCTGCGCTCGGAAGTGACCAACATGCGGGCGCGCATGGCCGCCCATCAAGGCGAAGACCAAGACCTAAAGGGTGGTGTTGGCGGTATCGTGGATGTTGAATTTATGGTTCAATACCTTGTGTTGGCGCAGGCTCACAACGCGCCGAAACTCGCTGTTTATTCAGATAATGTGCGCATTCTGGAGACGGCGGCGACGGTCGGCCTATTGTCCGAAAATGATGCGGAAAGCTTGATTCGGGCCTATTTGACCCTGCGTGCGCAAAGACATCGAGACCTGTTGGATTTGAGCCTCTCGGATGGCGCAGGTGCCGCCATGGCCACTCACATCGCGGAGGTCACCAGAATTTGGCAGTGGCTTTTCGGGAGCAAGCGGCGTTAGCGCTCGGCGCAGCCCAGCTAGGAACCAATTCGAGGAGGTGTGAAGCATGACAGCCCCAAATTTTGCAGATCGAGACGGCCATATTTGGCAAAACGGTGCGCTCATTCCTTGGCGCGAGGCCCGTGTGCATGTGTTGACGCACACGCTGCACTACGGGCTGGGGGTGTTTGAAGGGGTTCGCGCCTACGAAACACCCAAAGGCCCGCGTCTGTTTCGCTTGCTGGAGCACACCGACCGCCTGTTCAAATCCGCCCACATTCTGGGATTGAACATACCCTACACCCGGCAGGAAGTGAACGCCGCGCAAATCGAAACGCTGCGCGCCAACAAGCTGACCGAAGGCTATCTGCGGCCCATGGTCTACTTGGGCTCAGAGGCTATGGGGTTGCGCGCCCTAGACCTCAGCGTCAACCTCGTCGTGGCCGCTTGGCCTTGGCCGAACTACATAGACGAGGATGCTCGCAAAGCAGGCATCAAAGTGCGTACATCCTCGTACACACGCCATCACGTCAACATCACGATGTGCAAGGCCAAGGCCAACGGCAACTACATCAATTCCATCCTTGCCCTGCATGAAGCCTTGGACTGCGGCTGCGACGAAACACTGCTGCTGGACAACGAAGGTTACGTGGCGGAAGGCTCCGGCGCAAATATCTTCATCGTCCGCGATGGCGTTCTGCACACGCCGGAACTCACGAGTTGCCTGGACGGCATCACCCGCAACACCATGTTTCACTTGGCGGCCGAAATCGGTCTCAGCATCATTGAGCGCCGCATCACTCGGGATGAAGTCTACATTTGCGACGAAGCCTTCTTCACCGGCACCGCGGCCGAGGTGTTGCCCATTCGCGAGTTGGATGGCCGCAAAATCGGTGATGGCAGGCCCGGCTCCTTAACCGAGCAACTGCAAAGCGCCTACTTCGATCAGGTGCACGGGCAGCGCAGCGCCTTTCCACACTGGCACACTGCCGCATAAGCACCATCGACCATGAAGGCTTTGATCGTCGCACCAGCTTGGGTGGGCGACTTAGTGATGGCGCATGTTCTGGTGCAGGCGCTGCTGAACAAAAGTGAAAGCGCAGAGATTCATCTGCTGGCCCCTTCGGCAACCGCGCCCTTGGCCACCCGCCTGCCCGGAATCGCCAAGGTGCATGAACTGCGAGTGGCTTCCGGCGCTTGGGCTTGGAGCGAACGTCGTCGCTCAGGCTTGGCCCTGCGCCGCTATGCGTTCGATGCGGCCTACGTCCTGCCCAACAGCTTCAAATCCGCCCTGCCGCCTTGGTGGGCGCAAATTCCCCGGCGTGTGGGTTGGCGCGGCGAAGTGCGCCATTGGCTGCTGAACGACTGCCGACGTCTTGACCCCAAGCGCTACCCGAAGATGGTTGAACGCTTCATCGCCTTGGCCTACCCGCCCGACACGCCGATGGTCGAGCCGCTGCCGACGCCGGCGTTAAGGGTCGATCCAAGCAACCGCACGGCCCTGCTCCGCCGCCTCCGCCTAGCCCTGGACAGACCCTTGGCGGCGCTCTGTCCAGGCGCTGAGTTTGGGCCGTCCAAACGCTGGCCGCCGGAGCACTTCGCCGCATTGGCCCAAACGCTGCTGCGTCGGCAACGGGCCGTGTGGCTGTTCGGTTCCAGCAAAGACAAGAAGTTGGGCGCGGCCATCGCCATGCGGGCGCCTGGGGTGGTTGACCTAACCGGTTGCACCAGCCTGCCCGATGCGGTGGATTTATTGTCCCTGGCTGATGCCGTGGTAACCAACGACTCCGGCCTGATGCACGTCGCCTGCGCCTTGTCCCTGAAGGTGGTGGCCCTGTTCGGCTCCACCTCCCCCGATTTCACGCCGCCGCTCTCCACCGACGCCATGGTTTTGGCCAAGACGCTGGACTGCCGCCCCTGCTTTCAGCGACAGTGCCCTTTAGGGCACCTGAATTGCTTGCGCCAACTAACGCCGGAAGCAGTGCTCGGCTGTTTGAACCCTTAACCGCCGCGCCGCCCAACGGCTTCGCGGAATCGCGGATTTGCGCTGATGGCATCTGCAATTACAATGGGCGCTATGCGAGCCTTGCTCAAATGAAGGCGCTGCTGGTCAAAATGTCTTCCTTAGGTGACTTAGTGCATGTCCTGCCCGCCATGACGGACGCTCATGGGCATGGCGTGCGTTTCGACTGGGTGGTGGAGGAAGCCTATCAAGCCATCGCGGCACGCCACCAAGCCGTGGACCAAGTGCTGCCCATCGCTTGGCGACGCTGGCGCAAGTCCCTTTGGCGCCACAGGGGCGAGATGAGGCGCTTCTTCACCACCTTGGCCGCGTCGGAGTATGATTTGGTGCTGGACGCTCAGGGCTTGCTGAAAAGCGCCTTGGTGGCAAGCCGGGGCCGAGGGGCACAGACGTTGGGATTTTCCAGACGGCACCTGCGTGAACCCGTGGCGGCATGCTTCTACGAGCGCGGCATTGATGTGCCGCGTCAACAGCACGCCATCGACCGTCAGCGCCAGCTCTTCGCCGCCGCTTTCGGTTACGCCTATGACCCGAGCGAAGTCAGCGATTTCGGGTTGCCTGGAGCGGAGGCGCCAACGGATGTTTGCGTGTTGCTGCACGGCAGTGCCTGGCCATCGAAGCTGTGGCCAGAACCTCTGTGGACTGAACTTGCCCGGCGAGCGATGGCGGCTGGGCTTGAAGCCTTGCTGCCTTGGGGGGACGATACCGAGCGGCACCGCGCCCAACGCATTGCCAACGCCAGTGGCGGGCGGGTTCTGGACAGCTTGGGCCTCGGCGAGTTAATGAGTCTGCTAGGGCAGGCCAAGTTGGTTGTCGGCGTCGATTCGGGGCTAACCCACTTGGCCGCGGCTCTAGGCACCCGCACCTTGGCTCTGTACGGCAGCACTTCCACTGCCCTAACCGGCTGCCGCGGGGCGCAGGCCCGCAACCTCGCCTCCACCTTCGGTTGCTCGCCTTGTTTATCCAAAACCTGCCGCTATCGTGGACCGGGGCGGTTCTGGCATAGTCAGTCCATCGCTCCCCCTTGCTATGCTGAACTATCCCCGGCGTCAATCTGGAAACGGGGTTTGGAGCTAATGGATGCGGCTAGCGTTTTGCATATTTAAGTACTTCCCTTTCGGCGGCATTCAAAGGGACCTGTTGAAGATGGTGCGCGAGTGTCTGGCGCGGGGCCACGCGGTGCGCATCCTCACCACGCAATGGCTTGACGCCGCCCCGCCCGAGGATGTGCAAATCTCCCTGGCGCCGGTGCGGGCCATGACCAATCATCGGCTTTACGAGCGCTTCGCTGAATGGGTTGCCGACGACCTGGCCCGCCACCCGGTGGACCTCGTGGTGGGCTTGAACAAGATGCCGGGCTTGGACGTCTACTACGCAGGGGATAGCTGCTACCAGGATAAAGCACTGACCCAGCGCCGCTTTTGGCATCGACTGCTGCCCCGGCACCATTCTTTCTTGCGAGCGGAGCGAGCGGTGTTCCGCGCCGGCGCCACCACCGAAATTCTGACCATCTCCGCCGCCCAAGCGCCAATGTTTCGCCGCTACTACCATACCGAGCCGCACCGCTTTCATCCCCTGCCCCCAGGCATTGAGCGCGATCGGGTGGCACCGTCGGACAGGGACGCCGTTCGGCGGGGCGTCCGGGCCAAGCTAGGGCTGAATGAGTCTCAGAACTTGCTCCTGTTCGTCGGTTCCGGATTCGTCAAGAAGGGCCTAGACCGGCTAATCAAGGGGTTGCAAGCCTTGCCGCCCGCAGTTCGCACCCAAACGCAACTCTACGTCCTAGGCGAAGACAACGCCGGGCCTTTCAAACGCATGGCCGCACGGCTAGATGTTGGCAAGCAGGTGCATTTCATGGGTGGGCGGCGCGATGTGGCCGATTTTCTTTTCGCCGCCGATGGCTTCGTGTTGCCCGCTTACGACGAAAACACAGGCGGCGCCATCCTTGAGGCGGTGGCGGCCGGAACGCCGGCCCTAGTGACGGAAAACTGCGGCTACGCCAGCTATGTGGAGCAGGCCGAAGCCGGACTGGTGGCGCCTTCGCCCTTTGACCAGAGGATTTTCAACGACCAACTGTTGGAGCTGTTCACCTCAAACAAGCGGCATCAGTGGGCGGACAACGGCCTCGCCTTCGCTGAAAAAGAAGTGCTCTATGGCATGGCCGCAACAGCCGTGGATCTATTCGACCTCTTCTACGCCGCACGCACCAAGAACAAGGCGCAGTCCGCAGCACCAACCCGGCGCCAATAGCGGCGGTTCGACTGATGGTTGCTAAAAGTCCGCACCGCTCCCGTCAATCCAGCATGGCCGAGGTGTACTTGAACCCCGTTCTCGCTAAGCGTTTCTCCAAGGATGAGATTGTTCATTGGGCGGCAACCGCCCAAGGCGAGGTTTACCGGCAAGTCAAGGCACGAAGCACGTTGCGGGTTTCCATTGATGACCGGGCCTACTTCCTGAAACGGCACTCCGGCGTCGGCTGGCGAGAAATCCTGAAAAACTGGGCGGTGGGCAAGCGGGCCGTGGTGGACGCCCAAAACGAATACCAAGCCTGTCTGCACTTGGCGGCCTGCCAAGTGCCCGCTCCCAAGGTCGCCGCCTTCGCCAACCAGGGCGGCTGCCCCGCCGCCCGGCACTCCTTTGTGCTTTGCGAAGAATTGGCCGGCTATGAAAGCTTGGAGACGGTTGCAGCCACGTGGACTGAAAAGCCGCCGGCGCCGATAGCGCGCCGGCGCTTGATTCTAGCCACGGCCGATTTTGTCCGCCGCCTACACGAGGCCGGCGTGGTCCATCGTGACCTCTACATCTGCCATTTGCTGGTGAACCGCGTCAAGTGGGTCCGAGGCGAGGCTGTTTTGGCGGTACTGGACCTGCACCGCGCCCGGCTGCAAGCGCCGGTGCCAGCGTTTTGGCGCAAGCGGGATTTGGCGGCGCTGTTGTTCTCCACCCTGGACCTGAACCTGCCGCGGTTCTCGCAACTGCGCTTTGTACGCGCCTATACGGGCAGGCCGCTACCGGAATTGTTCAAGCGGGACGGTCGGTTCTGGCGCGCCGTGGAGCGCCGGGCCAAGGCCCTGCATGAAAAGGCCCGGCGGCAGCATCTGTCCCATTAGATTTGCCAAATGACGCGCAACCAACAGGCTTCTGATTACGGAGTTGGATCCATGACCTTGACGGACCTAACCAACGGCGAACGGGCATTGCGGCCGCCTTTCACCCTGTCTTGCGGCGGTCAGCCTTTGCGCATTGAGCGGGTCCTTCGTTGGCTGCCGGGGCGTCGCCTGACAGCTTTGGGGCGTTTCGCTGGCGGGGGCCATCAAGGGCGGAGCCTAGTGATCAAGCTATTTGTAGGCCGCGGTGCCCGCCGCTACTGCAAGCGGGAAAGAAAGGGGGTGTCTCTGCTGATGCAGAGCGGCGTCCCCACCCCTCGCTTGCTCGAAGAGCTGGCCGCTCCTGAAGTCCCGGGATGGGCGCTGCTGTTTGAATATCTTGCAGACGCCCAACCCATTTCCCCCGGCCTTGGATCGGCCGCCGAGGCACAAGCGGCCATGGCCGTCAGGTCTTTAGCGTTGTTGCACTGCCAAGGGCTGACGCAAGGCGATGCGCACCTGGATAATTTCATCCTGAGCGGCAACCGCGTCCATATGGTCGATGGCGACCGAGTGCGTCGGCATGGGTTTAATAGTAAACGTGCCGGCATCAAAGGACTGGCCGAGTTCCTAGCCCAATATCCGCCGATGGCCGATGCGCATCTTCCGCAGCTTGTTGCTTGTTATCAACAGGCCCGAGGATGGTCTGCAGGCGCATTTCGGCTGCAGCGGGCGCAACGCTTGCTGTTGGCGGCTCGACAGCGGCGCATCCGCCGCTATCTGCACAAGACCGAACGTCCCTGCACGGAGTTTGCAGTGCAGCGCAATTGGCGCAGGAGATGCCTGCTGCGGCGCTGTTGGCTGGACAGCCTGCCGGCCGCCGCAAACCAGTTTCTACTGGACCCGGAAGCTGCGCTGGCGCAAGCCGAGCGCATCAAGGAAGGCAATTCGGCCACGGTGTTCCGACTGCAAATAGGCGGCCAAGCCTTGGTGGTCAAGCGCTACAACATCAAAGGTCCTTGGCACCGAGTTCGCCGTTGGTTCAAGCGCCGCCCCCTGATTGCCTGGCGCAACGGGCACTGGCTGCGGCTGTTAAGGATTCCCACGGCTGAAACCCTGGCGCTGATTGAACGGCGCTGGGGTCCTTTGGTTGGCAAGTGTTATCTGGCCATACAGGACAAAGGTGGCTTGGACTTGGCCACCGAAACCCGAACTGCGGGCTGGCATCCTGGTCGGCTGGATCAACTGGTCGATTTGTTCCATCGGCTGGCGGCGGCAGGAATTTGCCACAAGGACGCCAAAGCGACCAACTTCCTGATCCAGGACGATCAGGTCTATCTGATCGACTTGGACGGCCTAGGGCCGCTAAAGGATGCGTCCGCCGACGTGCGCCGATTCCTGGACAATTTCGAGGGGGAGCTGCGCACCGAGGCGAGCGCTAGGTTTTGCGAAGCCGGCCTGATCCGCTTATGAGTTCTCTTTCCAAATCGTTCGCCTTCACCGCAAAACCGGCATGATGAGCGGGCGGCGCAGCATGTCATGGGGAGCTTGGGGATGACTCAGGCAGTGCTTCACAAACACTTCGGAGGCGCAAGGAAAAAGGATGGTGAGGCCACCACGGCTGACTTTCAGGTGGCGTTCAAAAGCGTGCGCAACTTGCCAAAAACGACCGCTTTCCCATTAGGCGACAAGGAGTTGGGCTATGCCTCGGCTTGCCCCCGGATGAGCCGCAGATGATTGTTCTCGGCCTTTCCGGCGCTTTGGGCCACGATCCCTCGGCTGCACTGGTGGTGGACGGGGAGGTGACTGCCGCCGCCGAAGAAGAGCGCTTTCTACGAGACAAGCACGCCAAGAACAGAATGCCGATGCAGGCGGCCCGGTACTGCTTGGAAGCATCCGGCGTGGCGCCAACGGACGTTGACGCAGTCGCCTTTCCCTATGCGCCAATAAGCCTCGCCAGCCCAGCCAGATGGCATTACGCACGGCGCTACTGGTATGCGCCGGACAGAGCGCTGGATGCCTTGCTCAACGGCAACCGGCGCTTCCGACGCAACCGCCGCTCCGTCATCGCCAGCGGATGCGAACTGGGCATCGATTGGTCAAAAACCCGGTTCGTGCCGGTGGAGCACCATCTTGCGCACGCGGCAAGCGCCTACCATTGCAGCGGCTTCAAAGAAAAAACCGCCATCATGAGCGTGGACGGCAAGGGGGAGTACGCCACCACCTTCTTCGGCTACGGCGAAAACGGCCGCATTTACAACATCAAACAATTCTACGACCCGGACAGCCTCGGCGGCCTTTACGGCGCCATGACGGAATACCTGGGCTTTGAGATGCTGGACGGGGAGTACAAGGTCATGGGCATGGCCCCCTACGGCGATCCGGAGCGCTATGATCTGTCCCGACTGATCAAGTCCCGGGGTCAAGGTTTCGAGATTAACACCAGCTACGTCAACACCGTCGGTTGGCGCAGGTACAAGGAGAACGGCATCGGCTACTACTTCAGCCCCAAGCTCATTCGCTGGCTGGGGGCGAGACGCCAGGACGATGCCGCCGATCAACCCTACATCCACTATGCCGCCGCCATGCAGCAGTTGTTCGAGAACTGGTGCCTGAAGCTGTTGCAAACCCATCTAGGCGATGTTCTGCGGGAAACCGGCAAGCTCGCCTTCGCCGGCGGCGGTGCCCTGAACGTTAAGCTCAACCAACGCATATTGGCGCTGGATCTAGTGGATGAACTGTTCGTGCAGCCGGCGGCGGGGGATTCGGGCACATCCCTCGGTGCCGCCGCCTATGTGGCAGCCCTTAATGGCGAGCGAGTCGGCCGGATGGATCATGTCTTCCTAGGTCCAAGCTACAGCAACGAAGATTGCCGTGCCGTGCTGGAGGCGGCGTCAAGTTCGGTTGCCCATCGCCCGCTAGATGACCCACCGGGCGAAGCGGCAAGAATCATCGCTGCCGGCAACCCGCTGGCCTGGTTTCAGGGCCGCATGGAGTTCGGCCCTCGCGCCCTTGGCGCCCGCAGCATCCTGGGCTGCCCCAGCAAGCCGGGCATGGCCGATCGCATCAATGAACAGATCAAATTTCGTGAGCGTTGGCGACCTTTCTGCCCCAGCATTCTGGACCGGACGGCACCGGAGATGATCGGCAGCCGCCATCCCGCGCCCTTCATGACCATCACCTTTGACGTGGCGGACCATTGGCGGGCGCGCGTTCCCGAAGTGGTGCATGAGGATGGCACGGCTCGGGTTCAGATCGTGGAGCGGCAGACCAATCCGCGCTATTACGCTCTGCTGGAAGCCATGGGAACGTTGACCGGCAACTCGGTGGTGCTGAACACCTCGCTTAACCGCCGAGGCGAGCCCATGGCCTGCTCTCCGGCGGACGCCCTAGAGGTGTTTCTCGGCTCCGGCCTGGAATACTTGGTGATGGAGGATTACCTAGTGACCAAACGCCATGGCTGAGGCGGGCTTCTCTCGGCTGATTCAGATCTGCCCCCATGACCACCCGCCCTTTCTCGACATATGCCGGGTCTACCGCAAGGCGGCGACCGCCATTGGCTTGGATGGCGAGGATTTCTTCTTGGCGCCGGCCGAGAACCGCTTTGGGGACAGATTGGCGTTCAATTCCGATGATGGAGCCGAACCCCACTATCTGGACTGTCAGGATCTGCGCCATTCCCGACGGCTGGTGCGCATGCTGCGGCAGGTGCTGCCCGATTGCAGCAGCAGCTTGGTGCTGTGCCATCGCTACCGAGCCTACAAAGCGTTCCTCGGCACCGGTCTTCAGACGGCCCGCATAGTCGCCGTCGCTCACGAACACGGCTTTTTCAAACGACGACGGCTGCTGCCGCACCTCTCCCGTCGCAAGGTGGAGTTCGCCGGTGTCGCACCCGGCGTGGTCTCAGACCTGCAGCGAACCACGAAGAATGTGAGTTTGTGGCCAAACGCTCTGGATATAAAGGCTGTGCGCCATCTAGACCGCGCTGCGGCTCGACGGATGCTGGAGCTGCCGCAAAAGGGCTTGGTCATCGCCGTTGTCGGCCGCTTGCACTACAAGAAACAGCCGCTTTTAGCCCTTGAAGCGTTCCGTTGGTTTTTACAACAGGGCGGAGACAGCCACCTTGCTTTCGTCGGCGACGGCCCGCTTCAAGCCACACTTAAGGCCGCAAGCGCCAACTTGCCGGTCTCTTTTCCCGGCTTTGTCGCCAATGCCTCTTGCATGATGGGGGCCTTCGACGCGCTGTTGCTGACGTCAAGCAAAAAAGAGGCTTTCGGCATGGTCTTGCTGGAAGCCATGGCCGCCGGCGTGCCCGTGGTGGCACCAAGACAGCCCGGGCCACAGAGCATCCTCGGCGATGTGGGCCACTACTTTGAATGCGCCGAACCCAGCGCCATTGCCGCCGCCGTGCGGCAAGCTAGTGAGTCACCAAACGCAGGCGGTCCTGAACGCGCCAAGCGCCATTTCTCCGTCAACGCCGTTACGGAACGGCTGAACCGATTGCGTCAGGACACCCGGTAGCGCTTATGTCCCCGCGGCTAAGGGTTCCTCCCTTGGAGCAATATCCGAACACACCCCGAAAGGCTGTTGCAATCCCGACTGACCTTCAAGGCGACAACCTTGAACCTGCTGCAAGCGGCCAATCGGATCGAGTTGACGGCCGCCCAAGGGCGGGGTCCGTCCGAATTCGCCCGAGACCGTAGGTTTCGGGGCCACGACAGGCCGGAAACCAGCTCAAAACACCCTCGCCCAAACCTAGGAAAACAGGCCAGAATAAGCAGATTCAACCCAATTCGCACCGGTCTCCCCGAAGCGCTTACGCCCCCTAGCAAAGCCGGCCAAAAGTTCCGGCCCTAGAGCAATATCCGAGCCACCGCCGGCCAAAGTTCAGGAGCGGCGATCAAAAACGCGCTTGAATCGTAAGGTCTTGCCCTTGCGGGGATTGATGGTGATGGACATCAGCAACCGTCCGTCCTTTTTGACTTCCAAGCGGCGCTTGACTTTGCGGCTGTTGGACTCGTAGTTGGAGGTCAGCTTCCGGCTTGACCATTGGCTGCGCAGGCCTCGGTAGGCACCAGACTTCAGGATTTCACTGCCAACGCCTTCGTAGGTTAGAAGCAGCCCCTTTTCCACCAGTTCTATGGAAAATGCTTGGCAGCGCAACATCTGCGGCCTAGAAGGGTCTCCCGCCTGCGCCAGCCTCTCTGCTCCGCCCATGGGCACTGGAATTCCGCCCACGGTAACGCTGGTGCTGACTGGACCACCTAAACCCTCCCGCCAAGAACTGGTGGAGTTGTCCGGCTGCACCGCTTCGGTTTGCTCCACATTGAGAACCCAGCGGCCCGCCAGCCCTAAGTCATCGGCAAAGGCGGCCATAGAGAGCTGGATGCAGAAAAACCAAGTGAGGGCATTTCGAACCATGCGCGAGAGTCTATCACTTGAGCAACCGCAAAGGCCCTGCGCAAACGACCATCCCCGAGGTGCGGTCAACGCCACACCAACCTATGTCCAAAATCACCGCTAAGCGCCTCGCGCAAAGACGATCCGACAGTCCCGCACAGGGCTATCAGCCTGGGCATGGCCTAGGGAGCCTCTGAAAAATTCGAAGATTTGCGCAGCGCAACAAGGCCAGCCTTTGTCAATGATGTATAACTCATTGAAAATAGATGATAAATTATTCCACTCGCCATGCGATGGCCAACCCTTGGAATTTAATCAGAGGTTCCCTAGGCGTGGCGCAATCCGCAAGGGGCGCGGCTGCTAGCTGCCGGATGGCGGCCAGCCGACCGGATCCGTATGGAGCATTCAGCGCAAGCGGCCGGAGGCGCCGGCCGGCTTGTTGCCGAAAATATTGCACCAAGCCCGACGCCAAGGTGCGAACAATGGCCGCCTGTTGGCAACGAGGTCGTAGCACTCGCTCGACAGGGCGTCGGCGCGAAAGCACCAACCGACCAGCGTTGCGAGGGCAATGGTGGCGCTCCATTGAATGACCTGAATGGGCGGTGATCCCGATGCCGCCAGATTGACGGTGAATGACCGGTGCGAATTGGGTTGAATCTGCTTATTCTGGCCTGTTTTCCAAGGTTTCGGCGAGGATGTTTTTTTCGGGTTTCCGGCCTGTCGTGGCCCCGAAACCTGCGGTCTCGGGCGAATTCGGACAACCCCCGCCCTTGGGTGGCCATCAACTCGATCCGATTGACCGCTTGCAGCAGGTTCAAGGTCACCGCGTTGAAGGTCAGTCGGGATTGCAACAGTCTTGGTGAGTGACCATCCCGCCGCCAAGATAAGGGCGACGCATGCCGACGAGCAAGGTGTCTGTGATCACGCCGCCGACGTAAACACCGACGAATCGGCTGCCGAACTGACGGAGGTTGACGGCGATGGCACCGGCGTTGGTGGCCGGGCCGATCATCACGAAAATGGGTTTGCCGCTCCCGCACAGCGGCCGGTTCAGGCTTCACCCTTCCGCTCAGCAAGTTGCGCCAAGGCCCAATCTATATGCTCGCGCACCATCTCCGAGGCTTCTTGCCGGGCGCCGCGCAGCGCTTCAATCGCGCCGCGGGTTGGAGGGCCGTTGCCGATGGCCACGGCTAGGTTGCGCCGCCAACGCTCATAGTCAATGCGCCGCAAGGCGCTGCCTTCGGTTTTGCGCAGGAAAGTGGCCTCGCTCCAACGGAAGAGGTCGAGCAGCGCCGGAGCATCCAAGCCGTGGCGCGGCTTGAAGTCCGGCTCCTGAGTTGTTGGCGCAGGGCGGTTCCAAGGGCAGTACAGCTGGCAGTCGTCGCAGCCGAAAACACGGTTGCCCACAAGCGAGCGCAGTGCCAACGGAATGGCGCTCTTGTGCTCGATGGTCAAATAGGAAATGCAGCGCCGGGCGTCGATGATCCGGTCGCCGACGATGGCCCCGGTCGGGCAATGGTTTATGCAAGCCCTGCAGGCGCCGCAGCGGTCCTTCTGCTTTGCCTCGGTGCTCGGCGGCAATGGCAAGTTGGTATAGATTTCTCCCAAAAAGAACCAGCTACCGGCTTCGGGGTTGATGAGCAGGCTGTGCTTTCCCATCCAGCCGATGCCGGCCTTTTCCGCCAAGGCCTTCTCCAAGACCGGCGCACTGTCGGTGAAGGCTCGGAAACGCCCGTCCACGGCTTGGGCGGCACCATCGATTTTTACCGCCAATTTGGCTAGGCGGCGGCGCACCACCTTGTGGTAGTCCCGCCCAAGGGCGTAGCGGGAGATGTATCCTTGCTCCGGCCGATCAAGCACCTTGATGGGGTGCGTCGCCTCGGGCTGGTAATTCAGGCGGGTCGAGATCACGGAGCAGGTTTCCGCCTCCAAGCGCTGGGGATGAAGACGCTTGTCCAAATTTCGGCTCATATAGCCCATCTCGCCATGGAACCCCTTCGCCAGCCAAGCGCGCACGTGGGGTTCGTGGGCGGAAAGGTCCACATCGGCGATGCCCGTTTGCTGAAAGCCGAGTTCACCCGCCCAGCGGGGAATCTCCTTGGCCAGCTCGGACATTTCACTAAACTGCTTGCTGTCCATATAAATCAGCACCGGGTCAAGGCAACGGCCAACAGAGCAAAGTTTATCCCTCTTGTGATAAGCGTCCTGCCCCATAAGCCTTTTGCGCTTGAGAGCTTGCTGGGCGCATCAATGCAAGGCGTGGCCTGCCGCCAATATCAAGTATATTGGCAAGGGTTGCAACGCCGCACTGGCGCACAGAGCAAGAGTTCGAAGGGCACGCCACAGCCCCCTGCGGCACGCTGAAATGCAAGAAACTTATGAGACAGGACACTAGCCTATACACCAGCGCCCAATGTCGCGAACTTGATCGCCGCATGATTGAGCAGCAGGACGTTACCGGCTTCGACCTCATGCGCCGCGCTGGTCAAGCTGCCTTTAGCCAGCTTACGAATCGCTGGCCCGAGGTTGGCGCAGTCACGGTGTTTTGTGGCAAGGGCAACAACGCTGGCGATGGTTACATCATCGCCGGTCTAGCCCGTCAACTCGGCATTGATGTTCAGTTGCGGCAAATCGGCGCAAGCGCCGCGCTGAAGGGCGACGCGGCGCAGGCGGAATCTTGGGCGCGGGGCCAAGGCGTGGTTGCCGATGGCGACGATGCGGCTGTGCGGGGCGACGTCATCGTCGATGCGCTGCTGGGAACCGGGTTGCGCGGGGCTGTGCGACGGCCCTTCAGTGACGCGATTAGCCAAATCAACGCATCGGGCCGTCCTGTGCTAGCGGTGGACGTGCCGAGCGGTGTCAACGCAGACACCGGCGCGGTCGCCGGCGTCGCCGTACTTGCGGATGTCACTGTTTCTTTCATCGGCCAGAAACTTGGGCTGCACACAGCTGCCGGACTGGATTTACGGGGGCAGCTGGTCCATGCCGGGCTGGGCGTCAGCGATGCCGTTCTGGCCCAAGTGCCGGGTTGCCCGCTGCTCAAGTTCAACGTCGCTGACCTGCCGAGCCTGACGCCAAATCAGTACAAACACCAGCTAGGGCACTTAGTGGTCGTCGGCGGCGACGAGGGAATGGGCGGTGCGCCATTGATGGCGGCGGAAGCGGCTTTGCGCACGGGCACAGGCCTCGTCACCGTACTCACCCGGCCGACACACCAAGCGGCCATGCTGGCTCGGCGACCGGAACTGATGCTTCAGGTCACCGAGGACGCCGAACAGAGAAAGGCGCTTTTGTCCCGCGCCTCGGCCATTGTCGTAGGGCCGGGTCTAGGTCGTGAATTCTGGGGCGAGCATCTGTTCGCCTTGGCGCTGGCAGCCGGTAAGCCTTTGGTGCTCGACGCCGACGGCTTACGCTGGTTGGCCAAGTCTGGTCCGATGCAGGTTGGGGTTCCGGCCGTTATCACGCCCCATGTTGGCGAAGCGGGCGATCTGTTGAACCTGAGCGCGGCGCAAGTGCAGGCAGACCGTCCGGGTTGTGCATGCCGCCTCGCCACCCAGTTCGGCTGCGTTGCGGTGCTGAAAGGAGCCGGCACCCTATGCGCCGGGGAGGACCTGCTGGGCCTGTGTGCCCACGGCAACCCAGGCATGGCGACCGCGGGCATGGGTGATGTTCTAGCTGGCGTGATTGGCGGCTTGCTAGCCCAAGGACGGAGGGTTGAGGATGCCGCCACCGCCGGCGTCTGCCTGCACAGCCGCGCTGGCGACCTAGCGGCGAAACGCCGGGGCCAGCGAAGCCTGCTGGCTTCAGACCTGCTGGACGCAATGATTGAACTGCTGCCATGATGTGGGAGCGGGAAGGGGGCCTGACGCGCTTTCTCAAAGATGAAGCCGCTACCCTCGCCCTTGGTCGCGAGCTTGCCGATTGGCTCACCGATCCGGTCGGCCCCAACCGCAACGCCATTGTTTATCTTCAAGGTGAATTGGGCACTGGAAAAACCACCTTGGTTCGAGGCATACTTCGCGGATTGGGTTTCGTCGGCGCCGTCAAGAGTCCAACGTATACGTTGCTGGAGCCTTATGAAGAACTGCTGGTCTACCACTTCGATCTTTATCGAATCACGGACAGTCAAGAACTCGACTTCATCGGCATTGAGGAACTGCTCGACACTCCGTCAATTAAGCTTATCGAATGGCCGGAACGGGGCGGCTCGCGCCTGCCCACCCCAGATGTTCAAATTCTCTTGCGCACTGAAGGTCATGGCCGGTTTGTGGAAATACGTTCTTAGCATCGGCCTGCTCATCACGCAGGCAGTGGTCCAAGCCGAAACGCTGCAGAACATTCGTCCTTACGAAGCCCCGGACCACACCCGTGTGGTGTTGGACACCATTGGCGCGCCGGATGCCAAGGTCTACCGGCTGACCGCACCAGAACGGGTTGTCATCGATTTATACCGGGCGCGCTTAGCGACTGGCTTCAGGCCGGATTTTTCCAGAATTGACGGCAAGCGCGTCAAAAACATCCGCTATGCGAAAAGGGGTGACGGCTATCGGGTGGTCCTTGATCTGACCGGGCCGCTAACGCTGAAGGAATTTGTGCTAGCCCCCATTGCGCCTTATGGCCACCGCTTGGTCATCGACCTGTTCGACCGTGAGGCCAAGCCGGCGCCTCCCCAACGGAACAAACCCAATGCTTTGCGGGACATTGTAATTGCCATCGACGCCGGTCACGGCGGCGATGACCCAGGCGCTATCGGCGTCAACAGGGTTTACGAAAAGCAGGTGGTTTTGTCCATGGCCAGAAAGCTCGGGGCCTTATTCGACAAAACGCCTGGTTATAGAGTCGTCATGGTGCGCACCGGGGACTACTACATTCCATTGCGCCAACGCACCCGCATCGCCCATGACGCCCGTGCCCACCTTTTCCTGTCCCTTCATGCAGACGCATTCAAGAATTCGACGGTCAAAGGCGCCTCCATCTACATGCTGTCCGAACGCGGCGCAAACAGCGAAACCGCAAGATTTCTAGCGGCGAAGGAAAATATGTCAGATCTGTTTGGGGGCGTTGGCGACGTGAGCTTGGGCCATAGGCCGCCCCACTTACGAGAAACGCTGACGGATCTTTCCATGGAGGGCAAGCGGCGGCAAAGCAGCCAAATCGGGCAAGTGGTGCTCAATCGGCTGAAACGGGTCACCCAACTGCACAAGGACCAAGTCGATCATGCCGGGTTTGTCGTGCTCAAGGCGCCAGACATCCCCAGCCTTCTGATCGAAACCGGCTTCATGTCCAACCCATCTGAAGCACGGCGGCTCAATCAAGCAGAGCATCAGGGCAAAATCGTACGCGCCATTTTCGACGGCGTGATCTCCTATTGGAAGGAGCATCCACCTCCAGGCACGGCCTTGGCTCAACTGGCCGATGATCGGGTTGCCCCCACTTCCGCTAGGCCGTCACCCGGATGAATCAGCGTATCTCCCAACTGCCGCCCCAAGTGGCCGATCAGATCGCTGCCGGCGAAGTGGTTGAGAGGCCCGCGTCCATCGTCAAGGAGTTAGTGGAGAACAGCTTGGACGCTGGAGCTAAGCGCATCAGCGTGCGCATCGAACAAGGCGGAATCAAGCGGATTCAGGTCACCGATGATGGGCTCGGAATTCATCCGCAGGATCTTGCCCTTGCCGTCAGCCGTCACGCCACCAGCAAGATCACTTGCGCTGGCGATCTCGGCTGCGTTCGGAGCTTAGGCTTTCGCGGCGAGGCCTTGGCCAGCACCGCATCGGTGTCGCGGTTAACCTTGAGCAGCCGGACGTCAAGCGAGGACAGAGCTTGGCGCATTCAGGTGGCGGGGGGCCATCAAGTCAACTTGGGACCCTGCGCCCATCCGCTTGGCACCACGGTGGATGTGGAGGATCTGTTTTTCAATACCCCGGCCCGCCGCAAATTTCTGAAGACGGAGCGAAGCGAGACGCAAGCGGTCGCCACCACCCTGCGCCGTCTCGCTCTAACGCACTTTGAAACCACCTTCGATCAGCACCTTGGCGGCCGGCGGGTGGTGATGCCGGCAGGCGCCCCTGAGGATCGATTGAAGGCGATCATGGGCACGGATTTCATCGACCGCCACCTAGTCATAGATGAGTGCCGTGGAGACTTGGTGTTGTCCGGGTGGGTGGCGTTGCCAACGCTTTCCCGTCGTTGGTCGGACGGGCAACATTTTTTTGTCAATGGCCGCGCCGTTCGCGATCCGATGGTGGGGCACGCGGTGCGGCAAGCCTACCGGGATGTGCTATTTCATGGCCGTCACCCGATGTTTGTTCTGTATTTGCGCCTACCCACCTCGGAGGTGGACGTGAACGTGCACCCCACCAAGCACGAGGTGCGGTTTCGCCGCACCCGAGAGGTGCATGACTTCGTCTTCGGCAGCCTGAACCGGGCGTTGCGGGATGTCCGTCCGGGCCAGTCACAGCCAGTAGTGAGCAAAGTTCCCACAAACACGGACAAAGCGGCAACAACGGACAGCCAGCACTCACTAGGCTTGGACGTGCAACGCTCAGGCGGCAATTTCCTGCCGGTTGCAGAGGCCATGGCAGCCTATCGAACGGCGGATGCTGCAGCCGCGCCGAGCCAAAACGCAAGCCAGATGCCGCCCTTGGGTTATGCCGTCGCACAGTTACATGGCATCTACATCCTAGCGGAAAATGCCGATGGCCTCGTCATTGTGGACATGCACGCCGCCCATGAGCGGGTGACCTATGAAAGGCTGAAATCCGCCTTGGACAACCAGGGGATGGCTTGCCAGCAATTGCTGACGCCAATAGCTATAAATACCACGGAGGAGGAAGCCGAGTTGGTCGATGAACGGCGGCAAAATTTGATTGCAATGGGTCTTGATCTTGACCGGATCGGCCCGGCCGCCATTCAGGTGAGGGCCGTACCGGCCCTATTGTCCAAGGGTCCTATTGAGCCAATGGTGACCGATGTGCTGTCGGAAATGGTGCGGCTCGACAGCAGCTCGGAAGTCGCCAACCGGCGCGACGATTTACTGGCGAGCATGGCTTGCCATGGCGCGGTGCGGGCTAACAGAGCCCTTTCTCTCGCCGAAATGAACGCGCTGTTACGTGACATGGAGCGCACTGAAAACGCGGAGCAATGCAACCACGGCCGCCCAACCTATCGAGTGCAAACCTTGGCGGACTTGGATAACCAGTTCCTACGTGGGCGATAACCATCATGGCCATCCTGTTGCTGCTCGGGCCAACCGCCGCCGGCAAGACCGATGTGGCTATCGCCTTGGCCGACCGTCTGCCCTGTCACCTCATCAGCATGGATTCCACCATGGTGTACCGAGGGCTGGACATCGGCACCGCCAAGCCGGAACCGGAGTTGTTGAAGCGCTATCCCCACGCGCTAATTGACAATCGGGACCCGGACGACCCTTACTCAGCGGCGGCCTTTGTGCAGGACGCTGATCGGGAGGTCAAACGAGCGCTCAACCAAGGCAAGCTGCCTGTCCTAGTGGGTGGAACCATGCTCTACGCCCGGGCGTTCCGAGACGGCTTGGCTGTTCTACCGGCAGCCAACGCCCAAGTGCGCAGTCACATCGAAGCCGAGGCGGCCGCAAGGGGTTGGCCAACCTTGCACAAACGCCTGACGCAAGTGGACCCAGACGCGGCCGCCAACATTCATCCGCAAAATGGGGTGCGCCTGCAGCGGGCGTTGGAGGTTTATGAGACCACCGGCCGTCCAATATCCTCCTACTGGCGGGAGCAAGACCAGGCGACGGCTTCGGTTCGTTTGGGACAGGTATTGGTGGAGTTCGCCATTGCCCCGGAGCGGCGGTCTGACCTACACCGGCGCATTGAAGAGCGTTTTGATGCCATGTTGGCGCGGGGCTTCATTGATGAGGTTCGACGCTTGCGCGCTTGCCCCGACTTGCATCCCGGCCTACCGGCGATCCGCGCCGTCGGCTATCGCCAGCTATGGCGTCACCTTGACGGCAAGCTGGACCGAGCGCAGATGCGGGCTGAAGTGCTGGCTGCCAATCGCAGGCTTGCCCGCCGGCAGTTGACCTGGCTACGAAGCTGGCCTTGGGTGCAGGCCGCACCTTGGGGCGAACCACTGGCCACTGCAGCTTGGATGACCCCTAAACTGAGTGAGATGCCGAAGCGCAAATCAACCGGAATCACCGACGATGGATGATCCCCCAGAGGTTGTGGACGAAACCACAACTTCCGGTGGTTTCATCTTATAGATGGGGAATTGGCCGATGCGCGAGCGCATGCTCATCGTCAGCGTACACTCCACACTGGCCGAAACAGTTCAAGCAGGCCGCTTTGACCGCATTGTGGAACGTGGCCGCCGATCTTGATGCGAATAATTCCCTAGTGGGGCCTTGCACCACTCCCGTGGCAATCAAATTGAGACCGGTGCGAATTGGGTTGCGTCTGCTCATTCTGGCCTGTTTTCCAAGGGGCGGTGCGTTTTGAGTGGGTTTCCGGCCTGTTGTGGCCCCGAAATCTGCGGTTTCGGACGAATTCGGACGGACTCCGCCCTTAGGCGGCCATCAACTCGACCCAATTGACCGCCTTCAGCAGGTTCACGATCGTCGCCTTGAAGGCCAGGCGGGATTTCGCAACAGTATTGATTTCGTACCACATGTATTTTTTATAATAATTTCAATAAGTTGCCGTGATTGTGGCTATAACAGAATTTTGCCTTCTGATTTCAATTATTTTTTAAACATCCAGGTTGACCACTGAAAGCGCGTTGGTTTCAATGAACTCACGACGCGGCTGCACGTTGTCCCCCATCAGGGTGGTGAACATCTGATCAGCCGCAATGGCGTCATCCACGGTGACCTGCAGCATCCTGCGCGCGTCCGGATCCATCGTGGTTTGCCAAAGCTGATCTGGATTCATCTCTCCCAGCCCCTTGTAACGTTGAAGGGCCACGCCCCCGCGGGCTTCTTGCAAAAGCCAATCAACAGCTTCGCTGAATGTATTGACCTCCCGCCTTCGCCCACCCCTTTCTACCACAGCGCCCCGCTCCAGCAAGCCATGCAGCGAAAGAGCCAGTTTGGCGATGCTGCGATACTCTCGACCGGCAAAAAATGATTTAGGCAACAACACCTGTTCGGACATGCCCCGGTCCACGTACTCCACGAACGGGCAGTAAGCATGATGTTCAATATCGAATTCTAGGGAAACGCTGGATTCCGGCAACGCTGACGCTAGGGATTCGCACCAAGCGTTCATGGCGGCTTCATCACCGAGCATGTCGTCATCGACAATCGACAAATTCATCAAGCGCTCCGTCACTAATAGCGGATAGACTTGGGACAAGCGGCTCAGGCGGTCCATTAACGCCTGATGCTGAACGGCCAGTTCAGCAAAGGCTTCGTCCCGCATCGCCGGGGCATCAGCGTTGACGTAAAGCTTAGCCCCGTCCAAGGCCAAGTTCAGGAAGTAGTCCGCCAACTCTCCGTTGTCCTTGACGTATCGCTCTTGGCGGCCCTTCTTGATTTTGTACAGCGGCGGCTGGGCGATGTAGATGTGCCCACGTTCAATCAATTCCGGCATCTGTCTGAAAAAGAAAGTCAGCAGCAGGGTGCGGATATGGGAGCCGTCCACATCCGCATCCGTCATCACGATGATGCTGTGATAGCGCAATTTCTCCGGATCGAACTCGTCCCTACCGATGCCGCAACCCAGCGCCGTGATGAGCGTACCCACCTCTTGGGAAGACAGCATTTTGTCGAACCGCGCCTTTTCCACGTTCAAAATTTTGCCTCGAAGCGGCAGAATGGCCTGGGTTCGCCGGTCCCGCCCTTGCTTGGCTGAGCCGCCGGCCGAATCGCCCTCCACAAGATAAAGCTCTGATGCTGCCGGATCCTTCTCTTGGCAATCGGCCAGCTTTCCGGGCAGCCCGGCTACGTCGAGAGCCCCCTTGCGTCGGGTCATCTCCCTTGCCTTGCGAGCCGCTTCGCGAGCCTGGGCGGCGGCGATCATCTTGCCCACCACCGCCTTGGCGGCGACTGGGTTTTCCTCCAGATAGGCGCTGAAGTACTTGGCCAGCTCCTGTTCCACCGCCGTTTTGATCTCGCTGGAAACCAACTTGTCCTTGGTCTGGGAGGAAAACTTTGGATCTGGTGCCTTGACGGAAACGACCGCAGTAAGGCCCTCCCTAGCATCATCTCCTGTAGTTGAAACACCGGCCTTCTTGAGTAGGCCTTCCCTCTCCAGGTATCCATTCAACGTGCGAGTCAGGGCGGCGCGAAAGCCCGCCATATGAGTGCCACCATCCCGTTGGGGGACATTGTTCGTGTAGGCCAATACCTGTTCCTGGAAGCTGTCGTTCCACTGCATGGCCACTTCGACGCCGACGCCGTCCTCACGCTCGGCCCGGAAGTAAACGACATCATTGAGAGGCGACTTGTTCTGGTTCAGGTACTCCACAAAGGCTTGCAGCCCGCCGGCGCACACAAAATGGTCTTCCTTGCCAGACCGTTCGTCGATTAGACGAATGCTGACGCCTGAATTTAGGTAAGCCAGTTCCCGCAAGCGCTTAGCCAATATCTCGTAATGGAATTTGATGTTTTTGAAGGTGCGGGGCGAAGGCTCAAAGTAGCACTCCGTTCCGGTTGAATCAGTCTCCCCGACTTGGCGCAAGGGCCGTTGCGGTTCTCCTTCCTCATAGTCCTGCTCATAAACCAACCCATCTCGACGAATGGTCAGCCGCAACTGCCGGGAAAGGGCATTGACCACGGAGACGCCAACGCCATGCAGACCGCCGGAAACCTTGTAGCTGTTGTCATCGAACTTGCCGCCGGCGTGCAGAGTGGTCATGATGACCTCCGCCGCAGACACGCCTTCCTCGCTGTGTATGTCAACCGGTATGCCGCGCCCGTTGTCCCGCACAGTGACCGCCTCGCCCGGATGGACAATCACCTGGATGTCGTCGCAATAGCCTGCCAAGGATTCGTCTATGGCGTTGTCAACCAGCTCCTGAACCATGTGGTGCAGGCCAGTTCCGTCTTCTGTGTCGCCAATGTACATGCCCGGGCGCTTACGGACAGCATCCAGCCCCCGCAAGACCTTGATATTGCGGGCGACGTAATCTTCTTCAGCCATTAAGACTCCTCAGCCATCACTGTTTCACCGCTTTCCGAACTCTGGAACTTGTATACTTCGCCTTGTTTCACGTGGAACAACGTTAGGTTCTGCTCACTAAGCGAAGCCTCTGATTGCTGCCCAAGCGGCTGAGTGGACGTGGCGATGACTTGAAAGCCGTCGGCGTTCAGAAGCCGAAGCATCCTCGCCAAGTATTCGCCATCCATCTCGGCCCCTAGTTCATCCACCAGGAAAAGGCTTTTGCGTTGTCGCTGCGCTTGCAACAACCGCGCTTGCGCCAAGATCAACGCCGTGGCAACGAGCTTGCCCTGCCCACGGGAAAGTTTGGCGCGAACCGACCCACTTTGCAGTTTCAGCAACAGATCGGCTCGGTGGGGCCCTAGGCCAGTAGTGCCTGATTTTACATCTTTTGCTAGGGTTTCTCTCAACATTTTTGCCAAATTCTCTTCGCCCCAGCCATTTCGATACTCCGTTTTGACTTCGAATCCCACGCAAAGCTCCTCTAGCGCCCTTTCGATGAAGGGCAGGAGCTCCTTCGCGTATTCTGACCGATACTCATCAACCATCGCCGCGTGGCGACAAAAGGCATCGGTCCAGACTTCAAGCAATTCGTGCGCATGGGGCCCATCCCAGGATCTCAGAATCGCATTGCGTTGCCGATTGGCCGCCTGCAGGTCTCTGAGCGCACCGATATAGGAAGGTTTCACGTGGAACAATCCCCAATCCAAGTACCTTCGGCGCTCAATTGGCGAACCGAACACCAAGTCGCTCAAGTTCGGCAGCAATAATTGGAGCGGCAACAAGGACGCAGAGGCTGAAAGCTTGCGCACTGGCTGCTGGTCAATGCGCAATCTGGTTTTGCCCGTTCGTTTCCTAGCCAGTCCCAGGGTGCTCCCATCCTCCAGCAGGGCGCGTACCACCAAACCGTCTTGGCCTTCGGCTATGATCGGCGCAGTGGACTGATCACGAAACGAGCGTCCTCGGGCAAGCAGGTGGACTGCTTCCAGAATGGACGTCTTGCCCGCCCCGTTGGCGCCCACAAAGTAATTAAAGCGCGCATCAAGCTCAAGGCGAACTGAAGTCAGGTTGCGGAGGTTTTGGATCTCCAGGCAGCGGATCACCACCTGGCCTTCTCCAAATCAAATTTTCATCGGCATGACAACATAGACTGCGCTGTCATCGCCCTCGGCCTCCAACAAGGCGCTGCTGCCAGCTTCAACTAAGCTCATGCGCCATTCATCCGTGCCCAAAACACGCAGTACATCAAGCAGATAGTCAACGTTGAAGCCAAGCTGCATGGGCTCCCCTGCATAACCCACAGACACCACCTCCGTCGCTTCCTCCTGCTCCGGGTTGTTAGCCAAAATGGTCATTTGATCGTGGGCAAGCTGAAGCTTCACGCCGGGAACCCGGTCATTGGTCAGGATGCGCACACGCTGAAGTGCTTGGATCAGGCTTCTCCGGTCGCCAGATATGACCAGTGGCGGGCTGCTGGGAATAACCCTTTTGTAGTCAGGAAACCTGCCGTCAATCAAGTTGCTGGTCAGGTTGAACATGCCGAAGACCGCACGAACCCGCTTGTCGCTGACGGAAAGCTGCACATCCCCTTCCCCATTGAGCAGACGGCGTAAGTTAAGCACCAATTGCCTAGGCAAAATGGCCTGCTTGGGCTCTACGCCAGCAACGCCCCGCTCTAAAGTGCATTGAGACAGGCGATGGCCGTCGGTAGCCACCATGCGCACATGCTCGCTGGTGATTTCGAGCAACATGCCATTAAGAAAGAAGCGAACGTCCTGATGCGCCATGGCGAAGCCAACTCGATCAATCATGCCAGCCAATTCAGCGCTGCTGAGCTTAAGCTCAACATCGCCAGGAGCATCATCGCTCTTGGGGAAATCCGTCGCCGACAGGGTGGCCAGGGAAAAGCGGCTGCGACCGGACCGCAGCACCACATACTGCCCATCGACCTCCACCTCAACCGCTGCATTTTCTGGAACCGAGCGCCAAATTTCCGCCAGTTTATGCGCCGGTATGGTGGTCTCTCCCGCCTGCGTCACATCCGCCGACTCCACTTTGGCAACCAACCCCATGCTCAGATCTGTGGCGGCGAGCGTCAGCACACCATCTTCGCCCGCCTGGACGTGAAGATTGGACAGTATCTGCAAGGTCTGACGACGCTCCACCATGCCCGCCAAAAGCTGAATTGGGCGCAGCAAAGGCTCCCGGTCAATGGAGAATTTCATAAGCGATCACCGTTCCATGTGGTCCAACTCTCTAACCAAGCAGGTATATTCTTCGTCCAACTCAAAATTCGTTCGCCTTTCCTTGGAGATTTTCTCACAGGCGCTCCTGACCGTTGT
Source organism: Candidatus Azophilus sp. (assembly GCA_965247035.1). Lineage (GTDB taxonomy): Bacteria > Pseudomonadota > Gammaproteobacteria > Pseudomonadales > Azotimanducaceae > Azophilus. Next base: position 518,686 of record CBDFGJ010000003.1, on the reverse strand, counting down.
GTAGTGCTTGCCTCCGAGCATTCGTCCAATATCCATGTAGGAACGCTGCATATTGTTCCGAATTAAGACCATTGCCATGTGCCGGGCGTGGACAACTATTCTAAACCGCCGCTTAGACAACAGGTCGGACACCTCCACATTATAGTGCTCAGCCACAATGCGCAGAACCCTTTCTTCATTCATCCGCCGCCGCCGCACTTCGTAGAGGTCGCGCAAGGCGTGCCGGGCCAATTCCACCGTTATTGGCGCATCAACGGCTCGCGCCCGTCCGATCACACTGCAAAGAGCGCCCTCAAGCTGGCGACCATTGGCGCCCGCTAGTTCGGCGATGTGGCTCGCCACTTCCGATGGGAGATCAACTTGGTCCGCAGCCGCCTTCCCGGCCAAAATTTTAACAGCAGTGGCCTTATCCGGTTGGAGGATGGAGACGTTATGCCCCATGACAAGGCGATCCTTCAGACCACTCTCGAGACCTTCAATCAGATGAGGGTTGCGGTCGCTCGTTAATATTATTTGCCGACCGAAATGACATAAACGATTGAATATCTTAATAAACTCCATCTGTGTGGCGGGCCCCGGGCCGAGGTATTGAATGTCATCAAAGAGCAGAAAGTCCGCCGACTTGTAGGGCGCCACCTCTCGCTCCACCGCGTCCCCCCGCTCCCTCATGGCCTTAACCATGCGCTCTAGGAACACCAAACCGTGACAATAGACAACTCTCTTCGTGGGGCATCGGTCATGAATATGGTTGCCAATGGCCTGCATCAGATGGGTTTTGCCAAGGCCGACGGCCCCGTACAGCAAAAACGGTTTGTTGACGCTGCCCGGCTGCTCAGCTATTTGCAACGCCGTGGCGTGCGCCACCTCATTGGACTTGCCCCTAACAAATTTTTTAAAGGTGAAGGCTGGATCGAGTTCCCACCGATCTTGCCGTGCAGACCCAAGGTCAACCGCTGATTCGACCCGTTTCGGCCCTTTGGCACCCCCTTCCCTAGGCGGCTCCCCGACCGCCACTTCCACTGTGGGAGCACCCTCAACAGTGCCAGCTTGAATCAGGGACTCACGAATAATGGGCAAGTATTTTTGCCGCACCTCGTTCTGGATGTAACGGTTGGGCGCGTATAGCACGACGATATGATCATTGACTATTTTGCATTGGAGTGGTCTTATCTTGGCGTTGAACTCTTCGACAGGAACAATGCCCTCCACCTCACTCAAACACGCCCTCCAAGTCCGCTTGCCTCTCAAAATAACCTCAATATTCTCTTTGTGACTGCTGTGACTGCAAAACCAATCCCGGCTCAGCATGTATTCTATTGGCAGGGAAATGAGATTGGAATTTTTATGTTGTTATAGATTTGACATAAAATAAAAATATGTAATAAAAACAGCTAATTGAGTCTGCTCATAGATTGAAAAAACGCGCTCGTTCATCCACTCGATCAGTCCTGAATGATGTGGATAGACTATGGATAACACTAGAAAAACAAGAGGTTAAATATACCTTCGAAATCAAAAATATCCACATTGCCATACGGATAGCCATAATCGGGTCATACACTGATTTTCCCTCCGCCAAGCAGCCCATGAGAAGGGTGCGCCTTGGTCAAGGAAGCAAAAGCCGACTCCAATGTGTGTAACCCATGGGTAATTATTGGAAACACATTTGAAATGGTTTGGGCTATTACTGTGAGGGGGATGTCAGCTCTCCTTGATCCATCGCTAAGCCCAATTGCCTATCCCCACCCTTTTCCACATAGACAATACACTTGCCAAGCCGGATTCGGCCACTAATCCATAGCTTATACACATTCCCAACAACAACAATATTCATAAATGTAAGATTTGTTGTAATTACGCGTCTGGCAATGTCGCACACGGACAGACATCCGCTTCCGGAGGCTCTAGGCCTTCTTAAGCGCCACCTCCCGATTGCTGAACTAGCACGCTAAGATATTCGCCAAATCTCAAAGGCGACGCTTCGCATGAGTAAGCGTCCATTTCCCGCCGCCATCGCCACTGACTTCCTCCACGAGGTCCAACAGCGCATGCCCGTGAGCTCGGTGCGGATTGATTGCGGCTCCGAGTTCACGCAGGAGCAGGAATTCGAGACCCCCCCCCCGACGCGACATCCCCTCCACGTCCTCCTAACCCGCCGCCCCGACAGTCACGGCAGCGTCGAGCGCAGCAACCGCACCCTGCCGGTCGGGTTATATGGTCCGTCCACCGTGGCGACCTCCGACGAAGTGAACCGAGCTCTGGAGGGGTCCCCCCGCGACCACCACAACGTCCGGCCTCACCATGCCCTCGGCTGATTGACCCCGGCCGAATTTCCGCGCAAGATATCCGGTTGACTGACCGAAAAAATCCCCAAATGTACTGAACCCGTACACGCCATTGACACTGGCCACCCACCTTCCCTAAAATTCCGCTTCGTTGCGGCATAGGCATCACCGTGAAAAGGACCTACCAACCAAGCCGGATCAAGCGCAAGCGGACTCACGGCTTTCGCGCCCGGATGGCAACCAAAGGCGGACGCAAGGTAATCAACGCCCGGCGGGCAAAAGGCCGCAAGCGGTTATCGGCGTAACCAACGGTTTCTCCAAGCACCAGCGTCTGAATTCCCCCCGCGAATTCCAGAGGGCTATACGCATGGCCCAAATACGGCTGCGAATCGGCCCCCTAAGTCTATATGCGATTCGCAATGCTAGGCCGAGCGCCCGGCTGGGATTGATTGTGGGCAAGCGAGCCCTGCGCGAGGCGCACGAGCGCAATCGGGCCAAGCGAATGATCAGAGAAGCGTTCCGACTGCATTGCAACGACCTGCCGGCCATGGATTTTGTGCTGCAGGTGCGGGCACCCATTCAGCATCGGGCGCTGAGAAACTGTTTGGCAAAGGCGTTCAAAAAAATGGCTAGCGAGGCTGAACGTTGATGATGTCCTTCGTCAAGGCAAGCGAGATCATGCCGATGGCCGGAAAGGCGGCATGGGCCTTTGCGCTAGCCCTTGAGAAAGGCTGCATCCGCGCCTATCAGGTGACCCTTAGCCCGCTCATTGGCAATCAGTGCAGATTTCACCCCACTTGCTCGAATTACGCTTTGGCCGCCCTTGATTTGCATGGGCCTGTGCGCGGCGCTTGGCTCGCCGCCCGCCGCTTGCTCAAGTGCCACCCACTCCACCCCGGTGGGGTTGATCTACCGCCCCCCCGACTGGACTCTGAGCCATGAAGTCGCCGGAAATACTGCGCATTGCCTTGCTGGTTGGTATGGCCATCACGGGCTACCTGATGATTCTGGCTTGGAATCAGGACTTCATGCAGTCCCAGCCGGCGGTTGAACGGGCAAATGCGCCCGAGCTCGGCGAAACCGCCGCCGCGGGCCCAGCGGTTGAATCGCCATCCGCCTCCGACATTCCCGATGCGTCCCTCATTGGACTGTCGGAGGAAGCCGTTGCGAGCGTTGAGAGGGCGGCAGACCAAGATGCAGAGCCCAATAGGCTGATTCGCGTCAGCACATCCAGTCAGGAAGTCTGGATAGACCTTCGTGGCGGCGACATCCGAAGAGTGCTGCTGCCTCGCTACCCCGTGGATCTTGACCAACCGGACGTGCCATTCGAGTTGCTCAATGTTGGCAATGGCCACCTGTACATGGCGCAAAGCGGCTTGATTGGTCCGGACGGGCTGGATTCCGGTGCCGATCGGCCTTTATACAAGTCCGCCCAAAACTACTACTCGGTCGAAGAAGGCGAATCCCTATCCGTCGTGCTGAAAATGGAGCGGCTAGGGCTAAAAGTGCGCAAGATCTTCAATTTTCGGGGTGGCAGCTATCTGATTGACGTTTCCTACCGCATTGAGAACACCGGGCCTGACCCGTTTCAAGCCAGCCTCTTCGGGCAGGTCAAGCGGGATGCCAAGGCGCCTGCTGGACGGGAAAGCTTTAGCTTCGGACCGCAGCCCTACTTAGGTGCCGCTCTCACCACGCCGGATTCCCGCTACGACAAAATTGAATTCGATGACCTTGATGAAGGGGACTTCCGCGCCCACAGCATCCCCGGCGGCTGGATTGCCTTTTTGCAGCACTACTTTCTGAGCGCTTGGGTAGCTAACGAGAACGAAAGCAACAACTATTACGGCCGTAGGCGCGCCGATGGCACCTACATCGTTGGCTACACCGGGCCGCTAAGGACCTTAACGGCTGGCCAAACAGGTGAGTGGCGAGCCCGCTTCTACGCCGGGCCAAAAGACCAAAAGCGTCTGGAGCAGATTGCCACCAACCTTAACCTCACCGTGGATTACGGCTTTTTGTGGTGGTTGGCGGTGCCTCTGTTTTGGCTATTAGACTGGCTGCACAGCTTGGTCCGGAACTGGGGCTTGGCCATTATCCTATTGACGTTTCTGGTGAAGCTGGTGCTTTACCCCCTGTCCTCGGCCAGTTACAAATCCATGGCGAACATGCGCCGCGTTGCCCCGCAAATGAAGCGCCTGCAGGAGCGTCACTCAAGCGACCGGCAAAAATTGTCCCAAGAGATGATGGCGCTTTACAAGAAGGAAAAAGTCAATCCCCTAGGCGGTTGCCTGCCCATGCTCCTGCCCATGCCGATTTTCATCGCCCTGTACTGGGTGCTGTTTGAAAGCGTGGAATTGCGACAAGCGCCGTTCATGCTGTGGATAGAAGACTTGGCGGCAATGGACCCTTACTTTGTCCTGCCGCTGCTCATGGGCGGGGCCATGTACGTGCAGCAACTCTTGAGCCCCACCGTCGCCGATCCGATGCAAGCCCGCATCATGAAGCTGATGCCGATTATGTTCACCGCGTTGTTTCTGTTTTTTCCTGCCGGCTTGGTTCTCTACTGGTTGGTCAACAGCGTGCTGTCCATCGCGCAACAATGGTATGTCATGAAAAGGGCGGATGCCGCGGTGCAAGCCCGCAATTGAGCGCTGGGCCGCCGGCCACCATTGCCGCGGTGGCCACCCCTCCCGGTCAAGGCGGCGTGGGCATCGTCCGAATTTCCGGGCCGCTTGCCCAGCGCATTGGCGAAGCTGTGATGGGTCAACGGCTCATCCCGCGCCGGGTCATGCATGGGTGCTTCCAGCATGGCGGCGAAATCCTTGATGAAGGATTGGCCCTGTTCTTTGCAGCCCCCCGCTCCTTCACCGGCGAGAATGTTGTGGAGCTGCACGGCCACGGCAGCCCCATAGTCATGCAGATGATTCTTGATGCGGTCTTGGCCTTGGGCGCACGGCTGGCGCGACCCGGGGAATTCACCGAACGGGCGTTCCTGAACGACAAACTAGACCTAGCCCAAGCGGAAGCTGTTGCCGACCTCATCGCCAGCGCCTCACGGCAGGCAGCTAGGGGTGCGGTACGCTCCCTATCCGGTGAGTTTTCGCAAAGGGTCAATCGGGTGCAGGAAGCGCTTGAGGAGCTGCGCGCCTATGTGGAGGCAGCTATCGACTTCCCGGATGAGGAAATCGAGTTTTTAAGCCAAGGCCGGGTTGCTGGCCGCATTGATGACCTCATTGGCCGGATGGAAGGCTTAATGGAGCAGGGCCGCCAAGGCGTGCTGCTCAGCGAAGGCGCCAACATCGCCATCATCGGCCCGACGAACGTCGGCAAGTCCAGTCTGTTGAACCGTTTGAGCGGGGAAGACGCGGCGATAGTGACCGATATCCCCGGCACCACTAGGGATCTGCTGCGGGTGGATTTGGTGTTGGACGGCTTGCCGGTGCGGTTGGTTGATACCGCTGGCAGCCGCGAGAGCGGCGACCCGATTGAGATGGAAGGCATGCGCCGAGCGCAATCTGAAGCAACAAAGGCGAATTTGGTCCTTGAAGTTTGCGATTTGGCGGCAAAGCAAGCCCCAACCTTGGCGTTCGGCCACGACCGAACCATCGTCGTGGAAAACAAGATTGACCTCATCGGTGTTGCCGCTGGCGTGGCGCCGGGTGTTGACAGGACCGTGCGCCTGTCCTGCCTGACCGGCGAAGGTGTTGATGCCTTGAAGAAGATGATCAAGGAGCAGGTCGGCTTCAGTGGCGAAGCCTCCGCCTTCAGCGCTCGTCACCGTCACCTTGAAGCCTTTGGCATCGCATTGGACGGGCTTGGCAACGCCGCCGCGCAGTGCCAAGCCGGGGCGGCCGGGGAAGTGATCGCCGAAGAGCTTCGACTGGCGCACTTGGCATTGGACGAGGTCACTGGCAGGGTGACCCCGGACGACCTGCTAGGCCGCATTTTCAGTACGTTCTGCATCGGCAAGTAAGCGCCTCTTTGGCCAGAGGTTCGTTTGATTGATGCTCTGCGCCAAGGCGCCGCTGTATCAGCCTACTCGGAACCAAGGCCTGTACGGACTCAGTACATCTCGGAATTTTGCGGGTCAGGCAGCGAGAGAGAGCTTGTCCGCGAATTTAGCTGGCGTCAACAAGCCAAGGGCATGGTGGGGCCGGACGTGGTCGTGGAGGTGGCGGTCCAGGGCTCGGTTCACTGCGCTGATGGTGAGGTCGCCGCGGTGGATGGACCAGAACCCAGAGCGCAGGGTGCGGTTGCTGCGCTCGACGCCACCGTTGATGTCGGGACGGCGGGGCGGGAGGACATGGAGGGGGATGCCGGCGTCGCGGCGGGCGGTCTCGAATTCCTTCAGGACCCCGTAGCCGCCATCGACCTGCACCGAGTGGACGGGCATGCGCTGCAGGGCCTCGTGGAGGAAGTCAGTGGCGGCGGTGGCGCAGGAGCGGGAGCGGGCCTTGGCCTGGATGCTTTTGGTGATTGGGCCCTTGGCGTGGAACTGCTTGAAGGCCCTGCCGTCGACATGCACGGTCATGTGGTCGAACTGGACGGGTTCGCCGGGCCGTTGTGATTTGCGGCCGGGAGCGAGGCGTTGGGCGTGGGAGCTGGAGCAGTTGCGGCGGCGCTTGCTGCGAGCCCGCCCTTCGCAGTGGCTGGCTGGTGCTGCGTGGCCGGTGCGCACGCCATGGGCGAGGATCCGGCCGACAGTGGCGGCGCTCAGTGTGAAGCTGGGGTTACGGCGGAGGATGGCGTGGATGGTGGTGCGCCCGTTCCAGGGCCGACGGTGGCGCTCGGCCTCGACTAAGCGGCGGTCGTGGTGGGGCCACTGCCGGGGCCGGACCCGGCGCGGGCGGGTGCTGCGCGGAGCGAGGGCTGTGAGACCGCCGCGGCGGTGCGCCCCGCGCCAGTCGAGTGCTCTTGGCCAAGCCGACAGAGCGGAGGGCGTCACCACGGAGCATGCCGCCGGCAACCAGCGAGTCGATCAGTTCAGGTGCGCGCAGGCGCTCGCGCGCGGGTTGGGAATCGGTCAGGTCCACCGGCAGGCGCTTGCAGGCGAGAGGGCATGCGTGCAACAGCCTCATGTTCAGGCTCCTTTGTGTTTTGACAAAACAAGTGCGCCTGAACCGGCGGCGGGGCGTTCGCCTACGGCTCCCTCCGTCCGCAGCCCGCCAATCCGTCGGAACCAGCGCACAAGTGCGCCGAAAATCGCCGGGGCCAAAATTCCGGAATGTGTCTGAGCCAATACACGTTGATATTTCTGCTTGCCCACTCGCTTCGCTATTAGCCGGTTTGATGTGTTGAACCCGCATCTCTCTCAAATTGCTTGGGTTGCAGTATAGGGTAACGGATACAGAGGTATCGGAATTTATCGTTGCCGAACCGATTTCTCGCCACGTTGAATTCTCATTAAACTCAACTCGGGCGTACACTGTCAGGCGGGAAGCCCTAGTCCGCTTAGTCAATTCGAACACCCATCAAGATCACGGTGACATTGGTAATGTTCTTTTGGCTCATTGGTGTCATCTCCTTGTCTAATGTGATCAAGTCGGCATTGAATCCTTGCTGTATGGACCCGAGTTGATGTCCAAGTCGCACGTGTTGAGCCGGGTAGGTGCTTGTCATCCGGCACGCTTCAGCAAGCGTCAAATCGAGGTTTTCCCGACTTAAGCGAACGGCCTCCATCATGTTCAGGCACGAGCCACCGAGCGTTCCATCGGCCGTAGTGCAACGACCGTTCTCACAGACGATTTACTCATTATTCAATCGACATCGCGGCTGTTTGCCGCCAACTGGCGGCATGGCGTCCGTGACCAAAATGCACTTGGCGGCGGTCTTGGCCGCTATCGCAATTTGAAGCGATGCCCAATGAACATGGACACCGTCGGCAATAAAGGCGCCCCAACTTTCCTGATCGGCTAGCGCGGCACCGACCATGCCAGGAGCTCCGCTCTCCAGCGGCGACATGGCGTTGTAAAGATGTGTAAAATCCCTCGCACCGGCGGTCAAAGCAGCTCTTGTTACCTCGTGACTGGCATCGGAGTGGCCGAGGCAAGCTTTGATGCCCCGCGAACACAGTTTCTCGATGTCGCTTGGGTCAACCTCTTCCGGTGCAAGGGTGACAAGTGCGACGTTATTTTTGAGTGAACATATCAGCTCCAACATGGACGAATTCAAGGTCCGAAATTGTGCACTGTCGTGGACGCCCTTTCGTCTGACGACGATACTCGCCCTGATGGTTTCTGTTTGATCTCTGCCCCTCAGATTAGGATGAACAAAAACCCTCCTTTAAACCAGCGCTATATCTGTCCCATAGGCGCTGACGGCAAACAGGGTGTCCGGCCCGAGATGAGAGACTCTGTTCGACATTTGGATATCGATGCATCACACCTTGCGACCTAACTAACATCGAGGATTATCTTGGTCAAATCTTTCAGTTATGAACCGTAGCCAACTTTCTCATTGTGGTGAGTTGCCCTAGACGCTGCTAGACTCTGGCTGTTCGTTGGTCAGTGAGATGAGATTGAGAATTTGATGCCCAAGCCGGAAGCGAAAAGCGTGTATGCTGCATTTCAAGAAACGGTTAAAGAATTCGGATCGAGGCCGTTTCTGCGAGTACCGTTGACGTCCTGTAGCAGATATTCGGATAGTGCGATCGAATTTACCTATGCGACTGCAAACGAGAGTGTCCAACAACTTATTGAATCCTACGCGGGTCTCGAAGTTGACGAAGGCAAACGGGTGGCGCTTGCGTTTGACGCGAGAGTGGATGTTTTCCTACACCTACTGGCAATCAACGCTTTAGGCGGTAGCGTGGTCGCACTCAATTCAAGCGCTACCGATAACGAACTCTTTCATGTGATAAGCCATAGCGATAGCAGCTTTGTTGTTGGCCTTGCCGAATTTTCTTCGCGTCTAAACGGACTGGTCGAAAAAATCGATGATTGCAAATTCTTGCGTCGCAGAGAGTTGCTCGCTTGTCGAGGAGAAGTCACTCTCAAAGATAACGGTAGCAAGACCGAAGCCGCTTTGCTCTACACGTCCGGAACAACCGGAAAGCCCAAAGGCTGCATGCTATCAAATGAGTTTTTTGTTCGGGTCGGGCGCTGGTATAATGAAATTGGCGGTCTATGTGCTTTGTCAGAGGGCGACAGGCTCGTAACGCCATTGCCATTGAATCATATGAATGCGCTGTGTGCTTCGTTCATGGGAATGTTAATGTGCGGCGGCTGCGTGATCCAATTGGATCGTTTTCATCCGAGTACCTGGTGGCAAACAGTTCGTGATGAGAGTGCGACGGTCATTCATTGCTTGGGCGCAATGAGCGCTATCCTCATGGCTCTTCCAGAACAGATTAATGACGACTTTTCGGGACTGGTTCGATTTGGGTTCGCCCCGGGAACCGACCCACAACATCATGCAAATTTTGAATACCGATTCGGCTTCCCGATGATCGATGCGTGGTCAATGACTGAAACGGGTTCTGGGGGGATTGCGGTGGCTCATGAGGAACCAAGGCGTGTTGGCGAGCGCTGCGTTGGAAAGCCGGTGTCCACAATGGAGTACCGCTTGGTCGACGAATACGGCATCGATGTAGCGGCGGGCGAGCCGGGTGAATTATTGGTTCGATCGAAAGGAGGAAATCCGAGGCGATATTTTTTTTCCGGGTACTACAAAGATGAGAGCGCTACAGAAGGCGGCTGGATAGATGGTTGGTGGCATACAGGTGACGTGTTGCTCGCGGGGACGGATGGACTCCTATATTTCGTTGATCGGCGCAAGAATCTAATTCGGCGTAGTGGTGAGAATATTTCGGCGGCGGAAATCGAGGCCGTCATTGTCGAAATAGACGGCGTCGATAATTGCTCTGTGTGCGCCGTCCCGGACGACATGCGCGGGGAAGAGGTTTTTGCTTTCGTTGTTGGTGAGAGCGAGGACGCCATACAAATTTTTAGCCACTGCCGAAAGCAATTGAGTTATTTCAAAACTCCCGGTTACATTGCTTTTGTTACTGAATTGCCTGTGACGGATACGCAAAAAATTAAAAAGAGCGTTATTCAGGAAATGGCGCGTAACTGTGTCGATGAGCTTCGTTGTGTTGATGTTAGAGATAGAAAAAGGCGGCGTTCGAAAAAAGACAATGAATGAAGCAAGCGTGGCTAGGGAGTTTCTACGACTGGCAGGGGAGCGGCCGTAGTTCTGCGCCGATCCACCCCAGGGTTGGAACACCTCGCTGTTCCGACTAGCCCTCTTCTTTGAGGGCCGGCTTGATGGCGTATTGGATCTGTGTTCAGATTGCTAGCAAGGAATTAAAGTGACACAGAATTCTGAATAATTCCGACATGGAACCGGAAGTAACAGCTGATCGTGGTGCTTCAAAAGCAGGCATTGAAGAAATCACCACCGAGTAATAATCCAGCGATGAGAATTCACGGAGCGTGCATATGACGAAAACACTTAATTCAGTAAATACAAGAAATAATTTCGCGGATTCCACCACAGTGGTGATTATTGGTGGTGGAATTGTTGGCGTAACCGCGGCACTCACCTTGGCGGAGCGTAATATCCCGGTTGTCTTGCTAGAAAAAGGCCATATCGCGGGGGAACAGTCGTCTCGAAATTTAGGCTGGGTACGAAAAACCAGTCGCCATGCGGCAGACGTACCCTTGGCTTTGGCCGCAGACCGACTCTGGGCAGAAATGCCAGAGCGAATCGGGCAATCGGTTGGTTATAAGCAGTCTGGCATCATGTTCTTGGCCCAATCGGAAGAACAGATGGCGATGCATGAAGCTTGGTCGAACTCGGTTCGATCTCTTTCATTGGGGTCGCAGCTTCTGAGTGCAAAAGAAATCGACCAACGCGTGCCAAATGGTCAAGGCCAATGGGCGGGCGGTATTTATACGCCGTCCGATGGCCGTGCGGAACCTTCGATAGCAGTCAGCGCGATGGCCGAAGCCGCCATTGCAAAAGGCGCCACTTTGATTCAATACTGCGCGGTACGGACACTTTCCATCTCCGGCGGAAAAATCAGTGGTGTCGTAACAGAAAATGGCGAAATTCGCTGTGATCGAGTACTGCTTGCAGGTGGCGCATGGTCAAGACGATTTTTAGGCAACCACGGTGTTTCTTTGCCTACGCTTCCTCTCGTTTGTTCTGTTATTCGTACGAAACCAATGGAAGGTCCAACGGACATTTCAGTTGGAGGCCCCGACTTTTCTTTTAGAAAGCATCAGGATGGCGGTTTTATCATCACTCAACGATCTGCACTAAATGCGCCTCTAACCCTCGATCACTTGTTGATCGGGTGGCGTTATCTCAGCCAGCTTCGTACTCAAGGCAGTTCTTTAAGAACGTCGTTAGGCCGTGAATTTTTCGAAGATCTAGCGCTTCCGCGCCGCTGGGGCGCGAACAGCCGTTCACCGTTCGAAAAGGTTCGCACTATGGAGCCTAGAGTTAACCCAGGCCTCAATCAAGAAGCCCTCACCAACCTTCGCAAGGCTTGGCCGATTTTCGATAAAGCTGAGATAGAAGAAACGTGGGCAGGCGTTATTGACGTCACGCCAGACTCGAATCCTGTTATCGATCATATTAATACCATCCCTGGCCTGACGGTTGCAACTGGATTTTCTGGACATGGATTTGGTACTGGACCCGCAGCTGGACACTTAGCGGCAGACCTTGTGTCTGATGTTGATCCCATTGTAGATCCAAGCACTTACCGGTTTGATCGCCTCTGAGATCACATAAAATGACAGCCGAATGGACGCAAGCTCGAGCAACCGCCCCGTGCTAGCGCGAAAGATCGAGGTGCTCAGCCAAATTTTCAGATGCTCCGCGATACGCTGTGGCGTCCATTTCCATCTTGTAGGCATCGGAGCCAAGCGGAGAACATGTCAGCGTACAGGCCGGGTCAATGCCCCGAAATTTGTCGCCAAGCACGTCGCCGACGGCGTTGGCATCTGCGGGGGTCGGTACAAAAACTCGAATTGCAACGATATCAGCCAAACATGACCCTACAGCGATCAAAGCTCTCTCGATGTTGTCAATGACCTGAAGCGATTGATCTGTCACGTCTTCGGACATTTCCTTGGTCTCGGGGTGGCGTCCTGCTGTGTTAGAGATGTAAATATGGGTGCAATTGGTCTTGTAGCCTTAGCCCATTATTGGCTCGTCCCAGAGATTAAGAGAAACGCCAATGCCTTTTTCGATGGCGTTGCGGTAAACTTTGGTGCCCCATGCGACGTCTTCCACAGGCATGCCGCCGACCGACAGCATGATAATTTCCTCGTCATTAGTTCGGCCCGGCGTATCACCTACGACAATTTTTCCAAGATCTTCGAGGTCGTCCTTCTTCAGTTTTCCCTCTTCGACCATGTCCATAAACTTCATGCCAACAAGCGGGTTTACATGATGGGTCGGTGAAGGGATCTCTGTAATCCAAGCCTCGTAAAGGCCTGTGTTGTCCAAAACTTTGCGGACATCAGGGCCTGCAACGCCGTCGTCAAAGTTGCCAAGGGCGGGCATCGCGAAGAACGTGCCTGGGCTAATCCATTCGCGTTTGACGTGGGGGTATTTTGATGGATCACCCGTTTCGCCAGAGCTGCAATAAGCCACGACATCAGAATCGCGTACAACCTCTTCAGCGGTTTCAACAGCGTAGACATTTGTGAGTTGTGGGTAGGTTTCTTTGGCCCATGCAATATACAGATCAATGCTCTTTTTGCCGCGTCCTTTAACTTTGACTGTGTCAATGTCAGGGCAAGCAGTCATAAAAGCGCTAAGAGACGTTTTGCCCATAACGCCAGGTCCAAGAATACCTGCAACACATGAATCTCTACGGGCTAGATGACGCGCACCGACACCTGGAATTGCACCTGTACGATAGGCTGACAACAGGTTGGCAGACATCAGAGCAAGCGGCGCACTGGTTTCTGTGTCCGTCAGGATAAACATCAGGATGGACCGCGGCAGCCCGATTTCGCGATTTGCTATGTTTGAGCCATACCATTTGACGCCCGCCGTACCGAAGTTGCCGCCCAAATAGGCGGGCATTGCCATCAGCCTGCGGTCAGCGGTCGGTTTCGGCATACTTGCATGCGGCGAATCTTCCGGAAATAGGATCATGGATCCGTGGGAGTTGTTGTTTTCCCCCGCCATCCGATAGTCGCCCCGGTATAGCAACTTGAACATTTCTTCCATTGTATCGACGCAGGCAGGCATGTCCGTGACCCCCGCTTTCACCATGTCGGGTTCTGAAAGATAGATGAAGTCGATTTTGGTAGAACTAGTCACGATGTTGTCACTCCCAGAGGTCGAGTTAAACGAACAACAATCACATAAATTGCTAAGGACAGAATCGAACAAATGCCCGAGAAAGCTAAGACAGATTCAAAGCCCTGGCCTTCCATTATTCGCCCGCCTAATGCCGGCCCAATGACGCCGCCCAGAGATAAAGTTGTGGCGGAGAGTACGACGAAGCGACCGCTCAAATCGATCTCGGCGCTAAGTCCAAAGAAGTAAGCCAGGCCGTAATTAACGCAAAAAGTGAATAGTATCGCGCCCACTGCGAAAGACGTTAGGGACGTTGACCGCCAAATTAATATTAGGCTGACAATGTTGACGATCATGATGGCTATCAAAGGCAAGTTGCGCCCGACCTTGTTTCCTAACCAAGCCGCTACGAACGCGCCGACGGCAGAAGATATCATACCCAGTGCCAGAGTGACGCCGACTTTATCCGCTGGAAATCCTTTGTCGGTTCCCATTATTTCGAGAAAAGCCCACGTTGCAATAATGCCGGTGAAAAAAACGATGCTCGCCGCTAGAGTCAAAAATGACAAGGTAAGGGGTGGCGTGGATGACTTTGATCCGGCAGGGGTGTTTTCGTCGGCCTCTGCTAGCGGGGGCGTAAGTATCGTATCGTTCTTGACGCCGCGGGAGGGAAGTATTCCGCTAAGGAGGCCAACGGCCAAACACGTTGCGGCCATGGCGTAGGCCATCCCCGTGAAACCATAGAGGGGGATAACCAAGACGGGCAACGCGAAGAGCAGGATTGTAGCTGGCAATGCTTCCATGCCCAACTTAAAGCCGAAGGCTCTATCCGGATTTTCACTATCGCCCATGACGGCCATGCCCAGTGCATAGAGACCCCCAAGTCCGATCCCCATAACGCCAAATAGCGTCATGATTGACTGATAATTGCCAGTGAGAGTGACCCCCACCAAAGAAGCTATAGAAATTCCTGAGCCCAAAAAGGCTGCGAATTTCCAGTTGATCCGTCTCACAAAAAAGAGGGACGAGATGGCTATCAATGTGAAAGTAAGATTGAAGACTGCAATTATATCGCCGAGTTGAGATTCGCTGAATTTAAAGGTCTCAGCCATTGCGCCTATAACCATCGGCATCGTGCTGGAAATCAAAGCCCCGATCCCAGAAAGAAGGCCAACAGCGATATACACAGATGTGCGGTCGATAGGGTGTTTTGTCGTTACTGCGGAAGTCCGCACCTTCATAATTTGGACTACCTACGGTTAGGATATTGAATCGACGACGTCTCTTTCAGCGGCGGACGCCGGATAGAAATGATTTGCGACAAACATTGCAATCGCACTGGCCGACACTCCTGCGAATACTTCGCTGATGAAATAGTGTGTACCAAAATGTTTATTAAATGCAAACACGGCAAGTGCTGTACTGCCACCAGCAATCATTGCCGTCAATGCGCCGGAGGAGCCACATTTTCTGATGAACAAGCCGAAAAAAAGTGGTACAAAAAATATCGATGCGAGAAGCGACGCGGACAGCACGACTAACCAAAAGATTCCCAACAATTGAGAGTACGCGATGGCGAACGTTATTCCACCAACAATCAGGATTGCAAGACGTGCGGCCCCCAATGCCTGTTTTTCCGTAGCTTCTGGTACCAGCCATTTCTGGTAAATCTCGCGAGATAGGGATTGGCCGGTCACAATCAGTACGGTGGAGCAGGTTGACAATGCGGCAGCGGCAATACCGGCCAGTGCAAATGCACCGAGCCACGGACCAAGCAGCGTTCGGGCCAATTGAATATAGTAATACCCACCGTCAGGTGCACCCTGGCTGACAGCCTTACCCAACAGACCGATGGGAACGGTCGACAAGTAGATAATAAATCCAGCAGTTAGACACACAGGAAGGGCAATCAAGATACTACGTTCATTCTTTGCCGTTAAGAACCGGGTAACTAAGTGGGGTTGTATCGGTATAGAGAATATCCACACGAGTTGACCTAGGACGATAAACCAAGGCCAGCTTTCCGATGTCCAAGTGTGTAGTTCAGGGAGGCTGTCACTGAGCGACTTCCACCCCGCGGCGGCATCGCCAGAACCGAAATTGGTCATGGCAATAGGCACAGCGATGAGTAAGCCAACAATCAAAACAACAAACTGGAAACCGTCACTCCAAATCACACCCAACATGCCGCCCAGCATTGTGTAAACAATCACTGCCAGCATTATCACGGCAAGAACAGTAGTGTAGGGAAGCTCGAATACACCACTCGCGATGATTGCAAGGCCGATCAACTGTGCGGCAAGAGTCGGGATGTACACGATCGGCAAAATTGCTGTAGTCACGATGCGCACTTTGGATTCTCGACTTTGATATCGAGTCGCTAGAATGTCGGCGAAATCGAGAACCTCGTAGGAGTCCGCCATGCGACGAACTTTGACGCCGACATGCGCGATGCCAAGAACGAACCCAATACTGGTTGTAAAGTAGGCAGCCCATATTGCGTAGCCGCTGTCGCCGGTCATATTGGTGGCGCCGAGAAACAAGCCGGCGCTAACGTTAGAGGCGATAAAGGTACCGACCAGAAGAAACCAGGGCATTCGAGCGCCGGCGACATAGAAATCGGAAACGTTGCTGACGAAGCGAGAAGCCACTGTCCCGATTAAGAAACTGACACTCAAGAAAGCAAGAAAGAGTATACCCTCTAGACTCACGTCATTTTCTTCTTAGATCGTAACCACGGTCGCTTCTTGACCAGAGTTCTCCAGCTAATCCAATAGGCAGCAATCAGGCAACAAACCCAAATGATTATTTCTATACGCAAAATCCAGTCAATATTGCCCCACGGAATATACCAACTTAGCACCGTATCTCTCCCCGAAAGACTCTCTAATGTGTTGCGACTAGAGCGCCATTGTGACCGTCTTAAGTTCGGTATGGTGCCGGATCGCGTCGATCGGTTTTCCGCCAATGGTCATCTTGTGATGACTTGCCAAAAAAGCTGCAGCACCCGGCGACAGCACGGGAAGGTCGTTCTCCATGGCGGCTACACTAGCCATGATTCTCCCCACCCTACATACCAGCTAATCGTTCACGTCAATGTATACGGTATACTAAAAATACGCAAGCAAGTGTACTGGCTCAGTACATCTCGGAATTTTGCGGGTCAGGCAGCGAGAGAGAGCTTGTCCGCGAATTCAGCTGGCGTCAACAAGCCAAGGGCATGGTGGGGCCGGACGTGGTCGTGGAGGTGGCGGTCCAGGGCTCGGTCCACTGCGCTGATGGTGAGGTCGCCGCGGTGGACGGACCAGAACCCAGAGCGCAGGGCGCGGTTGCTGCGCTCGACGCCACCGTTGATGTCGGGACGGCGGGGCGGGAGGACATGGAGGGGGATGCCGGCGTCGCGGCGGGCGGTCTCGAATTCCTGCATGACCCCGTAGCCGCCATCGACCTGCACGGAGGGAGTGGACGGGCATGCGCTGCAGGACCTCGTGGAGGAAGTCAGTGGCGGTGGCACAGGAGCGGGAGCGGGCCTTGGCCTGGATGCTTTTGGTGATTGGGTCCTTGGCGTGGAACTGCTTGAAGGCCCTGCCGTCGACATGCACGGTCATGTGGTCGAACTGGACGGGTTCGCTGGGCCGTTGTGATTTGCGGCCGGGAGCGAGGCGTTGGGCGTGGGAGCTGGAGAAATTGCGGCGGCCGCTTGCTGCGAGCCCGCCCTTCGCAGTGGCTGGCGGGTGCTGCGCGGAGCGAGGGCTGTGAGACCGCCGCGGCGGTGCGCCCCGCAGCCCGCCGACCCGTCGGGACCAGCGCACAAACGCGCCGAAAATCGCCGGGGCCAAAATTCCGGAATGTGTCTGAGCCAATACAGCAAGAGAAACTACAGAAAAGTTATCGTCGTGGAAGGTCGTCAGGATTCGCCTGGCATTAGAGCAGGTACCGAAGGTTCTTCAAAACCAACCGTTCTTTAGGACTCGGTGGAGTCAACGGTATTCGACGCATGACCTATTGCAATTTTTCTTCGGCGGCCCGTTGCGCAGCATTAATTTGCTGTAGCGTGGCGGTTGCCGCGCCTTTCGCGTCTCGAGCGGAGACCGCTGCAAATATTCGTTCGTGTCCGTTCACGGCCACTTCGCGCATTTTTTTGTCAACCAAAGTGCGTGCTCCTATGAACTGCAAGTGGTCCGAGTACCTCGCGATGCAGTCCACCAACTGTGCGTTTCCACACAGTTCGTACAATAAAGTCCTCACAGCGCAATTGGCCGAGACAAATACGCCGAGACCTTCGTCGTCAATTACATTCCATTCATCGTCAATTGCGTTGCGAAGGTCACTAACTTCTTCATCCCGTATACGCGAAGCTGTCAATTGCGCGGCGTAGGGTTCCAATAGCTTTCGGACCTCGGTGATTTTTGTGACTTTCGCAAGCGACGGTGTTGGCACTGTGTAGCCGCCTCGTGTGCTCCGATCAAGAATGCCCTCCTGGCCCAGCAGTCGCAGGGCTTCTCGTGCCGGCGTTCGGGATATTCCCAGAAAGTCAGCGGCCTTTTCCTCGGTAACTCGGAAGCCAGCCTGCAATCGACCACAGACGATGGCGTCTTTAAGCGTGTCGTACGCCTGTATACCAAGAGGGGTTTTTTTGTTCAGTTTCGATATTTGCATTTGTCTGTGATTGTGCCCGGTAGGTCTCTTAAGTTGAAGCAATAGTAACCACGATCGCGAGGGATCAGGCAACCATTCATTTTGAGTTGCAATCGATCACGGTAATTACCTGGTTCCCCGATTGTATTGGTTCAGACACATTCCGGAATTTTGGCCCCGGCGATTTTCGGCGCGTTTGTACGCTGGTTCCGACAGGTTGCCGGGCTGCGGACTCCGGTCGCCGCCGATTCAGGCACACTTGTTTTGTCAAAACACAAAGGAGCCTGAACATGAGGCTGTTGCACGCATGCCCTCTCGCCTGCAAGCGCCTGCCGGTGGACCTGACCGATTCCCAACCCGCCCGCGCCGGGTCCGGCCCCGGCAGTGGACCCATCACGACCGCCGCTTGGTCGAGGCCGAGCGCCACCGCCGGCCCTGGAACGGGCGCACCACCATCCACGCCATCCTCCGCCGTAACCCCGGCTTCACACTGAGCGCCGCCACTGTCGGCCGGATCCTCGCCCATGGCGTGCGCGCCGGTCGCGCAGCACCCGCCAGCCACTGCGAAGGGCGGGCAGCAAGCGCCGCCGCAACTGCTCCAGCTCCCACGCCCAACGCCTCGCTCCCGGCCGCAAATCGCAACGGCCCGGCGAACCCGTCCAGTTCGACCACATGACCGTGCATGTCGACGGCAGGGCCTTCAAGCAGTTCCATGCCAAGGACCCAATCACCAAAAGCATCCAGGCCAAGGCCCGCTCCTGCGCCACCGCCGCATTCGGACGTGGCTTGGGCCAGCCAGATTGGCCTAGCGACCAGTAGAACATGAACATGCACGATATCATAGTGTTGCAACCGATCACGGTAGCAGCACCCGCCCGCGCCGGGTCCGGCCCCGGCAGCGGACCCATCACGACCGCCGCTTGGTCGAGACCGAGCGCCCGGCCCTGGAACGGGCGCACCACCATCCACGCCATCCTCCGCCGTAACCCCGGCTTCACACTGAGCGCCGCCACTGTCGGCCGGATCCTCGCCCATGGCGTGCGCACCGGCCACGCAGCACCAACCAGCCACTGCGAAGGGCGGGCGGGCAGCAAGCGGCCGCCGCAACTGCTCCAGCTCCCACGCCCAACGCCTCGCCCCCGGCCGCAAATCGCAACGGCCCGGCGAACCCGTCCAAGTTCGACCACATGACCGTGCATGCCGACGGCAGGGTCTTCAAGCAGTTCCACGCCAAGGACCCAATCACCAAAAGCATCCAGGTCAAGGCCCGCTCCCGCTCCTGCGCCACCGCCGCATTCGGACGTGGCCTGGGCCAGCCAGATTGACCTAGCGACCAAGCGACCGGTAGAACATAAAAGTGCACGATATCACAGTGTTGCAACCGATCACGGTAATTGCCTGGTTCCCCGGTTTGACTGCGTATAAGCACTCGTGTATACAGTACACATTAGGCATTGAGTTAAGATTCGCGATTGCAGCAGGGGGAAAGCCAGATGGCAATGAACAAGCAATTTTTTGGAATCGTGATGGTGAGCATGCTCCTCATTGCAGAGCCGGTTTTTGCGCAAATTGAGGAGATTGTCGTCACCGCCAGGAAACGCGGCGAAAGTCTGCAAGACACGCCAATATCCATAACGGCAATGGGCGAAGAAGACATTAAGATTCGGGGTATCAGTGATGCATCTCAAATAGCTGACTACACACCCAATCTAGTCTTTGACTTCACTTCAGCCATCAATCCGACCAGCAGTGCAGCTGCAATCTACATTCGTGGCGTTGGCCAACCTGATTGGTCCCTGCCAACCGACCCGGGGGTCGGGCTGTATCTGGACGGTGTATACATTGCCCGTTCAGTTGGCGGTGTGCTCGACGTCATCGATGTGGCAAACGTAGAGATATTGCGTGGGCCACAGGGCACGCTGTTTGGCCGCAACACAATAGGTGGGGCGATAAATATCGTAAGTAAACAACCGAACGATGAATTATCCGGAGGCATTGAGCTGGGAGCAGGCAGTTTCGGGCGGGTGCACGCGCGTGGCAACGTGAACATTCCGATTTCCGATAGAGCGGCCTTCAGTGCTGCCGTATCGAGCAAAACCGCAGACGGATTTGTAATAAATCAAATTCCGGGCCAGCCCGACTGGGGTGATGAGGATTCGCTTGCGTATCGGGCGTCATTCAAATTTGATCCGACCGACAATTTTAGTATTTCGTTCACATACGACGGGACACGCGAACGAGAGACGCATACCTCAAATATTCACTTTGAGAACTTTGAAGATGCATTCTTGCCCTTGGTGTTCAATGGCGTACTCGATGCGGCAAGTGGTGCAATCACATCCGACCCAACGCGGTTTGGCATAATTCCAGACGCAGTATGCGCCGACTTCGGCGCCCCCTCACGCCTTACGAATCCAACGTGCTTCAATAGTCAGTGGACGGTTACGAGAGACGATCCTTATCGCACATTCGGCGTCGTCAACTCAAATGTGCCCGAGTTGCTGACCGACGCAACTCGGCCATTGCAGCCGGCAGCGGATCTGGATCTGGACGGTTTCGCCGTCAACGCAAGCTGGTCAATTTCCGACTCACTTGAGTTGGTGTCAATCACGTCGGTGCGGTCGCTGGAAGGTTTCTGGAGTCGCGACGAAGACGGTTCGCCCATGGAAATTGTGGCTACCGTAAACGATTTCGATCAAGACCAGTTTTCGCAGGAATTCCAGCTCAAAGGCACGGCCAGCGGGGGCGCACTAAATTGGATTGTCGGTGCATTCTATTTTGAGGAAGACGGTTGTCATCTGGATCTTGTCTATCTGTATGGAGCGACGTTTTCCAGCGGTGGATGCATCGACAACACGAGCAAAGCCCTGTTTGCTCAGGGCACGTATGACCTGAACGATGACTGGAGCTTGACGCTTGGCGGTCGATACACGGATGAAGAAAAATCTTTCCAGGCAGAGCAATTTATCGCAAGGGACGAATTGTTTGGTTTCCCAGCAGGTTTTGCGATTTTGCCGACAACGCCGGAAACTGTCGATGTGCAGGAGCCGAATTTTCACATAAACCTGTCACGGCATTTTGGCGAAAATACGATGGGCTATGTGTCGTTTTCCGACAGCTTTAAGGGCGCCACCTTTACTCAGCGGATTTTTCCACCGAGACAGGACATTCCTACTGCGCAACCTGAATTCGTCGAAAGCTATGAGGTTGGGTTCAAGACGACCTTTGCGGACGGCCGAGCAAGACTCAACGGCGCCTATTTTTTCAGTGATTACAGCGATATACAAGTCACTGTATTGGAAGACGCATCTGCAGGAAACACAACAGCGAATGCGGCTTCAGGCGAAATTTCCGGGTTTGAACTGGAATTGTTGGCGGCGCCTGTGGATGGCCTGAATATTGAACTGGGCATCGGCTATCTGGATGCCAAATATTCTTCAGTTGGCGGTATTGCGGAAGCTGCTGGCCTCTTGCCGACATTCAAATTTGTCAATACGCCGGAGTGGAGTATCAACTCCGCCGTATCGTATGCATTCACCATCAGCAACGGATGGAGCTTATCGCCAAGAGTTGAGTACAACTACAATAGTGAAATTTTCAACGACGCCCAGAACAATGCAGCCCTACGTCAGGGAGGAATCGGACTTGTCAATGCCTCGGTTTCATTAACGAGTGATGATGGTCGTTGGGCAATTCGTGCGCACGGAAGGAATCTTGGCGATGAACTGGTAATTATCAGCGGTTTTACGGACCCCTTTTTCACGGGTGCCACGGAGGCGACGGTCATCGCTCCTCGGACTGGTATGCTGAGTGTCGAATATACCTTTCATTGAGTTTCGGAGTAGGCCGCTCGGGCCCGCTCCTCTCTTGGCCTGTTTGCTATGGATATCCGGTTGTGGGCAGCAACCGGATGTTCTGGATTCAGCGACAACGTCATTACAGCCCGTTGATGGCGCGCGTATCGAAGCGGCGGCTAAGGAAGAGTGGCTTAGCCACGGGCGAACCTATTCAGAACAACGGTTTAGTCCGCTCGATCAAATCAACGAAATCAATGTTGGCGATCTTTCACTGGCATGGTTCGCGGATTTACCCACCAGCCGCGGTATTGAAGCCACACCCCTCGTTGCCGATGGTGTTTTGTATACGACTGGTGCATGGAGCATCGTGTATGCATACGACGCGGTAAATGGCCGGGAACTCTGGCGCTACGACCCGAAAGTTCCGAGAGTCATAGCGGCCAAGGCCTGTTGCGATGCCGTCAATCGTGGGCCGGCGATTTGGAGTAATTACGTCTACGTGGGTACGTTGGACGGTCGACTCATCGCGATAGATCGCCATTCAGGGGAATTGGCCTGGGAGACGCTTACCGTCGACCCAAATCTCAATCTGACGATTACAGGAGCTCCAAGGGTTGCCGAAGGCAACGTGCTGATCGGCAATGGTGGTGCCGATATGGGGCCGGTACGTGGATACGTGAGTGCTTATGACAGCCAAACTGGTGATCTGAACTGGAGATTTTACACTGTGCCGGGCGATCCCAGGAATGGGTTTGAAGATCCGGGCATGAAAATGGCGGCAGAAACATGGACGGGTGAATGGTGGAAAATTGGCGGCGGCGGCACCGCTTGGGACGCAATAGTGTTCGATCCAGAATTACGATTGGTCTATATCGGAGTAGGTAACGGAGCACCATGGAATCAGCGCATACGAAGTCCCGGTGGCGGAGACAATTTGTTTCTTTCGTCGATTGTTGCTGTAGATATTGATTCCGGAGAATATGTCTGGCATTACCAAACTACGCCGGGAGAAGTCTGGGACTATACCGCGACGCAATCGATCATTCTCGCTGACCTGGAAATCAACAACGCATCCCGAAAGGTAATAATGCAAGCGCCGAAGAATGGATTCTTCTACGTGATTGATCGTGAGACTGGTGAACTTATTTCCGCCGAGCCTTATTCGGACGTGACCTGGGCCAGCCGGATTGACCTGGCGACCGGACGACCGGTAGAACACGAAAATGCACGATATCCTGGTGACGAGGTTCAACTTATTTCCCCTGGACCTGGTGGCGCACATAATTGGCATCCGATGGCCTACAGTACGCTGACTAAGCTTGCGTATATTCCGGTAATCCCGTCGGCTTTTCCCTATCAGAATGCCCAACCCAGGAATTTGCGACCCGGGCCTGTTGAAATGGGAGTCGAATATGGCGGATTTAGTCCGCCGGATAATCTCGCTGATGAGGATATCGCAGGGTTTCCTGCAGGCTACTTGAGTGCGTGGGACCCGGTAACACAACAAGAGCGATGGCGCGCGCCACGTCGTACAACTTGGAATGGCGGTGTATTGGCAACCGGCGGAAACCTGGTGTTTCAAGGCACGGCGAATGGATTCTTCCAAGCGTTGCGAGCAGACAATGGTGAGCTGCTGTGGTCCCGCGAAACTTACACAGGAGTCATGGCAGGTCCAATCTCCTACAGTATTGATGGCGATCAATTTGTTGCAGTAATGGCAGGATGGGGTGGCGTACTGGCGACACACGCCCCGGCGTTTCTTGATGGAGTCGCGACGCAAAACTACAGTAGAGTGTTGGTTTACAAACTTGGCGGAGATGCTTCATTGCCTGCGCCAACGTCGAAAAGCACGCGAGCGGTGCCTCCAGCAATCGAAACGAGCCAAGAAAATGCAGCACTGGGCGATGGCAAATTGCTGTTCGATCGGTATTGTCAATTTTGCCACGGGGCTGGTGCCATAAGCGGTGATCAGATTCCCGATCTGAGGTATTCCGGCGCCGCGGTGCACGAAATCTGGCACGCGATCGTCGTCGAAGGTCAGCTGGAGGCTGCTGGAATGCCGCAATTTGGCGACTATCTTTCCGAAAGTGAGAGCGAATCCATACAGACTTATATTCTTGACCGCGCCGCACAAATTCGCCAGCACGAGGAATCTCACTAAGATGCAGTGTAAAGACCCCGCAGAATGATGCCCAGATCTATATCTACATTTATATTCATTGCCATTCTTGGCGCAGGTTGTGGGGATGAACCATCCGTAGTCGCCGATTCCGTATATGTCAACGGCAAAATTTATACCGTCGACGCGGAGCGCTCCTGGGCTGATTCTGTAGCTATTTTCGACGGCCGGTTTATCGCTGTGGGTTCGCGGCAGGATATAGAAAAATATGTTGGCGATGCCACAAATGTGGTTGATCTCAACGGGAACATGGCAATGCCCGGGCTACATGACGCACACGGCCATTTGTTGCTCGGTGGATTGCAATACACGTCAAGCTGCCTGTTGACTGAAGGCATAGCCCCTCGTGAAATTATCTCCGAATTGCAGGTATGTGCGGAGGGCAAGGATCCTAAGGAATGGTTGGTGGCCGGGGGATTTTGGGCGAGCCAGTTTCCAGATGACAAACCTAACAAGGCGATACTGGACGCAGCGTTTCCAAACACGCCGGTTTTCATTAATGAAGGGTCAGTACATCACGCACTGGTGAACACGAAGGCACTCGAAATAGCGAACATCAATGAGTCGACACTGCCACCATTCGGAGGAAGCATTCCAAGCGACGACAACGGTGAGCTCACGGGCGAGCTTATCGAAACTGCAACCTGGTTGGTTACACAACACATTCCAGCGACACCGACTGATACCAATCTTCGGGCGTTGGAATGGGCGGTGAGGGAATACAACAAGTACGGTATCACTTCAGTACAAGAAGCATCAGCGGCAAGAAACACTATGGAGGCGCTCCAATCTGCCGACAATGCGGGCACTCTGACGCTACAGGTAGCAGCCCACTTTATCTTAGAGAGTCCAAAATTTGGGCAAGAATCTGCGGATGAGTTGGACAGGTTGTTTGAGCAGCGATCGACGTTTGAAACACCACATGTTGCAGTCGATTTTGCGAAAATGTGGATTGATGGATCGCCCACACCCCCTTATTTTAGTGAAGCCGGGTATGACCAAAGTAGCAATCAAGCCGTAGACAAGAACATTCTCATTCCACAAGATAGAGTGTCCGACATTGTTGGTCGGCTGGATTCGATGGGAATCAAGGTAAAGATGCACGTTGCGGGAGCAGGCGCTACCAATGTGGCACTCAATGCGATTGAGTTTGCTCGTGGCGCAAATCCAAAGTCGGCTATTCGGCATGAGACCGGCCACTCCAATCTGATCATCCCAGAGGACTTTAGTCGATACCGAGAACTAAATGCAGTTGCCGAAGTTTCACCGAGTGTATGGCACATATTCGGAAACACGTTGGGTTCGCCACCTCAATCGGCATGGCAATTTAAGACCATTCTCGAAACTGGAGCCATCATGACCACCGGATCAGATTGGCCTGTGACTCGTGAACCAAATTTCTTCCCCGCCGTTCAAGGGATGTTGGAACACGGCGAGGAGAGTATCGACCTGGCCTCGGCTATCGACACACTCACTATCAATGGCGCACTGTCGGTAGGTTGGGATCAAAATGCCGGTTCAATTGAACCCGGAAAGTTCGCGAACATGATTGTTCTGGATCAGAATATTTTTTCGGCGCCAGTACAGGAAATTGGTAAAACCCAAGTGATTACAACCGTTTTTGAAGGCCGGGTAGTCTACGAAGTTCCTTAGCCGGCACAAAACCACTTTGTGTTCGGGTCAATTCCCATGAATGGTGAGCATACCTAGTTCTAAGACCGAGCATCGCTCGAAATAATTGCCTCGAAAAGGCAAGTATCATGACCTTGTGAACTGCATTGCACCTCGCTCACTATTGCAATGGCTCCGTACGCCTGAGCGATTGCGCTCCTTAGAATCCCTACGACCGCAGCACACATCGGCGCAGTGGCACTTCCATGCCCAATTGCGAAGGGGCTGTCGAGTACGGTCAGGGTTACGGCTGTAACCGTTTTTGCTGATGTGCGCTCGTATCCAAACTGCCACTTTCCCCAGCCCAACGCGGCCGCACTAGACGCAACTCGGTTGAGTAGCATTGCGCCTCGGCCCCGGGTCTTATTGGAATAGTGTTCGATGGACCGACCGCCATATTTTTCCGCTGAAGCGGCTAACGCACCCAAAAACTCACTACGGGAACTATTGCTCAAATTTCGAACCGCGTTCATCAATACATCGGGTCGAATCGCGACGTAGCGAATGCCGTCACGCAAGAGTAGCCCAGATTCCTGGTTGGCGACCAAAGGTTCCATAAATGCGCTCCTAACTTACTGATCTACGGGGATATATTGTGCGTAAACTGTATTGGCTCAGACACATTCCGGAATTTTGGCCCCGGCGGCGAGGCGAACGCACCGCCGATGCGGTCTCACAGCCCTCGCTCCGCGCAGCACCCGCCAGCGCCGCCGCAACTTCTCCAGCTCCCACGCCCAACGCCTCGCTCCCGGCCGCAAATCACAACGGCCCGACGAACCCGTCCAGTTCGACCACATGACCGTGCATGTCGACGGCAGGGTCTTCAAGCAGTTCCACGCCAAGGGCCCAATCACCAAAAGCATCCAGGTCAAGGCCCGCTCCTGCTCCTGCGCCACCGCCACTGACTTCCTCCACGAGGTCCTGCAGCGCATGCCCGTCCACTCGGTGCAGGTCGATGGCGGCTACGGGTTCATGCAGGAATTCGAGACCGCCCGCCGCGACGCCGGCATCCCCTCCATGTCCTCCCGCCCCGCCGTCCCGACATCAACGGTGGCGTCGAGCGCAGCAACCGCACCCTGCGTTCTGGGTTCTGGTCCGTCCACCGCGGCGACCTCACCATCAGCGCAGTGAACCGAGCCCTGGACCGCCACCTCCACGACCACGTCCGGCCCCACCATGCCCTTGGCTTGTTGACGCCAGCTGAATTCGCGGACAAGCCCTCTCTCGCTGCCTGATCCACAAAATTCCGAGATGTACTGAGCCAGTACATGAACTTGCTCTTTTCCAGATCAGGGTATACTGTATACATCAGTGCCGCAATTCATCTTGGTAATGTGAATGCCCACGCCTCGACAAAATAGTAAATACAAGCCCGGCCGCGACTGGTCAAGCTGGACAAAATACGAAGCTGCTGCTGGCGGCTTAGAGAATTATTGGTACCCAGTGCAATGGTCCAACGTAGTCGACGCCAAACCTCAACCTATTCGGCTGTGCGGCCAAAAGTTGCTTCTGATCCGAGATCCTGATGGCGCTGTGCGAGCGTTGCACGACCGCTGTCCGCATCGCGGAGTTCCATTGTCCGGCGGTAAGGTGGAATTTCCTGGCACTTTGAGTTGCCCGTATCACGGATGGACCTATCGTCTTAGTGATGGCGAATTGTGTGCCGTAATCACCGATGGCCCAGGTTCCCGCATGTGTGGCAAGGTCGCGGTGCGAACGTTTCCGGTTGAGGAGAGACTGGGATTGGTGTGGGTCTTCTTGGGTAATCGTGAACCACACGATCTTGCCAAACAATTACCAGAAGAATTAGTGCAACCCCCGAAGTTTTGTGTCGGTGGCCGCATAGAGGATCGTACCGGAAATTGGCGGTTTTACGCTGAAAATGGTTTTGATGAGGGACATGCAAAGTATCTGCATCGAACATCATTGTGGCGGACGTTTAAGACGATGCCTGCGTGGAACGTCGTAAAAATCGAAATGCGCGGTCGTTGGCTATATCGCGTCGAAGAGGAGCGACACTGGACGGCCGAATTCCCCGGCTTGGGAAGTTGGTCCAACAACCGTTGGTGGAAAATCAATCCTTCGCAGGAACAAGGACAGATGCTGGGCAATACCGGCGGCTCGACCCGTAACGATCCCTACATCAAGAAGCAAGACTTTCCCGGCTTTGCTTCGCTTTCGTTGCCAGGCGTCTTGCGAATAGCCTATCCTAAATTTATTCATTACGAATTTTATGTACCCATTGATGCCGACAACACCAAGTATGTTGGTATCATGGTGCAATTCAAATCCGGATTGCCGAAGCTTTTCTTTTATCTCAAGTACCTCCTTGGGATTCGCTGGCTATTTCACGGACAGTTTTCCGAACAAGATCACAGGATGGTAGAGGCAACCGATGCACCGCCTGAGCGCTTGTATCGGCCTGACGTTTCACTGATCGAGTGGCGCAAATTTGTTGAGCAAGGAAATCCTTTCGACGCGGTGAGAAAGGGGTTGCCACTAAGGACAACGACTCGATCAGAAAAAGTGAGGCAATGTCTTGATTGACTTGTCACCGCCTGAGCGCCCTACGACTTGTCGCGTCAACGCCGACGGTAATGAATACAGCGTGGTCGAATTGGCTCCAGAGAGGCCTGTGTCGGTGCCAACGATTTTTCTACACGGTGGTGGTCCAGGTTGCACGGGTTGGTCCGATTTTTCGGTGGTCGTTGGACTATTCGCAAAACGCAGGCGATGCGTCGTACCGGATATTCTGCAATATGGGGAATCGGCGAAAGTAACTATCAATGGACCGATGTGGGACTTTCATGCGCGGTCGATAACGCATCTATTGAATGCGTTGAACATTGAGAAAGCCGATTTCATCTGCAATTCGTGGGGCGGAACAATTGCTTTGTGTCTTGCAGCCAACTACCCAGACAGGGTTCGATCGCTGGTGGTTACCGGTTCAATGCCCGTCTTTTACGGCCCATTGGCACCGTTGCCGGAAGGGTCTCGGCGAGGTAGAAATGCGCGCGACGAGTACTATGGAGGAGACGGGCCTACGCTAGAAAAGATGCGTATTTTAATGGCGCGTCTTGAGTGGTTTGACCCAGATCGTATTCCAGATGCAACGGTTGAAATGCGATACAGGCAAAGTTTGGATTCGGAAGAAATTGCCTTGGCTGCCCGTTCGGATAGTCCGCGTGGTGACTGGCAGGATTTGACGGCGGAGCTTGCTCAGGTCGCATGCCCCACGTTGTTTATTTGGGGGCTCCAAGACGCATTTTTGACGCCTGACTATCCAATGATGCTCACACGTATGGTACAGCGGGGCCAGCTCCATATTTTGGATGCTTGTGGCCACCACTTGCAAGAGGAGCGGCCAGAACACTATTTCAATATTGTCGAGTCGTTCTTGGATCAACCAAACCCGAACATGTGACCGAACAAAACTCATGTGGAAAAAACTGAAATACTGGGCGGTGAAACCGCTGACACGATACACTGGTACCTGGGTTGGCACACCGGATCGATGAACGCTGATCGGCTCACCGCTGCTGATTCGCATAGGATCACAAAGGCGCAGTCATTTGTTCGGCGAGGGCGTTTAAGCGACTACCTTCAAATGATGGTGGATATAGCATCGCCCACCGGCGAAGAAGGCGCGCTTGCTCGGCAAATCGTCCAGTTCGCAAGTGATGTCGGATTGCAGGGACAAGAACAAGTCATCGATGCGACGCAGTCCAATGCATTAATTAAGCTTCCCGGTTCACACGAAGGCGCGGCCCTGTTGTTGTACTCACCGATAGACACCGTGACCTCCAATAGCGTAGATGAAGACGTGCCATGGGTAGGGCCCGAGCTGCGTGACGACATGCTCGCTAAGTCTTGGATTGACGATGACTATGTGTACGGGTTGGGCGCGCAGAATCCAAAAGGACACGCGGCGTGCGTGCTCGCAGCCGGGGAAGCAATTCACGCGAGCGGCGCTCCCCTGACAAAGGATCTCTACCTCGGCTTTGGCGCTGGTGGCATGCCAACCAACGCGCGCCCAGGTATGCGCCCGGCTTCCGGACACGGGGCCGGTTGTGCGCACATGATAGAGTCACTGCCGCCAATCGATGCTGCGATCATCGCGAAATCGGGATGGTGTGTCTCATGGGAGGAAGTCGGACTGGCCTGGTACACGGTGAAAGTGGCTGGGACGCACAGTTACGTTGGAAGCCGACACCTATTGCCGTTTTCTAACGCGATTACCAATGCGGGTCGACTCATTGAGCGTCTCGAAGCTTGGTTCGCCGACTGGGCCGAAACTCATCGGTCGGGACTGGTGGCACCCCAGGGCGTTGTTTCTTACATACATTCTGGTTGGTCTAGAATGCCCGCTTTTACGCCGGCTGAGTGCCAATTTCAGGTCGATCTACGAGTAAGTCCGCGCACTAGCGCTATGGAAGCTGACAGAGCATTTGGCAAAGCCATCAAACGATTCAGCGCCGAGTTGGGCATCGAGTCAACTTGGCAGCGCACCGTGTCCATTCCAGGAACAACGACCGATCCGGATGCCAACATCGTCCGGTCTTGTATCAAGGCGTGGGAAGCGGCTGAAGGGAAAGCGCACACGCCGGTAACCGGAATGTCCGGGGCGACCGATGCGAACATCCTCCGACAAGCAAAAATCCCAACAGCTCGTATTGGATTGGGCAAGGCCGACATCAAGGACATTGATTTCGAGTTGGGCATGAACGTGGCAAGCCTTGACGATATGGAGCGCCTGACGCGGCTCCTCATCCATGTTGCGATCAATACGTGTTCCAGATCGATGATGAGTACCTGTCATGGCTGAGATTGTGTTTGGCATCGGCGCATCGCACACCACACTGATGAACACACAGTGGGATAAAGTTGATCATTTGTCACGTGCCCACGAGTTTCGAGATGCACTACGGTCAGCTCGGGATCAACTCGACAGTAAGCGGCCGGATCTCGTAGTCATCATCGGGTCGAACCATTTTAGAGGTCTTTGGCTAGACCTCATGCCGTCGCTTCTGATTGGTGTTGATGAAATCTATGCAAGCGGTGAGCATGGAACCCCATCAGGACTCTTAAACAGCGAACCAAGCGCGGCACAGCAGATTTGCGATGGACTCGTCGGCAACGGATTCGATATGGCGTTTTCGACTCGCATGTCAGTAGATCATGGCATCAGCCACTCTGTACAGTGGTTGCTTAATGACATTGATGTGCCAATCGTACCAATTGTGATCAATTGTTTTGCCCCTCCGTTGCCATCATTGCGGCGCGTCGGATTATTAGGTGTGGCGCTTCGATCAGTCTTGGAAGGAGTGACAGGATTTAATCGAATTGCCGTCATTGCGACAGGTGGACTGTCTCACAGCCTACCGTTTCCCGATTGGCGGCGCCCTAACAGTAATAATGACGAGTTTCTCGTCGACTCTTGGCGTAATGGTCGCGATAATTGGGAGCGGTACGAGAAACGTCGCCGGTCACTGGTGGTGAATGCGCCTCCCGTGATCAATGAGTTGTTTGACCGCGAATTTTTGCAAATCATCAAAGACGGTCGTTGCGAAAAATTCGTCGCGGAATATGCTGACGACCGACTGGTGGAAGTAGCCGGGAACGGCGGCAACGAAATTCGCGCTTGGGTAATGATGGCAACAGTATTGTCCCATCGCCACGCGACGATACTGAACTACTCGCCGATGCCGGAATGGCTTACCGGTATGGCCGTTGCGGTGGTTGACCCAGATTTACAAGAACAATTATGAATCAATAAACGCAGGAAGAATATTGTGTCGATTTGGACAGACCTTACAGGTATTGAATTTGAGGTGCGATTTGTGGACGCGAACAATGTGTCTACGCGTGCGCTGATCGCCGGAGAAGGTGACGACGTCATCTTTATGCACGGCACAAGCGGTCATTTGGAGGCATTTAGTCGAAATCTGGTCGCTCACGTCAACGCGGGATTCAAGTGTCACGCAATCGATGCATTAGGGCACGGCTATACCGGAAAGCCAGACTTCAATTACGAAATCCCGAAGTACGCTCAGCATGTATTGGATTACATGGATGCGCAGGGCATCGAGAGTGCGCATCTTGCGGGCGAATCGCTGGGCGGTTGGACCAGCGCGTGGATTGCAATTCATAGCCCTGAACGAGTGCAGTCATTGCAACTTATCGCGGCCGGAGGCACGAAGGCCAATCCGGAGATTATGGAACGCATCAAGACCAGCACAACCAAAGCTGTGATGGAAGATGATATCGGATTGACGCGAAAGCGCCTTGAACTATTGATGCACAATCATGAGAAAGATATTAGTGACGAGTTGGTCGACGTGCGACACGCGATCTACCACCATCCAGACTTCCAAAAAAATGTGCACAATTTGTTGTGTCTTCAGGAGATGGAAATTCGACAACGCAATTTGTTGCGCGAAGAAGACTTAAATAAAATTGCCGCACCAACCTTGGTGGTTTGGGGTATGGAAAACCCGTTTGGTGACGTGCCAGAGGCGATCAACATGCACGAGGCTATTCCAGGTTCGATCCTTGAACTCTTCGAAGAGTGCGGCCACTGGCCACAGCATGAACACCCGAATCGCTACAACAAGATTGCGATCGAATTCTTGAAGGCAAACAGTCAGTGAACGACGCTGCACTCGATTCAGCGAAACGCTTGTACAAAGCGCTAACGACAAGATCTCCGATCGCACCGTTAACGCAAGCAAATCCGGATATGACACTCGAGGACGCCTATCGTGTTTCGCGGCAATTGTTGAAACTTCGGATGGCTGCCGGCGAAAAAGTTGTTGGCAAGAAGATCGGTATTACCAGTGTTGCTGTACAACAGATGCTTGGCATAGAGACGCCCGATTTTGGCTTTCTCACCGACTTGATGCAAGTATCTAATGGCGCGACCATTGATATCGCCGAGAGCCTTATTGCGCCGAAAGTCGAGGGAGAGATCGCCTTTATATTAAAGCGGCCATTGCAGGGGCCTGGCGTTACGGCAGATGACGTCATGGGAGCGACGGCAGGATTGGCTGCTTGTTTTGAAATTGTAGATTCGCGAATAAGGGACTGGCAAATACAAATTCAGGATACGGTCGCTGACAACGCATCGTGCGGCATGTTTGTCATCGGCGAGGAGGTTTTTGACCCTAAGCATATTGATATTGAGACTTGCGGAATGGTAGTGGAAATCAATGACGAAGTCGCGGCAACAGGGGCGGGGGCAGCGTGCTTGGGCTCACCGGCGATCGCTGTAGCATGGCTGACCAATCAGCTATCCCAGTATGAAATTGAGTTGCAAGCTGGAGAAATTATTCTTTCTGGGTCGCTAGTCCCGTTCTTACCGGCCAATTCCGGCGATCGCGTGCATATTCGTAGTGGTGTCGGAACCGCTTCATTGCAGTTTTTCTAAGCCTTTCAATACCACTTACGGCAGGAGCGATTGGAGCCCCGAATGAAATCGAAAATAGCAATCATTGGATCAGGCAACATAGGCACCGACCTGTTGATCAAGGCGCAACGCAGTAGCGTTCTCGAACCCGTCTGGGTTGTTGGGATCGATCCAGACTCGGTCGGGTTACGCGATGCGGCAAGCCG
This sequence comes from Candidatus Azophilus sp., assembly GCA_965247035.1. Lineage (GTDB taxonomy): Bacteria > Pseudomonadota > Gammaproteobacteria > Pseudomonadales > Azotimanducaceae > Azophilus. The sequence goes on along the minus strand of CBDFGJ010000003.1, from coordinate 485,240 downwards.
AGGCATGAAAACAACGCACCAAGGATTGCCGTCGGTCATCGATCAAATAGCGGAGGACGGGATCAAAATTGCGTTTGATGCAACATCGGCACGAGCGCACGCTGTTCACGACAGTTTGTTGCGCAAACATCAGGTTCTCACAATCGACCTTACGCCAGCTGCCGTAGGGCCCATGTGTGTGCCGGTTGTTAACCTCGAACAACATCTCGGAATGCAAACAAAAAATGTGAACATGGTGACTTGCGGAGGGCAAGCCACAATTCCGATTGTTCACGCAATCGCGCGCTGCCAAGAAGTCAAGTATGCCGAGATCGTCGCAACGATTGCGTCGAAGTCGGCTGGTCCTGGCACCCGGCAAAACATCGATGAGTTCACGAGGACAACATCGCGCGCGATTGAAACCATTGGTGGTGTCGAAAAGGGCAAGGCAATCATTATTTTGAATCCTGCGGAACCGCCGCTAATGATGCGCGACACCATCCATTGTCTCACCACTGATACACCTAATGAAGATGCAATATGTAAGTCGATTGCAAATATGGTCAATGACGTAAAGGAGTACGTGCCGGGCTTCACGTTGGTCAACGAGCCTGTATTTGATGGACGTCGCGTGTCGGTATTCCTGGAAGTACATGGGCTCGGCGACTATTTGCCGAGCTATGCCGGCAACCTGGATATCATGACCGCCGCCGCAATAAAGACGGCTGAGTTCATGGCCGAGCGGGCATCGCTTTAAAGAACCCTACAAGAGAAATACAATGGATTTGAGTAACCGCGAAGTAATTCTTCACGACATGTGTTTGCGAGATGGCATGCATGCAAAGAGCCACCAAATCAGCCTGCAACAGATGGTCGATATCGCAATCGCACTTGATGAGTCGGGCGTCCCTTTGATTGAGGTGACGCATGGCGATGGGCTCGGCGGCGCTTCGATAAATTACGGGTTTCCTATGCATAGCGACGAGGAATATCTTAGTACGGTGATTCCTAAACTACGCAATGCCAAGGTATCAGCACTGCTGATACCGGGAATCGGAACGGTTGATGAGCTTCGAATGGCCGCGGAGCTTGGCGTTACCACAATACGGGTTGCAACACACTGCACTGAAGCCGATGTGGCCATGCAGCACATCGCGCTAGGCGCCAAGCTGGGCCTTGATACCGTCGGTTTTCTAATGATGGCGCACATGATTTCACCGGAAGACATTGTCGCCCAAGCCAAAGTGTTCGTCGACAGTGGGGCTAATGCAGTTTACTGTACAGATTCCGCCGGTTATATGTTACCGGACGATGTGAGCGCCAGAATCGCGACCCTGAGGGCGGCATTGCCGGCGCAAGTCGAGATCGGTTTTCACGGCCATCATAATATGTCGCTGGGTGTAGCGAACTCGTTGGCGGCGATCAATGCTGGCGCATCAAGAATTGATGGTTCAGCCGCCGGACTAGGCGCTGGCGCAGGTAACACGCCATTAGAAGTCCTTGCCGCTGTTTTGCAGCGAATGGGAGCAAAAACTGGCGTGGATATATTCAAACTGATGGCCGTTGCGGAAGAGAAGGTGGTCCCGATAATGGATCAACCCATTCGGGTGGACAGGAACGCCCTAATTCTAGGCTATGCTGGTGTCTATAGCTCCTTTCTGCTTCACGCCAACCGAGCAAGCGAGCGCTACGGGGTGCCTACTGAGAGCATACTATTAGAGTTAGGTCGAAGGCGAACAGTTGGCGGGCAGGAAGATATGATTGAGGATGTCGCACTCCAACTAATGTCCGACAATATCGCCTAACAAATCAGATTCCAGTTATTAACGCTTAATAACGATCTCTTCCTGTGGGACAAGCCAAAATGTCAAAGGTACGATATTATTGCTGAAATCACTTTTGGTAACGGCATTGTTAAAAAGACATTGGCCCAGAAAATTGGAGAAGGCTACGACATTTCGCACAAGTCAATTGAATTGAAGTCCGCCTGTTGGCCGACTAATTGTCAGCGTGTTCAATTGGTTAGGAGTAACTTGGAAAAGGTAAGGCCCACTCCGAAGCCATAAGGCATCAAACATTTTGTGGAGCGTCGACTTATGCATCAAGGCGATCTTCAACATGTTGGGGAACGGCACTCCAGCATATTGAATACAACGATTGCTATGGAAGAGTCTTGTACGATTGGCAATCTACTGTACGAGCTCAGTACATCTCGGAATTTTGCGGGTCAGGCAGCGAGAGAGAGCTTGTCCGCGAATTTAGCTGGCGTCAACAAGCCAAGGGCATGGTGGGGCCGGACGTGGTCGTGGAGGTGGCGGTCCAGGGCTCGGTTCACTGCGCTGATGGTGAGGTCGCCGCGGTGGATGGACCAGAACCCAGAGCGCAGGGTGCGGTTGCTGCGCTCGACGCCACCGTTGATGTCGGGACGGCGGGGCGGGAGGACATGGAGGGGGATGCCGGCGTCGCGGCGGGCGGTCTCGAATTCCTTCAGGACCCCGTAGCCGCCATCGACCTGCACCGAGTGGACGGGCATGCGCTGCAGGACCTCGTGGAGGAAGTCAGTGGCGGTGGCGGCGGTGGCGGCGGTGACGCAGGAGCGGGAGCGGGTCTTGGCCTGGATGCTTTTGGTGATTGGGTCCTTGGCGTGGAACTGCTTGAAGACCCTGCCGTCGACATGCACGGTCATGTGGTCGAACTGGACGGGTTCGCCGGGCCGTTGTGATTTGCGGCCGGAAGCGAGGCGTTGGGCGTGGGAGCTGGAGAAGTTGCGGCGGCGCTTGCTGCGAGCCCGCCAACCCGTCGGAACCAGCGCACAAACGCGCCGAAAATCGCCGGGGCCAAAATTCCGGAATGTGTCTGAGCCAATACACCATTCCGTTCAATGTCATTCCATAAAAAGACCGGCGCGAATTGGGTTGAACCTGCTTATTTCGGTCTGTTTTCCAAGTTTTGACGAGGGGTTCATGTATTGAGCGGGGTTCCGATCTGCCGAAACCCCGAAACCCGCAGCCTCGGGCGAATTGGGACGGACCCCGCTGAGGCGGCCGAAAACTTGATTCGATTGCCCGCTTTCAGCAGTTCCATGGCCGTCGCGCTGAAGGTCAGTCGGGAAGTCGCAACAGTCCGACGGAAGGGATCAAGCTGTCTGGCAATCAACAACAAGAATGAGAGGTTCGTCCGCCCGGGTTGGCTCCTATCCGTTATACTGCCGTTCGTTCCGTTGCCGTCCAGACCCTTAGCAGAAGCAGATGAAACAGTTGGAAACCTTTGATGTCATCGTCATCGGCGGTGGCCATGCCGGTGCGGAGGCTGCCTTGGCGGCGGCGCGCACCGGCGCGAACACCTTGTTGTTGACGCAGAGCATTGAAACCATTGGTCAAATGTCTTGCAACCCGGCGATCGGCGGCATCGGCAAAAGCCACTTGGTGCGGGAAATAGACGCTTTGGATGGCGTCATGGCCCGCGCTGCGGACAAGGCCGGCATTCAGTTTCGAGTGTTGAACGCCAGCAAGGGGCCGGCCGTGCGGGCCACCCGCGCCCAAGCGGACCGGGATATCTATCGTCGCGCCATGCGCACCTTCATTGAGCAGCAGGACAACCTGAGGATCATGCAGCAGCCCGTGGTTGATCTTGTCGTTGACAAGGGCGCAGTCAGCGGCGTCGTCACCGCCATGGGCATTAGCTTTCAAGCCGCGTGCGTCATTTTGACCACCGGCACCTTCCTCGGCGGACGCATTCACATGGGCTTGCAGAACTACCCCGGTGGCCGGGCGGGAGATGCGCCAGCGAACGCTTTGGCCGAGCGGCTTCGGGCGCTGCCGCTGTCGGTGGGACGGCTGAAGACCGGCACGCCGCCGCGCTTGGACCGTCGCAGCGTGGACTTCTCCAAGTTGGTTGAGCAGCCGGGTGACGAACCGCCGCCTCATTTGTCTTTCCTGCCGGAACCGCATCCAAAGCAGGACTCGTGCTACATCACCGAAACCAATCCGACCACCCACGGCATCATTAGGCAAGCTCTTGGTCGCAGTCCGTTGTACAGCGGACTGATTGAAGGGGTTGGCCCGCGCTATTGCCCCAGCATAGAGGACAAGGTGGTGCGTTTTGCGGACCGTGCCAAGCACCAGATCTTTGTTGAGCCGGAGGGCTGGTCATGCGGGGAGCTCTATCCTAACGGCATCTCCACTAGTATGCCGTTTGATGTGCAAGTGGCCTTGGTGCGCTCCATCCGCGGGTTTGAGGGCGCCCACATAACGCGGCCCGGCTACGCCATTGAATACGATTACTTTGACCCCCGGGGCCTGTACCACTGGCTGGAGACCAAGCCGATCTCGGGCCTGTTCTTCGCCGGCCAAATCAACGGCACCACGGGCTACGAGGAAGCGGCCGCCCAAGGGCTTTTAGCGGGCCTGAATGCGGCCCGCAAGGCCAGTGGCGCCAAGCCTTGGTATCCGGGTCGGGACGAGGCATATCTAGGGGTCATGATTGATGATTTAGTCAACCAGGGTGCCAATGAACCCTACCGGATGTTCACCAGCCGGGCTGAATTTCGCTTGCGTTTGCGTGAGGACAACGCAGACTTGCGCTTAACCGAGAAGGGGCGAGCCTTGGGCATGGTCGGGGCCGAGCGCTGGCGGTCCTTCACGCGCAAGCAAGCTGAGCGTCAGGAGCTTTGCTCGGTGCTTGGGTCAACCCAGCTGAAGCCGGAGAGCGCTGCAGCTGGCCGTCTTGCCGCCTTAAGCGGCCGACCCATCGGCGGCGGCATTCGACTGGATGACTACTTGAAGAGGCCGGAGGCCAATATGGGTCAATTGGTTGAAGCCGGGCTGATCGCGCCGCGATTTTCAGCCGAATTGAAGCGTCAGGTCGAGACGGAAATCAAGTACGAGGGCTACATCAAGCGCCAAGACGCGGAAATCGCCAAAGTGCGCAAGCACGAAGGCATCCGCTTGCCGGACGATCTGGACTACTGCCAATTGCCGGGGCTGTCAAGCGAGCTTCAGCAAACGTTGGCCCAGATTAGGCCGAGGTCCTTGGCGCGGGCGGCGCGGGTGCCGGGCATCACGCCTGCGGCCATGTCGGTGCTGCTGGTGGCAGCCAAGAAACAACGTGCCAGCGCTTGAATCAAGCGATTTTGATGTCCTTGCGCCAACGCTTTCGCCCGAACGTTTCGCCGCACTTCAGACCTATGCCGATCAGGTGCAACGTTGGAACAAAGTTCTGGGCTTGGTCTCGACCCATGACCTAGCGCGCTTCGTGGATCGGCATTTGCTTGCCGCCCTGATTGCGGTCGATGCCGTGCGGGAGGCGCAGAGGAATTTGGGACGGCTGGATTTGCGCTTGATGGACTTAGGTACAGGTGCCGGCTTGCCCGGCATTCCCTTGGCGGCGGCGCTGCCGGAAGTTCAGGTCACCTTGGTGGACCGCAGCGAGAGGAAGGCCCGCTTCTTGCGCCGGGTGCAGCCAATGTTGGAACTGCGCAACTTGAACGTGCTGTGCGCTGATTTGGCCGAGGTGCGGGCAAACAGTTGCCATATTGTTACCGCTCGGGCGCTGATGCCGCCGTCGGTCCTGTGGCCAAGCGCCAAGGCAATGCTCAAGGGCGGCGGGCGCTTGCTGGCTTTTGACCGGATTGTGCACTCGCGCCAAGCGATGGCAGACATACGGGCGAAGCCGGAGGATTTTCCGGGTGGTTCGATCCTCGGGCGCCATTGGCACAGGATCCCCCGGCTTTTGGATTGGCATGGACTGTTGGTGGTGGGAAAGGATGACTCGAATCATAGCGGTGTCCAATCAGAAGGGCGGCGTCGGCAAAACGACGACCAGCGTTAATCTGAGTGCGTCCTTGGGCCTTTCCGGCCATAGGACGCTGTTGATTGATCTCGACCCCCAAGGTAACGCCACCATCGGAGCGGGAGCAGATGAAGGTGCTGTTGAACCGTCCGTTGGCGACTGGCTTATGGAGGAAGCGGACTTTGAGGACATTCTTCACCAATCTCCCGCCGCTTTTGACTTCTTGCCCAGCAACCGCGACCTCACGGCAGCCGAGGTGGCGCTACTCGGCGTTGAACGACGGGAAGGAAGGTTGCGGGAGCGCTTGGCGACCGCCCCTAGGCTGGCGGACTACGAGTACATCATTGTTGATTGCCCGCCCGCGCTCAATATTCTGACGCTGAACGCATTGGTGGCGGCGGACGCCGTGCTGGTTCCCATACAGTGCGAATATTACGCCCTTGAGGGACTGTCGGCCTTGCTGGACACCCTTAACGGAGTGCGCCAGCGCGCCAATCCCCGCATCGTCTTGGGGGGGCTGGTGCGAACGATGTACGATCCTCGCAACAAGTTGGCGCGGCATGTATCCAAGCAGTTGTTGGCGCACTTTGGGAACAAGGTGTTCCGCACGGTGATCCCGCGCAATGTACGCTTGGCGGAAGCGCCGAGCCATGGCCTGCCAGTGATTCTCTATGATCGTCATTCCCGCGGTGCCATTGCCTACATGGCGTTGGCCGATGAGCTTGTGAAGGGAGAGGTTTGACCCGCGGGAACCTGTGCTAGGGCGTTCATCGCATCAGGGCGCCAAGCATTGGAATTGCTTGGCGCATGTGTCAACATAGCCAACGTGACGGAAGCAGGGAATATGGCTAGGAAACCGCTTGGCCGAGGACTTGATGCGCTTTTGAGCGCCGACAGCAAGCTCGATGAGCTGTCCTCGGGGCTTGCCGCCATCAGCATTGTTGAGATTCAGCGCGGTTCTCATCAACCAAGGCGCCGCTTTGACGCAGCCTCGTTGGCCGAACTGGTTGAATCAATTAAATCCCAAGGCATGATGCAGCCGGTGGTCGTTCGGCCTAGGGCGGGCGGAGGCTACGAACTGATCGCGGGGGAGCGCCGCATGCGTGCCGCCGGGCTGGCCGGCTTTGACTCCGTGCCAGCCCTCATACAGGATGTGAGCGATGAGCAGGCGCTGATCATGGCCTTGATCGAGAACGTGCAGCGGGAGAATTTGCGGCCGTTGGAGGAAGCCGAGGCCTTGGTGCGTCTACGTGAAGAGTTCGGCATGACGCAGCAGGCGGTGGCGGATTCGGTGAGCAAGTCCCGAGAGGCGGTCGCCAACCTAATGCGGTTGCTGAACCTGCACTCAACGGTGCGCCAAATGCTCGACGAAGGCGCGTTGGAGATGGGTCATGCCCGCGCTTTGCTGTCCCTGCCCTCAGCGGCCCAAGTGGTCGCTGGGCGGGAAGTGGTGGCCAGGAAGCTGAACGTGCGCCAAACCGAAACCCTCGTTCGAGGTCTGTTGGCGGTGGCTGCGGCGGAGACGGGGCCGACTAGGGCTAAGGATGCGAATGTCTTGGACTTGGAGCGGACGTTGTCGGAGAAGATCTGCGCATCTGTCTCCATTTCCCACACAGCCAAGGGCGCCGGCAAGCTGACCATTCGCTATGCATCATTGGACGAACTTGATGGCATTCTAAGCCGCATCCGGTGACGGTGCGCCCAACAGGGGGCAAGGTGCGCCGTTGCAGCAAAGATCAACCGCCTCCTATCCAAGAATCAAGGGACACGGTGCGCTTCTACAGCATGGATCAACTAGGAAAGCCCTGAAATATTCGCAGGTTTTTGCAGTACAACAAAATCAATTCTTTTCGATTTATGTGACGTTTAAGCCATTGAAAATACATGATAAATTATTTTATTCACCGTGCGATGTCCAATGCTTGGAAGTTGCTCAGAGGTCCTCTGGGTCTTATCCGAGGATCCGGGGAATTGGCAGCCGAGTTTGGCATTCTGGTGCAATCCGCCTTGAATGCCGTCATTCACCTTGAATATAATGCGCCCGCCTGCGCGGGACCCGCCTGACTTGGCTTTCGATTGGTCGAGCGACTGAGCGCGGGTGGCATCAGCTTGGTTTGCGCAATTGTGGTCGTGCAGATCGTCATGGCCGGGGTGGTTGTGTGCCTGATGGCCTTGGTTGCCGTTGAGCAGGCAGCGGCGGCGGCGCTTGGTGCGGCTGTATGCGTCGTGCCCACGGCGTTATTCGCACGGGCTGCCGCCTCTGGGCAGAATGCTGCCGGCCAGCGGCAGGGCCGCCGTTTGCTGCTTTACGGCGTGGCTAGGTCGATTGCCACCGTGCTGCTGATGGCGGTGGCCTTGGCGATGGTTGGTCCTGAGCCCTTGGGCTTTTTCGTGGCGTTGGCGGCAGTGCATGCGGCCTACGTCGTCACGCCGTTGGCGAGCGCCTTCATCGGGCGGGAATTGGGTTCGGAGCAAAAGCCCTAGCCCTTGGAGCGCAGACGGCCCGGCCGCTGGAAGCATGAGTGGCAGAGTTCTGGAGTAGTGGTTTTAGGTTGACGAATGACGTCCGGAGAAGCCCCAACAAGCGCTGAGTACATCAGGCATCACCTGACCAACCTGACCTATGGGCAGCATCCCGATGGCGCTTGGGGCTTCGCCCATACGGCAGCGGAGGCTAGGGAGATGGGCTTCTGGACCATCCATGTGGACTCGATGGCTTGGTCCATCGGTCTTGGCCTCATTTTTCTCGCCCTGTTCCGCCGCGCCGCCCGCCGCGCCACGGCGGGCGTTCCCGGCGGCCTGCAAAATTTTGTCGAAATCATCGTCGAGTTTATTGACGAAACCACGGATAGCATCTTCAACCACAAAAATGACCTCATCGCTCCCATGGCGCTAACCATCTTCGTGTGGGTGTTCCTAATGAATCTCATGGACTTGGTGCCGGTGGATTGGGTGCCTGAACTAGCCAAGCTGTTCGGCGTCCATTACATGAAAATCGTGCCGAGCACCGACCCCAACATCACCATGTCCATGGCGCTGACGGTATTCGTGCTCATCCTGTACTACAGCATCAAGTGCAAAGGGCTAGGTGGCTTTCTGGCGGAGCTTTCATTTCACCCCTTCCCTTCCAAGCTCTTGGCGCCGGTGAATTTCGTGCTGGAGACCGTCACCCTGTTGGCTAAGCCGCTTTCGCTGGGGCTGCGCCTGTTTGGCAATCTCTATGCAGGCGAGATGATCTTCATTCTCATCGCGCTTATGTTCTCGGCCGGCATCGTCTTCGCGATGGCCGGTGGCTTGTTCCAGTTCGTGTGGGCCGCGTTCCACCTGATCGTCATCACTTTGCAGGCGTTTGTCTTCGCCGTGCTGACCATCGTGTACTTGGCGCAGGCGCACGACACCGAAGAGCACTAATCCGCATCAATCACCATAACTGAGGAGCAACAATGGAACTAGCAGTTTTACTCTATGTGGCGGCCGGCCTCATGCTGGGGCTGGGCGCCGTCGGCGCCGCAGTCGGCGTGGGCGTCCTCGGCGGCAAATATCTGGAAGGCGTCGCCCGGCAGCCGGAGCTGTTGCCGATGCTGCGAACCCAGCTATTCATCGTCCTCGGCTTGGTGGACGCGGTGCCAATGATCGCTGTCGGCATTGGCCTTTACGCCATGTTCGCGGTGGCCTAGCAGCCCACAGCCAAAGCCCATCTGACGGAGCACGCAAGGCCCATGAACATAGGACTGACGCTGTTCGCCCAAAGCTTCGTATTCCTCATCTTCGTTGCGTTCTGCATGAAGTACATATGGCCGTTCATAAAGGCGGCCATGGAGGAGCGCAAGGCCACGATCGCCCAAGGGCTGGTGGCGGCGGAGGCGGCGGAGAAAAAGCTGGATGAAGCGCAAAGCGGTGCCCAAGAGGAGCTGGCGAGAGCCCGGGCCGAGGCGGCGCGGATTGTCGAGCAAGCCCGGCATCGGGTGACGCAAATGATGGAGGACGCCAAGCAGGATGCCCGGGCCGAGGGCGAGCGTCTTGTTGAGGCCGCCCGGGCGGAGATTGAGCAGGAAGCGAATCGGGCTCGGGAAGGCTTGCGCCGCCAAGTTGCGGTGCTGGCCATCAAGGGTGCGGAGAAGGTGCTGGAAGAGAGCATCGACGAGAGCCGGCACCAGCGCATGCTGGAGCGCTTGGCAGCGGAGCTTTGACCTGATGGCGGAGCTTGCAACCCTCGCCCGACCTTATGGCAACGCGGCGTTCAGCCTAGCTAAGAAGGCTGCAGCGCTGGCCCGCTGGTCTCGCTTGCTCAGTGTGCTCGGCGCGGCCGTCGCTGAAGCCAGGGTGCGGTCTTTAATTGAATCTCCGGACTTGGCCGGGGAGGTGAAGGCACATCGCTTGGCCGAACTTTGCAGCGACGAAATTGACGATTTGGGCAGGAGGTTTCTGCAGGTTTTGGCGGACCATGGACGGTTGCCCTTGCTGGCCGAGGTGCATCGTCGATTCGAGGTGCTCAGGGCGGCGGAAGAGCGCAAGCTTGACGTTGAAGTGCAGTCCGCCCGGCCGCTGACGGAGGGCCAGCAGGAAGCCCTGAAGACAGCCCTTAAAGCACGCTTTGACAAGGAAGTGATGCTCTCCAGCATCATCGACGAGAGCCTGCTAGGGGGCACGGTCATTCGCGCTGGAGACATGGTGATTGACGGTTCCGCCCGTGGCCGCCTCAATCGGCTTGCGGAGTCCTTGGCGCGGGTGTGACGCGGGCAGTCAACAACTAGAACAGATCAGGAAAACACAGCCATGCAGCAACTCAATCCCTCGGAAATCAGCTACATCATTCAGCAACGGATTGAGAGCCTTGATGTACGCGCCGAGGCGCAGAACGAAGGCCTCATCGTCGGCGTGTCGGACGGCATCGTGCGCATCCACGGCTTGGCGGACGCTCAGTATGGCGAGATGCTCGAATTCCCTGGCGGCCTGTTCGGCATGGCCTTGAACTTGGAGCGGGACTCGGTCGGCGCCGTCATTCTCGGCGATTATCTGAGCCTGTCCGAGGGCATGACCGCTCGCTGCACCGGCCGCATCCTTGAAGTGCCGGTCGGGCGCGAGCTGCTTGGTCGGGTAGTGGATGCCTTGGGCAACCCCATCGACGGCCGCGGCTCGATCAACTCAGGCCGGACCGCTCCGGTGGAGAAGGTGGCGCCTGGAGTCATCGCCCGCCAGACGGTGGATCAGCCGGTGCAGATTGGCCTGAAGTGCATCGACGCCATGGTGCCTATTGGACGCGGGCAGCGGGAGCTCATCATTGGCGACCGGCAGATTGGCAAGACGGCCATCGCCGTGGATGCCATCATCAACCAGAAGAACAGTGGCATCAAGTGCGTCTATGTGGCCATCGGCCAGAAGATGTCCACCATCGCCAACATCGTGCGCACCTTTGAAGACCACGGCGTCATGGGCAACACCATTGTCGTCGCCGCCAGCGCTTCGGACCCTGCGCCCATGCAGTTCATTGCCCCCTACTCAGGCTGCTCAATGGGGGAGTTCTTCCGTGATGAAGGCGAAGACGCGCTCATCATTTATGATGATCTCACCAAGCAGGCTTGGGCCTATCGGCAGATTTCCCTGCTGCTGCGCCGCCCGCCGGGGCGGGAGGCCTATCCTGGGGACGTGTTCTATTTGCATTCCCGTTTGCTTGAGCGGGCGTCCCGGATCAATGCGGAATACGTCGAGAAAATCACCGAGGGCCGGGTGCAGGGGCAAACCGGCTCGCTGACCGCGCTGCCGATCATCGAAACCCAGGCCGGCGACGTATCGGCCTTTGTTCCCACCAACGTCATTTCCATCACCGACGGGCAAATCTTTTTGGAGACGGATAATTTCAATGCGGGCCTGCGCCCGGCCATGAGCCCCGGCATTTCGGTCTCCCGGGTGGGCGGTGCAGCGCAGGTGCCGTTCATGAAGAAGATCGCCGGCGGCATCAAGCTGGCCTTGGCCCAATATCGTGAACTGGCGGCCTTTTCCCAATTCGCTTCAGACCTTGATGAGGCCACTCGTCGCCAGCTTGAGCACGGCCAGCGAGTGACCGAACTGATGAAGCAGAAGCAGTATGCGCCAATGACGGTAGCGGATATGGGCGTGGTGCTGTTCGCCGCCAACGAGGGTTTGCTGGAGGATGTGCCAGTAGACAAGATCCTGGGTTTTGAGCAGGCGCTGCTCAGCTACATGCACGCCGAACAGGGTGATTGGATGGCCAACATCAACCAAACCGGGGCCTACAGCGACGAGATTGAGCAGCACATGCGCCAAGCCATTGAGAGCTTTAAGGCCACCCAGGCCTGGTAGAGCGAAGCGATGGCGGCCGGCAAGGAAATTCGAAAAAAGATCAGCAGCGTGGAGAACACGCAAAAGATCACTTCCGCCATGCAAATGGTAGCGGCCAGCAAAATGCGCCGCACCCAAGAGACCATGCGCCACGGTAAGCCCTACTCGGAGAAGATACGCCAGGTCATCGGCCATCTCGCCAACGCCAACCCAGAATACCGCCACGTCTATATGGTCGAGCGCGAGGTTGGTCGGGTCGGCTACCTAGTCGTCTCCACAGACAAGGGGCTTTGCGGAGGCTTGAACGTCAACCTCTTTCGGGAGTTGGTGCGAGATATGGCGCAGTGGCACGCCAAGGGCGTTGAGAGCGATTTGGGCTTGATCGGCAACAAAGCCGCCGCCTTTTTCAAGTCCATTGGCGGCAATGTGCTCGCCTCGGTACACAATGTGGGTGAGACGCCGCAGCTAGCGGACCTCATTGGCGGCATCAAGGTGATGTTCGATGCCTATGAAGACGGGGCGATTGACCGGCTTTTCATCGCCAGCAATGACTTTGTCAACACCATGACCCAGTCGCCTAAGCTGCGTCAGCTTTTGCCCTTGAACCCGGATAAGGACGAACGCTATCAGCGGCGTTGGGACTACCTCTACGAACCGGATGCGCAGCAGCTCATTGAGGGGCTGGTGGTCCGTTACATCGAGTCTCAAGTCTATCAGGCTGTGGTTGAGAACTCCGCCTGCGAACAGGCGGCCAAGATGATCGCCATGAAAAACGCCACCGAGAACGCCGAGAAATTGACTGAAGAACTGACGTTGATCTACAACAACGCCCGTCAAGCGGCAATCACCCAGGAAATTGCGGAAATCGTGGGCGGCGCAGCGGCGGTGTAGCTGCGCCTTGTCAGAATGCTAGTTCAAACAGGTAAGAGGCTTAAAGCATGACGAGTGGCCGAATCGTGCAGATCATCGGGGCGGTGATTGATGTCGAATTCAACCGAGAGGACGTCCCGAAAATCTATGACGCCTTAACGGTAACCAAGAGCGGCACCACCTTGGAGGTGCAGCAGCAGTTGGGGGACGGCGTTGTGCGAACCATCGCCATGGGCGCCAGCGACGGCTTGTCCAGGGGCTTTGAAGTCGCCAGCACGGGCCAGCCAATCTCCGTTCCGGTGGGGGAGGAGACCCTTGGCCGCATCATGGACGTGCTAGGCAACCCCATTGACGAAAAGGGCCCGGTCAATGCCCTGCTGAAAATGCCCATTCACCGCAAGGCGCCAACCTACGAAGATCAGATTGGCGGCAACGAATTGCTGGAGACGGGGGTGAAGGTCATCGATCTGGTCTGCCCCTTTGCCAAGGGCGGCAAAGTCGGGTTGTTTGGCGGTGCCGGTGTCGGCAAGACCGTCACCATGCTGGAGCTCATTCGCAACATCGCCATTGAACACTCCGGCCTGTCCGTGTTCGCCGGTGTGGGCGAGCGCACGCGGGAAGGCAATGACTTCTACCATGAAATGGAGGAAGCCGGCGTTCTGGGCAAGATAGCTCTCGTGTTCGGCCAGATGAACGAGCCGCCTGGCAACCGGCTGCGCGTGGGCCTGACGGGACTAACCCTAGCCGAGCAGTTTCGGGACGAAGGGCGCGACGTGCTGCTGTTCATCGACAACATCTATCGCTACACGTTGGCGGGCACCGAGGTGTCCGCCCTGTTGGGCCGCATGCCTTCGGCGGTGGGATATCAGCCCAATCTGGCCGAGGAAATGGGGGTGTTGCAGGAGCGCATCACCACCACCAAGACCGGCTCCATCACCTCGGTGCAGGCGGTGTACGTTCCGGCCGACGACCTGACCGACCCGTCCCCGGCCACAACCTTCGCCCACCTAGACTCCACGGTGACCCTGTCCCGGGCCATCACGGACCTCGGCATCTACCCGGCGGTGGATCCGCTGGACTCCACCAGCCGTCAGCTCGACCCCAACGTCGTCGGCCAGGAGCACTACGACGTGGCGCAAGGCGTGCAGCAGACCTTGCAGCGCTACCACGAGTTGCGGGACATCATCGCCATCCTAGGCATGGACGAACTTTCCGAGGAGGACAAGCGGTTGGTGTACCGGGCGCGCAAGATGCAGCAGTTCTTCTCCCAACCCATGTTCGTCGCCTCTCAATTCACTGGCCAGGACGGCAAATTCGTGCGACGGGAGGACACGGTGCGCAGCTTCAAGGCCATTCTGGATGGGGAGTACGACCACCTACCGGAAAACGCCTTCTACATGGTGGGCAGCATTGAGGATGCGGTCGAAAAGGCTGCGACGCTGTAAGGGGTCCTGCCGATGGCCACCATGCAATGCGACATCGTTAGCGCTGAACAGGCGATCTTCTCCGGCGCCGTCACCATGGTCAGCCTGCGCGGGACCGTAGGCGAGCTTGGTATCCTGCCGGGCCACGCGCCACTGTTGACCGGCATTCGTCCCGGCGCGGTGCAACTGCGGTTTGAGAGCGGCGAGGAGGAGGTTTTTTACGCCTCCGGCGGCTTTGTTGAAGTGCAGCCAAGGGGCGTCACCATCTTGGCGGACACCGCAATTCGTGCCGAGGACATAGACGAAGCCGCCGCCGCCCAGGCCAGGGAAGCGGCGGCGCGGGCTTTGGCCGAGCAAGCGGCGGACCTGGACTTCTCCATGGCCGCCGCCCAGTTGGCAGAGGCCATGGCGCAGCAACGCACGCTAGAGGAGTTGCGCAAGCACCGGCGGTAGTCTCGGTTGAGTGCGCTGCGACTCAGTCCTCGCGCTTTGTGAACCGGTCCGAGTTGACCAGAAAGGAGTTCCAAGGGTGCGTGGGCTTGGTTTGCTCAGCGTCCTCAAATGCCCGGGTCAGCACCCAGACCGTATGCAGCACACCGTGCTGCAGGCGTCCGGAGAAGCTCGAAATCGAATTCAGGTTGGCATTCTCTTTGGTGAAGTTGACCAAGAAGGCCACTAGCTCGCCGTTGACGATGCCGCTCACCGGGTAGCGGCGGTAGCGGGCCACCCGCCCCTTGGCGGATTGAAACGTGCCGGTGAAGGAACCTTCCTCCACTTTGCCAATGGTCAGAATCGGCCCATTTTGGTTTTCCCACTCGCCGCTGAAATGCATTGAATCGCGCCCTTCCACGTTGTTACCGACCAAAAGGATAGCGATGCGCAATCACGTGCGCACCCTAAAGTAGAAGACTGCGAAACATCACCGACAAAAAACGCTTAATACGCCTGCGCAGAATTTGGGGCTGCGGAGAAAATCAAACCGCCGTTTGAAATCGTCAAACGGGATTAAGCGGGATTAAACGGGATTTCGCGAGACGTTCTTGTCGGGAACCCATTCCACTCCTCGCCGTCGAGCAGGCGTCCACCCGACTTCGGCCGAGCCCCGCCCCACTGTTTAAAAAAGAACGCCACGTCGTCACGGACGCAGGTGTCGCGAAGCTCGCGGGCCCAGCCTTTCTCCATGGGCCGCGCCCGAGGTCCGCTCTCACCCCCGACGATGGCCCATGCAATCCCCCGTAGGTCAATGTTTCCGATCGATCCCAGCAGCGGCTCGAACGAGATGAAGCGCGCATCGGAGTTGATCTGCTTAAGGTGTTCGATGCGGCTCGTGCGCTCGGCGTCCTCGACCGAGGCGCCTGGCCAGATGTGGGTCGGCGCCCGCTCGCCTTTGTAGCGGTCCCGGATGTAGTTCCGCATCAGCGAACTGCGCTTGGTCAGCACCTGATAGACATGCCGGTCCGCGTGCTCCATGGCGTTGAACACCCGGTCGATGAATGCGCGGTCGATGTCCTTGTGGAAAAGGTCGCTCATGGAGTTCACGAAAATCATCCGCGGCTTCCTCCAAAGCATCGGCTGCCCCACCCGAGCAGGTCAGAGCTTCAAGTCGAAACCCTGCTCGTAGGGGTGGCTAGGCACGCCGCGCCAGCGCTCCGCGTAGCAGTTGTCACACGAGGACCGACCTTCGTGCAACCGGTCACCGGGTTCCACGTCGCGTCCGTCCATTCGATCCCTGATTTCTGCGCCAACCCCAGCACTCCCGCTACGGCCGAAGGGCATCGGCCAGGTGGTCATTGACGATCTCAAGGATGGTTTCCCGGTCGTCGTCGGAGACGCCGAGGAAGGGGCGGGCCGGGATGTCGCCCCAAGGGATCGGCTGGCCCCGCGAGTTGCTTCCGAAGCGGCCCTTCCCCGCGCCGAACTGGTGGGTGGCGGCGTAGATGAGCGAGCTGCCGACCTCCACGAAGTCGGGGCCGGCGCCGGCGCCGTAGTTGAGCTGGCCGCGCAGGTGGCCGCGCTCGGTGAGCCTCTTGTCGCGGTTGCGCCGCTTCCTTGCTAAGGTGCTCGGCTTGAGCGGCGCCCAGGGGCGGCCGTCCGGGTCCTTCTGGGAGTCGAAGCGGTCGCGGGTGGCGATGAGCAGGCGCTCGCCGGCGGTGTTGGCCAGGCGCTTGAGCGCCCTGCGCACGTCTTCGTCCTCGTATTCAATGGTGACCTTCATGTGTTACGCTACCTTTCGAGCCGCTGGGTAGGCCGGGTAATTGGCGCAAGCCGGACCGCCGTCCCGGTAGATGGTCTGGCCTCGCAAGAGGTTAGCGAACTGCATCGAGGGTCGCGTCTCGTCCCGGCGGCTCACAGCTTTCCCTCAAGCAGCACAGGTCGTCCAGGCCTCGGACGACGCCGCCCGGATACTGGGGACGGACTACAAGGTGGACAAGGAGCGCGGGCGCATCTACATCGTGCCCGGAGGCGCCATCGCCATCGGCGAGAAGATCGAGGTGGACTACACGCCGGTCGCCGGCACGCACGGCCGCGCCTCGGCCCCGACGGCGCTCGCCGACGTGGTCGCCGCGGTGCGCTACATCGAGGAGGGCGGCAGGGGGCGCGAACGTGTACGTCAGGAAGGCGAGCATCGGCAGCACCGGGGACTTCCCGCTCAAGGACCGGGCGCGCTCAAGCGAGCAGCAGTTCACGCTCACCCTCGGCATCCAGCGCCACGGGACGCACCCGCCCGTCATCTTCGACGGGAGGGAGCTATAGGACGCCTATGCTGACCAGGAAAATCCCGAGACAGAGGGTGGCGCCCAGCAGCATCAGCGGCACGCGGACAAACAAATCGAACAGCATGGAGGACTCCCATGGACCTGACCTTCCCCGAAGATAAGCCCTTGGAGTTCGAATGTACAGTGCGGGTGCCGGTGCCCGGCGCGGGCGACCGGGACCTGCGCGTCACCTTCCGCGAGTACACGCGCAGCGGGATCGACGTCCTGATCGCCGGCGTCGAGCGGCCCGACGAGGCCGTCGCCTTGGCGGCGACGATCGGCTGGACCGGCCCTACACCCGCAACGCGCTGGCCCGCGCCTACTACGACTCCATCCTCGGCGGCCGCGACCGGGGAAACTGAGCGGGGTGGCCGCGGTGATCGCCGGCGCCGCCCCTGGCGCAATGCGCTGCACAGGCGTATTAAGCGTTTTTTACCAGCGAGATTTCGCGCGCGCCTAGTTAATTTTCTGTTTCCGGGGGAGGCCGAGCTACCTGCCGTCGGCTCGGTTGGCCATCACCAAGTCATAGGACGCCTTGATTTCCACTGTGCGCTCGGTGGCTGCCCGCAGCATGTCCTCGGGTAGCCCCTTGGAGACGAGTTTGTCGGGATGATGCTTGCTGATGAGCCGCCGGTATGCCCTTTTGATGACGGTGTCGCTGTCTGAAGGGGACACGCCCAAGGCTTGGTAGGCGGTGGCTATTTCCGAGCGCCCCGGTGTTTGCGCTCGGGCGCCGCCGGCGCGCCTCGCCATGCCGGCCACCAGCGCCTCCACCTGCCGAAACGCGGCTTGCGGGATGCGCAGCACCCGGGCGACTTCACGCAGCACTTGGTACTCCGCCGCGGAGGCTTCGCCATCCGCCCAAGCCGCCGACATCTGGAGTTGCAGGAATATCAGCTTCAACCGGAAGGCCCGGCTATAGGAAGCCTCAAGTGCGGCCAATGCCTCGGTGAGGTTGAAGGTGGGGGCTTTGCCGAGGCTAAACATGGCCCTTGCTTCCTGTCGTCGCTCGCCGTCAAGGCGTAGCTGGGCCATGACTTGCTCGGCAAGTTGGATCTCCGCTTGGGTCACGCGGCCATCGGCCTTGGCAAGATGGCCCATAACGGCGAAAGCGGTATTGAAGAAAAGCGTTTTGTTCGGTGCCTGGAAGTTCTTTCTAACGACGTTGGGGCCGAAGACATCCCAAAGATGGCCGATGAATAGGCCGACGAAGGCGCCGGCCGGGCTGAAAAGAAAGCCAATCAGACCGCCGGTGAGCTTGCCGCTCCAGCCAGCTGCAAAGCCTCGGCTCATTGCAAGCAACCGGACGGGTCAACCTTCAATGCTAAAGCCCGCCAGTGACGTAGAGACACTGTCCGGTGATCCAACTAGCGGCAGGCGAGGCCATGAAAACCACGGCTTGGCCGATGTCGTCTGGTGTGCCCAAGCGCCCTAAGGGTACGCCAATGAGTTGTTCCACCGGCTTGCCTGCGGGAAAATTTGTGGACTGGTTGAAATTCTCGGTCGGAATTGGCCCCGGCGCCACCGCGTTCACTCGAATCCTTGGCGCCAACTCCACGGCTAGGGTTTGCGTCAAGCTCACCACCGCCGCCTTGCTAGCGCCATAGGGGCCGTTCTTGAGTTGAGGGCCCATAGCCGCCCGGGAGGAGATGTTGATGATGCTGCCGGACTCAATGGCGGCGGCGGCCCGCACCGCGCCGGTCCACACGGCCTTGAGGTTGAGGTCGATTTGGGCATCCCAACGATCCTCCGGTGTACGGGCCAGGTAGCGCGGGGTGGCATCGGGCAGGCCACCTGCGTTGCTAACCCAAATGTCGAGCCGCCCCAACTCCCGTGCTGCGGCCACCAGCAGATCCAGCTGCTCGCTTTGGGTAACGTCCACTGGGACGATGACCGCCCGCCGGCCCTTGGCGCGAACAGCCGCGGCCACCTCCTCAAGATCGGACCGAGTGCGTGAGCCGATCACCAAGTCCGCCCCAGCGTCTGCCAAGCACAGAGCAATGCCGCGGCCAATGCCCTTGCCGGCTCCGGTCACAACGGCTATTTGACCATCCAATCTAAAGGCGCTCATACGTTCTCCTGCTAATGGCGAAGCCGGGCGTTGCGCCGTAGCTGGCTCGGCCTCCGCCAAATAGGATATGCGGCCATCACTTGCCGGCCTCGCCACCACTCGTTCGGTCACGCCGCACCAAGGGCGGAGTGTCCTGTGGGCGGAGCGGAAAAGCATCGGCAAGGAGCGAAGCCGCCGCAAATTGGTGCGAACGGGCTCGGTCCGCAGCATCAGGCAAGGCGACTGTACCATGAAATCTGGGCGGCGTGATATCACCGGCCAATGCCGCGCTGTGGTTGAAATCCTAGGCGACGGAAAGACGTCTGAAGTCATACGGCACCACAGCCGAATGGGCTCTCGGCATTGGCGATTCGATCTCTTAAACAGACTTTCTCCAAGAGGCTGATTGGACCCGGCGATGCGACCAAGATAGGACGCCCATTGCAGATGCTATCAAGGCGTTCTATCCGGTAGGGCGGGTCGCCTTGAGGTTTTTTGGGAAAGAAGCTGGCCTAGACGCGCTCTGGGTACCGGACTGCATCGCCATCCCGCCGGAGGACGCCGAAGGCTCCGGTGGGTACTGCCTTGATCCCCAGATGTCCCTCGCTTGGCTGGCGGCAGCAACCGAGCGCATCCGCATTGGCCTCGTCGCGTCCTACCGCCCACCCATGTCGGCCGCCAAGGCGTTGGCGTCGGTCGTTTGAGCGCGATTCGCGACCGGAATTGGCAGCCGGTCTTGATTGAGGGCTTCGATGGCGATGACCGGGCGGACCTGCTGCTGCGCAACTTGGAGGCCTGGAAATGGTGGCTGTACAGGTTGAACGGCAACCTCATTGAGACTTCGGGGCTGGTTGGCGCCAGCCGGGACCGGCGGTGGGGGTTGGTAGTCGAATGGATTTGGGATGTCGCCGCGCCCGTTCAAGGAGCTTGAATAGAAGAAGTTGCTACCCCACTATGCCTAGCTTGGCGATTAAACTTTGAAGAGAAGCCAAAGCATGTCATCGACACTTAATCCTCCCCCTAGGTGAGCTTTTGAGCCTCAAGAAAGGTTCCACGAATCGGGGCGGGCGGGCCCTCAAAAGCGCCCGCTTGTTGCTGAAAAGCTTGGCGGTCCTGATCCCGCTTTTAGCTTGCGGCGCATCGCACGCTGAATCGGCGCCGTCCGAGCAATACCATGGGCCTGGGGCAAGCCCCTCTTCGGCCAAGAGGGCCCTGCAAGCCGAAAACCCATGGATCGCCCGCGCCATGCAGGACGATGCCTTCGTCATCCGCCAGCGCCTTCCTTATGACCGGGTGGACATGCCGCAGGCCAACAAGCCGAATCAAGTGGGCATCGGCGTTGAGTTGGCCGGTTCCGAGCGCTTCATCAACCTCATCGACCTGAACTGGCGGCAACACCCATCGGGGCACTACGCCGCGGTGATCGCCTACACCCTGGAGCAGGCCCGCGCCCTGCGCATTGCCCTGAGCCTCGAGGGCTTCCCCAAGGGCCTGACGGTCAAGTTCGTGGACGCCGACCCGGCGACGCCCTACCCCGCAGCATCGCTGGGCCACGCCAAGGCGTCGGAGCTCCTGGGCAGGGGCCTGTCCGTTCACTGGTCGCCGATCATCGCCGGAGAGACGCTGCACATCGAGCTGAACCATCCGGACATTCTCGAAGCTGGGTTTGGCGACGCACGCATTGAACTGCCGGGGATGTCGTATTTGTATGCGGAGGGGCCGTGGGGTCGGACGCCCGCGCCGGGGCCTGCAAAGTCCGGTGCGCTGAAAGCCGATGGAGCGGGCGTTGTGGTCCCGAAGGCCGCAGTGGACAGAGGCTGCGCCGTTGACGTCAGCTGCCCGACGCCAGGCATCGCCGACGCGGCCAAAGACTTTTTCTCCGCCGCCACCGCGCTCATCCTCTATACGGAAGGCGGTTCCATCTTCGTTTGCACGGGGCACCTGCTGGCCGACCGAGACGCGGCGACATCCAAGCCCTACCTGCTGACCGCAAACCACTGCATCGGCTCACAAAGCGTCGCCGCAACCGTTGTTGCCTACTGGGACTATCGGGCACCATCCTGCGGAGGGGATATCGCACGTCGGCAGTCGCCAACAACTCAGGATTCGGAACTGTTGGCGACCAGCATGCAACAGGATTGGACCCTGCTGATCCTGGGTTCGGAACGCAATCCAGCGGTTCTGCCAGGGCGTCGGGTCCTTCTTGGCTGGGACTCCGCCGCTCCATCGGTGGGGGAGCGGCTGCATCATATCGGGCATTCCGCAGCAAAACCGCAAAGCTACGCCAGCGGGCGCATCGCCTCGGTTGGCAACACCTTCGTCATCGACTCAGACTTACGGACAAACATGCTGGAGGTCAACTGGGAAACCGGCTTGACCGCAGGAGGATCAAGCGGCTCGGTCTTTGTCAGACTCTATGAGGATGGCGGTATCCGAGCACGCACGGGCGGCCTATCAGGCGGGTCAAGTGACGTATGCGAAAGTTTGGAAGGCGACGGATATGGCCATTCCGATTCTGCCGCTCCTTTTTCCTTGGTCTTTCCTCACATCAGCCGTTTCCTAGACGGCCACGGCGACACTCCGCCGGAAGTTCCCGTCCCAGACCGCCACGGCGGCACCAGGGGCGGTGCGACCATCCTGGACGCGGGGAGCGGCGGCGCCGAAGCCGCCGGCGACATCGCGCCCGGAGACGACGTCGACTACTTTCGGTTCACCGTTCCCGCTGGTCCAGGCGCCGCCGTCACGGCCTACACCACAGGCGGCCTGGACACCGTTGGCCGGCTGGAGGACGGCGCTGGGGCTCGGCTGGCCGCAAATGACGATGCAGGCGACGAATTCAATTTCAGGATGGGGGCGACGCTCCCCCCGGGCGACTACTACGTGCGGGTCGAAAGCTACGGGGGCGGGACCGGCGCCTATCGGCTGCACCTTGAGGTGATGCCGGACACGGACGGCCGTCAGCCGCGTCTTCCCCGCTCCGCCATGGCCGACTTCGACGGCGGCGGCGCCCCGGACATCCTGCTGCGCAACAAGGGCGGCGCTTGGTGGCTGTACGGTCTGGACGGCGGGCGCATCGTCAGTTCGGGGCCGGTGCGGGCGGTGTCGAACACCCGTTGGGCGCCGCAGTCCTTGGCCGACTTCGATGGCGACGGCAAAGCGGATCTATTGATCCGCAACCTGGACACGGGCGCTTGGTGGCTGTACCTGATGGACGGCAACGCCGTTGCGGCCCAGGGCCGGGTGGCCATGACGGGCGATCGCGCTTGGCGGCCGGAGGCCTTCACGGACACCAACGGCGACGGCGCGGCCGATGTCATCCTGCGCCACGCCGACTCCGGCCGGTGGTGGCGCTATGGCCTGTCCGGCGCCAGCGTCATTGAGAGCGGCGAGCTCGAAATGGCGCGGGACCAGGAGTACCGCGCGCTCGCCTTCCGCGATTTCAACGGCGACGGGCGCACGGATGCGGTGCTGCGCCACAGGCGCAGCGGCCGATGGCTGCTGTACGCGCTGGACGGCGACGAGGCCATTGGGTCGGCGCTGTTGGCGAACCGGGATTTGGCCTGGGTGCCGCAGGCGTTCGAGGACTTCAACGGCGACGGCCGCGCCGACCTGCTGCTGCGCAACCTGGAGGCCGGGAACTGGTGGCTGTACACGTTGAACGGCAACGCCATTGAGACCGCGGGGCCGGTGCGCGCCAGCCGGGACTTCGGCTGGCGTCCGGTCGCCTTCGCGGACCTGGACGGCAATGGCGTGGCGGACATGATCCTGCGCAACGACGATGGCGCTTGGTGGACGTACCTGATGGATGGCGGCCGCGTGGTCGGCGGCGGTCGCCTGAGCGCGAACCGCGACCGGAATTGGCGGCCGGTTGCGGTTGAGGACTTCGATGGCGATGGCCGGGCGGACCTGCTGCTGCGCAACTTGGAGATCGGGAGCTGGTGGCTGTACAGGTTGAACGGCAACGTCATTGAGGCCTCGGGACCGGTTGGCGCCACCCGGGACCGACAATGGACGTTGATTGAGTAGCCGAACGGATTTGGCAGGTCGCCGCGCCCGTTCAAGGAGCTTGAATAGCAAGAAGTTGCTACCCTACTATGCCTAGCTTGGCGATTAAACTTTGAGGAGAAGCCAAAGCATGTCATCGACACTTAATCCCTCCTAGATGAGCCTTTGAACCTCAAGGAAGGTTCCGTGAACCGGGATGGGCGGGCCCTCAACAGTTGGATGGACTGATGGATGGAAGGATTGCGCTCCCTCCAGTTCCACCTTTGCGTTGCCGAAATCCTCTGCCTATGAACAAAGTTTCGGCGCGGCGTTAGGCGTGGATGTTCAATCGGTCGTGCCCGGCGGAGGCCATGCGGCGGAAGGCTCTGACGACCCGCCTGATCCCGGGGCCGCATCCAAGCCCCCACCCCAATCGCAGACCGCGCTCGCCTTTCAGGATCTCATCAAGGGCGCACGCGGGGTCGGATTGTGGGGCATGCTTGGCTGGCAGGATATTCGGCGTCGCTATCGGCGCTCCACCTTGGGTCCTTTCTGGCTCACCATCAGCATGGGGGCGCTGGTGGCGGGGCTGGGGTTGCTCTATTCGTCCCTGTTCAAGATCGACATTGCAGAATACCTGCCGTACATTACGGTCGGCTTTATCGTTTGGGGCCTCATTTCCGGTCTAATCATTGAAGGCTGCGCCGCGTTCACTGGCGCGGAGGCGATCATCAAACAGGTGGATTTGCCGCTCTCGGTTCATGTGTATCGTGTCGTGTGGCGCAACGTCATCATCAGTGCCCACAATACCGTCATTTACGTTGTCGTAGCCGCCGTGTTCGTGGTCTGGCCGGGCTGGGCGGGATTTCTTGCCCTGCCGGGGCTGATGCTTCTGGTTTTTAACGGAGTCTGGGTCGGGCTGCTGTTCGGGCTGTTGTCGGCCCGTTTCCGAGACGTTCCGCAGATCGCAGCCAGTCTCGTGCGGGCAGTCTTTTTCCTGACGCCGATCATCTGGAAGGCGGAGTCGTTGCCGGACCGTGCATTCGTTCTGGACTTCAATCCCTTCCATCATTTCATTGAGCTGGTGCGTGCGCCCTTGCTGGGCCAGGTACCTGATCCCCTGTCCTGGCTCGTGGCCCTGGGCTTCACCCTAGGCGGCTGGTTCGTGACCCTGCTCATGTATCGCCACTACAGTTGGCGCATCGCATATTGGGTATGAATACCGCCGTCAGCCTTCGCCTGAACGCCGTGACGGTCGACTTCCCCGTATACAACGCGGATGCCCGTTCCCTGAAGAAGGGATTGCTACACAAGGGCACGCGTGGCCGTATTGGATGTAGTGACGGCAACCGCCTGTCCGTCCGAGCGCTCGAGAATGTGGGTCTTGCGCTTGAGCATGGTGATCGGGTCGGGTTGATCGGAGCCAACGGCGCGGGCAAGTCCACGCTGCTGCGGGTGTTTGCCGGCATCTACCGGCCAACGCACGGAAGTATGCAGCGTCACGGACGGGTCGCTTCATTATTCAACCTTTCCCTCGGCATGGACCTTGATGCGACCGGCTACGAGAACATCATGGTGCGCGGCATTTTCCTCGGGCTCAGGCCAGCGCAGGTTCGAGAGCGCATTGCCGACATAGCGGCGTTCACTGAACTGGAAGACTATTTGTCGATGCCGATGCACGCCTACTCGGCGGGCATGAAGTTGCGACTCGCCTTTGGTGTCTGCACCTGTATGGAGCCCGAGATCCTGTTGATGGATGAATGGATCTCGGTCGGCGATGCTGCCTTCGTGGAAAAGGCCCGGCGACGGCTTGCAGGGCTCGTCGACAACACCAGCATTCTGGTGCTCGCATCGCACAATCTCAAGTTGATCGAGCGCACCTGCACCAAGGGCGTGCTGCTGCGAGCTGGGCGGGTAGCAGCGCATGGGCCGATCAGCGAGGTGCTGCGCCAGTACGACAACGACGGATGACCGGCAGGCGCTGCTATCGTAAGCGCCAGCCCGCCGCCCTGCTCATGGCGGTGTTCGGCGGGGCCGGAATGAGGGAGAGGCAGAACTTCGCTGCAGGATTTGCGTGATTTAACGCCCGAGCAAGTTGCTGATAAACTCCGCCCCGGTCGAAAACGGATGTGAACGTGGCTGTTGAGATATACACAGGATTGCCGGCAACGGGCAAAACCAGCGCCATCATCAAGCAGGTCCAAGCCAGAAAAGGCGCCGGCGACGAAGTCATAGTGTTTCTTTCGTCTGAACATGAAGAACTGACCCAACGTCCCAACGTGCGCGTCGGGGGCATGATGGGATGCCGTAATCCGTCCCTGTCATGCGAGATCGATCATGTATGCAATACAGAGGAAGCAGTCAAAATTCTGAATAAGACAAGAGCAGGCGCATTGGCTGTTTTTGACGAGGCGCATTTCTTTCAGCCGGAAATTGCCAAAGCTTGGTCTGCCGCCGGGCGTCGTGGTGTCGATGTGTTTGTCGGGAATCCGTCGGACAGCCATCTGAGCGAACTGGCCGGAAACTGTCGACGCCATCATTTTGAAGTCGATTGTCGCTGTGGCAAACGCAACGCGGTCAAGGTCGTTTACGGCAACAGCATGACGTCCCCAGAGCATCTGTGCCGACAATGCCATGACGAAAGGATGGACTCTGAAATTGAACAACTGCTAGGTGAAGTCAAAGCAGCGAAACCCTTTCCAGGTGAACTACATACCTACCAGCCGTTCTATGGCGTCGATATGGCCGGATGGCAGCTAGTGCGCGGTGACTCGCAGGCGCGACTGAAAATTGTTTTGCAAGCGGCCAAGCGTTCAAACGCGGTGCTGTCCTTGATGCGTGACCCGGTCGCGCAGCCCACCTATCTTGACCTTGGCTGCTGCTGCGGCTTCTTCGCCGAAGGAATGCACGATCATGGTTTCAGATCGACAGGCGTCGATGTCGCACCTGACTTGATTGACTGGGCGACGCGACTGTCAAGACTGAGGGGGCACGGGATACGCTACCTTCAGGCCGATGCCCATGACTATATGACGCAAACGGACGACCAATATGATGTGACCTCGACGTTCGCCACCATACAGTGGCTAATGGCGCAAAAAGGCTATGCTGCCGGTGAGGAGTGCTTTGCGGCGCTTTTCAGGAACACCCGCCATGTGGCTGTTGTCGAGATGGGCTGCACCAGCGAGAAGATCTACAGCGACCGTATTCCCGACGCCCCCATGATCGACAAAGACTGGGTGCTCAAGACGATGGAGGATTCGGGCGAATTTGCTGCCATCGAGGTTCATCCTGCGGGAGAAAACGGTATATGGCGCGATATCTTTGTCGGGTTCAAGGAGGTCCCGACGTCGAACCCCTTTCGTGGGCGTCCGTTCAATTCCGCCTTGGTATGCCAAGTATCAGCTGAGACGGATTTTTGGGAGGATGCTTGGGCGAGTGCGGAGTTTGAAGTCTGGCTAAGATGCAAGCAGCCAATCAGCCAGGTGGGGCTTGCAGGCTGGCGTAACGGAGATCAGCCAACTGACATGGTCCTGAGTATTGATGGCCGGGAGTTGGCCAGATTGTGTGAATTAAGCGGGTCATTTTTCATCACTGCCGCGGAAGCCTTACCTGCAGGAAAGACATTCCGGCTCTCCGTATCCTCATCGACGCCGGTCCAGACCGATATAGACGGTCGAGATTTGGGCTTTGTTCTGGAAGAGTTGTCTTTCAGTTAGGGGGTATTTAGCGACGTTCCAATCTTGCATGAAGCTTTGAGCAGAAAATCCTCGGCTATCACCTTTAGCGCCGCATCTGGACTGAAATTCCGTCTGACCATTTCCCTGCCTTTATGAGAAAGTAAGCCCAGCGATTCCGTATCTTCGTAGAGATCCATCACTGCCTGTGCCATCTTTTCTTCTCCATTGGCGATGCGCATCACTTCTGCCGCATCCGGAATTCCCTCCGCGCCTATGTCCGTCGTCACTACGGGTACTCCCTTGAGAAGAGCTTCTAGTACCTTGCCCTTGACGCCGGCGCCAAAGCGCAGCGGTACGACACTCAGACGTACCTGCTGATACAGCGCATCTAGCTCCTTGTCGGAGAGGAAACCTCTAATCAGAACCTTCTCTGAAGCGGATTCTCTGACTGCCTTGGGCATATTGGAACCTACAACATGCAACTGAAGATCAGGAAAACGTTCGGTTATCCGGGGAAACACACGGTCCACAAACCATTTCAAACCATCCGTATTAGGCGGATGGTTGTAGCCCCCAACGAAGAGCAATCCATGACGATCTAGGAAATTGGTGTTGACTGTGTTGAACTCCTCGAAAACGTACAATGGGATCGCCTTCACGAAAACTTTTTTGTTTCTGGATCTAATCTCGTCAACCTCGACTTGCGAGGGGTAGTAAACAACGTCGAACTTGCTGAAGAGCGCCAGCTCTTTTTTTTCCCAAGCCTTCATCTCCTTAAGCAGATTTCTGTCTTTTTCCAGTTCGTACTGACGCCGCAACCGCAAGTAGTGCAGGTCGTGTCCGAAATATATTGTTCTGGGTCTCGGGTTAAGCTTATTGATGACATCGATGTATCGCTCGGCAATGTGCGGGCGCATCAAATAGATGACATCGAAATGGCGCGAATGAGATCTTATCCACCGCTTCCAATTTTTTTGATAGTAATTGCCATAAAGAACCTCAATACCCATTGCTTGCAGTGCTGATGTATAGGGTTCATGCCGATAGTAGTTGTCTCCGATAAACTTGACATTGCAACCCGTTTTGACAAGCAGCTTAAGATATTGGTAGGTCGATCTTGACCCGGCGTCCTGATCGAAACACGGAATATGGTGGTCAATCACCAGGACTTTCGTTTTGCCAGCGGCGCGTTCACGGGCAACGTAAAGCTCTGTCTCGTTATTCCAATGCTTGCTATCAAGCACGTCCTGCCATTTTTTGCGGAATTTTTCCCTGTTTACAATCTGGTGCTTCTTAACGCCAGCTTGCTCGTGGGTGCCATGGGATTGGCCTTCGAAATGCACGACTAGAGACCTAGGCTGAAACATGACCTTTTTGCCCAGATGTCTTATCGTGAAGGCAAGGTCGGTGTCCTCGTAGTAAGCGGGTGCGAATTGTTCATCAAACCTGCCCGCGTCGAAGAACAATTGTCTAGGAAACAGGATCGCAGCGCCTGAGACGTAATCGACTTCTCTCAGATAGTTATACTCGGGGGCCTCTGGGTCCTTATGCCGACCATAATTCCAACCAGACCCATCTTGCCAGATAATGCCGCCTGCTTCTTGCAGACTGCCATCGGGGTATAGCAGCTTTGAACCCACCAGCCCGACCTCATGATTCTGCCTGAGGGTTTGAACGAGGGCATCCAGCCATTCAGGCTTGACCAGGGTGTCGTTATTCAGCAGACAGACAAATTCACCTTGGCAAAATTCCACCGCGCGATTGCAGGAACGCAGAAAGCCAAGGTTCTCCTCCTGGCGAATGATGCGAATGCCCTCTATCCGCTCAAGTATCGTCTGCGTTGCGTCAGTTGAGCAATCGTCTGCAACGATGATCTCAATGGGGACTTTTGGCAAATGTTGATGAATCGATTCAAGGCATCTCAGCGTGTAGTCAATCTGGTTGTAGACGGGAATGACGACAGACACGACAGGCTCGGCTGCCTGCGTGAACCGCAGTTTGGATAAGGTCTTCTCATGGTTCATAATCCGGTGCGCTTGGACTGGTTCATCGTCCGGACGATCAGTCAACATCACCTGGTAGTTGCCGGAGACATCCCTGATCAAGTCCCGCCGGCGGGTCATCAAAAGAAAAAAGTTTTGAATCCGTCGCCACGACATGAGTTTCAATGCGTTAACCGGAGTTGCAAGGCATGTTCTAAGGAGTCGGATCAGCGCCAGGCCGGCAGGACTGCCTTGCAATGCAGGCAGAACAAATTTCGTGATGGGTTTTCTGAGCGGATAGGTTAATGCCCTGCCCAAACGAAAGGAGACGGATGTCAGGACATCCCTAAGGTGATGCAGCTCCCGGTCGCGCTCGGCCAACACCTCGTTCGCTTGGGCGATGTTCTCGACCAAGCTATCGACGTCTATTTTCAGTGCCTGGATGTGCTGGTTCTTGGTCAGCAACTCCCGATCGCGCTCGGCCAGCACCTCGCTCGCCCGGGCGACGTCCCCGACTAGGTCCTCGACGTCTATTTTCAGTGCGTGGATGTGCTGGTTCTTGGTCAGCAAATCCTGACCGCGCTCGGCCAGCACCTCGTTCGCCCGGGCAACGTCCCCAACTAGGTCCTCGACGTCTATTTTCAGTGCGCGGATGTGCTGGTTCTTGGTCAGCAACTCCTGATCGCGCCCAGCCAACAGCTCGTTTATGTGTGCCGTCAAACGTTGTTTTTGTTTAAAATCCCGTTGTACTTGAAGGACGTATAAACTTCGGCTGGCCATCTCCATGGCTTTCGGGAAGTCCTCAACGTGATCGGATAGCGAGCTTGGCTCGTCCTTGGATAACTTGCTCATTCGGCTTGAAAGGTCGAGCATTGCCTCCGAGACGCCGGCAACAGGGGCAATACCTGAATCTGACCCCTCGTGTCGATGATGGCAAAGATCCGGATCAACAAAATTGTCAACAAATTCCGAGACCGCGTTGTCATCGGCCGGTGCTTCCAAGTAAGCACCAATGCGCTTAAGCTGTTTGCGAGGCTCGGCTATAAATTCCCCATAATCCACCACAAAGGCATCCAGGCCAAGAAATTCGGCAAGCAAACGGTTGTATCGGTATGCCAACAGCAGGCCATGTTCGATATCCATGCCGTCTCGAGCCGCGAGCGACCATGCAATATCCAGCGGATTCCTGTAAACCGTGATGTATTTTACATTGACGCGGGCCCGCGCAAATTGAGCCGACCAGAAATCCATCAGGACACACATCCTTGGATCCTTAATGGCAAGTCTGTTCCTGCTGGCAAGCTTGTGAGCAAGAAACTTCTGAGCATCGTTTTGGAACTCAAGAGCAAGTTCAGCAGACAGCCGATCACCATAAAGCGGAGATTCCCAACTCGCCAGATTGCTCCCGAGGAACTTATCATTCAAGGCCACTAGATCCACGTCTTCCCAGAACCCTTTCGGATTGTCGTCTCCCGCCGGCATAAGATGGTCACCTAGGGAATAGTTGAATAGTTCGATACTCTTGGCAATCAGGCTGGTGCCGGAGCGGTGCATGCCCAATATGACAACAAGTTGCTTAGGCATTGGAGCGAAAATGGTTAACGCGGGCTGGTAAGTGTATCATAAGCGCATAGACCATCGTCTATGCCAAGCGGCGAACAAGATGGCGATGGTCGGCTTGCCAACTACATGGCGAGCCCGTTCGGCCTGCCGGTTCGGTCTATCGGTGGGCAAGGAAAGGCTAGCCTGGCGCAGATTTGGCGCCAACACTATCGAACAGGCCGCCGACATCCAGCGTCGCCGCACAATTCCGCAAGGGGGTGGCCACGTTATCTGCACAATTATCTGCCCAATTCCCAAAAACATTGGTTAGCGTGATGAATCAGAGTATACGCCATTTGTTTTCGCTAGCCCGCATATTGCATGAGTGCTTCGGTTGAGGTCTTTTTTGCGGTTCTTGGCCGCAGCATCCGGATATGTGCACAGCTCGATCGTAAGCGGTTATTCTGAACCGTCATTCCCACGGCCGAGATTCCAGCCTACTTTAGCGCCGACTGTCACAGGAGCAATCAGCATGGCCCACCGAACTCATCGCAACGCGACTGAATGGCGGCCCATTGTCGATGCGCAGGCCGCATCGGGGTTGTCCGCAGCCCGGTTCCGCTAGGCCCGGCAGGTCGGTGGAGATTGGAGCGAGGTTTGGTCGCATTCCGTCACGTCGGAATGTCTTGTTATGAAGGTTTAATCACCTATGTTTTCAGGGTCTTCCCGCCGCTTCTCCATCCATTTCGTGAAATACTCGGTCTAAAGTCTGGGTGTTGCGTTACAATGGCCACATGTCATCGACACCTTCCCAACAAGTCCAATCCGCCGATCGCAAGCCTTCCTACGATGACCTTTTAACGACCATTAAGCAGCTCAAAGCGCGCATTTCCTGGTTCGAACAACAGCTCTTTGGCAGCACCTCGGAAGGCCGGGTTGATGTCGACAATCCATATCAATTGCCGCTGGCTGATCTGTTCAGCGAAGCCTCGCCGAGTGCAGCTGAAGCCCAGCAAACGCAAACCATCCAGCGTGGCAAGGCGAGGAAACAGCGCGCTGATGATTGCATGACGGCGCAGGGGCCGCGCTTCAATGCTGACGTGCCGGTTGAAGTGGCTGAGGTCCCGGCGGCGTAACTCGCCGGCCCGGATGCCGATCAGTACGAGGTGAAATGAACGCTCACGAAGGAATTGCCACGTCGCATCCGGCGGGCCACTTCTATTCACCGATAGTCAATCCCGATGAATTGATGGACCGGAAGCACCGGCTATGGCGGGAAAGCCCTAGGCTGCCTATAGGATTGGATTTCAAGCACGAAAGACAAAAGGGTATCGTTAGAAACTGGCTGGCCAAATACGTCAGTCAGTACGACTACCCCGAACATAGAGACCCTGATCAAAGTGATTTGGCTTTCTACACTCAAAATTCGCAGTTTAGTTGGTTGGACGCCAGATTCCTATTTGCCGCATTAATGCAAATCAAGCCTAGGAAGATTATTGAAGTAGGGTCTGGTTTTTCCTCGTTGCTGATGGCGGATGTGAAAAACAGGTTGGGAACTGATGGTCCTTCTATAACCTGCATCGAACCTTTCCCTCGAAGCTTTCTTAAGGACAGCAACCTATGTCTTAATGAGCTTGTGGTGGAGAAGGTTCAGAACATACCGAGGAGTAGGTTCCTGCGTTTGCAGGAAGGCGATATCTTGTTTATAGATTCATCTCATGTGATGAAAACGGGTAGCGATGTCCACTACCTTCTGCTGGAAATAATGCCGATACTTAAAAAGGGTGTCATCATTCATTTTCATGATATATTTCTGCCCGCCGAATATCCCAAAAAATGGGTTCTGGAGGATAATCGTAGCTGGAATGAGCAATACGCACTGCAGCTTCTTTTGACTTATTCAAGCAGGTTTGAAGTGTTATTCGGTTGTACTTATGCGTTTCATTTTTTGCACGATGAGTTAGTGAAGGCGTTGGCGTACCAAGACGGCAGATGCTTTGGCGGGGGGAGCTTCTGGATAGTTAAAATATAATAGTGAGAAAATTTTAAAGGAAAGGACACTTCCGAAACAGCCTCCATATATAAATGGTTCGCACCGTTTGCGCACCCGGATTTCTAGCGCGGACGGCGGCCGGCAGCATCCTCAGCGCGTCCCGCTTGGCCCGCAAGATATTTTTGAAACTGCCCTTGAAGGCAAAAACCAACAGAGTCCACAGATTCGCCAGGATATGCGCGGGAAGGGTCGCAAGCAGCAACGGCAGCGGCATGTTCTTGATGTAGCTGTAGACTAGGTTTCGGTGTCCGTGATAGATGGAAAAGGCGCTTCGCTCTCCCGTTGTCGCCGAGCCGATGTGGTTCGCCACCGCGTCACTGACAAGTAGGCAGGGATAGCCCCTTAGTTGCAGACGGAAACCTAGATCGATATCTTCAACGTACATGAACAGGGTTTCGTCGAATCCGCCGACCGCCTTCAATGCGGCCATTCGATACATGGCGGCGCCTGCACAGGCGCTGAACACGGGTTCCGTCTTGATGCGAAGGTCGTCAAGTCTCTTGCCGTGAAATCTGCGCCTAGGTATGCCGGTGAAATGAAGTTCGTCTCCGGCGCCATCTACGATGCCTGGCTCGTCGAACTTCAGCATCAGGGATGCGAATGAGCCGCAACCCGGCTGTTTATCGGCGGCGCGAACGAAGTTTTCGAGCCAAGCAGGTTCGGGAAAGGCGTCAGGGTTGAGGCAGCAGACGTATTCCATATCATCCAGCATCGCCAACGCCCGATTGATGGCGCCGCCGTAACCGAGGTTGTCAGTCAACCGGAGCAGGTCCGCGTTGCCAATCTCATCAA
Organism: Candidatus Azophilus sp.; assembly: GCA_965247035.1. GTDB lineage: Bacteria > Pseudomonadota > Gammaproteobacteria > Pseudomonadales > Azotimanducaceae > Azophilus. The sequence continues at coordinate 452,038 of CBDFGJ010000003.1, read as the reverse complement.
GTGTGATCGGTGCACAGGCGTCATCCGACGCATTGTCCACGATCACCACTTTGTCAGGCGCCAATGTCTGGTCTGACAAGCATTGCACGCACCTTTGGAGCAGCGCGGCGCTGTTGTAGTTGACGATGATAACGGCTACGGACATGGGCGTGATTGTAGAAGCCCGCGCCGCTGTTGAAAACGCCGCGGCCACCATCGAAGGGAGCGCGACCCTATGCCCCTTGACCCCCGGCGGGCCGCGCACCTAATGCGCTCCAGCTACAAGAAGGCCGACGGATGGGCCGCAAGATCGAAGCGGAGCCATCCGATGGTCTGCAAAGCGGGTGAGCCAGCGCTGGCATTCCGCTCTCCGGCGAAGCCTTTGGATCGTCTTGGCTGCGCATCTACTGGCACAGCGGAGCGGGCGTTGATCGCCATTGACCCGGCCAAGGCAACCGGCTCTGGGAATCTCCCGTCTGCGACCCGTGCAAAGGCGCTTCAGCGTGTCGTTCACCGCCTTGATCAGCGCATCATCAGACAGCAGGCCCGCCTGTAGTTGCGCTTCACACCAAGCAAAGATCCGCCTCACCACAGGCTGGCATTGCTCAAGCCGCGCCGTTCCGCGCTTGCCGTCGTGATTTGCCTTGCTTGAGTGTAGTGGCCGCCGCCGGGCGAACCACCATAGGCGGGCCAATCAACGTTTTGGGACTGAGCGCCCAAAGCCCATATCGAAAGCAGCGTGAACGCAGCTCCGGTAAGAGCTTTTCATCGCATGAGCCGGGAGACGCTAACAGGAGGCTGCACAGAACCAAGGCTTAGCGGGGCCAAGGGTTGGCAAGGCTTACCGAGGCGGCAGCCCGCGTTGCGCCCGCTCCTTGTTCATGCGGTCTTGATCCACTGGCAGGCGCTCGCCGAGCTCGTCCTCGGAAATGGCGCCAGCCATGTGCGCTTGAGCCTTTTTGCCGTTGTACATGATTTTCTTGACCGGGGTGATGGCGAGCATGACGCGCAGTGGTGAATCCAGAAAATTGGTGAAGAAGGCTTCGCCTTCGGGATTGCCTGGATTCAACTTCTTGGACAAAGCGGTGTAGAACCACTTCTTGGTTTTCTCGTCGTCAAAGAACTCGCCCGTGCCCTTGAAGGTGATGGCACCGCCGGGCAGGTCTTCCGAAGCGCCGGCCGGGTAGCTGCTACTGCTGACGTTCACCGATACTCGGTTGTCCCGTCGAATGGCGACGGCGCGGTGCCGGTGGACGGCGAACGTGAGCCAGACCTTGCCTTCATGCCACAGAAAGGCGTGGGTGACGCCAACAGGCCAGCCATCCTTGGTCGCCCACATGAGAACGCACTCCGTGGAGTGGGTCATTAGTTGATCCACCTCTTCATCCGAAAATGGGTAGATGGATACGATTTCGTGGTCATGGGTGCGCGCCATTGCTCCTCCCGCTGTGTTTGCCCCACCTTGGGCGCTTAGTTGGTTTTTCCGCCATGAATTGGCAGGTGCGGCCAGCATAGAGGAAACCTTCAAGCAGGCCAAATCCGTTTGCAGGCCGGAGCGAGAACAGCCGGCCCTAGGCGAAACGCCATAATCCCGTTGGCGTGTGGCCAGAGCGGTTTGTGCAATATGCCCGCTAGCGTTGCGGTCGCCGTTGCGCTTATGCTGTGACGATGCAATGCGATGATGAGTTAAGAGAGCGCATCGCCACAAACTTGGCGTCCTTCAGCCTGGTCGAAAACAAGGCGGATGATGCGCATCATGCGGCGGTGGCAATCACCCTGACCGATGCCGCTTTCGGCCCCGACTTGCCGGGCTTGGTCCAGTTTGACACCTGGCGTTCCGACGCCGCCCTGATTCTCACCCGGCGTTCGGCCAAACTGCGCAATCATGCTGGCCAATGGGCGCTTCCCGGCGGGCGGTTGGACGCGGGCGAAGCACCGGTGCGAACGGCTCTGCGCGAACTGAGCGAAGAGGTGGGCGTCAATCTTGATGAAAGCCAAGTGCTTGGCACCCTGGATGATTTTGTAACCCGGTCCGGCTTCGTCATGAGCCCAGTGGTGGTCTGGGGCGGCCCCCGGCTTGACATCACCGCCAATCCAGCGGAAGTGGCCTCCGTGCATCGCATCCCGGTGTCGGAGTTCATGCGCGAGGACGCACCCATGCTTGACGCCGCGTCCACCAGCGAGCACCCGGTGCTGCGCATGCCGGTGGGGGAGAGTTACATCGCCGCCCCGACCGCGGCCTTGATTTACCAGTTTAGGGAGGTCTGCCTGCTCGGCCGCCACACCAGGGTGGCGCACTATGAACAGCCCGCCTTCGCGTGGCGCTGAGCCCCGATGCGGTAGCGGACAGCCTAGGAAACCTCTGACAAATTCGCAGCTTCTCGCAGTGCAACAAGGCCAGCCTTTTTCGATGACGTGTAAGCCATTGAAAATATAAGATAAATAATTCCAGCCGCCATGCGATGGTCAATCCTTGGAATTTAATCAGATGTGCCCTAGGTCGATCATCCTCGAGGATGGTGCGCTTCGTGCAGGGATTTAAGCCGCGCTTGGGCGACATGGGTGTAGATCTGGGTCGTGGACAGGTCGCTGTGTCCGAGCATCATTTGCACCGCCCGCAAGTCTGCGCCGTGGTTCAGCAGATGGGTGGCGAACGCATGGCGCAGGTCGTGCGGCGAAATGTTTTGGTCAATGCCGGCAATGACGGTGTATCGCTTCACAGCGTACCAGAAGGTTTGGCGGGTCATTTGCCGCCCGCGCCTGCTCGGGAACAACACCGAGGCCCTTTGCCCGTGCAGCGCCGCCCGACCTTCAGCGACGAAGCGCAACAGCCATTTAAGCGCTTCCTCGCCCACCGGCACCAAGCGCTCCTTGCCGCCCTTGCCCATCACCCGGACGACGCCTTGGCGAACGTTCACGGATGTCAAACCCAACCCAACCAGTTCTGATACGCGCAATCCAGTTGCATAGAGCAGTTCCAACATGGCCCGGTCTCGTAAGCCGATGGGCGTGGTCAGGTCAGGCGCTCGCAACAGGCCCTCAACTTGGGCTTCGGACAACGATGCCGGCAGGGCGCGGCCGAGCTTTGGGTGGTCCAAGTGGGCGGCGGGATCGGCTTCAATGCGGCCCCGTTCAAAGCTGTGGCGATAGAAACCCTTGATGCAGGAGAGCCAGCGGGCGGAGCTGGTGGCCCGATAGCCCTGATCGTAGCGTTCTGCGAGCACCCTAAGCAGGTCGGCTTCAGAAGCATCGAAGGGCGATTTGCCGAGGCTGGCCTCTAAACTGAGCAAGTCGTGGCGGTAAGCAGCCAAGGTGTTTTCACTCAGCCCCTTTTCCAGCCAAGTCTCCTCCAAGTACCGGTCAATCTCAGGGGTCATGGTGGCCCTGCCTGTTCAGCCCATTTGCCGGCGGGGATCAGTTTCCTCAACCCTTAGGGGAAGTTGGCAGCAAAAGCCCAAGTTGGCCGTGTTGGCGGCGGTCGGAACAAGCCGAGGCGCATTCAGCGCCCTTGGCGCATTGGCGGCTAGACCTTTTCCTTGATGCGCGCGGAGCGGCCTGAGCGTTGCCGCAGGTAGTACAGCTTGGCCTTGCGCACATCCCCTAGGCGCTTGACCTCAATGGAGGAAATAAGGGGGCTATGGGTCTGGAAAGTGCGCTCCACACCAACGCCGTGGGATATCTTGCGCACGGTGAAGGCGGAATTGATGCCACGGTTGCGCTTGCCGATCACTACGCCTTCAAAGGCTTGCAGCCGCTCCCGATTGCCCTCGCGCACTTTCACCTGCACCAGCACCGTATCGCCGGGGGAAAAGTCGGGCAGGTTGGTCTTCAGCTGTTCGTTTTCGATACTTTCCACCAGCTTGTTTCTGCGCATCACCCGCTCCTTTTACTAATTGCTTTTCTGATCCGCCGCCAACGTTTCTTGCAGCAGTGCGGAGTCCTCGTCATCAAGCTCGCGTCCGGCGAGCAAGTCAGGGCGTTTACGCCAAGTACGCAAAAGCCTTTGGCACCGCCGCCACTTGGCGATCGCGCTGTGGTCCCCGCTCAACAAGGCCGCTGGGACCGACAGTGAGCCTACCCGCTCAGGGCGCGTATACTGAGGGTATTCGAGCAATCCATCAAGGTGTGACTCGGTTAACACGGACTCTTTATTGTTCAACGCACCCGGCAACAGGCGGCAGAGGGCTTCGACTAGCACCATGGAGGGCAATTCGCCGCCGCTTAGAACGTAGTCTCCGATCGAGAACTCTTCATCCACCGCCATTTCGATGACGCGCTCATCAATGCCTTCGTAACGTCCGGCGATGAGCACTAGGCTTGGGCATGTGGCGAGATCTTGCACGCGAGCTTGGTTCAGGCGCTGCCCCTGGGGTGAAAGGTAGATCACCCTCGGCGGCGCAGGGGCCTTTGCTTTGGCGGCGTCGATTGCCCGCAGCAGCGGCTTGGCCTTCATCACCATGCCGGGGCCGCCGCCGTAAGGTCGGTCATCCACCGTGCGGTGGCGGTCCGCGGTGTAGTCCCTCGGGTTGAACAGGTCAAGCTGCAGGCAGCCTCGCGCAATGGCGCGGCTGAGTATGCCGTGGGAGCTGATGCCCAAGAGCATGTCAGGGAAGATGGAAACCAAGCCAATCCACATGATCAGTCCATCCCTTGCCAGCGAACCTGGATGAGGCCGCGCTCGGGGAAGACCCCCATCGAGTAGGCGTGCGCGAACGGGATCAACAACTCAGCACTTCCGTTCTTCACCACCATCACATCATGGGTGCCAGTGGGCATGAGGCCGGCAACAACGCCCAACTCCATATCGTCCTCGTTGACCACGCGCAAGCCAATCAGGTCGCGCCAATAGAATTCGTCCTCATCAAGTGGCGGCAAGCTCGAAGCGGTGACGCCGATGGCAGCGCCGGCAAGAGGCAGAGCGGCGTTGCGGTCGGCGATGGTGCTGAAGCATCCGATAAAGCCGCCGCCGTGCGGCTTGATCTGTGCTAGGTCGTATTCGCTCCAGTCGCCGTTTTGCCGCTTTGGGCGCAGGTACCAAGGCTGGTATTTCAACAGGCCGTCCGGCGGCGCGGTAAAGGACCTAATGCGCACCCAGCCACGAACGCCGTAAGGACCGCCGACCTGACCGACAGTCACCATATTTTCGGGCAATGGTGGGATCAGGCCGCGCCTTCAGCGGCGACGGCTTCTTCCGGTGCCAGCAGAGCAGCGGCTGCCGTGGCTGCAGTGGCTGTGCTTTGTGCCCGCGCCCGCTGTAAAAGCTGCTTCACTCGCGGGGATGGTTGAGCGCCCATGGCAAGCCAATGATCCATCCGTTGAAGATTGACGCGGAGCGTTTCATCCTGGCCCTGCGCCAGCGGATTGAAGAACCCCACACGCTCAATGAAGCGCCCATCGCGCTTGAAGGCCCGATCGGTCACAGTGATGTAGTAGAAGGGTTTTTTCTTGGCGCCGTGGCGCGCTAGGCGAATGACCACCATGGGGTTCGTATCCTAGATAAGCTGAACAGCGCATTCTAGCCGAGCCGAAGCATTCTTGAAACCCTGTATGGGCTCAGACGTATTCCGGAATTTCGGCCCGGCGATTTTCGGCGCATTGGCGTGCTGGTTCCGACGGGGTGACGGGCTGCGGGGCGGACGCCCCGCAGCCGGTTCAGGCACACCTTGCTTGTCCAAAAATTAAGGAGCCTGAACATGAGACTGTTGCACACCTGCCGAATTCGCGGACAAGTTCTTCTTCGCCGCCTGATCGAAAAATTCCGAAATATCCTGAGTCCGTACAGCCGGTTGATAAGCCCCCGGAATTTGTGGATATTCGGCTAGTCTAAGCAAGCGGAAGCGGCCCGGTGCCGGGTTGCCCGTTGAATACAATTGCCTGGCAAGGTCGGGATTAGCTATCCCGGCTTGGTGAATAGGCGGGTGCCTCACAGTGCTTCCATGATGCTTGGAGGTTCCGGCTTTGGCCGGAAAAAATCTAAGCAACTTAAGGAGGCAAACAAATGAAAAAGATCCTCACAGGGTATCTGTGCATCTTCACTCTTGGCGTGGCGAGTTGGCCGTTGCCCGCTAGTGCAACAGGGGGGGAGAATCCAGGGCCAGCCTGCGATGAAATCACAAGCGCCCATCTTTGCAGTGGGTACGCCGTCCCTGAAATTCTGGTTACGGCACCCAGACCCTTCTGGTCATATGGGCATTATTGGCACAGCATCCTTGATCGACTGAGCGACCAACAACTACGGGACTTCACGGATGCGACGAGGGATGAGATCCTTTCCCAATTGCCAGCCGATTACAATATTACGACTGCGCACGTTAGCAGCCGCCAAGGGACGGCCGAACACATTTTAGAATCGCGAGAAAGGCTTGCCCAAATTTCCACTTGGTACGAAGAGTATGGCCCTACATGCCAAGAGCTTTCGGCCTACGCATCCCTTATGGGCGCTGTCGTTGTCGTGGGATCAACAGTACCACATCTAGCCAGTTTCCCTGGCGTTGTGATTGGTTTTTCCTTGATGTACAGTGGTTTCTACAGCACACACTATATATGTGATTAGGAGGATCTGCTATGGCGATGATATCAAAGCAAGTAGAGGTTCCGGACGCCAGATCATGGGCGAAAATGGTTGTTGGAACAGTGCTTTTGGCGCCGATAATGATGGCTGTGGTTGCCCTAACCACATCGGTTGAAACAGTGCTCCGGCCGATAGGTGTAGTCAGTTGTTTTGTAATGTCTTGGGCGGTGATTGTGAGCATATTCCACAAATGGCGGCCAAAAATCCTGAGCTAGCGACGGGATGCGGCGCTGAGCGGCCCTGAGAGACGCTTGCCGGCCGTCCCATCGGCCCCAGCGGGCGCTTCAATCCGCTGAGCGGCATAGGCGGGCGGGTTCGGAATCGGTCAGGTCCACCGGCAGGCGCTGTATGAACTCAGACACCCCCTACTTCAACGCCTTTTCAGGCAACTCGAAAGCGGCTAATCTAGGTGCATCTCGCATCGGAGCCGGAATAGCTCAGTTGGCAGAGCAACTGATTCGTAATCAGTAGGTCCGCAGTTCGAATCTGCGTTCCGGCACCAATAAAAACAATGACTTATGAATTTTTTAGAAGATAGATGGATAGATAGAAGAAAAAATCACCAATGAGCTGCCATTTAGGCATGATCTGAGTTCCGGCGCCAAGCCGACGCTCGTTTCAGCGGCTAGCAAAGCGCATGGAGAGGTCGAGCGGCCGCACTTCCTTGGTCAACCCGCCAACAGAGACGTAGTCCACCCCCGTCTCAGCTATCGCACGGATCTGTTCCTCATTAACGCCGCCGGAAGCTTCAAGCTTGGCGCGGCCTCGGCTCATGGCCACCGCATCAACTGTTTCCGCTATGGAGAAGTTGTCAATCATGATGATGTCGGCGCCGGCCTCAAGGGCTTCATCAAGCTCCGCCAAGGACTCTACCTCCACTTCCAGGGTCCGGCCCGGCCCTTGCCGCCGGGCTTGATGGACGGCGTTAGCGATGGAGCGAGCGGCGGCAATGTGGTTCTCCTTGATGAGATAGACATCGAATAGCCCCAAACGATGATTGCCGCCACCGCCGCAATGCACCGCGTACTTTTGCGCCAATCGCAAACCGGGGATGGTCTTGCGGGTGTCCAGCAATTGGCAGCCCGTGCCTTTCAACAATCGCGAAAAACGCCGGGTTTGGGTGGCCGTGGCAGACAACAACTGCACGAAATTCAACATCACCCGCTCTGCGCTCATCACCGACCGGGCTGCGCCATGCAGCTTGAAGAGCAATTGCCCGGCCTTGATGTCGTCGCCGTCATCGATGCGCCAATCCAACTCCAAGGCGCTGTTGAGCCGCCGCCGCACTTCCTCCACCCAAGGTCGCCCGCAAAACACCCCCGCCTGCCTAGTGATGACCGAGCCCCAACCACAAGCGCTTTCGGGAATGATGGCGGCGGTGATGTCGCCGCTGCCAACGTCCTCGGCGATGGCCGCTTCGACCGAGGCGGCGATACTCGCCCGCAAGGCCGCCCCCATGGTCTTGAAGTTGACCGCCCTCAGCAATGGTTGAACCCGCTCCTCCATAGGGCGATGATCCTATCATGGGCATTGATTCCAACCATTGGCTGCTCCAAGCGAGGCGGTTGCCCTCGCCCAATTGTGACGAGCGCCCAAACCCTGGGGAACTGAACCTGATCGTCCTGCACGGCATCTCCTTGCCGCCGGGCGAATTCGGAACCGGATTGATCGATCTGCTGTTCACCAACAAGCTGCAAACAGCCCCGAACGGCCCGCTTTCGGATCTGGCCGGGCTGCGGGTATCCAGCCATCTGCTGATCGACCGGGAAGGCGGCTGCACCCAATACGTGCCCTTCAACAAACGCGCCTGGCACGCCGGCCGCTCCGTTTGGGGGGGGCGTCCCAACTGTAACGACTACGCCATCGGCTTAGAGCTTGAGGGCAGCGACGCCCTTCCTTACGCTGAAGCGCAGTACCGTCGGTTGATCCCCTTGCTGCGGGAGCTGTCCGCGGCCTATCCCGGCCTGTCTCCTGACGGGATAGTCGGCCACTGCGAGGTGGCGCCCGGACGCAAGACGGATCCAGGGCAGTCATTCGACTGGAAGCGCCTGCTGCTCGGTCTCATTCAGGGAACCTCTGGTTGACTTTCAAGGATTTGTATAGGCCCATAACATCTGGCACTCCGGTTGATTGGTGATTAGGGGTCGTACAGGAGAAAGCGGGCCAATGCTTGGTGAGGTCGTTCGAGTTCGCTTTCGAGGTTTTTCATAAGCTCCGAGCCGTTGTCGGTCAACACGTAGCGGATCGGCACCGGAGCCAGGGCGATAAGGGAGCGCAGGGTGTGTGCGGCGCGGGCGCTGCTGCGGGTGGTGGAAGCCTAGGCGAAGGTGAAGCGCGAGCGGGGGTTGATGAAGGTGGGGATATAGCGTCGGATGCCATCGCGGATGCGCTCTACGATATCGCAAGCGAACAGTTCCATGGGGGCGGCGTGTCTTGCGGGTTTGACGCAGTGGCTTGTGCCGTCCGCGGCGATCCAAGCGGGGCGCGGCGCATCTTGTCGGGTTCACGGGCGATGATGCGTCCGATGGTGGAGGCACTGGGGCGGAGGCATTTATGGGTCTGGCGCCAGATTTTGATGAACACCGACACAGGGAGCTTTCCGAGGTTCGGATAGAGCCCGCGCAGGCGGCGGATTTCGTCCACCAGTTCCTGCCGGAAGACCGCTTGGCGGCGGTGCCTGGCGTCCGCGAGCGCGGCGTCAGGGCTGCTGGGTTGCCGCTGGCATGGGGTGGGTTTGCCGCCAGCGGTGGAGGGTGCGGCGGCTGACTGCAAAAGCATCGCATGTGGCGGCGATGCCGTAGGTTTGCCAGAAGCGCAGGATTTCGATTCGTTGTTGGGCTTGAGGGTTCATGCCCCAACGATGCCCCATTTTGGCGACGTGATGGAACTCCTTTATTCGGTATCCAATATGGTGGATTTGCATGGCATCCCCTCTTGGGTCGAGGTGTGCCATGTGTATCTGAGCCTATGCAGTCGATTCAGCTTTCTATTAAGAAGTTGCTTGTTTTTTCTGGCACTTCCATATCCGAAATACTTTCCAACCCGTATTTTTGATTGTTTTGTTTACCAGCCCGTCACGTTTTTTGTTGGCATCAATTTTTGCCATCCAAAACGCTTAGTTATCTTTTGGAATTTGACCGTGTTTTAGGCAATTCTGCCAGAATCATCCGTCAACAAAAATTGCCACCTCACGGTTTGAAAACGCAATATCAGGATTACCAAAAATCGAATACCTACGACGTCGTCCCCTTAAGCGGTTTTAATTCAATACTTCAATCAATCTGCCTTCGGTTGATTTGTTTTCGGTAGAACGCACTCTACCCATAAGCCAAGAGCGTTTTTACTCTGAATAGACATCAGCCATTCCTTTTTACATTATCAACCCTATACAGCAAAAATGAAACCAAGCTTAGGATATTAAGACAATCATCATGGCTGAACAATTCATTTAATACTACCCTAGGTCGATGACTTGCGGGATTTCTGAATGCTTCCAACAGACCGGCCGAAAGTGATCGTTGCCCACGTTGTATATTAAGTCCTGTATCACTGGAAAGATCAGAAACCAGAAGGCTCGGAAATCGATCAATTTTTATTGTTCCTTTTTCGTTTTTCCCCTTAAAGCTAAAAGCATGGTTCATTAACTCCACACCTGAAAATTCAAGCCCGAGTTTATCCTTTACTTGTTCTTCATAAATTATCACTCCCTCTTTTGCCGCTTCCAAATATTCTTCTCTCCTATAATACGGATACAATTCATTTTTGATGAGTGGGTGTAAGTTTCTCCAATGATAATAAGGGTAAGGAGGGATTATTTTTATGAAATTGCTGAAAATTTCATTTGACTTATCAGATCCCACTTCGGGAAGGTCTTTGACAAGTGCGTCAAAAATAACATCAAAACTACCTCTAATATTCTCTGGAATCGACTCTTTCCACGCTTTCGAATCAGTAGATTGCAAATTCCTATCAATCCCAATAATTTTTTTACCTTCACGCTTTTTGCGCCAATCAGCCTGGATGAAGTGTATACATTCTTCAAAATACTCATGAAGTTCTCTGGCTTGCCAATATCCCCAGTTTATATTTTGCCTGTTGGTAGAGATTACATCCTCGTGAAAATCTTCTATAAAATCCACTTCTAACCATCCTGTCATATAAGAAAAGAAATGACTGGATGTGCTGTTAGAAAATTGATAAGGGCGTTGCACAAGCTTGCCCCGAGAGAACAAAGAAATACCTCTTGAATCAAATTTTGGCGCGATGGGTTTTTCGGGTGTGATAATCTTCCCCCGAATATCAGAACGATATTCATAATCCGACTTCAAGTGAGCAAAATCATTGGGGAAGGCCCAAGAAAATTCTTCGCCAAACGAGGAAAAGTGCATATCATTTGACAACACCACTGCTTCTTTATCGTTACAACATATGGTAACGGAAAAATCTTTATCAAAAATAAAAATCCTGGCTATGCTGTTAGCAATAAGTTCTTCCGAGAAGTCAGATACTCTGTTTATGTTTGTCAGCACTACTTTGGTGCCCACATCATCTCCCTCAACAGTTTCATCAATCACCTTGGGGGTCATTAGGTATTGACTTCCCGTGGAATTCATTAAGTCCTTCCAATCCATCGTAAAAATATTTCTTTTCCCTTGATTGACAGTATTTATGGTGATTGTCTGAACAATCCCAAAAAATGAAAGCTTCCCCAAACCTTTTTTGCCGATAACTTTCCTGCCTTTCGGAGTCAAGCCTTCTCCGTCTTTTCTACGATCGCGGCCAATAACAAGAAATTTGTCATTCAAGTCGGCAAATGACATTCCTATTCCGTTGTCTTCTACAACTATTTCTTTCTCCCCGGTATCTTTCAACTTCACATCCACTTTCGTCGCATCCGCGTCATATGCATTTGCTATCAACTCACCTAAAACTGGTGGAAGGGTCGAATACATACGAACCCCAAGGTGCTCTATGACCTTCGGATCAAACGTCATCGCCAATTGTCTGTTGCTTTGAGTCATATAATTATTTCACGTTGCACAAATAGATTTCGCTATTCTGTAGGCAAGCTGCGGAGGCACCGCATTGCCTATTAGTTTGGCTACAATCCTTGAGCTTTCAGATTCAAAAACATAATCCTTCTCAAATGTTTGCAGTGTTGCGCCTTCCCTCAGAGACAATCCTCTATCTTCTTCCGGATGAGCAAAACGACCGTTAGAAATTCCATTAAATCTTGTCGTAATTGTTGCAGCAGGACTCTTCCATCTGAGCCTTCCGTAAACGTCTCTAAAAGAATCATCTCTGTCTTTATAGGTCTTTATTTGAAGATCCGGGTTATCTTTCCATGCTTTCCTTGTTCCACCATTCTTTGGTGTCACTTTAAGGCGCCGTAGATTTTTCTCGGATAGCGATGCAACCGTATCCATAAAATTATTGTCATCTCTATGGCCAGGCCTAAGAACAGGAAATCCATTATGCTTTCCGATAAAGTCTTGAAGAATCGATTCAGATTTTGGTTTGGGGAGTTTGATTGACTGCTTTACTCTGGAAGAAATTAAAACAAATCGCTTTCTGCTCTGAGGTACGCCATAATACTGTGCACTTAAAATATCTGCTTGGATCTTGTGCCCTTTCTTTTCCAGTTTATGACAAAATTTATCAAGACCGCTTTCTGATTCATTTCTTTTTATCCCGGGAACATTTTCTATAACCACATAACCAGGATTATAGTAACTAACGAAGCGCCAAAAATCATCCAGTAGCCCCTTGGTTCCTACAGATGGTTTTTTACTCGTATTCAAAACGCTCCAATATTGGCAGGGGCTGCATCCTATAAAAACCAATGAACTGTCATTGCGTTTAATGCCGCATGATTTTTCTAAAACAGTCCGTGGGAGTGTTTTTATATCTTCCAGAAAAAATTTAGACTCTGGATGATTTGTTTCGTATGTTTTTTGACAATCTTTGTCTATATCTATACCAGCAAGCACTTTTATACCCGCCATCTTCATGCCTTGAGTCATCCCTCCTGCTCCGCAGAAGAAATCAACAGCTTGCAACCGCTTGATTGTCATTTGTCACCTCCCAGCTGTTCAATTAGCGTTACAACATGGGCTGCGACTGCGGATGAGGCCAGACACAAAACAAAGCTCGGGTCATATTCTTCCGATTCGTTGGAGGTTCCTTTATCGGAATTATCAATCAGTTTTTTATGCATCGCCAAGGTGAGAATCCCAACACCGAACCTAAAACGATGTTTAATAATTTCCCTTTTGCTTTCATCTTGTTCTTTGACAACCAAATGCAAAAGATATTTGTTGGCTTTGTTAACATATATTGTCAGCTCCTCGCCCTCATCAACATGTCCTCCTGATTCTTCATCATAGCCGTATTCATTCCAACTCTCCTTTTCCACCCATACAATATCAGGGAATTTGCGTGAGGGCTCTTTCTGTTTCTTTGTATTGGTGCTATTTCCGGATGGGCTTTTGGTTGGTTTCTCTTCATTGGTAATCTTTATAATTACATCGAAAAGTAAAGGAACAGGCCTCTCCGGATTAGAATCACTAAAACCAAACTCAACGGGGATTGTGTCTCCCACTTTGGCATTACCCGGAGGGCTAACCCTTATGCGAAATATTCCATTACGTAGCGATCCTGCATTTGGTAATACATCCGCTGTGGGGTGTTCAAATTTTCCTTGATTGGCCTCTCTTATTAGGTAATCGTTTTGAACGTCTGTCTTGCACGTGATCCATCTATAAGAATTGATGGGAATACTTTTTACATTACCTTCATCCAGGTTTTTTGGGGTTAGGTGTGTTGGAAACATTTTTCCCTTATATTCGTCATCACCCCCAGACGTTGAAACCGTTTCAATAACATTATCTCCAATACCGAAAAGTTCCTGAAGATCAGGATTGTTTTTGACAAGACCCGCAAGAAAATCTTTGTTCTCCTCCGTCTCTATTTGTTTGCTGATACGACGACTTCTTTCTTCTCTTGCACATTTCCTGAGCTCTCCGTCTTCGCTCAGTGTCTTTATAACGATCTCCTTTAATTCTCTCGTTAATTCTATTTGCGCCATTCTTTCCCTATCCGATTTAAACACAGCAGAGCGTGCTGTGTTGTCCATGGCATTACAATCAATTTGCACAAGCAAACGATTTCTCAGATCATCGAGTTTTGCTTTACGCAATACACTTGCTCTTTCTTTTGCTTGAGATTGCCCGTTTATTGTGTAGAATATTCTGTAAGAGTAATTTCGCAAATAGTCTTTCATGCTGTCCAATACAAAATAAGATATACGAATGGTTCCCAAGCTGACATTTTCAGAGTTTTCAACCACGCCATCGGAATTAACTTTACTTGTTTCGCCTTCTTCATCGTTGGATTTGAGTATCGTCTTCATGCCTGAAAAAGTTCTTGGCGCTATACCCTCCGCCCTGAGACCAACCTTTGTGGGTTTGGCGTCAAAGTCATAGAGGCGAAGAGGCAATGCACAGTCAATAAGGTTTGTCGTGAGAGCATCATATAAACCTATATCAACCGCACGGGCGCGGGGCCCTATGTCATATTCATATAACTTTACAACACTACCACCTTCCTTAATAACGCCAGTGTCTGTTCTGTTCTCAAATGCTCTAATCTCATCAGCCTTAAAACAGGCAATTTCTCCGTTGGGGAAAAAATACTCAACCACCGGCAAATCCTCTCCCTTGCGAGCTCCCCTTACTCTTATTAGAGTCCAACCCCACAAACCATCTGATCCATCCGTAGTCTTTTTGGAAAGAATAAACTTATACATTCCATTCCTAATGTCCGCACGAGTACAAAAAGGTATGGAACCCGTGCTGCCCATGTTAAAACGACCTTGAACAAAGGGTATGCCCTCTTTGTTTTTCTCGCCGAGAGACAGGAAGGTTTTTTCAAAGTCTTCGTGATTTTGACCTTCGCCAAAATCAACTATCGTGTAATTCGGACAAGAGTCTTTTTTCGTTTTTCTTTTGACACCAATCAAAACATTTTTTTCAGCTAAACTTGTTCTTTGATCTTGGCTTAAAAGCGTCAACTTTCCTTCTTGGACTTCGGGGAAGAAAAGTTTGACTGCTTCGCTCATACTTTGTGGCAACGATTCACTCTGCAAATCTAATTTCTTTTCCTTCGCCTTTCGCATGAGAATTGCATCAATGGAATTAATAATCAATTCTGCCAACGCACCAACAGGCTCACTTGTTTGGGCGCCCACCCTGTCCCAATTCTTTTCAGCACCGCCGTATGGTTTCCAATTTTCTTCCTTACCAAACTCAAGCTGACGTTCAAGAATTTTGTTGACCTGAGCAGTAGAATTCGCACGAAGAAAACTTTCTGCTGTTGACTTGGAAAGCTCGCTGCTGGAAAAAATTCCCGAATCATTCATTTATAAAAAACCACTTTGTTAGTTTTGGTATTTGATAACCACATATTCATAAGCCTTGTAAAAATCACTCCCCTAACCACTCCGCCGCTTGCTCGGTGTAGCAAGTTTGTATAGGCCCATAACATTTGGCATTCCGGTTGATTGGTAATTAGGAATTGTACATGAGAAAGCAGGGCCAATGCTTGGTGAGGTCGTTCGGTGTTGTAAAACACCAGCCAGTCGGCCAGTTTTTGGTTAAAGCCGTCCAGATTGGCGGCGGTGCTTTGGCGTCCGCGAGCGCGGCGTCAGGGCTGCCGGGTTGCCGCCGGCATGGGTTGGGGTTTGCCGCCAGCGGCGGAGGGTGCGGCGGCTGACTGCAAAAGCATCGCAGGTGGCGGCGATGCCGTGGGTTTGCCAGAAGCGCAGGATTTCGATTCGTTGCTGGGCTTGAGGGCTCATGCCCCAACGATGCCCCATTTTAGCGACGTGATGGAACCCCTTTATTCGGTATCCAATAGGGTGGATTTGCATGGCATCCCCTCTTGGGTCGAGGTGTGCCAGATGTATCTGAGCTTATGCAGCACGGAATGACGGGGAGATGGGAGGTGCATAGAGTGACGGCTTCATTTTTGTCAGTGAAATACTGAGCAGATATAAGAATGACGGGGATCTTGGGGGGAGCGACGGAGGGCGGGGGTGAAATGCGGAGCGCATACAGCGGCTTAGGCGGGCCAGTGGTCAAGCAGGTGCTTAGCGGCGCGGTGGGCAAGCGCGTGGATGGTAAAGGTAGGGTTGACACCGCCGGATGTGGGGAATAATCCGGCACCTGCGATGATCAAATTGGGAATATCGTGCGTCTGCCCATAGCTGTTGGTCACGGCAAGTTCTGGAGAGGCACCCATCACCGTCCCGCCCATGATGTGCATAGCATTGACGTCGCTTGACCAGACCTCAGTGGCACCGGCAGCGCAAAACACCGCTTCGCCTTCCTGACGAGCCACTTCCGCCAGCGCAAGGCTTGATGGCGCAAAGCTGTGGGTCACCTCAGCGAGAGGCACACCATATTCGTCCTTGCTCCTAGTTGATAGCCGCACTTGATTTTCCAGCAGGGGCAGACCCTCGCAGACCGCAGCCATGCTGGCGATATGATGGGCCGCATGCGCCATAAATTGAGTAAGCTGGGCGCCAGACAAATCAGGGCGACTATTGGCAATCCCGAGCAGGTCATTGGGTTTTAATGCCTGGGCAATCATCCACTGGTAACTACCGAAGGCACCCTCTGGATGCTGGTCTTTTTGATAGCCGTCTTGACACAGCAACTGCCCGCCAGTGGGACCTAGGTAGCAGTGGGTTTCCTCGTTAAACAAGCCATAGGTTGAAACTGTAGGGTGGGACATCAGATAGGCACCCAGCATGCCGCTGCTGTTCGCCAAACCCTTGGGTGAGCGGCGAGTCCTTGATGCCAATAAAATACGCGGATTTTGGATGGGGTTTGCCGCCAGCACTACTAGGTCTGCTGCCTGATACCGACTCTCTCCATTTGCCTGAACATATTCCACCCCTCGGACTCGGCGATCGGTCTTGTCTGTCAGGACTCGGGTGACGGTCGCATTGTGCCGCAAGACCGCTCCGGCCTGCTGAGCCCGAGGTAAATAGACCGTCAACGGATTTGCCAGAGCGCCAATCGGGCAACCCGCATCACACCAGCCATCCCACAAGCAGGCCGGCCGGCCCTTATAGATTCGAGTGTTGATCGCCAAGGGCAAGGCGGAGGTGGACAGGTTCAAGCGGTCAAAGCCCTCGGCAATGAGGCGCGCCTGAGCAAAGACCGGCACCGGACCCATGGGATAGGGCGCGCCTTCTGGACGCCAATGCTCTGCCGCCGCATCACCGGATATCCCCACTTCCTCTTGTACCCGGTCATAGTAGGGGCGCAGGTCTCCGTATTTTATGGGCCAGTCCAGCCCAACCCCTTGCTGGGTGGCGAGCGTAAAGTCGGTCGGATGAAGCCTGGGCCATACCGCATATTGATGCATGGCACTGCCCCCCGTCCCCTGCCCCAGGTTGAAATTATTGGCAACCGAATGTCTGCCCGCCTCAAGCACCGGCGCCCCGCCCCACTTCATTCGCCGCCCCCAGATTTGCGAACTAATCAGATCCGCCGATTTGCGTTGTGCACCGGTTTCCAGCAACAGCACCGACTTGCCGCCCTCCGCCATCAGTGCCGCCATCACGCTTGCCGCCGCACCTGAGCCCACTATGACGACTTCCACAGGCCGCGAAGCGTCTGTTAGAAATGTCTGGTTGGTGCTGCTTCTCTTCATCTGCGAATTATCTTGAATTAGTACGGATTACTGGGAATTACCCTGGATTACCAAGGGGACGGGGGCTTGATGTGCGCCATATAGGGTATGCCGAGACGCTCAAAACCGGCCTCGGTGCCGTACACCACATCACTTGCATCACTACGCAGGACAAAGGAAAAAAAGGCGGAAGGCGGGCCCTGCCAGTCGGGCAAGTTGTTAGCGCCCATAGCGTCAATCAACTTGGCCATCTGCGTCTCCGACAACTGGGCGCAGGTCTGCTGATAGCGTTGCTGGCAAGTCGTTTCCACCGCCCTCAGTGATTGGGTGTAAAAATCCTTGTATGGCGGCGGCACGCCGAGATAACGAATCATCAGCATGCAATCTTCCCTGGTGGCTGATAGTTGCTGGTCAAGAAAATAAGACAAGCCACTATCGGCAGCCCCCGGGACGAGGGCCTCACCTAGGCGTTCAATGATTGCTGCCTGAGCCCTATTGAGACTGCTTAGGGGAAGTTGCCTCAGCCTTGCCTCAGCCGGTGAGAGGTATAAACACTCGTCGCCCACCATAAAACCGAGGACACCAAGCCCACCGGCGGTGACAAAACGACGCCGAGATGGATTAGTCATACTGCAAATGTCTGCCAGAATGATGGCGGGCAATTAGAAGTAGCGTTAAAAACGGCGATTGACCTTGATGCCATACCAGCGAGGTGCGCGGTAGGCGACTTCATTACAGCCACAGAGAGTTGCCAGGTCAAAACCCTGAACGCCAACTCGCTCATCGGTCAGGTTGCGCACCAAGAAGGCAAGTTCCCAAGTGTCCTGCGCATTCCGCCAAGACAGCCTGGCATTAGCCAAGATGTAACTGTCAAATTTGTCGGCATCAAAGTTGCGGAGGTTGTAATAAAACTTATCGGAATAACTGAGATCCCCTTGCACCGCCAGAGTACCACCGAGACCAAGCCACTCATAACGTGCCAGTGCTGTGACCTGCAACTCAGGCGCATAGGTGGGCTGGACATCTCTGGTAATCGTAGAACCTAACCGCAAGGGCACATTCTTTACCTCTGCATCAAAGAGCGCCAGACCGAATAACAAATCCAGCCCTTCAAGTGGCGTGGTTTGCAATTCAACTTCTATCCCCTGGTTGACCGCATCGTTATTGATGACCACGCCCCCCACACCAACGAAGAGAAAACTCTGATAGTCCTTGTAATCATAATAATAGATTGACCCATTCAGGCGGGTAGTACCGCCAAACAGAGTGGATTTGAAACCCGCCTCGTAGTTGATCAAGACTTCTTCGCCATAGGGTATATCCCCATTGCCATTCGGCAGACTGAAGAAGGTGCCCGCCAAAGGCGCATTAAAACTGCCCGCCTTGACGCCCCGGTTCACCCCAGCATAGAGCAGCAGATTGTCATTCGGGTGATAGTCCAGTTGCAGTTTGCCGGTCCATATCGTGTCAGAAGTATCATCCGTGTAGGAATTCAGTGTTATTCGATCACCCTGATGAATTTTATAGGAACTGGCGGACGGATAGAGCCCCTGCGCCATGTCGTAATCTTTCTTCTCTTGAATAAGACGCAGACCTGTGAGCAGGGTCAAGCGGTCGGTCAGGTCCCATTCTGCCTGTCCGAATAGTGACCAGGAATCGGTTTTTAATTTCCCATCAACCGAGATGTCAACTCCGGTTGTGAAAGGCGCAAGCGAGGGGTCAAGTAGTATAGGCAAAGAGTTCTCAGGTCCTTTAAGACCATTGTCGGAGTCATTGTCAATCTTCAAATAAAAGACACCAAGTAATCAGCGCATGATATCAGTTTCACCGTTTAACCGTACCTCTTGAGTAAAACTGCTGGAATCAGTCGCCGCATAATTTGCCAGTTGGTTGACTGGCGCCGAGTCCACATCAATAAATAAGAGTTTTTCATACTCTTTATAGTCGGTTACCGAAGTCAAGGTCATGCCGTTTGCCAGTTCCAGGATCACCCGGTTATTCAAGCCCCAGGTCTTGGTTTCTCCCTGATCGTCAAACGCGAAGTCACCGGAAAATGTAAAGTCGTCACCGTCTGGGTCCAGATAACCAAAAAAATCGCCCCCTGGTACTGAGCGTGGCAGTACAATGTCAAAGGTGCCGCCGTCTCCCCTATCCGAGCCCCCATCCTGGTTAGTGCCTGCAACGATACTTTCCCTCGTCTCAGTGGCCGGCGTATCAATCACATTGATGACTTCACCCCCATCAGCAGGCAAATCATTGAACACTGCTATGACCGATTTGGATTGGTAGGGACCCGTGGACACCTGAGACCTGGCGTAGTTGTATGACAGGTGGACTTCCAAATTGTCGCTCGGTTGAAACAACAGACTAGCCCGAGTGGCAAAGGTATCGTCACCTCCCAGGTCATCGCCCGCGCCAGGGCCGGGCGCGTTGCTACTGGACGCGCCAATCGTCTGACCGCCGAAAGCATTGTCGGGGTAGCGGTTTTTCAAATAGCCGTCCTGGTCATTCTTTTTGAACGCGATGCGCCCGGCGGCGGTGGCTGATAGAGGCGCGCTAAAGGCGGCTTCAATAGTGGTCTGGCCCGCATTCGCCTTGGAGGAAAATTCACCATAGGTAAAGTCAACATAGCCTTCGGATTCTTCAAGATTGGGCTTTCGGGAAAAGTAATGCACCAGCCCCCCGGTGGCGTTACGACCAAATAGCGTACCTTGGGGTCCCTTCAAGACCTCCACCCGTTCAATATCAAACAGAGTAAAGGTCTGAGCCTGAGCAACGGCTAGATAACCCTCGTCAAGATAGACCGCATTGGGGGCTTCAATCACATCGTTGAAGTCATTCTGCGTAACGCCTCGTATGGAAAACTGCACATTCTGCCCGGCTAGGTTGCCGCTGATATGGACGCCGGGTGTCACGGTTGCCAGATCGAAACTTTCCTCTATCCCCAGGGCGTCAAGTTGATCCCCGGTGAAGGCGGTAATGGCAATGCCTACATCTTGCTCGCTTTGCTCTCGCTTGTGTGCGGTGACGACCACCTCTTCCAGCACCGCCGCCGAGGTGATTGTGGATGGCACTACCAGGCTCATAGCCAAAAGCGCAAGGGCTAGTAGCCGAGTGAAGTGATGGGTTTTCAACTGAGTTATCATGATGGATAGCGCTCCCTCCCAGTGTTGGTATAGATTTTTTGCAGGCGGCATCATACACCAATAGCCGTTGATAGTAATTCGATGACAGATTTAATATCCATTATTCCTTTTGCTTGCCCATCACACCCTGCCTTCACGATCGTCACCTCAGCGACCTGCCGCTGTTAATGTTTAGTGGTGATGTCAGGGATGACGGGAGCGGAGCGATTCCTTGTAATGGCGCTTGGGTTTGGCTTTCTTCTGCAACACCAACTGATCTTCTCGGGCTCTGGGGAGCACGGAATAGGCTTGCAGTTGTCCGGCAAGATATTGCTTCTCCCATTCCTCATCCGGGGCAACACCATAACTGGCAGCCGCCTGGCGGGTAAAATAGGGATTCCACAAATGGGGTCGCCCTATAGCCACCAACTCGGCGCGGCGGGTATGTAAGATCGTATTCACCTGCCCTGCTTCGGTGATGTTCCCCACCGCCATGGTGACCATTCTGGGTATGCTGTTGGAAGTATTCAGCGGCGCAGTTTTAGAAATCATGTCAGAAACTGCGTTAGTGGTTGTGTCAAAAGTCGCGTTAGAGATCATCTCGGAAAAAGGCACTTGAAACATACGCCCATAGACCGGTGCCTGGTCAGGCACTGTCTGGCCCGCCGAGACATCAATCAAATCACAACCGGCATCGTGCAAAGCCTTGGCAATGGCAAGGATATCCGTTTCGCTAATACCACCTGGCTTCCAGTCGCAGGCGGAAATCCGTACCGACATAGGCCGGGACTGGGGCCAGATGCGCCGCATCTCGGTAAAGACCCGCAAGGGGAAGCGCACACGATTTTCAAGGCTACCGCCGAACTCATCGTCTCGCTGATTGGTCAGAGGCGACAAAAAAGACGCCAGCAGATAGCCGTGAGCGCAGTGGAGTTCCAACATATCAAAACTAGCGCGACTCGCACGTTCCGTTGCCTGACAGAAGTCGGCCACCACCTCATCCATATCAGCCTGGTCAAGCATCTGGGGCACTTGGGAAGTGCCTTCAAAATAAGGCAGGGGCGAGGCTGAGCAGACTTGCCAGTTCTTTTCAGGATGAACAATGGGATGGTCCATCTCTTCCCAGCCCAACTGGGTTGAACCCTTGCGGCCTGAGTGGCCCAACTGCATACCTATTTTGGTATCTGTATGCTGATGGACAAAATCAACAATGTGCTTCCAGTCGGCTTCCTGCTGGTCGGTCCAGAGACCCGGGCAACCCAGGCTAATTCTCGCCTCAGGAGAGGGGCAGGTCATCTCGGTATAAATCATTCCCATACCGCCGGTGGCGTGGCTGGCGTAATGTACAAAGTGCCAGTCCGTCAGATTTCCTTCTTCATCGGCGGAATACTGTGCCATGGGGGACATGACTACCCGATTGCGCAACACCAGGTCGCGCAGTTTGAATTTGGTGAACATAGGCGTTGGTCGACTCTGACGATAGTCGTAGCCGGTCTGGTCAAAATAGCGTTGATACCATTCCGTGTCCGCCTGCTCAACAAAGGCCGGGTCGCGCAAAATGAGATTGTCATAGGTAACGGATTTGGCGCGACACATCACCACCATCGCAAACTGCATGGTATCCATATCCCAGGAACGCTCCATATGCTCAAACCAGGCAAGGGATACATCGGCATTGTGCTGCACAATTTGCACCGGAATACGCCGCAGTGCATCGTAGGCCTGAAATGCCTTTTCCACACTCTGCTCGGCATCTTCCAGCACCGCGTCGTGCAAACCTATGGCACATTCTATCGCCAACTTGGTCCCCGAGCCGATAGAAAAATGCGCCGAGGCCTTAGCATCTCCCAGAATGACAATTTTGCCGTGATACCAGTGATTACAAAAAATACGCGGAAACTGCCGCCATAGGGAGCGATTCAGAATGAGCGGATGACCTTGGAGTTCATCGGCAAAGATGGCTTCCAATTTGTGTTTGGATTCCGCTTCATTGAGCGTTTCAAACCCCCAAGCCCGCCAGCAGTCGTCAGACATCTCAAACACCCAGGTGGATTTGCCCTGCTCGTATTGATATGTATGCGCACAGATGAGTCCCTGGGGTGTCTCTTTGAAGAAATAGGTGAAATCTGGGAGGGGTCGGGTTGAGCCCATCCAGCAGAAGCGGTTGGACTTCATGACCTGGGTCGGTGCAAAAGACGCCTGATAATGGTCACGAATGGCTGAGCCAATGCCATCCGCCGCCAGAATAATGTCCGAATCGGCAAATCGGGTTTCTATATCGGCAGGGGATATCTGGGTTTCAAAAGTCATCTGGACCCCGACCTCACGGCAACGTTCCTGCAAGAGGCTCAAGAGAGCCAGACGAGAGATGCCGCAGAAGCCATTGCCTTCACACCTTATCTGCTTGCCCTTGCGGTGAATCACTATGTCATCCCAATAGGCAAACTGATCGCGGATTCGCTCATAGGAAGCCGGGTCGCGTGACAGGAACTCATCCAGGGTATCGTCTGAAAATACCACGCCGAAGCCAAAGGTGTCGTCGGCACGGTTTTGTTCAAACAGTTGAATCTCCCAATCGGGACGCGCTTGCTTGGTCAGCAAGGCAAAATAAAGTCCGCCGGGCCCACCACCAATCACCGTTATTTTGAAGGGAGTTTTCATTTTTGTGATTTCATATTTGTAGTTTCATATCTGCGCTTTCATACCGCTGGTTTCATTTTTGTGGCTTGTCCGTCATCCCGTGTCCATTATAGTTCGCCATTCCAGCACCCCCTCAGCTCGCCATTCCGTGCTTGACACGGAACCCAGAAAATAAGTAGCGCAACCATAACGCTTGCCTTGCCCCTGAACGAAGCCAAGAGCTTGTCGCTGTTAATGTTTTTCGGTAATACCAAGATGGTGTCCCTAGTCAAGGCCTCTAGTTAATAAGCTAAGGCTTCGTTCTAAGATGAAGTGTGCGTTATGAGTGTACCGCTCGTCCTCTAGATTCCGTTTATAAAAGCCGCTGAGGACTCCGTCAAGCACGAAATTGTATGTGCTCAGTCATTCGATGACAGAATCGCATATTATCATCAACCCACTGAGACAACCCAGGAGGCAGCATGAGAGACAACAGTAAAGACCGCACGATTGAGAAAAACTATCTCCAGAAATGGCGCCATATGTGCCGTGATTATAAACTGGCCAAAGCCGGCAAACATCCTCAGTTCCGCTTTGTGACCGACTTCTACAAGTTCCACAAAACCCACCGGTAGGTGTTCTGCACGGGCTCAGACACATTCCGGAATTTCGGCCCCGGCGATTTTCGGCGCATTGGCGCGCTGGTTCCGATGGGGTGACGGGCTGCGGATGGAGGGAGCCGTAGGTGGCCGGAGTCCGCAGCCCGGCGGCGGAGCGGACGCCCCGCCGCCGGCCTAGGGCCGGGCGCACGACCATCCACGCCATCCTCCGCACTAGGGAATCGGTGCTAAAACACCGCAGGAGGAGAGGCAAATCTGTCAGTGAAATGCTGAGCACATACAGGAATGACGGAGTTTTGGGGATGGAATGACGAACTAAGGGAGCGCATTAACATTAACACTAACACCAGTATCAATATCAACATTAGTGCATCACCTCGCCGCCTGCCACCGCTATGGCTTGGCCGGTAATAGACCCGGCCTCTGGCGAACATAACCAGACCACTGTTGCGGCGACCTCTGCTGGGTCTATCAACCGCCCTTGCGGATTGCTCTGGGTGAAGGCAGCCCGGGCGGTAACGGCATCACGCCCGGTCTTGTCCATCAGGGTCTGGATGGCGGTCTGCATCAGTTCTGTGTCCGTATAGCCAGGACAGACTGCATTCACGGTAATATTCCGGGTCGCGTGTTCCAAGGCCAGGGCACGGGTCAGCCCCAAAGCACCGTGCTTCGCAGCACAGTAGGCGGCAACATAGTTATAACCCTTCAAGGCGGCACTGCTAGCAATGTTGACGATGCGCCCGCGCCCAGTGCTACGCATATCAGCAAGGGCTTCACGACAGCAATAAAACAACGCATCAAGATTGACCGCTATCATCCGGTGCCAGTCCGCATCCTGCATAAGATGAGTGGGCGTGCTGTGCGCCTGACCGGCACAATTCACCAGTATATCTACCGCACCAAAACCTTGTCGAGCCTGTTGGAAAGCCTGGACGACCGCATCACTCTGGGTCACATCAACACTAATAGCCTGGGCTTGAGGGAGCTGGGATGCCTTGTCTTCCAAGGGCGGCAGACGGCGAGCCATCAGGCTCATCCTGGCACCCTGGGCACTCAGGGCATCAACAATCGCCGCGCCTATGCCCTGGCTGGCACCTGTTACCACTATGTGCTGTTCGGCTAGGGTTGCCGACATCTGGCTCATCTCAATAGGTAGGATGTCTCGGAAACGCTCGGTATAGTATATGGCATACATTTGTCGGTAAACTGGCGCCGTTTGGTCATTGGCCATTTGGTCACAGCAACAGCACAGCCCTAACAGCAGGAACTCCCTATGATGCGTACCGGAACAGGCATAGACCCCAATAATTTTTCACCGGCGCATTTTCTCTGGCATTTTGACCGAGGACTGGCATCGATCACGCTGAATATCCCTGAACGCAAGAATCCTCTGACCTTTGAGTCCTACGCCGAGCTCAGAGAGACCTTTCATAGCCTGAGCTACACCGAGTCGGTGAAGGCGGTGGTCATCACCGGTGCCGATGGCAATTTTAGTTCGGGTGGTGATGTGCGGGATATTATTGGGCCCCTGACAAAAATGAATATGCGCGATCTGCTGAACTTCACCCAGATGACCGGCGATCTGGTCAAGGCAATGCGGCACTGCCCGCAACCCATACTGGCTGCGGTGGATGGTGTCTGCGTTGGGGCGGGCGCCATCATCGCTATGGCAAGTGACCTGCGCTATGGCACTGAACAAGCGCAGGTGGGTTTTCTCTTTACCCGGGTCGGGCTTGCCGGTTGCGATATGGGAGCTTGTGCCATGCTGCCGCGGATTATCGGTCAGGGGCGTGCGTCTGACCTGCTTTATACTGGGCGCATCATGTCAGCGGATGAAGGCGAGAGGTGGGGTTTCTTCAATCGTTTGTGCGCACCCGATGCCCTCTTGGCGGAAACGCAAGCCCTTGCCCGGAGTCTGGTGGAGGGACCTAGCTTTGCTCATAGGATTACCAAAACCATGCTGCATCAGGAATGGAATATGAGCATTGATCAGGCGCTTGAAGCCGAGGCCCAAGCCCAGGCAATCTGTATGCAAACGGCTGATTTTGAGCGTGCCTTCACGGCTTTTATCAAGAAGGAAAAGCCGATTTTTAAGGGTGATTGAGTGGGGATGGCGCAGGGTTCAAAACGCTGCTCCCGAGAAGATAAGAGAAAAAGAAAGGACATGAAGTATGGAAAGCATTCAACCCGAGGGCTGGCAAACACCAAAGGGATACAGCAATGGCATCCTGGCTGAGGGGAAGATGCTGTTCCTTGCGGGTCAGGTGGGCTGGGATGAAGCGGGAGAATTTCAGAGCGATGACTTCGTTGCTCAGGTGCGGCAAGCGCTGCTCAATATCACTCGCATCTTGCAGACCGCTGGTGTTTCGCCGAGCCATATCACACGTATGACTTGGTATATCACCGACAAACAAGAGTATCTGGGCGCCTTAAAAGAGGTGGGGCAGGCTTATCGGGACATTATCGGTGCGCACTACCCTGCGATGACGATGGTACAGGTCGTCGCACTCATAGAAGCCCGCGCAAAGGTTGAGATAGAAGCCACCGCTCTTATTCCTGCTTCTGGCTAAAAGATATTCCTCGCTCCTTATGTCTGGTTCCCGTGTCAAACACGGAATGACGGGGGCGGGGTGTCATCCCGTGCGCCTCTCTCCGTCATCCCGTGTTCTTTCAGTCCGTGCTTGACACGGAACCCAGAGGACGAGCGGTACACTCATAATGCTTGCCTTGCCCCCGAACGAAGCCAAGAGCGCTAGCCCTTGCCATCATCGCTGGAGGTAAAGTTTGTCAGGGCGGTTTCAAATTCGTGTCCTTCCTCGTCCGCCTGTGCGGCCTCCCAGAGCTGTCTGGCATCCTCTTGGGTCGGATTGGTACGCGCTGCCTTTACCAATGCCGCCATAATCGCTTCATATCTCTGCCTACCTCGGTCCCGCGTGGCACCATAACCCTTGATTAAACAGGCTGTCTCCGCCATACCCAAAGCGAGGGAAGGCGCCGCCCCTGCCCGCTTTTGAATCTCTTCCAGCCAGCCTTCTATCGCGCCATTTTCTACGGCATATCTATGACTGGCACGCCGTGTAAAACGCAAACTGGCAAGCAGATACAAAAAAGCATAGCCACCAATGGTTCCGGTATTGATTTTGCGCCCTCTGGCAAAAAATACCGACAGCAAACGCTTCAGGGTTGCAGACGCCAACATCAGAGCACCTAATCGCCGTGGCAGACTGTCGCAGAACTCTTCATAACGCGGGTGCATATATTCCACCGGATAAATGATTTGATCATCCGCTGCCTTCACCTCATCACGGATCTGCTGAAAACGCTGCCGGCGAATCTTCTGGTCAGCCACACGAATGCTATCCGGGAAAGCCATCCAAAGAGCAAGGTAGCGCGCCACCTCGCTGGTCAATCTATGGTCTTCACTGGCATCCTGGGTCACCAGGGCATGCAGGCGTTCAAGATATAACTCCGCATATCCGAAATCCTGATAATCAATGAGTTGCTTCATACCCTCGCAGATCATCCCCTGGCAGACGGAAGGAAACTCTGTTAAGACTCGGTCCAGTAACTTTTGCCCCGATCGGGTGTGGGCAGATTCCGGCACCGGCAAGGTGGCAGATGTTTTCAATGCAAGCGCATCAAGTTCCGGCACATCAAGCACATCAGGCGCCGCTGGGCTCTGCTCGGCCAGATGATAGGCCGCACCAAAGGCTGCCAGACTGGTCTCCACAGAAACCCCACTGGCACGAATTGCCTGCTCAAAAGCATCCTTGCTAAATGGCAAGACGGCGGCACCAGCCAGTGCGCCGAACAATGCAGAACTAATGACCGAATCATGTTCTGTTGCCAGTTGCTCCATATCAAAAGCAACACAGCGTTTTGCCGCCTGGCGAATGGCGTGCAAAATTTTAGCGCTGTCCGACAAGCCGTGCCCCAGATGTTGTTTTTCAGCCACTGTATAGGCGCGATGAGTCGTGGTAACGAGGGTAGTCTTGTCCGGGGTGACCAGTCCCTTTTGCACCGCACGGCCGGCTTCCACCAGTTCGGCAGCAATCAAAATGTCCACATCTCCGACTATGGGCGTCATCCCCAGGACGGGGGTTTTACCCACTCGATCGGCCTCAGCCTTGGGGAAGATTTCCAGATAATAGACCGTGGCGCCGGTACGTTGGGCGACCCCGGGCACGGAGGTTGACTGGGCGAGGTATCCTTGGGCTTCTGCCAGATCCCGAATCCAACCGGCAAGGACACCACCGCCCTGCCCGCCCATTGCCGAGATGGCTATCTTGAGAGGCTGTTCCGAGGACTCAAACACCTTGCTTCAAACAGAAATGGCTACTCAGTACTGAGGTCTTGGCGACTATTCCTGCCATCATTCACAGAGCGTACTTTGCCTGCCGACGGTCAAGACGGTTTTGCAAAAAGCCAATCACCGCTTGCCGTAGGCCTCCGATAAAACGATCCCATCGGTTGGGATTGATAATAATGTTGGTCTTCGCAAAGGACGGACAGAGAACCGCCGTGTGGGCGTTTTCACCACAGAGCCCACAACCCACGCAATCATTGTCCACCCAGGCTACCGGGTCAGATTTCAAGGGATTGGGATTTTTCTTCAGTGTCAGGGACGGACAGCCAGAGAGGCGGATACAAGCATGATCGCCCGTGCAGGTATCTGCATCTACAAAGAATCGCTCCCGCACCAAGCGTTTTCCGGATTTTATTTTGGCACGCATTAGCGGCTTTTCACGGCGTTGTTTGTTTAGCATACATTCATTCTGAGCGATGATGACCTTGGGTCCCGACTCGGGGCTGGTCATTGCTTCGTGCAGGGTCTTTTTCATCGTCGCGACATCATAGGTATCCACCTGCCGCACCCAGCTCACTCCCACGCCTTTGACCGCTTTTTCAATGGTATTTTTGGTAGAGCGATTATCAAGATGCACCCGGGAAGACATAATGTCCTGCCCGCCGGTTGCCGCTGAATAACTATTGTCCACTATCATCACCACATCATCGCTTTGATTGAAGACGGCGTTGCTGATACTGCTCGTCAAACCGTTGTGCCAAAAACCGCCATCTCCCATAACGCTGATATTGCGATGCTCGGAGGCCACATTAAATGCCGAGCCGCCCGCTGCACCCAGACCATATCCCATAGTGGTGTTGCCTAGGTCAAAGGGCGGCAATATGGAAAACAGATGGCAACCAATATCGCAACTTATATGCAGGTCGCCGATGGCTTGTTGCACTTGCTTTACTGCGCTGAAAATGGGTCTTTCCGGACAGCCAACACAAAAGCCCGGCGGGCGTGGTGGAATTTCCCCTTCTAAGAGGGTGACCGGGATGGTGTCAGAAATTGCGTCTGGGTTTGTGTAAGCGCTGGGTTCATAGATATTCACCGCTGCATCCCCCATCGCCGCCATAAACTTCTCCACCCCGGCCTTGATGACATCCCCCTCATACTCACCATAGCCAGGGAAGATATCCTTACCATAGACTCTAGCCGGCAAGTCGGCACGGCGCAAAATATGGCTGATTGCCTGCTCAATATATGCAGGCTGCCCCTCTTCTATTATCAGCACGGCTTGTTTGCCCGTACAGAAGCGCAGAATTTCATCATCAATGTATGGATAGGTCACATTCATCACATACATAGGCAGGCGACAGTTGCCGAAGCTGTCCGCCAGACCCAGGATATTGAGTGCACGGATAAGGATGTTGTAGAGGCCGCCCTGGAGAATTAGACCAATTTCGTTATTGCTCTCGTTATTGCTCTCGTTATTACTATCATTATTGCCCTCGTCATCAGTTTTATTAGCAGTTTTATTAGAGCCGGTAGCAAAGAATTCATTGAGTTGCCTATCCTTGATGAACCGGATAGCGGCGGGTAACCGAAATTCATATTTTTCCTTCTCGTGGAGAAAGTTGGACGGCGGCAAGACGATACGACTGGGGTCTCGGTTCGGGATGGCTTTGGCTTGCTTGACGGTCATCTTCGGGCGCTGGTTATCTTTTGCCACAAAACTGCCGTGCAGATGACAGGCGCGAATGCGCAACTCTATCATCACCGGCGTGTTACTTGCCTCGGACAAATCAAAGCCCGCTTCCACCAGGTCAGTAATCATGGGCAGATTGGGACGCGGATCCAGTAACCAAATCTGGGACTTCATTGCATAGGCGTGAGACCGTTCCTGCATAATGCTGGAGCCTTCACCATAGTCTTCACCGAGGATAATCAGGGCGCCACCAGTAACGCCACTGGAAGCCAAATTAGCCAGTGCATCGGAAGCCACATTGGTGCCGGCGGTGGACTTCCAGGTCACGGCACCACGCAGTGGATAATTCACGGACGCCGCCAACATAGCAGCAGCCGTTGCCTCGCTACCACTGGATTCAAAATGCACATCCAGCTCTTCCAAAATATCCTGCGCATCGCCCAGCACATCCATCAGGTGAGAAATCGGCGCACCTTGATAGCCGCCAACATAGGCAACACCGGATTGTAAAAGTGCTTTGGTCACGCCTAGGATGCCCTCGCAATGTAGTGCTTCGCCGGCACCACACCGTAAGGCTGCTACTTCTTTTTTGAATGAACGCTCAGCCATGCTCCGTCTGCCCCCTCCGCTATTGCTGTACTAGTGCCAGCACCCTTAGCGGGCTGCCAGAACCATTTTTGATTTTTAAGGGCGCGGCAATGAGCAAAGCACCGGTGGGCGGCAGTTGATCCAAATTACACAGGCTTGCCAGGCCGCATCGGTTCGCGCCGTGCATCAAATTGTGGCAGGGGAACATAGGCTCCTGAGTTGGACCTATACCGGCATCTGTGCCCACCGTCTCAACACCGACCCCTATTACATCGCGTTCCTCGCTCAAAAACTTCACTGTTGCTGGCTCCCAGCCCGGGGTGTGTCCGCCATCCTCGCCCATATTCAAATAATCTTCATTGCTGGTTTTTTTCGACCAGTCAGTACGATACAAAACCCAAGCACCGGGAGTGATCTTGCCGTGCCGTTCCTCCCACGCCTTGATGAAATCCACCCTCAGGAGGAAGTCAGGATCCCCTGCGGTTTCGGCAACGGCATCAATCACAAATGCGGGCGCGACAAACTTCTCAATCGGCAGGCTATCCGTAGCGTGATGCTCGTGATCTTGCCCCGTCACCCAGTGGATGGGGGCGTCAAAATGAGTGCCAGTGTGTTCGCCGCAACTCAGATTGTTCCAGTACCAGGCGGGGCCCCGGTCGTCATAGCGGGAGATTTCTTCCAGAGTAAATGGCAGGGACTTGCCCCAGCCCATCGCTTCGGGCAGTTGTAAAATGGGCGTGTCAGCTTCCAGGGTGCGGGTCAGGTCAACTACTCTGATAGCCCCAGAAGCCAAGCATTGGATGAGTTCAGTGATGGTGTTTTGGGCGGGCATGGTTCCTCCGTGGCGAGTTCTGATTAAGCGTTTCCTTTTGCGCCCCCTAGCTTACCATATGGGGAGGGCCCTGCTCGCCTCCGTTATTCTGCCCTCTCCCACCTCCGGCGTTATTCCGCCCCTCTAAACCCGGTCATTTGCCCCTAAAGTTCGTCATTCCTGTATGTGCTCAGCATTTCACTGACAGATTTGCCTCTTCTCCTTCGGAGTTTTAGCACCGATTCCCTAGTGCGGACGATGCTCGTTGTAGTAGATCATATAGAGCTCCAGTTCCTGCTTGAATGCATCCAAACTTTCAAAGATCGTGCCATCAATTAGGTCTTCATTCAGCGTTCGCCAGAAGCGCTCCACCTTGCCATTGGTCTGGGGCCGATAGGGACGCGTGTAGCGATGCCGGATACCCAGTTCTTGCAGCATCCGTTCAAACGGATGTCCAGTTCTGTTGAAAACAAGAAACACGGTGTTCCTCGTATTGATGAATTACGGAAAATAAAGGCGAAAGTGCGTTTTTTATCCGTTGAGCCATTATTGGAAGACATAGGTAAAGTAAAGCTTGGTGGCATTCATTGGGGTATCGTTGGTGGCGAAAGTGGCAGGGGCGCCGTCCAATGAAAACAGCTTGGGTGGATAATATTAAAAAACAATGCACTTCCGCCAAAGTGCGCTTTTTCTTCAAGCAGTGGGGCGCGTGGGGCGCAGACGGCGTAACCTTTTGCTCGCCGTTTGACGGCGGTGAAGTTGTTCTGGGACCCGAAGAATCGATGCGCGTGCAAACCGCGTTGGGCTCGGACATCGTGATGGCGTTCGACCAATGCACCGCCTATTTACAGCCGCAACGGCCGGAAACGTAAAGCAATCGTCGCAACGGATGGGCTACAATTCCGTTTGAACATGGCGGTCCAGCAACTTTTGCGCAACATATCAGACCCTCCTCAAGCGGGAACAAGCACGATGGCCTCCGGCAGGAATGACATAGACCCGACCGAAACCCTGGAGTGGCTCGAAGCCTTGGAGTTCGTGCTGCAAAATGACGGCCTGGAACGGGCCAACTTCCTGCTAGAGCGGCTCTCTGCCCGCATGACCAAGACCGGTGCGAGGCTGCCCTACACCATCACTACGCCCTATCGAAACACCATCCCGTCCAGTCAGGAATCCTTCATGCCGGGGGATCTGTTCATGGAGCGACGCATCCGCTCCCTGATCCGCTGGAACGCTCTGGCCATGGTGGTGCGCACCAACAATCGAGGCGGCAACCTAGGCGGGCACATCTCCAGTTTCGCCTCATCAGCCACTCTGTACGATGTCGGCTTCAACTATTTTTTTCGCGGCGGCGATGACGACCAAGACGGCAACCCCAAAGGTGATTTGGTCTACTTTCAAGGCCACGCCGCACCCGGCATCTACGCCCGATCATTTCTCGAAGGCCGTTTGAGCGAAGCGCAGTTGGACAACTTCCGACGCGAGGTGAACGGCACCGGCCTATCTTCCTATCCCCACCCTTGGCTCATGCCGGATTATTGGCAATTCCCCACGGTCAGCATGGGTTTGGGGCCGCTGCAAGCCATCTACCAAGCCCACATCATGAAGTACTTGGACAGCCGCGGCCTTGTCTCCATGGGCAACCGCAAGGTCTGGGTCTTCGTCGGCGATGGCGAGTGCGATGAGCCGGAATCCCTTGGCGCACTCTCATTGGCCGGCCGCGAACGGCTGGACAACCTGATCTTCGTCGTCAACTGCAACCTGCAACGGCTTGATGGCCCGGTGCGCGGCAACGGCAAGATCATCCAAGAGTTGGAGGGCCATTTTCGCGGTGCCGGTTGGAACGTCATCAAGGTGGTTTGGGGGCGTCTATGGGACCCCCTTTTCGCCAAGGACGAACTCGGCCTGCTGCAGCAGCGCATGGATGAGACCGTGGACGGCGAATACCAGAACTTCAAGGCCAAGGGCGGCACCTACGTGCGCGAGCGCTTCTTTGGCCGTGACCAAGCGCTGCTGAAGATGGTGGACAACCTGACCGACGAGGACATCTATCGCCTCAACCGGGGCGGCCATGACCCGTTCAAGGTCTATGCCGCCTACCATGCCGCCGCCCACCACAAGGGCGAGCCAACGGTCATTCTGGCCAAGACCATCAAGGGTTACGGCATGGGCGATGCCGGGGAGTCGGAAAACGACACGCACCAGGTCAAGAAGCTTGATCTTGAAGGACTCAAGCACTTCCGCGACCGCTTTGACATCCCCCTAACTGATTCCGAGCTTGAACAGGTTCCCTACTACCGCCCCAAGGAGGACGCCCCGGAGACCATCTATTTGAAAGCACGGCGCAAGAGCCTTGGCGGCTTCATGCCAAGGCGGGGAGAAGCGCTGGAAACCCTGGCCGTTCCAAGGCTTGACCGCTTCAGCGCCCAGCTGAAGGGAACCGGCAAGCGCGCCAATTCCACCACCATGCAGTTCGTTCGCATTCTGAACAGCTTGGTGCGGGACAAGCAGATCGGCTCGCGCATCGTGCCCATCGTGCCGGACGAGGCGCGCACTTTCGGCATGGAGGGCATGTTCCGCCAACTCGGCATCTACTCCTCCAAGGGCCAACTCTATGAGCCGGAGGACGCTGGCGAGATCGCCGCCTACAAGGAAAAGAAGGACGGTCAAGTGCTTGAGGAAGGCATCAACGAGGCCGGCGCCTTCGCCGCTTGGCTGGCTGCCGCAACCTCCTATAGCACCCATCAGTTCACCTTGATCCCGTTTTACATCTTCTATTCCATGTTTGGCTTTCAGCGCATCGGCGACCTGGCTTGGGCGGCCGGTGACATGCAGGCGCGGGGCTTCCTTCTTGGCGCTACCGCCGGACGCACCACCCTCAACGGCGAGGGCCTGCAACATCAGGATGGCCACAGCCATCTGCTGGCGTCCACCATTCCCAATTGCATTTCCTACGACCCTTGTTACGCCTACGAGCTGGCGGTGATCATTCAGGCTGGGCTTAAGCGCATGTTCGCCGAGCGCGAGCATGTTTTCTACTACATCACCTTGATGAATGAAAACTACCCGCAGCCGCCCATGCCGAATGGCGTGGAGGCGGGGATTCTCAAGGGCGCCTACCGCCTGCGCGAAGCCAACGGCAAAAAGCCTTTGGTGCGGCTTCTCGGCAGCGGCGCCATTCTGCGGGAGGTGGAGTTCGCCGCCGAACTTTTGCAGGAATGGGGCGTGGCGGCGGAGATCTTCAGCGTCACCAGCTACAACGAACTGGCGCGGGAACTGCGGGACACTGAGCGTTGGAACCTGCTGCACCCGGAGGAACCGCCGAGGCGCAGCTATGCGTCCGAGCTGTTTGACGGTGATGCGCCGATCATCGCCGCCAGCGACTACCTGAAGTCCTTGGCGGAGCAGATTCGCGGTGGCTTGTCCGCACCCTATTCCGTTCTCGGCACCGATGGCTTCGGGCGCAGCGACACCCGACCCGAACTGCGGCAGTTCTTTGAGGTGGACCGCCGCTTCGTCGCCTTGACCGCCCTGTCATCCCTAGCCAACACGCAGCAAATTCCCTTTGATCGCGTACGCCAAGCCCGGGACGCCTTCGGCATTGACCCTTGTAAGCCCAACCCACGCTTGACCTAGGAACACCGGCACCATGCAGGAAATCCGCATTCCAAACATCGGCGATGTTGATGAAGTGTACGTGATCGAACTGTGCGCAGCCCCAGGCGACACCGTGGATGCGGAGGATGTGCTAATCGTCATTGAGTCCGACAAGGCTTCCATGGAAGTGCCCGCCGGTGTCACGGGCGTGGTGCAGGAGCTGTTGGTCGCCATAGACGACCCCGTGGCCGAAGGGCAGTCCATCGCGTGCATTAAGCCAACTGAGGCAGCCGAATCCAAAGACCAACCAGCAGCGGTGGATGCCCAAGATGAACTTGGCAAGGCCCCGGCCAAGCCGGCTTCCCGTCCCTCTGGTGCCGCCGCGCCAACGCCAGACGGGCCGCCCATTGGCAAAGCTGCCGAGCGGAAGCAGGCGCCAACCGAGGCGGCTCCAGCCGCCCAACACCACGCATCCAGCACAAGCGAAGCCAAAAGCCCCGCCGGGCGCGTCTATGCCGGCCCGGCCACCAGACGCCTAGCCCGGGAGCTCGGCGTACAGCTTGCCAAGGTTGCGGCCACAGGCGCGCGCGGGCGCATCATCAAGGATGACGTGAAGTGCTACGTCAAGGAGCGGCTCACTTCCACCGGCGGCGGCCTGCTTGGTCTTCCAGCCATTGATTTCACAAAGTTCGGCCGAGTGGAGTTGATGCCCCTGTCCCGAATTCGCGCCGCTGGGGCGCAAAACTTGCATAGAAGTTGGTTGAATCTGCCCCACGTCACTCAACACGACGATGTGGACGTCGATGCCCTTGAAAGCTTCCGCGCCTCCCTCAAGGCCGAGGCGGCAAACCGGAAACTGCCTCTGTCGCCGCTGCCCTTCCTAATCAAGGCTTGCTGCCAAGCGTTGAAGGCTTTTCCCACCTTCAATGCCTCCTTGGACGGCGAAGCCGCCAATTTCGTGCTGAAGCATTACTACAACATCGGCATCGCCGTGGACACAAAACAGGGGCTGGTGGTGCCGGTCATCAAGAACGCCGACGGGAAAGGCATCCGGGCACTGGCGGCGGAAGTGTCCCAATTGGCCGATCAGGCGCGCAACCAAAAGCTGGCTATGGGGGACATGCAAGGCGGCACCTTCAGCCTGTCGAGCTTGGGCGCGATCGGCGGCACCGGCTTCACGCCCATCATCAACGCCCCGGAAGTCGCCATTCTGGGCATCGGCAGGCTAACCACCAAACCCATATGGGATGGCGCCGCCTTCCAACCCAGGAAAATGCTGCCTCTGTCCCTCAGCTATGACCATCGCGCCATCAACGGCGCCGAAGCAGGTCGCTTTATCGCCTACCTCGCCGAATTGCTAGGCGACCCAAGGCGCTTGAGCTTGTAGGGACAGACCCTCGTCGCAACGGCTTCGGAACGCGCTATCGGGTACAGGCCGAACCACGACAGGTCGATCGTCTTGAGGGCGCGCAGACGCTCGCGGGCGGGTTCGGAATTGGTCAGGTCCACCGGCGGGCGCTTGCAGGAGGGCGGGCAGGCGTGCAGCAGTCTCATGTTCAGGCTCCTCGGCCAGCCGATGAGGTTGGCAAGAGTCTTGTTGTACACCCATCTGCCTTCACGCAGGAGGATGGCGGCGGTTGAGGACGCTCTTTATTTGGCCTCACAACCGCCAAGTGCTTCGGCCTAAAACAAATCCTCCGGGGCAATCTGCCGCTCTCCGTTTGGCCCCCTGGCGCTGCCGCCCTTCCCTTCCTTGGCCTTGGGTGCGTATTCCGCTAGGAATAGTTCAAAGATCGCGTCTTGCCGACCGCTTGCGGCCAAGGCACCAGTGCGAGGATCAATCTTCATGGACACCACGCCCGGCGGCTGCTCCGGATGGGATTCCGGCAGGCCTTTGAGCGCCACGCGCATGTATTCGATCCACACCGGCAGGGGGTTGTTGGAACCGTATTCCCGTTGGCCCAAAGAACTGTTGTTCGGGAAACCCATCCAGACGGTAGTGGCCACATCTTCGGTGTAGCCGTTGAACCAAGTGTCGGCGGCGCCATCGGTGGTGCCTGTCTTGCCAGCCAAGTCGCTGCGATCAAGCACCCGCGCTCGGCGGCCGGTGCCACGGCGAATGACGTCCCTCAGCATTTGGGTCATGATGAAGGCGTTGCGCCCGTCCAATACACGCTCGGCCGGTTCCGTCGGCAACTCCGCCAGCAACTCCTCCAAGTTGGCGGGTTCGTTGAGCGGCACGTCGGGCGGCTGCTCTTCATCGCATTCAACGCACACTGCCGGGTGTTGGGATTTGAACACCACAACGCCGTTGATATCCTCAACCGAGTCAACGATGTGCGGGCGCACCAAGTGCCCGCCGTTGGCGAACACGGCGTAGGCGGTCACCATGTCCAGAGGCGTCACCGCCATGGTGCCGCCGCCAATGGCGAGCTGGGTGTTGCGGGGAAATGACCCGGTGTCGAAGCCAAAGCGACTGGCGTAGTTGAGCACATTGCCCGCGCCCACGCTTTGCAGCACGCGTATGGACACCAAATTGATGGAGCGATAAAGCGCCTCGCGCAATCGGGTGGGGCCGTTGTAGCGATTGTCATCATTGCTCGGTCGATACTGTGCCTCCAAGTTGGGATCATCAAACACCAAGGGCGCATCCATGAATATGGTGGCCGGCGTCACACCGCTGTGCAGGGCAGCGGAATAAACAAACGGCTTAAAGCCGGAGCCGGGCTGTCGCGCCGCCTGCAAGGCATGGTTGAATTGGTTGACGCGGAAATCAAATCCGCCCACCAAGGCCAACACTCTGCCGGAGTTGGGGTCAAGCGACGCCAACGCGCCCTGTATAAGCGGCAACTGGGACAACCGCCAGCCATCCTTGGTGGGTTCCAAGCGAATCAGGTCGTTTGGCTGCAAGATATCGCCAGGGGTGGCCGGCGCTGGGCCAAGCTCTTCCAGCGATACATGGGGTCGCCAGCTCAAGTTCGCCATGGGCAGGGTGACGGTGGTGCCATCGGTCAATGCAACCAGCGCCTGTTGGTCGTCTATTTCAATCACCACCGCGGGAGCCAAGCCGCCGTAGGTGGCCTGTGCCGCCAGCGCCGCCAGTGCTTGCTCCCGGTTGCCGAAGCGGGCTTCCGAGCCGCGGTAGCCATGACGCCGATCATAGTTGATCAGCCCCTTGCGCAGAGCGCTAATGGCCGCTGCCTGTAAGCGGCTGTTCAGGGTGGTGTGGACCTGGTAGCCGCCAGTGTAAAGGTCAGGCACGGGGTCGATGAGCTGTTTCCGCACCCATTCCGCAGCATAGGGTGCAGGCACGTCCAAGGCGCGGCCATGCACCTCGGCCGTGATGGGCGCGGCGACGAAATCCGCATATTCAGCGTCCGTGATGGAGCCTTGGGAGCGCATCCTGGACAGCACTAGGTTGCGCCGTTTAAGGGCCCGCTCCGGGCCATTGACCGGGTTGCCCGCCGTCGGTGCCTGCAACACACCGGCCAACATGGCGAGTTGCGGCACCTCCAGCTCCATCAGCGGCTTGCCGTAATAGGTCCGCGCCGCCGCCTCCGCGCCATAGGCTCTTTTGCCGAACGGCATCTCGTTGATGTAAAGCTCTAGGATTTCATCCTTCTCCAGCTCCCGTTCAATCTTTAGCGCCAACAACATCTCCTTGAACTTGCGCAATAGGCGGCGCTCCCGGGTCAGCGACAGGTTGCGCGCCAGCTGCATGGTGATGGTGCTCGCGCCGGGGCCAAGATCGCCTGCAAGCAGAAGGCTTCCAACCAAGCCAACGATGTTGTTGGTCAGGGAAATGAAATCGATGCCGCGGTGCTGGTAGAAGCGCTTGTCCTCGGTGTCCAAAAGGGCGTTGATGAACTGTTGCGGCACTTCATCCAAGGCGATGGGAATGCGGCGGCGCTCACCGAACTCCGCAATCAGCGCGCCATCGGCTGTGAAAACCCGCATGGGCGTCTCCAATTTGACGTATCTGTAGGTCTCTGCATCCGGTATCTGCGGATTCAAATAGAGAAAAACGCCAGCCAAAGTCAGCGTTATCCCACAGACGCCCACTAGCGAGAGCCACATAATGGACTTCACAAAGCGTCGAGAAGGGCCTTGGGTTGTGCTGACGCGGTTCAAAAGAAAATTTGAAAATCTGCTCGGGGTGGATATCGGTTCCACTTCGGTCAAGGTGTTGGAGTTGTCTAAATGGGACAATTCTTGCCAAGTGGAGTTCTACGGCATGGAGCCTTTGCATGCAAATGCAATTATCGACCGACATGTTAGTGATGTTGAAGGCGTTGGTGAAGCCATCAAGCGCTTGCTGTCCGGGTCAGGCCGCCGCGCAAGGCGGGCGGCAACGGCGCTAGCAGGCGTTTCGGCCATCACTACAACCTTTGCCGCGGACGCTTCCCTAACAGATGAGGAGATTGATGCGCTCATCAATCTAGGGTCCGATCGCTACATCCCCATTCAAGATGCGGTCTATGACTTCGAAATTCAAGGATTGTCGGAGTCCCATCCAGGCCAAGCCGAAGTGCTGCTCGGCGCCGGTCCGAAGGAGCATGTCGCCTTGGTTCAGGCCGCTCTCAAAGCCGGGGCTGTTCGCCCTGCGGCAGTGGAAATGGAGGTGTTGGCGCTGACTAGGGCGCTGGCTTGGATGGGACGGCTGCCCCACCACCAAGGTGATGGCGCGGTGGCGATAATGGACCTCGGCACCGCTGCCCGCTTGCGGGTGTTCGCTCGGTCGGGCTGCTTCTACGAACAGGAGCAAGCATTCGACACCGCCCCTAGGTCGGCTGAGAACAACGCGCCTTCATTGAACGAGCAACGGCAGGCGGTGATCCGGTGCATGGCCGAGGCGTTGCGATCGTTCCACAAATCCGAGCATCATCAGCCGATCAGCGCCCTCGTCTTAGCAGGCGGTGGCGCTCTGATGGAGGGCTTGGTTGAAGCGGCCCAAAAGGCGTTGGACTTACCCCTAACAGCGCTGAATCCATTTCAAGGCATGTCCCTTGCCCCCAGCATTGACGCGGATGCTCTGTCGCGGGATGCGCCTGCATTGGCGGTCGCTTGCGGCTTGTCCCTGCGGGGCTAGCTAGGCATGACACCGACCATCAACCTGTTGCCTTGGCGGGAGTGGCGGCGCAAACGCAGCAATCGCCTGTTGTTTTTGCAGTTTGCCGGCGTCCTGCTGATCAGTTGGGCTAGCATCGGAGCGCTAGCGCTGCATTTCAGCGGCGATGTCGAAGCGCAGCAGCGCCGCAACACCCTATTGCAGCAAAAAATCGCCCAACTCGACCGGAACATTGATGAAATTCATCGACTGAAAGACCAGCGCGACCGCCTGATTACGCGCATCTGCGCCATAAAGGCCCTTGCGGCCGAGCGCAGGCTCATCGTGCATGTCCTAGACGAGCTAGCCAATCGGCTGCCGACGGACGTGCATCTTGAAGCCTTGGTGCGCAAGGATGGTGCCTTGACCCTCATCGGCGCATCAAGCTCCAACCAAGGCGTCTTTGAGTTGATGCGCAAACTGAATCAGTCGGATTGGCTTGCGTCCTCCACCCTAGCCAACATGGAGGAAGCCAAGGGCGCTGCGGCCCAAGGTCGAGCGGCGAGCACTTTCAACTTGAAGGTGACCCAAATCAATGCGGGCGCACCGGCTAGCATCAACGGCGCACGGGAGGCCCATGCACCAGAGACAACCGCGCTAGCCGGTGCGGCCGCAGCGTCCACCGAAACAGCGAGGCATTGCGGCTAGCGATGGACGTAGCGGCTCTCTTTGACCAGATGCGCCAAATTGATTTAGGCGATCTTGAGGTCCGCCGCATTGGCGCTTGGCCCCTAGGGATCAGGGCAGTGATGATGGCGGCGCTGCTCTTGGCCGCAACCATCAGCGGGCACCTAGCGGCGCTTTCAGGTCCACTTGAACAATTGCAGCGCTTGCAAGCCGAGCAGTTGGCCTTGAACCAAAAGCGCCAGCAGAAAGCGCGCGCAGCGGATCATCTTGACCAGTTCAGGGCGCAGCAGCGTGTTGTTCAGTCCGCGTGGGCCGAAAGGCTCCGGCAATTGCCGGAAGATCTAGATGCACCTGGCTTGGTCGAGGACATTACCCGCGCCGCCGAAGGCAGCGGCCTTGCCATCCTGAGCTTGAAGCTCGGTTCGGAGCACCGCTTAGGCTTCTACGCCGAACTACCGATCGGCATCAGGCTGTCTGGCCGCTACCATCAACTTGGCACCTTCGTTAGCAGCTTGGCCAGCCTGCGGCGCATCGTCACCCTGCATGACTTCGAAATCCGCCGACGGCCTTCAGCCAATGGCTTAATGATGCGCATTTCAGCCAAAACCTACCGTCACTTGGAAGACGCCCAATGAAAAATGGCCACCCGTGCCCGAATTTCTTAGCGGCGCTCTGCATCCTCGCTCTGGCGGCATGCAGCCCAGGCGGCAACGCGCCTTCCTCGCAAGCTCAGGCGATTGCCCCTCTTAGCCAACAGAACATGGCCGCGGAACCCTTGCCGGATTTCAAGGACAAACCCGGCTTCGCCTACCGAGGCAGCCGCAAGCGCAGCCCCTTTGAACCGCCCAGGA
The DNA here is from genome assembly GCA_965247035.1 of Candidatus Azophilus sp. Lineage (GTDB taxonomy): Bacteria > Pseudomonadota > Gammaproteobacteria > Pseudomonadales > Azotimanducaceae > Azophilus. Next base: position 410,846 of record CBDFGJ010000003.1, on the reverse strand, counting down.
CGGCGTCCCGAGCATCGTTGGACCCCGACGGCAAACGCATTGCTCCCGACCCCCAACGACGCCGCGAACACTTCGAGGGTTTCAGCCTTAGGTCTTTAACCTTGGTGGGTACGCTATCCCAAGGCGCGGTGCGGCGGGGGCTGTTGCGGGACGGAAATGGGCAGGTGCGTCAAGTGCAGGTGGGCGACTACCTAGGCCAGGACCACGGCCGCATCAAGCAGATCCGAGAGCATGTGCTCGAATTTGAGGAAATTGTTGCAGACGGCGTTGGTGGTTGGGCAAAACGCCCCGGCTCGCTGAGGCTAAAGCCCGAGGAGGAACGTCCATGAAGACAGCTGATTGGCGGACCCTATGGCTGGGCATGGCGCTTTGGTTGGCCGCATTTTACTCACCAGCGGCACCATCCGATTCCCCAGTTGATGAAAGCGCGGCCATATCCCTCAACTTCCAAGACATCGAAATCCGTGCCGCCCTGCAAATCATCGCTGACTTCACCGGCCTCAACCTAGTGGCAAGCGATGCCGTAACTGGGCGCATTACCCTGCACCTAAAGGAAGTTCCTTGGCAGCAGGCGCTGGATCTCATTCTCCAAGCCAAGAGCCTGGATTATCGCCGGCTTGGAGATGCGCTGTTGGTGGCGCCGAGCGCGGAAATCGCCGCCGCCGAGGAGCGCAGGCTTGAGAATCAGCAACGGATGGTGGCCTTAGCACCCTTGCGCACGGAGCACATCCAAGTCGGCTACGCACGGGCGGCGGACCTGTGGTCCCTGTTCAACAGCGCCGAGGATTATGATGGCGCGCTTGCCCAGCGGGGCAGCGCCTTGGTGGATGAACGCACTAACGCCATCATCATCACCGACACCGCAGACCGCATCAATGACTTTCGCCGCATCGTCAAGGCTTTGGACGTGCCCGCTCGGCAAGTATTGATCGAGTCCCGCATAATCACCGTCAACAGCGGCTTTTCAAAGCACTTCGGCATACGCTGGGGCGGTGGCGGCATTTACTACGGCAATGGTCGGGCGGTGAGGATCGGCGGCTCGCTCAACACCTTGGGCGAATTGCAGAATGGCATTGGGGGCGGCGATGGCGTGGGCGAGATATCAAGCCCGGATGATCTAGTAGTGGACCTTGGGGTGCAGGGTGCCGGCTCCTCCAGCATCGGCATCGGCATAACAGGCAACAACTACCTCATAGACCTTGAAATATCGGCCTTGGCCGCCGACGGCAAAGCCGAAATCATGGCGCGCCCCAAGATCATCACCGTGGACAAGACTAGGGCGCGAATCGAATCCGGCGTTGAGATCCCCTACCAAGAAGCAAGCAGCAGCGGCGCCACCTCCACCTCATTCAAGGACGCAGTGCTGGCTTTGGAAGTGACGCCGCGCATCACCCCGGACAACCGCATCATGATGGAGATCAACGTGAAACAGGACAACGTAGGCCGCATATTCAATGGCGTCCCATCCATCAACACCAACGAGATTGAAACCGTGGTGCTGGTTGATGACGGCCATACAGTGGTGCTTGGGGGAATCTTCCAGACCGACCGCAACGCCACCACCGAAAAAACGCCCCTGCTAGGCGACCTGCCCGTCCTCGGCAGACTGTTTCGCCGAACCTTTGAACGGGATGACAAGCAGGAGTTGCTGATCTTCATCACACCAAGCGTACTCGAAACGAACGCCCCCAGCGCTGAGTAGCTGCGATGGGTCCTCGCGCACAAAAGCCATCAGCGGGCGTGGGGCCAAGCGTCGAGAAACGCCAAGCTCTGTACCAACAGCCCCGTCCCGTCGAACCGGCCACAGGCGAACTTGGCGACGGCAAAGCGGAGAATCCTATAGAATCCAGCCATGCTTCAGAGCATCTATCTCGTCGGCTTGATGGGCGTGGGCAAGACATCCGTGGGCAAATACCTGGCTAAGTCCCTGCGGCGAAAGTTCTTCGATTCCGATCAGGTCATCGAAGAACGCGCCGGGGTGCCCGTCGCTTGGATCTTTGACTTGGAGGGCGAGAATGCCTTTCGCGACCGGGAACAAGCGGTCATTGACGAATTGACCGCCAAGAAAGGCATTGTGCTCGCCACCGGCGGCGGCACCGTGCTTAGGGCCGACAACCGACGGGTCCTCAGTAGCCGTGGCTGTGTGATTCACTTGCACACGCCGGTGGGGCAGTTGGTTGAACGGGTGCGCAAGAACACAACACGGCCCCTGCTTCAGCAGGAAGATCCTAAAGCCGTTCTAAGCCGTTTATGGGCCAAGCGCGGCCCACTCTACGATGGCGTGGCCGACTACCGCTTTCGGGCCAGCAGTCGCGGGGCGAAAATGGTCGCCGGAGAAATCGAAACCATGCTCCGCAGCGAGGAGGTCATCTGTGATTGAGCTCAAGGTGAGCTTGGGTGAACGCAGCTACCCCATATTAGTCGGTGCGGGCCTGCTTCAGCGCCCGGGCCTGCTGACGCCCTACATCAAAGGCCAACAAGCCATGGTGGTCACCAACAAGACCGTCGCGCCTCTGTTCCTCAACAAATTGATGAACGGCCTAGAGGGTGTCCGTGCCGATGTGGTGGAGCTTGAAGACGGTGAGCAGTTTAAAACCCTCGGCACCTACCGCCGCATCATCGACGCCTTGATGCGAAAGCGCCACAACCGAACCACAACTTTGATCGCCCTCGGCGGCGGCGTCATTGGCGACCTCACCGGCTTCGCCGCCGCCACCTTCCAGCGCGGCGTTGCGTTCATCCAAGTTCCCACCACGCTGCTAGCCCAAGTGGATTCCTCCGTTGGCGGCAAGACCGGTGTAAATCACCCGGCAGGCAAAAACATGATCGGCGCCTTTCATCAGCCAAGCTGCGTCCTCGCCGACACATCCCTCCTTGAAGAGTTGCCCGCACGAGAGTATCGGGCCGGATTGGCGGAGGTGGTGAAGTACGGCGTGATACGGAGCGCGGACTTTTTCACTTGGCTGGAGCGGAAAACCGAGGCACTTGCGCAGCGAGAGGCAAGCGCGCTAGCCGAATCCATCCGCCGCTCCTGCGCCATTAAGGCGGAGGTGGTGCGCCTTGATGAGCGGGAGCAGGGCCTGCGGGCAGTGCTTAACTACGGCCACACCTTTGCTCACGCCCTAGAGGTGCTGACCGACTACAAGTCATTGCTGCATGGGGAAGCGGTGGCCATCGGCATGGTTCTAGCGGCGGATTGCGCTTGCCGGCACGGCCTGTTGAGCCGCAGCGACGCTCAGCGAATCACCGCCCTGCTGGCGGCCTTATTTTCACCGACTCAACCACCCTCGGACATCAATTCGAAAACCCCGCCCCTTAAACGCCAAGGGCTCTACAATGGGGATGGTTCGCTGAAACGAATTTTCCCGAGCTTCCCGGACTTGCCGCACATTGATCCGACAGCTGCGCTACGCGCCATGGGCATGGACAAGAAAGTGGTGGATGGCCGGCTGCGCCTCGTGCTGCCGGAGCGCATCGGCACGGTGCGGGTCACCGACGAAATCGATGCTGACAAAGTGCTTGAGACACTCGAATCATTTTTCAGCCTGAAATCCGCCATCCCCGGGGCGCAACTGCGTTGAAGTCTTGCATCCACCGGCACCATTCAGCTTTTTTCTCTTGGCAAAGAGCCTTCCAGCAGGTTGTTTCAACCATGCCCCTTGGCACATCGGGGGTGATGTCGTAGGGGAACTGAATGAGTCAAGTCAAGGAGGGCGTTTCCTCCAAGAACAGCCGGATGCGTTTGCGCAGGGCATCCTGATCCTTGGTTTCGCACTCCCAGATCACCAGCGCCTTCCAACCGAGGTCGTGCAGACTAGCCTGATTTTCATGGTCGCGCTGCACATTGCGACGAAGTTTGTAGGTCCAATAGGCGCGATTGGTCTTCGGTGTGCGCTGCCCTCGGCGGCAATCATGCTGGTGCCAGAAGCAGCCGTGCACGAATATCACCTTGCGTCGCGAGGAAAACACTAAGTCCGGACGGCCCGGCAAACGCCTTCCGTGCAGGCGGTAGCGAAAGCCCATGCCGTGGGTAAGCCGCCGCACGACCATCTCAGGCTTTGTATTGACACCCCTGATCGCCCGCATGATGCGGCTGCGCATCTCGGACGGAGCTTCCGTCCTGACGGGCGGCTTCGACGGTGCCGACGGCATTAGAACCTCAGGCGCAAACCAGCCTCAATGGTGCGGCCAGGAGCCGGCGCAACATCTTTGGCGAAGGACGTATGGTGGCGTTGCTCGTCGTCGGTCAGGTTGCGGCCTTGGATGAACAGGCTGATTGCAGCGTCCTCAATTTCCACATCCCAAGATAGATGGGCGCGTAGGTCGTCATAACCGTCAGTGACCAGCTCATAGGGTGCTATTTCGTTCTGGCGAAAGGTGCGCACGTAGTCCAAAGTGGCTGTGAGCGGGCCATCGGTCAGCGTCGCACCCAGCCCCAGCCGCTCCGGCGGTAGACGCGGAGGATTGTCCTCTTCGCCACCGTCAATTTGCGCGGAAACGGTGTCGAAGAACGCCCGCAGGTTCAACCCACCCCCACTCCAAGCCGCAACCACCGCAGACGCCTCCACTTCAAATCCGGCAAAGGAGGCATCTTTCTGGACATGCTCTCGCACCGGCAGCTCTCCCATCTGCCCGCCCTGATCGGCTAAGTGGATGAAGTCCGAAAACTCCGTGAAATAGGCCGTGGCCATTGCCGACCACCTATCGTCTTCATAACCCAAGGACGCTGAGAAATTGAGCGCGGTCTCCTCATCTAAGTCTGGATTGCCCAATTCGAAACTTTCAATAGCAAAATGGGGGCCGCTGGAGAACAACTCCTCGGCCGCTGGGGCGCGCGTGGCGTAATCGACCAAGGCGGTGGCTGTCCAGCCATCAGCAAACGGAATGACCGCACCCAAGGAGACGGAAACGCCGTTGAACTTCTGCTGCGAACCTGTTGCGGGATCATGCTTGACTTGGTCGATGCGCAGGCCGGATTCAAGTTGGAAATCGGAAAAGTCCCGCTCGCCAACCCAGAACGCCCCCCAGCGAAAGGTCTCCACCGGCGGCGTGTTGGCCTCTTCACCGAAGGCCCGGTAATCACGGCCGCTCAACTGAAAGCCGAAAACGCCGTTCCAGCCCAACCATGCGAAGTGGTCGAACTGCGCCAGCGCTTCCCAAGCATCGTTCTTGAAGACCGTTCCCGGTTTGCCCGAGGGTTCGATCTCCGTGTGCTTGTAGTCATTGACGCCGATGCGCAGATGCAGGCCGTGAACGCCTGGAAACGGATCCAAAAGGGCGGCTTCGAAGTCCAGCCGAGTCCTTTCAAGGTCGATGTACGCCTGACCATCGGCTTCGTCCTGCTCGGCCTCTTCCTCATGTTCGTCTTCCTCGCCATGACCATGACCCGGCAAGCCGTACTCCATTTCCAAACGGCTGACCGCCACGCCAATCAATCCCCGCTGGTCGATCATCGATACGCCGACAGCGCCGCCATCGGATTTTCGATAACTGCCCGGCAGCACGCCCCGAACTTCCTCATCTTCTTCGTGTCCATCATCCTGATCGTCCCCTTCTTCGTGACGATCTTCGCCTTCAAGGGCGCGAAGTCGGCCGGATTCGAGAAATCCGGGTATGTCAACATCGTCCGCATCGGCCGTGAAAGCATCAAGGTGCCAAGCGAAGGTGTCGGTACCTCCATCCAAACGAAACGCCCCGCTGGTGGCGTCGCCGTTGTCGGCACCCTGCAAAGTCAATTTGCCGGTCAAATCTTGCTGTATACCTTGCGGAACCCTTCCGGTATGCACGTCAACGACGCCACCAATGGCGCCAGGGCCGTAAAGCAGGGTGCTAGCCCCCTTCAAAATGAGAATCTCGTCGGCAATGAAGGGGTCCACAGCGACGGCATGATCGCCGGAAGTGACGGAGACATCCATGGTGCCGATGTGGTCCTCCGCCACCCGCACCCTTGCTCCCGCAAGGCCGTGGATGACCGGGCGTCCTACTGCTGGGCCGAAGGATGTGGAGTGGACGCCAAGCTCTCCAGCCAAGGTGGCGCCGATGCTGGGTGCGAGCTTGCGTTCAAGCTCCTTGCCGTCAATTTGCTGGAACGGTTGCGCCATGCCGGCGGCGGACAGCGGATGGGCGGTAACGACCAGCTCCTCTATTTGATGCTCGTGATCCTCCGCTCGTTGGTGCGGATCATTTCCTGGTTGCTCCTGAGCCCAGGGCGCATCAATGGCGGAGCCGCAAAGCGCCAGCAGACAGACTATTTTTCGCTTCATGTTTTACTCCTGGCTATCGATGGCCCGCCGCGACAAGTTCAAGCCAAAACACGGCCAATCAATTGATCCATCCCGGCGACGCTTTGACCCGGGGGAAGAGCGGTCATCGGGCATTGGCTAGCAGTTCAGGCAAGCTGGCCATCAGCTTGGAGCAGCCAGTTTCCAAGTTGCCAAAGCCAATCGCCAGATCGGCGCAAACAGCCAGTGCGGGGGGGCGATTTCCGGCAATTTTAACCGCACGCCAAGGTGAGAGCGGCGACAGCGAAAAACAAAAGCCGATGGCGACCGGTCCAGCCAACAGAATGCGACCCGTGAGAGCCTTCGCTTGCAACGGAAAAATTCGTTAACCGCCATGCCGCCACTTTCACCAAGGCATTGCAGTGCTTCAACGCGCTTCCTTACTCCCCTGATGAAGTGTGTCAGCCCTCGAACTGTCCGGTGATTGCCTCGAGGCGCTTGTGGAGCGAGATGCTGCCATCGGGGATCTTGGCAAGGTTGTAGTTGCCGACCAGATTGGGGCATTGGCCCGCCCCGTGCTACGTGGAACCGCAGGTGAGTTCGCTTTTTTCCAGCAACAAAACGTCGGCGCATCCCAGCTTTGGCGAGGTGGTAGAGCTCCCCAACCCCTTCAAGACACGGCGACGAGCAGCCGCATCGGGGTCGGGAAAATATCTCAAAAGTGCCTGATCTGTAACACATTTTCAATGTCGAAAATAGTGCGTTGCATCTCGCATGTTTATAAACTGCGAGGACCTTGGCGTGCCATGCGACAACTATCTGGCTTACACTGTTGCGGGGCTCATCAAGTCTCAACAGCTAGCCCTGTTCAATTCAAGGGGAGATTCGTCGTGTGGCGGAAGAATAAACTCAGTCTTGCCATCTCAGCCACCTTGGCAGCCACGGCAGCCGAAATCGCCGGTGCCGCGGAGATCGAGGAAATCATCGTCACCGCCACCAAGCGGGCGGAAAGCGCCCAGGGCGTGCCCATTGCCGTTCAGGCGGTTACCGGCAACACCCTTCGGGAACTGCGCATTGAGACTTTCGACAAGTACGTCGACTATTTGCCGAACGTCATAAACGCGGGCAACGGCCCCGGTAAGAAGGAACTGTACATTCGCGGCAGCACCACTGAGCAGACCAGCGTAACCGTAAGCTCGGCCCAAGGTTCCGCGCCCGGCGTCGCTCTCTATGTGGATGACCAGCCTGTATCCTTCGGCGGCCGCAACCTAGACGTGTACGCGGTGGACATGGAACGCATCGAGGTGCTGTCGGGTCCCCAAGGCACGCTGTTCGGTGCCAGTTCGCAGTCCGGCAACGTGCGGCTTATTACCAACAAACCGGTGCAGGGGCAGTTTGAAACGGGCTTCGACGCCACCTATGGAAGCACCAACGGCGGGGCCGACAGCACCGCCGCGAACGCCTACATCAACGTCCCGCTGAGCGACCGGGTCGCCGTCCGCGTCGCCGTATACAACGATAGCCAGGGCGGATGGATCGACAACGTACCCGCCATCTTCACCCCCAGCGGCGAAGTGGTCGACCGCAACAACGTCGCCGGCGTCGGTCCGCCTTTGACGGGTGCCGACTCCGTCGAATCCGCCCGCAACGATGCCTTGGTGCAGGACGATTGGAACGAGGCGACCTATCGCGGTGCCCGCTTCGGCTTGGCCTTCGACCTCAACGAAGACTGGGATTTGCTGCTGCAACACACCGCACAGACCCTTGAGGTTGAAGGCTCGTTCATCGTCGACACCAGCATCGCCAACGATGCTTCCGCCCAGTTTTCGCCGGAATACGACCGGGACGAGTTCGGGCTGACCACTTGGACGCTGAACGGCCGTGTCGCCAACTTGGATGTGATCTACACCGGCGGCTACCTTGATCGCGACGTGGACAGCATTATCGACTACACCCAATACAACAATGGTGGCGGCTACGTCGCCTATTACCTGTGCAGCGGCAATGTCTACGATGCCAGCGACGTGAACAACTGCTACGACCCCACCAAGCAATACGCCGAGAAAACAGCCAACAAGCGCATGACCCACGAGTTTCGCTTCCACACAGACCCGGCCAAGCGCGTCCGGGTGCTTGGCGGCGCCTACTACAACGACGTGGAAACCAACCATGTAGGCGATTTTCAATACCTATCCGCCAACGATGCGTTCGGCGAGCAAGCCAGCAGCTATTACAACGACAACCGCGGCGATGGCTTTCTGCTCGGCAACACCACCGTTCCCACCGACGGCGTCAATGCCTCGGGCCCCCGCAGTCCGCGCACGACCTTCTTCAACGACTTCACCCGCAACGAGGAGGAATGGGCGGTTTTCGGCGAAATAGCCTTCGATCTGACGGACCAAGTGACTGCCTCGGTCAGCGCCCGTTACTACGACCTGAGCTCGCAATTGCAAGGTGCCTCCAACTCCTCCTTCGGCTGCCGCTATGGCATCGGAGGGTTTGGCGATTCTGAAGCAACCGCCGATGGCCGCTGCAATAGCCATGCCTTCAGCAACGACGTCACCGCACGCTTGCAAACCCTAGGGCAATACAACGAGGACGGCAACGACGCCACGATCCTAAACGCCCGCAGCCCCAACGGCGCCCGGGATATGTTCCGCGGTGGCGGCAGCAACGCGGCTACCCTGAACGTCATCAAGACCGGGTTTCTTGATCTCAGTGGGCTTGAGGGCGACGGGTCCATCAACGAAAAGGACACCATCCTAAAAGCCTCCATCGACTGGCAGGCCAGTGAAAGCTTGTTGTTGTTCGTAAACTACGCCGAAGGCTACCGCCCGGCCAGCCTGAACCGCAGCGCCGGTCAACTTTCCACCAACCAGATGGGCGTTTTCCAAAACTACGCGGTGCCGGCCGTGGCCCGCACCGATACCTTGACCAGCTACGAAGCGGGTTTAAAGAGCGATCTCCTCAATCGTTCCCTGCGGCTGAATGCGACCGTCTACTACACCGAAATAGAAAATCTCCAGGTTTCGCGCTTCGACCCGTCGAACGTGGCCTTTCTGTACTTCGTCGAGAACGTCGGGGATGCGGAAGCGGTGGGGCTGGACGTGGACTTCCAATGGGCCGTTGCCGATGCGTTCAGGATCTACGGCGCTTTCAGCCTGCTCAATACCGAGCTCAAGAGCCTCAATCCACAGTTGCAGGGCATTGCCGTGCCGACGGGCAGCGATCTCCCTCTGGCGAGTTCGTTCTCGGGCAATCTGCGAGCGCGCTACGATTTCCGTCTTAAGGGCATGGGGGCCAATGCCTACGTGCTCGCCGGCATCCGATACCGGGGCAAGAACGTATCGGGCGTTGTCGGCAGCGCGGAGTTCATGGACGACACCCTATTCAGGCAGTCGGGCGCATACTCCGGCTTGGAAATCAAGCATGAGGAGGGGACCTACGGCACTGTCCAGATACCGGACGGCGCTGGCGGCATGCGCCTGCCCAGCAACTCGCGCTTTGCCAATCCAAGCGCCACGACGATCAATATCGCTTTCGGCCTTGAGCAAGATGATTGGGGCGCCGAGTTGTTTGTCGACAACATCAACAACGAAGAGGCGCCCGTGATGCAGATCGCCGGCCGCTACACGCCGGCCGTCTCGGTGCAGCGGCCGCGCACCATCGGTTTGCGGTTGAGCTACGACTTCCAGTAATCCGCGGCGCGGATACGGATAGTTCATCGGTCTGTGGCCGCAAGCGCGGGTGCGCTCGCGGTGACTGGCACCAAGGTTCATAGCACGCCGTTGGCATAGCGGTGGCAATTGCGCAAATGGCGGGCCGCCGTTGGCGTTAGCCGGCATTGTCTCGTTGGGCATTGCGATCGATGGTTGACGAAGATCCCGAAGGTGACGTACACGCAAGGCAGGATTGAGCAGGCCCAGCAGCTAATCGGTGAGGGCGAACCGCACCGGGCCGAACAGTTGCTGACCGCGCTACTGCGCGACGAGCCGAATAATGTGGAGGCGCAATATGCCCTCGCGGTATCCCAGCGCCATCGCCACGAGTGGCGGCAGGCGCTCGCAACCCTCAAGCGGATAGCGGAACTCAAACCCCATTTCGGCCGGGCGCACCAGGAAGCCGGCTATAACCGTATCGCCATAAACGACTTTGGCCGCGCCGGCGCCGCCTTCGAACGAGCAATTGCCGCGGACCCCTCTTTGATCAACAGTTGGAAGTGTCTGGCCAAGCTCTATCAAGACAACGGCAACACGGCGCGCCTAGAGCCGGTCCGGGAACAGATCGCGTTGCTCGAGAGGCTGCCGCCGGAACTGCTTACCGTCATAAGCTACCTGTCGCAAGATCGGCTCACGGATGCGGAACGGTTGTGCAAGCACTTCCTGCGAACCAACAAGACCCACGCCGATGGCATGCGGCTGCTCGCCGAGATCGCAACCCGACACAAGATGTACAACGAAGCCGAATTTCTGCTGGAAAGCTGCGTCGAGTTTCACCCAGAGCACCGCGATGCGCGCATTCAGTACGTCAACATCCTTCTGCGTATACAGAAGTTCGCCAAAGCTTACGAACAAGCGGAGCTTCTGCTTGCCAAGTATCCGAACGACACTGGCATCATTCGATCTGTTCATGCCTCCGCCTGCGGTGGCGTCGGCAAGAACGAGGCCGCCATAGAAAGCTACAAGCTCTTGATAAAGGCCCATCCAGAGAACCACTTTTTTCCGGCTGCCCTAGCCCATGTCCACAAGACGGACGGCGACCTCGACGAGGCTGTGGCGCTGTACCGGCAGGCGTACCGCATCAAGCGCGACCACGGCGATGCCTACTGGAGCCTGGCCAACACCAAATCGTACGCTTTCACCGAAGACGAGCTGGCGCGAATGACGGCGGTGGAATCGGACCCGGCCACCGGCGAGGACGACCGCATTCAATTGTGTTTCGCCCTTGGCAAGGCGCATGAGGACAGGCGGAACTATGAACGCTCGTTCACCTACTACAGCTTGGGCAACGCCCTGCAACAGCAGAAAACACAGCACAGCCCGCCGCACTTGCAGATAAGGATCGACAGCCAGATTCAGGTTTGCACCGAAGAACTGTTTGCCGGCAAACGGGGGCTGGGGCTGGAAGCGGTGGATCCCATCTTTATCGTCGGTTTGCCCCGAGCGGGCTCCACACTGCTTGAGCAGATACTGTCGTCGCATTCCTTAGTGGACGGCACCATGGAACTGCACAATATCCTGAACTTGGCGAAGCGGCTGCGCGGCCGAGGCGGTGATCGCGAAGGGTCGCCCCGGTATCCCAGAATTCTGGCTGAAATCGACCACAGCTACTTCCGAAGGTTCGGCCAGCAGTTCATCGACGACACTCGCGCCTATCGCGGCAACGCCCCGTTTTTCATCGACAAGATGCCGAACAACTTCTTCCATATCGGGCTGATCAGGCTCATCCTGCCCAAAGCTAAGGTCATCGACGCGCGGCGCCACCCCATGGCTTGCTGTTTCAGCGGCTTCAAGCAGCTATTCGGCGAGGGCCAGGAGTTCTCCTACGGGTTGCCGGAAATTGGCAACTATTACCGGCAATACGTGGCGCTCATGGACCACTGGGACCGAGTATTGCCGGGTTTCGTGCTGCGGGTACATCACGAAGATGTTGTCGCTGGCCTAGAGGAACAGGTGTGCCGGATCCTCGATTTTTGCAGCCTGCCCTTTGAGCGGGCCTGCGTCGATTATCACCGAACCGAACGCAGTATCCGCACCCCCAGTTCCGAACAAGTAAGACAACCAATTTACAGGACCGGCCTAGAGCAATGGCGCAATTTCGAGCCTTGGCTTGCGCCCCTGAAGAAAGCCTTGGGGCCGGAAGTGTTGGAGCGCTACCCGATCAACCAGTGATCGCTGGCCAAGGCCAGTCCGAACCGCATTCGGCTCACCTCGCTCAAGATGGGTGCTTCGTGAATTCGCAGTGCCCACCGCATCCGCATCCTGTTGAGCAACGCCTGCCCCCGCCAGGGGTTGTTCTGAATCGTCGCCTTCCGATTGAACTCCGCGTCACCCTCAAGAAGTGCTGCATACGGGCTAGCCGACTTCGCGGGCAAGCCCGCCATGGCGGCCTGAACGAAAAAATCCCGAAGTGTCCTGAGCCCGTTCACCCACTTGCGCATACGGGCTACAGACCAGTAGAGTGGCGCTTCACCTTGCATGAGCGCAGTCGCCCCTTGCGTTGTATTCTGTTTGGGCTATTTTTGTCCCTCGTCGCCACCTGTGGCCAAAAAGGCCCGCTGCACCTGCCGCAAGACGAGGCCGGCAGCGGCTTGGCCCATGTTGCATCCCCTCGCCTAAGCCCCTTGAACCTAGGCAAGGGCCATCAACCACTGCGCCCGAAGAATGGCGGACGCGGCTCCACGATAAACATCTCCCAGCTGATCCGGTGATATGAGTTTTCGCTGTAAAGATGGGGTTCTGCACGCCGCCGACGTTTCTCTCGCGGATATAGCTGAAGCTGTAGGCACGCCCACCTATGTTTACTCGGCTGACGCCATCGCCCAAGCCTATCGGCAACTTGAGCAGGCTTTCGCCGGCTTGCCAATCCGGATTTGCTACGCGGTCAAAGCCAATTCCAATCTCGGCGTGCTGCAGTTCGTGCGCGACTTGGGCGCTGGTTTTGACATCGTTTCCTGCGGTGAGCTCCAGCGTGTCATCGCCGTCCGTGCGGCACCGGAATCCATTGTTTTCTCCGGCGTGGGCAAGTCCGTGGCGGAAATCAATTTGGCCCTGAAGTGTGGCGTCGGCTGCTTCAACGTGGAAAGCGTGGCGGAGCTGGAACGGCTCGCCAGCCAAGCGGAGTTGTTGGGGCAAGTGGCGCCGATGGCGGTGCGGGTCAACCCAGACGTGGACGCCCAAACCCATCCCTACATCGCCACCGGCCTGAAGCGCAACAAGTTCGGCGTGACCGCCGCTCAAGCTTTGGACATGCTGCGCTTCGCCCAAGAGCACCCAAGGCTCAAGGCGCGGGGACTCGCGTGCCACATCGGCTCCCAAGTGGAGCAAATCGTCCCCTACCTTGAAGCCTTGGATCACCTATTGGAACTGGCGGACAAGGTTGCGGCCGACGGCCTAGTGCTGGACCATATCGACATCGGCGGCGGCTTCAGCGTGACCTATCAGAATGAAGCGCCCTTTGACCCGGTGGCGCTAGCCGCGGCGGTAAAGCAACGCATGGGGTCCCGTCGGCAAAGGCTGATCATTGAGCCTGGGCGCTTTTTGATGGCCAACGCGGGCGTCTTGCTGACCCGTGTGGAATATCTGAAGGAAGCCCCGGACTCGGAGCAGCCCAACTTCGCCATCGTCGATGCGGCCATGAACGACTTGCTCAGGCCGGCGCTCTACCAAGCCTGGCATCGAGTGGAGCCGGTGCTGCCCCCAGCCGCCCATGCGGTGCCTGCATCTTGGGATCTGGCCGGTCCCGTGTGCGAGAGCGGGGACTTCCTAGCGCAACAGCGGCAACTTGCCTTGGCCGCCGGGGATCTGTTGGCGGTGGCGTCGGCCGGCGCCTACTGCATGGTGCAAAGCTCCAACTACAATTCCCGCGGCCGGCCGGCGGAAGTTCTGGTTACGGGCCAGGACTTTCGGGTTGTGCGGCGAAGGGAGCACATAAACGATCAATTGGCTCTTGAGCGGATGGAAATCAGTGCTTAACTCGATTTGCGCCAAGGGCGGCAGGGCATTGTTCAGAGCCTTCAGCCTTCGCCCCCATCAAGGACGCTTCCCAGAGCGGACCGTCGAATGGAAGCGAATTGTTGCGAACATCGGCGATACGAAGCGCCGCACGCTCGTCAGCCAGAGCGGGCCATTGATTAGAAGCGCTCTGTTCAGAGCCTTAAGTCTGCGCCCGCCAAGACTTTGGGCATCGTTTTAGCCCGTTGCATGGACATGCGCTTCATCAACGCAAAAACAACCAAATGCGCCCCTCAGCTTGGGCCCGCATGGGTTGTCAGTCCGGCCCCAACGACGACCCAACATGCAGCCTAAACAACCAAGCTCGCCGCTACGTTTCGCCAAGATGCACGGCTTGGGCAATGACTTCATGGTGATCGATCTGGTCACCCAAAAGTGCGATTTAACGCCGCAGCGCGTTCGGCGCTGGGCCAACCGCCAGACCGGCGTGGGCTTTGATCAGCTTCTTGCCGTGGAGCCGCCGTCAGCGCCTGACATCGACTTTGACTACCGCATATTCAACGCCGACGGCAGCACGGCTGAGCAGTGCGGCAACGGTGCCCGCTGCATCGCTCGCTTTGTCCATCAGCAGGAACTGAGCGTGCGGCTGGATTTGGAATTGCAAACCCAAGGTGGACGAGTGCGGGCGAGAATATCCGGTCGCGATGTCGAGGTGGAGTTTGAGCCGCCCTCCACCGTTTTGAGCGATGTGCCCTTCCTAGCGGCCGGCGCAGTGGACGAATGGCCGCCCGCCTACAGGGTGGAAACGACCAGCGGCCTCATTGAGGTCACCCCGGTCTCCGTCGGCAATCCTCACGGCGTCGTCTTCGTGGACAACTTGACCCGAATCGAAGTGGACGCAGTTGGCGCGGAGCTCAGCCGGCACCCGTGCTTCCCCAAGGGCGCCAACATCGGTTTTTGCGAAGTGGTGGACCAAGGCTACGTGCGGCTGCGGGTGCATGAGCGCGGGGTGGGTGAAACGCTGGCCTGCGGCACCGGTGCCTGCGCAGCCGTCGTGGCGGGGGTGCTGCATGGCAAACTAAACTCCAGCGTCAAGGTGTCCTTGCCCAGCGGCAAGGGGTGGGTCAATTGGCAGGGTGACGGAGCGCCCGTTAAGATGCTGGGTGCAGCCATCTTGGTCTATGAAGGTGTACTCGAAACCTAAGCAGGCGCATGACAAAATCAATTTCCAATGAAATCTCCGAACGCGAAGTCATCAGCTTTCTCAAGGCCAACCCCGGGTTCTTCAATGCGCATTCGGAGCTTCTTTTGAACCTTTCACTAACCCACGAATCCGGCGCCGCCGTCTCCTTAATCGAGCATCAGGTGGAGGTGTTGCGCCAGCGCAATGCGGACCTGCGCCGCCGGCTAAACGCCATTATGCAATCGGCCCGGACCAACGACGCCCTGCTCTCCAAGGTCTGCATGCTCACCTTGGCCCTGCTCGACGTATCCACTTGGCATCAACTGAACGAGGTGTTGGCCACCCATCTGCTAGCGGACTTTGACGCCGATTTCGTCTGCTGCCACCTGCAGCAGGAGCACCTGCGTCTTGACCACTTGCAGGGGCACGCCGGGCCGCTGCCGACGGCGGACTTTACGCGCCGCTCGCAACCTAGCTGCACCACCCTGCGCATCAGCGAACTAAGCCGCATTTTTCCCATCCAGCAGCACGAAGGAAGCGGCAGCGCGGCGCTCCTCCCGCTGGATTTAACGTCCGGCGCTGGCTGTTTGGCGGTGGGCAGCCGAGACCCGCAGCACTTCCCACCAGATATGGACACCCTGTTCATCGGCCACATCGCCAACGTCTTGGCCCGCATCATCAATCGTCTTGATTGACTTCAAGGCCTGTGGCGATGGACCCTCAACTCAAAAGCTTCCTAGACTACCTTAAATTCGAGAAGCGCTACTCGCCCAACACGCTAAAGGCCTATCAACGGGATATTGAGCGTTGCGCTGCCGTCATCGAGGCGCCTTGGAGCGAAATGCGGCCCCATCACCTGTCCAGCTTGGTGTCCCGGCTGCACGCCAAGGGCCTAAGCCCACGCACGTTGCAGCGCATGCTCTCCAGCCTGCGCAGCTTCTTCCGCTTTCTGGAGAAGCAGGGGGTGGTGGATGGAAACCCCGCCGCCGCCGCCAAATCGCCTAAGAAGAGCAACCCCCTGCCCAATACGCTGGATGCTGACATGGCCATGAAGCTGCTTGACTTCAAGCCAGAAAACACCCTTGAGAAACGGGATGTGGCGATGATGGAGCTTTTCTACGGCAGCGGCGTGCGTTTGAGCGAACTGGTCGAGGCCGATATTCGCGACCTGGATTTCGCCAGCGGCCTGATGCGGGTGACGGGCAAGGGCGGCAAGACGCGGGTGGTGCCTTTGGGTGCGCAATCCATCAAAGCGATTCAATCCTATTTGGCGACACGCTTGAAAACCACGCCCGATGCCGCTCTGTTCGTCAGCCGAGACGGGCCTCGAGTCAGCCGGCGCACGGTGCAGCAGCGGCTAAAGCGCCAGAGCATGCTGCGCCTTGGCACCAACATGCTGCATCCGCACATGCTGCGGCACAGCTTCGCCAGCCACCTGCTGGAGTCATCCGGCGACCTCCGTGCCGTGCAGGAGATGCTCGGCCACGCCGACATCGCCACGACCCAGATCTATACACACTTGGATTTCCAGCACTTGGCCAAGGTGTATGACGCCGCCCATCCCCGGGCGGAGAAACAGCCGGATTGAGCCTGCCGCCATGCCGCAAATCCGGGTGATCACCTTTGACTTGGACAACACCTTATGGAATGTGCAAACGGTCATTCAGGGGGCGGAGCGGCAACTTTCGGCTTGGCTTGCAGACCATGCGCCAGCCGCCGCCGCGCTCTATCGTAATGGCGGCACCTTGGCCGCCACCCGCGCCCAAGTGATTGCAGCCCAGCCGCATCTGGTTCACGATATCTCCCGCCTGCGGGAAGAAATTCTCTATGTGCTGTTGCGCCGAACAAAGCTGGCGCCAGACCGAGCTCGGCAGATGGCGATCAGGGCCTTCAATCTGTTCCTCGAGGCGCGGCACGACGTGAAGTTCTTCGACGGCGCCCTAAGCGCTTTGGATGACCTGTCCAAGCGCTACACCCTAGGCTCCCTCACCAACGGCAATGCAGACCCAAAGAAGCTCAAACTGGACCGATACTTCTCCTTCAGCTTCTGCGCAGCGGACGTAGGCGCGAGCAAACCCGCGCCGGACCTGTTCCAAAAAGCGCTTGCGCACAATGGCGCAAGCCCCCGCCAAGCGATCCACATTGGCGACCACCCGGTCGATGACATTGAGGCCGCCGCCAGCATCGGCATGCATACCATCTGGGCTAAAGGATTAGGCCAACTGTCGCAGCCGCAAGCACCCAATGCCTGCACGGCGACGGAAGTGATCGGTCATCTAAGCGAAGTGGTGGCCGCGATTGAGCGCATCGAACAGCTCTAGGATGTGCGCAGAGTCGAGCCTAGCCTATTCATAAAGGGAAACGGCGACATGCTTCGGCACGCCTTTCATGGAACCCACCTTAGTGGCGCCTCGAAACATTGCGTCTGATCTGGCGGTGGCGTAGATATTGGGTCAGTAGCGGGATGCATCAATACCCAACTCGACGTTGAATATGGACAAACGCCGAACCGCTTTGAGCAGCAACCGCCGCCAGCGGCAGCACCGGTGCTCGGCAGCGGGCATCAAGATCACGGCGCTCCCAAGACGAACCAAAGCCACCCGACCGCCAAGCCCCAAACTCACTCTTTTGAGGCCGGGACCAAGCACGCGGCCCCCGTTGCCGTGCTGCAGGATGGGCGCAAGCGCGAGCTTGACGCGCCGGCCGCGAGGCCCCGCAAGCCCATTCTGCTTCAGGCCCGGCCACCCGCATTTGGGCCTACGCTGAGCTCGTTGTGTTGCTTGCGCGACCGCGGGGGTTCGGATTGACCATCGTCACTGCAATGCCCGCCATGGGTCACCCGCCATTGGCTTGCGGTCCAGCATGGGCGGCGATGAAAGCCTTGACCTGATCGACACCCGCCGGTAGCTCCGTGCGGCTTTGGGCGCGGCCTTTAAGCTCCTCAAGCGTCGGATGCACCGCTTTTAACGCACCCACCGCCTCATTGACGGCCGCGGGAAACTTGGCTGGGTGGGCCGTGGCCAAGCACACCACCGGTCCGGGCAGGGACAAGCGCCGAGCGGCCGCAAGCCCAACCGCTGTATGGGGATCGGCCAAATAGCCGGTCTCGCTATGGATGCTGCGGATGGCCGCCAAGGTATCGGCGTTGTCCACGGAGGTGGCCGCAAATACATCATCCGCCGGTGCTGGCAGCTTCATCTCCCCGCCAGACTGGAAATTTGCCATGTTTGCCTTGAGCGCCGGCACATCACCATCAAGATGATAGTAAAGGAAGCGCTCAAAGTTGCTGGCCACCTGAATGTCCATGGATGGAGAGATGGTGAAGCGGACCTGTCCGCGCCGATACAGGCCGGAGGCGAAGAATACGGAAAGAATGTCATTTTCGTTGGTGGCCACGATCAGGCGGTTGATGGGGAAGCCCATCCGCTTGGCGATGAAGCCGGCGAAAACGTTGCCGAAGTTGCCGGTGGGCACACAGAACGAGGCTGGGGCGGACAGTCGCAGGCTGGCGTAAGCGTAGTAGAAAACCTGCGCGAGCACCCGCGCCCAGTTCACCGAGTTGACCGCCCCCAGGGAATGGCGACGCTTGAACTCCAAATCCCCGAAAACGCGCTTCATAATGCCTTGGCAAGTGTCGAAACTGCCCTGAATGGCCAAGCAATGAACGTTGGCGTCCGCTACCGTGGTCATTTGCAGTTGCTGTAGGGGGCTGATCCGGCCATTGGGGTACATCATGAAAATATCCATGCCCGGCAGGCCGCGCACACCGGCAATGGCGGCGCTGCCGGTGTCGCCGCTGGTGGCGCCAAGAATATTGAGATGGCCGCCCCGCCGTTCAAGGATATAGGCGAACAATCGGCCAAGAAGCTGCAAGGCGATGTCCTTGAAGGCCAAGGTCGGGCCGTGAAAGAGCTCCAAGACATGCAGTTGTCCCACTGGCCGCAAATGCACCGTTTCCGGACAATCAAAGCTAGCGTAAGCGGCATCCACCAAGACGGAAACATCCTCGGCCGGAATGTCATCGGCAAATTTGGCCATGACGACCTTGGCCAAGCCTTTGAAGCTGAGCCGCCGAAGCTGGTCGAGTTCGTTAGCGACACTGGGAACGTCGGTCGGCAACAGTAGGCCCCCGTCCGGCGCCAAGCCAGTGAGAACGGCATCTTGGAACCTGAGCGGAGCGGTTTCGCCGCGTGTGCTGATGTAACGCATGCTCTGTACTCAACCGGGGCTGCAAGTCCGCAGACCCACTTTATCATAAACGACTTGCCGCCCTGTTCAGGTTGCGGCAACCCTGTAGTCAGGTCCCGGCTGCTGGTGGGCGGCGAGTGCGTCCGAGCTGGGCTAGTTCATTCATATCAAGGAGCCGGGCTATATCCATGCACACCAAGGCCAATTCAGGCTTGCCTTCCCGCTCTCGATAGACGCCCAAGACTTTGGGATGACCTTGCTGCAGGTCCACCGTTGCGTGGAGGCTTTGGCTATTGGGTCTCAGCCACCTTAAACCAGTCGATTGGCAGGGCGGTTGCAAAGTCGATCAAATCTTGGTGGCTACAACGGCAGCTAAACCCACTCAGTGCGCCTCATCCCAATTGGCGCCGACGCCGCAGTCCACGAGTAGGGGCACGGAGAGGTCCGCTGCTGCGGACATGCGCGCACGCGCGCCTGCAACCAAAGCATCCACCGCGCTCTCGGCCGCTTCAAAGACTAGTTCGTCGTGAACCTGCATAATCATCAGGGCATCGACCGCGCCGCTGGTCAGCCACGCATCCACACTCAACATGGCGCGTTTGATGATGTCGGCGGCTGAACCTTGCAGTGGCGCATTGATGGCGGCCCGTAAGGCGGCCTTGCCCTTGGCGCCCCTGGCATTGATGTCGCGCAGGTACAGGCGGCGCCCAAACAGGGTTTCAACGTAGCCCTGCTTCTTGGCCGTTTGACCGGTTTCATCCATGTACTCCTGCACCCCCGGGTAGTGGTCGAAGTACCGGTCCATGTGCCTTTGCGCCTGCTGCCGCACGATGCCCAACTGGCGCCCAAGCCCGAAGGCAGACATGCCGTACATCAGGCCGAAGTTGATCGCCTTGGCGTTGCGGCGCTGTTCATCGCTCACTTGGTCCAAGGCCACGCCGAACACCTCCGCCGCCGTCGCTCGATGAACGTCCTGGTTGTTGGCAAATGCGGACAGCAAGCCCTTGTCTTGGGACAGGTGGGCCATGATGCGCAGCTCAATCTGGCTATAGTCCGCCGCCACAATGCGGCGTCCCGGCGGTGCGATGAACGCCTGCCGCACCCGTCGCCCCGCTTTGGTGCGGATGGGGATGTTCTGTAAATTGGGGTCACCGGAGGAAAGCCGCCCGGTTGCGGCCACGGCCTGATTGTACGAAGTGTGGATGCGCTTGGTCTTGGCGTCGATCTGCTCCGGCAGCTTGTCGGTGTAGGTGTTTTTCAGCTTGGTGAGGCCTCGGTATTGAAGGATGACTTCGGGTAGTTCGTGGCCCAGGGCGGCCAGATCCCGCATGACCGGTTCGGCGGTGGACGGTTGGCCCTTGGGCGTTTTTCGCAGTTGCGGCAAGTCCATCCGCTCAAACAGGATGTCCTGAAGTTGCTTGGGGCTGTCCAGGTTGAATTCCACGCCTGCCAGATGCCAAGCCGTTTTTTTCAGTCTTTCAATGCCCACCGCTAGTTCTTGGCTTTGCTGGCGCAGCAGGGCGCCGTCGAGCAGGGCGCCGTTGCGCTCCATGCGCGAAAGCACGTAGATCAACGGTAGTTCGATGTCCTTAAGCACGCTCGCCAGCTTGGGTTCAGCTTGCAGCTTGGGCCAAAGCACCTGATGCAACCGCAAGGTCACGTCGGCGTCTTCGGCCGCGTAGTCCGTGGCTTCAGCCAAGGCAATCTGATCAAAGCTCAGCTGTTTTGCGCCCTTACCGGCCACATCCTCGTACTGGATGGTTGCCAGATCAAGATGTCTGCGGGCTAATTCGTCCATGTTGTGCCGGCCGGCGGTGCTGTCCAAGACATAGGACTCCAGCATGGTGTCGGAGAGGATGCCGGCCACGGTGATGCCCTCCAAAGCCAGCACGTTCATGTCGTATTTGATGTGCTGGCCCACCTTGGCTTGGTCGGGGGCCGCTAGCAGCGGGGCCAGCTTTTGGAGCACAAGTTTCTTGGGCAGTTGATCTGGCGCGATGGCGCTGCTGTGGCCGACCGGCACATACGCGGCCTGGCCCGGTGCTACGGCGAAGGATAAGCCGACCAACTCGGCCTGCATGTAATTGATGCTGTCCGTTTCGGTGTCAAAGGCGAAAACATCCGCCGCTTCAAGCCGGGCGATCCAGTCATCCAACGCGGCTTGCGAAGTGATGCAGTCATAGGAATGCGCCACCAGCTCGCGTGCCGCAGTGGGTTTGGCCCCGCCGTCGATCTCCTCAAGCCAAGTGCTGAATTGATAGCGCTTGAACAGTGTGCGCAGCGCCTGCTCATCCTGCGGCTGGGCTTTCAGGTCAGCCACTTGCACATCGACGTCGCACCGGATGGTAGCCAGGGTGCGGGAAAGCGGCAGCTGATCCAAGTTGTCGCGCAGGCTTTCGCCAACCTTGCCCTTGATTTCATGGGCCCGCTCCCGCACCCCATCCAGGGAGCCGTATAGATTCAGCCATTTGGCGGCCGTCTTCGCCCCCACCTTGGGCACGCCGGGGATGTTGTCCACCGCGTCGCCCATAAGCGCCAGATAATCCACGATCAACTCCGGCGGCACGCCGAACTTCTCCACCACGCCGGCCCGGTCCGTAATGACCTCGCCCTTGCTGCTCATGGTGTTGATGAGCCGAACGCGATCGTTCACGAGCTGCGCCATGTCCTTGTCGCCAGTGGAGATGAGGACGGAGCGGGCATTGTTGCCCGCTTCGGTGGCCAAGGTGCCGATGACGTCATCCGCCTCATAGTTGGGAACGATGACCAAGGGCAACCCCATGGCGCGGATGATTTCGAATATGGGTTCAATTTGCTGGCGCAGTTCATCCGGCATGGATGGCCGGTTGGCTTTATATTGCGGATAGAGATCGTCGCGAAAGGTCTTGCCCTTGGGGTCGAAGATGATGGCGGGCAGGCTGTTCGGCCAGTCCTTGGCCAGCTTGCGGATCATCAGGACGAACCCCCTGATGGCACCGGTAGGGAAGCCGTCCGTGGTCGTCAGAGGCGGCAGCGCATGATAGGCGCGGAACAGATAGGAGGATCCATCCACCAAAATCAGGCAGTCGTCGTTTGCCGCCGTTTCTGACACCCTTTAGCCTATGCGCTTGCAAAACAAAGGAGCAGTTTGGCCGCGAAAAGCGGGCTTGGCAATCGTGGCGTTCTTGGCCTGTGGGCCATGGCCTGTTTGCAGGCAGCGGAGCGTGAAGAAAGCCTTGCGGGGGCGGGCGTCACCACCATTGACGGTGATGGGCGCGTCATCTGTGAATACCGGCAAAACGGCGTTTTGCGCATGATCTAGATCGTTCCCGCTTGGGGTCAGCCCTACTCCCTTTATCCGCGGGTCCAGAACACGGGCTGCAGCGACTTGAAACCGGTACGAATTCGGTTGAACCTGCTTATTCCGACCTGTTTTCCAAGATTTTGGCGAAGGGTTAGTGCGCTGCATGACCTCGACGCGGTGCGCAACCGCTTTGAGGGGACGTGCTGCGCAGAAATTGGCACGGGCCACCGCCGCCGGCTCGGCAATGGCTTGGGGGCTATTGTGTCACTGGGCCGGAAAAAGCTTCAGGCTCAGCCATCGGTAACCGCCTCAAGCACCTTGGCCGGATGATCCGCCGCTCGGCTGACCCGGCGCCAATGACGGCGAACGTTGCCATCCGGTCCGATCCACACCGTCGAGCGAATGACCCCCACCACCTTCTTGCCGTACATGGTCTTTTCTCCCCAAGCGCCGTATTGCTCCATGACTTTGCGCTCGGGATCTGAAAGCAGGGTGAATGGAAGTTCGTATTTGTCGGTGAATTTCCGATGCGAGATGCCATCGTCCGGGGAGACGCCCAGCACCGCCACGCCAGCGGCTTGGTAATCGCTCCAAAGGTCGCGAAATCCGCAGGCTTCCTTGGTGCAGCCGGGGGTGTCGTCTTTGGGATAGAAGTAGACGACTAGGTCCTTCCCGGCGAAGTCGGCGAGGGAAACTGTGTCGCCGTTCGTGTCTGTCAGGGTGAAAGCAGGTGCGGCTTCGCCTTCGATTAGGGCCATTGGTGGCGTCTCCTTGAATAATCAGCGCCTGAAGTATATGCGATGCTGGCTTCGCGCAGGGAAATTCGATAGATTTCCTCAACGTTGGTTTTGGCGTCTTTCGCCGCTCGTCGGCCTGCCCGCCCGTGACGCCCAAACATCCCGATTGGCAATGGATTGAGGAGCTACTTCATGGCGAAAGAACTGATTTTTTACACCAACCCCATGTCCCGTGGACGCATCGTGCGTTGGATGCTGGAAGAAGTCCGCGCACTCTACGAAGTGCAAGTGCTAGCCTATGGCGAGGGTATGAAAGCCCCGGATTACCTGAGCATCAACCCCATGGGCAAGGTGCCGGCCATTCGTCACGGCAATGTCGTGGTCACCGAGTGCGCGGCCATCTGCGCCTATCTAGCGGATGCTTTCCCGGAGGCGGGGCTGGCACCGCCCCTGCATGATCGCGGTGCCTACTATCGCTGGCTGTTCTTTGCCGCCGGTCCGTTGGAAGCGGCCACGTCGAACCGGGTATTAGGATTCGAGGCTTCTGCGGATCAGGAAGCGATGGTGGGTTACGGCAATCTGAACAACGTGGTGAATGCGCTCGAACTGGCGGTTGCAGAGGGTTATGTTGCCGGCGACCGTTTCAGTGCGGCGGACATCTATGTCGGGTCCCATGTGCAGTGGGGCTTGGATATGACGAAGGCTCTGGAGAAACGGCCGGCGTTTGTCGATTACTGCAACCGGTTGAGCGGGCGAGAGGCGAAGGCGCGCGCCGGCCAACTTGATGACGCCTTACAGGCAGCAACGAGCAAATAACGCCCAATGTCAATCGCTTTCAAGATCACTGTCGGGTTCCACTAACGAAAGAGAATGATGATGGCTTGGAGGCGCAGCTCGTGGCTTCAAGTGCGGCAGCATCGTCGGTGCGGTTGCCGTCAACTAGCGGGGGTGGTTCCCTAGCCGGAACACTTACCGCCACCCAATACGCAGAACTTCGAACAGTGCGGATGGTTCAGCGACACGTCGCCCAAAGCGTTGGCCAACCGAGAGCCGAAGGCGAACGCCGGCAGATAGGGCAGGAGGGTGCAACTAACGACCTCGGGCGCCATCGCTCCCTTGCGTTTCACGACCATCCGCGATGAGGCGCACATGAGGTCATCGGGACAGACGTCAAGAATGCGCCAGCAGTCGGTTGTGATTTCCGGCGTGTCGGCCTGTTCGTCCATTTCCGGGAACAGGACAAGGGACTCCGGCGAATACGCATCCACGTTGATGCCTTCGGTGCGGAATAAGGTCTGGAAACCGGCTCTCAATTCCTCTTCCGCATCACCCCAACGCCGCCGCCCCGCCACACGCACCACAAATCCTTGCTCACTCAGCCAACGCAGACCTTGGATGACGGGCACCCAGGCGTGGTGGCCGCGCTCCTCCTCGTGCAACTCTCGCCGGTAGTGGTCCATGGAAACGCGCAGCACCAAGCGTTCGCCATAGCGGGCATGCAAGTCTAGAAGCCCAGTGGCGCACTTCATCATGAGCCGCATTGCGTTGGTGAGCACAAGCGTCCGATAGCCGCTGGCCAAGCTCTCTTCAAGCATGGCGACGATGTCCGGATTCATGAAAGGCTCGCCGCCAGTGAAGCCGACCTCTTCGATGGGCAGATCTAGTGCAGAGGCTTCGGCTAGGTAAGCGCTCACCTCCGTCGAGTGCAAGTAGGCCAACCGGTCGTTTGTCGGCGTGGATTCCATGTAACAGTTCCCACAAGCAAGATTGCAAAGGGAGCCGGTGTTGAACCAGAGGGTGCGCAGTCTCCGCAAGGCGACCCGGGCCCTGGGCTTGCCGTCCGCCGTCCAGTCCGGATCGGAGAACTGGCGGCTGGGCGCCATCGACCAAGATGCATCTCGGCCATCAGCGCCATTCGATGGCATGGACCGGGCTGTAAAGGGCGATTGCTTCCTATCTGGAGTGGCTACGTCGCTGGTTATGATTGAGGCATCAAAGCTGCTTGCTACCATCAGCGCCGCAGCCGGTGGAACTTGCCTACCCATTCCAGCAGGCCCGTCGGCGCGTGATTTCGGCGCCAAGCGCTGGCCGCGAATTTGTTGGCTTCGCTCAGGGTGGGGTAGACGTGGATGACGCCCATCACCTGCTTCAACCCCTTGCCCCACTTCATGGCGACGATGAATTCCGCGATCAGGTCGCCGGCGTGGTGGCCGACTATGGTGGCGCCAAGAATGCGGTCCTTGCCGGGCGGCGTTAGCACCTTGACGAATCCGTGCCCTTCCTCGTCGGCTAACGCCCGGTCCAGCTCACTGAGATCGAATCGGCTGACTTCATAGGCGATGCCTTGGCGCTCGGCATCCTGTTCATTCAACCCAACTCGCGCCACTTCCGGGTCGGTAAAGGTGGTCCAAGGAACCACGGAATAGTCCACCTTGAAACGCTTGAATGGGCCAAACAGAGAGTTCACGGTTGCAAACCAAGCTTCGTGCGAGGCGGTGTGGGTGAATTGATAGGGACTGATCACGTCGCCACAGCCATAGATGGTGGGAACGTTTGTACGCAAGTACTCATCGACTTCGAGTTCCCCACGTTGGCCCATCTTGACGCCAACTTCCTCCAACCCAAAGCCCTTGGTGTTCGGTTTGCGGCCGACAGCCACTAGGATGGCATCGAAAGGCAAGGATACTTCCTCACCGTCGTCGCGCTGGCACACCAAGCTCTTGGTCTCGCCATCGGTTTCCACTCGCACCGCCTTGTGATGGGTCAACACGCGAATGCCCCCGGCGACGAACCGGGATTGCATGAAGTCGATCACATCAGCGTCTTCGCGCATCAAGAGATGCGCTTGTTGCTGCACCTGAGTCACAGTCGCACCGAAGCGGGAAAACGCCTGCGCCAGTTCGCAGCCGATCGGGCCGCCGCCAAGCACGACCAGTCGAGCAGGCAGTTCGCGCAATTCCCAGATCGTGTCCGAGGTGTAGTAGCCCGCTTCCTTAAGCCCGGGGATGGGCGGTACAACGGGCGAACCACCGGAGGCGATGACGATGTTGCGCGTGCTGATCTCCCGATCTTGGACGCGGACGCTCCAAGGCGAAACGATGGTAGCGTCGCCCATAACGCAATCCACGCCCAGCGAGCTGTAGCGCTCCACTGAGTCGTTCGGCTCAATGGCTTTGATGATGCGTTGGACTCGTTCCATCACCTCGGAGAATTCAAAGTCCACTTGGGCGTTTTTGAAGCCGTACTCCTGTGCTCTGCCGGCGTAGGACAGCATCTTGGCCGAGCGCAGCAAGGCCTTGCTGGGCACGCAACCGGTGTTGAGGCAGTCGCCTCCCATGCGGTGCCTTTCAATCAAGGTGACCTTGGCTTTCACCGTTGCAGCGATCAAGGAGCTGACTAGGCCGGCCGACCCGGCGCCGATCACGACCAAATTGGTGTCGAATCGCTTAGGCTTTTTGAAGCGGCGCAAGACGCTGCGCGCCTTGAAGTAATCCAAGCCCTTCTTGGCGACCAAGGGGAACAGGCCCAAGGCGGCGAAGGAGGCGAGCAAGGCCGGCGAAAGAATGTCGCTTAAGGCTTCAACTTGGCCTAGTTGGGCACCAGCGTTCACGTAGACGGCGGTGCCGGCCAACATGCCGATTTGGCTCACCCAATAGAAGGTCCAAGCCGAAATTGAGGTGACCGACATCGCCAGATTGACGGCGAAGAAAGGGAAGGCTGGCACCAGCCTCAGAGCGAACAGATAGAACGGACCGTCCTTCTCGACGCCTCGATCGATTGCTCCTAGTTGGCGCTGAAACTTCGACTTGACCCAATCACGGAACATAAAGCGGGCAAAAATGAACGCTAGGGTGGCGCCGATCGAGCTGGCGAAGGAAACCAAGACCAAACCCTGCGCCAAGCCGAACAGCGCACCAGCCACCAGCGTGAGGATCGCCGCCCCCGGCAGTGAGAGCGCTGTAGTGACCACATACAAAATGAAGAAAGCAATCGCCACGGTCAAAGGGTTTTGCTGCTGGTAGGCGGTAATGGCATCGCGCTGGGCGGCGAAGTACTCGACCATGAAGTAGCGTTGCAAGTCGAAACTGAAAAATAGGACGATGGCTCCGAGTATGGCCACCAAGAGAAGGACACGGCTGACTTTCAATTCACTCTCCCTGCACAAACACTACAAATTATGTTGGCCCATCGTACCAGCCACAGCTCAAATTGCACAAAAAAAACTGCGACGAAACAAATTGGCCGACTCCCGACTTGATCCGGGCCACCCACCAAAATCGTCAAGGCCGGCCTGTAGATCAAGCAACCTTTGACAGATGCGCAGGTGTCCGCAGTGCCACAATGCCAATTTTTTCTATGACTCGTAAGTCATTGAAAAATAAGTTATAAATAATTCCAAAACGCCATGAGATGGCCAATCCCGACTGACTTTCAAGGTGACGATTTTGCCAAACAGGTGGCGGCCGGTGAGGTTTAGTTGCCAACGCTCATCAGGCGAGGTGACCCGTAGCGAGCCATCAAAAATCATGTCATCATCGTGCCTATTGTTCGGTCTTTGGATCAGGCTGGTGTCGTAGGGCTGGAGTAACGAGCAATGAGGCCCAAGCTCGCCCGCCAACCCGAGGTGCTGGGGCCGATATCCTTGGTCAGCCTGACAATTCCAGCCCACTTGGGCGCCACCGGCACCAGGTTGCCGCCGATATCCTGCGAGACGTGACGGACGGCCGGACACTGCATCAAAGCCTTGGTCACAACCCTCCTCAATGGCTTGGCCGGTGGACGCCGAAGTGTGTTCCGCGGCATACTGCCTTCCTAATTTTTGGTAGGAGAAGCTGATGCAATTGGTAGACCAAGAATTGCTGAAAACCCAAGCATTCATCGATGGCCGTTGGGTGGATGCCGACGGCGGCGCCACCACGGCTGTGGTCAACCCGGCCAACGGCCAAGTGATCGCCGAGGTCGCCCGCTGCGGCCAAGCGGAGACCCGTCGCGCCATTGAGGCGGCGAGCCGCGCCTTCCCACTTTGGCGCCGGCGAACCGCAAAGGAGCGGGCAAGGGCGCTGCGCCGCTGGTTCGACCTGATGATGGCGCACCAAGAGGATCTGGCGATCATCATGACGATGGAGCAGGGCAAGCCGCTCGCGGAGTCGCGCGGCGAGATCGCCTACGGCGCTGCTTTCATTGAGTGGTTCGCCGAGGAGGCTCGGCGCACCTACGGCGATACGATCCCGGGGCCGGCCAATGACAAGCGCGTTGTCACCATTAAGCAGCCGGTGGGTGTTGTGGCTTGCATCACGCCTTGGAATTTCCCCAACGCCATGCTGACGCGCAAGGTCGGCCCGGCGCTGGCGACGGGCTGCACTGTGGTTTGCAAACCCGCCAACGCCACGCCCTTATCCGCCTTGGCCATCGCTGAACTGGCCGTGCGCGCCGACATACCACCAGGCGTAATCAACGTGCTGGCCGGGGAAACGCGCGCCATCGGGTCTGAACTCACTGCCAACCCCGAGGTGCGCAAGCTGACCTTCACGGGTTCCACCGAAGTTGGCAAGGAACTACTCAGGCAATGCACGGCGACGGTTAAGCGCACGTCTATGGAACTCGGCGGCAACGCCCCGTTCATCGTCTTCAACGATGCGGATATTGAAGCAGCCGTACAGGGAGCGCTTGTCTGCAAGTACCGCAACGCCGGCCAAACCTGCGTGTGCGCCAACCGGATCCTAGTGCAGTCTGGTATCCACGATGTGTTCGCGGAACGGTTCGCCGCGGCGGTTCGTGCGCTCAACATCGGTGACGGCATGGCGCCGGGCACGGCGATCGGCCCACTGATCAACCGCGGTGCCGCCGATACGGTGCTCAGCATGGTCGAGAGCGCCGTCGGACAGGGCGCCGAGGTGCTTGTCGGCGGCCGGCGGGCCGCCAATGGGGAGTGCTTCGTGGAGCCGACGGTGCTGACCGGCGTGCAACGAAACATGCGGGTGTTCCGCGAGGAAATCTTCGGCCCCGTTGCGCCGTTGGTGAAATTCGAGACTGAGGAGGAAGCCATCGAACTGGCCAACGACACCGAATACGGCTTGGCCGCTTATTTCTATTCCCGCGACATTGGGCGTGTATGGCGCATGGCGGAACGCCTTGACTACGGCATCATCGGCATTAACGAGGGCATCGTCTCCAACGAAGCAGCACCCTTCGGCGGCTTCAAGGAATCCGGCCTCGGGCGGGAGGGATCAAAATACGGCATCAATGAGTACTTGGAAGTGAAGTACCTGTGCATGGGGGGGATTGAGCCTTAAGCGGGTAGCCAAGATCGTTCAGGCGTTTCTTCTCCAACCACCGGCCAACACTGCGATGCCCGGCACCCCTTGGCGGTTTGCAACTTCCCCGCCCTGCGCTGCGCCGATGTGCATCGCGTCAGGCCGGCCAATCAGGGCAGGCGGCTAGGGAATCGACCAAGGACTGCGCCGAAGCACTGCCTGCCTACGCATCGACGGCTGCACGCAACATCTTGCGCAAGTCCTCCGCTAGCGCTTGCATGGCTGAACCCATCGGGTAGTGCAGCACGACATTGCCGGCTGGGTCCACGATGTACAGGCCATCCGCCAAGCTATTTTCGTTGCCGATGCGAAATAGCCGCACCGCACCGATCCGCCCATCGGTGAACAAGTCAGTTTGGCCGGTTAAGGCCAGAGCTAGTTGCACTCGGGATGCTTCGTTCGCCAAAAGATCGGGTAGCTGCCTCAACTCAAGCAGGGCCTTGCGGCAGTCCTCGTCGCAGTTCTGCGCCACGATCCAAACCCACCAGTAGGCGCTGCCATCCACCGGGCCGCCAGTGGCGCTGGTAAGATCCAGATCCCGCACCATCATCGGCGGATCGACAAACTCGCCGTTGTTGGTGGTTTGCAGCAGGGTTTCCTGTCCAGCCAGAAAAATCAGGCTGTACACGGCGAAAAGCGCCAGCAGGGGCAGCGCCAAGACCAGGATGAGAATTTGCGAACGGTTTTTCTTGGCGATGTTTTGGTCAGCCATGTGGTTCCCCGTTAATCGCGGACTGTGCGCAATGCCCGCAGCACTTCCCGCGGTTCAGGCTGATGCCCGCGCCATATGGCGAAAGCCGCGGCGGCTTGCTCCACCAACATGCCAAGGCCGTCCGACACCCAGGCGGCACCGGCTTGCTGCGCCCAAAGAAAAAAAGGAGTTCGGCCATCCCGACTGTAGAGCAAGTCATAGCAGGCCGCGCCTTGGGCGAACCTCGGCTCGATCAGCGCACCCTCGCCTCTGAGGCCGGCTGAAGCGCCGTTGATGATGAGATCGAAGGCACCCTCAAATTCCCCAAGGCTGGACGCCTGTACATTCCCATCATAGCGGGCCGCGAGTGCGTGCGCCTTGGCCGGGGTGCGGTTGGCAATGTGAATGGGGCCCGCGTTCGCCTCAATCAGCGCGGCCAGGATGCCGGCGACCGCGCCGCCCGCGCCAATCAGCAACAGCTTGCGGCCCGCCACGGAAACGCCTTGGGCGTCTAGATCCCGAACCAAGCCAAGGCCGTCGGTGCAGTGCCCAAGCGTTGCGCCATCGTCCAGTGAGATGGTGTTGACGGCACCGCACCGGGCCGCGGTTGGCGCCAATCGATCCACCCAGAGGCGCGCCTCGAGCTTGAAGGGCAGCGTGACGTTCAACCCCAAGCCACCGGATTGAAAAAACTCCTTCGCTGTTGCGGCGAATTGGTTCACCGACGAGAACAGCTTATCGTAGCGCAGCCGCTCGCCGGTCTGTTGCGCAAAGGCCCGATGAATTTCCGGCGACAGCGAGTGGTCTATTGGATTGCCGATGACGGCGTAGCGGTCCATCAGCGCAGGACTTCGCCACCAAGGGTGCGCAACTCGCTTGGCTTGTTGCGCCCGGAGGTATGGCCGGGCGTTAGGTAGTTGATGGCGTTTTGAAACCAGCGGCGGACATGCAGCACTTCGCCGGTGGGCGGACGGCCTGAAGGATTGGCGGAAGTGGATACCAGAGGGCCACCAAAGCCGGCGCAAATGGCTCGCGCTTGGGCATGTCCGGGCACCCGCACGGCAACCGTCGTCATCCCGACCCGAGCACCGCCGGAAATCCAAGCGGGAAAGCGATCGCTCGGCAAAATCCAAGACACCGCACCAGGCCAGGTCAGGTTGATGGCGGTTTGCTGCGCCGCCGGCAGCGGTTGCAACTCGGCGGCAAAGCAACCGGCGTTGGCGCCGATCAAAATCAGGCCCTTGTCCGGCCGGCGACCCTTGATCGCCAGGACGCGGGCCACCGCACTAAGGTCAAAGGGGTCGCAGGCCAAGCCCCATACACCCTCGGTGGCGTGGGCCACAACGCCGCCGCGCCGGAGGTGGCGCACGGCTTGGCGAACGTGGAAATCATCAACGCTTGAGTTCCGCTTGCACTCGCTCATTCTGCGCCTGAATCTTCTCTTGGTTTTGCTGGCGGTCATGGGCCAAGGCTTCGGCCAGTTTGGCGTCCTCCAGAGCCAGCATCTGCGCGGCCAAATAGGCCGCGTTCTTAGCTCCGGCACCGCCGATGGCGACGGTGGCCACGGGAATGCCGCCGGGCATCTGCACCGTCGCCAGCAAGGCGTCAAAACCCTGCATGGGGCCACTGTCGATGGGTACGCCGATGACAGGCCGCACGGTCTTGGCGGCCACGGCTCCGGCGAGATGCGCTGCCATGCCGGCACCGCAAATGAACGCCGCACAGCCGCGTTCAGCCGCATCCGCCACGTAGTCTGCTGTGGCGGCGGGCGTGCGGTGGGCCGAGGTGACCCGCACTTCAAAGCGGATGTCCAACTGCTCCAGGACTTCGGTGCATTTTCGCATGATCGGCCAGTCTGACTCGGACCCCATCAACACGGCGACGAAACGCATTCTGATTCCCTCTATTGACGAAGCGCCCGAATATACCCATCTGGCGTGAACTGGACAAATCCGAGCATTTCCAACTGCACTAAATCGCCAGCCGCCGCCTCGACGGAAACCCCGGCGACGGTGGCCACCTCGTCCGCTGGGGTGGAGGTGGCAGTCACGGCGTTGAAGACTGGGGCGAGACGGCTGGGCGGCGGTTCAGGTTGCTCCGATGCGGCTGACCAATGAACAGCATAGCCCATGGCCTCAAGCACGTCGTGCGCGTTCTCCACTAACCCCGCTCCTTGACGAATGAGCCAATGGCAGCCGCTGCTCACTGGGCTGCTCACCGCGCCTGGCACGGCGAAGACGTCCCGACCCTGCTCCGCCGCCATGCGCGCCGTGATGAGGGAGCCGCTGCGCTGGGATGCCTCGACCACTACCACCGCTTTGGCCAAGCCGCTGATCAGGCGATTGCGTTCAGGAAAATAGTACCGTTGCGGACGGGCGTTGGGGATGTACTCGGTGATGAGCGCACCGCCGCTGGCAATGATGCGATCAGCCAGCATGCAGTGTTGGCGCGGATAGATCTTCAACAACCCACTGCCCAATATGGCCCAGGCGCGGCCCGTTACGTCCTCAGCCAGCGCCCCTTGGTGCGCGGCGGCGTCAATTCCCCGCGCCAGCCCGGAGCCCACGGTGACGCCGGCCGCAGCCAACTGCCGCCCCATGGACTGGGCGATTTGCAGCCCAAGCCGCGTTGCGGATCTGGCACCGACTATGGCGACGCAAGGATCATCGGCTGCCGGCAGGTCGCCTTGGTAGTAGAGCGCCAAGGGTGGGTCAGGGATGTGGCGCAAAGCTTCTGGATAGGTGGAGTCGACGCTGGTGGTGACCCTAATGCTGGCGGCTTCTATGGCGTCAAGCGGCCAGATCGGCGCCGCTCCATGCTGGGCAAAGGCGGCGCGGGCGCTGCCGGCTTGCTGAAGCCATCGCCGCACGCGGGCGCGGGGTGCTTGTTGGCTTAGATACAACAGCGCCTCGAACTCGGATGCCGGGGCTTGGGGAGACACTGCTGACTTGAGTGAATTGAAAACTGGCATGTAGGCAAATTGTAGAGCGGCTCGCTGGCGAA
This sequence comes from Candidatus Azophilus sp., assembly GCA_965247035.1. Classification (GTDB taxonomy): domain Bacteria; phylum Pseudomonadota; class Gammaproteobacteria; order Pseudomonadales; family Azotimanducaceae; genus Azophilus. The sequence continues at coordinate 377,553 of CBDFGJ010000003.1, read as the reverse complement.
GAAAGGCGCTATCTCCCACCGCTTTGTAGGCCATTGGCCTGTTGGCGGGTTGCGTTTAAGGAATTTGGCGGCGCAAGTGGTTATACTCGGTCGTTGATGGTGAAGCAGGTTGACTCATGGCCGTCCTCAACATCCTCAAGTTTCCCGATTCGCGGTTGCGCACCAAGGCGCGTCCGGTGCGGGAGGTGGACGCATCCATCAGAAAGCTGGTGGACGATCTGTTGGAAACCATGTATGACGCGCCGGGAATCGGGCTTGCGGCCAGCCAAATCAACGTACACAAGCGGGTGGTTGTGGTCGATGTGTCAGAAGCCCGCAACGACCCCAAAGTGTTCATAAATCCCCGGCTTGAAGTGTCGGGGGAATGCTTGGAAATGGAGGAGGGCTGCTTGTCCGTGCCCGGCTTCTACGAGCCGGTCAGCCGCTGGGAGCGGGTGCATGTGCAGGCGCTTGACCGGGAAGGCAGGCCTTTCTCCATGCACGCGGACGGGCTGCTTGCGGCGTGCGTACAACATGAGTGCGACCATCTTGAGGGCAAGCTGTTCGTGGACTACCTATCGAATTTGAAGCGCACCCGCATTCAAAAAAAGCTCTCAAAGCCACTGCGCGTCAGCGCTTGAACCCCCAATGACGACGCCCCGTTTCGGTTTCGCAGGCACTGCGGAATTCGCCGCCGACTTTCTCGGCGGCTTGCTGCAATGCAATTTGCGGCCAAGCCTCATCCTAAGCGGACCGGACCGCCGCCGGGGGCGGGGCCGTCAAGCCACGCGCTGCCCTGTGCGACGGCTCGCCTTGGCCGAAGGTCTTGCGGCAAAAACCCCGGCCACCAAGAATGGCGCCGTCGCCGCCATCAAGGGCGAGCATCTTCAGGTGATGGTGGTTGCCGCCTACGGTTTGATCCTGCCCCGCGCCTTTCTGGACATGCCGCGGTTCGGATGCATCAACGTCCATGCTTCCCTGCTGCCCCGCTGGCGCGGCGCGGCGCCCATCGAAAGAGCGCTGATGGCGGGTGATGAGGAAACTGGGACCACCATCATGCAAATGGATGAAGGCTTGGACACCGGCCCCATCATCGCCCAAACCCGGCTTGCCATTGGCCGCCGCAGCACCGGCGCTGAACTCAGCCGGGCCATCGTCGATCTCAGCGTTGAGCTGCTGCGTGCAATTCTGCTGACCCCCGCCACAATGAAAGCGCAGCCGCAACAGGGCGAGGCGAGCTACGCCCATAAACTGAAGCCGCAAGAGGCTGCGGTGGATTGGCGGCTGCCGGCCGCTCAGCTCGATCGCGCCATACGCGCCCTCGCGCACCGAATGCCCATGTACGGCCTGCTTGGAGGGGTGCGGGTGCAGTTGCTTGAAGCCGAGGTCGTTGCCGGCGAGGCCGGTGCTGCACCCGGCGAAGTTGTCCGCGCCAACCGACAGGAGATCCGCGTTGCCTGCGGTGACGGGGCGTTGCGGCTCAACGCCATTCGGCTTGACCGCGGCAAGGGCTCGATTCTTGGCCCAGCCGAGGCGGTCAATGGTTTTCGGGATCTGTTTCAGCCAAGCGCCTGCTTCTGTGCTTCCGCGAACCGATGACAGAGCCAAGGCCGCCCGTCTCTTGGCCCGAACGCTCGGTCGAGGTGACACCTTGGAGGCCGTTCATGGCGGCGATTCGAATCCTCTGTGCCGGGAACTGATCTACGGCTGTCTGCGTCATTACTTCTCACTAGCCGCCGCCCTGAACGCTCGGTTGCGGCGGCCCTTGCGAAGCCAGGATCTGGATGTTTATTGTCTCTTGCTGGTGGGTGCCTACCAGCTTTGCTGGACCCGCATCCCTGACCACGCCGCCATCAATGAAACCGTGGCCGCGGCCGATGTGCTGGGCAAGCCTTGGGCGAAGGGGCTGGTGAACGCAGTGCTGCGCAAAGTTGCGGCCTCGCCGGTTCCATCAAGCATGGAACACCCGCCATGGCTTGTGCAACGCCTTAAAAGACAGTACCCCGAACAAGCGCAGGCGCTGATGGTGGCCAACAATGAGCGAGCGCCCATGAGCCTGCGCATCAACCGGAACAAGGTTGAGCCGAAGCAGTATCGGCAACTGCTTCGACAGGCGGGCATCGACTTTACCCGTTCCTGGCTGCCGGAATCGGTCGTTTTGAACCAACCCCAAGGGATGGCCGCGCTGCCGGGTTTTGGCGAGGGTTGGGTTTTCGTACAAGACATCGGCGCCCAACTCGTTGGCGGCCTCATCGGTTGCCGGCTCAAGAACGGGCAACGGTTGCTGGATGCCTGCGCCGCGCCCGGCGGCAAGTTGTTTCACATACTTGAGTGCGGTCTTGGGATAGACGCCACCGCCTTGGACATCTCTCCAACCCGGTTGGCGACGCTGCGCCAGATTGGGCAACGCTTGGGCCATGAGCAATTCAATGCCTTAGCGGCCAACGCCGCCGGTGCTAAGTGGTGGGACGGCCAACCCTTTGACTTCGTGCTCTTGGATGCACCTTGCTCCGGCTTGGGAACCCTGCGCCGGAATCCGGACATCAAGGTCACCCGAACGTCGGCTCAGGTGACCAAGGCGGCGCTTCTTCAAGCGGCGCTGCTAAAGAATCTGTGGCGCACCTTAAGGCCGGGCGGCACTCTGCTTTACTGCACCTGCTCCATATTGGCCGAGGAGAACGATGAAGTTGTGGAATCCTTCATGCAAGCGGCGGGCGACGCCAGCACCGGCGGCATTGATTTGCCCACCGGCAGCGCCACCAAGCGCGGCTGGCAAATGCTACCGATCGAGCCCAGCACGGACGGGCTCTACTTGGCCCTGATCGATAAATTGGCGGGGTGATGCCGAAATGAAAATCCTGATACTCGGCGCCGGCAAGGTTGGCGGCACCTTGGCGGCCCATCTGGCTGGCGAAGCCTTTGATATCACAGTGGTTGACCGTGACGGGGAACTGCTGCGGGAGTTGCGCAATCGCTTGGACGTCCAAACCGTGGTCGGCTCGGCGTCCCATCCGGACGTGCTGCGCCAAGCCGGTGCGGAGGATGCGGAAATACTGGTTGCCGTCACGGGCAGCGATGAGGTCAACATGGTGGCTTGCCAAGTCTCTTACTCCATGTTCCGCACGCCGAAGAAAATCGCCCGGGTCCGCTCCCCCGCCTATGTCGATGAGAAATCGCTGTTTGCCGACGAGCACATGCCAGTGGATGTGTTCATCAATCCGGAGCAGTTGGTGCAGGATCAGGTTCGCCTTCTGTTGGAGCACCCCGGCACCCGAACCGTATTGGATTTCGCCGCTGGCAAGGTGCAATTGGTTTCGGTGCGCACCTACGCCGACAGCAATCTGGTGGGCCAAGAGCTTCGGTACGTGCGCAAGCAATTACCGAACGTGGACACCCGGGTGGCGGCCATATTTCGCAAGGGAGCGCCCATTGCGCCCGCCGCCGCCACCAAAATAGAGGCGGACGATGAGGTGTTTTTCATTGCTTCGGCCGGTCAAATCAATTCGGTCATGGCGGAGCTGCGCGAGACGGAACTAGCCTTCAAACAGGTCATCATCGCCGGTGGCGGCAATGTGGGCGCTGGGTTGGCGGCGGCCATTGAACCTCACTTCAACGTCAAGCTCATAGAAAAGGATCGGCAACGGTGTGAAACGATTGCGGTCTCGCTGCAGCGGACCGTTGTGCTTGAGGGCGACGCCGCCAACCCGGACCAGCTTCGGGAGTTGGCCGAAAGCTGCGACGTGCTTTGCGCCCTGACCAACGATGATGAAGACAACATCATGGCTTCGCTGATGGCCAAGCACTTCGGCGTTCGCCGTGTCATGACGCTCATCAACAACCCCACTTACGTGGATGTTCTGCCGGAGGACCGAATTGACGTGGTGATCTCCCCCCAATTGTTTACGATTTCAAGCCTGCTGACCCATGTTCGGCGCGGGGACTTCATTCGGGTGCATAGCCTAAGGCGAGGCACGGCTGAGGCGATGGAGGTGGTGGCGCGCGGCAGCCCAGATGAATCCAGCGTTGTCGGGCGTCACATCAAGGCCCTGAAGCTGCCTGAAGGCGTCACCATCGGCGCTGTGGTGCGTGGTGACAAAGTGTTGGTGACTTATCGAGACGTGATCGTTGAGCAGGATGACCACCTGATTCTATTTCTGACTAACAGGAAGTGCGTGCCCCAAATCGAACGGCTGTTTGCGGTCCGCGTCACGTTCTTTTAACGTCGCCGTGCGCCTACCCACCATATTCCGCATCACAGGAACGCTGCTGATTCTGTTCAGCCCGGCCATGCTGGTGCCGGTGATCGTGGCGTGGCTCTACTCCGAACAGACCATGGGATCCTTCACCACCGCCTTCGCCATTACCTTGGCAACCGGTTGCCTGTTCTGGTTGCTGGGTCGGGGGCGACTGCGGCCAAGGGATGGGGATGGATTTCTAATCACCGCACTGGCCTATCTTGGCCTTGGGTTGTTTGGGGCCATTCCCTTTCATCTCGACGACAGCACTGCGCTTAGTTATACGGACTCGGTCTTTGAGTCCGTATCCGGCATCACCACCACCGGCGCCACGGTTCTCACGGGCTTGGATGAGATGCCAAAATCCATCCTGTTCTATCGACATTTACTGCAATGGCTGGGGGGCATGGGGATCGTCGTTTTGGCCGTGGCCATACTGCCGATGCTGGGCATTGGCGGCATGCAGCTCTACCGGGCGGAGTCGCCCGGGGCGGTTAAGGACAACAAACTGACGCCACGCATCGCCGAGACCGCCAAGGCGCTGTGGTACCTCTATCTCGGGCTGACCCTAGCCTGCGCCTTCGCTTACTGGCTGGCGGGCATGAATCCATTCGATGCCATTTGCCACAGCTTCTCCACCATCGCCATCGGCGGGTTCTCCACCCATGACGCGAGCATGGGCCACTTTGACAGCGGCGCCATCGAATGGGTGGCGATTGTCTTCATGGTGTTTGCCGGCATCAACTTCGGCCTGCACTTCATCGCTTGGAAACGCAAGACCCTAGCCTATTACGCCGCCGACTGGGAAGTGCGCCTGTACTTGGCGGTGCTGGCAGGGGTGGCGCTCATCACCTGCTACGTTCTCATGCAGTATCCACAAGCCGTTCCCAACCCAATTCGTGATGGCTTGTTTCAGGCCATCTCCATCACCACCACAACCGGATTCACCACCACCAACTTCAGCCTTTGGCCTTCGATGACATCGGTGCTGCTGATGTTCGCAGCGTTGGCTGGCGGCTGCGCCGGCTCCACCGCCGGCGGTTTGAAGATCATGCGGGTGCTCATGGTCTATCGATTGTGCGTTTGTGAAATCAAGCGCCTCATTCACCCCTTGGGCGTGTTTCCCCTGACCATCAACCGCGAGCGTGTGCCGGACCGGGTAGCCAACGCAATCTGGAGCTTTTGTTTCGCCTATTTCGGCATCTTCGTGATCTTGGTGTGCTTGGTCATGGGCTTCTCGGAACTTGATTTCATCAGCGCTTTTTCCGCCGTCGCCGCCTGCCTGAGCAACTTGGGCCCCGGTTTGGGCGACGTGGCGCAGAACTACCATGGCTTGCCGGACGCAGTGGCCCTGCTGTTGATGTTCGCCATGATTTTGGGCCGCTTGGAGGTTTTCACCCTACTAGTTCTATTCACCGGAGCCTTTTGGCGTCGGTAGTCCGCTGGTGGAGTTGCGTGCCTGACAACGCTTGGTTGCCAAGGGCGGCGGCAAAGGTCAAGGCCGGCTATGGAGCGGGTTGGGCGCTCAGATGCAGTTCATGCTTTGTTCGGGGTATCGGCACGACGCACCTTGCGGCGCTTGGGGTAGGGGTTGGGAACGCCTTCAGGTTGTTTTTTGAAGCGCTTGTAAGCCCATTGGTATTGGGCCGGGTCGCGGCGCACGATAGCTTCCACGGCGCGGTTGAGCGTTTTGGCGAAGCCTGCGGCGGTTAGGGCGGCAAGATTGTCGCCAAGGGGTTCGTAGCGCACGGCAAAGCCCTTAGGCACCCGCACGGCGCTGGCCATCAGTACCGGGGCACCTGTTTTCTGAACCAGACGATGGGCCAATGTCATGGTCAATGCCGGCTGGCCGAAGAATGGGGCGAAGACGCCGGCTTGCGGTGCAGGGGTTTGGTCCGGCAGCAGGCAGGCGACGCCGCCTTCCCTAAGCGTCTTGTAGACTGTTCTAAGGCCCCTCCGATCGGCTGGCGCAAGGCGCACCCCGAAGCGCTGGCGGCTTTTCAGCAAATGCTCCTCCAAAGATTCCAGGCGCGGCGGGTCATAAAGGGCCATGGGATTGAAGTCGCCAAGCAAGTAGCAAAAAAACTCCCAGTTGCCAAAGTGGGGAACTAGGATCAGCAGCCCGCGCTTGCGTTCAAGGCACTTGGCGATCAGGTCGCGCCCCTGTTCGTTGATTAGCAAGCTCCGCAGTCGTTCCGCCGGCCAGAGGCTAAGAGGACCGCTTTCGGCCAGCAATTGCGCAGCCTGGCTAAGGCTGCGGCGGGCCAAGACAGTGCGCTCGCCCGGGTCAAGATGGGGGAAGCAACGCGCCAGATTGATGTGCGTCACGCTCGCGGAGCGCGTGCCAAGCATCCAGCTCAGGGTGCCGAGGCCACCGGCTAAGCGCCGCGCCAAAGGCAGTGGAAGCCAAGCGCAAAGGCGGACAACGGTGGCCAAGCAAGCGGCAATTAGGCTGGCTGTCATGCGTTCAAGCCTTCAGTTCTCCTCCATTGCGCAGCGTCGCAGGCACATGGGTCTTAGCGGCTCCGGCCTAGGGTAGCCGTTATTCCGCTCCGTCCCCGCTTTTCGGATGCTGTGTCGGATTTTAAATCCTTGCCCTTTACGGTCAGGTCAATTCGTTGTTTGGTATTTGAACTGGCGCAGTTTCGGTCTTCGGTCAGGCATTGCCCTGTGCTGCGCATCGGCCGTAAGCAGGGCAATCAAGTAGGTGATCGTTGACCAGCCCAGCGCTTTGCATGAGGGCGTAGCAGATCACTGGCCCCACAAAGCGGAAGCCTTGGCGCTTGAGGGACTTTGACATAGCTTGGGATTCCGGCGTTTCACTGGGCACTTCATTAAGTTGCCGCCAACGATTTGGCCGCGCAGCGCCATTGACGAAAGACCAAAGATGGTCGGAAAGAGAAACCGGCAGGGCCAAGGTGGCCCGAGCATTGAGCAGCACGGCGTTGAGCTTGCCACGGTGGCGAATCAGATTTGGGTTTTGCAGCCAGGCCTCGACCAAGGAATCATCCGCGGCAGCTAGCGCCTTGATGTCGAATCCGAGAAAAGCCTCGCGCATGTGGGATCTTTTCCTCAGCACGGTCAGCCAAGACAGCCCGGCCTGCATCCCTTCAAGAATCAAGCGCTCAAATAACGCCCGGTCATCTCGTTCGGGCATCCCCCACTCCGCATCGTGGTATTGGATGTAGAGGGGATCATCACCGCACCAGGGGCAGCGTTTTGGCTCGGACTCAGACATGGCGTCAAATAACGTTAGCTGGCTTCAGAATCATTGCGGCTTTGCGTAGGGTCAGGCAAAGCGTCTTCGTCTTGCGCCGAGCGCCACCGCTCAAAGGCGGCGATCTCGCCCCGGGCAAGGCCGAATACGTAGGAGATGATGGCGAAATCGTCGATCAACCCGAGCCCAACTATGAAATCCGGCAGAAGATCCAGCGGCAAGATGAAGTAAAGCACGGCGGCGGCGATGCTGATGAGGGTGCTGTTCGAGACTTGCCGGTACTCGCCCTTGGCCTGGGCGCGCAGCAGGTCGATGAGTGTGGCCAGCTCGTTGAAGCGGGCTGAAAGATTGCCGACCCGGGTTGCCTTGGCGGTGGCGTCGGACACAAGTTGCCGCAGGCGTTCCGGCGACGACGTGAGTTCGGTCGCGCGACGACGATAGCGCTCAAATAGTGGCGGTGGCTTGTTGTTTCGCATGGCGGCTTTCCTACCGCATTGCTAATTTGCATTCATCAAGGCTTGGTTCCGGTGTGGCGCATCGCGTTACGACGCCTCGCAAAACCTTAGCATCCAACGTCCCACGAGACACTCATCGGTGTCGACGGCGAGGGAGTCCAGGCCGGTTCGCCAGATGGTTTCGCCGAGGAGTTCCCGGCGCATGTTCATCAAGTCACGAGCATAATTCTTGGTGAATTCCGGGTGCCCTTGGAAGGTGATCACCTGCTCGCCCAAGGAGAATCCGGCGATGGGGCAAAACTCGTTGGTGGCGATAAGCTGGGCCTCCTTGGGCAGTTTGGTCACTTGGTCCTGATGGCTCGATAGCAGGTTGATGGCGTCGGCGGCTGGTTGCTGCCAAGGCGCCTGAGCCAAGATGCGGCTGCGGTGAACGCCCACCGCCCAACCGGAGGCGAGTCCCACCTGACCGCCAAAGTAATGCGCCATGAGCTGATGGCCGAAGCAGATGCCAATGATGCGGCCTCCGGCGGCGAGCACGCGCCGCACAAAGCCAACGGTTTCGCCGATCCAAGGCAGGCGGTCATAAACGCTGTGGCGGGAGCCGGTGATGATGTGGGCGTCACATTGGAGAGGATCGGGGAAGGGGCCGCGCCGAACGTCGATCACGTCAAACACCAAGGCCGCGCCTTCATCGGCCTTGGCGAACAAGTCCATGAACATCTGCGGATAGTCGCCGTACTTGTCCATCAACTCCGGCCGCACGGAGTCCGTTTGCAGTATTCCTATGCGTATGGGCATGAACCTAAACCGAACAATCGCGGCGCATGGGTGTTGCTGCCCCGCCTTAAGCCCCCCCCTAGATGATTTCAAAGTAGCGCTCTAGTTGCCAGTCGTTGACCTGGCGCTCATATTCGAGGCACTCCCAGCGCCGGGTCATGACGTAGTGGTCAACGAAGGCGTCGCCAAGCAGCCGTCGGGCGGAAGCGCTGTCCTGCAGACGATCCGCCGCCGCCCGCAAATGGCTGGGAAAGCGACGCGTTTCCGGCAGCCTGTCCTCCGCGTCGTAGGCATTGCCAGTGACGGGGCCACTAGGTGCAATGCCATCCTCAATGCCTTGCAGCGCCGCCGCGACGACGGCGGCGGCCGCCAAGTAGGGATTGGCGTCCGCGCCGCAAACGCGGCATTCGAGGCGCTGGCTCGACGAACCGCCGCCGATGACGCGAATGGCTGCGGTACGGTTCTCTACCCCCCAAGTGGCGGCGGTGGGCGCCCAAGCGCCTTTAACCAACCGCGTGTAGCTGTTGATGGTGGGTGCGAGCAACGCCAAGTAGTCGCCAAGGTAGTTCTGCAGGCCGGCCACCGCTTGAAGCTGCAACTGGGACATGCCGTCAGCCCCACTGCGGTCGTGGAAGCGGTTGGTGCCGTCCGCATCCACAAGGCTAAAATGAAAGTGGCCGCTCTGCCCCGGATAGTCCATGGACCACTTGGCCATGAACGTGGCCATGAGGCCGCGCTTGTGCAGAAACGCCTTGGCGAAAGTCTTGAACAGGTTGGCGCGGTCCGCCGCTTCCACCCCTGGGCGGGCCTGCAAGGCTGCTTCCCAGACGCCGGGGCCGGTTTCGCAGTGCAGTCCCTCCAAGTCCAGGTCATGTGCGCTGCAGTGGTCCATCAATCCGGCAAAAAGCTCCGATTGCGCCGAAGCCCGCAAGATGGAGTAGCCGAAGTTCCCCGGTGTTAACGGCTTTAGGTTTCGATAGCCTTTCTCGCGAATGCTGTGGGGCGTCTCTTCAAAAACGAAAAATTCGTACTCGAAACCAGACAGCAACCGTAAGCGGTACTGACTGAGTTGTTCCAGCACCTCGTTCAGCAGGGTGCGTGGGCAAAGCGGGTGCGGCCCGCCATCCTCATTGACAAACTCGCCGATGAAGTAGGGGCAGCCCTCGTCCGCCAGCCAGCGCTCCGTGGCGGCAAGCAGCCGGTAGTGGGTATCAGGGAAGCCAGTGTGCCAGCCAGTGTAGGTTCCATGGCGGTAGAGCTGGTCATCAAGGTCCCAGCCGAACACGCAGTCGCAGAAGCCGCCGCCTTTCTCCATAAGGGCTTGGAACTTGTCTAGGCCAACATATTTGCCTCTAATGACGCCATCAATGTCGGTCAAGCCGAGCTTAATGTGGGCCACATCAAGATTGCGGTAGTGGGCCAGCTTTTCGCTCAATGATTGCTCTTGAATGGGCTGCTTCCTTCAGCTTCGGTTGATGCTTATTGCAGGTGCCAAGCTCGCTAGCTTCTCTGCCCTCAAAGCGAAAACAGGGTCCGCCTCAATATCCTGCCTTCGACTTGCACTACGATTCCACCAAGCTCAACCCGCTGTTCCGCTTTAAGCCCCAAGCAGACCGAAAGCCCTTCCGCATCCGTACTTGAGCAAGATGCCAGGTGAATCGAATAAGCCCAGCCAGATTGACCAAACTCGTCAGCATGGAAATGCATCGAGTCGCCCTTTCGAGCTTCGACAGGGCGACTTCAAATAATCGTGCAGACGGCTTCCCGACTGGCCCTGACCAGCTGACGGAGGCTGGGGGATGGCACCTGCGTTCCTACGATTGCCTTCACGCCGAATCCGCCCACGAGCCCACCGGACAGCGGCTCAACGCCAGCTTCAAACCAGTCGCGTCGATGTGTGGCGCTGACAACAAGCAAAAAATCGAGGCGCCCTATATTGGAATCAATCAAACTGTCCTCAGTGCATGAAGTTGAACATTTTGCGGCGATAGCTGTTGGCTAGTTCATTGCCCTTGCCGAGCACGATGAAGATGCGCAGCATGGTCCGGCGGCCGAGGTCGTCACCGAAGGAGCGGTCCTTTTGCAGAACGTGCAACGCCCTTTCCAGAGCGGCCTCGACATCGCCGTTGGCTGCCTCCACCACGGCTAGCTGGCAATGCGCCTCCAGATCATCGGGGTCTTGCTTCAATTTGGCCTTGAGGCTGGCCGGAGACGGCAGGTCGGCTGCTTCATGCGCCAACTCCAGGCGGGTTTGCGGGCGGTCCCGCTCGGCAGCATCTTCGGGGACGGTTCCCAACATTTTGCGGGCGTCCTTGATTTCGCCCCGCCGGGCGAGCACGTCCGCGAGCTCAACACGCAAGCTAGGGTTGGTCGGTTCTTCGCGCAGGCCCTGCCGCAACAGGCGCTCAGCGCCGCGCAGGTCGTCCTGCTCCAAGTGTTGGCTAAGCTGCGCCTTGATGGCTTCGGCCGGAGACTGGGTCAGTTGATCGAGCAGCGCGCGCAACGCCGATTCCGGTTGCGGCCCGTCGGACTGATGCACGATCTGGCCTTGACTGATGACTCTTAGGCTCGGCAGGGCCTGTACCTGCAAGTGTTGGGCCAAAGTGGGATCCTGGGTTGTGTCTACTAGGCCCAGCGCCAACTTATCGCCGTAACCACCTACCAAGCCTTCGAGCTGACGCTTGGCGTCGGCCGCGGCGGGCATTTGCTCGGCCCAGAACAGGAGCAAGACCGGCATGTTGGCCGATCGGTCCACCACATCCGTTTGAAAGGAGCGCGGGGTCACTTCGAATATCTGCTGCACGACTCACCCGATCAAGTAGCGTATTCGCGCAGGAGCACCAAAACCTGCTGCGCGAGTTCAAAGGGCACGGCCTGCCCATCCAAGCCCTGCACCGTCAGATTATAGATCTGCTCCTGCTCCCGCTGAACGAGGATCAACACCTCCTCCGCTTTGTTGTTGCCGCCAAAGAAGAACATGCGGCGGAAGAAGCCGCGGTTCTTTTTGCCGCCGCCGACAAAGGCGCTTTCCGGGATGCGGACATGGTAGAGGGCGCCTGCACGATCAAAGGTTACGATTTCCATGCCGGCGTTGGCCAAAGCTTGGGCTAGGGTCGCCCAAGCCCTTTCCTCGTCCACCAACAGCCGCAGCAAGGGTTGGTTGGATGCGCTTCTGGCCAACTCTGATTTCGCCTTGCCGGCTATGTCCTGGGCCACCATGGAGACGGTCTGCTCCGCCACTCGCGCAGAGATGTAGGCGCCGATCTCGTTGAGCAGGAGCGGTTCCAGTTCCTCTAGGCTGGACTGCACGGGCCCAAGGCTGATCGGATTTTTAGCGATGGCGGCTGCGTCATCGTCGCTGTGCTGATGGCGAACATGAACCTCCGAGGTCAATTCGCGCAAGCCCTGCTCCACCTTCACCAGCAGCCGGTCGCGCCTGTCGATGGCGTTGAGGGAGGGTGCCGCCTCCTGCAGCAGCGTCCGCACCATGTCCCGATAGGGCGTGTCCTCAATCTCCAGCCATTCGGTGGTGATGCGCCCCTCGCTGGCTTGCTCCGAAGCGATGCCCACACCATTTTCAGCCAGGAATTGCTTGATTTTGGGCCAGACTGTGGTGGGTGGCTCCGGCACCACCAGCCAGACGCGCTTGCCGAGTTTTTGAATGCGGATCTCATCTCGGTTGTCGTTTGCATAAATGGCGTTGGGCAGGGGCGGGCGACCAGGAAAGAAGCGGGAACTCTGCTGCGGCGGAATGGACGGAATGGGGAACGGATCTTCAAGCGTTTGGTCTAAATCTTCCGGGACGACCAATTCCGGGTCTTGCCGGGCGTCGATGTAGTCATCGGAGCGGTTAACGAAAAAGCCCTTGTCGTCCGAAAACCAGCCGCAGCCGGTGGCGCTGCCACCTAAGACGAGGATCAGGGTGATGATCGTCTTGCCCACAAATCAATCCTGAGCTTGGGCGATGGCGGCCATCACTTCGTGCCGTCGATGTTCTGAGAGAGGCACCAAGGGCAGGCGAATGCCGGAGTCGATCCTGTCCAAAGCGTGCAGCGCCCATTTAACCGGGGCCGGGCTGGTCTCCACAAAGAGCATTTGATGCGCCGGCTGCAAGGCCGCATCAAGCTCTTCGGCTCGGTGCAAGTCGCCATTGAGGAAAGCGCGGCAGAACTCCGACATTTGCCGCGGCAACACGTTGGCCGTGACCGATATGGTGCCCTCCGCCCCCAAGCGCAGCATCTCTAGGGTTTGGGCGTCCTCGCCCGAGAGCAGAATGAAGTCGTCCGGGCACAGCCGGCGCAAATCGGCAATGCGGCTTACATCTCCACAGGCTTCCTTGATGCCGATGATGTTGGCGATGGAGGCCAAGCGGCCGGCGGTTTCCGGCTGAAGATCACAAGCGGTTCTAGATGGCACGTTGTACAGCACAATGGGCAGGCCGCACGAGGCGGCGATGACCTTGTAATGTTGGTACAGGCCCTCTTGGGAGGGTTTGTTGTAATAGGGGGTGACGATCAGGCAGGCGTCCGCCCCCAAACGCTCGGCTTTTTGGGATTGATGCACGGCTTCGGCCGTGGCGTTGCTGCCGGTGCCGGCAATCACCGGCACTTGGCCGGAGACGATGTTGATGACGCGACCGATGACCCCCATATGCTCCTCGCTGGTGAGCGTGGCCGACTCGCCGGTGGTGCCCACCGGCACAAAGCCATTGGAGCCGCTTTCGAGCTGCCAAGCGACCAGCCGCTCCAAGGCGCTCCAGTCGATTTCGCCGGCGGGATTCATTGGCGTCACTAAGGCCACGATGCTGCCGCTTAACATGGCATTGCTCATAAATTCCTTGTAATGTGGGGCCAAGTTGACAATCAGTCAGCTTCCGCTTCGCCAAGCCGACGGTTGCGCACGCACTGACTCACCACGCTGGCCGCGCAGCGTGATTCTACTGCAAATAGACGCCTTGTGGAGTTTTCCGGGCAAAGCCGGATATTCCGAGGGGGCACGCCATCTCGCCGCTCCTATCCTCAACGTTGCGGATGCTGTGCTCGATAGCAGTGACGGCATTGCAAAGATGACGCAGCAGGAGTGCTCAAAGGGTTTACGGAAGCGCTCTCCGGTGGCAGTTCAGTGGCCGGGTTCGGGCCGGCAGCCGAGCTCCATCAGGGAGAAGCGCTCCCGGCCACGAAGCGATCCCAAGTGTCTATCAACTGATTGAGGTCGCCTTCGTAGCGGTTGTCCGCCGCCATGCTCAAGAACTGGCTGCGGAAAGCCAAGCCGATGTTCACGCCGGCGATGATGATGTTGCCGATGCGCCAGTTGCCGTCCTGGTCCAAGGTGGTGGTGTAGGTGATTGGGTAGATTTCGCTGCCGCTGCGAATTTCCATCTTCACGTTGCGCCTTTGTAGATTGCGGGGCGGGCCGTCCGGCGGCAAAACGATGACTTCACCAAAGGTGAGCTCCGTCAGGGCCAGTGCATACGTGCGGATCAAGCTCCATTTAAAGGTTTCGGCGAAGTTCGCTCGCTGCTCCGGGGTGGCCCGTTGGTAATGCACGGACATGACGCGGCGGGTGAAGCCGGCGAAGTCCACCTTTGGCGTCAGCAGTGCGTCAACGGCGATGTAAAAACGTTCCGGATCCTCGTCAGCGTAGCTCTGCCCTTCCCTGATCAGCACGATCAGGCTGCGCGAGATCTCGGCGATCATCTGATGAGCTGGGGACTCGAACTCCATTGCGCTTTCCGGCTGCGGTTTGTTGGCGCTGGCCGGCGCGGACAGGGCGACGCCGAAGGCTGTCGCTAGCAACCAAATGGCGAGGCGTTGCGTCATAGCTCCAGCCGCGGCTTTCGCTCGCCCTTGAAACCGCGCAGCGTGCGAATGCCCGTGGCCATGCCGGCCGGCTCGCCAGCGGCGAGAAGCCGATGCCAGCAGAGCGGTTGTTGTTTTACAACTCACGTACGGGCGGCATACCGAGCTTCGACCATTCACTGCATTCACTGAACTAAACCATCGGAACAGGCAAGATTACACGTTTTGCTGCGTTGTTGCCGATAGGGTTGGTGGCGAAAACATAGCGACGTGGTGCCGGGCCGGCATTTTGCCGGTTTGGGCATGGTCCAAGAATTCGCCGCGGCCGTTTTCGCCCTTTGCTGGAGCGGGTCTGGCGGCAGCCGGAGGAGGACCGGAAATCCCGTGCCGGGCGCAAGCAACATGCGCCGTCTTGTGCAACTGCGGTGCATCAACCCGTGCCCGGCACGAAGGAAGGGTGGCCGGACATGTGGATCTAGCCACGAGGCGGAGCGGATTGCACCCAAAAGATGGCACAACAGGCACAAAACGGCCCACGAGTCCGCCAGTCAGCGGCTCAATGCTGACTTCAAATCAGTCGCGCCGACGCGCGGCGCTGAAAACAGGCAAAAATCGAGGCGCCCTTAATGGCCTTTGACTCCAATTAAATGGCGCTGGACTAAGTTGTTTGCTGACTAAACGGCGAACACAGACTAAAGTTGGGCAACTCGAATCTGCTTGGGATTCCTGAATCGACATGTGGCTGCCGTTGCTCGCATTGCTTATCGGCTTCATCACCTTGGTGTGGAGTGCGGACAAGCTTCTGTCCGGCGCCGCTAGCACGGGGAGCAATCTCGGCGTCTCCAAAATGGTCATCGGGCTGACCGTTGTGTCCGTAGGCACCTCCGCGCCGGAAATTCTGGTTGCCATAGCGGCCTCCTTGGAGGGCAACCCCATGTTGGCTGTGGGCAACGCCATCGGCTCCAACATCGCAAACATCGGGCTGGTGCTTGGCGTCACCGCCATCATTGCGCCTCTGCCGTTCTCCAAGCACGTGCGGCGCTCGGAACTGCCTTGGCTGCTTGGCGCCACGTTTCTTGCGTTGTTCCTGATGTTCGACTTGGAACTCAGTTTCGTAGATAGTCTGTTGCTGCTCGCCGGGCTTGGCTTGATTCTTTATCTGCTCATATTCAACAGATCATCCACCCAGCAGGACTTTGCCGACAGCATTCGCGAAGAATTGAAGGAACTGCCGGCAATGCCCACTTGGAAAGGGGTGGTTTGGCTCATTGTCGGTTTGGCCCTAGTGGTGGTCAGTGCCGAATTGCTGGTGTGGGCGGCGGCGGAGATCGCCTCGCGCTTGGGCATCAGCGAACTGATCGTGGGATTGACGATCGTGGCGGTCGGAACCAGCCTGCCGGAGTTGGCGGCGACCGTGGGAGCGGCCATCAAGGGCCACACCGACATCGCCATTGGCAACATCGTGGGCTCCAACATCCTGAACATTCTGGCGGTGTTGTCGGTGCCTGGACTAGTGGCCACTACCGAGATGCAGCCCGTGGCGCTGTGGCGCGATAGCGGCACCATGCTGGCGCTGACCTTGCTGTTGGCCTTGTTCGCCTACGGCATTAAATCCCGGCCGGTGATTACCCGCTTCGAAGGGGCGGTGATGCTGTTGGCCTGGATTGGCTACAACCTGTTGTTGATTCAACACGCCACCCACTGACACGGCCATGCAGTCAAGCCCGATCAAGCTGATTGCCTTCGATGTGGATGGCGTGTTGACCGATGGCAAAATCACCTACACATCCTCCGGCGATGAAGTGCTTTCATTTCATGTGCATGATGGCGCCGCCATCAAACGATTGCGTGCCGCCGGCGTTGAAGTGGCCTTTATCAGCGGTCGCCGCTCGCCGATGGTTGACCGCAGGGCGCAGGAGTTGGGCGTGGACCGGAACCATCAGAGAGTGGTGGACAAGCTGGCGACCTTCAATTCCATGCTGGACGACCTCGGCCTCAAACCGGATCAATGCGCCTATGTGGGTGACGATCACCCCGACTTGCCCGTTCTGCGATGGGTTGGCCTGCCCATCGCCGTGGCCAACGCCCAGCCGGAGGTGCGCGCGGCGGCAAAATTGGTCACCAAGTGTTCAGGTGGCCAAGGCGTGGCCGCGGAAATTTTCCGGCTGCTGCAACAGGAAGGGCTCGTAACCACATGAAGCAGCTTGCGGCTGGCGTTGTGTTGGCGGTGACGATGCTGCTTTTGGCTTTCTATTTGGCGCCTTGGCGTGGTGCGGTCATACCCCCCGGGTTGCCGCCGGAATTGCGGGACGAGCCGAATCTGCTATTGAAGCAGGCGGTCATTGAGCAATACCAGAACGATGGCGCTCTCCAATATCGGCTGAAGGCGCAGCAAGCGCTCCACTTTGACAATGACCTCACTCGCTTGGTGGAGCCGGACATGATCCTGTACAACCCATCGCAGCCACCTTGGCGGATAATCGCCAAGCAGGCTCAGTTCAAGCACCGCCCCAACGCCGGGGGGTTGGATGAGGACTACATTCTGCTGCGCGACGATGTGGTGCTGCACCAAGAGCAAACGGACGGTGCGGGCTTCATTAGGATCGAGACGTCGGAACTGCGCGTGTATCCTGAACCCCGGCGCGTGGAGACTGAACGGGATGTTATGATCAAAACCCATGTTGGCCGCACGGTCGCCTCTGGACTGCAGGCCAAATTGGAACAACGGTTCCTTAGCTTGCAGTCTAATGAGGATGAACCTGTGCATACCCTCATCAAGCCAGATCTGTTCCGGCGTTGAAGTGACGCGCCGTCGGTTCAGCACCTTGGTTGTAGTCTGTTGCGCCTGCACCCTGCCGATGCTCTGCATAGCGTTGCCGCAGGACGGCGAGCAGCCGATTCACATCAAGTCGAAGGCGGCCGAATTCGACCAGTTGAAGGAGCAGGCCGTCTACCAAGGAGATGTTGAACTGCGCCAAGGCACCTTGGTGGTAACCGGCGAGCACCTGACGGTGGATTATCGGGGTGCTGAGCTGCTGCGCATCAGCGCCACGGGGCGGCCAGCCCGCTATCGACAGATGCTTGATGACGCCAATGGGCCGGTCAGGGCCAATGCGGCAACCATCATCTATCATCCTCGGCAGGAGCGCATCGACTTCCAGGGCTCGGCGCGGTTGGTGCAGGCCGGCAACACCGTGGACGGCGAGTTCATCCATTACGACATCGTCTCCAAGGCGGTGGATGCCCAGGCCACACAGCAACGCCCAGTGCGGGTCACTTTGCAGCCGGGGCAACCGCCGCCGGCCGGCGATGGCGGATGAGCTGATGGCGACGCTTCAAGCGCGCAGCTTGCGCAAGACATACCGCGAGCGTCTGGCCGTGGACGGCGTGAACCTGCAGGTCTCAAGCGGGGAAATCGTTGGCCTGCTTGGCCCCAACGGCGCTGGCAAGACCACTTGCTTCTACATGATCGTTGGCCTGTTGCGCACGGAGGGAGGAGAAATCACGCTCGACGGCCAGCCTTTGACCAAAGCGCCGATGCATGTTCGCGCCAAGGCCGGCATTGGCTACCTGCCACAGGAAATGAGCGTGTTCCGCAAACTTTCAACGGAGGATAATCTTAGGGCCATCCTCGAATTGCGGCGGGACCTGACCAAGCAGGCGCAAAAGCAGAGGTTGGAGGATCTGCTCGCCGAATTCCATCTTGATGGGGTGCGCAAGTCCTTAAGCGAGCAACTCTCAGGGGGCGAACGGCGGCGTTTGGAGATTGCTCGGGCCTTGGCCAGCGAGCCTCGCTTCATGCTGCTTGATGAACCCTTTGCCGGCGTGGACCCCATTTCCGTCAGCGACATCAAGCAGCAGGTGCGCGATTTGGCCGCGCGCAACATCGGCATTTTGATTACGGACCATAATGTGCGCGACACCCTTGACATCTGCGACCGCGCCTACATCGTCAATGAAGGCCACTTAATCGCTGAAGGAAACGCTGAGATGATCCTAGCCCACGAGACCGTGCGCGATGTGTATCTCGGCGAGGGCTTCAAGCTCTAGCTGCCGGCCGGGGTTCATGGCTCTGCAAGCGGAGGTGGGGTGGCGATGAAGCAAGGGCTCTGGCTGCTGCGGATTGGGCAGCAACAGGCGTTGGCGCCCCAATTGCAGCAGGTGATCCGCATGTTGCAGTTGTCCGCCGAGAATTTACAATTGGAGGTGCAGGCGGCCTTGGAGTCCAATCCGATGCTGGAGCTGGACGAAGCGGAAGGGGAGCTATTGACCGCCAACGGGGAGGAACCGCAAGCGCCGGACTTGGATTTGGAGCAAGTGGGCGTCATTGCACAAGACTTGCCCATAGAAATGTGCATCTCGGCGAGAGCTTCAAGCTCTAGCTGCCGGCCGGGGCTCATGGCTCGACAAGTGGAGGTGGGGCGGCGATGAAGCAAGGGCTGGCGCTGCGGTTTGGGCAGCAACAGGTGCTGGCACCCCAATTGCAGCAGGCGATCCGCATGTTGCAGTTGTCCGCCGAGGACTTGCAATTGGAGGTGCAGGCGGCCTTGGAGTCCAATCCGATGCTGGAGCCGGACGAAGCGGAAGGGGAGCTATTGACCGCCAACGGGGAGGAACCAGAAGCGCCGGACTTGGATTTGGAGCAAGTGGACGTCATTCCAGAAGACTTGCCCATAGATGCGCAGTGGGAAGACCTGTACCAGACGCTGGAGGTGCCGAAGGGTCCGGCCGCGCCAGACTGTGACCCGCTGGAATGGACCGATGCCGAAGGCTCTCTGCAGGACCACTTGCGTTGGCAGTTGAATCCCCTTGCATTGCCCGCGCCTGACCATGACATCGCCTTGGTCATCATTGACGCGATCAACGCCGACGGTGTGTTGATGATCGGCATTGAGGACATCCTCGCCAGCTTTGACCCGGCGCTGGGGATCAACACTGACGCGGTTTCCCGGGTGCTTGATATCGTGCAGCAGTTCGACCCTCCAGGTGTGGCCGCCCGCAGCGTGGCGGAAAGCCTGAGCTTGCAGTTGCAGCAATTGGCGCCGCAAACCCCTTGGCGTGACGAGGCGATTGGACTGGTCGAAAATCATCTTCAATTGTTGGCGGCAAAGGACTTTGCGGCCTTGAAGCGGGCAACTGGCTTCAGCGAGGGTGCGCTGGCTCAGATCAACAGTTTGATTGAGGTTCTCAACCCGCGCCCCGGTGCCGCCCACTCCGTTGAGCCAACGCGCTATTTCATTCCTGATGTGCTGGTGCGCAAGCAAAACGGGCGATGGACCGTAGGGTTGAACCCTGAGTCCTTGCCGCGGGTGCGTGTTAGAGAGCAGTACGCCGCCCTCGTCAAGTGCGCCGACAACAGCCGCGACAACCTGTTTCTGCGCAACAGCCTGACCGAAGCGCGTTGGTTCTTGAAATGCCTTCGCAGCCGCCATGAAACGCTGCTGAAAGTGGCGGCCAAGATCGTTGAAGTGCAGCAGGGCTTTCTGGAGCAGGGAGAGCGGGCGATGAAGCCCTTGGTGCTGCGCGACATCGCCGAGGCGGTGGACATGCACGACTCCACCATCTCTCGGGTGGTGAGCCGCAAGTGCATGCATACCCCGCGTGGCGTCTTTGAACTGAAGTACTTCTTCTCCAGCCACGTCAGCACCAGCACCGGGCAGGAGGTATCGAGCACAGCCATTCGGGCGCTGATTCGCAATCTAATCAAGCAGGAGGGGCCCAAGAAGCCGTTGAGCGACAGCAAGATTGCAGCAATGCTGGCCGAGCGCAGCTTCAAGGTCGCCAGACGAACGGTGGCCAAGTATCGCGAGTCCATGGCCATTCCGCCGTCCAGCAAGCGCAAGCGATTGGCCTGAGCCCCCCACGACGGCCAGCCTCCTTGCTATCGCGCAAGCAACACAATGAGTTCAACGGAGGTCCAATGCCTAGCAGCCCGGTCTGAAGTGAAATGGGCTTGCGGCGCTGACCTGCCGGCGCGTTAAGCCACTGCCTGCGCCCATCCCCCGGCCCGACGACGAGGCTGTGTGCTGGCAGCCCGCACCCCAAGCCCGCTCGGAACTAGGACCCCGGTCAGGCCCGCTCGGTTTGACTCGCCGGTTTCCTAGCAAGCACACTAGCCAATCTAAATCCTGAGGAGGCCCCGCATGCAGTTGAACGTCTCTGGACACCATATCGACGTCACCGAAGCGCTAAAGGCTTACGTGATTGAAAAATTCACTAAGCTGGAGCGTCATTACGACCACATCACCAACGTTCATGTGGTGCTTAGCGTAGAGAAGCTCGTCCACAAGGCCGAGGCCACCGCGCACGCCGCCGGAGCGGAACTCTTCGCCGACGCGGTGGCGGATGACCTCTACGCCGCCATAGACAAGCTGACGGACAAGCTGGATCGCCAAGTCATCAAGCACAAAGAGAAGCTAATTAGACATCATCAGGGCAGAGGATAACTCCAAGCGCCGGATCGTAATGATGGAGATGGAAGACCTGTTGCCGATCGCCTGCATACGTCGGGTGACCACGGCCAGCAGTCGCAAGCGTGCCTTGGACTTGGCGGCGGAAATGCTGGCAAGGGAACATGCGGATCTTTCCATTTCGGCTCGCGCCCTGTTCAACGCCCTAATGGAACGGGAGCTCCTAGGCAGTACCGGGCTTGGCGACGGCGTCGCCATTCCTCATTGCCGCATACAGTGTCCACGCCTGCTTGGTGCCTTGATCTCCCTGTCGCAACCGGTTGATTTCGACGCGATGGACGGCAAGCCAGTGGATCTATTGTTCGTGTTGGTGGCGCCCAAGGGTGAGGCCACCGCCCACCTTCGGGTGTTGGCGCACTTGGCGGCCGTGTTTGGTGACGAACAGGAGCGCTCGCGCCTGCGCGCCGCCGGTTCCGAAGAGCAACTGGCCGAGCGCTTTTTTCAAGCCTTGCATCAACATGACCCTGCGTCCGCAAGTGGAGAGGGATGAGGCACCGCCATGAAGCTCATCATCATCAGCGGCCGCTCCGGCTCCGGCAAGAGCACGGTGCTGCACACGCTTGAGGACATGAACTACCACTGCATCGACAACTTTCCGGTCGGCCTTCTGCCCAACTTGGTGGAAGACAACTCCACTGATGGAACAGGAGGCCAATCCGACTTGGCGGTTGGCGTAGACGTGCGCAGCGCCGGCATCGAGCGATTCTCGGCTATTTGGAGCGTTTTAAGCAGCAGGCCGGGCCTCAACGGCGAAATCCTCTATCTCAATGCCCTAAGCCCCACCCTGGTTAAGCGCTTTAGCGAAACCCGGCGTCAGCATCCGTTAACGGACGCCAACACGGATCTGCGTCGAGCCATAGACGCCGAGACGGTGCAGCTTGCAGACATCGCCGCCTTGGCCGATCTGGTCATTGACACCACCCAGCTTAAGGCTTCAGAACTCGTTTCCCTCATCAAGGAGCGCATTGCGCCCAGAACGGCGGGTCGCTTGAGTCTGTTATTCCACTCCTTCGCCTTCAAGTTCGGCGTCCCAGTGGACGCGGACTTCGTGTTTGATCTGCGCTGTCTGCCCAACCCCTATTGGGTGGAGGAATTGCGGTTTCTCAATGGCTTGGACGCCAAGGTGCAGGAGTTTCTGAGCCAAGACGAGATGACCAACAACATGCTGGAAGACATCACCGTCTTCCTGAACGCCTGGCTGCCCAAGTTTGAAGACAACAACCAAGCCTACTTGACGGTTGGGTTGGGCTGCACCGGCGGCCAGCACCGCAGCGTGTATATGGGCGAGCGCCTTGGTCAGCAGTTCAAGCAGCGCCGCGGCAATGTTCTGGTGCGCCACCGGGAGATCAAGACCGAGCATCCAGCCATTGGGGATGCGGTGTGATAAGCGGTCAGGTCAAGCTGGTCAACAAATTAGGGCTGCACGCCCGGGCGGCGGCCAAATTGGTGCATCTGAGCAAGACCTTCGCCAGCGAGATTCAGTTGGGCCGTGACAGCGTCCTGCAGGATGGCAAGAGCATCATGAAAATGCTGCTCTTGGCAGCGCCAATTGGCACCCAGCTGGAGTTGCGGATGGAGGGTGAGGACGAGGCGGAGGCGTTCGCCGCCATCAAGCGGTTGGTTGAAGATCGCTTCGGCGAAGACGAATAGTCGCGTCGTGGACTTTGCGGAGCGGTTCGGCGAGGTCTTGCGGTCCTTTGGGGCCGGAACCCTTGGCGAACAGCGCCACCTGTTGCGTTCGCTGAAGCCGGCCGAGGTCGCCAACCTGCTGGAGGCGACACCCAGCAAAGTCCGCCTCTATATCTGGGAATTGATTGACCAGGAAATTTCCGGGCAAGTGCTGCAGCACCTTGGCGACGATGTCTTGAGCGAGGTTGTGGAGGGCATGAACACGGCCCAGCTTGTGGCCGCGGCCGATGATCTGGACGTGGACGATCAGGCCGACCTTCTACAGCAGTTGCCGGACGCCATAGCCGCCCAAGTGCTCAGCTCCATGGATTCGGCCGACCGCGAACGGGTGGAGTCACTGCTGTCCTATCCCGAGGACAGCGCCGGCGGGATGATGGACACCGACGTGGTGACCGTGCGCCCGCGCCACGCATTCGAGATCGTCCTGCGCTATTTGCGGTTGCGCAAGGATTTGCCCAAAAACACCGACGCGCTCATCGTGGTGAACAGCAGCAATCAGTACATTGGCACCTTGCCGCTGTCCCGCATTCTGACCTCCGACTCCAGCGTCACCGTGCGCGAGGCCATGGACGCCAGCTCGCGAGCCATTCCCGTTGACATGCCGGACCGGGAAGTGGCCGCGGTCTTCAGCAACGAGGACTTGGTTTCGGCGCCGGTGGTCGATGCAAGCGGCAAACTGGTGGGCCGCATCACCGTTGACGATGTGGTGGACGTCATCGCCGAGGATGCGGATGAAGCGGTCATGGCGCGGGCCGGCCTCGCCCCGGATGAAGACACCTTCGCGCCCGTTTTGAAATCGGCCCGCCGTCGGGCGATATGGCTCGGCATCAACCTCATCACCGCGTTCCTAGCGGCGGCTGTCATCAATGTCTTCGAAGCGACCATCGCCAAGGTTGTGGCGTTGGCGGTGCTGTTGCCCATCGTCGCAAGCATGGGCGGGATCGCCGGCACGCAGACCCTAACCCTAGTGATGCGCGGCTTGCTGCTCGGTCATGTCAACCAGGCCAACCTGCTTTGGTTGTTGAACCGGGAACTCGCCATCGCCGTTCTCAATGGCTTGTTGTGGTCCAGCCTAGTTGCGGTGGTTGCCGCGTTGGCCTTCCAGGATCCGCTGCTCGGCGCAGTGATCGCCATTGCCTTGATAGTCAACCTATTGGTGGCGGTGATATCGGGCAGCCTGCTGCCGAGCATATTGAATCGCCTGTCCATAGACCCGGCCATCGCTGGTGGCGTCATCCTCACCACCATTACCGACGTGACCGGCTTTTTTGTTTTCCTCGGGCTGGCCACCATGGCCTACGCTTAGCCCCTGTATTGCGCTGGCCGCGACCTTGACCGACTCGATCCGTGATCTGCGTTCCACGGTCCATCCGGATGGGGCTAGCTTGTATATTGCATGAGTGTTTCGATTGAGGATGCGGGTTGGCCTTGCGGCGTGCATCGACCATAGCCCGGGTCAGCCCCATCCGCCGGTCGATCTGAGCGAGCGGCCCGATACCGCCCTGACTGGTGATATCGCCACCACTGAAATCGGCTTCAATTTTACGGCGTTCAACAGGTGGCAGTTGGAGCGAATTCGTGAAATATCCGGGCTAGGTCGAAGGCTTAAGCGCTTCCTCCGGCAACAGTCATCTGAGCTATGAGTGTGCTGGGTGCGATAATGTTGCCCCGCTCATCCTGGTCATCGCCAACGGCGACCAGATCACGCATCATGTCTTTCAGGTTGGCGGCGATGGTGAGTTCATGCACCGGGTGCTGGAGCTGCCCATGCTTGACCCAGAATCCCGTCGCGCCGCGGGAGTAGTCGCCGGTAACGCCGTTGACGCCTTGGCCCATCAGCTCGGTGACGTACAGCCCCTGGTTCATTTCGCGCAGCAGCGCATCTTGCGGCAGCACCTTGCCAAGCAATCTCAGGTTGTGAACGCCGCTGGCATTGCCTGTGGTGGGCAAACCCAAGCGGCGGCCGGAATAGGCGCTCAGCACATAATTGCGCACGACGCCGGCGTCAATGAACGCTTTTTCCGATGTGGCGACGCCATCAGCGTCAAAGCTGGCGCTGCCTAGCCGCCCGGGCAGCCATGGTTGCTCGACCAAGCTCAGGTGGGAGCTTGCCACTTCGGTGTTCAAGGAGTCGAGCAAAAAAGACGCCTTGCGGTAGAGTGCGCCGCCGCTCAGGGCACCAATGACATGGGCGGCCAAGGAGCGGGCCGTTTGCGGCGAAAAGAGCACGGGGTAAGCGCCGGTTTGCACCTTGCGTGGTGAGAGCTTGGCGATGGTTCGCTTCGCCGCAGCCCGGCCGACGGCTTCGGGCGATTCCAGGTTCCCTGGATCTCGGCTTATCGTGTACCAGTAATCCCGTTGCATGCCGTCGCCATCCTCGGCAATGAGGGCGCAGGACAGGCTTTGGCTGCTAGTCGAGTAGCTGCCCATAAAGCCTTGGGTGTTGCCGTACACCACGCAGGATTGCCCGCTATTGGCCTCCGCTCCTTCCGAGTTGACGATGCGCTTGTCGTAAGCGAACCCCTCCGCCTCGCAGGCCTGCGCCATGGCCATTGCGACATCCGTGTCCAAGGGAACCGGGTGGAACAGATCAAGATCCGGCAGGTCCTTGGCCATCAGGTCAGCGTCCGCCAAGCCGTTGTGCGGGTCTTCCCGAGTGTGGCGGGCAATGCCGATGGCCCGGGCCACGGTTTCCCGTATGGCATCCCGGCTGCTGTCGGAGGTGCTAGCGGCACCGCTGCGATGGCCATCGTACAGGGTGATGTGGAAGCTGCGGTCGGCGTGAAACTCTAGCGTTTCAAGCTCGCCTTTGCGCACCCTGACAGTCAGGCCGGTGTCTTGGGACACGGACACTTCGGCCGCGCTTGCCCCGGCCCGCCCGGCCTCCTGCAGAATGGCCTGCGCCAAGGCGCACAGCTCCCCTTCCTGCTGCCTGATGTTCAGTTCGCGACGCATGAATTCGCGGCCAAGCCCCTAAACCGAGGTGCCGCCAATGGTGATTTCATCTATGAGCAAAGTGGGCTGCCCAACGCCGACCGGCACCGATTGCCCGTCCTTGCCGCAAACGCCCACGCCCTCATCAAGAGCGAGGTCATTGCCCACCATGGACACCCGGGTCATCACATCGGGGCCGTTGCCGATGAGGGTGGCACCACGAAGGGGGCGCGTCACCTTGCCTTGCTCGATCAGGTAAGCCTCGGTGGCGGAAAACACGAACCGGCCGGAAGTGATGTCCACTTGGCCGCCGCCAAAATTAACGGCGTAGACGCCCCTTGGACAAGCGGCGATGATCTCTTGGGGATCATAAGGCCCCGGCTGCATGAAGGTGTTGGTCATGCGCGGCATGGGCAGGTGGGCGTAGGACTGGCGGCGACCGTTGCCGGTGGGTGCTGCACCCACCAAGCGCGCGTTCAGCTTGTCTTGCATGTAGCCCTTCAGGATGCCGTTTTCGATCAACACTGTGGGCTCGGTCGGCGTGCCCTCGTCGTCCACGGTTAGGGAGCCGCGACGATCAGGCAGGGTGCCGTCGTCGATGACGGTGCAGGCGGTCGAGGCCACCTGCTCGCCAATCCTGTTGGCGAAGGCGGAACTGCCTTTGCGATTGAAATCTCCCTCCAAGCCGTGGCCGACGGCCTCGTGCAGCAAGACGCCCGGCCAGCCGGGGCCGAGCACCACGGGCATCGGGCCAGCAGGTGCGTCCACAGCGTCCAGATTGACTAGGGCGCCGCGCACAGCCTCTCGGGCCAAGGCTTCAGCCCAGTCGTGGCTGAACGAGGCGAGGCTGCGCCGCCCGCCGGCACCGCTATAGCCCCGCTCCCGGCGTTTGCCCTCAACGACGATGACGGACACGTCAAGCCGCACCATGGGCCTGGAGTCCGCCGCCAAGGTGCCGTCGGTGGCCATGACCAAGATGTTCTCAAAGCCTTGGGAGAGATTGACGTTCACCTCCTGCACTCTGTTGTCGATTCGCCGAGCCGCCTTGTCCGCCCTGGCGAGCAGGGCGACCTTATCCTCTTCGGGCAACAGCGGGATGGGGTTGTCTGCCTGATAGACCGCCGCCGCAGTTGCCGAGCGCAATAGTCGGGCCGGCTTTTCGCCGCCGCTGCGGGCGATTTGGCGGGCGGCGTCCACAGCGAATTCAAAGCCTTGCCGGTGAATGTCCTCCACGTAGGCGGCGCTGGTTTTCTCGCCGCAGATGGCGCGCACGCCAAGGCCGCGATCAACGTTGAAACTGCCGTGCCGAACGACTCCGTCCTCAAGCGTCCAGCTTTCTGACTTGTGGTTTTGCAGGAACACTTCACCAAAGTCAGCGCCGGCCCCGGCCAAACTGGCAAGGGCCCGCTCCACATCCGTTTGGGTGATCTCGGCCGGTGCGAGCAGCACGGTTTCAGCCGTGGTAAGAGGATTGTTCATTCGTCGCCTTTGCTGGTGCTAGCTGGTTCATCGGGCAATTCATTAAAGGCTTGCAGGCTGTCGTTCCAGATGGCCACCAGCTTGACTTCGGGATCGTCCCAAGGGCCGTTGACTTGATATTTAGCGCTGCTGAATTGGTTGATTTGATTCTTCAAAACCTGCTGCCCCGCCAACACGGCCAGCCCGGCCGCCGGGTTGGCCAAGGAAACATACACAGCGTACCACGGAAGGCTGGCGCTTACCGGCAACGTGACGATGATCTCGTTGTTATTCATCTCCCCGGCCACGACGTCGATGCTGCCGCTAATCTTGAAGTCCGCGCCGGAGCCTTTCATCTTGGCCGGCTCCAGGAAATTCATTGTGCCATTGTCGAACCGGGCGTTCGCCTTGATGGTGTCGAAGCTGATGCCTTTGCCGGTCACGTCTTTGAAGTCTAAGTTCATGCGTTTGGCGATGGTGGTGAAGTTCAGCAGGCTGAAGATGCGGCTCGCGCTGACGCCGCTGTCCATTTCAAGGAAGCGGCCGTCCTTGGCGAAGAAGAACGCCTCGGCGGTGAGTGAGTCTACGGATACGTTCAGTGGCGAGCCTGGCCAACTGCCGTCAATGTTCAGTTCCGCCGATTTGGAATGCAGGCTTGGCTCATAATCCCATTGGGGAAGCACCTTGTACAGGTCCTCCATCTTCAACTGCGCCGTGGCGGCGCTCCGATTGTTGCTGCGGCTCCAGAAAACGCCTTCGGCGGAGGTGATCTCAGTATCCTTGAGCTGAGCTTCAAGGTCGCCGAGCAACACGCCATCCTCTTGCGGGCGCATGGAGAAGGACCAGCGGCCGAAATCCTCATCGCCAACGAAGATGGAGCGGATGACCACGTCCGCTTCCGGCAGGCGATCGATGAGGCTGATGTCCAGCGGGTCTTGCTCGTCGTCAAAATCCTCGGCCGGCAGCACGATGGAATCGAAGCGGAGCCTTAGCGGATCATCGTCTTGGCTGCGCAGGGAGCCCTTGAGGTGCTCCGAATCGAAGGCTAGCGTCATCAGGCCATCCCGATAGGCGCCAGTGACCCTGACATCGGCAAAGCGGGTGGACTCGATGGCGACTTGGCCCACATCCACGCCTTCAAGCCGCCAGGGTGCAGGAAACTCCAGCCCGTCGCCTTGGCTCCATTGGTAAACATCGACCACGTCGGTTCTGCCAGCAACGACCACTTCGTCGCCCTTGGCCGGCACTGCGGGCGGTTGGCGGCGAACGCCGAGGGCACCGCGCAACGGGCGCTCGTCTACATGCAGCCAACCTTGGACGACGCCATGGCGCAACTGCATGGCCACATGCTCTTCAAGAAACTCCAAGTCCAGGGTGGTGGCGCGAGGGCTTGGCGAGGCTTTGCCAAATTCCCCCGGCAAATGCAGTTCCAGCCCTTCCAAGGCGGTCTGCACGTTCAGGCGGGCGGGGCGGTCATCCACCGGTATGGAAAGCGTTGCGTCATACGGAAAGCTGCCGGAGGCTAAGCCGTAGTCCTCCATGTCCGCCAACTGATAGACCGCCGCCGGAGTGGCAACGCCAGCGATCTGGAACGCCACGGCCGCATCGTCGGAACTCGCCGTCAGCGTTGCCGGCTGGTCAAACAGGGCGCCCTTGATGGGTTCGGAATTCAGCATGTAAGGGAAGCGATAGGTGGCGTCGCCGTTCAGGTCAGCCAAGGACAAGCGGTAATTCGGCAATTCAAGTCCCACGTCCATCAGCTTGATGGCCAAGTTGGCGTCAAACGGATGGCGTGTTTCCTCGTGCTCGTCCAAGGGCACGAAGAGCTTGCCATTGAAGGCAAGTTGACCGGTGCCGTCCCACTCCGGCTGGACGAAGGAAAGCCATTGGTGGATGGGCGAAGAGCGGATGTAGTTCATTGCCGCGCCGGCGTCTGCCTGTGTGCGCAACTCGATTTCGGCGAATGCGCCATTGCGTCCAACGTGGATGTCGTTGTCTTGAAAAGTCAGGCCTTGGGAGGTGGCTGATTCAACTTGGGCGAAAACGTCTTCGCCGGAAACCAAGACGCTGCCGTTAACGCCAGTGACGATGGGCCACTCCGGGTGATAGCGCACTTCCCCGCCGCTCAGCTCGGCGGTGATTGCCACCCGTCTGGAGTAGTCCTGAGGACGACTGTGTACCTGGCCTTGGTAGGCCAAACGAAGATCGGACAACACCCCGTCAAGGGGAGCATCCAACAGCCATTGCCCCAAACTGCTGGGGAGGGTGTAGGGAACATAGGCATCAGCCGTGGACACCTGCAGGCGCTCCAAGCGGAGCTGCAAGGACAGGCGCTGGTCCAAGCGATTGGCTGGCCGCGACAGGGCGAAGGTTGCCACCAAGGTGCCATGGGGCAGTTCGGCCCGTAAATTGGGTGACCTAGCGCCTAGGTAGCCGTTTCCAAACCAACACTGGATCAGTGCCTGCACATTGGCTAAGCGCCAAGGCTTGGTGAACGTGTCGGCAAAATGCACGTCAAGGGTTGGAGAATTCAAGCTTAGCGCCAAGCCTTGTTCGTAACCGGTCAGGCTGCCGTTGGCGTCCCGCAACATGGGCATGCCCCGGTAGGGCGAAATCTGCAACCGGCTTAGGGTGGCGGCGTAGGCGACGCCATCGCTGGAAGCATCGACCTGGACGTTGCTCAGCGTCCCCCGGGGGCGTACGCCCTCAAGCCACTGCTTAGCGACGTTGTCCGCATCAAGCGCCTTGATGAGGAATTCGCTGAGTTCATGCAATGGCAGTTCCGAGGTCCAGATGGAGGCTGCGCTCAGGTCGCCCTTGGCCAGTATGGGCTTTAGCTTCAGCGTTCGGTCGGCGTTGCTGAGCTTGGCTTCGGGGATGGCCAGCTTGTGGAGAGCGCCGAAGGACGCCACCAAAACGGGTGCTTCGACTTGAAGCTTGGCGACGGTCGGACTGCCTGCTTCAGTGGCTTCAAGTGCCAGGCGACCGATGAATTCGCCGCCTCCTTCCAAGCCACGCTGCGCCCATTGTCCATTGGCGCCGAGCCGAATGCTACGCTTAAGATCAAGCCAAGGGAGATAGGCCGGCGGCAAAGGCACAGCGCCGGATACCGTTAGCTGGCGGCTGCCCGGCTGAAAAGTCCAACGGTTGGGCTTGGCGCGCCAATGCAGGCGCAAGGTGCAGTCCTGGGCGCACTGCGGACTGGTAATGGCTAGGTCAAAGCCGTGTAATCCATCTCGGTTGACGCCTTGGACATGGGCGATCAAGGTGCTGTCGGCGGCGTTTAAGACCGACAGTTCCCCCCTGAGCCTGACCTCGTCGGCGTCGTACAGCAAACTGCCCCAGTCGAATTCGGGCCACTGCCCCAAAGCGCCCGCCAGCCTCCAGCCTTGCTTTGTATGCTCAATGGCCAACGCCGCCCGCTCGACGAACAGGCGCTGCATGACCGGACGATTGCGCATCAGCGTTTCCAGCCAGTCGAACTCAATGAGCACCTGCTCGGCCCAGCCGGTCGGCGTTTGCAGCCGGTCCATCCGCACGACCGGGTTGACGCCCCTCCAGCCGCCGCTTAGGCCAGTGATTGAGACCTGCTCGCCAAGGTAGGCGTTGACCGCCTCTTCAAACTCGTCAAGCAACGACATCGCCATCCGCCCAGCGCTTTGCAGGACGGCGGCAATCAGTAGCAGCAACACGAGGTAGCCCACCAGTGGGTTGGCCAGCAAGCGACGCATGGTGGATCCGGTTGTCAAGCCAAGTTCAACTAAGCTAAGTGTGAGCGTCTTGGGTGAACACCAAGTCGAAGCACCCAGGGCCGTAGCTTGGCTCCACTTGCAGGCGCATTTCCTGTCCGAATTGATTGGACAGGGCCGTCAAATGGGCGGCGTCTTCGTCCAGCAAGCGGTCCACAACGGCTTCCGATGCGCGGATGAGGTAGCTGCCAACAGTGCCAGGGCACTGGCTTTTGGCGTCGCGCAGAGTGGCGCGAAGAATGTCGATGCAAGTTGTTTCACTGCTTTTTGTGATGCCGACGCCTTGGCAATTGGCGCAGGGTTCGCAAAGCTGAGCGGCCAAGCTCTTTCGGGTTCGTTTGCGTCTGATCTGCACCAAACCGAAGGACGAAAAGCCCTCATAGGCAAACTGCGCGCGGTCCCCCTCGCTGGCCTTCTCTAAGGTGCGCAGCACTTGGCGTTTATGCTCCTCATTCTCCATGTCGATGAAATCCACGACGATGATGCCGCCGATGTTGCGCAGGCGTAGCTGGCGCGGTATGGCCGCCGCCGCTTCGAGGTTGGTTCGGAAGATGGTTTCCTCGAACCTGGCGCCGCCGAGGAAGCTGCCGGTATTGACGTCGATGGTGGTCATCGCCTCGGTTTGTTCAATGACTAGGGAGCCGCCGCACTTCAAGCTCAGGCGCGGCAGCAGGGCTTTGGCCGCCACGTCTTCTATGCCGAAGTGTTCAAACAACGAGGGCGGCCCCTCATAGGTTTCAATCCGGTCGCAGACTTTCGGCAGATATTCCTCGGCAAAGGCCCGCACCCGCCGGAAGGTTTCCGCGTCGTCGACGAGGACGCGCCTCGGCGTGACGCCGCAAAGCTCGCGCAGGGCGCGCAGATGCAGCGGCGCTTCCTCGTAAATCAAGCTCGGGCGGCGAGCGTTGGCCCGCCTAGCAAGAATCCGGTTCCAGACCCGCAGCAATTGCCGCATGTCGGTTTCGACCGCTTGGCGTTCAATCCCTTGTGCTGCAGTGCGGGCGATGAACCCCATCATCTTCACATTGAGGTCCGCCTTCACTTCGGCGATGAGGTCGCGCAGGCGCTCGCGCTCCCGCTCGTCCTCAATCCGCCTTGAAATGCGCGTTTGGCCGCTCTGCGGCGTCAACACCAAGTGGCGTGTGGCCAAGGAGAGCGCGGAGGTCAGCCGCACGCCCTTGCGCACCACCGGATCCTTAATGGCTTGCACCAAAACTTCCTCGCCCTCATACACCAGATCCCGAATGCCCGGCGCCGGATGGTCACCATTTTGGCTTGGGTTCGAAGAGTCGAAGCGCCGGTTGTGCAGAAAGCCTGGTCGGTCCAGACCGATATCGACGAAGGCGGCGCGGATGCCGGGCGCGATGCGCTCCACCTTGCCGAGGTAGATGTTGCCGATGCAGCTATAGCCGCTAGCGCGGCCGACATGCAGTTCCGCTAGCTCGCCCCCTTCAAGCAGGGCGATCCGGGTTTCAAAATCATTGACATTGATCAGTAGTTCTTCGGACATGTCGTTGCCTCGCCGAACGGTGAAGCCAAGGGTCAAAGTGAAAGAGTTCGAGCAATTCCTCAGTTTCCGCAAGGGGCAGACCAACCACGGCACTGTAACTGCCGCGAATGCTTTTCACCAATATACTCCCAATGCCCTGAATGCCATACCCGCCGGCCTTGTCTGCAGGCTCGCCGGTGCGCCAATAGACGGTGGCCAAGGCGTTGGTGATGGGTTTGAGCGTCACCTCAGTAGAGACGACACGGGTGGGCGCAGACCGTCCGTCCGTCAGGCAAACCCCGGTTGTGACGGTATGTGTTCGCCCACCGAGCGCTTGCAGCATGGCCACTCCCTCGGATTGACTGCTTGGCTTGCCGAGTAATTGGCCGTCCACAACCACGATGGTGTCAGCAGCCAAAGTCAACCGGCCAGGCCGCAATGCAGCCTGCGCCTTTAGCATGGAGAGGCGTTGCACATAGGCGCCGGCGCTCTCGTCGCTGAGGCGGGATTCATCCACTGCCGGCGGAACGATCTCAAATGGCAAGGCGATCTGTCGCAACAACTCCGCCCGCCGGGGAGAGGACGATGCCAGAACGAGGGGCCTATGGAGCTGCAAACCGCTTGCGCACGCTCTCGTGAATGGGCCATGCGAGCAACCAAATCAGGGCGCTCGCTAGAGCTGGAGTCCAGAACATGGCTGAGAAGGGGTGGCCTTCGGCCACGGTGCGAACGATTTGGCGGACCGCCTCGCAGATCAGAACCACGCCGAGGACGACGACGCTTTGCTGCACGATGGTGTAAATGAGCAACCGACGGTGCGAATGGCTCGCCAGAAAGGCGGCGAGGGCGAAAACAGCGCCGTTCAAGCCCAACGGGTCGGAATGCAGCACGTCCACGCCGAACCCGAACAACCAGACGCTGAACAGGCCCAATCGGCTCGGCTTCATCATGGTCCAGAAAAAGACTAGCAGCAGGATCCAGGCTGGGCGCAGCCAGTGCAGCCAATCGGGCCAATCGGCCGGCCAGTGGGCCACGGAAAGCACCATGGCGACCACTAGCGTCAGCAGGATGACCACACCTTGGCGCCAGTACTTCACTGCCAAACCTCACGGCGTTTGTTCAGGATCACCAGGACGTATTTGACGCGGTCCAACTGGGCGGACGGACGGGCGTTGACGAGCGAAAGCGTGCCCGTTGGGTTCGGTTGTACGGATTGAACCTGCGCTACTGGGTGGCCGTAGGGGAATCTGCCGCCCAATCCGGAGGCGATGAGGTTGTCGCCGGCGCGAATGTCGGCGGTCATCGACAGGCCCTCAACTTGCAGCAGGTCTATTTGCCCGCTACCGTTGGCGATGCCGCGCACGCCGGTACGGACAACCTGCACCGGCAAACTGTGGCTTGAGTCGGTGATGAGAAGCACGCGGGAATTGAACTGGCTTGCCTGCACAACCTGTCCAATCAGCCCCTTGGCGTCAAGCACCGCATGGCCGATGTTGACGCCATCGGCGACGCCCTTGTCGATCACCACTTGGTGGACGCTGGGCACCGGCGGGATGCCCACCACTTCGGCGATCAGCGCATCATCCTCGGCTTGGGGCCTGCTGTTCAGAAGCGCTCGCATCTGATTGTTGTCCACCTGCAGCGCCTCGATCTGTTGCGAGGTTCGCGACAGCGCCAGCAGTTCCCGTTCCAAGGACTTGATGCGCTCAAGCAGGGCTGAGTGGCTGGTGATTTGTTCCCGAGCGGCGCCCACCGCACTATAGGGCCATTTAGCCACATGGAAAATCGGGCTGACGATGAGATCGACGGTTTGTCGGCTCGGTATGAGTAAGCTGGTGGTTGAGTCCAACGTCACGAAAATCGCCGATACCAAGGCGAGCGACGTGAGCAGTGGAACGCTGCTTGACGTCTTTTTGAATAGGGCTTTTATGCCTAGGCTTCCTTCGGTTAAGGAACCGGCTGTTGGCGCTCTGTCTTACTCGACCGCGAACATGGTCATTTTCGCTTTGTCGCTCATAAAATCAAGCGCCTTGCCGCCGCCCCGCACCACACAGGACAGCGGATCTTCGGCGATGATGACCGGAAGACCGGTCTCTTCCGCGAGCAGCACGTCGATGTCGCGCAGCAAGGCACCGCCGCCGGTGACGACGAAGCCCGATTCGGCGATGTCCGACGAGAGTTCCGGGGGACACTGCTCCAAGGCGTTCTTCACCGCCTCCACGATCATGCCAAGCGGCTCCTGCAGCGATTCGAGTATGTCGTCGCTGTTCAAGGTGAAGCCCCTGGGCACGCCTTCGGCTAGGTTCCGCCCCCGCACTTCCACCTCCTTGACATCCTTTTGTTTGTAAGCGTTGCCGATTTCCTGCTTCAGGCGCTCGGCGGTGCTCTCTCCAATCAAGCTGCCGCGGGTGCGGCGCACACAGGTGATAATGGACTCGTCGAACCGGTCTCCGCCGACGCGAAGCGTATCCGAATAGACGATGCCATTGAGTGAAATGATGGCGATTTCGGTCGTGCCGCCGCCAATGTCCACCACCATGGTGCCGACCGCCTCATGCACCGGCAGCCCGGCGCCGATGGCCGCAGCCATGGGTTCGTCGATTAGGTACACGTCCCGGGCGCCGGCGGCCATGGTGCTTTCCCGGATGGCGCGGCGCTCCACTTCGGTGGATTTGGAGGGCACGCAGACCAAGGCCCGAGGACTAGGACGAATATAGGAATATTCATGCACCTTGTGGATGAAGTATTGCAGCAGTTTCTCGGTAACGAGGAAGTCAGCGATCACGCCGTCCTTCAGCGGGCGCACGGTCGTGATGTTGGTGGGGGTGCGCCCGAGCATACGCTTCGCGTCCGCACCCACGGCAACCACCGTTTTTTGGTTGCCCTGGGTTCGGATTGCGACCACCGATGGTTCATCTAGAACGATGCCCCTGTCGCGGCTGAAGATCAGCGTGTTGGCGGTTCCGAGGTCTATGGAGAGGTCGCGGGAGAACAACCCGCGTATCGATTTGAACATAAATAAATTGCGCCCTTCGCTAACCCAAGGCGGTAGATAGGAAAAGCTTGAGTTTGGCTTGCTAATCTAACAACGAAATGAGTTTGAAGTAAACTGGCGGCATGGCTGCAATTGGGCAATCCCGAAGTTTCGCCGGAAGCGATGCGTACCGAGCTCCGCGCTTGTATTTTCTGGTTATGTTTTTTCATTCAAAAACAATAGCTTAAGAGTAAGGAGACCCCTGATGGTGGCGAGCCGCATTAACATCGACCGTTTGGCCAAGCTGACGGCATTGCGCTTGAACGATCAGGAGCGCGGGCGCGTTTTGGACGACCTTCAGCGCATCATCGCTATGGTGGACCAAATGCAAGCTGTGGACACCGACGGCGTCGCCCCTCTCGCCCATCCTCTGGACGCCGCCCAGCGCTTGCGCCGCGACGAGGTCACCGACGAGGTGGACCGGGAGCGCTACCAAAGCGGCGCTCCGCTGCTCCGCGACGGCCTCTACATCGTGCCCCGAACGGTCGGCTAACGGCGGAGCCCTAGGTTCATGCAGCCCTTTCAATCGCTGCGGCGCACAGTCGATGAGTTGGCGCGTGGTGCCTACACCAGCTTGGAGTTGACCCAGGCGACGCTTGCGCGGGCGTCTCGTTTGAATGAGCAATTGAACTGCTTCATCACGTTGGATGAGGAAAAGGCCATCGCCGCCGCCGAGGAGGCGGACCGGATGCTGCGGGCGGGCGGCGCGCCGGCGCTGGCCGGCGTACCCCTTGCTCATAAGGACATTTTTTGCATTGAGGGATGGCGCACCACCTGCGCCTCGCGCATGTTGGCGAATTTCATTGCGCCCTATACGGCGACGGCTGTGCAGCGGCTGCTACACGCCGGCGCCCTGACCATCGGCAAGTTGAACATGGATGAATTCGCCATGGGCTCCTCAACCGAAACCAGCTACTTTGGGCCGACCGCCAACCCTTGGGCTCTGGCGCGCACCCCCGGCGGCTCCTCAGGCGGCTCCGCCGCCTGCGTGGCGGCAGGGATCACCGCCGCCGCCACCGGCACGGACACCGGCGGCTCCATCCGGCAGCCGGCCAGTTTTTGCGGCCTCTCCGGCCTGAAGCCGACCTATGGTCGAGTATCTCGCTACGGCATGATCGCTTTTGCATCCAGTCTCGACCAAGGCGGTGTGTTGGCCAGAAACGTGGAGGACGCAGCGCTGTTGTTGTCCTGCATGGCCGGTTTCGACCGCCGGGACTCAACCTCAAGCGCCCATCAAGACAGTTGGCTGGAGTCCGTGCCGCAAACCGGCGTCGGTGAACTGGAAGACGAACCCTTGACCCTAGGCTTGGCCAAGGAGCTCTTCAACCTAGTCAAAAACGGTGCCCAATTTGACGCGGTGCGCAGCACCTTGGAGGGGCTTGGTTTTCGTTGCATTGAGGTTTCCCTGCCAAACATCTCCCTAGCCATGCCCGCCTACTACATCATCGCCGGCGCGGAGGCGTCCACCAACCTGTCGCGCTATGACGGCGTGCGCTTCGGCCACCGCTGCGCCGCACCCGCATCCTTGGCCGATTTGTATGAACGCTCCCGCAGCGAGGGATTCGGCACCGAGGTCAAGCGCCGGATATTGACCGGTGCCTACGCCCTATCGGCCGGTTATTTCGACGCCTACTACCTCAAGGCGCTGAAGATCCGGCGTTTGATCGCACAGGATTTCGCTGCTGCGTTCTCCAAGGCGGACTTGCTGTTGGCCCCGACCACGCCCGGCGTTGCCTTCCCAAGGGGCAAGCTGGTCGATGATCCGGTGGCCATGTACCAACAGGATGTCTGCACCATTCCCATCAATTTGGCTGGTCTGCCGGCGCTGTCGTTGCCGTGCGGCCTTGAGGAAGGCCTGCCGCTGGGCTGCCAACTGATCGCCAACCACTTTGACGAGAAGCGCCTCCTGCAAACCGGGGCGGCGTTGCAACGGGCGACGGACTGGCATGAGTTGAGGCCAAGCCTGGATTGGCTGGACCAAGCGTGAACGGCAAGTCCAATTGGGAAGCCGTCATCGGTTTGGAAGTGCATGTGCAGTTAGCCACCCGCAGCAAGATATTCTCCGGCGCGGCCAATCGCTTTGGCGCCGCGCCGAACAGCCTAGCCTGCCCATTGGACATTGGTTTGCCTGGCACGTTGCCGGTGTTGAACGAGGAGCCCGTGCGCATGGCCATCAAGTTCGGCTTGGCCATCGGCGCGGACATTCACCTGCGCTCTACTTTTGAACGCAAAAACTATTTCTACCCGGATCTGCCCAAAGGCTATCAGATCAGCCAGTTCGAACAGCCCATCGTCGGCGCTGGGCGGCTTGATGTGCGCATGGAGGATGGTGCGCTGATGACCGTTGGCATCGTCCGCGCCCACCTTGAGGAGGATGCCGGCAAGTCCATTCACGAAGCCTATGAAGGTGAAACCGGCATCGACCTCAATCGGGCTGGCACGCCGTTGCTGGAAGTGGTGTCCGCGCCGGACCTGCGCACTGCGGAGCAGGCGTCGGCCTATTTTCGTCAAATGCACAGCTTGGTGCGCCATCTCGGCATCTGCGACGGAGACCTCTCCCGGGGCAGCATGCGCTGCGACGTCAATGTTTCGGTGCGCCCCAAGGGGGCCGCCGCTCTCGGCGAACGAACGGAGGTTAAGAACATCAACTCCTTCCGTTTTGTGGAGAAGGCCGTTCGCCATGAGATTGGCCGCCAGGTCGAACTGCTTGAGGCGCGCCTTCCGGTGGTGCGGGAGACCCGTCTCTACGACCCCGACCGGGACGAAACCCGGCCTATGCGCGGCAAGGAGTTTGCCGACGACTACCGCTACTTCCCCGACCCCGATCTGCTGCCCTTGGTGATTGACGACGCCTTGGTCGAAGCGGTTCGCCGTACACTGCCGGAGCTGCCCTGGGTGCGCCGACAGCGTTTCCAAGAGGATTTCTGTTTAAGCGAATATGACGCGCGATGGCTGGTGCGGGAACCTGAAGTTGCGGACTATTTTGAGTCGGCAGTGGCGGTTGGCGGCGATGCCAAGCTGGTGGCTAACTGGATCATGGGCGTTTTGGCCGGACATTTGAACGGCGCCGGTTTGGGCTTTGCCGAGTCGCCCGTTTCGGCAACGGCCCTTGGTGCGCTCATCGCCCGCATTCAGGATCGCACCCTTTCCAGCAAAACCGCCAAAACGGTGTTTGAGGCGCTTTGGCAAGGGGCGGGCGAAGTGGACGCCATCATTGAAGCTGGCGGCCTTAAGCAAATGAGCGACGCCGGTGAGATCAGCGACCTGATCGCTGAGGTGGTGGCGCAGCATCCCCGGCAAGCGGCGCAGTACCGTGCCGGCCGGGAGAAGGTGCTTGGCTTTTTCATCGGCCAAATCATGCAGGCCACTAGCGGCAAGGCAGACCCGCAGCAAGTCAACGGACTGCTGCGCAAGGCATTGCTGGAAACCGGCTCCAAAACACCGTGACCGGGCATCGGGCCAAGCGAAAAGCGCGCCGGCAGGAATTTCGACAACCGGAACACCCGTGCAAAAATCTGGTGTATGCTTAGCCGTTCAGATCATGCAATACGCACCGAGGGAGGATGTTAGATGAGCCAGCCATTGTCGGTGGTTGACTTCTTGAAGTTGCCAGAGAATGGCGAACCCTACTTGGAGGGCCACAAGTGCCAAGCCTGCGGTGCCACGTTCCTAGGCGAGCGCAGTGTTTGCTCCAAGTGCGGCGTTCGCGACAAGATCGAGGTGGTGCGGTTGCCGAATACCGGCAGCCTGTATTCGTACTGCATCGTGCATCGGTCCTTTCCGGGCATTGAAGTGCCCTACATCAGCGCCATCGTCGATCTTGACGACGGCACCGCCATCAAGGGAAACCTCATCAACATTGAGCCTGACCCGGCCAAAATTGAATTCGACATGCCCGTGGAAGTGGTCTTTGGCGATGCGCTTGGGCGCAAGGACAAGGACGGCAATTCCTATACGGCCTATTTCTTCCAACCGCGGTCCGGCTAACCAATCGGGCCGGGTCCATCAGGGGAACTTAACCCAAAGGAGATTACTTATGACGGACGCATATGTTGTTGGCGTGGACATGATCAAGTTCGGGCGCTTTCCAGACAAGACCGTGCCACAAATCGGCTCCGAAGCGGCTTTGATGGCCTTGGATGATTGCGGGCTCGCCATTCAGGACATGGAGGCCCTTTATTGCGGCAATCTCGGCCAAGCCTCCGCCATGGTGGGGCAGCGCATATTGCAGCAGATTGGTCAGACCGGCGTGCCGGTGGTCAACGTATCCAACGCCTGTGCAACTGGCGCCACCGCCTTTCGGGAGGCTTGGGCCTCGGTCAAGGCGGGCCTGCACGACATCGTTTTGGCCGTCGGCGTCGAGCAGATGGGCAAGGGCCTGCTTGGTGGCGCGGGTGGCGGCGCCGGCATTTCCAAAGAGGGGTTGCTCGGCTCCGGCACCATGCCGGCGGTGTTCGCTGAGGCTGGCATGGAGCACGCCCGCAAATACGGCACCACTTTTGAGCAGTTCGCCAAGGTTTCAGTGAAGAACCATCATCATTCCACCATGAATTCGAAGGCGATGTATCAGATCGAAACGCCGCTTGAGACGGTGATGAATGCGGAGATGATCTCCTATCCCAACACCAAGCTCATGTGCTCGGTCAACGTGGATGGCTCGGCGGCGGCGGTGATTGCCTCTGAGCGCAAGGCGCGGGAGCTTGGCTTGATGGGACGGGCAGTGAAGGTGCGGGCCTCGGTGCTCACTTCCGACCGATGGCAGGAGCGGGATCTGGTTATGCCGGACGTCAACACCTGCACCCGGGAGGCTTCCGCCAAAGCCTATGAGATGGCTGGGGTCGGGCCGGAGGACATCGACTTGGTGGAACTGCACGACTGTTTCGCCACCGCGGAAATTCTCCACTACGAAAATCTGGGCCTGTGCGGCGACGGACAGGCCGGACGCATGGTTGATGAGGGCCAAGTGGCGCTCGGCGGGCGCGTTCCAGTCAACGTGTCCGGCGGTTTGCTGTCCAAGGGCCATCCCTTGGGTGCCACCGGCATCGCCAACATCTACGAAGTATCCACCCACTTGCGTGGCGAAGCTGGTGAACGGCAAGTGCCGGGTGCCCGCATTGGCCTGACCCATGTGATTGGCCTTGGCAGCGCCTGCGGCATACACATTCTGGAAGCAGCCTAGGAGTTATAGGACGGCTTTGCGCATAGGCGTTGTCAGCGACACCCACAACAACCTGAGGAACGTTGCCCGAATCGTTGACCTGTTCAACTCCGCCGGCGTTGAGCGGGTTATTCACACCGGTGACATCACTCAGGCCAAAACGCTTGATCTGTTCGCCCATCTCAAGGCGGGTTTATTCGGCGTGTTTGGCAACAATGACCAGGAACGCAGCAGCCTGGAGTGCGCCGCCACCACCCACGGCTTTACCTTTAGCGACCCGCCGCTGGAATTGGCTTGGCATGGCCGCCGCATTTTGGTGGTGCATGACCCGTTGGAGTTCGATGGCGTGCTTGGGGAAGGGCACGAACTGGCTTTGCACGGCCACACCCATTTGCACCGGCTTCAGCGGCAGGGCAATCAGATCATCTTCAATCCGGGCGAGTGCGCTGGCCACATGGTCGGCTACAACGCCGTCGGCGTAGTGGACCTGAACGACCTAAGCACAAAATTGCTCAGGTTCTAGGGCTGCGTGAACTAGGCGCTGGTCCGGTCTCTCAGCGACCACCACGTCCGGCCCCACCAAGCCATCGGCTTGTTGACTCCGGCCGAATTCGCGGACAAGCCCAGCCATGGCTGCCTGAACGAAAAAATTCCGAAATGTCCTGAGCCCGTACAAGCCGTCGCGCCGTTCCAAGCGGGCTGCTATGATGCGCCGCTTTCCTCTGCCTATTGGTTTTCATGGACGGACCGGACTTCTCGAAGACCTCGCTTGTGCCGGTGATTGCTCAGGACGCCGCTAGCGGCGATGTGCTCATGCTTGCGTACATGACTGCTGAAGCCTACGCCGAGACATTGGCGACCCGGCGCGTCTGCTACTACAGCCGCAGCCGCGCCAAGCTTTGGCGCAAGGGCGAGCGTAGCGGCCACCTACAGCGCCTCAAGCAACTCTACTATGACTGCGATGCGGACACGGTTTTAGTCAAGGTGGAGCAAGTGGGTGGGGCCGCCTGCCATGAGGGTTACGCCAGTTGCTTTTTCCGGGAAGTTGACCTTGACACCGGCGCGGCTCAAGTCATCGCCGAACGGGTCTTTGACCCGGCCGATGTTTATGGAGGATAGCGGCATGGGCCACGTCCTCAACTTCGGCATTCCTTCGGGCAGCTTGCAAAATGCTTGCGCGGAGTTGTTTCAACGCGCCGGCTATAACATCTCATTCCCCAAGCGTTCGTACTATCCGCAAATCGACGACCCGGAGATCGACTGCCTGCTCGTGCGCGCCCAGGAAATGGCCCGCTACGTCGAACAGGGCGTGCTCGATGCCGGCATTACCGGCCACGACTGGGTGATGGAGACCGGCTCGGAGGTGGTGGAGATAGCCGAGTTCGTGTTCTCCAAGGTGAGCCGTCGGCCGAGCCGATGGGTGCTTTGCGTCCCGACGGACTCCGACATCCACACCGTGCAGGATCTTCAAGGCAAGCGCATCGCGACCGAGGCGGTCAATCTAACCCGGACCTATCTGCAACGGCATGGCGTCACCGCCAACGTGGAGTTTTCTTGGGGGGGCACGGAAGTCAAGCCGCCGCGCTTGGCCGACGCCATCGTTGAGATCACGGAAACCGGCAGTTCGCTGCGGGCCAACAACCTGCGCATCATTGATGAAGTGCTCGCCAGCACCCCGCGCTTGATTGTCAACCAGGACGCCCATCGCGACCCTTGGAAAAGGGCCAAGTTGGACAACATCGCCCTGATGCTGGCCTCCTGCTTGGCCGCCGAAGGTCGCGCGGGTTTGATGATGAACGTGCGCAACGAAAATCTCGAAGCGGTGATGGCCATCCTGCCGGCGCTGCGCAACCCGACCATATCCCACCTAAGCGACCCGGACTGGGTGGCAATCAGCACCATCATCGACGAAACCACGGTGCGCGTCATCGTGCCGGAACTAAAGAAGGCCGGTGCCACCGGCATCGTCGAGTTTCCGATCAACAAGGTGATTGAGTAGCGCACAGCGGGCGGCGCTTGCTCCAGCGCCAACAGGCACCGGTCGGCCCCTGCTGGACGGCGCGGGTTCGGCGGATGCAACTCGAAACCGTGCCGAAGACCCTGTGCAGAACGCTGAAATGCAAGAAACCGGTGAGGCAGGAAGGACGGTGGCTAAAGAGACAGATACGCCGCCTGCAGCAGCTTGAAGCCGCGCAGGTCCCCCATCAAATTGCCCTCCATACGGTTCATCACGTAGGAAACGCACATTCTCGCATCTTGATCAATGACGGCTGTGGAGCCGCCCCAACCGCCCCAGTAGGCGATGTGCTCATTGGGTCCCATGGGCATCAGGTCCGTGGTCAGGCCATAGCCCATACCAAACCTGATGGGTACGCCGAGCACTAGGTCCTGGCCGAAGATTTGCTCGTCAAAGATGGCCCGGCAGCCGGCCTCGGACATGAGTTGTTTGCCGTTGGCGCGGCCAAGATTGGC
Organism: Candidatus Azophilus sp.; assembly: GCA_965247035.1. GTDB lineage: Bacteria > Pseudomonadota > Gammaproteobacteria > Pseudomonadales > Azotimanducaceae > Azophilus. Next base: position 334,639 of record CBDFGJ010000003.1, on the reverse strand, counting down.
GGCCAGGGTTTGCACAGCCACTACGGAACGGGCATTGCCGTGGCCATTGGCGGCGGGAATTTCGGCTTGCCGCCAAGCACGGGTGGCGGAAGTTTTGGCTGCAATGCTGGGGTTGGCGAAGGTGCGGCTGGCGATGGAGTTGTCATCCTGCTGCCCGGCCGGCGCCGTCTTGGGCGGAATGAGCTCGCCGATGCGGTGGTCGTGCTCCGGGCCGGTGCCGATGTGAAAGTCCGCGCCTAAGGGCTCGGCCAGTTCTCGACGGAAGAAGGAACCCAAGCTTTCGCCGCTGATGCGCCGCACTAGCTCGCCGATTAGATGCCCTTGGGTCAAGGCGTGATAGCCGCTCGCCGTGCCCGGCGTCCACCAAGGCGCTTGCCGCGCTAAAGCGGCGGTCATCTTCTCCCAATCGTAGACGTCGTCGGCGGTCATCGGCTCGTCCATGCCGGAAAGACCAGCGGAGTGGCTGAGGAAATGCCGCACCTCCACCTTGTCCTTGCCGTTTTGGGCGAACTCCGGCCAGTAGCGCCGCACCGGGGCGTAAAGGTCGAGTTCATTGCGGTCGGCCAGCAAGAGGGCGGCCAACGCCGCCATGGTCTTGGTGGTGGAGTAGACATTGACGATGGTGTCGCGCTGCCAAGGCAGGGTTTTCGCCTGATCTCGGTGGCCCGCCCAGAGATCGACCACCAACTCGTCCTCCAAGCTGATGGCGACGGATGCTCCCACATCGCCGCGCTGCTCGAAGTTCTCCTCGAACGCCCTCTGCACGGCGGAGAATTCCGGTGTGCAGGCTCCATGAATCTTCAAAGTTGACGCCTACCCTGCGCCGGTGGGCACCTGATTGAAGGGAATGCCCTTGTCTACGCGCGGCTCTTGCGGCAGCCCCAATACACGCTCGGCGATGATGTTGGCCATTATCTCGTCGGTGCCGCCGGCGATTCGTATGCCTGGCACGGCCATGAACATGGCTTGAAACCGCCCTGCGTAGGGCGAGTGCTCATCATCCCAGACGGCGCCGGACATCTCCAGCAAGTCCATGGCGAACGAAGCCATGTCCTGGGTCATGGGCGCGGCCACCAGCTTGCCGATGGAGTTCTCCGGCCCTGGCGTCTCGCCTCGAGACAGAGCGCTCAAGGAACGATAGCCGGTGTATTTCAGCCCCGCCCGCCGACAGTGCCAAGTGGCCAACTTGGCCCGTACGTTGGCGTCTTCAATGGCCGGTCGGCCGTCGATGGTGACGGTTTGGGCCAGCTTCAGCAACACTCGAAAATCAGTGCCGGCGCTGGCGCCGCCAATGGCCGCCCGCTCGTTCATCAGGGTGGTGATGGACACCTGCCAACCTTGGCCCACTGCGCCGAGGCGCTGAGCATCCGGGATGCGCACGTCCGTGAAGTAGACCTCATTGAAGTTGGCGTCGCCGGAGAGCTGCTTGATGGGCTTGGTTTCAATGCCGGGGGACTTCATGTCCACGAAAAAATAAGTCAGCCCCTTGTGCTTGGGCACGTTGGGGTCCGTGCGCACCACCAAGATGCCGTAATCGGAATAGTGGGCACCGGAGGTCCAGGTCTTTTGACCGTTGATGATCCAATCATCGCCGTCCTTCTCCGCCTTGGTGCGCAGGGCGGCGAGGTCTGAACCGCCAGCGGGCTCGCTGAATAACTGGCACCAAATCTCCTCGCCGCTAGCCAGCTTAGGCAAGTAGCGGTGCTGGTCCTCCTCCTTGGCCCAAGCCATCAGGGTAGGTGCCGCCATGCCTTGGCCGATGCTGAAGACGCCACCGGGCAGGTTGCCGTATTTCGCCTCCTCCTGGTTCCAAACGACCTGTTCAACGGCGTTGGCGCCGCGACCGCCATACTCCTTTGGCCAGCGAATGCAGGCCCAGCCGGCATTGAACTTGCGTAGCTGCCAGAGCTTGGACTTCTCCATCTCGCCCAACGCGGCGAATTCCGCCTCGGAAGGTACGTTGTCCTTTAACCAAGCCCGTGCTTCTTCTCGAAATGTTGCTTCCGCTGGGGTGTCGTTGAAATCCATTCGCGTCTCCTGCGTCAATACCGCTGCTTGTTGCTCGCCGTTTTCCTTGTGGCCCCGTCAGGCGACGTTGCTCTGCTCCAGCGCCTGCACCAGCTTGTCCTGCCACTGCGCCTCGCTGCCGATGTTCACCGACAGCAGCTTGGCGCGTCGGTAATGGAATTGGCAGTCGAATTCCCAAGTGTAGCCCATGCCACCGTGAGTCTGGATGTTCTCTTTGGAGGCGTAATAGTAAGCCTGGATGGCGGACACCCTGGCGGTGGCCGCCGCCAACGTCAGATCCGGCGCATCCGTGTTGAGCGCCCAAGCGCCGTAATAGCAGTTGGAGCGGGCCAGCGTGTTGTTGACGTAGGCTTGGGCGAGCTTGTGCTTGATGGCTTGATACGACGCGATGGGGCGGCCAAAGGCGTAGCGCCCGAGAGCGTATTCCTTTGCTTGCGCGAGCGCCGCCTCAGCGCCACCGACCTGCTCCCAAGCGAATAGCACCGCCGCCCGATCAAACAACTTCTGCGTCAAGGCCCAGCCCTCACCGGCTGGGCCTAACGGCTCTGAGGGCGCATTTTTGAATTCAAGGCGGGCGTGGCTGCGGGAAAAATCGATCGTTCTTTGCGGTTTGATGGAGACACCCTCATCGCCAAGTTCAACCAAGTTGAGGCTGGCCCCATCGCCGCTGGCCGCCTTCGAGACCACCACCACAAAGTCGGCCACATCCGCATCAGCGACGGCCACCTTGACGCCGTTCAACGCGCCATCTTGCGCCACTGTCTGCAAGCCATTTGGCGCCAGGCGCCCTGGCCCTTCAGCGAAGGCAAAAGCGCCGGTGGCTTCACCGGCGGCGAGCCTTGGCAGCCAATGCTCTTTCTGTTTGCCGTTTGCCGCCAACAGCAGCGCTTCGGTGGCCAAGTAGACCGAGGAGGAAAAAGGCGTCGGCGCCACTGCCCGGCCAAGCTCTTCGGCGATGACCGCCAACTCAAGATAAGACAGCCCCAAGCCGTTGAATTCCTCGGGAATGACGGCTGCGGTCCAACCCATCTGCGCGATCTTTTGCCACAGTTCGAAGTCTGTTGGTTGATTGCCATCCAACACGGCCCGAACCTTGCTCATGGGACAGTGCTCGCTCAAAAATCCGCGAGCCTGCTCCCGTAGGAGATTTTGTTCCTCGGAGAACTCGAAATTCATGCCTACCCCGATGGTCGCTTTTCAAAGCGGTCTATTTTGTATGCTTTGCCGGCAAATGGCGAGCTTCAGCGCCGCCCCGCTCCTATTTTTTGACGCCCGAGCCACCCACGGCGGCAAGCCACCCCGCCGTCGCGCAAGCCACACAACCAGTTCGGGAGAGGTCCAATGCCAGCTGGCCCGCGCGCCAAACCCTCTCGAAGCTCAGGGGCCCGATCAGGCCCGCCCCGCTTAAGGGCGCCTCGATTTTTGCCTGTTTTCAGCGCCGCACGTCGGTGCGGCTGGCTTGAAGTTGGCGTTGAGCCGCTGACTGGCGGGCTCGTGGGCGGCTTTGCGCCTGTCGTGCGGTCTTTCGAGTGCGGTCCGTTCCGCCTCGCGGCTGCAGCCGCTTGTCCGACCGCCCTTCACGCCGGGCGCCGGGGATTCGCCACACCCCATTGAGCGGGCCGGGAAGCTGAGCAGGGCGCGCTTGCACAACGCCTGGAGAACATGCGGGAAGGTGGTTGCAGGCCCAGCGGCATCATATTGCACGGCCCGCAAGGCAGCGGCAGGACGATGCTGCGAACAGATATCAGGCAGCCGCAGACGAGGCTCCAAAAGGCAAAAAGTTCGTTCAGGCCGCGCCGGCAAGGCCCGCCAACTAAAATCAGCGGCGGCGGCTGCTCAAAGCGGTTTGGCGTTTGCCCATAGACCCATAGATCAGGCACAGTTTTTCGAGGTGCCATAAGGTGGTGCCATGAGAGCTTGTCGAAGTTGTTCGGGAACGGTGAGAATTGCAGGTTTGGGGTGCCCGAAGCACTCATAGCCTGAACAGGGTTAGAATGGGGCATGGTCAAGCAAGAGGTCAATTTTGCCGACTTCGGCTTCTTGCGAGCGGCGGCGGTGGCGCCGATAGTGCATATTGCAGATCCGCTCGCCAACGCCAAGGAGGTCATCGGCCACCTTGAGCGCTTGGAGGATGCCGACGTCTCGCTGGCCGTTTTCCCGGAACTGGGCCTGACCGGCTACACGGCCGAAGATCTATTCTTAAACACCGCTTTATTGCAGGAAACCCTTGCCGGAATCAATCTTATCGCCGCGTGCGGAACGTCCATCGCCGCCGTCGTCGGCGCCCCCTGGCTGAGCCCGGACCACCGGTTGTTCAACTGTGCGGTGGTCATCGCCGATGGGACGGTGGTGGGCATGGTGCCGAAGACCATGGTGCCCAACCATGGCGAGTTTTACGAGCGGCGATGGTTCTCTTCCGGGCAAGGGGTGGATCTGGAAGTGAATGTGGGCCTCGGTTCGTTCCGCGTCTGCCCGAAGCAGCTTTTTCAATTAGGCGATTGCCGGTTCGCGGTGGAGGTCTGCGAGGATCTTTGGGCACCGCGCCCGCTAGGTGCCGCGCACTGTCTAGCGGGTGCTGAACTGGTGCTGAACCTTTCTGCAAGCAACGAACTCATCGCCAAGGCGGACTATCGGCGTGACTTGGTTCGCATGGCGAGCGGCGGCTGGCTGTGCGGTTACCTTTACGCTGGCGCAGGGGTGACCGAGTCGACCAAAGACCTGGTTTTCGGCGGCCACCTCATCGCGGCGGAAAATGGCGCATTGCTGGCTGAAAACGATCGATTCAAGCCTGTCGCCACGGAGTTGGTGGTTGAGTTTGACCTTGAGAAGCTGCGTCACGACCGCATATGGAACAAAACGTTTGGCGCTTCAAATCGGCCGCAAGGCTACCACCAACGGCCGCTGGCATCGACGCCGCCACCCTTGGCCGATTTGCGCCGACCGCCGCAACCACATCCCTTCGTGCCGGCAGATGAAGCAGTTGTTGACGCCCGCGCCAAGGAAATCCTTGCGATTCAGAGCGCTGGCCTTTCCCGTCGAATGCAGGCCGCCGACTGCGACTGTTTGGTGCTCGGCTTATCCGGTGGGTTGGACTCCACGCTGGCCTTACTGGTTTGCCTTGATGCGCTTGAGCGCAACGGCCATGGGCGTGACCGCCTGCACGGGTTGTCGCTGCCCGGGCCTGGCACTTCGGCGCATACCCGAACCACGGTCGCCCAGTTGGCGGCTGCGACCGGCATTTCGCTGCGCGAGATCTCCATTTCGCCAGCGGTGTCCCTGCATTTGCAGGACTTGGCCCATGAGGCTGACGACGACGTGGTCTTCGAGAACGCCCAAGCCCGCGAGCGGACTCAGTTGCTGTTCAACTACGCGAACAAGCTTGGAGGCATTTTGGTGGGCACGGGCGACCTGTCGGAATTGGCGCTCGGGTGGTGTACATTCAATGGGGATCACATGGCCAACTACAACGTCAACGTCAGCGTCCCCAAGACCTTGGTCGCCTACTTGGTGAGATGGTACGCCAAGCATCGCGCCGAGGTTGGCTTGGCGGCAACGCTCGAGCGGGTGCTGGCGACGCCGATTTCGCCGGAATTGCTGCCGCTTAAGGGGGAGGGTGGCGAGCAGCGCACTGAATCCATTATCGGCCCCTTTGAATTGCATGACTTCTTTCTTTATCACTACGTCCGCAACGGCTTTTCGGCGCACAAGATCTTCATCTTGGCCGGCCTTGCCTTCGCCGGACGCTATGAACCCAAGGAGTTGAAGCGGTGGCTGAAGGTATTTTTCGGTCGGTTCTTCAGCCAGCAATTCAAGCGGACCACGATGCCGGCGGGGCCAAAGGTGGGCAGCGTCAGTCTGTCGCCGCGTGGTGATTGGCGCATGCCGGACGAGGCTTCCGCGGTCAGGCATCTCGACGCCATTGACGGCTTCCTGACCTGATGCGGTTCAGCATTGGCAAAGTGGTTGCCTTGGCGCTTGTTGCGGCCTTGCTGGTAGCCGTCTTGCCAGCAGCCGCCCGTGCAGGGCCTCATTGCGGCGACGAAGGATTGTGGCTCCAAATTCTGGGGGCCGGTGGGCCGGAGCTCAACGACGGCAGCGCTGGCCCAAGCTATCTGCTGTGGATTGACAACCGAGCCCGGCTGCTCGTTGATGCAGGCCCTGGCACCGCGGCGCGTTACGATGCGGCCGGGGCGGATTTCGAAGATCTTGAAGCCATTGCCTTCACTCAGCTAAGCGCCCACCATGCGGCGGACTTGCCGGCCCTACTTGAAGGTTCGCGCTATGCAGAGCGGCATCAGCGCCTGCCGGTTCTCGGTCCGGATGGCCGGGATGGGGTGCCGAGTCTTAGAACCTTTGTGGAACGCTTGATTGGTCCCCTTGGCGCCTATCCCCATCTTGCTGATTTCTTGAAGCCTCGGCCCCAAGCCGGATATCGGCTAGGCCTTCGCAATGTGCCGGCAACCGGGCGAAGACGCTGGTCGGGCTTTGGCTCAGACAACCTCGGCTTGGCCGCGGTACCCGTGCATCATGGCGCCACGCCGACGCTGGCGTGGCGGGTGGAGGCGCAAGGCAAGTCCGTGGTCTTTGCCGGTGACTTCTCCAATCAGAAGGACCTCGTTGCGGACTTCGCCGCCAATGCGGACGCCTTGGTGGTCACCCACGCCCTGCCAGAAGAAGCTCGGGGCGACGCTAGGGACCTCTATCTGGTGCCGGGGCAGATTGGCCGCATCGCGGCTAAAGCGGATGTCCGCGTATTGATCCTAAGCCATCGCATGATTCGCACACTAGGCAGGGAGAGCCAAAGCCGGGCCGTCATAGAAGCCGCCTATACAGGCCCGGTGATCTTCGCCAACGACCTGGAGTGTTGGGGGTTGTAGCTTGACGGCTCTGGCGGCGGTTTTTGCCACCATCGACGGCATGTTTTAACCGGATTTCGCCCTGCGGACCGAAATGAGAGCGGCGAAGGCTGAATTGCTTCAACATATGGGTCAAAATAAGCAGGAATTGCTGGAGTTGCCGCGTTGTTGGTCCCGTTGCCGGCTCGTGAATGCAAATCCATGCCCTGACTGGGTTACCATCCCGCCTAACCGGGGCCAACGAATTGCAGGCTCCCAACAACGTTGCGACTGTGCTCGACTTCGGGTCAGATGAATGAAGCAAATGCTTAAGGAACCGCTAATTTATTTCCACGGATTGGCCATTTCATGGCGTCTGAGATTATTCATCATCTGTTTTCAATGGCTTACGCGTCATCGAAAAAGGTTGGTCTTGCAGCACTGCGAAAACCTGCGAATATTGCAGGGGGTTCCCAAGTCCAACAACCAGCCTTTGCCTAGCTTGAAGCATCGCCTTCCTCGGGGGAAGCTTGTCGCCGCCCTAGCTTGGGTGGTTCTTATCTCGGCTCCCTTGGCTGAAGCCGAATGGCGGTTGAACAACGCCCGCTCCCAATTGTCTTTCGTCACCGTCAAAGCCGGAGACGTAGCGGAAGTCCACAGCTTTGCTGAGCTCCACGGCAGCGTTGCTGAAGATGGCGGCATTCGGGTTGCAGTCGATCTGGCCAGTGTTGACACGCTCATCCCCATCCGGGACCAACGGATGCGGGAACTCCTGTTTGAAACCGCCAAGTTCCCCACCGCCAGCATACGAGCAAACATCGCCGTCGAGCAGTTGCAGGCTTTGGTCTCGGGTCAGTGGCAAAAACTGACGGTCGACGGCACGCTAAAGCTACGGGAGGCTCAGTTGCCGCTGAAGATGGACGTGCTGGCCGTACAACTTGCCGATGGGGCTGTGTTGGTGGCTAGCAGCAAGCCATTGGTCGTCAATGCGGCCAGTGTTGGCTTGGTCGCCGGCGTCGAGCAACTGCGTCAGATTGTCGGGCTGCCCAGCATCAGCCGCGCCGTGCCGGTGAGTTTCGTGCTGGTTTTTGAGCGCGGCCCATGACGCGCAGCAGCGCACGCATTCTGTCTTGCCCGACCTGTGGCAAGAACGTGGTTTGGAAGGCCAAAAACCCCTATCGCCCATTCTGTTCGGACCGTTGCAGGCTCATCGATTTAGGAGCTTGGGCGCAAGAGCGGCACACCATAGCTGGGACCGACACCGATGGCGCTATGGGTAGCCAACTAAAAGATTCCTGAAGCACTGTCCATGCACAAAGGGCACGCTGGGCCAAGGCGTTGGCCGGTAGTTGCCTCGGAGGCTGGGCCTTAACGGCTTGGAGGGCTCTTTGACGGCAGGAAGGCAGAACCCCACGGTCAGGAACATCTTGCACTGCTTGCGCACTGAACCGATGACCTACAAGGACTTGCGCAGGATCTTTGCCGACAATGCAGCCTTGCGCCAAAAATTGCGGCGCTTGGAGCGCGAAGGCGCAATCGTTCGTGACCAAGGCGGCGCTTATGTGGTGGATGCCGCCGACCACATCATCGGCGTCGTGCAAGCGGGCCTGACGGGCCCCACTTTGGCTGACCTGCCCCTGCAGCAAATTGGGCGCAAGCAAGTGCGTGTGGGCGACCGAATTAAGGCCCTGCCCAGTGGCGCGAGTGCTACCGTGCTGCGTGTGCTCGACCACAGCGACCGTCCGCTAGTGGGGGTTTTTCGAGCGGACCGGCGCGGCGCCTATTTGGAAGCTCTTGGCTCGGATCGCGTGGGTCGAGTGAGCTTGGCTGACGGATCGCCCTACGCCCAGGATGGCGCCATCGTCAGAGTGCGCGTTATTGGGCAGGACCGGGATGGATTGGTGGGGCGCATTGATGAAGTCCTCGGCGGCGAAACAACGCTTGACGCCGCCGTCAACGCCGCCGTGACGGGTTTCGGCATCTCTGTGGACAACCGGGTCGCGGCGGCAACCATAGACAGTCAAGTAGGCGCTGCGGACCGCAGTGGACGTGTGGACTTGCGGTCCATGCCCTTGGTCACCATTGACGGCGCTTCGGCCAAGGACTTCGACGATGCAGTCTATGCGGTGCCTAAGGGCGATGGATTCAGGCTGGTCGTCGCCATCGCCGACGTGGCTCACTATGTGAGCGCCGGCAGCGCCTTGGACGCTAGTGCCTGCGAACGGGGCACCTCGGTCTACTTTCCGAACACCGTCTTTCCCATGCTGCCGGAAGCGTTGTCTAACGGCATCTGCTCCCTGCGGCCGAGGGAGGACCGCTTGGCGCTGGTTTGCGATATGCAAGTGAACCCGGCCGGGAGCATCAACAGCTACCGATTCTATGAGGCCGTCATCCGCTCCCGAGCGCGGTTGACCTATGCGGAAGTGCAGTCGCTCAACCAAGGCGCTCAATTGCCCATTGATGGCGAAACCGCCAAGTCGCTAGCAGCCCTGTTTGACGTCTACCGGGCTCTGCGCCTCGGCCGGGAAGCCAGGGGCGCATTGGACTTTGAATCCTTTGAAGGCGTTCCGTTGGTGGAGGATGGCGCAGTGACCGCCATCAACCCAGTGGTCAGGCATGACTCCCATCGCTTGATTGAAGAGGCCATGATCGCCGCCAATGTCTGCGCGGCCGAGTTTTTGGGGCGACAGGGCGCAAGCGGGTTGTATCGTGTGCATGAGCCGCCGGATGCTGAAAGAGTGGAATCCCTTGCCAGCGCCTTCAAGCTGGCCGGCCTGTCTTTGCCAAAACAAGGGCTCACAACGCCAGCCCTGCAGCGGGCCCTGCGCTCCATATCGCGTCGCGCCGACTGTTGGCTCTACGAAAAGCTGACGTTGCAAGCGATGCAGCGGGCGTTCTACACACCCAAACGCGCAGGCCATTTCGCCTTGGCGCTAGCGGCCTACACCCACTTTACATCGCCCATTCGCCGTTATCCGGATCTAGTGGTGCATCGGATCATCAAGGCGCTGCTGCGGCGCGACCGCCAAGGCCATTCCAACCCGGAACAGCTAGAGGAGGTCGGCCACATGGCGTCCATGGCGGAGCGCCGGGCGCAGGATGCCAGCCGCATGGTGGATGCTTGGCTCAAGTGTGCCTACCTAGCCGCCAAAGTTGGCGACTGCTTTCCCGCCGTCATTGCCGGAGTGGCGGAATTTGGCCTGTTTGCGGAACTTGAAGGCTGTTACATCCAAGGGCTGCTTCATGTCTCATCACTTGGCGGAGATTATTTTCAATACATCCCGCCATTCCACATGGTGGGCGAAACCACCGGCGTCAGCTATCGGCTCGGCGAGCCGGTGCAGGTGCGGCTGGTGGGCGTGCAGCCCGAACTTGGCCGCTTGAACCTTGAGCTGGCGCAATCTCCTGGCGGACGGCGAGCGCCTCGACATGGAGGCGTGCGCCGCAAATCAAACCGAGGGCGGGCATCCGCATGAGTCAAGTTGGCGGCATTCACGCGGTGGAGGCGTTGCTGCGCGAGGCGCCGGAGCGGGTGCGCGTGCTTTTGCTTCAGCGCAATCGACGTGACGAGCGCACAGAGGTGTTGCGCACCTTGGCCGTGCAGGCTCAGGTGCGCTATGAATTCACGGACAAAAAACGGCTGGACCGCTTGGGAGGCGAAGCGCATCAGGGTGTGGTGGCGGCCTGCCACGAGTTGCGCTTGAGCAATGAAAAGGACTTTGAATCCCTTTTTGATGCTTGGCCATCGCCCAAGCTGCTCTTGGTTCTTGATGGGATCAACGACCCGCGCAATCTTGGTGCCTGCATACGCACTGCCGCCGCCGCTGGCGTGCAGGGGGTGCTGTTGCCGAAACGACGCAGCGCACCGCTAAGCGCTGCCGCCTTGAAGGTTGCATCAGGCGCCGCCGAGCGCGTCGCCTTGGTGGAAGTGACCAATCTCGCCCGCCGCTTGGAATGGCTCAAGCGGTATGGCGTTTGGCTGGTTGGTGCTGACTCAGCGGTAGAGCGCCCTTGGACCGATGTGGACCTCGCCCGCGATATCGCCATTGTCATCGGCAATGAGGGTGAAGGCTTGCGCACTTTGACAAGCAAGATTTGCGACCAACTCGTCTCCATCCCTATGGCCCTTCAGGTGGACAGCCTGAACGTAGCCGTCGCCGCTGGGGTGCTGTTGTTTGAGGCGGTTCGGCAACGTCGAGGCTGATCCTGTTTGGAGTCTTAATGGGTTTGCAACCGGTGCCGGACAAGCGCACGCCTGTCCCGCGATCTTAAGGTCTAGCAAATTGGATGGTTTGAGCAATGTCTGAAGGATACAACCCCGACTACGATCCCACGGGTATGGAAGGCGGCGTCGACACGAACGCGCTGCCTTGGATGGCGGTTCCCAGCACGCCGGGAATCTACCTGAAGCCCCTGCGTGCGAGCACCGAGAGCGGTATGTTCAGCCTCGTGGTCAAAATTGAAGCGGGCGCCGTTCTACCGGCCTCGACCTGTCTGGGTGGGATGGATCTGTTCGTCCTCTCGGGAGAAATTCTCTACCAGGAGGAAGGCGTGGAAAGTACGCTGGAGCCCGGAACCTGGGGCTACATCCCGGCCAATTCCAGAATCATGTCGATGACCGGGCGGGGCGATGCCGAGTTTCTAGCCAACTTCTACAGCGCACTTGCTTTCCTGTCATCAGACGATTCGGTCAGCTCCGTACTGACGAGCACGGATGTGCGGCGCTTGGCAGAACGACACAACATCACGCTGGTTCCGAATACCTTGGCTGAGTGCATGCGGCAACGGCCCGATCCGTTTTCCGGTGAGGGCGAACCATTGGCCATCGCCTCAAGGAATGCCAGCCAGCTCGTGATCAAGGAAAAAGAGCAATCGAACGGCGATTCCCGCCTGCGGCACCCGCATTTCATCGATACTCGGGAGGTGCCTTGGGTGGTCAATCCCGGCCTGCCCGATATTGCTTTGAAGATACTGCGGGTGAGCGAGGAAACTGGCGTCGTCTCGCTGGTGGTGCGCCACAACGGTGTAGCGGACCCGCACAACCACTTGGGTGCCAGCGATTTCCTGGTGTTGAGCGGTCGCATCGGTTATCGCGCCGGGCCGCCGGACGGATACGGGCCGGGCGTCTGGTTTTATGAACCTGCGGGTGCCCGCCACGACGCGACGCAACGGCTCACAGACGATGATTTGATTTACATAGCGAATGTCTACGGGCCGCTGACCTTCGATTCCGGCAGGGGAACGCCGGTCGCGAGCGTGCTTTCCTGGATGGAATACGATGCGCTGGCCAAGACAGGTGCCGAGTCCTAGGGAACCTCTGATCAAATTCCAAGGATTGACCATCGCATGTTCGCAAGAACGGGCCTTCCCCCCAAACCGGACACATTTTTTTGTTGCTAACACCTCGGTGCTTTTTCTTGCAACTAGCGATGCTGCCGCCTAGAATCGTGCGCCTTGCTCCAAGTTGGGGCCAAACTCCTTGCTTCATGCTGGGCTGCGGCATCAGCAGAGGCGGCGCAACACCACAAGGAGAATCCTGATGCGGCACTATGAAGTCGTGTTCCTCGTTCACCCTGATCAAAGCGATCAGGTGCCGGGGATGATCGAGCGGTATCGAGGTCTTATTCACCGCTGCGCCGGCAAGGTTCACCGGGTTGAGGACTGGAGCCGACGGCAGCTTGCCTACCCTATTGCCAAGATTCAAAAGGCACACTACGCGTTGATGAACATTGAGCTTAGCCAAGAGGGGCTGGCTGAGCTGGAGAGCGCCTTCAAGTTCAACGATGCCGTAGTGCGCAACCTCATTATCCGCCGCAAGGCCCCAGGGGTGGGCAACTCCAAGATCTACGAAGAGGAGCTCAAGGAGCAGGCTAGGGAGCAGGCAACGCGGCGGGTGGAAGCGCAACGCGAATCAGCGCGGTCGAAGAGGGCCGAGCAGACGGGTGTGGAAGAGGTCGAGGCCGATCAGGTCGAGGCCGAGCAGGTCGAGGTCGAGCAGGTTGAGGCCGAGCAGGTCGAGCCCGAGCAGGTCGAGGCCGAGCAGGTCGAGCCCGAGCAGGTCGAGCCCGAGCAGGTCGAGCCCGAGCAGGTTGTGCCCGAAATCAAGGCGGAACCAAAGGAGAGGGACGAATGAGGCAGAGATATCGACAAAAAAAGTTTGCCGTCAAGGCCGACCCGGCGGACTTGGATTACAAGGATCTTGAATTGTTGAAGCAGTTTTTAGGTGACACCGGCAAGATTATGCCGGGCAGAATCACCGGCGCCAGCGCACGGTTTCAGCGCCAGTTGGCGACTGAAATCAAGCGTGCCCGCTATCTTGCCCTGCTGCCCTATACAGACCAACACAGCAAATAAGGGCCATCAGGTGAACGTCATACTGCTTGAGCCGATCAACAACCTAGGCGATCTTGGCGAGGAAGTTATGGTGAAGCCCGGTTTCGCCAGGAACTACTTGCTGCCCCAAGGCAAGGCGATTCGCGCGACGGCTGAAAATCGCGAAGTGTTCCAACAACGTCGGGAGGAATTGCGTCAAGCCGCACAGGGCCGTTTCGTCGTCGCCGAAGAACGCCGCGACAGGCTGGCGAAGATGGAACTGACCATCGTCGTCAAGGCTGGGGACGAAGGCAAGCTATATGGTTCCGTCGGCACTCAGGAAATCGCTCAGGCATTGACGGATCAGGGCGTGGAGGTACACAAGCGCGAAGTGATGTTGCCCGACGGTGCCATCCGCTTGGTTGGCGAATACCAAGTGACCATACATCTGCACTCCGAATTGTTGGTGACAGTGCCCGTTTCAGTTGTCGCTGAATAGAGGTTTGGCCAAGGCCGGCCCTATCGGCCATGAACGCTAAGCCATCTGCAAAGCCCGGTAGCATGCAAGGGCGGGTTGTGATCGCCCGCAGCCGGCGGGCCAGCCATGATTATGAATTGCAAGAGCGCTTTGAGGCCGGCTTGGTTTTGGCGGGTTGGGAAGTCAAGGCCATCCGGGCCGGCAAGGCTCAACTTGTGGACAGCTACGTGCTTGTTCGCGATGGCGAGGCTTGGCTGCTAGGCGTCAACATCACCCCGCTGCCGAGTGCATCGAGCCATGTGACGGCAGATCCGCAAAGAACCCGAAAGCTCTTGCTGCACCGTCGGGAGCTCGCCCGGATTTTCTCCGCCACTCAGGCCAAGGGTTATACCTGCGTCGTCACGGCGCTGTATTGGGTGCGCAATCGAGTCAAGTGCGAAATCGCCCTAGGCAAGGGCCGCAAGCTGCATGACAAGCGCGCCGCCATGCGGGACCGAGACTGGCAGCGTCAAAAGGCGCAGTTGCACAAACGCACTTTCAGGCGTTCTTCCTGATTTCGCACGCTGCTTCCGGCTTTCATGGAACGACCATAAACGGAGCGGGCCTGACTCGGGACCTTAGTTCCGAGAGGGCTTGGGATGCTTGCCTGTCGGCATGGGCGTGGTGGCTCAGGTCGCCATCGGGCCGCTTCCGCCACCATCAAGCACACCCTGTCCACTGCGCTGGCGCATCTACAATTCACTGCGCAAGCTGATTTGTCTTCGCCAATGCACCATTTCAATGGCCGCCGCCGCCGCCTCAATGCCCTTGTTGAACTCGTCATTGGCCGCTCGGGCCTCGGCATGCTCCATTTTGAGCACCGGCAGCACCTCCACTATGATCGGGCATCGGTATTGCCGCATCACTTCGCCCAACCCGCGCATGCATTCCTGGGTAATCATCTCGAAATGCAGGGTCTCCCCCTTGAAGATGATGCCGAAGCAAATAATGGCGTCGATCTTGTGGTTCACATCAAGCGCCAACAAGTCAGCCGCCGCTAGCGGCAACTCCAGGGAGCCCGGCAGAAGGTGCGTTTCTATTTGGTCATAGCCCTGTTGCCGAAGCACGGCTTCACAGGCCGCGGCTAGGTTGTCCACTAGTTGCGAATACCATTTTGATTTCAGGATGGCGATTCGCCCAGGGTTCTCAATGGTCGGCAACACATTGACTTTAGTGGAGCTTTTCACGGTTTGGGCTCTCTAGTGTTGGGTTCCGGTGATCATCCACCAAAGTTGTTCCAAGACTTCAAGTCACTTGGTGCGGTTCCGTTCACTTTGCGGAGTTTGCACCGGCGATGCGAGATTTCACGATCAAGGGTAAGGCATGGGGCCAAGCCATGCACCGGGACAAACAGGCAGATCCAGCTTCGCGCGTGCAATCGGCGCAAAGCTGGTGGAGGCGGCGGGAGTTGAACCCGCGTCCGGCGGCTCGCCGCAATCGGCTCTACATGCTTAGGTTCCGTCTATTTATTTAGCCGCAAGCGGCCCGACGGCCAGGGCGCTATTGGCGAGCTCGGAAATATTTGACGTTCTTGTCGCCGAGCATCGACGAGAACGCTATCCTGCTGATTTTGCCGCCGATTTCGCCCCGCAGGAGAAAGCTCATCGACGTTAGCGGCTAGGCCGCTAGTGCGTAGTTGTCGTCGTTGGCAACTAATTGGTTGCAGCGATTGTTTATCGAGAGCCGCTACTCTCTCGGCATGCACCTTTTGCCTTGATGCCGACGTCGAGACCATGTCGCCCCCATGTGGACGCAGCAGCCTGCATCGAATACGGGCGAGTCTAGCACACCTTGCAGCCTAAGTGGCACTGAGCGCACCATCCTTGGTGTGTCCGTCTCCGGGAGCCATGCGAGGCTGGACTACACCAACCCCAGCATGGCAACCAGCGGCGACTATGATCTGGATATGACCAGTGCCCATCCTTATCTGGGCTGGACAACAGGGAGCATGGACCTCTGGGCGACCCTCGGCTACGGCAAGGGCGAGCTGGAGATCAGTGAAGACGGCGCGCAAGCGGATATCCCCTCAAGCGACCTGAGCATGCGGACCATGGCGCTGGGCGCTAATGGCGTGTTGCTGAAAACCGGCACCACCACCCTGCTGCTCAAAACCGAGGTCCTGAGCACCGAACTGGAAGTGGATGCAGGTGCGGAGATAACGGCAATCACCCAGAAAGCCCACCGAATGCGCATGACCCTGGAGGCGATTCGCGGCCACAGCCTGAGCAGTGGCGCACGATTGGAAACCAGCCTGGAGGCGGGTGTGCGGTATGACGGCGGCGACGGCACGACCGGCACCGGCGCGGAGATTGGCGGCGGCCTGCGCTATGCGGGCCTTGGCGAGCGCCTGGTGGTGGAAGGCAAGGCGCGGGCGCTGGTGGGCGGCAAGGGCGATGCCGAGGAATGGGGGCTCAGCGGGCTGATCAAACTCAACCCCGCAGCGAACGGGCGCGGCCTGTCCTTCAGCCTGGCGCCGGGTTATGGGGCGACCGCCAGCGGCGTGGAGCGACTCTGGCGACAAGAGCTGGATGAGGGCCTGGGGGCTCAGGGCGGCAATGACGGCAACAACTACAGCCCGAACCTGGACCTCCGTTTGGATTACGGCATGGATGTTCCCGGGAGGCCCGGCCTCATGACGCCCTACACTGAATTCAGCCTTGGCGACAGGAACACCTATCGCCTGGGCCTGCAGTGGCGGCACAGCAAGTGGTTTGATCTGAAACTTGTCACCAAGCGCGAAGAAGGCGGGACCACCGCTGAGCACCGCATCCACCTGGAGGGCGAGATGGCGTTTTAGCCGCACTACTTGGCGACGGTGACACCGCCGTCGCCAAGTACCCCGTCATCCCGGCCCCACCCACCGTCATTCTCGCCACCCCAGCCGCCACCGCCAAAGGCGGTGACGACACCTCACCCCGTCAGGATCAAAGCCCCAGTGTTCCCGCCCCCACCCCGTCTCCAGACTCTTTGATGCCGCGAATGACTTGGTGAGACGTCAGTGTCTGGCTTGACCCCAACAATGTCAGTCCTGTAACGAAAGCAGGATACGCAATACAACGACCGACCCCTGTTGATATTTGGTGGTGATGTTAAGGCAGTGTCTTCGTTCCTCTGGATTCCCGTCACCCCAGCCGATGGCTGGTATGACTGCGGTGGCGAGAATGACGGGAGTGCGGCGGGGCAACTGGATTCTTTGATCCTGACGGGGGGGTGGGGTTAGTCGCTAGGCTCGTGCCGTCGGCGATGTTTTTTGCACATGCTCGCGTTGCCGGTCCAGGACATAAGCCATCAAACTCGGAATGCCCGCCTCATATAATATTGTGTCCGGCGGATTCCAAATAAATTCATGGCGAACAAGCGTTCGTAGATGTTCATTAACCGACTGTGTAGTATGTGAATCGACAGGTGAATTATCTGTAACGATCTCCTTGAGCCTATCCCTTGTGGTTGTTTCCGTGTCTTGGAATAGTGTTGCAATAGCAATAGCAGCTGGCAGCAATCCAAGGTCGTCTAATGTATTTCTGCGTTGTTCATAAAAGTTTAACCGGCGGCTTTCAACCTTTGTTTCTGCTTCGGAAATTTCTTGAGAAGTCAGTTTTTGCAGGCCTTTTTCCTTTGCCAGGTTCCAGAGAGCCGCGCCCCAAAGTTGAATGAAGTAAGGATAGTGCTGGCTGTCTTCCACTACTTGTTCTAGATCATCAGCGTCTATTTCTATGCCATGTTCATTTAACGGCTTTACGATGGCATCCGCAGTGGCCTGTGCATCTAACCGACCAATGCCAATCACATGGGAACGTTCAACAAAACTAGCCCCCACGGTCTTCAAGAAATGTGCCAAGCCAGGAGTGCCAGCGAGAACCAGCAAAAAAGGCGCTTCGTTGCGTACCTCCTGGCTCAGGTTTAACAAAGCACGACATTGCCCCTCTTCCATTTGATGTGCTTCATCTAACAAACACACCAAAGGGCTTTTTTTACATTGGTGAATCAATTTATCCAATAGTTTTTTCGGGGAGATAGCGTTTTCAGTCCAAGCGCCATATAGAAATCCTTTAACCCCGGCTTCCTTTTTATTGGGCAACGTTTTTTGCAACCAATTTTTAGATATTAGAAAATTCCACATCTCTGCAGGAGAGGTTAGTTGATCGGGAGTCACTCGGCTTACCCGTATAGAATTGTTCTTTGTACCGTCCTTTTTGGTTTCATTTGCGAGCCAGTTTAAGAGTACTGTTTTGCCCATACCACGTGGCCCATACATAACCATATCGGCATCAGGCGATTCTCCGGCAGACATATCTGCCAATATCTGTTTGAAATCACTCTGCTCATTTTCCCGCCCGGCGAGATGAGGCGGGATTTTCCCAGTACCTGGTGTAAACGGATTTCGTGTTCTTGTGGGTGTCATGATGGCCTCCTCATTTGCCACCCAATGCTCAATCAAGCAACTGGCTCTTCAGCATAGCCTACTCTTTTTATGGGGTTTCGGCACTTTGCCACAATTCACCAACATTCGTTTTTGCCTCGGCGTTGCTGGTGGCGATGACGGCATCAATGGGCACCGCCCATGCGCAAACCCCAGTCCCAGGCAACCTTATGGCGGTATCTGGACCTTTCGATAATCAAATCACACCAAGTTGGACGGAACCCACCGCTGGTACGGGACCATTTCGTTATGGTATAGCTGTTGGTGTTACGCGCGAGGGTGTTTTCAACCCAATTCGCACCGGCTTCGTTTCATGGTGACTGGTGCACCACTTGGCTGGTGCAAGCCGGGCGGTTTTGATAGGGTTGCCGACTTACCTGACCAGCCTATGGGCCTCCGTTGAGCCTTGACCGCAAGCGCACCGAAACCCTTTTCGCGCTCATCTGCGAACTGGTGGAAGCCGGACGGGAGGAGTTCCTTCCGGGCGACCTTAGCGCACTGCTGCAGCAGCGCAACCAACCCATGGGCACTTGGATGGTGCGGCGTGAATTCTCCATCTTGGAGTCGCTTGAGTTGATCGTGATGGACCCGGCTAGCGGCATTTGGAAACGCACGGGCAGGACCTTGCAGACCGCCCATGAATAGAGAATAGGCCATGGATGAAGAAGAAGACGCCGGGGCAGCCCAGAAAACCGAGCCCGACTTTGAGGGAGCGTTAAATGCGCTGGAAGCGCTGGTCAAGCAAATGGAATCCGGCGAGCTGGGGCTTGAGGAATCCTTGGCCGCATTTGAGCGCGGCGTCAAGCTCACGCGGCAGTGCCAAGCGGCGCTTAAACAGGCAGAGCTGCGGGTGCGGGTGCTGACCAAGGACGGCGGGTTCGAAGAACTAAAAGCCGAGTCCTGATTTTCTCAATCGCGGGAATAGAAGGTGATAAAAGAGTGGGCTTGTAGCGTTGACCTGTCGGTGCGTTAAGCTCGTGCCTGCGCCCATCTTCCAGCACGACGCCGGGGCCATGCGTCGGCAGGTAAACAGCGCAAGCCCACTCGCAACCAAGCCCGCTCGGTTTATAAAATAGTTCCATGAAAGGCATGCCTCGTTGGTGTTCTTGAACGCCGGGCCAGACAAGCGCAGCGCACTTGATGCCGCCTGAGCTCAAGGAGATCAAGGGTGCGATCGATGAGGCGCTGCTGCGCTTCCTTCCTGACCGCTCGTCCATTGCGCAGAAGCTCGTAGACGCCATGCGCTATGCGGCTCTTGGCTACGGCAAGCGGCTACGGCCCCTGCTGACGTGTACTGCCTGCCGTGCATTTGGAGGCGAAATGGAGACAGCGTTAGCCCCTGCCTGCGCCGTGGAGTTGATCCATGCGTACTCGCTGGTGCATGACGACCTGCCGGCTTTAGACAACGATTCGTTGCGCCGGGGGCGCCCGAGTTGCCACATAGCCTACGGCGAGGCGGACGCCATCTTGGCCGGCAACGCCTTGCTAGCCCTTGGGTTTGAAATCCTGGCCAAAGATGATTCGGCGGCTGTGGGCACTCGCTTGGCCGGCATCGGTATTCTGGCCGAGGCTTGCGGCTGGCGGCAGATGATCGGTGGCCAGTCCTTTGACATAGCCAGCGTTGGGCGGCAATTGGAGCTTGATGACATCAAGGCCATGCACAACGCCAAAACCGGTGCCCTGATCAGCGCCGCGGTGCGCCTCGGAGCGCTGTTCGCCGAGGCTGACCAACAGGCGTTGACCCTAGCCGAAGAATTCGGCGGCCGCATTGGCCTTGCTTTTCAGATCATGGACGATGTACTGGATGTAAGCGGCGATGAAGCCGTCCTAGGCAAGCCCGTGGGCGCGGACGAACGAGCGGATAGACGCACTTTCGCCACCATTATGGGGCCCGATAAAGCCCGTAGTTGGGCTCGCGCCCTGCTGGCAGACGCCAATGCAATGCTGGCGCATGCTGGGCTTGAGGATACGGCCTTGGCGCAGATTGGCGCCTTGGCGGTCAACCGCTCCCACTGAACGGCTCGATCAGCCTAGCAACCGATAAGCGGTGCCCAGCACCAAGGCGGTGAGCGCCCCTGCCACCAAATCGTCGAGCATAATTCCCAGACCGCCTCGGCAGCGTCGTTCAACTTGTCGAATGGGAAAGGGTTTCCAGACATCGAGCAGACGGAAGAGAACGAATACGGCCAGAAGCCAGAGCCAGGGCGCTTGCCTCGGCAGCAGGGCTAAGGCGAGCCAAACGCCAGCGATCTCGTCGATGACGATTGCAGATGGATCGGTCACGCCGTAGCGGCGATGAATACTGGCCGAGACAAACCAACCGAGCGCGAAAATTGCGCCGATGCAGCCGGCTAGAGTGATCGTGGTCAGCCTCGGTGGCAACAGCAGCCACAAGAGCACCCCGACCGCCGAACCCCATGTGCCCGGTGCCCAAGGCAGAAATCCGCTGCCCAATCCGCTGGCGATCAACACCGATGGATCCTTCAGGCTGCGCCAGTTCAGGTCAGCGGAAATGGCGGTATCCTGGTTGGTTCGCAGGAGCGTTGTCCAACTGTACGCCGCCGCACCTGACCACTTCACCGATCACTGGAAAACGCGCCCGCAACTCAACGCTGGCGCTGGTGAAAGCCAGCGCGTAATCATCGCTTGCGCCTAGGGCGTCGTCTAGTTCAGCGCCCTCGGCCAAGGGAATAGCGGCGCCGTTCAGCACGACGCCAACAGTGCTGGCGGCGCAGAGGTGGCCGAGGTCCTGTATTAGGCCATCAGAGATATCGATGCAACTGCTGGCGTGGGCGCGCAGGGCTGAGGCCAGCGCGAAGGGCGGTTGCGGACGCCAGTAGCAGCGCTCAAGCGCACTCAAATCACCGGCGCAGGACTGAGCTAGGTCGAGGCTGGCCAAGGCTCGGGCGGAGCCGCCAAGCGGGCCGCTGACATGGACGGAGTCCCCAGGTTGAGCGCCGCAACGCCGCCGCATCGAACCCGGCGGAGCCCAACCCTGAACGCTGAGGGTAATGGTCAAAGGTCCGGCGGCGAGGTTGCCGCCGGCGATCTTCGCACCAACGGCGCTGGTGGCCTCAACCAAGCCTTGGCAGAGGCGAACCATCCAGTTCTGATCGGATTGGGGAAGGCTTAAGGCAACCAACACCGACGCCGGTTCGGCCGCCATGGCGGCAAGGTCGGAGAGGCTGGCCATCATGCAGCGGTAGCCGATTAGCTCCGGTGCCGCGGCGGACGGAAAATGCACATCGGCTATGAAGCTGTCGATGGAGTTGGCCAAATCGTAGCCGGCCGGCGGACGAACAATGGCGGCGTCGTCCCCAGGTCCCGCCCGCAGCCACGCCGGCGTTTCCTCGCCGCCGTCATCCCGCAATGCAGCCAGGATGCACTCGATCAGGGCGAACTCATCCATCAGGAGCTCAGCTCCTCCGAGCGCAAATGGTTCGCCAGCTTATCCAGCAGGCCGTTGATGTACTTGTAGCTGTCTTGCGCCCCGAACAGCTTCGCCAATTCAATGTACTCATTGAGCACGACGCGCCCAGGCACGTCAGGACGGTTGTGCAATTCGCAGGCACCCAAGCGGAGGATGGCGAGCTCAACGTTGTCGAGCCTGGCCTTGGGTCGATCAAGCAGGTCTTCGTAAAGGTCATCCAGTGCATTGCATTGGGCAATCACCATCGACAGCATTTCGTAGAAAAAGGGATGATCCGCTTTTTTCAGGGCACCGCTATTGCGAAACTCCAAGATCAGGTCGGGCGCGCTCGCTTGATTCATCTGCCATTGATAGACCGCTTGCACCAAGGCTCGACGGGCTCTGCGGCGGCCGCGCACATCCACTTTACTAGGCTCCCCAATCATCGCTCAGGCCCGGGCAATGCGTAAACGCAAGTCCGGGCCAAGGGACTGGGCGTCGATGATTCGGCCGCCGATCGCTTCATCGAGCCGGTGCAGGGAAACGCCGAGCAGCGGACGGGCGGTTGCGCCGAGGAACTTCGGTGCCAAGTAGAGCAGCAACTCATCCCAAAAGCCGTTGGCCATCAAGGCCCCGGCAAGGGTTGGCCCGGCCTCCACCAATACTTCGTTGCAGGGCCGCTGTCCGAGCAGGTGCAGCAGTCGTTCGAGGTCCACCGATCCGTGCCCGCATTGGATCTGTTCGGCTTCGGTTTGCCGCTGGGCTTCGTCTTGGGCGTGGGCGATCAGGATAGGCCCGGATTCCTTGAAAATGTTGGCCTCGGGCCGGGTGCGCAGTTGGCTGTCGATGATGACGCGCAACGGTTGGCGCAGACGGCCATCCACCGCGAATTGCTCGTCGCGCACGTTCAGACGTGGATCGTCAGCCAACAGGGTGCCGACACCGGTGACCACAGCACAGCTGCGCGCCCGCCAATACTGGCCGTCTCGGCGCGCCTTCGGCCCTGTGATCCATTGGCTTTCACCAGACGCCATGGCGGTGCGTCCGTCCAAGGAACTCGCCAATTTGATGCGCACCCAAGGGCGCCCGTGCTTGATGCGATGCCGGTGGCAGGCGTTCAGCCTAACCGCCGCCTTCTGATCGGCCAATTCAACCTGCAAGCCCGCCGCCTTAAGCCGTTGCAGCCCATTGCCGTTCACCCTTGGATCTGGGTCCAAGGCACCGACGACCACTCTGCTCACTGCGGAAGCGATCAGCGCCTCGGTGCAGGGGGGCGTTTCGCCTTGGATTGAGCAAGGCTCCAAGCTAACGTAGAGCGTGGCTCCGGCGATGTCGCCACCGGCGTCCTGGATGGCCCGTATTTCGGCATGGTCCTGTCCGTGCCATTGGTGCCAGCCGCGACCAAGCACCTGGCCATCGCGAACGATCACGCAACCCACCCTAGGGTTTGGCGTTGTGGTGAAAAGGCCGCGCATAGCCAACTGCACGGATTCGTCAAGATGGGCCATGTCTTCTTGGTTAATCATGGCGCATTTCTTTCAACTTGCCATCGTCAAACGGTTCCCGAGAGCCATCGCGCTTGACGATTTTCGGCATCAACAAAACTTCCTCCAACCGCCAGCCCAAAACAAACAGAGCGTCACCCCGCAGCGTGGTCCCAAGTGCGGCAGTGGCGGGCCATTAGGCGTCGTAAACCGGGAAGGCGCGGCACAGGTCCATCGCCTTCTGCTTGACTGCGGCAATGGTGGATTCGTTCGAGATGTCGTCAAGTACGTCGCAAATCCAACCCGTCAGCATGGCGCATTCTTCATGCTTGAAGCCCCTGGTGGTGACGGCAGGCGTGCCGATGCGCAGCCCGCTGGTGACAAAGGGTGAGCGGGGGTCGTTGGGCACCGCATTCTTGTTGACGGTGATGTTGGTGCGGCCTAGGGCGTTGTCAGCATCCTTGCCGGTGATGCCGGCTTCGATTAGGTCAAGTAGAAACAGGTGGTTGTCCGTGCCGCCGGAGACCACCTTGTAGCCTCGGTTGATGAAGCTGGTTGCCATGGTGCGGGCGTTGGCGATCACCTGGGCTTGGTAGTCCCGAAACTCCGGCGTCATCGCCTCCTTAAAGCACACCGCCTTGGCGGCGATGACGTGCATGAGCGGCCCCCCTTGGGAACCGGGAAAGAGGGCCGAATTCAGTTTTTTCTCCACCTCCGGATTGGCCTTGGCCAGAATGATGCCGCCACGGGGGCCGCGCAGGGTCTTGTGGGTGGTGGAGGTGGTGACATCGGCTATGGCCACCGGGCTTGGATAAAGATCAGCGGCGATCAAGCCGGCCACATGGGCCATGTCCACCATCAAATAGGCTCCCACTTCGTCGGCGATGCGGCGGAACCTACTCCAATCCATGCGGCGCGAGTAGGCGGAGAAACCAGCCACCACCATCTTCGGCCGATGGGTTTGAGCCAAGCGGGCGATCTCATCGTAATCCACCTCGCCCGTGTTGAGGTTGAGGCCATAGTGTACGGCGTTGTAGAGACGCCCGGAGAAGTTCACCTTGGCACCGTGGGTCAGGTGCCCGCCATGCGCCAAGCTCATGCCGAGCACGGTGTCGCCTGCGTTCAGCAGCGCCAAATAAACGGCGGCGTTGGCTTGAGAGCCGGAGTGGGGCTGCACGTTGGCGTAGTCGGCGCTGAACAGTTGCTTGACCCGTTCAATGGCGAGCGCCTCGGCTTGGTCAACGTACTCGCAACCGCCGTAGTAGCGTTTACGCGGGTAGCCTTCAGCGTACTTGTTGGTCAATGGGCTGCCCTGAGCCTGCATTACCCGGGGGCTGGTGTAGTTTTCGGATGCAATCAGCTCAATGTGCTCCTCTTGGCGACGGGTTTCCAAGGCAATGGCACTGGCGATTTCCGGGTCGAACGCCTCAATGGATGTGCATGAGCGCATCATGGGTTCAGTCTCAATGAAGGTTGGGTGCGTCTATTGTAGAGCAATCAGAGTGCTTGATCGCGGCAAAGGGTGACAAGTGGGTCGAATTGTCACCCGCCGACCATCCTCCGTCAGTCTCACGCATTGCCGGTGGCCGAGGCCATCCACGGTGCGTCCATTCCGGTGAATGCGCTTGCCTGAGGATGCGGGGTCACCAGTTAACTCTTACTCTCCGCCGGAGGGGATGGAACCAGGGCAACTCGACCGCCGCATGTGGATCGACGCCGCCATGGCGTTCAACGAAGGCTTGCCCGTCAAAGCCTTCAGGACAGTTTGGCGATGACGTCCAAAGCCGCTCCCAAGCTCTTGACGCCGTATAAGGCCATGCCTTTGATCGGTTCCCGGGGCTGGTTGGCGTAGGGCGCAATCGCGGTTTTGAAGCCGTGCTTGCGGGCCTCGCGCAATCGCTCCTGACCGTTGGCAACGGGCCGCACTTCGCCGGTCAAGCCCAGTTCGCCAAATACGATCAAGTCTTTTGGCAGGGCTTGGTTTCGGAATGAGGACAGAACTGCGAGCAGCAGCGCCAAGTCGCCGCCGGTCTCGGCGATGCGCACGCCGCCGACCGCGTTGGCGAACACGTCCTGATCCATCAGCGCAATGCCGCAGTGGCGGTGCAGCACGGCAAGATGCATGGCTAGACGCTGCTGATCCAAGCCCACCGCCACGCGCTTGGGGTAGCTCCCTTGAACTTGGCTCACCAGCGCCTGCAGTTCGATCAGCATGGGGCGGGTGCCTTCCCAGATAACGGTGGCGACGCTGCCGGGTGATTCAATCTCCCCCCGCTGCAGAAAAATGGCCGATGGATTGGCGACCTCGCGCATGCCCCGTTCAGTCATGGCGAAGACGCCGAGTTCGTTGACCGCGCCAAACCGGTTCTTCAGCCCACGCAAGGTTCGGAAGCGGCTGCCGGCCGGGCAGTCGAGCATGAGGAAGCAGTCGATCATGTGCTCAAGCACCTTAGGACCGGCCAAATTGCCTTCCTTGGTGACGTGGCCCACCAACACCACGGCGATGCCGGTGGACTTGGCCAACCGGGTGAAGAAGGCCGCCGTCTCGCGCACTTGGCTCACGCTGCCGGGCGTGCCGTCAACGCTTTCGAGCTGCATGACCTGCACGGAGTCAAGCACAACCAAGCGAGGTTTGCGCTCATCAATCAAGTTAGCGATGAGCTCGGCTTGGGTTTCCGCTGCCACTTCAAGTTGATCCGTCGCCAACTTCAGCCGCTGAGCCCGCTGCGCAAGTTGCTCCAGGGACTCCTCGCCCGTGACGTAGAGCGTGGGCGCGTGGGCGCTTGCAAGCGCCGAGACCTGCAGCAGCAAAGTGCTCTTGCCAGCTCCCGGGTCGCCGCCGATGAGCACAACCGCACCCGGCACAAGCCCGCCGCCTAGAACCCGGTCGAACTCGCTGAAGCCGGTCGGCAGCCGGTCCGCCGCCCCGGTGTCCACTTCGGACAGCTTGCGTGCGCCGGCCGGTGCGCCGCTGAAACTAAGCCGAGGCTGGGCAACGCTGATGCGCGGGCTCGACAAAGTGTTCCACTCGCCGCAGGCGCTGCACTTGCCCTGCCACTTTGGGTGCTCGCCGCCGCAAGCGGAGCAGACAAAGACGGTTTGGAGCTTGGCCACGGCGGTCAGGCGGGCGGGTAGTCGTCGTAGCGGTCAGACGCCAAATCCTCAAATTTGGTGAGATGGCTCAAAAAGCTCAACTTCACCTTGCCGGTGGCCCCGTTGCGCTGTTTGCCGATGTTGATCTCAGCGATGCCCTTATCCGGCGAATCATCGTTGTACACCTCGTCGCGGTAGATGAAGAGAATGATGTCCGCATCCTGTTCGATGGCGCCGGAATCGCGCAGGTCCGCCAACAGTGGTCGTTTGTCCGCACGCTTCTCCACTTCGCGGTTCAGTTGCGACAAGCCGATCACCGGGCAGTGCATTTCCTTGGCCAAAGCCTTCAACGAGCGTGAGATTTCAGAGATTTCGGTGGTCCGGTTTTCGTACTTGCCCGAAGTCCGCATCAACTGTAGGTAGTCGATCACGATCAAGCCAATGCCACCGACCTCGCGGGAGACGCGGCGCACACGGCCGCGCAGATCGGCCGACGTCAGTGACGGGGAGTCGTCAATGTACAGCGGACTATCCGTCAATTGCGACACCGCCGCGGAGAACTTCGTCCAATCATGGTCCTCCAAGTCCCCTCTTTGCATTTTGCTTTGGTCGATGCGGGCTAAGGAGGAAAGCAGGCGCATCACCAACTGCTCCGCCGACATCTCCAAGCTGAACATCAGGCTCGGCGTGTTGCAGCCCACGACCGCATGTTCCACCATGTTCAAGGCGAGCGCGGTTTTGCCCATGGAGGGTCGGCCGGCGACGACGATGAAGTCGGAGTTCTTGAACCCGCCAGTTTTGCTGTCGAGATCACTAAAGCCGCATGAAAGGCCGGGCAGTTTCCCCTTGTTTTTGTGGAGCATGTCCAGTACGTCCGCCGCCTCCTTGAGCATGGGCGTGATGGGTTTGGGGCCTTCATTCTCCCATCGTCGCTCAGCGATGCCGAAGACTTCGCGTTCCGCTTGATCCAGCAGCTCGTTGCCGCTTTTGCCGTCTGGCTCGAATGCCGATTCGGCGATGTGCTGCCCAGTGCGAATCAAGCGCCGCCGGGTGGAGTGTTCCTGCACGATGCGGGAGTAGGCGGCGGCGTTGCGTGTGCTAGGGGTGTTCTCCGCTAGGCCGGCGAGAAAGGCGGCACCGCCAATGCGGTCGAGCTGTCCACCCGCAGTCATGGCTTCAGCCAAAGTCACGGCGTCTATGGGTTGGTTGTTTTGCCAAAGCGCCATCATGGCTTCAAATAGGGTGCGGTGCTCCAAGCGATAGAAATCACTCGCCTCGACGATGCCCACAACCTCAAGCCAAGCATCGCTGTTCAGCATGAGGCTGCCGAGCACGGACTGTTCAGCGTCAACGGAATGCGGCGGGACCTTCAACGATGGAATCTGAGGCGCTTGGTTTGCGAGTACTGCATCGGACATGACGTCAGCTTCCTAGGTGGGATGGGCGGGCTGGAAATCGTGAAATTATTGTGGACGCATTGCAAGGAAAATAGTCGCCCAATTTGCTCTTGCCGAAAAAATTGACTGGGCGCGGTCCTTCCGAATTCTCCCGAAACCGCAGGCTTCGGGGCCACGACAGGACGGAAACCCGCTCAAAACAGACCGCTCCTCGCCAAAATCTTGGAAAACAGGCCGGAATAAGCAGATTCAACCCAATGCGCACCGATTTCCAGGCAGATGGCGCGTGCTTGGTGACCGGTAACCGCTTGAGGTTGTGTGCGAGGCTCCTTCCTAGGAAAATAGGCGTCAACGAACCGATTCGGGGGATGGAAGTTTGGTCGGAAACTCGCAATCACGCCACGGAATGTGGTCGAGCCGCTGGATGTTTGTACTGGCCGCGGCCGGTTCCGCGGTGGGGCTTGGCAACATCTGGAAGTTCCCCTATATCGCTGGCGAAAATGGAGGTGGCGCCTTCGTGTTGGTCTACTTGGCCTGCATCGCCTTGGTGGGGGTGCCGATCATGATGGCGGAAGTGGCCATCGGCCGGGAGGGCAGGCAAAGCCCGGTCAACACCCTGCGCATCCTGACGCAGCAGCATCACTGCCACCCAGCCTGGGCGCTGATTGGCTGGATGGGGCTTGTGGCCGGTTTCTTAATTCTCTCGTACTACGCCGTCATCGCCGGCTGGGCGTTGAAGTACATCGTTGGCTTGGCGGACGGCACCTTCACCGGCATGGCGGTAGAAGACGCGACTAAGGCGTTCGACGAACTTCTGGCCAATCCTTGGGAAATGCTTTTTTGGCACACCCTGTTTATGTGTGCTGTGGTCTTGATTGTCGCCCGGGGCGTGGTTGCCGGCTTGGAGACCGCCATTCGCTGGTTCATGCCGCTGTTGTTTGTGTTGTTGTTGGTCCTGTTGGGCTACGGCGTCAGCTCCAGCGGGTTCGACCAAGGGTTCGACTTCATGTTTCGGTTCAAGTGGTCCTCAGTCACCGGCGAGGCGGTGCTGTACGCCATGGGCCAAGCGTTCTTCACCCTGAGTGTGGGTATGGGGGCCATCATGGCCTATTCCGCCTACGTGCCGAGTTCAGTTTCCATCGGCGGCACGGTGGTGACCATCGCCGTTCTGGACACCTTGGTCGCCATCGTTGCCGGACTGGCCATCTTCCCGGTCGTGTTCGCCAACGGCCTGGAGCCGGGGCAGGGGCCAGGCCTCATGTTTGTGACGGTGCCTCTCGCCTTTGGCCAATTGCCCTTCGGCGCTCTGTTCGGCGCCCTGTTCTTCATTTTGGTGAGCTTCGCCGCCATCACTTCCGCCATATCGCTCACGGAGCCGACGCTGGCCTACTTGGTGGAGAAGTACAACGCCAAGCGCTCCCGGGCGGCGGCCTCCCTTGGGGTTGCTTGCTGGCTGCTCGGCATCGGCACGGTGCTTTCCTTCAACGAGTGGTCGGACGTGTACGTGGTGGGAGAGATGACCATTTACACCTTTGTGGACTATGTGTCCCAGAACATCATGTTGCCCTTGGGCGGATTGTTCATCGCCTTGTTCGCCGTCTTCGCGCTGCCTAAGTCGGTGTTGAGGAATCAGTTGGGGCTTAAGAGCGCAGCGGGCGAATGGACTTGGTTGATTCTGGCCGGCATAATTGCGCCTCTTGGCGTGTTGGTGGTGTTTCTGGTGACGGTAATCGACATCGACCTAATCAAGGCTTGGCTCCCATAGCAACCGGAGTGCTGCAAGCAGTCAGTGATGGGGATGCAGATCGATGTGGTTTACGCCCGCGCTGAAAGCCAGTCCCTAGTAACTCTTGACTTGGACGAAGGTGCCACAGTGGGTTTGGCGCTGGAAGCCGTTGCGCCCCACCCTCGCTTTGAAGGCTTAGATTTGGCGGCGGCGACGGTGGGGCTGCATGGTGTGTTGGTTGATCGCCGCCGTGTGCTGCGACAAGGCGATAGGGTGGAGCTCTACCGCCCCTTGGAGATGGACCCGAAGGAGGCTCGCCGCCGACGCGCCAAGCACTAGCGCACCGCTGGCCGATCGCGGCATCGCCTGCCTTGGGTTGACGCTCGGTTTGGCGCGGCCGCGTTAGCCCTCAGCCGAGTCTGCGCTGTCCTCGTCGTCTTGGGACGGGGCGCTGCTTGGCGCGAAATCCCCTGTAAGCCGCGATAGCGCGCCATCTTCAAAGTAGACGGTGGTGCGCTTTTCGTCCTTGAACCGGCCCGGCACTTCAATGGTGTAGATGTAGTCCCAGCGGTTCGGGTTAAAGATGTTGTGGGCAATGGATTCGCCCATGATGAAGGTGACCTGCTCCTTGGTCATGCCCTGCTTGAGTCGGCCGACCATTTCGGCAGTGATGACATTGCCTTGCTGCACGGTGATCCTATGCACTTGGGGAATTTTGAAGCTGATGCCCGGTATCTTCGGCGCAGCGCACCCGACCAGCAACAGGCTGGCGGCGGCAAGGCGGGTCATCCATCTAGTCAAGGTCTTGGATGCAATGGGGTTGGTTGATCGCTTCATCTTGGCCCGCCTTAGCCCGTCACTTTCCTGTGCTCCGGCTTGGGCGGACCAAGCACCACCGGCTCCCCCACCCAAGCGCCGATGTTCTCGCCGCTGCGGCCATCGGCAAGGAGGTCGAGCAATTGGCCGGCAATCTGTTCCGGCTGCATCCAGGTGGCGGCGATGTCCGCTGGCGGCTCGCCTTGCCAAAGCCCCCGCAACATGGCTGTGTCCACCGCCCCCATGCACAGTGCGTTGACGCGGATGCCGTGCTCCGCCAAGGAGCGGGACCAAGCCTGGGTGAAGCCGTTGAGTGTCCACTTGGAAGCGTTGTAGAGATCGGTGTCCGGGCTGTTGGTGCCGGTACTTTTTGCCGGCAGCACATAGTAGGTGCTGATGTTGACGATGTCGCCGCCGCCCTGGTCGATCATCATGGGTACGCATAGGCGGGAGAGCATCAGCACGCCCATCAGATTGGTGTTCATGATGAAATCCCAGTCGGCCACGGCCTTATCGAAGGGATCCGTTACGGGCGTACGCCGCCAGCGGCCTGCGTTGTTAACCAAGAGATCGACGCCGCCGAACGCGCTTTGCGCGGCGACCGTGAGCCGCCTGAGGTCATTGAGTTTGGAGACATCGGCGACAATGCCCCGCACTTTGCCGCCAGCGTTTATCTCGGCGGCAATGTCCTGGGTTTCAGGCAGCAGATCGCAAAAGGTCACATTGGCTCCCTGCGCCGACAAGACCTCCACAAAGGCCCTGCCCAACCCGGTTGCGCCGCCGGTGACGATGGCGGACCGCCCGCTCAAGTTGGCCATCAGACGTTTTGCTCCGAGGCGATGAAATAAGGGTTCCGGCGAACCGGCGGCAGCACCACCGGATGGCCCATAGCGAAGCCGATGTTCTCGCCAGATCGGCCCTCGGGGCCCTCTTCAATCAACTCGATCATCACCCGAGCGATGTCCTTCGCTTTCATCCACTGCGCCACTTCCTCTGGTGGCGGATCGAAATTATGGAAGCCGCGCAGCATGTGGGAGTCCGTCGCCCCCATGCACAGGGCGTTGACGCGGATGTTGTAGGGCTTGAGCGCTTGGCACCATGCGAAGGTGAGGCCGTTGATGCCCCACTTGGCGGCGTCGTAGAGGTCCATGGCCGGGCCGCCGCCCGTGGGCCGGGGGGCGATGTCCAGAAAAGGGCAGTTCGGTGCGTTGTGGTGGGGTTCCTCAAAAGGTGCGCCGCAGGTGTGCAGATGGTCGGTGTTGATGTTGATGATTTGGCCGCCGCCCTGCCGCATCATGATGGGCATCACCGCCCGCCCGCAAAGGAATACGCCTTTTAGATTGACGCCGATTAAATTCGCCGCGTCCGCCAAGGTCTTGTCGATGCCATCCGTCGCCTCGGACGCGGCCCAGACGCCGGCGTTGCTGACCAGAATGTCAATGCGCCCAAAGCGCTCCACGGCGGCGTCAATGAAGCGCCGCACGGCTTGCGCATCGGCAACGTCAGCCTCCATCGCCAGCACCGATCTGTTCGCGCCGGCGAGCTCCTCTATTTCCGAACGCACGTCGCAAACAGCTAGAGAAGCTCCCGCATCCGCCAAGGCGTTGGCGAAGGCGCGCCCCAGCCCTACTGCGGCGCCAGTGACTACTGCTGTTTTGCCGGCAAGGATGTTCCCCATTGCCTGCCTCCTTATATTTTGCGCCGCCACACTCCTGTTCGCCTCACCACGGATGAATCTCGCCGTTCCACTTGTAGAACTTGCCTGAGTCCTCCTTGGTCAACCCGGCGATGACCGAGCGAATGCCCGAGGCGCTTTCCTCGGCGCTGATCTCCGCATTGGGGCCGCCCAAGTCCGTGTGCACCCAACCGGGATGCATCAAGGCGACGGTGATCGAGTCGCTTTTCCAATCCAAGGCCAGGATTTGCGTGGCCTTGCTGAGCGCCGCCTTGGTGGTGGAGTAGATGTACATGCCGCCGAACGGCCAAGTGGAAGCGGCAAGCTGGCTGGTGACGTTCATGAGCTTGCCGTCGCCCGAAGCCGCTAAGCTGCCCTTGAATGCCTTGGCCGCCAACACTGGGCCGATGGTGTTGACATTGAGCGTGCGATGCCATTCCTCCAAATCTAGCTGGTCGAGGCTCTGCTTGGCGGGGTTGCCGCCAACTGCGCCGGCGTTGTTGATGAGCACGTCAATGGGCTGATCGCCCACTGCTGCCGCCGCCGCCGAGATCGAAGCTGGATCGCCCATGTCCATTTGGATGATGCGTAGGTTCCCGTTTGCACCTTGAAGCCCCGGTGCGGAAGCGGTGTCCCGCACGCAGGCGATGACTTGAGCGCCTTCGGCTGCATATTGCTTGGCGAGTTTCGAGCCGATGCCCCGGCTGGCGCCAGTGATGAGAACAGTTGTCATGTTGCCTCCTCCTGATACTAAAACTGGTTCCTGTTGATGGCCATTTTAAGCTGAAGGGGTCGTCAAGACATCCCCGCTGTCGAAAAAGGGCCGCCAAGGTCGTCCCGTTCAAACAGGGGCAGGGCGATGTTCGGCCCCCTCGCCTCGAAGGTTACCCGAACCGGCTGACCGATGGTGATGCTTGCCGGGTCGCAGCCGATGATGTTGCTCATCATGGTGGGCCCTTCGGCCAGTTCGATGAGCGCCACAACATAGGGTGCATCTGCTGCAAAGGCTTGGCTGACGGCACGGCGAATGATGGTCCAGGACTTGACCTGGCCACGCCCGCAGGCTTGCAGCCAATTCAAGCCTCGGCCGCCGCAGGCAGCGCAAAGCAGGCGCGGATAGAATTGACGATGGCCGCAATCAGCGCAGTGTTGAAGCATCAGCCGACCTTTGGCGCAGGCTTCCCAGAACGGTGCCATTTCTGGCGTGACCAGCGGTGCAGGTTTGGCGGGGGCGTCTGTATCCGTGTTCACGGCCTCACCTATCAAGGCCCAGAATGGCTGTGCAATGGCTAGACAAAATGCCGCCTTGGGCATGGACCAAGGCCGTTTCGGCGGCGGCCACTTGGCGTTCCCCGCATTCTCCGCGCAGCTGCCGCACCGCCTCGGTGAGGGCGAACATCGCTCCTGGGTTGCCGGGATGACAATGAGAAAGCAAGCCGCCGTGGGTGTTCATGGGCAGCTCCCCGCCTAGCTTGGTGCGTCCTTCTGACACGAAAGCGCCGGCTTCGCCACGGCCGCAAAATCCTAAGTCCTCCAACTCCATCAGCACCACTGGCGTAAAGCAATCGTAAAGCTCCACCAGGTCGATGTCTGTGGGGCCTAGGCCGGCCATGGCATAGGCTCGCTCCCCGGCCTGGCGGGCAAAGGAAGTGGTGAGGTCATGGGCTTGGCTGATGTGCTCATGCCCGTGCCCCTCCCCGGCACCGAGCAAGTAAACCGGGGGATGGGGAAAATCCCACGCCCGGTCGGAGCGGGTGAGCACCACCGCCGCGCCGCCATCGGACACCAGCGAACAGTCCAGCAAGCGCAGGGGGTCGGCGATCATGCGGCTGGACAGCACATCGTTTACCGTAATCGGTTCCCGCATCTGCGCGCCCGGGTGCAGTGCTGCATGGGCCCGGGCGGTGACGGCCACAGCCGCCACCTGCTTTTCCGTCACGCCGTATTTGTGCATATAGGCGTTGGCCACCAAGGCATAATAGCCGGGGACGGTGGCGCCGTATGGCGTTTCAAAGTGAGGATGCCCGGAAGAGGATTGCATGAGCATCGCTTGGGAGCGGCTAAGGCCGCTGCGCAAGCTGTCCGCCATGCTGATGAGAACGGTGTCGCAAACGCCATGCATCAGTGCCAAGGCGGCTTGGTAGAGCACCGTGAAAGTGGTGCCTCCGCCGGCGCCGGCGCTGACGCAGTAGCTTGGGCAAAGCCCCAGGTATTCGGCGATGGCCTCGGCGTGGTACATCCGAGGTTCAGCCATGCTGTTGCAGGTGACCAGACCATCCACTTGGTCCTTGCCGATGCCGGCGTCGTCTAGCGCCCGCCAAGCCGCATCCACGCAAAGGCCGGTGGCGCTCAGATGGGGTACGCGACCGACCTCGGTGTCGGCGGCGCCGACGATGGCGACCTGTCCTCTTAAAGAGAGCATGGCCTGTCCTTCAACCTGCTTCTCAAGAGCCAATAAACCTCTGGTTAAATTCCAGGGATTGACCATCGCATGGCGTCTGGAATGATTTATATTTCATTTTAATGGCTGAAACGTCATCGAAAAAGGTTGGTCTTGTTGCGCTGCGAAAACCTGCGAATTTTTCAGAGATTTCCCAATGCCCAACTTGTTGTAGGCACGCACCTCTCCGCACAGGCGTTCGTGGCCTGTCATGTGCCGGCGTTCGCCCCTTTCATGGCGGCGCCTTAAACGGAGCGGGCCTGATCGGGCCTTTTTTAATGGCTGAACCGTCATCGAAAAAGATTGGTCTTGTTGCGTTGTGAAAGCCTGCGAATTTTTCAGAGGTTCCCTAATTACCAACCTATTGTAGGCACGCACCTCTCCGCACAGGCGTTCGTGGCCTGTCATGTGCCGGCGTTCGCCCCTTTCATGGCGGCGCGTTAAACGGAGCGGGCCTGGTCGAGCCTCGGTTTCGAGTGGGCTTGGAGCGTTCACCTGTCCGTGCATGGCCCTGTCTTCTTGCCGGGGGATGGGCGCAAGCACGAGCTTGACGCGCCGGTAGGCGTGCGCCCCCAACCCACTCTTTTCAACTCCGGCGGTTTCAGCCCAGGCGGCTCGCATTGGACCTCCCCTGAACTCATGTTGTTGCTTGCGCAAGAGCGGGGTGGTTGGTCGTCGTGAGCGGCTTGAACCGAATAACAGCTTGGCCGGGGGTGACGACGGCGCCGGACTTGTTGCGGATGAAGAGTTCCAGCGTCACTTCTCCGCTCACCTCATCCACCGATTTGACCTGCCCGCCAGCGGTCAAGGTTTCGCCGACGTAGGCGGCAGCGCGATTGGAATACTCCAGGGTCACCAAGGTCCCGTCCTCGCCAAGCCATGCGTCCACGCATTGCCCAAGCCAGTCGCCCATCAGCGGTCCGGCGATGACCAAGCCGGGATAGCCCTCCACCTCCTTGGCGTAGGGCCAGTCGAAGTGAATGCGGTGGGCGTTCCACAGGGCGGCGTTGTACAAGAAAAGCTGCACGTTGTCTGGCTTGTGATGCTGCCGCGGCAGGCTGTCGCCGGGCTTGGGCGCCGCCCTCATCGCAGCAGCCTCGTGGTTTTCTCGGTGATGACCGGGCTGCCGTCCTCTCGGCTGACCTCTAGCACCACCTCGTAGAAAATGATGGGGCCGGAGCGACCTTCCTTTTCATAGAGGTCGGTCAAGGTGCGGCGACCGATGAGGACGTCTCCGGGCCGAATCCGGTCGTGATAGGTGATGTTCAATCCTCCGGCCATGGCCCGTTCCAAGGGGAGCTTCGGCAGCAGTTTGTCTATGGAGACGCCGTCCGGCGTCAGTTCGTCCAACTCCACGACATCCCAAAATAGCGCCACATGGTACAGCGGTGGCGCTTCATCGCCATCTAAGTACTTGCGCTGACGCTGATCGGTGGCGATGGAGTATTTGCGTATGTCCCGCCGGGTGACCACCTCGGTCCGGGGTGTCACCGTCTTGCCGATGTGGGCTAGAAGATTCGGCGTCAGCAGCCCCATGCATCACACCTTGCTGCCCCGGGCTCGCTCGCGCAGTTCGCGCTTGAGGATCTTGCCCGTGGGCGCTTTTGGCAGGCTGTCAACGAAATCCACGCTGCGCGGCTTTTGGTAGGAGGCAAGATGGACGCGGGCGGTGTCGATGATCTCCTGCTCAGTGGCCTGCTGCCCCGGCTTCATCACCACCACGGCTGTGACGGACTCGCCCCATTGCTCATCCGGCACACCAATAACCGCCGCCTCCAACACGCCCGGATGTTTGTGAATGGCGGCCTCGACCTGGGTGGAGTAGATGTTCTCGCCACCGGAGATAATCATGTCTTTGGCGCGGTCGACGATGAAGATGTAGCTGTCCTCATCCCAAGTGGCGACGTCGCCGGTCCACATCCAGCCATCGCGCATGACCTCTGCGGTTAGTTCCGGCTTGCGCCAGTAGCCCAGCATGTTGGCTTCGGATTGGATGACAATCTCGCCGGGGGTTTGGCCGTCCTTGGGGATGTCCCGGCCCGCTGCATCCACCACTCGGGCGCGGGTGATGAAGCCCTCGCGCCCGCAGGAGTTCAGCCGTTCCGAGCGCTTGCCGGCGATGGCGTCGGCGTGGTCTTCCTGGGAGAGGAAAGTCATCGTCATGCCTTCCGTTTGCCCATAGCCTTGAATCAGCGTGCAAGGGAAGGCGTTGAGGGCGGCCTTGACCACGGTTTCCGGCATGGGGCCGCCGCCGTATTGAATGTTGCGCAGGCTGGAGAGGTCATAGCGGTCAAATCCGTCCAGGGCCATCATCCAATTGAGCATGGTGGTGATGCCGAGAAATGCGGACACCTTCTCCGCCTGAATGATCTCCAGTGCCTCGGCGGCGTCAAAATTCATCAGCACCACCGGGCAGCCGTGGGCCATGTAGTTCATCGCCAAGGCCACCGGGATGTGGAACATCTGCCCAGTGAGCATGTAAACATCGCTCGGCACGATCCGTTCGGCGACAGTCTGGTTTAGCATGCCCATGTACAGCGTGCGGTGGGAGTGCAGGGCGCCTTTGGAAAGCCCGGTTGTGCCGCCGGTGTAGAGGATGAGCAGGGGGTCATCACCGCCCGCTTCAACCTGCGGCTCGGTGGCGGCGGCCCGCGCCTTCAAGGCGTTGAAGGAGCCATCGCTGCCGGGGCCGTATTGCAGCCAGTGGGGTATGTCCACTTGCTCAGCCAAGGCCCGCCGCTCAGCGTCGAACTCGGTGGCGGTGATGAGGACCGAAGGCTCTCCGTCCTCAAGAATGCGAGCCAGCTCCGCCACGCCCAAGCGCCAGTTCAGCGGTTGGGCGATCAAACCAGCGCGAGCGCAGGCGTAATACACCTCAAAGTATTCAACGCTGTTCCTAGCCAGAACGGCGACGCGGCTGCCATTGGCCAAGCCGAGGTCCAACAGGCCATTGGCCAAGCGCCGCACGGCCTGCTCCAGTTCGCCAAAGGACACGCGCCGTCCGGTTGGAATGTCCACCAACGCCAAGCGGGAGCCATCCAAGTTCGCCCACTTGGCGGTGATCTGACCGATGTTCACAAGGAGACCTGATGCAGAGGAAAGGTGGAAGGTGCGATGCTTAGGACAAACGATAGGGTGCTAGACGGGCGAGAGCTTGACCGCATTTGCCTTCTTGTTCCCGCCAACGAGAGGCCGAACGAGGTGCCGCCCCAGACTGATGCGGGGGTGGTGCGTGGGTTTGAGCTTGGCCCGTTAGCCATCCTTATCCCGCGATCAAGTTCCCGCGATCAAGAAATTAGTGCGTCTGCCAAGACTGCAACTCAGGCAGCACCTTGTCCGCAAACAGGCGAATGCTCCTCTCCGCTTGTTCCCCGCTCAAGCCGCCATAGCTGACTTGGACGGTCAGGTCGAAGTCTCCAATTTGCCGGCACCGGGCCTCCATCTTGTCGAGAATCTGCTGCGGGGTGCCGAAGGTGTTGATATCCACGAAAGCGTTGGCGGCATCCTCCATGCCGGAGTCTCGCAGCAGCTGGGCGTTGTCGGCGTAGTCTCCGTAGCCCTTCATTTGCCGGAAGTGGTCGCTGGTCATCTCGTAGTGCTCCATGACCGTGAGGTAGTAGTTGGACATGTGCTTGCGGGCGTTGGCCTCGGCTAGTTCGGCGCTTTCGTCGCAACTCAAGAAGTCCACGCATACGGGCGAAGGCGGCTGTGTGT
Source organism: Candidatus Azophilus sp. (assembly GCA_965247035.1). GTDB lineage: Bacteria > Pseudomonadota > Gammaproteobacteria > Pseudomonadales > Azotimanducaceae > Azophilus. The sequence goes on along the minus strand of CBDFGJ010000003.1, from coordinate 296,773 downwards.
TGTGGTGCTTCCGGTAGAGGTCCCGATAGCGGTTGAAGTGGGGCGCCATATCCGCCCAGGGCTTCTGCGCGAAGCTCATCATCTTGGCGCCGAGGCGAGCGACCACAGGCACGGAGTCCGACGACATGCCTACCGCGTAGAAGCGGCCCTTGAAGCTGGCGTAGGGGCGCGGCCGCACTTCCGTGCGCACCTGTTTATAGTGGGGGCCATTGCCTTCGACGATGCCGGTTTCCAAGCCGCGAATGATCATCTCCGCGGCTTCGTCGAAACGGTCTCGGGCCTCATTCATGTCTACGCCGAAGGTGTCGTACTCCCGTCGCGCCAAGCCGCGGCCAATGCCGAACAGAGCGCGGCCACCGCTCAAGTGGTCGAGCACGATCATGCGCTCCACCACCCGCAGCGGATCGTTCCAAGGCAGGATGACCGCCCCCGTCAAGAGGCCGATCTTCTCCGTCTGCGCCGCCATGTAGCTCAAGTACTGAAGGTTGTCTGGAGACATTGCGTAGTTGAAAAAGTGATGTTCCACGGCGCTTAGGATGTCAAAGCCCAGCGGCTCCGCCAACCTGCCGAGATGAATGTCCCGCTCCCATGCCCCCTGATCGGTGGTTCCATCCTCGAAGTTCTGGAACACCATCAACAACCCTATCTTCATCTTGCGCTCCCCCAATGGAAAGGGATGCAATATAGCGAAATTGATGGGAACAATCATCGTCCACCTCTTTCAAGCCTCGGCTGGCAACGGCTTCCGCCCCTTGCGGCTCCTTTCAGGAGTGCGTTCGCGGCGATTCTTCCACCCACCGCACGCCTCGGCCAACCGCTCTTCGAGGTGCTTGATGGCATCGTTTGACGATGGACCGCAATGCGTTAGCATTGACGCGAGTCAGGGAGAATTTTTCTAGGTATGGCTCATGACCACCACCGGAAGCCAACTCGTGCATACCGCCGCGGGCGGGGCAAGTACGCCCCCCTCTACCATCATCTTCTCTCCGCTTGCCGGGAGCCGAAATGGCGGACGACTTTCGCTCAGATCGAGTCGGTTCTGGGCTTCCGCCTGCCCGATTCGGCACGACGGCACCGGCCTTGGTGGTCCAACTTGAAGACAGGCAACCGCCACAACGCGGGACGACGCAGGTCGTACACCAAATCCATCATCCCGACCCGGCAGTTGGCTCGGGCCAAGCCCAAGGCCCTGACCTGCTTGCCGTCGAGGGCAGTGCGCTGGCTTGCTGGAGTGTTGCTGTTTCCCCTAGTTCTCGGCATCGGCCCCTGCGGTCGTCTGCCGGGGGGCAAACTCTTTGGCAACGAGGCAACCCAACCGGTGGCGGACTGGTCGTTCGTCAATGACGCTGGGTTATGCGCTTTGGAGGTCAACCCTGAGGGTCCCCATTCGGTGACGCTTAACTGCATGTCTTGGGCCGGGCGCTTGTTCGTGAGCTGCTCGCACTGCCAAGGCAAGACTTGGTCAAGCTATGTCCTTCAGAATCCTGCTGGGCGCATTGAAATTGGCGACCGCATCTATCCGGTCAGCCTTGCGCGGTTGCAAGCGCCGACGTTGCTTGATGAGGTCTGGGTCGCCCGCGCCAACAAAGTGGGTGTTGACCCATCGCCTCGGCCGAACCATTGGTGGAGCTTTGAACTCAGCTCGCGTTGAGGTTTGTCTCCGCCTGATCGCCCGCTAATTGCTCCCGCACTCGCGGCAGCACCTGCTGTGCCAAGTACTCGATGCGGCGGCTGCCGCTGTCTACGGGCTCGCCTGGAAACTGGGCCCAAAAGTGTACGTCAACGATTTCCGGGTAGTCGTTGAGCATCTGCGTCAGGGCGGCCACTGCGCCATCAGCATCGCACAGCTCATATAGGCCACCAGCGATGGCGCTAGCGGCATCCGGAAACAGGGGCGTTTGATCCGGCGGGCCAAAGGCGCCCCAGGAAATGTACTCGTTGGTTTGGTAGAGGACGTGTTCGCCGATTGACGCGGCCTCCCGTTCCGGGTCCGGCGCGACGATGGACCAATTGCCGGCGCAGATGGCACCTTGGCGACGTGGCTTGCCTTGGTCCTTGAGCGCCTGTATATAGAGGTCATGACCAATGCCGCCGGTGGAAAGGAAGCCATCGCCAAGCCGTGCGGCGCGGCTGACCGCTGGCGGTGCCATGCCGCCCAAATAGAGCTTCGGCGGCGGTGTAGGGGCCGGCGCCACGGTCAACTGATCGATCTGGTAGCGCTTTCCTCTCATGCTGACCGGCTTGCCGCTCCAGGCTTGGCGGATGATGTCGACGCCCTCCTCCATCAGGCTCGGTCGATGCTTGAGTTGGCGCCCAAAATAGTCGAATTCAAGCTGCCGGTAACCGAGGCCAACGCCTAGGTCAAAGCGTCCGCCGGTGAGAATAGATAGGGTTGCGGTGTCTTCAGCCAAGCGCACGGGGTCCGCCAAGGGCAGCAGCATCAGGTTGGTGCCGATGCGCATTCGCCTAGTGCGCTCGCCGACGGCGGCGGCGATGATCAAGGGCGATGGGGTGTAGCCGTCGTCGCAGAAGTGATGCTCCGTCAGCCATACCGAGTCGAAGCCTAAGGATTCGGACCAGACGATTTGGTCGAGGCAGGCTCGGTACAGGTCATGGAAGCTGATGGTGCTTGGCGGCGGGTTGCGGAAGTCGTACCAAAGACCGAAGTTGACTCGGCGAGCGCTCATTTTTACATCCTGTCCAGAAAGTTCAGCAAGGCGGAGTGGTAGCGATCTGGCCGCTCCAAAAAGGGGCCGTGGCCGCAGTCCTCAAATTCCAGCAGTTCCGCATTGGCGAGGCGTTGGGCCGCATCCCGGCCAATGTCCGGTGCCACAACGGCGTCCTGGCCGCCGACGATGACCAAGACCGGGCAGCGGAGGGTTGCCATTGCTTGGCGTTGGTCAAGCTGCGCCAGTGCGCCAAGGGAGGCATCCGCTCCGGGGCTGGCCTGCAAGGCCATGCGCCAGCACCAGTCCTTGGTGGCGTCCCCAACGTCCTGGGCGAACACGCCTTCAAAATAAAGCCTGTGCAGGAAGTTGACGCGGTCCGCCCGCAAGGCGGCTATGGTGGCGGCCACATCCTCTTTCCGCCCGCCGTAGGGGAAGCCTTCGGCTTGGGTGTATCTTGGCGTTGCGCCTGCGGTCAACGCCAAGCCACCAACGTTGGCACCCATGCGCACGGCGGCGTCCACCACCACCGGCCCGCCGAGCGACCAGCCATTCAGCACCGGGCGGTGGAGTTCAAGGTGCTCGCACAACCGGGCGAGGTCCGCGCCAAGCGCTTCAATTGAGCCGTCGGCAAAGTCCTTGTCCGAAGCGCCGCAACAGCGATGATCGTAAATCACCACGCCATGGCCGGCGTCCTGAAGTCTAGCCAAGGTGTTATCCCACACCCGACCGGCCATGCCCCAGCCATGGGAAAGCACCACCGTCGTCCCCTTCCCTTTATAGTGTTCAAAGTAGATTTGGCGGTTTGTTTCAACGGCTAGTCGTCCCATCAGCGCTCCTTAGCTAGTGCATTGATTTCTCTAAGACCATGGCCACTAATTTCTTGAGCAGCTGGTCTTTATACGGCGGATCATTCCAGTTATACCCGGTTTGCATTAGCCTACATGCAATCGAAGGTGATTGAACTTCCCTGCACGGCGGAAACCTGCGAACTGATCAGCGATTGCCCCAATCCAGGGAATCTCTGATCAACTTCTAAGGCTTGGCTATTGCACGGTGTCTAGGATTATTTTCATTTATTTTCAACGGCTTACACGTCATCGAAACAGGTTGGTCTTGTTGCGCTGCGAAAACCCGTTCAATCCCGCCAGATCCCGTTTGACCATTTCAAACCGTGGTTTGATTTTCCCTGCGGCCCCAAATTCTGCGCAGCCGTATTAAGCATTCCTTCCCGCCGATGTTCCGCAGTCGTTCAGTGAGGTTTCCTAGGCAGGCCCCAGTGCTCCTCCGACTTCCTTGTCGGCAGAGATGCGCTGAAGCGCTTGGCGCAGAGGGCGCAAACTCAGCGCTAGGCAGAGCGCGGCCACCGTGTAGTTGACTACGGCCAAGGTCGCCAAGGACAGGTCAATGGCATCCTCCCGTCCGAACACATAATCGTTCATCACGCCAATGATGAGCGGCGCAAGCAGGTAGGAAAGGAAGGATACGCAAATCAAATACAACGCGATCAGCTGACCGCGCATCTGGTTTGGGGCGATAGCCTGCAGGGCGGCGTTGCTAAGGCCCGGCGGCATGGCCATGGTGAAGGTGATGGGCACCAACATGATGGCGGCGGCTATGCCGTTGTCGAGCAGCGGCAACACCACGGCTACCGGACCGAGCACCAAGGTGCCCCAAAGGGTCACGCGCATGGGTGCATCGCCGCCGCCGCGGCCGATCAGCCGGCCGGCGTAGAAGCCGGCCCAAACGCTGCCGATGATGCCAATGACCAAGGCGATGACGCCGTAGACCAAGCCGATTTCCGTTTTCGACCAGTGATGCTTTCGCACGAACAACTCGACCACCCAAGTGAGGAAGGCGAAACCCTGGATCGAGAGGCAAAGATAGGCGATGAAGTGATAGGTCAAGTACTTGCCCCGGGATCTGACGAACGCCCAAACCTCCCGCAAGGGGAAGCCGTCGTTCATGTCCTTCAGTGCGCCCCGGCGCTTAGGCTCGACGATGGAGAACATCAGCGCCGCCAGCAGAATGCCTGGCAGTCCGACGGTCACCAGCACCATCTGCCAAGAATAGAGTTCGCCGAACAGTGGCAGGACGAAGTTTGGCCGCGCCTCCAGCCAGTCGATCAGCGGGCCGCCGACGATGTTGGCGAGGCCGGTGCCGATGAAAGGCGCAGCGCCGACAATGCCGTAGGCCAAGGGCAAACGGCTGTTGTCGAAATAGTCCGCCAACAGCGATGCGGAGGCCGGCCCCAGGCTTGCTTCGCCAACGCCTACCCCCATCCGTGCGGCGAACAGGTTGCGGAAATTGTCCGCCTTGCCCGCCAGCGCCGTTGCTAGACTCCAAGCGAAAATGCCGACGGCGATCAGGTTGCGCCGATTGGCTCTGTCCGCCATCCGCGCTAGGGGCCAGGTCGCCAAGGCGTACACCAACGAAAAGGCCAAGCCGATGATGAGGGAAATCTCCGTGTCGCTTAAGCCCCCTAGATCCCGTTTGATGGGTCCGATCATGACGTTCAGGATCTGCCGATCAATGAACGACAGTGTGGAGGCCAAGGTAAGGAGCAGCACCACGTACCATTGAGTACGGGCGGAGTAGGGCGACTTCATGGCCACAGCCTTGCTCGACTACGCCTCTCGGAGGAGTTCAGGCTGCAAACGCCGACACTGCGTTGTTCGTGGTACCAGCCGGCACCCACCGCCGCCAGGGAATTGTTGTTCGGCAGTCGCGTGCTCCACCCATTCGATTCCGTTTGATAGGCGGCCAGCGCCCGTTCCGCTTCCTCGGCGTCTTCGCCTTCAAACTCGTCACATGAAGGTCGTTGGTTCGAATCCTGCCGCAACAACCAGTCAAACCATTGTTTTCGAGTTCCCGCTTGCGCGTCTCATACTTAGGATTGAGCAGGTAGTCATCCTCCGCGCCGGCCTGCATCAGCAGCGATTTTGCCGTCCTGTTGCCATCATCAAGATCATCATCATTCGCCGCCAACAACTCCCGAATTTTGACGATCCCTGACAACTTGCTGTATTCGGCGAAATAGAAGAATTTCGGAACTAGGCGATCAAGCTCCTCTAGAACCAGCTTTGAGAAGTCATCATTGTCGCCAAGGTAACGGTCAATTGTCGTTTTCAGACCATCAGCTGACGCCGCCACCTGCGCGTTCTCACAGACTTGCAAGTCAGCGATCTTTTCCGATATTGCGACGAATGAACTAGGACTTCCAGTAGCGGTTGCAGCGCTTTCGGGCAAATCCGCCTTACTAATCGAATTTTTAACTGCCAGCGCCTCGTTGACCGTGTAGTTGCAGCAATACTTTCCACCATAGGTGCGGCTAACCGCAATTTCATCTGACTGGAATACGCCTTCACCCAACCGTGTGGAAAGGGCTTCTTTGTCGGCTTGTTCAAGTGTGAACCAAGCGGTGACGGCCTTAACAGCGTCCAAACCCTTCCCTTGACGTCGATGCTTCTTCTCCAGCCAAGCTGGATAGTGCTGCCCCACTTCGAATTTTGGATTGCCCTGGGCTGGATTCAGGCGTCGTAGCGCTTCCAAGAAGGCGGTTTTGCCGGACTCGTTCTTACCGACGAGACACGTCACGTCGTCTTGAATGACAACCTCGGTTGAATCCAGAATGTTGCGAAAACACTGAACCTGAACCCTAACCAGTTTCATCTCACTTCTTCCGGTCTGGCCGTTGTGTCAGCGCTGAACCTGCAGCCGACTTTACGGCTTTGCTCCCGCTGGGGCTGCGCAACGCCTTGGCGGCGGCAGACGCAGCCTGGCTGCCTGTAGCCTTGGTGCTCTTGCGCTGTGTCAGCGCGGACCCGGCCGCAGATTTCGCCGCCTTGCTGGTGCTTGGGTCCGGTAACGTCCTTGCAGCGGCAGACGCCGCTCTTTTGCCCGTTGATTCACGATTTTTTTCTTTGCCATTTGTCTAATCCTCTTGTTTTCGTTAGGCTCATCCACCGCAGATCCTGGTTGCCCCCCAGCTGCAGATGGGTTACCAACTATACACGTATAACTATCATGGAGTTGCAACATGCACAAATGGTTCCCCAAGGCGTGTCTGGCCTTAGTCGTAGTGGGCGCTGTCGTTCATTTTTCCCGTGATGACGGCGATGATGATGCGACGCCAGTGGCTGCTGGGCTGGATGATGCGACGCCAGTGGCTGCTGGGCTGATTGTCTGCGCTATGTTCGAAAGTGCTCCAAGTGTTTCTGAGTGCAACCTGAACTACGGCGACACGCATGACAATTCGGTTGACGTCGAAATCGACATGTCGGTGCCGGAAGCACGGAAAGCCTGTCAAATGATGGTTGGCATGGTGAAGGACAAAGGCGGAAAGACATTGGCCAACGCCAATTGGAATTTGCGCATCCTGTCGCCATTCTCCACTGGGTTAAACGCCTTGGCCATATGCGAATTCTAAGGAGGTAAAGCATGAGCATCACCATGAATGACAAACTCAAGAAATTGATATCCGTCTTGCTACCAAGTTCAATTTGCTTTTTCGTTGGCGGTTATATCGGGTCAATTATCGCCTTCCGTGGTGTTGTTGTCGTTGCCGGAATTATGGGAAGGGCTTCCGCGTGTCTCTGGGGCGCTATCTGTCTCTCCGGGATAGGGTGTCGTTCGAGGCTTCTCGATTCGAATCCAGTTCGTCAAGCGAATTGTTGGAGACCGGACGCTGGCCGATGCAAGGTGCCGCACGATTTTTCGGAAATGGGCAGCCAACGCGTCTGCTGAAGGTCGCTCAGGCAGGTGCGGGGCGGCCCCCAGCCCGGGCTTCACCGTTTGCCAGCTCCTGCCCTGGCCTGCCTGCTGGAGGCGGGCGGTGGAACGTCCAAGTTGCTTCAATGCGATCTTCGGCCCGGTCGCTGCGCTTGGAACAGGCGGCGATGGGTCAACTTGAATCGCTTGCTCGGTCAATGGCAAACTACTCAAACCACTCCAAACGAAGGCCGTGCAACATGTCTAGAATTAGCAAAATCGCCCCGGACCGCTGGGACCCGGCGCTTCAGGAGATGACTAGGCCGGAAACCGCCACTCCCTTGGAGCAGGGGCTGATGCGCATGTTCGCCCACTGTCCGGGCCTGGCCAAGGGACTGGCCGCTTTTGGCGGTTCGCTCAAAATGCATCGCAGCCTACCGGACCGGCTGGTGGAATTGGTGCGGCTGCGGGTGGCCTTTCACAATCAATGCCGTAGCTGTATGGCCATTCGCTATACGGATGCGGTGGCGGATGGCGTCACCGAGAATTTGGTGTGCGAACTCGCAGACCCGCCTGCAGCACAACAGCTAACCGAGCGCGAGCAGGCGGCCATAGCTTTCGCCGACCTGTTCGCAACCAATCACCTAGCTATTGATGACCAAACCTACGAGGGCCTTAAGAACCTCTTTACGGAAGCGGAAGTCATGGAGCTTGGCATGACGGTGGCGTTCTTCGTCGGATTTGGCCGCCTAGCCGCCACTTTGGCCATGACCGAAGAGCTGCCGGCGGCGTTTCAGGCCGACTATGGCGAGCCCTTAACGCCCTGGAACGAAGAGTCCATTCTGGTTCGCTAACCTAGGGAATCTCTGATTAAATTCCAAGGGCTGACCATCGTATAGCGGCTTAAATAATTTATACTTTATTTTCAATAACTTACACGTCATCGAAAAAGATGGGGATTATAGACTAGACTAGACAAATTCAATATCATCCCCACTAACAAGGTGCCGTATAATCAAAGCATGAAACTATCACCGTTATTCGTCAAAAGGCTGTTGAGAAGTTGCAAAAAATACAACCAGAAAAATTCAAGTATCATGTTGTATATACAGACACAAGCGATGTGGGCGTTGCAGAAGTGAAACCGATAAACGATTGGATAAACTCATAGTTGGAGGTAAACGATGCGAACTTACAATCTATTCATTAGTCATTCATGGTCATATTCAGATAAATATGAAAAATTAGAGCGTTTACTGAGGAAAAAATCCTACTTTAGATTCAAAAATTATTCGATACCAAGGGATAATCCGATACATAAAAAGGGGAGCGATCAAGAACTGCAACAGGCTATCATGGACAAAATGCGATTTTGCAGCGCTATACTTATACTGGCGGGTGTCTATGCGGATTATAGCAAATGGATTAAGAAAGAGATACTCATGGCCAAAAATAAAACAAAGCCCATCATAGCCATAGAATATTGGGGAAGTGAGAGGACATCTCAGACTGTCAAGGACAATGCAGACATAATTGTTAAGTGGAATAGCGGCAGTATTGTTAAGGCAATAAGAGATGTTGCGTAGTCTGTGAACGAAAACAAACAAGAATTTCTGGAAATCTACAAACTTCACTCCGAACTGGCAGACAGGGTAAGCCAGAGACGGGACGGAGCAAACAGGCTTTATGTAAGTCTGCTAACAGGCATTTTAATCCTCCTTGCTGCTCTTCTTAGGTATGGCACAGGAATAGTTCCTGTTTGGGTAATCTTGATGGTCGCTGGCATCCTGGGGATGGCGCTTTCTGCATCGTGGTTTATCATCGTTCGTTCCTATCGCCAACTTAATTCGGGAAAGTTTGACGCTTTGCTGGAGCTGGAAGAAAACCTTGCCTATCCTTTTTTTGGGCGTGAATGGGAATTATTAAAAAAGGGGAAAGATATAAATCGTTATTGGAAGCTTACAATTGTTGAAAGTTTTCTTCCCGTTATATTTTTTGCTTTATTTTTGCTCTTATCGCTTTCGGCTATTTGCTGCTTAGCAAGCTAAATGAAAAAACTCAAAATCACTCCACTTAAAGGCCTTGAATAATGGGGATGATATTGAGCTTGTCTAGTCAAGTATATAATCCCCAAAAAGATTGGTCTTGTTGCGATGCGAAAACCTGCGCATTTTTCAGAGGTTTTCTAGCACAGGATGCCATTGCGGCCATCGCGCAACACCTCTCGCCGACCGGAGGCATCGTCTGGTTAGGTTGAGGTGGTTTCGCCCGCCACCTTGCGCCCCTCAAGCTCCGCCCGCATTTGGGCGTGTCGGTCTTCTGTGATGGGATAGTTCCAGACCAGAGCGCCGGCCACAAGGAAGAATAACGACGGCAGCAGAGCGAACAGCAGGCGCAGGCCAAGCAGCTGTTCCGGGCTGTTGACTGCGTCCGGCGCTGCGTTGAAGCCGGCCAAGTCCAAGCCGGTCAGTGCAATCCACGCACCTAGGGACGCCGCGGCCTTATAGGTGAACGCCCAGACGGAGAAGAACGAGGCGGCGCGGTTCTCGCCGCTGGTAAGCGTATCTAGATCGATGACATCGGCCTTCATTGAGTTGGGCAACGTGGCGGCGAAGCCTCCGGCGGCAAAGCCCGTGACCAAGGTGACCGGCAACATCCACCAAAAATCGCCTTGGCCCAGCAAGAGGTAGAACGGATGCGCGATGGCGATGATGGTGAAGCTGGCAATATAGGCCCGATGCTTGCCGATGCGGCTTGAAGCCCACACCCAAAAGGGCACGGCGGCGAAATTCGCCACATAGAAAAACGCCAACATGACAATGGCCGATTCCTCTGCGCCGAGCACAAAAGTAATGAAGAACAGATACAAAGGCATCGTGATCGCCAAGGCTGCTTGCCCCACCATGAAGGTAGCCACCAAGCGCTTGAAAGGACCGTTGGCCAGCATCAATTTCAGCCCCTGCCAGACCGGTATGACGCTGCGTTCGCGATTGGGGCTGTCCGGCACTTGGGTGACCGTGAGGAACACGCAAATTGGCATCAGCAGCAATATGGAGATGCCCACGATGGACAGAACCACCCGGCTGCCACCCAAGCCGAACAGGACCAGCGCCACCATCGGCGCAAGCTGTGCGAACAGGTTGCCGGCTACGCCGGCCATGGATCGCCAGCCGGTGATGCGGGAGCGCTCGTTGTAGTCCGACGAAAGTTCCGCCGCCCAAGCGTAATAAGGAATGAGGATGACGGTGGTGCCGGCCGACATCACCATCATCCAGATCAGCATGTGCAGCGCCCCGGCGCCATCGGGCGGCAGATACAGCATGTAGATGCTTAGCATCAGCACCGGCGTGGCCACCACCAGCCAAGGACGGCGGCGTCCCCAAGGCGTTTCGATGCGGTCGCTGGCGTAGCCCATCAGGGGATCGTTCACCAAGTCGAAAATGCGGGCCACCAAGATGATGTTGGCCGCCACCGCCAAGGGCACGCCCATATCGCTGGTGTAGAATTTCGGAATGAACACTAGGGCCGGGAAGATGGACATCGTCACCGGCATGTCGGACAGGCTGTAGTAGAACAGCGTTGATCGCTTCAGTTTGCCCACTGCGCATCTTCTCCCGCAAGGCCCTAATGGTAGGCGATTAGGTTGTCAAAGAGGAAATGCCGATGCGCTATGCAATTGATCCACACCGAAGCTGGTTGCCACTGGAAGCTCAGTCCGCCCAAGAACCCAACCACCGCCGAAGGGCGTTGGTCACCGCCGTGCGCGATCACATGGAGCACGAGATCAAGGGCGAACTAGACCCCCTGATGGACACTCTAACGGAGCATCCAATTTATCACTTCTGGGGCACTGATCAGCCCATGGTGATTGAGGGCCGGGAGGCGGTACGCGCTTTTTACGCCGGCATGTTCGAAACTAACGGCCAGCAGTTTGAAGTGGTGGTGGACAAGATCATCGCCAACGACGACCACATCGTTACCGAAGGTCAAGTGAAGCAGGTTTACCGAGGGCAGGCGCTGCTGGCGATGGATTTGTCCAAGGTTGGCGAGGCAGCGGTCAAGGCCGACGATCTGTGGCTGGGGTCGGCGCAGCTAGTGACGCTGTGGCCCGCTGACGCCGCCGGCAAGCTGATTGGCGAAGACATCTACTTCGGTGCCAACCCCTTCAGCGCCCTCAGGAAGATTAACTCCGGCGATCTGCCGCCTTACTTCAAGCTGTAAATCAATTGACCGCTGTGAACCACCCAAATTGCGCTGGAATGCCGCAGTTCTGATCAAACACCCTCTGATTAAATTCCAGGGATTGGCCATCGCATGGCGGCTGGAGTCATTTATCTTTTATTTTCAATGAGTTACACACCGTCGAAAAAGACTGGTCTGGTTGCACTGCGAAAACCTGCAGATTTTTCAGAGGTTTCTTAACATGGGTACTCATGTCAGCTGGAACTAGACTCCGTCTTTTCAACCATCCGTGGATTCATCTAAGCTGTGCCTAACGTTGGCGGAGGGAGCAAGACCTTGAGCATTCTGGACAGGTTTCGGCTAGACGGCCAAGTGGCAGTGGTCACCGGCGGCGGACGCGGCATTGGCGAGGGGCTGGCCTTGGGGTTGGCTGAAGCGGGCGCGGACGTGGTGGTGGCGGCACGACGCACACATGAAATAGAAGCGGTGGCGGACAAGATTCGCGCTTTAGGGCGGCGCTCTCTGGCGGTCACCACCAACGTCATGGAAATCGACCAGGTCCAGGCCCTGGCGCAAAAAACCTTCGCCGACCTTGGGGCGCTTGATTGCTGGGTCAGCAATGCCGGCGGCGCGGATGATCGGGTGCCCCGCACCTTCCTGGAAATGCCCGAGCGGCAGTGGGATTTTCAGTTGAACCTGAACCTCAAGGCTGTTTGGACCGGGGCTCAGGCCGCAGCCAACATCATGAAGGACAACGGCGGCGGCACCATCATCAACATCTCATCGGTCGCCGCTGGCGCGGCCGCGCCCTTCAACGGCCCCTACGCCGTGGCCAAGAGCGGCGTCAACAACCTCACCCAGACCCTGGCGGCGGAGATGGCCACCTTGGGCATTCGCGTCAACGGCGTCTCCCCCGGACCCATACCAACAGAGGTCTTCTTGGAGTTTCTAAACCTCAAGAAGGAGGAGATTCCGGAACTTGGCGAGCGCTTCCAAATCCCCTTGGGCCGAGTGGGCACACCGGAGGACATCGCACCCGCCGTGGTCTACTTGGCATCCGACGCATCAAGCTGGATGACCGGGCACACCATTTCGATCAAGGGCGGGCCTTAACTCGAACATGGATTGAGCCGCTTGTCGCTTGAATGACGCCAAGGCCTTCGCATTGGCGGGCATCCTAACCCCGTGCAGCACAACTTTGCGGGGTGTGCTGCGGAAGAAGTCCGAGTATTGGGTCGTGCGAAGCGCGCGCTTTCTTCGAATTGTCAACTCGGACACACCCAAGAATTGACAGACCTGCCGGAGAGTCATGCAGTCTGGCCGGGCAAACAGTTTCATGGGGTCTGCAACATCGGCTCCTATGGTATGTCGGCGCTTGTTGTAGCGGATGATAACGCCATCTGAATGGGCTCAAACACATTCCGGAATGTCGGCCCCGGCGATTTTCGGCGCATTGGCGCGCTGGTTCCGACGGGATGACGGGCTGCGGACGCCCCGCCGCCGGTTCAGGCACACTTGTCTTGTCACAAAACCAAGGAGCCTGAATATGAGACTGTTGCACGCCTGCCTGCCCTCCTGCCAGTGGACGTGACCGATTCCGAGCCCGCCCGCGAGCGCCTGCGCGCCCTTGAACTGATCGACTGGATGAATGTCCTGAGCCCGTACAGCTTGTTGGCTCCGGCCGAATTCGCAGACAAGCTCTCCATGGCTGCCTGACCGAAAAAAATTCCGAAATGTCCTGAGCCCGTACACGGATTGAATTCAGCCTCCCCATGGTCAACAATGTCTTGAGGCGTTGCGCGCTGTGATGCTCAACCTCTGTAAATGACTATAAACGGCTTAGGAAAAGACGGATGTACGACTACCTCATCAAGAATGCGTCCATTGTGGACGGCTTGGGCGGCAAGCCCTACAGCGGCAATTTGGCCATCCAAAACGGCAGTATCGCCGCCATCGGCGACATGGATGGTCGAGCGAAGGAGGTCATCAATGCGGATGGCGCCTATGTCACGCCAGGTTGGGTTGATGTACACACCCACTTTGATGGCCAAGTCAGCTGGGATGACAAGCTTGACCCGTCGTTTAGCCATGGCGTCACCAGTGTCGTGATGGGCAATTGCGGCGTCGGCTTCGCCCCCTGCCCCAAAGGGGGTGAGAAAAGAATGATTGAGTTGATGGAGGGGGTTGAAGACATCCCCGGCACGGCTCTTTACGAAGGCATAGAGTGGGGCAATTGGGAGACTTTCCCAGAGTACATCGATTATTTGGGCACTCGCCAGTACACCATGGATATTGGTGCTCAGGTGCCCCACAGCGCCGTGCGCAACTATGTGATGGGCGAGCGGGCGCTGCGCCACGAGGACGCCACGGCTGAGGATTTGGCGCGCATGTGTCGGGTTGTTCAGGACGGGCTGAACGCGGGCGCCTTGGGCTTCTCCACCTCTAGGACCGTCGGACACCGCTCGGTTTTGGGCGAGCCCATACCCGGCACGTTCGCTGAGAAAGCGGAACTGCTGGCCATTGGCCGGGCGATGAAGGCCATTGACAAGGGCGTTTTTCAGGCCGTGCCGGCCGGGGTCGTAGGCGATATCGCCGGCCCGGAGAAGTGGACCACCGAGCAGGAAGTTGAGTTGTTTGTAGAGGTGGCGCGGGCGAGCGGGCGCAAATGCACCTTCACGCTCGTCCAGAACGGCGACCGCCCGGACCAATGGCGCAACTGCCTGAAGATCGTTGAGCGGGCCAATGCGGAAGGTCTCTGCATCAGGCCGCAAATCGCGACCCGTCCCATTGGTTTTGTGACGAGCCTGAAGACCTATCACATGTTCATGCGCCGCCGAACCTACCTGAAGTATGCAGACCTCCCCTTTAAGCGACTGTTGGCGGAATTGAAGAAACCGGAAGTGAAGGCGGCGATATTGGCGGACGAGGACATGCCTCCGGACCGCCTCGGCGTGATGGCAAACGTTTTCGGCCTGCTGGCGATGACGGCACCGATGATGTTCCCCATCAAGCTGCCGATCAACTATGAGCCGGAGGCCGCGGGCAACATCGCCGCGCTGAGCGCCGCGGCGGGCAAGAATGTCCCGGAATTCATGTATGACTACCTGACTGCCGGGGAGGGCGATCAGTTTGCGATTTTGCTTGGGGCGAACTTCGTTGACGGCAGCTTCAGCGTGATTGAGGAGATGATCGCGCATCCCAACACCACCATTGGCCTGTCTGACGCGGGCGCTCACGTCAACCTGATTTTCGATGCGGTCGGCCCAACCTACCAGCTCACCCATTGGGTGCGGGACCGCAACCGGGGCAACCGCTTCCCCATTGAGTTGATCGTTAGCAAACAAACCCACACGAATGCGGAACTGTTCGGCTTGCATGACAGGGGCAGCTTGCAGGTGGGCAAAAAGGCGGACGTCAACATCTTTGATCTAAGTCGCTTGGCGTTGGGCAAGTTGGAGGTGCATCACGACTTGCCCGCTGGCGGTGGCCGCATACTGCAGTCCGCCGAAGGCTATTTGAACACCTTTGTGTCCGGCGTGAAGACTAGGGAGAACGACCAAGAGACCGGCGCGAGGCCCGGGCGAGTCATTCGAGCCTGACGACCGCCGCGCTCGAAGTCAGAGAGCGTGGGTAATGCCCCATCCACCGCAAGCCTGATGCCGGCCAAGTAGTCTCCGGCGCAGGAGGTCATGTACCAGGCTGTTTGTCTGCCTGTTCGTGGTGGTGGGGTCAAGCGTGGAGCTTGGCGCGCTTGTTGATTTGTCCGATGCGCTGATTTCCGTGGACGCCATGCCGAACTTCATCGGCCTCTACATCATGGTGCCGGTGGTGAAGCGGGAACTGGACGCCTACGGCCGTTCAATGGCAGGGAGTATCCAATGGCCGCTAGGCTTAGGGCCTTGGATTGGTGACACTGGCGTTACGGCTGCGTCCAGTGGCGGGCGGCGTCAAGACACATGCCGACAACCACTATCCTTGCAGGGGTTCCCTAGGCGCCGACTGGGGCGGCCCGGCGGGCTAGGTGGCTAGGCGCCCGGCAGCCGATAGGGCACCGGCTTCTTGATGGCCTCGTCTATGGTTTCCGGGGTGATCAGAACGGTGACGCAGATGCTAATGGCACCGGCGGCGCGGATTGCCATGGAGAGCGCCGCAGCCGTTGTGTCGTCCGGCAGATTGACGATCAGATAGAGATCGGAATTGCCGAAGGCGTAGTAAAGCGCCTCAAGGCTACCGCCCACCCCCTCGACGGTTTTTTTGACCGCCTCTCGTCGCCCGGTGCCGCCTTCCTTCAGCAGGCCGGCAAGGCCTTGCTGCGTATACGTTGCTTGAATCATGTACTTGCCCATCAGAATTCCTCCACGTTGGTGGCCTTCAATAATCCAATGACCCACGGCGCGAGGCAAGTGCCGCAGTCTGGAAAATGTCAATTATCATAATGCTCTTTATACCCTCTTTCCCTTTCCAATTTCCACTGTTTGGCATCAACGGCGGCGTTGAGCGCAGCAACCGCACCTTGCGCGTCGAGTTCCGGTCCGTCCACCGAGCGGCCTCATCGTCAGCGAAGTGAACCGGGCGCTGGGCAGGTCTCTCAGCGACCACCACCATGTGCTGCCCCACCAAGCCCTCGGCTTGTTGGCTCCGGCCGAATTCGTGGACAAGCTCTCCCTCGCTGCCTGATCGAAAAAATTCCGAAATGTACTGAATCCGCACACACTCTGGAAAAATGGTGAAATACGCTATATTATCCGCCATCGAATGGAATACTGGGTTTGGCTGGTTCCTTCCCAATATTGCTGAGCGCTGCTTGAGGCGGCCATCGAAGACAAATACAAGGGGAGGACGTCTCGTGTTGAAACATACTAAGATATTGCTTTTGCCCACTGTTGTGGTGCTTGCTGGAGGGCTCAGTGCGGCGGCCGTGGCGCAGGGGGCCTCTCAACGGGCCTCGTCCCAGAGCTTCGGAATTGAGGAGGTCATCGTAACCGCCCGGAAGCGTGAGGAATCGGCGCAGGAGGTGCCGGTGGCCATTACCGCTCTTTCCGGCGAATTGCGCAACGCGTCCATCCGTAGCTTGGCGGACCTCAACGGCTTCGCGCCCAATGTGCAGATCGATGCGAGTCCAGGCCGCGCCGGCGGCTCATCTATTACCATTCGCGGCATCAGCCCGACCCGAGTGGACGACAACTCCCTCGACTCGCCCATTGCCGTGATGATCGACGGCATCTATCTCGGCACCTTGTCTGGTCAGATCATTGAGAACTTCGACCTTGAGCGGGTCGAGATCCTGCGTGGCCCTCAAGGCACATTGTTCGGCAAAAACACGGTTGGTGGTGTCGTCAATGTGATCCGCAGCCGACCGACCGGCGAAGCGGGTGCCCGCTTCCTGGGCACCATCGGCAAGTGGGGGCAGCGGGAGCTTCGGGCTGTGGTCAATACCCCGATTGTCGAAGACAAGCTGGCGGCAAAGGTCTTCTTCACCACGATTGAAGCCGATGGTTACTTATACAACACCAATCTGCAGGATGACTTCCCGCAGAAGGACTACGCCAACTACGGCCTAACGCTGCTGGCCACCCCCAACAACCGATTCGAGGCGATGTTCACTATTGAAAAATACAAGGACAACTCCGATATAGGTTCACCGACCCATGGATACAACCTTCCGCCGGGCCTCGCTGCTCCCCCCTCGGATCTGGCATCGCCTGATCTTTCCGCTGGATTTCTGGCTTGTATCGGCGGGTTCACGGACTGTCGTACCGATCTGTCGACCGCCGGCAAAGAGACCACCATAGACTTCAACGGCCCCGCGTCCTTCGACGTGGATGCCTATACGCTCAACATGAACTTCGACTTGAACGATCAGTTGCAATTGGTCTCGGTGACCGGTTACCGAGAAATGGTGGAAGACCGATTGTTTGACTTCGATGGCGCCAGAGGCAACTACATCACGATTGAGCGGGACAACGACTACGAGCAGTTCAGCCAGGAACTACGCTTGGAATTCGCCACCGATAAGCTCTCCGTCGTCGGCGGCGTCTACTACTGGCGTAGCGAATTCGAGCAGGATTGGGTGACTGGCGGTGAATTCTGGTATTCGTTGTTCGGCGGCGTGGTCAGCAACCCGGGAACGCTGGCGGCCTGCCAGGCCGGAGCCTTTGCTCCCATCTTCTGCGATACGGGCGCACCTGCGGACGACCCCGGTTGGCAGGGGCCGGAGTTGACCCAATTGCTGTTCGAGGACCAGACCACCAAGTCGATAGCCGTCTTTGCCCAGGCGGACTATGAAATTGTCCCCAACCTGAATCTTACGCTTGGTTTACGCTGGACCGAGGAGACGAAGGATTTTATCGGTGCCCAGTCCTATCTGGCGCCCGTGTCCCGCGCTTATGTAAGCAATCACCCCGAGTTTGCCGACCTGTCCCAGACATGGAACGAGATTTCGCCCAAGGTTGGCCTTTCCTATCAATGGGACGACCTGCTGCTCTACGCTTCCTACTCCGAGGGCTTCCACTCAGGCGGCTTCTTTGGCGTCAATCAGAACACCCGGGATTTCGAGCGCGACCAGTATGACCCGGAATTCGCCCATTCCTGGGAGGTTGGCATGAAGGGCCAATTCCTAGACAACCGGCTGCAACTCAACACCACCTTCTTCTACAACGACTTTGATAACAAGCAGGAGTCGGCCGTTCAGTTGGACCCGGACACCCAGACGGTCGCCACCGTATTCAGCAATGTTGCCAAGGCGGTTTACTGGGGCCTAGAGGTTGAGACGCAGTTCGTCGCCAGCGAGAACGTCATGTTGTTCGCTTCCTATGGCTATCTGGATGCCGATTACAAGGATTTCATGACGGACCTAAACCCGAACGATGATGGCGTAGCAGGCCCTAACATTGAAAATGCCGATCACCTGATTCCTAGAAATGCCCCTGACAACACCTACGGCATTGGCGGCACCGTGACGCTGCCCGCGGGCGATGGGTACTTCGAATTCTACGCCAAGTACAATTTCGTGGATGCCGTCGAAACCGACTTGCTCAACGCCGAGTTTGACCGCTTGGGTTCGCGGAATTTCATTCATGCCTCGGCAAGCTACAACTGGCGCAACATGAGCCTCACCCTGTATGGCCGCAACCTGACCGATGAGGTCAAGGAGGTTCGTACAGATATCGCCGCGCTGTTCGCGTCCAGCACCGTAGGGCCGGGACGCAGTTGGGGGCTTGAGTTCGAAATGGAGTTGTAGGCCGATTCAACCCCGCGTTGATTTGATTGCAAAGACCCGGATTCGTCCGGGTCTTTGTTTTGAGGCTTTGTGCGGCGCCCCGGTCGTCAAGAGCTTTTGGCCGTGACCACAGGAACTTGGCCTGCCATCCAAGCCGGTTGGGAGAGCCGCCCATGGCGGGGTGCTGTTTCTCCTTGGCTTCCAAACCGAGACTAACCCGATCTGAACAGCTCCCGATTGGCGCGCCGCAAGAACAGCAGGCCGATCGTCGCGTTGAAAAAGATGAAGAAGTTGTGCATCACCAGCCCGAAGGCCGAGAGCTGGGCCGCGTTTTCAGGGAACAGCACCACCCAAATCGTGATGGCAGCGGCGCGCATCGGGGTCGGAATCGCCGCGGCGAAGAAGATAACCGGCAACACGCCGAGCATGTCGAGGAACGAAGCCTCGACACCGAACAGGCGCAGCGCCAACGTGTAGACCACGACCGCGCTGAGCAAGGCCGGTGAGCGGATCGCGGCGACGATGACGTAGCGAAGCGGCGACGCCTCGCGGAACGCCTTCAGGATCGCTCGCTCCCGCAGAGCTTTGCCCATTGAGATGGCGCCGCGAAAGTAGGCGATCCAGAGCAGGAAGAGCATGAGGACCCCGGCTCCAATCCAAGGTACAAGCCTGAACTGGGCCGGCAGCGTCTCGGCCGTGAGCCAGTAGCCGACGTTCGCCCAGAACGTGAGATAGAGCAACTCGCAGAACATGATGAAAAGCATTGATGAGCCGACCTCCCAGCCAGGAACACCGTCTCGACGATGCAGATAGAGCGCCATCGCGCCCTTACCCACCTGCTCATTCACGATTGAGATGATGTACGCGCTGGCGCGGATGGGCAGGATATCCATCCAGGGCACGCGTGCGTTGAACCAGCTGACCACACGCCACACCACGGTCGAGTCCACCAAGAAGAAAAAAACGGAGTAGGGGATCATCAGCGCCAGCCAGTGCCCCCAGGACACGCTTGCGAAGACCTGCAGCATGTAGCTCGCCGCTGTCTCGCCCTGAAGTGCCGCCGCGCCGTCTATGCGGGTGTACAGCCATGCGAAGCAGCCGAGTGTGACCAGCCAGGGCAGCGCTCGCTGCCACCGGGGTGGGGTGGGGCGGGCGTCGTTGGTGTTGGCGGTCGTCATGTGGCGGATTCCTCGTTGAAGGTGGCGCAAAGGGCGGCGTCGAGCGGCCCAGCAGTGGGCGCGGAATCTAGCCAAATTCGCATGGGCCGCATGGTTTTCTGGATAGGATTCGCCATTACCGTTTTTTCGCACACAGCCGATCCATCGCCGTGAACGGGCTCAGGACATTTCGGAATTGTTTCGATCAGGCAGCCAAGGAGAGTTTGTCGCCGAGTTCGGCCGGAGTCAACAAGTGTACGGGCTCTTGGATTCAACCTCGAAGTGCAACAGGGGGGGTTATGCCGAATAGTGCCTGATTCGGTGTTTTCATGCCAAGGCATTGTTTCCAACCAGCGCCGCGCTCACCACCGGCGCCTTCCGGTTGGGCAGGACATCAATGTACACAAAGCGCGTGGCGCACTCGACCATGGTCAGCATCACGGCGGTATTGTTTTTCCCATGCACCGTGTCCAGCTCCCAATCGCCGATGCGGGCTCTTTGCTCGACCAACACCGGGCGCTGCTCGATGGACACCCGATTGGGGATCAAGCCCCGCCGCACCTTGCCACCGTAGCGTTTCCCCCACCTTTTCCGGCAGCGTAAGTGCTTATGCAGAAAGCCGCCGTGGTGCTTGTCGTTGCGAATGTGCCGGTGGATCCATTCATGGCTGACCGCCAGCCTGTCGGTTTTCCCCAGTCACAGGCTGATCCGCTCCGGGCTCCACTTCCCATGCAGCAGCCATTCGATGAGTTGCCGATCTTGCCGGCCAAACACGCCCCCGACTGGTCCCATTGCGGCGTATCTCCCGGCTGATGGTGCTTTTGTTGACACCGATCATATTGGCGATGGCTGGTTGTGAATATCCTTCTTTCAAGCTATGGAAATCAGGTATCGTTGCTCACAGGAGTTTGGTGATGGGCTGGCAGGAGGCCGGATAGTCCAATCCGTAGTGAGGACATTCGCCGTTGTAGCGTTGCAGGTCGTCGAGCAAGCGGTCGTTGAAACCCGGCAGATCGTCGAGCAACATGTATTCCTGATAGTCCACAGACTCCTCCTGAATGGTACGGTTGAAGCGCACTACCACGGCGAGTTGGAGGCAGCTTCTGACAAGCGCATAAAGTCAGCCGCAACTTCACTGATGGCGGCGTCAACCTCTCCGACCCTGGAAACCATTCGATATTGCCACAGCCCGTGCGCACCATCGGCATTGACGGCCTTGACCCAACGCATGGCGGCACTTTTTTTTATGTCTTTCAAGGGGTCGTAGCCTTTGGTTTCCAAAATCAGATAGTGCTGCTTTTCCTCGTGCAGACGGATAAGAAAATCGGGCATGTAGTCATGCGTCTCCCTATTATGTAAATAGGGAATGCCAAAGCCCATGCCTTCATTTTTAGCAAAAGCAACAACTTGTGGATTGTTGTCTAGATGATAGGCAGCTGTCTGCTCGAGTTTTTTGGTGTCTGGCACGACCGCGTTGATATGACTTTTTTGCACCGGATAGGGTTTTCGTCGGGTGAAAAAATCCACATCGGCGGTTGAACCCTTGTCGCGCAAGCGCTCGTAGCGGGGCAGTTCCGGGGCTTCGCCGGCAGATGGGTCGGAATGAATGTTTGGTCGTAGATTTTCAATCACCCATCCATAATAGGGTGCCATGAAAACATCTTTCTTGTCGGCGGGCGCGGTGGCAGAAACCTTCTCAGTGATGTAAGCGTGCACAATTTTATATAACTGCGAAAAGAGAATGTTTGTTGGCAACTCACATTTGCCATCCTCAGCATAGTCACGGGTCAACGCGGCTGTCATCTTATATATTTCTTCTTGTAGTCGAAATTGTTGACGGAAATTCCGCAAAGATGCTTTGCTGCTTCTTCCGGGTCCGTGCAAAGATGGGCGACCTGAATTGTTTGGTAACCCCGCCTTCATTGTTACTTCTGGCGGAATGTTTGTGTGATCAACCAGCAAGGGTGGGGTATTTTCCATATCACAAATGATGCGCCGGCGAACGGTTTGTCGGTAGCCTTCCACACGTGGAAAATGGATTTCATACTTCCCCTTGTCGGGATGTGCATAAATATGCTGGTGGGCTTGTTGTTCCGATTTTCTACCCCCGCTTGCCTTGACTGTAAAGGACGAGAGTGGCACCCCCAAGACGGTGGCAATTTCTTCTTGCATCAATCCGTCTTCGCCGACCTCATAGGATGCACGTCGCAACCCCCGCCCTATTACTTGCTCGCACAGCAGTTGCGACATGAAGGGGCGCAGGCCGATAATGTGTGTGACGGTGCTGCAATCCCATCCTTCAGTGAGCATTCCAACGCTGACGATGCAACGCAGATCGCGCCCTGGCGGATGTTTTTCGCGTCCTAATTTTTCCGCCAAATCCTCAAAACCTTCAGGATATTGCGGTCGTTGTTGGCTGTCCCGGATCCAATCCATTTTACCGATGGTGTCCAGAGTGTGGCGCATCCAACGGGTTTCATTGCTCCTAGTGTTACCGCTTTCTATTTCTTTTTGCACATCTGAATAAACGCAGATGGTGTTCTGCTTGTCCTCGGTGTTGCGCAGTTCGGGTAGATTTGCCGGCGGAATAGTTGCGGTCGGTGGCTTGTCATCGGCAAGCCATTCATAAACCACTTTCGCCAATTTCTTGGTCTTGCAAACCAAAATAAACACTGGCGGCCTCGGGTCATCGGAATCCGCCCACTGCTGGCGCGTTTTTTCCCACATGCCACCCAACATGGCAATCGGCGTATGTGCATATTTAACAATCGCTTCCGGTTTGGCACCGCTTTTTTTGCCGCCACGTTCCGTTGGTGTCAGTTGCGGCAAGATCCATTTCCAGATATTAAAATATCCCGGAACCGATTTGCCGGAAGAGTCCTGCGCCGCCAGTTGCGGAATTTTCACCAACCCGGATTCAATCGCATCTTGCAAGCCGAAATTGCTCACCGTCCAGGGGAAAATACGGTTTGTGTTGGCACCCGCCTTGCCCAGAAAATAAGGTGTTGCTGAAAAATCGGCGCAGAAATTAATACCACGCAATTTATGCACCCTGTCCAACCCATCCACCCAGACTGTGGCTTCCTTGTAGTAATTGGCGGTCATCTCATCGTCGCCAATCATCTCGTTGTCATCGCTATTGTCATCGCTATTCTTATTGCCCTCACCGCTAGCACGCAGGCGGTAAGCGTGGTGCGCTTCGTCGTTGAAGACAAGGATGTTGTGCCGTGTTCCTAGCTCCCTCTCCAGTACGCGGCGTAATATAGCGGCATCGGTTTCAATGTATTTTTCAGATTGGATTGTTGCCTTTTTCAATGTCCCAGTTTTATCTCGAATTTCTTCATCAACTTCTATAAGCCCCAAATTATGTTGTTGGCGTAGATGGTCTTCGGTCATGTAACGCCGACCGCGTGCAGTAGTATTTTTGTCACCGATAAAAATAGTTTCACGCACAAGAGTACGTTTCCCTGTTTTAACTACCTTGTTGGCAGATTGGGAGGTATGCGGCTCAAATATATGCCAGTTGACGGTGAGAACCCGTCCCTGCGCCAACTGGGGCATCATGGATTTTGGCACCAGATCGCGGGTGCGATAAAGACTGGCTTCGCCGTTTTTTGGATCCAACTCCACCAATCGGTCGCGAATGGTCACATTGGGGCAGACAATCAAGATGGCATCGGAAAAACGCCTATCGCCCTTGTTGTTCACCTTGTTCAGCAGACTCCAGGCCGCCAGCATCGCCATGACGGTGGTCTTGCCTGCACCAGTTGCCATCTTGCAACAAAGACGAGGAAAGGCAGTAAATCCATCCCGTTGTTTTTCTTCGCCCGGTTCATCCGATGGGATATCAATGCCCTGTAAAAAATCAGCCCGGGCTTCGGTGAGAAAAATAATCGTCTCGGCGGCTTCCAACTGAGCGAAAAACAGCGGCTGCTCCCGCCCTTCCCGCCGCCAGTAATTCAGCAACTCCATGGTCACACGGCTGACGCCCCCTTCGCCGCGTAAAGCCAAGGGTCGCCATTCAGCAAGTCGTTGCCGAATCAACGACACCGTTTGTAACTTTATCTCATAACCGACATCGCGCTCGTTTTTATCATCGGTTTTTGTCCCTGGCGACAGATACATATAGGTCGGCTCACCACGGCCATTAATTTTCTCCGCCGACTCGTGTTCGTGGATCTTCCAATGCGCCTGCGGCTCCTCGTAGGGAGAGTTGATAATTGGATTTTCGACTTCGGGGGCAGGCATTACAAATTCAAATGATTGGCGATGGCATCGAGTTTTTTTGTTATTTCAGGATGGATTTCATCGGCTTGCATGACGGCGGCGATTTCAAAGTATCGGTTAGTAGGAAAGCCTTGCAGACCAGTTTCTTCAAGAATAGCGGACAAAACAGTTTTGGCTTTTGTGTCTAAAAGATATGAGTGATCGTTGCTCGCATCGTCCACAACTGCTCCGGGTAAGTGTTTCTTCATGATTTTTTTCATGGCACCAATGTTTGCCCCGCGTGCATTACTACCAACAATTTTACAGACAAATCGAGCAAGAGTAGCGGGCTGTATAAGATAACTTTCAATTTCATAACGCGCCCAGCACAGTTTCAGCAGTTTTCCATCCAGTGCTGTTTGGCTTTCAGGGATATTTTCATAGCTGTCTCGGTCGGAAATTTGCACACCTCGTATATCCACCTGCGCTAACAGAAGCGATTCAAAATGATCCTGTGCTTTTATGCCTTTGGCTTGGGGCCTTGTTTCCGATACGGCGGGTTTCCAAAACAGTTTTTCCATAAATTGTGTTATCGGATGGTTCAGTATCTTCGCCCATGCGCATAACATATCGAAATCAGTGTGACCTTCTACATAAAGAATTTTCCCTTGATCGGTCGCCAGCATAATATCCATGTTGGAAAGGATGGAAAGAGATTGAATCAGCGATGCTTTTTCCTTGTCATTTGCTATTTTTCTTGGCGTGTCCAGCAAGGCACACAATTCTCTGGGGTCAACTGCATTGATAACAATTTCAGAATGTGTGGCAATAATCAGTTGTGAGTTGCTTGCTTGCGCAGCGGCTCTTAGTTCACTATAAATGCGGTCTTGTAAAATCACATGTAAATGCGCGTCTGGTTCATCCAGCAACAACACTGTCCCCTGCCGGGAATATAAAAAAGTCAGCAGCATCAGCACCTGCAAAAAACCACTGCCAGCACTGGTGATGTCAAACTTCGCCTGTTTCTGCTTTTGCGAATGTTGGTATTCGGCGATAATGTGAGGCCCTTCAGCGTTTGGCGGTAGCAATTCATAGCCAAACATATCGCGAATAGACTTGACTAACCTCTCCCATGCATCTTGATTTTGATGAGTTTCAACCAGCAAGTTTCGTAACACATCGCCTGGTTTTCCCTGCCCTAATAATTGTTTGATTTTCGGTTGCTGATAAACTGGCTCTTCGGTGCTTAGCCCGGTCATGGCGGGAACAAAAATTGGCTTGATAAAATGATCAAAATTTCGCAACCATTTTGGATCCACGCCCCTATGTGGACGAACATAAACTTGCTCAGTGCTATTATGGTTGACTTCAATCGGAATAGTTTTGCCACCAAGGGTTATTTCTATTTCAATGCCACTACCCAAAGTGCGCTCATTCCATAGCAAATCAAAAGCACGCAACGGCACGGAATAAAATGTCGGTCGTGCGATAGGTGCCTTAGCGTAAACGCCACCACGCCGCTGGTAGTTATTCAATTCACGCCAGCGTTCCAACGCCAATGACCAGGTGGCGATAGCCTGCAACAACGTTGTTTTGCCAGAGTTATTTGGTCCAGCAAGCACGACGTTGCCGCCAAGGTTGAAAGTCTCTTCCTTGAACCGCTTAAAGTTGCGAATAATGACTTTATTGATTTTCAATTTTTAGGGCCCGAATTGATAATTGGATTTTCGACCTCTGAGGCAAGCATTGTTGTCTAGTTTCCTGTCGCCCTTTTCACTAAATCTGTAACGCCGACTACAAAGCACTGAAAACTAGGGGATTTGTTGTCGTTGATATTCATGTGTTCAGGTATCGTTCTGGCCGCGTGCCCTTTGTGGAAACCTTTTACGATTTTCTTCAATTTTTTGCTTGGTTTAACAATTGAATCTGGGTGATATCTGGGACTATTCACATATTGATTGGCATCAAATCGAGGAAATGCCATTTCAACAGCGTTAAGGTCGCCAAAATACCAAGCCTCCAGCTCCCGACAGACAATACAAATTAAAGGCATATGCTGTCTTGCCTGTGCGCATAACCTTCGCAACTTTTTTTTAAGTTTGATGCAATCATGGCTGTCTTGATCGTGAAGAATAACGAAATGGCTATTTGGAGTCAGCCAATTGTTAAGTTTTTTAGGGATAGAGTTTTGCAAATCACTCATCCCTTGATGCGGGATACATTGAAAAGTTACACTGATAGGAATTATCTTGCACAACAATTTTTCAAGAAGTTCTTTAGCGGATTCTTCTTCGAGCATAAATACCAGATGTATTGGAGTCGTGTCTGTCATTGAGATGTTGTAGCCTCCAAGAGATTCTGTCTCCATAACCAGCCTAATTTATCTCCAGCATCTATTAGCGCCTTTATTTGTTCATTTTCGGACAACCGGTAAATTGTGGTTACACCTTCTTTTTTACTCATCGAGAACGCTTCTTCAATTTCCACATGATTCAAAATGTCGGGGGAATGAGTAGAAACAAAAACCTGCCCTCCACGTTCTGCATAATCTCGCAATTCTTCGGCAAGAACGCCGAGCAGTTTCGGAAATAATTGATTTTCTGGTTCTTCAATACATAAAAATGGATGGGGCTTTGGGTCGTGTAATAAAATTAAATACGCAAACATTTTGATAGTACCGTCTGACACATAGCGGGCAATGAACGGATCCTTAAAGTCACCATCTTTAAAGCGCAACAGTACATGTCCATCTTCGGTAATGCTGTGCGAAACATCCGACATGCCGGGAATTCTGTTCTTGAATTTATTCAGAATTTTATCGAAAGTCGGTCGGTTATTCTCGTATAAATGCTGCACAACCAAGGGGAGATTATCGCCGCTTTCCGACAGGTGTTCGGCAACACCAACTTCCGCCCGTTGACGCGCTGCCATGATGTGAAAATCAGAAACATGCCAATTCTCAATTAAATTACGGAAAGCACTCGCCGCCTTAAAACGTTGAAATTGCCCCAAGCCCTTAATCGCGAGTATGTTGCTTGAATCCAGTGATTGATGTTCCTTATCCAACTCTGAATCTGGCTTACTAAAGTCTTCTTCATTGCTAATGGCATACCCCTCCCCTTTCTTGAAATCCAGAAAATGATACGGGGAGCCGTAGCGACCTCTCTTGTATCGCAATATCTCTCGTTGTATCACTGGGGAACCATGGTCGTCGGTAGCAATTTTCAAATGGTAGGTAACCAATCGCTCTATTTTGGAAATTTTCATTCTAAATTTAATTTCAATGATGATAGGCTCATCTACATGGCCACGCGTTACTACTTCCTTGTAGCCTCCCATTCTTTGAAGAGCCTTATCGACATTGTGTTGTAGCGCATTTTTTAAGAAATCAAAAACTTGGAAAAGTGTAGATTTTCCACTACCGTTTTCACCCATAAAAACAGCAAGAGGCGGGATATTTCGCAAGTCAATATCGTGTAATGCACGGAAGTTTTTGAGGCGGATAGTTTCAATTTTCATGGGCTTTCTCTACAGCACTTGGTGTTTCTAATAATGGCTTTATTGATTTTCATTTATTTTGTGTTGTCTGCTTAACTACCATCAATTCATTGCCGCGGTCGTCGATGACTTTCACAGCGACTTGCTCGCCGGCGATAAAGGATGCGCTGATGTTGCCGCTCAGGTGTTCCCAGACACTGTCATCAAAATCCGCCTTTATTGCCTTGCGTATTTTGTCCCAGGCCTGGGTGCGGGGGAAGAATACCTGGCCGGCGCGGAAGCATTGGCCGTCGTAGTCGGTGTCTAGCATCCAGCAGGGGACATCGTTGCCATTCAGGGAGTCAGTTTCCATGTTGGCAGGGTTGAAGACATCCATGCCGAGCAGAGTAACTTGCCACAGGTCGCCACCGTCTTCGGCTTTTTCGGTTGCTTTGTTCAGTTCCACCTCGGGCAGTCCAACGACTGAAAAAATTTGGCTGGAGCGCATGTTTTTAAGCAGGTCGGACATCACCAGGTCGGTGCTTGCCTGAGCGTAGATGGCGGGCAAGCCGAAGGTCGCTTCGCCCTTCTCAATGGTTTGCCGCGCCGCCGGTTCAATGGCGAAAGCGATTACCAGCAGGCGAGCATAATTTTTGTGGCATGCCTCTTTGCCCGCTTCAATCACCGCACGTTCTGAAATGGCACCATTGGCCGGACCAAAGACGATGGCGATGGTTTCCTCGTTGTCGGTGCCTTTGTCGCCACCGTGCACTCCCTCGGCGTGAAGGTTCAGGGATTTGGCGGGCGGGCGGACGTTACTTAGATTAAATGTCTCGTTCCCTGGCAACTGTAATACCGGCGACAACTGCAAAATCCGAATCATGCGCGGGATATGATCTTCTTCCTCGGTAAGCGGTTGCCCCACTTCCGGCTCTTTTATTCCCACCGTATCCGCTTCCGGCGACAACGGCGTTGGTAGCACCGCTTCCACGCAAAAGGGTCCGCTAATGCGGGTAGTGTTTCTTTCTACTTCGGGCTTGTCCACCAGCACTTCTTCCGCTGGCGGTTCGTTGTTGGCGATGGACTTCAAAGTGATATGCGGCACGATGCCGCCGACTTCCTCACCTTTTTTGTTTTGTTTACGTGCATAGACAAAGCCACCACCAGGTCCACGCGACTCATCTTTCAGTTGGTAATAGGGATAGGTGCTGGTGAGCAATCGTTGCCGGGCAAGTGCCAAAGGCACACGCGATACATCGGTGGTAATCCATCGTCGCCCCCACTGCTCGGCGACAACAGCGGTGGTGCCACTGCCGCAGGTTGGGTCAAAGACCAGGTCACCCGGGTTGGTGGTCATTAGCATGCAACGTTGGATTGGCTTTTCGGAGGTTTGGACGACATAATTTTTAGATAATTCAGGTCCTGTGTCACTCCAAACAGTATTATGTTCTTCGTATGGAAAATCATTTAAATACAATTTAGATACAATCCGACTTCCTTCCTTAATAACGCGACCATTTTTCACCATAGCGTCAAATAAGGCAGTAGTATGTCTCCACTGCGTATTAGGAGGAAGAGCATACGTTTGGTCTTCAAACTCACGAGGTTCTTTCTTCTCTGCTCCCATAGTGTGGAGCGGTAGCGTTCTGAATATTTTGCTGTTATCTGGAATTTGGTTAGGGTTTCTTCGTTCCTCCTTTGTTAGCACTCTTATTACGCCATTGTGTTCAATATATTTATACAAATCTAAATCTAAGTCGTTAATTGCCTTTTTCTTAAAAACACGATGAAATCTACTAATATCTTTTCGTTTTGCATACCAAACAATGTAATCTTGAATCCTGCGAGGCCCAAGCTTTCGTTCAAAACCACTGGTAACCTTGTAGGTGATTTGTGCAACAAAATTCTCCCGCCCAAAAACCT
This sequence comes from Candidatus Azophilus sp., assembly GCA_965247035.1. Taxonomy (GTDB): domain Bacteria; phylum Pseudomonadota; class Gammaproteobacteria; order Pseudomonadales; family Azotimanducaceae; genus Azophilus. The sequence continues at coordinate 267,233 of CBDFGJ010000003.1, read as the reverse complement.
CATCCATCACGCTCCGCACCAGATGCACATTCTCATCCGAAATCTGCACGAAGCAGGAACCGGAATCAGTCAGCAACTCCCGTGCCAACAGCAGACGGTCGCGCATATAAGTCAGCCATGAGTGAACACCCAACTCCCAGGTGTCGCGATAGGCGCGTACCATCTCTGGCTCGCGGCTGATGCTGTCGTCATCACCGTCCTTGACATCGCGCTTGCGCACAAAGGGCTGAAAATTGCCACCGAACTTCACCCCATAAGGCGGATCCATATAAACCATCTGCACCTGCCTGCCTAAACTTTCATATTCCAGCAGTGAGTTCATCACTTGCAGCGAGTCGCCGAGGATCAGGCGGTTCTGCCAACCGTTCAAATGTTGATATGCACCGCGGATTTTCTCGCCGATGCTTTTGCTTCCTTCGCCGAATAAATCAAGGGTTCCCTGGCGGTCGCGCCGGTGCCGCTTCAATGTCTCCAGCACCGCCGCGGTGGACAACCGCTCGTGCACGAACAGCGGCAGGGTCGGCACTTGAATATGTTCGCGCTCGGCCTTGCCCGCCCAGTTGAGAAAGGGTTGCGATAAACGCCTTAACTTTTCCGCCGCCGTTTTCGCCGTGGTGAGGTCATCGCTGTTGATAATCTCGTCGATCAGCTGTTCGCCTTTGCCTCGGGCTTTAGCCTCATCCCAGGTCAGTTCCGGCGATAGCGATGAATCATAACGGTAGGTGGTGTGCGGCTTCCTTTTGGCAGGCGGGAACACATCCTGGGCACCGCTTTCCGGGCGTAACAGGGCTTGTTTGTCGTCGTGGCGATAATCACGTGCACTGTGGGGGTTTTTGGTTTTTCGTGGCATAGGGAGAGCTTTCGATAGTTTGCTTGATAACCCGGGTCTTAGCTTAAGGATTCGTGTGGATCAGTTTGAATGAATTGAATATAACACGAAAAAGACACCCTTATTATGCTTGGAACAAGCCGGGCAATGACGGAGGAAAAGGCGAGGATGACATATAAGAGCGATGGGGATGGCGGGGTGGGGCGCGGATGATGAAAAGACTACGGCGAAAGCCGCAATGGGGCTCCTTGGATTCAACCTCGAAGTGCAGCAAGGGAGATTATGCCGAATAGTGCCTGATTCGATGTTTTCATGCCAAGGCATTTGCGCGGCCGGCTGTTGATCTGGTCCACCACATGCGCCAGTTGCGATGTTCTGATGGTCGAAAGATCATGGCTTTTGGGAAAATACCGCCGTATCAGCCCGTTGGCATCCTCATTGGTTCCTTGCTTCCAGGACGCGTAGGGATGGGCGAAATGGAAGTCGGCCTGCAGTGCGTCACTGACCGCTTCATGGCCGGCGAACCCGCTGCCGTTGTCCGCGGTCAAGGTGCGCGCCCGGTGTTTGATCGCGGCCAGGTTTCCAACCAGCGCCGCGCTCACCACCGGCGCCTTCCGGTTGGGCGGGACATCAATGTGCGCAAAGCGCGTGGCGCGCTCGACCATGGTCAGCATCACGGCGGCATTGTCTTTCCCATGCACCGTGTCCAGCTCCCAATCGCCGATGCGGGCTCTTTGCCCCACCAACGCCGGGCGCTGCTCGATGGACGCCCGATTGGGGATCGAGCCCCGCCGCACCTTGCCACCGTAGCGTTTCCCCCACCTTTTCCGGCAGCGTAAGTGCTTATGCGGAAAACCGCCGTGGTGCTTGTCGTTGCGAATGCACCGGTGGATCCATTCATGGCTGACCGCCAGCCTGCCGGTTTTCCCCAGCCACAGGCTGATCCGCTCCGGGCTCCACTTCCCATGCAGCAGCCATTCGATGAGTTGCCAATCCTTCCGGCCAATACGCGCCTTGGACTTGCCTACTTGGCGCGCCATGGCCTGCTGTGCGCCCCGGCTGGACGATAAGCACCCGCCCTTTCAACCCAATTCGCACCGGTCTCTAGCAATAGTCGCGCCCTGCGCCCACGCAATGCTTAGTCTGGCGTGAGCAACAACCTGAATCCTCGCTCCGTCGGTTGGAAATCGGCATGGCGGAATAGCGCGGAAGCGGTGGGCGGAGCGGTGATGGTGCGCGCACCCTTGGTTTCGCAGACGCCGATGGCGTGGCCGAGCAGCCAACGGCCCAATCCTCGGCCACGATGGTTCGGCGTCACCACGAGGGCGCAGATCTGGTATTCAAGGCTTCCGAGTGCTCTAAAGACATAGGCGCCGACCACCTCGCCCCCAAGCTTAGCGATGCGCATCCGATCGAGCTCAAGCGATGAGGCGATGGAGGCTGGCAGCAGTTGCCAAGGAACTTCCTCAAGTGCAGGCCGGTGAATGGAGACCCGCATCTCCCTTTAATACTCGCAGTGAATCGTCATTAAGGGTTGCAGGCCGGGGCGCCCAGCCCGGAATGTTTGGCAAGAAAGTCGCCGACGCATAGTTTCATCGAGGCCGGTCGCCGGCGACGGTGGCCCGATGCAGCTTGCGATGTTGGGGGAAGTAGTCATTGATCGGCTTGTGTTGGACCGACCGATTGTCCCAAACGGCCAACGTGAGCGGCTGCCAGGAAAGGCGGGTGGTGAATTCGGCAGTGGCCTGATGTTCATACAGGAAGGCGAGAACCTGACGGCTCTCCGGTTCGGTCAACCCTTCGATGCGCACGGTGAATAGTGGGTTGACGTAAAGGGCTTTTCGGCCCGTTTCCGGGTGCGTTCGCACCACTGGGTGACGCACCACCGGATTGGCCGCAACAGCTTCAGCTAGCCGCTGCTCGCCACCGGGCTCGGCTAGGCTTTCACGGAAACCGTGGCGGAAGTCATGCACCGCGTGAAGGCATTGAAGAAATTCTTTGAACGGTTCGGACAAGGCATCATAGGCCGCCGTAGCGCTTGCCCAAAGCGTATCGCCGCCCCAATCCGGAATGACTTGGCCATGCAGCAGGGTAAAGGCCGGCGGCTTGGCGTGAAAGGTCATGTCTGAATGCCAGAGATCGATCTTGGAAGGCGCTTGGGACGTACTTTCCAAGACATGTACGTGGTCGGCGCCGGGCGCGAGCGGGTAGGCTGGATGGTCAAGCAGTTCGCCAAAGCCCTGCGCTAGAGCCTGTAGCTCCGCCGGCTGAAGGGCTTGGTTGCGAAGAAACAGCACTTGGTGCTCCAAGAGCAGCACCCGCAGTTCGCTGGTCAGGACTGAATCGCCGATGGCGTCCAGCAAGAAGACTCCGTCAACATAAGCACCAATGACCCCAGCGGCCTTCCTCACTTGCATGGAGCTTCCCATAAGCTATTGGCAGTGCAAGCCCAATCGGCAACATGGACCAATCAGGCGCGCTCCGTTTAAGGTAGTGTGATGACTCAGAGACAGGTGAAACATTTTTAGGCGCGATGCGGATTCTAACCCATGGCCGCAACTGAAGACGTCATTCAATACGCCTGCGAACTGAAACCGCCATCGCATTTGGATGATGGCCTCACAGCGCCGTTGCTCGCTTGGCGCACCCTGCTTCGACGTCTTGGGTTGATCGGGCAATCGCCAAGCCGCTATGGCGGCCTTGGTTACGGCAACATCAGCCGACGCATCCCGCAGGCACCTAGGGCCTTCATCATCACCGCCAGTCAGACCAGCGGCTTGACGGACGCAGGGCCAGCCGATCTTATCCGCGTCAATAGCTGCGATTTGCAAGGTTTCGCAGTGCAGGCCGAGGGAGCGAAGCCGCCTTCTTCCGAAGCGCCCACCCATGCCATGGCCTATGCCGCAGATACTCGCATCAACTGGGTCATGCACAGCCACTGCCCAGAAATCTGGCGCAACGCACAGGCCCTAAGGTTGCCGGTAATAGATGCTGACGTGCAATATGGGTCGCCACCCATGGCGCAGGCTGTGGCCGCACTGCTGAACGCCAAGCCGGTGCTGCCCGTGGTGTTCGCCACTTTGGGCCATGAGGACGGAGTCTTCGCTTGCGCCGAAAGCGCGGAGGACGCCGGCGGCGCCCTAGTCAACTGCTTGGCGCTCGGCATGGCGCTCAAGCCTTGAACCCCGATGCCCGCATGAACAGCCCGCCGCCGTCTGGAAAGGGCTGTGCTGTTGCGGCTGCACCAACTTGAACCCTGATGTCTGAATGAACACGCCTCCCGCCATCCGCTGGCAGCAAGGCGAGTTGCGCTTGCTGGACCAGCGCAAGCTGCCCCATACCGTGGAGTATTTGTTGATTGACAGCATTGCCGCCGCGGTGGACGCCATCGCTTGCCTCGCAGTACGCGGGGCGCCAGCCATCGGCGTTGCCGCCGCTTACGCACTGGCGGTTGCGGCGCGTCGTTGCCACGACCTGCCGGCCTTGTTGCGTGAGGGAGGCGATGCCCTGATCGCCGCTCGGCCAACGGCGGTTAACCTGCGCTGGGCGGTGGACAGGCTGCGCCGCCGAGGCGCATTGGCGCCGACCGCAGCGGCCCTTGCCGCCGAAGCCGAGGCCATACACCGGGAGGATGCCGCCGCCTGCCGCGCCATTGGGGAATATGGGCGCGGCTTGATTCAACCCGGCCACCATGTGCTCACCCACTGCAACGCGGGTGCGATGGCAACTTCCGCGCTCGGCACCGCCACCGCGCCGCTGTACTTAGCCCATGAGAACGGCGTTCCTTTCCACGTTTACGTAGACGAAACCCGCCCGCTGTTTCAGGGTGCCCGCCTGACGGCCTGGGAACTGAAGGCTGGCGGCATAGACCTTACGCTCATTTGCGACAGTGCCGCGGCGAGCCTGATGGCGGCGGGAAAAGTCGATTTGATTCTTGTCGGCGCGGACCGAATCACGCGCAATGGCGATGTGGTCAACAAGATCGGCACCCTTGCGTTGGCCGTGCTCGCCGACCACTTTGAGGTTCCCTTCTATGTGGCTTGCCCGTCTTCAACCTTTGATCCGAATACCGGCAGCGGGCGGCAAGTGCCCATTGAAGAACGGGACGGAAATGAGGTTCGACAGAACCACGCCGCCGCAGTAGCAGCGTACAATCCCGCTTTTGACGTCACCCCGGCAGCCTTGGTGACGGGCGTTATCACGGAACGCGGCGTCCTTCGACCACCACTGCATGAATCCTTGTCGGCGCTGCTTGATGCCTAGGATGAGTCAGTCGGACGAGAACCAAAACAGGGCCGCATGGCCGGTCTTACGCACGGGTCTTGATTGATGCCGATACGAGCTGGTGCCCTGCCAAGGATGGTCAAGGCATGTCCGCTCTTAGACAGGGGTCTCCATTGACGCCCGCTCGTCCTTCGCCCTACATTACGCGAGAGGGCCATCAAGCCCTGCAAGCGGAACTGGCGGAGCTTTGGCAGTCCACTAGGCCGGCCTTGGTGCAAAAGGTGACGGAAGCCGCCGCCATGGGCGACCGGTCGGAGAATGCGGAGTACATCTACGGCAAGAAGCAATTGCACGAAACTGACCGCCGCATTCGCCACCTGTCCCGCCGATTTGATGAACTGACCGTAGTGGAGCGGCCGCCAACAGACCAAACCCGCGTCTTCTTCGGCGCTTGGGTGACGTTGCTGCCAGCAGGCCACAAACCAATCCGAGAGGGCTTGGGGCGCGGGCTGTCCGCGCACAGCCCTGTTGCCGCGCCGGAGGATGGGCCCAGGCACGAGCTTAACGCGCCGGCAGCCCGCGCTCCAAGCCCTGTCCACTTAAGACCCGGAGATTTCAAACTTGGAGGTCCGGACCAAGCGGAGGGCACCCTTCAATTTCGCTTGGTTGGGCCGGACGAAGCCGACGCCGCGGCGGGTGGCATCAGCATCGACTCCCCCATGGCCCGCGCCTTGCTGAACAAGCAAGTGGGGATTGAGGTCAGGGTCAAAGACGAGGCTTGGCGATTGGTGGCCATTCGCTACGCGACGGAAAAACCAACGCCCTCCGTATAAGCTGGTGTCTGCAAACTAGGAAACACCACATGAAAAATTCACTAAGCTGGTGTCTGCAAACTAGGAAACACCACATGAAAAATTCACTAGGTCTTGGCTGCGCCTTGTTGATGATCGGTTTTGCCGTTCAAGCCCACGAACAACGGCTGCCCCTCTCTTTGGCGGAGGTTGAAACCAAACTGGCGGCAGGCTTCGCCACCATCGATGCCGATGGCGATGGGCTCATATTGCCAGCGGAATGGAACACGGCTGATGTGCGCAAGCCGGCTGCCTTCAGCGGCCCGCTGGCCCGGGCTGTGCGACGCCGTGCCTTTTGCCGCCGCGCCAATGGCGGGCAGCGCAACCAAGACAGCGGCACGGTGTTTAACAAGTTTGACCATGACGGCAACGGCTCGATTTCTCCGGAGGAATTCTCGGCGCATGTAGAGAAGCGCCGCCAGGGCAACTGGTGCCGGGGCGAGCAGGCCATGCAACCCGTGCGCGAGCAAATGTTCGCCCAGCTTGACCTGAACCAGGACGGTGTTCTCACGATGGTCGAATTCAGCGCTCGATTGGAGCAGCTGAGGGCGCTTGACGCCAATGGTGACGGGCAACTTGACCGGGATGAGTTGTTCGCCGGTCGAGACGGGCACCGGCGCCGCTGAGTTGCGCCGGTATTGTCTGCGGTCAGTGACGAGGAACTTGTGCGGCAAGTTGCCACTGGTGACGTGCAAGCATTTGAGTGCCTGCTCGCCCGTCACTTGGATTCCATCCATCACTACTTGGTCCGTTTGACTGGTGTTCCGGCTGACGCTGAAGACTTGGCCCAAGAGACCTTTCTGCGGTTGTGGCTGAAGGCGGGCAGCTTTCGCCCCGGCCGGGTGCGTGTGGCCACTTGGCTGCACCGCATCGCCCATAATGCGGCGGTGGACCTCTTGCGTAAGCCAGGACGCGACGGGCAAACCCTTGACTTCGAGCCAGTAGCGCAAGACCCTGGCCCGGAAACGTTGCAGCATTGGGCGCAGGAGCAGAAAAGGTTGGCTCAGGCATTGAACGCTTTGTCGGCCAATCAACGCAGCGCGGTTTTGCTGCGCCATCAGCAAGGGCTGTCCAACCCGGATGTGGCAGAGGTGCTTGGCGTCAGCGTGCGCGCTGTGGAGTCTTTGCTTAGCCGGGCAAGACGGCAGCTAAAGTCCATGCTGGCTGAGCCCGGGTCCAGCCTAGGGAACCTCTGATCAACTTCCAAGGATTAGCCATCGCATGGCGTCAGGAATTGTTTACTAGCTATTTTCAATGGCTTACACGTCATCCAAAAAAATTGGTGCTGTTGCACTGCCAAAACCTGCGAACATTTCAGAGGTTTTCCAAGCGAACGAACAGGCTAACGGGGCGACGCCTTTCATGGCACGATCTTCAAACCAAGCAGAGCTGATAGTGACGGGGTTCACCGGGTTCCGGGTGGGCTTGGGGCGCGGGCTGCCGGTGCGCGGCTGCTCGGATTGGACCGCCCCTAAACTTGTTCTATTGCTTGCGCGACAGCGAGGTGGTTTGCCGCCGTGGGTGGCTCAACCCGAACAGAAGAACGCTTATGTCCAATGAGCCTGAAAGCGACCAAGCAGGTGAAGGGGATGCCTTTTCCCGGCGGCTTAATCAACTGCTAGGCGAACGCCATGCCGCGCCGCCCGCGCTTAGGGCGCGCATTCTCTCTAGCGTGCCACCGCCGAATCCCTTGCAGCAGTTCCTGGATTGGCTGCTGCCGGTTGCTTCGGCATTCCTTCTGTGGCGCCCCATTGCCGCGGCGATCATGTCTCTGGCATTGGGTTTTTCATTCGGTTTGGGCGTTGATGTGCAACAGCAGAATGCGTTCTATGACCAGGTGCTGACCTATGCGTTTTTGGAAGATCTGGAAATTCCCTTGACGGATCAGGCTCATGGAGAATTGCTGAATGAATAGAAACCGTTGGCTGATGTTGGCATTGATCGTATCCTTGGCGGGCAACTTGATTCTGGCGGGCTTTATCGCGGGCAAGGTATACGGCGGCAGCCAGTGGTGGCCGGCAGCGGACCATAGCCGCACCTTCAGGTTTCCATTGGGTGCCTTGCCTCGTGAGCGGCGAGCGGAATTCCGCGCCGAACTGCGCCGCAATCTTGACGGCAGTTGGAAGCATCTGCGCCAAACCCAACGGGCCGTCGCCGTGGCGGCGGGTCGCGAGCAGTTTGACCGGGCAGCGCTGGAGGGTGCGCTGTTGCGCTTTCGCACCGAGCTTCAGACCAGCCAAGAAAAAGCCCATGCCAGCCTTGTTGACTTGATGAATTCAATGACTCCGGACGAGCGTCGGCGCGCGGCACGGGCCATGCAAAGGCACGCTCGGGGGCCGCGTCCTTTAAGGGGGCCGCCAGATCATCCGCGTTGACAATTCTGCTCGCCTAGCCGGACAATGCCTGCATGGACAAGCCGACCCGTCAGGACACGCGGTTCCTTAGGAAGCTGACCGTTCACGATGGGCTAGCCCTTCACGACACGCCGCCCCTTCAGGACACGCTGACCCTTCAGCCGGTGAAGGCGTTGTCTGGGGACGTGCGCCTGCCCGGCTCAAAGAGCATCTCCAACCGCATACTGTTGCTGGCAGCCCAAGCGCAGGGCACCACCCGCATCCTCAACCTGCTTGAGAGTGACGACACGCGGATCATGCGTCACGCCCTTGGGAAATTGGGTGTGGAAATGGCGAAGGAAGGCGACGCTTGGGTGGTGGGTGGCGTCGGCGGGCCAATCGTTCGGGACGGCATGCCGTCTATACTGAAACTGAATATGGGCTTGGCCGGCACGGTGATCCGCCCATTGACGGCGGCATTGACCTTGGGCAACGGCGAATTTGTGCTCTACGGCGAACCCCGTATGCGCGAACGCCCCATGGGGCACTTGGTTGAAGCGCTGCAAAAGCTAGGTGCAGACATTCGTTACTTGGGGGCAGGGGGGTATCCGCCAATCCACATCCACGGGCGCGGGCTTAACGGCGGTGAAGTCGAGATCGATGGTGACCAGTCCAGTCAATTCCTCACCGCTCTCCTGCTCGCCGCCCCCCTAGCCCGAGCGCCGGTGCGCATCCGCGTCACCGGTGAACTGGTTTCAAAGCCGTACATCGACCTCACCTTGAGGTTAATGGCCAGGTTCGGGGCCGAGGTTCACGGCGATGGCTATGAACGTTTTGAGGTGCCAAACGGTGGCTACCGTTCCCCCGGCGACTGCTTGGTGGAGGGGGATGCCTCTTCAGCAACCTACTTCCTGGCTGCCGGTGCCATAGCGGGACAGGGCGTGCGTGTGCTTGGCGTGGGCAGCGACAGCGCTCAGGGAGATGTCGCTTTCGCGGATGTGCTTGCGGCCATGGGCGCTCATGTTAGCAAGGAGGCGACCAGCATCACCGTGCGGCCAGGGCGGCGTTTGTTGGGCTTTGTAGGAGATTTGAACCACATTCCCGATGCGGCGATGACCGTTGCCGTGTTGGCGCTCTTCGCCCAAGGCAGAACCCGCATCAACAACATCGCCAATTGGCGCATCAAGGAGACGGACCGTTTGGACGCCGTGGCTCGGGAATTGCGTAAGCTCGGCGCTACCGTGGAGGAAGGCGCTGACTACTTGGCCATAGACCCGCCGGAACGGATCAGGCCAGCCACCATAGACACCTACGGCGACCACCGCATGGCGATGTGCTTCTCCCTAGCCGCCCTTGGAGGCAGCCCAATCACCATCAACGATCCAGGTTGCGTGACCAAGACCTTTCCCGATTACTTTGAAAAGTTCACCTCCCTAATTGAGGCGTAGCCACCCGGGCGTTGGGCCTCTGCTGAACTCATTCGATCGGGCAATTCACTGCCCTTGCTGGGGGGTTCGCATGGGAGCATTGACCGGCTGCGGCTCTACATCCCGAAAGTAGGCGTCGAGATCGTCGGCGCTCCATGGCTGGTCGCGGAACGCGACGTGCCTTTCCGCCGGATGGGTCCAAAGCCCGGTCTTGCGGCCGTTGAACGTGAGAATCTGGCCATTGAAGTGATCCGCACCAGGGCTCGCCAGCCAGATTAGGCCGGCGGCCACTTCCGCTGGCTTGCCAAAGCCCAAGGCGACCGGCTCCGGCACCGCTTCGCCGCGCCGCTCCGCCGCCGCCCGCGCCCGGGCGAACACCACTTCGGTCATGTCGGTCTGTCCAATGGGCCAGAGCGCGTTGCTGCGGATGCCGTAACGGCCAAACTCCAGCAATGAAGTGCGCATCAATCCAAGCATACCCGCCTTGGCGGCTGCATAGTTGCCTTGGCCGAACCCGCCGGATAACCCGGAAGCGGAGACCACCTGAATGATGTGGCCACCGCCGCCGTCACGCATGGCCAATGCCGCTTGCTGGGTGCAGAGAAAGGCCCCCCGCAAATGCACCTTGATGACCTCGTCCCAATCAGCCACGGTCATTTTCAGCAAGGTGCGGTCACGAACGATGCCGGCGTTGTTGACCATAAGGTCAATGCCGCCGAAGTGCTCAATGCAGGCACCCACAAGCCGTTTGACCACTTCCGGCGCCGCCACCGAGCCGGCCACCGAGACCACTTGGCCGTTAGCGGCCTTGATGGTTTGCTCCACTTCTTCAAGAGCGGAGCTGTTGGTGCCGTTGATGACCACAGCAGCGCCTTCGGCGGCGGCGGCGATGGCGAAGGCACGGCCAAGCCCGCGGGAAGACCCCGTAATAACTACCCGCTTGCCGTCAAGACGGTTCATGGTGCTTCGTCGGCATGGGCCAGTCCAAGGCTATTGTTCATTTGCAGATCTGGTTGGTTTAAGAGCACGTCGTTTTTCGCCTGATTTCAGCGCCGCACGTCAGCGCCGCTGGTTTGAAGTGGGTGTTGAGCCGCTGACTGGCGGACCCTTGGCCTGCGCGCCGAAGACCTGCTCGACCCGGACCCGCTCGGTGGATTTGGCCTGGTTGCTCCCGAGGCTGCTCGGCCAGCGGCTTGCCATGTTGCTTGGTCCAGCGTGCATCAACATCCTTCCGCGACCGCTTGGCGGGCTCGTCCGCCCGGCCTTCCGGTGTTTCTCCCGCCTTGATTGACGCGCTTGAGCAAAGGACGAAACCCGCCCCACGGCGCAACGGCATCAATTGAGACCAGTGGATCCTTCTTCGCATCCATGCTCGCTCAACGATCAGAAAGATCAAACAAACCCATCTGCGGCATGACAACCAATATCCTTCCACTACTGACCCAATATGTACATCACCTTCAGATCAAACGTCATTTTTTTTCGAAGCTCCCCGTAGTTGTTGAACAAGCCAAGTGTGCCTGAACCGGCAGCGGGCTCCGATCGCCTACGGCTCCTTCCGTCCGCAGCCCGTCACCCGGTCGGCACCAGCGCCAATGCGCCGAAAATCGCCGGGGCCGACATTCCGCAATGTGAGTGAGCCAATTCACTTTCGGGATGTCTTTCAGGGAACCACCTTAAACGGAGCGGGTCTGATCGGACCTTGGTTCCGGGCCGGCTTGGCCACCTGACGCACCGATGCCTTTAGCGTCAGCTGTGGCGTCGTTGGACGAGCTGAGCGTGGCGCTAAAGGCCGTGAAAAAATCGTTCGCCATCTTGCGCGCGGCACCATCAATCAAGCGACCACCAATCTGAGCGAGCTTGCCGCCGACTCGGGCGTTAAGCTGATAGCGCAGCAGCGCACCGCCTTCGGCTTCATCAAGCCAGACCTTGACCGTGCCTTTTGCAAATCCGGCCGGGCCGCCCTTGACCTCGGCCTTGATGACGTAGCTTTCCGGCGGCTTCAGGTCAGCAAGGGTGATGAGGGCTTTGAAGGTGGCGCTGACAGGGCCGATTTTCGCCTTGACCACGGCGATGTAGGCATTGTCTCCTTGGTGCTCCATGGATTGGCAGCCATCGATGCACTTGGCCAGCACGAGCGGGTCGTTTAGTGACCGCCAGACCACCAAACGACCAGCCAAGATGTGATGTTCGCCGGATTGTTCCATGTTTCCAATGTGGGACAAGAACCCCGACCCGAAGTTACAACTAATCGAGACCTGAATTCAACCGATGGTCGCGCGCACCCAAGGTCATTTGATCGCCCTTCCACTGGCGCCAGGTTGCAAATGGCGCCGCTTGAAAGGACTAGGCCAGGCCGGCCCGCAAACTGCTCTTGAACTATGCGGCCGTTCGCCGTGCGAGGTGTTGAGCCTTAGCCTCGCGCCGGGCTTCGTCGCCACTGAGGTGGCGTATCGCCAATAACAGCAGGATGATGCTGAGGGCGAACATCACCAGCGAGAACATCATCGCCCTCTGCAAGGCCATGCCATCGCTCAGGCCAGCGGCAACGTAAAGATCGCTAATCTGGCCGATCATAAAAGGGCCCAAAGCCAGCCCGATGAAGGTCAGCATCAACACGTAGTAGGCGGAGGCGGTGGCCCGCATGTGCGGCATCACCAAGTCGTTCACGGTGCTAGCCCCAGGGCCGATCCACATTGGCGAGAAGAAGCTGAACAGGAAGCTGCATCCATAGGCCACCCATACGGAGTCCGTCAGCAGGAACAGGAGGCCGAACGGGGTGGCGCATAGAACGGCGAATATGCCGATCCAAAGTCGGGCGGTGGCAAAGCGGGGCCTGAGTCTGTCGGCCAAAAATCCGCCCGCGGTCACGCCCAACCAACCGCCCAAGGCGGCGCCCAAGCCAAGGGCGGTGCCCGCTTCGGACAAGGAGACTTCATGCGCCCGAAGCAGATAAGGGGGTGACCAAAAGCCGACGCCGTAGGTCACAAAGGAAATGCAGGGCAGGCCCATGGTGGTGAAGACGAAAGCGCGGGACTGAAACATGGTGGCGAAGGTCTCAGGTTCCCGTAGCTTGAGGCCCTGCGCCCAGGAAACGGCGGCGTAGACGCCAAGGCTAAGGGCCACCCACTGAACCGGGCTAGGGAACGCTAGATTGGCGGCGTAGGCGACTATGGCGATGATCCCGACCCAGATCAGGTTTCGGGCCACGGCTTGAACGCCCCCGGATTTAGCCAAACTGAAGACCGTGCAGGGCGGCAGCACCGACAGCAGCGAGCGCAGGGTTTGCCGAAATGGATGCGGTTCCGGTGTCGCCCGCACGCCTTCGCTTAAACCCCGCACTGGCTCGCGCAGGGAACGCACCCAAACAGCAACCAACAGCCCCGGCAGGCCGACGACGAAGAACGCCGCCTGCCACGCCTTCAGGCCAAAGGGAGCGAGCGTTGGATCCGGATACAGGTCGTTCCAGCCATCGACCACCGCTGCGCCGAGGAAGATGCCGAAGCCAGCGCCGATGTAGACGCCGCTGGAGTAGAGGGCCAGCACTGTGGCCCGCACTCGGGGTGGAAAGTAGTCCGACAGTATGGAGAAGGAGGCCGGCGTAGCGCTGGCCTCGCCCACCCCAACGCCAAACCGATAGCTGGCTAGTTCCCCGAAGCTCCGCGCCGTGCCGGACAGCGCCGTCATCAGGCTCCAGAAACCAAGGCCCAAGGAAATGAGGCTCTTGCGCGACCAAGTGTCTGCCAGCTTGCCCAAGGGAATGCCGAACACGGCGTAGAACACAGCGAAGGCGGTGCCGTAGAGAAAGCCGATGTCGGCGTCGGAGATGCCAAGGTCAGCCTTTATTTCCTCCGCCAATATGGAGATGATTTGACGGTCAATGAAGTTGAAGACATAGACGACGAACAGCACCGCCAACACATATTTCGCATAGCGGCCGCCAACCGCACTCTGTTCCTCAGAATTCAAGTGGACTTCCTCCCCAGCGCTCGCGCATGGTGAACGCCTGCACCGGATTGCGCTTCAGCCTAGTCAGCTGCTTCACCGGGCGGCCAATAGGCAGCATGGCGGCGAAAGCCATTTGCCTAGGCACGCCAAGAAAGTCCTGCAGCTGCTCTTCCCGAGCGCCGACGAAGGTGGTCAAAGTGCCGCCAAGACCTTCGTTGCGGGCCGCGAGCAGGATGTTCCACACAAAGGGGTAGACGGAGGCGCCGGAGATGAGTCCCACCCGATCCAAGATCTGGTCAAATGAGGCCACAACGCTTAGATCGACAAACACCAGCAGCAGCACCGGCGCTTGGGCCACATTGTGGATGAATCCCATGGCTGGAGTCGCTGCTTCGGCTTCAGCATCCGTCACCTCGGAGGGATGGATGGTATTGAATGGCGCCTCGCCAGCCTGCATTTGGGCGAAGTAGCGTTTGAAGGTTGGCTCGATCAACTCCACCAAGCGCTGTCGTGTCTTGGCATCCCGCACCACCAGCACTTTCCAGCCCTGCCGGTTGCCGCCGCTTGGGGCAAAACGGGCTTGATCCAAAACCTTGGCGATGACGGCGTCGGCAACCGGCTCATCGGTAAAGCTTCGGGCGGCGAAGGTGGTTCGCATAACCTCATAGAGTTCCATGCTTTTTTCCCCGTTTATTCCTTAGGAAACCTCTGCAAAATTGGCCGGTTTTCGCAGCGCACAAGATCGTTTTTTCGATGGTTTGTCAGTCCTAGTCCGGCAGGCCCAATACCCGCTTGGCGATGATGTTGAGCTGCACTTCCTGGGTGCCGCCGGCAATGGTCAGCGACTTCTGGTAAAGCCATCTCTTCAATGTGGCCAGTTCGATTTCGTCGGCGCCGGCAACGTCCCAGCGCAACCCTTGGCTGCCCATGGCCGCCACCACGAGTTCATCTCCGTCCTGGATGTTCAGGGCGTTGGTCAGCTTCACTGCCGAGGAAGTGAATCCCGGCGCGTGGGAGCGCAACTCCTCAACGGCGCGCTTTTGGGTGAGTTGTTGGGCATGGGCGTTCATTTCGAAACGAGTCAGAGAGTCCCTAACATGGCGGTCGGTGACCTTGCCGTTGTCGTCGCCCAAGCAACGTTGAACCAAGGCGCGGACGTCGTTGTGTTCCCGACGCCCTCCTTGGGAGCCGGAGGTATTGACGCCAGCATGGGTGGAGCGCTCAAACTGAAGCAACCGCTTGCCCACGGTCCAGCCGTTATCGACGCCGCCGATTAGATCCTCCGTTGGCGCAATGGCGTCGTTGAAGTGGGTTTCACAAAAGGGCGATGCCCCGGAAAGCAGCCGAATGGGGGACACCTCAACGCCATCCTGGTGCATATCGACCAAAAGGAGGCTGATGCCCGCATGCTTTGGCTTGTCTGGCGAGGTTCTTACCAAAACGAAGATGTAATCGCAGTAGGTGGCGTCGCTGGTCCAGATCTTGGTGCCGTTAATGATGTAGCGGTCACCGTCCCGACGGGCGCTGGTGCTTAGGCTGGCGAGGTCCGAGCCGGCACCCGGCTCGGAATAGCCCATGGCCCAAGCGCCTTCGCCGCGGGCGCATCGAGGCAGCCATTTGGCTTTCTGCTGGTCTGTGCCGAACTCCAGGATGGTCGGCCCAATGTAGTTCACGCCACGGCCCGTCAGTGGTGTTCGCGCGCCAATGCGCTGCAATTCTTCAATGAGGATGCCGTATTCAGCGCGGTTTAGTTCCGCGCCGCCGTACTGCTTAGGCCAAGTGGGCACGGTCCAGCCCTTTGCCGCCATCTGGTCGAGCCATAGCTTGGCGTCCGGCTCCAGCTTGATTTTGCTGCTGCCGATGGGAACGGCACCAGGCCCGCGCACGCTTTGAGGGCAGCTTTGCTTGAGCCATGCGCGGGTTTCAGCCCGAAAGGTTGCGTTCATAAAGCTCGCTCAACCCTTGAACTCGCCGATGACAGCGGCGACGGATACCTTGGCGTCGCCGAACAACATGCGCGTGTTTTCGCCGAAGAACAGTGGGTTGTCCACCCCGGAGAAGCCTGGCGCCATGGACCGCTTCAGCACGAACACGGTGCGGGCGTGGTCCACGTTGATGATCGGCATGCCGTAGATGGGGCTGTTTTCGTCCTCCCGCGCCGCCGGGTTCACCACGTCGTTGGCACCGATGACCACGGCCACGTCAATGTTGTCGATGCGCTGGTTGATGTCATCCATCTCAACGAGTTGGTCGTAGGAGACGTTGGCTTCAGCGAGCAGCACGTTCATGTGTCCGGGCATGCGGCCAGCAACGGGGTGGATGGCGTAGGACACCTCCGCGCCGTTTTTCTCCAGCAACTCGCCGAGTTCGCGCACCACATGCTGCGCTTGCGCCACAGCCATGCCGTAGCCCGGCACGAAGGTCACCGAGGAGGCAGCTTCAAGAATCAGATAGGCGTCCTCGGTGTTGATGGGCTTGACCTCGCCCTCCACTTTGGTTGCCGTCTTCACTGAGCCGAAGCCGGAAAACAGCACATTGGCCAAGGAGCGGTTCATCGCCTTGCACATGATGTTCGTGAGGATGATGCCGGCGGCGCCGACCAAGGCTCCGGCAGTGATGAGAATGTTGTTGTTGATGGCGAAGCCGGCGGCGCAGGCGGCTAGGCCGGAATAGGAGTTGAGCAGAGAAATCACCACCGGCATGTCGGCGCCGCCGATGGGCATGACGGCCATGACACCGAACAGTAGGCTCAGGCCGATGATGGCGTATAGGTAGGGTGAATTCACTGCCGGCTCCAATAGGAACAGCAGGCCGCAGCCGAACAGCACCAGCAGGATCAAGCCGTTGACCAGCCGTTGCGCCGCAAACACCAGAGCGCGGCTGGTCATCACTGCAGACAGCTTGCCCCAAGCCATGATGCTGCCGGAAAGCGTCACCCCGCCGATGAGTATCGACAGCAGAATGCTGACGTTGGTGAAGGTGCTGTTGCCGGCGCTGTAGAGTGCGGCCCAGCCGACGAGCAGGCTGGCCACTCCGCCGGAGCCGTTGAACAGCGCCACCATCTCCGGCATGGCCGTCATGGCCACCTTCCGCGCCGCCAAGGCACCGACCAAGGCACCCAAGACAGCGGCGACGGCGATCCACTCGAACTCCACAATGCCCTGCGACAGCAGTGTGGCGGCCACCGCGATCAACATGCCGACGGACGAAATTAGGTTGCCGCGCACGGCTGTGGCCGGGGAGCTGAGTTGTTTCAACCCAAAGATGAACAGCGCCGCGGCGACGATGTACCAAATATTAATGAGCTCCAGGCTCACGAGGAAGCTCCCGGCTGCGGCGCTTCACCTTTTTTCTTGAACATGCCAAGCATGCGGTTGGTGACCAAGTAGCCGCCGACCACATTGACGGTGGCGAGGAACACCGCCGCCGAACCCAGCAGGGTGGCGACTGCATCCATGGCGGCACCGGCGGAAGCCAATGCGCCAACCAAGGTGATGCCCGAGATGGCGTTGGCGCCGGACATCAGGGGCGTATGCAAGGTGGCCGGCACCTTGGAGATGAGTTCAAAGCCTAGGAATATGGACAACATCAACACAAAGGCGAGAAACACCGCTTCCATATTCCAGCTCCGTTACAGGTTCTTGATGGCGTTGTGAACGAGTTCGCCATCGCGGATCAAGACGCAGCCAGCGGCGACTTCATCCTTTGGGTCCAGTCTCAGTTCGCCGCTCTCGTTGTCCCAGAACTCATCAAGCAGGCTCACGAGATTAGCGGAGTAGAGGTCGCTGGCGTGACGGCACACCGACGAAGGCAGGTTGCTGAGACCGATGATCTTGACGCCGCCCAAGTCCACCACTTCATTCAGTACGGAGCCTTCCACATTGCCGCCACTCTCCACCGCCATATCGACGACGACGCTGCCAGGCGCCATGGCGGCTAGCATGTCGGCGGTGACGATGCGCGGCGCCCGGCGCCCGAACACCTGCGCGGTGGTGATGACCACATCGGACTGAGCGATCACCCGCTTCTGGCCTTGGCGTTGCAGTTCAAGCTGTTCGGGGCTGAGCTCCCGGGCGTAGCCCTGTTCGGTTTGGCCGATTTCCCCTAGGTCAATTTCCACGAATTTGGCACCGAGGGATCGAACCTGCTCGGCCACCACCGGCCTCGTGTCGAACGCCTTCACCCGGGCACCGAGGCGCTTGGCGGTGGCGATGGCCTGCAGGCCGGCGACGCCGGCACCGATCACGAAAACGCGACAAGGGGCAAGGGTTCCAGCGGGCGTCATCATCATGGGAAAGATCTTGCGGCTGTGGCCCGCCGCCAAGATCACCGTCACATAGCCGGCCAAGTTGGCTTGGGACGAAAGCGCATCCATCTTCTGCGCCCTGGTCGTGCGCGGAATCATCTCCATGGAGATGACGGTAACGCTTTGCCCGGCCAAGGATTTGAGCAGAGGCCCCTCGTTGAAGGGGTCCAGGAAACTGATGTGGACGCAGCCGGGCTTGAGCCAAGCCACTTCCGCCGCATCCGGCTGCCGCAGCCGCAGCACGACGTCGGCGTTTCCCAGCAGTTGCTGCCGGTCGGCCGCAACAGCACCGCCGACATCGGCGTAGTCTTGGTCCAAGTAGCCGCAGGCGGCTCCGATGCCGGCCTCCACGGCCACCTCGAATCCCGCCGTCTTCAGCTTTTTAACGCCAGCCGGCGTCAGCGCGGCGCGAAGTTCGCCCGGCCAAGTCTCCTTTGGTGCGCCGATTCGCATAGGCCCCTCTTTACCCCGCGCCAGTCGCCTAGACCAGCCTTGTCCGAAAGCTGAGCACTTTACAAGAGAACAGGGTCAAAACAAAACTTTGGCGGTTATATACGAAAATGCCAAACCGACTTAGGCATCAGGGTCTTCAACGACATTAACAGGCTGCAATACAGCCGTCGCCAAATCATCAGGAGTTGCGTCAATTTTCACTTCCTCGTCCATTTCCGCTTTGCTTGGCTGGTAGTTGCGGGGCTTCACATGAACGATAGGTTCGTCTGTCATGGCCTTCTTCACCATCGAGAACCGACGACTCGCCCGCTCGAAACTTAATGCTGTAAGTATCTTCGCCTGTGCTGGGTGCGCCCAGGGTGATCGTATCGCCAGGCCTTATACAGTGTTGTTGGATATAATCCGTTGTGTGGGTAATTCGTGACTCATTGGCCTTGGCTTGATGATAAAAACGGAAGGTCCAAGTGTGATCGCCATGGTCTTTGCAGAGGAACTTCATCCCTCCTTTCACCTGCATATTTTTAGGAAACAACCGCTCTCCATCCACAACAGGAATGAGGATGCCGCCTTGGTGCGTACTACTTTCGCTCGTATCCGTTCGGCCAAGGACTTTGACAATCGGCTTTATAGGCACTCTAACGCAATCTTGGCCACGGCCCGTGCGACCGGCGGCACAACCGCATTACCGAATTGCTTGTATGCCTGATTGTCAGATACCGGAATAGTGAAGCTGGCAGAGCGGTTCGTGTCAAAGTCCATGAGCCTAGAACACTTTCGCGGCGTTAGTCGTCTCGGATTACCGCCTTTTCGCTTTATTAGTATTTCAGAACCATCCTTATAATATCGAGCAGAAAGAGTGCGTGCTCGATCTTTCGGCCCAACGAGGCTATACCCAAAGCCGTTGCCCCTTGCTTGATGCTTCCTTTTGTAATCTTGGAGATACGACCACATGTGGCTAGTCAGTGTGTATTTATCCGACACACGCAATGCCTTTACACGTTCGGTGTATGGCGGTTCAGCTGGCTCAACACCATCGCTTGAATGAAGTATGCTGGAAGTGTCGGATGGCTGGTCGGCGCACAAAGCCCCTCCAAATCGCACTGTCTTGCTCCCCGCGCAGCCACGATAAATACGCGCTCGCGGTGCTGCGGAACCCATGCTGCGGCATCTAAAACACGCCAGCTTATGGTGTAGTCAAAAGGCTCAAGTGTGTCAGAAATTATCTTGAACGTCCGCCCCTTGTCGTGCGTCACGATATTCTTCACATTTTCCATATGGTTGAATGGTGTCCCCGAATACGCACTTTCTTCATCGGTGTAGACAGTCGCTTTAGGTGCCTTATGTTCGCCGATGACCGCAGAGGCTTGCATTCGGTGCTGGCCATACAAACCTTTGCCCCGACCGAGGTGGTCCGGCCTCTGGTGGCTGAAAAACCTGTTGCAAACCGGCATCGACAGCAGTTGATGGGTACCGAGCTTGATCACTCCTGCTTGGGTGGGAGGTGTCACAGCGAAATTGACGACCAAAAAGGCTGTTTACTGAAATCGGTGAGCGAAGCGGGCTAGCCTCATCAAAGCGTTGTTGGCGGGTGGTTGCAAGCGGGGCGCAACCTTGGTCCAATTCGCCAAATGGGGAACGTCAAAGGCCGGTGCGCATGGCGCAAACAAGACAGGAGGGGCGGATGAGCCAGGGCGGCATCACCAATGCCTCGGCGTTAACAGCGGTTCTAGTCGCCTTGGTGGTCGGGGTGCTGGTCTCCTTGGCCGTTCGCCCGCCCGGCCCCGGCTCAAGGCAGGCCGCCATAGCGGGCGCTGATGCCACCGTCGACGAGGAACGCCGCGTCCATTGGCGCTTGCCGCTTTCATTCCAGACCACCATGCCGGTGTTGGGCGACAATCCCATCTATGTCACGAACATGTTGCGCGCCGCCTCGTCCGGCGCTGTAGACCTCCGCATTTTTGAACCCGGCGAAATTGTGCCGGCATTCGGCATTTCCGAAGCAGTGCGCGAGGGCAAGGTGAAAGCGGGCTACACTTGGCTTGGATACGATCAGGGCCGCATTCCGGCGGCGACGCTGATTGCCGCCGTTCCCTTCGGCATGGAGCCTTGGGAATTCGCGGCTTGGTGGTTTGAGGCCGGTGGTCGGGAGCTGGGGCGAGCCCTGTACGCCACGCATAACATCCGCCCGATCTTCTGCGGGCTGACCGGGCCGGAAACCGCAGGCTGGTTTCGGCGGCCATTGGAGAGCCTGGACGACGTGCGGGGGCTCAAGATCCGCTTCGCCGGCATTGGCGGCAAGGTGATGGAGCGCATTGGCGCCTCGGTCACGATGCTTCCCGGCGGCGAGATCTTCCAAGCTTTGGAAAAAGGCGCCATAGACGCCACCGAGTACGCCTCGCCCATCGTCGATCAATCCCTAGGTTTCAACCGGGTGGCGCCGTACAACTACTATCCGGGTTGGCACCAACCGGCCACTTCGTCGCACATGGTCATCAATCTGGATGCTTGGAACGGTCTTTCGACGGCCGACCAAACGCTGATCGAAATCGTCTGCACCGCTGGCGTGCTGCGCAATCTGGCCCGCAGCGAGGCGCTTCAAGGGGAAGTCATAGCCGCCTTACCAAGCGTGGGCGCCGAGGTGCGCACCCTGCCGGAGGAGATTCTGCGCGAGCTGGAACGGGTGACCATGCAAGTCTTAACCGAAGAAGCTGGCAAGGACGCGGACTTTGCCGCCATCCTCAAATCCCAGCAGCGGTTCAGGGCTGACTACGCCCACTGGAAAGCGCTCGCATACCTGCCTCGGGACTTCTGAAATTGACGTCTCTGAGTCATTGCGCGGTCGCGCTCATCTGAACCGAACAGGCCCGATTGGTGGTGGGTTCAGAGTGGGCTTGGGGCGTTTACTTGCCGGCGCGTTAAGCTGGTGCTTGCGCCCGTCCTCCAGAACAGCGACGGGGCCGTGTGTCGGCAGGTAGGCACCCCAAGCCCACTCTCCCGTACGGGGGCCCAAGAAACAAATCTGTTCCCTAAGCGGAATTGTAGGCGGAACTCTCGCTCGGTCCTAGTTGACACCGGCCGCATTCACGGACAAGCTCTCCCTCGCTGCCTGAACGAGAAAATTCCGCAATGTACTGAGTCCGTACAGACCTTGCGTCTTCCTTCTCAAGATGCTATCTAACGCCTAACTGACCGCTGAAACAAATTGGTCTTTTTTGCTGGTGGGTTACTCCTTACGCGGCCGCCTTGGCTGACTATAAATGCGGTTTTGTTTTTTCATTCGCCTAGTCGTCGCATGCGTTCTGGCTGCGGCCTTGCTGAACCTGGGCGGTTGCGCCGTTCTCGGCGCACTAGGTGTGACGGAGCGCTCGCCCGGCTCGGCGTCCGCGAAGTCCGCCTTGAGGCGGGGCTTCTATGTGATCAAGCGAGGCGACACCCTGTACAGCATCGGCCGCCGCACCGGCCTCAGCGTCAGCACCCTCGCACGGTTGAACGGGCTGCGTTCCCCGTATCGGATCCACCCGGGCATGAAACTGCGGCTGCGCGGCCCGGCGGTGGCGGCGAAGGCACCTCAACCGGTTTCGCGCAGAAGCCCAGCCAAGCCAAGGCAAAGCTCCAGCCAAGCTAGTGGAATCACTTGGCGTTGGCCAACCTCAAGCCCGGTGGTCGGTGAATTTGGCGGCGTCAACAAGGGTTTGGACTTTTTCCTGGCGCCGGGTTCAAAGATCACCAGCGCTGGCGATGGCGAAGTGGTCTATGCCGGTGCCGGGCTGGCTGGCTTCGAGCAGCTAGTCATCGTCCGGCACAACGCCCAATACCTTTCCGCCTACAGCCTCAATCAACCCCTGTCGGTGAAAGAGGGGCAGCGCATCAAAGCGGGTCAGGCCATCGCCGCCATCAACCGAGATGGGCGCGCCGCTCGGTCGGTGCATTTCCAAATTCGCAGAAACGGCGAGCCGATCAGCCCGAGGTCGGTGCTGCGCTAAGGCGGGCGGCAAAGGTTCGCGCACCGCCAAGACCGGCTACGACGCACCCTCGGTCACCGCTTCAAGGCGAGTTTCAAGAGGTCCGACTGGCCACCGGCGATATCTCCGCTTCGAGCAGGTGGCGTTTTTCCTTGATTTCCCGCCAGTTGTCAGAATCCGACGGCGGATCCTGACACTCCGTGATGTTGGGCCAAACCTCGGCCAAGCGTTGATTGATTTCTAGGAAGTCCTGCTGATCCTCCGGCAACTCATCTTCAGAGAAGATGGCCTCCACCGGGCATTCCGGCTCGCACAGGGCACAGTCAATGCATTCATCGGGGTGAATGACCAGCATGTTAGGACCTTCATAGAAACAATCCACCGGACAAACTTCAACGCAATCCGTCAGTTTGCACTTGATGCAGGCTTCGCCCACTACAAAGGTCATCTGTGGCTCCTTGGAAGTGTAGGGCATTCAATTCTAACGTTGTTGTCCGAAAGGAGCACCCCCTGTACGGGCTCAGTACATTGCGGAATTTTTCCGATCAGGCAGCCAGAGAGAGCTTGCGCGGAAATTCGGCCGGAGCCAACAAGCCGAGGGCATGGTGGGGCCGGGCCTTGTGGTGGTCGCGGAGAGACCGGTTCGGAGCTCGGTTCACTTCGCCGGAGGTCGCCACGGTGGACGGGCCGGAACTCGGCGCGCAGGGTGCGGTTGCTGCGCTCGACGCTGCCGTGACTGTCGGGACGGCGGGGCGGGAGGGCATGGAGGGGGATGCCGGCGTCGCGGCAGGCGGTCTCGAATTCCTGCATGAACCCGGAGCCGCCATCGACCTGCGCCGAGCGGATCGGCAGGCGCTGTCGGACCTCGTGGAGGAAGTCAGTGGCGGTGGCGTTGGAGCGGACCTTGACGTGGATGATCGCCGCCGCCAAGCAAGCCCCTGATAGTCATGCAGCGACTTCAAATTGGGCCACCACCTCGCGCCGTGCGCACAAACGCGCAAACACCGCTTGCTTTTTGATTTTGGGCTCCCTTACAATGCCTTACAGCACAGCGGCGGGTGACAGCAGCCGACAAGCCTCGGCCCGCCGTCCAATAAAATCAGGCTTGTGGAGAATCCATGCCATGACGCGACTCGGACAACATTCCCGTACGACGCAACCCAGCAGCGCCCCAACTCCCGTGGCCGCGCTGCCCCTGCAGGGCGGTGCGGGTTGGCGTCAGGGGCGGTCCCAGCGCCATGCGCCTGAGGCACTCCATGCCGTCGGCGTCCAGCCGCGCAGCCCGTCCCCGCTCACGCGCACGGCCCGCCGACTAGCCCAACTCGCCCTCGCCCTCGCCGTCCTCGCGCTCGGTCAGTTGGCCGCCGCACAAACAGTGCAGGTTCCGGACCCGAACCTCCGAACCGCCATCCTCAAACAACTGCTCGACAAGCAGCCCGGCAGCGCCATCACCGAGGCCGACATGGCCTCCCTGCAAACCCTGTCCGCCGACTACCACGGCATCCGCAACCTCTCGGGCCTCGAATTCGCCGTCAACCTCACAACCCTGCACCTCGAAGGCAACTTGATCTCCGACCTCTCGCCACTGGCCGGGCTGACCCGGCTGCGCACCCTCATCCTCGGCGACAACCGGGTCCAAGACATCTCACCCTTGGCCGGCTTGGCCGCACTGCGCTGGCTCGACCTCTCCGGCAACCGCGTCCTCGACCTCTCGCCGCTGGCCGGGCTGGACGGGCTCACCCACCTGCACCTGCACGGCAACTGCCCGCCGCCGGCCAGGAATAACTGCTTGGCCGACATCGCCCCCTTGGCCGGCTTGGCTGAACTGGAGCTGCTGTCCTTGGCCAACAACGACATCGAGGACGTCTCCGCCTTGGACGGCCTGACCGAACTGTCGTGGCTGGCCTTGGCCAACAACAGGATCAAAGACATTTCGCCGCTGCTGGACAACCCGGGCCTCGACGCCGGCGACTACCTGAGCTTGCTCGGCAACCCCTACGATGCAGCCGACGCCGCTCCGCTGGTCGCCTCCGGGATCACGCTCGCCGCGCCGGGTGAGCAGCCGCCCTCTCCACCGGCCCCTCCGCAGTCGGCGCAACGGCCATCTTCGCCGCTGGCCCTGCCGCCGCTGACCCCGCCGCCGGCGCTGATGCAGTGGCTGGATCTGCAGTTAGAGTTGGTGCCGCCGCCGCCGCTGGCGCTGTTGCAGACGGCGGACGACCCGGTGACAATTCTGGACGCCAACCTGCGGACCGCGATCGTCGGAGCGTTGAACCTCCAGCGCGAAGCGTCGAACATCTTGATCGCAGCGTCGAACGACGCGGCCGTAGCCCAGCGCGAAGCGTCGAACACCTTGATCGCAGCGTCGAACGCCGCGCTCGTAGCGTCGAACGCCGAGCGCGAAGCGGAGGGCTTGGCGCCAATCGAGCCAACCGCGCTAATCGGGCCAATCGCGCCAACCGCGCTAATCGAGCTACTCGCGCCAAGCGATACGGTCACCGAAGGGCACTTGGCTGGGCTGTTCGCTCTGTATGCGTTTGGCGCAGACATCTCGGACCTGACCGGACTGGAGTTCGCCACCGGCCTGATGACGCTGCGTCTTGTCAACAGCCGAATAAGCGACCTCACACCGCTGATAGGTCTGAGCAGTCTGAGGAGGCTGCTTCTTGACAGCAACAATATCACGACCCTCCCAAATCTGGCGGCTCTGACCAATCTGAGGGTGCTGTCTCTTGACAGCAACAATATCACGACCCTCCCAAATCTGGCGGCTCTGACCAATCTGAGGGTGCTGTCTCTTGACAGCAACAATATCACGGACGGCATGTTGCTGGGGGGGCTGACCCGCCTGAAGTTCCTAAGTCTTAACAACAACAATCTCGGCTCCCTCCAATGGCTGAGCGGTCTGACCGATCTGGCGGGGCTGGAGCTTGACAACAGCCTAGCCCCCACCGTCACCAATCTCGGCGGGCTGGCCTCCAACCAGCTGACGCACTTGGTGCTTAGCAACAACCAATTAACCACCGGCTCCGGTGTGCTCACCGGTCTGTCGTCGCTGCCCAATCTGGAGACGCTGGATCTTAGCCACAACAGAATAATCGGCATCGACCCGCTGGTATCTCTGACCGCACTGACGGACCTGCGTCTTAACGACAACCTGATATCCAGTATCCCAGTCGTGTCGGGCCTGGACAGCCTGGAGACGCTGGATCTTAGCTTCAACGCAATAACCAACATCAACCCGCTGTTATCTCTGACCGCACTGACGATGCTGAATCTTCTGGCCAACCCTCTGGACTCGACGTCCATAGACACGGCCATACCGTCCCTGCGCGCCGGTGGGGTCACGGTGCTATTTATTCCGCCGGGTCTAAGGATTTGCACATCGGATCCGGACACATCATCGGATCCGAATTGTCCAATACATCGCCTTGTGACGATTATTGAGACGTCCAACGTGGGCCGGGCGGATCGCTTGCCTGTGACTGTGCTGGAAGGCAGCAATGCGGAGTTCACGCTGACTCGCACGACGACCGGACCGCTGGACGTGACGGTGGTCGTGTCCGAGACCGGAGGTATGGTTGCGGATGGCCACAAAGGGGTGACGGCCGTGCCGTTTCCGGACGGGCAAACGACGACCATGATGATCGTGCCCACAGAGGATGATCGGATAAATGAGAACAGCAGCAGGTTGACCGTGGAGCTGGTGCTGGATGCCGACGATCCGAGGCTTTACAGCCGCGGAAGTGCCGCCGAAAGCTACGCGTCTGTGACGGTCACCGACGACGATGCGCCCGAGGTGACGATTTCGGCGCACGCGGAGCGCGCGAATGTGTCGGAAGGGACCAGTGTGGTATTCGTTCTGACGCGCCAGAGCCCGCTGGGGCGCACGAGCGAGGTGCCCACAACCGAAACACTGGAAGTGACGGTGGACGTGTCCGAGACCGAGGACATGCTTGCCGCCGGGACGTCCCAGGTGACGGTGATGTTTACCCACTTCTCCCCCACGGCCTCGCTGATCTTGCGCACAGTGAATGATGATGAGAATGAGGCCGACAGCACGGTGACCGTGACCTTGACCGACACCGCGGCGTACACCCCTGTCGTCCCAATGACCGCGACAGCGACGATCACCGACAACGACGACTACAACCCCGGTCCGCTGGCGACCATTGAACCGGTCACGGATTCGGTGGTTGAAGGGTCTCCTGCGGAGTTCACGCTGACGCTCGCGAGCGCGGCGACCGAAGCGCTGGCAGTGGGGGTGTTCGTGTACGCGCCCGAAGCGATGGTCACGCCGGACAACCAAGGGGAGACGAGCGTGATGTTTCAGATCGGGGACAGCACAGCCACGCTGACAGTGCGCACAATAGCTGATTCGGAAAATGAGCTGGACGGCGCGGTGCTCGTGCAGCTGCTGCCGGCGCCAACGCCGACTGGAGGCGCAGATACGACGCTTTACAGCCTTGGCGACGGAACCAAAGCCTTCGCGTCGGTGACGGTCACCGACGACGACTAGCCGCTTTGGCGTCGTCGGGGGATGTTCCGATGAGCTTTCGGCGCGTACGTCAAGCCGGTTGACGGCCATGCATGGGGCGGGCGTTGGCGGAGCCCGCTCGAACCCCGTGCGTGGGCCCCAGCTCCCTCAGGGCGATGCTAGGGCTTTGTGCGCCGATCAAGGGGAGGCAAAGCGCCCAAAGCGGTGGCCATGCCTGAACGCGCCCGCTGGCGCCCTTCCCCGCCCTCCCGCCATGTGGCTTGGACTGGGCTGAAAGCCTCAAAGGCGTGTGCGCCCGCACAGGCCTTAAACCTCAGGCGTCCGCCCGATTGCCCGTGTTCGACCAAAACGCGCGTCACGGGCTGCATCGAAAAGCCGAGCGCCAGCGTGTAGCCCCCATCGGCAAGGACAGCAGGCCATTCTCCGCGGGTTCGAACAGCTTGAGCACGTCGAGGAACGAGCCTTGACCGGCCGCGGCGGCCCGCTCAAGTAGGGCGGCGAGGCCAGCGCCGCCTTGGCCTTGGTCGGCACGCACTGGTATTGCACGAAACCCCGCCACCTGTAGGGGCGGTTCCACGCTTCGACCCGGTCAAGAGGAAGCAGAACCGGTCGAAGTGTGCCGGAAGCGTCTCGCTACGCACCCGCACCCGCCGTGGTGGAGGGTGTTAGAGTGCTGCGGACTCCACGGCCATCATCATAGCGCCGCCCCGAACGTGGCGAGGATCCCCGCGCCGACCAGCCAAGTGGCGCGGTCCCGCAGTGCGAACACGATGGGGTCGTCGTCCACCGCCCCGCGGTGGGAGAGCAGCGTCATGCGCCCCAGCCAGTAGACCAGCAGTAGGCCGATCGGCCACAGAAGCTCCGGCTGGCTATACCGCGCGCTCACTTCCGGGCTCTGGATGTACAGCGCGAAGACGAGCGCCGAGGCAAGGCTGGCTGCAGCGCCAAGCGCCGCCAGCACCGGGAGATCGTCGGTGCGCCAAGCGCGCCCGGCTGCGCTCCGACCGGGCTCGCGCAGCGCCTGCAGCTCGCTCTGTCGCTTGACGATGGCCAGAGCGAAGAACGCGAACATGAAGAAGGCAAGGAACCAAGGGGACAACGGCACCGAAACCGCCATCCCTCCGGCGAGAACGCGCGCCATGTAGAGCGCGGCGAGCGTCAGGACATCGACCAGCAGCCTGCGCTTCAGCGACAGCGAGTAGGCCACGGTCACGACAAGGTAGAGTAGCACGCAGAGCCCTCCCTCTCTGGAAAGCTGGAAGGCCAAGGCGGGTCCCACCGCCGCCAGCACCGCGCCGAGGCATGCCATGGGCAGCAACGGCACCTTCCCCGCCGCCATCGGACGGAGGCGCTTGCTCGGGTGTCCGCGGTCGTGGGAGAGGTCGAACAGGTCGTTGAGCAGGTACGCGCTCGATGCGCAGGCCGAGAGCGCCGCGAACATCCCGGCCGCCGTCAGATACGGCCCGGCAGCGGTCTCGTGCGCGGCGACGAGGGGTGCGAACACGAGCAGGTTCTTGACCCATTGGTGCGGGCGCAAGGATCGGAGGCAATCAAGCGGCCCGCCGCC
This sequence comes from Candidatus Azophilus sp., assembly GCA_965247035.1. Lineage (GTDB taxonomy): Bacteria > Pseudomonadota > Gammaproteobacteria > Pseudomonadales > Azotimanducaceae > Azophilus. Next base: position 238,835 of record CBDFGJ010000003.1, on the reverse strand, counting down.
GAGTCCGGGTAGAAGCAGGGCGTCTTGATCCAATGCGCGCACTTTCCGAACGAGGCGGGCGGGGAGTCCGACACCGATGGCGCGTCGTGTGCGCTTCCAAACCGCCAAGTCGCGCCGCTCGTTGCCGATGTAGTCGAACCCGCGCTCGCCGAAGCGCTCCACCAAGGCAGCGGCCTTGGTCTCGCCGGCCAAATTGGTGCGCCCATCCGAGGCGATAGAGCCCATTGCACCCACGGCCTCGGCAAGCGGAGCAACGGCCAGCCCGTCAGCGGCTGAGGCCAGCCAGACATCGCGTCCCGCGGCTTGGGCGTTGGCGATCTCCTCAAGCACTGCCGGGTTCAGCACCAGCGTTGAGGGCGGAAGCGGTGCCATCTCTGCGATTCTGCGCTTCAGCGCCGCGCGTCCGCCGGCGAGCCAGAAGGGCAGGGCAAGGAGCCTGAGCGGGGAGGCGGCGAGCAGCCGGACGGCACCCTCAATCAGCAGATCTCCGGCGACCAGCGTACCGCCGACATCGACGACCAAGGGCGTGGTGGACGAGTTCATGTCGGAAGATCTCCCTAGCGCTGTTGATCTTTGCTGGCAGCGAAATCCTAGGCGCGGATTATAGGCATCTTGATTGTTGTTTTGCCTGTTTTCAGCGCCGCACGTCGGCGCGGTTGGTTTGAAGTTGGCGTTGAGCCGCTGACTGGCGGGCTCGTCCGCTCAGCCCTACGCCCAAGCTGAATAAGGGGGCACCCCGAATCCCCGGGGTTGGCGCCGCGCTTCCCATGTGTCTTGTGTCAGCGTCGGGTTTCCCGTCGGGGGCCGTCCGGGGCGTCGGTCGGCTCCGGGGCTGGCGCCCGGGCGGCGGCCCAATCGCGAAAAGTCGGAATCTCCATGCCAACCCGCCCGCCCGTCGTGGCCGTCAACACGCCGGTCCTGATCCCCTCGCTGTAGAAGTCCGCGAAGGAGAGGCCGAGCGCATGGAGCACGGGGGCCGCGGCCGTCTTGGCCTCCATTATCGTCAGGCCGTTCGCAGTGCGCTGGAGGGCCCGGGCGACCGGCGGCACCGCCTCTACCGCTAGGGAAAGACTCTCCATGCGCCGCTCGTAGTACCACTCGCGCCGCAAGGCCCCATCGGCGAGCATGGACTCGAAGTCGGCCCCGTCGATCACCCCTTGGTTGTCAGCGATGACCTCGTAGGCCGCGATTTGGTAATTGGCCAAGTGCTGCGGCCAGCCCTGGCTCTCCACCCCCATGCGCTCGGCCCAACGGTCCTTGGCCGCCGCCATGCCCTCCACCCCCAACACATCGAACGCCTTGCGGGCGGCCCGTATGGCGTCCGCCAACGGCAGGATGCCGATGTGCCGGGGTTGTCCCATCGCCAGTCGGGAGATTTTGCATTCCGCCAAGATCCTTGGCGTGTTGGGCAATCCCGCAAAGACCAACAGCACCGCCACGCCATGTCGCCCGCCGTGCAGCGCCATCAACTGCTCAGTGGCCTCGGCGCACAAAGCCTGCGCTTCGTCGCAAAGCAGCACGATGGCGGCTTTGCGCCACGCCTGGGCGTGCTCTTCAAGCCAAGATTCCATGTCGCGATGTGGCACCGGGTCACGCTCGGTCCACGAACGCTCGGCCCCGGCGGTGACGAGGCTGGCGACACCGCTGCTTGCGCCGAACGACCGAGTGTAAATGCGCCTCTCCCGCTCGTGTTCGTCCGGCGAGAGAGATTGAAGCAGGCGCATGGACAGGCCCCAGGCTGAGTTGAATAAGGCCGGGGCCGCATTGATCAGAAACACACCCTTCGGTTGCTCCCCCGGCTCGGCCGCGGCGAACTCCTGGGCGACCCGCCGCTGAATCGCCGCAAGCAGCGCGGTCTTGCCGGCGCCGGGTGCGCCATGCAGCACGATGGTCAGGCCAACCCCGCTACCGGTTGGGTCCTTCCGCACCGCCCGCAGTTTCGCCAGCGTATCGCCGATCTCCTGCTCCCGCCCGACGAAGGCGGGCGGTGTCGGCGAACGGTCGCTGTGCATCAGCTGTCGCAGGCGTTCGATCAACTCGCGCTTTGAATGGTCGAACATTGACTGAGACCGCAAGAGCGGAAGGCCATTATAGCCCATTCCCTGCTGGGGCCGTCGGGGAGGAGATGCTTTGAGGTCTTGTGGAGCGAAAGATCAGGCCGGTCGGAAATGGATTCCTACAGTTCCTTCAACTCAAACAGCAATTCCAAGGCTTGCCTTGGGGTGAGGCTGTCGGGGTTTATGGCCTCTAGTTTGGTTCGCAGTGGATCGACCTTTGCAACTGTTGGAGCTTGGGCGAACAGGTCGCCTTGGCGGGAGCTTTCGATCAGTGACTCCAGTTCGCTTAAGCGGCTGCGGGCCTTGGCGATGACGGCGGCGGGCACACCGGCCAGACGCGCCACGTCGATGCCGTAGCTGCGGTCGGCCGGGCCGGGCCGAACCTCGTGCATGAACACCACCTGTTGCTGGTATTCGGTGGCGGTGAGGTGGACGTTGGCAGTTGCCGGCAGGCTGTGGGCCAAGCTGGTCAGTTCGAAGTAATGGGTGGCGAACAGCGTGAACGCCCGCTGCGTCTCGGCTAGGTGCTGGGCGGTGGCGAACGCCAAGGCCAAGCCATCATAGGTGCTGGTGCCACGGCCGATTTCATCAAGCAATACGAGGCTTCGGTCCGTGGCGCTGTTCAGAATGTTGGCCGTTTCCGTCATTTCCACCATGAAGGTGGAGCGCCCTCCGGTCAAGTCATCGGCGGCGCCGATGCGGGTGAAGATTCGATCGATCGGGCCTATGGTCGCGGCCTCGGCCGGAACGTAGCTGCCAATGCAGGCCAAGAGCACGATCAAGGCGGTCTGGCGCATGTAGGTGGATTTGCCGCCCATGTTGGGGCCGGTGATGATTAACATGCGCTGGCCATCGTTCAATTCCAGGTCATTGGGCACAAAGACCTCCGTCATCACCTCGCGCACGACCGGATGCCAGCCGCCGGTGATGGAGATGCCAGGCTCAGTGGTGAAGGTTGGTGCCGACAAGCCTAAGCGCTCGGCCCGTTCGGCCAGTGAGGCGAGGCAGTCCAGTTCCGACAGGGCCTCAGCAGTGCGGCGCAGGGCGCCGATTTCGCTAGCGAAGCCCGCCAGCAACTCCTCGTAAAGGGACTTCTCAAGTTGCAGGGCCCGGGCGCGGCTGGTTAACGCCCGGTCTTCGAATGACTTGAGTTCGGGGGTGATGAAGCGTTCGGCGTGCTTCAAGGTCTGGCGTCGGATGTAGTCGGCGGGGACCGTTCGCGCCGCCGTCTTGGACGCCTCCAGATAGTAGCCATGCACCCGGTTGTAGCCCACCTTGAGTGTGCTGATGCCAGTTCGCTGCCGTTCGGACGCCTCCAGATCGCGCAGCCAATCCGCTGCTCGCTCGCCCAACCCGCGCAGATCGTCGAGTTGGGCGTTGTAGCCCGGGGCGATGACGCCGCCGTCCCGAATCGTGGCGGGCGGGGTTTCGACGATAGCTCGGCCCAGCCGATCTTTAATGGCGATGAACTCCGGCATTTGCTCCATCAGGCCGGATAGCCGGGGAACGACCAAGGGTTCAATCAGGGTTCTGATGCCGGGAATCTCGCCGATGGCGGCGCGCAAGCGAGCTAGATCTCGGGGTGGAGACGATTGCAGGGCAATGCGTGACACGATGCGCTCCATATCGCCCACCTGATCCAAGCGTTGGCGTAGGCTGTCCCGGATGCCGGCGTCAAGCAGGACGGTTACCGCATCTTGGCCTCGCCTGATTTGCTCCGGCCGGGCGCTTGGTGCATTCAGCCAGCGACGCATCAATCGGCCGCCCATTGCGGTGCGGGTGCTGTTCATCAGGGCGAATAGGGTGTCGGCTTCACTGCCGTCGGCGCGGCGGTCGATCTCCAAGTTGTGGCGGCTGTGCGGATCAAGCTTCAGGTGGGAGTCGCTGGTGAGGGGCCTGATGCGGTCGATGTAGGCCAGCTCTTGGTAGTGGGCGGCTTGGGCGTACTTCAGCACCGCCGCCGCCGCGCCGATGGCCGGGTCCCTCTGTTCGAGGCCGAATCCGCGCAAATCCTGAACGCCCAGGTGCGTGCATAGGAAACGGAAGCCTAGGTCCGGGTCAAAGCTGAGTGGGTCCTGCACCTGGACGGGCTTCTCAGCCAGTTCCGGCAGTTCGTGCGGGGCTAGAATTTCCGCTGGCTCCAAACGAGCGACTTCGGCCTTGAAGTCATCAGCTCCAGCTAGGGTTTGGGTGGCTAGCTCGCCGCGGCCCAAGTTGAGGATGGCGAGGCCGTATCGCTTGTCGGCGGCGCGGCCAGTGGGTGCCACACCGAGCACGATGCTCTCGCTGCTGTTGTCTAACAGCGCCTCCTCGGTCAGGGTTCCGGGCGTGACGATGCGCCGCACGCCACGCTCCACCGGTCCCTTGCTGGTGGCCGGATCGCCGATTTGCTCGCAGATGGCGGCGGAGACGCCTAAGCGCACGAGCTTGATGAGATAGGTCTCCACCGACTGCACGGGCACGCCGCACATCGGAATGGGCGTGCCGGCCGACGCACGGTGCATGGTCAGGGCGATGTCGAGCAATTCCGAGGCGCGCTTGGCGTCCTCGTAGAAGAGTTCGTAAAAATCCCCCATGCGATAGAACAACAGGTGCTCGGCGTACTGGGCCTTGATGCCGAGATACTGCTGCATCATAGGAGTGTGCTGGGGTTGGGTCATGCGTCACCATTTTCGCCTAAACGCAATCAATGCACCAAGTATCGAAAGGCGTGGTCTTCGGTGCCATGCCGTTCGCACCTTGCGGGCTGGCCGGCCGCCTTGCGCAACTCGCCTGAAAAGAGATCATCCCTTGTAATGCGGGACGTTCGCCATTGCCGCCTGCGGTCAATGCCGCTGAGGTCTGTGCGAGATGAATGTTTTTGCCCCATTCCCCTTTCAAGTGTTGCCTTTGCGGTGATTGGCATATACGGTCAACAATCATTTTTGCTTGGGCCACATCATGTCGGGGCCAACTTCTTCAAAAGCGAATTCCGGGGAGGGCTCGCGGGCAGACGCCAACCGCAAACGAGCCCTTGGTGCCGCGCTGACACAGATTGAACGTCAGTTCGGCAAGGGGTCCATGATGCGGCTTGGCGACCGGGAGCTGGTTGCCGTCCCCTCCATCTCCACCGGCTCCTTGGGGCTTGACATCGCCTTGGGTGTGGGTGGGCTGCCCCGCGGCCGGGTGGTCGAGATCTACGGCCCGGAATCCTCCGGCAAGACAACTTTAACTTTGCAGATCATCGCCGAGGCGCAGAAGCGCGGCGGCGTATGCGCTTTCATTGACGCCGAGCACGCCCTGGACCCGATCTATGCGGAGAAGCTTGGCGTGGATATTGATGACCTTCTGGTGTCGCAGCCGGATACGGGCGAACAGGCGCTTGAAATTACGGACATGATCGTGCGGTCCGGCGCCGTGGACGTGGTGGTGATCGACTCCGTGGCGGCGTTGACGCCCAAGGCTGAAATCGAAGGGGAAATGGGGGATTCCCATGTCGGCCTGCAGGCGCGCCTGATGAGCCAAGCCCTGCGCAAAATGACCGGCTCCATCAAGCAATCCAATACGCTAGTGATCTTCATCAACCAGATCCGCATAAAGATCGGCGTGATGTTCGGTTCGCCGGAAACCACCACCGGCGGCAACGCATTGAAGTTCTATTCATCCGTGCGCTTGGACATCCGCCGCATTGGCGCGGTCAAGGAAGGGGATGAAGTGGTTGGCAACGAGACTCGGGTGAAGGTGGTCAAGAACAAGGTGGCGCCGCCCTTTCGGCAAACGGAGTTCCAAATTCTTTACGCCAATGGCATCAACCGCATGGGAGAGATACTGGAGTTGGGCGTCAAGCAGGGCCTCATCGATAAGTCCGGCGCTTGGTATGCGTACAAATCGGAACGCATCGGGCAGGGCCGCAAGAACGCCGCCGACTACCTGCAGGACAATCAGGCGATTCGTGCGGAAATAGAAGGTGCCCTCCGCAGCCAACTTCTGCCGCAGAAGGCGGTTGATGGGGAGTCCTAGCAGGGCCCTCTGATTGCTTCATCGGCCTTGGACCAATGGAATTTTCCGCCGTGCGAAGAGCCATTCCGGGATGAAGTTGATCAAAGTCTTCATCAACCAAGGGCAACTTCGGAACAGCTCCGGGCAACCGGGCCGGGTTGATTGAGCCGTTCAATGACGCGCCCGGATTCCGTTGCGGATTTGGCTTGCGTTCAAACTAGGAATGTGGCGTTGCGCCTGCTCGGCCAACGGGAACAGGGCCAAGCGGAGCTTGCAGGCAAGCTCCGGGCCAAGGGCCATTCGTTCGATGTAGTGGCCAAGGTGCTGCGGCAGTTGCAGGACCAAGGATTGCAGAGCGACGCAAGGTTCGCCGTCGCCTTGGTTCGCCGCCGCATTGGGCGGGGCTATGGTCCGGTGTACATCCGCAATGAGCTTGCTGAGCGCCAAGTGGACGCCGCCCTTGCCACCGAGGCGTTGAATCAGCCGGACGACTACTGGTTGGAGTTGGCCGCCCGCGCCCTGCACAAGAAGTTCCCCAACTGCATTGATGAGAGCTCGGGGAGCCATTTTGATGAAGCGGACGAGAACGGCGATGGACAATACGCCGCCAAAGCCCGCTTTCTCGCCCGCAGGGGCTTCCCGGCTGAGTTGGTGCATCGGTTGCTGCCCACACCCAGCTAGGGCCGCAAGTTTCTAACGGGGGACTTGGCGGGCGCCGTGGCTTTCATGGAACTGCCTTCAACGGAGCGGGCCTGATTGTTACTGGGTTCCGAATGGGTTTGCGCGGCTTGCTTGCCGGCGCATGGCCCTGTCGTCGTGCGGGGGATGGGCGCAGGCACGAGCTGAAGCGTCAGCCGACAAGCACCGTTGGCCCATTCTTCACACAATTTGCTTGGGGTTTGGCGTATCATAAAGTATGAAATTACTGCTTGACCACAAACATTTTTGTTGATAGTTTTCCTTCCGCACCCGAAAGGTGTTAATCCCCCCGGGGTCTGTGCTGGTTAAACCCCAACACACACGCCGGGGTTTTCCTTCCGCACCCGAAAGGTGTTAATCCCCCCGGGGTCTGTGCTGGTTAAACCCCAACACACACGCCGGGGTTTTCCTTCCGCACCCGAAAGGTGTTAATCCCCCCGGGGTCTGTGCTGGTTAAATCCCAACACACACGCCGGGGTTTTCCTTCCGCACCCGAAAGGTGTTAATCCCCCCGGGGTCTGTGCTGGTTAAATCCCAACACACACGCCGGAGTTTTCATTTTTAAGAAGGTGGCAAAATGAGCACAGCCAAGCGAGCGGTTATTTTTGTCGACGGCAACAATCTTTACCATGGCATGAAATCCATAAAGCTGCCGGCAGAGGAATTGGATTACGAAAAACTTTCTCAAAAATTAGTTATGGGGCGGGAATGGGTTGAAACGAGATACTATATTGGTCGAGTTCAGCAAGTAGGAGATCTGACCCGCTATCAAACTCAGCGAAAATTTCTTTCTCGTCTGGATAAGTGTGACCGCGTCAACTATTTTCTCGGCAGAATCGAACAGCGTCCGAACAAAAGTGCCAAGCACCTTACGAAGTGGTTGAATGCTTTGGCACTCCGTTCCGACATATCGGTTCCCGAAAATGTTGTTCAAGAACTTCGTGGAATTGTCGAAAAATCAAGCCAGTATGTAGAAAAAGCGGTGGATGTTATGATTGCAATCGACATGGTTTCCATGGCGTTTGAAGATAAATACGACGTGGCTTATTTGCTAAGTGCGGATGGAGACTTTACTTCGGCAATCAAAAGAGTGAAAGAAACAAAACCAGAACGCAAGGTTTTTGTGGCATCCGTAACTTCTGGATATAAGATTGCTCAAGCCGCTGATACGTTTATTCCCTTGAATCGAGAATATTTCCATGAGTGTTGGGTGTAACTCCAAACAACTGCGGTCAGCCATGGATGGATCCACCGGTACATTCGCAACGACAAGCACCACGGCGGTTTTCTGCATAAGCACTTACGCTGCCGGAAAGGGTGGAGGAAACGCTACGGTGGCAAGGTGCGGCGGGGCTTGAGCCCCAATCGGGTGTCCATCGAGCAGCGCCCGGGTTGGTGGAGCAAACAGCCCGCATCGGCGATTGGGAGCTGGACACGGTGCATGGGAAAAACAATTTGGCTGGCGCGAATCGGGTTTATACTGCTTGGGCTTGTTATCTCGCTGCCGGTGTTTGTGGTGATTATTTGGTGAAGCTTCTTATCAATGAAGGAAGCAGGCAAAGACCTGCATTTGAAATTCATCCTGAGCTTTTTTGGCCGACCATGAAAGTCTATCTCAGTAAGCGGTTTGCTGCTTTTTAAGCAAAGATCAAAATGGTCGCTGTTGACAGAATTGTTAGGCTTTTACTCAACAAAACTCCACATGTCTGAAAACACAAAATGATCAAATTTTTTTATATGATCTTTCAAAATAGGCTCAGAAATCATGTTTGGACAAATATCGCAATAATAAACACCATCTAAGGGATTTAGCTTAACAGTGTATCCTTTGAAGTGCCCTGGTAGAAATGTTGCACTAATTCCATATTCCCCTTCTTGTCCCTTTCTTTGTACATCATTTAAGAAAATAGCGAAATGCGGTGTATCCTTTTCAATTAATCGGTTATATAAAAACTTGTCTACAAAAATTTTATCTAACCGATCTTTACTAGACGTTTTTACTGAACCAATGGCCATGACTCCCCCATTTTTAAATAAATTTAGATCATGTTGATATTTCATTTTAAAGGCTTCTCGGCCATTAACTTCTACTGGAACAAGAATGGTTCCTTCTGTAACTTCTACACCACATCGGTCGATAATCAACCTTATAAATCTTTCAAAAAGATCACCATTAATCTTTCTTGCAGTATTTGACTTATTGGCTGGAAGAGCATCAAGACAAGCTCCAATTGATTGTTGAGCAGAGTAAATCAATCTGTTAATAAGTGCCCTATTTTCAGGTGTATCCGATGCCTGATCCTTGATATTTTCAACCCAACTTTTAAAAGCTATAGAAGAAATCTCGTATTCCTCAAGCGAATAAAGAAGATTCGAATTTATTGGGCGAGTGACGTTATAAGAACCGTCTTTCTTGTACTGAAAGAATCGGTAGTGATTTTCATTCTTTGAAACAATAACAGCCTGTAAATTATTTTTTATAAACTCAAGATACCACTTCGGGAATTCCAAATAGTCCTCAATAGATAAAAAATTATCTTTGTATAGTGCATGCTCTAGCAAATCACTCAATCTCATCTAATGAAGTTCCTTCTTTTGTCATTTTCTCGGTCAAAGATAATCCACTCACCTTTCGTTTTTTGATTCACATTATCCATCCTGATCATAGCCCAAGAATTGTATTCGCTCTCGATTTCGCAACTAGCCCAGTGACGACCCAATTGTTCGGCAACAACTGCTGTAGTGCCAGAACCAGAAAAAGGATCAATCACAAGATCGCCCGTATTCGAAGAGGCCAAAACAATTTTACGAACAAGTTCCTCGGGCTTTTGAGTAGGGTGTTTTGTTTTTTCACCCATACCATTACAGGTAGTTGGCACCTCTATTACATCTCTTGGCTTTGCCCCTCTAGGGTGCGGTGTCCAAATGTCCTTTCTTTTTCCTCCATTCCCATATTGACTAGTTTCTGCTTGTGGATGAGAAGGATACTTGAGTGTGTGCCCACCGTATGGGACACGAACATCATCTACATTAAATGTTTGTTTCTTGGACTTTCTTAGATGAAGGATGCTTTCATGTGAACGCCCCCAGTCGGCACCTAAATTTGCTTTGTTTTTGTAATGCCAAACTAACCAGCGACAACCTTTAAAGTATCTCATTGACGGATGTTTAATATCAGCGAGAATTTCTGAGAAGCCGCACACATAAAGAGTACCTTCTTTTTTCAAAGATCTATGTGCCTCAGATATCCACTGCATAGACCAATCAATATATTTTTCTTGAGTTTCAAACTTATCCCAATCAGCTTTGTTTATATTGTAAGGTGGGTCGGCAAAAATAAGGTCTACTGACTCAGATTCAAGACTTTTCAGCCATTCAATTGAATCGCCTTCATACAAGGTGCCATTAGGATGTTCGTAGACTGGTGCGAATAACTTATTTTTAGGCTTTTTATTCCTTTTTCCTTTGAACTCATTTGCGAAGAGTTCGTCTTGTGCTACAGAATTCATTATAGACATCATTTTTCCTCCGCTCTACGCGGCTGAGATAACTTTTCCTCAGCTGCTTTTTTCAGCCAAGCGGAAAGAGACAAACCTGCTGATTTGGCAGCTTTTTTATAAGTTTCTTTCTGTACTGGAGTTACACGAACAGGAGGCAATACATCCGAAGAACTATCAACCTTTGGCGGTCTGCCCCTCTTTAATGGATTTGTATTAACCATGAAGCAGATTATTGTATATACAAAAAATAATTGCAATGGTGATATTTCGACCCATCAGTGATTTCAACTGATGCTTGGGCCAGTTTTCGAGGCCCGCGCCACAAAGACAAGGTGCCGTCGGTGTGCCGTAACACCTTCACTTGTTAGCCCAAAGCAGTAATGTCCCCTTTTGGCTTCAGGGGGGTTATGGCAGAGAGGATCATCACATTGAGCCATGCAGAACTTGACCGCGTATCGGTTATTCGATCCATCATCAGTCGCCAGCTTACGCAAGCGCAGGCGGCACAGAGACTAAAGCTGAGCGTCAGACAGGTAAAACGTTTAACCCGCGCCTACCGAACCTGTGGTGCTGCCGGGATGGCCTCTAAACACCGGGGACGATGCCCCGACAACGCTATTAGCGATGAGGTTCGCCAGCAGGCATTGGCGATTATCAGGGCGCATTATATTGACTTCGGGCCGACCTTTGCCCACGAGAAACTCACCGAACTGCATGATTGCCATTGCTCGGTGGAGACCCTGCGCAAGTGGATGATCAAGGATGGGTTATGGCTGGGGAAACAACGTAAAAAAGCGGCAATCCACCAGAGCCGACCACGCCGACCCCGGTTGGGTGAGCTGGTACAGATTGATGGACCACCGCATGACTGGTTTGAAGGGCGAGGCCCGCGCTGCACCTTGATTGTCTTCATTGATGATGCGACCAGTCGGCTGTTAGCCTTGCGTTTTGCGCCCACAGAGACCGCCCAGGCTTATATGGAGACACTCGACCAACAGCTTGACAAGCATGGCCGCCCGGTTGCCATTTATAGCGATAAGCACAGTATCTTTCGGGTCAATTATCCAGATAAGGAAGGCGAACTAACCCAATTTACCCGCGCCCTCAAGACCCTGGACATCGAGCCTATTCACGCCAACACCCCGCAGGCAAAAGGGCGTGTAGAACGAGCCAATAAAACCCTGCAAGACCGACTGGTCAAGGAGATGCGATTGCGAAGCATCCGTTCCATTGAACAAGCCAACGCATTTCTGCCCCAGTTTATTGACGACTACAATCGACGTTTTGCGGTCACCGCACACCATCCCGACAATGCCCATCGTGAGGTATTACACAGCTCCGAGGCGCTTACACTCATCCTGTGCCTGCACCACAGGCGCAAACTATCCAAGAACCTGACTATTTCGTTTCGCAACACCGAATGCCAGCTACAAGGCTCCGGCAAAGGCTATCGTCTGCGCGGCGCCACCATTATCGTCTGCGAGGACTTTAACGGCGCGGTGACGCTACTGCACAAGGGCAAAGCACTGGCTTATCGGATCTGAATAATGCCAGAAACATTCTGGATTCTTGGCATGATAAAAAAAGGAAGCCGACATGCAAATAAAACACATCGGCTTCCGGGTGCGTGGGTTCTATACTGTGGCTTCTTTTGCGACAAAGGAGCACCACATGAGCGTTGCCGCCCAACAGAAACGCCACGCCCTGATATTCTGGGAAAATCATGGCCTTAAAGCAACCATGGATCATGCCAATGTCAGCCGCTCAACCCTCTACGCCTGGCGGAAAACCGCACGCGAACGGGGTATGGCAGGGCTTACCGATGGCAACAAGGCTTCCCGACACCGCCCAAAGCGGACAACTCACGTGTTCTAAAACCGGACATTTCTATTTGTTGCTAACAGCGGCATTGCCATACCTATCCCCGATGTCCGAAAATGAATGCGTATAATGAACGCTTCAATCGCACCATCCAGGAGGAGTTTATGGACTATCAGGAAGACTTGCTGTTGGATGATCTGAGGGGCTTCAACGATCAACTGCTGGAATACTTACAACGCTACAATGGCGAACGCCCGCACTACGGACTGAACTATCTGACGCCCTGCCAGTCCATCGCCACACTGCTGCCCGATTTGTCCAGATCATGGTGGCATCATACATCTCCTATCTTGGTGGAATGGTTCAATCGTAAAATGAAGCCGCTGTTTCTTCAGGTCGCATGATCCGCGTCCAGGACATTCCCGAAAACGAGTTGGTCATCAGTGCGGTACGTGCGAGTGGCCCCGGCGGCCAGCATGTGAATAAGGTCGCCACTGCTATTCATCTGCGATTTGATGTGCCTGCATCTTCTCTGTCGCCGGTGCTGAAACAAAAACTGCTCAGATTAAAAGATCATCGCACCAATAGAGATGGCGCTATCGTCATCAAGGCTCGTGCCCATCGCAGCCGGGAAAAGAACAGACTTGATGCGCTGTCCAGGCTTGACGCGCTACTACAACAAGCCCAGAAGGTGAGAAGGGTCCGCAAGGCAACAGCCCCCACCCGGGCATCCATCAAACGACGACTAGATGCCAAACATATCCGAGGTGAACGCAAGCGCCTCCGGGGTGGGGTGGAGGATTGAGTGCGTTTAAGACTCCTGCAACAACGCCATCAAACCTGTCACAGTCGCTTCAACACCCATGCGAACTGATGCCTCGGCATCAATCTTAAATAGCGGGGAATGGTGGGAGGGCACGGGCTCGCCGCCAACCTTCTCTTGATCAATATCGCTCTGGGGTGTGCCGCCGACAATAAAGTAGGTGCTAGGGATATAAGGGTTTGTCGTAAAGTAGGGGAAATCTTCAGCGCCCATCCCCAGGCGTTTTTGCTCAAAGAAAACATCCTCACCCCAGCGTTCCTGCCAGACTGCCCGGAGGCGCCGGGTCAAGGCGGCATTGTTCACAGTGGGTGGCACGCCCTCGTCAGATATAATGACCTCGGGCAACTTATCTTCCGGCAGGCCCGCCACTCTGCCCATGTTCTCCGCCACACGTTTGATGCCGTCCAGCAGGATTTTCCGGGTTTCCAAATTGTCATTGCGCACCGTCAGTTGTAGGTGTGCCCGGTCGGGAATAATGTTGTGCTTGGTGCCGGCGTGAAAGGACCCAACAGTAATTACACCGGCTTCCCGTGGGGCCAGGGTTCGGCTCACTATGGTTTGCAAAGCCAGCACTATCTGCGACCCAAGCACCACCGGGTCCACACCTCGGTGGGGCGATGCGCCATGCGCACCTACACCGTGAATGGTGATGTCCACTGTATCGGCACCAGAAAAGGGTGCGCCCTCAGTGACCCCCAACTTGCCAGTGGGGATAGAAGAAAAGACATGAAAGGCAAGCGCGTGGTCTGGTTGTCCGAACCGTCGCCAGAGACCATCGTTCATCATCTGATCGGCACCGCTAACCCGTTCTTCCGCTGGCTGCCCAATCAGCATCAATGTACCCGACCAGGCGGTGCGAGATGCGGCCATCCGCCGCGCCGTGCCTACCAAAGAGGTCATATGCACATCATGCCCGCAGGCGTGCATCACGGGCACCAAATTGCCGTCCCAGTCCTCTTGCATGGCGATGGAGGCGTTGGGCAGGCCGGATTTTTCCTTCACCGGCAGTCCGTCCATATCCGCCCGCATCATCGCCAGAGGGCCAGGTCCGTTTTCCATCATCGCGACGAGACCGGTGCCGCCCACACCCTCAGTAACCTCGAAGCCCGCCGCCCGCAGTTCTTTAGCCAGGCGTTTTGCAGTCTGGATTTCCAGAGAGGATAACTCTGGGTTGCGATGGAAATAATCAAACACCGTCGCTAGATGGTTTTTGTAGTCCTTGTGAACTGCACGGCTCAAATCATCAGCCGATGCGCTCGCTATAGTACCGAGGCAAGCCACCATGCTCGCCACCAGCGATAGGTTTTTTAATGAGATATTCATCTTTTGCCATCCAAAAATGAGACTAATGGCCTAAACTAGCACAGAAGTTGCCATGCGTCTGTCTGACCAAGTTGGCATCTGTCACGCTGATGCAAGATTCGAATGCCTTCCTGATGGATCTGGACGACTAGGCTGGTTTGTTCAGCGAATTCAACGCAAACCAGGACGACGTTTTCTACCAGCACCAGAATAAATAACAGGCCAGAAACACTTAGGAAAAAGGTCTCAATGTCTGCTGGAACAATGGCACCGATTTATGTGTTCCTAACACGGGAATGACGCGAAATTGACGGCGCGAGTGATGCTCATCACAATGAATCACTGTGGCACAGCCGATTAGTTAACCCGCGAGGGCTGAAATGAAACTCACCGCCATAATGAAATACATCGGCAAGAATCATGTTGGCAAAACTAAAATCACCCACCTACCCGAAAATAACAAACGTGTAACATTCGCGCTGTTAGCACTGACTTTGTTGTTGGTTGCAGTAGTGGAGGCGGTAGTAGTAGCAGTAGTATACCGCCAGCGCAACCAGGTCCATCGCCACCGCAACCACCAACCCCGGTGGGGCTTATTCTAACGTGTTATGTAGAGACTGCCAAGCAGCCCCCCGTCAGGATCAAAGTCCCAGTTGCCCCCGACTTCGGCGGGGACGACTGGGGGCGGCGCGATGACTGGTTTGGTTTGCGTTTGGCGCAACCGCTACGCACCGAACGCGGCAATCTTAAGGTGCAGATTCCTGCTGGACGCACGCGCTACGGTGAGATGGTGGCCAATGACCACACCCTGAATCTCGCGCCAACCGGTCGTCATCTGCAAGTTGAGGCGGTCTAATCATGTGCCGCTGGCAGGCGGTGCGTTGCAAGCCACACTGGGCGTGGAGCGACACCCGCAACATGACCGCATCGAGGACATCCAGTCGTCTTTTCAGTTAAAGTTTGAACGAAGGTTTTGATTGCGCTTGTCCCATTTTTATACGGCGACGCTGGTGCCTAAACCTCGGGTTAACTGGGCGGAAACTGAAACTTAGATCCCAGTTCGCACCTCAAGGTAGAAATTCCGGCCATAATCCTGGTGGGCATCAGCGAAAAAGCCGAAAAAACGATCCGCCAGGGGTGCTCGTTCATCGGTCAGGTTTTTGATGCCCAACCGAAAACGAATACTGGTTGAAGCCAGAGTGGTGCGATAGTCAAAGGTGGCATCATAGGTGGTGAAAGACGGAATCACATAGCGGGTGCCGTCACCCAACGTCAGGCTGCTCTGATAAAAACTACCCAGACGATATGCCGTTACCGATACCCCATAGCCATCATGGCGCCATGCTGCCCTCAGGCTGTGCTTCTCATCCTGATTACCATTCTGACCAATCAAATCAGCAAACCCCGACACCGGATACTCAGCCGGCAGGGCGCCATCCTGCTGGGCACTCAAGAGCCCAGCCACAGCACCACCGGCTTCCTGGTCATAGGTATCAAGGAAGGAACCGTTGTACCTGATTGAAAATAAACCCAGCCGAGTATCCCTCTGATAATAAATGCCAATATCATGTCCGGCGAGGGTGCGATCATCAAGGTTGGCGTACTGGTCATCCACCCGGGTGGTCTCTCCTGCTGCACAGATGCCCGCAGTGGTGTAAAAAACAGCCTCGTCCGGGTTCGGGTCCACACGCACTACTGCTGGATTGAAGGTGGCGGTCTCGCAGTTAGCGCCAGTGCCCGCCTCCAGACGCATGACCAGATCCAGCAGACTGTGATTGTTTTCACCAAATAGGCCAATGGTGGCGGTCTTTTCTATTCGCCAGTAATCCAGCGTCAGGGTCAGGTCGTCTATGGGTTCAAACACCAGCCCCACGGAATAGTTGTTCGATTCCTCGGGTTGCAGACCCTTACTGCCCTGAGCAGTCCGCTGGATGCCGTATCTACAATCCAGGTCGTCATTCGTGTCGCCACCATTATCCTTTGCATACTGACAGACATAGTCAGTACGGGTGTTGGTGCGCGCAACAATGTCCTCATTCACGGTGATCAGGTTCGGGGCGCGGAAGGCTTCCGACCAGGAACCGCGTAGCAAGAAGGACTCAACAGGACGCCAGCCAAAGGCGACCTTGCCGACGGTGGTATCACCCACATCGGAAAAGTTTTCATACCGTAAGGCAAGTTGGACGTCCAGGTTGCTCAGCAATGGCAGTTGTAGTTCAGCAAAGACGGAGGTGACATTTCTATCTCCCTTGTTGTCCGCTGTCGGGCTGGAGTTGGCGACATCGGATATGTAGGGAAAGGTGGCCCCAGTGGCCGTAGTGAATTGAATGGTGCCGTCTAGTCGGGGGTCCCGATTATCTTCAAAGGACTCCCCTCGATGCTCAAAACCAGCCAAGAAACCCACCGGACCGGCAGGTAGTGAAAATAGATCCGGACGGGACATTTTAAAATCATAGGTGAACAACTCCGCTTCACTTTTACGAAAGACGCTCACCAGGGCGCGTTCAATATTAGAACCCACTCCGCCGCTAAATGGGTTGTAGGCGGCGGCGGTGGGATCTCTCAGGGCTTGATCCATCAAAGTATTGGATATCCGTTGGTGGGTGACGTCCTTGTGCGTTGACTTGGACCAGGAAAGCGCGGCCTCCCAGTCCCATTCGCCAGCGATGCCGCGTAGGCCCTGGAGGACGCGATAGGTGGTGCCCTTATTGACGACCAGACGAGGCACTTCGGTAAAACGATAGTTGTCAATGAGAAGTTCCAGCCCCTCACAGGGCACATCGGCACCGATAACGCCATCTGGCAAGCGATTGGGTGAACCGCAAGGACCCAGCGGATTGTAATAGTTTTCAGCACCGACCCTCAGTCTGGTTGAACTCAACGTTGCCGAAGGATGGCGAATCAGATTGCTGTTTATTTTATAAACAGACACCTCGGTGAAGCTTTCCATCCCCCCGCCCAGTTCATGATTGAGGTACATAAACATGTTATATCTATCAAGTTCAGAAGCCAGGTCGCGGTTTTCATTCAGATTGTAACGCGACAAGCCTGCGCCATCTTCGGCACCGCAACTACCATAACCAATATCATATTCACACTGGGTGCTGCCTGCGGGGAAGATCTCAAATTCCCCACTGCTATCAACAATATCATTAGCAACTAGACTAGCAGGCGCTCTGGACACCACATCAAATTGACCATGGATATCGTGCGCACTGGTATTTCTGAAGGAGGTGCTGCCCGACCAGGGGGAACCCGCAGGGATCAAGCGGCGGAAGTCAGCGTCAGCCCAGCGGCTGTCGTCTTGTGAATTAACTCCATCTCTTTGATAATAATTAAAAAACACACCCAAATTGGTTCTGTCCTCATTAAAGGATTGGCCCCATTCCATAGCGAAAGATTGATCATCTCGTGGCAGATGTTCATACTCGGACCACTTAATACGTGCTCTAAAACCTTCAAAATCGGACTTCAACACAGTATTCACCACACCGGCCACTGCATCAGCACCATAGATGGCCGAGGCTCCGTCGCGCAAAACCTCCACCCGGTCAACGCCGTAGACGGGGATGGTGTTGGAGTTCACCGAGTTCACTGGCACAAAACTGCCGCCCACCTCTTCTGTCTGGAAGGCGGCAGCATTCACCAGGCGACGGCCATTGACTAGCACCAGGGTATTGCCCGTACCCAGGTTGCGCAGGTTAAAAGCACCCACGTCCCCACGCGCAGAGTTGACACCGCCGCTAATGTTTTCGGCTTCACTAAAGAAGTTCTGGCCATTTTCTGGAATCAATTGCAGCAGTTCCTCACCCGAATCAACGCCCAATATGTCAATGTCCTCGGCGTCAAATACCGACACCGCCAGGGCATCTGATATTTTTGCGCCCTTGATCTGGGAACCCACCACCACAATTTCTTCTATTGGTTCATCTTCTGCTGCCCAAAGATAGGGGGAGATGCCAAGGGTGATTGTTGCAAGCATGAGTGTTGCTGGCACCCGGCGGAATGAATCACGGCGCTGCTGGATATGAGATGTCATCGGATTACCTCTTGGTTTCAAGATTGCGGTCAATGTTCAAGCTCTAGTCTGCATAGAGCAATACATTCATCATCCCTTCGGCACCCGTCCGGGCAACCTGGGCAATTAATGGTCTATCGGTATTGTCCCCGACTTCATAGGTGATGGCGGGAATGCTGTAAGCACCGCTCATATAAGTCTTGAAGGTGGGCAATCCGGGGTTATTGGTCGCTTTGCGATTGACCGGGTAATCGGGCAGTTGCCTTTCAATATACCTCAGCCAATCATGAGTGAAACCAGGCAAGTATAATGTAGTCGCGTCCTGTTGGGTATAGAAGACATCTTCCTTGGTGGAGTGAAAATCCAGCCCTAGCACCAGCCGTTGACCCGTCTGGGTAAAGCGTCTCAGGAGTTCGTCTCGCATCTGGGCGATTTCCGGCTGGGTGAACAGACCCCAATCCCGATTCAGGTCAACCCCGTTCATGTTGTAACGCCAATGACCCGCCGCCACACCATCAGGATTCAAGTTGGGGACTATCAATAGATTAAAGCGCTGGCGAAATTGCCGCGCTAGGTCGCTATCAGCAAGCAGGGTCTCCACAAAAGGCATCAGGGCAAGGGCGCCGGTCAACTCTGGAGGGTGCTGGCGACCCACAATCAATACCCATTCCTCACCCGGCCCAGCGACGACCAATTTGAAGATGGAACGGTCTTGGGTTGATTTCCCCAATACGGATTTTTCCACATAGGCGAGCTGCGCGAGGTCATCAGCCCACTGCTCATAGTAACGATTGCCAATCACTTCCTGGGCAGCGATGTAGCGAGGCTGAGGTCCCACCACCAGGCTGAGTTTTAATGCCTTGCCCGCAAACAATACCTGGTAAGAATCTTTATCCAGGAGGGTCCAGGTCTTGCCGTCCTGGCTGACCTTGGGAGGATACCTGTGGGAATGGACACCATAGTGCAGATAGACAGAAATCGTGCGCCTTGAGGCCGCCATGACCTTAAAGGCGTACCAGGGGCTGGGATTGATCGGCTGTGCTTCTGGCAGCACCCCGATACTGTATTCATCGACTCCCGTCTGAGCACATTCATTCAGCCGGGCACCAGGGAAGTCAACATCAAAGCGCACCTCGCCAAGACCGCAGATGAGTGGCGCCTGGGAGAATACCTTGGGTGCCGCCCAGGCAGGGGGGGCGACTAGTAGGAGCGCAATGCAGATGACAGATAGGCGGGCGAGCACCTTCCTAACTAACATACTGAGCCATGGCGCAACTGAGAGGGGCTTATTCTAACGTGTTATGAAGAGACTGCCAAGCAGCCCCCCGTCAGGATCAAAGTCCCAGTTGCCCCCGACTTCGGCGGGGACGACTGGGGGCGGCGCGATGACTGGTTTGGTTTGCGTTTGTCGCAACCGCTACGCACCGAACGCGGCAATCTTGAGGTGCAGATTCCTGCTGGACGCACGCGCTACGGTGAGATGGTGGCCAATGACCACGCCCTGAATCTCGCGCCAACCGGTCGTCATCTGCAAGTTGAGGCGGTCTATCATGTGCCGCTGGCTGGCGGTGCGTTGCAAGCCGCACTGGGCGTGGAGCGACACCCGCAACATGACCGCATCGAGGACATCCAGTCGTCTTTTCAGTTAAAGCTTGAACGAAGGCTTTGATTGCGCTTGTCCCATTTTTATCTGGCAACTCGTGCAAAAACGGGGTTAATTCCTCCTATCCCCACGAGAGAATATTTGTTACTGTTGCGAATTGGAGTTGCCACTGACTCCGAGAAACAGGTAGGCTGAGACAAATTGCGAATTCATAGGTCAAAGGAGACGATGCGATGCTGAGTCACGTCATGATTGGTGCAAACGATATTGAGAAAACAAAGGGGTTTTACGATGCTGTCCTTGGGGTATTAGGCGCGGGATCGTCCGTGGAGCATGTCAACGATACTGGTCAGACCCGCCTTTTCTACATTCATGAAGGCTCTACCTTTAGTGTCAGCGAGCCGATTAATAGCAAGCCTGTGAGCGTCGCCAATGGTTCCACCATTGGTTTTGTCTGCAATTCGCCGGAGCAGGTGAAAGAATTTCACGATGTTGCTGTGGCCCATGGCGGTACCAGCGTGGAAGGCCCGCCAGGCCCACGCGAGAGCACGATGGGCGTGATGCACCTGTGCTACTTCCTGGACCCAGACGGCCACAAAATCTGTGGTATCCACCGACCAAGCTGAGTCTGACGAGGTGGCGCTTCATGCCGTCCCAAATTCGCCGCCGCACCGATATAGGTGTTGTCGGTCTAGAACCCGGCCTCGGCAGCTATGATCCTTTCATAGTAGGCGCTATAGACTGTCTGCTCTTCAACTGCCCGCCATGCGGCATCAAAGGCCGCATCCATCAGCGCTATAGCCTCGGAATCTGTGTTGGCAATGGAGATGCGCCCGAATTGTGCCCGGCCGATCTCGTGGGGTGCTTGTCCTTCCTCCCATTTCGGATCGTCCAGTCCTAGGTAGGGATAGGCGTAGCCGTGGGGAATACGATTGGCGGTGATGGCGCGAATATCGGTCTCGTGGTTAAAGCCGTGTTTACCCAGTAGTGACTGCAGCTGGTCGCGAATTTGCTGCTCGTAGCCGGCGCAGGAGGTGCTGTATATTTTGTGGCGCCCCATGCGCAACTGATCGCGCCCTGTTAGCGGCCCCTCTGGTGCTGTCAATGTCATTGGCGAGTGCATCATAAACACCACCATAGGATCATCCGGCCCGCGGGGGGGGGGGGGGCATAGCCTCCGATGGTCATGGTCGGTGCCGCACTCACCCACTGAAACGGATCGTAGGGGCACTGGAACAGCGTGGCGCCCAGTTTGGAATAGGCACGACCGTTCTTGAGCAGCACGTTGGCATAGAAAAGGTGTCTTGACGCCATAGCTCAGGCCCTTTTTCTGAGCCTCCGGCAGCTGCGGGCACAGGTGAGGTATCAGGCTGTTGTAGCAGGCCAGAACACAGTGGTCGGCGGTGATACGCAAGGGGTTCCCCTGCTGAACATACTCGACTTCCACGTTCTTGCCATCGACCTCGCGCACGCCGACCACCGTGCTGTTGAGTCGCAGCCGGGTCACCTGGTTTTCCCGGTCCAGTGCGCCGTAATCGAAGCGAGCTATCGCAACGTCCTCTGTTCCCTTCATGCCGGGGGCGACCCCGGGTATCAGTTTGTGTACCAGCAACCTGGCGACAGGGGCGTTGCCATCGGGGAACATTCTCACCTTCAGGATGCTGTCCAGAAAGGCGCCGCCCAATGCCGCTACCGTCTTGCCCAGCCATCCTATCGCCCGAATGCCGCTGGCGCCGGAGCTCAGTGATTCCAGTACGGTGAGGTTCCATCCCGAGAAGCCTGTTAAATGAAGGATGATCGCATTCAATATCGGCACGGTTTCCTCAGCGAGGCCGACACGTTCCAGCAGAAACTGGTTGTAGCTGACGGAGTTGACGTAATCCCATTTCTCGCTGAGCGATAATCCATCCAGGAAGTCACGTTTGCCACTATGCAGCCTGATAGTTCTGTTCAGCAATGGTTTTAAAGAGTTGTTGTTTAGCTTCCTTAAGCCGTTTAGCCGCTTCATTATCATTGATCTTCATAGCGATTGCATCCAGTGTTTCCAGAGTGATTCCGGGTTTCAGATATTGTTGGGTCTCGCCCAGTGATTTGAGCTTTTCAAAAGGTGTCATCATGGCTTTGTAGGGGTGGGTTTTCACTTGCTTGCCCTTGGCGTTGGTTGTTATCACCGGAAAGAAGCAAGGCCGGTGATAATTGATATAGGGGTTCAGGTGATGGAACTGATTCACTACCGGTGCCCAGAGCTGCTGGATGTGAGCGTAGCCCAGATGCTTTCTGACGATGGAGCCATTCTTTGATTCCACCAAGGCGTTATCATTAGACTGTCTGGCACGGGCTGGGTGACTTCATCCACCGCGTTAATGTGGTAAAGCCCTTTAACGCCGTCCAGATCGCCTTGGTGAACCGTATCTACCCGAATATAACCGGGCTGGCCATTGGGTTGCGGTTAGAGGCGCTTACATTCAAGTAGTTCGGTGTCCGCTTTCCGGCAGGCACTAACATAAGGCGAAACTGTCGCTTCGATCTTCTCGATTTCCTGGTCTGATATGGGACTACTCCTCAGCCTGTTACGGAGCGATGTTGAACAAGGTGTTGAACAAGACTTGATCTCGGCTATAAACCAGTTTGCCTTCAAAGAAAGTTGCTTCCACTTCGGTGCTACCAATTTCGCTGCTGGCTTGCTCGAAAATATTTTGATTTAACACGATAAAATCAGCAAGCTTTCCGGTCTCCAGACTGCCTGTTTCTTGTTCCAGTCGAAGCGCTTTAGCACCACCCAGGGTAAATACGCGTAGTGCTTCCGCGAGGGAGATCGCTTGCTCGGGCCATAATTCTCCTTCCGTTTCGTCATTGGGATTGGCTCGAGTCACCATGGCTTCAATGCCGATCCAAGGGTTCATGCTAGAGACAGCCGAGGGCCAATCTGAACCCGCCAGCATAGGAGCGTTAGCTGCTATCAGATCACGCATCGGCCAGTACCTTTCACCGCGAGGTCCTACTGCCCGAAGGACAGAATCGATAATTGGTGAGGGATGCCAAATATAAGGCGACAGATCCGCGACTGCATTGAGAGGGCGGAAGCGACTAATGTCATCGGGGTGGATATAACCTGCATGCGCAAGTTCGTGGCGTAAACCGCTACGGCCATTTTTTTTGCGGGTAATTTCTATGGCGTCCAGAGCCATGCGTACCGAGCGATCACCCGCTGTATGGATTTTTACGGTAAAGCCTAGCGCATCCAGCGTAACTAGCATTTCAGACAATTTATCAAGGCTAAAATGTACGTCCCCGTTGTGCGCCGGCTCTTGCTCTGAAACAGGCAAGTAATTCATCAACATCGCCGCTGTTCTCGACGAGGTCGGCACTCCATCCATGTATATTTTTACATGTCGCGTGTCGATGTTATTATTTGTGTACTGGTCACGCACCCTCAGTAATCGGCTGGTATCAAAACCAGCCGCAGTCCAATCCTCTTTTAGAACCGTGAGTGAGGTCGCCATATGCGCAGTGAGTTCACCGGAGTTGGCCAATGTCGTTAATGATTTCACACCAGCTTCTTTTGCCGAAGCGTCCTTCATGCCCGTTACGCCGTATGCGTTCGCTATCTGCATCAATTCACGGGCGGCATTGGCGTATTGTTCTTCGGTGTTGGCGGGAAGATTTTCTTCCACCGCATACTTCGCTTTTTCAAGAAGTAGCCCATTAGGCTCGCCCTTCTCATCACGAACAATCGTACCTCCCTCGGGTGGATGGCTTTGTTTGTTTATTCCAGCAAGCTCCAGCCCTTTGGTATTTAACCAGGCATCGTGACCGGAATCAGCGCGTAAGAAAACGGCTTTGTCGTCTGATACCTCATCAAGTAAGCCGCGCGGGGAGGCTACATCGTTGTTGACAAAGAAATCGCTGTCCCATTGGCCACCGATAATCCACTGACGGTCGCCACTATTCCTAACACATTCCAAAACAGCTGATTGAACCTCCAGTGGGCCAGCTGTAAATGGAAAATTGCAGCGATAGAGTGATTTCAGCGCGCCGTCTACGGGGTGTAGGTGCGCGTCATTTATACCTGGCATCACCATTCGGCCGTCGAGATCCAGGCGCTGGCTTACTGGTCCGACCAGTTTTTCTGCACCTTCGACGCTGCCAAGATAGGAGATTCGCCCATTGGTGATGGCCATTGCCTCGGCCCATTCGGGTTCAGCAAGCGTATATATTTTCGCATTAACAACTATCAAATCGGCTGCTTTAGACTTTTCATACACCTTGCTACCGGCAAAGAATGTCATCAATACTTCAGTATCACTAATAAGTGCTGGCTCTATGTCAAACAGATTGTGGTTTAAGACGATAAAATCTGCCGATTTTCCGATTTCAATAGAGCCACTCTGCGTGCCTATTCGGAGTGCTTTCGCACCGTTCACCGTGAAAACTTTGAGCGCATCTGCCAACGACACCGCCTCGTCGGCCCACAAGGTGTCCGTACCATTGCTGAAAGGATCAGCTCTGGTGACTAATGCTTCAATGCCTGGCCAAGGATTCATGCTCGGTACAGCAGCTGGCCAATCAGAGCCGGGCGCGACGCTGGCGCCACTTTTCAGTAGTGTTTTTGTAGGCCAGTAAAACTCCCCGCGTTCGCCAACGGCGGTTAATACTGAATCCATAATAGGCGATGGGAACCAGATATAGGGGGAGAAATCCGGGATCGCGTTCAAACTAGCAAATCGGTTTATATCTGACTCATCAACGTAGCCGGCATGAGCTAGCTCATGGCGTGCGCCGCTCTTACCATTCTTGACTCGCGCTTGCTCTATCGCATCCAGTGCCACCCGCACTGATCGATCGCCTGCGGTGTGGATTTTGATGGTAAAGCCAGCTGCATCGAGAGCAACGACATCCTGATTCAATAGCTCGGCAGTAATGTGAAGTTGACCTCGAGTACGTTCTTCTCCCTCTTTAGCGGCGGTATAGGGCGTAAGCATCGCGGCTGTTCGTGCCGCCGTGGGTACACCATCCATAAATATTTTCACGAAGTTGGTGTTAAAGTTCGGTGCCTTATAGGTATCGCGAAGTTTAATGTATTCGCTCACATTCAATGCCTCGGTACGATGACCATATGGCGTGACGATCGCACCAGCAACATGTGCAGATAAGCCTTCGTTCTCGGCCAGAGACTTAAAGGCAGCAAGCTCCGATTCGGCGATCGCGGTTGCTTTTAGCCCTGTAATGCCAAACCCGTTGGCCAGCTTAACAGCGTGCGCTACTGCGGCCCGATATTGTTCTTCGCTCCACGTGAGTTGATCTTTTAGGAAACCAAACGCTTCAATCATAAAGCCATCGGGCTTGCCCTCCTGATCGAGGGCCATCTCAACGCCTTCGGGTAAATCCTCGACACCATTTACGCCCAAAAGCTCCATGGCTCGCGTGTTCAACCACGCATTATGATAGGCGTCATCAACAAGGGCAACGGCTTTGTTGCCTGATGCATTGTCCAGCCACAGCCTAGGAGATTCCATGGGGTGATCGACAAAAAAGTCACTGGAGAATTGCCCACCACGTATCCAGGTAGCATCTGGCTGATCTGCGACGCAGGCGCGCAAGGCCTTGGAAATTTCATCCGGACCGGAAGTGAAAGGAAAGCTACACTCAAACAGTTCTTTCGTGCCTCCCTCAACCGGATGTTGGTGGGCATCGTTGATTCCGGGCATTAACATTTTGCCGCCCAGATCTATCAGTTCAGTCGACGCATTGGCGACCGACCGAGCACCCTGGTCGTCACCAATGTAAATGTACTTGCCGTTTTTTATCGCCAGTGCTGAAGCAGTAGGGTGCGTGGCATCCATGGTATGAATGCTTGCATTGATGAGAATTGTATCAGCCGCTTCGTCGTCGCCTAGCCCGTTTTGCTGGCAGGCTGTGAGGCCAAGGCAAAAACCGGCAAACAGCAGAGGCACTACAAGTTTGATCATTGTCCTACTTCGACTGGATGTTGGTTATTTACGAAATCCTGTAAAAACCCCGGCTCATTGCCGGGAACGAGGATTCATCATCTAGAAGCTATAGTTCAGGCTGACTCCGTAGGTTCGGGGCATGCCATTGGAGCGAACATAAGGGCCGTTACCACCCGTATATGCCGCCGGATAGTAGTCCTCATTCGCCAGGTTCTTGCTCCACAACACTACGCCCACACTGCCGTCCACATTACTTACGCCAATGCGAGCACCGATCAAAGTAAAGTCCTCGGTCGCATCGGTGGGTTGTGATCCACCGGTGGTGTCGTCTTGAAAGTTAATATCACCGGCAACTTCCATGGTCCAATCATTGCTAATTTTCCAACTGTACGAAGCCAGAAAGTGATAGCTAATCTCTGGTGCCTGGGCCAGTTCAAGGCCAGCAGCATTAAAGGTAATAATATTCGGCTGCAGGTTAGCAAAATCGTAGAAGCTATCATCCGATACTGCATTCCATTCCTTGATTTCACTATCCAGATAAGCCACACCCAAAATCAGGTGCAAGCCATCGCTCGCCTGCCACTGCACGTCGATCTCTGCACCATTGATTTCGGATTCGGGAACGTTGGTCAAGCCAGCAATATTCCCCACAAACGTGACAGCACGATCTTGCTCCTGCTTATCTTGATAGTCATAGTTGAATATCGCGGCATTCAACTGCATGGCACCATCCAACAGGGTTGCTTTCAAGCCCAGTTCAATAGCCGTAAGTTCCTCTTCCTGGTACGGACGAAGTTGCCCTGATGTGTTGGAGTTTGCACCATTAAAACCGCCGGATTTGAAGCCTGTCGAAACTGTGAGGTAGCTTAGGACATCATCCGAAAAGGAATAATCCAAACCTATTTTCCCCATGGTTTTACTAGTGCTAATCGTAGAGGTGAAAACTGGAAAAGCGTCATTAGCATTCGGCGTACCGGCAAGAGACAAGATGAAATTGGGTGAGGTAGGATCATCGTTAATCGTGCCACAATCGCCTGGCTGCAACGTAGCACCAAATGACGCGTTAAGGAATCCAGCGAGACTGCCGTCCGCCGCCACGAATGTGCAACCCGTCCAATCGCGATCTTCATCGGTATAGCGTAAGCCGGCTGTTAGGCGCCAACGTTCCGCAAACTCCCATTCCACATGACCAAAGACGGCGAAAGATTCTGTGTCTTGCTGATACTTGGTGTCTAGTTCGCGAATGGGGGTACCTGCAAACAATGCAACGCCAAATGGGATGGAACCCAGGCCAAAGACCGAGTCCGACATAAAGTAATGGTAGTATTCGTCCACATCATCTTTTGAATAGTAAAGCCCAGCAATCCAGGATAATTCTTCATTGCTACCGCTTAAGCGTAGCTCTTGAGAGAAGACGTTGATTTCTGTGGTATTGATGTTTGACGAATCGTTGAAGAAACCGCCATCCCAGTCGTTAGATTCCTCACGGTCAAACGTGTCGTAGCCGGAAATACTGGTCAACGTAACATTATTGAAATCCCACTCCAGTCGCGCCGACAAGCCAAATAGTTGATTATCGCGCGCCGGTCGAATATCGAATACTTGACCCGTCAAACTGGTATAGCTGTCAGTCCAATCCGCAGCACGGTTATCGCCTGTGGAGAACCAGGGCGGCGTCTCACCAAAATTTGCACCCGTTGGTATAACATACTGGTCCAGTGGTAGATGAGGGTTGTTAAACAGACCCTGCCCAATAATTCTTCCGTCGTAGGCCGTGTTGGCTCTGTTATCTGAGCCGTCATCAACATAATGAGCGTTCAGTAACAGGCTGGCGTTTTCGCTTAGCTCAATGTCAAGCATTGTGCGTATAGCTATTATATCTTTTTCACCCAATTCGTCATTGCGGGTGGTGCTTTTCTGCCAACCCTCGCTGGATTGCTCCGTTCTGAAAGACAGGCGGCCATTGACCGACGAAGATATTGCGCCGCTGACATAGCCCTCGAGTTCCACTGTTCCAAAATTGGCGATACCTAAAGAAGCCCCCGCTTCAAATTCATCGGTTGGCTTGCGGCTTACGAAATTGATTTGACCTGCTGTTGTATTGCGCCCATAAAGATCACCCTGAGGACCTTTTAGTACCTCGACTCGTTCCACATCAAAGATAGCACCACGGCTCATGACAGTGTATGGAATAGCCACTTCATCGAAGTACAAGCCAACAGTCGATGATGCGGATGTGGAATAGTCCTGAAAGCCAACACCACGAATTGTATACAGAGGTACGCCTGTCGCGGCGGTCTCATTCACGGTTAGCCCCGGCGTAATAACCGCTATATCCTCCGCGGATGCCACGCCTAGGTCGCGGAGTAAATCGCCTGAGAACGCATTCATGGTGATACCAATATCGTTCGCGCTTTGTTCGCGCTTTTGCGCAGTGACGACAACTTCCTCAAGCATCACTGCATGAACCGATAGCGGGATGCTTAATGTCACGGCGACAACTATTGCTGTACGTAACCTATGATAAGTGTGAGGTATGTTTGAAGAGTGTGACGAGTGCATGACCGGAACCCCTTTTGTAGTAATTAAAAATTTGTGCGCTATCATCAAATACAGCCGCTCGTGCTACATGGGAATAAGCGAACAAATGACTTGCTTGAAGCGCAAGCACCCACAGTACATCATCGCAATAGATTTAGGCATTGACAGAACTGACCAAACTGTTGACCGCATGAGTAGATTAAGAGTAGTACGAGTGGGCAGCCCGCCTATCGTGAAATCCTAGTTGCGCCAGGCAGGAAGATTCAAGCAGTTAAGCAGACATCAGTCGACGAACGGTGTTCCGATATTCTTGGGGCGTTGAACAGGTCCAATTTTTGAAGGCGCGGCTAAACGCGCTGAGCTCTGAAAAGCCAACTGCATACGCTATCTCGGATAACGTCATTTTAGTGTTTCCCAGAAAATACTTGGCAAGCCGTTCACGTACAAGGCTTTTTACGTCTTGAAAATTGTAACCGTCTTCTTTCAGTCGCCGGCGCAAGGTGCGTGTGGATATGGTCAGTTTCTCTGCGATTGCATCTAAGGATACATCCTGACGCGTTTCGGATTGAGTTGAGTTTTTTAATTCGGTACTGATCATCAATTCACGACACACCGAGTCGACAAATCGCCGCCCCGGAGTGTCGGCGTAAAAGTAAGTTCGAAGAGCGTTCTGCAAGATATCGTAGAGGAGTTCATTGCTGGTAAACAAATGCTCACCAAGATGTGCGCTGTCAAAGAACAAGCGGTTACTTTCCTGTTCGTATTTTACTTCCGTAGCGAAAAAATCAGCTATTATTTCTTGGTCAGAATCTCGAGCATGTTGAAAATGGACCTCGCTGATTGGCATCCGCTTTCGTGTCGCTGTATTCAGCGAATGCACTGTGAAAGTCAGAAGGTATTCATTTAGATGGCTTGTGCTTGTGCAATCCACACCCAGTAGCTGGGCGCTGAATGTGGATTGCTCGGCACCAAAATCATAAGCAGTTGTAATACCAGTATCGACATAACGGTCAAAGTGGCTCAAGGTCTTAAGTGCGAGCTCCACATTGGGTGCAGCCAGCATCGCCAGCACAATCAATGCGCTGGACTCATAGTGAAAATGGGTTGCCATATTAAAGCCTAGGAGGCTATCCTCGCTCACGCGTGATGCACAGTCGATCAATTGAATCAATTTTGCGGTGGGCAGAGGAATGGCATGTTCGGAGTCGATGACATCATTGATCCCGCATTCCTGAAACACTGACGTCGGGTCAATTTGATTGTCGAGCAGGTAATTGCGCACATACACGATGAAGCGCGGTGACAATTTCGGCGTTAAATCTACAGCGTTCAAACCAATCTCCAAAAGGATGTTGAGTTGTACTAGGAATGCTTTGAACAGGTATCAATATCCGCCAAAATTTATCCGAAATCAACTACTTAAGGTATCTTGAATCTAATATATTAAGGGGCAGTATACTCCAATAACCAAATGATACCGAACTCTGGGTTATGATAGTGGCTGTAAGGGTTGCCACTATGCAGCCTGATAGTTCTGTTCAGCAATGGTTTTAAAGAGTTGTTGTTTAGCTTCCTTAAGCCATTTAGCCGCTTCATTATCATTGATCTTCATAGCGATTGCATCCAGTGTTTCCAGAGTGATTCCGGGTTTCAGATATTGTTGGGTCTCGCTCAGTGATTTGAGCTTTTCAAAAGGTGTCATCATGGCTTTGTAGGGGTAGGTTTTCACTTGCTTGCCCTTGGCGTTGGTTGTTATCACCGGAAAGAAGCAAGGCCGGTGATAATTGATATAGGGGTTCAGGTGATGGAACTGATTCACTACCGGTGCCCAGTGCTGCTGGATGTGAGCGTAGCCCAGATGTTTTCTGACGATGGAGCCATTCTTTGATTCCACCAAGGCGTTATCATTAGACTGTCTGGCACGGGATTTGGTGAGTTCGATCAGCAGCTGTCGGCATGAAAACGCCAAATCAGGCACTATTCGGCATAATCCCACCTGTTGCACTTAGAGGTTGAATCCAAGAGCCCGTACAATTTATTGACACCGGCCGAATTTCCGCGCAAGCTCTCCATGGTCGCCTGATCGAGAAAATTCCGAAATGTCCTAGTCCGTTCACCTGCTTCGAGATGTTGCGTTGATCGGTGACAATTAAAGAAAGATATGCGTCGCGCTTGGGACGCCCAACAACCAGTTCAAACAAGATGTTTTCATGCTGACCCTACATTTCGCTCCCAACTCCCGAGCTGGCCGGATCGTTTGGCTGCTTGAGGAACTTGGTCTTGACTACAATCTAAACCGCTTGGACTTCAGCCCCAAGGACCTGAAATCAGATGCGCATCGCGCCCGCCACCCCTTGGGGCGGGTGCCTGTGTTGGAAGACGGCGATGTGCGCCTGTACGAATCCGGGGCCATCGTCGAATACGTCATCGCCCGGCACAGCGATGGCGCTTTGAAACCGGCTGTGGAGTCGCCGCTGTTTCCGACCTACTTGCAATGGCTCCACTATTGCGAAGGCATGGTGATGCCGCCAGTGAACATCATCGTGGTGCAGACCCTGCTGTTGCCGCCCGAGCGGCAGAACGCCGAGGCGCTCGGCCAAGCTCAGCGCTTGCTGAGCAAGACGCTCGTTCCGGTCAATGAACATTTGCAAGGCAAGGATTACCTGATTGGTGATTTCTCGGCCGCCGACATCATGCTTGGCCACGCCTGCTTCATGAGCCGCCGCTTAGGGCGGGTGGCCGAGGACCTGACCCACTTGTTGGCCTACATCGATCGGCTGGCCGACCGGCCGGCATTTCAGAAGGCCATGAACGCCTAACCCACTTGCCGTTGACCAGGTTCATTCCGGGCCTTTTTGAATGCACGATAGCGCCGGGTTGGAGCTAGGCGTTCGCGAGCCGGAAAGCTTGTTAAACTGCTATCCTATGAATAACCAAGCCGATGGGCCACTCCGTTTAAGGTGGTTTCCTGACAGCGACCCAAGCCCGCACGTGCCAAACATCCCGATCCATGAGCCGACACACTAGAAGGGCACTGATCCGCTACGCCGCCACCGCGCCTTGGCTGGCTTGGCCATTGTCTTGGGCGCAAAGCCAAGACAACGGATCTCTGGGTGCGGGGGTTACCGACACCAAGATCACGCTGGGCATATCGGCCGCCTTTTCCGGCCCGTCGCGGGGTTTGGGAATCGAACTCTACCGAGGCGCATCGGCCTATTGCGCCGAAGTGAACGGTCGGGGCGGAATCAACGGCCGCCGAATTGAACTGAAGGCCTATGACGATGGCTATCAGCCGGATCCTTCGGTCGAGAACACCATGAAGTTGATGTTGGAGGACAAGGTGTTCCTTCTGTTCGGCTATGTCGGCACGCCGACAGTGACCCGTGTGCTGCCCATGCTGAAGAAGTTCCAAGACCAACGCATGTACATTTTCTTCCCCTTCACCGGTGCACAGCCGCAACGAGAGCCGCCCTATGGCGACTTCGCCTTCAATCTGCGCGCCTCCTACGGTCAGGAAACCGCCGGTTTGGTGGACAATTTCCGGCGCATCGGCAGAAAGCGCATCGCCGTGTTCTACCAAGCCGACGCCTATGGCCGCAGCGGTTGGTCCGGGGTGCGGCAAGCGTTGCGCCAACACGGTACGGCGATCGTGGGGGAGGCCACCTACAGGCGCGGGCAAAAGTTCACCGGCACCATGCGCGCCCAAGTGGAGATTCTGAAAGCGGCAAAGCCCGATGCCGTCATCTGCATTGGCGCCTACGCCGCTTGCGGCGCTTTCGCCCGAGACGCGGTGGACCTGGGCCTGCGGGTTCCGATAGCCAACCTATCCTTCGTTGGCAGCGAGAACCTGCTGAAGCTGCTCATCGAAGGGCAGGAGGACAAAGGCAAGTACACGGAACTGCTAGTCAACTCCCAAGTGGTGCCAAGCTACGAAGACATCTCCATTCCCGCCGTGCAGGAATATAGGCAATTGATGCAACGTCATGACCCGACGCCGCCAGCGGACTTGGTGACGGAGCCCTATGCGCCTTTGCCGCACAGCTTCGTCAGCTTAGAGGGGTTTCTCAACGCCAAACTGATGGTTGAAGTGCTACGCCGTTTGGGTGACCGGCCGGCGAGAAGCCAGCTT
This sequence comes from Candidatus Azophilus sp., assembly GCA_965247035.1. GTDB lineage: Bacteria > Pseudomonadota > Gammaproteobacteria > Pseudomonadales > Azotimanducaceae > Azophilus. Next base: position 206,413 of record CBDFGJ010000003.1, on the reverse strand, counting down.
GAGGCCGCGATATTCACGGTGCGGGACTTTGACCTTGGCATTGGCGAGCGAGTCTCCTTCAGCCCGAACCGCCGGCAGGGCCTGCAACGGGTTTACTACACGGTTGTGGTCAACGACCGTTTCGTTACGCTGAATGATTGGAAAGAGAAGTTTTCCTAAGGGTGGCTGACATGTCGAATTTCAAAGTACGCAAGCTGTTCCAAAAGACGTTGTTCGGCGTCTTCTTTCTGTTTGGCTTCATTGGCTTGTCCACATCCATTCTCTGCGTTTACACGGTGGATACGCACCTGTCCTCGGAATACGAGAGCAACAGCCGCAACATCGCCAAGACCATCGCCGACTCCAGTGTGGACATCCTGTTGAATCGGGACTTGGCTACCCTGCAGTCTCTGATTGATCAGTTCGCCGAAATCCAAGGCATTAACTACATCTACATTACGAACGAGAATGGAGAGTACCTTGCGCACACGTTCGTGCCCGAAATTCCGCCGGAAATTCGCGCCGGCGACCCCTCCAGCACGGTTACGGTGGAACGCAGCCTGCCCGGTATGGGAGACTTCGTGGAGGTGGGCAGCCCAATACTCGCCGGCGTGGCCGGCGCGGTGCATGTGGGCATGGACACCGGCTTGGTGGCGCTGAAGATCCAGCGTGCCATCGGCCAGCAGATCTACCTGATGGCCATTGTCTTCGTCGTGGGCGTCTTTGCCGCCATGTGGTTGGTGAATCTGGCCGCAAAGCCCTTGGGGGAACTGTTGGCCTATGCCGTAAGCTTGGCGCAGGATCAACGGCAGGCGCCGGTAAATGACAAACTTCTAGGCCGCAACGACGAGGTGGGACAGCTTGCGCGCCTGCTGCTGCACTGCGCAGGGTTCACCGACGACGCCGACGGCCCTCGCTCGCCGGCAGCCGACACGGCGCGATAGGCCGAAAGCCGAGGCAAGTGGCCGCCAAGCCCATGCGCACCCCGCGCGCCGTCACCGCCGCCCTGTGCATGCTGCTGCATCTTTGCTTCGGCACGGTGTACGCTTGGAGCTTCTTCCAAACCATGCTCGTGAGCGATTTCGGTTGGACCTACACCGATACCGCTTGGGCGTTCAGCATCACCATCTGCTCGTTGGGGCTCTCAGCGGCTTGGGCCGGTTCGGCGCTGCCTCGCTTGGGGCCGCGAAAGCTGGCGTTGAGGGGCAGCCTAATGTTTGTTAGCGGCTACTTCATCGGCGCAGCCGCGCTCTGGCTGAACTCCTTGCCGTTGTTCTACATAGGTTATGGCGTTATCGGCGGTGCCGGCATCGGCTTGGGCTACGTGACACCCGTGGCGACGGTGGCCAACTGGTATCCCGACCATAAAGGGTTGGCCACCGGCATCGTGGTCATGGGCTTTGGCATCGGCGCCTTCCTGTTGAGCAAAGTGCTGGCACCTTTCCTGCTGCTGCTGGCGGCTAGCGATCTACCCTTGGTGTTCTTCGGGCTTGGCTGCGTATTTGCAGTCATAACCATCCCCGCCAGCTTGGTGCTACGCGACCCGCCACCGGCCGAGGTCAAGGAGGATGCGGATGCGGATAAGCCCGACGCCATAGGCGATTGCTTGCGGTCCAAGGAGTTCGCGTTAATGTGGATCGTATTCTTCTTCAACATTTCCGCCGGCATTTCAGTCATCAGCTTCCAGTCATCCTTGCTGCAGGATGTTTGGGGATTGGCGGACCCGTCCGTGGAGCCCGAGGCCCTGGCCGCCTACGGTGCCACGCTGATCGCGGTCAGCTCCCTGTGCAACGGCTTGGGGCGGCTGCTGTTCGGCCTGCTGTCGGACCGCATTGGGCGGGTGCTCGTATTTAGAATTCTGTTCGCCAGCCAAATGATCGTATTCGGCGTGCTGATGACGGAGCAGAATCCTTGGATCTTCTCCGCCCTTGTTTGCTATGTGCTGCTTTGCTTCGGCGGCGGTTTTGCCGCCATGCCATCTTTCGTGCAGGATGTGTTCGGCGCTAAACGGATGTCGGTAATCTACGGCGCCATTCTCACCGCTTGGGCCGCGGCGGGCGTCTGTGGGCCACTCTACGTGGGGCATCTGAAGGATCAGTATCCCGACCGCGCCGCCACCTACTGCTTCCTGATCGGCGTATTCATTCTTGGCCTTGGCTACATTTTCTCCTATCTGCTCAACGATGACCGCCTGCGCCTGCGCCGGCCCACCATCGCCGACACCTTGCGTCAATTCAACATTCCAGTGCCCAGCACCGTCCGGCAGCCCCCAAACGCGCTGAATTCTGGGCACAGGGCCAAGCTCCATCAGCGGTGACGGCATGACCACAAAGACGCCAACGATGCTGCACACTGCGGTTCTTTTGCCGGAAGTCTTCAATACATGAACACCCCCGCACTGCCAAGGATGCCTGACGGCATCACTCGGCAATGGCTGTCCCAAGTGCTGCAAGAGGCTGGCGTCATGCCTAGGAATGCGGCCGTCGCCGAGGTGCAGCGCCATGCAATCGCCGAAGGAACCGGCATGATGTCGGAGCTTTGCCGCTTGCAGCTGACCTACGAGCCCCAAGTGGACGGCCCCCCGGCCTCCCTCATCGCCAAATACCCGTCCGGCAACCCGACCAACCGGCAAATGGCCATGAGCTACAATCTCTATGAGCGAGAAGTGCGCTACTTCACCGAAATCGATCCGTTGACCACGGCCAAGTCGCCAACGGCCTACTTCACGCAACTTGAAGGCGACAACTTCATCATCCTGATGGAGGACATGGGGGACTATCGAGTCGGTGATCAAACCATCGGCGCAACTCTGGCTGAGGCCGAAGCAGCTATGGACGAACTGGCCAAGCTGCACACTCCCTTCTGGGAGAACGTTGGTGATCTAGGCTGGATTCCGCACATCGCCAACAGCTATCACGCCACCAACATGCACGATTTGGCGCATAGAGGCTGGGACAACATGGTGTCTATCTTTGGCGACTTCATACCGGATCACATTGCCGCCATGAAGTCGGACCTCCTCGCCTCCATCGCCCCTCTGCAAGCCCTGATGGACAGCCCTCCCATTACGTTGGTGCATGGGGACTTCCGTATGGCCAACCTGCTCTATGGCGTCGCCGAACATCATCACCCGCTAGTCATTATCGATTGGCAGGGTCCGCTGCTCGGCCGCGGCCTGTGCGACGTCGCCCTGTTCCTCGGCCAAAGCGTCCAAACCGAAATTCGGCGTCATCACGAGCGGGCGCTGCTGAATCGGTATTTGGACGGCTTGCGTAGGCTCGGCGTGGACTATCCATCCGACGAGGCTTGGCACCACTACCGCCTTGCCCAACTCTATTCTTGGGCCTATGTGGTTGTGGTGGCCGGCGTTTTGGACGCCAGCGACGAACAGGCGTTCGCTTGGATGTCGCAGATGATTCAGCGGCAGGTCGCCACCACGGATGACCTAGGGGTACGCGATCTGCTGCCCTATGGCGCTAGTTGATGGAACGAGCTGCTGATTCCTTTTCGCCGCTCAATCCGAACGCCAAATGCAAGGCGCGCACGGCCAACTCCAGGTAACGCTCCGCCAGCACTACCGAGACCTTGATCTCGGAGGTGGAGATCATGCGGATGTTGATGTTCTCCGCTGCGAGGCAGTCAAATATCCGCGCCGCCACCCTAGCGTGGGAGCGCATCCCTACGCCGACCACGGAAACCTTGGCGATCTTGTTGTCGCCCGAGACGGCGCGGGCGTTCAGGACACCGCAGACAGGCCCCACCAGTTCCAGGGTTTTCTCATAGTCACTGCGGCTGACGGTGAAGGTGAAATCCGTCAGACCGTCCGCGCCGGTGTTCTGCACGATCATGTCCACCTCAATCTCGGCCTCGGCTACTGGCCCAAGAATCTTCGAGGCCACGCCAGGCACATCTGGCACCCCGGACATCGTGATCTGGGCTTCATTCCTAGCGTAGGCGATGCCGGAGACAATGGGTTTTTCCATAGACCTGTTCTCCGTGGTGATGAGGGTGCCCGCACCCGCTTTGAAGCTGGACAAAACCCGCAAAGGCACCCGATACTTGCCGGCGAACTCAACTGACCTAGGGTGCAGGACCTTGGAGCCCAAGCTCGCTAGCTCCAGCATCTCTTCAAAAGTGACTTGGTCCATGCGCTGGGCGTCCGGCACGATTTTTGGATCCGCAGTGTAGACACCATCCACGTCGGTGTAGATTTGGCACTCGTCGGCCCGCACCGAAGCGGCCACGGCCACGGCGGTCGTATCGGAGCCGCCGCGTCCCAAGGTGGTGATCCTACCCGACTCGGCGATGCCCTGAAACCCTGCCACCACCGGCGTTATCCCATTTGCCAGGCAGTCGGTCAAGCCAGCGGTCTCAATGCCCTTAATGCGAGCGCGCTGATGCTGCGTGTTGGTGCGGATGGGGAGTTGATGGGCTAGATAGGAACGGCTGCTCCAGCCTAGATTAGTCAGCGCCATCGCCAGCAGCGCCACCGAAACCTGCTCGCCGGAGGCTAGCAGCACATCCATTTCCGCGGCCCCCGGACGCTTGGAAGCGGCCATGCCCAATTCAATCAGTCGGTCCGTTTCGCCGCCCATGGCCGAAAGCACCACGATGACTTGATGGCCGCTCTCAAGGCGGTTGGCCACCTGTTTGGCGACGGCCTGAATGCGCTTGATGCCGGCGACGCTGGTGCCGCCGTATTTCTGCACAATAAGCGGCACGTTCAGGCCACCCGCTTGCGCACCCAAGGCGCTACGCCATCAAGCGCCTCGCGCAGACGGCCGATTTGATCGCCGCCTCCGGCTCTAGCTAGGTCCGGGCGTCCTCCTCCCTTGGCGCCAACCACCGCACCGACGGCGCTGATGAGTTGCGGTGCCTGCATGGCTTCGGTGAGATCATTGGACAGGGCCGCCACCAAGTTGACTTTGCCGCCGCTGTTCTGCCCCAGCACGATAACGTAAGGGTCAAGCTGCGCCTTCAATTGGTCCAGCGTTTGCATCATGGCAGCGCGGTCGCCCGGCACCTCGGCGGCGACCACTTTGACGCCGCCGATGTCCATGGCCGTTGCCGCCAAGTCGCCGCCTTCATCCCGCGCCATGAGAGCCCGGGCCTCGCGCAGCGCTTTCTTCAGGTGCAGGTTCTCCTCAACCAACGCTTGCAAGCGTTGGCGCAGATCGGTGGGGGCGGCCTTGAGCTGTTCGGCCAATTGCTTAAGCGTGCGCTCCAAAGCGGACACGTAGGCCACCGCTCCGGCGCCGGTCACAGCTTCCACCCGGCGCACACCGGCAGCGATGCCGGATTCACTGGTGACCTTGAACAGGCCAATGTCCCCGGTTCGGGCGACGTGGGTGCCGCCGCAAAGCTCCACCGAGTAGCCGCCACCCATGTCCAACACCCGCACTTGGTCGCCGTACTTCTCGCCGAACAGCCCAATGGCACCGCTTTCAATGGCTTCGGTATAGCCCATCTGGCGAACCACCACTTCGGTGTTGGCCTGTATTTGAGCGTTGACCAGCAGTTCAATGCGGTCGATTTGTTCATCCGGGACCGGCTCGGGATGGGAAAAATCAAATCGCAGCCTCGTCTCGTTCACTAGGGAGCCCCTTTGCTGCACATGGGTTCCAAGCACGGAGCGCAAAGCAGCGTGCATCAGGTGGGTGGCCGAGTGATTGGCACGAATGCGCCGGCGGCGCTCGCCATCCACTTCCGCCGCCACTCGGCTGCCCGGGCGCAATGCACCGCCAGCGGCTTCGCCGACATGCAGATGCTGGCCGCCGGAGGCGATGGTGTCGCGCACGATGAAGCGCGCATCGCCTGCCAACAGAACGCCGCGATCGCCGACCTGCCCGCCGGCTTCGGCGTAAAAGGGGGTGCAATCCAAGACCACCACCCCGGCCTGTCCGTCCGCCAACGCAGGAAGCGGCTCCCCATCCGCGTCATAGATTGCAAGCACCTTGCCCTCACCGTCGCAACCCTGATAGCCAAGGAACTCAACCTGAGAGGGGGTCTTGATTTTCTGGCCCAAGCTGGCGTCGAATCTCATCGCCGCTCGTCCCCGCTGGCGCTGCTTGTCCATCTCCGCGTCGAACCCGACCATGTCCACCTCAAGGCCCCGTTCCCGAGCGATGTCCACCGTCAGGTCCGTTGGAAAGCCGTAGGTATCGTAAAGCTTGAACAGAACATCGCCGGGGATGCGGTCGTAACGGCGGTCCTTAAGCGTTTTGTCCAGCAACTCCATGCCTTGGTTTATGGTCTCGGTGAATCGCTCCTCCTCCTTAAGCAGAACCCGTCTGATTTCCGGTAGCCGTTCCAGCAGGAAGGGGTAGGCTGCGCCCATTTCAGCAGCCAATGCGTCCGTGAGCTGATGGAAAAACGGCCCTTTAATCTTCAGCTTGTAGCCGTGCCGAAGTCCGCGCCGAATGATCCGCCGCAGCACGTAGGACCGATCCTCGTTGCCCGGCGTCACCCCATCGGCAATCAAGAAGGCGCTGGAGCGCAGGTGATCGGCGATGACGCGCAACGAAGAGTTGGCCAGGATGGCTTGGTCGCCGCTGATGTCAGCGAACGCCCCCGCCTGCCGCATCAGGCTGCGGAACAGGTCGATCTCAAAATTGCTGTGTACCCCTTGCAGCACGGTGGCGATGCGCTCCAAGCCCATGCCGGTGTCCACGCCAGACTGCGGCAGCGGGCGCAGCTCTCCTGCCGGGGAGCGGTCATACTGCGGAAAAACGAGATTCCAGATTTCCACATAGCGATCACCATCCTCGCTGGCGGAGCCGGGCGGCCCCCCAGGCACTTGCGGCCCGTGGTCGTAGAAAATCTCCGTGCAGGGACCGCAAGGGCCGGTATCGCCCATAGCCCAGAAATTGTCTTGGTGGGCCACCACCCGTTGCGCCTGAACGCCGATCTTGTCTGTCCACAAGCGATGGCTTGCCGCATCCGTTGGATGCACGGTGATCCATAGGCGCTCCTTGGGCAGCCCTAAGGACTGGGTGACGAACTCCCAAGCCCAGACGATGGTGTCCTCCTTAAAGTAGTCACCAAAGCTGAAGTTGCCGAGCATCTCGAAGAAGGTGAGGTGCCGGGCCGTGTAGCCCACGTTCTCCAAGTCGTTGTGCTTGCCACCGGCCCGCACGCAGCGCTGGGAGGACGTCGCCCGCTTGTAGCCGGGCTCCGCTTGGCCAAGAAGGGCGTCCTTAAACTGATTCATGCCAGCGTTCGTGAACAGCAGGGTGGGGTCGTCCAGTGGCGCCAAGGTGCTGGAGGGCACCACCCGATGTCCGCGCTCAGCAAAAAATGACAGGTACGCTTCGCGCACCTCAGCCGCTTTCATGTCAATTCAACCTCTGCCGCCCGCTCTTGGGCTAAAGCACGAAGTATATATCCTGACCCTTGCCGCGGACTATGCCAGCGTTCCCTCGCACAAGGCCCTTCGCCACCCAGCGCTAAGCGGCTGCAGTCGATTATTGAGACACAACAGTAGCGGCTTTTAATCATGCAGGAGACCCATGCGTCAGCAATCACTGACCGACGGATTTGAAAAACATCGCAAGCGAACTCGTAAGAAACAGTTCCCGGTCGATATAAACACCATCATTTCGTGGTCAGGCTTGGTTGGAACCATTGAGCCCCACCACGCCCCAAAGCGCTGGCCATCGCGCCATCGGCATTAAGCGCATGCTACGCATAGACTTCCTGCAAGCACTGGTTCAATCTGTCCGACCCGGCTGCCGAGGAAGCCATTCATGATTCCCGCGCCATCCGTCATTTTGATGGCGTGAAGGTGAATCGCGGAACGATTGTTGACGCGACGATAACAACAGGCAGACTTTGACGACGAGGGAAGAGAGCAGTGTCGTCTGTGACGCTAATTGATCAGACATTCCTTAGGAGAAAAATCTTGAGCATTCACACTGAACAACAAGAAGCTATCCGCGACCGCAAAGGCTTCATCGCCGCTCTTGACCAAAGCGGCGGCAGTACACCAAAGGCTTTGCGGCTCTATGGAGTCAAGGAAGACGCTTGGTCATCCGATGCCAAAATGTTTGATCTTGTCCATGCGATGCGCACCCGCATCATCACCAGCCCTGCGTTCACCAAAGATCGCATCCTCGGCACCATACTATTCGAGAACACTTTGAACCGGGAGGTGGAAGGTCAGGGTAGCGCCTCGTACCTGTGGCACGTGAAGAAGGTCGTCCCTTTCCTGAAGGTGGACAAGGGGTTGGAGGATGAACAGGATGGCGCTCAAGTCATGAAGCCCATGCCGCAGCTTGACGCCTTGCTCGCCCACGGCAAGGCGATGGGCGTCTTCGGCACCAAGATGCGCTCGGTCATCAAGCAGGCGAACCAAACAGGCATTGAGGCGGTGGTGCGTCAACAGTTCGATGCCGCTGCACGAATTCTAGCGGCGGGCTTAACGCCCATCGTCGAGCCGGAAGTGGATATCCACTGCCCGCAAAAGGCGGATGCCGAAGCGAGGCTTAAAGACGCGATTATGGAGCGTTTAGATGCCTTGAACGGCCATCAAGTCATTCTGAAGCTCACCTTGCCAGAAATGGACAACCTCTACGCGGACTTCGTTGAACACCCCAACGTGTTGAGGGTGGCGGCCCTCTCGGGCGGCTACAGCCGCAAAAAATCCAACGCACGGCTAAGGCGGCAAACGGGCATGACAGCCAGCTTTTCCCGCGCTCTAACGGAAGGGCTGAGCAACCGGCAATCCGACGCCGAGTTCAACAACGCCCTTGATCGATCCATTCAAAGCATCTTTGACGCCGCTGAATCGGCTTAGACAGGCGACGCCGTGGGCGTGTTCACCAAGGGCTTTGCAAGGTGGCTCCTGTATTGGTTTTACAACGGGCTGCGCCAAAGGCGATGGGAGTCCCTAGGCCGATGGCGGGGCTGAATCGGCTCAGACAGATGTCGGAATTTCGGCCCGGCGATTTTGGACGTATTGGTGCGCTGAAGCACCACGTTCGACGCTGCTTAGCCGCAACTAGGGAGTTCAGCTTGGCGTTTCCGCATCCTCCAGCAGGCTCTTGACCAGCGCCACGCCCAATAGGCCGAACACAAGCAGAAGCGGCACCGACGCCACCACCACTGCGGACTGCAAAGACAGCAGCCCGCCCACATAGATCAGGGAAATGGGCAAGCCGCCGATGGCGAAAGCCCAGAACACCCGGTGCCATCGGGCTGGATGGGCATAGGGGGGCAATGCTTTGGTGGCGCAGGAAGCCAAGGTGTAGGCGGCACTGTCGTAAGTAGTGGCGCTGAAGATCACGCAGATCAGCACGAACAGGGGCAGCAGGAAGCTGCCGGTCGAAAGGGCGTTCAGCACTTGCACAATCGCCTCGCTAGACCGCCCAGCGTCAACCAGCGCCAGCACCGGGGTTTGGCCCATGATTTCTTGGTTGTGGGCGGTGCCGCCGAGGACGATGAAGAACAGGGTGCAGCCCAAGGTGCCGTAGCCCAAGGTGCCGAGCACCACCTGTTTGATGGTGCGCCCGCGGGAAATCTTGGCGATGAACATGCCCATGAAGGGCCCCAGCGCCAGCCACCAAGCCCAATAGAAGACCGTCCAGGATTCGTCGAAATTCGATGAGTTGGAAAGATCCAGCCAAGTGCTCATGGTGATGAAGTTCAGGAACAGGTGTTTGAGGGTGGCCGCGCCCTCTGTGACGATGTACACGCTTGGGCCCGTGGCTAGAACCAGCGCCAGGAGCAGAAAGGCGAGGCCAACGTTGATGTTGCTGAGCCGCTTGATACCGGCCTCCAAGCCCACGTAAACACTGAAGGCAAAAGTGCTGGTGATGATGAGGATGACAATTAGATCCAAGGTGAAGCTAGCCTTGACGCCCAGCAATTGAGTCAAACCGGCTGCAATCAGCGGAATCGCCAGCCCGATACCGGTGCTAACCGCGCCCAGCAGGCCGACCATGTAGAGCAAATCCACTATGCGCCCGACCCCGCCCTGGGCCTGCCTTCCGAGCACCGCTTGGCAGGCTGCACTCAGGCGCAAAACCGGCAAACGGCGCACATGGTAGGCGTAGGCGATGGCCACCCCCGGCAGGCAGTAGAGGCCCCAGCCGATGAATCCCCAGTGGAAGATCGGATAGCTCCTTGCCCAACGCATCGCTTCCGCTGACTCCGGCGGTAGGCCGAATGGCGGGTCCGAGTAGTAGTGCGCCCATTCCACCGTGCCCCAAAAGAGCACGCTGGTGCCGATGCCGCCGCAGAACAGCATGGAGGTCCAACTGAAGGTGGAGTGATCCGGCTTCGGTTCACTTCCCAGCACGACCTTGCCGAAGCGGCCGAACGCCAAATAGAGCAACAAAAATAGCACGGCCAGTCCGCTGAGCAGGTAAACCGAGCCGAGGCTATGCGTGACGGCATGGAAAGCGGCGGCTAGCGCCACCCGGCCGGCCTCGGGAAAAACGATCAACGGCAAGCACACGGCCAATATGCCGACAGTACCGGCGACGAATACGAACCAGTCGATGTTGGCGGATGTGTCGTTTGGGCTGGTTTTCGTCATGCTGCTAAACCGAGCCGAGGCTATGCGTGACGACATGGAAAGCGGCGGCTAGCCACGGGAAAAGCGATCAACGGCAAGCACACGGCTAATATGCCGACAGTGCCGGCGACGAATATGAACCAGTCGATGTTGGCGGATGTGTCGTTTGGGCTGGTTTTCGTCATGCTGCTAAACCGAGCCGAGGCTATGCGTGACGACATGGAAAGCGGCGGCTAGCGGCCGCCCGGCTGGCCACGGGAAAAGCGATCAGCGGCAAGCACACGGCTAATATGCCGACAGTGCCGGCGACGAATATGAACCAGTCGATGTTGGCGGATAGGTCGTTCGGCTGGCTTTCGTCATGCCGCCACTTCGGTGTCGCCTTCCAGGTTCAGCAGATAGCGCTTGGCGTCCAGGCCGCCGCCATAGCCGGTAAGGGTGCCGTCGCTGCCGATGACTCGATGGCAGGGAATGATGATGGGGATGGGGTTGTCGGCCATGGCGCCGCCGACGGCTCGCGCAGCCGTCGGGCGACCGGTTTTCGTGGGAATCTCCTTGGCGACCTCTCGGTAGCTGCGCGTCTCCCCATAGGGAATGGCTTGCAGCGCCTTCCGCACCGGCTGTTGAAAGGAGTTTGGCGCAGGCGGCGCGAGGAGCAGATCGAAAACCCGCCGTTTTTTGCAAAAGTACTCATCGAGTTGATCGATGGCATCGACAAAGGCTGCCTCCTTAAGCACCCAATCGGCTGCGGGCACCCTAGCTGGGTTGCCGTGCAGTTCCGAAAATCCACGCGACATGGCCCACACCTTATGCGCCCTAGCTTGGTTGCTGCGGGGAAAGGCCAGCAGTTCCAATTTGGCGTTGCGGCCCGCTAGCAACAGCGGCCCAATTGGGCTTTGAACATAAGCGTAGTACATTGGAGTAACTCCTTAATTAATTGGGCTTGTTGGCTGCGCCATACCAAAGATACATGACCGCGTAACCGCGCCAAGGGGCCCAGGCCAGCGCACGTTGTTCGGCACCCCTTGGCGTGCCGCCCAGCATCTTGCACACCACGCTGTCGCCGGCGAGAAAGGCGTTCGGATCCCGCCCCACCCGCAAGGCAATGTAGGATGCGGTCCAAGGGCCGATGCCGGGCAGCCGACAAAGCGCCGCCTGCATGTTTTGGCTGTCCACCCCATCTTGTAGCTGCAGTGCGCCCTCAGCGGTTGCGGTTGCTAGAGCGCGGATTGCTTGCGCCCGTTTGCCCGGTATGCCGATGGTGGCGATGTCCGCGTGCTGGAGTGATTTCGGTTCAGGGAACGCGCGCTGGCCGAATCGCTCAACCAGCCGGGTGGCCAGATTAGTGGCTTGGGCGACGCTGACTTGCTGACCCAAGACAGCTCGAACCGCGGTCTCGAAGCCGTTCCAAGCGCCCGGTATGCGTAATCCCGGGGCTTCGCCCACCCAAGGTGCTAGGATCGGGTCCGACGCCAAGTGCCGATCGATGACGGCAGAATCCGCATCAAGGTCGAACAGCCGGCTGATGCGCGTCAACAATTCGCTGCTGCGCCCCTGAGCCGATGACGGAATGCGCACATCAAGCCCACGCTTGCTCCATCGAACCTCCGCCCACTCAGGCGGGTCACCCGGGCAGGACACAAGGCGTCGGTAGCGCAGGCCCTGCACAACCTCGATACCGCCCAAGGCGCGCTTGCGCAGAAATGCAAACATCCAAGGCGCGTTGTAGGGTTGGCGGGTCGGCAGCAACAGCCTCACCGCCCTGCTTCGGCGGTTGTCGCAGACGTTAGGTTGGGAGAAGGCGGCTGGTGTGGACCCAACCTCGCTGAGGGCCGGGCGGGGCAAGGATGAAGTTCGGTATGCTGCAAGCTCAGGCGGCAAAATTTCTGTGTTGGAATTGTCTAGAGTTTCAGCATTATAACCCTTGGCTTGGCGAAAACCCTGCTGTATTCGAACATTGACTGAAATTAATTCATTGCGGAAAGAACCCGCCAAGTTGCTGCCGGCGGTGGTGCCCAAGCCTTGGGGACACGAGATTTGGCATTCCGCCATTGAGGTGCGCGGCGAAAGCAGGGTGTTGACCAGCCAAGGTGAGATGCCCCTGTCCGCCTATCTCGAAGCCGTTGGCATCCGTCGCCCGGTGATTTTACTGAAGCAATTGGACCCGGTGCCTACGCCCATTGCAGGGGACCTCTACTTCGAGGTTCACGCCAAAAAACAGGAAGTCTATGTGGTTACTGCCATTGATGCGGACGCTTGGCCGGACGGCCAGGGCCAGATCCGCTTGGGCATGAACCAAGCCCTGCGGCGAAGCTACTCAAGCGATGCGGCTTTTCGCGCCAGCTATCTTGAGGCGGTGCAACGCTACGAGCAGGTGCGCCGGGCCATTGATGCAGGCGAGGCCGGGCTTAAGCGCAAGGAGCAGCGCCATCGCCTTGCCATGGAGCAGTTCACCGCCTTGGCGCCGCTTCGGGTTGGGGATGTTGTGGTGCTGCTGCCTTGGACACCTCACGCGCTGCAACACGGCGTTCGAGTGGTGGAGTTCCAGACGCCGACCTATGAACGCCACATCATTTCCTTCGCACAGAAGGTGTTGACCCAAGACCATTGGGACAGCAAGACCGCCGTTGCTCGAATGAACTTGGAGGCGCCGCCAAAACCTCGGTTCAAGTCGGTGGCGCCCGGGGTGGAGTTGATTGCGTCGTTTGCCGGCTTCGGCGTTTGGCGCATGTCCTTGGCGGCCGGTCGCCAAGTCTCTTTGCCAAAGGATGCGCCCTACGCGCTTTGCATCGCCGTGCAGGGGACGTTGCAATTGGGAGCCCTGCGCTTAAAGCCGGAGGAAGCCTGCTTCATTACCGCTGATGGGCTTGGACGGCATCAATTGCGGGCGCATGATGAGGCGCAATGCTTGCTTGCGGCACCAGGTCTTTAGCTCCCATGTTGACAACATGGATGCTCATGAGGCGATGCCTTTCACGGTACGACCTAAAATAAAGCGGGCCTGGTCGAGGCTTGGTGCCGAGTGGGCTTGCGGCGTGACTGGGTTCCGAGCGGGATTGCGCTGCTGGCCTGCCGATGCACGGCCCCATCGTCGCGCCGGGAACATAGGCGCAAGCACGAGCTTAACGCGCCGGCAGGTTGGCGGTGCAAGCCCACTCCACTTCAGGCCCGACCGCTTGGATTGCGGTTAGTTGACGGGCAGCGCTTTGGGGCTGGTCAGCGCCAGTAAGCTGGCTAGGCCGGACGCTGCTGAGTGGGTGTCGCCCTGCCATTGCAGCAAGGCTGCGCCAAACGATGGCAGGTTTTGCACTACTTGCCGACCGGTTAGCAAATTCAGACACAAAGTAATGCCTGGATTGTGGGCCACCACCGCCAAGGTTTTCACGGAGGTGGGCGTTTCCCCAATAACGCGCAACAGGGTGTTGGCAGTTGCGCCGTAAAGGCGATGGTCGGCGGTCAGGGTGGCGCTTGGAAAGGCTTGAGCAACAAAGTTGGCGGTGGCCAGTGCTCTAGCCGCGTCGCTGGTCCAAATCCACTCAGCCGGATGGGGTTGGCTGGCCAGCCAAGCCTGCATTCTTGGGCCATCCCGTTCCCCTCTTTGGTTCAACGGGCGTTCGAAATCACTTAGCGCCGGACTGTTCCAAGAGGATTTCGCATGTCGTATCAACCAGAGTTGCACCTCAATCCCCGATTGCTTCACCAAGGCCAAATATACCCTCATCCAAGCGGCTTTTTGTGGCTTCGTCAGTCTGGTTCCCAACCACCGCCTGGGGCAAGAATGCGATCTCTCCGCCTTAGCCTGATAAACCGTCGCATCGCGCTTGCTGTGGTTGCGCGACACCGGCGCGAACGTGGCGGTGGCTTGGCTGATTGCACAAGCAAGCCCTGTTGATCACCAGATGGAAAAGAACTCTTCGAGGGCCTGCATCTGCCCGCCGGAAGCTGAAGACGGGACGATGATGGGCGTCTTGACGCCGACATCAAACCAAGACTCGATGCCTTCCCGCACCTTAGCGGCGGAGCCGAACAGGGTGGTGTCGGCTAGCCAGCGGTCCGAAAGGCAGCTTGCCACCCGGTCGCGCTCGCCGGCCTGAATGGCGGCCTCGACGCCTTCCATTTCCTCGACGTAACCGGCTTCCTTCCAGTAGTTGCGGTAATTGGGCAAAGAGGCGTAGCTGGTTAGTGTGCGCCGGTTCACCGCCATGGCCGCGGCTTCGTCATCGCAGATGCAGGTGGGGATCATGTTGCCGATGAAGAACTTGTCGCCTGTCCGCGCCTCGTCGCTGAGATTGGCGAGGGAAGCGGCCATATGGCTGCTCGCGCCATTGGCGAAGACGATGCCATCGGCGATGTCCCCGGCCAAGCGAATCATGCCGCCGCGCAGCGTCGCCAGAATAAGGGGCGGCAATTCCCCGGCCCTGGGCACGGCTCGAAGGTCCTGCACAAAGCGCCGGATGTCGCGCAACGGCTTGCCGCTGGTGATGCCAAGGCGCTGCAGGGCGGGTTGGTGGCTGACGCCGATGCCGAAGCGAAAGCGCCCACCGGAAATCTCGTGAATGAATGAGGCTTGATGGGCGAATTCATTGACGTGACGCGTATAGATAGGCGCGATGCTGGTGCCGATCTCAATATGGCTGGTGCGCAGCGCAACGGCTTCGCACAGAGCCAGGTTGTCGCCGAGGCTGGGGCCGTAAATTCCAGGAAACCCGCGCCGCTCAATCTCCTGCGCAACTTCAAGGGTCTTCAAGCGGCGACCGGGTACGGCGACGAGACTAACGGCCGGTAGGCGATCTGACATAACTGCTCTCTTGATGGTGATGTTTTTTGAGTGGACTGCTCATCGCAGTGGATTTCCGATGCGTCCAGTTTACAAGAATTTTGGTCTTTGCTCATTCATCCGCTAGGGACTGTTGGTTCAGACAATTTCCGCCATGGTGCCGGCATCGCCCTCGTCGAGCAACATTGCTTCCGCAACGAGCACAGGCCCCAACTGCACACTTGACCTAAAAGCACCCTTCGAGCATCTTAGCCTGCTCAATCCCGGGCAGCAGACCACCTGAGCAAAAGCTCCAAAGGCATAGGTCCAGCGCCGGAAGTGCATAGCGTTTCAGGTAGATTTTCTCCGCCTGTCAGGGTCAATTTGTTCAACGAATCAAGGAGGCGGCCACGGCAAAGGGAAGTGTGCTGATTTCCGGCGGCGGCATAGGCGGGTTGTCCGCGGCCCTGTCTTTGGCGCGGCAGGGGTTCGAGGTCAAAGTGTTCGAGCAGGCGCCGGAGTTGGGCGAGATTGGCGCCGGCATACAACTCAGCCCCAACTGCACGCGGGTGCTTTTCGACGTTGGGCTTGAAGATGCTTTGCGGGCGGTTTCCTGCCATCCGCAAGGTGGGCAAATGCGGGCATGGCGCACGGGCCGCGTGCTGGCCGAGACCAGTCTGGGTGACAGTGCTGAACGAGCATTTGGCTTTCCATATTTGCACATCCACCGAGCTGACCTGATAGGCGTGCTGGCGCAGGCGGAAACGGCAAATGAAGGCATTGACCTGCGCACAAATTCCAAGGTTACGGGTTTTGCGCAAGATGGCGAGGGGGTGGTGCTGAAGGTTCTGCGCCAAGGGGCTGAAGAGACCCATCGGGCTGATGTGCTAGTTGGCGCGGACGGCATTCGCTCCGTGGTGCGCGATGGGTTGTTCGGCCCGGAATCGCCGGCCTTTACCGGCAATCTCGCTTGGCGAGCCTTGGTGCCGGCGGGCCGGTTGCCTCAAGGGATGATTCGTCCGATGGCAACGGTTTGGTGGGGCCCCGGCAAGCACTTCGTTCACTACTACGTGCGCCGAGGTGAACTGGTGAATTGCGTCTGCGTTGTTGAGAAGGCGGGTTGGCAGATTGAATCTTGGCATGAGCGCGGGGAGTACGAGGAATTGAAAGCTGACTTCGCCGGCTGGCATGCAGACATCCAGTCTCTGATCGACAACGCTGAGGGGGACTCCTTGTTCAAGTGGGCGCTGTTCGACCGCCAACCCATGTCCAGTTGGGGCAGTGGGCGGGTCACGCTGCTAGGCGACGCCTGCCACCCGACTTTGCCGTTCATGGCCCAGGGCGCGGCCATGTCGATTGAAGACGGTGCGGTTCTGGCGCGATGCCTCGGGCGCGCCAAGACAACTTCGGACCTTTTGCCTGAGCTTCTGGCCTACGCGGATTTACGCATGAAGCGAACAGCGCGCATTCAGGCCGTTTCAAGGCGCAATGCCAATCTCTTCCATATGCGAGGGGCCAAAGCCGCAATGCGAAACATCGGCATCAAGTTGATGCGGCCAAAAAATGCGCTGGCGGGTGTGTTTGGCTACAACGCGCTAACGGCGCACGAAAGCCGTTAGGTGGAGCGGGGGTTAATGGCAGTCCCGGCAAAAAAAGCTGTTCCGGGCGAACGCGACCCGAATGTGCCTTGGCATTGAAAGAAGTTGCCCTAATGGCGCTTTGTTTGGGAATTGTGCAGCAAAGTCTGTAAAGGTCCTGAGCCCGTACAGCTTGTTGACACAGGCCGAATTCTCGGACAAGTTTTCCTTGGCCGCCTGAACGAAAAAATTCCGAAATCGGCAGCACGTCGAGCAACGTGACTCAAAAAAATGAACGGGCTCAACACCTTTGCGGACTGTCCTACACAACTCCCCTTTTTTCGGGTTGGTGGGGAGCAGGACAGGCTAAAACCAACGGGAATCGGAGGTAGTGCGCCGGGCTGCCGATGAGCGGCCGGGCACGACGTAATCCGGCCGCTTGAAGACATGCACCAAGGCCAGACCGGCCACAAAGCCGCCCACATGAGCCCAGAAAGCGACCCCGTCGCCGCTGGCGCCAAGCGCAGGCAGGCCGCCCAAGATTTGCAGCAGGAACCAATAGCCCAGCATAACGAAGGCTGGCACCCGGATGGTGGTGATGTAGAAGCCGAGAATGACGAGGGTTTGCACCCGCGCCCTTGGATAAAGCAAAGCGTAGCCGCCCATCACCCCGCCAATGGCGCCGGACGCCCCCACCATGGGAACGGCGCTGGCTGGGTGGGAGATGATTTGCGCCGCCGCCGCCGCCAAGCCGCACAGGATGTAGAAGGCGATGAACCGCGCTGGTCCCATGGCGTCCTCTATGTTGTCGCCAAACACCCACAGAAACCACATGTTGCCGAGAATATGAAACCAGCCGCCGTGCATGAACATGGAGGTCACTAGGGTTTTTAGGTGTGGCTCTCCTTCGCGTTGGCAGACCAGGAGTTCGCTGACCGGAAATCTAGCGCCGCTCTCAATCAGGCCCAAGAGGTCGGCGGGCACCAACGCATAGAGGCACAGGGACTCGGCCAAGGATGGGTTCTGGCCAAAGCCCTGCACAAAAAACCAGACCAGCGCATTGAGCGCGAGGATGGCGATCATTGCGAACGGCGTGCGCAGGGTGGGAATGTCGCCTCTAAGCGGAAACATCGGCGATCAAGAGATCTAGAGCATTGATTAGGCGTTGGTTCTGAGCAGGCGTGCCAACGGTGATGCGCAACTTGTCAACAAGCCGCGGCGCATCAAAGTATCGCACCAAAATACCTTGCTCCTTGAGCGCTTGGTATAGTTCCTTGGCCCCTAGCTTAGCGCCGCTAGGAACGGTAGCCAATAGGAAATTGGCTTCGGAGGCGGGGCAGTGCAGCCCCCGATTGGCGAGATCGGTGCGCAAACGCGCCCGTTCCGCCTGCACCTTGCGCCAGGTTTCACGCGCATAGGCTTGGTCCTGCACCGCGGCTAGGCCGAGGGTTTGGCTGATGGCGTCAACATTGTAGCTGTCACGGGTTTTGGTGAGCATCGGCGCGATTAAGGTGGGATGACCAAGCAGGTAGCCCAAACGCAGCCCTGACAGGCTATAGCCCTTGGAGAAGGATCGCAGTATCAGCAGGTTGTCAAAAGCGTTCAGCAAGGGCGGGGTGTGGTAGGCCAAACGGGGGTACACGAAATCCGCGTAGGCCTCGTCAAGCAACAGCACGCCGTCCAAGTCGGCGGCTAGCTGGGCGCACTCGTCAACCCCAAGCAGTTGGCCGGAGGGCGCATGAGGGTTGGCTATGCAGGTTAGGCGGGTGCCGGCGTCGTTGGCGAGTTGGGCCAAGTTGATCGGCGGCTTCCAGTCTTCCGTGTAAGCCGCTTGCAGCAGTGGCGCATCTTGAATGCCGGCCAGCACGGGATACAGAGAATAGCTGGGCGCAGCGCAGCCTAAGGGAGTGCTTGGTTCGACGAAGGTCGTGACCGCCAAGCGCAGCGCTTCGTCGCCACCGTGGGTGATGAGCACGTTGTCTAAGTCCAACCCATGCAGTTCGGCCAGCTTGCCGCGCAACGAGTCTGCGGTGGGTTGAGGGTAGGTGCGTAACTCGGCGGCGGAAAAGGCCCGCAGCGCCGCCTCCACCTCGGGGCTTGGCGGATATGGATTTTCGTTGGTGTTCAGCTTGCACAGGTTCAGCTGCCGAGGCTGTTCGCCCCAAGCGTAGCCTGCTAGGGCGCGAATGTTCTGGCGCTCATAGTTCACGCTTGGGCGCACCAACGCATGGGCCCGGCATCCCGCCAACAGGGCAGCCTTCCGGCAGGCGTTTTCTCGCTTGGCCATGATGTTATCGTGCGCCAAGTGATCGCACCAACAAGGGGGCCTTCCGCTAGGCGCTTTCTCACCGCGCTCGCTTGGCCGGGGCATGGGGGTTCATGTGCAGCATTGACTTTACACCTATCGGTCTGGTCGCGTTGTTGGTCGGGGAGCACTAGGAAACCTCTAAAATATTCGCAGGCTTTCGCAGCGCAACAAGACCAATCTTTTTCGATGACGTGCCAATCATTGAAAATAGATGACAAATGACTCCAGATGCCATGCGATGGCCAAGTCTTGGAAGTTGATCAGAGGTTCCCTAGGTCTGAGGGCACCTCATGCTTTCTCATGGCACCCGAGGCGGCGGATTCCGGCGGCTCAGCCGCTTCGGCCTCGTTGGCCGGGCCAAGCAGCACTGCCAACCAAAAAGTGGAAGGATTCGCCTCCAAGGCAATTTTCACGGTCATGGTCAAGGGCACGGCCAGCAACATGCCCACAGGGCCGAACAGCCAACCCCAAAGCACTAGGGATAAAAACACGACCAGCGTGGACAACCCCAAGCCCCGACCCATAAAGCGCGGCTCGACGAAATTGCCCAACCCGATGTTGAGCGCTACATACCCCAGCAAGGCCAGCAGCGCCGGCAGTGGACCAAGCTGCACCAGCGCTAGCAACACCGGCGGCACCGCTGCGATGATGGAGCCGATATTGGGTACGAAATTCAGCAGAAAGGCGAGGATGCCCCAAAGAATGGGGAAATCGACGCCCAGCAGCGTCAGGAAGATGGTGACCGCCACTCCGGTGGCCAAGCTCATCGTTGACTTGATGGCCATGTAACGGTTCACGTTCTCGGCAAAGCGAACGAAGTAGGGCATGGAGTCTTCCGGCCGCTTTAGAATCTCCTTTAATTTTTTCGGAAAGCTTGAGGCTTCAGCGAGAATGAAGATCACCGTCAACAGTATGAGGAAGCTGTTGGAAAGCGTGCCGCCGAGGCCGGCCAAGGCATCGCCAGCCAAGGTGAAAGCAGTGCCCGGATTGAAGTTCTCGATAATAAGATCCCTAGACAATTCAATGCCCAAAGGTGCCAGCCAAGCCACTGCGCCAGTGAATATGGCTGTCAGGCGCTCTTGGTAGAAGGGCAGTTTGGCGGTGAAGGCGTTGGCCGATTGCACCACCAAGGCCCCAATGCCGAGCAGCAGCACGAAGATCGTCGCCATAACCAAGGTGATGGCGAGCCAGTCCGGCAAACCGCGCCGCTCCAGCCAGCGCATGGGCGTGGCGGCGATGGTGGCGATGAAGGCGGCCAGCAGGAACGGGACGGCGATGTCCCCGGCCGCCTTCAGCCCGGCCGTGATGACGATGAGCGATGCGACCACGATGAAGCCATTGCCGGAGCCCATGTTAACGCCTCCCTAATTCAATGTGCATGATAAGACTGTTGCGCAATCCCGACTGACCTTCAAGGCGACGACCAGGAACCTGCTGCAAGTGGCCAATCGGATCGAATTGATGGCCGCCTGAGGGCGGAGTCCGGCCGAATTCGCCCGAGACCGCAAGTTTCGGGGCCACGACAGGCCGGAAACCCGCTCACAACAACCGCTCCTCGCTAAAATCTTGGAAAACACGCCAGAATAAGCAGATTCAACCCAATTTGCGCTGGTCTCTCAGATGTTTTTTAGAGCCAGCCGCGCCACTGTCTGCAGGTTGTTGGCCACGTCCATGGGCCGCGCAGTGTTGAATGGCCGCTACTTGGGTGGGGCGCGGTTCGGTTTGAATCAAGGTGAGGGCGCATTTTGGCCGGGCGATTCCAAGGCAGGAGGCAAGTCCGGTTGGCTGCATCGGGCGGGGGCGCCGATAAAGTCTTCTATTAGCGGCAGGTTGAACGCATCATCCTCGGGGACGAAGCTGATGCTGACGCCGCTGGCTCCGGATTCGCACCGGTCTCTCAGAGGTTTTTTAGAGCCAGTCGCGTCACTGTCTGCAGGTTGTTGGCCACGTCCATGGGCCGCGCAGTGCTGAATGGCCGCTACTTGGGTGGGGCGAGGTTCGGTTTGAATCAAGGTGGGGGCGCATTTTGGTCGGACGGTTCCAAGGCAGGAGGCAAGTCCGGTTGGCTGCAGCGGACGGGGGTGCCGATAAAGTCTTCTATTAGCGGCAGGCTGAACGCATCATCCTCGGAGACGAAGCTGATGCTGACGCCGCTGGCTCCGGCCCGGCCGGTTCGCCCAATGCGGTGTACATAGTCCTCGGGATCTTCCGGCAGATCATAGTTGATGACATGACTAATGCCGTCCACATGGATGCCGCGGCCCGCCACATCCGTGGCCACCACGTATTTGACCTTACCTCCCTTGAAGCGGTCTAGGGTTCGGGTGCGTTTGTTCTGGGGCACATCGCCGGCCAAGGCTTCGCACTGGACGCCGTGCATGTTCATCCACCGGGTGAGCCGATGGGTCTGATCGCGCCGATTGGTGAAGATCAGCGCTCGCTGCGGGCGCTTCGTTTGCAGAAAGTCAAGTAGAAGTTTCCGCTTGGCGTCGCGGCTGGTCAGCCAAAAAAGTTGCTTGATGGCGCTTACTGTCACTTGCTCCGGCGCCACGGCGATGTGTTCGGGCTCCAAGGTCCAGGACCGGGACAGCCGCATGACGTCCTCGTTGAACGTAGCGCTGAAGAACAGGGTCTGGCGGCGGTGCTTGTGCGGGGTCTTGAAGACGATGCGCCGCACATCGGGAATGAAGCCCATGTCCAGCATTCGGTCGGCCTCGTCAATCACTAGGATTTCCACCGCACCCAAATCGATTTTGCCGCGACGCAGCAGGTCGATCAGCCGGCCGGGTGTGGCGACGAGAATGTTTGGGCGCTGTTCATCGAGCCGGTCCATCTGCTTTTGAATGTCCATGCCGCCAACAACGCACAGAACCTTCTCCTCCATATGGCGGGCGAGGTCGCGGCCATCGCTCTCGATCTGCATCGCCAGCTCTCTAGTGGGCGCCAGCACCAAGGCGCGGGGCGAGGGTGTGGCCGCGCGCTGGCCAGTTCGCCCCGCCTGCTCCCACAGGTGGGTCAGAATGGTGATGAGAAAGGCGGCGGTCTTGCCAGTTCCGGTTTGGGCTTGGCCGGTAATGTCGTAGTCGGCCAAGCTGAACGGCAGCGCTTGGCTTTGGATTGGCGTGCAGCGCTCATAGCCCAGATCCTCAATGGCTCGGATCAAGGGTTCAGGGAGGGCGTATTCGGAGAAACTGTGCTGGTCGGTGTAGGGGTCTGTGTGTGCTGGCGCGGGTTTGGAAGGCATCAATGATCGGCCTTCATCTTGGCGATGGCGGCCAGTTGAACGCATCGCGTCAGCAGCCGCGTGGCCACTTCAATTTCATCCAAGGTGGCGAAGCTTGGCGCGACGCGGATGTGCTCGTCTTTGGGGTCCTTGCCGTAGGGGAAGGCAGCACCGGCCGGGGTGAGCGTTAAGCCAGCTCCGGCGGCCAGTTCAACCACCCGACGGGCGGTGCCGGGCAAGACGTACAGGGAAACGAAGTAGCCGCCCTTGGGCTGGTTCCAATGAGCGATTCCGAGATCGCCCAAGTCTTCTCTGAACACTCGGTCAACGACTGCGAACTTCGGCTGAAGCACGGCCGCGTGCCGGGCCATGTGGGGTTCGATGCGGCCTGATAAAAATCTTGCGTGACGCAACTGGTTGACCTTATCCGGCCCGATGCACATGACACTGAGGGCCTTCTGCAAGGCGTTCAGCAGTGTATCGGCACCGCCGCAAAAACTGATGCCACCGCTGGCGTAGGTCATTTTGGAGGTTGAGGCGAACAGCGCCACATGCTCTTCCGTGCCCTGAGCGCAGGCCAACTGGTACAGGTTAGCCAAGGGTGTGGCTGGGAACTCAAAGTCATGCTTGGCGTAGGCGTTGTCCCAGAAAATCAGGAAATCATCCGCCGCCGCCTGGGCCGGCAGGTTGGCGATGGCGCGCACCGTCTCTTCCGTGTAGATGCAGCCGGTGGGGTTTGAATACTTGGGCACGCACCAGATGCCTTTGATGGAAGGGTCTTTGGCGGCAAGCGCGGTTGCTTCGGCCATGTCCGGCCCGGCATCCGTCATGGGCACGTTGACCATGCCAATGCCCAAGGATTCGCAGATGGTGAAATGCCGGTCATAGCCGGGCACGGGCGCGAGCACTCGCGCATTGGCATTGTTCGACCAGCGGCGTCCGTCGTTCCAGAGGCCCCGCTGCATGGCGATGCTGGCCACTTGGTACATGAGGGAGAGACTGGAACTGCCAAAGGCGAACACCCTGTCCGGCGCAACTTCCAACAGCTCCCCGCCGATGGCGCGAGCTTCCGGAATGCCGCGTGGGGCGCCGTAATTACGGGTATCCGTACCGTCTTCAGCAATGTAACCGGTGAGCGGAGCGTCCAATTCGACGCTGAGCTCAGATTGTTCGGGGCTGGGCTTGCCGCGGCTGAGGTCCAGCGAGAGCTTGTTGGCTCGCTGCAAGTCCAGTTCGTGCTCCAGGGCTTCCTGCATCGAGTTCAGCCCCGATGTCGTCAAAGATCGCAAATCGCTCATATCAAGTCCTTTGTTTCGTCGCAGCCTAGCATCAGGTTAAGATTCTGCACGGCAGCTCCGGCAGCCCCTTTGCCCAGATTATCATAACGAGCGACGATGACGATTTGTTCATCGTTGCCGAACACGAAGATTTCCAGGCGATTGCTGCCGTTGTGGGCGCACGGGCTCAGATAGCCCGCCTCCAGCCGCTTATAATCCGACTGCGGTGCCACATCGATGAATGGCGCTGATTGGTAGGTTTGTGCGATGGCTTCATGCACATCCTTCGGCCCGGCCCTGTCGGCGAGCTGGTCGGTGAACAACGGCGTCTGCGTCATCATGCCCTTGTGGAAACTGCAGACGACGGGGCAAAAAATCGGCGCTTGGTCCAACCCCGAATAGCGCTGCATTTCCGGCCGGTGCTTATGCTGCAAGTCTAGGGCGTAGGCGCGTGCGCCCCAGCCCTCTAGCACCGCAGGAGAGACGGCGCTGTAGGCATCGATCATCTTGCGGCCGCCGCCGGAATAGCCGGATAGGGCGTAAACGGACAGCCTGGTGCTGGCTGGCAGGAGGCCGGCCGCAACCAAGGGACGGATGCTCAAGATGAACCCTTGGGGATAGCAGCCGGGGTTGCTGACGCGTTCTGCGTTGGCGATGGCTTGCGCCTGTTCTGGGGCAAGTTCGGGCAGGCCGTAGACCCAACCGGATGCGGTGCGATGGGCGGTGCTGGCGTCGAGCAGCCGACAACTGCCTTGGGCTAGGGCAACGGCCTCCCGGGCGGCGTCATCAGGCAGGCAGAGAACAGCGATGTCCGCTTGGCGGAACAACCGGACGCGTTCGGTCGAATCCTTGCGCGCCGTCTCGTCGATGCGCAGCAATTCGATATCGGTTCTGGAGTTCAGGCGGTCGGCGATTTCCAGGCCGGTGGTGCCGGCTTGACCATCGATGTAGACCTTTGCAGCCACTGCGTTCACCTTCAAATGCGCTCCTATTTTACCCTAAGATGCGAACGGGGCTTGCAAGGTCTGGTGCCTGTTAGCACCATTCAAGTGGGTAAAATGGGCAAGGCAAGAAAGCAGTTTTATAGCCAAATATGCAAATTTCTTTGGAAAAGCTCCATTTTTTCTTTAGAATTCAGTCGCCGCTCATTGCAGGCTGCGTGAATATGTTCGTCAAATTAGCTGCTTTAGATTCTTTGATCGCCGGAAGGGGCGGTCGAGCCTGTTAGGGGCTGCACCGATGCGCCTCCCTTTTGATGGACTATTGCTTGTTGGTACGGCGCACCCACTCGGCCCCAAACCAGTTCTTTTCGGCCTTCAGGCATTCAGCCCTCTGCCTGCAATTGAGCGACTAGGTTCATTTGTCTTGCGGCTCAAAGCGCGCTCATGGTCTGAATGGATATCAAGCAAACGCTGCTTCGATTCGGCCAACATGGTCCTATGCGCCCTGGTTGGGCTTTTTTTCGCCACCCAGACCGTTCCATCGTCCTCCACCTACGAGTTGCCGAATGGCCCGGTCGTCACCATGCCGTTCCCTAAGCCAGCCTTGAAAAGCCAGGCTTGGGATGAGCAGGTGGCGGAGTTTGGGTCGCGTGTGCATGGAGCCTTTGGGGTACCCAGAAAAACAGCGATGGAGTTCGCCGGTTGGATTTTGGAGGCCTCACAGCGCCAGCAAATTCCAGCGGAGTTAGTTGCGAGCTTGGTGTTCACGGAAAGCTCCTTCCGCAAAGAGGCGCACTCCATTGCGGGCGCTGTTGGCCCGGCCCAAGTGAAGCCGAAGTACTGGTCGGAGTTCTGCGGCTTCCCCAACCTGTACGATCCGGAGCAGAACATCTACTGCGGCGCACAAATTCTGGCCCACTTGCAGGAACTCTGCGGGGCGATGGAATGCGCCCTGTCCATCTACAACGTCGGCATCAACTCTGAGCGCGACCAAGCGGGCGAGCGCTACGTCGCCAAGATAGATCGCCACTTGTCACAGCTGGAGCGAGCATCCATTCCTTAGGGAACCTCTGAAAGCAGCCCGGCAGCGCCATCACCGAGACCGACATGGCCTCCCTGCGAACCCTGTTCGCCGACCACCTCGGCATCCGCGACCTCTCGGGCCTTGAGTTCGCCGTCAACCTGCTGACCCCTTCCCCGTCCTCCCGCCATGCGGCTCGGACTGGGCGAAAGCCTCAAAGGTGTCCGCGCCCGCACCGGCCCTAAACGTCAGGCACCCGCCCGCAACCGGATATTCGACCAAGACGCTTGGCGAATGAAAAAAGGGTTCGGGGCGGCAGGCATCGAAGCAATCGAAACCCACCGACGGGGATCAAGCCTTGAATGGCGTCGAACGGTGGATTCGCGGGCGCAACCTTTGCCGGATAACGCCTCGCATCCATTCCCACTTGTTTCGCGGGACCGCAACACCAGCCGCTTCAGCCTTGGGTTGGCAGACGCCAGGAATCCCGCAGAGACACCGTTTTGTTGTAGGTGCTGGCCATCTCCGGGTCTCGATGGAAGTAGCCGACACGCTCAAACTGGAAATGCGCTTGTTCGCTGGCGGCGACGGCCGGCTCGATGAATCCGCGGCAGATGCGCAGCGAATTCGGGTTCACGCTGGTCAGGAAGTTTTCGCTGTTGGCGTTGCGCACCTTAAGCAGGCGGTCGTACAGCCGTAGTTGCGCCGGCTTGGCAGCGTGGGCGGCCACCCAATGGATGACGCCGGCCGGTTTCACGCCGCTCTGGTCGCTGCCGCTTTTGGAGTTGGGCAGGTAGGAGCAAACCAGCTCCGCCACTTCCCCGGCGGCGTCGGTGACCACATCATCGCAACGGATGATGTAGCCGTAGCGCAACCGCACGCAAGCGCCCGGCGACAGGCGCTTCCATTTTGGCGGTGGCGTCACGGTGAAATCGTCACGGTCGATGTACAGCAAGGGACCAAAGGGCAAGGGGCGCTGCCCCATTTCCGGCTTGCGTTGATGCCAGGGCGCGTGCAGCGTCTCGCCCGCGTTCGGATAGTTGGTCAAACGCACTTTCAGCGGCGCTGCCACCGCCATGCCACGGGGCGCTTCATCTTCAAGGTCCCGGCGGATGCAGAACTCAAGCAGTTCCATTTCCACCAGGTTGTCTTGCTTAGTGACGCCCACCCGGCGACAGAAGTCCCGAATCGCCCTTGGCCGCACGCCGCGACGGCGCAGCCCGGCAAGGGTCGGCATCCTCGGGTCGTCCCAGCCTTCGACCAAGCCTTCGGCCACCAGCCGTTGCAACAGACGCTTGCTCAGCACCGTGTGCTCCAAGCCGAGACGGGAAAACTCGATCTGCCTTGGCCGTGCGTTTAGGCCGGCGTTGT
Source organism: Candidatus Azophilus sp. (assembly GCA_965247035.1). Classification (GTDB taxonomy): domain Bacteria; phylum Pseudomonadota; class Gammaproteobacteria; order Pseudomonadales; family Azotimanducaceae; genus Azophilus. The sequence continues at coordinate 179,444 of CBDFGJ010000003.1, read as the reverse complement.
CCAGAACCCAATCATAGAGGGGGCGGTGGTCCTCAAACTCCAGGGTGCAGAGGGAGTGGGTGACGTGTTCCAGCGCATCGCAGATGCAGTGGGTGAAGTCGTAGGTCGGATAGATCACCCAAGCAGCGCCGGTGTGCTGATGGCTGGCGTGGCGAATTCTGTACAGCACTGGGTCGCGCATGTTGAGGTTGGGCGAAGCCATGTCGATGCGCGCTCGCAACACATGGGTGCCGTCCACAAACTCGCCGGCCTTCATGCGAGCGAACAGGCCAAGGTTCTCAGCCGGGGAGCGATTGCGGTGGGGGCTGGCGACGCCCGCTTCCGTCAAGGTGCCACGGGTGCGGCGAATCTCTTCTTGGGACAAGCTGCAAACATAGGCGTTGCCATTGCGGATGAGTTCGACGGCGCAGTTGTGGAGCGTCTCGAAATAGTCCGAGGCGAAGGTGAGGCGGCTGGACCAATTGAACCCCAGCCAAGCGACGTCGCGCTGAATGGCCCCAACGTACTCATTGCTCTCGGCCAAGGGGTTGGTGTCGTCAAAGCGCAGGTAGGTGATGCCGCCATATTCTTCGGCGATGCCGAAATTCAGGCAGATGCTCTTGGCGTGGCCGATGTGCAGGTAGCCGTTCGGCTCTGGCGGGAAGCGGGTGACCACGGGCGAGCCGGGGGCTTCGGCGCGTTCCCGGTTAATTTGTTGTCTGATGAAATTTGTGCTGGAAGCAGCCATGGCAGGCCAGTCTTTGCGGAGCGCCGCGCATTGTAACCGCGAACGCCCTCTTTCCATTCAGCAATTTTGTTTTCGAATTGCTGGCCCACATCACTAGAATGGCGCGTAGGCGCTTTTCTGGAGGCTAGCTTCTTGCTGCGACGACTATGCGGTGGCGTTCTGGCGCTTGGGCTGGCCATGGCTCTTGCGCAATGGTTGCACGCTCAACAACCGGTGGAAGCCCGACGGGCGTCGGCTCTTGCAGGCGAGACCTGGTACAAGCTGTTGATGGCTCAGGACACCATCGGCTACCTGCATACCAATGTGCGGCGGGATTTCAATGGCTATTGGTGGTTTGAATCCCTCATGCACTTCTCGCTGGATGAGAACCCGCCTGTCAGCATCAGCGAAACCCTGAAATTCAATCCCTTGCCGCCCTATGGATTGACCTCGGCCGAGCATTGGAGCAATCGGACGGGCGTTCCAACCAAGGGCCTTGTCGTCGAGGCGTCAGCGGACGGTTTTCGCCTGAGCTTCAGACGGGGGGATTCAGTCAGCAGCGGCCAACGTGAATGGGACTTCTCCATGGGTGATTACTTGGCCGTGGAGTCTTGGTTGGTGCAGGAACAGCCGGCCAAAGGCGCACGCTTTCGACTGACGATGCTGGACTTCGCTGCAGCTGCAATGACCAAAAAGACCTTTGCAGTGGTGGAGAAAAACGCGGTTGGCTACAGACTGGCGAGCGCTGCGCCCCTGCAACCCACCGAAATCCAACTTGACCAGCACTTCAAGCCGGTGGAGCTCTCCATGTCGGGACTTTTTCAGCTTCAGCGCACCACCTCGGTGGATGCGCTAAAAGCCAGAACGCCCCTGAACCGAACCGACCACCGTGTTGCGTTGGACAGGCCATTGCCCGACCACAAGGACATTCAGCATCTCGTTCTTGCCGCCGCTGGCGACCACAACCTCAGCCGGGTTTGGCCTTGGGCGTGGCGCGGGCTGAACGGCTGGCGTCTGACGCTTAAGGCCAACCCCGTATCCGTTGATGACGATCCCGCCAAGGCACTGCACGAAACCCTAGACTACCCGGTCTCTCATGCGGATGTTGCCGCCTTGGCGCAACGCGCTGTTGATGGGACGGACGACCAGGCTGACCAACTTGCGGCCTTGGTGGCGTTCGTGCATGGCCACATCGACTACGCGCCAGATGCTGCGCCGACCTCGGTGCTGGAAACCATCGCGACGCGGTCAGGAGATTGCACCGAGTACGCGGATTTATTAACCACCTTGGCCCGCTCCTTGGGTTGGCCGGCGCGCACGGTGGTTGGCCTAGCCTATTCGGTTCGGGGCGAACCAGCCTTGGTCTTTCATGCTTGGAACGAAGTGGCGCTTGACGGCGTATGGCGATCAGTTGACCCCACTTGGAACCAAATTCGCGTTGACGCCACCCATATTCCAGTGCTCGGCGGTCAGGCAGCTTTGCTGCGCCTGCTGCAGGGCGAGGACCGCCTTCGATTCAAAGTTCAATCCGTTCGCCACGATTAGCGAGGGGGCGAGCATCCGCATAGGCCACCGGCAAGCTCACAAGTAAACAGAGCGTGGGAACGACCGGTCTCTCGTGAAATCAAGCTCAGCTTCAGCGTAAGGGGCCGGGGCGGACCTCAGCATGGATGCTTGGCCTGCGAACAAACCGCTAGAAGCTGCTGCGGTCCACAGCACTCTTGGCGGCGGCTTCACGGTTGATGATGCCGGCGTCCACCAATTGGCGCAGATGCTGATCCAATGTCTGCATGCCTTGCGCTTTGCCAACTTGCATGGCGGAATGGAGTTGCGCCGTTTTGTCTTCGCGAATCAGGTGCCGCACGGCCGGGGAGCCGATCATGACTTCGCAGGCAGCGACCCGACCGCCGCCCTGGCGTCGAACCAGCGTTTGCGAGATGACCGCCTGTAACGAATCCGCCAGCATAGAGCGAGCCAAGCTCTTCTCGCCGGCTGGAAACATGTCCACGACGCGGTTGACGGTCTGGCTGGCGGAAGGCGTGTGCAGCGTGGCGAACACTAGGTGCCCGGTTTCAGCGGCGCTTAGAGCCAAGCTCATGGTCTCCCGATCCCGCAGTTCGCCCACCATGATGATGTCCGGATCCTCCCGCAGCGCCGCCCGCAAGGCTTGGGCGAATCCTTGAGTATGGCGATGGGCCTCCCTTTGATGCACTAGGCAGCCCTTGCTGGTGTGTACAAACTCGATGGGGTCCTCAATGGTCAGAATATGGGAGCGCCGCTCCTCATTGATGAAGTCAATCATCGCCGCCAAAGTGGTGCTTTTGCCCGAACCCGTGGCGCCGGTCACCAGAACCAGCCCGCGAGGTGCGCGGCTGATACGCTTGCAAGTGTCGCCAAAGCCAAGTTCATCCAAGGTGGGAACCCGCATAGACACTGTGCGCAATGCTAGGGCGATGCCCCTGCTGTGGTGAAAGGCATTGACGCGAAAGCGGCAGACCTCGCTCAGTTCACAAGCGAAGTCCACCTCAGCGCCGCCGCCAAAGGTTCTCTGCAATTCATCGCTCATAATTGACTTGACAAGGTCTTCTGCGTCGGTCCGCGCCAAGGGCGGTGCATCTACGCGCTTAAGGTCGCCGGCCACACGCACTATCGGCGGCAACCCCTCCGACAGATGCAGATCCGAAGCCCCCTGTCTAACCCCTAAGCCAAGCAATTCCTGCAAATCCATAATGCCCCTCGTCCGTCGCTAAGGTTCGGCCGTCACTCCAGTTGCGCTACGCGCAAAGGCAACAGCGCTATGCCGGCGGGCAAAAGCACTGTGCGCCCTAGGCAAAAACACACCTGCGCACGGCGCGATCGTGAACCGTCATCGCCGCCCATTGCGCCTTGGACCGTTCGCGCTATGCGCGCGGGTCGTACAGCGCAACCAAGTGAGGTGCCTAAAGCAACACTTTCGTTCGCGCTATGCGGGCGGGCAAAAGCGCTGCGCCAGCACCGCGCCCGGTAGCGCAAGATGCGGCCTTAGGATGGAAGCTCCTTGCCCCAAGCCTTCGGCACTTTCGCCAAACGCCAAACACCAAACAGAGCGTCGATGGTGTCTGTTGTATTATTGTCGATGCGCGGGCGCTGCTTTGTGGGACATTTCTGTCGGTATGCGTGAGACATTGGCGTTTCTTTCCTATGGGCAATATCGCAAATAGCCTCGAAGCGGTTCGGCAGCGAATTCGCCAAGCCGCGCATAGCTGTGGGCGCTCAGCGGAGGACATCACCCTAATCGCAGTGTCCAAGACCAAGCCGATTGCTGACATCGACGCCGCCCATGCAGCCGGTCAAGTCGATTTCGGGGAAAACTACCTGCAGGAGGCCAAGCCCAAAATTGAAGCCTTGGCGGAACTGCCCTTGCGTTGGCACTTCCTCGGCCGCATACAGTCCAACAAAACAGCGCTTCTCGCCCGACATTTCGATTGGGTGCATACCTTGGACCGGCAGAAGGTGGCGCACCGGCTGGCCAGCCATCGAGCCGGGCTTGAGCCCCTGAACGTGCTGGTGCAGGTGAACATAGACGGGGATCCGGCCAAGGGCGGGGTCGCTGCGGACCAAGCTGGTGACCTGATTGATGCAGCGCGGGGGATGTCCAGTCTACGGGTCAGGGGTTTGATGACCATATTGGAAAGGTCGGGAACGTCTGCATCAAGCTTTAAGCGCATGTGGGCGCTGTTCGGCGCTTTGGCGGCCCGGGGCGGAGACCATTGGGATACACTGTCGATGGGAATGAGCCAGGATCTGGAGGCGGCCATCGCCGCCGGCGCCACCCAGGTTCGCATCGGCACGGCTATTTTCGGCCCGCGTTCCAAGGTTCCAGCCCGATGATTCGTGCCGTTAAGGCAAGGGCACGCAACATTGCAGGGCGCGTCCGCCAACCAATATGGAGTATATTGGCAGCGGCTGAACCGAATCATTAGTGGGCTGGCTACAGGACCAAGTTGCCTGCATGTGGCCCAACGCCAAGTCAACAAAAGAGACTGAAGACCTTTGAACAACCGTCACATCGGCTTTATCGGTGGCGGCAACATGGCGCAATGCCTGTTGCGCGGGATGATTGCGGCCGGCTGCGAACCAGGGCGTTTGACCGCCAGCGACCCGGATCCGGCCTGCCGCAAGGCCATTAGGGAATTGGGCGCCAACGCCGTGGCGTGCAATCAGGAAGCTGTGGACCCGGCCGACGTGGTGGTGTTGGCGGTGAAGCCGCAAGTGCTGCCGCAAGTGCTGTGTGGCATCAGGGTGCAGGTGCCGCAGCTCTTGATCTCCATCTGCGCCGGTGCATCGGTCGCTGGCATCGCCAAGGCAACCTCAGCCGAGCAGCCCATCATCCGCGCAATGCCGAATACCCCGGCCTTGCTGCAAGCCGGTGTGGCGGCGCTCTACGCCAACCCCCGCACATCCGCCTTGCAGAAGGAGTTGGCCGATGGAATCCTGAGCGCCGTGGGCACAGTCGTCTGGGTTGAGTCCGAGGCGCTGCTGAACGCGGTCACGGCACTTTCCGGCAGCGGCCCGGCCTACTTCTTCCTGTTGATGGAGTCCATGATGGAGGCGGCGCAGCGTTTGGGGCTTGATGCGGGCCTCGCCGCCACGCTAACCAAGGAAACGGCTTTTGGCGCCGCTCTTATGGCCCGGCATGGCGACGACGGGCCTGCCGCGCTGCGTCGCCAAGTCACCTCCCCCGGTGGAACCACCGAAGCCGCCCTAGAGGTGCTGGCCCGTCGCCGCACGCGGGAGGCCATCATAGAAGCCTTAACCGCGGCTGAAGAACGCTCCCGACAACTCGCCGAGGCGTTAGACCAAGGATGAGCGACGCACTCCACTTCGTCATCCGGTTTCTGCTGGAACTGGTTGGCTTCCTGTTCATGGCGAGGTTCCTGCTACAGATCTGCCAAGTGGATTTCTACAACCCCATCAGCCAAGGCATCGTCCGGGCCACGGACCCCGTGCTGCGGCCGGCTCGAATGCTGATCCGGCCCTATAAAAACCTGGACTTGGCGGCCTTTGCCGCTGCTTGGGCGGTCGCTGGGCTGATGCAAATCAGCCTGGCCTTCATGGCTGGGCACTCCGTCGGCGGCACCCTGCCGCTCATCGTCAATAGCTTGCTGCATGTGCTGCTGCGCTTTACTGACCTGTTTTGGTGGAGCATCCTCATTGTCATTCTGGCCAGTTTTTTGGCGCCGGCGCGCCATCACCCCGCCTTGGCGCTTCTGCACCAAATTACGGAGCCGCTCTTGGCACCGGCCCGGCGTCTCATTCCTCCTATTGGCGGGCTGGATTTCTCGCCCATCCTGGTCATCCTCGCCCTTGGCATTTTGCAGCGCCTGTTGCCGCAGCTTTTCAGAGCAGTTTTTTGAAACACCCATGCCAGACCAAACCAACAGCAGCCACAGCGTTGGCATCGTCAGGCCGCAACGTTTTCGCACCGCGCAGAACCTTGCGCTGCAATGCGGCAAGACGCTCAACGGCTTTGAACTGATCTACGAAACCTACGGCGCCCTCAACGCCGCCGCCAGCAACGCGGTGCTGGTTTGCCACGCTTTGTCCGGCAACCACCACGCCGCCGGCTTGCACTCGCAGGAGGACGCCAAACCGGGATGGTGGGATGCTTGCATCGGCCCCGGCAAGGCGGTGGACACAGACAGGTTCTTTGTCGTGTCCCCCAACAACCTAGGCGGCTGCCACGGCAGTACGGGACCGACCGCGATCAACCCGGAGACAGGAAAAACCTTCGGGCCTACGTTCCCCACGGTGACGGTCAAGGATTGGGTGCGCAGCCAAGCCATGTTGGCGGATCATCTTGGCATTCGACGGTTCGCTGCCGTGGTCGGCGGCAGCCTCGGCGGAATGCAGGCCATGCAATGGGCGGTTGATCTGCCGCAACGCATCGGCGCGGCGTTGCTAATCGCTTGCACGGCCCGCCTGTCGGCGCAGAACATCGCCTTCAACGAAATCGCTCGTCAAGCCATCACTTCGGACCCGCAATATCAAAACGGCCACTACCACTCCACGGACACAAACCCGGACCTTGGCCTCGGCCTTGCCCGCATGATCGGCCACGTCACCTATCAGTCCGATCCAGGCATGGGGCAGAAATTCGGCCGCGAACTCAAGTCCGGCAACATCAAAGCAGCTCAGGACGTGGAGTTTCAGGTGGAAAGCTACCTGCGTTACCAAGCGCGGGCCTTCTCCCGGCGCTTTGACGCCAACACCTACCTATTGATGACGCGGGCGCTGGACTTCTTCGACCCAGCCGGAGAATTCGACGGCAACTTGGTGGCGGCCTTCAAGCAGGCCAGCGCCGACTTTCTGGTGATTTCGTTCAGCACGGACTGGCGCTTTCCTGCATCGCGCTCCAAGGAGATCGTAGATGCCCTGATCGCCGCCCGCAGGAACGTGACCAGCGCCATCATTGCATCCGAGCACGGCCACGACTCCTTTCTGCTGCCATTGCGCCGTTACATCAAGGTCTTCAAGTCCTACATGGACCGGCTAGCAGACTTAATTGAGCGGGACGCCCATCATGCGCCCTGATCTTGAGGCCGTTGCGGAGTTCATCCCTCGGGGCGTTCGCGTGCTCGATCTTGGCTGTGGCGAAGGGGAATTATTGGCCCACCTGCAAACCCATAGGCAGGTCAACGGCTACGGTCTGGATGTGGACGCGGACAACATCCTTACTTGCATCCGGCAAGGGGTGAACGTCATTGAACAAGACCTTGACGCTGGCCTAACCAACTTTCCCGACGACAGTTTCGACATGGTGGTGATGACCGAAACCTTGCAATCCGTGCGGCATCCAGCCCAGATGCTCGATGAGATGCTGCGCATCGGCAACGAATGCATCGTCACCTTCCCCAATTTCGGGCATTGGCGCAGTCGTTGGCACCTGCTGCTTCAGGGCCGCATGCCCATGGTCCGGCATCTCCCCCATAGCTGGTATGAAACGCCCAACATCCACCTATGCACCTTCAAGGATTTTGAACAGCTCGTGCGGGACCAGGGCCTACACGTCATTCAACGTCTGGTTGTTGGGGCCGATCATCGCCGCCACCCCATGATTAACCTGATGCCCAATCTCTTTGGTGCCATCGCCCTGTACCAGCTTGGTCGAGCGGGGGCCGCGTGAGGCTGCTTGGGCGAAGGGCTTGGGCTTGGCTGGCGCTGCTTGCTCTGGTTGTTCCCGGTATCGGCAGCGCCGAGCAAATGAAGAGGTTCGGTGACTTTGAAGTGCATTACGTGGTTGTTCCAAGCCTGTTCCTGCAAGCCGAAATAGCCCAGCGTCACGGCCTGCGGCGCGGACCGGGGCTCAGCGTCGTCAACGTTTCGGTGCTTGACGCGGACGGCAAGGGGGCTGTCTGCGACATCCAAGGCGTGGCCAAGAACCTGATTGAGCAAATCACTGCGCTCGAGTTCCTGCAAGTGCGGGAGGGGGACGCGGTGTACTATCTGGCCGAACTGCGTCATGCGGATCAGGCAGTGCTGCGCTTTTCTTTGGACATCAGGCCGGACGGAGCGCAGCCGTTCAACTTGGCGTTTCAGCAGCGGCTATATGAAAACTAGCAAGCTGGCGCACCAGCGATGAAAGTCGTGGTCGCCACATCCAACTTGGGCAAGCTGCGGGAGCTAGCCGTCTTATTGACGCCGCTTGAGATCGAATTGATTGGTCAAGATGACCTAAATGTTGCTCCCGCGCCTGAATCCGCGCCCACCTTCGTTGAAAACGCCCTGACCAAAGCTCGCCACGCCAGCCGGAAGACCGGGCTGCCGGCCATCGCTGACGATTCCGGCCTAGTGGTGCCAGCGCTCGGCGGCGCACCGGGCGTGCGTTCGGCTAGGTACGCCGGGGAGGACGCAACGGATGCCAACAACAACCGCAAGCTCATCCGTCACTTGGCCGGGGTCAGCGATCGCTCGGCTTGGTTCTATTGCGCCCTGGTTTACATGGGTCATCCCCAGGACGCAGCACCTCTATTGACGAGCGGCATCTGGCATGGGGAGATTATTGACCATTCCAAGGGGCGTCAGGGTTTCGGCTATGACCCCCATTTTCTAGTGCCTGATCTGGGGCAAACCTCGGCTGAGCTCGGGCCGGACATGAAGAACCGCCTAAGCCACCGGGGGCAGGCGGCGCGGGCGCTGGCCGAGGCCCTATCCAAATGGGTTGTCGGAACATGAAGCGCCTTGAGGCCGCAATTCCAGTTGCCGCAATGCCACCTGATCGGGCCGACCAAGCGTGAAGCGGCCCAGGGCACAGGATTCGGGCTGCGATGCGCTGCCAGGGCCGGGGTTGTACCTCCACTTCCCTTGGTGTGTGCGCAAATGCCCCTACTGTGATTTCAACTCCCATCCCTTGCAGGGCAACTTACATGAGGACGCTTACACTGATGCCCTGATAAGGGATTTTCAGGCCAATGCAGCAGAGGGGTGCTATGAATCCGTCTTTCTCGGCGGCGGCACCCCAAGCCTCTTCTCCGCGAGGGCCATAGCCAAGTTGCTGCAAGCATTGACGCCGCAGTTGGAGCAAGCAGCGGAGGTCACCATGGAGGCCAATCCAGGCGCTCTGGAGCGCTCCGAATTCGCGGCCTACCGCGAGGCTGGCGTCAATCGGCTCTCCATAGGCGCGCAATCCTTCTCCGGGGCTATGCTCACACGACTTGGCCGCATTCACGACGCGGATGAAACCCTGTGCGCCTTTGCCGATGCCCGCAGCGGCGGCTTCGATAACATCAATCTTGACATCATGTACGGTTTGCCGGAGCAAAGCCCGGCTGACGCCTTAGCCGACCTAGAGCAAGCCATCGCCCTAGGGCCGGAGCACCTTAGTTGGTATCAGCTTACCCTTGAGCCGAGAACGGAATTCGCCCGTCGGCCGCCGCAGATGCCGGATGAAGACGCCATCGCCATCATGGAGGATGAGGGTCACCGAATGCTGGCCGAGGCCGGCTTTGTTCGCTACGAAGTGTCCGCCTATGCCCGCCCCGGCGCACGCTGTCGCCATAATTTGGTGTACTGGACCTTCGGTGACTACGCCGGCGTCGGCGCTGGAGCGGCCGGCAAGCGCAGTCGCAGGGGTGTGGTGGTCCGCACCAGCAAGCCGCGACAGCCGCGCCTGTACCTTAAAAATCCGCTTAAGGTGGTTGAAACTGACCTAAGCACCGAGGACCTGCCGGGCGAATTCATGATGAATGCGCTGCGCTTGGCCGATGGGCTGAGGCGGGACTGCTTTGAAGCCCGAACGGGCTTGCCTTGGCATGTGGTCGCGCCCATTTGGGAGACCACAACCAATCTGGGCCTGACGGAATCGAAGCGCATTGTCGCCACCGAGTTGGGTTACCGACATCTCGACCGTCTGCTTCAATTCTTCTTGCGGTAGGCTAGATCTTGGATTTCTCGTTCGCGCCGCCGGGCCTTGGATGCATAGGCTGAGGCAGGGCACACGGCCGCAGGCGCAACGCGCTCCAACCCGCAGGTTGCGGCGAAAACCTGCGCCATCCAACGGGCGTACTCCGCCCAATCGGTGGCCAGCCGCAACACGCCCCCCGGTCGCAACCGACCGGCCAGCGTCTCGGCGAAGGCCGGCTGAATCAGACGGCGCTTGTGATGGCGACGCTTGGGCCAGGGGTCGGGAAACCAGATGCGCACTTCGTCGAGACTTGCGGGTGCGAACTTGTCCGCAACCAGCAGCGCCGCGTTGCCCTCAAGCACACGCAAGTTGGTCAACCCTTCGCGCTCCAGCCCCAACAGCAAGGCGCCAATTCCCGGTCGGTAGATTTCCATGCCCACCAGATTCATGTCTGGGCGATGGATGGCCCAATGCAGCAGGGCGTCTCCCATGCCGAAGCCAATTTCCAAGCCCAGCGGCGCCGTGCGAGCGAAGACATCTGGCCATTGGTGGGGAAAAGGGTTCGCCAAGTAATGGGGAGCGATGTTTTCCAGCGCCCAGCGCTGGCGGCGAGTCAGCCTCCCCCTAGAGCGAGGGGCGTTGCTGGTGTGCCGGACTAGATTACCGCGCTGCTGTTCTCCGCCCACTGGCAGAAATCCCTCAGATCATTGCCGAGCTTGGGATGCCCCTCTATCTCGCTGCTTGCCGGGGCCGGTGCAGCCATTGTCGATGCGCTCCTGTTGCCTTGACGCTGGTTCCATCAGCGGCCGTGGTTCTGGGCGGCCGGTGGATTGAAGCCGGGGCTGATGCCGTCCCAACAACTCGGGTAGTCCAAATCCAGGGACTGGCGCTTTGACGCATAGGCCGTGGGGCTTTGCACAAACCTTGTTTCAAACATGAAGGCTAGGGTGTCAGCCAGCTTTTCCGGCGCAAGCTCCCTGTTGGTGGCCTGATCGAAAGCCTCGGCATCGGGACCGTGCGGGATCATGGCGTTGTGCAGGCTCATGCCGCCGGGGGCAAAACCGCCCGGCTTGGCGTCGTATACGCCGTACAGCAAGCCCATGAACTCGCTCATGCAGTTCAGGTGATACCAAGGCGGGCGGAAAGTGTCCTCCATGACCAGCCAGCGTTCGGGGAAGATCACGAAATCCACATTGGCTGTTCCAGGGGTGTCTGAAGCAGAGCTGAGCACGGTGAAGATGGAAGGGTCCGGATGGTCAAAGCTGATGGAGCCCACAGCACCAAAGCGGCGCAGGTCATACTTGTAGGGTGCGTAGTTGCCATGCCAAGCGACCACATCCAGCGGCGAGTGATTCAGAGTGGTCTTGTGCAGTGCGCCCTGCCACTTCATATTGACCTCGCAGGGACCTTCATGGTCTTCGTAGGCTGCGGCCGGAAACAGGAAGTCCCTGGAGTTGGCCAAGTGGTTGGCGCCAATGGGGCCGCGCTCCGGCAACGTCAGGATGGTGCCGTAGTTTTCGCAGATATAGCCTCGTATCGGCCCGTCCACCAGATCCACCTTAAACTTCAGCCCCCGGGGAATGACGATGATTTCTCCTGGCGCAGCGAGCAGCAGTCCTAGTTCCGTGGCCACCCGAATGGCGCCTTTTTGGGGTAGGATCAGCATCTCTCCATCGGCGTTCATGAAATAACGGCGCTCCATTGAGCGATTGGCGAGGTACACATGAGCCGCCATGCCAGCCTGCACCCAAGCGTCGCCGCAGGTGGTCACGGTGCGCAAACCTTGCAGAAAGTCCGTTTTCGCCTTGGGCATCTCCGGTGGACGCCAGCGCAACTGGACGGCGGGCAGGCCACTTTCATCGCGACAGGGGGCGGTTCTGACGTACTTGTGGCGGTAGCGTTGAAAGCCGGTGCCATGTTTGACGGAGGGCCGTATTCGGTAAAGCCAGGATCTCTTGTTGGCGGCCCGAGGTGCCGTGAAGGCGGTGCCGCTGACTTGCTCCGCAAACAGGCCGAAGGGTGGCTTCTGCGGCGAGTTCCGGCCTACCGGCAAAGCGCCCCGCACCGCCTCGGTGGAATGGGTGTTCTCGAAGCCGGACATGTAGCTGAATTCGTTGACCGCTTCGGCCATCTCGCCGCCTTGAAGACAGAATTCCCGCTCGCTCATGCTCTGGCGCGTCTCGGCTTTGCCATGGTTGCGCGACCTTCGTCGCCAATGCCGGTGGTCGTTGTGGTTTTGTTGGAGCGCGGCGGCGAAGGGGGCCCTTGGCCGTTGGTGCATTCACCGCCGGCTGTGGGCGGCCAAGCGCTACCGGCGACGGCCTTCAGGCCGCGGCCAAGCGATCTGGAATGGATCCCTCGACCAAGCCGCTTGCAGCAATGGCCGTCTTCAGTTTCTTAAGCGCGTTCCTTTCCAACTGACGGATACGCTCGGCGGATATGCCATAACGCTCGGCAAGTTTGGTGAGAGTGATCTTGTCCTCCCGCAGCCAGCGGGCGGCGATGATTTCCCGGCTGCGTTCATCTAGGTTGCTGAGGGCGTCAGCCAACTGGGCGCGGGAGAGGTCAAGCCATTGTTCTTCCGCCACCATATCTGCCGGGTCAGGGCTGCTGGAAGGCAAGTAGTGTACTGGCGCAGTCGTATCGTCGTTGGCACCGACGCCGTCAAAAGCGACATCCGTCGCCGCCAAACGGCTTTCCATGCGAATAACCTCCGCCGTGGACACGCCAAGATCGTCGGCCACCGCCTTGGCTTCGGTGGGGCTCAACCAAGACAGGCGTTTCTTGGCCCCACGCAGGTTGAAGAACAGCTTGCGCTGAGCCTTGGTGGTGGCAACCTTGACGATGCGCCAATTGCGCAGAATGTACTCGTGCATTTCCGCCTTGATCCAGTGGACGGCGAAGGAAACCAAGCGCACGCCCACGTCCGGGTTGAACCGCTTGACCGCTTTCATCAAGCCGACGTTGCCTTCCTGGATAAGGTCTTCATGGGGCAGACCATAGCCCTTGTAGCCTCGGGCTAGATGTACGACGAAGCGAAGATGGCTGAGCACCAGCTGGCGAGCCGCTTCCAGGTCGTCGTGCCGATAGAAGCGCTCAGCCAATGCTTTTTCCTCCTTCGGTGAGAGGATGGCGAAGGTGCTCACCGTCCGCACATAGCCCTCAATATCTGCTCCCGGGGAGAGGGTCAAGGAAAGGAGACTGGTTGACATATCCGTGCTGCCTGCTGCCACTGTTTTGAAGTTTCCGCTACCGCAACGGCCAAGTTTACCACAAACCCACGCGAATCAGATGCCGTCAAATGGCGGCTGGTTCAACTCGGCTGCTGTTAGCATGTGGAGGCGTTTGCGCAAAAATCAACCCCTGCGCAGCGCCATGTCCGGTTTAAGAGCTCTGCCTACTCAATGATTCAGCTCCCAGATTTTCGCCTCCAGACTTTCGGCCTAAGATTCCCGCCTTAAGCGCTGCGCCAACGCCTCGCGCACCGCCGGATGCACGAAGTTGGTGATGTCGCCGCCGAGGGAGGCGATCTCCCGCACCAAGGTGGAGGAAATGAAGGAGCAATCCTTGGACGTAGGTAGGAATACGTAGTCGATGTCCGCATCCAAGGACCGGTTCATCTCCGCCATCTGAAACTCGTAGTCGAAATCCGTAACGGTGCGCAGCCCACGTAGAATGAAGGTGGTGTTCTTGGAACGAACGTAGTCCACCAACAGCGTGTTGAAGCATTCAACCGAGACCCTGTCGCCGAATTCGCCGAGCGCCCTGCGGCAAAGGTCCATGCGTTCCTTGAGCTGTTCGCTCGCCGCCTTCTGCGCCGAGGCGCCGATGGCCAGAGTCACATGGTCAAACAGGTTCAGGGCGCGTTTGACCAAATCCGAATGGCCGTTGGTGATTGGGTTGAAGGAGCCGGGGTAGACCACTGCCGCCATCAAGCGACCCTCATGCAAAGGTGCGCATGGTAGCCATGACGCTGGCGGGAGGCAAGGGAAAGGAAAGGAAGGATGGCCGGACAAGCGGGTCCAGCCGCGAGGCGGAACGGACCGCACTCGAAAAACCGGACGACAGACATAAATCCGCCCACGAGCCTGCCAGTCAGCGGCTCAACGCCAACTTCAAACCAGTCGCACCGACCTGTGGCGCTGAACACGGGCAAAAATCAAGGTGCTCTATAATGAAGCCGTTTGCCGCCTTCATGTGATGCAGCACCCTTATGAGCAACGCCCCCCAGCTCGCCGCCATCATTCTCGCCGCTGGCGAAGGTCGGCGCATGCAGTCCAATACGCCCAAAGTGCTGCACCAGCTCGGCGGCAAGACCTTACTTGAGCACGTCATCAACACCTTGGAGAGCCTGCGGCCAAAGGATGTTTTTGTGGTGGTGGGTCACGGGGCTGAGCAAGTTCAGGCGGCTACCGCCGCCGCGGTGGAATGGGTGCTGCAAGCTGAACAGCTCGGCACCGGCCATGCGGTCGCCCAAGCGTTGCCACAAGTGGACGATGCCGCCCTTGTTCTTGTGCTCTATGCGGATGTCCCTTTGGTCTCCATGCAAACCCTTAACGCCTGCGTGGAGGCTGCGGCCAAGGGGGCACTGGCGCTGGTGACAGCGGAATTGGATGACCCGGCCGCCTTGGGACGGATTAAACGGGCCGCCGATGGCCGCATTGAAGGCATCGTGGAATTCAAGGACGCCACCGCCGAAGAAAGGGAAATTCGGGAGATCAACGCCGGCCTCATGGCGGTGCCGGCCGCTGTGCTTAGACAGCTTCTTGGCGAGGTCAAAGCCAACAACGTTCAGGGTGAGTACTACCTAACCGACGTGGTTGAACTGGCCATTGGCCGGGGCGTTGCGGTAACGGGCATTCGTGCGGCCAGGACGGAGGAGGCCATGGGCGTCAACGACCATGCCCAGTTGGCGGCGCTGGAACGCTTGTACCAAAAGCGCCAAGCGCAGCAACTCATGGCGGCCGGGGTCAGCTTGGCGGACCCAGCCCGGTTGGACGTTCGCGGCGAGGTCAGCGTTGGCCGGGACTGTCGCTTTGACGTGAACGTGCTGCTCAAAGGGCGGGTGACCCTAGGTGAGCGCGTGCATCTAGGGCCTGGGGCCATCGTTGAAGATGCGGAAATTGGCGATGATGTGCGTGTGGAGGCGTACACGGTTATCGAGGGCGCTCGCATCGGCGCCCGCTGCCGGCTGGGGCCATTCGCCAGACTGAGGCGCGGCACCCACTTGGATGAAGAGGCCAAGGTGGGCAATTTCGTGGAGACCAAAAACACTCATCTTGGCCCGGGCGTCAAAGCCAGCCACCTAGCCTACTTGGGCGATGCCCAAGTGGGGGCGGGAAGCAATGTCGGCGCCGGTGCGGTCACCTGCAACTACGATGGCGAGGACAAGCACCGTACGGAAATCGGCGACGACGTGTTCATCGGCACCAACGCCACCCTGGTGGCACCCTTGGTGATCGAGTCCGGCGCCTTCATCGCCGCCGGGTCAACCATCACCGCCAAGGTGCCAAAAAACGAACTTGCGGTAGGACGAGGCAAGCAGCGCAACATTTCCGGCTGGAAGCGCCCGGGCCGCCGCAAAAACGAGAGGTAGCTTAAGGAACCTCTGATTAACTTCCAAGGATTGGCTGTCGAACGGCGTCTGGGATCATTCATCATCTATTTTCAATGATTCACATGTCATCGAAAAAAGTTGGTCTTGTTGCACTGCGAAAATCTGCAAGGACTTCAGAGGTTTCTGCAGCGTCAGGCGACGAATGAAATCACGAACCAGCGGCACCAGCGCGCGCAGTGCCGGGATGGGTGGGAAGCGAATAACCGTTGCGCAGAATCTTTGCGCCTTTTACGCGATAGAGAAAGCTGATTGCGCGAAGCGAAAGCCGACGGTTAGACCCGGATTTGCGAAATAATATATTCGATGTATTTTTTTTCTTCGTCCGAACAATCTCCATCCGATTGGGCGAGGTCGTCCAAAAGCGAACGAAACCCTTTCGCCTCTTCGGCATTCAGAAAAACATTCATGTTGGAAAATTTTCCATAAAATCCATTAAACATACTCGGCTTGTTGTCGATATCCTGAATCACCTTAATTTTTACATCGTCAGAAATGTCGTGATGATCGATCACATAATCGACGATCATACATTTTTCTTCAGCCGATAATAGGCCATCTTTCCACACCATATTTTTTAGTATCGAGCACTTGGCGACCGCCCGCCCCTCGGCTTTCTGCTTTTCCGATTCAGTGTTGTGAATAATTTTCTCCAATTCTTTTTCAACTTCTTTGCGTTTGGCTTCCTCTTCGGATAATTTTTTATTGGCGTTGCGTTTGGTAACCACATAAGTCGCGCCACCGGCGATGACTGCCGAGGCGAGGTTTTTGACGAGCGATACGCCTGGAATTAGATCGAAAGCACCCACTTTTTAATTCCTCCGGTTGGTAGAGTATTGAGTATAGCCCGGGCAACTGCATCAGGGCAGTCATTGCATCGCCTGCCGAGATTGTATATATGAACAGATGTTTTTCTATATTATGAATACACTTCGTTTGATTTCAAGCCATCCGCCCATTAAATTACCCGCACTCGCTGATGAACAGCACTAATTTTTAGCTCAATTATTTGGCAGGCACGGGAAATAGCACAAGCACAAGGATCACAAACATGAGTGATGACAGACTGGCAACCGCCGTTCGCCCCGGCGTAGGCTTGTAACATGTGCGGCATCGTTGGCGCGGTTGCGGAGCGCAATGTCAGCCCCATTCTTCTGGAAGGGCTGCAACGGCTGGAATACCGAGGCTATGACTCGGCCGGGATCGGCGTTCTGGCGGAGGAAAGCGGCGAGTTCGTCGTGCTCAAGAGAGTGGGCAAGGTGCGCGCTCTGGCGGCTGACTGGGCCGCCCAACCGGTGCGTGGCCGCGTCGGCATCGCCCATACCCGTTGGGCCACCCACGGCCGGCCGCTTGAGGAGAACGCCCACCCGCACCAATCCAACGGGCGCGTGTGCATCGTCCACAACGGCATCATTGAGAACTGCGCAGCTTTGCGCGAGCAGTTGCAGGCAGAAGGGTACGTCTTCAACTCGGATACAGATTCGGAAGTCTTAGCCCATCTCGTGGATCGCCACAGCGCCGAGGGCACCTCGCTGTTGGAAGCCGTGCGCAGTGCGGTCAAGGGGTTGGAGGGCTCTTACGCCTTGGCGGTGATGGCCCGGGCCCACCCCGACTCCATTGTCGCCACCCGTGTCGGCAGCCCTCTGGTTGTTGGCAAGGGCATAGGCGAAAACTACATCGCCTCCGACCTGCTCGCCTTAAAGCCGGTCACGGACCGTTTCATCATCCTTGAGGAAGGAGACTTGGTCGAAATAAAGGCGGACCAAATCTCGGTGTTCAGCCTAGACAATGAATCCGTGTCGCGGGATTCCATCAAGGTGGAGACTGGCATTGACGACACCGGCAAAGGCAATTTCCGCCACTACATGCAAAAGGAAATTTTCGAGCAAGCGGAAGTGCTGCACAGCACCCTGGAGGGGCGCATCGGTCGGCAGCGGGTGTTGGAGCGCGCCTTTGGCGTTCGCGCCGCCGAAGTGTTCGATCAGACCAAGTCCGTCATGATCGCCGCTTGCGGCACCAGCTTCTACGCCGCCAGCGTGGCCCGCTATTGGATTGAGGAGCATGTGGGCATTCCCTGCCAAGTGGATATCGCCAGCGAGTTCCGTTACCGCCGCCCGGTGGTCAGCTCCGGAACCCTCTTCGTCGCCATCTCCCAATCCGGCGAAACGGCGGACACGCTGGCGGCATTGCGCATCGCCCGTCGCATGGGTTACTTGTCCACCCTCAGCCTATGCAACGTGCCCACGAGTTCCTGCGTGCGGGAATCCGACATGGCGTTGATGACTCAGGCCGGCACCGAAGTGGGTGTGGCGTCCACCAAGGCGTTCACCGCTCAATTAGCGAACTTGGCCCTGTTGATGCTTTTGCTGGGTCGCAGACACGACATGGCCCCGGCGTTTGAATCAAGCTGTGTTGCCAGTTTGCGTCAGTTGCCGGAAAAGGTGGGCCAAGTCCTGCAACTCGACAGCCAAATTGCGGCCCTCGCCGAGCAGTTCACCCACCGTCATCACGCCCTGTTTTTGGGACGGGGCGTGATGTATCCTGTGGCTATGGAAGGTGCGTTGAAGCTCAAGGAGGTCTCCTACATTCACGCCGAAGGCTACCCAGCCGGCGAGCTGAAGCACGGGCCGCTGGCTTTGGTGGATGAGGACATGCCGGTGGTTGCCGTTGCCCCAAGCAACGAGATGTTGGAGAAACTGCGCTCCAACCTGCACGAGGTCCGAGCGCGGGGCGGCAAACTCTATGTGTTCGCCGATGCAGGCTCTTCATTCCAGAACGGCCCAGGCATCGCCGTCATTCGCTTGCCGGAAGTGGATCCGGTGCTTGCCCCCATTGTGTACGCCATACCTTTGCAGTTGCTTGCCTACCATGTGGCGGTGCTGAAAGGCACCGATGTGGATCAGCCTCGGAACTTGGCCAAGTCGGTTACGGTGGAGTAGTTTTAAACCGATATTTGGGAAGTTTTTATACAAAATATTTAGCATTATACTGATTACAAGGTAATAGCTGATAAATTTAATAAATTAGGAATTAATACCCATAGAGACAAAATTTTTCTAGTGCATCCATTCACTCAATACTCAAGAGAAAAAAGAAAGAAATTTATGGATGAAGGAAGTTAGAAATAAAAAATTCGATATAAAATATTAAATTTCAATTTATCTTAAAAAAATGAAAAAATATTTCTTGTTTTATTACTAATAAATATCAACAATGATCATGCTTTAGAAATAACTAATTATGAGGCAAGTAGAAGTAATTCCTATCAAGATAGAATTGGTGATTATGCCATGACTCCAGCTGAACAGATGCTCCGTGATGCTTATGGAGGTAATGATATTCTATATAGCAGTTGCATTTGATGATGTTGATAAAAGTGGCTACGTAAGGTGCGTTATTAAAAAGAAAGGAAAGCCTTTAGCCAAGGATACATCGTTTATAGATGGAGTTGGAGCCATTATAATAAAGCTTGATTTTAAAGCCTCAAAAACCACCGCATCTTGTAAGGAGATTAAGTAAATGTTTGAAGATTTGTTAGATTTTAATAAAGAAAGAAGCCCATTACAAGCATTAGGGTTTTATATTGCATTTTCTATTTTTGGAGTTCTATTAGCGCTTTTTTCTGGAGCTTTTTTTGTAGATGATTTTGAGACTGGTGTAGTGATAGGAGCGTTTTTTTCTTGTATCTATTGTCCATATATCGCCTATTTAATTCTATCTCAAAAAAAACAATTAAATAGTGCTTATATAGCATTATTAATGCTTTCATTACTTATTGCATACTTTGCCGGAGTTTTAGGTGGTTTAATACCAGTTTCTTTTTTGTCTACAATTAAAAATTTAAGCAAATGAAGATAATTAACCCAGTAACAGTTTTAACTGATACCGTAACTGTTGAACTGGTTTTATTTTCCAAAAAGAAAAATGGGAGATAGATGAGCACTTCTATGACTGGCTGTATCTAAATGTTTTAATCCAATATAAGGATATTGCCGAGCTGCCAAGAGCACTCGAATGTCATCAGTCTCACGTCATGCCTTCGACTGAGCATACAGATCAAAGAGGCTCTCTCAGGAGTTTACTCTCAAAACAAGGCGCTATTCCGTCGACATGATGAATTCTACGTCCCAATCGGAGTTCCTCTCGCCCTTTCTCCGTATTTTCGTAGACCCTTCCTGCTTTTCCAGATTTTCTAAAACTTGATCGAGGCTTTCTTGAGCTTGCCTCTGAACAGAATCTAGTGTCTCTTGGGCTTGCTCCCGGACAAACTCAAGGTTTTCTTTGGTGGTTTTGCTGTCGCTTGGTTCAACCTTCGCCACGCCGTTGCCAGGCGGATCCCGCTCTTCATTCTCAACCGTCCTTACTTTATCGCCCGTTGTGGCTTGCTCGTTGCCATCAGGCACACCTGCGTCTACTGAGTTTTGGCCCCTGTCCCCCGCCGTTCCCGCTGTAGATGCCTCAACAGGATCGTCTGCACTACCGGTCGCACCCATCCAAGTCATGCAGAGCGCTGCGAACAGTATGCCTTTTTGTCATCCTGCGCCAAAAGTTTGTTAGCTTCGACGGTCTCATACTCCACCTCCGATGATCTGTTAGTTGCCCGTACACCAAGAGTCAAGCTTACGTAGTTGATCATAATTCTTCGTAATCGCCGGCCTATTGGTTCCATCCTCCTCAACTCCGGCCCCCCCCATAAAGACGATTCTCGACCCAATAATGTCGCAATCCGAATAGTCCGTTATTAGAAGCATCCAGTTGCCGGTGCTCACATTCTTCCGAGTGAGCCGCCATGAGAGACCGGTGGTGTCAGAGCACGAGTTCTTGCGCGAATATGCTTCCACACCCGAAATAAAGGCTGTGTTATCATTTCTGCCCAAATCGTGGTAATACTTACTAGTACTAGCTTTCTTCCTGTTCTTCTGTAACTCATAAAAGCATGTAGCAACGTAGGGGAAATTTTCCCCATTAATTTCTATCTCTTTCCCATCAATCTGTACCTTATCCCTAGCGACAATATATACATTTTCCTTTCGAGATTGAACCATTATGCTGTCTTCACCGCCAACAACTACTCCACCATGTACCGATACGATCGATGCGCCTTCTGTACCGCTAATAACTACTTTACCATCGGACATAGCTGCGACCGTGTCTTCGGCAAAAATTGCGACTATACCTTTATCAGGCATAGCAATCTTTTTTATCAATTTAACGATGTCTGACGACGTAGGGTTCGAGCCCTTTGCGTAGATAATTATCTTGTTACTGGCATCAATATTTACGTCGTCTTTGGCAGAAATCCCGACATCCCCTTGCGTAGCGTTGATCTCCAGTTCAACGACCCCGCTCTGCATGCCTTTAAGCATCGCCGCCCAAGGGTCTTCACCTTCCACATCGGCACCGTCATTCAAGATACTAGTTATCACCCCGATCATGTGGCTTCCCATCTCCAAAAGCTCTTCCTCCCCCAGCTCATCACCGTCCTGATCTGCACCCTTTGCAAAGATAGTTATCTTGTCACTAGCACCAATATCTACGTCGTCACTGGCATCAATACCTACGTCGTCTTTGGCAAAAATCCCGACATCGCCCTGCGTAGCGTTGATCTCCAGTTCAACGACGTTTTCCTGTTCGGCCCCGTCCTGGTCTGCGCCCTCTGCCGAAATCCTTGTCCGGTTCCGGGCGCTGATCTGGACATCAGCGCCACCCTCCGTACTGTTGACTTTGAGCCACTCCACATACGGAGTAGTCTTCAGGCGGGCTTGGTCTGTCAGTATGACTGATCCCGTACCATCACTATCTTTGATGACAGTGTATTCAACCGTGAGACCGCTTGCCAGCGATGTGCGTAAGCTCGCTTTGGTATGCACATCCAAGGACTTTGGGATGTACCGTTCTCCTGTCCATTCCATCTCTACCGTTAGGTCTGAAAGGACTTTGTCAATAGCCTTTTGTTGCTCCTCAGTACTCATCGACTCGGCCTCCTTCCGATTCCTAGACAGGTTGAGGCCAATCCCCCCGTAGCTGCCTCCTACCTTCGCTCCGCTGTCGTCGGTTGTCGCAGCGTCTATCGACTTGTCTACTATGTCAAGAATGAATTTTCGGTGGACCTCCTGACTGCTCTCCCTAATTTTATTTTCCACATCGGCCTTGAAACTCTCCGCGTTGAACGCTATCTGCTTGTCAACATCCTCCCAGTTCTTTATCTCCGGTTTTTTCAGCTTCTCCATCAGCTTCTCCATCAAGTCACTCACCTTTGGACCATCACCATCATTGCATCGTCTATTGACCTCAAATTTTTCAATCATTTCCCCCATTATATCTACAACTTGGTCGCGGCTGACAGAGCCTTTTCCTCCCTCGCCCATCACCTCCTTGAACAAGTCTATGTCTTGAATGCGGCTATACTCAGCCGTAGCGGTACATTTCCGTTCGGAGACGCCTTTGAATTTGTATTCGAAAACAAACTGGACTAGGTTGCCTTGTAAATTGCTGAGCAGCATATTAGCTTCATCCTCGGATTTCATAGGAAATGGCACGGCAACTTCCCCGATTTCCGTAAATGAGTTATTGAGTTCCACATGTACATTATTCTTCTCTTTTCCCGATGATCTTTTGATACTGAGGCTTGACTTAGACGGTGTGAGAACCGAAATTCTGTACGGTTCCGTGCCTGGCTCTAAGTTGAAGTTTTTATCCTGCTGTTTGGCGGCTTCTTTTAACTCTTCCCGAAGGGCACTGATTATCCCATCTTTGCCTCTATGGAATTTAATGTACAATATTAAGTCAACCTCCCCATCTCTTCTTGGCTTGATTTCATGCTCAAGCTCACCCTTTTCATTAGTCACTAAATAAATCATCGGTTCGTAATAGACATGGGCATCTTTGTCCGTAAAGTCTTTACCTTCCTGAAAATAGTAACGCATTGCATAACCACCAAACCCCTCGAGCACCCCATCCTGCGTGGTCTTCGGGCGAGCTAACCCCGAGGCAGTCTGGCTGCTGCTCTGGGCGAAGAGCAAGGCCGGGATTGAAGCGAACGCCGCGGCTATTGCCATCATCGTGAGGCGTTGCAGGAATTGAGCAAGTTTGTGATTCATTTTCATTCCTCTCTTCAAAAATTATGATTGACCACAAATTCTTCCTACTTCCTTCTCGTACACCGTCACTTTGACCGGCCGCACGGTGGTCGTGTGACAGGAGAAAAGTGGCTGCGGCGGAGGCGAAAGACCGATAAAAAAGTCAACCACATTTCTGCTCATGCAGTCAAGCACCTGTCCGGGTTCAGTACATATGAGACTGTTCAGGCAGCCATGAGTTGTTGAAGACACTCGTTTGGTGTCATGAGGTCCAGAGCCTGTACTGGCTCAGTACATCTCGGAATTTTGTGGATCAGGCAGCGGGAGGGAGCTTGTCCGCGAATTTAGCTGGTGTCAACAAACCGAGGGCATGTCGGGGTCGGACGTGGTCGAGGAGATAGCCCTTCAGGGCTCGGTTCACTTCGCCGATGGCGAGGTCGTCCCGATAGACGGACCAAAACCCGTCGCGCAGGGTGCGGTTGCTGCGCTCGACGCTGCCGTTGATGTCGGGACGCCGGGGAGGGAGGACATGGAGGGGGATATCGGCATCGCGGCAGGCGGCCCCGAATTCCTTCATGAACCCGTAGCCGCCATCGACCTGCACGGAGTGGACGGGCATGCGCTGCCGGACCTCGTGGAGGAAGTCGGTGGCGGTGGCGGCGGTGGCGCAGGAACGGACCTTGACGTGGATGCTTTTGGTGATTGGGCCCTTGGCGTGGAACTGCTTGAAGACCCTGCCGTCGACAAAGACCCTGCCGTCAACATGCACGGTCATGTGGTCGAACTTTGGAAGGGTTCGCCGGGCTATTGTGCTTTAAGGCCATGAGCGAGGCGCTGGGCGTGGGAGCTTTTGAAGTTGCGGCGGCGCTTGCTCCGTACGCGCCCCTCGCAGTGGCTGGCTGGTGCTGCGCGGCCGGTGCGCACGCCATCGGCGAGGATCCGTCCGACGGACGCGGCGCTCAGTGTGAAGCTGGGGTTGCGGCGGAGGATGGCGTGGATGGTCGTGCGCCCGGCCCAAGGCCGGCGGCGCTCGGCCTCGACCAGGCGCGTGATGGGTCCACTGCCGGGGGCGGACTCCGTGCGGGCGGGTGCTGCGCGGCGCGAGGGTCTTGAGACCGCCGCAGCGGTGGGCCCTGCGCCAGTCGTAGTAGCCGCTCTTGGCTAGGCCTGCGGTGCGAAGGGCGTCGCCGGGGCGCATGCCACCGGCGATCGTTCAAGAGCGCGCAGGCGCTCACGGGCGGGTTCGGAATCGGTCAGGCCCACGGGCAGGTGCTTGCAGGAGGGAAGGCAGGCGTGCAACAGTCTCATGTTCAGGCACCTTTGTGTGAAACAAGTGTGCCTGAACCGGCGGCGGGGCGTTCGCCTCGCCGCCGGGCTGCAGATTGTACAGCTTGAGAAAGCCAATCAGCGCTTGACCCGCCATTGGAGATCGCCAACAACTATCTGGAGCTCCAAAAAAAGCCTTGTCGATGCTCGATCGCGCCAGCAATGGGAGCGATGCATGAGAACCGTCATGCACCAGTGTGCCGCGCTGGGTCTGAATCGAAGTACTGTCTATGCTTGGCAGAGGCGCGCATCTGTTGCTCGCCCGCCCCGTCGTTCACGCCAGCAATCGGCACATGCGCACTGAGCGCCCGTGAGCGAGCGACAGTGATTGATCTGCTGCATAGTCAGGCGTATCACGATCAACCACCTGCTGAGGTCTACCAACGCCTTTGAGCAGGGAGAATACCTCTGCTCGGTCAGTACCATGCATCGTTTGCTGCGGGAACTTGGCGAGAGCGTGGGTCGATGGGACCAGCGCCCGGCCCAACATCATGCTGTGCCCAAGTTGCTGGCTCATGCACCCAATGAGGTCTGGACCTGGGATATTACTAAATTGCCCCTGATCCACCTGGCGGTGTATCTGTCTCTGTATGTGGTGCTGGATTTGTTCAACCGCTATGTCGTGGCCTGGATGGTGTCGCACAAAGAAAACAGTACCCTGGCCAGCCAGTTGATGGATGAGGTTGACACACAAGGACGGCAAGGTATGACATCGAACCTGATCAACTTGCCGTGCATCAGGGCCGCGGGGCACCGATGACTGCCCATACCGATCTTGCCGGGATGCGAGGCTTGATATGATGAAAAACTCAGGCGTGACCTGTAATCACAACAGGTCCCGCGTCAGTAACGATAACCCGTTTAGCGAAAGCTAATTCAAGACGCAGAAATATCAACCAGATTATCCGGGCCGATTTCAGTATATCGCTCACGCCAGGCAATGGTGTGAGGACTATTTTGCGTGGTATAACAATGAATACCACAGTGGCCTGGAGCAATGCTACGAACTACATCCAGAGCGATTTGTGCATGGCCGACCGACCGCGTCGATGCCATCGAAAGCGGTGGCCATCAATCCGGTGACGGAACCAATGGATGGCAGCGTCGCAATTGATTATGTCAATTTCCCAACGCTGGCTGCTGCTGGCTATGTGGGATCGAAATAGATATTATGTTGAAAACAAGTATCCGAAAGAAGTTGACACCTTCCGCAGTCTCGATTGTTCGTCTGTGCTTGCTTGATGTAGGTCAATCAGACTTAGAATTTCCTATTCATCTCATTACCCGGCGCGGTCTTCAAGACTTCTGTGTGCTTGTGCTTGTGCTCGTAAATCCGGTTACCATTCACATATACGCGATAACTGGGATACCCGTCATGGTGCGCTTCTCCAGTCGCAGTACCTTCAGCATTAACCTTAATTTTAATACTGTAGTTAATGGCTGGAATAAACAAAACACCTGATGCCGTCTGGCCAACGGCAGTGAACGTGACAGAATCGCCTTCAAATTCCACGTCCTTGACAAGAAATTTGTTGCGAACAGCTTCTAGCTCTATAGAGCCAATTTTGGTATGACCCGTGGCAAAATCTTGGTCAACGCGTTCTTCACTAAAGTCAATGAGTATATTTTGCGTGGATTTCACGCCCGCTTGCGGATCTGGTTTGTCTATCTGAGTCACGATCTTTGCTCTTACTATGCCAGATGCAGACTTTGCCGACGTTCTCTGCGCCGCTACCCTCCGATACAACCTGACTGCTCCCTGATCGTCTTCAGGCACGCCATGTTCATACATGACACCAAGCCTGAACTGCGCCGAGGCATCGCCCTCTTCCTTCCCTGGCACCCGAACCGATTCACTGGCGTAAACGTTACCAAGGCAGAAAACAGTCGCCACCATCAGGAACGCAATGGCTTTTTTAACACTTTCCGAGTACGGCATTTCTAGCCCTCCGATACTTTGGATCCATCAATATAATTGCCAATCCAACGCCCAGCCTCCGATTTAGAGATGTATGTACGTTGATCAATGTCATTTACCAGCATTTTTCTTTATCCTAATGGAATTTTCCTTTACACACAAACGTATCAGTCACCGATCAGTAAGTTGGCGAATCCCTGTAGCAGATGAATGCGCCCCATGTTTTTCATGGTGCCACGATATCGCATTTTACGCTAGCCAGATATCTGTTTCACATACCAGAAAGGATGTTCCTCTTCAGATCGCATACACGCCTTCTTTTTCTCCCTGCACCCAACAGCGCTGCCCGGCTTCAACTTCCGAAGCTGACCGCCCTATGCGTCAACCTCATCGCGATCTGCCCAGTCAGCATCTCGACTCTGATGCTCTGGACGCTTCTCAATACCGCGACTGCCTTAATCTTCGCGAACCCGTTCTTCATCGCCATGCAGCAGCTTCTCTGCTTCCGTCAGACCATGAACATTCGCTGGCGTTCCCGTCGCAGTGCAAACGAAACCCACCCCATCGTCCGCCCCAATATGCATCTTCATTCCATAATGCCATTGGTTGCCCTTCTTGACCTGATGCATCTTCGGGTCACGGCTACGGCTCGCGTTCTTCGTTAATGCCGGCGCTACAGTAATACTGGCATCAACAATCATTCCCTCTCTTAACATCAGCCATGAATTCTCTTCTCCCAACGCTGCCAGGAAATGATTGACAGCAGTGCCAACTGATTACGTCAATTTTCCAACGCTGGCTGCTGCTGGCTATACGAGATCGAAATAGATGTTATTCTAACAACAAGTGTCCAAAAGAGGTTGACACATATCGACCTCGAACCGTCCATCTTCGGCCTGCAACGTTTTGCTAGCATAGCCGTGGCGACTGCTCATTGTGGCTGTTCTCGGAGTCAGACTGCTCACGCATGGCAAAGCCGAGGCGGTCATCATGCTCAGCGGTCATGGCCGTTTCGACGGCGACGGGCACCCGCCGGAACTCATTAAGACCGACTTCTGCTTCGATGTGTCTGGCAGCGGCTGCGCCATCGCCTGGAACTCTTTCGATTCCATCACTGCCCGTCCCAGCCCGGTATTCGGGCTGACAACAGGCAGTTACACAGTCTTTGTTACAACCTCTTTGCTACAGTCTCGGCGACTTCGCATCAGGCACTCTCCCAGCCGTAACCCTTCGCCACATCGCGGGCCTATTGCATCAGATACAGATATTCTTCCTGCACCACCTTGTCATCCTTCACGGTGAAGAGACCGACTTCATCCATCTGCATCCGCTCTGCCCCTTTCGGGGTCAGATCCATGGTGAAGTGAATGACAAACTGATCGTCCCGGTGGCCGACATATGGACCAACTGCTTTGGTACCATGCACCTCGTTGTTGCTGTGCCACCACTCATGCTTACCTCGGACCGCGTCAATGCCTTCAAATCGACCAGGCATTTCCTCATTGCCTTCACCACCTTCAATACTGACAATATCATCCGCGTAATACTGGTCCAAAAAGGCCTGCTCACCTTCCCTGCCCCGGGTTGCCGCCTCTACCAGCTTACTGCCTACTTCCATCACGCTCATTTCGTGTTCCTTTTTCTATGCCATACTAGGATGCCCAGTGTAGCAGGAGACTCCTGACAACCCACCATCAGCAGAGTTAAAATTGACCGAATCCGCATCATGAAGAGTCGATGAAAGTCCCCGTAAACCTCGCCGGCAAGGACTTCAACCAGAACAAGCACGAGTACTTTGCATGGCTGCGGGATGAAGCCCCCGTGTACAAGGGCAGGTTCTACGCCATGCCCGCCTGCTTCCTGTCCCGGCACCAGGATTGCGCGGACATGCTGCGTGATGACCGTTTCGTCAGAAACCGGGCCACAGCCACGGGGAAAGGTGGCCGGTTCCCGTTTCCGATGCCCAAACGCATCCAGGTCATCGCCAACAGCATGATCCAGGAGGACAATCCGGAACACCGCCGCCTGCGCCTGCTGGTCAACAAGGCATTCACGCCCAAGTCACTCAAATCAATGGAGGGGACGATTGATGAACTGACCGACAGGCTGCTTGATGCGTTGGAACTGAACGCCGGGAGCGGCGGCAGGATTGATCTGATGCAGACCTACGCCCTGCCGATTCCGGTGAACATCATCAGCAGGATGATGGGAGCCACAGATGCAGAAATACCTCAGATCCAGAGCGGCATTCGAATAGGGCAGTATCTGGTGGGACGACCTTCGCCATCTCGAAGGCGCAAAGATCGAGTGCGGAGAGCGTCACTTCGAGGAAATAGCGAAAAGTACTGCGAATCCGGCCCGCTATATCAGGTCCACAGATGTTGACGGGATGATGGCGTATGTGGAATAGGAAGACGGGCGGGGGTTTCAGGGCTTTGAGGTGTCCAAAACAACTGATCGGGTCAGTTTCCCGGGGCAGATGGCCCGGTTCAGTGAACATGGCGGGTCGGCTGTCGCCGGCCTGCCGGGAAGATGTGCAGAGGGCCAGATGATGAGTAAGGAGAGAAAGAGTCAAGTGATACACGCGCTGAAGGTTAACCAATGGTTGCCGGAATGGCTGACAAAGTCTGACGGACATCCGGTTTACCGGGAAACGAGAACACAGGAACTGGTCGATCTGCTCTGGACGCATGAGGAGAGTCCATGGCACCATCGAATCAATATGCTTGGCGGAAGAGGCTACACAGGCCTTCAGGCGACACAGGCATCCTGGATTCGCTCGTTGCTGGCGTCCTTCATCAAAAGCTATGAAGGCCGGCGAGTGGTCATCTGTAACGCCGAGCCGGGACAATATGGCCTGATCGCTTCGCAGAGTTGCATCATGGTTTGTTATAGCGACGACAGCGATCAGCATTTCACAGGCGATCAGCCCGGAGATGGCTCATGGCCGGCGACTGAAGTGCTTGACGGTTACACAGCAGTTGACACGCCTGATCTGGAAGCGCTATCGCCTGATCCAGAAGCGCTATCGCTTATTCCAAATGCGCGAGTCTGGCTTTGACGGCTGTCCGGACCGCATCAAGTCTTTCAACAAGAGACTGAACACTGGCCCTGTCTGTGGCCACCTGGTCCCAGTTGGCTGACCACTGGGCTTTGAGTTCTGCACTGGCAAGTGCAACATCCTCGCCCATCAACATACCGAGATCATCAATCAGACCTACTTTTACCCAACCCCGGCGGGGACTGCCTTCCACTTGATTATGGTCGTAGTGACTGGCGTACATGATCTGTTTAAGCTCAGATAGTTCAGACAGAAGTTGAAAGGCTGCACTTCTCAGGTTGCTGTTCTCTTCCGACCGTTCAAGTCGCCAGGCGTTGTAGCTAAAACCTGCCAAAGCCAATATCAGGCTCAGCCAAGCAGTCGCATAGTAAACACGGATGACGGGAGAGGATGTTGTCAGTGGGTTTGTCATGCTGTTTATGCTCTGTAGAGTGATAACCGAATCTGGTATCTGGTGAAGGTTGAGGTATGCGGCGTGGCCTGCTCAAGCCAGTTTTATCGAAAAAATCGAAATTAGCAAGAGGAGCACGCCACACATGAAAGATAATACTGTGACTGATCTGCCCATACCAGCAGGTGGTCTGTTGACGGAACTGGTGCAAACCAGCGCCTGATGACGATTGGGTGTATATCCGGGCGGACGGGATATACAGCGGTCTCAGAGGTGACGAAGGCCGGTTGAGCTGTCTTGTGATCATTGGTGTACAGCCTGGGGGAGAAGCACTTTCCGGCGATTGGGGACGGCATCAGGGCATCGAATCGAGTTTGGCGTTGCTTGACTCGAATCGTGTTGGCCAACTACTCCAGCAAGCCACATTGTTGCGCCATGCTGGCCAGCATTGACCATCCACCAACTCCGGTTCACTGAGCGTCGGTAAAATCGATCTGGACCTTTGTGGGCCGGGGGATTATCTTGGACATGGGCGCATCTGTGAGGTGAGGGGTTGGTTATCCGGTACTTTTTTACCATTTCACCAAGCAGTCTGCGCCCTTCCTATCTCCAAACCAAAATCACCTCCGCGCTATCCGGGAATCAAGGGATCGCCGTATTGGCGGCACTTTCCGCCAAGTTGCCATATGCTACACTCGGCTGACATTGCAGTTGCTTGCGGGATGTCAATGATCGCCCTATCACCTCCGCGCTATCCGGGAATCAAGGGGTCGCCGTATTGGCGGCACTTTCCGCCAAGTTGCCATATGCTACACTCGGCTGACATTGCAGTTGCTTGCGGGATGTCAATGATCGCCCTGATGGAGCGGAAAGGAAGTAACACGGGGTTTTGAAAAATCAGATCGGACTGTGGCGCGTCGTCAAGGTGGCCACAGTTCAAAAAATACCAGCAAAAAGGAACCCTCGCTGGTCTTCGCCACACATGAATTTATCGGATGTAAGGAATTGGCGGATAATTACACATACGATGACGAATTGGTTGTCCAATTACCCAATTGGCTTGATCAATTACGCCGCTCTGAGATAGTTCTCCGTGTGCGGAATGATCCTCGCAGTACCGGCGGAACGTTGCTTGGGGTCAGCCGAGATATTGTGGTAAAGGAAGTTACGAGCTTGGGTCAAGCTGAATTTGACGAGCCTTGGGGGAATCTATCCCCCGACGACCGTGTTCTCCTTTATGCGTATTTCTATCAACCAAGACATCTGGAAGAACTCACTAGAGCATTTACTATACTCTTTGAGCAAGCACCGCCCGACGACGCTCCTGTCGTCATTGACCTGGGGTGTGGGCCATGCACAGGTGGACTTGCTATTGCAGGCGCTCTGGGCCCTGAGCCTGAATTTCACTACATTGGTATAGATCGCTCGCGGGCAATGTGTGATTTAGGCGAACGCCTGGCATCTCGTGCTGAGCAGATGAATGAAGTAACGCGGCTATGGTCATCCGAGATCTCCTCAGTTGTTTGGGATAGTGCGCCAGGCTGGCGGCCGGTGATTGTTATCGCATCTTACCTTCTCGCCAGTCGGTCCCTGGATGTTGAAGCACTCTCATCAGAACTAGAAAGGTTATTGAAAAAAATTGGTCGCGGCAGGGTTATAATTCTCTACACGAACTCGGTTCAAGATGACGCAAATAGAAACTTTCCATCCTTCTCAGAAGCATTGCGAAGGATGAATTTTGAGGAACATGTCAGCGATTCAGGGATTATCAAGGCTATAAGAGCATCGGGAGATACAAAGAGACTTATGCTCAGATATGCGTTGTTTGTTCGCCCTAAGCAACATACTTTACCATTCGGGGGAGATTGAAAATGCGGCTGCCGACATGGGCAGAGCTTAGCAGCGTAGAAGAGCAACTTGAAGTATTGGAATATCCACTTGATCAGTCTCTGTTTGTAGTAGGCCCACCAGGCTCTGGTAAAACGATACTCGCGATACAAAGAGCACAGATGGCAGCGCAAACAGAACAGAACACAGTTTCGAATATATCGTCGGTCTCGATCGTCGCCTATAACCGCATGTTGCGGCGTTTGTTCGAGCTACTAAAAAAGGACGGAAGTAGCCCCGTGGATATCAGAACAATGCATAGTTTTGTTTGGCGGGATTACAAAGGGCGGACAGATGAGGGGCCGCCTAAGATACCAGGACAATCGTTCAGCCATGACTGGGAGACAATGCATGCCATGCTGGAAAGTAGCCGAAATTCTCGTTTTAGTAAGTCACATTTAGTCGTGGATGAAGGACAAGATCTTCCGCGAGGTTTCTTTCAATACGCTTCCAGGTTTGTTGCACCTGTGATGACTGTATTCGCGGATGAAGACCAGGCTCTCGAAGAAAAACGTACAAGGCTTCAAGACATAAAGAATGCAGCAAGGTTAAACGACCCGGTAATACTCAGCAAAAATCATCGGAATACACCAGAAATATCCAGCTTAGCGGAACACTTTCATTCTGGCGGATTACCAGTTGCGAGGGTGGTGCGCGACCCCACCGGTGAGCTTCCTCGACTGGTTCAAACACAGGGTCTTAATCCTGCCGTTGAACTGGTATCGAATCGGTTTAAGAATACTAATGACTGTATCGGAGTCATTGTCGATAGCAACAATGCTGGCCGAACAATTTATGATGAACTGCGCAAGATCCTTACGAGTGAGCAAGTCAAAATTTATAGTAACGATCAAAAAAATGAAAATGAAATTGATGTGCTGCAACCCGGTGTCACCGTATTGAACAGACAATCCGTAAAAGGGCAAGAGTTCGACACTGTATTTATCATGGAACTTGAAAAATTTATTCCATGTAATGCAGATGTGCAACGTCGCGTAATGTACATGATATGTACTCGAGCGAGAGACAACTTGTACCTTGTGTGTGACAAGCCAGAGTTGTTGGAGCGAGTTAAAGCCGCTCTTCCTGGACCAGATTTATTGGATCGCACATGATCTCTAAAACTTCAGATTTGTTTGCTCAAGATTCAAGTAGTGGCACCTCAAGAGCGAGTTGGATGGGACTCGTTATGAACCATCGTCAGGTATTTGATGCATTGGATAGTGGCTGGTTGAGTCCTCTGCTACCATCTGCAGGTGTGCTGCTTAGTGTGGAAGCATATGTCTCTGAACAGGAGGCTCCTGCTACGGCTCATTCTATAAGGGTCGGCGTAAAACTGGATGTACAGAAATTGCCTGATCTTGATGTGCAGATTTTATGTGGGAAAGAATGGAAGTCATCTCGCCTCAGCAAGATTGATCTGGTAGAAAAGCAGCTAGTGTACTGGCCAGGTGTCCTTCCAACTTTTGCAATCTCTGACTTGACTGTAGAAACAAAAGAAGAAAGCATTCGCCTTAAGGGACTTGCCAAAATGTCATCAACTATCGATTTATCATCCGACTCTATCAGCATCGGTGTTGTGCATGAAGAGAAGATAGAATCTGATATACCTTCCGATAACAAAGATGCCGGGCTTAATGTTCCGGGCGATGCAAATGCAATACATGGTGCATTGAGCATGGCGGTCTGGGCAATACCACTTGTTGATCCATGGATGGACGTTCTCACAGCGAGCCTGATTTCTCGCCACACCGAACAATTGAATTACGTCAAGGCTGGCTGGTGGAAGTATCCTCCCTGGCGGGGATGCGCGTTGAAAGACCATCAATCATCTGATTTGCAGGAATGCTTTTGGCTGGCAGCCGTCGAGGTTTTTCGGCAGCAATCGGCTGAAAAATATGTTCGATCTCAAGAGCTTGCAGAGAAAATTTCTGATGAAGTCTCACGTTTTGAACAGACAAAGAAGTGGACAGAAGCAATATCAAAATGGCTGAGTGACACAAAGAGTATTTTGCGCTCAGAGACGGTTCTGGGGCTCAATGAGAGGCGAGACCGTCCAGTTGAACTGGCAGTTCAACTGGTGTTAACCCGTTCAGAACCAGTGAAACTCAAGACATGGTTCAAGGATATGCCTGATTTACCCCCCGCAATTTGGTGGTCGGCAGCGGTACTGTGCGGTCTTTTGCAAGGATACAGAAGGTTGGATATGCAATTCCGAGGTGAATCCATCCAACGTGAACTTCTATCAATTCATGCATTGCGAATGTGTTCCCAGGAAGCATCTCATATGAAATGGCCATCCTGTGATGTTGAAAATGTGCGGTGGCGAAGAGAAGCCGATCAATTCATGCTGTCTTGGGGGGACAGGAAATTCGAATTGGGACGTGCCAAAGAACGTGCTGCATGGTATGTGGCAGATTTCAACGACGATAGAATAAGAAATCAGGCACAACGTTTGTCGCAGAAGCTGGGCTGGCCATGTAGTAGTCAGAGTCTTCTCCTCAAAGACATCGAATTACCATTTTCCGGTGATGATATAACAGTGAGCGACAAAACTGGCCAAAAAAAGCTGGTCGTTACTGGTGAGGTTCGGATACTACTACCTGAAAACCATTCAATTGATCAGTCACTTGATGTGGAAGGGTTTCGGCGATTGGTTTCAGTTGAGGGGGGATTATTGGACCCGCCTCTGATCCAGGAAGGCGATACCACACAGGATAAAGCTGCTGGCCCTGACGGCCTGGAATATATACCGGATTTCATTACTGAGGAAGAGGAGGAATACCTTCTCAGAAAAATAGATCAGGAAGGAGAGTGGGACGAGGATATGACGCGTCGTGTCCAGCACTATGGTTGGAGATACAATTATAAGGCTCGTACAATAGATGCATCTATGCAACTTGGCGAATTACCACCATGGGCCGATAAACTTGCAAAAAAACTTCGATCAGAGGATCTGGTAAAACATACGCCAGATCAAGTCATTGTAAATGAATATATGGGCGAACAAAGTATTGCATGGCACACCGATAGTGAGGACTTTGAGGATGGTATAGCAACGATTAGCTTGCTGGAATCATGGTCGATGCTTTTTCGCAAGGGCAAGGAGGATAGTGAGCAATTTTCGCAACGTCTGGAACAACGAAGTGTCGCTGTAATGAGTGGAGATGCCAGATATAAGTGGAAGCACACGATACCCAAGCGGATGTATGAACCACCAGGCAGGAAAAATAAACGCGGGCGACGTATATCGCTCACTTTCCGTAAAGTAAAAGTGAGTGAAACAAATTGACCCATAGAAAAGGGACATCCTCGGGGTAGTGCATAAGCTACCCCTGATAGGCGTTAAGAGAAGTCAATGTCCTGGCCCTTGGATGTGGAACACTGACAACAACCATCCCGAACCCATAACTAAACTCGAAAATTCTACTTTCTATGCTGGCGTAATCCCCCCATTTGCAGTGCTGTTCAGAAGTAGGGTTATGCGGCTTCTCCAGCATCTCGTTGCTTGGGGCAACGGCAACCACTGGCATGTCCTCATCCACCAATAACCCGTGAACACGGAGGTGAAGGCTTGATAAAAACTGATTGTTGTCAACGAACAGCCTAGAGAGAAGGCGTTTCTCTTGTAGGTCTTTCTTTTAACGTACCACCACAATTTTTGCAGATAAATGAATTTTCTTTAGCACATGACTCACAGTAGGTGCACTCATAGGAACAAATGTATGCGGTTGAGGTATGTTCTAGTCTACTAGAACATGCCAAACATTCTTCTTTCATTTCAAGCATGCTTGCTCTCCTTCCGATTCTATTCCCTAGCGGTCCAGTGAATTTAGGTGTAAGAGCTTATTGGCATTCTTTACCACAAATCCGTATACTATTTCTTCAATTTCTAGAAGTCTTTGCCACAAAACCTGCAAACCTGTGCTTCTGCTTTAACTATTTCAGCACAAAACCTGCATTTTTTCATTGATCCGTCTGCTAATGCCCTTTCCTCAATAGCCCTCTTGTCCTCTTTCATAAGCAATGAATGAATTAGTGCAACCACTAATAGCAGGACCCCATAGATATACCAAGGAAAAAAGTTCCTGCCCTTGTTTCTAGCAATCACTGCCGGAATTATTCCCAAAAGTAATAGAACAGCAAAAAATTCCATACTTACCTCCTAGGTAACGTCTGATTAATTAGCTTCACAGAAAACCCTACTTTGGGTTTTCAGAATTTAGAGGTTCAAACCCTGCAAGTACCCGTCTTGGATCTACAGCGACTAGCCATGCTCTACATCGGCCAATTTGCGATGACGGCTACCCTTCTTCGAAGCGAAGTTCCTAGCCCCTGAAGCCGCCGAACGAATGATCGAATTCCTATTCGCATAAGCCGACTCCCCCAGGCACGGCTTTCCACATCATGCAGCAAATCATCCAAACAAAATTTCATAGAAAAATCTTCCAGGCATTAACGTAAACGCTCCTGCCAAGAGCAGTGCCCCAACGTAAACCCCAATCATAGAGTACTTATGCTCATCTCGAAATTTTTTCTTTTTTGCCTTCTTGAACTGTCTAATACTCCAAATAGAGTAAATCAGGGGCCCTAGTGTCCATGGAACCAATAGATGAAGTAAAGAATATTGCCCCGGGGTTAGTGTTTGAATAAGAAGTGCTGACAGTGAAACGATTGACAAAAACAAAATTCAAATCTTGCCTAATGACTTATGCTGTGAAGTCCCCTTCTTGTTGAGGAAAATGTAGGCACCGATAGGAATTGCTAAAAGAGCAAAGGAAGAATGAAGATAGATAGTGGTCATACGCTAATTACTCGTGTGGCAAACGAATCTACTCTACTCCACAGTAACCGACTTTGCCAAGTTTCGAGGCTGGTCCACAAAAGCACTCCGCTGCTGTTGAACAATGGACTGGGTTGACCGCAGCCCAGCCGTCCACCCATTTCACACCCATGCGCGCTTGGGGCGTGCGATAATTAGCCACCGTGGACGTCACCCCCATCCTGGCCGGCCTTAACGAAGCTCAACGCAGCGCTGTGGCCGCGCCGCTGGGCAACGCCTTGGTGGTGGCCGGTGCCGGCAGCGGCAAGACCCGGGTGCTGGTGCATCGTTTCGCTTGGCTGATTGCGGCCGAGGGCATCTCTCCCCAAGGTGTGCTGGCGGTGACCTTCACCAACAAAGCAGCGACGGAGATGCGCGAGCGCATTGAGGCGTTGCTCAGCATTCCCGCCCGGGCGCTTTGGGTGGGCACCTTTCACGGCATCGCCCATCGTCTGCTGCGCCGGCACTGGCGCGAGGCGGGGTTGCCGCAAAACTTCCAGATTATCGACGCCGACGATCAACAGCGCTTGGTCAAACGGATCATGCGGGCGCTTGGCGTCGACGACAGCCGCTGGCCGCCGCGCCAAGCGGTTTGGTTCATCAACGGCCACAAGGACCAAGGTCTGCGGGCCAAGGGTCTGGCCAAAAGCGACGATCTGTTTGAGGTCACCCACAAGCAGATCTACGAGAACTACGAACAACACTGCAACGAGGCCGGCTTGGTGGACTTCGCCGAACTGCTGCTGCGTTGCTTGGAGTGCCTGAGCGCGAATGAAGACTTACTGGCCCACTACCAGCACCGGTTCGGGCAAATCCTGGTGGACGAGTTTCAGGACACCAACGGCCTTCAGTACCAATGGCTTGCCCTGCTGGCAGGCGCCACCGGCAACATCATGGCGGTGGGGGACGAAGATCAATCCATCTATGGCTGGCGCGGTGCCCGCGTTGAGAACGTGCGCACCTTTCTTAACGAATTTGCAAGCAACTCCGTCATCCCATTGGAGCGGAACTACCGCTCCACCCGCAATATCCTGGATGCGGCCAACGCGCTGATCATCAACAACTCGGAGCGGTTGCCCAAGTCGCTTTGGACCGAAGCGGCGCCCGGCGAGCCCATCAAGCTCTACTCCGCCTACAACGACCTGGATGAGGCGGGCTTCGTCACGGAGCAAATCGCCGCCTTTGTGGAGAATGGCGGAAGCGCGGATGACTGCGCGGTTTTGTACCGGACCAACGCGCAGTCCCGGGTGTTGGAGGAAGCGCTGACCCGAGCCGGGATACCGTATCGGATTTACGGCGGGTTCCGTTTCTTTGAACGAGCAGAGATCAGGAACGCACTCTCCTACATGCGCTTGGTGCATGACCGTCATGCCGACGCATCCTTCGAACGTGTGGTCAACACCCCGCCAAGAGGCATCGGCGAAAAAACGCTCAGTGCGGTGCGCGATTTGGCCCGCGCCAGGTCCATTTCCCTCTGGCAGGCCTGCAAGGAAGCGGCCCATGAAGGTTGGCTGACTGGCCGTGCGGTCGCGGCGGTGACGGGTTTCCTCAAGGTGGTTGACGATTTGGCCGCGGCCGGAGACCAAATGGCCTTGCACGAACTGGCCGCACTGGTGGTGGAGGCCAGCGGCCTGAAGGAGTACCACGGGCGGGAGCCGGGCGAGCGTGGGTTGGCGCGCAAAGAGAATCTGGACGAACTTGTCAACGCCGCTCGGCAATTCAACGGAACATTGGTGTTTCTGCCTCAGGATGTGGAGTCGCCGGGAGTTTCCGAACTGCAGGAGTTCCTGGACCAAGTCACCTTGGATGCAGGGGAGCGGGAATCGGATTCCGGCCCAGCAGTGCGGATGATGACGTTGCATTCGGCCAAGGGGCTGGAGTTCTCGCTGGTGTTCATGACCGGCATGGAGGAGGGGTTGTTCCCCCACTTTCAACCCGGCGAGACGGAGAACCGCTTGGAAGAGGAGCGGCGGCTCTGCTACGTGGGCATCACCAGGGCCAAGCAGCAACTCTACTTAAGCTACGCGGAATCTCGCCGCCTGCACGGTCGGGACGCGTTCAATCGGCCCTCCCGCTTCATTGGCGAGCTACCGCCGGAGCTCATTTGGGAAATCCGCCTGCACGGCGAGGTGGAGCGGCCCTACCTGATGAGCCCGCAACCCACCCGCGGCCTGTTAGAGCCGCAAACCAGCGGGGACTGGGCGGATCTCGGGCTGAACATCGGCCAACGGGTCGCTCACAACAAATTTGGCGAGGGCATGGTGCTGCAAAGCGAGGGCAACGGCGACCGAACGAGGGTGCAGGTGCGTTTTGCTGATGTTGGCGAGAAGTGGTTGATGCTGAACGTCGCCAAGCTAAAAACGCTTGATTAGCGCAGGGGCAGCGGTGTCGCACCATTGGCACCGGACCGGAATGGATTGGTTGCTCGGCTTGGAAACTGCAAGGGTTGAAATTAAATATGCAACTTAGATCAATCGGTTACAAATTTTTCTATCAAGGGCGGCAGCCTATTGAGCCGAAGGCCGATGCTGGCTTCCGCTTCATCCTGCTGGCAACCGCCATGCTGGTTGGGTCTTGGGGCTGCGGCAATGGGCCGGGTTCCGCGGCGCCGCAGGATGGTGCCGCGGGCGTCTCCCCTGCAGCGCAGGTCTGGCACTGGAAGCTGATCACCACTTGGCCGAAAAACCTGCCGGGCGCAGGCCTCGCGGCGGAGAACCTAGCCGAACGGCTGCGGGTGATGAGCGCTGGGCGGTTGGACATCAAGGTCTACGGCGCTGGTGAATTGGTCGGCGCCTTTGAGGTCTTTGACGCGGTTTCCGCTGGCTCCGCCGCAATGGGCCACGGTGCCTCCTACTATTGGCGCGGCAAAGCTCCGGCCGCTGCTTTGTTCACCACGGTGCCATTCGGCATGACGGCTCAGGAGATGAATGCTTGGCTGCGCTATGGCGGCGGCTTGGAGCTTTGGCGCGAGCTTTATGCGCCCTTTTCCCTAGTGCCCTTTGCCGCCGGCAATACGGGCGTGCAGATGGCCGGCTGGTTCAACAAGGAAATCAACACCTTGGATGACTTCAAGGGCCTAAAGATGCGCATTCCCGGCCTTGGCGGGGAAGTGTTTGAGCGGGTTGGGGGGGTGCCGGTCACCCTGCCGGCCAATGAGGTGTTCATCGCTCTGCAAACGGGCGTGATTGATGCGACGGAATGGATCGGGCCATACAACGATCTCGCCTTGGGCCTCTACGACGCTGGACGATACTACTACTATCCCGGTTGGCACGAACCCGGTCCCACGCTTGAACTCATCGTCAACAAGCAGGCTTACGAGGCGCTGCCGGTCGATCTGCAAGCTATGATTGACACCGCCGCCCAAGCGATCAACGACGACACCTTGGCTGAATACACCGCCCGCAGCCAAGTCGCTCTGGAAATCTTGGTGCAGGAGCATCAGGTGATTGTGCGACGGCTGCCGGCGGAGGTGCTGCAGCGGTTGCGGGAAGTTTCCTCGGAAGTGGTGGCCGCCACCGCCGGGGAGGATGAGCTTTCGCAGCGCATCTATCGCTCCTACACAACGTTTTTGGATCGTGCTCGACGTTACACCGCGCTAACGGAGCAAGCCTACCTGCAGGTGCGTTGATGGGGTTGAAGGGAGTTCGGCAATCAGATGAGCCTATGATGTGGGCCACTTCGTGCGGCACGGTCTCAATGGAATTGAAGGGAGCTTCAGCAACTATATGACCGCCTTGCAGCTGCCTTCGCTCAAGGGCGTTCATGTTGTCGTCTTTGGCGACCTGATGCTGGATCGTTATTGGCGCGGCGAAGCCCGTCGCATATCGCCCGAAGCCCCGGTCCCGATTGTGGAGGTGCAGGCGGTGGAGGACCGGCCAGGCGGTGCCGGCAATATCGCGCTCAACTTGGTTAGTTTGGGGGCGCGCTGCACCTTACTCGGCTGCGTTGGCCGGGATGCGGAGGGCCGCTCGCTAAGACAGGTGCTGGAGGCAGCGGGCGTGCGTTGCGACTTGGTGGAGGTGGACGATTGGGCCACCGTCGTCAAGGTGCGCATTATCAGCCAGCAGCAGTTGTTGCGCAGCGACTTTGAATCCCCAACGCCCGCTGCCGCCGCCGAGGCCTTGGCGGCGAAGCTGCCGCGGCACTTGGCCGACGCCACCGCGCTGGTGATTGGCGACTACGACAAAGGGGCTGTGACCCACCCCGCTGGCCTGATCGAAACCGCCAAGGCGGCTGGCACCTTGGTTGTGGTTGACCCGAAATTCAAGCCATTCAGCGCCTATGCGGGGGCTGACCTGTTAAAGCCCAACAAAGCCGAATTCACCGCCGCCGCTGGCGATTGCGCCGACGTCAATGCGCTGGGAGCGGCGGCGCAGTCGTTCTGTGAGTCCTTACATATCGGTGCTGTGGTGGTGACTGCTGGTGCGGACGGCATGACGGTGGTGGTGGCGGATCAAATCCGACATCTACCGGCGCATCCTATTGAAGTGTTTGACGTAACCGGTGCTGGCGACACGGCGGCAGCGGCGTTGGCAGTCGCCGCCAGCCTTGGCTGGCCGGTCTTGGACTGCGCCCGGCTGGCCAACTTGGCCGCCTCCCTGGTGGTGGCCAAATCCGGCACTGCTGCGGTAACCGGCCCGGAGCTTTCCTATGCGGCGGCGAAGGAGGCCGATGATGGCGCCGCCTTAACTGAGGACCAATTGTTGTTGTTGGTGGCTGGCGCCCGCCAGTCGGGCCGCAGGATCGTCTTCACCAACGGATGCTTCGACATCCTGCACGCCGGCCATGTCGCCTACTTGGAGCAAGCCCGGCGCTTGGGCGACCACTTAATTGTGGCGGTGAACGACGACGCTTCCGTCGCCCGCTTGAAAGGCTCGCCTCGGCCGGTGAACGCCTTGGCTCGGCGGATGCGGGTGTTGGCGGGGATGAAGGCCGTGGACTGGGTGGTGAGCTTTGCCGATGATACGCCTAAGCGCTTGCTGGAACTGGTTCGTCCAGACGTATTGGCCAAGGGTGGGGATTATCGGCGCGAGGAGGTGGTCGGCACCGATATCGTCACTGCCTACGGCGGTGCGGTTGAAGTCTTGGGGTTAGTGGAGGATTGCTCCACCACGGCCATCCTGCAACGCCCAGAACAAGGCGGTGAGGCCTTGGGCTTGCACTAGGATTCAGACGCATAGGGCACGGGCGTTTTCATTAAGATGATGGATGTTCAGGGTGCCGACGACGATGCTGGTCACGCCTCCGTGCGCGGCCACCGCTTTCAAGTCCGAGGGTGGCGCCCGGCCGCTTTCGAGAGCCTTTTTAATCAACACCCCACAGCCATTGGCATTGGCTTCACCAATCAAAGCCGCCTCGCTGGTGTTGGCGGCGTTCAAGGTCGCCATGATGACATCGGCCCCTGCGGCCAAGGCCGCCCTCCCCCCGGCAACGGATTTGTGTGACAGGCCCACCGCCCGGATCAAGCCTTGGGCCTTCAACTCCATCAGGCAGTCAAGAGCGCCGAACTCGTCAAGAATGCGCTCGTCTTCACCGTTTGAGTGGATGAGCACAACGTCCAAGTAGTCCGTGCGTAAGCGCGTCAGGGAGCGCTGAACGCTTAGGCGAATGTGCTCCGGGCTGAAATCGAAGGTGGAGCGGGTGCCGTCGAACTCCTCCCCAACCTTGGTTGACAGCACCCACCGGCTTCTCTGTCCGGCCAGTAGCGTTCCCAGCCGGGTCTCGCTGTCGCCATAGGCGGGGGCAGTGTCCAAGAGATTGACGCCGAGGGCTTGGGTGACGTCAAGCAGGCGCTTGGCTTGGGCCATGCTGGGCAACTCGAAGGGCTTGGGGTACTTGAGACCCAAGCTTCGCCCCAACTTAACCGTGCCGAGGCCGAGCAGGGACGTTTCAATCCCTGAACGACCCAGGACGCGGCGCTCCATCAGTTTGCCCAAGGCGGCGCGCCGACCTCGGCCGGGGGCAAATCCAGAGCTGAAAAAGGCGCATATTCCGGTGGTGGCAACAGGGCAAGAACGCGGTCGCCAAGGTCCGGTGCCAAGCTGAGCTTGGTGGGCCAGCAAACCAAGCAAGCTCCCTTGCTTTCAACGAACGCCGCATCCGGGCGCTGATGGCGTGGTTGCCTAGGTTCGGCCCGGTCAAGACTGAAGCAATCGATTTCCGCCAGGTCCCAGTCGATCCATGGCAGACAGGCGCTCAGTTCGCTTCTCGCTTGGCGGCGTTGGTCCGTGCGGCTGCGCTTGGCCCCTGCGGTGGCGAGTTGTCCGCCGACAGACCAAAGCCATCGCCGTTCATCGCCGCTGTCCGTTTCATCTGCGTGACTGGTGATGGTCAGCCGCGGTTCGGGGCGGGTCATTGCAGTCAGGCAATGGCCAAAAAAAGGTCCGATGCCAGGATGCCTGACCACAACCTGATGCAAAGGCCGAAGCTGCATCGCCACCGGAATGCGCAATTGCTTCAGCAAGGCTTCGTTGCCAGCGCCGGCCGCCAAAATCAATCGCTTGCAGGTGACTTTGACGCCGCCTGTCTCAATGCTGGCCCCTTGCTGTTGGGTTTGCATCCGAATGGGCTGATGCGCCTGATAGATGCGCGGCTTGCTGAGGCTGGCCAAGTGTTTGATTAGACGGTGCGGGTCCAGTACGAAATCTTCAACACGGTAAACCAGACCGTTGAAGGATTGATGCTTCAGCAAAGGCGGAAACTCCTCGCGCCCCAGTTTCTCAATGCGGCCGTGCAGAAGCCTGCTGGTGAAGAACGCGGTGAGTGCGCCCCAAGCGCCTCCCTGTCCGAAGAAGTGAAAGTGGTCACTTAAGGGTCGCACGGGCGACAGGTCAATCTCACCGGAACCGGCAAGGCACGCGCGCCAACGCCCGGGCATCGCCGCCATGACTTCGCTGGCCGCCGTCAAGGCGCCGCCCAAGGCGTACTTCAAGCCGCCATGAATCAAGCCTTGGGACGCTAAGGTTTGACCCTCGCCCAAGCGCCCGGATTCCAGCAGCACGACGCTGTAGCCGCGCCCGCCCAAGAGGTTCAGCAGCCAAAGGCCGCTGATGCCGCC
Organism: Candidatus Azophilus sp.; assembly: GCA_965247035.1. Taxonomy (GTDB): domain Bacteria; phylum Pseudomonadota; class Gammaproteobacteria; order Pseudomonadales; family Azotimanducaceae; genus Azophilus. The sequence continues at coordinate 136,198 of CBDFGJ010000003.1, read as the reverse complement.
GCCTATAATGCAGACGTCAATGTGAATGCTTGTTGTCGTCATGGTTGCGGCAACTGCCCAACGCTACCCCTTGATCTCATTCAACCTATTGTTTTAGAAGGGGAAATTATAGCTCGTAAGAAGGGGCATGAAAAACAGGTGCCAGCGGGGTTCAGGTCGAGGAAAGATGCGGCCTGCGCCCAATGCCGCCCTCGCCACATCCCCGGCGACCGGTCGTCTCGCCTTGGCTCGAAACCGCATGTGGCCTCTTAGGGAACCTCTGATTAAATTCCAAGGATTGATCATCGCATCGTGTCTGAAATAATTTATCTCATATTTTCAATTACTTACAAATCATCGAAAAAGGATGATCTTGTTGCACTGCCAAAACCTGCGAATTTCTCAGAGGGTCCTTAGGTGAGGGATTTATTTCGGCATCGTGCTCCGAGCCCTGTATTGAGACCGGTGCGAATTGGGTTGAAGCTGTTTATTCCGGCCTGTTTTCCAAGATTTTGGCGAGCAGTTAGTGCTTTGAGCGGGCTTCCGGCCTGTCGTGACCCCGAAGCCTGCGGTTTCGGGCGAATTCGGCAGGATCCCGCCCTTAGGCGGCCATCACCTCGATCCGATGGGCCGCTTTCAGCAGGTTCAGGGCTGTGGTCTCGAAGGTCAGTCGGGATGTTGCAACAGTCTTGTATTGACACTGGATACCCCCTGATTGCAGGGAAAACCGAGCCCTGCTCGCAAGCAATTGCATTCGCCGCTGCCTTTGCACAACATGCTCAGCGTCCTGAGTGGTCCGGCATAAACAGCGAGTGTCCTGTCCCGCAAGATTTTTGCATTTCAGTGCGCCGCACGGGGTCTGTGGCAAGGCGTGGCCGGCCGGCAATGGCACACTTCCATTGCCAAGGACTAAAACACGGCCAAGCTCCGTGCGGTACGCTGCGGGAGCTTGCTTGGGGTTTGTCTTAGGCGGAAGGGATCATATGGCCGTTCAAGAACTTGGCCGGGCGCAGCGAACCCTAGGCCCTGTCGCTGCGTTCAGGTTGACGCCGCCCTAATGTGGAGCAGGCTGGCCTACCAACTGCTGCTCTGGTTGGTGTTGCCTGTCGTTCCGTTACGGTTATGGTGGCGAGGGCGTCGGGAACCGGACTATCGCAAGCGCTGGAAGGAGCGCTTTGGCCACCCGCCAGCGCCCACCCCGGTCCACTGCATTTGGTTTCATGCCGTCTCCGCTGGCGAGGCCATCGCCGCTGCGCCGCTCATCAGCGCCCTGACCGAAGAGTTCCCCTCCGTCCCGTTCCTCGTCACCACCATGACGCCGGCTGGCGCCAAACAAGTGCGATCCAGGCTTGGCGGCAAAGTGGCGCACTGCTACGCACCCTATGACTTCAGGTTTGCCGTGCAAAGATTTCTGCGCCTCGTGCAGCCAAGGCTGTTGGTCTTGGTGGAAACCGAGCTTTGGCCCAACTTGATTGATCTAGCTGACCGACGCGCCGTGCCAGTGCTGGTCATCAACGCGCGTCTTTCGGAGCGCTCGGCGCGGGCCTATGGTCGTCTGCCGGGGTTGACCAAAACGCTATTGCAGCAACTTAGGCTCATCGCTTGCCAATACCCGCAGCATATGCAGCGATTTGTGGCGTTGGGAGCGGCCCCATCCAAGCTGTGTACCTTGGGCAGCGTCAAGTTCGACATCTCCCTGCCGTCGGACCATGCAGAAGCCGTGGTGCAATGGCGCACCGAATTGCAACTGCAAGGTCGGCGAGTCTGGATTGCCGCTAGCACCCATCCCGGCGAGGACGACATTGTTCTCGATGCCCATCGGGCGGTGCGTGGGCGCATCCCTAACGCCAGCTTGCTGTTGGTTCCGCGGCATCCGGCTCGCAGCCCGGAGCTGGTGCAGTTGGCAGTACGCCGGGGTCTGTCTGTCGCCCGCTTGAGCGATGGGGTGGCGCCGCCGCCGGAGGTCTTGGTCTGCGACGGCTTTGGCCTGCTGCAAACCCTTTACGGCCTGTCTGAGGTGGCGTTCATCGGCGGCAGCCTAGTCCCCAAGGGCGGTCACAACCCCATTGAAGCAGCCATCTGCGGCCTGCCCTTGGCGATGGGCCCGGAGAGGTTCAACTTTGAGGAAGTGGCGGCGGCCTTTGCCAAGGCCAATTGCCTCACAGCCGTAACGGATGCGCCCAGCCTCGCGGACGCCGTTGTGAACAATTTCGAGAACGAAACGGCCCGTCAGGCGGCGGGCCAGCGCGGCCTAGAGGTTGTGCGGGACAACAGCGGTGCGCAAGATCGCCTGCTGGACATACTGCGGCGCGAAATCAAGGCCGCCGCTCGCTGAGATTCCTTGCCCTTGATCGTCTGCCCAGTGCTTGCGAATTGCAATTTGTTCAATGAGGTCCAGGTCAGGAACCATTGCGGCTTCCGCTGCATAACTATAAATTGCCGAACGCGGCATCTTCTTGATGGTATCGTGCCCGTTGGAAATTCCTTATCGAAGAGGACCTTGGCCCATGGAGCTTGTGTTCCCCTGCACCGCATGCGGTGCGTGTTGCCGGAGCTTGGGCGGTTCGGCGCTCTATGCTGACTTCGACCGGGGCGATGGCGTGTGCCGGCACTTGGATGATGAATCGAACCTGTGCCGGATTTACGACGACCGGCCATCGATCTGCCGGGTTTCCGACATGTACAAACATTTCTCGGCCCACCTGACTTGGCCGGAGTATGTCGCGTTGAATCTGCAGGCCTGCAGCGAGCTGCGCACCCGAATTGACAACCAAGGAGAATAATCATGTTTGTTCAGAACTTGACCGAACGGCAACAGGGCGTCCTGCTGCATTACGCTGACGAAGTGATGCGCGTGGACAGCAGGATCGATGCCGATGAGTTGCTGGGGATGGACGCACTCCGCAGCCAGACTGAAGAGGGGGTTAAGGCGGAGGACGTTCCGATAGAGCAGCTCCCCGGCTTGTTCGAGGATCGATTAAGCCGCGTTTCCTTTATGCTGGAACTGGTTGGGATGGGCTATGCCAACGAGGATTTTGACCCTCGGCAATCCGAGTTGATCGAGCGGATAGCCGAAGCGTTCTCCTTCCACGACGACGGCACGATCAATGCGATTGAGACGTGGGTCAAAGACGAGCTTGCTCTGGTGAAAAAAGCGCAACAGTTGATGGAGGACTGAAAGATGCCGTTACCGTTGATTCTAGCAGGAGTCGCCATCGCAGCCGTGGCTGCCGCTGTCACTACCAAGGGTGGGCGCAGAGGTGCCGCGGCCGGAGCGGCCCTCGGCTCCGCCATACCGGTGGTTGGCACAGTAGCGGGGACTGTCATCGGCGCGGTCAGCGGTGCCGCCGTAGCCGACGAGAGCGATGACGATACCGACGAGAGCGATGACGATTGACCACGGGTCGCCATCGGTCCGTCGGTTTTTCGCCATGTAGGAACGCTTCCCGGATCTGCTCTCCCGGCCGGCGCAAGCGGCATTGAGCCCGCAGACCTGCAACTTCGAGGATCGATTAAGCCGCGTTTCCTTTATGCTGGAACTGGTTGGGATGGGCTATGCCAACGAGGATTTTGATCCTCGGCAATCCGAGTTGATCGAGCGGATAGCCGAAGCGTTCTCCTTCCACGACAACGGCACAATCAATGCGATTGAGACGTGGGTCAAAGACGAGCTTGCTCTGGTGAAAAAAGCGCAACAGTTGATGGAGGACTGAAAGATGCCGTTACCGTTGATTCTAGTAGGAGCCGCCATCGTAGCGGGGGTCGTCGGTGCGGGCGCGGCCTTCACGGCCAAAGATGACTTCGACAAGGCCAAAGATATCGATAGGGATGCACGGGAAATCTATGATCGCGCGGAAGCATCGCTGCAGCGATGCCGTAAGGGCGTCCAAACGAAGTTGGAAACGCTTGGTGCAGACAAGGCGAGGGCGTACGGGGATAGCCTGAAGCCCTTCGCCGATACATACAGGCGAATCAAGAAGGTTGATTTAAACGAACTGAAGATTTCGGACGAGGCTCTCAAGGACATCAATATCAATGCCGAGATTCAGGAGATTCAGGAGATTGCCATTCAGATATCAGAGGCTATCGCTGTTGGTCTCAGCGCCGGCGCGGGGGCCGGTCTGGCCGCCTACGGCACCATTGGGCTAGGGGGCACGGCGTCCACTGGCGCGGCCATCAGTGGGTTGTTGGGAGTGGCGGAGACGAATGCAACGCTGGCTTGGCTGGGCGGTGGGTCGCTTGCTGCGAGCGGTTTTGGCATGGCTGGCGGCACCGCAGTGCTTGGTGGCATTGTGGCCGGGCCAGTGCTTGCGGTGGCTGGATGGAAGTTGGCGTCCAAGGCGGCAGCGGCGAAGGAGAACGCGCGTTCAAACCGGGCCATGGCGCACGGTGCGGCGGAAACGATGGAGACGGCCGAAGTCGCCGCCAGCGCCATCGGGCAAGCGGCAGACCAGACGCGAAAGGTGATCAGACAGTTGCGCTATAATCTGGATCGTCGCGATCTGCCGCTTTTGCGGCATGTGATCGACAGAAACGACGACTACCGGACTTATGACCGCCGCGACAAGGAAGTGGTCGTTCGCGCGGCATCCATCGCTTTCACGATCAAGAATGTCATCGGTGCTCGCCTTTTGGGCGGGGATGGTACGGCCACAGAGGCGATCAGAGAGACGCTAGAGAAGGTCAGAACGTTTCTCAAACGTCTGGGAGCAAGGCGGTGAGTAGCGTATCGGTAACAGACGGTGTTATCGGTGAAATCGCCGAACAGGTTTCTCAAATCATACGCATGAGGATGAAATGGCAAGGGACGCCATTCGACATCAAGCGCGGGGTGGAGATGTATCAAGCACATTTAGACCTGTCCGTTCCGTCGATTGAAATGAACTTGCCGGATGCAACGCATTTGTCGCCCGAGGATGGGGGAGCGCCGAACGAGTCCGGTGTTTACGTGCTATCGCGAGACGAAGGTCATAAATATGTTGGGCGCGCGATAGAAGATCGCACCGGCCAAGCAACGAAAGGTCTGCGCAAGCGGCTGAAGGAACATGATAGGGGTGCGAGCACCAGTAGCAAGGAAATCAGGCTCCACAGGAAAGAGTTGACCACGAAAATGTATCCCACTGGCTCCACGGATGCGGCAAAATCCTTGGAATCTAGGAAAATAGCTGAATTCAAGACGCACAGAGACCACGGGGGATGGAATAAGAAAAGGGAAAGCCAAGTGTCTCCTTTTCCGGATGTAGGCAGGCGTTTCGCAGGCATCATGACGACCGGTGTGCTCTCCGATTTGGTGTCGTTTGCCGTTGGCGGTGGGGCCATGGAAATCCGGGAAGCATGGCGGAACCCCAGCGAGATGGGGCTTCTGGAACGGTGCCGACGGCTTGTCCGGGCGATCTGGGAGCGGTTGCCGGCGTCGGTGAAGGACCGCTTTGTGCGCGAAATCGGATCAGAAGCGATCCTCGTCCTCGTACTCAAAGACGCTCTCATGGCACCTCTCAGGATAGCGGTGGCGACGGTCGAGACGATCGTGGCGGCCTTGCGCCGTTTGTGGATGGAGTTTGTCGAAGGCAAGATCAGGACCGTTTCCGATGTGGTGGCCGCCGTTCTCAAGGCCGTATTTGTTGCCGTCAGCGTTGGGGTGATCATAGCTGTAGAAGCTGCACTCACGCCATTGTTCGGTGGCATCCTCGCCCCGATTTTCGCCGCAGTCATCGCCGGTGTGATGATCGTTGGCGGCAACCGGAGCATCGACCACATTGTGCAATCGCTGGCCGGTATCTTCCATGGTGCTCATGGGATCGCGAGGCGCCGCAGGGAGGAGATCGAGGCGTTCTGCGCGGAGCACATTCCGCAACTGGTCGCGGATCGCGAGCAGCTCGAATCTATGGTGGAAACCCACTTTTCTGGCCGCGATGCGTTATTCGAGAGCACATTCGCCGACTTGCAGTCGGCGCGGGATTGCGGGGACCTCGACGGATTCCTCAGCGGATTGCAGAAGCTGAACGCGGCGTACGGCAAGTCGCTGCCGTGGAACACGCAGAGGGAGTTCGATGAGTTCATGCTCGACGACTCCCAATCTCTGAAGCTCTGAACATTCCGTGCTGCTGCCCGGCCGCGCAGTCGCCACTATCCTCCCTGCCGAACCCGACCGTTAGGGTCCGCTCGCCGCTGGGCAAGGGACTCCACGCTGCTCGGGGGCACCGGCGGGGCCACATGGACGGAATCCGCAACCATACGAAAAGCAATGCCGCCGCCGCTCGCTGAGATTCCTGACCTAGTGCAGCTACTTTTGCGTGGGTGCGCTAGCCCCTGACCAGCTCCTCACCACCGGGTTGGTGGCGTCGGAGAACTGATTGAGTTCGGTGATGTCGGCCTCTGCCAAAACTCCGGCGGCCTGCTTTAGCGACATCAGGTCAACCACGTATTTGTAGCGGGAGTCCGCATAGTCAAACTGGGAGGAATAAAGGCGCTGCTGCGCTTGCAGTACGTCCACGATGTTGCGGGTACCCACTTCATAGCCAGTTTCGGTGGCTTCAAGAGCGGACTGGCTTGATGCGATGGCCTTCAAACGCGCCGACACCCGCACCACGTCGGTGGCCACGGCTTGGAATAGGTTGCGGGTATCCCTGGCGACGGTGACCTGTTGATTCAACAATTGTTGTTGCGCCTGCTCAGCCAAGGCCTTAGCCTCCTTCGCCCGGGAACGGGTGAAGCCGCCTTGGTAAACCGGCAAATTGATGGATAGCGCATAAGTGGAGGTGTTGGTCTTGCCGCCAAGGAAGGAAAGCCCGCCGGTCACGAAATGGCTGCGGGTGACGGAGCCGTTGATGGTGGGCAAATGGCCGGCTCGGCGGGCGGCCAAGCTGCGGTTGGCGGCTTCAAGCTGGGCGCGGGCGGCTAGGATGTTGTAGTTGGTGTCCAACGCCGTGCTGACCCAAGCTTCCTCGTCCTGCGGCTCTGGGCTGATGATGGGCAGGGATTCGGCCATGCGGTCAAGGCTTTCGTAATGCACGCCGGTGAGCGTGGTTAGGGTTTCGAAGAAGATGTGCCGGTCGCCATCCGCCTGAATGCGGCCGACGCTGGAGTTGTCGTAAGCTGCTTGCGCTTCAAGCACATCGGTGATGGCCACCAGGCCGACTTCAAACCGCCGCTGCACCTGCTCAAGCTGGCGCTTGACGGCGTTTTCCTGGGCTTGGGTGGCCTCAAGCAGTTCCTGAGCCCGCAAGACGTTCAGATAACTTCGCACCACCCGCACGATCAGTTCCTGCTCGGCGGCGTCTAGAACCGCCTCGGCCGCCTGCACGGACGAAGCGGCGCTGCGCATGTCGAACCAAGCGCTTACGTTGACGATGGGTTGGTCCAACTGCGCTTGCCAGCCATGATCGTTGTAGGCTTGGATTGGAATGTCCACCAATTGCCCGAAAGTGGGGCTGTTTGGATTGGTGTCTTGCACTGGTGGCACCGGAAACGAGCGTTTGTTGCGGCTGGTGGTGCCGCTGAGGCTGATGCGTGGCAGCAGCCCAGCCCGTGCCTGCGGCAATATTTGTTGACGCGCCTTGAAACCGGCTTTAGCGGTGCCGAGCACCGGATCATGTTGGTGGGCGTCAGCAAAGGCATCCGCGAGGTTAGCAGCGGATGCCGAAGTTGTCTGCACCAACAACAGGCAGCAAAAGGCTAGCCGAAATATGCACGGGTCGGCCAAGCAGGGCTGACGAAAAAATCTACTCATGCGCACCGCTGTTTGTTCCATTCTTGGCGGGTGCGCAGTCTAGCAGAGAGCCTTGGCAAATGGTTGCAGTGTCCGACCAACGGGCATTTCGCCCGTTTGCATATTGGTTTACCCTAGGTTGGCCGAAGGCGAGGGGCAAAAGCGACGCTCTTTTAACGAAGCGATGCTTTTTGGAGGAGGAAGCTGTGCTTTTTAGAGAAGGAAGTGATGTTCTTTGGAGACAGGATGCTTTTGCAAAAAGTGCTTTTTTTGAGGAAGCTGTGCCTTATGCGAGGTAGCGTGCTGTTGCTAGGAAATGTGCGTTGGATAAAAAATGAGCGGTAACCGCAACTACAACATTGACTTGACGGCCTACATGGCTGAGTGCGACGCCAACTATATGCGCGTGATGAGGTTGTTTCCCACATTGCGGGAACAGGATGACAGCGCCATCGGCATGGCCATAGCAGGCCACAGCGCCAAGGTGTTCATCAATGTAGCGCAGCGCAGCCGCCACACCACGGTCATTCGGCTGCGGCTGTCGCCGGAATCCCCTTGGGGGGTCAGTCCCGTGTTCGGCGTGCGGCTTTATCACGACCTAAGCTGCGCCGAGGTCATCGAATATCAACGCTGCCGGCAATTCAAGCCGGTCTACGCCTATCCCAACGACGACATGAGGCATCCGGACGAGAAGGCGCAAGTCAACCGCCTGCTGGGAGAATTCCTGTCCTGCTGCCTGAACCACGGCGTCACCATGCAGGAGCCCGCGCTCACAACCTGATGCGCTTGCCCCAATCCGTACTGCAAATCACCGACCTGCACCTGCTTGAGCACACCGGAGACCGGCTGCTCGGCGTAGACACAACCGCCAGCCTGCGGGCCGTGCTGGCGACGGCCTTGGCTGAGCGGGAGCCGGCGGCCATGCTTGTGACCGGAGACATCGCCCACGAGCCGAGCGCGTCCACCTACCGGCGCTGCCGCCAACTGCTTGACGAACATTTCCAAGGACCACTGCTTTGCCTGCCGGGCAACCATGATTGCTTAGCGCCTATGGCGGCGGCTGGCCTGCCCATGCAGCCGCTGCACCTGCCGGGTTGGTGGTTAGCCGGATGGGATACGCACGAAGATGAGCGCGGCGGTGCCCGATTCGCCCCTGATGCTTGGGATGCCCTGAACGCTTGGGTGGAGGCGGCGACCCCCTGCGGCTTGATCGCCACCCACCATCCGCTGGTAGAGGTCGGCTGCCCCTGGCTAGATAAAGACCGGCTCAGCAATGCCGAGGAATTGTTAGAATGCTTGGGCAACATGGTATCGGTAAAAGCTGTCGTGTTCGGGCACGCCCATCAGGTAGTGGATCAGCAACGCCGCAATCTTCATTTGCTTGGTGCCCCCTCCACCTGCTTTCAATTCAAGCCGGGATCAGCCTCCTTTGCGGTGGATGACACCGCCCCGGGCTACCGTTGGCTGCACCTGTTTGCGGATGGGCGCCTTGACACCAAAGTGGGCAGGGTGGATGGCTTTCCGCTCAACCTTGACCTTGCCCAACGACAGTGAAGGGAGTTGAACCGCCGATCATGGCCGCCAGCCACTCGGCCAATCCTTGCAGGCCCGGTCGGGGTTGGAGCCCGTGCGTCTGCGGCCCGGCATGACCTTTCCCAACGACAGTGAAGGGAGTTGAACCGCCGACCATGGCCGCAAGCTACTCCGCCCAATCCTTGCAGGTTCTGTCGGGGTTGGAACCCGTGCGTCTGCGGCCCGGCATGTACACGGACACCATGCGCCCCAATCATCTGGTGCAGGAAGTGGTGGACAACAGCGTTGACGAAGCCATCGCTGGTTTCGCCCGCAACATCGAGGTTACGCTGGGCCGTGACGGCTCCATTGTGGTCCGGGATGACGGGCGCGGCATGCCGGTGGATGTGCATCCCGAACACGGACTCACCGGCGTTGAGCTGATTCTCACCAAGCTACACTCCGGGGCCAAATTCGACCATCAGAGCTACGTCTTTTCCGGCGGCCTGCACGGCGTTGGCGTGTCCGTAGTCAACGCCCTGTCCGTTTGGCTGACGGTCGAGGTCAAGCGGGACGGTCAAGTGTTTGAGCAGCGCTATGAGAGCGGCGACCCGGTCACCGCCTTGCAGGTGGTGGACACCGTCGGCAAGCGCAACACCGGCACTTGCGTGCATTTTCTGCCGGATGCAGCGTTCTTCGATTCAGCCAAGGTGGCGCTCGGTCGGCTGGAGCACTTGTTGCGGGCGAAGGCGGTTCTGTGTCCGGGGCTGGCGGTCAGCCTGACGCTGGAGGGCGACACCGTTGAAAGCAAGCAATGGGTGTATGAGGACGGCCTGTCGGGCTACTTGGACCAAGCGCTGGGCGTTGCGGACTCCATTCCGACCGAACCGTTCACCCATAGCGCGGCCGGCAACGAAGAAGCGGTGGAGTGGGCGCTCAAGTGGCTTGTCGATGGCGCTGATTTGATTGCCGAAGCCTACGTCAACCTGATTCCCACGCCCCAAGGCGGCACCCATGTCAACGGCCTGCGGGCGGGATTGATCGGCGCACTCAAGGAGTTTTGCGAGTTTCGAGACCTGTTGCCCCGTGGGATCAAGCTGGTGGGGGATGACCTATGGGAGCAGTGCGCGTTCGTGCTGTCGGCGAAGCTGAAGGAGCCCCAATTCTCCGGCCAAACGAAGGAGCGCCTGTCCTCGCGCAGTTCCGGCGTATTCATCAGCGGCATCGCCAAGGACGCCTTCAGCTTATGGCTGAACGAGCACCCCCAGGATGGGGAGCGCTTGGCCGAACTCGCCATCAGCAACGCCCAACGCCGCCACAACGCCGCCAAGAAAGTGGTGCGCAAGAAGGTGGTGGCTGGTCCGGCTTTGCCAGGCAAGTTGGCCGACTGCTCGGCCCAGGATGCGGCCAGAGCGGAACTTTTCCTAGTGGAGGGTGATTCCGCCGGCGGCTCCGCCAAGCAAGCGCGCAACCGGGAGTTTCAAGCCGTGATGCCCTTGCGCGGGAAAATACTGAACACCTGGGAGGTGGACACCAGCCAAGTGCTTGGTTCCCAAGAAGTACACGACATCGCGTTGGCGGTGGGGGTTGATCCCGGCTCTGATGACCTGTCCAAGCTCCGCTACGACAAAATTTGCGTGCTCGCGGATGCGGATTCCGACGGCGCCCATATCGCCACGCTTCTGTGCGCCTTGTTCGTGCGCCATTTTCGGCCCATCGTGGAGGCTGGGCACGTTTACGCGGCCATGCCGCCGCTGTATCGCATCGACGTCGGCAAGAAAGTGTTTTACGCCTTGGATGAAGCGGAGAAGCAAGGGGTGCTTGACCGCATTGCTGCGGAGAAGAAGCGCGGCGCCATCGTCGTGCAGAGGTTCAAGGGCCTAGGTGAGATGAACCCGAAGCAACTGCGGGAGACCACCATGGACCCGGACACGAGGCGGCTGGTCCAATTGACCCTGGATTCGGCTGCCGAGACCGATGAGGTCATGGATATGCTGCTGTCCAAGAAGCGGGCACCGGACCGCCGCATTTGGTTGGAGGCGGAAGGCGACAAGGCCAACCTGTCCTGACCCTCAAGTTCTCGGCTGCCTTCTCGTTGGGGCGGGGGCGGCGGCTTTGATGTTCAAGGCGCTGGTCCTGGGCGCGCTTCATAAGCGCAAAATACTGCACAAATAACGGCCTATTCCATGAGTTTGAAGAATTTGAACCTCCAAATTTTGAAAAACCAAAACAATGCCGTCTGTGATGCTAATTGCTCAGACGCTCCCTAGTCTTAATCTGTTCTTGATGAGGAATATTCATAAACGATGGAAGCGCAAGCCTTAGAAGTTGAAACCCTGCCCCTGCGGACGTACACCAGACGGGCGTACTTGGACTACGCCATGTACGTCATCAACGACCGCGCCCTGCCCCACATTGCCGATGGGCTGAAGCCGGTGCAGCGGCGCATCGTCTACGCCATGAACGAACTCGGCCTAGACAACAACGCCAAGTTCGCCAAGTCGGCGCGCACGGTGGGGGACGTATTGGGCAAGTTTCACCCCCATGGCGACAGCGCCTGCTACGAGGCAATGGTGCTGATGGCGCAGCCGTTCTCATTCCGCTATCCGCTGGTGGAGGGCCAGGGCAACTGGGGCGCGCCGGATGATCCCAAGTCCTTCGCCGCCATGCGCTACACCGAATCCAAGCTGTCCCGCTACGCTGAGCTGCTGCTTAGCGAAGTGCGGCAGGGGACGGTGGACTTCACCGCCAACTTTGACGGCTCCCTGAACGAGCCGGTGCTGCTACCGGCCCGGGTGCCGATGCTGCTCCTCAACGGCAGCGCCGGCATCGCCGTGGGCATGGCGACCGACATCCCGCCGCACAACCTTCGGGAAGTGATCAACGCCTGCGTTCATCTGCTGGATGCGCCAAGCGCCGGGCTTGCAGACATCATGGCCCACATCAAGGGGCCGGACTATCCCTCCGAGGCGGCTATCGTGACGCCGCCGGAGGACATTCAATCCATCTACGAGAGCGGGCGCGGCAGCATCAAGGTGCGGTCCGTCTATGTGCGGGAAGACGATGGCAACATCGTCATCACGGCCCTGCCGCACCAAGTCTCCCCGGCCAAGGTTCTAGAGCAGATTGCCAACCAGATGCAGGCTCGGAAGCTGCCCATGCTGACCGACCTGCGCGATGAGTCCGACCATGAAAACCCGGTGCGGCTGGTGCTGACGCCTCGCTCCAACCGGGTTGATTGCGACCGGTTGATGAGCCACCTGTTTGCCACCACGGACTTGGAGCGCAGCCATCGGGTCAACATGAACATCATCGGCTTGGACCAAAGGCCTAGGGTCAAGAACTTGCTGAAGGTGCTTAAGGAGTGGCTTGGCTGCCGCAAATCCGTGGTCACTCGGCGCCTGCAGTTCCGGCTGAACAAGATCATGCAGCGGCTGCATGTGCTCGATGGCCTGCTGATCGCCTATGAGAATCTTGATGAGGTGATTCGCATCATTCGGCAGGAGGATCAGCCCAAGGCCGCACTCATACGCCGCTTCGCCCTGACGGACGAGCAGGCCACGGCCATACTTGATCTGCGCTTGCGTCAGTTGGCCAAGCTGGAGCAGAGCAAGCTCATGCAGGAGAAGGCGGCGCTTGACGCTGAACGGGAGAAACTGCAGAAGACCTTGAACTCCAACACCCGCCTAAAGGCCCTAGTCCGCCGGGAACTGCTCGCCGATGCTGAAAAATATGGAGACGCTCGGCGCTCACCCCTAATCCAAGTAGAGGATGCCATCGCCTTTAGCGAAGTTGAACTCATGGCTAACGAACCCATCACCGTCATTCTTTCCCAGAAAGGTTGGGTGCGCTCCGCCAAGGGCCATGACTTGAATCCCGCTGAATTGACCTACCGGGGCGACGACGCCTTTGGTCAAGCCGCCCGCGGCCGCAGCAACGGCATCTTGATTTTTCTGGACTCCACAGGCCGTGCCTACCATGTCTCAGCGGTGGGCCTGCCTTCAGCCCGCAGCCAAGGCGAGCCGTTGACGGGTCGTTTGAAACCGCCGGAAGGGGCGCGTTTCATCGGAGTCGCCTTGGGCATGACGGACAGTCGGGTACTGCTCGCCAGCGATGCCGGATACGGCTTCGTCGCCAGCTTGGGGGATCTGGTCACCAAAACCAAGTCTGGCAAGGCGTGCCTGAGTGTGCCGAGCGGCGCCGTTGCCCTGCCGCTCTGCCAAGTGCCCGGCGAGCAGCCTCAGTATGTGGCGGCGGTGACAAGCCAGGGATATCTGTTGACCTTTTCCTTGGTGTCCTTGCCCAACCTATCGCGCGGCAAGGGCGTCAAGTTAATCAACATTCCCGCCGCCGCGCTTCGGGCGGGTGAGGAGCGCTTGGTTGGCGCGGTGTCGTTCGTCGAGGGCGATGAGGTCTTGGTTCATGCCGGAGCGCGGTACATGCGCCTGAAGTTCAGGGATCTAAAAGCCTACTTGGGCGAACGGGGCCGGCGCGGGCGGCGGCTGCCCCGCGGCTATCAGAAAGTGGACCGGGTGGTTCTCGCGTCAAGCAGAACACCGATGCTTCTGTAGCTTATGGGTTTGGCTTTTGCCAGCGCCCCACGGTGATTGTATGAAGGCTGCCCTGTGGCTGTTACAAAGTGGATCGGACGGTTCTCGCGTTAAGCAGAATACCTGCACCTGTGTAGCTATAGGTTTGGTTTTTACCAGTGCGCCAAAGTGGTTGTTTGAAAGCTGCCCTGTGGCTGTCACAAAGTGGATCGGGCGGTCCTTGCGTCAAGCAGAACACTGGCGCTCCCGCAACCATGGGTTCGCCTTTTTACAACGCCCTAAGGTGGTTGCGTGACGGACGCGATTGTATTGGTCACGGTTTCCGGCCGGGACAAGCCTGGATTGATGGCGCAACTCACCGGCTTGCTGGTGCATCACGAAGCCCAGGTGTTGGATATTGGCCAAGCGGTGATTCATGAGGAGCTGGCCTTGGGCCTTTTGCTGTATGTGCCTGATCGCAGCTTGGCCAAACACCTGATTGGCGCGTTGACGGAGTTGGCCGCCCGTACTGGTGCCTTGGTGCGGACCAACCAAGTGCTGGGGGATGGCTATGCGGATTGGGCCGACAGTTCCGGCCAGCCATGCTTGGTGATGACCCTATTGATGCGCTGCGCCACCGCTTCAGTGCTGAGTGCGATCAGTTCAATCACCTACCGGCATGGGCTGAACATCGACACCGTGCGCCGGCTGTCCGGGCGGCTGCCGCTGGAGCAAGCGGCCAACCCCGAACGGTTGTGCGTGGAGATGCGCGTGCGCGGCGCCGTTCCCAACCCGACCCGCCTGCAACAGGAGTTGATGGCCGCAGCCACCGAATGGTCCTTCGACTTCAGCGTGCAGCAGGACAACCTGTTTCGGCGCAATCGCCGTCTGGTGGCATTCGACATGGACTCCACCCTCATCAGCATGGAGGTCATGGATGAACTGGCTGAGCGTCACGGTGTGGGTGCGCAGGTACGTGCAATAACCAACCGCGCCATGGCTGGGGAGATGGATTTCAAGCACAGCTTCCGCGCCCGCGCCGCATTGCTAGCGGGCATGCCCGAGCATGTGCTGCACGAGGTGGCCGCCGGCGTGGTGCTGAACCCCGGCGCTGACCGGCTCATCCTTGCGCTGCGCCATTTCGGCTACCGCATAGCCATCATTTCAGGCGGCTTTCAATATGTTGGAGAGCGGCTGCGGCAGCGCCTTGGCCTTGACCATGTCTTCGCTAATGAGCTTTGCATTGAGAACGGCGTCATCACTGGCGAGGTTCAAGGCGAGATCATTGACGCTGACCGCAAGGCGGAACTGTTGCAGCAGGTCGCCAAGGACGAAGGCATACTGCTTGCGCAAACCATCGCCATCGGCGACGGCGCCAATGACCTGCCCATGCTGAGCGCTGCTGGGCTTGGCGTCGCCTATCACGCCAAACCGGTGGTGCGGCGGCGGGCGAGCCACGCCATTTCCAACTTCGGCTTGGATTCCGTGCTGTATTTGATGGGTTTCAGCGACCGGGACATCGACCAAATTGGCGTCTCACCACCAAGGGTGTCATTCCCTGAGTGAATTGGTCCGCTCCGGTACGCTTTACCCAACCCGCCATTTGCGCGTCCTCGCCGGCGTGAATTGGGCCGCGAATTCTCCAGCAACCACCACAAGGTTTGTTTTGCATCCTTCCCCGTGTGAGCTGGGCCGCGTATGATTTTCCCATGGCAAGCTACAACACCAACGCATTCCGGATCGGGCTGAAGGTTCTGTTGGAGGGGGAACCCTGCGCCATACTGGAGAACGAATTCGTCAAACCAGGCAAGGGGCAGGCGTTCAGCCGCGTCAAGTTCCGCAACCTGAGAACCGGGCGGGTCTGGGAGCGCACCTTTAAGTCCAGCGACACCATTGAAGCGGCGGATGTGGAGGAAACCTCCATGGAGTACCTCTACACCGATGGTGCGCTCCATTACTTCATGAAAACCGACGGTAGCTATGAGCAAGTGGCCGCCACGGCCGCGGTAATGGCCGACGCCCTGAAATGGATTACCGAGCAGGCGCTTTGCCAGGTGACGCTGTGGAACGATGATCCCATTTCCGTTACGCCACCCAACTTCGTCACCCTTGAGGTGGCTGAAACAGAGCCGGGCTTTAAGGGCGACACGGCGCAGGGCGGCACCAAGCAGGCCACTCTCGTCACCGGGGCCATCATCAAGGTGCCCCTGTTCGTCAACATTGGCGATGTGCTGAAGATCGACACCCGCAAGGGCGAGTACGCCGGCCGAGCCTGAACGTCTTGCCTCCGCCCCCCCTACCTCGCGTCCAACATCCTGCTCATTTGCCGATGCACTCATCTAAAGACTGGCGGCCCACCTGTTCCATGGACAGCCTGCGCGCCCGGGCGGACATCCTGGCGCAAATACGCGCTTTCTTTGCCGAGCGAGATGTGATTGAAGTACAGACTCCCACCTTGGGCCGCACTTCGGTCACGGATCCGCAGATTGAATCCTTGCGCCTTAAGGCAGGGGCCTACCTGCAAACCTCCCCGGAGCATTACATGAAACGCCTGCTGGTGGCCGGCGCACCCTGCATTTACCAAATTGGCCCGGTCTATCGGGCTGGTGAGAGCGGGCGCTTGCACCAAGAGGAGTTCGCCATGCTGGAATGGTATCGCTTGGGTTTTGACGATCGTGCCTTGATGGAGGAAGTGGCCGCATTGGTGGATGGTGTGCTCGGCCCCGCCCCCTACGAGCGCAGAACCTACAAATCCTTGGTAGGCACCCTGACCGGCGACCCGGCCGAATTGGACTTGAAGTTTATTGACGCCATAGAGCGCTTGGGCAAGGTTCGTTGCTTCGTGACCGACTTTCCGGCCGAGCAAGCCGCCTTGGCGCGCCTGAGGGAAACGGGCGAGCCACGGGCCGCTCGGTTTGAACTGATCGTAAACGGAATTGAACTGGCCAACGGCTATCACGAATTGACCGACCCGGTAGAACTGCGAAGACGCATGGACCGGGACAACTTGGCCCGCGCCGCTGCTGGCCGCGCCAGCGTGGCGATGGACGAAAGGTTGCTCGCGGCCATGGCGGCCGGGTTGCCCGACTGCGCCGGCGTGGCCCTTGGCTTGGACCGGTTGGTCATGCTGGCGTTCGGTGCTTCGTGTTTAGCGGAGGTCGTGCCGTTCGCCAGCCGCTGACCAAGCCCGCCATTGGCTCAGGAACCTCTGATTAACTTCCAAGGATTGGCCATCGCATGGCGTTTGGGGTCATTTGTCATCCATGGAGCACCAAAATCGCAAAAATCACAATGACTAAAGAAAAACTACGCTGGCAATATCGCTTTAATAATTTCAGGCGCACCTACACTTTATTGCTCGAAGCGCTCGACCTTCTTTACGAAAAAAACTCGACCAACTTGGCAAGGAAGGGATGATTCGACGCTTTGAATATTGCACCGAACTTGCGTGGGAAACCATTAAGGATTATTTGGAAAGTAGAAATGTAATATTCCTGGAGATTACGCCTCGCACCATCCTGAAAGAAGCCATCGCCACCAAATTTCTTGAACGCGGCGACGACTGGATGAGCCTGCTTGATGCGCGCAATAAAATGAGCCACACCTACAATTTTCGAGATTTTGAAACGGTCATAGAGCAAATAGAGAAAAGATACATTCTCTGCTTTGGCGAGCTGTTTGAAAAATTATCCGAGGCTGATGTCAGTGAATCAAAAATTTAATCACGGGCTCAGCGATTCACAACTACAAACTCTAAAAAACATTTTGCGCGAATGCCCCGCGCCAGTGGAAAGCGTATCAATATTCGGCTCCAGAGCAACTGGCGCCTATAAAAACAACTCGGATATTGATTTGGTGTTATACGGCGATATTGATTCAAGCAGCGTTGATAGATTGTGGACGCTTTTCCATGAAAGCAATTTGCCTTATACGGTGGATGTCAGCGCTTACCAGCTCACGATCTACCCGCCATTGAAACGCCATATAGATCAACGCAACCGAACCTTATTCACAAAAGAGCAACTTTATAATGAGTAAGTTAGCAACGATGAAAAACATTTTAGACTTAAAATATACCGAAGCAAGAGAGTTTTTTCTTAAAGATGAAAGTTATTTCAACTTTGATTTGCCGGGATATTTCACGTTTACAAAACTACTTACCGATATATCTCAGAAAATTAATAGTAAAGATCTCTCTTGTTTTTATTTAGCAAATCGAAATCCACGTTCTTTAGAAAATGTAAATTACAAACTGTTTAGCAACAAAGATGGAAGATATGCTTGGAGATTGCTGCAACTCATTCATCCCGTTCTATATGCCTCATTGGTCAATAAAATAACCGAAGAGAACCATTGGAATGCTGTTATTCAAACATTCAAACAGTTTGAGAAAAAAGCAATCGTAGAATGCGCAAGTTTGCCAGTAATATCCTCAAAGGAAAAACAATCTGATAAGGCTACGCAAATACTCACTTGGTTGGAAGAGGTGGAGCAAAAATCTATTGCCTTAGCATTAAAGTATGATTTTATATTTCATGCAGACATAACAGATTGTTATGGATCAATTTATACACATTCTATTCCTTGGGCGCTACATACAAAGGAACGAGCTAAGCAAGAAAGGAATTCTAAAGATCTGATTGGAAACATAATTGATTCTCATTTGCGAGATATGTCTTATGGTCAAACCAACGGCATACCGCAAGGGAGCGTTTTGATGGATTTTATCGCAGAAATGGTATTGGGTTATGTTGATTGTGAATTAACCAAGAGGATTAAAAATCTAGATGATGGAGATCATCAAATTATTAGATACAGAGACGATTATAGAATTTTTGTGAATAATCCTCAAACAGGAGATGAAATTGTCAAAGAATTAGCAACCACATTGGGTGAACTTGGGATGCGTCTCAATGCTGACAAAATAAAATTTTCAAGTGATGTCATCGACAGTTCAATAAAACCAGATAAATTGTTTTGGATAGAAAATGGAATTATAAATAATAGTCTACAGCAGCAGTTGATTGTCCTGTATCAATTTTCAAAAAAATATCCAAATTCAGGAACTCTTAATAAAGAATTGCAAAAATTATACGACAGCATTGAAAAACTCAAATCAATAAAGGCCACAGAAGTAAAAGTATTAGTTAGCATTTTAAGCAATATCGCTTTTAGAAATCCAAAAACTTACCCTGGAGCATTCGCGATTTTAAGTAGGGTATTGGATGTTGTGAAGGATGAAAATGAAAAGAAGGAATTTATAAAAGAAATTCAAAACCGCTTTAGAAAACTACCGAATACTGAATATTTGGATATATGGCTGCAGAGAATTTCTCTAAAAATTGATATTGATAATGAAATACATGAAATACAGTATGAAACAGATTTATGTAAAAAAGTTTCAGACAATGCTGTTGAAATATGGGATTCAAGTTGGCTGAATGATGATCTAAAAAAAATAATGGCATCAGCAGAAATTATTGATCAGAAGATAATAGATGAAATGGGACCTGTTATTGACAGAGAAGAGGTCGCTCTTTTTAAACTAAATATCTATATATAGCTAAATTGTCATACCCACCCTCAACGAATCGGATATAAAAAAATTCGCCATAAAACTTTTCCAGAAGCAGGGTTGCACCCATTTTCATAGTCACGTAAACCTTATGCAAAATAACCGAGCTTTTCATAAGATGCTGCTTGCGATTTGACGGCGCTTGCCGTTCTTGGCCATCCCAACACAGACCGCCATCAAACATGTGGACGC
The DNA here is from genome assembly GCA_965247035.1 of Candidatus Azophilus sp. Classification (GTDB taxonomy): domain Bacteria; phylum Pseudomonadota; class Gammaproteobacteria; order Pseudomonadales; family Azotimanducaceae; genus Azophilus. Next base: position 116,703 of record CBDFGJ010000003.1, on the reverse strand, counting down.
CGCACTGTCACTCGTGCTGCCAAGGTCCGCTTTGCTTGATTCCTTGTCCGCCAGGGTGAAGCAGAAGCGACGGCCGTTCTCGATTGAGGTTCCTTTAGCGTGCCGGCTCTAGCTTCCGAGTCAGGCCGACAGCCAGCGCCCTATGGGTTCGCCCATGCGAACTTGGCTGCCAACTTGAAGATTGCTAAGCCGACAACGGCTTGGCGGCGTACACAGTATCACCGTTGAACCAATTAGAAAGCGGCCGAGCTCCTCGCCCCGCTGCAGCTGTACATTCGGGTTGACCATCTCACTGGTGTGATAGGGCGATGTTGGACTTGGCCAAGGCGTGGCGATGCTGCCGACAATCAGTGCCCCGACCAGCACCACCAACAAATCACCGCAACGGGTTTGCAGGCGGCAAACCAAGCGTTCGTTGCGGCAGAACAGGCCCTCCACCCCATGTTCGGTGGCGCTGTTAACGGAAAACAATGCGCCGGGGATGGCTTTGGCTGCTGTCAACATACCGCTGCTTGGCGCATGCACTCGGTGGTAGTCTCTCGGGGCTAGGTAAAAAGTGGCGAAGCTGCCGCCATCAAAGCCATCCGCAAGTTCATGGGCCAAAGCGGAGGCTGTGTAGCGCCAATTCTTGGCTTGCACCATTTGGCCATCTTCAATCTTGCCGCTTTGACTGACCGTGCCATCCACCGGGCTGACGATGGCGGCATCGTCTTTCGATATGGGCCGAACCCCTAGCTTTAGTTCCCGGGTGAAAAAATCATTGAAGGAGCGGTAGTCCTCAATCTGCTCGCGCGCTGCTGTGGAGAGGTCCACTTGGTAGAACGAAACAAATGTGCGAATCAATTGGTTTTTGATCCAAGGCGTTGTAGCACTCGCTAGCCACCCAGCCGCTCGGGACAGTCCATGCTGCGGCAATAGCCGCTGAAACGCCGCAAACGCTCTTGCGTTGGCCTCGCTCATTCTACTTTGCTCCTGATGCTCTTCTTGGGTCTGGCCTCGACTGAGGGCATGGCCGTGACGATAGCTAAGCTCGCCTAGCTAGCACCTCCGCTTCAGCGTCGCCGATGGCGACGGGCACGTTGTCTAGGTTGCCCCACTCGGACCAGGAGCCGTGGTAGGCGCGGATGCTGGAAAAGCCCAACAACCGGCCCACAAGATAAGACAGACCGGATCGGTGATGGGTTTGGCAGTGGGTGATGATGGCCTGTTCGCCCGTGATCGAATGCTGTTGCAGCAGCTTGCGCAGGTTGGGCACAAGGCGCTGCCGGTCATGCGGATCCTTTAAGGCCAGCCAATCTAGGTGAATGGCCCCCGGCACATGTCCGGCATGTTTCGCCGTGCGTCGCTCACCCCGAAACTCAGCCAAGGAACGCACATCCCAGATGGCTTGAATCGGGTCGCCCATGGCTTGCAGCACATCCTCAACCTCGGCAACAGGGGAATAGTCGGGCGTCAAGTGAACCGGTGTTGGGGTTGGTCTGTGTCCCAACCCGTGAGCCAAGGGGCGTCCGGCTGCCAGCCAAGCGTGCAGGCCGCCGTTAAGGTAGAGCCAATGTTGATGTCCTATGACGTCCAAAGTCCACAAAAAACGTCCCGCCCAACCGCCACCTTCATCGTCATAGGCGGTGATGTTGAGTTCTTGCCGATAGCCCAAGCGCGAGAACAGGTCATGCAGGCGATTGATGGACGGCAGGCGGCCGGTGGCTGGCGGAACGCCGCCAATCAGCTCACCGGGCGTGACGTTGACTGCACCTGGAATATGGCCCGAAGAGAATGCAGTGGCCTCCGCTACATGCACGAGCAGGCCGGGTTCCTCCGGGTCGAGTTCCTCGGCTTCGATTAGACCGACGTTGTTGATGAGCGGCTCCGGCATGTTTGGTTGGATTGCCAATAATACAGGCTTCATTGCTAGTGTTTGGGACGGCTAGGTGAACGCCGCGCTGGGCGCGATCATCAATTTTGACATTGACCGGAAGGGGGCCTGGGCTGATTTCTGGTTGCTGAGCCGGTCATGGCGGACATTTCTTCTTTGGCTTCACATGCTGGGCCGGCAATGACGCAGGATGGCGGCGGATGACGTATTCTTGCCGCTTTGGCGGCAACGAGCTGAACATGAGTGCCTATTTAGTGTGGATGGACTTGGAGATGACTGGGCTCAACCCAGGTTCCGACGTCATCTTGGAGATCGCCACGATCATCACCGACTTCCGCCTTGAAGAGGTGGCTGTGGGGCCGGATCTCGCAATTGCCACGCCGGAGGCGAAGCTTGAAGCCATGGACAATTGGAATCAAAACCACCACAAGAAATCCGGCCTGCTTGAGCGGGTGCGCAGGAGCAGCCTGACCCTGGATGCGGCGCAGGCAAAGACCTTGGATTTTGTTAAACAGCATGTGGCGGCAAAGGAGGCGCCGCTATGCGGCAACAGCATCTGGCAGGACCGTCGCTTCCTAGCCCTGCACATGAGCGAGTTGGAGCAGTTCTTCCACTACCGGGTGGTGGATGTCAGCAGCATCAAGGTGCTAGCCAAGCAGTGGCGGCCTGAGTTGTTTGATGGCCTTGAGAAAAAGAACGCGCATCGGGCGCTTGCGGACATTCGGGAGTCCATCGCGGAGCTTGCATTTTACCGGCGGGAATTTTTCAAGTTGTGAGCTCGACCAGTCTCGATGACCATTTCCGATACAAGCCGCTCGACGCTGACGTTGCCACCGCCGGCACCCCCGGGCGCTGCGTCCATCCCGCGGTTCCCGCCAAAGGCACAATGACAGTAAGCCGTTCCTCTTCGCCAGCGCACAGACGGAAGGCACCACATACCTGTCGAGAAGAAACCCCATGAGGCTTCCCGCACGGGGATGCGCTCACGCATATGCTCGCCCGCCAACGAACGATGGGCGAGGGGCGGGTTCGGATATCCTCAGCGTGGAGATCATGATGCTCTTAGAGGATGGTCTCGGTCGTGCCCGCCGCCAGCAAGGCTAGGACATGCTCCACGGCGATCCGCATGTCACGGATGATCGGTTTGCCGCCGAAGGTATCGGTGTGAATGGTGAGGCGATTGAGCCGTTCGGTCTTTCCGGTCATGCGTTTCTCCATCGCTTCTGCTGCTCGGATTGCGTCAACCCGCTGGGTAAGCCCGACCACCAAATTGCCTGAATGGGCTCAGGTACATTTCGGAATGCCGGCCTCGGCGATTTTCGGCGCATCGGCGCGCTGGTGCCGACGGGCGGCGGCGGGTGCAGGTGGCTTAGCCAATGAAAGCTTTGAGCTGGTCGCCAGCGGAAATTTCAGGTTCGGCTCGTTACCGCAAATGAGTTTCCGGGTACAATTCCCGCGCCTCGCAAGGGTTGCAAGGCGAAACCGAGTGAACGGGAAGACCGGTGCAAGACCGGCGCTGCCCCCGCAACGGTAAAGGAGAAGAAGCTGTCTGGGCAAACGCCCAGCCACTGCGCTTGAAAGCGCGGTTCCGCAAATGGCAATGCCTATTTGGGGAACGCCGCGCCAGCGTGGGAAGGCGATGGCCAAAAGGTTCCCAAGCCCGTAGACCGGCTCGGTTTCAGACTAAATGGCCGTTCGGGTGTGGGCGGCTGGATGGAGACGCCCATGCGCTGCCAAGCCTTGCTCCTTTGCGCTCTGTTCTGTTTTTTGCCCACCCTTGGGTTCACTGCCTCTCTCGCGCAGGCGAAACTGCAAGAGGGAGCAGAAGGAAATCCGACCGGGCATGAAGCCCCCGCCGCCCGCAAACCCCCGGATTCTAGAGCCGAGGGCGTACAGGTCGCCAAAAGCGCGGCCACCGCCTATCCCCCGGCGGCGCAATCGCCCGATGAGCGGATGGAGACCTTGATCGTCACCGCTCATCGACTGCCAGCCAAGCACGCCATTTTGCCGGTGACGCGCATCGAACCAGACGGCGAGCCCCTGACCGGCACCGATGTGCTGCGCCGGCTGCCGAATCTGGCCATCAGTCAATCCGGCAGTTTTGGCGGCATCACCCAAGTGCGCTTGCGGGGTTCCGAAGCGAACCACACGCTCGTGCTCATTGATGGCGTGGAGGCCAACGACCCGGCCAACGGCGGCGGCTACGACTTCACCCATTTCATGCCCTTCGCCGGTGCCGCCATTGAGTTCCTGCCCGGGGCGCAAAGCGCAATCTGGGGCAGCGACGCCTTGGCCGGGGTCATCCACCTTTCAACCAAGCCAACCGCGCCCGCGCGTACACTCAAACTCGAAGGCGGTGCCTTTGGTGCGCAGACCGGTGCCATTCAGCTTGCCGACCGCGCCGAGCACGGCTACTACAACTTGGCGGTTTTGGCCTCGCAAACCGATGGAGTGAACATTTCCCGCACCGGATCAGAGAAGGACGGCTATGAACATTTCGGTTGGCAAGCTAGCCGCGGCTGGTTGCAGGACAGGTGGAGCCTCAACTTCATCCTGCGCGGTATTCACGCCGAATCAGACTACGACCCGACCCCCTTCCCCACTTTCCGGCCTAATGACGGCGACCGCATGACCAGCCACGATGAACTGCTGGCCGGTCTGGCTGCACAATGGGAAGGGGACAACTGGCGGCAACAATTGAAATTGGACTATTTGTCTACCGACAACGGCGATTTCGACCCTAGCAGGAAAATCAGCGCCACCGAGGGCGAGCGCTTCAAGATCGCCTACAACGCTGGCTACCAAATCAACCCGTCGCACGAGATTCAGGGCTTCGTTGAACATCAAAACGAACAGTTCAGCCAGCGAGCCGACGCTTCTCCCTTCGGCGACCCGAACCAAAGCCAACGCCTGGAGGAGCTGAGCGCCGGGCTGGAATACCTTGGCTGCTTAGGTGAACGGCTGCACTGGTCCGCATCCGCTCGCTTGGATGCAAACGATGACTTTGACGATGCCTTCACCCGCCGCATCGCTATTCGCTACCAAGTGGCCGAGGGCGGTGACATCTGGGTGAACTACGGCGAGGGCATCAAGAACCCTACGTTCATTGAGCGGTACGGCTACACGCCGAACACCTTTATCGGCAACCCCGATCTGAAGCCGGAATCCAATGAACATATCTCCCTTGGCGCCAGCGTCACCACCCATCAGGCGGTCTTACGGCTGGCGTTGTTTGAAGACCGCTTGAAAAACGAGATCGACGGTTTTTACTTCAATCCGGTCGCCGGCGGATTCACGGCCATCAACCAAGCTGGAAAAAGCAAGCGGCGGGGCATTGAAGCCAGCGCCTCAGCACAGCTGGGGTCGGTTCATCTCAGCGGCGGCTGGGCCTACCTGCGGGCTCGGGAGGATGACGGCAGTGTTGAGATTCGTCGGCCAAAGCACTCCGGCCACCTAACCGCCATCTATGACCGTGGCCGCTTACTGGCGCAAGTCTCCGCCCATTTCGTCGGCAACCGGGATGACCTCAGCTTCGCCACTTTTCCAGCAACACGGATGCAGCTCAAGGACTATCAACTGTTGCGGATGCATGCGAGGTGGCGATTAACGCCCAAGATCGATCTGACGATGCGGCTGGAGAACTTGCTGGACGACCAATACGAAGATGTGCTTGGCTATCAAGCGCCCGGACGAGCCGGATATTTTGGCATCAAGTTGAAATGGTGAAGCATGGCCGCTGATCAAACCGCAGGTTTCGTCGATCGCGTCTGGCGCGAGAGCATCCTGCCCGCTCTAGAACGCTACATCGCCATCCCCAATAAATCCCCCGCCTTCGATCAAGACTGGGAGCGGCACGGGCACATGCAGGCGGCGGTGGAGTTGCTTGACCAATGGTGTGACAGCTTGCCCCTGAAGCGGCAAGTGCGACAGATCCATCATTTGCCGGGACGCACGCCGTTGCTCTGCATCGAAATTCCGGACACCGGGGCACCCGGCAACATACTATTGTACGGCCACTACGATAAGCAGCCGGAGTTCACCGGCTGGGCACCGGGCTTGGCCCCTTGGAAACCCGTTCTGCGTGACGGCAAGCTCTATGGGCGGGGCGGCGCCGATGATGGCTACGCCCTGTTCGCTTGCCTCACCGCCATCGCCGCCTTGGAGCAGGCCGACGTTCCCCACGGCCGCTGCGTGGTGCTGATTGAAGGTTGTGAGGAAAGCGGCAGCTTTGATCTGCCCTTCCACGTCAACGCACTGCAGGACCTCATCGGTCAGCCGGATCTCGTCGTTTGCCTAGACGCCGAGTGCGGCAACTACGATCAACTCTGGGTAACCACCTCCTTGCGCGGCATGCTGCCGGGCGTGTTAAGCGTGGAGATTTTAACCGAGGGCCAGCATTCCGGTGCCGCCGGCGGCATTGTGCCCTCCTCATTTCGGCTTCTGCGCAGCGTGATGCAACGGGTGGAGGACGCCGCCACCGGCGAACTGCACGAATGCCTGCAGGCTGACATTCCGGCTGCCGCCATGGTCGAACTACGCGCCGCAGCTGCCGCGCTGGGCCCTGCAGTAGCGGGGCGGTTCCCTTGGGCGGTGGGGGCTCGGCCGGAGACCGCCGATGCCGAGGACTTGCTGATCCGCAACACTTGGCGCCCTAGCTTGGCCACAGTCGGGTTGGGCGGTGCCCCTGAGATTGGTGATGCAGGCAACACGCTAAGACCCTACACCAGCGCCAAGCTGGTGTTTCGCCTGCCGCCGTCCGTGGATGCAAATGGAGCCGCCTTGGCCGTCAAGTCCATCTTGGAGGACGACCCACCAAACGGCGCCCAAGTCAGGTTTGACGTTGAGGAGCCGCAGACCGGCTGGCATGCCCCGCCCATCGCGCCTTGGCTTAGGGCATCCTTGGAGCGGGCATCCCACCGCCACTTTGGCAAGCCAGCCATGTACATGGGCATGGGCGGCACCATTCCCTTCATGAAGATGCTGGGCGACGCCTATCCGAAAGCGCAATTCATGGTCACCGGGGTGTTGGGGCCGAAGTCCAACGCCCACGGACCAAATGAGTTTTTGCACGTCGCCACCGCCAGAAAGCTCACCGCCTGCGTCGCCGCAGTTCTAGCGGACCATGCAGCCACACACGCCGAGAAAAACCCCAATAAAAACCCATCATGAGCAGCGTCCATTTCATACCGGAAACGAAGCACCACGGCAACGGGGCCGTACGCCGGGCGGCCGCGTCTGAATTAAAGTGGGCTTGGGGCGCTGACCTGCCGGCGCGTCAAGCTCTTGCTTGCGCCCATCCCCGGCACGATGACGAGCCGTGCGCTGGCAGGTCAACGCCCCAAGCCCACTCGGAACCAAGGCTCGATCGGGCCCGCTCTGTTTAAGGCAGTTCCATGCAAGACCGAGCGCACTTGCGGGTCACCCGCAACGTCTTGTAGATGTGCCAAAGGCACCATGCCGACGTGTGCATCGGCGGGGGTTTTGCGGCCGCAAGCGCTAGTGCAGCAAGCGGCTGTCTGCCCCGAAGCTGCGACGCAGGAAGTCCATCTGATCGCCGAGGATTCGTCCGCTGTTGATCAGCGCCAAGTACTCGGCGAAATTGGGCGCATAGGGCAGCGCTAGTAGTTCCCGTCCGGATTCATACACCAGCCGGTTGCCCTTGGCGTGATTGCAACGCCTGCACGCGGCCACGCAATTGTCCCAAGTGTCGTTGCCGCCTCGGGATCTGGGCACAATGTGGTCACGGGTGAGCTTGCCGTCCGGGAAAAGGCCGCCGCAATAGAGGCAGGTGTTGCGGTCGCGGCAGAACAGCGCTTGGTTGGTCAGCGGCGGCACGCCAAGAACCGGCGGTGCCGTCTTGCCGCTGCAAGCGATGATGCTGTTGACGTCCACGGTGCTTTGGCTGCCGTCAACCCTTGAGGAGCCGCCGCGCAAGTGCAGGATGGGTTCTCCCAAAGTCCAGACCACAATATCTCTAACGTAAAGGCAAACGGCATCCTGCCAGTTCACCCAGTCAACGGGCCGGCCGCTCCGATCCAACCGCAAAATCCGCGGCGCTCGATCATAGGCGTCAAGGGTTGCAGTCATGTCGCTTCCAAACGAAGGGGGCACCCTAGTTGCGATGGTCGCCTATGATGGCGAAACCTTGAGTTAGGTTCAACGCCGTGAACGGACTCAGGACATTTCGGAATTTTTTGGGTCAGGCAGCCATAGCGAGCTTGTCCGCGAATTCACCCGCCGTCATTCAGTGACTTTCCCGTAGCCGCCTCGGTTTGTCCGATGAGTCGCGCAATGTGGCTGCGGGCCTCCCGCACAGGGCGTAGCGCGTCCTCAAGGGTTGCCCGCAATTGGTTGCGACGAGCGAACGCCGGCCAACATCAGTTTGGCTTCAAACTGAGGCATTGGCATTTTAGGGTTGTTTTGACAGCATGGGCCGCCCTCGGCAGAACGCGTACTCCATGAAGTCTTTGTGTTGGTCGCTGTTTTGCCTGCTGGTCATCGCCGTCTGCGCGTCTCGGCAACCCAAGGCGGAAAAGGCCAAACAGGAGAATCCACTTTGGATTTGCGAACCAGCTGCTAGGGAGGGGGAGGGGCAATGCCGCTAGGCAGGCAGGGAGCCTGCACCCTTTCAGACCAAGGAGGCGGGCTAGACCCCTTGTTCGCGCAAAAGGGTGGCAAGTGGATCGAATTCTTACTAGGCGCCGTGCAAGCAACGGAACGAGTTCAGGGGAGGTCCAATGCGAGCGTCCGCGTCCGAAGGGAGTGGGCTTGCGTCTGTTCAGGCACTGTCATTAAGGAACCTCTGATTAAATTCCAAGGATTGGCCATCGCACGGCGGCTGGAATCATTCATCTGCTATTTTCAATGACTGACACGTCATCGAAAAAGACTGCTCTTGTTGCGCTGCGAAAACCTGCGAATTTTTCAGAGATTTCTCAACTTTGCCGTCTATGGCGGCGCAAGCGCCACGCTTTGTGGGCGCTTTCAATGGAGATCACTGCCAAGGCGGCCCAGATGCAGCCGAACGTGAGCCATTGGCCATCGGCAATGGGCTGGCCGTAGTAGTAGATCGCCACCAGCAAGATCAACGTCGGTGCCAAGTACTGGTAGAAGCCCAGAGCAATCAGGTTCAAGCGCATGGCCGCGGCGGCGAACAAGGTCAAGGGAACTACGGTCACCAACCCGCTTAAAGCGAGCAGCGCGATCTGTGCGCCATCTCCGGTTGCCAGCACACCTTGCCCTTTCGCCATTCGCCAAGTCAAAAACGCCAACGCCAGCGGAAACATCAGGCCGGTTTCAACGCCAAGGCCAACAATGGGGTCGATGTGAATCCGCTTGCGCACCAAGCCGTAGAAGCCGAAGCTGCCAGCCAACAGCAGGCCGGCCCAAGGCAGAGCGCCAAAGGCCAGCATCTCATTGACTACGCCCAAGGCCGCCAAGGCCACGGCCAAGGTTTGCCGCCAGCACAGCCGCTCGTGCAGAAAAACGATGCCAAGAACAATGGTCACTAGGGGATTGATGTAATAGCCAAGGCTGGCTTCAACGATGCGCCCATGCTGCAGCGCCCAGATGTAGGTGATCCAACTGATGGACACCAGGGTGCCCGAAACTGCCAGCCAGCCGAAATCCCTGTAGCTAAGCCCGGCAACAGCCCGCCATTGCCGACGCACAACCACTAATGTGAACAGAATAAGGAACGCCCAGGCAGCCCGATGGGCCAGTACATCCAGCAGGCTGGCGAACTCCACCCATTTGAAATAAATGGGCGCCAAGCCCCAGCAACCGTAGGCGCCGAGGGCGAACAAACCACCAGCGGGCCGCTCAGCGCCTTCCTGCCACGCGTTCAAGTCAAGGGCTACGGCAACAACGCCCGGTCAAGGTCGAGCGCTGTTCTAGCGCTTCAATTCAAGAAGGCTGGATCAAAGCGCGTCTAAAATTGCTTCCGCCTTGCTCACTTCAAGAGCGCCGGCGTCCTCCACCGCCAATTTGGTGACCACGCCATCTTCCACCACCATGGCGTATCGTTGTGACCGAGTGCCAAGACCGAAGCCGCTGGCATCCAGCTCAAGGCCGATGGCGCGGGTGAAATCACCATTGCCATCCCCCACCATCAAAAGGTCCCCGGCGTTCCTATCCTGCCCCCAACTATCCATGACGAAGGCGTCGTTGACGGAAATGCAGATGATGTCATCCACGCCCTTGGCCTTGATCTTGTCCGCATTCACCACGTAGCCAGGTAAGTGGGCCTGTGAGCAGGTCGGGGTGAAGGCGCCAGGCACGGCGAAAGCCACCACTTTTTTGCCGCCGAAGAGGTTTTCTGTGGTCACCGGGGCGGGCTTTCCATTGCGTATGATGTGCAAGGTTGCCTCAGGCAGCTTGTCACCTTCTTGAATTGCCATCGTATTTCCTCCGATTAATTGTGGGATCAACGTTCAAGTTCGATTCTCTCGGCAGGCATCGCCAAAAACCGGATCGGCGCGGCGTCTCATCTCAATCCGCGACCGGGCCATCCTCCCAAAGGAGGGAGCGGCCCCCCGTCGCTACCGCTGCCATCTGGGCTCCCTATCCATAGGTCAGATCACATCTGCCACGCAGCCCTCAGGTAGTAGAACCCGCCATTGAAGCTAAAGGGAGAGCCCTCTGGATAGATCAGACCCGCTGCATCGCCATTCGGGTTCTTTTGCGGATACTCATCGAATACGTTGTTCCCGCCGACCGTGAATGAAAGTGTTTCCGTCAGGTTATACCGGGCCTCGAGATCAACCAAGAGCTTGGGGTTGGGGAAGTAAGAGGCGTCGGGGTCATTGGTCGGGGCATCGTAATAGTCTCCATAATAGCTGCCTCGCGCCATAAGCTGCCACGGCCCCTGCACATGTCTCCAAGTCAATGTGGCTCTGGAGTCGGGGCGTCCTTGTTCGATCTGCAGGCGGCGGCTTGCGGAAGTGAATTCCGGATTGAAGCGGGTAAGATCCACATCCGACCAATTGGCCGCCAGCGTCAGGGTCGATGAGCCGGCACCGAGTTCGAAGGGCCAGTTCACGACCACATCAATGCCCGATGCCTCCACGGTTTGCTGATTAGAGAAAAACCGCACCGAGGAGAAGCTGGTGGCATCGGTTACACCTGCCGCCAACAGATCTCTAACATCGTCCTCTGTCAGGTTCAAGCGGCTGGTGAAGGCGACTCGATCCTTGATGGTGATGTTGTAATAGTCAATCGTTATATCAAGGGCACCAGCTTGGAACACCGCGCCAATAGTGATGTTGGTCGATTCCTCCGGCGTTAACGTCCTGGCCCCCTTCTGAATGGCCACCGGATTGGTTGGTGGCAGAGTGGCAATGTCTGCCAATCGGCCCATGTTGAATTCGGTGGTCACGTTGCGCAGGTTCGCTTGCCCCGCCGTCGGCGCCCGGAAACCTGTGCTGACCGCTCCACGCAACGCGAAATTGTCCGTCACCTGCACACGGGCAGCAAGCTTGCCATCAAGGGTGTCGCCGAACAGGTCGTAGTCTTCGTACCGCAAGGCGGCGCCAATCAGCAGGCGCTCGGTGACGTCGCTTTCCAGATCCACATAGGCCGCTCTGGAACGCGAAGTGCTTTCACTAGCGTCGCCCGGCTGGAATCCGGGGAAGCCGTTGGAACCGATGCCGAAGCCCTGATCAGCCAAATTCTGATCAATGAACCAAGAGGTTGGCTCGCCCGCTTCAATTTTGAAGGTCTCGTCCCGATACTCCAGGCCAAAGGCCACGTTGATCGGTTCGTAAAAACCTGCCCAGTTAAAGGAGCGGGACAGATCCAAGTTAAAAACCCGATCGGTTTCCGTATAGGCCCCAGCGTCGTAGTGGACCGGGATGTCGTTGCGCTGCGAAAGCAACTGCGGATTAATGGTGTTGTAGATGTAGAACTGCGCATTGCTGCGGCCGACGGAAGCACTGAGGTCGTAGAACCAGCCCGAGTTGTGCTCGCCGCGAACGCCCCCGGCAATGCTCGCATCCTTGATGTAGCCGCCGAACTGGGGCGTGAACCCGCCGGGGAATTTTTCGATCAACGAATAGCAATTCGGGTTCTGACTGACCGCTGCCAAGGCCGTCGCGTCTGGAACATTGTTGATAATCCGGATAACCGGGCAGTTGCCTGACATGTCACCGGACAAATCCGCCACTTTGATCGTGGGAGTGCCATCTTCCAGAACCGGACCACGAAAGACGCCGCCGCGGGTGTGGGGGTTGCGGTAATAGAAGCCACCTTCCACTTGCCGCTTGGCGTAGTTGCCGAAAGCGTAGGCCTCGGCACCGTTGCCGAGATTGAGGCCGAAGTTGGCGAATGACTTGAAGTCGTCCGAATACTCCGGTGCGCCCCAGATCTGCGCCGGAACCCGCACATCGGTGTTGCCGGCATCAATCAACGCCTGCGCATCGCCGCGTTGCACGCTGCGGTCGGTCGGGTCCGATTCCTTCCATTCCAAACTGAAGTTGGCGAACCCGTCAACGGTCAGCGGCAGGCCAACGTTGGCGGCTATCGTGACCGCGCCGCCATCACCCTCATAGAAACTGCCCCACTTGGCGTCTAGTTCGACGCCTTCGGCATCGTCCCGCAGCACGAAGTTCATGATGCCCGCTATCGCGTCCGAACCGTACTGGGCGGCAGCGCCGTCCCGCAGTACTTCCAAGCGGTTGATGGCGATGGCCGGGATGACCGATAAGTCGGGACCTTGGCTGCCGCCGGAAACGCCGGCACCCAGCAAGGAGATCACTGCTGCCCGATGGCGGCGTTTGCCATTGACTAATACCAAGGTGGCGTCGGGTGCCAAGCCACGCAGGGTTGCCGGGCGAATGAACGTTGCCGCATCGCTGATCGGTTCTTGGCCGACGTTGAAGGACGGGACCAGACTGGCGATCAATTCCTCGGTGTTGGACGTGCCATGGGAGCGAAAGTCGTCACCGCTTATGACGTCTACGGGGACTGGTGAATCCGAAGCAGAGCGGTCCCGCCGACGGGAACCGACAACCACCACTTCCTCAATGTCTGCTTGAGGAGCGGCAGCCGCGGCCAAGGATTCCGTAGCCATTGGGCCACTGCCCAAACAACCAATCAGACCAAACAAGAGCAAACGTTCGCGTTTGAAAACGGTAATCAAAGCCTCCCCGCAATCTCAATCTGCTGTCACAACGTGGCGCGCCACAATACGCTTGATTGCTTTTTTTAGCAACTTGTGCGCGGGCTCAGGACATGTCGGAATTTTTTCGATCAGGCAGCGAGGGAGAGCTTGTCCGTGAATTCGGCCGGTGTCAACAAGCCGAGGGCATGGTGGGGCCGGGCGTTGTGGTGGTCGCGGAGGGACCCCTCCAGAGCTTGGTTCACTTCGCCGGAGGTCGCCCCGGTGGACGGACCATATAACCCGACCGCAAGGTGCGGTTGCGGCGCTCGACGCTGCCGTTGAGGTCGGGGCTGAAACTCCGGAATGTGCCTGAGCCCATAAATCTTGGGAAACAGGCCAGAAACAGACCAGCATAAGCAGATTCAACCCAATTCGTACCGGTCTCAGAATGGCTTCCTAGGTCAGATGTCAATCCGAAATCGGTTGCTAGGGTGGAGCGGGTACGGGTTCAAGGGCGAGTTGGCGTTCCGTGAAACGCCGAGGGCACATCTGGGCTAAAATGCTCTCCTTTTAGTGATTGGGAGACAAACATGGGCAAGCTCGACGGCAAGGTGGCGTTGGTGACCGGTGCCGGCGGAGGTTTGGGGCGCACTCACGCCCTGTTGTTGGCGCAGGAAGGCGCTGCTGTGGTGGTGAATGACTTGGGCGGCGCCCGGGATGGCAGCGGCGGCGGCTCGAGGATGGCCGATGGCGTCGTTGAGGAAATCAGAAGCGCCGGCGGGCGGGCCGTGGCCGACTACGGCTCGGTAACCGACCAAGCCGCCGCCAAGTCGATGGTGCAAGCCTGCGTGGATCATTTCGGCAAAATCGACATCTGCATCAACAACGCCGGCATCCTGCGCGACAAGTCGTTCAAGAACATGACCAACGACCTGTGGGACATCGTAGTCGATGTCCATCTGCGCGGCACCTACCTGATCGCCAAAGCCGCTTGGGACCAAATGCTGGCGCAAGGGTTCGGCGGGCGCATCATCAACACCAGCTCCACCTCGGGTCTGATTGGCAATTTCGGCCAAACCAACTACGGCGCCGCCAAAGCGGGTATTGCCGGGCTGACCCGGGTGCTGGCATTGGAAGGCATCAAGTACGGCATCACCGTCAACACCTTGGCGCCTGCAGCTTGGTCCCGCCTCACCGAAGACATCATGCCCGAGGGGTTTGAAGAGCGTCTTGCACCGGAAAAGGTCTCGCCAGTGGTGGTTTGGTTGTGTACGGACGAGGCTGGCAAAGTGACCGGGCGTCAGTTCTGCGTCGGCGCCAACAGAGTCACCTTGCTATCTTGGCAGGTGATGGAAATTGCCCAAAAGGATCCCATGGGGGCACCTATGACGGTGGGCGAAGTGGGCGAGCGCATGGCCGCCACTATGGAGCAGTGGCCAAAACTGCTGAAGCCCATGGAGGTGTGAAGCGCTAAGCGAACAGCAGGCACAGCCTGCAACGATCACGGCGGGTCGATCAAGCAATCGAAGCGCTGGGCGAACGGGGCTGAGCGCAGGGGATTCGCTTTCGGAGCAGTTGGACGCAAATTGTATCTTGCGTTTTCACTAAGACATGTTAAGCTTATTGGCTTTGGTGCTAAAGCTGCTTCTGCTTACAGCTACAAGCAGTGGTTGTTCGGCCTAATCAAGCCTGAGTAGGCGGGCGATAAAGTTCCTCGTGGAGAGACCTCACACTTAAAAGCGGCCAGCCTAGTCTGCTGGCATATAGGCCAGTGGTGCCGTTTACGGCACTAGGTGTTTTGCGCCGCACTCAAACACAAATTGAAGGAGAACATGCAATCATGTTGGGAGCAAGACATCTTTTTCCGTCCATAACACCAGCACTCTTGCTGGCGATTTACGCTTTTCCGGCCCAAGCCCAAGCTGGCGAAGCCGACCAAGCCGCGCCAGCCATTGAAGAGGTCGTGGTCACCGGTTCGCGCATCCGGCGGGCCAACTTGGTCAGCGCCAGCCCGGTTACGCAAGTAAATTCTGAGGAGTTTCTGTTTCAGGGCACCACCCGGGTGGAGGACTTGCTGCGCAGTCTGCCGCAGGTCTATTCTGACCAGAACACTGGCCAGTCCAACGGTGCCACCGGCACGGCAACGCTGAATCTGCGCAACCTTGGCCCAGAGCGGACCTTGGTGCTGGTCAATGGCCGCCGCTTGCCAGCTGGCTCAGCCCTTCAGGGTGGCATCGGCGCGGACATCAACCAAATTCCTGCGGCCTTGGTGGAGAGGGTGGAAGTGCTGACTGGAGGCGCATCCGCAACCTACGGCTCCGACGCCGTGGCGGGTGTGGTCAACTTTCTTATGAAGGACGATTTCGAGGGTATGCAACTGGAATACCAGTTCAGCCAATATCAACACAACAATCGCTCAAGCAGGTACCAAGGCATCGTCGAAAGCGCCGGCTATCCGGCCGCTGACGGCAGCACATCTGGTGGCGATACGTCCTACGCCTCCTTGATTGTCGGCGGCAATTTCGATGGCGGCCGAGGCAACGTCACGGCTTACGCCACTTACCGAGACGTGGAGGCCGTTTTGCAGGGAGAGCGGGATTACAGTTCGTGCGCACTAAGCAACGACCTTACTTTCTGCTTCGGTTCCTCGACCATCCCCCAAGGCCGCTTCACCAACTTCAGCGTTGGCGGCCCCTTAGTTGACTTCATCGTTCAGGGCAATGAATTCGTACCACGCCAAGGCGAGACCTTTAACTACGGCCCCCTCAACTACTATCAGCGACCGGACAAGCAGTACACCTTCGGCGCCTTCGCCCACTACAACATCACGGACCGAGCCGAGATCTACACGGAACTGATGTTCATGGATGATCAGTCGATCTCTCAGATCGCTCCATCCGGCGCTTTCTTCGTCACCGAATCCATAAGTTGCGGCAATCCATTGATGTCGGAACAACAGTTTCAGGCCATTTGCGGCGACATTGGGCTAACTCGGAGCGATGTTCGGGACCCCTTCTACATCGGACGCCGCAACGTGGAGGGTGGCAACCGTCAACAGGATTTGCGTCACACCAGTTTCCGCGGCGTCTTTGGCGTGCGTGGGGACATCAACGACAATTGGCGCTTTGACGCTTCCATGCTCTATGCCGAAGTCAGCATGGAGAATACCTACTTGAACGATCTGGGAACCACCAAGATCAGACGCGCCCTCAACGCCGTGCGGCACCCGGACACCGGCGAAATTGTCTGCCAATCGGTAGTGGACGGATCAGACCCCGCCTGCGCGCCTTGGAACGTCTTCGAAACCGGCGGCGTCACCCAGGCTGCCTTGGACTACATCGTCCTGCCGCTGTTCGCCCGCGGCACCACGGATCAGATCGTGGCTTCGGGCTACATCAGCGGAGATCTGGGGGATTACGGCCTGCGACTGCCCTTGGCGAATCACGGTGTGAGCCTAGTGGTCGGCGCTGAATATCGGGAAGAGAATCTAGGTTTCAACCCGGATTCGGGTTTTCGCAATGGCGAAGGCGCTGGCCAAGGAGGTGCGACCAACCCAGTCAGCGGCGGCTACGACGTATTTGAAGTATTCTTGGAAACCAGCATTCCGCTGGTCGAGGGCGGGCGGTTTGCTGAAGAGTTGACGCTGGATTTCGCCTTCCGCTACTCCGACTACAGCTACGGCGTGTCCACCGAAACCTTCGGCATCCGCTCGGGTTGGGCCATCGATCATGACACCAAGCTGCGTGCCAGCTTCCAGCGCGCCATCCGCGGTGCCAACGTGCGCGAGCTGTTCCAACCAACGGGCTTCAACCTCTTCGACATGACCGGAGATCCTTGCGGCGGCCCGGTAGGCGCCGACGGCAGAACCGAGGAGGGTAGAACCTTTGAGGAATGTGCCCGCAGCGGCGTTACCCAAGATCGATTCGGCGGCATCCCCCACTCGCCGGCCGGGCAGTACAACTTCCTGCAAGGTGGCAATCCGAGCCTGAACCCTGAGGAAGCCGATACCTGGTCCTTCGGCGTGGTGCTGACCCCTGCCGCCATTGACGGCCTAGAAGTCAGCCTTGACTACTTCAATATCAAGATTGAAAAAGGCATCGACAACCTAGGGCCGGAGTTCATTCTCAATCAATGCCTCGACGGTAACCTTTCTCAATGCGAGCTGGTCAGGCGAGGCGTTCCGGGCGACCTCTGGATTGGCTCAAACGCCGCAACCAGCGGCCACATTGTGGCGCTGCAGGACAACTTGGCCATTGAAACGGTTGCCGGCTTTGACTTGATCGCCGACTACTCATTCGATGTTGCAAAATATGGCAGCGTCAACATCAGCAACGTGCTCTCCTTGATTGACAAGTGGGACCAACAAGAACTGGTCGGCGCCCCAACGGTGTCCTGCAAGGGCAAATGGGGTTCCGTTTGCGGCTATCCAACCCCGGACGTACGCAACAAGCTGCGGGCGGTCTGGACCACTCCCTGGGATGTCTCCGCCAGCCTGATGTGGCGCTTCACCAACAAAGTGGATGACCTGAACGAAAACGACATCGACATGAAGTCCGTTTCCTACTTCGACTTGTCGGTGTTCTGGAACGCCACGGAGAAGGCCCAGCTGCGCCTAGGCATCAACAACCTGTTCGACCAATCGCCGCCCATCGCCGGCAGTGCCGCCGGGCCATCCGACAATGGCAACGGCAACACCTTCCCCGGCATGTACGACGCCCTCGGCCGCTATTGGTTCGTCGCCGCAACGATGTCCTTATAGGGGCTGCGTCAGGCCTGCTAGCTGTCGGGGGCCTTTGGTCCTCGGCAGCACATGCCTTTGCGCAAGCAACAAACCGAGTTCAGGGAGGTCCAATCCGAGCGGCCGGATCTGAAAAGACAGGGCTTGGGGCGCTGACCTGCCGGCGCGTTAAGTTCGTGCTTGCGCCCATCGTCCGGCACGACCACGACGGCCGTGCCTGGACCGGTGCGTTGAACCCGAACTTGGGCTTGGGCCTAACCTACATCCTAGTGCTAGAAGCCTGCGAGCACTTCCGGAAGGGCCACATTATCGACTTCGTGCCGGGAAACAGTTCCTTGGCGGCGCACCTATTGACGTGGACATGGCTAATGGCACCGCCCACGGCCACCTGTCCGCCGTAGACATCCACGCCGGCGACATGCGTTGGCGGTACCAGGATCCCTATCCGATGAGGGGCGGTACGCTGTCGCTTGAGAGCGGCTGATCACAGGCAACAAACAAGGCTTCGCGCTGGCGCTTGACGCGGCCAGTTGTTCTGCGGTGCTTCGGTTCTGGAGAACAGCCCGGATCACACGGCGATCTGTCGATTCCGCCATATGCTGGTGAAGCTCGGTCTTTGCGAGGCGCTTCTGGAGGAGGTGAACCGGCAACTGACGGCCCATGGGCTGAAGGTGGAGAACGCTCCGGTGGCGGTGGTGGACGCGATGGTGATCAAGAGCGCTGCGTGCCCGGGCGCTGTTCGCCGAAAGCCCGCTCAAGGGCTTTAAGTCTGGTTGCGAATCGGGTACAACAGGCATCCTGTTGAGTTTTCGCTCGGGGGCGCACCATGGCGAGCATCGCCGATCAGGTTCCGATTGCGGAAGGGCTGTTTACTTGGCCGACCAATGATCCGCGTCTTCTCGGCAGCAAATGCCGCAACTGCGGGGTGGTGACCTTTCCGGCCCAGACCGGTTGTCCAGCCTGCTGCGGCCAAGACACGGAAACCGTGGAGCTTGAGCGAAAAGGCAAGCTGTGGACTTGGACCATACAGGGCTTCCTGCCCAACCGCCCCCCCTATGAAGGCCCAGAAACGCCAGAGACTTTCCAGCCCTTTGGCGTCGGCTACGTGGAGTTGCCGGGTCAGGTTCGTGTTGAATCGCGTATCAAGGCTGAGGACCTTTCCAAGCTGCGCATCGGCATGGACATGGACTTGGTGGTCGAGAAGTACATCGAACGCGATGGCAAGGACATCATTGCCTATTTCTTCAGGCCAGCGGACGAAACCTGAATAGCCATCACTTAAGAGGAGCATAACGTGGACGTAGCAATTATTGGCATCGGCATCCACCCCTTTGGACGAACGGAAGGCGTCACGGGCCTTGAGCAGGGGGTATATGCCACCCGCGAGGCATTGAAGGACGTGGACCTCGATTGGAGCGACATGGAGTTCGCTTACGGCGGCTCATCGGCCGCCGGCGCGGCTGACACCATGGTCTCCAAATTGGGGTTGACCGGCTTGCAATTTATCAATGTAGCCAATGGCTGCGCCACCGGCGGCAGCGCCTTGCAGTCGGCCTACATGGCCATTCAATCCGGCATGTTCGACATCGGCATGGCGGTGGGCTTCGACAAGCACCCTCGGGGCGCGTTCACCGTCAATCCCGAAGGCAGTGGCCTCGGCAAGTGGTACGGAGACATCGGCATGGCGCTGACGCCGCAATTTTTCGGAATGAAGATCCAGCGCTACATGCACGAACATGACATCAGCGAAGACACGCTGATTCGTGTGGCGGTCAAGAACTACAAGAACGGCTCCAAGAACCCCAACGCTTGGCGACGCAACAGTTTCAGTTACGACCAAGTGGCCAACTCCATGATGGTTTGCCATCCGTTGCGCAAGTATATGTTCTGCTCACCGGCGGAAGGCGGCTGCGCCATGATTCTGTGCCGCGCCGACAAAGCCAAGCAATTCACCTCCAATCCGGTGTTTCTGGAGGCCGTGTCGGTGAAGACCCGTCAATTCGGCTCCTTTGAGGTGTTCTCCCAGTCCCAAGCCCTTGAGCGGGCGCCCGCCCCCACAGTGCAGGCGTCCGCCACCGCCTTTGAAATGGCCGGCGTGGGGCCGGAAGACATCGACGTGGCGCAACTTCAGGACACGGAGTCTGGTGCTGAGGTCATGCACATGGCGGAAAATGGCTTTTGCGCCGATGGCGATCAAGAAAAGTGGCTGCGTGAGGGACACACCGAAATCGACGGCAAGCTGCCGGTCAACACCGATGGCGGCTGCATGGCCAATGGCGAGCCGGTTGGTGCTTCCGGTCTGCGACAGGTCTATGAGATCTGCCTACAGCTTCGGGGCGAGGCAGGGGTGCGGCAAGTGCCGAACAATCCAAAAACTGGATACACCCATGTGTACGGCGCTCCGGGCCTCAGCGGCGTGACCATCATGACCAACTAGCGTGCTATTCACGCAAACAAAGCGTACGGTGCATGCAAGCAAATGGTGTTGTGCCGCAACAAATAGCGCACTGCGCCGCAAACAAGTGGGATATGGACGCGAAGCATCGCTTGACTGGACTCCTTCGAGCAGGGAAATGCCTGCATAAAGGCTGGGGCGGTTGCTATGGTTGGAACGGCCCATTGAAGCCAAGCGGGTGGGGATTGCCTAAGGTTATTCATGATGGGCCTTTACGCTAAGTACGTCCTGCCGAAGCTGATCGACTGGGCGTGCAGCCAGCCGCCCATGGCGGAGTTGCGCCAGCAATATGTGCCCCGCGCCCGAGGCAACATTCTTGAGATCGGCATTGGCAGCGGGCATAACCTGCCCCACTACCAGAATGTGCGCTCACTGACCGGATTGGATCCAGCTCCTGAACTAACCGACATGGCCAAGGCTCGCGCCGCCGCGGCCAATACCGAGGTGCAGATTCTGCAGGCCTCCGGGGAGGACATTCCCGCTGAGGAAGGTGCATTCGACGCCATCGTCTGCACTTGGACCCTGTGCAGCATTCCCAACGTCTACCAAGCGCTTAACGAAATGCGGCGGGTGCTGAAGCCTTCCGGCCGCTTCTACTTCGTGGAGCACGGCCTGTCGCCGGAGCCTCGGGTGGTGCGCTGGCAGAGAATTATTGAGCCAGCTTGGAAGATCATTGGCGGCGGCTGTCACCTAACCCGACAGCCTGATGCGTTACTCCAAGGCGCTGGATTTCACTTGCAGGAAAGAAACGTCGGCTACGTTCCGGGCCCCAAGTGGGCCGCCTACATGATTCACGGCGTCGCAGTCCGCTAGCGCCCCTCAAACACTGATTGCTTCCATGCAATAACGGGCCTGATCGTTACTCGGCTCCGAGCGGTTTTGGGGCGCTTACCCGTCGGCGCGTTAAGTTCGTGCTTGCGCCCATACCCGGGGATGACGGCCGAATGGTTGTGGATGTACAACAATGAACGGCCAAATATGGCGTTGGCAGGATCACGCCGACCCAGAAACTAGCAGCGTAAATCTCTACGAATAACTTCGGTTATAAATGGGGGGATTACAGCTTGCTGCCGCGGGTGGCTCAGGCAAACACCTATTGCTCAGAGGCAATTGGCGGTGGCCTTCAACGCTTTGAACAAACAGTCAGGAAGTAAGCGTTCATTCTGAACCGTCATTCCCACGACTGCGATTCCAGCCTACTTTAGCGCCGACTTTCGTAGGAGCAATCTGACCCACCGAACTCATCGCAACGCGACTGAATGGCGGACCATTGTCGATGCGCGGGCCGCATCCGGGTTGTCCGCAGTCCGATTCTGTTAGGCCCAGCAGATCGGTTTCGCCAGTTTCTGCAAATGGCGCAAGCGCCTAGTGCATCAATCATTTCCTGTTTCACCTGTGCATGTCCCCCGCCCATCAAGCAGTCTCTCTGCATCCCGCTGCCGTTCGTCAACAACTGCACCAGTTGGCATCGCTTGCGTTCTAGGCGTCGTAGGCCAGCCGCCAGCCGACCAAGGCTATTCCAAACTATTTCCTTTCCTGCGAAGCAGGTTTGGCCGCGCTCAGGACTTCCTGCTTCCATCTCCCGGAACGGGCATGGGGAAAGGCATCACGTTGCCGGTGGTGGATTCAGTCACCTTGGCGACGCCTTCCTTTTTCACTTCGTCGATGCGGATGACCGCATGCATGGGCACGAAACTGCGTTGCACGCCCTCGAATTCCGTGCGCAGCTTGTCTGCGCTTGGGTCGATCACCACTTGGGACTTTTTGTCGAAGATGTAGTCCTCAACTTCAATGAAACCGTACAGGTCACTGCTGTAGATGTTGTGGGCGTAGACTTCGTAAATCTGCCCCATGCTGTGAAACAGGATTTTGTAGATGTGGGGTTGGTTGTCTTTCATGTGATTGCAGGCAGGCTCACTGAAAAAATGGGTTTGGAGGCGGCATCGCCGTGGCCGCTGCGCCCAGCCATTACAGGCAGATTCAATGGAACAATAGGTTTAAAGGGATGCGCTTGCAACTATTTTACGCCTTGCATTGGTGCGGTGGGATAGCCTGGACGGCTCATTAGGATCCCATTATATCCGCGAAGTGGTTAAAGGCCGGAAAAGCGAGGCGTCGGCGGGCCGGCCGGCTTGAATCGGGCTGCTTGATGGTGAGCAGATGGCTGATGCCGAAAGCGGCCGCGGCTTCAAGCACGGCTTGATTGTCGTCAACGAACAGGGTGCGTGCTGGGTTGAAAGGTTGCGCCGTGGCAAGCTCCTGCCAGAATTCTGGGGACTCCTTCGCATGTCCAAAGTCGTGGCTTGATATGGCCAAGTGGACGTTTGCGCAGATACCTGAGTGCAGGTCTTTCACGCTCAGGCTGGCCCGGTGGGCGTTGGTGACCAGCAGCGTCCGGGCGCGCTCTCGCACCCACAATAGGAACTCCTTGGCACCCGGCCGGTAGCGTATCAAGCGGGACATTTCATGGTGCAGGGCGATGATGTCAAGCTCGGTGCGACGAGTCCAAAATTCGATGCAGTAGAAGTCTAGGCTGCGAGCGCCTGGGCGGAGATGCCCGTAGAGGCGCTTGCGGGCTTGATCGACGCTGATTTGCTGCGCCCGGCCGTAGCGGGACGGCACGAGCTGGTTCCATAGACGATTGTCGTACTCCAGATCCAGCAGGCACCCGTCCATGTCCAGCATGACGGTTTCGATTTGGTCCCAGTTCACCACAGCCTACAGATATACCACCGATCCCTCTATAATGAACAGAGCAAAGCCATCCGGTGCAGCTTCAGCTGGTTGGTTGCACCTAGCCATCGGTTCACTTCGTCGAGTCGCCATTGAACGAGCTGGTTCCGTCCTTGCTTGAGATCGCCGCCGCCGCCGGCACCGCCGTGATGGAGGTCTATCGGTCTGGCTTTGAAGTGCGGGAGAAGCCCGATTCATCGCCCGTCACGGAAGCGGACTTGGTTGCCCATGAGATCATCCTGCGCGGTTTGCGCTTGCTCCACCCTCGCTTGCCGGTGCTCTCGGAGGAGTCCGCGCCGCCGCCGTTTGACCAACGCCGCAAGTGGCGGCGTTTCTGGCTGGTGGACCCCTTGGACGGCACTAAGGAGTTCGTGAACAGGAACAGCGAATTCACCGTCAACATCGCCTTGATTCAGGATGGCCGGCCGCAGTTGGGGATCGTGGATGCGCCTGCCCTTGGGCAGACCTTCATTGGCGACGTTGCGGCTGGTCAGGCGGAAAGGCGGGTCCATGGAGAGTGGACTCCTCTCAACGGGCGGCGGATGCGGGAGAAGGGCCCGCTCACCTTGGTGGTCAGTCGCAGCCATGCCAATGAGCGCCTGCAACGCTATCTCGACGATTTGGCGGATGGCTTTGCACAAACCCAAGAGCGGAGCATAGGCAGCTCGCTGAAACTGTGCCTGCTCGCCGCTGGCGAAGCGGACCTCTACCCCCGTTTAAGTCCCACCTCGGAATGGGACATCGCCGCCGCCGAGGCGGTGCTTTGCGCCGCTGGCGGCGCTGTGCGGCAGTTGAACGGGCAGCCGCTCGCCTACAACAAGCGAGATCTCCTGAACCCGGAATTCATAGCGGCGGCCGATGGGGTCTATCCTTGGATGGAGAAACTACCGCAGCCTAGATAGCTGGAGGCCTCTCGTTGCCCGCCTCAATGAGGCGGATCGCTGCGGGCGACATGAGCGCCGTCGCGTTGCGCGGGCGGGCGTAGCTATTCCGTGTTTCCGTGTTGGCGCTGCTGCTTCACTCAATGCGTTATCACGATTTTGCCCATGTAGCAGCCGTTCTCCGTAAAGGTTGGCAGCCTCAAGTGTTTGATTGAAACTGAAGACACTGTCGATGACAGGGCGAGACCGGTGCGAATTGGATTGAAGCTGCTTAGCCTGGCCTGTTTTCCAAGGCTTTGCCGAGGAGTTGGTGTTTGAGCGGGCGTCCGAGGGGTTGTGGCCCCGATACCAGCGGTCTCAAGCGAATTCGGATGGACCTCGCCCCCAAGCGGCCACCAACTCGATCCGATTGGCTGCTTTCAGCAGGTTCAAGTTCGTCGCCGTGAAGGTCAGTCGGGGTTTCGCAATGGTCTTGGGATGTAGCTCATGTTGTGTGATGAACGCATTCATCGCCTCGAAGGCGGCGCGTGAGCCGACGTAGATGCCCGATGCCGTTGCTTTCTTGCAAAACATGCCTCGGTCAGAAAAACACTGGCACCATGCCCACCTGATGCGGCGTTGGCGTGGTCAAGGGTCAAGCGGATGAATGAGCCTGAGACGGCAGGCGTGAAGGCTTGCGCATTGGGGGGGCAGGTGGCCTCAACTAGCCGACGCTCCATGCTCGTTCGCCCTGCCGAGGAGAATGACACTGTATTTCGGAAAACAGCTTCCTGCATGCAGCGCCGACTAGTGAGGGCTCCTAGGATACAGAAAAATGGGTGAAAAAATCGCCGAGTCACCGCCCTCACCGAGAGCGATTAAGAAATTTTCAATGGTATCAATAGGTTAAGAGATCACAATCCATACTCTTTTCATTTTAGTCCATTTTTCTCCGCTTCTCGCCGCCGGCATCCCCCTCCATGTCCTCCCGCCACGCCGCCCCGACAATAACGGCGGCGTCGAGCGCAGCACCCGCACCTTGCGCGATGGGTTCCTGTCCGTCCACTGGGGCGGCCTCCGGCGACGTGAACCGAGCTCTGGACCGGTCTCTCCACGACCACCACAACGTCCGGCCCCACCATGCCCTCGGTTTTGTTGACATCGGCTGAGCTTGCAAGCAAGCTCTCCTTGGTCGCCTGAGTGGCGGCATTCCGCAATGTACTGAGCCCGTAGACCTTGGCGATGGCCGAGATCCACCACCGACTATCAGGAGACTAGGATTCATGACTGCAAAAACAGAATTTCAGAAGCAGGAGTACCAGCAGCAGGTAGCCTTTTTCGCGAGCTGCGCTGATGCCGAGACCGGCTACAAGGGCAACGAACTCAGGCTCATGCCGAGTAGTAAGGATGCAAATCTACACCCTGACTATTGCAAGCGGATGATCAAAAGCTTTGGTTGTTCGGACGCGCCGGAGATTGGTTGGCATGAATATGCCAACCACGGCGCCTCATCGCAGGTTTGCTGCGTGAATTTCCTGTTTCCGTTCGCGGATAAGCCCGAGCTGCTCGGGCGCTGGATCGATCATGTGCTTGCGGTCGATGGAGCCCGGCCAGAAGTGATCGAACGCCGAAACGGCGAAGATCATTACGTTGCCTTCGAGTGGTTTCCGAAGACTGATTATCTGAACGAGGAACGTAAGAAAAAACGCACCCGTGGCAGCAATTCGACCTCGGTCGATGCTGCGGTCTGCTATCGGCTTGGCAGTGAGCGACGCCTTCTCCTGATCGAATGGAAATACACCGAAAACTATGATGCTACGCGCACCAAAGATGAGAGAGATTCCGAGCGCCTGTCTCGCTATCAAAATATCTGGAAGCGTCCGCACGGGCCGATCCGTGCCGATGCAGACGTCCAGCTTGAGGAATTCCTCCTGAATCCTTGGTACCAGCTGCTCCGCCAGCAGATGACTGCCTACCACGCGGAGAGCGATCCGCAGAGCTGCTACGATCACGCCATGCTTCTGCATATCTCGCCGAAGGCCAATGACGACCTGCGGTGCGCGAAGGGACCGCTTGATCGCTTCGGTGGCGACCTTTTCGAGGCATTTTCGAAGCTCTTGAATGACCGTTCCCGAAATCAGTTCGTGTCCATCGATACTGCAGAAGCGTTTTCCGTTCTATCTCAGTGGCCAGAGGCGACTTGGTTTGGGTGGTTACAGAATCGCTACCCCGCGCTCACCAAGGTGCCGTCCCCTAGCGCATCATCGTAGCGTTCGTATGCCTTTTGCTTTCACTAAGCATCACGTCTGGTTGCCGGGAAAATAGGGGATCTTCCTCTCCTTGGTCGCCTGAGTGGCGGCATTCCGCAATGTACTGAGCCCGTAGACCTTGGCGATGGCCGAGATCCACCACCGACTATCAGGAGACTAGGATTCATGACTGCAAAAACAAAATTTCAGAAGCAGGAGTACCAGCAGCAGGCAGACTTTTTTGCGAGCTGCGCTGATGCCGAGACCGGCGACGAGGAATGCATGCTCATGCCGAGTAGTAAGGATGCCAATCTACACCCTGACTATCGCAAGCGGATGACCAAAAGCTTTGACTGTTCGGACGCGCCGAAGATTGGTTGGAGTACACAAGCCAACCACGGTGCCTCAACGCAGGTTTGCTGCGTGAATTTCCTGTTTCCGTTCGCGGATAAGCCCGAGCTGCTCGGGCGCTGGATCGATCATGTGCTTGCGATCGATGGAGCCCGGCCAGAAGTGATCGAACGCCGAAACGGCGAAGATCATTACGTTGCCTTCGAGTGGTTTCCGAAGACTGATTATCTGAACGAGGGAGATGAGGACGGAAAACGCAGCCGTGGCATCTTCTCGACCTCGCTCAATGCTGCGGTCTGCTATCGGCTTGGCAGTGAGCGACGACTTCTCCTGATCGAATGGAAATACACCGAAGGATCTGGTGCTAATAAGCGCACCAAAGAAGATGAGGCCGGAGATGCCACGCGCCTGTCTCGCTATCAAAATATCTGGAAGCGTCCGCACGGGCCGATCCGTGCCGATGCAGACGTCCAGCTTGAGGAATTCTTCCTGAATCCTTGGTACCAGCTGCTCCGCCAGCAGATGACTGCCTACCACGCGGAGAGCGATCCGCAGAGCTGCTACGATCACGCCATGCTTCTGCATATCTCGCCGAAGGCCAATGACGACCTGCGGTGCGCGAAGGGACCGCTTGATCGCTTCGGTGGCGACCTTTTCGAGGCATTTTCGAAGCTCTTGAATGACCGTTCCCGAAATCAGTTCGTGTCCATCGATACTGCAGAAGCGTTTTCCGTTCTATCTCAGTGGCCAGAGGCGACTTGGTTTGGGTGGTTACAGAATCGCTACCCCGCGCTCACCTAGACGTCGTCCCTTCGCGCATCATCGTAGCGTTCGTATGCCTTTTGCTTTCACTAAGCATCACGTCTGGTTGCCAGGAAAATAGGGGATCTTCTGCTGCGCTTAAGCCCACAGCATCTTACGATGCAGGAGTGACTCCAGGGGCGACGTACGTGGCGTAGGAGCCAATAGCTTCCGCGAAGCCTCGCTGATCGATGGCCGGCAGAGAGTGACAACGCGAATCCTTCCTGTCAGAATGGAAAAAGAGAAGGAATTCTTCACTAGAAAGATCTACGGCGACGAAGCCCTGTGCTTTGCTGGAAGCTGGAAAGATCCGGAACGACCTAACAGAGCGTTAGGGGAAAAGAATGCTTCGCAGGCTCTTTTGGATTAGGTGGCACTAGCACTAGGTCGCTCTCCGAGGCAGGCGCTGGATGGGGACAGTCGTCGGTCACGTCGTAGATCTTCATGGAATGTTCTGTCTTTCAGCAATTTAGAGAATTCGACAAGCGCGTTTTCTCGTAATCGCAATCAAACTTCGCGAATTTGGTCAAAAAACGGAGAAGGATCTCATGGATGCACAACCACGTCGGCCACGGCGTTGCCAGCTATCGGTTCCGGGCAGTTCAGAAAAAATGATGAGCAAGGCGTCGGCGATGACACTCGATCATGTTTTTCTCGATCTGGAGGACGCGGTGGCGCCAAGCGCCAAGCTCAGTGCCCGCGGCATGGTTGTGGACGCACTCACCAACCTCGATTGGATGCCGCGCACAGTTTGCGTGCGCGTCAACGACGTTGACACGCAATGGTGTCACGATGACATCATAGAAGTTGTTACAGGGGCGCGTGAGAATCTGGACACCATCATGCTGACCAAGGCGAAAAGCGCGGCCGATGTGCGTTTTGTGCATCTACTGCTCAATCAGCTCGAACAAAAGTTGGGGTTGAAGAAACGCCTCGGCATCGAATGCTTGATCGAGGAAGTGGAAGGTTTGATGAATGTTGAGGAAATTGCCGCTTGCTCCGACCGGCTTGAGTGCCTGGTGTTTGGCATGGGCGACTACTCCGCCAGCCAGCAGATGCAGTTGTCCTCCGCCTTCGTCGGCAGCACTGGCGGCTATCCGTCCGACATCTGGCACTACCCGCGCTATAAAATGACCATCGCCTGTCGGGCCAACGGCATTGACCCGGTGGATGGGCCGTACGCCAACTTCCGTGATTTGGAGACTTATCGCAAGGAAGCAGAGCGCTCCCTGATTCTGGGAATGGCCGGAAAGTGGGCCATTCACCCAAGCCAGGTGAACATTGCACAGGAGGTTTTTTCCCCAAGCCCGGAGGATGTGGCGACTGCGCGAAGTCAAAAAGATGCTTACGACCGAGCATTGGCCCAAGGCCTGGGCGCCATTAACGTTGACGGCGTCATGGTGGATGCGGCCAGCATTCGCATTGTGCAAAACCTCATCGACCGGGCGGATCTGATAGGCATTTGAAGGTTCGGCTGTTGTGGGCGAGGGCAGGGCGTAAGCCGCTCTTGAATTCCCTACTCTCGCTTTGCGGACCTTGTTAAGAACACTGCGATCATCCGCCCATGGGTTTCGGCAAGGTGGCGGGCGACCCCGGCCTGCCTATGGCGGCTGCTTTGCGTACTAGCGCCCGATAGTCCTTCGATTTGCCAAGGCGTTCAGGTAGGTTTGCACCATGAAATCCAAAGCCCCGCCGCTCAGCGCTGGCGTTAAGTTTAATTTCGGCGCCGGCCAAGTAGCCGAGAGCATCAAAACGTGCAGTTTCACCACGTTTTTGCTGTTCTACTACAATCAGGTGTTGGGGCTGGCAGGCGATTTGGCCGGTATGGCTATCGCCATCGCACTGATTTTTGACGCCTTGACGGATCCCATTGTTGGCAGCATATCGGACCGTTGGCGCGGGCCAAGAGGGCGTCGCCACCCGTTCATGTATGCTTCCGCAATTCCCCTTGCCATCTGCTTCTACCTGCTCTTCGCCCCTTGGGTGACCGTTGAGGAAGTGGGTCAGTGGGGCCTGTTCGCCTGGATGTTGCTGGCGACTGTGTTGACCAGGGGTGCCCTAACGCTCCTGCATGTGCCACACATGGCGTTGGGCGCTGAACTGTCCGAAGATTACGACGAGCGCACGGTGCTGGTCGCCATCCGCCACTTCTTCGGCGCGCTTGGCTACATCCTGGTTTATGTTCTTGGCTTTGGCGTCTTCTTTACGCCCTCGGCGGAATTCCCCAACGGCCAGCTCAACCCGGCTGGTTATCCGCCTTTCGCTTTGACCCTTGGCTTGGTGATGTTGGTCAGCGTCCTGATGACCGCCTATGGCACTCGCAGCCGCATACCTCATCTGCCAAAAGCGCAGCTGGTTGAGCAGTCTGTGGGCGTGTCCGATGTGATCGCAGAGACTTGGCAAGCCATGCAAAACCCATCATTCCGCTGGATGATGTACGGCTTCATCCTGATCATCGTGGCTTTTGGCGTAGCGGGCGCCACCGGGCTTTACATGAGCACTTTTTTTTGGGGCCTAGACCGGTTTCAAATTTTAGTTGTGTTGGTCTCAGGCCCATTCGGCAGCATGTTCGGCTATGGTGCGGCGCGTCGATTTTTCGGTTGGCTGGACAAACGCGACGCCATGATTGTGGGCGGCATCTGCTGGATGACGGCTCACGCGCTGCCGGTGCTGCTCTATTTGGCCGGACTAATGCCGCCGCCGGGTTCCTGGGCGCTGGCCTTGGTGATGACGCTGATCATCATTGTAGCCGGCGCCACCATCGCCCAACTGATCGTGGGCATTGGCACCGCTATGGCGGACGTTGCTGATGAGAATGAACTGGCGACTGGGCGGCGTCAGGAAGGCGTCTTCTTTGGCGCGTCGGCGTTCGCCAACAAATGCTCGGCGGCGCTCGGCTCCTATTTTGCCGGACTGGTGTTGGTTTGGATCGACTGGCCAGTGGGCGATGCCGTTCGCACCGCCGCCGACATTCCCGCAGATACACTGCTGCAACTCGCCATCTGGTCTGGCCCGGTGGCGTCACTTCTGGCATTGCCAGGGCTGCTTTGCTTGCGCGGCTATCAACTGAATCGCAGCAAGATCAGGGACATTCAAGCGGAGCTAAGACCGCCGGGTTAGTTGCCATCAAGCCAAGCGCAACTGAGCGTGCCGCTAATCGGCGGCGGCCCAAGCATTCCTAACATTCAAGCCTTGCTTGGGTGAAGGCGGTGGTGCCGGTTACAAGGGCTTGGACACGTTTGGTTTCCTGAACGTAAAAAATGGTCTTCTGGAGAGTCCAGCGCATCGCACCAGGTGCTCACCATTCAAGCATCACCTTGCCGAAGGTGCTGTTGCTGGCCACGAGGTCGTGGGCGCGTTGGGCTTCCTCCATAGAGAAGGTCGCCTCCAAGACGGGTTTAATCGCGCCGCTGGTAAGCTTCGGCCAAACTTTAGCCTGTAGCCCATCCATGACCTGGGCCTTGGCTGAAATGCTGCG
This sequence comes from Candidatus Azophilus sp., assembly GCA_965247035.1. Classification (GTDB taxonomy): domain Bacteria; phylum Pseudomonadota; class Gammaproteobacteria; order Pseudomonadales; family Azotimanducaceae; genus Azophilus. The sequence continues at coordinate 86,067 of CBDFGJ010000003.1, read as the reverse complement.
GGCGCGCAGGGTGGAGCCGATCAGCCGCAGCCGTTTCATCAGCACCAAACCGAGGGAGATGTCGGCCTTGGCACCGCCCATTAAGCCGATCAGCACTAGGCGACCGTCAATGCGCAGGCTGGCTAGGTTGTCCTTCAGATAGCCGCCGCCGACGGGATCCAGAATCACGTCAAAGCCTTGGCCTTGGGTCCAATCCGAGACCTTGTCCGGGAAATCCCGTTCATGGCGGTTGACGCCGCCTTCGGCGCCGAGGGCGAGGCAGCGCCTGAGCTTGTCGTCACTGCCGACGGTAACGAACACCGGGTTGTGGCTTTGGCGGCAAAGTTGTATGGCGGCTGTGCCGACGCCGCTGGCGCCGGCGTGCAGCAAAACCCGCTCGCCAAGGGAGAGGTTGGCCTCGGAGTAGAGGTTCAGATAGGCCGTTGCAAACACCTCCGGCACTGCCGCCGCTTCCAGCAAGGACAGGCCTTCGGGGATTTTCAGCACCTGTCCGGCAGGAGCCACCACCGTTTCCGCATAGCCGCCGCCGGCGAGCAAGGCGCAGACCTGGTCGCCGGCGGCCGTTCTCATGACGCCTTCGCCGACGGCGATCACCTTGCCGGAGCACTCCAGCCCAAGAATGTCACTGGCGCCGGGCGGCGGCGGATAGGCACCGGTGGCCTGCACCAAATCCGCGCGGTTGACGGCGCTGGCGGCCACTGCGATCTTGACTTCGCCCACGCCCACTTCCGGCTCTGGGGCGTTCCCCAAACGCAGCTTGCCGTTTTCGACCAGTATTGCTTTCACCTAGGGACCCTCTGATTTACTTCCAAGGATTAGCCCTCGCATGGCGTCTAGGATTATCTGTCACCTATTTTCAATGGTTGACAGGTCATCGAAAAAAACTTGGTCTTGTCGCACCGCGAAAACCTGCGAATTTTTCAGCGGTTTCCTGATATGTTGTGACCTGTCAATCGATAACATCATTCTTTCATATTTTCCTCCCTCAGTAAGCCCTTGAGACAGAACAGGGGCAGCGTTTAACGACGGTTGATCAATCTGATATTCGCGGGTCGGTACCGCCTGACAAATCTTCGTCGTGGAGCTACCTCTCTCTAGTATCGAGGGTCGTTCCGGTTACCCGGACGCCTCTTGGGAAGCACGAGGGTTCTCCCACCGAACCGCCTCTGCTCTGTCCCAAAAGCTCACTGTTTTCTCCCTTATTCAATATCACTTTTCTTGATTACCTGTTTGCTTCATTTGCGTTCCCTGGCATCACCTCACAGGCAATCGCCCAGATAAATCCCGCCAGCTCGCGTGCGATGGCGGTGCTAATTTTCTGCGGCAGTAATCCTCGTCTGCCCAAAGCCTGATATCGACCACACAGCCGCTTCTGAGCCTTCCATGCAATTGCCTGTACCTCTTCGGAGGTTTGTTCAGCTCGCCGCTGTAGCGGGGCAGTTTTGCGAGCCGGGAAACGGTAGCACCACGCCGCCTCAATTAATACCCGCCGTACATGCCCATTCCCTGTCTTCGTAATCCCCCCGCGGCGCGTCTTCGGTCCACTCGATGATTCACTCGGTACCAAACCCAAGTAACTCATCAACTGGCGCGGTGAATCAAAACGGGTGATGTCGCCAAGTTCCGCCACAACGGTCATCGCCGTAATCAGGCGACAACCCCGCAGCGCCATTAAGCCTTCCACCACTGGGGCCAGAGCCCAATCAGTCATTGCTTCATGCATGGCCTGTTCCATGTCAGCCACACGCTGTTGCTGCTGTTTCACACTGTCAACGTATTCCTGAAATACGGTTTGTTGAACCCGGTGGTTAAACCTGATGCGCTCCAACCAACGCCAGTAGGCCTGGGTCCATTTGCTTTTCCCGCTGTCATACCTCTGCCCATGGCGTAACAAAAATGCACATAAGCGTTGCCGGGCTTGGCGCTCAAGGTGCTTCATATCTTCCCGAGCACGGGTTAGGTCCCGCATCGCCTCCTGCTCCTGGTCGGGCACCCAGACCGGTGTTAACTCGCCTGCCCGATGCAGGCGCGCCAGATTCTCACTATCACGCCGGTCCGTTTTAACCCTGTCTCCCGGCTTGGTCGGTATTAGCGAGGGCGCCACGACACTGCAATCATGCTCCGAGCCACTGATCTGACGGTAGATGCCGTAGCCGCACGGCCCTGCTTCATAGCAATAGGAAACGACCTCCCCGTTCGGACTTACGTCCTTCATCAGTTTCGTAAGCGCCGTGGGCGTGTTGGCAATTTCACCGTAATAGCGTGGTTTGCCGCCTGCAATATCAGCGATCGCAACGGCAATCGTATCCTTGTGTGTATCCAGTCCGACATACTTGATAAACTGGTCCATGACCTATCCTCCTCAATTATGGCTCTGAGCCGAAGATGTACCATCCTCAGCTTAATCCACGGCGTTGAGGACGGGTAGGTCACTACATAATGTCTAGTCTTCCTGTCGCCTACTTCTCGTGTCGCATCAGGGCGTTCTTTTGTGCGCGGCCGGGATGCGTCAAATTTTGGGAATGCCCTGAACGCTGATCGCCCAAGGCACCTGACGCGGCGTCAGCCGCCGGCAGGCGCAGAACTTTGGCACCGCCCTGAACTGATCAGGAACACTACCAAGACATGCGCATCTTCACGCCCTGATTGTATAGCCAAGTCTTCAGTTCGCTGATCGAATAGTTCCCGTAATGCACCATGGAGGCCACCAAGGCGGCGTCCGCCCGACCAACGGTCAGGGCCTCTTTAAGATGTTCGGGCTTGCCCGCGCCGCCGGAGGCGATGACCGGAATGCGCACCGCTTCGGCGATCATCGCGGTCAGGGTCAACTCGTAGCCGTTGCGGGTGCCATCGGCGTCAATGGCGTTCACCACCAACTCCCCAGCGCCAAGTTGCTCCCCCTTCAGCGCCCAAGCGAGGGCATCCAGGCGCATGGGCGTGCGCCCGCCGTTGATGACAATTTCGTAGCCCGAAGGACAATCGCCGCCCACTGGCACCTTGCGTATGTCCATGGACAGCACTAGGTTTTGATTGCCGATGGCCTCGGCGCATTCAGCGATGAGGGCCGGTCGTTTGACTGCGGCGGTGTTGACGTTGATTTTTTCGGCCCCGGCCAACCGCAGGTCGGTCGCGTCCGCCACGGAGCGCACGCCGCCGCCGACGGAAAGGGGGATGAACACCTCTTTGGCCACGGCCTCCACTACGTCCAACATGATGGAACGCTTGTCGCTGGAGGCGGTGATGTCGTAGAAGACCAGTTCATCAAGCCCATCGGCGTAGTAGGCCCGGGCCTTCTCCACCGGGTCGCCGATATCCTTGGTGTCGACGAACTTCACGCTCTTGGCCAATTTGCCATCGCGCACGTCCAAGCATGCGATGAGGCGTTTGCTCAGCATTGCCCGTTCCAGTGCGTGAAACGTTCAAGCAGCCGCAGGCCGATGCGCCCGCTTTTCTCCGGGTGAAACTGCACGCCGAAGTAGCTGCCCTTGCCGAGGGCGGCTGCGAAATCCTGTTGGTAGGTCGCTAGGGCGTACAGGTTCTCATCATCCTCCAGCGCGGGATAATAGGCGTGGACAAAGTAGAACTCATCCCCAGGCTCAATGCCGGCCAGCAGCGGATGCGGCCGCACCGGGCGCACTTCATTCCACCCCATGTGGGGCACTTTCAGTCCCGGGCGATTGAGTCGGAAACGCTTGGTGACGCCGGGAATCAGCCCTAGGGTGGGGGTGTCGTGCTCCTCCGAATGACCCAAGGATATCTGCAAGCCGAGGCAAATGCCCAACAGGGGCTTGCCATCGTTCACCGCCAAGCGCAGTGCCTCGTCCAGTCCGCTGCGCTTCAAGCTGCGCATGGCGCTGCCAGCGGAGCCGACGCCTGGAAAGATGATGCGTTCGGCGCGAACCACCTGATCCGGGTCATTGCTGATGCGGGCGACGGCGCCAACCTCGGCGCAAGCCCTCTGCACACTGCGCAGATTGCCGGCCTCATAGTCAATGATGACGATAGGCCCCGCCATGACAAAAACGGCTCCATAACAAGCAAAGCGAAGCGGCGGACACTATCACACAATGATGTGCCCGCCTAAGGCCGAAGCCCAACGACGCCTTGGTCTATGCAAGCATCGCCTGATTGAATGCCTTGAAGAACGTCGGTAGGCAGATCACGCCAGACTGCTCGGCTTGAAGGCCGTGACCGAGCAGGCCCGGAGGAGCAACCGGGCCAAATCCACCGTGCGGGTCCGGGCCGGGTCGGCGCACAGGCCAATGACATGGGCGGCGTCATCGTGCGGACCATCGGGCTGGCGCGGGCCAAAGCCAAGGTCGGCATGAACAACCTTGCCTACGACCTGCGCCGTCTTGTGCAACTACAGCGCTGCAACCACCTGCGCCCGGCATGGAGGAAGGGCGGCCGGACATGCGGACCTAGCCGCGAGGTGGAGCGGATCGCGCTCAAAAGACCGCGCGACGGGCACAAAACGGCCCACGAGCCCGCCAGTGAGCAGCTCAATGCCAACTGCAAACCAGTCGCTGGCGTGCGGCGCTGAAAATAGGCAAAAACTGAGGTGCTCGGAAGCGGAGAAGTGCAACCGCTTTCATTCCGAAATCCAATGTCGGCCGGTAAGGGATGCTGAGGGATTTTCCTGTTAAAAATACAGCAATCAAGGGCAGATGCCCGAACCATTACTGCGGGCTGAGGGACCATCGCCTTGTGTTCAGCAATTGGTGGTGGTGCAAGGGCATGAAGTCCGCCAAAGAACTCGTTAGGATGAAGGGCATGGTGGTCCAAACCAAGCTTCCATGCAGCGAAGCTGGAATGTTCAGGCAGCAAGGTCAGTGATCCGACAGGAGGCTCCCATGCTCCACTTCTCGTTTGCCGTCGCCAAGCAATGAGCCGCGCTGTTTTGCTGGTCAACCTAGGCACGCCTCGGTCGCCCTCGGTGGCCGACGTGCGCCGCTACCTGAATGAATTTCTTATGGACCCCTGGGTGCTTGCCGTTCCGTGGCCAATCCGCCGTTTGATCGTCAGCGCCTTCATCCTGCCCGTGCGACCAAGGCGGAGCGCCGCCGCCTACACGTCCATCTGGATGGATGAAGGATCGCCCCTGCTTCACTACACCAATCAACTAGGCCGCGCCGTCGGCGATCGGTCTGGGGTGGAATGCTTGGTCGCTATGCGTCACGGCGAACCGAGCATAGCGACGGCGATGGCGCGGCTTCAGGATGCGGGTTGCACCGAGCTTTTGCTGGTGCCTCTGTTTCCGCAACATGCGGACTCAACCCGCACCACCGCCATTAATGCGGTTCGAAAGAGGTTGCCGGGGGGCATGCGGTTACGGATTATGCCGCCGTTTTATCAACGGGAGGACTACATAGCCCGCCAAACGGAGTTGATTGAACGGCACTTGCCGCCGAATTGGGATCACCTCCTGCTGAGCTATCACGGTCTGCCGGAGCAGCACATCAAGAAGGCGGATCCTACACGCACCCACTGCCTGCATAGGGATGATTGCTGCGAACGTTCCTCACCCGCCCACGCCACCTGCTATCGGCATCAGTGCTACGCTACCGCACGGGCGGTGCAGGCGCGGCTGGGGCTGGCCGATGAGCGGGTAAGCGTCAGTTTCCAATCCAGACTTGGGCGGCTGCCTTGGCTTCGTCCCTACACGGACCACAGGCTTGCCGAGCTGCCGGCCCGTGGCGTTCGGCACTTGGCCTTGTATTGTCCTTCCTTCGTGGTCGACAACCTGGAGACCTTGGAGGAGATCGGCATTCGGGGGCGTGAGATCTTCCTGCAGGCCGGGGGCGAGGACCTGAGGTTGATTCCCTGCCTGAACGACTCGCCGGAATGGGTGCAAACCTTGGCTAGCTGGGTGCAGGAAGCCTTGTGCGACCGTGTTAACAACGCAAGCTCCCAAGGAGGCGACTCCCCAGACCGCTGAAAGCGAGGTCGGTGGACCGGGGGCTAAGCCTTCTACCGTTCTTAGCTGGTCTCGCTGATCCAATCTAGGCGGGGTGCTACACGTGAATCGGATTCGACCCGGCCTCACTTCATCCCAGTGCCTGCCTTGACACTCACATCCGTTTACAGTGCGTTGGCGAGGTAATCATTGACGATGTCGTGGATGCTGCTTTCGCCGCCGCTGGAGAGCCCCAGAAAGGGTCGCGCGGGGAGGTTGCCTCCGGGCATGGGCGTACCTCGCCTAGTGGTGCCCAAGGCCCATTTTTTGCCCAGAACTGGTGGCTGGTGGCGTAGATGCGGCTACTGCCGATCGCCACAGAATCGCGTCTGGCGCGGTAGCTCGCGGTGCCGCTGAGGTCGCCATCCTGAGTCAGGATTCTGTCGGTATTCTTTGCCGTCTATATCTTGGTGCTCTCGGCGAGTGGCTGCCAAGGGCGGCCAGCGTCATCCTGCGCATCGTGGAAGCGCTCGCGGATGGTGTTGAGCAGGCGCTCGCCGATGCTGCGCGTCAGGGGGCATGTCGTGGCCCGCCATCAGCAAGCGGTTGAGTGTGTCCCGGATGCGGCTGTCATCCAGTTCGATTTGGCTATCGGTGCTCTACGCAACCAGCGTCATCCTGCTCATCGTGGAAACGCTCGCGGGTGGGTGTTGAGCAGGCGCTCGCCGATGCTGTCCGATGCTGCGCGTCAGGGGGCATGTCGTGGCCCGCCATCAGCAAGCGGTTGAGTGTGTCCCGGATGCGGCTGTCATCCAGTTCGATTTGGCTATCGGTGCTCTACGCAACCAGCGTCATCCTGCTCATCGTGGAAACGCTCGCGGGTGGGTGTTGAGCAGGCGCTCGCCGATGCTGCCCGATGCTGCGCGTCAGGGGGCATGTCGTGGCCCGCCATCAGCAGGCGGTTGAGTGTGTCCCGGATGCGGCTGTCATCCAGTTCGATTTGGCTATCGGTGCTCTACGCAACCAGCGTTATGAAGTGTTGACAGAAGTGATGAAGGAATGGCCACTGCCCAGCACCTCCACATGCAAGGCCGCGCAGCGGCCGAGGGCGTTGAGGTCGTAGCCTCCTTCCAACGTAGAGACGAGGCGGCCGCCGCTGGTGCACTCGGCCAAGTCGACGATCAGTTCGGTCACCCAGCGAAAGTCCTCATCATCAAGCAGCAGCCCGCCTAGGGGGTCGTCCCGGTGGGCGTCGAATCCGGCTGAAACCAGTGTCAGGTCAGCCTGATGCGCCTTTGCTGCCCGGATCCAATCTCGCTCCAGGGCTCGGCGAAACGTTGGGCCATCAGCGCCGGCGGGCAGGGGTGTGTTGACAATGTTGGGCCGATCGATCTCGGCGTAGCGATAAGGATAGAACGGGTGTTGAAAGCTTGAGCAAACCAGCACTTCGGGACGGTCCTTAAAGATGTCAACGGTGCCGTTGCCGTGGTGGACATCGAAATCGAAGATCGCCACTCGGTCCACTTGCTGCAATGCTTGTTCAGCGCCGAGGGCGATGCTGTTGTAAAAGCAAAAGCCCATGGTAGCGTTGGCTTCGGCATGGTGCCCCGGCGGCCGCACGGCGCAGAAGGCCCGCTGGTCCGGGCCGTTGAGCACTTGGCTTACGGCATCCATCACCGCCCCGGCGGCTAGCGCCGCGGCGTGCAGGCTGTGCCGGTTCATGAACGTATGCCCGCCCACGAAGGCGAGGCCAGAGGAGGGTTGCAAGGCGTCTAATCGGGCGAGCAGGGGGGCTTGGTGCGCAAGGGCCAGGTCGGTGGCGTCCGCGGCTGGGGCTGCTCGATGATCAAGTCGTTCGGTCAAGCCGTTGGCGGCAAGGCTAGCGTAAACGGTGCGCAACCGGTCCGGGCGTTCCGGATGCCGTTGCTGAACCTCATGCAGCAGGCAACCTTCGTGGGTGTAGAACAACATGGGAGGGTGCTTGACGTCGCGGTTGCTAGTCGGGTGCGGTCACCACAGGCTTCACCACGAACAAAAGGTCGCCAGCGTTCACTTGCTGGCCGTTGCTCATGTTGATGCGAGTGATTTCAAACTCAAGGTTCGGATCATATAACGGGCCGGCACCGTTGAAATCCTTTAAGGACAGCGGCGTAAAGATCTTCATTGCCTCAAGTTGGCATAAGGTGGCGTCCACGGACACCTTGTCTCCGGCGTTGACGAATTCCGGTTCAGACGGCGACGGTGTGGTATAGAAGAGCGCCGTCGCTGGCGAGAGCACCTTCAATTCATCGCTTTCATCGATGGCGATGCTGTCAAGGTCAATGGCGGAGGCCGTGGTGCCGGTGCCTGCCTCCATTTCTTCGATCAGGCTGGCGGCGTCGACGCGGTCTAAAAATTCGGGCAGAAAATTCGTATCGTACTTGCCTTGCCGGAACGTATCGTCCGCAAGCACACGGAGCAGCAGCGGAATGTTGGTGCAGATACCCCTAACCCGCACTTGGCCCAGATATTCAGCCAAGCGGTCGATGGCCGCGCCCCGGTTCTTGGCGTGGACGATCACTTGAGCGATCATGCTGTCGTAATAGGGTGAAATAAACTTGCCCGGTGCGGCGATGGTGATGATGTCCACATCGTCTTCGGCCGGGAACTCGGCGTCTGTGATCTCGCCTGGGTTGGGCCGAAACACCAGCTTGCCTTGGCCATCAAGCTGAAGCCGCTCGGCGTTTACCCGCGCCTCAAGGGCATACCCATTCTTCTTGATCTTAAGCCGGCCGACCGAGCCGCCGGCCGCAATGTTGAACTGCTCGCCGACGATGTCCACGCCGGACACCCACTCAGTGACCGGATGCTCCACTTGCAGGCGCGTGTTCATCTCCATGAAATACACCGCCTCGGCGTCAAGGTCGAAGATGAACTCCACCGTGCCAGCGCCCACATAGCCCACCTCGTCAGCCAAGGCGGCGGAGTGCTTCAACACGTCTTGGCGCAGGTTCCTCGGCAGCATGGTGGAGTCGGATTCCTCAAGCACCTTCTGCTTGTCACGCTGCACGCTGCAATCGCGCAAACCCAACACCTTGGTGTTGCCGCGAGTGTCCCGCAGTAGCTGCACTTCGATGTGGCGCAGCGACTTGACGTACTTCTCCAGATAGACATCGCCGTTGCCGAAGGCGCTTTGCGCCTCCACCCTCACCCGGTGAAAGAGCTCGAAAAAGTCGCCAGCGCTTTCGACCACTTGGATGCCCTTGCCGCCGCCGCCGTGGACGGCCTTGATGAGCACCGGATAACCGATCTCAGCGGCCACTTTCGCCGCCGCCTCAGCGCTGGTCAAAATGCCGTGACTGCCCGGCACCACGGGCACGCCCAAGCGCAGGGCGGTGTTGATGGCGTTGGACTTGTTGCCCATCGTCTCCATGCTGGAGACCGGCGGGCCGATGAAATTGATGCCCCTGCTGCGCGCCAGCTCGGCGAACTGGGCGCTTTCGGACAGAAAGCCAATGCCGGGATGCAGTGCGTCCACCCCTTCCTGCTCGGCGATGCTGAGAACGCTGCGGGCGTTTAGATAGCTTTCATCCGGGGTGCTGCCGCCAATGCAGATCAGGACGTCCTTGTTTGTGAGTTGGCTGGCGACGGCGGATTCCATGTCCGGGTCGGACTGCACCAGCACCACCTCCAAGCCATGGCGGTGCGCCACTCGCACGATTTTGGCCGCAGCGCAGCCTCGGGTGTGGACCAACAAGCGCTTGATGGGGCGGATCTCGGCGTCCGGGGTACGCTTGGGGGCGTCCGCCACCGGCCGTTCCTGGTGCAGCGCCCCGGACATAACGCGCTGCACCACTTGGGTGACCGTCTCCTCCGGTACAGGTATGTCCGCATCAATCTTGCGCAGCGCCTCATCAAGGCCGGGTTGGAACGGGTGCTGCACCAGCCCTTGCATGGCGTCTGGATTGACCGAAAGGTAATTGGACAGGATGGCGTTCAAGGGCAGGTTGCTGGGCACGACGATCTGCCCGGCAAAAGGCATGCTGGCGCCGGAGAGATAGTAGGTTTGCACTAGCGGATGGGTTACGAAGCTGGCTTGGGCGCCGCCGGTGCAATCGCCGTAGCCGAAGACGATGATGGGGAGATCATGGTCGCGCACGAACCGAGTGATGCGGTCGTTGACCGCCGCCATGGAGAACAGTGCGCCGGCGCCTTCCTTGGTTTGCATGCCGCCGGAGGAGATGAAGCAAATGATCGGCAGATGCTGCTTGGCGCAGATCACGAGCAGTTTGCAGAATTTTTCGGCGCTGGCCATGTCGAAGGCACCGGCTTGAAAGCCGACGTTGGACAGAACCAGCCCGCAGAGGATGCCGCCATCGGCGTCCTTGAAGCGGCCGATGCCGGTGACGACGCCGCAAGGCGGCTGGCCTTTGTTCAGCGCCGCTTCAATGGAGTGCCGGAAACCGGGGAAGGCGCAGGGGTCCGAACTGATGAGGTCGCCGAAGCGCTCCTGCCAGTCTGTGAAGAAGGCTTCTAGGATGTTGTTGTAGGTAAAGTGATGGTCTTTTCTGAACTGCCCTAGCACTTGCTGCATTTGCAGGTCGCGGTAGGCCATGTTGAGACGGAACCAGAAATCCTTGCGGCGGCCTATTTTCCTAGGCGCGATGCGGCCGTTGTAGGATTTTTTGGTGCGCTCGGAGAGCACGTAGGACTCAAGCAAGTGTTCGAACAGATAGGTCACCACCACGAACAGGGCCTCCGCCAAGCCGGGAAAGCGGGTGCGTTTCCACTCTTCCACGTTGCGGAAGAAGGCGACGTTCTTGGGCAGGTCAACGACTCTCATGTACCAATCAAGCACTTGTTCACGGTCCTTGTTGGAAATGCCGCCGCTCGCTCCTCCGGCTTTCGAGGCGCTCTCGCCGGCCGCCACCGCGGCGGCGAAGCCTAAGGAGGATTCAAGCAGTTGACCCAAGGCACCCCGGGATAGGGCCTGAGCCGACTGCGCTTCCTTAGCGATGCTGTCGAGGTTGGCGACGATGTGGTCGTACACCGCGTCGAACAGCAGCAGGTTTTTGCATTCGTGGATGAAGTCGTGGCGCAAGTCGGCGTCAACTAAGAGGTCGAGCACTGTCAATTCGTTGAGTTCGACCGGGCCGCGGCGTTCGCTTGCTGGGCTGATGAACTGCTGAAAGCGGTGCTCAAGGACTTGCCGATTGGCTTGCACTTGGGAAACGTTGGCGGCTTCTGGCGGTGCGGCGTTCTCCTCAAGACGGCCAGCGAGGGCGTCGCTGGTGATGAGCAGGTTCAACTCCTCCGCCAACTGGCTGCACAGATAGGACTCGGATTTGTTGCGGGCACCGCCGCGGCGCAGCAGCCGTTTGCCCTCGTGGGTGAAGCGCTCATAGGCTAGGTCGCGCATGGCCGGGTCGCGGCGAATGGTGCGGATAAGGCCGGCCGGATTGCTGATGTCCTTAAGGCGCAAAATCTGACTGGTATCATCGGGGGCGTTGAGCAGCTCCTGAAGCCCGCGCAGATTCCCGGCCGCCTCCCCCTTCCAGCGGTTGTAAAGGTAGGTGCCGAGGGTGGTGATCAGGTGCGCCCGTGCCTGCTCGTAATTCTGCTTGGGCTCGCCCCGCAATATTTGCGCAAGCCGTCCGCGCCGGTCCTGCAAACCCCGCATCCTCTCGTTGTAATTGCGCCAAGCCTTGGACAGCCCATCGTGGTACACCACCTTGTCTGGGTCCTGAAGCCATTTCAGGAAGGTGCGTCGGCGCTCTCGTTCCGCCCGTTCGCTAAGCTCTCCCTTGGGCAGATCCTGGTTCGCCAACCGCCCGTATTGCTGAATGCTGGTGGCCTTGATGCGTCGGCGCACCTGCAAGTAACGCAGGTAGCGGAAGGCGACGCCGAAGATGCTCAGATATTCCGTGGGATTTTTTGTAAGAGTGAGCGAGGCGTTGTCCTGCATCATCTGAAGCTGTTGCGAAGGCCGCAGGTAGCGCATCAAGCTGTGCCGGTAGTGGTCGATGATGTAGGGATTTTCAGCCACGAACTGCTTGGCGCGCTGCTCCACGGAGGTTAGGCTGGCGATGATGGCGGCGCGCAGGTTGGGCAGCTTGGCGGGATCGGTGGGCGAATAGTCAATGACGCCATCGATGTTGCCCTGCATGAACAATTCAAACGGCGACAGCCCTACGTACTTCGCGCATTCCTGCCAAGAGAGGTTCAGGCGGCGGGCGATGTTGGCCAAGGAGGGTGGCTGAATCGTGCTGAACACGCCATCGGCAACGGACAGAATCATGTTGCTCGCGGCCAAGGGTATGGCGCCGCCGGAGTACCCCAGCCCATAGATGACGCCTACGTTCGGCACGTCCAAGTTGCTGGCTTCCACGATCAGGCGGGATATGCTGTGAGCTTGGTTGTTACGGTTGGCGTCCTCGCGGGCGTCAGCGCCGGGTGTGTCCATGAAGGTGACGATGGGCATGCGCCGCTTGGCCCAACGGCCGAGAAAACGCGCCGCTTCCAAGTGGTGCTCCGGCCCCCAAACCCCGTTGTCCACGGAACGGTCCTGGGCGACGAAGCCGACGAGCCGCGCATCGCCGGCAAAGTTCAACTCCAAGGTGGCAGCGTAGAAAGGGCCTTGGGAGACTTCGGTCAGCACTGTGCCGAGTTGGCGAATGACCTGTGGTGCTGGCGTACGCGCCTTGTGTTCCGCCGGGGCCACCACGGCTTCGATGTAGGAATCGACATCGAGGTTCTTAAGCCGCTTTGTCCGGCGGGCGATTTGCGCCCGCTTGAACAGGCCAGACAAGGCGTCTTCCTTGGCTACGCTGGGAAAAAGGGAGAATTCCTCGGCTAGGCTTTCGGCTATTAGGTAAAGCCGGTCGCCATCGTTATGATTTTCCACGCAGAAGGTAGGGGCAAATAGTAGAATTGGCGCTACTCTAGCCACTTGACAAAGTAATGGCAATCACCCAAAAATGTCTGTTTTTATTGATTTTTTGTATTTTTCCGTCTCCTATGAGCAAGGCGTTGCGCACGCATTTCCGGGCAATTGGGTTCCGCGCCAACAGGGATATGGGCGTTATCCGCCAGTTTGGCGCCGCCGATGGCGAGGCTTGGCGCATCCAGCCATCGGTTCGGTACAGCCGAATTTGGGGAGAACCTGAATGACCAGCTTGGCCTGCGCCGTGCTCACTATTTCCGACACTCGCACGGAACGCGATGACACATCCGGTGACCTGTTGGCGGAACTACTGGTGGCGGCTGGCCACAGGCTGGTGCGTCGGGCCATCAATCGGGACGACGTTTACGCCCTTCGCGCCACTGTTTCGGGTTGGATTGCGGATTCAGAGGTGGACATCATCCTCACTACCGGAGGCACCGGCTTTACTGGCCGTGACAGCACGCCCGAGGCGCTAGCGCCCTTGTTCGACAAGACGATTGATGGATTCGGCGAACTTTTTCGCCAAATCTCCTACGAGGAAATCGGCTCTTCCACCATCCAGTCCCGCGCCATCGGCGGCCTCGCCAACGCTACCCTCATCTTCGTCCTGCCTGGTTCCGGCAACGCGGTGAGAACCGGTTGGGAGAAGATCATCAGGAATCAACTCGACATCAACAACCGCCCTTGCAACTTCGCCGAGCTGTTTGCCCGGTTTAAGGAATCCTAGCCACCAAAGCCTTTCATGGAACCACCTTAGGGCACCTCGATAGATTGCGCCTGACCTTGATGGGGGTGTGGATATTGGGTCAGTAGTGGAAGCAGATTGATTGTCATGCCGCAGATGGTTTTTTTGATCTTTCCGATCGTTACCGCGAAGAAGGACCTGCTGATCGTGCAGCGCCTCAAACCGTACCCGGCGTGAAGGAAGGGCGGCCGGACATGCGAATCCGGCTGCGGGTGGATGAAGCGCTACAGTTGCACAAGACGGCCCATGTTGCAGGCAAGGCTTTTCATGCCGCCCCCGACTTTGGCCCGCGCCGGACCGATGGCCCGCACGATGGCGCCGCCCATGAGACCGGTGCGAATTGGGTTGAAGCTGCTTATTCCGGCCTGTTTTCCAAGGTTTTGGCGAGGGTGCTTTGAGCGGATTTCCGACCTGTCGTGGCCCTGAAACCTGCGGTTTCGGGCGAATTCGGACGGGTCCCGCCCTTAAGCGGCCATCAGCTCGGCCCGATGGGCTGCTTTCAGCAGGGCCATGGTCGTCGCCTTGAAGGCCAGTCGGGATTTCGCAACAGTCTTGTGTCATTGGCACGTGCGCCGAAGACATGCTCGACCCGGACCCGCACAGTGGATTTGGTCCGGTTGCTCCTCCGGCCTGCTCGGTCAGCGGCTTGCCCCGCTCGCCCTTGCGGTGAATGCGGCTGGTCAGCCCGCTGGCCTTCAGTTCAGCTTCGATCTCCGCCGCCCGATGGGCGACGTCCCAGCCCTCCGGGGTCTCTCCCGCCTTGATTGACGCGTTTTCCCCGCGCTTGCTGCGGTTGCGCGGTGCCGGCGCGATGGACGCGTCAAGGATCGCCCGCCCCGCGCAATACAGCCCTGACAGCCCGGCCGCGCCACGCGCCGGCCGAACAGGGCGAATTCACGGACAAGCTCTCCCTCGCTGCATGATCGAAAAAATTCCGAAATGTCCTGAAGCCCGTACAGGGTTCGCTTGGTCAGGGCAACCAACCTACAATGCCCCGGCTAAAACTGAGGGTGCCAAGTGAAGCGACTTCCTGTAATCGTTGGCTTCGGCGGGGTCAATCCGGCCGGGCGCATCTCCTGCAACCACGCCTATCGGCGACTGGTTATCGACGCCCTGTCTGAAACCGACCGGGCGCTGACCTATGAGAGCTTGGCGGCGCTGATGAATCTTGAGCAAGATTCAACCGTCCCTGACGTCCGGCGCTACATGGATGACCACACCCTCATCCGTAAAATTGAATTGTTCGACCCAAAGGCCATTCGTTGCAACCGGGAAGTCAGCTTGCGGGCGGGCGACGCACCGCTGGAGTTTCTGATCGACCAGCGGCGCATGCCGGAGCAAGTGCCCGATGGGTGGCGGGTGCAGGACGCTGGCGACCGCCAAGTGAAGGTTTCGGTTGCAGACAAGTTCAAGGCGCTGCTGCCGGACCGACGCGCATCCAAGGTCTCAAGCGCCGGGCAGTTGCCCACCGGCTTCGACCCCGGCGCCATCTACGCCTCCCGCAGTCACCCGCGCGGCCTGCAGCTTGCCGTGTTCGGCGCTTCCGATACGCTGCGGTCATCCGGGCTGACGCTGGATTTGCTAAAGAGCAAGGTGGCGCCGGATCAATTCGCTGTTTATTCCGGCAGCGCCATCTGCCAGCTGGATGCGGATGGCTATGGTGGCATGATGCAGAACGCCATACTGGGCAAGCGCGTCACCTCCAAAAACGCCGCTCTCGGGCTGCCGCAGATGACGGGGGACTTCATCAACGCCTATGTTCTTGGCTTGGTCGGCGGTACCGCCGGCATCATCGGTGCCTGCGCCACCTTTCTGTACAACATCAAGCAGGGCATCGATGACATCCGTTCCGGGGCTAAGCGGGTGGTGATGGTGGGCAACGCCGAAGCGCCGGTGCTGCCGGAGGTGGTGGAAGCCTACCGCGCTATGGGCGCCTTGGCGGAGGATGAGGCGTTGATGATGCTTGACGGCTCGAACGCGCCGGACCACCGCCGCGCCTGCCGTCCGTTCTCCAGCAATTGCGGCTTTACCGTGGCGGAGTCCAGCGTTTATGTGCTGATTGTGGATGATGCGCTGGCCCTTGAACTGGGCGCTGAGGTACTGGGTGCGGTGGCCGATGTGGTTGTCAACGCCGATGGCTACAAGAAATCCATCCCTGGACCCGGTGTTGGGAACTACCTCACCATGGGCAAGGCTTTGGGGGTGGCGCGCAGCATTCTTGGCGAGGCGGTCCTGCGCCGGGGCACCTATGTGCAGGCGCACGGCACCGGCACGCCGCAGAATCGCGTCACGGAATCCCACATCCTCAACGAAATGGCAAAAGCCTACGGCATGGAGCATTGGTTGGTCAGTGCCGTTAAGGCCTATGTGGGTCACTCCATGGCGCCGGCTGGCGGCGACCAGCTCGCTTCGGCCCTAGGTGCTTGGCAGCATGGTTGGGTGCCCGGCATCAACAGCATCGACCATGTCGCTGAGGATGTGTACGCCAGCAATCTGCATCTGCCCATGCAGCATGTGCAATTCGACCCGCTGAGCATGCCCGGAGTACTTATCAATTCCAAGGGCTTTGGCGGCAATAACGCCAGCGGCCTGTTTCTTTCGCCGCAGTTCACCTGCGCCATGCTGGCCAAGCGTTGGGGCAGGGCGGCGTTCTTGGAATATCAGAAACGCAATCAACCCGTCCACGCCGCCCGGCTGCAATACGACGAGACCATGCGCCAAGCCACGATGGCACCGATCTATCGGTTTGGGGAGGGCGTGCTTGGTGGCGAGGACCTAGCCGTTAGCGCCAAAGAAATCGGTGTACCCGGATTCGGCATCCCGGTCAACCTAGAGCTTGAAAACCCCTACGACGACATGGTTTAAGCCCTAAAGGCTCTGGCCTTTTGTTCGATGCCATATAGCGGCGTTTCAATGCCACAGGGTGGTGTCCTCGCCGCCGTGGGCAATTTTTCGTCTGGCCTCCTCGCGCAGCTTGGAGTCAACCTCCTTTTCCATGACCTGCTGGTAGGATTCTCGAGCTGCATCCGGTGCGCCAAGCATTTCCCAAACTTGGCCACGTTCATACAACAGTTCGGCGCTGTCGGGCATCAGGATCAGTTGCAGGCTGAGTGCGTGCAGCACCCGGTCCCAGTGAAAAGCTTCCGCCAAGTGGGCCTTCACATTGTTCAGCATACGCAGTGCGATCATGGTGCTGGTGGCCACCGCGAAGGGGTTTTCCGGCAACCTGCCGGTCAGCTTTTGCAGGCAGTCCTGCTCGGTGATGGGCTTGAAGCTCAAAGGGTCCACTAAACGCTCATCCATGCGGGTGAGGAAGTGGCCTGGAAAGTTGATGCCTTGAGCGGTGAGGCCCCGGCGTCTGGCCACATGTACCAGCAGAACGCCTAAGGAGATGGGAATGCCTTGGCCCGTCTCCAGCACATCCGCCAATTTGCTGTGCGCCAGCGAGGACGATGCCTTCCCAACGCTGTGGAAGCCTTGGCTTTTCAGGAAGGCCCATGGCGGCACATCGTCGGGGCAGGCATTGGCCAAGGCATCGACCTTAGCCCGTAGGGCGCTGCTGTCGATGGCCGGGTCAAGAACCAAGTTTACCAATAGCGCCGCCGACAACTCGTCGCTGGACGGGTTGTCGACAAACTCGCGGAATTCCGTGTCAAGAACAGGTGTCATCGCGTCATCATACCGCACCGCTTTTGCTTGTTCATTAGATGGGGGCGGCAAGCGACAAGCCAAGGCGTCCCAAGCAGTTTGAGGGGCTAGTGCCAGCTTGGTTCAATGCTCCCGCGTCCTGTCGAACGTCAGTTCGGGCCAGCGCTCTTCGGTTAGTTGCAAGTTGGTTCGCGAGGGGGCTAGGTAGGCGAGGTGGCCATCGCCATCGATGGCGAGATTGTCGGCCTGTTTGCGGCGAAATGCCTGCATCCGTTCGCGGTCTTCGCTAGCGACCCATCTAGCCGTATGCACGTTGCTCGCATCGTAAAGGCAATCGGCGTGGTACTCATGCCGCAGCCGGTGGGCGACGAGGTCAAACTGCAGGGTGCCGACGGCGCCGATCACCAGCTCGTTTCGGGTCAGTGGCTTGAAAACCTGCACCGCCCCTTCCTCAGCGAGTTGATCAAGACCCTTCTCCAATTGCTTGCTTTTGAGTGGGTCCCGGGTGCGCACGAGACGGAACAGCTCCGGCGCAAAGTTGGGAACGCCCAGAAACTTCAGCGCCTCTCCTTGGCTGAATGAGTCCCCAATCTGAATGGAGCCGTGATTGTGCAAGCCGATGATGTCACCCGGCCAAGCCAAGGTGGCCTGCGCGCGGTCACCCGCCATGAAGGTGACGGCGTCGCTGATTTTCACCGTCTTGCCAAGCCGTGCGTGGTGCAGGCGCATCCCCTGTTCGTAACGGCCCGAGCAAACCCGTAGGAAAGCGATGCGGTCGCGATGCCGAGGGTCCATATTGGCCTGGATTTTGAATACGAAGCCGGAAAAGGGCGTTTCGCTGGGGCTGACTTGGCGGCTGGCCGCCCGGCGTGGCTTTGGAGAAGGGGCGTTGGCCACCAACCCGTCGAGCATCCGACGTACGCCGAAATTGCCAAGCGCAGTGCCGAAATAGACCGGGGTTAGGGTGGCGCCCAAGAAGTCGTCCGCCTCGAACCCATGCGCGGCGCCCTTAACGAGCTCCACTTCATCCACCAAGGCGCCGTATTCATCGCCAAGCAGGCGCTCGGCTTCCTTGCTGTGCAGCCCTTCGATCACCGGATAGTCATGGATGTGTTGCCCATGCCCGGGTTGGTACACCTCAATGGCGTCCGCTGGCAAGTCATAGACTCCGCGAAAGTGTTGTCCGGCACCCAACGGCCAAGTGATGGGCGCACAGTGGATTTGCAGGATGTCCTCCATCTCGTCCAGCAGTTCCAACGGGTCCCGGATGGCGCGGTCGAGCTTGTTGATGAACGTGATGATGGGGGTGTCCCGCAGGCGGCAAACCTCCATCAGCTTGACCGTGCGCGGCTCCACGCCCCTGGCACCGTCAATGACCATCAGAGTGGAGTCCACCGCGGTCAAGGTGCGGTAGGTGTCCTCCGAGAAGTCCTCATGGCCTGGCGTGTCGAGCAGATTAACGATGCGGTCGCGGTAGGGGAATTGCATCACCGATGTGGTGACGGAGATGCCGCGCTCCTGCTCCATCGCCATCCAGTCCGAAGTGGCGTAGCGGGAAGCCTTCCTGGCTTTCACCGCGCCCGCCAACTGGATGGCGTCGCCAAACAACAGGAGTTTTTCGGTTATCGTCGTTTTGCCGGCATCCGGATGGGAGATGATAGCAAACGTGCGTCTCTTGTTGATCTCATTGACAAAAGTGCCATCACTCATACCTTCAAAATCCTAATTTGTACTTGTTTGTTAAATTACCCTTGCGATCTTCTTTAGCGACTTCCGGCAACACATTCAGAAGAAGCCTAACCTGTTTTGTGTGGGCTTCATTCATGCGTCCGCCTCCAATTCCTTGGGTACGGTTATCTGGTATTTCGAGACATACACCCCGTCGCTCACGATGGCGCGTTTACCCGACCCCAAATCCACCTTATCCAGCTTGATATAGTTGAGCCATTCATGGCCTGCTTTATCTGCCAAATACAAAAACAGGCGCTTCACCTTCACCGAAGTACAGGCTTCGAGGAGCTGTTGTACTGTGGTTGGCCGTAAATTATTCAGGCTTTCCATCAGCCCATATACTTCCATTAAAGGCTGAGACTTTGGCGCCAAATACAGACACTCCATCACAGCGCGCGCAGGGCTGGATATTTTTACCTTAAAGCTTTTATGGTCGATCTCGACCAAACCAAGCGCAGGCGGCAAAAAGCTCGTTAGCTTGCACTCTACGCTCAAACCCCAATCCCGCTTTTTAAACCACAGCGGCAAGCTCTCATCCTTACCGCCAAAAAGCAGTGCCTTCTTGGTGGAAAGCTCCAAATAGTGCGCTTTCCCCTGTAATGACAGCGCCGTTTTACCCGCTGGATGCACAAAGATGCCTAGCTGGGACTGCAAAGCATAGATGCCCCCCAAATAGTCCACCTGATCGCCATGGCGTATCAGGGCTCCCGTACCGATAGAGTCAAACCACTGACTTTTCTTATAACGCTTCTGTAAATCGAGGCTATAGCCCTGCTCTGCCAGCCATGCCGAAGAGAGCACTATGCCCAAAGGCTGAGTGCTGAGCAGAGTGTTTAATTTTGATTTTATTTCGGTACTCATGGTAACAATTTAATTTATTTTTTAAACAAGATCAATTTCTGAGTTTGAAGTAATATGTATTTAGGCGCTTTAAGTACCAATATATTGGTTTTTATAAACTCATAACTGAAAAAAGAGCAGCAATGCGACATCATTGCTTTAGCCCTTGTGACTGACTAGGCGCAAGGGCAGCTTTTGGAGCTCAGTTTGGCTCGACATGAGACAAGACAAGCGAAGAATGAGCGGATTAAGGCCAGTAAGCCGCTGAGCACCAAAAGCACGACTGGTTAAAGCCCCCCACCTTGGCAGGGGCTTCATCTAACTAGCGATTCCAAAAAATATGGACTTCCTGATAGCCCGTTTCAACGGTGAAGATATCCCCGCTTAACTCCATATTTAGCTCTTGGGCGTAATCCGCAACACTGGTATGGCAACCACAATAACTTTCTTCGATGGCTTTTCGAGCGTCTTCAATGTCGCTGTAATAGGCGAGTAACTCCGCGCCTAGCTCGTCATGCTCTTCGATAAAACAAGCGACCTCGTGCGCACTGTCTATCCCTTCATACTCGTCCAATCTGTAACTGCCAAACCCTTCGTAATCGTGGATTGCATATTCTTCCGAATCCTCTTCAGGGCTATCGTTCAACATATTATTGATTTGGTCTTGTATCCCATCCAACTCAAGTGTCGCATCGATCCAACACTCATGTAATCTGCCGTTATTGTATGCCGCTAAATCTGCTAACCGAATTAGTACTATCGTCTTCCACGTTACTCATAATGTATTAACCCACATATCCCATCATTCCATCGACATCAGTAGATTTTATATACCGAGCTGGGTTTTCAGTTTCTTTTGCTATTTCTTCGAAATGTTTTTCACCGCACTTAATTTTCGCGCCTTCTAAGTGGCGAAGGTCATCCCACCATGTGCTGCCTTTGGTTTCAACAACGAAGTACAGCTTCTCTTCACCTTCATCTTCAACAACAACTGCCCAGTCTGGGTTGTAGGTTCCAAGAGGTGTTGGCACTTTGAACCAAGCAGGAAGTTTGGCGTAGGCCTTAATTTTTTCATTCTTTTCCAAGTTTTCAGAGAAGGATTTTTCTATACCAGCCGAGTCATAGACTACGTGTGTGTAGACTGATTTATTTGCTTCCAATGTATTCTTGATATAGCCCTTAAGCTCTTCTTGCTGGAATAGCTCTTGGGCGTAGTAATGCTCTTTGCCTATCTGGGTGTATCGAATACCATCTACCAAAGCCAAGCGCTTGGTTCGATTAATCTCTTCAACACAATAGTCCATGAATTGTTGGGGGTTACGAGTGAAGTCTTGCAGTCTTAGACTATCACGAAGAATCTGAACGATACTCTTGCGTGTTAACTGAGTTTTATCCTGCAAGTCGGTAATGATATCGGGCAGTTCAATGTCGTTTTCATGGATTGTGGTAAATCCAGAGGTAGAGGTTTCTTCCGCTGTCACGCCGCCCTTACCGATTGCAATATCAGCCATTCGGAATTGCGCACGAGTTTTTGTGATTGGCGGACAAGAGCGAATCGCTGCTGCGCAATCCTTGATAAGCTTAATATTATCAAACTCTACACGGTATGTAGTTTTGTATTTAATACGATCCCATAGAGCTTTGAATTCACCGGATTGCAGCACTGATTCGCGAGTATGTATCACCTTACGATCATCCGCATTTTTGATATCCAGCTTGCCAGCAAGCTTTCGCAGCACTCTCTGAATATCAAAGGCAACTATTTCTGCTCGAGCCTCGCCATGCTCTTCAAGAAGCTCTTCCTCAATTTCTTCAGACAGCTCAAAAGTACCATTTTTTAAAGCCGCTCTGAGTGTATCCTGAACCTTACCTTTAGTGTCCACATAGCTTTCATCTTTGAGGAACTTCCAGACCCTCTTAGATTGATCAAAGCCCAGCGCCTGTGGCACGCCTGTGTCCGATACGACTTTAATATCCGCAAACTGGTGCTCTTCAACAATACCGAAACGAATACCCGTATCGTTCTCTATTTCTTTTTGCAGGTTATCAGCAAATTTTTCGTAGCTTTCAGTAGCGATAACTGTAAGCGTATTAATTTCATTACCACGTAAGCGAATCCCGCTTTGATCAACACATAAGCGCAACCCACGCCCTAATGTCTGACGACGCTCCCGCTCGCTACCCATATCTCGTAAGGTGCATATCTGGAATACATTTGGGTTATCCCAGCCCTCCTTAAGAGCTGAGTGAGAGAAAATAAATTTCAATTTGGTATCGAAACTCAAAAGCTTTTCCTTCTCCTTCATAATCAGGTTATAGGCGCGCTCTGCGTTATCACGCCCCACCTGATTATTCTCCGCTGTCTCTACTGACTTACCCTTCTTGTCAATGGAAAAATAGCCGTTATGTACTTCTGAAGCACCGGCATCTAAATCGATTTGTTTGAAGAGGCTTTGATAGTCGGTAGACTTAGCCAGCTTGCGATATTCTTCCTCAAACATCTTGGCATACTTACCAAGAGCGATATTGCCATCTTCATCATATTGACGGTAATGCTCGACGCTATCGATAAAGAATAGGCTCAGAACTTTAATGAACTGCTTGTTAGCGGCAAAGGTTAGCTCTTTGTCCAAATGTTCTTTAATCGTTCGATGAATCATAAGCCGCTGAATTTTATCTGGGTCTGCGCCGCCAATAGCTTCGCCCACCTTAAGGGTTTGATCAAAACCGCCACCTTTTACTTCAATGGTTTCGTTGCCTTTACCACAAGTAATCGTACCAATTTGCATGTTCTCGTAGATTGAGCGGTTCGTCACCTGCTCAAGGTCATCACCGTCTTCAACGGTTAAGAATTCACGTTTGATGTTCTTGCCGCGCCGTACATCAATCTCAATCTTGGCAGTGATTGAGCCTTTTTTATTACTTGTAGGTCCTAAGCGGATATAGGGCTTATTATTTCCACTATCAATTTGCAGTGAAGCGACTTCAATCTGCTTAACCAAGCCGCGCTCATAGGCATCTACGGCATCAAGACGGAATGCCATATGGTGCTTATCAACATGAGTAGCAGAGTATCGCAAGGTACATAACGGATTCATTGCCGTTAAGGCTTCTTTACCTTTACCCGTTAAACCGCCATCAACACTTTGTGGCTCGTCTACGATGATGATCGGGTTCGTTGCACGAACGAGATCAATGGGTTTCTCACCGCCTGTATTTTCATTCTCTTTATAAAGGTTATTAACATCTTTTTTGTTAATGGCACCAACCGTTGTGACCATAATCTGAATATTGGAACTGGTCGCAAAATTCCGTACCTGACCGAGTTTTGATGAATTATAGAGAAAGTATTCATATCCCTTTGCTTTCGGGTATAAAACCTCAAAATGCTCTCGGGTAACCTGTAGGGTCTTATAAGTTCCTTCCTTGATCGCAATTGACGGCACAACGATGACAAACTTGGTAAAACCGTAGTTTTTATCAAGTTCGAATATGGTGCGCAGATAAACGTATGTCTTACCCGTACCCGTTTCCATCTCTACGGTGAAATCACCGCTGGCGAGCTTTTCAGATGGGCGCAATCCGTTGTTTAACTGGGTTCTACGAAGGTTTTCTTCGATCTCTTCATCAATTAGCAAAAGCCTGTTACCAATACCAAGCTGGCTTTCCTCCATACCCAAAGAACAGTTAGGGCTAGAATCCGCCTGAAAGGTAACAGTAAATTCAGAACGAGATATTTCTTGCCCTTTAAACAGACTCACTACCGATTCAATGGCGGCTTTCTGATAATCTAGATCATCTTCAAAATGCAGCTTCATAGGCCAAACTCCTTATAAGCTGCGAACATGGGTAATACCATTCTGTTCTAGAATGGCGGCCATGTTTGTTTTAGAAACATCATCTCGGAAGGCGCTATCGCGGAAGAAAACATGCGTATCAGAACTTGGTGCAAGCTCGCCATACCAAACAATAATCGCTTGGGCGATATCTTCGACTTGCTCTTTGGTAATGGACTCATCTAAACAGGCAAACAGAACACCATATCCAATGCTGTATATGGTTTTACCGGAAATTTTTCGCTCTTCCATAGGGACTGTAAGATCAACACCTCGCTTTAGAAGCAGTTCGTAGAGAACGTCTTGCTCAGTGCGTCCCGCAACGAGGTGTTCTTGATTAGATAGCAAGCTTTCTTCAAGGTCAGTACGGTCAGGATTCCACACGTTTATATTCGAGTGGGATAGCTTGAAAACTTTAAAACCCAGATCGGCCGTCTCATAGCTCTTATCATTTGTAAGCATCGTTGATATTTTTCGCAATCGATCCTTGCCAATGCCTGCAATTGTTGAATACCCCGCTTTAAATGCTTCAGAGCCGTCATCACACCTTTCGGGCAATTGAACAACTATAAATCTGTTAGATGACTTAAGCGCCGCTTCTGCCGTTGCACAGGAGCCAGCAAAAAAATCTAAAACGATACCATCATCCGCCCCAATTTTCATTGCGAGATCAATTAGCTCAACCGGCTTAGGCGTTTCAAAAACGGCTTTACCGCCAAATAATGATTTAAGCTTAGTCTTCGCCGATTCATTGGTGGATGCTTCTGCTGCAAACCAGATACTTTCAGGTGTCAAACCCCTCTCTTTAGCTTTCAAATATGTCTTAACTCTGGGAACGCCATTACCATCCCTTCCAAACCATATACGACCATCGTCAATTGCTTGCTGCATTACTTCCTTCGTATACAGCCAGCACCTTCCACTTTGTAATTCATGCTCTTTTCCGTTTGGCGCGGTTAGAACATAAAATTGAGTTGGGGTTGCGTGACCCGCCTGCGCAGTAGCAGGATCAGATTTCCAGTCACCGCGAGGGTCATCGTCTGGATTTTTGTATCGACCAAATGCTTTATCACTCATTGGTAGCTGCTTGATTGCGTCTTCCTTTTTGTTTAGGTCCTTGCAATAACATAGGATGTAATCGTGGCGAGAAGAAACAATCTTTCTATTCTCGCGATTCGTGCGCTTCTCCCATACGAATCCGGCAATGAAATTCTCTTCCCCAAATATCTCATCAACAATTCCTCTGAGATTGGCGACCTCGTTATCATCAATACAGATGAATAAAACTCCATCGTTCATCATGAGATTTTTTGCCAATTTCAACCTCGGATACATCATCGAAAGCCAACTAGTGTGCTTTCTTCCAATCGTCTCTATTTTCGAAGAAAATTTCAGGCCTTCACCATCTACCTGTCCGGTGTATTTAAGGTATGTGCTCAAATTATCCGAAAACCTATCTGGATAGATAAATTCCTCGCCAGTATTATAGGGAGGATCAATAAATATCATTTTGACTTTATTGGCATAGCTCTTCTGCAAGAGCTTTAAAACCTCAAGGTTATCGCCCTCGATAAACAAGTTTTGCGTCGTATCCCAATCAACACTTTCTTTAGGACACGGTAACAATGTGCCTGTTGAAGGTGTTAAAGCAATTTGGCGAGCTTTCTTTTTCCCATGCCAGTTTAATCCATACTTTTCTTCGCCTTCGTTCAAAACCGATGCATCACCAAGCAACTGCCGCAAAGTCTCAAAGTTGACTCCACCTTCTGAAAACGCATCTGGAAAAAATTCTTTCAGCCGCTCAATATTCTCTGAAACAATGTCAGCGCTTTGTCCATCTCGGGGGTCTGCTTGCTTCATTTTCATCTCTTCCGTATTTGGCATACTCGTTATTATGCCGTCTTTTCGGACAGTTTTAGGTGCTCAGCAATTTCTTTCAAGGTCAATATGGTGACTCAGGGTGTCTTATCGGTTCAAGTTGGGGTGCGAGATGATGGCGAAAGTGCGTCGCCTGTTGATTTCCTTGGCTGAATTGTTGTCTTTCACGGTGTTCTAATTGATTTTACACAGGGTCCAGCAAGCGCCACCAAGCCGCCCCTCGTGCGCAAACGAGAGCGACATTCACCTAGCTAGGCGAGACCCCAATTGGGTTGCGCTGTCATGGCTTCGGCGCTTAAAGGATGCCATCAGGCCCCGTTCGCCGCCCGACGCCGCCAAAGTGAGGCCGATGGGAAGCAAAGTGCGCATTCCCAAGCGACCGGCGCACGCCAGCGGCCGCGTTCAGGAATTGCCGGCAGCTGCCCGTAGCGGCGCTTGCAGTTGCCGCCACAGCACCCGCTTGGCGTCGGCATCCTGTATTTGCTCAAGGTCAGGGATGATGGTGCATTCTAAACCAACCGACGGCAGCCTTGCCGCCGCGGACTTGGTTGCCAGGATGCGCTTTACGGAGAAATCCTGAATTTGTTTGCCGAGGAAGGCGCCAAGGGCTGGGGCGGCGTCGCCAGTCATGCCCGGCAGCGGCCAGTCGAACCTCAGTTGTTTGACAGCGAAGGTCCAGTCTCCGCAGGCGCAATGGGCGATGTCCTTGGCCAAGACGGTCATCGCTGGGCTGCTAGGTGCGCCCATCACCAGTAGGATTTTTTTGGCGCATACGGCGATTAAGCTAAGGGCGGCTTCGGCTGGCGAGCGCACTTCGCTGCTTGTGGGTTGCGCCATCGCCGTTCGCGTTGGCGTCGGCCGGGGGCGCGTTGGCGTTGCGGGCATCCTCCGCGTTGTTCGGGCTTGGTTGGCGGCTTGCGGCGAAGGGTTGGATTGGCCTTCAGGTTCAGGCACCGCCTCGGCTGGTTGGGTGGCGCTGCGCAGCCGCCACAGTTCTATGCCTAGGTCCTTGAGTATTTGCGCCCGATAAGGATTCAACGAGGCCGCCTATTTTCGTGGGATTTTGATAGCATTCCACACCCTGACGTACGAGGCCAGCTTAACCGATGCAATACTTGACCGATGACACCCGCATCGCCGGGATGGAGGAGGTGGTCGCGCCAATGGTTCTCATCAACGCCATACCGGTCTCACGTGGTGCATCGAAACTGGTGTTTCACGGCCGGCGGCGAATCAACGACATCATTCATGGCCGGGACCAACGGCTGTTGGTGGTCGTTGGCCCCTGCTCCATTCACGATCCCAAGGCGGCGATGGAGTACGCCGAGCGTCTTTGCGAGCAGGCGCACAAATACGATGACCGCCTGCACCTCATCATGCGCGTCTATTTTGAAAAGCCGCGCACTAAGGTGGGTTGGAAGGGACTGATCAATGACCCGCATTTGAACAATTCCTACGACATCAACGAAGGGCTGCGCGTGGCTCGAACTCTGTTGCGCGACATCGTGGAGCTTGGCGTAGGCACCGGCACTGAATATCTGGACCCGATTTCACCTCAATACGTGGGTGACTTCATCTCTTGGGGGGCCATCGGCGCCCGCACTTCGGAAAGCCAAATTCACCGGCAGCTAGCCTCTGGCCTGTCCTGCCCCATCGGTTTCAAGAACGGCACGGACGGCTCTATTCAGGTGGCAGTGGATGCGGTCGGTTCCGCCGAGCACCCGCATATTTTTCTGTCTGTCACCAAGCAAGGCCATTCCGCCATATTTGAGACCTCCGGCAATGAGGACTGCCACGTCATCCTGCGCGGCGGCAACAAGCCGAATTACGACAGCGCCTCAGTTCACTACGCCAGCCGCCTGTTGGCGACGGCCGGCGTCTGTCCACGGGTCATGATCGATATGAGCCACGCCAACAGTCAGAAAGACCACAAGCGCCAAATTGCGGTCTGCGAGGACGTGAGCAGACAACTGGCGGACAAGGAAACCCGCATCCTCGGCGTGATGATTGAAAGCCACCTTGTTGAAGGCAAACAGAAGATCAAGGTGCCGGAGGACATGAATTACGGCCAGAGCGTCACCGACGCCTGCCTCGGCTGGGAGGATTCCTTGGAGTGCTTGGCGCAGTTGGCCGAGGCCAATGGAAAGAGGATGGGGTAGACGAAGCCTGTTCCCAAGGCAGGGGCTTCCGGCCTGTCGCGGCCCCGAAACCTGCGGTCTCGGGCGAATTCGGACGGACCCCGCCCTTGGGCGGCCATCAACTCGATCCAATTGGCCGCTTTCAGCAGGTTCAAGGTTGTCGCCTTGAAGGTCAGTCGGGATTTCGCAACAGTCTTTGTGAGGCAATCGGCCCTCGGAAGCCGACAAAGAAAAAACCTGCCGCCGAGCAAATTGCATGGGGCTTGGGCAGCGCCGGTTGCCACGACGGCGTTAGCCAACGCCCTGTCTAGGGTCGCCGCCTTCGGTGAACCTGGCTGGTCCGCGCCGCCAAGATGAAGTCGTTTTCGTGCAGGTCGCCAATGGCGTGGGTCCACCAGCGCACTTCCCCTGCGCCCCATTCCAGCACGATGCGCGGATGATGGTCGGCGGCTTCGGCCAGTTCACCCACATGGTTTACGAATTTCAGTGCGGCACCGAAGTCTGGAAAGGAGAAGTTGCCCACTAGCTGGTCCATTCCGTCCACGCATTCAATGCGCCAGTCAGGGATTTCCTTAAGCAGCCGTTCGCGTTCGTCTGCGGCCACTGGTAGGGAGTCTTGCCGGCAGGGACGGCAGCTTCGCTCGGCCAATTGGTTCACTTTCGCATCTCCGCTGGTCAGTTCAATTCCGTGCTTGAGGGCCTTGGTTGTTGCGTTCCGCCCCTTGGTTCATCTTGCACCTTCTTCAAGTGCTTGGCCGTTTCGCCAAGGCGGTCAAGATGCGGTCAGTGTACAGCAGTAGCAGCCACAGAGCGTAGACCACCACTTCGCCGTAGCCATCCTTGGTCAACCACCAGAAGTGCAGAACGCCCAGGGCGCAGGCAGGATAGATCAGCCGGTGCAGCTGTTGCCAGCGCCGTCGCAGCCGCCGTTGCCAACCTCGGGTGGATGTGACGGTCAACGCCAGCAGCATCAGCAGCGCCGTGAAGCCGACCGTGATGTAGGTTCGCTCCACTAGGTCCTGCACAATGAGCTGCCAACTGAATTCGGCGAAGAACCACAGATAGGACAGGAAGTGCAGGGACAGGTAAGTGAACGCGAACAGGCCGACCAACCGGCGGATGCGCAGCAGCGGCGCATAGCCCAAGCGTCGGCGTAGGGTGGAAATGCTTAGGGCGGCGAGCAGCGTGCGAATGCCCCATTCGCCCAGAAACAGCAATATAGCCTCGGGAGGGTCCGCACCCAGGGCCGAGCCGGGTGCTTGCGTTTCCCGGTAGATGGCCGCAGCTAGCCAGACTAGTGGCAGGCTAAGCAAAAACCAAGCGGCAGTCTTCAAAAAGACCGGCGCAGTCAGGATATTAGGCTGACGCACTACAGATATGGCGCTATGGGCACAGGCAAGCGAGGCGATGCCCCAAATCAGAAATTCCGCCGCAAATCCATCCCGGCGTAAAGCCCGGCCACCTGTTCGCCGTAACCGTTGAAGGGCAAGGTGGCCCTGCGGTTGGGGTTGAACAGGCTGCTCGGCAGACGCCGCTCCATCGCCTGACTCCAGCGGGGGTGGTCCACTTTCGGGTTTACGTTGGCGTAGAAGCCGTATTCATCGGGTGCGAGGATGTTCCATGTGTTGCGCGGCTGACGCCGGGTGAACCTGATTTTGACTATGGATTTGACGGACTTGAATCCGTACTTCCAAGGCACTATCAGACGCCAGGGCGCTCCGTTCTGGTTGGGCAGTGAGCGGCCGTAAACGCCGGTGACCATCAGCGCCAAGGGGTGCTGCGCCTCGTCCAAGCGCAGCCCCTCCACATAGGGCCAGTCGATGCTGCTGAACAGGGAACGCTGACCGCGCATCTCTTTTGGGCGGTGCAAGGTGGTGAACTCAACGTACTTGGCGTGGCCGTTGGGCTCGAATTGGTCGAGCACTTTCCGCAACGGGATACCGGTCCATGGCACCACCATTGACCAAGCCTCCACGCAGCGAAAGCGATAGATCCGCTCCTCTTCGGGCAACCCTTTGATGACATCCTCAAAGGCGAACTGCCCGGTTTTGGCCGCTTCGCCCTGCACTTCAACTGTCCAGGGGTCGGTGGCCATCTCATGGGCGTAGCGGGCTGGGTCGTCCTTGTCCGTGCCAAACTCGTAGAAATTGTTGTAGCTGGTTACGATTTCCTCCGGCGTGAGCGGCTCTCCCAATTCACTGGTGATGTCGTCGAAACGGGAGTTGGCACGCAAGGCGGGCGCTACCAAGGTGGTGCCGGCGGCGAGAGCCAGCTCCTTGACAAAGCGGCGTCTGGAGTGAAACACCGCTTCAGGGGTGATTTCGGAGTTTGGAATCTCGTTTGCGGTCCTGATGAGCATGTTGCTGTTCCCTGAATTTGTTGTGCGTTCCCTGCCTTGGCTTGGTGTCTCGCGCCTTGATTCCTTCAAGCCCCTGTGTCTGTCAACAAGTCAAGTCCAAGCCAAGGAGGGGTGTGTCGCTGAGCAATAATCGCACTGATTGGCCAAATTGACGACAAGGGATCCGGCTAAAGCATTAACTGTAGGCCGTTAGACTTGGCCATACCACGCCTAGTTCCGTTTCCGCGCCCATTGCCAAGCAAATACGGCCGGTGCGGACAGCCCATAACCGACTGCAAGCAACAACAGAATGCTGGGCGGGTCCGCTAGCAGAATGGCGAAGGCCAGCACCACGAGCACCAGTGCAACGAAGGGCACCCGGCCCTTGAAGCCCTGCTGCTTGGGCGAGAAGTAGTGCAGGTTCGATACCATCAGCAAGGAGATTGCGGCGGTGACCACGCCCACCACGGAGGCGGCGAAGAGGCTAGGTTCACCGGTGATGCGTTCATTCCACAGCCAGATCATGCAAGCGATGAGCGCCGCCGCCGCCGGCGAGGGCAGGCCGGTGAAGCTGGCGATGTCGCTGTTGGTGTTGAACCGGGCCAAGCGCAGGGCGGTGCAGGCGATGTAGAGGAAAGCGAGCATCCAGCCGATCTGTCCCAAGCTAGACAGGCCCCAGGAAAAGACGACAAAGGCTGGCGCAACGCCGAAGGCCACCATGTCTGAGAGGCTGTCGTACTCGGCTCCGAACTTGCTTTGCGTGCGCGTTAGCCGGGCTATGCGGCCGTCGGCGGCATCTAGGATTATTGCGGCTAAAATAGCCAGCGCGGCGGCCTCAAAACGCCCATTCATGCCGGCGATGGTGGCGTAGAAACCGGCAAACAGCGCACCTGTGGTGATGATATTGGGCAGCAGGTAGATGCTGCGCCGATGCGGCATCGGCGCCTTATTCCCCGCTTCCGGGGCATCCTTCTCCCCTGCCACGGCATCCTTCTCCCTTTCCACGGCATCGACGGCGCGCAATCCAAGGTTCTCGGAATTCTTCATAGACACAGCTTCGTTAGGCCAGCCACCCTAGTTTCAGGTTAGTTCCTTGATTTGTCCACAAGGCGATTTTCCTGAATCCAGGGCATCATTCCCCGCAGTCGTTCGCCCACCTGCTCAATGCCGTGCTGAGCAATCAACCGCCGCCGCGCCTTGATGCCCGGCGCCCCGGCTTGGTTTTCGGAGACGAACTCACGGGCGAACTGGCCGGTCTGAATTTCAGCCAACATCCGCTTCATTTCCGCCTTGGTTTCGTCGGTGACGATGCGCGGCCCGCGGGTTAGCCCGCCGTACTCGGCGGTGTTGGAGACGGAGTACCACATATTGGCCACGCCGCCCTCGTAGAAGAGATCCACGATCAGCTTCAATTCGTGCAGGCACTCAAAGTAGGCCATTTCCGGCGCATAGCCGGCCTCAACCAAAGTCTCAAACCCGGCCTGCACCAAGGCCGCGGCGCCGCCGCATAGAACCGCCTGTTCACCAAACAGGTCAGTCTCCGTCTCCTCGCGGAAGGTGGTGGCGATAATGCCGGCCCGTCCGGCGCCAATGGCGCTGGCGTAGGAGAGCGCGATATCTCGGGCTTGGCCAGTTGCGTCTTGGGCTATCGCGATCAAGCTGGGCACGCCGCCGCCTTCAGTGTAGGTGGAGCGTACCGTGTGCCCCGGCCCCTTGGGGGCGATCATGATGACGTCCAAGTCCGCTCGCGGTTCAATCAACTCGAAGTGAATGCTGAAGCCGTGGGCGAAAGCTAGCGCCGCGCCCTCCAGCAAGTTCGGCTCAATGTGCTCACGATAGATGCTTGGCTGCAATTCATCCGGCGTTAGCAGCATGACCAGGTTGGCGTCCGCCACGGCGTCAGCCACTTGCCGCACTTCGAACCCGGCCCGGCTGGCCTTGGCGGCGGAGCCAGAGCCGCTGCGCAGCCCAACGACGACTTGGTTGACGCCGGAATCCCGCAGGTTGTTGGCGTGGGCGTGGCCTTGGGAGCCGTAGCCAATGACGGCCACGTTGGTCTTGTGGATGATGGAAAGGTCGGCATCCTTGTCGTAGTAAATCTGCATATTCAACCCTTTTTTGTGTGGCTAGGAGTTTAACGAGGCGATGGCTTTCATGGGATCGCCTGTACGGGCTCAGTACATTTCGGAATTTTTCGATCAGGCAGCGAGGGAGAGCTTGTCCGCGAATTCTAACGGAGTCAACAAGCCGAGGGCATAATGGGGCCGGACGTTGTGGTCGTCGCGGAGAGACCGGTCCAGAGCTCGGTTCACTCTGCAGATGGGTTTTTTTGATCTTTCCGATCATGACGCGCACTTGGATGCGAAGAAGGAGCCACTAGTCGAGATTGATGCCGTGGGACGAGTTTCGTCCTTAAACCAGTCGTGCCGATGTCGGCGCTGAAAACAGGCAAAATCGAGGTGCCCTCTAGTTCAGGCCCGAGCGCTGGTTCCTAGACGCTCAACACCTTATCGCCGCGGCTGATGCCGGTGACACCGGATCGCACCACCTCGACCACGGCGGCTTGGTCAATGGCGCGAATGAAGGCATCGAGCTTGCCGCTGGTGCCGGTTAGCTGCACGGTGTAGGTGGACGCCGCCACGTCCACTATTTGACCGCGGAAGATATCGCAGGTGCGCTTCACTTCGGCTCGGGCCGGCCCTTCGGCGCGGATCTTGGCGAACATCATCTCCCGCTCGATGTGAGCGGAGTCATGCAGGTCAAGCACCTTGACCACCTCGATGATGCGATTCAGGTGCTTGGTGATCTGTTCAATTTTCTCGTCCGATCCCTCGGTTCTGATGGTCACTCTGGACAAGGTCGGATCCTCCGTTGGGGCCACCGTCAGCGTCTCGATGTTGTAGTTGCGCTGGGCGAAAAGCCCGACCACCCGAGACAGGGCGCCGGCTTCGTTCTCAAGCAGTGCGGCGATGACCCGGTGCCTCACATGTAGTCTCCTTGCTGGCTGGCGGTGATCTTGTTCAGGTACATGTCGCGCATGGACCCGCCCTTGATGGCCATGGGATAGACATGCTCGTCCGGGTCCACCCAGACATCCACAAACACCATCCGATTCTTGAGCTTGGGGCTGAAGGTTTCCTCCATGGCGGCGTCCAGATCCTTCGCATGGTCGATGCGGAAGCCGACATGGCCGAAAGCCTCGACCAGGGTTTTGAAGTCCGGCAAGGAGTTGCTGTAGGTGCTGTGGGAGTGGCGGCCGCCGTATTGCATGTCCTGCCACTGCTTGACCATGCCCAAGGCTTGGTTGTTCAGGCAGATCACCTTAATGGGCAGACCGTATTGCAGGCAGGTGGACAGCTCCTGCATGTTCATCATGAAGCTGCCTTCGCCGGTGACGCAGGCCACCGTAGCTTGCGGGTGAGCAAACTGAACGCCCATGGCGGCCGGCAAACCAAAGCCCATAGTGCCCAAGCCGCCGGAGTTGATCCAACGTCGCCCGACGGGGAACCTGTAGTACTGCGCCGCGAACATTTGGTGCTGCCCGACATCGCTGGTGACGTAGGCGTTGGCGTCGGTGGCCCGGTAAAGGCATTGAATCACCTGCTGCGGCAATATAACGCCGTTGTCGGATGGGGTCATGGCGTGGTTCAAGCCGTGGGCGGCGCGCCAGTTGCCTATCTGCGCCCACCAAGCGTTCAAGGCGTCCTTATCCGGCAGTTCGGGCTTCTTGGCCGCTTCGGCCGCAATGACCCCGTCCAATTCCTCCAATACGTTGGCGGCATCGCCGACGATGGGGATGTCCGCCGGAATGATTTTGGAGATGGAGGCTGGGTCCACGTCCACATGGATGATCTTCGCGTGCGGGCAGAACTTGGCCGGGTTGTTGGTGACCCGATCATCAAAACGGACGCCGACGGCGAAGATCAAGTCCGCATGGTGCATGGCCATGTTGGCTTCGTAGGTGCCGTGCATACCGAGCATGCCGATGAACTGGGGATCATCGCCGGGGAAGGCGCCAAGGCCCATCAAGGTGTGGGTGACCGGCGCGCCCAAGCGACGCGCCAAGCGGATCAACGCTGCGCCGCCCTCAGCCTGAACAACGCCTCCGCCGCTGTAGATGATGGGGCGCTTCGCTTCAAGCAGCGCTTTGGCGGCCTTGCGGAGCTGGCGGCCGTTGCCCCGTGTGGCTGGCTTGTACGAGCGCAGGGAGACCGTTTTTGGATACTCGTAGGGTGCCGTGATGGCTGGATCCGTTGTGTCCTTGGGCACGTCGATGACCACCGGGCCGGGCCTGCCGGTGGTGGCGATATGGAATGCGGTCTTGACCGTTATCGGAATTTCAGAACAGTCCTTGATGGCGAAGCTGTGCTTCACCACGGGACGGGAGATGCCGAGCATGTCCGTTTCCTGGAAGGCGTCCGTGCCGATTTGGGCGCTGGGCACCTGTCCGGAGATGACGATCATGGGAATGGAGTCCATATGCGCGGTGGCGATGCCGGTGATGGCGTTGGTGGCGCCGGGACCGGAGGTGACCAGCACCACGCCGGGCTTGCCGGTGGCCCGAGCAAAGCCGTCCGCCATATGCGTGGCCGCTTGTTCATGACGCACCAGGATGTGCTCCACTTTCTGCTGCTTGAAGATGGCGTCATAGATGTGCAGAGCAGCCCCGCCCGGATAGCCGAACAGGTACTCAACACCTTCATCCTGCAGCGCCCGCACCAGCATCTCGGCGCCGGATAGCATCTCGCTCATGGCCGCGCCTCTGAATCACTGCCACTGCGACTAGTTGTGCAGCGCCTACGGACCGATGGCATCTCGCTCATGAATCCACCCCGAAGCTGCCTCGCGCACTGGAGGCGCATAGGGGAATGTAGTGAATCAAGAAAAGGCACATTGGCTATCAGGTTGTTTCTGAGGGGCTTATGACGCTGAACCGAACAAAAGACCAAGTATTTTTCGGGTTAGGGCAAGGCATGTCAATGCGGTGTACGGGCTCAGTACATTTCGGAATTTTTTCGTCTAGGCAGCCAAGGAGAGCTTGTCCGTGAATTCGGCCGGAGTCAACAAGCTGTTCAGGCTCGTTAGTTTTCGGACAAACCAAGTGTGCCTGAACCGGCGGCGGACTCCGGTCGCCGCCCGTCACCCCGTCGGAACCAGCGCGCCAATGCGCCGAAAATCGCCGGGGCCGAAATTCTGCAATGTGTCTGAGCCGATTCACCATATTATTTGAATTTCAGTAACTCAATGAGTTGGTCGCGCCTAGCTTTTTGTTTTCAAAGGGAAAATGTATACAGGTGTGACCCTCGCCCCCATTTCTCGGTTGGTGTCCCGCTTATCCAAATAGAGGCGTACCAGAAGGGGACCGTCGCGGGCCTTTTCGCTTGCGGCCATCTGCAACTGTTCGTCGAACACCGTATCGGCAAGGGCTCGCCGGGGGCTGAACCCCATGGCTGCCTTCTTTTCGAGGGACAAATTTCGACCAAGCAGGTTGGTTTGCCTAGGGCGGCTAGTTTATGGCTGTTCCATCCACACCAAGGTCGCTAGGTGTCCGGTGGCGGTGCCGGTGCCGTCGCGGCGGTAGGAATAGAGGTTGGGGCTGGACCAAGTGCAGATGCGCTCGCAACGCACTTCAGCCACCCCTGCTTGGCGCAATAGCCATTCCGCCAACGCGAACAGATCCAAATGCCACTTACCCGGCCGCTCGCCGATGCGAAATAAAGATGGCCCGGTGGACAGGCCCACTATTTTAAGCACGGCGGCATGGACATCCTCGCCTACTTCGTAAGCATCGGGGCCGATGGCCGGGCCTATCCAAGCGAGCAGCGCCGGCATGGCGTCGCCGGTTGCCGTCAATGCGTGCGGTGCATCGGCGGACTCTCTGCTGGCCATTGCGTCGATCAATTGCCCAACCAGCCCGCCAACGAGGCCGCGCCAACCGCCATGAGCCGCGCCGATGCGGGAGCCGTCCCCATAAGCGACCACGATCGGAACGCAGTCAGCTGTCTGAATGGCCAAGCCGATGCCCTTCTCATCGGTCCAGGCGGCATCGGCTTCGGGGGCGGTCTGGCAGGAATGGGTGCTGGCCTTGATGCAGCGATGACCATGCGTCTGGGTCAGCCATTGCAGATGGCCCGCCTCGCCCACCGTGGCGGCTCTAATTTGCCGTCGACTCTCGGCCACGGCTTCCAGCGTATCGCCACTGAGTACGCTCAAATTAAGCTCCTGATGGCGACCTTGGCTGACGCCGTCCGTTCGGGTGGTGGTCAGTGCATGAATTCCAGCAGGGGCCGACCATGACGCGGTTATCCAGTCCGAAGGGGCTTGAGTGTACACGGGCTTGGGTCAGCTTAGGATTCAGGTCGCCAAGATGATTGACCGGCATCAGCATGGGCTTTCTGGTCCTGGCGCAGCGCGGAAACCAACTCCGCCATATCTCGCGGCAATGGTGAATTGAAGTGACATGGCCGGCCGGAGGCGGGATGGTTGAACGCTAGTTCCGCCGCGTGCAGAGCTTGACGGCGGAAGCCGCGCAATGTCAGCACCACATGCGGATGTGGAGCGCGAGGCAGCCGCCCCCGGGCACCGTAGCGCCCGTCACCCACCAAGGGGTGGCCGATGCTGGCCATGTGCGCTCGAATCTGATGGGTGCGCCCGGTCTCTAGCTGTGCGCCAAAGTAGGTATGGGCGCGAAACCGGGCTTTAACGCTGATTCGGGTACGGGCTGGTCGTCCGTCTGCGCGCACACGCTGTCGGGTGCGTTGGTTTGGGTCTCGGCCTAGAGGCTTATCGATGATTTGGCCGCCGGTCAACACACCTTCGGCGACGCCAAGGTAATGCCTAGCGACTTGATGCTTGGCCAAAGCCGCCGCTAGCCATCGTTGCGACGGCCTTGACGCCGCCACAACGAGCAGGCCGGAGGTGTCCCGATCCAAGCGATGGACAATGCCGACCCGAGGCAGGTCCGCCAAGGCAGGGCGATGCCTGAGCAGCCCATTGATCAAGGTGCCGTCCCGGTTTCCCGCCCCCGGATGCACCACTAGCCCGGCCGGCTTGTCAACGATCAGCAAATCCTCATCTTCATGGACCACTTCGAACTCCACCGCTTGGGCAGTGGTCCAATCCTCCACCGATGCTGATGTTGATTCCGGCAACAGCCTAAGCCGTTGGCCCTGAAGGAGCTTTTGATTCGGCTTGATGGCCTCGCCATCGGCTGTAAGGGCCCCGTTTTTGATCCATCCGGTCAACGTCATGCGGGAATACCGATCAAACAGGCGGGCGGCGACACGGTCGGCCCGCTCGCCAGCGAGTTCAGGCGGCACTTCAGCCTCAATGATCCGCTCGGATGTGGGTGCGTTCACGTTTTGGAGCCTTTGCTTAGCGCACTGCCGCAGATGCAACTTGCCGCTTAAGAAGCTGTGCCTGGTTTCGAGCCAAGCAATGGCATCGTCTTGCTCCGTGCCCGTCTGCCTGCACTCAATGCTCGGGTTTTTCCACAAAGCTGCGCTTGCTTCAATGCTTCGTTCCTTGATTGCGCGGTCAGCGATCCCACACTTTCCAGTTGAATTAGGGTAGATTACTGCTTTGTCGTGAATCTTGCATGAAACAGGCTTTGTCGAGGTCTTTGCTGGTGAACCTGCGCCCAAAACCAATCGGTGGCGAAAGGCCGGATACGCACGAAACAAACCCGGTCGACCCCCGCACCAAGTCCAAGATCAACGACAAGACCAACGAGTGGAGGCGTCCGGATCCTATGCTTGACGCCATTGCAAACCGCCCGCCGTTTTCAGCAAGAGCGGCCGCCTTGTCGGGGTGCCTTTTCTTACGCAAATTCCGCCAAGCGGGCGCCGGATGGTGCCTGTTTGTGTTGATTGTGCTGACAGCGTCGTTTGCAGGTTGCTCTTGGATGCCCTTCATCGGTGGCAAGGACAAGGATTTTGAAGAGGAGGACGTCAACGCCACCGAGCAGAAGCTTTATCGAACCGCACAGCGGAGCCTGCGGGCGAGCAACTATGATCGCGCCATCGAAGCCTTGGAGCGGTTGGAGGCGCGCTTTCCTTTTGGCCGTTACGCGGAGCAGGCTCAACTTGAATTAGTTTACGCCCGCTATCGATCCTCGGACCATGACACCGCACGGCAGGCGGCGGATCGATTCATTCGCCTACATCCCCAGCACAGCAACATCGACTACGCCTACTACCTTCGCGGTTTGGCCGCCTACAACAAAGACCGCGGGCTGCTCGACCGGGTGTTCGCGACCGACATCACCAAACGGGACCTGACCTCGGCCCGCCAATCCTACGCCGATTTCGCACAACTGCTCAGCCTCTATCCGCACAGCGAATACGCCCCGGACGCCGAGCGGCGAATGATCCATTTGAGGAACATGCTGGCGGTCTCGGAGTTGCATGTGGCGGACTATTACATGCGCCGAGGCGCCTACATCGCTGCGGCCAATCGGGCTCGCTACGTGGTGGAGAACTACCCCAAGGCTGAGGCAACGGCGGAAGCCCTGATCGTGCTGGTGGAGGCCAACTACAAGCTCGATCTGCCGACCGTGGCGAATGACGCCTTACGGGTGCTGGCGGTGAACTACCCGCACCACCCGGCGTTTGACGCAAACGGGGATTTGGTTCTAGCCGACCGCATCCGCGCCCGGGACAAATCTTGGCGCAACCTGATGACCCTAGGGCTGCTGGATCGACCGGAAACGCCCCCGCCCTTGCGCTTGCAGCATCCGTTGGGCTTCAAACCCCCGCTGCGGCCGGCCGCCACGGACGCCGCCATGCAAGATAGCGGGCGCAAGAGCAAGAAGAAGGATCCCCTGCGTCGGTGAGCGCCGTTCGTCCATCCACGCCATCCTCCGCCGAGACCAGGGCATCGCCTTGAAGGTCAGTCGGGATTTCGCAACAGTCTTCGGGCTCGGGTGACCGTTTGCGGCGGCGGCTGTTTAGGTGGCGCCAGCCCCGCCGAGCTTTGGCTTTGTGCGCATCGTACGCTCTTAGGGATCTTGCTTGCGAGGCTTCGCCAAATAGTCGCGCGACTGCATTTCCAGCAATCGGCTCTTGGTGCGTTCGAACTCGAAGCTGAGCTGCTCTCCGGCATAGAGATCCTGAACCGGGGCTTCGGCGGAAACAATCAGCTTGACGTTGCGATCATAGAATTCATCCACCAAGCTGATGAACCGGCGGGCGGTGTTTTCGCTGGCGGCGGTCATGCGCTTGACGTTGGAAACCAGCACGCTGTGGTAATAGCGTGCGAGTTCAATGTAGTCGTTCTGGCTGCGCGGGCCTTCGCAAAGCTCGCTGAAGTCAAACCAGACCACATCGGGGGCCAGCCGACGACCGAGAATCGCCCGATTCCCCACCAACACTTCGGCCTCTCCCCCAGAGTGGTCCGGTGCCAGTTCGGAAAAGCTCGCGCTCAAGCAGGACTCCGCTTCGGCGTTCAAGGGCGAATGGTATATCTTCGCCCGTTCCAGCACCCGTAGACGGTGGTCCGTTTCGCTAGCTAGAAGATGCACCAGGGTGTGCTGTTTCAACGCCTTGATGGCGGGCAGAAAGCGGCTGCGTTGCAGCCCGTTTTCGTAGAGCTTGTCTGGCTCCACGTTGGAGGTGGCCACGAGCGTCAAGCGTCGTTCAAACAGCGCCTGAATCAGTTCGCTTAGGATCATCGCATCGCCGATGTCGGAGACGAAGAATTCATCAAAGCAAAGGATACTGGCACGTTCGGCCAAGTCATCGGCGATGCGCTGCAAGGGGTTGGCGACACCGGCGTGCCGCCTCAGTTCGGCGTGGATTTGCTGCATGAAACGATGGAAGTGCAGCCGCAGCTTGCCGTGATGTCCTGGGCCAACGGGCAGGCTGTCATGGAACATGTCCATTAGCATGGTCTTGCCGCGGCCGACGCCGCCCCAAAGATACAAGCCGACTCCGTTCGCGCCCTCGGTGCGCCAACGGCTCAGCCAAGATGATCGCCGACGCTGGGTCAATCGACGATGCAGGTCGTCAAGCAGCGCCACCGCTTGGCGCTGAGCGGAATCCTCCGTGATTTGTCCTGCGGCCAGGAGTTGCCGGTAACGATTGTTGGGCGAAGAATGCAATGGGGTGCCTTGTTTGCCGATGTCGGCGTCACCGCCACATATAGGTGCCGCCGCAGACGGTCAGCGCTTGGCCGGTCATGTAGGCGCTGGCCTCGGAGGCCAGGAACACGGCCACGCCCTTCAGGTCTTCGGGTTCGCCCAATCGACGCAGAGGCGTTTGCTCTTGCACCCTTTGCGCCGCTTTCTCGTTGCTCCACAGGACGCGGGCGAAGTCGGTCTTGATGAGTCCGGGGCAGATGGCGTTCACGCGTACGCCCTTGGGCCCCCACTCCAACGCCAAGTTCCGCACCAAGGCGAGGTCGGCCAGCTTGGAGACGCCGTAGGCGCCGAGCACTTCGGAACCGGCGAAAGCGCCGGTGCTGGAGGTAATTATGATGGAGCCGTCGCCTTTTGCGATCATGTCTGGCCCGACCATTTGGCAAAGCCAGTGGTTTGACCGGACGTTGGCGTTCATGATCTTGTCGAAGGCGGTATCGGGGATGTCCGCCATGGAGCCGTAGAACGGGTTGACCGCGGCGTTGCAGATGAGGATGTCGATGGCGCCCAAGCGCTCATGCGTGGCCCGCACGAGGTGTTCAAGCTGTTCCTTGTGGCTGATGTTGCAGGCGGCGGCGATGGCCTCACCCGGCCCGTCGCCTAGCTTGGCGTTGATCTCGGCAGCGGCCCGTTCACACTGATCGATCTTGCGGCTAGACAGCATCACCTTGGCACCGTGCTCGGCCAGCCCTTCCGCCATGGCGCGGCCCATGCCCTTCGAGGCGCCCGTCAGCAAGGCCACCTTGCCGCTTAGTTCAAACAGATCAGTCTTAATTGACATTGGCTTCAGCTGCCTAAACTTCTTTACCGGAACCGGACGAAGACCATTCTCCAAGGGAATTGATCAAAGGTGGCCTCGTTCGAGTTCGTCTTTGGCGCCCAGATGGCACGGCGGCCTAGGCCCGCTCCGAGGCAAGGGGTTGTTTTCTCGGTGGCGCGGCATCAGGCGGCGATCAGGGCGAGTGCGAAAATCCACAGGCTGACGGCCAATCCCACAACAAAGGCAAGCCCGCGCAGGGAAGATAGATCGCGGGTATAGAAAATGCCGTGCAGCACTCGTGCAACCACCCAAAGAGGAGCAGCCACGGCCCATTGCCCAGTGGGCTCCACCCCGGCCGCCAACGCCGCGCTGTTGGCGGCGGTAAAGACGATCAGGGCTTCCCACGCATTTTCCTGCGCCCCCCAAACCCTAGCGCCAGCGCCCTCAAGCTGCCGCCCCTGAACCCTGGGCGTATTGTTGTCGATGGAGCCGAATTGCTTGTTGCGGTAAAAATTGGCGAGGCCCGCCCAAATGTAGGGCAGGATCGCACCGATCAGCAAACAGGCTATCTGGATGGTCATGGTTGGTCTTCTGTTAGTTCAAGGCTGCTACAGATGGCTTGGTCGATTTCCTCCAGCGTCGCTGGCGGCTCAAACCGCCCCACCACAGCACCGGTGCCGTCCGCTAGGAACTTGGTCATCAGGCTTCTCCCGCTTGCTAGGTTGGTTTGTTGCCTATAGTAGCCGCATCCGCCAGCATAGTTGAGTTAAGAACCTAACGGGTAGTGGCCCAATTTGAATCTTCGGCCCGCTTTTTGTAAGGGTAACGCGGGCCGGGCTGTTGCGCCTGCTCGACCGGCTTTACGATGTCGCCAATTTCCCACAGCCGATCCGTAACGTCGATCCCCATCGCCGGAGCCACTTTCAGCGTTTGGCGGATTTTGCCAGTCTTCCCCGAAGATCGTCCATCAAATCGACCGCCGTGGGTGCGTGAGAAGCCGATGTTAGTGGAAACCCAGCCGGATACGAAGCCGGAACCGATGTCCTGCAATTGAAAACCGAGGCTGGTGAACAGGCCGGTGTCGATTATGCTGGCCACCACTAGGAGGCCGGCTGTACCGAGGCTGAACTGAGGCTTCGGGCTTGGCGTTCATTTGTGGCTAGGTCAGCTCCAAGGCGGGGCAGGAGCCGCGGCGCACCGACCAAAGCGTCGGTTAGCGGGCGAGCGAGGCCAGATGCTCAAAGAAAGCCGCAAATTCGGTCGGCCCCATTCGGCGGGCCTTGGAGAGTTGGCCTGCCTTGGTGGAGAACAACAGCTCCCGCTCTGGTGTGGCCACCACGATGGAGGGGATGCCGCCTTCGATAGGGTTGCCCCAGCTTGCCACTAGGTCCGGATGTTTGTCCCAATTGCCCACATCCACCTTAACGGACACGAAGCTCTTATCGATCAACGCCTGCATCTCCGGCGCTTCGGCGGCGGCCGCAAACGCCCGGCAGTCTGGACACCAATTTGCGCCGAAGTTGATTAGCAGAAGCTTGTTCGCCTTGCGGGCTGCATCAATCGCAGCCGCCACCTCAACCACTGCATCGGCGGCCTCGTCATAGGGCATTAGGGCATCGGCGGTCTGCGCTGTCGCGGTTGCGGGGAACCAAAGCGCAGCGTAAGAAAGCACAGCCCCTAGATACAACGCGGCGGGAAAAATGTATTTTTTCATGCGATTCTCAAAATCAGGAAACCCCTGAAAAATTCGCAGGGTTTCGCAGTGCAACAAGACCAATTTTTTCGATGACGTGTAAACCATTGAAAATGGTTGATAAATAATACTAGACGCCATGCGGTGGAGAATCCTTGGAAGCTAATCAGAGGTTCCTTAGGATTCACTTCAGGACCCTTCCCATCGGGTCAGTATCACCCATTCGGCTCAAGTGGGCAAAGATGGACTGCTCATCAGGTTGTTTCCTAGGGGATCGCTTTAATTCAGCTAGCGCACCTTTAATTCAGCTAGCGCACCAACGTGCCGAAAACGGCTATCATCATTGCGTACGGGAGATAGTGTCGCCGAATGGGTCCAGCAAAACAAGGATCAGCCTAAAGTGAACAGTGAAATCGCCGAACGCATTGCGCAGGCCCTGCCGGGTAGCCAAGTTGAGGTCAATGTGGAGGGCAATCGGGCGTTCGTCCGGGTGGTCAGCCATGCATTTGCCAACATGACCCGGGTTCAGCGCCACCAGGCGGTTTATGGTTGCATTGAGGAATTCATCGCCAGCGGTGCGCTGCACGCCGTCTCCATCAACGCCGAGGTGCCGTAATCTTCTTGGTCGCAGGGAAAGGGCGGCAAATGAGCTAAGTTTTAGGTGGCGAGCAAGCAACGGGATGAGTTCAGGGGAAGTCTAATGCGGGTATCCACACCTGAAAGGAATGGGCATGCGGCGCTGACCTGCCGGCGCACTAAGCTCCTGCTTGCGCCCATCATCCAAGACGGCAATGGGGCCGTGCGCCGGCAGTTCGCGCCGCATGCCCACTCGGAACCCAGTCACGACCAGCCCGCTCGCTTTAAACGCCCACCGCCATTTCGTCGGTCTGAGCCTTTCAGCATGGCTTCGCCTGGCTGGTTGGTAGCCGGGCTGATGTTGGGTGCTGCGGCTGGTCA
Organism: Candidatus Azophilus sp.; assembly: GCA_965247035.1. Lineage (GTDB taxonomy): Bacteria > Pseudomonadota > Gammaproteobacteria > Pseudomonadales > Azotimanducaceae > Azophilus. Next base: position 42,550 of record CBDFGJ010000003.1, on the reverse strand, counting down.
GTTGCGCGGTTTGCTTGCTTGCTCCGTGGTTCCAAGGCTTGGGCCTCTTTTGGTGTAGACGGTGGACAAACTGCTGATTAACGGCGGCCGACGCCTTCGGGGCGAACTGCGCATATCCGGGGCGAAGAACGCCGCCTTGCCCATCTTGGCCGCGGCCCTGCTGACGAGGGACACTGTCGCCATCACCAACATCCCCCGCCTGAACGACATCAAGACAATGATCCGGCTGTTTGGCCGTCTTGGCGTTGAGGTGACTGTTGCCGACCAAGGAAGCGACGTCACTTCCGTGACAGCTAAGGATGTGCACAGCCTGCAAGCTCCATATGACCTTGTGAAGACCATGCGCGCCTCCTTTTTGGTGATGGGGGCCTTGCTTGCTCGCTTTGGCGAGGTGGAAGTGTCCTTGCCTGGCGGTTGCGCCATTGGCGCTCGGCCGGTGGATCAGCATCTTAAGGGCTTCGCCGCTCTGGGTGCCGACATCAGAATGGCCGATGGCTATGTGCGGGCGACCGCTCCGCAAGGCTTGAAGGGCGCGGACATCCAAATGGAGTTGGTGTCGGTGGGTGGCACGGAGAACCTGATGATGGCTGCTGCTCTCGCTGAAGGTGAGACCCATATTCGCGGCGCCGCCCGGGAGCCGGAAATTGTTGATCTCGGCAACTTCCTCAATGCGATGGGAGCGCGGGTGTCCGGCCACGGCGGATCAACCATCCACATTGAAGGCGTGCGCGAACTGCACGGCGCTAGCCATCGGGTGATGGCTGACCGGGTGGAGGCCGGCACCTACTTAATAGCCGTTGCGGCGACCGAGGGTCAGGTGCGGCTGTGGGATGTGGTTCCCGGCTTTCTTGGCGCCGTGCTGGAGCGCTTAAAGGCGGCCGGTGCCCAAGTGGCGGTTGGGAGTGATTGGGTGGAACTGAACATGCCGTCCCGGCCCCGCGCCGTGGATATTGAGACCCAACCCTATCCCGGCTTTCCAACGGACATGCAAGCTCAATTCATGGCTATGAACGCCATCGCCACTGGTGCTTGCTGCATGACCGAGACCATCTTTGAAAATCGTTTCATGCACGCTCAGGAAATAAACCGCCTCGGTGCCCACATTGAGCTGCTTGGCCCGTCCAAGGCGCACGTCATCGGCGTGCCGCGGCTCAAGGCCGCGCCGGTGATGGCCACCGATCTGCGCGCCTCATTCAGCTTGGTGGTGGCTGGCTTGGTGGCGGAGGGGCAGACGCTCATCGATCGCATCTACCACATTGACCGAGGCTATGAAATGATCGAGGAGAAGCTTTCCACCCTAGGTGCGCAAGTGCAGCGCATCCGCGGATAATCGGCGGATAGCCCTTGGATGGCTCTTGGATGGCCCTTAGATGGAAGGAAGCGCTCAAGGACCATGCTAAGACACCAGCAAAGCGCAGCTAGGAAACCTCTGAAAAATTCGCAGGGTTTCGCTGCGCAACAAGACCAGCCTTTTTATATGAAGTGTAAGTCTTTGAAAATAGAATATAAATTATTTCAGAAGCCATGCAATGGTCAATCCTTGGAATGTAATCAGAGGTTCCCTCGGCCGTCCACCCTCGGCCGGGTGTGGCTACTAGCATCCATGCCGTATGGGTTCAGCCCCAAAGAGGCTCCTTTGCGCAGACTGCATCCATGCCCGGGAAACCGTTCGTGATCATTCGCCGCTTGGATACGCGCTCGCCGAGGTTTCAACAGGAGTTCGCCAGCCTCGCCGCCCAGGCCACCGATCAGTTCGATGCCATTGAGGAGCGCGTTAAAGAGCTGATTGAACTGGTGCGAAGCAAGGGTGATGAGGCGCTGCTTGAGCTCACATCCCGCTTCGACCGCCTCAAGTGCACCAGCATAGCGGACCTTCGGCTTGACCCGGCCAGCTTTCAGCAAGCGTACAAAGCCTTGCCGGATGCCCAGCGCAATGCCATGGAGCAAGCGGCTGAGCGCATTGAGCGCTATCATCGCCGGCAACTTCGCACCTCTTGGTCCTACCTTGACGATCTCGGCAACGAGTTAGGCCAAAGGCTCACGCCGCTGGCGCGGGTTGGCGTCTACGTGCCTGGGGGACAAGCGGCCTACCCGTCCACGGTGTTGATGACTGTCATTCCAGCACGGGTGGCTGGGGTGGAGGAAATCGCCATCGCCATGCCCACCCCCGGCGGCGTGCGCAACGCCTTGGTGTTGGCGGCGCTGCATCTTTCTGGAATTGACGAGGCGTACGCGCTTGGCGGTGCCCAAGCAGTGGCGGCGCTTGCCTTCGGCACGCCCTCCATCCGCTCGGTGGACAAAATTGTCGGCCCCGGCGGTGCTTGGGTGGCGGCGGCCAAGCGGCAGGTTTTCGGCCGGACCGGCATAGACATGATTGCCGGGCCAAGCGAAGTCCTCATTATCGCCGATGGCACCGCCCCAGTGGACTGGATGGTTTATGACCTTTTCTCTCAAGCGGAGCATGACGCCTTGGCGCAAAGCATCATGCTCTGTCCGAATGGCGATTACTTAGACCAGATAGCCGAGCGAATTGAGGCGTTGTTGCCCACAATGAGCAGGCGGGAGGTCATCGCCCGCTCCCTCGCTGATCGGGGGGCGCTGATCCGAACGCGCTCGTTGGAGGAAGCAGTGGAGCTAGCTAACGCGCAAGCGCCGGAGCATCTGCAACTTGCCGTGGCCAAGCCCAAGGCGCTGCTTGAGCAGGTGCGCCATGCCGGCGCCGTCTTCTTAGGCCACCATTCCCCGGAAGTTATGGGCGATTACGTAGCGGGGCCAAGCCATGTGCTGCCCACCTATGGCACGGCGCGCTTCTCGTCCGTGCTGGGGGTTGATGATTTTCAAAAGCGCACCTCCCTCATCAGCCTGTCTGAGCATGGCGCCCGGGAACTGGCCCAAGCTGCGGTCGTGCTGGCTCAGGGCGAGGGTCTTGAAGCCCATGCCTTGGCTGCCGAGGCACGGCGTCGGGGCTCTTAAGCCGCCCTGATGGGGCCTTGGTTCCGGGTGGGCTTTTGCGGCGCTCACCTGCTGGCGCACGGCCGCGTTGTCGTGTTGGGGGATTGGCGCAGGCACGAACTGAATGCGCCGGCGGGAGAGCGCCGCAAGTCCACTCTAGCCCCGGCCGCTCACATTGGACCTTCCTTGAACTCACTCTGTTGCTCGCGCGACAGCGGCTTGGCGCATCACCGTCCAGGCTAGGTAAGCAGCCGCTCCATGCGGTCTAAGGTGCGCATGGCTTCCACCCCTTGGGCCAAGCTGGAGTTCGGTTCCCGCCCTTCGTTGATGGCGGCTAGGAATTCCCGGTCGGCAAGTTCTATGCCGTTATTGCTAACAGCCACTTCACTTAGGTCGATCTGCTCGCCATCGCCGGCGAACAGGTCGTCGTAGTTGGCCACATAGGTTCCGTGGTCGCAGATGTAACGGAAGAACGTGCCGAAAGGCCCTTGGTTGTTGAATGATAGCGATAAGGTGCAGATGGCCTCGTTGGCGGCCTTCATGCCTAGGGCCATGTCCATGGCGATGCCGAGAGTGGGGTGGGTGGGGCCTTGCAAGGCCGTGACCGCCACCGCCGGCCCGCCGGTTTGGTACTGAAACAGGTCCACGGTGTGGCAGGCGTGGTGCCACAGCAGGTGGTCGGTCCAACTGCGCGGCTCGCCCTTGGCGTTGGTGTTGGTGCGGCGAAAGAAGAAGGTTTGCGCCTCTAACTGTTGAATGCGCAGGTCGCCAGCCTCAACACGGTTGTGTATCCATTGATGGGACGGATTGAAGCGGCGCACATGATCGACCATGGCCACCACCCCGGTCTGCCGTTGCAGGCGCACCAAATCCTCCGCGTCCGCTAGGTTGTCCGCCATGGGAATTTCCACCAACACATGCTTGCCCGCCTGCATCACCTGTTTGGCTTGGGCTGCATGAATTGGCGTGGGCGTGGCTAGGATTGCTGCTTCCACCCCGGGCTGGGCCAAGGCTTCGGCCAGATCCAAGGTGACGTGGGGAATGCCTCGCGCGGCTGCCACCTGTTCCGTCGCCGCCCGCAGGCCGCCGCAAATTGACGCCACTTCAACGCCGTCAATGCGGGCCAACGCATCAAGATGTTTGCTGGCGAAGGCGCCTTCGCCGGCCAGACAGATCTTCATTCGATGTACTCAAGCCCCGCCGCGGCCAGTTTGCCGCGCATGTTGTAGATATCAAGCCCAAGCTCCCCATCGGCAAGGCGATGTCGCTTCTCCTGTTCGTTGGCGATGCGGTTGCGGCTTTGCTCCAAAACGGCTGCCGCCGTTGGCCGAGGCACGATACACACCCCATCATCGTCCGCCACCACCACATCGCCGGGCTGCACGGCGCAGCCGGCGCAGACCACAGGTAGGTTTACCGAACCGGGCGTTGCCTTCACCGTGCCCTTGGCGGAGATGGCCTTGGACCAAACCGGAAAAGCCATGGCGGTCAAATCCGCTACGTCCCGTACGCCGGCGTCGATCACCAGCCCTTGCACCCCATGAGCTTTGGCCGAGGTGGCCAGCAAGTCGCCGAACATGCCGTCGCTGTTGTCTGCGGACAAGGCCACCACCAGGATGTCCTGGGGTTGGCAGAGCTCAATGGCCACATGCAGCATCCAGTTATCGCCGGGATGGGCCAGAATGGTGACGGCGCTGCCGGCAATGCGCGCGCCGGGGTAAATTGGCCGCATGTAGGGCTTCAGCAGACCGAATCGGTCTTGGGCCTCATGCACGGTGGCGACGCCGCAGCCCGCAAGCCCGGCGATCACATTGGCCGCCGCCCGTCGAATGTTCTTCACCGCCACGGTTTTCATGCCATCACTTCCCCTTCAAACAACAGGCGCGCCGTGCGTACGACGCCGGCCATTGTGATTTGATTCGCCGCGTCAAACTCCAACTGCACCTTGAAGGCGCCGCTTGGATGCTCAATGGCCACGTTCTTCGGATTGCCAGGAGGAACTGAGCCGAGTCCCTCGGCGACGGAGCCGGGCAGCAGGCCGGCGGTGGCGGCGCTCACCGCGCCAAGCACCCCAATCGCCTTGTGGCAGACATGGGGGATGAACGTTCGCGTCATCAGCAGCCCGTCGCCCTCGGGCGCGGACACCAAGCACATTTTCGGCACCGACTTGGCGCTGACGTCGCCAAGGTTCATCTTCGGCCCAAGCTTCAGGCGCACCGACTCCAGCTTCTGCTTCAATTCAAGATTGGCGTCGAGTTGTTGCGGGCTTTCCAATCCGCTTAGGCCGAAGTCGCGGGCCCGCATGGCGACCAAGGGCATGCCATTGTCCACGCAGGTCGCCTCGACGCCATTAACCCAGTCCAGCGTTTGGCCAGTGGGCAGCAAGCGGCCGCAACTTGAGCCGGCTATATCTAGGTAGTTGCACAGAATTGGGGGCGCTGATCCTGGCACGCCGTCAATGGCCGTGCCGCCTTCCTCCTGCAAGGCGCCGTTTGGGGTTTGCAGCACAAGGTGGCAAAGTGCATTGGAGTTCAAAAGGCGCACCCGCACCACCGTTTCGCCATCGGCAATGGCCACCATGCCTTTATGAATGGCATATAGACCCACGCCGGCTAGGATATTGCCGCAATTCTGCACCGAGCTAAGGGTTTGCCGGGTTGGGTCTAGCTGTAGAAGCAGGTAGTTCACATCGGCGCTGTCGTCGGCCGCCGGGCTTAGGATAGCGACCTTGCTGGTCAGCGGATGTCCGCCCCCTATTCCATCCACTTGCAGTGGGTCGGGGCCGCCCATGATGCGCGTCAAAAACTGGTTTCGGGCGGCTTCGTCTGCTGGCAGGTGCTGGCGTAGAAAGAAGGCGCCCCGGGATGTGCCGCCCCGAATCAGCGCACAGGGAATGCGGGTGCTCGGCATTGGTCAGATCTTCAGTCGGGGATAGGCCCGCTTTGCGTTCTCGGCGAATATCTTCGCTTTTTCGTCGCCCGTGGCGTTGGTCGATGCGTCGATGTAGCGCTTGGTGTCGTCGTAATGATGGCCGCTTACCGGGTCGATGCCGCGCACGGCACCGAGCAGTTCGGACGCGAATAGCACGTTTTTCGCCGGAACCACTTGCAGCAGCAGGTCGATGCCGGGCTGATGGTAGACGCAGGTGTCGAAATAGACGTTGTTTAGAACCAACTCTTCCAATGGCGGCTTGTTCATGGCCTGAACCAGCCCGCGGAAGCGGCCCCAATGGTAGGGGACGGCGCCGCCGCCGTGGGGAATGATGAACCTGATGCTGGGAAAGTCCTGCAGCAGGTTTGAAGTGAGCATCTGCATGAAAGCGGTGGTGTCCGCTCCTAGGTAATGGGAGCCGGTGGTGTGGAAAGCGGGGTTGCAGGCGGCGCTGACATGGATCATGGCGGGTATGTCGAGTTCGCACATCTTCTCGTAGAACGGGTACCAGTAGCGGTCACCCAAGGGCGGGCCGGTCCAATAGCCGCCGGAAGGATCCGGGTTCAGGTTGCAGCCGACGAAGGCGAATTGGTTGACGCATCGCTCCAGTTCGGCAATGGAATTATCCAACGGTTCGCCTGGGGATTGGGGCAGTTGGGCCACGCCCACGAAGTTGTTTGGGTAGAGTTGGGTGATGCGGTCAATCAGTTCGTTGCAGTGTTCCGTCCAGTGCTTTGATGTGTTGGCGTTGCCGAGGTGGTGGCCCATCCAACTAGCGCGTGGTGAGAACAGGGTCAGGTCGGTGCCTCGGTCCGCCTGCATCTCTAGCTGCGCCCCCTCTAGGCTGTCCCGAATCTGCTGGTCCGATATGTCGATCAGGCCCTTCGCACCCGGATGCAGTGGATCCTTTTCCAACTCCTTTTTCTGCGCTTGCCGATACTCCCCCAAGGCGTCGGGCGCTGTGGTGTAGTGGCCGTGGCAATCAATGATCATGGCTGCGTCTTTTCGGATCAAACAACATACAAGAATAAGCCGTTGGAGCTTTGCTTCAGGCACCGTCCGTGCGGTTGGGCGCACGGCCGCTTTCGCCTTCTACCTCAATGGTCAGGATGTCGGTGTTATAATATTGCTGATGGCGCACCGAGGTGGCGAAATATTGCAGCAGGTTCAGCGCGAGCTCGCTTTCGTCTGGGGCCTGGCCCATTCCGGACCGCTCCTTCAGCACCGCTAGACGATCCTCCAAATTGTCCCCCTCGGCGCTGGCCACGAACTCCAAAGTCAGCGAGGAGCCCCGGCCCTGGGCGATGACCAGCAGGCGGCGGGCCTCGTTCTGTGTACTGGCTGCATCTCTCGGTTCGCCCGTCAAGGACAGCAGCGCCTCCTCGCCGGCGGCGCACAGGCGCTCGGTCGCCGCCTCGGCCCACTTGAGGTGGCTGGCAAGATCGCGCAGAAAGGCGCCCATTTTCGGCAGGGCCGCTCGCTCAAGCGGCATTTCGATGCGTCGGCGGCGCGGTCCGACGATCTCCAGCACAATAGTGAGGATCATGGCGGTCAAGCCGCCGGTGGTCATGCCGTTGCCGAGCAGGCTGCCCAGCCTCTCGCTGAGCTGGTCCGCGAAGATCAATTGATTCTGAAATCCGACGCCTATCCAGAATGAGAGGCCGACCACCAAGGCCTTGCGATAGTCCAACCCGTTTTGCAGGATCAGCTTCATGCCTTGCATGAACAGCAGCGCCACCAGCACGAAGAGGTAGGCCGCTACAACCGAGTCGGGAATAGCGAGCAGGATGGCCGTAACCTTGGGCATGAAGGCCAAGATCATGAGAATGATGCCGAGGGCGATGCCCACGTTGCGGGCCGCAACCCCGGTGATTTCGGCAAGGGGTATGCTTGATGAGTAAGTGGTGTTCGGCACCGTGGCGGCGATGCCGGAGAGCAGGTTGCCTAGGCCATCGGCGGCCACCGCCCCTTGCACCCGTCGAAAGTCAATGGCTCGAGGCTTGCGCCAGGACACCCGCTGAATGGCGATGGCGTCCCCCACGGTCTCGATGGCGCCAATCAACGTAACGAAAATGAATGCCGGCAGCAGCGTCCAGAAAGTTGAGCCAAAGGAGAGGTCCAGCCCCATCCGGGCTTGGTCAGGCAGGCTGAACCAAGGCGCTTCCGCTACACGACTGACGTCGTAGATGCCGAACAGGGCGGCAGTTGCGCAGCCCATGCCCATGCCGATGACGGGTGCCCACAGCCGCAACCCCCCTCGCGCCAACAGCGCCAGCATGACGGTCGCGAACAGGGTGACAGCGGCGCTGACGGGTGTGCTGAGGGGGGATGCATCGGCCGGTTTCTCATCCAGCATGTTGAACAGGATGGGCATGATGGTGACCGCAATCAGTGCGATCACCGTGCCCGACACCACTGGTGTGATGATGCGCCGCAACAGGGAAAGCCGTGTTGACAGCGCGAACTGAAACAAGGAGGACATGATCACCAGCGTGGCCAGCAGCCCCGGTCCGCCCTCGGCCAGGGCGGTGACGCAGACGGCGATGAACGCGCCGGAGGTGCCCATAATGAGAATGTGCCCGGCGCCGATGCGCCCGAAGCGGGTGGCTTGCAAAATGGTGCATGCCCCGCTGATCAGCAACGCGGCGAACACGGCCCAGAAGAGGTAGCCTTCGTCGGCGCCCGCCGCCCGGACGACGATTGCCGGCGTCAGCACGATCCCGGACAGAGTCAGCATTGCCGCCTGCAAGCCGAGGGTGGCGGATATTAAGTGCGGCGGCGATTCATTAGGTTCGTAGCGAATGCCGTCCGCTTGGTTTTCGGCTGTGGAAGCCATAGGTGCCGCTCTAGCTGCGTCAGGTGGGTATCCTATAGAGTTGAAATCGCCCCCGTCTAGGGTGCTTTGATGCTTATTGTTATGCCGTCTTGGGAGTGGCGCGCAAGCATGATCTTTAACGTGGTGGCAGGTAGCGCCGCAAGTCCGCTCGAAACCAAGGCCCGATCAGGCCCGTTCCGTTTAGGGTGGTTCCATGCAAGGCGTCGTCTTCTTAGCCGCCGCGTTTGATCTGTTGTTTGATGAATTGTTAGCAAGCATCCGATTTAGGTTTTCGTGCCAAAGACGAGGAATATGCGGCTAAACTGCGCACCAGCAACTAACTGAGCCTCCGTCCGTGGACCCGAATTGGCTGCCATTTCACCCGAATCCGTCAAAAGCTGAGTACAGGCCGCCACCGGGTGCTGTGGATGCGCATTGCCATGTGTTTGGCCCGGCTGAGGAATTTCCTTTTGCTTCGGAGCGCAAATACACGCCTTGTGACGCCGGCAAGGGGCAGCTATGGGCGCTGCGCGATCACTTGGGCTTCTCCCGCAACGTCATCGTGCAAGCGACCTGCCACGGCGCGGACTGTCGAGCCTTGGTGGATGCCTTGCAGGCGTCTTCTGGCTTGGCCCGTGGTGTGGCGACAGTGCGCAAGGACGTAACTTTGGAGGAACTGCAGGTGTTGGATGCGGCTGGCGTGCGCGGTGTGCGGTTCAACTTCGTCAAGCGTTTGGTGGACAAACTGCCGCACGAAGATCTGCAAGCCATTGCGGAGAAAATCGCGCCCCTAGGCTGGCACGTTGTCATTTATTTTGAAGCGGCTGAATTGGGCCAGATCTACGGTTTGGTCACCGGCCTGCCCACGACCGTAGTAGTGGACCACATGGGCCGCCCGGATGTTAGTCAGCCGGTGGATGGCCTGGAGTTCGAGCGCTTTCTCAGGTTGATGGCGGAGCATCGCAACTTCTGGTCGAAGGTCAGTTGTCCGGAGCGGCTTTCACGGCTAGGGCCGCCCGGTTACGACGACGTGATTCCCTTTTCTCGCTGCTTAGTGGAGCACTTTCCTGATCGCGTCCTTTGGGGGACGGATTGGCCTCATCCCAACATGAAATCGCACATGCCGGATGACGGCAATCTAGTGGATCTGATTCCCCGCATCGCGCCTAGTCCGGCGCAACGACAAGCCCTGTTGGTGGACAACCCGATGCGCCTCTATTGGCCGGAGGAAAGCATTTGACGAGCGGCCATTCGCTTGGCCGTCGCCACTGGCCAATTGGGTTGGTCAGCCAACCTCCCGCGGTTCATGACCGCTTGCACCCGGTCGATAGCGCACCGCATCGGCCTCAGGGAAATGATTTCTATTCGACAATTTCCGCCGTCGGTATGTAATGGGCAGGCATTTCGCCTTTGCGCTGATGACGTGCGGCGGCGGCGTTTACGCCTTCGAGCATGGCGGCTCGTTTTATCGCTTCTCGGTGATTGGCCGGCACCGGCTGCTTGGCGTTTGGCGGCGGCATGTCGGCGGCGTGGTAGTAGCCAACCGGGGACTTGTAGCCGGAAGTGTCCGCGTTGGGGTCCAAGTCGCGTTCATTGACGCCCTTGGGTCTGACCGCCGCGCCATCCACCATTTCCAGATCCTGCCACCAACGCTTAATGGGGTTGCGCCAGCCGAATCTGAGCCGGTCGTCCAGATAAACGGCGATTGGCACCATGATTGGCCTCAGCCAAAAGGCGTGGATGCCCAGCCAAGTGCCAACGCGATGCAGCAGCGCGCCGTCTGCGGACACCACCTTGTTGAGGGGGCAGGTCTTCATGCAGCGGCCGCAAGCGGAGCCGTTCGGATTGGTGATGCGGTAGCTGGCGCAGCGCTCCACGTCCGGCTTCCACATTTCGTAGCCGTTGAACATCACCTTTTCACCAAAGGGAATGGCGTTCACTGGGCATTCCCGGGCGCATTTCAGGCAATGCCCGCAGAAATACTGGAGGCCGAAGTCGATGGGCTGGTCCGGTACCAACGGCAAGTCCGTGGTCAGCACCACGGATTTGAAGCGCGGGCCGACAAAGGGGTTCAGCGCCAGCTCGCCGATGCGGCTTAACTCCCCCAAGCCGGCCAGCAGCACTAAGGGGATGTGCAGAACGTCGCTGTCGGCGTTGGTCTGGGGGCGGGCACAGACGCCTTGGCTGCGTAGAAATTCGGCCATGACGCCGGCGATCTCCGCGCCGCGCAGGTAGCCACGCATGGATTGGCAGCCGGAGATCCAATCATCGCCACTAGCCCCCTCCATGGTGTCGTAGCCTTGGTCGATGAGCATCACCACGGCGTACTTGTGGTAGGGGGTGGTGACCGCGCCATCGGGCTTGTGGGAGTACCAAGCGTAGTTTGGCACCTCGCAGATTCCGGTCAAGTCCGCACCTAGATGGTAGGACAGGGACTTGATCGCCTGAGTGTTGGCTTGCGGGTCGGAAAAGTCCTCGCTGGGGGTGTCGGCCACCGGCCCGTCCTGGCTGGGCACCATGCAGCGCAAGATCGGCATCATGCCGTAGGTGAGGGGGTGTTTGTAGGCGAAGCGCGTCACTTCGCGTTGCGCCTTTGCGCCCAAGTCCCCATGCCGGGCGCGGATGAAGAAGTTGGCGCGCTGCGGGACGCGAGGCACCTCTTGGTCCAGAATCAAGGTGGTTGGTTTCTCCACCCGCTTGACCTGTTCCATGGGGTAGCGGCTCAGGTCGGAGCGACGTTTTTGCTGCCGTCGGCGTTCGCGCCCGGAAACGGCGCCGTTCACGCCCCACCAGTAGCGCAATGGGTTGATTTTGGCATCTGCCGCCAGCGGTGCATCCAAGGCCAAGCTGTAGTCCGTGGTGGTGGCGGCCAGCGCGAATCGGTTGGCGACGAAGGGGCTCAGCAGGTCTCCCGCTTCGTTGCGCCTGACCACCCCCGCCAGCACCGCCAAGGATTCCAGCTTCACCAAGCTGCGGCCAAGGCAGTGTGCTTGGGCCGAATAGCCCAGTGCGCGGATGTGGCCGGCAATGCAGGCGCTGATTTCCAAGGCGCGCATCCGGGCAATGTCCTGTTCGGCCCCGGCCAGCCAAGACTGGGCCGAATTGGCCGGCTCAACCTCCTGTCCGTAAGTTGCCAGTATGACGACGCCATAGTCGTGGCTTAGCGGGTCCGCTGGCCAAGCCCAACTGGGAATGTGGCAAATGCCGACGTGGGTGGCGTCCAGATAATAGGCGGCACCCTTGATTTCCCGTGCTCGAAGTTCCGGGTCATCCGTGCCTAGAGCCTTTTGCGGTGCGGTTTCACCTTTGGCGAAGGTGCAAAACAGGTCAGTGTAGTGACGGGTGGCGATGGCCATCGGAGTGGTTGCCGTGGGCAGCTCTTGGCGGGCCGTTTGCGGCCTTGCGGCTTCCGCCTTGGCGATGTCCGCATCCCTTTTCAGGGCTTCCAGCGGATAGGGCCCAAGCTCCACCGGGCGCCGATGGCCGCGGTCCCTAATAAGCATGATTGACTCCTCAACTCATTCCCTAGCGGATTTTGCCCCCGCAGCCAAGTCCATTCAATGCAATGCGCCAAATTGGGTGACCTTATCTTCAAGGCTTGGTCCCCGTCGGCGGGCTCCGATTGCCTCGATGCCTGCCGCCCCGAAGCGTTTTTTGGAATTATATACTTAATGCCACAGACTCCTACTTTCCAGACGGTTCACTTTTTGCTGAAGCATCGCTCTTTTTGGTCTGTTAGTCTCTGTGGTAGCAGGTTCCGCACATCCCAATAACCTGTGGGCAAGTTCTTCAGGGGTGATGTTGTTTGGTGGAATTATGGGCTTACTTGACATTAAGTTGGGTTCCTTATCTCCTGTTTGTTTCTTGCGCCCTGATTTAGGCCGTGCTGGCCCGACTGGTTGTCCGCTAGTCGTGATTCTCTAAGATGAGGTGCCCGAAGGCGGTGTTTGAGGCGGGTACGTGGTAGTGCCGATGCACCTCGGTCACCTTGTCGTTGAGTGCACCGCGCATGATTAACCACATCACCAGTTCGATTCCCTCCGAGCCGGCGTCACGCATGTATTCCAAGTGGGATATGCGGGTCAGGCTCTCCGGGTCATGCGACATGGCGTCCAGAAAGCGGGCGTCGAACTCTCGGTTGATGAGGCCAGCCCGAGGTCCCTGCAACTGATGGCTCATGCCGCCCGTGCCCCATACTTGCACGTTCAGATTCTCATCAAAGGCGTCGATGGCCCGGCGGATGGACTGGCCGAGTTGGTGGCAGCGCTGCCCGGACGGCGGTGGATAGACGATGACGTTGACCGCGAACGGAATCACCTGCACGGGCCAAGCGTCGGGGCGGTCGAACATCAGCGTTAGAGGTACGGTCAGGCCGTGGTCCACAGATATCTCCCCAACTGATGTCAGATCGAAATCATCCTCGATCACCGACTGCCGCACATGCCAAGCCAAGTCCGGAGCACCCATGACTTTGGGGATGGGGCGGCGGCCCCATCCCTCGTCGGCAATTTCAAACTCATCGCCGCAACCGATGGCGAATGTGGGAATGATGTTCAGGTCAAAGGCGGTGGCGTGGTCGTTGTAGACGAGGAAGATGACGTCGGGCCGCTGCTCGGCGATCCAGCGGCGGGAGAATTCGAAGCCGGCAAACAGTGGCCGCCAGTAGTCCTCTTCGGTTTTGCCCAAGTCCGAGGCCGCTCCCACCGCGGGGACATGGGACATGGCGACGCCGGCGGTCACCCTAGCCATCGACGGATTCCCCCTTGTAGCGATTGCCCGCCAGCGGCCGACCGCCGGCGACCATCATCGCCCGATAGTCCTCTTGGGTCGTTCCGGTCATGGCGGCGGCGCCCTTCTCGAAGCTGTCCCCGTCGGTGAAAAACAGCTTGCCCAAGTAGTAAATGTTGACGCCGAGAGCGAGCAGTCCGTTGTAGTCACGATCCATAAACCCCTGTTTCTGCGCCTGGGTCATCGGCCACTCATCTAGGTAGGCGCACTCGTCGGAAAGGAAGCGTTCCCTGTTTTCGGGCCGCATCAGAGACATGCAGAACTGGTTGGCGTGAAAACCAAGGCGGGCCATGTCTGAATCGAATACAAAGGTGCCGGGAATGTCGGCGTAAGGTCTGTCTAAAGCAATGATACTGCTCCTCAAATTGAGTCTGACCGATTGAATTCTAGAGACTGGTGCGAATTGGATTGAATCCACCTAGTTTAGCCCGTTTTCCAAGGTTTTGGCGGGTAGCGGTGTATTTTGAGCGGGCTGCCGGCCTGTCGTGGCCCCGAAACCTGCTGTTTCGGGCGAATTTGGGCGGACCCCCTGCCCGTAGGAGGCCATCAACTCGATCCGATTGGCCGCCTTCAGCAGGTTCATGGCCTCAACCTTGCGCGGAACTTTGTTCTGCGCCAACCGCTCCGAAATCAGGATCATAAAAAATCCATCCAGCCGCTCCCATGCCCGAACATTCCCATCAATGGAAGTGAATCACGCGACAAGACTGGTGGCTAGGAAAATCAGCGAGATTTCGCAACAGTCTTTGGTCATCAAGGTCTGCCGCCAGCGTGTCCTTGCGGTGTTCGAGGCGCTCTATTGTAGATTCATGGGGAAAATTCAGAGCTATTGACGGGGAAAACCATGCGCACATAGCCGCGCAAATCAATAAAGTGTTGAAATGGTCAAACGCTCACGTTGATTTTCACGTCCTATAGATGAAGTGACTTTCGAGAACATTGAATCACTACGTGAGGAATTCAACATTGATGATGCAGGTGCCTACTTCTTCGGCAAGGAGGCCCTGATTTGCTGGACCATGCAGAATCGTTGGACTTGGCGTGATGGACGCATCCGCATGAACTGCGTGAGCCCAGGGCCGGTTGAGACCCGCATCTTGCCTGATTTCTTGCAAACGCTAGGTGAACGAGCGAAGGAGGACATGGAAATCATGGATCGCCCCGGACACCCGGGTGATGTTGCGCCGGTTATGGCCTTTTTGCTGTCTGATGGATCGGGCTGGATTCGAGGCGCCAACATTCCTGTGGACGGGGGCATGTCTTCCCACATCAATGTCAATATGCCCGGGCTGGCTTGAGGGTTTGCTTGTGAGCGACATAAGCAAGCGATTCATCCACGGCGAGGAGCATGCCGGCAGCGCTGCCGCCTTGGATGTATTGAATCCGGCCACCAATGAAACCATCCATCAAGCTGCCAACGCCAGTGCGCAAGACGCCCGCCAAGCTATCGAGAGTGCAGCCGAGGCGCAGCAAACCTAGGCAACCTCTGAAATATTCGTAGGTTTTCCCAGTGCAACAAGACCAATCATCTTTCTATGATGTGTAAACCATTGAAAGTAGGTGATAAATAACCCCAGATGCCATGCGATGACCAATCCTTGGAAATGCACCAGAGGTTCCCTGGGCGGCACAGTATGATTTGACCCGCGTACGCTGGGATGAGGGAAAAACCATTCTACTGTACGGTGCCAGCGGCGCTTTTGGTAAGGCTTGTACTTTGGAGGCCCTCTATCGCGGCAATACCTTAATCGACGCGTCCCGTGATCCGAGCCGCCTGAAGATCAGGCACCCCAACTTCAGGGGGGCAGGGGGACCTCAGGGTTCGCAAGCCCGTCAAAGAGCTGGCTTCCATGCCCGGCATCGATGCGATTGTCTTCGGCGCCGCTCTCACCACGAGCAATTTCAACATGACCAAGCGCGGGTGTTGGAGGAAACCGTGCAGGCGGTGGATGCGAGGCTGTTCGTCAAAATACTTGTCGGAGATGGGTGAAAAGGCCCCGAGGGTGCTTCAGATCGGTGGCGCAACGACGCTGAATGACCAAGGTCATCTCGCGCTGGAGTACTTTTCCAAGCCCCCTGGAATCGTCGGCATCAGCTCCTCAAAGGCTCGGCCGCCTACGGCATGTTTCAGGCTAACCATGTATCCTTGCAGGCAGTTCGTGGTTTGCAGGGCGTGGCTTAGACGCATATAGCGTCAGTGATGGTCTTCGATACCGGGCCGCGAACCGGCAGGTTCAGATCAAGCTTGGATGAAATGATCTTTGATGAGAAGACGCAACTGAGCCGTATTTCCCGCGCTGACATAGCAGTTGCCATCATGGATGGGATTATGGAGAAGTATCTGAACAAACGGGTTACCGTTCTTATTAGACGGAAAAAAACGGGCGCAATGCACTTTTGGCGACCACAGGACGCGGGCCGCTCGACGCCACCATGATTCACCGGACCACATTCGAGTAGTGTTCACCGAAAAAGCCCAAGCTGGCCCCGGCCACTTCCTAATTCTGATGGCCTCCATGGCGGCGCTGGCGCCCTTCGCCATCGACACCTACCTACCGGCGCTGCCCACCATGGCCGACGCCTTTGGCGTTGACATCGTGTACATGAACGTGACGGTCAGCATCTACCTTGCTGGCTTCGCCGTGGGGCAGTTGCTGGGCGGTCCCATTTCGGATCAGATCGGACGCCGCCGGGTGGGCATAGCAGGCTTGCTCATCTTCTGTGGCGCTTCCATCTGCATAGCGAACGCCACCTCGGTGGAGCAAGTGCAGATCTGGCGCGCCGTCCAAGCTTTGGGCGGAGGTTTTGCCGGCGTCATTTGCATGGCCATGCTACGTGATCGGTATTCGGCCGAGGAAGCCGCGAAAAGAATACCGAAGGTCATGTTCGTGATGCTGTCCGCGCCCTTGGTGGCGCCAGCCATCGGCGCGCTTTTGCTTGATCTCGGTTGGCCGGCTATCTTCCTGTTTCTGGCCGCCTACGCGTTTTTGTTGTTGATCGTTTTCGGCCCGTTGCCTGAAACCTTGCCTGTGCCAACGGGGTCGATTCAAATCGGACGCATCGCGCCGCAGTACTTGGCGGTGGTCACGCGGCGGGTCAACGGCAAGCTAACGCCGCTGCGCTACATCTTCACTCAAGGATTCGCTGCTTCCGTAGTGATGGCGTTCCTCACCAACTCCGCATTCATTTATTTGGAGTACTTCTCGGTGGGGGAAAAACGGTTCGCCTTCTATTTTGGGGCCAATGTGGTCGCCTTGATGATGAGCGCTTTGATCACCTCCAGACTCATTCGCCGAGTGCCGCCCTTCAAGCTGTTTCGGGTGGGGCGCCGTTTGCAGTTGGCGTTCGTGTTGGCGTTGAGCGCCTTGGTGGTGTTCGGCGAGGCCACCTTGTGGCTGTTCACCCCTCTGCTGGCGCTGGCGGTCGGTTGCGGCGGCTTGGTCGGCCCATCGATATCCGGCCTTTACCTAGCGCCCTTCGAGCGGCTCAGCGGCAGCGCCATGTCGCTTATCAACGCCGCTACCTTCGTGTTCGGCGGTGCGCTTGGCGCGCTGTCGGGGCTGTTCTACGATGGCTCCCTTCAGCCCATCGTGCTGACGATGGCGGTGGCCTCGCTGCTGGCCAACCTCATCGCCGAGACCATTGATGAACCCAAGGGATTTATATCTTGAATTGGTTTGTTCGAGCAGTGCGCCGGTGCCTAAAGTGGATGACCTGACCATTAGCGAGGGCCACTTTGACTGAAGACCCGCGCAATATAATCGACCGCGAACGCATGGGCTGGTTTCAAATCAGCGCCATCGCCATCTGCGCGCTGCTGAATGCCCTTGACGGGTTCGATGTGCTCGCCATCAGCTTCGCCGCCCCGGGCATCGCTGATGAGTGGAGCGTCGATCAGGCGGTGTTGGGGATCATTCTGTCCATGGAGTTGATCGGCATGGGGGTGGGGTCCCTGACCATCGGCGTTTTGGCGGATCGTTGGGGCCGGCGCCCCACCATTTTGCTTTGTTTGCTGATGATGGCGAGCGGCATGTGGCTGGCCGCCGCCGCTGGCAGCTTAGAGGTGCTATCTGCTTACCGCTTTCTTACTGGCTTGGGCATTGGCGGCATGCTTGCCGCCACCAACGCCATGACCGCTGAGTACGCCAATCTCAGGTACCGAAACCTATGCGTCATCATCATGGCGTCGGGCTATCCCGTTGGCGTGATCGTTGGCGGCACCTTCGCCGCCCTGCTGCTGGCCAGCTTTGATTGGCGGTCGGTTTTCATTTTCGGCGGTTTGGCGACGACGGCGTTCATCCCGGTGGTTTGGGTGCTGTTGCCGGAATCCATTGAGTACCTGAGTGAACAACGCCCCAAGGATGCGCTGGCCCGCATCAACGCAACCTTGCGGCGCATGGGGCACACCACTGTGGCGGCATTGCCTGTTCGCACGGCCGCGGACAAGAGAAGTGTGCGGCAGCTTTTCTCCAAGGATCTGCTGCGGATCACGGTGCTGCTCACCGCCGCCTATTTCTTCCACATCACGACGTTCTACTTCATCTTGAAGTGGATTCCGAAAATCGTTGTGGATATGGGCTTCAGCGCCTCCCTTGCCGGCAGCGTGTTGGTGTGGGCCAACATTGGTGGCTCAATTGGCTCCGTTGCGCTGGGGCTGCTGACGCAACGCTTCACCACGCGGCGGTTGGTCATCGGTGCCTTTCTGGGCGCGGCGGTGATGGTGACCGTCTTTGGCCAAGGCTTTGGCCAAAGCTTGGTGCAGCTCTCCCTCATCGCCGCCATAGCCGGGTTCTTTACCAACTCCGCCATCGTGGGGATGTACGCGCTGTTCGCGGAGTCCTTTCCCACCCCCGTTCGCGCCAGCGGCACTGGCTTTGTCATTGGCATCGGGCGCGCCGGCGCGATGGCCGGCCCTATAGTTGCTGGGTTCATGTTCGAGGCGAACCTAGGGTTGGACTCTGTAGCCTTGCTTATGGCGTGCGGGTCGCTCGTTGCAGCCTGCGCCCTATTTGGCTTGCGACCCAGACCGCAACATGGGGGCTAGGATGGGCTAGAGGAGGCCCTGATCCATTTCCTCGGCACCACCTCCCATCCGGCAGCTAGAGCACCGGCTGAAGGATTTGGCATTCTGGCCAAATCAAGCGGTTTTATTTCTTGTAGAAGCTCGGTTCGCCCGGTGGCCGCGTTTTGAAGCGGCGGTGCAGCCACAGGTACTGATCCGGGTGTTTGCGCACAGCCGCCTCGATGAGCTGATTAATGCAGGCGGCATCGTTGCCGTCGTCCTTGGACGGGAAGCCGGAGGGGACGGGTTCGAAGCGCAGCGTCCAAGATCTTGTGGCGTAGTCTCGGTGCTGAACCAGCATCAGCATCGGCGCTTGGTTGAAGCTGGCCAGCCTGCTGCCGGCGGTTATGGTTGCCGTCTGCACGCCGAAAAAGGGAGCGAAGACAGAGTGCTTGGGGCCGTAGTCCTGGTCTGCTGCGTACCAGACGGCATGGCCGGACCGCAGGGCGCGCAATGCGCCCCGCATGTTCTTGCGTTCAATGACCGCGCCAAAGTAGTGCTTGCGCCCACGCACTTGCAGCCACTCCCACACCGGGTTTCGGTTGCGGCGGTACATAACGTCAATCTGGCCGAGGCCGGACAGGGTTCGGGCAATAATGTCCATGACGGCGAAGTGACCGCCAAGCAGCACAAGGCCGCGGCTTTTGCCCATGGCGGCGCGAAACCGCTCAATGCCTTCTACGTTGAATCGATGGCGCAGATCCCGCGCCGGGTTCAGCCAAGCGATGCAGATTTCCAGAACGCCCAGCATCACCGCCTCAAACACCTGTTCGGCCAAGCCCTCAACCTCTCGTCGCCCCAATTCAGGGAAACAAAGGCCAAGATTGGTTTCGGTGATGCTGCGACGCCGGTTGTTCAAGCGAAAAGCCAGCCGTCCCAAGTGCTTGCCTAGGGGAAACAGGAGATTCAAGGGCAGCCGCGCCGTCAGCCAGCCGCAGGCGATCAGGCACCAAGTGCCCCAGAACCGTAGCGAAGCGATATGGGCTTTGGGGGAGGAATCCGGCATTTGGGTAAAGAATCTAAACTTGGCTGCCTAAAATACAGTGTTCTGGCTGGTTGCCACGTTGGATTTGTGAACGCTTCCCAATTCGCACCGGCCTCACCTCTGAAAAATTCGCAGGTTTTTGCAGTGCAACATGACCAGTCTTTTTCGATGGCTTGTAAATCATTGAAAATAGAAGATAAATAATTGCGGCCGACGTGCTATGGCCAATCCTTGGAATTTAATCAGAGGTTCCCTTATACTTCTCTTCGCTTCACTTCGCGGTCAATTTCGCCGCTTGGCAGGTGGAGAGAAACTCGGCCTAGTTGAATTTGTGAACACCTCCATGTTCTCGGGCCGGCTCGCCCGACCATGATTCAGGCTTGTCAGGCTGGCAGCAAAATGTCTCGACCTTGGGCCCAAACGGCTGCAACCATCGCCAAGGTGCCAAGATCCCGCAAGGGATCTCCATCCACCAGTACCAAATCCGCCGCCAAACCGGTGCGCAGTCGGCCGGTAACCCCAGGCAAACATAGGGCTTGGGCGGCGGTGCTGGTTGCTGAGCGCAGCGCCTCGGTCGGCGTCAAGCCGGCTATTTCCGCGAACACGGGCAGCGCCAATGGCAAATGATGATGGTAAACACCGGGGATGCCCGCGTCGGTGGAGGCGATGAGGGGCACTTTACGCGCCAACATGTCCTCGAATGCGGTTTGAATGCGCCCTAGAACGAGCGAGTCCGAATTCTTCAGGAACCGTCGCCAGCCTCTATTGATTGTTGGTGAGACCCAGATGTCACGGGCCGCCATGGTCGCCGCCACTTCGGGCCGATAATCGCCAGCCCAGCCCGCCTCCCCTACCCAGGAGCAATGTTCGATGGTGCGCACCCCGGCTTCGGCGGCGTTGCGGATGCCTTCGCTGCCATGGCAGTGGGCCGCCACAGGCAAGCCGTGGCTGGCGGCCATGGCGACGATTGCCGCCAGCGTGGCTGCGCTGAATTGAGGCTTCATCGGATCGCTGCTAGTGGTCATGCGGCCGCCGGTGGCCATCACTTTGATGAGGTCAACCTCATGCTCAAG
This sequence comes from Candidatus Azophilus sp., assembly GCA_965247035.1. Taxonomy (GTDB): domain Bacteria; phylum Pseudomonadota; class Gammaproteobacteria; order Pseudomonadales; family Azotimanducaceae; genus Azophilus. The sequence goes on along the minus strand of CBDFGJ010000003.1, from coordinate 21,944 downwards.
TTGTCGGCAAAGCACCGCTTCGGCTTGGCGCACGTCGGCCGCTTCGCCGCCCCAGAAGTGGCAATGGCCGCTTGGGCTAGTGATTGGTTGGCCGGCGCACAGCAACCGTGGTCCGATCAACGTGCCGGACTGCACTTGGTTCCTGATTTCCAGCTCAAGCCAAGCACCGCCGCCGAGATCCCGAGCCGTGGTGATACCGGCACGGACCATGGCCTTAGCCCGATCCTGCATTTGCGGCAAGCGCTCTACGCCCGCTTTCTGATCCGGCGGCTTACGCTCGTCCGGATTCAGTTCAAGATGCACATGGGCGTCGATCAGGCCCGGAATGGCGGTGAGGCCGCCGCAGTCGATGACTCGGTCGGCGGGTTTCTTGCGCAGGTCCCCGGTCGCACCCGTGGCGTCAATGGTCCTGCCCGCAAACCGCAGGGCGTCGGCGCCGATAATTCTTTCCCCGTCCCAGATGCGCAGATTGGTCAACAGGGTGGCGGTCATGGTCGCAACAGGCTAGGCAGCCAATTGGGTAGCCAAGTGGCTAGGGGCGGGAAAGCCCAAAGCAGGATCAGCAGCAGCAGTTGCAGCCCAACGAAAGGAACGACGCCCCGGTAGATGTCGCTGGTGGCGATGGCACTTGGGGTGACGCCGCGCAGGTAAAACAACGCGAAGCCAAAGGGTGGGGTTAGGAACGAGGTCTGCAGGTTGACGGCAATAAGAACGCCCAACCAGATCGGATCAACGCCCAAGGCCAACAAAGCCGGACCCACCACCGGCACCACCACAAAGGTGATTTCAATGAAATCAAGGATAAAGCCGAGCAGGAAAATCGTCAGCATGACCGCCGCCAGCGCACCGAGAGCGCCGCCGGGAAATTCATGAAGCAGGCCCTGCACCAGCTCGTCGCCGCCAAATCCCCGAAACACCAAGGAGAACATGGATGCGCCGATGAGGATGAAGAACACCATGGCTGTGGTCTTCAAGGTTGATTGGCATACGGAGCGCAGCACGTCCGCCGTCAGGGCCCGGTCAGCCAGCGCCAGCAGCGCCGCGCCCACAGCCCCCACACCGGCTGCTTCGGTGGGCGTGGCGTAGCCGGCGAGAATGCTGCCGAGCACCGCCAGAATCAGCAGTATGGGTGCGATTAGCGCCTTGATTAGTTCCGGCGTTCCAACGGATTGCGCGGCTGAAGGGTCTAAGCCCTGTGTTCGCTTAGGCGCGCGCGCTGGGTGCAGGGCGGCGATGGTCAGCAGGTAGATCCCGTACAAGGCCACCAAAAGAAGCCCAGGGATTAGGGCGCCGGCGAATAGATCACCGATGGAGACGGTTTTGGGAGCGAATGATCCTTGCGCCAATTGCGCTTGGCTGTAGGCGTTTGAAAGCACGTCGCCGAGCAGGACCAAGGCGATGGAGGGCGGAATGATCTGCCCGAGGGTGCCGGTGGCGCTTATGGTGCCGGTGGCGAGTTTAGGGTCATAGCCTTGCCGCAGGAGGTTTGGCAGAGCCATCAAGCCTAGGGTGACCACCGTTGCGCCAACGATGCCGGTGCTAGCCGCCATGAGCGCACCCATTAAAATGACGCTTAAGCCCAGCCCGCCGGGCAGCCCGCCGAGCAGACGAGAAAGCGCATCAAGCAGCCGTTCCGCGATTCGTGTTTTCTCCAGCATCACGCCCATGAACACGAACAGCGGCACGGCGATGAGGGTCTGATTGCCCAGAATGCCGAAGATTCGGCCGGGTAGAAAGCCGAAAACGGCGAGGTCGAAGAACCCGGCCGAAGCCCCGACCAAGGCGAACATAAGAGCGCTACCGGCCAAGGTCAGCGCCACCGGATAGCCGAGCAGCAGCAGCCCGAACACCAGGATGAGTAGGACGATGGGAGCCAGGGTCTCCATCACTTGGGCTTGTGCACAAGCGCTTTGGCGATTTCGCTCAATCCTTGCAGAAACAATAGAGCCGCCATCATGGGAATGAGTGTCTTGACTAGGAAAACCCCGGGCAGCCCGCCAACTTCAGGCGACCCTTCAAACACCCGCCAAGAGCTGGCCACGTATGGAATGGAGGTCGCAAAAATTAGAGCGGCCACCGGCAGCAGAAAAACGACATGGCCAAACAGGTTAAGAAAGCGCCGTTCGCGTTCACTGCGCCGGTTGTGGAGAATGTCCACGCGCACATGGCCGTTCTCCTTCAGCGTGTAGGCAATGCCCAAGGCTAGGACGAGGGCGTGCATGGCGCTCACGCCTTCTTGGATGAGGATGGTGTTCTGCTCAAAAGCGTAGCGCAATACGACCACCGCACCGGTGGCCGCCGCCATCGCAGCCGTCAGCCAAGCCACCCCTCGACCGAGGTGATGGTTAAGACGGTCTATGATGTGGGCCAAGGCGTTCAAGTGGCGGTAAAGGTGAGTTCAAAAATGATTGCGACAAACAAAATGAAGCCAACCCAAGCGTTGTTTAGAAAGGCCCTGAAGCACTGATCCGGTTGGCGGCGACGGATCAGGTAATGCTGAAAGGCGAACAGCGCCATCACCACAACGAGGCCAAGGCCGTAGGCGGCGCCGAAATTGTAGCGAACGCCGATCAGAATGAAGCCGAGCAATGCGCTGGCCTGCAGGATGCCGATCATCACCCGATCCGCATCGCCGAAAAGTATGGCTGTGCTCTTGATGCCGGCCTTGATGTCGTCCGGTCGGTCCGCCATGGCGTAGAGGGTGTCGTAGGCCACTATCCATAGCAGGCTGGCGATGAAGAACAGCCAGCCGATGGCTGGCACCCCCCCATTGATGGCGCTGAAGGCCATGACGATACCCCAACTGAAGGCGATGCCCAAGACCACTTGGGGCAGGTGCGTCCAGCGCTTGGTGAATGGATAGAGCAGGCTGATCCCAAGCCCCGCCACGGCTAGCCAACGAGTGGCTGTGTTTAGCCAGAACAGCAGCGTGGCGGCGGCCCCACACAGGAACAGGAACAGCCCAAGCGCTTGCCGAACGCTCAACACCCCGGCGGCAAGGGGACGGTTCTTGGTGCGCTCCACTTTCCCGTCAAGGTGGCGATCAGCGATGTCGTTGATGATGCACCCAGCTGCCCGTGTGATGAAAACGCCGAGGGTGAAGACGATGATGAGCGATGTTGGCGGCACTCCTTCCGCCGCCAGCCAGAGCGCCGCCAGAGTGGGCCACAACAGTAGTAGGCTGCCGATAGGCCGGTCAAGCCGCATGAGCTGGCCCCAAGACCGCAGAAACGAGGGAGTTGATTGCACGCCGCCAGTCTAACAGCAAGCAGGGTGGCGGCAGCGGCGGACCCGCAGTTTCAATCGGTCCAGAGGCGGAGCCCGGGGCCGTGTTTGCGGTGCCGCCAAGGCGATGAACGAGGTTCGTGCGGCTAGCAACGACTGCTTCGCCGCCCTCATGCCCTGCTTGGAGTAGACAGGTTGAGTCATTTGCTATGTTTTGTCTTTGTTGAATTGAAGGAAGCTAAAGAGAGGCATTGTGGATTTGGCAGGCAAGAGGGCAATCGTCACCGGTTCGGCCCGCGGCATGGGTGCTGCGACGGTTCGGGCCTATGTCAAGGCCGGCGCGGCCGTCATTGGCATGGATGTATCCAATGAAGCGGGTGCGGCCGTATGCGTGGCGGCGGACGAGGAAGGCCCGGGCTCGGCGGGATACTTGCATCATGTGGACGTTGCGGACTAGGAGAGCGTCGAAAAGGCTTTTGCCGAGGCGCTTGGGCGGGTTGGATGTTCTGGCGCATCCGGTGGCCATTCATCGCCCTTCGAACGCGAGTGATATCACCGTTGAGGATTGGGGCCTCATGTTTGCCGTCAACGTGCGTGGCGCCATGCTCGCCAACCAAGTGGCGCATCGTTACATGAAGGTCTCTGGCGGTGGGTCCATCATTAACTTCAGCTCCATCTCCGGGCAGCGCCCGGAACCATCGGCTGCGGCCTATTCCTCCGCCAAGGGCGCGGTGCATTCTTGGACCCGCTCGGCCGCCGGAACCTGGGGTGCGGACAATGTAAGGGTCAACGCCATTCTTCCCGCCATGGCCACGCCAATGTATCGGGAAGCGAGGGCCCGGGCTACCGAAGAGGAGCTTGCCATCAGCAGGATGATGAACAACAGCACCATTTTCATGGGCGGAGAGCACGGCGACCCCGACAAGGACTTGGGGCCGGTCATGGTGTTCTTCGCGTCAGATGCATCTTGGTTCATGACTGGTCAGCTCATCGCCGTGGATGGTGGTCAAACCAGCGTGCGTTGAATGGTGAAAAAACCTGACCGATTCCGAACCCGTCCGCGAGCGCCTGCGCGCCCTTGAACTGATCGACCGGATGGTCGGCGGCGGCATCCCCCTCGCATGTCCTCCCGCTCCGCCGCCCCGACAGTCACGGCAGCGTCGAGCGCAGCAACCGCACCCTGCGGTCGGGTTATATGGTCCGTCCACCGTGACGACCTCCGGCGAAGTGAACCGAGCTCTGGAGGGGTCTCTCCACCACCACAACGTCCGGCCCCACCATGCCCTCGGCTTGTTGACTCCGGCTGAATTCACGGACAAGCTCTCTGGCTGCCCGAACGAAAAAATTCCGAAATGCCTGAGTCCGTACGCTAGTGCAATGCCTATGGAAATGGTTTATATTTACGGCCAAGAGGCGGGGGCTCCATGTGATTCTTTGTCATACCGAAAATGGGGAGGGTCCCTTTTTGAGCCTGTCGGTAGAGACATTACGCCAGTGCATGATTGATAATGGCCGATAGCGGGCAAGGGGTGGTGCCAGTTGCGCGTTCATAAGCGCTGTCCTCGGCACCAGCACTCTGGAAACTAGGGGAGCAGATCTTGGAACTAAAAGTAGGCATGTCCGCTTTGGAAGAATAAACAACATTTCTATTTGGAGTTGACAATCAAGTGAATCTTCGCAAGCTCTACGACCACTTGAGTCCTGACGCACGCCGTGTTCTCCATGCGGCGGCCGATACGGCCGCCCGAGAAGGGCGCAGGACCATTAGCATCGAACTGTTCCTGCTGTCGCTACTGCGCGACCGCGGTTGTGGGCCGTCGGTTGTGCAGGCGCTCACCGACGCCAAAGTCGACGCTCCCGGCGTCGAATCCGCTTTGGCGGTAGTCGTGAACAAGGAGCCTCGGAGCAGTGTTGGCGCTCTGCCGGCGTTCGGAGAAACACTAGCCCAGCTGTTGAGGGAGGCTTGGTCGCTGTCGTTTGATGATTACGGCGACCCCCATGTCTCACCGGTGCGGTTCTTCGAAACCGTCGCCCGCCGTGGCGACATGTGGCCGCAGTTAGTGGAGCTGCTGCCCGGCATGGCAAACCTCGATTTGGCCACTCTGGCGGTTGCCGGCAGCCCCGCCGCGGCGGCGAGCGCTGACAGCGGCGCTCCCCCGGCCACCGACATGACCTTTCCCGAGTTGTCCCGCTATGGGCGGGATCTGATCGCCGCGGCTCGGGCCGGGGAATTCGATCCGGTAGTTGGGTTTCACCCGGAGATGCAGGCGATCGCCTCTATTTTGCTGCGACGTCGGCAAAATTCGGTGGCGGTGGTGGGCGAAGCCGGGGTCGGCAAAACCGCCTGCGCCTTGGGTTTTGTGGACGCATTGGCGCGGGGCCTCAGCGCCGTGCCAGCGGTGCTGCACGATACGCCGGTATGGTCTCTTGACGTCTCCGCCTTGCGCGCCGGCGCCGCCGTGCGGGGGGCGCTTGAGGAGCGCTTGCAGGGCATCGTCAAGGAAGTCCGCGACGCTGGCATGATTCTGCAAGCTGACGACATTCACCTGCTGTTCAGCGACCAAGGCGGCGGCGCGGATGCGCTGCGCTCCGTGCTTAGCGAGGGTGCCGTACGCATCCTCGCCACCTGCGGCTGGCGCGAGTGGCGCCGCTACATTGAACCAGATCCGGGCCTCGCTCGACGGGTCGCCGCAGTACGCATCCAAGAGCCGGAACACGAGCAGGCGCTGCAAATCGTCTCCGGGCTGGCGCCGGCGCTGGCCAAGCACCACGGCGTTGAGTTCGGCGAAAACGTGTTCGATAGCGCCGTGTCGCTATCCCGCCGCTACATCGTCGGCCGGCAGCTGCCGGACAAGGCGATCGTGGTGCTCGACTCGGCTTGCGCGAGAACGCGCATCAACGCCGAGGGCGACGGTGAGGACTCGGCCGAGCAAGAAAAGCCGGCCGAACAGGCCGCGGTCACCGTCTCCGAGGAAGACGTAGCAGCGATCATCTCCGACCTCACGGGTGTGCCCATTGGCGGAATGCTCTCCGACATGAGCAAGATGGCGAGCCACCTCGAACAGACCTTGGGCGAGCGAGTGGTCGGTCAAGACGACGCATTGGCCCGTTGCGCTTCCCAAGCGCGGGCCTATCTGGCCGGTCTTTCGGATCGGCGGCGGCCGGTTGGCGCACTGATGTTCTGCGGACCCTCTGGCGTCGGCAAGACGGAAGCGGCCCTCGCCCTCGCCGACGCACTGTTCGGCGGCCGCATTCTCACGATTAACATGTCCGAATACCAAGAGGCCCACACCGTGTCCGGCCTGAAGGGCGCGCCGGCCGGCTATGTCGGCTACGGGGAGGGTGGCGTGCTGACGGAGGGCGTTCGGCGCACGCCTTATTCAGTGGTGCTGCTCGACGAGATCGAGAAGGCGCACGGCGATGTCATTGAGATGCTCTACCAAGTGCTTGATCGTGGCTGGATGGAGGACGCCGAAGGCATTGAGGCGGACTTCTCCAATGCCTTGATCGTGCTCACGTCGAACGCCGGCGATACGGTCGTGAGCCAGGCCGCGGCGGCCGACCCGCCGCCCACCGAAGACGCCTTCCATCAAGCCCTGACCGGGGAACTGGCCAAGCACTTTCCTGCCGCCTTCATCGGGCGGCTGCAACTGGTGCCGTTCTGGCCCTTGGGGGAAGACTCGCTGGCGATGATCGCGGGCATGCGCCTCGATCGCTTGGCCGAAACCTACCGTGCGTCGCATCGCGCGACGCTCAGGTTCGATCAGGAGGTGCGCGGCTGGCTGGTGCAGCACGTCAAGACAACGCCTCAGGGTGCCCGCTTTTTGGACGGCATCGTTGCGCGATCGATCCGGCCGGCAGTGGCGGAGTACGTGCTGGACAAACTCGGCAATGACCTGCCGCCAGGAAACGCAACGGTGTCGCGCAACGAAGGCGATTTTTTAGTGACAACCGACGCCGCCGAACCTGATGCCGTCGCGGAGGCCGCTGGCTGATGCTATTGGCCCGGCCGGAGGCAACGAGTATCAATAGCTCTTGGAAAAGAGTCGCTGTGGGCTCGGCGCTCTTGGCCGTTCTGGTTCAGATGACAGGTTGTGGCATTCTGGGTGGATTGGGAGGCTTGGTAGGCGGCAGCGACAAGGAGAAGATAACAAAACCGTCGCAGCCGTTGAAAGTGAAGAACGTGAGCCTGAATATGTTGCCGGCCGCGAACCAAAACTGGCCAGTAGCCGTCGAGTTGGTGCGTGTGCGCGATGTGGAACTGGTCGATGCGCTGCTGCGCATCAAGACCGAGGACTGGTTCGGCGAGGCAGGAAACAATTTCCGGCAAGCCCATCCCGACGCGCTCTACGATGCTTGGGAGGTCGTTCCCGGCACCAACGTAGGGCCGTTCAAGGTGCGCAAGCGGGGCAGGTTCGCCGGCGTCCTCTTCTGCCGCACACGGGCTGGGTCGCCGCCGCTCCGGTTCAATAGGAATGGGAACGTAGTCATCAACATAGACAACACGGGCTGTACGCCGAGCGGCGGCAAACGGGCCCGACGGGGATTTCGGTCATAATGAGCATTCCAAGCATTCCCTTGCAGGTCAATTGGCAGAACGGAATGGTGCTGGAGCCGACCCATTTCCGGTCGGCGGACCTCCGCGCCGCCCGGCTCGCGCATTTCGCGGGGTTGTTGGCGGATCCTTGGCCTTGGGGTTTCTCATCCACGCACGTTGATGAAACGGCGTTGGCGGGGGGCGAATTGCGGGTGCAGTGCGAAGGCATCTTTGCGGACGGCGTGCCTTTCCCTCGAGTCGGGCTGGTGGCCGTGCTGCCCGAGGGACGGGCCGGACTTACGGCGAACTACCACGTTATCCGCAACCCGGACACCAGCATAATCAGCTTGGCCTCGGCGGACGAGATAGAGGGCGACGCGCCGAGCGAAACCACGCTGCCCATCGCTCGGCTGGCATTTCGAGGAGGCGCTTGGGCTGGCCTGCCGGACTGGTCGCCGCCCGCTTTGCTGATTGACGTCGATCACCCCATGCGCTACGACGTGAACAGCCAACTTGGTGCCTTGGCGGCGCTCGGCACCGGCTTCGTGGCGACGCTGCGTCTCCCTGGCGCGGAAAATCGTCCGGCGGCTAGGATTATCGGCCAAGTTGCGGTCGCCCTGAATCAAGGCGTTGGCGTCATCGAAGCGTTGCTGTCCGCGCCGGCCGTCACCCCGGGGCGGATTGGCATGGAGGCGTTGCGTTTGACCCTTGGCGTGCGTAGCGCCGCCGGGATCTTCGAGCCGCTCGGTAGCCCTTGGGCTCCGGCCGACCAGCGCGGTTCGATCCGTCGGCTCCTCTATGCGGCGGAAACCGCGGCGTCCGGCATCGGCCTGCCGTTTCGGGCGGCGGTGTTTCAACCTAGTGATGGCGATCCCGGCGTGCTGCTGGTCGATACGGTTCCCGGCGGGCTTTTGTTGGCGATCGAAGCGTCCCGGCCAGCGGACCTGATCGCCGCTTGCTCATGGTTTGATGGGGCTGCCTTGGCGGCGCCCGACCGCATTAAAGAAGCTTTGACGCGCCGGGTTTCCGGCTGCACCCGTCGGCCTGTGGAGCGCGATCCGATGCTCGGCGTCTCTAGTGGGCCGCTGCTCGCCCTCTACCAAGTGGATGATGATCACGCTTGGCGCGGGGGGCAGAATCGCCTCGCTTTGGCGGCGAAGACACCGCCGCCGCTCAATACGTCCTTCTCCATCCTGTTCACTGAGAACGGCGACGAACAGGGTGGTTCGCCATCGCTCACCGGGCCGCGCAACGATGCTGCGGATGGTTCGGCAACCGCGACGTCGCCTTGGGCTAGGGGTCCTGAAGGCGGGGGGCGATCGTGAGCATCGGCTTTTCCATTGCCATCAACGCAGTGCCCTTCTTTGATCTGCTCGACCGGGAGGTCGAGGCTACCGCCGCCGCCGTACTTGAGGCCGAGGACGACCGGGCAGCGACCATGGCCATGGACGCCAGTCGGCGGCGGCTCGCCCAAGGTGCCGATTCGTTCGTGCGCGGTCTGCCGGCGGTGGTGCGCAGCGACACCAGTGTGGCGCGGGAGGCCGCGTACACCTTGGTGGGACTGGCGGATGAACGCATGCTGCACTATGCCGCTGGCGGCTTGGAGCGTTGGCGGGAGCGGCTGCTGGAGTTTGAGCTTTATGGTTCGGCGCTGGCTGGCCAGGAAATCGTCCGTCAATCCCGTGCCTCCGCCCAAGGTACGACCGGAGGCGGCGAGCAACGGGAAACCTTCCTGCTTGCTCCCCTGTACCTTGCCGTGCTGCGCGAAGGCTTTGAAGGTTCTTTGCGCGGCGACACCTTGGGCTTGTCGACGCTGACCGCTATCTTGGAGGAGGCGGTGGGCGCGGTGCGCGAAGCGCAGGTGGACGTAGCCAGCGATGTCGGGCCCTCTCGCTTCGGTATCGCCCCCATGCCCTCGGCAGTTTTGGGCTTCGCGTTATGGCTGATGAGCGGCTTCGTGCTTTGGCTGACGCTGCCGGGCGACGCGCTGTCGGACGCTGACCGCATTGCCGCCCGCATCGAAGCCGGCCTGCCGGTGACGCCCGGAGCCTTCGAACCAGGGCAACGCAGTATCGGCCCCTCCAATTTGCCGCCTTTGCAGGATGCGGATAGGTAGCCACCGGGCGAGTACACGATCAATCACTAGCGCGGGAAGTCGGCGGTGCGGGAAATTGCTGGAGGGGCTTGCGCCCCGGTCGCCGGTGCAGAAACCCGACTCAGGGGACAATAGGAGTACGCAATGATAGGGCGAATCGGCGATCTCTTCGTCGGATTGATGAACGGTGGCACTTGGGAGCTTGTGCTGCTCATCGTGCTCATTGTCGTGGGCCTGATCCTACTGCTGATAGCGCTATGGTTGTTGTGGAAACTCCTAGTGCTGCTCGGCAAGGGGCTGTTGTGGCTTTTCAACCGCGGCAGCGAGACCGCCCGGGCGCGCAACGCGGCTCGCAAGGAGGCGGTGCTGGCCGCCCCGCCGTTGGTGGCGACCGGATGGGGGGGGGCCTCAAGGCTGGGTTTACGCGTGGCGCTTTCGGAAGCGGTGCGTCTTGCTGGACCGGATGCGCTGCGCATAGTCATTGTTGCTGGCAGCGGTGCGTCGAACCTGTGCCGCAGCCTCGGTTTGACGCCGCCCGGTGTCGGTGCCATAGGCATCGCCGCCGGTGGGGATACGATACTTATCGACGCCTCGCAGGCGAACGGACGTCAGCTACGGCGACTGGCGCGGGCGCTGCCTTGGCGGCGCCCGGTGGACGGCTTGGCAGCGCTGGTGGATGGCGATAACATTCCAAGCGACGCGGTGGCGCGGGCGGCGAATTTCGCCCGCGCCATTGGCATGCGAGCGGCGCTGCACTTCGTGCTGCCAAGCGCCAGCCGGTCGCCAGCTTGGCGCATCATAGACGCCAACAACGCTGACGGCGACGCCATCTGTTCCCAATTGGCCGCCGACAGCGTGCGCATCTGGCTGGTCGGAGGTGACCGCGATGGGCTCAAGGAACTCGCTGTTGCTCAGTCCCGCGAGTTACCGGCCGCCATCGGCCGGGTGCTCGCCGTGGCGCCATCGTCGGTGTTGGATGTGGCGTCCCTCGGCTTCAGCGGCCTGGGCTTGCGCGGTGCCGTGGCGCAAACCGTTGTCCGCACTAGGCCGGCTACCGCCCCCGGCCTGCAGAACGGGATCGCTTTCGGGGTGCTCGCCTTGGGGATTCTGCTTACGATCTTAGCCTGCTTCGCCGCGATCGACCGTGCCGACCGGGTGCGCTCGACGGTTAACACCGCTGCGAGGGAGGCGCAGGTGCCATGGACGGCCACCGGCGTGGATTCCATTCCCAGCGGAGCGCGGCTGCGGCGCGTGGCCGGACTCGGCCGCCGACTCTCCGACCTGTCGGAATTCCCGGTGCTGATGCCGCTGGCACCGCTGGCGCCCAACTTCTTTGCGCCTAGGGAGTTGGGAGCGGTATTTCTTGACGGTTACATGCTGCGGCCGCTGGCGACGGCCTTGGAGTGGCGGTCTCGCGAGCGCTTGGCCGCCCGCGACGATCCCAGAAGCTGGATTGAGGATGCGCGTCTGGTCGGTGAGTGGGTTGCCGCTTGGGAAGGTTTGGCTGACGATCCGCGCGAAGTGGACATACGGGCGCTGTTGGCGGCCGGTTTTGGCGGCGGCAAGGAGGCTTGGCCTGAAAGTATCGATCTCGCGCTCATCAACACGGGCGTCGAGCCGCCGCCGCCGAGCGCCGGGGGCTTGGATGTGGCCGCGGTATTCGATTTGGCGCGGGAGAATTTCATCCTCACCATGCAGCGTTGGGCCGACCAAGTCTATACCAACGGCCCGGTTGCCACGGCCGCCCGTCGGGCTGGCGACGTCAGCGCCGGCTGGCGCAAGCAACACTCCGCATTGGTGGATTTGCGCGCCGCGTTGCAGGACCCCTCTCAGCAGTGGCTGACCGCGGCCGAGGACCGGTCTGACCACAGTTTCGAGCTGCGCATGCTCGGCCGCGCCCTGGCGCTATCATTGATTGGGCAAGTGACTACAGTGGAGGCCAAGGCGGCGGTTAGCCGCATCCGCATTGATGCGCGCAACCAAGCCGTCTATTTCGTTCTGCCGTACATCGGCCCTATTCTCGCCCGAGCTAGCCGCGGCAGTGGTCCATCGTTGACGATGACGCCACCCGTGGCGGCTTGGCTGTCCTTTCTGGACAAGATCGCCAATGCCGGTTTCGCCGATCTGCCGGAAGGAGAGGCGCCCGCTGCGGTGGGTCTAGTCACCATTGACGCGGGCGCGGTGGCCAACGCCCGTGCTCGTTTGCGCGTCTTTGAGCAGTTCGCGCAGAACCTTCCCGCGGAATTGGCGCCGGCACTAGCGCGCCGGCTCATCACCGATCTGACTAGCGAATTGGTCGTTGGCGTTACCGCCGACGTGGAGCACGCCTTGTTGCCGGCCAGCGGCCTTGGTATCGCCTTGCTGCGTGCGGAGCGGCGCGCCAAGGCCGCTTCGTCAGTTGACGATCTGACGGAAATCGAGTCTTGGTTGAGTGATCGCCAAGCGGTGTCCGAGTCCGAGCGGGTGCTGGCGGTGCGGGCGCGGGTGGCGGAAGGCGTGCTGGATGCCGCGTCCGCGGTTCTTCTTGAAGAAAAACCGCTTAGCGTGCATCTGGATCCAACTGCGGACGGCGACGCGCTGGTGCGGCGATTCGAACGCGGAATCGCGCGTCTCACCCGCATCTACGAACAACTTGCGGCACCTTTCATCGAAGCTGCCTCCCATGGTCGGAGTTGGGCCGCGTTGCATTGGCGCGACATGGCGGAGGACTTGAGCGGCTACGCACGCGGCGATATGAACTCGACCATTACCGGCTTGGAAGGGGTCGTGCGGGCCTATGTCGAGGATCCAAAATCGGCCTGCGCCGCCCCTCGACCGCTGCTTGGCCGAGGCGACTACTTGGCCCGCGTATCGACCCGCTTCCGCGCCGAGATCGATCAAGCGTGCCGCGAAATCGCATTGGCCGAGGCGCGTGCGGTCTATGCGCGCGTCAAGGGCTATTTCGAGCAGCATGTGGCTAGGCTCTGGCCCTATTCCAGAAACGCGAATGCGCCTGAGATAAGCGCCTCCACCCTAGCCGAGTTCGTCCGTCTTTTGGGGTCGGGAAGCAACGCCTATCCACTCATCGACCAGCCGCTTGCGAGCGGATTTGCAAGGAGCGAGGCGATCTGGACGCCAACCGATAACGGTGCCGCCGTACGTTTCGAAATGCGTTGGCGGACGCGGCCTAGCGAGGAGCATCTAGCGGAGCATGTGGCGGAGATTCGCATTGAGGGGGCGGAGCAGGACGAGGCAGGGATTTACACTTGGCGCTATGGGGCCCCGTTCGCCATCCACATCCGGCTGGCCAAGAACTCCATGTATCAGTTCGTGCAGCCAGATGGACGCCAGACGGACTCATGGCTGCTGATGGGTGGTGGCAACGGTTCTTTGCTGAGGGTGTTCGATGGCATGGCCAGCGGCGCGTTTGTATTCGAGGCCGAGGTGGTTGATGAAGAGGATATAAGCGACGTTCTGCTGCTCTCCGCCCTAGTCCTGCATGAGGACGGGGAACCGATGACCTTGCCCATATTTTCCGAAACAGATCTCTGAACCCGTTCGGGCAGCGATTGCAAATAGGAGGTGGCGGTGGCCGACGAAAGCATATTGATGGCGGTTGAGGGCGATGACCCTTGCGGAGCCGACCTGCGTTGGGATCCGGCATACATGGCGGTGGGCCAAGCCTTGGATAACATGATCGCCCAAGGCGACGAGGCGGTTGTGGATGGCGAACTCGCTGGCGACGCCACCGAGTTCTTCGACGAGATCGAAAAAGGCGTGCGCGACCTGAGCGAGCGAACGAAGGATCTGCGGCTGCTCGCCATCCGCGCTGAAGCGAATTGGATGCACGGCGGCCTAGCGCCGTTTGCCGCCGCCTTGGAGGATTTGGTGGTGGCGGCGGAAACTTGGCCTGACCCCGACACCGGCGTGCATCCTCGTGCGGATGAGGAAGATGGCGACCTCGGCGAACGGGCTGCCGCACTCGGTCGTCTGCTCAACCGCTCCCCTAGCATTGCAGCATCGATCGGTTGGGGGGAACGGGAACCTAGCTTCGACGAGAGCAACGAGACGGCGGCGACGTTGCGTGGCATATTCGACTCTTGGACGGCACGGCTTGAAGCGGCGTTCGGCTCGGATCTGCCGGTGCGGACCGAGGTATGGAACTCGATCAAAAAGCTCATCGGCACACCCTCGCCGGCGGAGGGCGACGAGACCGGTGCCGACGGTGGGGCGCAGACCGGGCCCATCGGCAATGCCTGGGATTCCATTGACCGGGCGATTGGGTTGATGGAGACCCAGGACCGCCACTCACCGGCGTTGCCGGTGCTGCACATGCTGTCGCGCTGGCGGTCGATGGGCATCATCGACATCTCCATGAAGATGCGCGTTTCCGGGGTGAGCCTTGAGCAGTTGCTCGACTCCATCCACAAGCAGCTTCAAGGGCCCTGAGGCCGGCAAAACCATTCTTCAAGATCTATTTGATTCTGTTTGTTATTGAAAGATTCAATTTAAATTGAAAAAACGCTGTAAGACTTGATTATGAGCGGGTAAATAAGAGTGTAAGGTAACTCCTGAAGGCATTTGGCCGTAGCCAAGATGAAGGAGTGAACCATGGCTGAGATCATAATTAATGTGCCCAACATCTTGGGCGCTAGCACCAAGGAAGGCTATGCCGACCAACTCGAGGCGATTAGCATACGCGAAACCCTCGAAGTGGGCGTGCAGGCCGGCAGCGCAGGCGGACGCGGCGGCATAGGCCGCGGCAAGCAGTCCGACATCCAGCTGACCCGGTACAAGGACCGCGCCAGCCCCAAGCTCGCCGAGGCCTGCTCGGCAGCGTTGAACCTCGGCGAAGTGACGATGGTGCTGTTCCGGGTTGTGGAGAGCGGATCGGTGCCGTACATGCGCTACACGTTGTCCAACACCTACATCTCGCGGATCGAGCACGACACGCTTGATGAAGAGTCGATTGCTTTCCATCAACACCTGTACCCGTCCACGCGCGGCTTGCCGGTGCCCGGAGCAGTTGGCATGGCGTCTCTGCTGTCGCCCGTCGTGGCCAGCTTGGCGAGCACCACGCGGAACTTTCCGCAACCGGTGGTCGGACCCCGCAGCGCCCCGTCGAATCGCGAGGTGGAGCGGGTTTGGTTGAATCCCAGCGTCGTCAGGTGGGAGTACACGGCCTACAGCGGTGGCGTGCAGTCGGACGCGATAGCTAAGGGTTTCGACATTGCAGGAAACGTGGAAGCCTAGTTCCTAGCAACAGGTTAAAAGGAGAAAGCACATGTCAGTCATTATGGTCAAAATCGACGCCATCCAAGGCGAAGCGACCCAACTCGGCTACGAAGGCCAGATCGAATGCACCTCTATGCGCCACGCCATCACGCTGACCACCGTCAGCGATGGGGCAAGTCGCGTCGAGGGCACTTCAAGGCAGGGACCGATCTCCCTTTCGCACACCATTGATATGGCGTCGCCGGCCCTCAAGCTGGCGACGGCGATGGGTACGGGCCTTGGCGAGGTGATCATCACGCGACTGCGTAACAACCAAGTTGCGGAGATCATCACGGCGAACAACGCGCACGTGGTGCGGATCGACACCGACACGCCGTTGGACCCGGCGACCCGCGAACCGGCGGAGGAAGCTGTGGAGACGTTCTGCTTGGAGTACGACGCCATTAGTTGGGGGTTCAAGCACTTCGTCAACGATGTGGAGCAGGGCCAGACAACGGGCGCTTGGTCCGTGGAGCTGGCCGGCGCCCTTGACGCCTTGAAGAGCGATACCTTGGCGAGGCTTGCAAGTCATGGGTGACGGTGATGACTCCGCCGGCGACCAGCCGACTCCGCCAGAAGAGGATTGAGGCAATCTATTTGGCGACGACCTCAAAGGCAATGCGCCGCGCCGGCAATGCTTAGGATTCCATTGACCGGGCGATTGAGTTGATGGAGGCCCCGGGGCCTCCACTCGCCGGTGTTGCACCTGTTGTCGCGCTGGCGGTCGATGGGCATCTCCATCTTCCTGTCGGCCGTGCAGCGGGTCATCCGTGGCATTCAAGTCCAGCTGGATTGCACGGGGCACCCAGTTGCTGCTGAGGCGGGGTCACTGAGCTCCAGTCGGTGAGGGTGCCCGGTCAGCGGACTGCCCCGGTCGCGCATCCGCTCGCGGTGCTCGCCCGTCAGATCATGCTTGTCAACCAACAGCGCTAAGGCACTGTCCCCCACGCAGCCGGTCGTGATCGTTGAGATCCTCATAGCCTAGGGCTAGGCCTTGGGTCCGTTGCGCGACCAAGGAGTGAACGTTGTGCTCGATACTGTTTGGGTTGCGGTCATCGGTGAAGCAGGCAGCCATTCGATCAAGCAGGCCAATCCGGTGACCCACCTCCCGCAACGTAAGCGTTCATTCTGAACCGTCATTCCCACGACTGCGATTCCAGCCTACTATAACGCCGACTTTCGCAGGAGCAATCTGACCCACCGAACTCATCGCAACGCGATTCAATGGCGGACCATTGTCGATGCGCAGGCCGCATCGGGGTTGTCCGCAGCCCGGTTCCGCTAGGCCCAGCAGATCGGTGACGCCAGTTCTTGCAAGTGGCGCAAGCGTCTGGCGCATCAGCCTAGTGTGGTTGGCGCCGTGATTGAGCTCGGTCAGCTGTTCAGTCCCGAAGGGTCACCGGGTTGGCACATCGAACTCGATCTCGGCGATGGCCTCAAGTTGAACCTGAAGCCGGTCTGATGTTCCATTCCGAGAACGACTTGCGCATTTGGTTGTGCACCCAGCCCGCCGATATGCGCAAGAGCTTCGGGCCTTTCCGCCTTGGTGAAGAACACGCTGCGGGAAGATCCGACCAGCGGCCAGTTGTTTGTCTTTGTCAATCGCCGACACATCTTGCCCAAAACCCTGTATTTTGATCGTATTGGCTACTGCATCCGGAGCAGGAAGCTGGTCTAGGGACAGTGTAGCTTCAGCGCCAACAGCCAGGGCAAGTCGGTGCTGAACCTGATGCAGCTCAAGCTGTTTCTTGAAGGAACCGAGATCAAAAAAATGCGTCAATATAAGCGTTTTCATCGCTAACCTGCATAATCTCCATGAAGATGCGCGTTTCCGGTGTGAGCCTTGAGCAGTTGCTCGGCTCCATCCACAAGCAGATTCAAGGATTCTGAGGCCCGAAAATTCTTTTTTTACAAGATCTATTTGATACTGTTTGGATTAGATAAATTTGGGAGAATTTTTTATGACGTGTTCTATTTGATGCAATTTGATATTAAAAGACTCAATATAAATTGAAAAAAAAGCTGGAAGATTGGCAAAAAGCGCGTAAGGTAGCTCTTGAAGGCATTTAGGCCGGAGCCAACATAAAGGAGTGAATCATGGCTGAGATCATAGTTAATGTGCCCAACATCTTGGGCGCTAGCACCAAGGCGGCTTATACCGACCAACTCGAGGCGATTAGCATACGCGAAACCCTCGAAGTGGGCGTGCAGGCCGGCAGCGCAGGCGGACGGGGCGGCATAGGCCGCGGCAAGCAGTCCGACATCCAGCTGACCCGGTACAAGGACCGCGCCAGCCCCAAGCTCGCCGAGGCCTGCTCGGCAGCGTTGAACCTCGGCGAAGTGACGATGGTGCTGTTTCGGGTTGTGGAGAGCGGATCAGTGCCGTACATGCGCTACACGTTGTCCAACACCTACATCTCGCGGATCGAGCACGACACGCTTGATGAAGAGTCGATTGCTTTCCATCAGCACCTGTACCCGTCCACGCGCGGCTTGCCGGTGCCCGGAGGAATTGGCATGGCGTCTCTGCTGTCGCCCGTCGTGGCCAGCTTGGCGAGCACCACGCGGAACTTTCCGCAACCGGTGGTCGGACCCCGCAGCGCCCCGTCGAATCGCGAGGTGGAGCGGATTTGGTTGAATCCCAGCGTCGTCAAGTGGGAGTACACGGCCTACAGCGGTGGCGTGCAGTCGGACACGATAGCCAAGGGTTTCGACATTTCAAGAAACGTGGAAGCCTAGTTTCTAGCAACAGTTTAAAAGGAGAAAGCACATGTCAGTAATTATGGTCAAAATCGGCACCATCCAGGGCGAAGCGACCCAACTCGGCTACGAAGGCCAGATCGAATGCACCTCTATGCGCCACGCCATCACGCTGACCACCGTCAGCGATGGGGCAAGTCGCGTCGAGGGCACTTCAAGGCACGGACCGATCTCCCTTTCGCATACCATCGATAAGGCGTCGCCGGCCCTCAAGCTGGCGACGGCGATGGGTACGGGCCTCGGCGCGGTGACCATCACGCGAATGCGTAACAACCAAGTTGCGGAGGTCATCACGGCGAACAACGCGTACGTGGTGAGGATCGACACCGACACGCCGTTGGACCCGGCGACCCGCGAACCAGCGGAGGAAGCTGTGGAGACGTTCTGCTTGGAGTACGACGCCATTAGTTGGGAGTTCAAGCACTTCGTCAACGATGTGGAGCAGGGCCAGACAGCGGGCGCTTGGTCCGTGGCGCTGCAGACCATCGACGTTTAGCAACGCGAGGTCGGATTGATCGGGACCTAGGGACACGGATGCCTGTCGGTTTGGGGAGCGCTTAGCCGCAACCCGACCGCTGGCATCCATCCTCCCCATAGCGTGTACAAGTGCGCAAACAGGCCGCGATCTAGATCCACAGGGCCAAAAGGCAACAAAACCGACGCGCAAGCCGCACGGGGTGTCATGATGACCACGGAATACCGCACCATATTCGAACTCGGTAGCCAACCATGATTACCGAGACTGCAACCACAACTTCGAGTTCGCAGGGGCGATATCGCGCCAAACTCGAACTCGCCAGACAGGGCGGAGGCAGCCAACTTGTGGACTTGGGCCAATTCGGCCTGAACGAGACGTACAATCACGGCTGGCAATGTACGGCCACGTTGGTCGTTTCTTCGAACGAGCCGCTCACCATCGGCAACGTGATGGGAGCCGCGCTGCACGCAGGCATCGTTCCGGGCCAAGCCGCCACCTTGCGCTTGGTCTATGTGAGCGAAGACGCCGCCGTCGCTGCCCGGGTCGTGCGCTCTTGGCCCTCGGTCATTGTCGGCGTCGAGCCGCGTCAACTGGCAGAGCAGAACAACGCGACCTGCATGATTCGCCTCGTTGACCCGATTGCCTATCTGTCGGAGCGCTCCATCTGGGGCGCATACCGCGGTGTTTCCGCCGCCGAGATGTTCGGCGGAGCGGTTTCCTTGGCGGCGGGCAGCAACGGCAAGCCGACGCTCGAACCGGCGTTGCCCGATCTTCCGCGGGTGGTGGTGCGGTCGCGTCTTCGCGCAGCGCTCGACTTCGTGCCCTATTCCATTGCGGTCGGTCAATCCCTACGCACTTGGCTCCGGCAGTTCCTCGGCTTGCTGGCCATTCGCATGGAGATGCTCGGCCGCAACGACGGCAGCATCCTTCTGACATTGGCGGACGGCAAAGTGGCGGGTGATCCGATCGACATGACGCTGGCAGCGGAAGACGAAGAGGACCAGTCGAGCGGCGGTCGTGTGAAAATCACCGGCATCAATGGCCGACCGGGGCGGCAGTCCCGAGGGATGGTTCTCGACGACCCCACCCAAAGCGGCTTTCGCCGCATCGGCAGCGGCGCGGTCGGGCGTTTATTCGCTGGAGTTGAAATTAGCCTCGACGAAGTCGCCTATCGTGCAATGGCGTCGGTGTATGGGGCCTACACCGAAATGCTTGCCGTACACGTGACGACTGGACAGCCCGGCTTCCGTCCTGGTCGTCTGGTAAGTCTCGACCAAACCATACGACAAATCGATATCTGGCAGATAGCTCAGGTTAACCACCAAATGCGCGGGACTAACTACGTCAATAAAGCCACCTTGCTGAATGGCGGTTGGCCATGGCATCCAGCTCCACCTTTGCGGCAGCCGCCGATTACTGTGCCGGGGGTTGTCGATGGTGGCCGGGATTACGTTGTTTATGAGCCGGTTCCCCGGGATCGCTTGGGGCGCATTCCCATTTTCTTCCCCTTCGCACCAAGCAAGACCGCGGCGGATGCGTGGTTCGCTCAGTTCGATTCCACCGAAGACGGGCGGGTGACCCCTTCGGACTTCGAGGAAGTACCGCAACTGGAAGATTTCGATGCCGAAATGGAAGCCTTGCGCAATGGCGATTACGACGACCCCTACCCGGCCCGGCCGGATGACGAGTTGACCGAAACGGAGCTCGCCGAACGCAACCAGCTGAAAGGCAAACGGCAAGACATATTGCGCTATCTGGCCTACCAACGGGCGCTCGCGGAGGACAGTGCGGACCGGGATCGGGACGGCTACGTGACGCCTCGGGATTCGCTGGTGAGCGATGATGCCGCCGCCGTGCTGCGTGCTAGGGAGGGCATGGACGAAGGGGGTGACGAAGGGGATGGCTCCGCCGCCGACCAACCGGCTCTGTCGGAAGAGGATCAAGGCATTCTATTTGGCGACGACCCTGAAGGCGAGCAGGCGCGTCGCGCCGCTGAGGCCGCGCCGGAGCGGTGGCCGCCGCGCCTTCCGCTCACGATCATTCAGCCGATGGCGGGCGGGTTGCACGGATTCATCCCATCCCACCGCCAAGGCGACGCCTGTCGAGTGGCGGTGCATGACCCGTTCTGGGCCGAGGTGGTAGGCTTCCAGTATCGCGAGGATCGGCAGATCAGCTCCTTGGTCTCTGGTGCCACGGCCGGCATTGTGGTGGAGCACAATTTCGAGCAGGCGTGGTCGGGCGTGGTGTTCCGACCGTCAAAAGACATCGAAAGCGAGATGGAAAGCGAGGGCGGCGAAAGCGATGGCGAGTGACAATCAGGGTAGCGCACCGAGCGGCCGGATACCTGTTCAGTATTTCGCCGAACTTGATCCGCTGATTGCCGACGCCACCGTCGCGCCTGTTGAGCGTTGGTTCCTGACCGAGCCGGCCGCTGGCGGTTGGAGCGGCTTCGCGGTGGTCAATCCGAACCCGGGGGAGGATCTGCCGATTAGCCAAGTATTTGGCCGGGCGCTCAAATACCATCTGGTTCCCGGTCTGCCGGCGGCGCTCGGGTTATGGATTGAGGAGACGAACGCGCTGGGAGTGCAGCGGCCCCGTTCGGTGTCCGGTGACGACGAGGAAAACGAAAGAAATACCCTGCCGGGGGGGAGCGAGGAGTCGCCTTCGGCGACCGATGACGATGGCGACATTCCTCCCTCCGACCCGGAAGCTAATTTGGGCTTGATTGCTATCCGAACTTGGCCATCGGTGATTACCCAAGTGGCGCCGCAGGTTAGGAAGGATGGCGGCGGCGGCGCTTTCCGCGTGCGTCTGTGCGATCCGATCACCTTTTTGCGCAAGACCCCAATCTGGGGTGTATTCCGGGACTGTTCACCCTCCGAACTGCTTGGCGGCGCATTGTCTCTAGCTGTTGGCGGCGATGGCGAACCCACCTCCACGCCGTCGCTGCCTGGAATGCCGATAGTGGGCATCCGGCAGAAGCTGCGGGATTCCCTTGGGCGGATTCCCTACGCCATCGCCAGCGGCGAACAGTTTGGACCATGGCTGCAGGCGGTGCTTGGACGGCTTGGCGTGCGGATGGAGATTCTCGGTCAACCCAACGGCATGGTCGCCGTCACTCTGAGCGACAGCCCAGCAAGGTACGGGGCCGCCCGCATGACAGTGCGGCCGGGGTCTGCGAGCGCCGTCAATGCTGTGGTCCGCAGCATTCGGCCGGTGCCGGATGCCCGGCCCCGAGACACGATTGTGGACAATCCCTCCATCGGTCAGGTGCGTCGGATCAGCGAACGGCCCCCAGCCGAAACGCCGGAGTACGAGGCTGACGACTTGGACCTGCCCGTTGAAACCGTGCTTTCGGCGGCCAAGTTGGGCTTGGACGAGGCTACCTACCGCTCCAATTTCAAGCAAGAACGGGCAAGCATCGCCTTGACGATGCTGAGCATAGCCACCGGGCAGCCCGGGCTGCACCCTGGCCGCTTGGTCGAATTCCTGAACCGCCCCGTCAGTGGCGCATATGTTTGGCAGGTGGGGAAAATAACTCACGGTTCGGACGACGGCAGCTACCGAAACACCGTGGAATTACTGAAGTCGGGCAC
>CBDFGJ010000002.1:0-407250 GCA_965247035.1 Candidatus Azophilus sp. | reverse complement strand
GCTCCATGGTCTTGGGCGGCTGGATCATCGCCGCCGGCCACCTCCTGCTGGCGGGCACGGAGTTGTTCGGCATCACCGCCGGTGAGGCGGTCACTTTGCAAACCGGCCCCGGTGCCCTGCTTTGCTTCGTTTCCGGCCTAGCCCTCATTGTTATTGGCACCGGCTTTTTCAAGCCCTGCGTCAGCGTCATGGTCGGTCAGCTCTATGGGCCGAACGACCACCAGCGGGACAGCGGCTTCACCATTTTCTACATGGGCATCAACATCGGCGCGGTGCTGTCGCCGCTGGTTGCCGGAACCCTAGGCGAGACCCTGGGCTGGCACTGGGGCTTCGGTTCAGCGGCCATCGGCATGATATTGGGCATTAGCCTCTACCAGGCATTCCGCGGGCGCTACCTTGAAGGCATCGGCTTGCCGCCCACCCCAGTGAAGGCTCAAGCGAAACCGGAACCCAAGCTCACCAAGGTGGACTGGCAGAGGATCGGCGTCATTCTGATACTCGCTTTCATCGGTAACATCGCCTTCTGGGCCGCCTTTGAGCAAGCCGGAAGCTCCATGAACGTGTTCGCCGCCCAAAGTACGGACCGAACCCTTGGGGGGCTTTGGGAGGGCGGGTTTCCGGCCACCTGGTATCAGTCCGTAAACCCGATGACGATCATCATCTTCGCCCCGGCCTTTGCATGGCTTTGGATATTCCTCGGCCGCCGGGGCTTGAACCCGTCAACGCCGACCAAGTTCGCTTTGGGGCTTTGGCTGCTGGGTTTGGCCTTCCTGGCCATGATCTTCGGAGCCTTGGAGGCGGAGCATGGCCTAGCTGGCCCCCACTGGCTGCTCATCACTTTCGTGGTCTACACTTGGGGGGAGCTTTGCCTGTCGCCGGTGGGCCTGTCCATGGTCACCAAACTGGCACCGGCGCGCATGCAATCCCTTATGATGGGGCTTTGGTTTTTCTCCTTCTCCATCTCCAATCTGCTGGCCGGCTTGATGGCGCGATATTCAATCAAGCTGAAGTCCGGCGAGGCCACATTCGTGATTGATGGGTTGGCTGGATTTTATTTGTTGCTGGTGGTGGTGCCGATTCTCATCGGCGTATTCATCTGGCTGATTTCCCCACTACTGCGCCGCTGGATGCATGGCGTTCAATGAGCCGCTTGGGCGGCTGCATCCGCGCAGCGCCCATGAACCCCAACCGCATCTCGGAACCGAACCTTGAACAGCCCTAGGCTCATCTTTGACGTCGCCGCAGTCGGCCTAGAGCGGGTAGGGGCCGCCGCCATTTTTCGCCCGGATCGCCATGTGTTCGGACACACGGGTGAACGTCTCCACCTCAATGACCGGGTTGCCGGCTTAGCCGATCAATTGCACCTTCGCCTGGCCTGAAGCAGCACTCCAAAACACTTGATGCACTTGAGCGTTTTGTGCGTACGACCAAACCAGCACAAGCCGTGACCCTAGGTCAAGCCAAGCTGCGGCGCATTGCGCTCAACCAGCAGGGCCTGCTGCGCCAAACTCCCTTTGGACGGGGCAAAGCGGCGACCCTGCGCGCCATTGAGCACCTCGGCTACGTGCAAATCGACACCATCTCCGTGGTCGAGCGCGCCCATCACCATGTGCTGCGCACTCGCGTCCCCAACTACTGTCCAGCCTTGCTCGACCAATTGCAGTGCGAGGGCAAGGCGTTTGAGTATTGGTACCACGCCGCCGCCTATCTCCCCATGCGCGACTACCGCTTTGCCATGCGGCGAATGCAGCAGGTCAAGGGAGGTGAACTGCAATGGGTGCGCAGCAATGACCGCAAGCTGATGGCTCGCATTGTCGATCGGGTGCGCCTGGAAGGGCCGCTGAGGTCTCGAGATTTCGAGGATCCGCGCCGTTCCCACGCCGGCTGGTGGGACTGGAAGCCGGCCAAGCGGGCTCTGGAGCAGTTGTTCATTGAAGGCGACCTGATGATTGTCGGCCGGGACGGCTTTCAGAAAACCTACGACTTGGCGGAGCGAGCGCTGCCCAGAGCCGTTTCCACGACCGTTCCCGACCTGCATGAATTCGCCGCCCACTTGGTGGGGAACGCCTTGCGCAGCCATGGCTTCGCAACGCGCAAGTCGTTTACGCACCTGCACCGGGGCGCACCCTTAAGGGAGGCGGTAGCGAAGGTCCTCGACGCCGGCGTCGCCGAAGGCCGCTGGCGGCAGTTCACCGGCCCAGACGGCGGCCCTTGGTGGGGCGATGCGCAGTGGCTAGACCGGCGCGCGCCACCGGCGCCCAAGG
Organism: Candidatus Azophilus sp.; assembly: GCA_965247035.1. Classification (GTDB taxonomy): domain Bacteria; phylum Pseudomonadota; class Gammaproteobacteria; order Pseudomonadales; family Azotimanducaceae; genus Azophilus. The sequence continues at coordinate 404,986 of CBDFGJ010000002.1, read as the reverse complement.
TGGTGCGCATACTCTCCCCGTTCGACAACGCCGTCATCCTGCGCCACCGAGCGCAAGCCCTGTTCGACTTCAACTATCAATTGGAGTGCTACGTTAAGGCCGAGGACCGCCGCTACGGCTATTTCTGCCTGCCCATCCTCTATGGCGACCGCTTCGTCGGCAGGATGGACTGCAAGGCCCATCGAACCAGCGGCGAGTTCAACATCAAGCGTCTGCACATCGAACGGCAAGTGGATGACGAATTCTTGGCCGCACTGGCGAAGGCAATCGATGATTTTTCCGACTTCAACGGCTGCCGCCGGGTCAGCCTAACCGATTGCCAACCGACCGGGCTGAAACCAGCGGTCCTTTCGGCGCTTACGCACTAGCCATCGCGCAAGCATCAACCCTTGGCGGGACGGCCGCACGGTGAGGAAGGGCGTTGACGTCCGTCATCAGACTACATTAGCTTCTCGGTACCGAGATCATCCAACCACGGAGCCGTCCGCCATGACTTCCCCTTTGCACCTTCCCTCGCTCTCAATCGAGGGATTCCGAGGCATCCGATCACTCGAACTGCCTGAACTTGGTCGGGTCACTCTGCTTGCGGGCGGGAATGGCGTCGGCAAGACCAGCGTTCTGGACGCGCTTCGCCTTTACGCCGCCAGAGGTGACTTTGGGGTTTTCACAGATCTTCTCAATAGTCGTGATGAAATCATTTCGGGTCTGGACGAAGATGGCGACCCAGTGGCGTCTCCAGACATTTCCGCCCTGTTCCATGATGTTGATGGCGAGCCGGAACCTCATCCAATCCGAATCAGATCTAAGCCGTCCAAATACGATCTATCGGTTCGTCTTGTCGCCCCTGACAGCGACGACGAGATTCCGGACATCCCCTTAGGCCACGAGGAACCCAAGGTTCTTAACCTTTCCATTGGGCAGAGTAATCGCATCGTTCGCACAGGTCCGTTGGTCTACGATAATCTTCGAGGTCGGGCATACCCCATACGCAGAGCGCTCCGCCGCCGAAGCGGTCCCCCGTCCGATCCTTGGCCTTCGCCAATTCTAAATGAGTCGCTGGGGCCTGGGCTTCTGAACAACATTGAACTTGCTCGACTTTGGGATGCGGTGGTACTTACCAAGTACGAAGATATTGCCGTCGAAGCCCTCCGCTTGGTCGTTGACGAGCAAATTGAGAGACTCGCCGTCGTCGGCGATGGCGCTGGTCGCTACGGCAGCAGGTGGCCGCGAGCCTTAGTCAAGCTCCAATCGTCCTCGACCCCGGTCCCTCTAAAACGGCTCGGCGACGGCACCAATCGACTGCTCGCCATTGCCCTCGCGTTGGCCAACTGCCGTGATGGCATACTGCTCATTGACGAAGTCGAGAACGGCATCCATTACTCGGTGCAAACCGATCTCTGGCGCATGGTTTTCCGTGTTGCCGAAGCAGAAAATGTCCAAGTCATCGCCGCTACGCATAGCTGGGACTGCATTGCGAGCTTCGCTAACGCAGCTATCGAATCCACAGCCGTTGGCACCTTGTTTCGCCTTGAGCGTTTCGAAACTGGACTCGAAGCCGTTCAGTACTCCGAAGAGAATCTACAGGTCGCCGCTCATCAAAAGATTGAGGTGCGCTGAAACCGTGGACACCCCGCTTTCCGACCTCTCGCCCGCCGAGCTGCTCATCATCGAAGGAGGCGACGACCGTCGTGTCGTCGAGAATTTACTATCCAGACACAAGCTGGAAAAGACGTTTGAGATCGAGGAAAAGGGCGGACACGATGCACTCCGTCAGTCCATCTACAATGAAGTCAACGTCTCGGGACGGCGCATTCTTGGCATTTTGGCCGACGCCAACGATAATCTTGATGAGCGTTGGCGGTCTATTTCCGACCGGCTCAGGCAAGCTCAGTGCGAACAGTAATCAGTGTCATGCTGAGCCGACATCAAAAGGCTTGAAATCTGTCTCAAAATTGGATTGCTCGATAGGTTCTTTCCGAAGTGGAAATCAATTGCCACTTTAACTCAAGAATCCAAGCTTCAACCCAAGCTCCGCATTTGCCGTCCGCCGAGCAGATGCATGTGGATATGGAACACAGTCTGGCCACCCGCTGGGTTGCAGTTGATCACCAGCCGGTAGCCATCCTCGTCAATGTTCCGCGCCGCCGCCAACGCTTGCCCACGCAGCACCATGGCACCAATCAGCCCGGTATGTTCTTCACTGAGGTGATTGATGGTGCTGATGTGCAGCTTGGGTACGATAAGCAGGTGGATGGGCGCTTGTGGGCTGATGTCATTGAAGGCGATCAGCACATCGTCCTCAAAGAGGATCTCACTAGGAATGTCCTTCCTTGCTATCTTGCAAAAAGTGCAGTCTGGCGCCATTTATCGATCCCCAATCCGTCTGTTTAACGTACGCCCGCCGACTTTAGCGAAAAACCGCGCCAAGAGTAACAAGTGTGCTGGCTCAGTACATTTCGGAATTTTTTCGGTCAGGCAACCAGAGAGCTTGCGCGGAAATTCGGCCGGAGTCAACAAGCCGAGGGCATGGTGGGGCCGGGCGTTGTGGTGGTCGAGGAGAAACCCCTTCAGAGCTCGGTTCACTTCGCCGGAGGTCGTCCCGGGGACGGACCATATAACCCGACCGCAGGGTGCGGTTGCCGCGCTCGCCGCTGCCGCGTTACTGTCGGGGCGGCGGGGCGGGAGGACATGCGAGGGGGATGCCGGCGTCGCGGCGGGCGGTTTCGGCCTGCTGGAGCTCCACAGCTCTGGCCTCCTCAGCCTTGGATGCTTGCGATCTTAGCTCGAACCTCTTGGTACGACTGCAACACAGTGGCGAATTGCTCATCATCGAAGAGGCTCGTGCCCCAGTCTTCGATGAAATTGATCTTATCGTCGAGCATCACCAGCGGGTTTTGGCCGTCGTGGATTCTGTCCATTGCCTCGGTGTATGCCCCGATGTAGGTCTGTATCTTGTTCTGGGTGGGAGCCAGGAGCCGCTGATCCAACGACGGGTTTTCCGACTCCGCCACGCTTTCTTGGAGCCGGGCGAGTTCGGCCGCCAGTTCGTCGATCTCTCCCTGCAGCCGCGTGAGCAGCTCGGCTGACTCCGCGCCCTCAGGCTGCAGATACTGATCGAAGGTTTCCAGCAAGGTGGTGAACACCTCCACATCTTCCGGATCCGTCGTGCTGTCGAGGACCTTGCTGAGCGCCGCCCGCACTTCGGCGGGGCTGCTCGCGTCCAAGGCGGCGTAGGCCTCGGGGGAGAGCTCTGGCTCAAGCAGCGCATCGACCAGGACGGCGAGCTCCTCAAGGTCCTTATCGGGCTCTATGGCGGGGCGCGGGGGTGGACGGCCTGTCGCGTGGCGATTGGCGGTGGCGTCGATCCAATCCTGCATTTTCTGGACCATTTCATCGCCGACATCCGAGAGGATGCCTGGGTCCGGCTCCTCGACCGGCTCGACGGAACCATCGGCCTTGAGGGCATCATCGGGCCAAGCATCGCTCAACCTGTCCACCTCCGCTTGGTCGAACGCTGCGAACGGGTCATGTGGGCGCGTGTCGTCGATGCTCTTGAGCGCTGGCTCGTCGGGGCCAGCGGCCTTGAGGGCATCATCGAACCAAGCATCGGCCAACCTGTCCACCTCCGCTGGATCGACCGCCTCGAGCGGGTGCGGATCGATGGCGAGCGCGTTCGCTAGCTGATTGCCGTCCGGGACGTCGGTTGGGTCAAGGTCGCCCAAGCTGACGGGCGGGCCGCTGTCGGCCAGGTCGATGGTGGCGTACCCTGCGTCCGGGTCGATGTGCGCGTCAACGCCGGCCGGAGCCGGCCAGACATCCACCTGCTCCACGTTGCCGACCGAGGTCGGCGCATCGCCTCGGGGATTGATGGCGTCCGCCGGCGCAAGCGAACGGCTCGGCTGGCCCGCATTCGCGCCCAGGTACTTGGCGGCGATCTCGTCGTATGCCGGTGCGTTAGGCATCGGCATTGGGGCTCGTTCGGCCACGGGCAGGCCGGGTTCGAATCGATGGCCGTCCGGCAGGCCGTCGAGGATCGCGCGCGCATCCTCGCCCGCCCCCCCGGCGTCGCCGGCGAGCGCGCCTTGGCGCCAATCGGTGATCGATTGCTCGCGACGGCTACGGGCGAACTCCCGGAACTGTTCAAGATCGTAGGGAATCTGCGGCGGAGGCGGGTCGATCGTCGGATCCACCTTGAGGATGTAGTCGCTCGGGATATCTATTTGCTGGTTGGTGCTTTTGATCCGGAGCGTGGTCAAGCCTTGGTCGATTTGCTCCTGCAGGGCTGAGGAGATCCTGATCACCGGCAGCCCATCCTCCACCGGCACGGCTTTGCCGTCCTGCAGGGCGACCCTTCCATTCACCGTGAAGTACGAGCCGTCGGCCGGCAGCTCAAGCGCCTCCAGCTCGTGGGGGCTGGCGAGGTGCAGCGATAGGGTCTCCTTCTTCACGGGAGCCTGGCGGGTCGGGTCCGCTATGTGCGCATCCAGGCGGCTGACTTTCCCGCGAGGGGTTGCGTAAATGTCATCGGGGAGCGCTGCGTTAGGATCCTCCAGCGTGTGGTAAGGGTGCCTATAGTCCCCGATCGCCTCGTAAAGGTGCTCGCCTTCATTGTCGGCCAAGGCGCCATCGCCACTAGGCCTTTGGAGCACACTGTAATGGCCGGCCGAGGCGTCGTCGCCAGGCCTTTGGAGCACATTGTAATGGCCGGCCGAGGCGTCGTCGCCGCCAGGCCTTTGGAGCACATTGTAAATGTCGGAATGTCCGGCCGAGGTGCCGTCGCCTCCCCACCTGGCGCCGTCCGGCCCAAGCTGAGGCGTTGCGCGGCCGGGGCTTTGCGGTTCGCGCCAGCGGGCCACGTCGGGCTGGCTCCCGTCCAGTGCATCGGCGGAGCGCTTGGTGGTGATGCTGGGCAGGTCGCCCCTGCCGGGCGGCAACGGCGGCGGCGTGTCCGGATCTCCGGACCGGAGCCTAACGAAATCATCAATCTCAGGGTACAGATCCGTTGGCTTGCCGGGCGGCAGCCGCGGCGGCGCGTCCGGGTCTCCGAACCGGGAGGGGGGGATCTCAACGTACAGACCCTCGGGCGGATCCGTTGGCCTGCCGGGCGGCAGCGGCGGCGCGTCCGGGTCTCCGGACCGGAGCCCAGCGAAATCATCGAGCTCAGCGTACAGATCCTCGGACAGACCTTCGAGGGGCCTGCCGGGCGGCGGCGGCGGCACGCCCGGGTCTCCGTACCGGTACCCGCCAGCGTACAGATCCTCGGCCAGATCCTCAAGGTCGATCTGGCTGGGCTCGACCTCCAGGCTCCGCAGGGATTCGGTCTCCGCCACGTCTGGAGCGGGCGATGGCGACGGCGCCAAGAAGCCTCCGTCGTAAACCGGGTCGTCGACGAAGAAGCCCGTGTCGTACGTTGGGTCGTCGAACATCGACCGCCACTCATCGGTGGCGGGGAGGTCCGCCCGTTGATGTCGCGGCGGCGGGACCGGCGGCCCCGCCTCGGCGGGGATCGAACGCGAGATGCGGACGTCCGCCCCTTCATCCACCATGTCCACCGCATCGGGCACGGCCCGGGCAAAGCCGCCGCGCCACTCGTAGCCCAGCGGCAGCGGGTCGCCCGGCTGGGCGGTTTCCAGAAGCCGGGCGCCGCCATCGCCGCCTGTGGGATGTTTGGCCTGGGGCCAGGTGATGGGCGACTTTTGCCCGGCGGCGGAGGGCGCGGGGGCGTTGCCGGGGGGGCCGATCTCAGCGTACGGCGACTCGTCGATGGCGGCGTACGGCGACTCGTCGAAATCGGCGGCTTGGCCGGGACGTGCCCGGTGCTCTCCCGGCGCGGCGCCGGCGCTTTCCAGATCCCGGTAGACGAAGGAGTCCTCCAAGCCTGGGGAGACCCTCCCAGCCTTGTCGATTTCGTCGATTTGCCGTTGCGTGTCAAGGGCGTCGTTGAATTTGCCGGCGTGCAGGAGCTCGTCGCGCTCGGCGATCAGCAGTGAGCGGGCGTCCGTGCCCACGGCCGCCGGAGGACCGGTGAAGTTGTCCGGATTCTCCAAGACGGAGACGACGTTGCGGAGCACCTCGTCGTAGGATTCGATGCTGTCCGCTTTGGAGGCGGCCGAGCCATCGCCGCCGAAGGCCGCCGCCCGATCTACTATCTCAAGCATATAGGGCGTGGGATCAAGGCCCTCCCCGACTTGCTGGACTGCGCGTCCATAGGTATGGACCTGACTGCCCGCAAGCTGCATCTCGACCTCGTTCAAGTCGCCCGTCATCCTACCCATGGCGGTTTGTATCAATTCCTGCAACTGTTCGGTGACCCGCGCTTGGTCAAGGTGTTCCGGCAGCGGGACGCCCGGGAAGCTGGCCAGCTCGTCGGCGCGGGCCAGCGCCGCATCGACTTCAAGGCGCGCCATCGAGTCGAACGCCGCCAGCGTGTGCCTCAGGACTTCCGCCTTGTCGGCGTCGCCGGCCTGTTCAGCCAGATCGATGACCCGCAGGTATTCATCGCGGAGCTGGAAAGGGACATCGAATGCCCGAGCGGAGGTGTCGAGATCAAGGAGCTCGCCGGTCGACCGACCCAGATCCTCCGCATGGGGGAGCACCAATGAGAGCATCTGCTCGCGCAGCTCCAACCGCCTCAGCTGCAGATGGTCGTAAGCGGCCAGGTGCAGCCCGTTTGGGTTGGCGCCCGTTTGCGCGGTGGTGCGCTGGAAGTTCAGGTCGGACTGCTGCCGGGCTTGGAGCAAATCGTCCCAATAGCCCTGAAGGTCCGAAGTGTCCCTCAGCGGCGGCGCTGGGGCCGGCGGCGGCGGCTCGGCCTGAGGCGTTGCTGGCCCGTCGCCCGACAAGTAGCGCATCCAGTCGGGATCGTCCCAACTGCCCGCATCGGCTTTCTCCGCAACGACCTGGCCATCCCGCTGCACCAGGATGACGCCTTCGTCCCCGGCGCCGGCGTCCTCCCCTCCGCCCACGGCATCCTGGACGCGCTTGAGCGCTTCGCCCGCGGCCGCCTCGTCGGAGTTCCCCACCGCCTCGGAGAGCGCGTCGAGGTCTTCGAGGGCCTGTGCGGGGTTGGCGACCCGCCCCGCCTCCCCAATCCCCTGCGCCGCCTCCAGCTTCCTGGCCTCCTCCAGCATCAGCACCTTGGCCGCTTCCTCCGCCCGCCGCGCCTCCTCCAACCGCCGCGCCAGCGCCTGTTGCTTCTGCACGCTGAGCCGGTCAGGCACGAGCAGGGCTTCCGCCACCGACAGCTGCCGCGCCATATCCTGTTGCTCGGCTATGTATTTTGCCCGGTCGGCATCATTCGTGATGTCCACGCCGCGTAGAGTAAGCGCAGCCTGACGCTCAGTCAGCGCATCGTATCTTTGCCTGGCGCCATCGAGCTTTAACGCGATCTGCTGCTCATTGCTGTCGAAGCGCAACTTCAGCACCCGCGTCTCCTCCACGCGCGCGTCATGCGCCGCCCTGGCGTCCTCCAGCGACCTGAGGTCCGCCAACCCCTTGGCTTCCTCCGACTCCGCCAACGCCTTGAGATCATCCAACTCCTTGGCCTTGGCGTCCGCCAACGCCTTGGCTTCCGCCAGCGCCCGGGTTATCGGCCCCCCCCCCCCCCCCGCGCGCCGTCTCCAGCTTTATGGTCTCATCCTGCATCAGCGCCTTGGCCGCTTTCTCCAACCGCTCCGCCTCCTCCAGCCGCCGCGCCAGCTCCTGTTGCTGGGCTATGTATCTTTCCCTGCCGGCGTCATCCGCGGTGCTGAGGTATTCGTCAAGCGCGCTGAGGCGGAACTTCAGCGCCTGCGCCTCCTCCGCGCGGGCGAGATACGCCGAGCTGGCCTCCTGCAGCGGCCTGGCCTCCTCCAGCCGCCTGGCCTCCTCCAGCTGCCTGGCCTCCTCCAGCTGCCTGGCCTCCTCCAGCGCCGTGGCCTCCTGCAGCCGCCTGGCCTCCTCCAGCATCTCCAGCCTAACCCGTTTCGCCAGCAGCTTCGCATCCTCCAGATTCCTGGCTATGTCCACCTGCCTCCGGGCCTCCGTCAAATCAACCCCTTGTGCGAGCAACTCCGCCATCAGGCGGGAATCCTCGGCCTCGGCGGCGGTGGACGCCCGCATGGGGGCGCTGGTGGACATCATTTCGGCGAAATTCAGATCCGGGGGTATGCCAAGCATCTGAGCCCGGCGCCGGGGCCGCCGCCGCTGCCGCCGCCGCCGGCGCCGGCGCCCGGGGTCAGGTTGCGGATTCCAAGCATCACCTTCATGAGTGGCCGAAAGCCCGTCGCGGTCGTCGTGTACTGGGCGCCGCTGAACACCGCGGCGCCCGCGGCGTGGTTGCCGCTGACGAACTCCCGCTCCACATGCAGGCCGGAGATTTCGATGAACGCGCCGTCGGCGGCGTTCGTGACCGGCTTCTCCTCCATGCCGACCAGCCCGCACAGCCAGAGATCGGCCGGCAAGGTGGCCCGCAGCCCGGCGCCGACGATCAAGTCGTCGCTCATGCCGGCCAGAAGCAGTTCCGGGCCGATGTGGGTTTCAACGAGCCCGCCGCCGAAGATCGCGGTCTCCCCGTGGCAGTTGACGGTCAACTTGCCGCGCACCTCAAGGTCGTGGCTTAGCGCCACATTGGTGCGCGACCCATGCACCTTCTCCGAGAGGTCCCCGCCCACCCGCACGGTCTCCGCGCCGTTCACGGTGTCGTTGGACTGCTCGCCCGTGGCGTCGCCGATCTCAAGGCGGTCCGACTCGCCGCGCCGCCACTCGTTGGCCGCGGAGATCGTCCGCAGGACCTCGGCCCGCAACTCAAGGGCGTAGCCTTCGCTGCCGCCGCCGCCGCTTTCGAGCGGAAGGCTGACGGCGGGCGGCGTGGCTTCAGGGAGATGTTCGTCGTCGGGCGGCATGGCGAAGGTCTCTGGCTTGCGGTGGAGTCGAGGATAAGGGTAATCTAACGCGGCAATCGCTGGACGTAAAGGGGTTGGGCCGAACCATTTTGTCATCAAGCAGGTTCAAATGGCATCAAATGGATTTCATTGCCTTGCCTGAGCGGGGGAACGGCGCTAAAGGCTGCTCATGGCGGTCGCCCGAGGCCCGCGGAAGCCCGCAGGGACGGTCCTTGGCGGAGCGGCCGGCGGCTTGGCCTCGATAGCCGCAGGATAATCAGGATGGAGCAGCAAGCGATGCCCGACCAACAGGACGAACCCGACCAACAGGACGACTCAGGCGCGGCGGCGGTCAAGCGGCGGTTCCGCGCCGAGGCGCTGGTGTCGGACGGAGACCTGCGGATTGAAGCCGCCAAGCAGGTGGTGCGCTCCGTGGTCGGTGACGAGGAGGTGCTGCTGCGGGAGAGGTCGCTTCATGCGCGGGGCGACTTCAGCTACCTGCGCGGAAGCCGCACCGTGGAGGTGTTCGGCGACTACGAGCGCCACACGGAGGACGGCGAGCTCTACCCCATATCAGGCGCCCCGATTCGGGAAACCGTAAGGGGCGGGGTGGAGGTGACCGCGGGCCTCGAAACCGAAGCCATCATGGGAGGCGGCTACGTGGGCACGATGGTCGGCCCCTTCCTGCGCATGGCGGCTTGGGTGGACTTTCTGTGTTGGGGTGGTTGGGGCGAAGTTGATCTGGCGCGGGTCGAGATCGCTGGCGTGATGATTCGCGCGATGACCGTCTACAACCATGCGTGCGGCGCACGGATCCTGCTCGCCGCCGGGCTGGTGGACGACTTCGGCGTGCGCAACGAGGCCTTCGGCGTCTTCACGGACAACCAGGCGGCCGTCATTCACGCCGGCGGCCCCGGCGCCGGCGTGGAGAATACGGCATGACAACCCCCGCGCCGCTGGATCGACGGCCTTGGCGGGTGACTGACGGCAGCACGCTGGACTCCCTGCTCGCCATCGCCGACTGGAAGTCGGAGGATTGGGTTGGCCAGGAGCGCGAGTGGGAGCCTGGCCGGCGCGCCGCGCAGGCCACGCCCGGCGACGACGACGACTCCCTCGGCGCGATGAATCCGCCGTGGGAGGGCCGCCATGAAATCGCTCTGCATGGTTGGGGCGGCGTGGCCATTCGCGACGACCGGCGGGTGACGATCGCCGGGAACTACCAGAGCCAGGTCCAGGGCGATCGGGAGGTGGAGGTCACCGGCGACATGTATGTTGCAGTGGACGGAGACTTCGCGGTGTCGGCGGTGGGTTCCCAGGAAGGCGGCCCGAGCCTGTCCGGCGGAGACTCGATCACCGTGCATGGGGACGCCGATTGGCGCTTTGAGGACAAGACCATAATCGGGCACGGCACCATTGAGCGGCGGTGGGAGGGCAACATCAAGCGCATGGTCCCCATGGAGGGGATCATTTGCGGCGGCGGCTGGCTCAAATCCTACATTGGCACGTTGATGACGGTGTCCGCGCTCTGCTCCGGGGACGTTTACGGCGCCGCGAACCGGGTTTCGGGGTGTCGCGTATACATTGCCGGCATGAACTACCGTTCTGCGGATGCCGTTGCGAACTGGGCGTGCGGAGCCTACATCCGCAGCACCTTGGCGACGCTGGAGCCGCTGATCGGCTCGCCCGGACCCGTTAAGCCGGAGGGATCGGCCCTGCAGAAGGCGGGTCGGCTCAGCATGATGCTGTGCCCGCTCCTCGAGATTTTCGTCGGCCTCGCGTCGGTGGCGCTCATTCTGCCCATGCTTCTTATCGGACTTGCGCTTCCCGGCTTGAAGCCGAGGGTCGTGCCGCCCCTCGGCCCGCCCCGCATACGCAACCGCGTAGCCGGCGTGACGGTGTGCGCACGGGTCTCGGAGACGGTGTCTTAAGTCGGGCCGAGGCACCGCCGGAGCCGAATCGGGAGAAACCTCCATGATGCCAATGACCTTTGGATTAGGGATGTCGATGGCCATGCCGGACGTGTGCAAGACGCCGCCCTTCGCGATACCGGTGCCATACCCCAACATCGCCAACAACGCACTGGCCATACCGGGCTACATGACCATCATGATCAATTGCATGCCTGAGTTGAACATGGCGAGCCAGTACGCCTTGAGCAACGGTGACGAGGCCGGCGCGATGGGCGGCGTCGTCAGCGGCATCATCGTCGGCATAGGGCGGCCCGTGATGGGCTCGGTCTGTTATTTCGTTGGCGGCATGCCCTCGTGGCGGACCATCGCGCCGACGATCCAGAACATAGCCAACGCGCCCGGCATCTCCATGGTGCCTAGCCAAGTGATCAAGACGGTGCTGTTGTAGCGCCACGGCCGCCGGGCGCCTAGCCGAAAGCGAAGGCGGGGGACCCCGGGTTCGAGGCTAGTCGAACAGGAACGAGCGCGCCCGTAGCCGCGCCTCGCGTGCGGTGCTGGAGATCCAGGTTCCAGTGCGCTGCAGCATGGTGCCCTCCACCATGTCGTCGGCGGTGGTTGCGCGGCGGATGTCCGTGCCGACATGGCTGATCCGCACCTTGCAGCTTTCAGTGCGGGTGTTCTCCACGGCGTGGCGGTTGCGGGCATGGGTCAGGAAATCCTCGGCCGCGATGTGCACCGCGCCCGCCGACAGGGTGATGCGGGGCGCTTCGATCGCCACCCCGCCAGGAGCGGACAGAACGGCCGTCGCCTCGTCCGGGCGCTGAAGCACCGCCAGAATCCAAGCCGCTCCCGTGTCGTCCGACCAAGCGAGAACCCGGTCGCCGGGGCGGGGGCGCACGAGGCAGGATAGGCCCTGACGGGCGACCGCGCCGTCATCCAGCACGCCGGTGGCGTCCGACCAGGACAGCACTGTCGCTTCGCCCAAGCCCGATTGGGGCTCCCGAGGATGAAGCAGGTGCTCGACGAACGACGGCGCGTCGGTCGAACCCGGACTCCGGCCGTCCTCGGGGCCGGAGGCCTGATCGCCGGCGAGGCGTCCGCGGGCGGCGCTCATGACGCTGCGCCGGCGAAGGCCGCAATCGCTTCGGCCTCGGTGCCGTGGACCGGAATGATGCGGGTGAAGCCGCTGACCTCCAGCACCTGCTTGACCGAATCCGGCAGCGTGCAGAGCGCGAGCCTCGCGTTCCGCCGCTGCTGAAGCTTGGCGGCGGTGAGCAGGACGCGCAGGCCGGCGCTGCTGATGTAGGACAGCCGCCCAAGGTTCAGGATGATGTCACCGGCCTCCTCCGCGCCGATGGCCTCGGCCAAGCTCCGCTCGAAATCCCTAGCGTTGCGGCCATCCACCCGCCCGATCGCCGAAAAGACCAAAGTGCCGTTTTCGTGCTTGCGTTTCGTTAACGTCGCCATGAATTCAATCTGCTTGGTTGCAAGGAAGGCGCACCCGCCATCAGGACCGCCAAGACTATAGGATGTCGGTCGGAAGGTAAATATAATGTACGGGCTCTTGGATTCAACCTCGAAGTGCAACAGGGGGGATTATGCCGAATAGCGCCTGATTCGGTGTTTTCATGCCAAGGCATTTGCGCGGCCGGTTATTGATCTGATCGACCACATGCGCCAGTTGCGGGGTTCCGATGGTCGAAAGATCATGGCTTTTGGGGAAATACCGCCGTATCAGCCCGTTGGCATTCTCATTGGCTCCCCGCTCCCAGGACGCGTAGGGATGGGCGAAATGGAAGTCGGCCTGCAGTGCGTCTCGGACCGCTTCATGGCCGGCGAATTCGCTGCCGTTGTCCGCGGTCAAGGTGCGCGCCCGGTGTTTGATCGCGGCCAGGTTTCCAACCAGCGCCGCGCTCACCACCGGCGCCTGCCGGTTGGGCGGGACATCAATGTGCGCAAAGCGCGTGGTGCGCTCGAGCATGGTCAGCATCACGGCGGTATTGCTTTTCCCATGCACCGTGTCCAGCTCCCAATCGCCGATGCGGGCTCTTTGCTCCACCAACGCCGGGCGCTGCTCGATGGACATCCGATTGGGGATCGAGCCCCGCCGCACCTTGCCGCCGTAGCGCTTCCTCCGCCTTTCCGGCAGCGTAAGTGCTTATGCGGAAAATCGCCGTGGTGCTTGTCGTTGCGAATGTGCCGGCGGATCCATCCAAGGCTGACCGCCAGCCTGCCGGTTTTCCCCAGCCGCAGGCTGATCCGCTCCGGGCTCCACTTCCCATGCAGCAGCCATTCGATGAGTTGCCGATCCTCCCGGCCAATACGCGCCTTGGACTTGCCTACTCGGCGCGCCATGGCCTGCTTGCGCGCCCCGGCTGGACGATAAGCGCCCGCCCCGGCGGTGCGCCGCCGCACACGCCCCCGACTGGCCCCATTGCGGCGTATCTCCCGGCTGATGGCGCTTTTGTTGACACCGATGATATTGGCGATGGCTGGTTGTGAATAGCCTGCTTTCAAGCCATTGGAAATCAGGTATCGTTGCTCACAGGTGAGGTGCGTGTGGCGTTTCATAAGGCAACTCCTTATATTGATTCGGGAAAATCAAGATGCCGCCGCATCTCACCTTTCCTTCATCGGTGAAGTTGCACTTAAGAGTTGAATCCAAGGCTCAGTACATTTCGGAATTTTTCCGATCAGGCAGCGAGAAAGAACTAGTCCGTGAATTCGGCTGGAGTCAACAAGCCGAGGGCATGGTGGGGCTGGACGCTGTGGTGGTCGAGGAGAGACCCCTCCAGAGCTCGGTTCACTTCGCCGGAGGTCGCCCTGGTGGACGGACCGGACGGCGCGCAAGGTGCGGTTGCTGCGCTCGACGCTGCCGTTGAGGTCGGGGCGGCGGGGCGGGAGGACATGCGAGGGGGGATGCCGGCGTCGCGGCGGGCGGTTTCGAATTCCTGCATGAACTCGGAGTCGCCATTGACCTGCACCGAGTTCACGGGCAGGCGCTGCAGGGCCTCGTGGAGGAAGTCAGTGGCGGTGGCGGCGGTGGCGCTGGAGCGGACCTTGATGTGGATGCCCTTGGTTCGGGTCCTTGGCGTGGAACTGCTTGAAGGTTCCGCCATCGATCTGCACGGTCATGTGATTGAACTGGACGGGCTCGCCGGGCAGCCGGGCTTTAAGGCCGCCGCCGAGGTCGGCCCTGCGACAGTCGTCGTGTGTGCTCTTGGCTAGGCTGGTGGTGCGGAGGGCATCGCCGCGGCGCATGCCACCGGCGACCATTTGGTCGATCAGTTCAAGGGCGCGCAGGCGCTCGCGGGCGGGTTCGCTCGCGGGCGGGTTCGGAGGAATCGGTCAGGTCTGCCGACAGGTGCTTGCAGGAGGGAGGACAGGCGTGCAACAGTCTCACGTTCAGGTTCCTTGGTTTTGTGACAAGACAAGTGTGCCCGAACCGGCGGGACCAGTGCGCCAATGCGCCGAAAATTGCTAGGGCCGAAATTCCGGAATGTGTCTGAGCCCATACAGCGGAGAATTCGATGGAGCTTGGGGTTGGGCCGAATCATTTTGTCATCAAGCAGGTTCAAATGGCATCAAATGGATTTCATTGCCTTGCCTGAGCGGGGGAACGGTGCTAAAAAGCTGCTCATGGCGGTCGCCCGAGGCCCGCGGAAGCCCGCAGGGACGGCCCTTGGCGGAGCGGACGGCGGCTTGGCCTCGATAGCCGCAGGATAATCAGGATGGAGCAGCAAGCGATGCCCGACCAACAGGACGAACCCGACCAACAGGACGACTCAGGCGCGGCGGCGGTCAAGCGGCGGTTCCGCGCCGAGGCGCTGGTGTCGGACGGAGACCTGCGGATTGAAGCCGCCAAGCAGGTGGTGCGCTCCGTGGTCGGTGACGAGGAGGTGCTGCTGCGGGAGAGGTCGCTTCATGCGCGGGGCGACTTCAGCTACCTGCGCGGAAGCCGCACCGTGGAGGTGTTCGGCGACTACGAGCGCCACACGGAGGACGGCGAGCTCTACCCCATATCAGGCGCCCCGATTCGGGAAACCGTAAGGGGCGGGGTGGAGGTGACCGCGGGCCTCGAAACCGAAGCCATCATGGGAGGCGGCTACGTGGGCACGATGGTCGGCCCCTTCCTGCGCATGGCGGCTTGGGTGGACTTTCTGTGTTGGGGTGGTTGGGGCGAAGTTGATCTGGCGCGGGTCGAGATCGCTGGCGTGATGATTCGCGCGATGACCGTCTACAACCATGCGTGCGGCGCACGGATCCTGCTCGCCGCCGGGCTGGTGGACGACTTCGGCGTGCGCAACGAGGCTTTCGGCGTCTTCACGGACAACCAGGCGGCCGTCATTCACGCCGGCGGTCCCGGCGCCGGCGTGGAGAATACGGCATGACAACCCCCGCGCCACTGGATCGACGGCCTTGGCGGGTGACTGACGGCAGCACGTTGGACTCCCTGCTCGCCATCGCCGACTGGAAGTCGGAGGATTGGGTTGGCCAGGAGCGCGAGTGGGAGCCTGGCCGGCGCGCCGCGCAGGCCACGCCCGGCGACGACGACGACTCCCTCGGCGCGATGAATCCGCCGTGGGAGGGCCGCCATGAAATCGCTCTGCATGGTTGGGGCGGCGTGGCCATTCGCGACGACCGGCGGGTGACGATCGCCGGGAACTACCAGAGCCAGGTCCAGGGCGATCGGGAGGTGGAGGTCACCGGCGACATGTATGTTGCAGTGGACGGAGACTTCGCGGTGTCGGCGGTGGGTTCCCAGGAAGGCGGCCCGAGCCTGTCCGGCGGAGACTCGATCACCGTGCATGGGAACGCCGATTGGCGCTTTGAGGACAAGACCATAATCGGGCACGGCACCATTGAGCGGCGGTGGGAGGGCAACATCAAGCGCATGGTCCCCATGGAGGGGATCATTTGCGGCGGCGGCTGGCTCAAATCCTACATTGGCACGTTGATGACGGTGTCCGCGCTCTGCTCCGGGGACGTTTACGGCGCCGCGAACCGGGTTTCGGGGTGTCGCGTATACATTGCCGGCATGAATTACCGTTCTGCGGATGCCGTTGCGAACTGGGCGTGCGGAGCCTACATCCGCAGCACCTTGGCGACGCTGGAGCCGCTGATCGGCTCGCCCGGACCCGTTAAGCCGGAGGGATCGGCCCTGCAGAAGGCGGGTCGGCTCAGCATGATGCTGTGCCCGCTCCTCGAGATTTTCGTCGGCCTCGCGTCGGTGGCGCTCATTCTGCCCATGCTTCTTATCGGACTTGCGTTTCCCGGCTTGAAGCCGAGGGTCGTGCCGCCCCTCGGCCCGCCCCGCATACGCAACCGCGTAGCCGGCGTGACGGTGTGCGCGCGGGTCTCGGAGACGGTGTCTTAAGTCGGGCCGAGGCACCGCCGGAGCCGAATCGGGAGAAACCTCCATGATGCCAATGACCTTTGGATTAGGGATGTCGATGGCCATGCCGGACGTGTGCAAGACGCCGCCCTTCGCGATACCGGTGCCATACCCCAACATCGCCAACAACGCACTGGCCATACCGGGCTACATGACCATCATGATCAATTGCATGCCTGAGTTGAACATGGCGAGCCAGTACGCCTTGAGCAACGGTGACGAGGCCGGCGCGATGGGCGGCGTCGTCAGCGGCATCATCGTCGGCATAGGGCGGCCCGTGATGGGCTCGGTCTGTTATTTCGTTGGCGGCATGCCCTCGTGGCGGACCATCGCGCCGACGATCCAGAACATAGCCAACGCGCCCGGCATCTCCATGGTGCCTAGCCAAGTGATCAAGACGGTGCTGTTGTAGCGCCACGGCCGCCGGGTGCCTAGCCGAAAGCGAAGGCGGGGACCGGGTTCGAGGCTAGTCGAACAGGAACGAGCGCGCCCGTAGCCGCGCCTCGCGTGCGGTGCTGGAGATCCAGGTTCCAGTGCGCTGCAGCATGGTGCCCTCCACCATGTCGTCGGCGGTGGTTGCGCGGCGGATGTCCGTGCCGACATGGCTGATCCGCACCTTGCAGCTTTCAGTGCGGGTGTTCTCCACGGCGTGGCGGTTGCGGGCATGGGTCAGGAAATCCTCGGCCGCGATGTGCACCGCGCCCGCCGACAGGGTGATGCGGGGCGCTTCGATCGCCACCCCGCCAGGAGCGGACAGAACGGCCGCCGCCTCGTCCGGGCGCTGAAGCACCGCCAGAGTCCAAGCCGCTCCCGTGTCGTCCGACCAGGACAGCACTGTCGCTTCGCCCAAGCCCGATGGGGCTCCCGAGGATGAAGCAGGTGCTCGACGAACGACGGCGCGTCGGTCGAACCCGGACTCCGGCCGTCCTCGGGGCCGGAGGCCTGATCGCCGGCGAGGCGTCCGCGGGCGGCGCTCATGACGCTGCGCCGGCGAAGGCCGCAATCGCTTCGGCCTCGGTGCCGTGGACCGGAATGATGCGGGTGAAGCCGCTGACCTCCAGCACCTGCTTGACCGAATCCGGCAGCGTGCAGAGCGCGAGCCTCGCGTTCCGCCGCTGCTGAAGCTTGGCGGCGGTGAGCAGGACGCGCAGGCCGGCGCTGCTGATGTAGGACAGCCGCCCAAGGTTCAGGATGATGTCACCGGCCTCCTCCGCGCCGATGGCCTCGGCCAAGCTCCGCTCGAAATCCCTAGCGTTGCGGCCATCCACCCGCCCGATCGCCGAAAAGACCAAAGTGCCGTTTTCGTGCTTGCGTTTCGTTAACGTCGCCATGAATTCAATCTGCTTGGTTGCAAGGAAGGCGCACCCGCCATCAGGACCGCCAAGACTATAGGATGCCGGTCGTAAGGCAAATATAAGGAGCGGCGAAACCTCGCTCCATTGGCGGTCGGCCGCATTGAAGACGCCCCCCCCCGAGCGGACCTTGGGCGCTGCGCTCCTAGTACAATGTAAATCTTAATACTTCGTATATAAATTGATTGTTTGCTATAGTTGCCCTCAATAACCAATAATGAGGGTGACGACATGGCTCCGCGCTACAAAGTGACACTGACAAAAGAAGAACGGAATGAATTGGAGGCCATTTCAACTAAGGGAACGAGGGCGGCCAGAACAGTGATATCCTCTCGCGCCTTGCTCCTGCTCGATGCAGGCGAGTTCGGACCCAAATGGATTGTTGCAAGAGTTGCAGAAGCCTTGGGGAAAACGACCCGAAGCCTCGAACATTTAAAAAAACGATTTGTTGAAGAAGGGCTTAACGCTGCCATCGAGCGAAAGAGGCGCGAGACACCTCCGCGAGCAATTCAATTTGGAGGTGAATTTGAAGCTCGGCTATTGGCACTGGCGTGTTCAGAAGCGCCGGAAGGTCGAGAGCGATGGACGGTACGGTTGCTTGCGGAGAAGGCGGTTGAATTGAAAATCGTACCGAGTGTTTCTCCAATGACGGTATGTAACACGCTAAAAAAATGAACTTAAGCCTCACCTGAGCAAGTATTGGAAAATACCACCGGACTACAATGCTGCTTTCGTAGCAGCGATGGAGGATGTCCTTGATATTTATGCGCGCCCTTACAATCCGAAATTCCCGGTTGTTTGCATGGATGAATCAAGCATGCAATTAATTGGAGAGGTGCACGAACCTATCCCGGCAGCTCCGGGCCGTCCTGTTTTGATGGATGACGAATATGTCCGCAACGGAGTCGCAAATATATTTATTGAGGTCAACCCACTTGCAGGGCACCGTCAGGTAAAAATCACCAACACACGGACACGGATTGACTGGGCCCATTTCACCAAGGAAATGCTTGAAGAACGCTATCCGGATGCCGAAAAAGTCATCCTGGTTATGGATAATTTGAATACACACAATACGGCATCGTTGTACTCGGCTTTTCCACCTGAAAAAGCCAAGCAGTTGGCCGAACGTCTTGAGATACATTACACGCCAAAACATGGGAGCTGGCTAAACATAGCGGAAATTGAGCTCAGTGTTTTGAAACGACAATGTCTTGCGGGGCGAATTGATTGCATTGAAAAAATGCGATCTGAAGTGGCGGCGTGGAATACGGACAGAAATAATCGACAAACCCAGGTTGATTGGCAATTTCGCACCGATGAAGCGCGGGTCAAACTGAAGCGATTATATCCGAAGCTTTAAGTTATACTGTGTACTAGGGTGGATCAACGCCGCCGCCAAGTGCCGAGCGAAAAGTCTTCCGCCCCGGCGTTCCGCAATAGAGCGACCACCTGATCATGGCCGCTGCGGGTGGCGAACTGCAGCGCCGTATCCCCGGCGTTGGTCTTGGCCGCAACCTCGGAGCCGGCTTCGATCAGACGGCCGACGACGCTTGAGGCGCCACGAGCGGCCGCCTTGTGCAGGGCGGTCGTCCCGGAGCTGCCGCGCACGTTCACGTCGGCCTGGAGATTGATCAGGGTCTCGGCAAGATCCAATTGGCCTTTCTCGATGGCGCGGACGAGCGCAGTGGCGCCGAAGCTGTCCTGGGCGTCAACGGACGCCCCGCCTTCGACCAATTCCACAACCGCGCCGCCGGCCTCAGCCGCCATCATCAGCACCGTTTCGTTCTGCTCGTTTCGGGCGTCCGGGTCGGCCCCGGCGGAGACGAGCAGACGTACCGCCGCCTCGCGCCTCACCGTGCGCATTAGCGGGGTCCGACCGCTGGCGTCGCGCTCGTTGAGGTCGGTGTCAGCGGCAATCAACAACTGGACAGCCTCCATATCCTCCTTGTCCAGCGCCAACTCAAGAGCCGTCTCGCCGCGTTGGTTGCGCACCGACAGATCCGGTTTGCCGGACAGCAGCGCCTCGATCAGCGCACAGTCCCCCTTGTTCACCGCGGTAAATAGGGGCGTAGTGCCTTTATGGTCGCGCACCCCCAAATCCGCACCGCCTTCGGCCAGTGCGCGCACGATGGCGCAACGGGTCTGGGCCACCGCGGCGACCAAGGCGGTTTGGCCCTTTGGGTTCTGCGCCTCCGTGTTGGCACCGGCCGCAATCAGGTGCCGAACCGCGTCGGTTTGCCCGGCCGTGGCCGCCGCCAGCAAGGCGGTGCAGCCGTTGCGGTCCCGCCGCTCCATATCCGCGCCAGCGGCAACGAGCTGGTCCACCACGGCACTCTGCCCCTTGGCCGCTGCCGCTATCAGCGCTGTCATATCCTGCCGGGTTGCACAGTCGAGGTTCGCCCTAGCCGCGATCAACGCATCAATGACGGCTTCCTGTCCTTCGCCGGCCGCTAGGATCAGCGCCGTGTAGCCGCCGCCGTTGGCCGCATTGATGTTCGCCCCGGCCGCCGCTAGCAACTGAACGACGTCGGCGCAGCCCCGCGTCACCGCCCAGATCAACGCCGTATTGCCGTTCTCTTGGGATGCGTTGAGATCCGGCTTGTGAGCGATCAGGGCCTTGACGACGTCGGCGTAGCCGTTGATGGCGGCGATCATCAGCATGGTGAGATCAGCGCCATCGCGGCTGTCTGGATCCCATTCGGCGCCCAGGAACAATTCGACCTGCTTCGCATTGTCGGACTTCACGCTCTGAACGAAGTTGCGGAAGCTGTTTTCAAGCCCCTGTTCGGCGAGTTCCTCAATGAAGTCACTTGGTTTCGGGCGTAGCCCGATCAATGCGCCAAGCTTGCTTTGCCGGATGCGGCGATTGATGCGGTGGAGCCTGTTGCTCTTGGTCATATAGTGCGGGGCGTCGAAGACGGCAGACAATTATGGTGGCCACGGCCGGGATGGTCAAACAACTCGCCGCCAAGCAGAGCTGAAGTCCAACAAAGTATGCTAGCGGCCCGCGCTTCTAGCTATGGTAGCATTCTCCTCTTGTTACCGATGGTTTGCAAACATCATGGCTCAGGTCCGTAGGGCGGATGGGATGGAACGCATACGGCTCTCCGAGTGGGCGCGCCGAGAGGGCATTTCCCGCATTACGGCGTATCGCATGCTGCAACGCGGGATTCTACCGGTGCCAATCGAGAAGTCGCAGACGGGGCGGTGGTATGTTCTCGTGCCGACGGTAAAGTATGGACGCAGCGCGTTTTATACACGTGCCACGCCGAGCCGCTACCAAGTGGAGTCCATCAATAATCAAGTCGCCGAACTCTCGGAGTGGGCGGCCAACGCCAATCGAACGGTGTTCACCATCGTCCATGAGATCGCCAATCCGCTTACTGACGAGATGCCGCAACTCGTGCGCCTGCTCTCCGACATACAGATCACGGAGATCATCATACACAATCCAGACATCGTCGGGGTTGGCAGACTGCCGTTGTTGACGGCTGCCCTCGCGCCGCAAGGGCGCGTTGTTCGGGCGCTCTATCAAGCTATCCGCGAGGACGACCTGCAGGGCGCAATGGAGGAGTTGTCGAATAGGATGAACTGAGGCGCTTGTTTCAGGGATGCGCGGCGTCTACCTAGGGAACGGCTCACTAGCTAGGGTCTCCTTAGAAAGCAGCCTGCACTTTGGCGGACAACCAAAGCCCCCGCCAACCCCTCATGCTGTCTTGCCAATAGCCCGCCGCACACTTCCGCCGCCGTGATAGTACATAGTTCAGCCAAGTGAGGAGCTGCATTGAAGGCCAATAAAAGACCTTCAGCAGAATGAGCAGGTTCATCACCAGCAAGATGCTGTTGATCCACGCGGCCGACGTATCGGAGCGCTTGGCCCGAATGTGGTTGAGCCCGTAGCCATTCCCGCCCTGACCGAACTCGCCTTCAATTGGAATCGGTTGCCGCTGCGCCTCGCGCCGCTGCGCCGACAGCCGCTCCAGCTCCGCCCTGTTCGCCTCGTTCGCTTTCTTCGGCCGGCCCAGCGGCTTCCCGGCAAAACGGATGCCGCGGTCCTTGAGATAGCGCCGGTGGTCGCGGCTGCCATGAATCGTGTCGCCCAGAACCACCGCCGGATGGACGCCATGACGTTCACGGTGGGCTCCAACCTGGGAGGTCAGGTCATGCCCTTCATGGAAGGCGTTCCAGCGCCGGTGATCGATCCATGCCACGCCTTCCCCGGTCAGGCCCACGCTGAGCTTGGCGCCAAACTCCGTCGGCTGGTCCACTTTGCCGCGGACGATCGGCCGCACGTGCGGCTGGCTGATGCCCACGATGCGGTGATCGCAGCGACGGCTCTTATGGCGGTGCATCTCCCATTGCTGTGCGTACACATGCTGGATAAGCCAGTACCGATGCAACAACCAGCGGGACGGAGGCAGCCGCGCACCGACCGGAAAGTGCTCCAGCAAGTGTTCGATGTGGCCTAGGTTGTGCGCAGATACTGCAACTGCTGCTTGACGCTGCAGCGTGGGAGCTTTACGCCCAGCCGCTTCCTCTTCACAATGCCCAGGTGAGCTTGATGCGCCTTGCGCCGGTAGGTGCGGGGTGTCGTCTTCAGCTCCGTGGCCGCGTCAAGCTGGTCGATGATTCGTTGGCCGAGCTTGCACGCCTCATTCAACAGCCCAGGTCCGTCGGGAATCGGATCGCCTGCGGCGCAACGGTTGCATCAAGCATCAGCATCCCTTGGCGCAGCGGCTCCTCCGCGTCAGGCCTAGGGTCACCGCCCAGCACCGCAGGTGGTGGGTCATCGTCAACTGAGGGAGCTTCTTGCGCTTTGCGCTTGGCCACGGATTTGTGTTTGGCATGGCCCACGGCGTCGACAGCCGCCGCGTGGAAAGCGTTGAACACGGACTGCCCCATCCGCTTGCGGACCTCGGCAAAAAGCGATGGGGCGAACGGCGCCGCCAGCCGATAGCTCGGCAGCCCGACAAAATACCGCTTAAATCATGGTATTAGACTTTCTAAGTCGGCTCTATCTATACGGGCCAACCCACTTAACGCCCCTTAGGTCGCGCTTCGGCCTCCCGTTCGGCCCGCCAATCGAGTGTGCCCCGGGAGTCGCGCAAATCGGCGCCCGACAGCGTCTCCTTGACCCCGTGTAGATCCGTCTCGACCAAGTGCGCGCCCTCCACATCCGCACCGGCCAACGAAGCGTTGCGGAATACGCCGGCGGAGGCGTTCAAGCGCGCCAGCTTAGCATCGCTCAGATTCGCTTCGGTCCAAACGCTGCCTGGAGCATGCGCCCCTTCGAAGGACGCCCCAGACAGCTGTGCATTGGGAAACAAGGCGTGTTCGAGTTGCGAGCGATCAAAGCACGCCCCTTGCGCTTGCACGGACGCGAACAACGCGCCGTTGAGGACGGCTTCCTCGAAGTTTGTGGACTTCAGATTGCACTCGGCAAAGATCGATTTTTCCGCCCGGCACAAGCGCGCCTCGGAGAAGTCGCTCCGATACAGATTGCAGCTTAGGAATGAGACCCGAGAAAGATCCACGCCGTGCGCTTTGGACTCAATGAAGCTGCATCGCTCAAAGGTCGCGCCATCGAAGGCGCAAACGCTTAAATCCAAGCCCACGGCCGTGCCGTCCTTCCAATCCAAGTTCTCGGCCACAACGGCTCCCAAGGTGCAACCGGAGATCGTGGGCGTTTGCTGGGTGCAACCTTCGCCATCGAACTGCAGTCGGTCGATTTTGGATTCCGAGAACGTGAGTTGGTGGCCGGCACGGCTGATTTCAAGCTGGCCGAAACGCACGTCCGACCAGATCAACCCGGCGACCCCACCACCCGCACCGGGCGCAACTGCGATGCCCGTGCCCTCGCAGCCGAACCAGCGCGTCTCCACCATTTCACAGGCGCTGAAGACGCAGTCATCAAATCGTGAATTCAGGAACATGGCCTGACGTAGATCGGTTCGCTCGAAGCGGACGTTCTCGAAAGTGCAGTTCTGGAACACGACGCCAGCCAGATCGTCATCGGCCACATCCATGTTGGACCAAGTGCGGCCTTCGACCGGAATGCCGGCACCCCGATGAGCGCCGAATGGATCGCGGAAATCCATCAGGACTCGCTGTTCAAGAGCTTGTCAACCAGCGCAGCGACCCGTTCGCCGGCGCCGCGCCAACCTTCGCTCACGTTCTGGCGCACCATGCGCAGTGCGGGCCATGCGCGTTCCGGCAGCGGGCCGTTCCAGAACGGATCTCCCGGCGGCGCCACGGCGATGATGGCACGGCCTTCGTGAACATGGGCAAGCGCCGCGTCGGCACTCATGATCCAGACTGCGGCGCACTTCTGGTCGGTCCTTGGCAGACGTTCTGCAAGCGCCTGCGCTTCGTCGTTCGACCAGTCGTGGCCAACGCCAACCCCTTGGCAAAGGGACTCGTCGATCCACGCACCGGAGCCCCGAATCGGCAGCGGCTGAACCGGTGTCGGTTCGAGCAGCTCAACTAGGGAGCCGTCGTTCAGCGTGCCGTTAGGAATGACCTGTTCGTCGGGAATTTCGTCCCGCGCCAGATCGTAGATTTCAACCGATGCCCCTTGGCTGCACGCCGCATCAATCCAAGGCTGCCACCGATACGGGTGGGTGCGCCACAGGTGCAAGGATTGATCCGGCACGAAAACCTGCGCGGCTTGTTTCGGATCTGGTTGCCGCCCAGTCAACAGCAGCATTGCCGGTTGCGCCGGGGTGCCCATCGGCCCGGCGCGGGCGAGCAACCCAGCGGTGAGTTCCGCGTTGGCGGACAGGGTCGCAAGCTCTAGCCGCGCCGCCAGCATCCACGGATCGTTGCCGGCGAAGCGCTTCCAAGCCTGACCGGCCAAACCGCCGGTCCAAGCCGCGCGGGCAACGCTGGGCATCATGTCCGGTGGTAGGTCGGGTGCGACCAGCAGGCTTGCGGCGAAGCGCCTGAGCTCGGCAAAGTCTTGAAGACGGGCGAGTGTAGCCGCAGCAATCGCGGCGAAGGCACCGGCGACGCCCGGCTCCGGTAGCGGGGTTGCCGCCTCCATGAAGGGCTCGATGAAGCCCATGGCTCGGGTCGGACGGTTGCCGGCGAGCGCAGCTCGTGCGCCGACCAATGCAGTATGGGCGTGGGATGGAAGCGCAGTGGCAACCGACTCGGCCCGGGCATGGTCGCCGAGGAGATGGTGACGGCGGGCGAGCGCCATGGTTGCGGGTGCGTTGCCTTGGCGATGCAGATTCGCCAGACGGTTCAAACTGCCAACCACAGCACCGGCCGCGAATAGCGCCTCGGCCTCCAGAAAAGCCATGGAGGCACTTTGCGGCGCGGACTCCTCGCGTTGGCGAGCTTGGCGCAGGGCACCCACGATGTCGTTTTTGGCGAGACACTTCCAGCCAAGGCCGCCACAGTCGCCGGCTCTCGGAAGATCTCCCCGGGCGGCAATCAAGGCGGCTCGATGATCGGCAGGCTCACCGGACCAAGCGCCAACGAGGATCTCGACGCCATCATCGCGGGCGGTGCGGGATCGCCAAGTTCTGGCCAAGGTTTTGTCAACAAACACCTGCGGGCTCCAGTTCCGATTCGCGGCCCCCGCACGGTTCGAATCTTGCGGCGCGGATCAGGGCGACCCGCACATGCCGCCGTAATTTGATGATGCAAAGCACCAACCAACCTACTCAAACCCAACGCCGGGATGGATCAGTACGAGCTAAAGCGCCACCCTGCAGGGTGGCGCTTCGGCTCTCCTGATCCTTTTTCGTCTAGCTCGGCAAGTCCGCAACAAGGCGCAGCGACGCGGTCAACTCCTCTAGCTGGAAGTGCGGCCTCAGGTGCGCCACGGCGGTATAGGAGCCGGGCTTGCCAGCAATTTCACGCACTTGGACGCGCGCCTCACGCAACGGGTACTTCGCCTTCGTGGCGTGGGAAGCGGTTTCGTCGGATGTGACGTACTGAGCGATCCAGTTGCTCAGGAATTTTTCGATCTCCTCCCGAGACGTAAAACCCCCGATCTTGTCGCGCATGATCGCCTTCAAGTAGTGGGCGAATCGCGAACACGCCAGAATGTACGGCAGGCTTGCCGACAGGCGCGCGTTGGCGTTTGCGTCCTCGTCCGCGAATTTTTGCGGCCTGTTCACTGTCGAACCGGAAAATACCACCGCAAAATCCGTGTTTCTTGCGTGGCAGAGACCGATTAGGCCTTGGTCAGAAAGCTCCTTCTCACGCCGGTCCGTGATCGACGTCTCGGTAGGACACTTGGTGACCTTCGCGCCCGATAGCGACGCATAGGTGTGCAGGGGTAGGGCACCCACCTTACCTCCGGTCTCCGTGCCCCGAATCGCTGAAGGCCACCCGTACTCGGCAAACGACTTCATAATGAGCGAACCCATGGACCAAGACGACGGCCCCCACAGGTACTTCTTGTGATCTTCGCCGTCCACGTCCTCGTCGAAGTCCATTTCATCCACCGGTGCCGAATCCGGCCCCCAAGGCAGTCGTACCAAGGTTCTGGGAGCGGTGAGGACGAGGTAGCGCGAGTCTGGGTTGTCGCGTAGCGAGTTCCAAGGACCCATTTCGCTTGATTCAAAAATCTTCGCGATGTCGATGGGGCGGTCCAGTTCCGAATAGCCATCAAGGTCAAGCAGGCGGGGATCAGCGCTCGTAACGAAAGGTGCATGCGCCATGGCGGCCACGGCCGACATGTCACGCAGGAACTGTATGTCCTGCGGCGAGCGGCCGAATTCCATGTCACCGATCATGAACGTATAGGGCGAACCGCCGAGCGTGCCGTACTCGTCTTCGTACAAGTTCTTGAAGAACTGTGACTGATCGAAGCCGGCGGCGCGCGCGAAGTCCCGTTGCAGTTCCTTTCGGTGGGTGTTGAGCACCCGCACCTTCAGCGAGGACGACAGTTCGTTTTCCGACACCAGCTTGTTGAGGTTTCGCCAGCTAGCCTCCAGCTTCTGAAACTTGCTGTGGTGCAGGACTTCGTTCACCTGCGCCGCGATTAGGCGATCAAGTGCCGCAATCCGCTCCGCTATGACGCGCTTGGCGTCGCCATCAAGGGTGGTCCCCGCTTTGGTTGCTTCTTCAAGGAAGCCCTGTAGCATCATCCGTGCTCTGTCTACTTGGTGGGTGTCCCGAACCATGCGCCCTTCGTCGAAGATCTGGTCGAGCAACGTACCTTGCGCCACCCCAGGAACGGATGCCTGTAGTGCATCTGCCATGGCTAGCTTCCCTCCTCTTTGTCATCATCATCATTATTGCCGAGGCTGTTGAGTTGCGACTCAAGCTGCTCCCGCTTGTCCGTGTCCCCAAGCACTTCGCCCAAAATGCCATTGAGCTTTTCGTTAGCCTCCACCTTGCCGTAGAGGTCCGCGAGCTTTTGCCGCGCTTCGAGCAGCTTGGCGGTTTGCGGGATTTTCGAGGCGACGCCCATGGGCGAGAAATCGTCCACGGAGTCGAAATCAAGGTTAACTTTGACTTCCTTTCCTTCGTCGCCTGATATCTTGTCCGGGACCGTGAACTCCAGCTTAGGGCCGACCCTAGACATCAGGCGGTCCACGCCTCCCTGCTCCACCTCAATGAACTTGCGTTCCTTGTAGTCCAAGGGGTCGTCGGCATCGCCTGATAGATCGGAAACAACGCCCACAACCATCGGCAATTCACGTGATTGGACCGCCCCGCCATCCTCTACATCGTAGGTTATTGAAACGCGGGGAGGTCGTACCCTTCCCACTTTATGTTGACTTCCATCCGCCATTCTGACTTTCCTCTTCTATAGAATTGAATCAATTAAGCCCTATCAGCCCGCGCGACTTTACACCTTTAAACGAGCCCGTCAAGCAAATACAGGCTCAGTACATTTCGGAATTTTTTCGATCAGGTAGCGAGGGAGAGCTTGTCCGTTAATTCGGCCGAAGTCAACAAGCCGAGGGCATGGTGGGGCCGGACATTGTGGTGATCGCGGAGAGACCGGTCCAAGATGGTGAGGTCGCCCCGGTGGACGGACCAGAACTCGGCGGGCGTGAGCGCAAATGTCATTGCGGCGTGGTTCGGTCCATCGCCATCGGTTCAACTACCCGCTGCAATGCGTTGCCGATGGGTCGTAAGGGTGAATTGGGGATTTACTTCGGTCGGCTTCTGCTCGTAGCACACCACATCGTAAAAATCGCGCAGCGCGGTGACCTTGCCGCCTTTGATCTCGATAACCCCCGCAATATGCGGTGTCATCAGGTCACGGCCGTCCGGTGCCCAATGGTGATCGACGCGTTCGGTGAAAACCGCACCGGCCTTGTTGGCCATCTGGACCACATCGGCGGAGAAGTGGGTTTGTTCGGCCAGGATCGGAATCAAGGATCGGAAACCTCCGCTGGCGAACAGTGCGCGAATCTCATCCTGCCCACGCAGCGTTGGCAATCCGCTGTTTGCCCAGACAAAGTCGTCGCGGCAGGTTTCCTCCATGATTTCGAGCAAATTGCCGTTCTCCATGGCTTTGAAGAGATTGAGGGCTAGGCGCTCGTCCTCGTTGATTGCTATGGAGAGGTCGATCATTAGAACTCCATGCGCGTAGAGATGGGCTGCCAAGCCGAATTTCGCTTCGCTCGCGTCGGGCCGCCTTCGGTCAGTTTGGCTCGTCGGTTGGTCAATTCAAGCCCTATTATAAGGAGAGGGTCAGTCACGAGGGTCCACGCGAAAGATCCAAACGCTTTCCGGGCTGCCTGCCGCCGCCATTTCTGCCGCTTCCGGGTACTTGTCAAGTATGGCGTCCCTGAAGACCTTGGGCGCAATGTCGGTCACCCGGGTGGCCTTGGCCGGATAGATCCTCTCGCCTATCTTGATCCGTATGTTGGGGTTGGCGATGACGTTTTGAGTCCAAGTACGGCTAGCACCATCGCTCGACGGGATGTAGAGAACCCCGCTGACAACGACGCACCAAGTCGTTACCGAATAGGGCGCATCCGGGTTTGTCTCCACGGCCACCGTATCGTAGTTGTTGCAGATGTTCCAGGAATAGGGCCGGGGCAGTTCCGTTCCGGCGAGTTGTTTGCCGGCGATAGGGCCGATCGGATCCCCCCGCAGCAGGTATGCCGCGCCGAGAAAGACCGCGATGATG
This sequence comes from Candidatus Azophilus sp., assembly GCA_965247035.1. Lineage (GTDB taxonomy): Bacteria > Pseudomonadota > Gammaproteobacteria > Pseudomonadales > Azotimanducaceae > Azophilus. The sequence continues at coordinate 376,358 of CBDFGJ010000002.1, read as the reverse complement.
GCCAAGACAGCGCCGACGCCTTTGATTATCTTCATGCGTACTCTTCAAGAATGATTGCGTTAATGTTACCGCACTGGGGCGGTCCCATCATCTAGCCGCATATCGAGCGGCCCCCTCGCCCTTTAATGCCCATCGTCGGGCAGGGAGGACAGGTTGGTGGTGTGTCCAGCGGGGCTCTAAATCAGGCTCATCGCCTGAATATCCTGATTCGCTTCGATGTCAAGCCGTCACTTGCCGGTGCCATCGCCCAGTGCGCCATCAAGAGCGGCACCGTGGTCTGCCAGTGTCTTGGCGCTGATCAAGCGCGCTTGGCCGGTTGGCAGGGTGAGGCGAGTCGGGCTGTGTCTTGCGCTCGTGTCGTCGAGCCGGTGAACGGCGATTTGGGCATTGACGCTGTTCGGGTTGATTTGGCTCAGCAGACTGGCCTGTCGCGAATTGCTGCCTAAATTGAACGTTGACACCGGGTACGGGCCTCCAATTTCCGAGGCCAGATCGTGAACGCTGGCCAGAAAGCCGTCGGCGGTGCGAACATAAGCTAGGACTTCGAGGGGCAGTGGGCAGTTAAGCCGCAGCCGCCAATCACCCTGCCCTTGGCGGGATTGCCCAGCTCCAAGTCAATGGCGAGCAGCGAAACCTCGGTGATGTGCTCAGAGTGGTTGATCAGAAACAAGAATCCTTGTCGCAGCGGTTCGGAAGCCGAAGGCAACAACGGTACGCTCAGGATCAAGTCGTCGGCACCTAGGCGAACGAAGGTGAGCCTCGCTAGGGATTCATCGCGGAATTTGCCCATTCCCTTGATGAGGGTGATGATTCCATGTGGCTGACTGGCGGGGTGTATGGGCTCAGACACATTCCGGAATTTCGGCCCCGGCAATTTTCGGCGCATTGGTGCGCTGGTGCCGATGGGGTGATGGTCTGCGGACGCCCCGCCGCCGGTTCAGCGCTGGGCATCCTATTTCTTTTTCTTTCAAAGTGGAAATGTTCCCTTGTTTTTGGAGTTGGGGGTGCGAGGCTGTTGCAACAGTTGGTCCCGATGAGTGGGCGGGAGATCGTCTATTAAACCCCCGTTTAAAGCTGTTCTGGATGCACTTGGAAGGCGGCACGATCCCTCAGCTTGACCCGAACCTCCCCGTTGGCGCCGTTGCGCAGCAGGTCCACCACTTCAGCGGCCATGGTGGACGTTGGCATCACGCCGAATTCAGGAGCTTTGTAGGCGTCCGGCACGATAGCGGTATCCACCACCCCTGGGCAGATCACGTTGATTCGCACATTGCTGTCAGCGTTCGCCGCCGCCACCGCCCGGCCCATGCCGATTACCGCGTACTTCGTTGCGGTGTACAGCGGGTCGTCAGCCACCGCGCCTAAGCCGGCTATCGATGCCGTCAGGGTGATTGCGCCGCCCCGGGCGCGTAGCCACGGCAAGGCCACCTTCAGCCCGTGGTACACACCGTCCAGATTGATGCCCAGAATGCGTCGATACTGCTCCACCGACACCTCTTCTATCGGCAGCGTGGGGTCGTTGGTGGGAACGGTCATGACGCCCGCGTTCAGATGGACGTAATCAGGCATGCCGAGGCGCTGCTCGCACAGGTCGAAAGCCGCCTTGAGATCATCTAGGCTGCGCACGTCGCAGTAGGCGAAGATGCCGCCCGCTGCCGCCGCCACTGCGTTCCCTTCGCTCCTGTTGATGTCGCACACCGTCACACGTACGCCGTCGTCGCCGAGTTGCCGAGCCACCTCCGCGCCGATGCCCGTTGCCGCACCCGTAATCAGGGCCACCTTGTTAGCCATGCTGTTTCGCTCCTATAGCTACTCTTCTAAATGATCGCAGCCCGGCGAAAGCCGGCATAACCGCGGCCCAGGCTACTCGCGGACACATGCTAACGCGCCGCAAGGGCTGGTTGCGACTTGCTGTGCTGTCCGAGGAAGTTTGCACTCTGCGGCGTATAGGGTGCTTGCCAGCGGTGATCTAAACCACGCGCAAGGTGAACCGCACTGCGTTCGCTGGCGCTCGCGCAAGGTTGAGGCCATCGCCAACACGACACCCCCATGATTTGATACGATTTCGCAGAACGTAATTGCAAGGGGCATTCGCTTGGAACTGACACAGGAGCAATGCGAACGGATCGTGCTGCTGCTGCCGGTTCAGCGCGGCCTCTGCACACGCTTCAAAAAGCTCGACACCCTATTCGTCGGATTCATTCTGATTGCGCTCATCTTCGACGCTCTCGTTCAGTGATTTGCATTAGCACGCCCTAGTCGAATGGCCAGAGACGCGACCTCATGCCTGATCGTCGTGGACCTCTTTGCAGGCGCAGGGGGGCTATCGCTTGGATTCAAGAGCGCTGGTTTCCGCATGTTGTGGGCCGCCGATCACAGCGCAGCCGCAGTTGAAACGTTCAAACACAACCAAGGGAAACTCTGATTAATTCCAATTAGTGAGATTTACTGGAATTAATCAGGGTTTCCTTAGGGAGTCGGCGATTTCCTTCGCTCGGTCCCTTCTCATCTGGTCACTTACAGTGCGGATGGATTGGCGTCTTCAACCAGCGATTTTTGGACGGGCTCCGTGAATCGCGTGGGGGCGTTAGGTGACCAGCTTCAATCCAGATCGGCTTGGCCTTGGCCGGGTCTTGGCGTCTGGCTGCTTGGCGGTTGACTCCTCTTGCTCGGTGGATTGTTGCTCCGCAAGCTTTCTACCCGCGAACCTCATGCCTTCACCGGTTTCCTTGGCGTAGATCCCAAGCACTGCCTGAATCGGAGCCTGAACGTAAAAGGCGGTGCCGGAGAAGCGCCCGTCAAAGCCTAGGTTGTCGTTGTCGAAGGTGAGGTTGCGCACGGCTTGGGGTGAAATGTTGAGCAGGATGCGCCCATCGACCACGTGTTGGCGGGGAACGGTCACCTCGCTGGAGTTGGCGTCGAGCAATAGGTAGGGGGTCAGGCCGCTGTCCAGGATCCAATCGTAAAAGGCCCGCAGGAGATACGGCTGCTTGCTAAGGGCTATTCCTGCATCTCCAGTTCGGCTTCGGTCAGACTGTTGCGAAAGGAAGGCCGTTCCAGCACCTTTTGCAGGTAGTTGCGCAGCGGCCGGGCGGATCTTTCGCGCAGGTCGATGCCCACCGATTTCATCCGCCACAGGATGACGGCGACGCAGCAATCCACCAAGCTGAAGTCGTTATTCATGAAGTAACGGTGTTGGCGAAATACGGGCACCGTGGCGATGATACTATCGTGCAGCTCGGCTCTCACTCTAAGCAGCACGCCTTCGCTTTCCCGGCCTGCTGTCAACAGGTCAAGCCTGCTGCTCCACTCCCGGTCGATTCGATGGATCCACAGGCGGGCGCGGGCACGCTGCACCGGATAAACCGACAACAGGGGGGGATGGGGGAAACGCTCGTCGAGATACTCAGTGATGACGTTCGTTTCGTAGAGAGACAAGTCACGATCAAGTAACGTGGGCAGGCTGTTGTAGGGATTGATCTCGGCTAGATCCTCCGGCTTGTCATTCTCCGAGGCGTCCACCACATCTACGGCCACGCCCTTCTCCGCCAGTACTAAGCGCACACGGTGGGAGTAGTGGTCCTGCTCTGAGGAGAACAGGGTCATGGGAGCTCGTCTGTTGGTCAGGCTCATTGGTCAGCCCGCTGCGCGGCCAATGGGACGGGCAATGCTTGGATCAATGGACATCCTTCCAGAATTCCCGGTTCAGCAGGTAGGTGAACACGCCGAAGAAGGCTAGGAACAGCAGAACATAGACGCCCAACCGCTGTCTTTCGAGCCGAATCGGTTCGGCAACATAGTGCAGGAAGTTAACTAGGTCATAAACCGCCTGATCGTATTCCTGCGGCGTCAGCAAGCCGGAGTCGGCGTCCAAGCTCAGCTCATGGCATTCCTGCGCGTCCTCCGGGCAGCTGTCCCGCTGGGTGCCTTGCAGGTTGATTAGCGCATGGGGCATGCCGACGTTCTCGAACACCTTGTTGTTCATGCCGAACGGCCTTGATTCATCAACGTAGAAGGTTTTGAGGTAGTTGTAGACCCACTCCGGGCTGCGCACCCGAGTGACCATGGTGAGATCCGGAGGCGCTGCGCCGAACCAAGCCTTGGCGCTTTCCGAGTCCATGGCGTTGGTCATCAATTCGCCGATCTTCTGGTTGGTGAAAACGACTTTCTCAAGAGCATCTTCGTGGGACATGCCCAAGTCATCCGCAGTTCGTTGGTAGCGTTGAAAGCGCAGCGAGTGGCAGCCTAGGCAGTACTCCGCGTAAAAGATGAAGCCCCGTTGGAGGGACGCTTGATCCCTAAGATCAGGCGACATGGACTGCATGGGCCATCCGCTTTCAGCGGCCTTGATCGTGGGCGCTAGCGCAGCCGCTAGCAGCAGAACCAAGGAGGCAAGGTTCTTCAACAACGGCGAGGCTCTGTCTCCCTTCAGGTATGAGGCACGACCTCCCTTCACGGACGAGGCGTGGGCTCTTTTCACCGGCAAGACGTAGTTTTTTTTCGCCGACGAGGCACAGGCTTTCTTTATGGATGAGGCATCACCTCTCTTCGCAAACGAGGCATAGCCTTGGGCCCTAGTGAAAGTGCCCGCAAAGCGCAAGCCGCCTATCCGGCGAAGCCAAACCTGGCTCACCTTACAGCCCCATCGGCACGATCAAGGAGCCGAGTCGGTTCATCGCATGGTGACCCGTTCAGGAGGCGGCGTGGTTTTCTCCGCTTGGGTGTACCAAGGCATCAGTACGAAGTAGGAAAAATACAGCACGGTGCAGACCTGAGCCAACGTGGTGGCCACTGGCGAGGGCGGTATGATGCCGAGGTAGCCTAGGACCAGGAAGCTGACCGCAAAGATAGCCAGCATGGTCTTGGAGGCCAAGCCCTTGGAGCGTATGGAGGCGACTTTGCTGCGGTCAAGCCAAGGCAGGAATGCAGGTACGATGATGGCGCCGAACATGACCACCAGCCCCCAGAACTTGGCCGGAATGCCTAACAGGGGATAGGTGGCAGCGCGTAGCATGGCGTAGAAGGGCGTGTAGTACCAGACCGGCGCAATATGCTCTGGTGTCTTCAGCGAGTCCGCAATTGCGAAGTTGGGTTTTTCCAGGAAGTAGCCGCCCATCTCTGGCATGAAGAACACCACGGCGCAGAAGATGAAAAGGAAAACCACGGTGGCATGGATGTCGTGGGTGACCGTGTAAGGCCAAAAGGGAATGCCATCCAAGGGCTTGCCGGTGGCGTCCTTGTGCTTCTTGATGTCCACGCCGTCCGGCGCGGTGGAGCCCACATGGTGCAAAGCGACGAAATGGACGAACACCAGCGCCACCAACACCAACGGCAGGGCCACCACATGGAGGGCGAAGAATCGGTTGAGGGTGATTTCCGATATGAGGAAATCGCCTCGTATCCACTCCATTAGGTCTGGGCCAATGTAGGGAATGGCGCCGAACAGTGAGACGATGACCTGAGCGCCCCAATACGACATGTTGCCCCAAGGCAACAAATAGCCGAAAAAGCCCTCCGCCATGAGCACGAGGTAAATGGCCATCCCGATCAGCCAAAGCAACTCCCGTGGTTTGCGGTAGGACCCGTACATGAGACCTCGGAACATGTGCAGGTAGACGATGATGAAGAAGGCGGAGGCGCCGGTGGAGTGCAGGTAGCGCAGCAGCCAGCCGAACTCCACATCGCGCATGATGTATTCAACCGAGGCAAAAGCCCCTTCGCCGTTGGGAACATAACTCATAGTAAGCCAGATGCCGGTCAGCAACTGGTTGACCAACACCACAAGGCCCAGCCATCCCATCAGATACCAGAAATTATGGTTCTTCGGTGCGTAGTACTTGGATAGGTGGTACTCCCAAGTCTCCGTTGCCGGGAAGCGGTCGTCGAGCCAGCCGACGAAGCCACCCCAAAGGCGGGCGACCCTGTTTTGCGATTGTCCCATCAGGCGGCCACCTCGCCCTCGCCAATGATCACCACCGCATCGGAGATGTACCGATACGGCGGCACTTCCAGATTGTCAGGCGCGGGAACCGCCTTGGCCACCCTGCCGGCCAGATCAAAGCGGGAACCGTGGCAGGGGCAGAAAAAGCCGCCTTGCCAATTCTGGTCAAAGGGTTCTGGCCGCACCTGACCGTAATACTTGGGTGAGCAGCCGAGGTGGGTACATAGCCCCATGTAAATGCCTATTTCCGGTTCTCGCGAGCGCCAGACATTGCGGGCGTAGTCCGGCTGCATGTCCAAGTTGTCTGAATTCGGGTCCGCCAAGTTGTCGCTGCTGGCTTCAAGAGACTTGATGGCGGCGTCGCCGCGCCGGACCACGAATACCGGCATACCGCGCCATGCGGGTATGGGGCCAAGCAATTCGCCGGGCCGCAACTTGGCGATGTTCAGGGTGACTGGAGCGCCGGCGGCGCGGGCCTTGGCGGAAGGCAGCCAAGATTGAACGAAGGGTATAGCGGCGCCGACTACGCCAACGGCACCGACCACGGTAGTTGCGCCGATCAGGAAGTAGCGCCGCTCTTTATTGATTGCCGCGCTCTCCAAGGCGGCTTCTCCCAAAGGCGCATCAGTGCTCAAGGCTCAAGGGCTCCTTTTGGCTGCCAGCTTTGGTTTTCCCGACGAATCGTACGTGCCTGAAGGTCATCTTGATGCGGGGATTTTAGCACAACCGCTGACGCCCCCGACTAGCGCTTGGAGTATTGCGGGCGTTTGCGTGCTTTGCGCAGGCCGACCTTCTTGCGCTCCACCGCACGGGCGTCCCGGGTGAGGAAGCCGGCCCTGCGCATGAGTTCGTGCAAGGCTTCATCCCGCTGCACCAAGGCCCTGGCGATGCCGAGCCGGATGGCCCCGGCCTGGCCGGAATTGCCGCCGCCGCGCACGCGCACGTTGATGTCCACCGCATCGCTCAATTCGGCCACCTCAAGCGGCTGACGCACGACCATGCGGGCTGTTTCGCGCCCGAAGTAGCGGTCAAGCGGTTGGGAATTGACCGTAATATCGCCTTGACCGCTGGCAACGAACACCCGCGCCGAAGAGGATTTGCGGCGCCCGGTGCCGTAGTTCACTTCACTTACTTCACTCGCCATGAGCTGTTCCTAAATTCTCAAAGTGCTGAAGCCTTTGGAGCGGACATTGCCGCCGTGCCGTTCTCTTGCACCGGGTTAACGGTGCCGGCTTCCGTTAAGAAGACTAACGAGGCGATGCCTCTTGCCGCGATCAAGAGGCCTAAACTTCCAAGGGCTGTGGTTGCTGCGCAGCATGTGGATGGGTCGATCCGGCATAGACCTTGAGCTTGCGAAAGACCGCCCGCCCCAAGGTGTTTTTCGGCAACATGCCCTTCACCGCCGTGGCAACGATTCGTTCCGGGTGCGTGGCCCGCAGCTTGCCCAAGCTGGTGCTCTTGATGCCGCCTGGATAGCCGCTGTGGCGATGATAGACCTTATCAGCCTCCTTGTTGCCGGTGACCCGCACCTTCTCTGCATTAACTACGATGATGTAGTCCCCCGCGTCCACATGGGGCGTGTACTCCGGCTTGTGCTTGCCGCGCAGCCGGTGGGCTATGGCGGAGGCGAGGCGGCCGAGGGCTCTGCCCTCGGCATCCACAACGTACCATTCACGCTGTACGTCCTGCGGGCGCAGGCTGACGGTCTTCATAGTCTTTGTGCAACCCGAAATGGGAGAGGCGCGGAATGATAGCGAAGCAACTCGGAATTTACAACAGATGGTGCCAGCCAGATTGCCTTTGTTGGGCCAAACGGCCAATTATCATGCTTTGTGGAAATTGTTGCAAATGACCGTTGCACCCGCCCAAGGCTTTCTATTAGAATCGCGTTCCCATTTCTCCGCCGCCATAGCTCAGCAGGTAGAGCAGCTCACTTGTAATGAGAAGGTCCAGGGTTCGATTCCTTGTGGCGGCACCAGGGTGGGTGAGTTCGGCGGCGTGGCCCCGGGTTGGGCTTTATTAGTGGCTTGCGGCGTTGGACTGCCGGCCCAAGGTGCGGCGGGTTCTTATTATTGAGGCGGGTGAATCCATGTTGGAGGCGCATTAGCTGGCTGTCTGCGCCGAAATCAGGTGGGGTTCCCGAGCGGTCAAAGGGATCAGACTGTAAATCTGACGGCTTAGCCTTCGAAGGTTCGAATCCTTCCCCCACCACCAGGACCCGGCTTCTCCCCGTGTTGCCTAGTGAACAGGGTAAGGGATGACAAATCGAGGCGGGTATAGTTCAGCGGCAGAACCTCAGCCTTCCAAGCTGATGACGCGGGTTCGATTCCCGCTACCCGCTCCATGGGATGAAGCTGGGCCTTCAGGCGCTGAACGGCAAAAGGAGATGCACGTGCTCACATAGCTCAGTAGGTAGAGCACTTCCTTGGTAAGGAAGAGGTCATCGGTTCGAATCCGATTGTGAGCACCAATACAGGTGCGCGGTCGATGAAGCCGTGGCGCTACATATTTAGTCAACTAGTCAACATCAGGACAACAAAGAGCGGGATATGGCGAAGGAGAGGTTTGAGCGGACGAAGCCGCACGTGAACGTGGGCACGATTGGACATGTGGACCACGGCAAGACGACGCTGACGGCGGTGCTGACGAAGTTTTGCGCATTGGCGCACGGTGGCGAGGTGCGGGAGTTTGAGCAGATTGACAATGCGCCGGAGGAGCGTGAGCGAGGGATCACGATTGCGACTTCGCACGTGGAGTACGAGAGCGATGTGCGGCACTACGCGCATGTGGACTGTCCGGGTCATGCGGACTACGTGAAGAACATGATCACGGGTGCGGCGCAGATGGACGGTGCGATATTGGTGGTGTCGGCGGCGGACGGTCCGATGCCGCAGACGAGGGAGCACATTCTGCTGTCGCGTCAGGTTGGGGTGCCGCGGATTGTGGTGTACATGAACAAGGCGGACATGGTGGACGACGAGGAGTTGTTGGAGTTGGTGGAGATGGAGGTTCGGGAGTTGCTGGACCAGTACGAGTTTCCTGGGGAGGAGACGCCGATCGTGGTGGGCAGCGCGCTGAAGGCGTTGGAGGGTGACGAGGGGGAGTTGGGTTTGGGGTCGGTGCGGGAGTTGCTGCGTGTGCTGGACGCATACATTCCGCAGCCGGAGCGACCGGTGGACCAGCCGTTTTTGATGCCGATAGAGGATGTGTTTTCGATTTCGGGTCGAGGCACGGTGGTGACGGGGCGGATTGCGCGCGGGGTGGTGCGTGTTGGCGACGAGGTGGAGATGGTTGGCTTGGGCGAGACGCAGAGGACGACCTGCACGGGAGTGGAGATGTTCCGCAAGCTGCTGGACGAGGGTCGTGCGGGGGAGAACGTGGGGGTGTTGCTGCGCGGGACGAAGCGCGACGAGGTGGAGCGGGGGCAGGTGTTGGCGGTGCCTGGGAGCATCACGCCGCACACGGGATTCGAGGCGGAGGTGTATGTGCTGTCGAAGGACGAGGGGGGTCGCCACACGCCGTTTTTCAAGGGTTACCGTCCGCAGTTCTTTTTTGAGACGACGGACGTGACGGGCACGGTGGAGTTGCCGGCGGAGGTGGAGATGGTGATGCCGGGCGACAACGTGAAAATGTCGGTGGGCCTGATGTCGCCGATCGCGATGGAGGAGGGGCAGCGTTTCGCCATCCGCGAGGGCGGGCGCACGGTCGGCGCCGGCGTCGTCGCCAAAATCACCAAATAACGGAGCAATGCAAGGCCAGTAGCTCAATCGGCAGAGCAGCGGTCTCCAAAACCGCAGGTTGGGGGTTCGATTCCCTCCTGGCCTGCCAAACGCGCCCTTGCGCGCCGAGGCAGCAAGCGAATGAAATGGCGGCAACGTAACCCTAGAAATGAAAATACTGAGTGCAAGCAATGACACCACCGCTGGCGGTGGGCTGGATTCGCTGAAGTGGCTGATCACCATCGCCCTGCTGGGCGCGGGCGTATTCGGCAACTGGTACTATCAGGACGAATCGCTTTTGATGCGGGTCATCGGCCTGATAGTCATCGCCGCGATGGCGGTTGGCGTTGCCTTGCAAACCGCCCGTGGCGCCGCCATTTGGACGTTGTTGAAGGAGGCCCGCAGCGAAATGCACCGCATCGTCTGGCCCACTCGGGAAGAAACCCTGCAAACCACGGCAATCGTGCTGGTGCTGGTGCTGGTGTTCGCGCTGATTCTGTGGCTGCTTGATTCGGCCTTAAGCTGGCTGGTTTCCTCGATCATTGGCTAGTAGGGTGCCGTCAAGTCCATGAAATGGTACGTGGTACATGCCTATTCGGGCTTTGAAAACAATGTCGCCCGAGTGCTCCAGGAGCGGATAGGACTGTCGTCCCACCAGAATCGCTTCGGCCGGATTCTGGTGCCGGCGGAGAAAGTGGTGGAGATGCGCGGCGGGCAAAAGCGGCGCAGCGAGCGCAAGTTCTTTCCCGGCTACGTGCTGGTTGAGATGGACCTGGACAAAGACTCTTGGCACCTCGTCAACAAGACGCCGAGGGTGAAGGGGTTCATCGGCGGCACCGCCGACAATCCGGCACCCCTGACGGAAAGCGAGGTGGCCGAGATCCTGGCCCGAGTGGAAGCCGGCAGCGGCAAGGCCGCGCCGAAAATTGTCTTTGAGCCGGGCGAGTTGGTTCGCGTCATCGATGGTCCCTTCAACGACTTCAGCGGCGTTGTCGAGGAGGTGAACTATGAAAAGAACCGATTGCATGTGGCGGTCACCATATTTGGGCGTTCCACGCCGGTTGAACTGAATTTCGGGCAGGTCGAGAAAGGGTAGTTGGGCGGTTCGGCCTTAACGGGCCGGCGCTTGAGAAGGAGTGAATTGAATGGCGCGCAAAGTCATGGCCTACGTCAAGCTGCAGGTGGCGGCGGGGCAAGCCAATCCCAGCCCCCCGGTCGGCCCGGCATTGGGGCAGCACGGGGTCAACATCATGGATTTTTGCAAGGCGTTCAATGCGCAAACGCAGAGCATGGAGCAGGGTATGCCCATACCGGTGGTCATCACCGTCTATGCGGACCGCAGCTACACCTTCATCACCAAAACGCCGCCGGCCGCGGTGCTGCTGAGGAAAGCGGCCGACATCGACAAGGGTAGCAGCACGCCGAACACCAACAAGGTGGGTAAGGTCACCCGCGCTCAGCTTGAGGAGATCGCCAAGTTGAAGGACCCGGATTTAACCGCCGCCGACCTAGATGCGGCGGTGCGAACCATTGCCGGCAGCGCGCGCAGTGCCGGCATTGAGGTGGATAGCCTGTAGAACCTGCAGGGAGATTAGTGAAATGGTGAAGTTAACCAAACGGGCGCGGGCCATCGCGGACAAGGTGCAGCCGCAAAGGCTCTACCCCATTGATGAAGCGGTCGGCCTGCTCTCGGAGCTTGCTCAGACCAAGTTCAAAGAGAGCTTCGATCTGTCGGTGAATCTTGGCGTGGATGTGCGCAAGTCCGATCAAACCCTGCGCGGTGCGAGCACCTTGCCCCACGGCACCGGCAAGGCTGTCCGGGTTGCCGTCTTCGCTCAGGGTGAGGACGTGGCCAAGGCGGAGGCAGCGGGCGCCGATGCGGTGGGGCTGGACGACTTGGCGCAGCGAATCAAGGGTGGCGAGCTCGATTTTGACGTGGTCATCGCCGCGCCGGATGCGATGCGCGTGGTCAGTCAGCTGGGCAGGTTGTTGGGCCCGCGTGGGCTGATGCCGAATCCAAAGACTGGCACGGTCACCGCCGATGTGGAGACTGCGGTGAACAACGCCAAGGCAGGCCAGGTGCGCTTTCGAACCGACCGGGGCGGAATCGTGCATGGCAGCGTCGGTCAAGTGGGCTTTTCGGCGGGGCAGATCAAGGAGAATGTGGAGGCGCTGGTGGCGGATTTGAAGAAAGCCCGCCCAGCCTCGGCCAAGGGTGTTTACCTTGGGAAGATCACGCTGTCCACGACGATGGGGCCGGGGCTCGCCATTGATCCATCGTCGTTGGCCATCTAGGACTTTAGGGAGCAAGGGAAATTGGCTTTAAGGCTTGAGCAAAAGCAGGAAATCGCTGAACAGGTTGGCGTCGCGGTGCGGCAGGCTTCTTCGGCGGTTCTGGCGGACTACCGCCGCCTGACCGTGGACGAAATGACCCTTCTGCGCGCCAAGGCGCGGGACAGCGGAGTCTATCTTAAGGTGGTGCGCAACACCCTCGCCCGGCGCGCGGTTGCGGGCACCGACCACGAGTGCTTGAGCGAAGCCTTCGTTGGCCCCACGTTGCTGGCGCTGTCGCAGGACGAGCCGGGCGCCGGCGCTCGGATCTTGCGGGATTTCGGCAAGGACAACGCATTCCTTAAGGTCAAGGCATTGTCTGTTGGCGGTGCCTTGCTTGAGGCGGACCAGCTGGACCGCGTCGCCGCCCTGCCAACTCGACGGGAGGCGCTCAGCCTGCTCGTGGCTGTTGTGCAGGCGCCGGTCGCCAAGCTTGTCAGAACCCTGAATGCGGTTCCGAGCAAGCTGGTTCGGACGTTGGCGGCGGTGCGTGACGCAAAGGCGGAGCAGCAGGGGGCGCGGGAAACCTGAGCCCACATTCGATTCAATTTACGGAGTAGTGAACTATGGCCTTGTCTAAGGACGACATTTTAAACGCCATTGCTGATATGAGCGTCATGGAAGTGGTGGAGCTCGTGCAATCCATGGAGGAGAAGTTCGGCGTATCCGCCGCGGCTGCGGTCGCCGCTGCGCCGGTCGCCACGGCCGACGGCGCGGATGCCGGTGGCGGCGACGCCGAAGAGCAAACCGAATTCGATGTGGTGCTGAGCACGGTGGGAGATCGGAAAGTCAACGTCATCAAGGTGGTGCGCAGCATCACCGGGCTCGGCTTGAAGGAAGCCAAAGGGCTGGTGGACAACGCCCCTTCTCCCATCAGGGAAGGTGTGGCCAAAGGCGAGGCGGAGGACTGCAAGAAGCAGCTTGAGGAAGCAGGCGCTCAGGTGGAATTGAAATAGCCGATTTAATGGCGTTGCCCCGCTCTTCGCTGCGGCGGCGGCCTGCGCATAGGCGGGCCAGCCGGCGGGTTCCTTTGCTTGTTCGCCCGGGACGCTGTCGCTTGGCTTGGCTAGAGGTGCTTGCCGTGTGGTCAATGGGCGTTCGGCGACCGACCGGGAATGTCGCGCAAGCACACTTCATCAGCTTGCAAGCCGATGCGCCAAGGCGGCCACCGAGGCTTCCGCAACCGCTCCCCGGCCGTCCATGGTCCGGTGGAAAACAGATCCTAGGAGATTCGAATGGCGTATAGCTTTACTGAAAGAAAGCGCATCCGCAAAGACTTCGGCAAGATTTCGGAGTCTATGCAAATGCCCTACCTGCTTGAGATCCAAGTGGGCTCCTACAGTAAGTTCCTGCAGCGCGACGTGTCGCCGTCGCAGCGCAAGGAACGAGGTCTGCACGCGGCTTTCCGGTCCGTGTTTCCCATCGTGAGCTACTCGGGCAACGCGGCCATCGAATATGTGGACTACCATCTTGGCGAGCCTGGTTTTGACGTCAAGGAGTGCGTGATGCGCGGCATCACCTACGCCGCCCCGTTGCGGGTCAAGGTGCGTCTCATCATCTATGACCGGGATTCATCCAACAAGGCCATCAAGGACATCAAAGAACAGGAAGTCTACATGGGCGAAGTGCCGCTCATGACGAAAAACGGCACCTTTATCACCAACGGCACGGAGCGGGTGGTGGTGTCCCAACTGCATCGCTCGCCCGGCGTCTTTTTCGATCATGACCGGGGCAAGACCCACAGTTCCGGCAAGCTGCTTTACTCGGCCCGGATCATTCCCTACCGAGGCTCCTGGCTTGATTTCGAGTTTGACCCGAAGGATTGCGTGTTCGTGCGCATCGACCGTCGGCGCAAGCTGCCGGCCACCATCATCCTGCGCGCCCTAGGCTGCACCAGCGAGGAAATCTTGGAGCTATTCTTTGACGTGAATGTTTTTCACGTCAAGAAGAATGGCTTCTCGCTTGATCTCGAAGCGGACCGGCTGCTTGGTGAGGTCGCCTCCTTCAACATCACCACGCGCAAGGGCGAAGTAGTGGTTGAAGAGGGCAGCCGAGTGACCCGCCGGCACGTCAACCAGTTGAAGGAAAGCCGCCTTAAGCGCTTGGATGTGCCGCGCTCCTATCTGCTCGGCAAGGTCACCTCGGAGGATGTCGTGGACCAGAGCACTGGAGAAATCCTCTTGCCCTGCAATTCAGTCATCACCGAGGAGGCGCTGGAGAAGCTGCTTGAACTCGGGGCCAACACCATCAAGACCATTTACACTAACGAACTCGACCGTGGCCCCTATATGTCGGACACGTTGCGCAGTGACCCCACCGCCACCCAGTTTGAGGCGTTGGTGGAGATCTACAAGATGATGCGCCCGGGCGAACCACCCACCAAGGAGGCGGCGGAGGGGCTGTTCAAGAACCTGTTCTTCACCAGTGAACGCTATGATCTTTCGGCGGTGGGACGCATGAAGTTCAACCGGCGGCTAGGGCGCGCCGAGGCCCGAGGCTCGGGCATCTTGGCTAGGGAGGACATCATTGATGTGCTCAAGACCTTGATCGACATTCGCAACGGGCGCGGCACCGTGGACGACATCGATCATCTCGGCAACCGCCGCGTCAGGTCGGTCGGGGAAATGGCGGAGAATCAGTTCCGGGTGGGGCTTATCCGCGTCGAGCGGGCGGTGAAGGAGCGCCTGTCCTTGGCCGAATCCGAGGGCTTGGTGCCGCAGGACATGATCAACGCCAAGCCGGTGGCCTCGGCCGTGAAGGAGTTCTTCGGCTCCAGCCAACTTTCCCAGTTCATGGACCAGTGCAACCCGCTTTCGGAGGTGACCCACAAGCGGCGCGTTTCCGCCTTGGGCCCGGGCGGGCTGACCAGGGAGCGAGCCGGGTTTGAGGTCCGGGACGTGCATCCGACCCACTACGGGCGCGTGTGCCCCATCGAAACGCCGGAAGGCCCCAACATCGGCCTCATCAACACTTTGGCGGTGTACGCCCGCACCAACGAGTACGGGTTTTTGGAGACCCCTTACCGCAAGGTGGCGAACGGAAAAGTGACCCATGACATCGAATACCTCTCGGCCATCGACGAAGCGGAGTACGTCATCGCCCAAGCCAGTTCGGTGCTGAACGAGGATGGCTCCTTCGCCGAACCGCTCGTGGATGCTCGGCACCGGAATGAGTTTGCCAAGATCCTCGCTGAACAGGTCCAGTACATGGATGTTTCGCCCAAGCAGGTGGTGTCCGTCGCCGCCGCGCTGATCCCCTTCCTAGAGCACGACGACGCCAACCGAGCATTGATGGGCTCCAACATGCAGCGTCAGGCGGTGCCCACCCTGCGCCCGGAGAAGCCCTTGGTGGGAACCGGCATTGAGTCCCATGTGGCGCGGGACTCCGGCGTTTGCGTCACCGCCCGCAGAGGCGGCGTGGTGGACAGCGTGGACGCCAGCCGCATCGTCGTGCGGGCGGCGGAGGGCGAAACCGGAAAGGATGAAGCCGGGGTGGACATCTACAACCTCATCAAGTTCACCCGCTCCAACCAGAACACCTGCGTCAAT
Organism: Candidatus Azophilus sp.; assembly: GCA_965247035.1. Taxonomy (GTDB): domain Bacteria; phylum Pseudomonadota; class Gammaproteobacteria; order Pseudomonadales; family Azotimanducaceae; genus Azophilus. The sequence goes on along the minus strand of CBDFGJ010000002.1, from coordinate 360,819 downwards.
CAAAGGCCGCAAGTGTCTCCGGGTGATCAGGTCGAACGGGGAGATATCCTCGCTGACGGCCCGTCCGTGGACAAAGGCGAACTAGCCCTCGGCCAGAACATGCGGGTCGCCTTCATGCCTTGGAACGGCTACAACTTCGAGGATTCCATCTTGGTCTCGGAGCGCGTCGTGCAGGAGGACCGGTTCACCAGCATACACATCCAAGAGCTGACCTGCATCGCTAGGGACACCAAACTCGGCCCGGAGGAGGTCACCAGCGACATACCGAGCGTTGGCGGCGGCACCCTGTCCAAGCTTGATGAATCGGGCATCGTCTACATTGGTGCCGAAGTCGCCGGCGGCGACATCTTGGTGGGCAAGGTCACGCCGAAGGGTGAAAGCCAATTGACGCCGGAAGAAAAGCTGCTGCGGGCCATCTTTGGCGAAAAGGCGTCCGACGTGAAGGACACGTCCCTGCGGGTGCCGACGAGCTTCAGCGGCGTCGTGATCGATGTGCGCATCTTCACCGGCAATGGCGTGGAGAAGGACGAGCGGGCCAAGGCCATTGAAGAGGCTGAGCTAGCTCAGGTCCGCAACGACCTCGATGATGAGTTCCGTATCGTCGAAATGGCCACCATGGAGCGCTTGCGCACTGCGCTGCTTGGCCAGGAAGCGGTGTCTTTACCGGGTGTGGAAGGCTCGGCTACGGTCACCGTTGAAGCGCTTGGCGCCATGCCCCATGAGGATTGGTTCAAGATTCGCTTGGTGGACGACGGGTTAAACAAGCAGATTGAGGGTGCCGATAAGCAACTCAAGGAGCGCTCGGCCAAGCTGGAGGAGATATTCGAGGACAAGCGCAAAAAAGTGGAGAGCGGCGATGACCTGAACCCGGGCGTGCTCAAGATCGTCAAGGTCTATCTCGCCATCAAGCACCACATTCAGCCTGGCGACAAGATGGCGGGGCGGCATGGCAACAAGGGCGTCATTTCCGTCATCATGCCGGTGGAGGACATGCCCTATGATGAAACCGGCGAACCGGTGGATATCGTGCTCAACCCGTTAGGCGTGCCCTCGCGCATGAACGTGGGCCAAGTGCTTGAAACCCACTTGGGCTGGGCCGCCAAGGGCATTGGCGATCAGATCAACGCGCTGCTGGCGGAACAGCGTCAGGTGAGCGAGATACGGGCGCACCTTGAGCGGGTTTTCAACAGCGTCGGCGAACGCCAAACAGACCTCTCCGAGTTGACGGATGAGCAGATTCTTGAGCTGGCCGGCAACTTGCGTGCCGGCCTGCCGGTTGCAACGCCGGTCTTCGACGGCGCAACGGAATCGGAAATCAAGCAGATGCTTTCGCTGGCCGGGCTGCCAAGCAGCGGACAGGCCGTCTTGTATGATGGCCGCACCGGGCAGAAGTTCGATCGGCCGGTGACCTTGGGCTACATGTACATGCTCAAGCTCAACCACTTGATTGACGACAAAATGCACGCTCGTTCCACCGGCTCCTACAGTCTGGTGACGCAGCAGCCGCTGGGCGGCAAGGCCCAGTTTGGCGGTCAGCGCTTCGGCGAGATGGAGGTCTGGGCGCTTGAGGCATATGGCGCAGCCTACACCCTGCAGGAAATGCTGACCGTAAAATCGGACGACGTGAATGGGCGCACCAATATGTACAAAAATATCGTCCTTGGCGACTACCGCATGGAGGCGGGAATGCCAGAATCCTTCAACGTTCTCGTGAAGGAGATCCGGTCTCTCGGCATCAACATCGAAACCGAAACTGAATAGGCGGAGGTAACCTTGAAAGGTCTGATCAACGAACTGAAGGTTCGGGAGAACGAAAACGAGTTCGACTCCCTGCGCATCGGCTTGGCTTCGCCGGAGATGATCAAATCCTGGTCTTTCGGCGAGGTGAAGAAGCCGGAAACAATCAATTACCGAACGTTCAAGCCAGAGCGGGACGGCCTTTTCTGCGCCCGCATCTTCGGCCCAGTGAAGGACTACGAGTGCCTGTGCGGCAAGTACAAGCGCATGAGGCATCGCGGAGTTATATGCGAGAAGTGCGGTGTTGAGGTCACTTTGGCCCGGGTGCGCCGCGAGCGCATGGGCCATGTTGACCTCGCTAGCCCGGTGGCGCACATCTGGTTTCTGAAGTCGTTGCCGTCGCGCATCGGCCTGCTGCTGGACAAGGGGGAGCCGCAGCACAGCGCTTGGAAAGTTGGAACTGCCTATGGCAATGACGATCCGGTTCGGTTTCAGGGCCGCATCTACAGTTGCCGGAAGACGCATGTTGCAGACCAAGAGAACGACCCGCTAAACACGGAATACTGGGCCGAGAGAAGATACCTCGGCACCTTGCGCTCCATCGAAAGCGTGCTCTATTTCGAATCCCATGTGGTCATTGACCCCGGCTTGACGGGTTTGGAGGAGGGGCAGCTTCTCAATGACGAGGAATACTCCGAACGGCTTGCGTGGTACGGCGAGGAGTTCGACGCCCGCCAAGGCGCAGAGGCCATTCGAGAACTGCTGCTGTCCATGGATATGGAGGCCGAAGCGGCCGTGTTGCGGGAGGCGATACCGAACACCAACTCCGAAACCAAGGTCAAGAAGCTCTCCAAGCGGTTGAAGCTGATGGAGGCGTTCCTAAAATCCGGCAACCGCCCGGAGTGGATGGTGCTGAAAGTGCTGCCGGTGCTGCCGCCGGATCTGCGTCCGTTGGTGCCCTTGGATGGGGGGCGTTTCGCCACCTCAGACCTGAATGATCTCTATCGGCGGGTCATCAACCGCAATAATCGCCTGAAGCGATTGCTTGATCTTTCCGCTCCGGACATCATCGTGCGCAACGAGAAGCGCATGCTGCAGGAGTCCCTCGACGCGCTGCTCGACAACGGGCGCCGGTCCAGGGCGCTCACCGGCACCAATAAGCGGGCGCTGAAATCTCTGGCGGACATCATCAAGGGCAAGCAGGGCCGGTTTCGGCAGAATCTTCTCGGCAAGCGAGTCGACTACTCCGGCCGTTCGGTGATCGTGGTCGGCCCCACCTTGAAGCTGCATCAGTGCGGGCTGCCGAAGAAGATGGCATTGGAGTTGTTCAAGCCCTTTATTTTCGGCCAACTGCAATCGCGCATGTTGGCCACCACAATCAGAGCGGCAAAAAAGCTGGTTGAGCGGGAAACTGCCGAAGTTTGGGACATTCTAGCCGATGTCATTCGCGAGCACCCGGTGCTGTTGAACCGGGCGCCGACCCTGCACCGTTTGGGCATTCAGGCTTTTGAGCCGGTGTTGATCGAGGGCAAGGCGATCCAGTTGCACCCCTTGGTTTGCAGCGCCTACAACGCGGATTTCGATGGTGATCAGATGGCGGTTCATGTGCCCTTGACGTTGGAGGCGCAGCTTGAGTCCCGCGTGTTGATGATGTCCACCAACAACATCCTGTCGCCGGCTAACGGCGACCCCATCATTCTACCGTCGCAGGACATCGTGCTCGGCATCTACTACATGACGCGGAACCGAGTGGGTGCCAAGGGCGAAGGGATGGTCTTTGTCGATTCCGACGAAGTGCATCGGGCTTACCACTCCGAGCAAGTCGGCCTGCACGCCAAGATCAAGCTGCGCCTGCCCACGGCTGAAGGGGGCCGCGAGTTGGTGGACACCACCGTGGGCCGGGTGCTGCTCTATGACATAGTGCCCGAGGCCCTGCCGTTCTCCTCGGTCAATAGGACCATGGACAAGAAGGCCATCTCCGGCCTCATCAACGACTGCTGTCGTGAAGTGGGCTTGAAGGACACCGTGGTCTTCGCCGACCAGCTCATGTACATGGGCTTCAACCACTCCACCATGTCGGGTTCTTCCATCGGCGTCGATGACTTGGTCATTCCCGAGCGCAAGGCCGAAATCGTCGGCCAAGCTAAGCGGGAGGTGGAGGGAGTGGAGCGGCAATACGTCTCCGGCCTGCTGTCCGAGGGCGAGAAGTACAACAAGGTGGTCGATATCTGGTCCTGGGCCAGCGACCGGGTGGCGAATTCCATGATGGAGCGCATTTCCACCGAGGATGTGGTCAACAGCCAAGGGGAAACGGAGAAACAGGCCTCTTTCAACCCAGTGTTCATCTACGCGGATTCCGGGGCCCGGGGGTCGCCGGCGCAGATTCGGCAGTTGGCCGGTATGCGCGGTCTGATGACCCGCCCGGACGGCACCATCATCGTCAACGCCATTACCGCCAACTTCCGCGAGGGGCTGAACGTCAACGAGTACTTCATCTCCACCCACGGTGCCCGCAAGGGACTGGCGGACACGGCTTTAAAGACGGCGAGCTCGGGCTACCTCACCCGCCGGCTGGTGGATGTGGCGCAGGATGTCGTCGTCACCGAACAAGACTGCGGCACGGGCAACGGCCTCAGGGTTGGCGCCATCATCGAAGGCGGCGATGTGGTGGAGCCGCTTCGCGACCGCGTGCTTGGCCGTGCGGTAGCCCGCGATGTATTCGACGCCGCCGGTGATGAGGTTCTGCTGCGCGCTGGCGAGCTGCTTGATGAGTCGGCTGCGGAGCGGATCGATGACCATGGCATCGACGAAATTATGGTGCGCTCGGCCATCACCTGCGAAACCCGTTTCGGCGTTTGCGCCACCTGCTACGGGCGCGACCTTGCCCGCGGCCACTTGGTCAATGTAGGTGAGGCGGTTGGCGTCATTGCCGCTCAGTCCATCGGCGAGCCGGGCACCCAGTTGACGATGCGCACCTTCCACATCGGCGGCGCGGCCTCCCGGGCGACGGCCATCGACAGCATTGAGGTGAAGCATGGTGGTTGCGTCCGCCTGCACAACCTGAAGACGGTTTCTCGCGCCTCCAGCAAACGCGAACTGGTCGCAGTTTCCCGTTCCGGCGAAATCGCCGTGGCGGACGATCATGGCCGTGAGCGGGAACGCTACAAGTTGCCCTATGGCGCGGTCATATTCGTGGCGGAGGGCGATAGCGTCGCTTCCGGCGACGTGATTGCGCGTTGGGATCCCCACACCCACCCCAGAGTTGCCGAGGTGGACGGCGTGGCCCAATTCCACGACATGGAGGAGGGGCTTTCCATCCGCCGGCAAACGGATGAGCTGACCGGCCTCACCAACATCACGGTGCTTGACCCCAAGGATCGGCCAAGCGCAGGCAAGGACCTAGTGCCAACCGTACACATCCTTCTCCCCACCGCCGATGCTGCCAAGGGCTCGAAAAAGCAAGGGAGACAACATGGCCAATCGGAGGTTGCGGAACTGAACCTCGAAAGCGGTGAAATCTTGAACTTGGAGGACGGCGGCGGCGTGCGAGTGGGCGACATCATTGCCCGCAAGCCCCATGAAGGCTTCAGGACGCGCGACATCACCGGCGGCTTGCCCCGGGTGGCTGACCTGTTCGAGGCGCGTAAGCCTAAGGTTCCGGCGGTGCTGGCGGAGGCTTCCGGTGTGGTCAAGTTTGGCAAGCCCACCAAGGGCAAGCAGCGCTTGGTCATTGAGCCGGAGGATGGGGCCGACCCGGTGCAGCGGCTGATTCCCAAGGAAATCAAGGTTGATGTCTTTGAGGGCGAGCATGTTGAGGTCGGCGAAGTGGTGTGCGAGGGCCCCTTGAGCCCCCATGACATCGTGCGGCTGAACGGCGTTGAGGCGTTCGCCAAGTACATCATTAATGAAATTCAGGAGGTGTACCGGCTGCAGGGCGTCAAGATCAATGACAAGCACATTGAGGTTATCGTGCGGCAGATGCTGCGCAAGGTTGAAGTGATCGACCCTGGCGGGTCCGAGTTCATCCGCGGCGAGCAGGTTGAATACACCCGCCTGCTCGGCACCAACGAGGAATTGGCGCAGGAGGGCAAGGAGCCGGCCACCTGTCAGCGCGTTCTGCTTGGCATCACCAAGGCGTCGTTGGCTACGGAATCCTTCCTTTCGGCGGCGTCATTCCAGGAAACCACGCGGGTGCTGACGGAAGCGGCCGTCACCGGCAAGAAGGACTCCTTGCGCGGCCTGAAGGAGAACGTGGTTGTCGGCCGCTTGATTCCGGCCGGAACGGGCTTGGCCTACCATCGTGAGCGCAAGCGGCAACGGGCCGAGCGGACCACGGTGGACAGCGCCGCGGAACTGTTGATGGGGTTGCAACGCCCGTCGCCCCAAGCGATGAGCGTGGAGGATGTGGACGCCAGAGCGACCGATGCCTTCAGCACCAGCGAGCCAAGCTAGCGCGGGGGCTTCCTTTTTCTTCGTTTGAGCCGTTGCTTGGCGTGGCGTGGCTGTTTACAATGCCGCCGCCCCAAGCAGGGGCTATTTGAGTAATGGAGCATATATGGCGACGATTAGCCAATTGGTCAGGAAACCGCGCAAGCGCAAGGCGCGCAAGAACATCGTGCCCGCTCTGCAGGGCAACCCACAAAAGCGCGGCGTTTGCACACGGGTTTACACCACCACCCCGAAGAAGCCAAATTCCGCGTTGCGGAAAGTGTGCCGCGTTCGCCTGACGAATGGCTACGAAGTGACCTCCTACATTGGCGGCGAAGGCCACAACCTCCAAGAGCACTCGGTGGTGTTGATACGCGGCGGGCGGGTGAAGGACCTGCCTGGCGTACGCTATCATACGGTCAGGGGAACCTTGGATACGTCCGGTGTTTCCGACCGCAAGCAGGCCCGGTCCAAGTACGGCGCCAAGCGACCGAGATAAACCACGCCAATCCAGATCAGTCCAAAGTAAGGCCCCGGCGTCAAGTTCGGGGAGCCACCTGAAGAAAGGAGCAAGAAATGCCAAGACGTCGAGTCGTTCCCAAGCGGGAGATCCTGCCGGATCCCAAGTACCAGAACCAGACCGTGGCCAAATTTATCAATCACGTGATGGTGAGCGGCAAGAAGGCGGTCGCGGAGCGCATCGTCTATGGTGCCCTAAAGCGCATAGAGGAGCGCGGCAAAACCGACCCGATGGAGGTGTTCGAACGGGCTATAGAGGCGGTGGCGCCGGTGGTGGAGGTCAAATCCCGGCGCGTTGGCGGTGCCACCTATCAGGTGCCCGTGGAGGTGCGGCCCTCGCGTCGTCAAGCCTTGGCCATGCGTTGGCTGGTAGAGAGCGCCCGCGGCCGGGGCGAAAAATCCATGGCCTTGCGTTTGGCCGGTGAACTGTCAGATGCGGCGGAAGGACGCGGCGCAGCCGAAAAGAGGCGTGAGGACACCCACCGCATGGCCGAGGCCAACAGGGCGTTCTCCCACTACCGCTACTAGGCCGGTGTCCTATCCCACAAGTTTCTTGCATTTCAGCGTGCAGCGTCTTGCATTGACGCGCCGAGCAAGCTCTGAAACGTAAGAAACTTGTGGGACAGGGCACTATGTTCCTTGGCGCGGTTGGAAGTTGCTGGCGCTTCCACCATGTCCAATACCATGCATGGCGTTTGACCTGTCTAAAACGCCGCCAATTAACAGGGAGAGCATAAATGGCTCGTGAAACCCCCATCGCCCGATACCGCAATATCGGCATTGTTGCCCATGTGGATGCGGGCAAGACCACCACCACCGAGCGGGTGCTGTTCTACACTGGCTTGTCGCACAAGATCGGCGAAGTGCATGACGGTGCCGCGGTCATGGACTGGATGGAGCAGGAGCAGGAGCGGGGCATCACCATCACGTCGGCCGCTACCACTTGCTTCTGGCAGGGCATGACCCAGCAATTTGATCGTCACCGCATCAACATCATCGACACCCCCGGCCACGTTGACTTCACCATTGAGGTGGAGCGCAGCCTGCGGGTGCTCGATGGCGCTGTGGTGGTGTTTTGCGGCACCTCCGGCGTCGAGCCCCAATCGGAGACTGTTTGGCGTCAAGCCAACCGCTACGAAGTGCCGCGGGTGGTGTTCGTCAACAAGATGGACCGGGCCGGCGCGGATTTCCTGCGCGTCGTTGAGCAAATTCGGGATCGCCTCGGCGCCAATCCAGTTCCGGTTCAGCTCGCCATCGGCGCTGAAGATAACTTTAGGGGCGTGATTGACTTAGTGCGCATGAAGGCCATTTTTTGGAGCGAGGAGGACCAGGGGCTCGGATACGAGTTGGCGGAGATACCGGATGATCTGCGCGATCAAGCCGAGCATTGGCGCGGACGCATGCTGGAGACGGCGGCGGAGGCTAGCGATGAGTTGCTAGACAAGTATTTCGAGGACGGCGACCTGTCCGAGGACGATGTGCGCAAGGGCCTGCGCATTCGCACCTTGGCCAATGAGGTCGTCTTGGCGCTATGCGGTTCCGCCTTCAAGAACAAGGGCGTTCAGGCCATGCTTGATGCGGTGATCGACTACCTGCCGAACCCAGCCGAGGTCAAAGCCATTGAGGGCGTTGTGGAGGACGGGGAAACCCGCGCCTCGCGCCCGGCGGACGACAAGGCTCCTTTTGCCGCGCTGGCCTTCAAGATTGCGACCGACCCCTATGTTGGCACCCTGACCTTCTTCCGCGTCTACTCCGGGGTGCTGAACTCCGGCGATAAAGTGTACAACCCGGTGAAACGCAAGCGCGAGCGGGTGGGCCGCATGGTGCAGATGCACTCCAACACCCGCAATGAAATCAAGGAAGTGTGCGCCGGCGACATCGCCGCCGCCATTGGTCTAAAGGATTTGACCACTGGCGACACCCTCTGCGCACAAACCGACATCATCACCTTGGAGCGCATGGAGTTTCCCGAACCGGTCATCTCGGTGGCGGTGGAACCCAAGTCCATTCCGGACCAAGAGAAGATGTCCGCGGCGCTTGGCAAGCTGGCTCAGGAAGACCCCTCCTTTCGGGTGGAGACGGACAGCGAATCGGGGCAGACCATTATCTCCGGCATGGGTGAACTGCACTTGGACATCATCGTTGACCGCATGAGGCGCGAATTCAACGTGGAGGCGAACATCGGCAAGCCGCAGGTGGCCTACCGGGAGACCATTCGCGCCAGCGTTGAGGTGGAGGGCAAGTATGTGCGGCAGACCGGCGGCCGCGGCCAGTACGGTCATGTCTGGCTGCGGCTTGAGCCGTTGCAGGGCGAGGAGAGCAACTACGAGTTCGTTGACAAAATTGTCGGCGGCGCTGTGCCGCGGGAGTACATCCCGGCCGTGAACAAGGGCATTCAAGAGCAGATGCAGAATGGCGTTTTGGCCGGTTATCCGCTCATCAACGTGCGGGCCACCCTGTACGATGGTTCCTTCCACGAAGTGGACTCCTCGGAAATGGCGTTCAAGATCGCCGGTTCCATGGCGATGCGGGATGGTGCCCTGAAGGCGAAGCCGGTGTTGCTTGAACCGATCATGAGCGTGGAAGTGGTGACGCCGGAGAATTACATGGGTGATGTGGTCGGCGACCTGAACCGTCGGCGCGGTATGATCGGCGGCATGGATGAAAATCCCGCTGGCAAGATCGTGCGCGCCGCTGTGCCCTTGGCTATGATGTTCGGCTATGCCACCAACCTGCGTTCGGCCACGCAAGGCCGGGCCACCTACACGATGGAGTTTTGCCGTTACGCCGAGGTGCCGGACAACATCGCCGAAGGCATCATCAACCGCTAGTCGCTGCAAGCGGAACGAACAACATTCAACCAGGATAGTTTTAAGGAGCGGGGTATGGCGAAGGAGAGGTTTGAGCGGACGAAGCCGCACGTGAACGTGGGCACGATTGGACATGTGGACCACGGCAAGACGACGCTGACGGCGGTGCTGACGAAGTTTTGCGCATTGGCGCACGGTGGCGAGGTGCGGGAGTTTGAGCAGATTGACAATGCGCCGGAGGAGCGTGAGCGAGGGATCACGATTGCGACTTCGCACGTGGAGTACGAGAGCGATGTGCGGCACTACGCGCATGTGGACTGTCCGGGTCATGCGGACTACGTGAAGAACATGATCACGGGTGCGGCGCAGATGGACGGTGCGATATTGGTGGTGTCGGCGGCGGACGGTCCGATGCCGCAGACGAGGGAGCACATTCTGCTGTCGCGTCAGGTTGGGGTGCCGCGGATTGTGGTGTACATGAACAAGGCGGACATGGTGGACGACGAGGAGTTGTTGGAGTTGGTGGAGATGGAGGTTCGGGAGTTGCTGGACCAGTACGAGTTTCCTGGGGAGGAGACGCCGATCGTGGTGGGCAGCGCGCTGAAGGCGTTGGAGGGTGACGAGGGGGAGTTGGGTTTGGGGTCGGTGCGGGAGTTGCTGCGTGTGCTGGACGCATACATTCCGCAGCCGGAGCGACCGGTGGACCAGCCGTTTTTGATGCCGATAGAGGATGTGTTTTCGATTTCGGGTCGAGGCACGGTGGTGACGGGGCGGATTGCGCGCGGGGTGGTGCGTGTTGGCGACGAGGTGGAGATGGTTGGCTTGGGCGAGACGCAGAGGACGACCTGCACGGGAGTGGAGATGTTCCGCAAGCTGCTGGACGAGGGTCGTGCGGGGGAGAACGTGGGGGTGTTGCTGCGCGGGACGAAGCGCGACGAGGTGGAGCGGGGGCAGGTGTTGGCGGTGCCTGGGAGCATCACGCCGCACACGGGATTCGAGGCGGAGGTGTATGTGCTGTCGAAGGACGAGGGGGGTCGCCACACGCCGTTTTTCAAGGGTTACCGTCCGCAGTTCTTTTTTGAGACGACGGACGTGACGGGCACGGTGGAGTTGCCGGCGGAGGTGGAGATGGTGATGCCGGGCGACAACGTGAAAATGTCGGTGGGCCTGATGTCGCCGATCGCGATGGAGGAGGGGCAGCGTTTCGCCATCCGCGAGGGCGGGCGCACGGTCGGCGCCGGCGTCGTCGCCAAAATCACCAAATAACCAGGCGATGCCGTTCACCGAACCTCCTCTAAATTAGCCGGGCTTCTTGCGTGGCTGGGTTGCGGGTGCGCTTACAACGCGTACCTGCGGGCGCACGGTGCCGTTGCCTTCTTGGGGGAAGGGCGCAAGGCAGGTAAGCGCCGCAAACCCGCTCTGTTCGCGCGATAAGGGGGAAGGGGCTGTTGGCGCTGACCATGCAAGCCAAGCAGGCCAAGCCTCTTTTAGGCTTTGTCTGTTGCTTGCGACGGAGGTGCAGGACTTTGCGATGGCCTTGGTTTCGTTTTAGCAAAATGTGGACTGGGAAGGGGAGTTGGGTTAACGTGAAGCGCCGTTGCGGGATGGTGCCGGATTAAGTTGCCGGCAAGCCGCCACGTTCACCGCTAGGCGTCGATTCAATGTCAGGAGCCGAACTTAAGAAGGCTGGCCTTAAGGTCACTTTGCCGCGGTTGAAAGTTCTCGAAGTCCTGGAGCGGTCTGAACCTCATCACATGAGTGCTGAGGATGTATACCGGAATTTGATCGAACACGACGAAACGGTGGCTTTCGCCACGGTCTATCGGGTGCTGGCGCAGCTTCGGAGCGCTGGAATTGTGGAGCGCCACAACTTCGCGGATGGCCATGCAGTCTACGAATTGGCAGCGACGGAGCATCACGATCACATGGTGGACATCGACAGTGGCCAAGTGGTCGAGTTCGTCAATGAACGTATCGAAACGCTGCAAAGTGAAATTGCCGACAGCCACGGATATGAGTTGATGGACCATGAGTTGGTTCTATATGTCCGTCGCAAACAGCAAGCGCCGTCCAATTAGCTGGGGGCGGGAGTCCCGGCCCGCTTTGGTTTTTGCAAATGAGAATTGATTGCATTAAAATAGTGCTCCCTTAATCAAAGAGGGAGCCTGTAGGCTTCGGGCTTTCCGCCCGCTGCGTCTTTGCAACATGTCCAATCAAAGCCTTGGCCAATCCTTGGGCCTATGTGATCTGCGCCCCGGCGAAGCTGCTCGCGTGGTCGGTTATACAGGCCGTTCCCCGTACCGGCAGCGGTTGATCAATTTGGGACTTACCACCGGCACCAAACTTCTACTGCAACGGCGGGCACCCCTGAGCGACCCCGTTGAAATTCGTTTTCGAGGCTACTCCCTGATTCTGCGTCCGTCCGAAGCGGCTTGCCTGATGCTGGAGAGAACGTGACCACCATCGCTCTGGCCGGCAACCCCAACAGCGGCAAAACAACCCTGTTCAACGCCCTCACCGGTGCTCGTCAGCGGGTTGCCAACTGGCCCGGCGTGACCGTGGAGCGCAAATCCGGCAAATACACCCAGGCTGGCGAGCAGGTGGAGGTGGTGGACCTGCCTGGCCTTTACGCCACGGACGACGCCAACGCCGCGGTTGACGAGCGCATCGCTCAGCAATTCTTGGCGGCGCACGAAGCCGACGCCGTCATCAATGTCATCGACGCCTCCTGCATGAGCCGAGGGCTTTACCTGACGCTGCAACTGCAGCAGCAAGGGCAACCTTTGGTCGTGGCGCTGAACATGATGGATGCGGCGGCAAGGAACGGCCACCAGATTGATGTGGCGGAGTTGTCGCGCCGCCTCGGTTGCCAGGTGGTGCCGATCATCGCCAGCCGCAACGAGGGCATTGAGGCGCTAAAAAATGCGGCGAGCGCAGTGGGTGCCAGCGCCGGCAGCGTTGAGCTTGACTTGGCGGATGCGGAATCCCGCTACCAGGCTATCGATCAACTGTTGCGGGACTGCGCATCGCACAGCCCGCCGCCACGCACGGCAACGGACCGCATTGATTCACTGTTGCTGAATCGCTATCTCGCTTTCCCGATTTTTCTCGGCGTCATGTACCTGATGTTCATGTTCTCCATCAACGTCGGTTCGGCGTTCATAGACTTCTTCGACTTGACCGCCTCGGTGCTGTTCGTGGAGATGCCGCGCCAACTATTTATTGGGCTGGGTCTGCCGGACTGGTTGATCGTCTTTCTGGCGGACGGGGTCGGCGGCGGTGTCCAGCTCGTGGCCACCTTTATTCCCGTGATCGGCTGCTTGTTTCTGGCGCTTTCCCTGCTTGAGGACTCCGGCTACATGGTCCGGGTAGCGTTCATTGTGGACCGGCTTCTGCGCGCCTTGGGTCTGCCGGGAAAGTCCTTTGTGCCCCTGATCATCGGCTTCGGCTGCAATGTAACGGCGGTGATGGCGACCCGAACTTTGGAGAACGAGCCGGACCGCATCTTGACCGCCATTATGGCACCCTACATGTCATGCGGGGCGCGCCTGACCGTGTACGCGCTGTTCGCCGCCGCCTTCTTTCCAGAAAACGGCCAGAATGTGGTCTTCGCCCTTTACTTGATTGGCATTGGTTTGGCCGTGCTTTCGGCCATGTTGGTGAAGAAGCACCTCATCAAAGCGCCACCAAGCGCCTTTGTGCTGGAACTGCCAAGCTACCACCTACCCACTTGGCGGGGGCTGGCGATCCACACCTGGCAGCGGCTTAAGGGCTTCGTGCTGCGCGCTGGCAAAGCCATCGTGCTTGTGGTGGTGGTGTTGAATGTCGTCAACTCCATTGGCGTGGATGGCTCCATCGGCAACGAGAACAGCGAAAAATCGGTGTTGAGCACCGTTGGCAAGGCCATCACCCCCGTGTTTCACCCTATGGGCATTGATGAAGACAATTGGCCGGCGACGGTTGGCATCTTCACCGGCATCTTCGCCAAGGAGGTGGTCGTAGGCACCTTGGACGCCCTTTACGCTCCGACCGGAGGTGGCGCAAACCAGGATTTGATGGAGTTGCTGAAACAGGCCATGGCCAGCATTCCGCGCAATTTGGGGCGGTTGGGAGAGGCTCTGTTCGACCCGTTGGGACTGGACCTAGGCACCCTGGACAACGTTGAAACGGCGGCAACCGAGCAGGGTGTGGCGCTCGACACGATCGCCGCCATGCAGACGCTCTTTCACGGTGAACTCGGTGCCTTCAGCTATCTGTTGTTCATTCTGCTATATATGCCCTGTGTTGCTACGATAGGGGTAATTTACAAGGAAATAGGCGCATTTTGGGCGCTTTTTTCGACCGGCTGGTCCGTTCTCATGGCCTATAGCGTGGCCGTGTTCTGCTATCAAGCCGGCTCACTGCTCACCGACCCGCTAGCGGCAATCGGCTGGCTCGTCTTCGCTTTGGCCCTAGCCGCCGCTGGGTTCACGCTGTTGTTGGCTTGGGGGCAACGTCGCCCGCGGAATTTGATTCCCCTAGTGGAACTGCGCTGACGACGGATTTCAGTGAAACAGTGCGGCGACCTAGCTCTGTTGCCCAAGCAAGCGTTGATAGCATTGGATGTGCCGTCGGTAGGCCAACTCATTTCCCTGCTGGTGTCTGATTTGCGCTAAGTTGTAGTGGGCGTCGGGCACCTCAGGCGCCTTGCGGTAGAAGTGCGCCGCAATCTCAGTCTCGTTGAGCTCCTCGAACAAGGTGCCGAGGTTGTAGTTGGCGAATTGGTGGCCCGGCTCTCCTTCCAGTGCAAGCTCATAGTGGCGCTTGGCGTTTTTCAGGTTGCCCTTGATCTGGTAGAGGCGCCCTAGGTTGACGTGGACGACTATGTTGCCCGGGTCCAAGACCAAGGATCGTTCATAAGCGGTAAATGCCTTGTTGACATCGTATTCCTCTAGGTCAACACCCAATTGGCACCATTCGGCGCTGCTCAGATCCTGATTGCCGTGGTCGCCGTCCAGATTTTCGCCCCACAGCTTGGCTAAAACCGGGCTCAGGTCAGGATCAGTCAGATTCAGTTCGACCTGTCCGGTTTCGACACGCCAGAGTCGATCTTGGTTGTGAGCGACGACATCGCCTTGTTGGGCGGACATTCGCAGCGAGGATAAGGAAGACGGCGTTTCCTCATCCGCCTTCAACTTGGAAAGTGCCCGCATAAGCTTGCGCACGCTGACATCGGAATCGATCAAGGACTTGGCGGCGCGCAGCAGAACCAAGTCCTGAAATCTGAAGTGGTACTCGCCCCGCGGACCCCGGCTTGGATCCACCAAGTTGCGTTTGACAAAGTGGCGCACCTGTGCAGGCTTCAGGCCCACAAGGTCGGCTACTTTTTGCGTACTGTAGCTGTTCATCGAGTTTGCACTGCTTTTTAAACCGAAATCTCAAGGAAGTCTAGCCTCATATCTTGGAGGCCACTATAGCCATAAGCTGATGGGCCTGTAAGATAATTGCGGTGGCTCACCTAGGAATCCTGCACAGGTTGCTGCCCTTTGGTCGGGATGGTACGCACCCACGTCTGAACTGGGGTGGGCTTGCGGCGCTTGCCTGCCGGCGGCGCGTTAAGCTCGTGCTTGCGCCCATCCCCCGGCACAACGACGGGGCCGTGCGCCGGCAGGCAAGCCCCGCAAGCCCCCTCGACACCAAGGCCCGATCGGGCCCGTTCCAGTTCCATGAAAGAAATAAGGAGCGCCAACTTGCGCAGATGTCTTTGGGCGTCGCCGGAAGGGTGCGGTGTTCGGCTGCTATTTCTTCCTTTTTATTTCTTCCTTTGATGACGCAGGGCCTCTTTAAGCGCTCTGAGCTGCTCCTCGGTGATTGGCTCGAAACCAGGGATGGAGCAAGGTGGTCCCAATCTGCGGTCGCCAAAGCCATACTGCTGAATGCCGCGGATGGCGTCCAAGGCGCAGAGGGAGGAGCCGCTTACGGTTTCATAGGCCACGGGATTGTTGCGGCGGATCCCCGGGCAGCGATGTTCGAACTGAATCAGGTAAAGCTGCTTGCGATTCAGCTTGAACGCTATATGGCGCTGATCCAGAACGGTAACGCTGCGAATGCGGTGCAGGGGCAGGCACCGATCCTGCTTTGGATAGTCTGAATCCCCGGCTGGCGCGGACAGGATCTTCTCCACTTCCGGCGGCACCGCCACCGGCTCGCTGGCTAGGGCCATCGTTTTGGCGAGGAGCCCGAATGCAACCGCGAGCGCCATTTTCGCTAGCCTGTTGTGCATTCTGTTATTTCTTTGTCTTGCGGGCTAAGGCGGCGGCTTGCTGCAAAGCCGCTACGTGCTGGGAATCAACCCGTTCGAATTTACCGAGCAGGCAGGTCTTTTGTCCAGCCGGTGTATGGGCTCAGTACATTGCGGAATTTTTTCGATCAGTCAGCCAAGGAAAGCTTGCCTGCGAATTCGGCCGGTGTCAACAAGCTGTACGGGCTCAGTACATTTCGGAATGTGTCTGAACCCATACACAGCCTGAACGGGGTCAAGGAAACCTCGGTGCTGAATTTGCGCACAAACCTAGGGGATTGGGGGGCCTAGAGAGTCGCCACTGCTCGTCTTCGGGGTGGCCGCGCCGCCAGAAAGCAGATCGACCCCACCAAGGAGAGCAGGGCGAGCAGGGTGAAGCCGCTTTGGTAGTTGCCGGATACATCGGCCATGTAGCCGGCGACGATGGGGCCGCTGGACATGCCCAGCATCACCACCAAAGAGGAGACGCCCATGATGGTGCCGAATGAGCGGGTGCCGAAGTAGTCGGCCCTAAGAGCCACCATCTGCGGTCCGCGCACACCCCAAGCGCTGCCGTGCAGCGCCGCGAACGCCACCACCATCCAGGCTTCACTGGCGTAGGCCACCAGCAGCAGGCCGGAGGTGTGCGCCACCATGCACAGGGTGCAGATCAGGCGTTTGTCGAAGCGGTCGCCGAGAAAGCCGCCAACGATTTGCCCGGCCAGCTGGAAAGCCGTCATCAACGCCAGCAGCAACCCGGTGGACGTTAGGGAGTAGGAAAGGCCCTCGGTCAAATGCGGTATCAAATGCACCAAAATGGATGACACCGTCAACAAGGCGAAGGCGTGGCCAAAGGAGATGAGCCAGAACGACCAAGTTTGAATCGCCTCCCGCACGGTGAAATCACGAGCAGAGCGCAGTTTTGATTCAATTTCCGCCTCGGCGGTGCGCACGCCGTCCGGAACGTCGCCGTGGTCTCCCGGGTGGTGACGCACCAACTGCACTAATGGCAGGCCGACGACGATGACCAGCACGCCGGAGAAAAATGCCGTCGCCCGCCAGCCAAAGGTCTCCAAGCTGAGAATCACCACGGGCACGGACAGGCCACCGATGGAATATCCGATCTGGGATATAGACACTGCCTTGGCGCGGTGGCGGTCAAACCAGTTCACCAATGACACCATCAGGGTGGCGAACCCACCGAGGCTGGATCCTAAGGCGATCAAGGCAAAGGTCAGGTAAAAGCCCAATAGCGACTCCACTTGGCTGAACAGCATGAAGCCGGCGCCGAACAGCAGGGTGCCGATCACGAGAATAATGCGCGGACCAAAGCGGTCCACCAGCCAGCCTTGAAAGGGGCCGAGGATGCCGCTTTCGATTCGGGTGAGGGCAAAGGCCCCGGCTATGAGCGCCTTGCTCCAGCCGAAGTCTGCCTGCAGCAGCACCACGTAAGCGCCGAAGGACTGCATCCACAGCGTTGCTGCCAGCCATTGCAGGCCGGCGCTGCCGCCGACGATCCACCAGCCAAAGAAGACACGCCCGGCCGGGCGCACGATCTGATCTAAGTTGCGCAGAATCTTGCGCAATGAAAACTCCATCCCTCACTCATAGCGGTGGGGTGAGATTGTTGGCGAAGCAGTCTCGGAGCGAGAAGTCACTTTTTTAGAAACACCACACTAGTGCCCCATCCCACAAGTTTCTTGCACTTCAGCATGCTCCACGGGGGCTGTGGCCGCGTTGCGACCCTTGCACTGACACACCGAGCAAGCTCTTAAAACTTGAGAAACTTATGGGACACAGGACACTAATTCGTTGCGCTCGCGTTCAGGGCGTTACGAACGCTTGCTATCGTCGCGTCGAGCCAAATTTCCAAGGCCCTCAAGCATGGACACAGGTAGTGGGAAGACGATAGTGGAGCTTTTCTCGCCGGCGATCTCGGTCAACGTCTGTAGATAGCGAAGCTGCATGGCACCGCCTTCTGCGCTGAGTTCCCGCGCCGCCTCCACGAGCTTTGCGGCGGCTTGCTGCTCGCCGTCCGCATGGATGACTTTGGCCCGTCGATCCCGCTCGGCTTCAGCCTGCTTGGCGATGGCCCGAATCATGCTTTCATCGATGTCAACATGCTTGATTTCGACATTGGACACCTTGACGCCCCATTGATCGGTCTGCTGATCGAGAATGGCCTGGATGTCCCGATTGAGGCGCTCCCGCTCGGCGAGAAGCTCGTCTAGCTCATGCTGTCCAAGCACTGAGCGCAAGGTGGTTTGAGCCAACTGACCGGTGGCCTCCATGAAATTCTCCACGTTGATGATTGCCGGTTGTGAATCCACCACCCGGAAGTACAGCACGGCGTTCACCTTGACGGATACGTTGTCGCGGGTGATGAGGTCTTGGGTGGGGATGTCGAGCACCACGGTTCTGAGGTCCACCCGCACCATTTGCTGCACGAGCGGGATGATGATGATCAGCCCAGGCCCCTTGACTTTGTAGAAACGTCCAAGCATGAACACGACACCGCGTTCGTATTCGCGCAGGATTTTGATGGAGCTTGCCAACAAGGCCAGAAATGCTGCTATGACAATGGAGCTCACGATTTCCATGGTGTGTTCCTCCTAATCCTCTATTTCCTGTTTTCGTTCAACACTGATAACCAGTTCTTTCACGGCGGTGATGCGCACTTCATCGCCTGCGGCGAGCGGCGCGTTCGAGCGGGCTCGCCAATCTTCGCCAAAGGCCCGCACCCGGCCTTCTCCCTGAAAGCTCTCCAAGACCTTTGCCGTTGCGCCGACCATGCTTTCCGGCCCTGCCACCACCGGTTGCCGGCGCGCTCGTATCGCCATGCCGACGGCGAAAACAGCAATGCTTGCGGTAGCGGTGGCAAAGCCGAGGATGATGGGCAAGGACAGCTGATAAGCGGGCAGATCCGTATCCATCAACATGATCGAGCCGATGACGAAGGCGACTAGGCCGCCTAAGCCGAGGACGCCAAAGGTGGGCGTGATGGCCTCGGCGATCAGCATCCCCAATCCAAGCAGGATGAGGGCGAGGCCAGCGTAATTGATGGGCAACATTTGCAAACCGTAGGCGCCGAGCAGCAGGCAGATGATGCCGGTGGCCGCTGGAAAGATCATGCCTGGATTGTAGAACTCAAGGATCAGCCCGTAAAAGCCGACGAGCAACAGGCCGTAGGCGATGGTGGGATCGGTGATGATCGAAAGCAGTTCATGGCGCCAATCCGTTTCAACGAAGACCACTTTGGCGTCGGCGGTGGCTAGGATTTGCTTTCGGTTGTTGACGCTGACCTCGCGCCCGTCAATTTGCTCAAGCAACTGCATTAGGTTCGGCGTTACCAAGTCGATGACGTTCTGCTCCAACGCTTCCGTCGCGCGCAGGTTGGCTCCTTCCCGCACGGTCTCCTCAGCCCACTTGATGTTGCGGCCGCGCAGTTCGGCCAAGCTTTGCAGATAGGCTACGGCGTCGTTGACCATCTTCTTGGTCATGGCGTCGTCAGGAACGGCCTGCTTCTCCTCTTTTTCGCCTGTTGGCGGCTTGGCGGGACTTGGGGTGGCTGGGGCCAGGGTCACTGGCGTGGACGAGCCGATGTTGGTGGCGGGTGCCATGGCCGCCACATGGCTGGCGTAGGCGATGTAGGTGCCGGCGCTCGCCGCCCGGGCGCCGTCCGGGGAAACGTAGGTCACCACCGGGATTTTGGCGGCCAGGATGGCCTTGACCATGTTGCGCATGGACTTATCCAGCCCGCCCGGCGTATCCATGCGAATCACCAGCGCCGCCGCTCCATTGGCGGCGGCGTCCTCAATGGAGCGGATCACCAGATCAGCACTGGCCGGGCCGACCACGCCGTCAAGCTCGACCACCCAGACCTCGGCGGGAGCCTGTTCATCAAGCGGTGCCTCGGCGGCGATGGCTGCCAGAAAAAACGCTGCCGCCGTCAGCCCGATGCCCACCATGCGCTTCATGGTTGACGCTTATTCATCGCTCATCATTCAGTCAACTCGCTGTCTGGCGCAGTTGCGGCAGCCGATAGCCCTGCTCGGCTAGGTTCGCCCGCACCACCTTCTTGTTCATTTTGCCGGTGGAGGTCAGGGGTATGTCATCCACGAAAATGATGTCGTCCGGCAGTTGCCAACGGGCGAAGGCAGCGGCGCAATGTTCAAGAATCTGCGCCGCGCTTATGGGGTTATCCGGCTCCAGCACCACCAAGGCTATTGGCCGTTCATCCCATTTGGGGTGGGGTTGCGCCACGACGCAGGCCTGAGCGACCCCGCCCAAGGCGACTATGTGGTTCTCCAAGTCCACGCTCGATATCCATTCGCCGCCGCTTTTAACCAAGTCCTTGGACCGGTCGGAGATGATCAAGTATTCATCGGCGTCTATCTTGCCCACGTCTCCGGTGATTAGCCAGTCCCCATGAAAGCTCTTCGGTTGCGGGTTGCGGTAGTACTTGGAGCAAATCCAAGGCCCGCGAATGAGGATCTCGCCCACGCTTTCGCCATCGTGGGGCAAGGGCTTGAAGTCGTCGTCGAATATCTCGAGCTCAAGCCCGGGCATCAACTGCCCGGCCTTGGCCACGTTGTTGAACTGTTCATCCTCAGAAATGACAAGCTGACTGCGCTTCATGACGCGGCGGGAAAGCGTGGCCAGCGGCGAGGTCTCGGTCATGCCCCAGCCTTGGATCATCTCCACCCCCAAGCTGTCCCAGTACCAGCGTATGAGCGATGGCGGAGGCGCAGAACCGCCGCACGTCAGGCGTGCCAAGCTTGAGAGATTGTAAGCGTTCGGATTCGCCTCAATAAGCCCTTTGACGCCTTGCCATATAGTTGGCACTCCGGCGGAAACAGTGACTCCCTCGGATGTCAGCAGGTCGAGCAGCCGCTCTGGGCTCATGAAACGATGAGGCAGGACCTGCTTGCAGCCGAGCATCAGGGCGGACCAAGGAATGCCCCAGCCCATCGCGTGGAACATCGGCACGATGCCGAGGATGGTGTCGGCGGCGGACAGGCCCATGGAATCCGTCATGCACTGGGTCAGGGTGTGCAGGTATTGGGAGCGGTGCTCGTACTCAACGCCTTTGGGGTTGCCCGTGGTGCCGCTGGTGTAACAAAGGCCCAAGGGCGCGGTTTCGTCAATCCTTGGCCACTCATAGTCCGTCGGCTGGCCGGCGATGAAGTCTTCGTAGTCCACGGCTTTGCGCAAATCCGTTGACCAACCCTCAAAACCCACTTCGGTGGCGACCACCACCTGCTGCACGGTTGGAATGACGGCCTTCAGAACCTCCAACAAGGGCAGCAGGTCCGCATCAACGATGATGAGCTTGTCCTGTGCATGGTTGATGATGTACTCAATGTCCTTCACGCCCAACCGAATGTTCAGGGTGTGCAGCACCGCGCCCATGCCGGCGCAGGCGTGGTACGCCTCCAAGTGGCGGGCGCCGTTCCACATGAAGGTGCCCACCCGGTCGCCGATGCCAACACCTGCGCCGGCAAGCGCATGGGCCAGCTGATGGGCGCGATTCCGAGTCTGCCGATAGGTCTGCCGCCGAACGCCGCCATCGGTGGCCGTGACGATCTCCTCATCCGGCGCCACTTTGGCACCGCGGTCGAGAACGTTGGACATCAATAAGGGGGTACGCTGCATAGCCATTAGGGACTTGCTCCTTGAAAGGGATCCGAACGGCGTTAGTTTATCCTACGCAAGCGACAACACCGAAATCGGACGATCCGAAGGTCCGAGGCGAAGCCCGGTCGCGCCAATGCGCCGAAAATCGCCGGGCCGAAATTCCGGAATGTGTCTGAGTTCATACAGCAGCCTTTGCGCATGCAGTGCGAGGTGGTGGCTCAGTTTGAAGTCGCTGTATGAATGTCAGGGGCTTGTTTGGCGATGGCTTTAGGGTGCCTCGAAAATTCGCTCTGTTCGACCGGCGCTTGGCGCGGCAGGGCTGTCTTGCGCGGGGTGGGCGGATCCTTGATGTGTTCATCGCGCCGGTGCCGCGTAACCGCAACAAGCGCGGGGAAAACGCGTCAATCAAGGCGGGGGGACGCCGGATGGCTGGGTGGACGAGCCCGCCAGTCAGCGGCTCAACGCCAACTTCAAACCAGTCGCGCCGACTTGCAACGCTGAAAACAGGCAAAAATCGAGGTGCCTTGGTGTTGACAGGCTTCCAAGTCAAGTGGAGTCGGTGCGCTCAATGCCTAGCTCCTCGTAGGCCCGGCTCTTGGCCCACTTATAGTCCGCCTTGCCGTTGGGCGCGCGCTGCACCTGCTCAACAAACACCACTTGCTTCGGCAGTTTGTAGCCGGCCAAGCGTTCGCGGCTGAAATCGATCAGGTCCGATTCGTCCACCAGCCCAGCCGTATGGGGGGAAGCGACGGCGACGACCTTTTCGCCGAAGCGCTCATCCGGCACACCCACCACCAGGCAGTCGGCGATGTCCGCATGGCGTTTAATCGCTTCCTCCACTTCCTCGGGGAACACTTTCTCGCCGGCGGTGTTGATGCAGGCGCTGCCGCGGCCGAGCAGAGTGATGGTGCCATCCGCTTCAACGGTGGCGAAGTCGCCCGGAAAGCTGTAGCGCACACCGTCGATTTCCTGGAATGTGACGGCGCTTTTCTTCGCGTCCTTGTAGTAGCCTAGCGGCACGATGCCGCTGGTGGCGATCATGCCCATCTCGCCGCTGCCCGGCTGCACGGGCCGCCCGTCCTCGGTGAAGACCTTGACGCCTTCGTTGAGTTGGAACTTGGCTGTTTGGGCTGTCTCCGCTCGGGTGGTGAGGTTGCTGCCCATGCCGCCTTCGGTGGAGCCGATGATGTCCACCAGCATCATGTCATGGTGCTTGAGCAAGCCCTGTTTGTTCTCAGCGCTCCACATGACGCCGCTGGAGACGATCTGCTTGATGCAGGAGATGCCATAAGGGCGACCGCGCCGGGCAGCTTCGTCGAGTGCTGCTAGCAGAGGCTGGGCGAAGGCTTCGCCGACGATGATGAGATCGCTGACTTGGTGGCGCTCCACCAGAGACCAAATATGATCTGGATCAAGCCCCAATTGAGGTGCCAGCACTAGGGTGCCGCCCATGGATAGGGTGGCGAAGCCGCCGATCCACATGCCGGTGCCATGCATGAGCGGGCAGGCTGGCAGAGCCCTTGGCGCATCCTCCCCGATGGCCTTAATGAGCTTCGGCACTTCGGCGACGCAGGTCGGCGGTGTTAGTTGGCGCCCAGCTGCACCCATGCCGATCATGCCTTGGCAAAACAGGCCGCCTTGATACATCACCCCCTTGGGCATGCCCGTGGTGCCGCCGGTGTAGAGCATGTAGATGCTTGACGGGTCACGCACGATGCGAGCTAGGGGCTCAGCGCTGCCGATGGCGTCCTCATAGTCCAAGGCGCCTTCAAGCAGCGGCTCTGTACCGTCGTCCACCTGAAGGTAGAGTTTCACCTTGGGCAGGAGGTGCCTGATCTCCTGGATGCGAGGGGCGTAGCAGGCTTGAAAGACAATTGCCTCAGCATCGGCGTTGTCTAGCAGGTAGACCAACTCATCCGTCTTGTAGCGGTAGTTGACGTTGATGGGGCAGCCGCTGATCTTGAAGGCCGCATATTGACCCTCAAGATACTCGGAGCAATTGTGCAGGTAGGTTCCCACCTTTGAATCGACGCCCAGACCGTAGCGGCCGTATACCGCCGCCAGACGGGCGGCCCGATCATCGAACTCCCGCCAAGAGCGAACCTGATCATTGCAAATGATGGCTGGGCGCGACCCCAAGGTATCAGCAATCGTTTCCCAGACGGTGGCGAAGTGAAAATCCATTTGGCTCAGGGTAAATCAAAACGGCATTTCTACTCCGACCTTGGCTCGGTGTCCAGTCCGGTCTGGCGTTGCCGGCTAGCCCTAATAGTTCATGATGTGAATGGAAAACGTCCTAAAAATCCTTAAAACACAGTGGTTTATACCGTAAAAACGAGAAATTCCACCATGGCAAAACGTGACCGAGCTTCGCTTCAATTCTCATCCGTCAAACGCCGTAAAGTTGCAGCCGATTTCAGTGGTGGCGACATCACCAGTCATGGCGGCATCGGGCTGCTCGCCCAAGCCGACCGGCGGACGGGGCTGACCCGTGACGTTGCCAAGGCCATGAACCACACACGCCGCAATGATCTCAGACACCATGCGATGGCCAATCCTTGGAAGTTAATCAGAGGCTCCCTAGCTAGGCGGCGGATGAGGGGAACGTTCATGCGGGCGGCAGGCTGTCCAAGGTTTGGCGCAGGGTGTTCTCCAGCTCGTACATGAACTCGGCGTCGACGATGGGGTGGCCGGAGCGGGTCTGCACATGGAACAGATCTTCCGCTCTTTCGCCGAAGGTGGTGATGTGCGCTTCGCTGACGGCTATTTCCAACTCGAAGAACAACACGCCGATGCGGGCAAGCAGCCCTGGCTGATTCGTGGCGCGAACCGTCAGCGTGGAGTAAGGGGCACCTTCAGCGTGGCTGAGGCTGACTTCGCTGGGGCGGTGCAGTTGCCGGTGTTGGCGCGGCCAGCGTTGTTTTTGCGGCAAGCTGATGTTGGCTTCGCTGATGGCCTTGGTGAGGTGTTCGATGATGGGGTGCCGGTCGCCTCGAACCGGTTGCCGCTCAGGATCGAGCACGGCGAAAGTGTTGAAGCAAAGGCCCTCGTCGGAGGTGTGGATGCGGGCGTTCTGAATCGACAGGCGCAGTTGGTTGATGGCGATGACCGAGGCGGCGAACAGATTGGGCTTGTTCTTAGTGTGGATGAAGATTTCCGTAGCGCCCCCTGCTGCGCCTTCGCTGGCGAGATTCTTGAGCAGGATCAAGGGGCTGGCGGCCAAGTCATGGCCGGCCACGGCGACGATGACCTCGGCCGCCTCTCGAGGCTGGTGGTGAAGCAGGAAATCATCTCCCAACTGATCCCCAAGCGCCGCCGCGTTGGCGGCGGATAAACCGAGCGACTGCGCTTCCTCGGCGGTGCGCTCGCGCCTCATGCGCACCGTCGCCTGCCTGTCCACGGGCGACTCAAGGCCTTGGCGCAGCAGTTTGCGCGTGTTGAAGTAGAGTTGGTTCAGCAGGCTGGCGCGCCAACTGTTCCAGAGGTTGGGATTGGTCGCTGTGATGTCCGCCACGGTCAGAGCGTAAAGATAGTCCAGCCGCTGTTCCGATTTGACCAGCTTGGCGAAATTGAACACGACATCCGGGTCGTGAATGTCCTGCCGCTGAGCGGTGCTGGACATGATCAGATGATCGGCCACCAGCCACTCAACCAATGCAGTGTCTTGATCGTTGATGCCCAAGCGGCGGCAGAAAGGAACGGCGAAGGCGGCGCCGAGTTTGGAGTGATCGCCGCCCCGGCCCTTGCCGATGTCGTGGTACAGGCCGGCGATGTAGAGCAGTTCGATCTTGGGAATGGACTTGACGCACCGATGGGCCACCGGGAAGCGCTCCGCTTGCGCACGGTATCGGAACATCCGCATGTTGCGGATCACGATCATGGTATGCGCATCGACCGTGTAGATGTGGAACAGATCATGCTGCATCTGTCCGACCACCTCGCCGAACTCCGGAATGTAGCGTTCCAGAATGCCGTAGCGCCGCATTCGGGTGAGTTGGGTGACTAGGGTGTAGGGTGCCTTCAGCAGTTCGAGGAATCGGCGGCCGTTGGCGGGGTCGTTACGGAAGGAGTCGTCAATCACCTCCAGATGCTGCCTGATCAGACGAATGGTGCCGGCGCGCACGCCTGCTATGTCGCGGCGGTTGGCGAGGATGACGAACATCTCTAGCAGCGCACCCGGATGTTCGGAGAACACTCGGTCATGCACGGCTTCAATGGCTTGGTCGTTGACTTGGAAGTGCTCGTTGATGCGCTCAAGTGACGGCTTTCTAGAGGCAAAGGATTCCGCTAGGAATTGCAGTGTGATGTCGTTCACTTCCCGCAGGTAGAGCACCCAACGGTAGTACTCGTGCATGAAGCGCTCAACGCCAAGGCGAGCGGTGGTGTCGGCGTAGCCCAAACGCTGAGCGAGCGTGCGCTGGTGCTCGAACTGCAAGCGGTCGTCCTTGCGTCCGGCCACAAGGTGGAGGCCGTAGCGCACCCACCACAGATAGCGCTCGCCGTTAACCAGCCAATTTCGCTCTTCGCGGGTGATGAGGCCGCGGCGCTGTAGTTCGGATGGATCGGCCGAACCGTATTTGCGTTGGCAGATCCATAACGCTGTTTGCAAGTCCCGCAGACCACCGGGGGATTCCTTGACGTTGGGTTCAAGGCCGTACTCCACGTCTTCGAATCGGCGATGGCGCTGTTCCTGCTCGGCTTGTTTGGCACGGAAAAAACGATCCGCCGGCCAGATGCGTCGATGCTCCATTAAGGCGTCCAGCTTGACCTTCAGGCGACGCTGGCGGGAGGATTCCGCTGGCATCAGCAAGCGCCGGTCGAGCATGGCGGTGGTCACCGTGATGTCGGCCTTCATTTCAACTTTGCAGTCCTTGAGCGAACGCACGCTGTAGCCAATGTCGATATTGAGGTCGAACAGCAGCCGCACGAAGGGCTCGATTTCCCGATGGAGCCGGCCTAGGTTTTCAGAGACTATCAACAGGTCGATGTCGGAGCCTGGATGCAGCACTCCGCGGCCGTAGCCGCCGACCGCGTAGAGCAGTAACAACTCCTGCGCCTCGGCGCTGAAGTGCCCGCGCCAAACTTGGCGCAGGAGGTCGTCGAAAAAAGCCACCCGGTCACGGACGATGTCCTTGATCGGCTCCCGCGCCCAAAAGCGCTCCGCCAAGGCGGCGTTCTCGTCGCTGATGCGTTGGCGTTGGGCTTGGATGTTCAAACGATTGCGCCGGGCGGGTGCTCCGTTGCCAACAAGGTCTCCTCAGAGCGCTTCGTCAGCACTTCGGCACCGCTGTCGGTGACCATGATGGTGTGCTCCCATTGGGCTGACAGCTTGTGGTCCCGAGTCACCACCGTCCAGCGGTCCGGCAGTATCCTCACGGCGGCCCGGCCGGCGTTCAGCATTGGCTCCACGGTGAAGGTCATGCCCCGTTCAATAACCATGCCTTGCCCCGGGCTGCCATGGTGCAGAATCATCGGCTCGTCGTGGAACACTTTGCCGATGCCGTGGCCTCCGAACTCCTGCACCACGGAGAAGCGGTTGGCCTTGGCGTGGGTTTCGATGGCATGGCCAAGGTCACCCAAGGTGGCGCCCGGCCTGACGGCGGCAATGCCCCGGTAGAGGCATTCCTGGGTCACCCGAACCAGCCGCTCGGCCAATACGGTCGGCTTGCCCACCAGGAACATCTTGCTCGTGTCGCCGTGGTAGCCGTCCTTGATGACGGTGATGTCGATGTTCAGGATGTCGCCGTTCTTCAGCCGCTTTTGCTCCGATGGAATGCCGTGGCAGACCACATGATTGACCGAGGTGCAGACCGAGCGCGGAAACGGCGGTATGCCCGGATCATTGCTGTAGTTCAGCGGCGCCGGGATGCAGTCGATCTCGTCTACGATGTAGCGGTGGCAGATGTCGTTGAGTTCACTGGTCGTCACGCCCGGTTTGACGTAGTCCCCGATCATCTCCAACACGCTGGCGGCCAAGCGGCCTGCTTCGCGCATGCCGGCGATGTCGGAGTCGCTTGAAACTTTGGCAGGCATGGTGCGACTATGGTATAAAGTGCGACGCCTAGGAGCAACACGTTGCCCTTGGCACATCAGAAGACGATGCGCGCAACCTGTTGCGGATTCATGGGTGCTGGTGGCTGACTGGCTGGTTTGAGTGTGTAGGGGGCGGGCGCTTAACCCGGGGACGACTATTGAACATCAACATGCGTGACATGTTGGCCGCAGGAGTGCACTTCGGCCATCAAACCCGCTATTGGAACCCAAAAATGATGCCGTTCATTTTTGGCACTAGGAACAACATCCACATCATCGACTTGGAAAAGACCCTGCCGGCCTTCGAGCAGGCGCTCATTGAGGCGGGCAGGCTGTCCGCCCAAGGCCAGAAGATCCTGTTCGTGGGCACCAAGCGCGCCGCCGTCAAGGTCATCCGGGAGCAGGCGACTCGGGTGGACATGCCCTTCGTCGATCAGCGTTGGCTTGGCGGTATGCTCACCAACTACAAGACCATTCGCCAATCCATTGAGCGGTTGAAGGAGCTTGAGCAGCAGGATGAAGACGGCGACTTGGACAAGCTCACCAAGAAGGAGGCGCTGCACAAACGGCGTCTGCTGGCCAAGCTTGAGCGCAGCTTAGGTGGCATCAAGAACATGGGCGGCTTGCCCGGTGCGGTTTTTGTGGTTGACGTTCAGCATGAGCGCATTGCCGTTACCGAAGCAAACAAGTTGGGCGTGCCCGTATTTGCCGTGGTGGACACCAACAGCGATCCAGAGGGAATTGACCACATCATCCCCGGCAACGACGACGCGATTCGGGCCAATCGGCTGTACGTGACCGCCATGGCCGACGCCATCAAGGAAGGGCGCGACCGGGTCTCCGGCGGCGTGGGCGGCGATGAGTTTGTTGAGGTTTCGGAGGAACAAGCGGCGCGGTTCGGCGTTGTGAGCAGCAGCGCCGGCCAAGTTGTGGAGAGCTAGTTGATGCCGGTGTCCGCTAAGCTAGTGAAGGCGCTGCGGGACCGCACTGGCCTCGGCCTGATGGACTGCAAGGCCGCTCTTGAGGAAGTTGGCGGCGATCTCGACGAGGCGGTCGATGCGCTGCGCAGGAAGAGCGTGTTGAAGGCCGCCAAGAAATCCGGGCGCACGGCGGCGCAAGGGCTCTTAGGCTTGCAGGTTGCCGCCGACGGCAAGCGGGGCGCAATCGTTGAGGTCAACGTTGAAACGGACTTCGCCGCCCGCAACCCGAAATTCATATCCTTTGTTGATCGGGTCACCACGATGGCGCTTGATGGCGAGGAGGACGCCACCGGCCTTGCTGACGCCTTCGCTGAGGAGCGCGCCGCTTTGGTGCAGGAGATTGGCGAGAACATCGTCGTGCGGCGGGCGCGCACCTTGTCCGCGGCGTCTGGGGTCATCGGCAGTTATCTGCACAATGATCGCCGCAAGGGCGCTCTGGTTGAACTTTCCATAGCGGATGACAGCCTGGGCAGGGACTTGGCGATGCATGTGACCGCCCATGATCCCTCCCCCTTGGTGGTGCGAACGGCGGACCTTGATGCAGCGATGGTCACCAAGGAACGCAGCATCATCGCCGCGCAGGCGGCCACCGTCGGCAAGCCGCCGGAGATTGTCGAGAAGATCATTGACGGCCGGTTGCGCAAGTTTCTGGCGGGCGTGAGCTTGGTCGATCAGGCCTTCGTCAAGGATGGCGAAGCCACGGTCGGCAAATTGTTGCGTGGCAAGGGAGTGGATGTTCGTTGCTTTGTGCGGCTTGAACTAGGCGAGGGCATTGCTGACGCGGAACCGCCGCAATGACCGGGCGCTTACTTAGGGTGGCTGCCCTCTGGCGAGCAGGGGCGGTTAGTTGCTAAGGCTGTTGTTGAAACTGTCCGGTGAGGCGTTGGCCGGTGAGCGTGGCTTTGGCTTTGACCCGGACGTTCTCAACCGTTTGTGCGAAGAGGTCGGCGTCGCCGTGGAGCTAGGCGCCGAGGTCGCGATTGTGTGCGGTGGCGGCAATCTATTGCGCGGCGCCCACTTGGCTGAAGCGGGTATGAACCGGGTGGTGGCGGATCAAATGGGGATGCTTGCGACCTGCATGAACGGCCTCGCCCTAGGAGATGCCTTGGCCCGAAGCGGCGTCGCGGCGCAGGCTTTTTCTGCTTTTTCCTTGGCTGGCGTTCTGCCGACTTACGCCGTGGCCGAGGCTCGTGCGGCGTTTGAGCGGCGAGAGGTGGTCATCATTGCTGGCGGCACTGGCAATCCCTTTTTCACCACGGATACAGCGGCTTGCCTGCGCGCGTTGGAATTGGGAGCCAACTGCGTGCTGAAGGCGACCAAGGTGGATGGCGTCTACAGCTCAGACCCGGTGTTGGACCCGAACGCAAAACGCTACGATACGTTGACCTTTGACGAGGCCATTAGCCGTTGCTTGGGCGTGATGGACCTGAGTGCCATGTGCCTGTGCCGTGAACATGCCTTGCCGGTGGTGGTCTTCGACCTAAATTCCCCCGGTGCGTTGACGCGGATAGTCAAGGGTGAGAAGGTTGGCACCCAAATTACGGCTGCGGCGGCTGACTGTTCGGCATAGTGGCCGGCCGTGCCGGGACGCTGATGATTAACGAAATTTCCACTTACGCCGATGAACGCATGGGTAAGTCCATTGAGTCCATGCATGCGGCATTCGCCAGGATACGCAGCGGGCGGGCGCACCCGAGCATTCTGGACAGCATCAGCGTGTCTTATTACGGCAGCGAGGTGCCGCTGAGCCAAGCGGCGAGCATCCGCGTTGAGGATGCGCGCACCTTGGCGGTCTCCCCTTGGGAGAAGGACTTGATTCTCGAAATCGAAAGAGCGATTCGCAAAAGCGATTTGGGTTTGAATCCCACTACTTCATCGGATGTCATTCGCGTGCCCTTGGCGGCGCTAACCGAAGAGAGCCGTCGCGACTTGACACGCCAAGCCCGGCAGGAAGCGGAGGCGGCCCGCATCGCCATCCGCAACATTCGCCGCGACGCGATTTCCGATGTCCGCGAGCTGGTGAAGGAGAAGGAGGCCACGCAGGACGATGCCCACCGTGCGGAGGAGAACATTCAATCCATCACCGATCGTCGGATCAATGAAGTGGACCAAGTGCTGGCGGTAAAGCAAGCGGACCTGATGGAGATTTGATTGGTGTTTCGAGTGTGGCACGGCGGCAGCACCTGATGCCGAAGCCTTTGCTCGCAACTGCTGAGCAGGAGCCGGTTAGCGCTCCTTACCATGTCGCCATCATCATGGATGGCAACCGTCGATGGGCCAAGCGTCGCCGTCTTCCGAGCGCTGCCGGCCACCGAGCGGGGGCGAACAATGTTCGGCCAGTCGCTGAGGCTTGCGCGGATTACGGCGTGCGCTGCCTGACTCTCTTCGCCTTCAGCACGGAGAATTGGGAGCGGCCGAGAAGCGAAGTGAATCTGCTGCTGGATTTGATGCAGGGCATGCTCAACAGGGACTTGAATGAACTGAACAAACGGGATGTCAGGCTGAATTTCATCGGCGACGGCTCACGTTTTCCGGAGGATCTGCACCGGCAGATGAAACGGGCGGGAGCGATGACCCGGAACAACAAGCAGATGAAGCTGAACATCGCCGCTAACTACGGGGGGCGCTGGGACATCACCGAAGCCTCCCGGTCGATGGCTCGGGCCGTCGCCTCTGGTCGGCTGGACCCAGAGGACATTGATGAGGAAACCGTCGCCTTCCATCTTTCCCTTAACGGGCTGCCGTCGCCGGACCTCTGCATCCGCACGGGCGGCGAACAACGCATCAGCAACTTCCTGCTATGGGATTTTGCCTACACCGAGCTGTACTTCACGGAGACGTTCTGGCCTGATTTCAATGAGGCTTGCCTGCTCGACGCCTTTGGCGTCTTTGACGACCGGGAGCGGCGCTTCGGCCGCCAAGGCTGAAGGCCCATGCCTAGCCCGCCGAGCAAGCTCCCGGTACTGCACGGGGCCTGTGTCCGCGTTGCAACCCTTGGCAATGGGGCGGGACATTGCCGGCCGGCCACGCCTTGCCGCAGATCCCGTGCGACACACTGAAATGCAAGAAACTTGTGGAACAGGACGCTAGCAGGCGAGGCGAGCGTCCTTTGCGCCTCAGGCAGCCCCATGCATGAGGCAGGACATGAACGGAAACGCCCGTAAACTTAGAAGCCGCATCATCACGGCTTGTTGTCTGGCATCGGTGGTGCTCACCTGCATCTATCTGTTGCCGCCGCCCTTAACGGCCGCAGCTTTCGCCCTCGCCGCCATCCTCGCTGCATGGGAGTGGGTGCGCTTTACCGGATTCACGGACCCGTGGCGGCGGGGGCTCTATGTTTGCGCATTCGCCCTAGCGCTGGCGTTGGCCTACGTTGTTCCCGCCTTGCGGAACTGGGTGCTGTGGCTCGGCGCGGCTGTTTGGGTTGGGATCATCATCGGCATTTTGGCCTATCCAGCGGGCGCGGGGCTGTGGAGCAGGACCTTGGTTAGCGGAAGCCTTGGCGTCATCCTGATTTGGAGCGCTTGGTGCGGTATCTTGGTCATTCACGACCAAGCACAAGGAGATCATTGGCTGGTGTGGCTGTTCTTGCTGGTGTCCAGCGTGGATGTCGGTGCCTACTTCACGGGCAAAAAGTGGGGCCGAACCCCCCTTGCGCCAAGCTTAAGCCCGGCCAAGACTTGGGAAGGCTTGGCTGGCGGCGTCCTCACCAGCATCTTGATCTGCGGCGGTGCCTTGGCCTTAGCAGGCCGGATGACTTGGACCTGGGCCGGGCTGATACTGGTGTTGGTCGCTGCCGCTGTTTTTGGTGACCTCTTGGAGAGCCTCATCAAGCGGCGGTCCGGGGTCAAGGACTCCGGCACTTTGCTGCCGGGCCACGGTGGCCTGCTTGACCGAATTGACTCGGCACTGCCGACGCTGCCAATTTTCGCCTTGGCGCTTATGCGCCTATGAGAAATCTAGCTCAAATATTTCAAGAAATGGACGGAATAACGTCGAAAACATCCTGAAAATACAGGTTATTAGACCTTAACAACAAGACACTCAGACGTGACGGAATGAGCCCAAACTTCGCTCCAATTTCCACCTGTTAAACGCCGTAGAGTTGAAGCCGATTTCAGTGGTGGCGATATCACCAGTCATGGCGGTATCGGGTCGCTCGCCTAGGTGGACCGGCGGATGGGGCTGACTCGGGCCGTTGCCCGGGCCATGGTCGATGCACACCGCAAGGCCAGCCCAAACTGCACCCTCAATCGAAGCACTCATGCAATATACAGGCTAGGGAATCTCTGACTAAATTCCAAGGATTGGCCATCGCACGGCGACTTCAGGCAAGATCCAATGCGAGCGGCCCTAGCCAAGGGAGAGTGGCTTGGGGCGCTAGCCTAGCCGCGCGTTAAGCTCGTGCCTGCGCCCATCCTTCGGCACGGCAACGGGGCCGTGCGTTCACAGGCAAGCGCCCCAAACCCACTCGGGACCAAGGCCCGATCAGGCCCGCTCTGTTTAGGGTGGTTCCATGAAAGGGCTTGAAGAAGCCTCTTGATCTTCGGCCCGACGGCCGTTTTTGCTGGTTTGACGATGACGGCGGCTTGCGGTCTTGTTTGCGTGGCCTCGCGAATCAGCCCTTGCCGGAGGAAGCCGCCTCATCAAGGAAGCTGCGTAGATGCTGCGAGCGGGTGGGGTGGCGCAGCTTCCGCAACGCCTTGGCTTCAATTTGGCGAATGCGCTCTCGAGTGACGTCAAATTGCTTGCCAACCTCCTCTAGAGTGTGGTCCGTATTCATGCCGATGCCGAAGCGCATGCGCAACACCTTGGCCTCCCGCGCTGTGAGGCCGCCGAGCACATTGCCGATCAATTGTTTCAGGCTGTCCTCAGTGGCTACGTCCACAGGCAGGCCGGCGTTGACGTCCTCCACGAAATCACCGATGTGGGAGTCCTCGTCGTCGCCAATGGGAGTCTCCATGGAAATGGGCTCCTTGGCGATTTTAAGCACCCGTCGCACCTTGTCATTGCCCATATCCATGCGCTCTCCGAGCTCTTCCGGACTCGGTTCCCGCTCCAATTCTTGGACCATTTGGCGGGACACTCGGTTGAGCTTGTTGATCGTCTCGATCATATGCACGGGAATGCGGATGGTGCGGGCTTGGTCGGCGATGGAGCGGGTTATGGCTTGGCGTATCCACCAAGTGGCATAGGTGGAAAACTTGTAGCCGCGCCGATACTCGAACTTGTCCACAGCCTTCATCAGCCCGATGTTGCCTTCTTGGATGAGGTCCAGGAATTGCAAGCCCCGGTTGGTGTACTTTTTGGCGATTGAAATCACTAATCGCAGGTTGGCCTCGACCATGTCCTTTTTGGCCCATCGCGCCTTGGCTTCGCCCATGGAGATGGCCCGATTGATTTCCTTGATTTCCCCCACCGACAGGCGGGTGCTTGTGCAAACGACCCGGAGCTTCTTCTTCAGGATGCGCACGATTTCGTCCTTGCGCTCCTTCAGGACGGGCGAAAATTCCTTGTTTGCCTTGATGAGCTGGTTGACCCAAGCAACGCTGGTCTCCCGACCGACGAACTCACGGCGGAATAGAGCTCGGGGCACCCGGGCCTGTTCAATGCAAATAGTCATCAGGGCCCGTTCGTGACGGCGGACCTGAGCTAGTGGCACCCGTGCTCTAGAGACGATCCCATCGTAGTATCTGGGCGTCATTTTGAACGAATGGAACTTCTCGCCCAACAGTGCGATCTGCTCACGGGATTTGGGATGAGCGCGCGGGTATTTTTTGATGACCTCAAGCGTTTTTAGGTGCTGTTTGCGTAAAGCCGTGAACCGCCGCTCCGCCTCTACTGGATCCGGCCCCCGGTCGCTATCGGACGACCCTGTCCCGTCCTTAGCGGTTTTGTCAGCGGCTTTATCGCCGTTTGCGTCAACAGTGCCCGTTTTGGCTTCCGCTTCCTTGGGCTGATTGGTGCCCTTGCTTTGAGTTTCGGCCGCAGCGCTGTCGGTGGTGGTTGCTTTCGTTGGCACCTCGACCTTTGGCGCCGGCTGGACTTGTGTTGGCCTCGGCACCACGTCCATCGGGTCCAAGTAGCCGATGAGCAGGTTGAAAAGCTGGCCTTCCTCGCTGACTTTGTCATAGGAGTCAAGGATGTGCTCGACGACGCCGGGAAAACCAGCCACGGCCGAGAGCACATCCCGGATGCCCTCTTCGATACGCTTGGCGATGGCGATTTCGCCCTCCCGAGTGAGCAGCTCCACCGCGCCCATCTCGCGCATGTACATGCGCACCGGGTCGGTCGTGCGGCCGGCCTCGGTCTCCACCGCCGCCAACGCCGCCGCGGCTTCCTCGGCGACCAGCTCATCCACGGTGTTCTCTTCTGCGCTTAGCAGGTCATCGGTGTCCGGCGCACTTTCGTGAACCTCGATGCCCATGTCGTTGATCTTGGCGATGATGTCCTCAATTTGATCTGAGTCGGACAAATCATCGGGCAAGTGATCGTTGACTTCGGCGAACGTCAAATATCCTTGCTCCTTGCCTTTGGCAACGAGCTCCTTCAGGCGTGACGGCTGTTGCTGGCTTTGATCGCTCATGGCACCTCAAAGAATCGACCGGTTGGACTAGAGCGGGCCATAAGCAAGCGCAAGCCTGATTTGGCCCAAGTAAACGGAGGATTCTATCTCAGATTTATGACTGCGCAAGTGGATCTGTGTATGGGCCCAGACATTCGGGAATTTCGGCTCCGGCGATTTTCGGCGCATTGGCGCGCTGGTTCCGACGGGGTGACGGGCTGCGGACGGAGTCCGCCGCCGGTTCAGGCACACTTGGCTTTTCCAAAAACCAAGGAGCCTGAATATGAGACTGTTGCACGCCTGCCCGCCCGCCTGCGAGCGCCTGCCGGTGGACCTGACCCGATATTCGAACCCGCCTGCCGAACCCGCCTGCGAGCGCCTGCGCACCCTTGAACTGATCGACCGGATGGTCGCCGGCGGCATGCGCCGCAGCGACGCCCTCCGCGCCACCGGCCTAGCCAAGAGCACACACGACGACTGGCGCAGGGCCGACCTCGGCGGCGGCCTCAAAGCCCTCGCGCCGCGCAGCACCCGCCCGCGCGGAGCCCGGCCCGGCAGTGGATCAAGCGGGACCGCCGCTTGGTCGAGGCCGAGCACCGCCGCCGGCCTTGGGCCGGGCGTGCGGCCATCCACGCCATCCTCCGCCGAGACCCGGGCTTCACACTGAGCGCCGCGTCCGTCGGACGGATCCTCGCCGATGGCGTGCGCGCCGGCCGCGCAGCACCCGCCAGCCACTGCGAGGGGTGCGCACGGAGCAAGCGCCGCCGCGACTTCTCCCGCCGCCATGCGCAGCGCCTCGCGTCGGGCCTCAATCGGCGCCCGGCGAACTCGTCGGGTTCGACCACATGACCGTGCACGTCGACGGCGGAACCTTCAAGCAATTCCACGCCAAGGACCCGAACCAAGAGCATCCACGTCAAGGTCCGCTCCAACGCCACCGCCGCCATCGCCACTGACTTCCTCCACGAGGCCCTGCAGCGCCTGCCCGTGAGCTCGGTGCAGGTCGATGGCGGCTCCGAGTTCATGCAGGAATTCGAGACCGCCTGTCGCGACGCCGGCATTCCTCTCCATGTCCTCCCGCTCCGCCGCCCCGACAGTCACGGCAGCGTCGAGCGCAGCAACCGCACCTTGCGGTCGGGTTATATGGTCCGTCCACCGGGGCGACCTCCGGCGAAGTGAACCGAGTTTTGGACCGGTCTCTCCGTGACCACCACAACGTCCGGCCCACCATGCCCTCGGCTTGTTGGTTCCGGCTGAATTTCCGCGCAAGCCCTCCCGCCCCGCCGTCCCGACAGTCACGGTAGCGTCGAGCGCAGCAACCGCACCTTGTGGTCGGGTTATATGGTCCGTCCACCGGGGCGACCTCCGGCGAAGTGAACCGAGCTTTGGACCGGTCTCTCCGTGACCACCACAACGTCCGGCCCCACCATGCCCTCGGCTTGTTGGTTCCGGCTGAATTTCCGCGCAAGCCCTCCCTTGCTGCCTGATCGAGAAAATTCCGAAATGTACTGAGCCGGTACACCGCATTGACAGATTTTCCCCATCCGTTGAGAATTGTCATCCCGCCCGTAACGGGATGTACGTGGCTAGGTAGCTCAGCTGGTTAGAGCGCAGGATTCATAATCCTGAGGTCGGGAGTTCGAGTCTCCCCCTAGCTACCAATTGCGCGTTGGCTGGAACTGCTGCTGCCACCCACCCAAGCACCGCATTCGCGCTCTGAAGTCGGGTGGGGGGTGCGATCAGTGTCAACGGATGGCTGGGGGTCGCCCAAACGCCACATCCGCCATCCGATGCTGGTGCGTATTCGGCACCTCCGATATTTCGGTCTACATCCTGACGACGCCTTGGCAGTAGCCAAAGGAACGGGGGTCGCCTCAATTGAACGGCAGCGAGACAAGAGGGTTTCAAACTAAGCCGCCTCCGGCCTTGGTCAATCCAATCACCGCATTGGCCGGGGCCATCCCTAAGTCCTATGGGTTCATCGAAATATGGAAGCAGAGACTGGATTCGCAGGCTGTGCTTCAGGTGTGCGCTGGACTTGCAGGTGCCGCCTTGCTAGCTTCGCCCCATGAACAGCATCCATGATGCCATTCGTTTGCTGGAGAAAGGCGATTGGGAGGCGGCCCATCGAATCGTTCAGAAACTGTCCACCCCGGCGGCGCATTGGGCGCACGGCATCGTTCACGTGATGGAGGGGGATATGGCGAACGCTGACTATTGGTATGGCTTGGTGGAGCGAACTCGACCGCAGCCGTTCGGTCCCGCGCAGGAAGTCGCCGCGCTTGCCCAATTTGTTGACAGCGAGGGAGACGGCTGAGGGTGGGGTTCTACGACCAGCTGTTTGAGCCGGTTCAAGTGGGGCCGGTGACCATCCCCAACCGTATTGTGCGTTCGCCCCATGGTACGGGTTTGACAGGTGAAGCGCTGATTGCCTATCACGAGGCGCGTGGGCGGGGCGGCGTTGGCATGTCTACGATCGAGGCCACTAGTGTCCACCCCTTGGCACCTGGCCAATTGCCCATTTGGGATGATTCCTGCTTACCGTTCCTGTCTGAGCTTGCACAGCGCGTCCACGCCACCGGTATGAAGTTGTTTTTGCAGCTTTACCATCCGGGAGCCGGCCACGCCGCCTTGGCCGGCAGCCCGGAGCACTGGTCCGCCAGCGCGGTGCCCAACCCCATGGCTGGTATCGTGCCCATCGCCATGAATCAGGACATGATCGATGATGTGGTGGCGCACTTCGCCGCCGCCGCCTGCCGCTGTCGGGATGCTGGATTGGATGGCGTCGATATACACGCCTCAAGCGGCTACTTGCTTCATGAATTTCTTTCCCCAGCCTTGAACAAGCGCACGGACGCCTACGGCGGCTCGTTCGACAACCGGCTGCGTTTTTTGCGGCAAGTCATCGCCGCAGTGGGGGAGGCGGTGGACGGCAGCGCCTTTGCCGTTGGTGTGCGGCTGCCCAACGAGGACTACGTACCCGGTGGTGTCACCGCTCAGGACAGCGCTAGGATCGCCGCCGCCATCGACGCGAGTGCGGACTACATTTCCCTGCACATGGGCGCCTATTGGCGGTTTCACAAGCTTATTGCGCCGGCGGACGATCCCCTAGGGGTGGAGATGCCCGCCAACGAGGCCATCTCACCCGGCTTGAACAGTCCGGTGATGGTGGTGGGCCGGATCATGACCTTGGACCATGCGCTGCAGATCGTCGCCAGCGGTGCGGCGCAGATGGTCTCCATGGTGCGGGCGCTCATCGCGGACCCGCAATTGGTCAATAAGGCGCGGCACGGGGATGAAGGGCGCATTCGGCCGTGCATTGGCACCAACATGGGTTGTGTCGGGCAATTGATGACCCGAGGGCGAATTAGTTGCGCCGTCAACCATACGGCCGCACGGGAGGATCAGCTCAGCTTTGACCCCGAAGATCGCGTGGCGCAGCCGAAGCGGATTTTCGTCGTGGGTGGTGGTCCGGCCGGGCTGGAGTTCGCGCGGGCTGCGGCTTTGCGCGGACACGAGGTTGAGTTGCACGAAGCCGCTCAGCGTCTTGGCGGTCAGGTGGCTATTGCCGCATCTGCGCCGCATCGAGCGGACTTGGGTGCCATCGTGAGTTGGCTAGCGGATGAGGTGGACACCTTGGGCGTGCGCGTGCAGATCAATTCGCCCATAGAGCTGGCACAAATCGAGAATCGGGTACCGGATGAAGTGGTGTTGGCCACTGGCACGACGCCGCGAACGGACGGCTTTCAACTATCAACCCCCGCTGGGCCGATTCCGGGCTTTGATCAGCCCCATGTGCATACGTCCTGGGACTTCTTTGGCCTTGGTCCGCCCTCGCGCTTGGTCGGCCCGGCTGTGGTTTATGACGACACCGGCTCCTTTGAAGCCATCTCGGTGTCCGACGTTCTGCTTGAAGCTGGCTTGGCGGTGACCCTGGTTTCGCGTTTCGACGGCATCGGCAATTCCTTGCCTTACCCACCGGTTACGGCGGGCGCTGCTCGGGAGCGTCTCTACTCGAGTGATTTCGATTTCATAGGCAATCACTACATTCGTTCCATTGGGGCGGACCACGTTGATCTGGGCGTCCTGCATACGGAGCGTCGCCGCCGACTGAGCGCCAACTTGGTGGTGCTGGTGGGCTACAACGAACCCAACCGTGAGTTGGCGCAAGGCATGGCCGAGGCTGGCATGTCCTATCATCTGATCGGTGATGTTCGTGGCCGCAACAGCATTATGAGCGCCATTCATGCTGGCGCGGCTTTGGGGCGAGCGATTTGATATGGGCGCGAGTTGCTCCTTGGGTGCGAGTCACCCGTTAAGGTGGTTGGAACTTTGAGGAGGTTAAAGAATGGAGAGCAGCAACTTGATGGCCGAGAACTAGCTGCATGCAGCGCGGCAAGGATGGTTCACATCCTGACCGGAATTTTGCGGGGAGGAAGCAGAGATGCGGTTGAGATTGCGTCAAATCGCGCTGGTGGCGGAGCAATTAGCGCCAATTGAACAGGCGTTTGCTGACGTTTTGGGCATTGAGGTCTGTTATCGCGACCTTGGAGTTGCGCACTTCGGCTTGGAGAACGCGCTGATGCCCATCGGCAACCAATTTCTGGAGGTGGTGGCGCCTGTTCGGGAGAACACCGCTGGCGGCCGCTATCTTGCGCGTCGGGGCGGCGATGGCGGCTACATGGTCATCACCGAGTGCGATGACCATGAACCGCGCCGGGCTAGGGTGGCGGAGTTGGGGGTGCGCATCGTCAATCAATTTGATTCGGACCAGTTCCGCAATATGCAGCTGCACCCCAAGGACACTGGCGGCTCGTTTTTCGAGACTGACCAGCAGCTTGGCGATGGCGCTTACGAGCCAGACGGACCTTGGCAACCGGCTGGGCTGAATTGGCGGGAGCACCGTCGCACGGAACGGGTGGAAGCCATCGTCGCCGCCGAAATTCAATGCGACCACCCATGCCAAGTGGCTGCTCGCTGGTCGGAGATTGCGCAGATTGAACTCACCGCTGGCGACCCGCCGGTGCTACCGCTGGAAAATGCTTCGCTTCGATTCGTACGCTGCACGGATGGGCGTCCCGAAGGTCTCGGCGGCATCGACCTCACTTGCGTGGACCGACCTGCTGTTCTGCGGGCGGCGGAGGCGCGGGGGGTGCGTAAGGGGGAAGCCGAGGTGCATCTATGTGGCATGCGGATCAACTTGGTATGAGAGCGCTTACACCGACATTGAATTCAGCGTCAAGGACCCGGTGGCGGCCATTCGCCT
Source organism: Candidatus Azophilus sp. (assembly GCA_965247035.1). Lineage (GTDB taxonomy): Bacteria > Pseudomonadota > Gammaproteobacteria > Pseudomonadales > Azotimanducaceae > Azophilus. The sequence continues at coordinate 320,585 of CBDFGJ010000002.1, read as the reverse complement.
AAACCGCCCGGACCGCTTAAACGCTTTCACGCTCCACACCTTGAGTGAAATCCGTCGTGCGATTGGTCAAGCAACGGCAGACCGGCGCGTGGTGGGCATTGTCGTCACCGGCGCGAGGCGGGGGTTCAGCGCCGGGCTGAATTGCGGCCGGGCTGGTCGAAGCCACGACGCCCGGCGCGGAACCCGCCACCACTCCGGAGGATCGGCTGCGGGGCATATTCAGCTACTTGCTGGAGGTGCCTAAACCCATCATCTCCGCAGTCAACGGCGTTGCGGCCGGCGGCGGGCTGATTTTGGCTTTGATGAGCGACCTACGCTTCGCTTCCACCGCTGCCAGCTTCACCACCGTGTTTCTCAAGCGCGGGTGGCGGCGGAACACGGTTCAACTTGGTTGCTGCCGCGTCTAGTCGGCTTGGGCCAAGCCTTAGATCTGTTGTGGATGAGCGACAGGATTGACGCACGGGAGGCGCACAGTTTGGGCTTGGTGGACAGGCTGTTTGAGCCGAATGAACCGGTCGATGGTGCCTGTGGCTACGTGCGCCGGCTGGCGGCCGCATCGCCGCCGGCTGCCATCGCCGAGACCAAGCGACTGGTGTATCGGCACGTTGGCTGCGGCTTTAAAACCGCCTTGCGGGAGGCCGGAGTGGCGCAGAACCGCTTTGTTCAAGCCCCGGATGCGGAGGAGGGCGCCCGAGCGTTTTTGGGGAAGCGCATCCCTTTGTTTAGGCGTCCGGGCGGGGATTGAATAACACCACATTTTTTGCGTCTTGGCGCGCTTGAGCGTCTTTGTCAGTTTTGTGTGTCCATGTCTCAGTTTGTGTGTCCATGTCAGTTTGTGTGTCCAAGTGATTTGTGAGTTTGTGTGTCCAAGTGATTTGTGAGTTTGTGTGTCCAAGTGATTTGTGTTCTCGCCGCGATATTGAGGATTGAGTTCGTGAGCCCCAATGCCGCACATCCGAGGTATCATGTCTGTCTGAGGGAGAAACACTCATGCGGAAATTCGTTCACTGGTGGAGTGAACTGGCATTACCAGAGCACCCTTGGCGACAACTGGGATTACACCGCCGTGCAAGACATTGCCTTGGCCGACATGGAGGTGGATGGGCGAATGCGCAAGGTGGTGCTGCAGGCGCCCCAAAACGGCTTCCTTTATGTTATAGACTGGGCGAACGGCGGGTTACTGTGCGCCCACCCCTTCGAACCGTGACTTGGGCGACCCATGTGGACTTGGAGAGAGGGCGTCCGGTGGAGAACTCTGAATTTGACTACCTCAAGAAGGCCCAATGGGGGCTGCTTAGCTCTCTAGGGGCGCACAACTGGCAAGCCATATCCGTGGATTTGGGTGCGGGTGTCGTCTATCGGCCGGCGCATGCCAGCCCTTTTTTCTTTTCCACCGCTGAGGAATGGCGCCAGGCTGGGGTTTTCAAGGAAAATCGCGGCGCTTGGAATCTGGTGGAGGGGCTCGCCAAGCTTTCGCAGATGACAGACGAAGACTTGGCTGGTGGACCTAAAGCGATTGGCTGTCTGAAGGCGTTCAGCCCTTTGACTGGCCAGTCAAAGGGGGTGGTGGAGCATCCCCAGTACTGGAATGGCGGCGTGGTGGCCACCGCCGGGGAGCTGGTGCTCCAAGGCGATGCGCTTGACCAAGTCTTGACCAGTAATGCCTATGGCAAGGACACAGGCGAGCCTCTTTGGAGCTTCAACGCCCAGGCTTAGATGCGGGCACCGCCGATCACTTATGAGATTGATGGGGTGCAGTACGTCTCCCTACTCACCGGCAGCGGTGGTGGTGGGTTGTTTAGTGGCGAAACGGCGCCCACGCCGGTGTCGCTCACCTATGGCAACCTAGGCCAGATGTTGGTTTTCAAGCTAGGGGGTGTGATGCGGCCCTGCCCGCGCCAACCGCTGTTGATCGCAGCATCCCGGAGCAGACGCCGCCGAAGTGGCCGAAGCGGATATTATTCGAGGTGAGCGGTTGTACAATGCCTATTGCAGCGTTTGCCTCGGCATTTTCGTCCGTTTCGAGGGTGCGCTCACCGATCTCCGCTTGATCGGCGAGGAGCGCCATGCAATTTTCAATCCGGTTGTGCTTGAGGGAGTGTTGTCTGGCACAGGCTTGGCGTCTTCTGCTGATGTGCTAGCGCAGGAGGACATGGCCCGGATCCAGTCTTATGCGCGGCATCGCGCCCATGAAGACCGGGGGGGCCGCTTTTGGCAACAAGGCAATGCCGCGCTTTAGCTGGATTCAGCAACAATGATGGAGGAATAACGATGAAACTGGCGCTCTCACTATTCGCGTGGACGCTGATCGCGCTGGCGGCCCTATACTTGTTCGGCCCGGACCCGGAGCGGGAACTGCCCCAACCCAAACCGCCGCCAACAGCGGGCCTCCACTGACGCTGAATGGCCCGGCCCTCTCGGGCGAACGCAATCCACTATTTATTGGACGGGCTGAGAAAGCGCCTTAAAATGATGCGCGTTGTTCGCCCCGATGCTAGTGGTTTTGGAAACCGGAGTGCGTTGGGCAATCGCATGGAGGTCTTTGCTGGCCACTGTAAGAGGATGAGGCCGAATCTCTGCTTGGTTTGAAAGGAGTGCTTTTTTAGGAGTCTAGGGCTGTGGCTGCGGCAGGGGTTTGGCGGGAAGCTCCGGGGGCCGTGCGCGGGTGAAGTCGAATCGGGGCATTGATTGACTTTCCTCGGGTGGGTTCACGCTGTTGGGTGGTTTTGCTGCCTGCTGCTCGTCGGCGTTTTCGGCGACTACGGCGTCGCGGACCAGACGACCGTTGAGCAGTTCGCTGCCCCGCAGAAACTTGAGCGCTTCCGCCGCGGCTTTCCGTGGCTTCGACAGTGGCAGCGTAAGCGTTCATTCTGAACCGTCATTCCCCCGACTGCGATTCCAGCCTACTTTAGCGCCGATTTTCGCAGGAGCAATCAGCATGGCCCACCGAACTCATCGCAACGCGACTCAATGGCGGACTATTGTCGATGCGCAGGCTGATCGGGGTTGTCCGCAGTCCGGTTCCGCTAAATCCAGCGGATCGGTGACGCCAGCTTCTGCAAGTGGCGCAAGTGCTTGGCGCATCAGCCTAGTGTGGCTGACACCGTGATTGACTTCGGCCAGCTGTTCAGTCCCGAAGGGCACGTGGTTGGCACATCGAACTTGATCTCGGCGATGGCCTCAAGTTGAACCTGAAGCCGAAGGCAACGGACAGGCAACGCACGACGGACAGGCAACGCGGACAGGCACACGGGCAACGGGACACACATAGCTTACACGCGCACGGGCAACGGGACACACATAGCTTAAAATACAGGCAACGGGACACAACGAAATCAAATAGCCACGGACAGGCAACGGGACACGGGCAACGGGACACACATAGCTTAAAATACAGGCAACGGGACACACATAGCCTAAAATACAGGCAACGGGACACAACGAAGGACAGGCAACGGGACACACATAGCTTAAAATAGCTACGGACACACAAAGATAAATTATGTTTGTGCAGACGCACAGGGAACTTGGGCGCTGCGTTGGGTGTAAGCGACTATTTGGCGGGGCGGATTTTTGGACCTTCACAAGCAGGGTTGTGTGTAAAATATCGTAGTGGACAAGAGGGATGCGCGATGAGCAACATTGCTGTGCTCGGACTCGGGAACTTCGGTACGGCCTTAGCGCGGAACTGGAGTGCCCACGGTAATACCATTCGTGGCTGGACAGTGGAGGAGGAAGTTTTCAACAGCATCCGGCTGTCCAACGTCAATAACAAGTACTTGCCGGGAGTGAAGCTGCCCGACTTTCGCGTCACTATGAAACTGAAAGAGGCCCTTGATGGTGCCGGAGTTGTTGCCTTAGCCGTGCCGTCCGATGTGATCCTCGACGTGGTTGACAGCATCCTGCCCCTATTAGGGGAACGGCCGATTTTGGTTGATCTGGCCAAGGGACTTGCGCCTGGCAAAATTCTGGTTTCGGAGGCCATAGGTGCGAAGCTAAAAGCAGCTGGTCGGAGCAATGCGTTGGCGGTAATGACTGGCCCCACGATAGCCGTGGAAGTAGCAGCCGGTGTGTTGACCACTGCGTTGGTGGCATCCGAGTCCGAGTCGGTTGCTCGCCGTCTCGCTGATGAACTGTCTACTCCCACGTTTTTAGTGCGCTATGCCTCGGACCCTTTGGGCGTTGAGCTTTGGGGCGCGTTCAAAAACGTCATTGCGCTTGCTTGCGGTGTGTCGGATGGGCTTTGGCGGGTAGGTGGCGTCGGCGGTGACAACCTCAAAGCAGCGTTGTTCACGATCGGTTTCCGTGAGGCTTGCCGAGTGTTGGTGGCCTTTGGCGCTCAGCCAGAGACCGCTTTCACTCCGGCCGGCGTGGGAGATCTATTCGTAACTGCAACATCGAACCATGGTCGTAACCGCCGTACTGGCGAATTGCTGGGCAGTGGGCACAAGCTCGCACACGTCATTGATAGTGCCTATATGGTCTCCGAGGGTGTGCGCGCCACCCGCATGTTCTTCGCACGAACCCGTGCGGAGGGCATACACGCACCCTTTGTCGAACTAGTATCGGCGCTCTTGGACGGCAAGTTGAGTGCTCGGTCTTGTGTTCAACGGATGCTCGAGATTGATGACTAGACTAACTACGATTTGCCTTGAGTTTTTGCCTCGGAAATTCGGAAGTTTTTACCTCGGACACACGAAGTTTATTTGGGCAGGGAAGCTACAGCCCTAACTGAGCTAAGTGACTACCAACATGCGGTGAGAAGGCGGAACGGGGCCGAGTGCAAGTTGGCAAACCAAGTCGGGAAGTGTCATAACCACCACTGTATGGGCTCAGACACATTCCGGAATTTCGGCCCCGGCCATTTTCGGCGCATTGGTACGCTGGTTCCGGCGGGGTGACGGACTGCGGACGCCCCGCCGCCGGTTCAGGCACACTTGTCTTGTCACAAAACCAAGGAGCCTGAACATGAGACTGTTGCACGCCTGCGCACCTTCCTGCAAGCGCCTGCCGGTGGACCTGACCGATTCCGAACCCGCCCGCGAGCGCCTGCGCGCCCTCAAGACGATCGACCGGATGGTCGCCGGCGGCAGGCGCCGCGGCGACGCCCTCCGCGCCGCAGGCCTAGCCAGGAGCACCTACTACGACTGGCGCAGGGCCTACCTCGGCGATAGCCTCAAGGCCCTCGCGCCGCGCAGCACCCGCCCGCACGGAGTCCGGCCCCGGCAGTGGACCAAGCAGGACCGCCGCTTGGTCGAGGCCGAGCGCCGCCTCCGGGCGTGCGACCATCCACGCCATCCTCCGCCGCGACCCGGGCTTCACACTGAGCGCTGCGTCCGTCGGGCGGGTTCTCGCTGAGGGCGTGCGCACCGGCCGCGCAGCACCCGCCAGCCACTGCGAGGGGTGCGCACGGAGCAAGCGCCGCCGCGACTTCTCCCGCCGCCACGCACAGCGCCTCGCGTCGGGCCTCAATCGGCAGCCCAGCGAACTCGTCGGGTTCGATCATAATGACCGTGCATGTCGATGGCGGAACCTTCAAGCAGGTCCACGCCAAGGACCCGACACCAAGAGCATCCACGTCAAGGTCCGCACCACCGCCACCGACTTCCTCCACGAGGCCCTGCGGCGCATGTCCGTGAGCTCGGTGCAGGTCGATGGCGGCTTCGATTTCATGCAGGAATTCGAAACCGCCTGCCGCGACGACGGCATCCCCCTCCATGGTCATCCCACCCCGCCGCCCCGGCAGTAACGGCAGCGTCGAACGCAGCAACCGCACCCTGCGCGCCGGGTTCCGGTCCGTCCACCGGGGCGACCTCCGGCGAAGTGAACCGAGCTCTGGAGGGGTCTCTCCTCGACTACCACAACGTCCGGTCCCACCATGCCCTCGGTTTGTTGGCTCCGGCCGAATTCGCGGACAAGCTCTCTTTGGCTGCCTGATCGAAAAAATTCCGCAATGTACTGAGCCCGTATAACCACTTGAAACCCAGCGCAAAATATGCGATATAGGAACTTAGGAACTTGGATCTGAGGTTTTGCAATGGCTCATTCAGACGTGATCACCGCCCGCGTTGCTGGAGCGGTCCGAATAGACAAGGTGCTTCGCAATACATACATGTTGCTGGGGATCACCTTGGCGTTCAGCGCCCTCATGGCAGGGGTATCAATGGCCATGAACGCGCCCTATCCTGGCCCCATCATTACTCTAGTTGGTTTTTTTGGCTTGGTTTACGCTGTGCATAAGACCGCGGACAGCAGTTTGGGTCTGCTATTTGTTTTCTTGCTCACCGGCTTTATGGGCTTCACCATAGGCCCCATTCTTAATGCCTACCTAAACCTTGCCAACGGGCCGGACTTGGTGCTTTCGGCGCTAGGTACTACTGCGGCTGCCTTTGTTGGACTTTCAGCTTACGCTGTCGTTACCCGTCGGGACTTTAGTTTTCTGTCTGGGTTTCTCGTCGTCGGCTTTTTCGTACTAATGGGAGCCGTTGTGCTGGGGCTTGTTTTCGACCTTTCCGCGTTCTCCGTTGCGATTTCCTGCGGCTTCGTATTGTTTTCTGGCGCAGCTATCCTTTGGCAGACGGGGGCCATCGTGCATGGGGGCGAAACCAATTACATCCGCGCCACAGTGACGTTGTTTGCGTCGTTCTATAATCTGTTCGTGTCCTTGCTGCACATTTTTGGGGTGATGGGCGAGGAGTAGCCCACTTGCCCGTCAGTGGGGTTGTTGAAAAGCGTCCAGCGCAACCCAAGAGACTGGAGGCTAGCCGCTCCGTAAATCCTTGATGGTGTGAAGTCCGCCTGCCAAGAGACGGTCGTTGGGACGCACGATCCTTCGCATGATGACGTGCCAAGCTCTGCACCAGATCAGCTGGCTCTTGTCCAGACGACTGAACCTCAAAACGGTGCTTGCGCAGACCGCAAACAGGATTGCGTTCTTGCGACAAGGACTTCAGTTGGGCAACGGGGCCTCCTGAAACCGCAGACCTCGGGCGGTAATCCATTGCTTGAGTTCTTTAATGGGGCCATACGCCCGCTGCCGTTTGCGCAGTGACGCCACTTGCGCCAACCAACGTGCGACTGGGCTTGATGGCGGCGGTTTATCTTGCTCGAGAAGAGCTTCAGCGGCCATGGTTTGATTGAGCAGTGCGATGTATTCCGCCAACGTCACCCTGAAGCGTGGGCCACGTTTTGAGGTGTCCCCAAGCCCTGACGCCACTGGGGCTAAGTATTCCTCGAGCGCCCTAGGCCCATTCTCCCGGAGTCGATCGGAAACCGATGTCTCGCGGCAATCTTCAAGATGTTTTGCCAGCTTCGCTCGCACTGGATTCAGGTCCACATAAGCCATGGCCGCCAGCACGGCTTCGTTGCTTAACAATGCACCGGAATAGAATCGTTGCTCGAAGAAGTGACCCTTGCATCCATCCTCCTTATTCGCTCGACGTGCAATTGGCTGCTTAAGGTGCTTCATGAAGCTCGATAAGGATCCCAAAGTGCGTCGCGCTCCCTTCAGCCGTTCCCTATCTCCAAGCAGACGCTCTCGTGCCAGTGCCTTACGTTCCTCCAAAGCCTGACGGCCTTGGGTGGGAGGAAATGCCTCCACCCAACGACGCGCCACCTCCTCATCACTCCACGCTAGGCAAAGCTTTGGATCATGGTAGACAACCAAGTGAAAGTGGTTGCTCATCACCGAGTAGGCGTCAATCTCAACAGCGAAGAATTGCGCTAGGGACAATAGGCGCTCTGTTAGCCATGGTTTGCGGTGGGAGTAGTCCTTGCAAGTGCGATGGTCCTTCCCGCACAACCAAGCACCGCGTACGCAGCGCGACACCAAGTGATAACTCAAAGGAGTTGACGCATCCACCAATTTGTAACGGGGCGTGGCCATGTAGACGAGGTTCGCCGCAGCCAACCGGCATGTCGAGGCTAGATCACGCAAGTTCTCGTGGGAAATAGGCAACACAGCAATGGTGCTGCTGTCCCTCGCTAATGTAGGAAATCGCTTAGTTGACACGACTAGCAGACCCCGAATGTCACTCGGGGTCTGCTAGCGCGAGACGCATCGTTGCGGCTAGGTGCGGGTTCCTGAAAAACTACCGTTGCCGAAGGCACCGAATTTGACGTTGCCGCTAAGATTGTCGCCATCTAAGGTGCCATCAAATTCTAGTGTAATGGCCATAGGGGTCGTGACGTCCGCCTTCCACCTCACCGAGTTGCCGTTGACGGCACCGTCCCTAATTTCAAGCTCGCCTTGGGGACCGCCCAGTTTCCCCGTGAGTGTGTCGCCATCGCTGGTAAGTTCCAAGGTGCCTTTCTGGGGCCCCATTGGGCTAGTTATAGTGACGTCCCAAGTGCCGTCTGCGCTCATCATGTTTCTCCCTTGTTAATTCGAGTGCGAACAAAGTATGACACAGATAGCCCGACCCTTCATTCAAGCCTGTGAAACATGGCGTCTTGTGCCGAAGGCATTTCCTGCTGAAATGATGTGTGTCCGACTCGACGCGACGTCGGGGAGGATGTGTGTCTGGCCAACGTCCATTCCTGCCAACATCCACGAACAAAAGGGAAACGGGGTGTGTGTCCGCCTGATGTGGCCTGATGTGTCTGAAACGGGGTGTGTGTCCGCCTGATGTGTCTGGCGTCTTGTGCCCAAGGCGTTTCCTGCTGAAATGGTGTGTGTCCGACTCGACGCGTCCTGCTGAAATGGTGTGTGTCCGACTCGACGTCTTCCGACTCGACGTCTGAAATGATGTGTGTCCGACTCGACGTGTCCGACTCGACGTGTGTCCGACTCGACGTGTTGTGTCCGACTCGACGTGTGCCGAAGGCATTTCCTGCTGAAATGATGTGTGTCCGGCTCGACGCGACGCGCGTGTGTGTCCGACTCGATGCGACGTCATAGCCCGACGTGTGTCCGACTCGACGTCCTGTGTCCGACTCGACGTCCTCCGACTCGACGTCCGGCGATAGCCCGACGTGTGTCCGACTCGACGTCCCGACGCGACGCGACGCGTGTCCGACTCGATGATAATCGAGGTGCCCGTAAGCACTTGCGCCGGTCAAGCCGCTTTCGAAGCCTCCGAGTCATCCACAATGGCGGCTTCAAGCACGTCCTGCAGCTTTTCGGCCAAAATGATGGTCATTTCGTCACGTGCGCTTTTTGGTAGCTTGATTAGGTCGGCCTCGTTGTCCTTTGGCAGAATGATATGGCGCAAGCCGGCGCGGTGGGCGGCTAGAATTTTCTCCTTGACCCCGCCCACCGGCAGCACTAGACCCGAAAGAGTCAGTTCCCCGGTCATCGCCAAGTCGCTGCGCACGCACTGGCCGCTATAGGCGGAAAACAGTGCCGTGGCCATAGTCACACCGGCGGAAGGCCCGTCCTTGGGCACAGCGCCGGCGGGCACATGGATATGAATGCCGGACTCCTCAATGATGGCGCGGTCAATCCCCAACTGATCGGCGATGGACCAGATGCAGCTGCGTGCGGCCTTGGCCGATTCCTGCATGATTTGGCCAAGATGGCCGGTCAGGGTGACTTTTTCATCCTTCTGGGTGAGCGTTGCCTCAACATAGAGCACATCGCCCCCCGCCTCGGTCCAAGCCAAGCCGGCGGCCACGCCGGGCGCGATGTGCTCCCGGCCCTTGTCGGATTTGAATTTTTGCGGCCCTAGCAGGCCAACGAGTTGCTCCACCTCGATCCGCCCGCTGACTTCCCGCGCCTCCACCACCTGATGCGCCCGCTTTCGGGCTAGCCGCCCGATCACTCTTTCCAGTTCGCGAACCCCGGCTTCTCGAGTGTAACGGCGCACCATGGTGCTGAGCGTGTCGTCGCCGATGTCCAACTGTTGTTCAGCTAGGCCGGCATTCCTCTGCTGTCGCGGAATTAGGTATTCGCGAGCGATGGCGTGCTTTTCCTGATCGCTGTAGCCCGACAGTTCCATCACTTCTATGCGGTCGAGCAGCGGCCTCGGAATGCCTTCCAAGGTATTGGCCGTGGTGATGAAGAATACTGCCGAGAGGTCGTAGGGCAGATTGAGGTAGTTGTCGCGGAACTCCTTGTTTTGGGCTGGGTCGAGAATCTCCATCAGCGCGGCGGCCGGGTCGCCGCGGAAGTCTCGCCCGAGCTTGTCGATTTCATCAAGCATCAATATAGGGTTGGTCACGCCCGCGCGACGCACCCCTTGGAGGATGCGGCCCGGCATGGCGCCGACGTAGGTGCGGCGGTGTCCGCGCAGTTCCGACTCATCATGCAGCCCCCCTAGACTCATTCGTTCGAACTTACGCCCCATGGCGCGGGCGATGGATTGGCCGAGAGAGGTTTTGCCCACCCCAGGTGGTCCGACGAAGCAAAGTATCGGGGCCTTGGTGTCAGGGTTTAGCTGCATGACGGCGAGGGACTCGAGGATCCGCTCCTTGATGTCATCCAAGCCAAAGTGGTCTTCGTCGAGTATCTTTTGAGCATGGGCCAAGTCGAGTTGATCCTCGGTTCGCTTGGTCCAAGGCAACTCCGCCACCAACTCTAAATAAGATCGAGCGATCTGGTAATCGGCGGAGTGGCTGGACATGCGACCTAGGCGCTTCAGTTCTCGGTCCACCTCGCTGCGAATGTTCTCCGGCAGGTTGGCCTCCTCGATCTGCCCGCGCAGCTCCGCCACGTCCCCATCGCCATCCTCCTCGCCAAGCGCTTCCTCAATGGCGTGCTTTTGTTGGCGCAGCAGATGTTCCCGCTGTTGCTGATCGATGTCCTCCCGCGCTTGTTCCGCAATTTGGCGGCGCAGTTCACTGACCTTCAATTCGTGGCGCAGGAGGTCGTACACCGTTTCCATGAGCTTCTTCGCAGTGTCGCATTCGAGCACCGCCTGCTCCTGCTCCACGGAGATGTTGGCCAAGTTGGCGATGCGGTACATCTGGATGATGGGATCGTTGATGGAGCCAATCAACTGCTGGTAGATCTGATCACCGTTGTCGCCGCCGTATAGATGGGCGATGCGTTTTGAAAGCTGCAGGTTCTCCCGCAAGAGGGCATCCACCTTGGCTGCGTCCTCGCCCGTGTTCTCCATACTCAGTTGCGGCAGACGCTCGTATTCCGCCTCCAAGTATTCGGTTTGATGCATGACAGGGCTTAAACGCACCCGCTCAGCACCTTGCACGACCACTTGCGATCCCTTGTCCCGTTTCTCGATGTGGTTGATGGTCGAGATCGTGGCCACTTGAAACAGGTCTTCAAAAGCGGGATCTTCCTTCCCGGCCTGCTTCTGCGCCGCGGTGATAATGCGCCGTTGCGCACCGATGCTGGCCTGCACCGCGGCTAGGGATCTGGTTCGGCCCACGGCCAACGGGATGACGATCTGTGGGTACACCACCGTGTTTTTCAGCGGCAGAACGGGATAGGTTTCAGCCATGGGGTTTCATCAGGCTTAGATGGATGCTATATGGCGACAAATGACCCAAGCTTCAACCTTTGGTGAGGGTCAATTGACCAAATTTTGCGCTCGGGCTGCTTCTTCGCGCACAATTTCCGGTGCGCCAAGAGTTTGCCGATTGAAGCCGATGCGCTTGAACCAATAGTGTAGGCCCAATAAATCCGTAAAGCCCACGCCGCCATGCACCTCCGTTGCGGTGCGGCCAATGAAAGTTCCAACTTCGGCCAAATGTGCCTTGGCGTGGCAGGCGGTTAGATGAGCTTCCTCTGAAATCGTGTCCACCGCATGGGCGGCGTACCACACCAAGGCCCGGCAGGGCTCTAGGTTAGCCGCCATTTCGGCGCACAGGTGTTTGACGGCCTGAAAGGAGCCGATGGGGCGGTTGAACTGCTCCCGCTCCTTGGCGTAGGCGACTGCTTGATCAAGCATGCTCTGCGCGGCGCCGAGCGTGTCTGCGGCCAACGCAATCCGTCCAGCGTCAAGCAGGGCGGATAGCTGTGCCGGGTCATCGCTGAGGAGCGTCGCCGGGGTGTCCCCGAAAATCAGTTCACCGGTCAAGCGGGTCTTGTCCACAGTTGGCAGGGGCCGATGCTTGAACGCATCCGCTGCCACAATATGCAGGTGCCGATCCGAATCTGCAACGAGGTATTCATCGGCTCTGTAGTCCAGTGCGTACAGTGCGTTCCCGCTGAGTTTGCCGCTCCGTGCGACCACTTTGGAGCCCGCTTGGGCGCCTAGGGCTGCTCCGATTTGGAGTTCACCGGAGGCGAGGCGTCGCAGCCGCTCCTCCTGCCCCCCAGAGCGTTCAAGGGCTATGGGTGCGATCATTGCGGAGCTGAGGAAGCAGCAGGGTGTGACATGGTAGCCCAAGCGCTCGGCAGCTATGGCGGCGTCAAGGAGTCCCAAACCGACGCCGCCGTGCCCTTCGGGGATCAATAAACCAGCGAGGCCGAATTCCGTCAGCTCATTCCAGAGGCGATCCCTTTCCTCATCGTCGCCGGCGATGCGGCGCACGCGGTCTAGGCCAACCTGTTCCGCCAAGTAGGTGTCTAGGCTATCTTGGAAGAGGGTTTGTTCCTCTGAAAGTCCAAAGTCCATGTCTGCTCCAGCTTGATGCGGTTCTAGCCCTGCTTCTCCACCTTAGGCTCCCGAGGCAAGCCTAGGCCTCGTTCGCTGATGATGTTTTTCTGAATTTGGGACGTGCCGCCGCCAATGATTAGGCCAAGGTAGTACATATAGTGGGTTTGCCAGTTGCCATGGTCGCGCAGGTAGGGGTTTTCGCCATAAGCCAAGCCAATCTCGCCCATTGCGTCGATGCCTAGCTGCTCCAGTTCGTGACGCAGTTCAGTGCCTTGCAGTTTGACGATCAGGCGAGCTAAGCCGGCATCCCTTTTGTGGATGCGGTCGGAAAGCAGACGCATGTCGTTGCAGCGCATGGCCATCACCCGACCCTGAATCCTCATCAGCCGATCCCGATACGCCGGATTGTCAATGGCTCTGCCTCCATTGAGGGTTTCGCTCCGCATCAGTTCGATCAGCGCGTTCAGGCGGGACAAAGTGGCGTTTGGATCGCCCAAGGAGTACCGCTCGTGGCCGAGGATGCTATTGGCCACCTTCCACCCCTCGCCCCGAGCGCCGACGATCTGGTGTTTGGGTACCCGCACATCGGTGAGAAAGACTTCGTTGAAATTGGCCGTTCCGGTCATGTCCACTAGGGGCTGCACTTTGATGCCGGGCGAGTCCATACGAAAGAGAAGGAAGGAGATGCCCTGATGTTTCGGCGCGTCCGGCTCCGTGCGGACTAGGCAGAAAATCCAATCCGCCAACTGCGCCGTGCTGGTCCATATCTTGTGTCCGTTGACGAGCCATTCGTCCCCATTGAGGAGCACCGCGCTCGTGCGCACGGAGGCTAGGTCGCTGCCGGCACCCGGCTCCGAATAGCCTTGGCACCAGATCATGTCGCCGTAAATGGTCGGGCGGATGAACTGCTGTTTTTGCTCCTCGGTGCCCATTTCCAACAGGGTGGGGACGAGCATTGAAACGCCTTGGCCGCTGAGTCCGGAGCTGATCTGAGCGTTGGCGAACTCCTCTGCGATGATCCTCGAGATCAGGATGTCCGGCTTGGCCCCAAACCCGCCATAGGCTTTGGGAATGGTGCGGGCGGCGTAACCTTGCTCAATTAGCAGCTTTTGCCAGTCGCGCACCACCTGAGAGCGAAGAGCCGCACCCTTTGGCGCTCGGTGCCGGTTTGCCTTGATGAAGGACTGAACCTCTGAGCGAAAGGCGTTGTATTCGGTGGCGTAGGACAGGTCCATGAAGGATCCCTCATGTTCGTGTTTTCCTAGGCTGATCCTGAATGGTAGCAAATTCGTACGTGAGTCGGACAGAAGAGTGAATCGGACACACAAACGCACGGAGTGAATCGGAGCGAAGTGAATCGGACACACAAACGTGAAAGCGTTTGAGCCAGAAAGCCTTTAGAAAGCCTTTGAGCCGGACACACAACGCCTTAACGCATGAACCGGACACATGAACCGGACACACAAAATCAACCCGGACACACAAATAATGGTTGACAACGCCAAAGACAAACGCTTTGGACATGGCGATGGAAAAAGTGAATCGGACACACAACGCCTTAACGCATGAACCGGACGCACAAAATCAACCCGGACACACAAATCATGGTTGGCAACGCCAAAAAAACGCTTTGGACATGGCGATGGGGGCATCGTCTTGCCATAATCATCATGAACTTGGGTAAGGGAATGCCGATGGATAGGGCTGCCATGTTGCGCACTATGGCGAAGATGCAGGAAGCTCATAACCACCAAGTGCATTCGCGCTGGCGCGATCAGCACTACGAATACTATCGAGCTATCTGGATTGAGTGCGCCGAAATGTTGGAGCACTTTGGCTGGAAATGGTGGCAGAAGCCGGATAGGAAATTCACCCAAGTGAAGTTGGAGCTGATCGACATCTGGCATTTTGGTTTGAGCGATCTACTGCGCGGTGATGTCCTCTCGCCCACCATTGCCCAAACATTGGACGTTGAGCCTCTGGATTTCCCGGGGGAGGAAGCGTTGCGGGATGCGGTTGAGGCCCTTGCCCTCGACAGCTTGGCTTCTCAAGCCTTCGACGTGAAGCTGTTCGCCAAGGTGATGGCGGCGCTGCCGTTGTCCTTTAACGAACTCTTTCTTCTCTACATGGCCAAGAATGTGCTGAACGAATTTCGTCAGAACAACGGCTATAAGGAAGGGACTTACCGTAAGAAGTGGCAAGGGCGAGAGGACAATGAACACTTGGTTGAACTGCTTGAGGAAATCGACACCCAGACAATGTTGAAGGAGCTGCCGGCGGAGCAGATGGCGGAGCAACTGGAAAGGCAACTCCACCCAAAGCTCAAGTCCCGCTACCGGGAATCCTCAGCTTGAGCGATCCCGTCTTGAATCAGTGTTGTTGGCCGGTCAAGGCACCGGAAGATGACTGAGGTGGTCTTAGTCAGGCGCTTGCCGATATTGGCGGAGTTAGGGACGCACCGCGATCACCCGGTAGGTCGCTTTCAGTAGCGAAAGCGTAAGCGTTCATTCTGAGCCGTTACTGGCGACCCCGGTATGGACCTGATCGGATTGGGTCGCTGGAGAACTTATCTTTCCAGCATCGTGGCGCCAGATCAATGACATCCTTTTCAGGATGCTGGCCGATCCATCCACGAGGGGGATGTACGAATCAATGCCCTGCAGCTTGCAGGTGCGGAGCAGGCTCTGAATGATTCCGATGTGTTCCGCGCCGAGCTCTGTCCAAGCGAACAGCCCATTCCCCTTGCCCATCGGGATCACGCGGAGCTGACGCTCCAGATGATTGGTGCCCAACGGCACATCCGGGTTCTCCAGGAACACCTGCAGCGCATTCCGGCGCTTCAGCGTGTGGTTCACCACCTTCGTCAGTGCATCATCAGGCAGCAAGCCCGTCTGCGGTTGCGCTTCACACCAAGCAAGGATCCGCCTCACCACAGGCTGGCATTGTTCAAGCCGCGCAGTTCTGCGCTCGTCGCCCTCAAGACCCCGTTGCCGGTGTTGTTCATCCAACTGGTACAGCTCCCGGATCAGCCCCAAGACCACCTGTGCCCGCTCCGGTTCCATGACCTCAGCGTTATTGAACCGCCGCCGGGCATGCACCCAGCACTGGGCGTGCTCAGCTCGACGGCGGAACCTTCAAGCAGTTCCACGCCAAGAACCCGAACCAAGGGCATCCACGTCAAGGTCCGCGCCAGCGCCACCGCCGCCACCGCCACTGACTTCCTCCACGAGGCCCTGCTGCGCCTGCCCGTGAGCTCGGTGCAGGTCGATGGCGGCTCCGAGTTCATGCAGGAATTCGAGACCGCCCGCCGCGACGCCGGCATCCCCCCTCGCATGTCCTCCCACCACGCCGCCCCGACAGTAACGGCAACGTCGAGCGCAGCAACCGCACCCTGCGCGCCGTCCGGTCCGTCCACCGGGGCGGCCTCCGGCGAAGTGAACCAAGCTCTGGAGGGGTCTCTCCTCGACCACCACAACGTCCGGCCCCACCATGCCCTCGGCTTGTGGACTCCGACCGAATTCACGGATAAGCTTTTCCTCGTTGCCTGATTAAAAAAATTCCGAAATGTACTGAGCCAGTACATAACGGAGCTTCAGCACAGTAAAGTTGCCCGCGGGGCATGACGGGGAGTTTGCGATGATCGATGATCAGTGGATAACGGAGCTTCAGCACAGTGTTGGCGGCCTGATCGAAGGCCGTAGGGCGTTGTTGGAAGCCATGCGCGACGCGGAAGGCGTGCTGCATAGTCGGGAGGAAAACGGTAAAGAGCGTCTGCTGGACAAGCAGGGTGTCGATGAGATCATCGAAGTCCTCGACGGAGAATCGGACAAGCTCAGTCGCCTTGAAATCACCTTGGCCGTGGCTGGCACGGCGAAGGCAGGCAAATCCACGGCTGTCAACGCAATCATCGGGACAGAGGTGTTGCCGAACCGAGCGCGGCCGATGACGACGTTGCCTACGGTCATCCGCCACGAGCCCAACCGGCGAGAACCGCGCCTGACCGTCAACAACGCCGCTGCTCATAACAGGATTGCGAAGAAGATCTCGGAGAAGCTGCAAGATAAGGGCTGTCAAGAGAAAGTGCGCAGGGCCCACGACATCGACATGGATGACCTGATCGATGCACTTGCGGCGGGATCCTCGCTGACCATTGGAGGGGATTATGAAGGACGGGGCCAAGTCTTCAAAGTGCTGGCCCGGATCAACGACATGATGCGCTTGGGCCGGCACCCAGAAGTTGGCGTCGAGTTGCCCATTGAGGAATACGACGAACTCGATGAAATGCCCTCGCTCCATGTGCATTTCCGTTGTCTGGCCGATGAAGTGTCCTCAACGTCCGGCTCGCTTGCCTTACTAGACCTTCCTGGGTTCAATGAGGCGAAGTGGAGCGAACACCTGACAGCGCTCCTTAAGGAGCAGTTGGAGAAGGCGTCTGCGATTCTTGTCATCCTCGACTACACCCAGCTCAATACGTCGGCGGCCGAGGATCTCGAAATGCTGATCGATGCGGTGTCAGGCATGATGACGGATCGGATATACGTTTTGGTCAACAAATACGACCAGCATACGACAAGCGACCCCTACAGGGATGTTGATGTTCTCAGGAAACACATCAGCGGCGACACTATGAAAGGCCAAGTCAATCCGAAACATGTATATCCCGTCTCCGCCAAGAGGGCTTATCTCGCCAGCCGTGCGCTTGACGCGCTGGACCAAAGCGGCTGCCTGCCATCGCCTGATGATGAACCTTGGGTAACCGATTTTGGCAAGTTGGTCTTCCCGTTCGATGCCGAAACAAAACTTGCCGACTCAGGCGAATCAAGGAAGATGGCGACGGCGCTGTGGGAAGACGGCAAGTTCGACGAGCCGCTAAAAGAAGTGGTGATGAAGGCCCGAAGCCAGGCAGCTATGCTATCCATCCAATCGGCGCTTGCTAAGCTCGATGAATATAGTCAAGAAATGGAGGATTTTCTCGATGTCTCCAAAAGCAGTTTGACCGCGGACATAGAGGTTCTGCAAAGGGTCATTAAAAAGATAACTGGAAATATCGAGAGTATTTTCGAGGTTGAACGTCAGTTCTCATCTGGTTTCGACAAATCTATGGATAAAGTAAGGAGTGAGATCCAACAAATTTTGGTCAAATCGAAAAAAGAATTCGACTTCGGCCGGCTGTTCTCCGCCATAGATGAAAGAAAATTGGAGTATCGTGATGAGGAGGATTATGTGCGAGCAAAAGAGCATATTAATAAACTTTATTCGAGCAAAGCTAGGCAAGGATTAGATGCTGTATTTACCAATATTGAAGGCATTCTAAGTGGCGAGGAGGAGAAGATTGCAAAAATTCTGGACAAAAATTTAAGAGGAATACTTGAGGAAGCGCAAACCAGTTTGGCAGATATCGATGTCCAAGCTGCTCTAAAAGTTCCGAAAGCAAAATTGGAAAGGGATAAGGGCGCAGTTGCTTCCGCCCAATTGTCAACGCATATCAGGAAAGAGACGGATACATATACGAGAGTTGGAAAAGGCCGTTGGGACAGATTTAAAAATTTCCTTAATGAGGCCTGGGGGCGTGAAGAGTACGATGTGGAAACGACATATTATGTAATAGATCGATCTGAAACGATTCGTTTTTTGAAGGAAAGGATTGCCGAAACATTCAAAAATTGCCAAATGCTCTTGGAGAATGAATTCAAGCAATGGAAAGGTGACTGTGATGCCAAGTTCAAGGAGATAGAGAAGTACTTGAGTCGATATCAAACAGTTTTGTGGGACAGGTTTAAGGATCAGGAGGGCGACCAGAATCGGCTAAAGAGAATCATCAAGAACGTGAGGGAGCTGGAAAATCGTTGCGAAAGGAATAGAGACGATATTCTGCAACTTAAGGAAGTGGCGGAGGGCCTGTAGAAGATGAATGAAAGTGGCGGCAAAAGACTGGGAGCCGGGAAGGCTATGGAAAGCAATGACGAAAAAACAGGTCCTATGTCGCGAGAGATTCTTCGCGACTTTCCCGAACTGCGTGAGAAAACGGTCGTCGACGTGGTGAACAATCTGGAGGTCGTTGGCGACCATCTTCGCCGGCGAGACGAAAACCCCGGCTCCGTCGTGAGCCGGGTCTGGAATCTAATGACCGGCGAGTCCTTGCGGCGACAGCAGGCTCTGGACCGCGGGGTCGAAGGCACCATTAAAGGCATGAGCGAATGGTTGCGCGCACTCCAAGCAGCCGCAATTGAATCTGACATCGCCATTGCTCGTGTTGCAGAACGGCTATTGGAGACCCGCCAATTCGTCATGGGTCTTGAAGAGCGTCACCAAGCCTTGCGCAAGGAGGTCGAATCGTTGAGGCTGCAGCTTGATACGCATGTGGAGCACACTAACCAGCAGCTTTCGAAGCTTCGGAAGGATCTGAGTCTCGAAAAGGCTGGGCGCAGGGCATGGAACGCGGTCGATCAGGTGGAAGCTCGTTGGGTGCGTGGCAGGTTCGATGCCTTTCCGCCGCTTCTGCGAACCGTGCTCGCCGCGAATTCTCTCTATTGGGGCGATTTCGGTGCCTTCCTGCGCCTGAACGGGACGGACGAAAGCGAAGCCCGGAAACTTGGCGAGTATGCCCGCGACAAGCTGGCTAAATTGGCCGGCGGTTTTAGGGTAACGGATCAGAGAAATGGTGCTATCCTCATCAAACAACAGTTGGCATCGTTGGAGAACATGAGCCTGTCCGCGGACAGACGAAGCGCGGCCGCCTATCTGTTGGATGGATCGGTGCGTGATGTTCAACCTCTCACAACAGCCGTTGCAACTCGCCTGCGGGATGCGACTGCTCCGTTGCCCGATAATGTTGTGACAGTGATGCTGCCACCCCATATGGGTGAGGTCGCGGTGAGAGAGGTCGTGTGTCGTATTGAGTACGAAGCAGGTGACAAGGAAAGGAGTCCGCGATGAAGGCGCAGATGGTGTCGCATTCGGGCCAGGCTCGGGTCGGGTTAGTGTTGTCCGGCGGCGGCGCGTTAGGCGCTTATCAAGCAGGTGTGGTCAAGGCGCTGTACGAACTTGAAGTTCAGATTCATGCCGTATCTGGGACCAGCGTCGGCGCTCTGAACGGCATCGCCGTCGCCGAGGCTGATGGTGATCTCGGCAAGGCGGCGCACGATCTGGAGGAACTATGGACGGGATTGATCGAAAACAGCCCTATTGAGTTCCGCCCAGGCAAGTTCCTCCTGAATTTTTTCATCAGTCAAGTCGTTACCAAATGGCCTCAGATAGTGGGGGTCGTTTCGGCGCTTCGCGCCGCCGGTCTGGTCGACTTGTCACCACTGCCACTGGCGGAGACGGAGAGCCTTGAGAAGAGTTTGGAATCCCGAGGGAAGCGCGTCCTGAACGGCGAAGGATTGCCGCTTTATGTCTCGATTTTCGAGAGCGGGAATGAGTTGACGGACCTTAAGCATGCAGTCGGCGGAAAACTACTTGACCTGTGGGATACGCCGCCAGCTGAATTCCGCCACATACAATCGCTGCCAAGGGACGAACGGATGGCAACGATCCTAGCATCGGCCGCCATCCCACTCATCTTGCAGGCCCGTCGCCTCGGGCCAGATGGACGCAGGTACGTGGACGGCGCAGTGGGCGGCCATCGCACAAGGCAAGGCGTCACGCCAGCCACGCCCCTGATTGAGGACGCCGGCTGCACGGGCCTAATCGTCACCCATAACTCCGACGGCTCGCTTTGGCGCAGAGACCTGTTCCCAGGTACCACGGTGATCGAGATTCGTCCGGGCCGCACTGTGAGGCGGAAAATGGGGTTGATGGGAGAGCTAAGGGACGGGCTGAATTTTTCGGACGATATCCTCTCCTGGATTGACCAAGGCTATGAAGATGCCCTCCGTTGTGTCGGCAATGCGAAACGTGCGCTCAATTTAGTCCACAGGGGCCGGGAAGCCCGTGCGCGGCGCGACCGCGCCGTGGCCGCCCTCGACAGTGACGGATTCGGCTCCGCCTAAGGCGCGAGCCCAAACCTCCGCCAACCGTTGGGCAGGCGATTGCGATTTGCCGAGATTTGCCGAACGGCGGGTTTGCGCCCCAACAGCGCTAGTGCTCTCATGCCCCATCAAGTTTGCCGTAAACTGAGGACGAGATGGGTACTAGCGCAGATGCAGCGCTCCGAGCCGAACTCAAGCAGCAGCTTGTCGGTTGGACGCCCGACCTAGTGGGAACCTTGATGCTCATTCAAAAAGAGCGCCGGCTGCTCCTGATTCGCAAGAAAAGGGGCCATGGCGCCGGGCGCATCATCGCTCCCGGCGGTAAGCTTGAGGGTTCTGAGTCGCCCTTGCAATGCGCCGTGCGGGAAACTCAGGAAGAAACGGGCATCCGTGTGCGGCAAGCGGTTCCGGTAGCGGAACTGAAATTCGTTGAACGCAAGGGCGAGCAGTGGCTTGGCCATGTTTTCCTAGCGTCGAGTTACCAGGGTGTGGCCGTGGAAACGCCGGAAGCTGAACCCCATTGGTTTGCCATTGACGACATTCCTTACCCTGACATGTGGCGGGACAATCGCCTGTGGCTCCCCGGCGTGCTGACGGGCTGCTTTGCGGCTGGCTCGTTCCTGTACAACCAAGGCGTCTTGATTGCCCACGAACTGAAGTGGCTATCGCAGGGTCCGCAGCCGACATGAGAGCTAATGACGGGACAGGCCGCTACCAACCTCAGTAGCAGGTGGCTATTGAACACGCCCAAGTGCTGGGTGCATGCTTGGCGGCGGTTCATCAATGCTGAGGTCACGGAACCGGAACGAAAGAAGTTGGAGGTGGTACCCCTAGGCTGTAGCCCAGCATCTCCTCGAATTTAAGCCGTGCGCTCAATGGCTGATTCAGCGCGCTCGCCAAGGCTTGGTTGTGGCTTGATTTCATCGGCTTGGTCGCCCAGTTGCAAGCGCCTGCGCCTCTCGTGCCGCTTGCAAGCGAGCGTCCTTCGCCCGCCACAGACCTTCGACGATCGGCCCCAGCCGGGCCTGCTGAGCAGTTAGATCTGATTGCCTGGCTGCGGTTTCTAGATCGTGCAGTTCGATCCACATCCGCGCTCGACGGCCCTGTCCCGCCAAAAACTCCCAGAAGCCTGGCGCCCCCTCGGGGTAGGAGATCGTGACGTCAACCAGCTTTGGGCGTTCCGCCGCCAAACCGTTCAGTACATAGCTGAGGCCGCCGATTTTGGGATTCAGCAAATGTTGGTAACTGCTCTGTTGGCGTGCTTTTTTTGCCTGTGTGAAACGAGTGCCTTCAAGAAAGCTCAGTACGGAAGTAGGGTGGTTGCGAAAGACCGCGCAAGCCGTCAAGGTGGCCTCCCGATCCTTGTCCGTGGCCGCTTTGCGCTCCGCCTCCGCACCGCTTGAGCGCCCGCGTCGGACATAGGGGAAACCCAACAGCTTCATGGCTAGGCCCACTAGCGGCAGCCAAATCAGTTGGCGCTTGGTGAAGAACTTCAGCGGCGGCACGACTGGCCGCAAGGTGGTTTGCAGCAGGATGACGTCAACCCAAGTCTGATGATTGCTGACCACAAGATACCACTGGTCGCGATGCAGCGGAGCCTGCGGCCAAGACACCTGAAGATCAACCGTTCCGAGAGCCTTGATGAAAACGCGATTGGCGCTCACCCAGAGGTCGATAATGGAGTCCATGCGCCGGGTCATAGCACTGCGCCAAGAACCGATGAGGAACGTCCGCAGCAGCGCCATAAGATACAGCGGTGCGCAAACCGCTATCGTATTAACGGAGATGAAGGTGATTGACAATGCGCCCCGCAACCAAGCCATTAGCCGTTCATAGCACAGGCGTTTGGCGGATGCCAGCGATCTTGGCGCTGGCCTGTTTGCTTGGCGGCTGCCAAAACTTGGGTTATTACGCCCAAGCGGTCGTTGGACATTGGCGGTTGGCTCGGGCCAGCCAACCAGTTCACGAACTGCTGGCCGACCCAGCCGCGCCGACGGAATTGAAGTCGAGACTCCGCCTAGCCCGTGAGGTGTTGGACTTTGCGGCGGCGGAAATTGGCCTGGATGCCGGTGGCGGCTATCGGCGTTTCGCCGAGGTGGGGCGTCCGGCGGTGGTGTGGAACCTGTTTGCTGCCCGGCCTCTGTCGTTGGAGGGGCGCCGCTGGTGCTATCCATTCGTTGGCTGTGCGGCCTACCGCGGCTACTTCTCGCGCAGTTCAGCGCAGCGCCGCGCACAGCAACTTGAGGCTGCGGGCTTTGAAACATTCATTGGCGGCGTGCCGGCGTACTCCACCCTAGGCTGGTTTGACGATCCTTTGCTGAGCACCTTCATTCATTGGCCGCTGCCGGAATTCGCCGAATTGCTGATTCACGAGACCGCCCATCGGCGGGTTTGGGTCAAGGGGGATGTGGAATTCAACGAAGCCTTCGCCAGTTTTGTGGCTGAGGCGGGCGCTCGTCAGTGGTTTGAAGCCAGCGGCCGTCAGGAAGAGTACATGGCATGGCGGACGGACCGCCTCCAATGGCGACATCTGATGTCCTTGCTGATGCGGACTAGGGCGCGACTGCAAGCGCTCTATCAGGAAGGCGGCCTAATGTGCCGCGCTGCTGAGCTGTGCGCCGACTTGCCTGAGAACGCCTTGGCTGCAAAAGCCACGGTGCTTCGGCAATTGCGCCTTTGCTATCGACAACATCGGCACTTGCTTGGCGATGGTCGCTATGATGCCCTGATGGACCGGCTGAACAACGCCTATTTTGTCTCCCTTGGTGCCTATCGCAATTGGCGGCCGGCCTTCGCCGCGCTGATGCGCCGCCATGGCCATTGGCACGAATTCCTCACCGCCGTGGATGCGTTGGCGGCATTGAAGGGAGGCGCCCGCCAAGCGGCCCTTGAATCCCTAGGTGAGCAGGAAGTAGCAGAGGCAGGTGATCACCGCCGCACCGATGAAGTTCAGTGCGGTGCCCTCACGAGCCATGACGCCGGCCGGAATTCGCCCGCTGGCGAACACGATGACGTTTGGCGCGGTGGCGACGGGCAACATGAAGGCGCAGGAAGCGCTCATGGCGGCCGGCACCATGAGCAGCATCGGGTCTATGCCCGCCCCGAGCGCGGTGGCGGCAAGAATGGGCATCAACAGCGTTGTGGTGGCTGTGTTGCTGGTGGTCTCAGTCAGGAAAGTGACACAGAGGCAAATTATGGCCATGACCGCCAGCACTGGCCAAGTTGACAAGCCGGCCAGTGCGGTGCCTATGGCTTGGCTCAGGCCGGATTCGGTGAACGCTGCGGCGATGGTGAAACCGGAGCCGAACAGAATCAGCATGCCCCAAGGAATGGTCGCCGCCGTTTCCCAATTGAGGAGCCTGCCGCCTTTGCCATTCGGGATGATGAACATGGCGATGACCGCGAGCAAGGCGACGATGGCGTCGTTGGAGTAGGGCAGGTCAAACCACTCCGTCCAGCCGCCGAAGGGTGTCCCCCGGGTAATCCAAGCCAATGCCGTCAAGGCGAACACAAGGGTCACGCGAATCTCCGCTGGGCTCCAGGCACCCGGCGCCGGCAGGCTGACTTGACCCCGATGGGAAAGGCGCCGGGTCAGCCATAAGCCGACCAGAGGAACCAGCACCAAGACCACGGGCAAGCCGATGGCCATCCACTCAAGGAAGCCTATTTCCTGACCCACCACATCGGCATAAACCCCCATTAAGATCAGGTTTGGCGGCGTGCCGATTGGTGTAGCGATGCCCCCCACGCTGGCGGCGTGGGCGATCCCGAGCAACAGCGGCCAAGCGAGGCGGGGATCCTTGGATTTCTCCAGCACCGCCATCGCTACTGGCAGCAGCATGAGGGTGGTGGCGGTGTTGGATATCCACATGCTGAGGACCGCGGACGCAGCCATGAAGCCAAATACCAAACGCCGGCTGCTGTCGCCGCCAAAGGCGCGAACCATGGTTAGCGCCATGCGCTTATGGGCGCCGCTATGCTGCAGCGCCATGGCTAGAATGAAGCCGCCGAGCAATAGCAGCACCACCGGATGGCCGTAAGAGGCACCGACCTCGGCGCTGGTCAATACGCCGGTGAGGGGCAGGATGGCTAGAGGCGCTAAGGATGTGACGGGGATGGGGACAGGCTCGAACACCCACCAAACCACGCACAACACCGTGACGCCCAAGGTGATGGCCGCTTCTGGGGTGAACCCGCTCCTGAGCATGAAAATTGCAGCGACAACTGCGAGAATAGGACCGATGGGAGCGGCGACCTTCTTTAGACTAATAGCAGATGACATTGTGGCCAGATTGCCATACCAAGCAGTTTGTTTCAACAGCGCTAAGTTGTCTAAGTAACTGATTTCCAGAGGAGAAAACTTGGCCTCAGGCATTTGTTGGTTTGATTGGAAAACCTCTGGCGGCGATCGGCGATGGAGCTTCCTGGTTCAATTCGTCGGCCTCGGCGCCAACTTGGCGTGGAAGCTCACCAGCCAGACCGTGTGCGCCCATCAGGTCAGCGGTTTGCCTAGCACAGGGGAGTTATTTTGACGGCCAGCTACTATTGGTATGACCTTGAGACGTCCGGCATCCAGCCGAGTTGGGACCGCATCGTCCAATTCGCCGGCCTGCGCACCGACCTAGCGCTTCAGCCCATCGGCGATGAATACGTGACCTACATTCAATTGCCCGACGACGTCATCCCCTCCGCCGAAGCGGCCTTGGTCACCGGCATCACCCCGCAAACAACCCTTAGCAAGGGTGTTTCGGAGTGGTCCGCGCTCCGCCGAATCAACCAGCTCTTCTCAGTGCGGCAGACTTGCGTGGTGGGCTACAACAACCTGCGCTTTGACGACGAGTTCGTTCGTTATGGCCTGTATCGCAACCTAATGGATCCGTACGCTCGCGAATGGCGCGACGGCAACTCTCGTTGGGACATTTTGGAGCTTGCTCGAGCGGCCGGAGCGTTGCGTCCAGAAGGCATCAAGTGGCCCCGGGATGACCAAGGGTCGCCCACCTACCGCCTTGAGGCATTGGCCGCCGCCAACGGCCTTGACCATGGGCGACCGCACGAGGCTCTGTCCGATGTCTACGCCACCTTGGCCTTGGCGAAACTGCTGCGTACGCGCCAGCCGCGGCTTTTTGAGTACTTTTTCAACGCTCGTCTGAAGCAGTCACCGCAGCGCCTATTGCGGCCTTTTGGCGCCGAGGTGCGCGTGCATATCTCCGGTCGATATCCGAGCCGTCGCTATTGCTTCGCTCCGGTGGTATCAGTCTGCGAGCACCCGGTCAACGCCAATTCGATCATCGTGGCCGATGTGGGCGAGGATATTGAGCCGCTCATCGAATGGTCGGAAGACCGCTTGCGGGAGGCGTTGTTCAGCGCCGGGACCGAGGTGCGCCCGCCACTGAAAGAAGTGCGCATCAACAAGTGCCCGTTTATTGCGCCGCTTGCCGTGGTCCGGCCGGCGGATGCGGCCCGCTTGGGTTTTGACGTCGACTTAGCCATGCAGCGGCGGCAGCGCTTACTTCAGGCGGGTATAGCCGAAAAGACTCGTCGGCTCTACGAATCCCGCAATTCGGCCTCGGTTGCGGATGTTGAAGCGATGCTCTACGACCGCTTTATCGATGACGATGATCGCGCCCGCTGCGCCAGTTTCAACCAAGCTCTCACCCGAGGCCAGTGGCGGGATATGGACTACGGCGACCCTCGTTTACCGGATTTGTCAGCCCGCCTGAAAGCACGCAATTTCCCAGAGCGCCAGAGCCATGCAGAGCGCACCGAGTGGCGCGGCTGGGTGCGCGATAAAATTCATGCCGTTGACGCGCCTTGGCTGACGCTCGATACGGCCCAGGCCCAACTTGATGAACTCGGCAAAAGCAGCGATGTTGGCGAACGCTCGGTGCTTAGGGACCTAAGCGCCCATCTAGACCGCCTGCGAACCGAATTTAGCCGCTGAGCCTAGGCTAGGAATGATGCGTCAACCAAACCCCTCAGCAAAGAGATCGACGTTTACGCACACGAACGCCGTCGCCCAGCTAATCGGCGTCGCCAAGGCTTTTGCCGATGTTAAAGTTCTAGATGGGGTGGACCTGTGTTTTCCGGTCGGCCTCACTACCGGCATCGTAGGGGAGAGCGGCAGCGGCAAGACCACGCTGCTGCAGCTGATCAATGGGGTGCTCACGCCTGATGCCGGCCAAGTTTTGGTGTTTGGCCAATCTGTGCCGAAGAGCCGGCCTGAGCAATTTCGCCGCCGCATCGGCTACGCCGTGCAGGGTGGCGGCTTGTTCCCGCACCTCACCGCTCGGCAAAACGTCGTTCTTTTATCCAAACTCGAGGGCTGGTCTGCGGCCGACATTGATGCCAGATATGAGGAGTTGATTGAAGAAGTGGACCTGCCGCCAGAGATTTCGCACCGCTATCCGCACCAGTTGTCCGGCGGGCAACAACAGCGGGTGGGCCTCTGTCGGGCGCTGATGCTCAAGCCCGGCTTGATGCTGCTTGACGAGCCGTTCTCCGCCGTTGATCCAATTACCAGAATAAGCCTCTACGAGCGTTTCGAGCATGTGCAGCGCCATGAGCAGGTCAGCGCGTTGCTGGTCACCCACGACATGCGCGAAGCAGTGCGCTTGTCGGATCAGCTCGTCATCTTGAAGGAAGGGCGCGTGCTGTGCAGCGGCTCCACGGAGGAAGTGGTGGGTGCGCCGAATGACCCCTACGTGGAGCGATTGGTCAATCAGCAGCTATGAAGCCGCTCGCACGGGATTGCGCTTTCAGCATAGCTGCGCTAATCCTCGTTTGGGGGGTCGCCTTGGCCGCGGGGACGGTGGCCGCCGACCCCATTCGCGTTTCCAGCAAGAACTCCAGTGAATCCTACCTGCTTTCGGAGGTCGCCGCCCAGTTGCTGGAGAGCCAAGGGATCGCAGTGCAGCGTCGCTTTGGCCTTGGCGGCACGCTGATCGCGTTCAATGCGTTGGCGGCGGGCGAGATCGACCTGTACATCGAGTACACGGGCACGTTGGCGCAAGCCATCTTCAAGTTGGGGCGGGATGCTGGGCGCGATGAGATTAACGAACAGCTAAAGCCGCATGGTCTTCGGCTGCTCAAGCCCTTTGGCTTCAACAACACCTACGCCATCGCCGTTCGACGGCAGCTGGCCGAAGCGCAACGCCTGAACACCATTAGCGATTTGGCGGGCCAACCGCAGTTGACCTTGGCGTTCAGCCACGAATTTCTTGAGCGGGAGGACGGTTGGCCGAGCCTAAGCCGGGTGTACGGTCTGAACCTGACGGTCACGGGCATTGAGCACGCCTTGGCCTACCAAGCGCTTGACGACGGCGCCATTGACGTGACCGACGCCTACTCCACGGATGGTGAATTGCTGCGTTACGATTTGGTGCAACTTGAGGATGACCGCAGCTTCTTTCCCAAGTACTTGGCCGCGCCTTTGGTGCGCCTTGATGTGGATTTGGAAGTGCTTGAATTGCTGAACGCCCTTGGCGGTGCCCTGAACGACGGTCAGATGCAGGCGCTGAACGCCGCCGTGGTGGCGGACGGTGCTAGTTTCGCTGAAGTTGCGGCCGGCTTCCTAAGCCGACGCAACCTCATCGCCAAGGGGCAAGCAATGCAGCCGCAGGCGGTGATTGCGGAAAGCGGCGCCGCCGCCGAGGCGCGGGGGCAGGAGCTTTGGAACAGTTTGGTTGCGAACAGCGTGCAGCATTTGAAGTTGACCTTCACCGCCTTGGCCGGTGCAGTGGTCGTAGGGCTGACGCTGGGATTGCTGATCTTTCGCGGCGCATTGCTGGCGCGAGCGGTCATCTATGTTTGCGGGCTGCTGCAAACCGTGCCGAGCATTGCGCTTTTCGCTTTGATGATTCCGCTGTTGGGCATTGGCGCGGCATCGGCGATGGTGGCGCTGTTTTTGTATTCGCTACTGCCTATTCTGCGCAACACGGTGGCCGCCCTTGGTGCCATTGACCCGTCTTTGTTGCGGGTGGCGGTGGCGATGGGCTTGACTATGCGTGAACAACTTCAGCACGTCTACCTGCCATTGTCGATGCCGAACGTGTTGGCTGGTATCCGTACCGCAGCAGTCATCAACATCGGCACCGCCACGCTGGCCGCCTTCATTGGTGCTGGCGGGCTGGGCGATCCCATCGTCACAGGCATGGCGCTGAACGATGTCTCCCTAATCCTTCAAGGCACTGTGCCAGCGGCCCTATTGGCAATTATCACCGAACTTGCCTTCGAGGGCATCGAACGGCTGCTCGTCCCCGGACACCTGCGGGCGAGATAGAGCCCTCAGCTGGGGAGCGCGAGGGGACACCCCTCGCATGAAGGAGCCTTCAGCCGGGGAGCGCGAGGGGCCCCCCTCGCATGCAGGAGCCCTCAGCCGGGGAGCGCGAGGGGGCCCCCTCGCATGAAGGAGCCTTCAGCCGGGGAGCGCGAGGGGGACCGCATGAAGAGCCCTGCCAAGCCTGAACTTTGTTGGCAAGACGCACGGGTTCGCGAGCGCTGCAATATGCAAACCTTTGTGGGCAGCCATTCTCCCGCCAGCTTGGCAGCGAACGCCCTGGGCTCGTCGGAGCCAGGTCTTCGAATGCCCGCTTATCGCAAAATGCGTGGCCCCGCCAATCAGGGTTAATTCAGCAAGCTCAAAAGGGCGTTTTGCCGACCGGAGCTCAGGCGGCGAAAGACGCTGATCAATTGATGCTCCGGCTCGCTGAGCGCACTGCGGAATATGGCTTCAACATGAGGATGCAGCGGCGGCTGCACCTGCTGCTCGATTGATCGTTGGGGCAGGTCGCCGAATGATTGCTCCAATCGCGCTACAATTTCGGAATTCATGCTTCGATGATAGTAGTGCGCCGCTTCCTTGACTTTTTCTCGCATTGCGATGGGGAGGCGCACCACCAATTTGTAGGGTTTTTGTTTCATGCTCTTCTTGATTTGTTGGTGCGGCGGCTGCCCAACGGCAGGCAGTTCAGGTAGGCTACGCCTCAAACTCGGTGGGTAAGTTACCCATTGTGGGGCGGCAGATCAACCCACTGTACGGGCTCAGTACATTGCGGAATTTTTTCGATCGGGCAGCGAGGGAGAGCTTGTCCGTGAATTCGGCCGGAGTCAACAAGCCGAGGGCATGGTGGGGCCGGACGTTGTGGTGGTCGCGGAGAGACCCCTCCAGAGCTCGGTTCACTTCGCCGGAGGTCCCCCGGTGGACGAACCGGAACTCGGCGCACAGGGTGCGGTTGCTGCGCTCGACGCTGCCGTTACTGTCGGGGCGGCGGGGCGGGAGGGCATGGAGAGGGATGCCGGCGTCGCGGCGGGCGGTCTCGAATTCCTGCATGAACTCGGAGCCGCCATCGACCTGCACCGAGCTCACGGGCAGGCGCTGCAGGGCCTCGTGGAGGAAGTCAGTGGCGGCGGTGGCGCTGGAGCGGACCTGGACGTGGATGCTCCTGGTTCGGGTTCTTGGCGTGGAATTGCTTGAAGACTCCGCCGTCGATCTGCACGGTCATGTGGTCGAACCCGACGAGTTCGCCGGGTCGCCGATTGAGGCCCGACGCGAGGCGCTGCGCGTGGCGGCGCATGCCAACATCTGGTCGATCAGTTCGGGGCGCGCAGGCGCTTGCGGGCGGGTTCGGAATCGGTCAGGTCCACCGGCAGGTGCTTGCAGGAAGGAGGGCAGGCGTGCAACAGTCTCATGTTCAGGCTGCTTGGTTTTGTGACAAGACAAGTGTGCCTGAACCGGCGGCGGGGCGTCCGCTCCGCAGCCCGTCACCCCGTCGGCACCAGCGCGCCAATGCGCCGACAATCGCCGGGGCCGAAATTACGGAATGTGTCTGAGCCCATACACCCACTGTCCCGGCTCGGCGCGGGCTCCGGTTTCCGTCCGTGCCGCAAAATTGAGGACTGCGTCCTATGAGTAGCCTGCTCTCATTGTCTGGTGTGTGTAAAGGCTTTGGTGACACCCGCAGCTACCGTGCGGTCTTTGACGGTTTGGACCTTGATGTTGCAGCAGGCGAGACCTTGGCTGTTTGCGGCCCAAGCGGGTCGGGCAAGTCGACGCTGTTGAACCTGATCGCCGGGCTTGAGTGTGTGGACTCCGGTTCTCTTGTGTTGCGTCATGGCGACCAAAGCCACCCGTTGCACCGGCTGTCCGAGGCGCAGCGGACAGCGTTGCGCCGACGCCTCATCGGCTACGTTTTCCAGTTTTTCAACTTGGTGCCAACACTCAGCATTAGGGAGAACCTAGCCTTGCCGCTGCAGCTGAACAGGTGCAGCGAACGCTTGCCGAGCGCGTTGCGGCGGCTTGAAGCGCTTGGTCTCGGCGACCGGGCGGACGCGTTTCCCGACCAGCTATCCGGCGGCGAGCAGCAGCGGGCGGCCATTGCCCGGGCCTTGGCCCACGAACCGGCCATCGTGCTGGCCGATGAACCCACCGGCAACCTGGATGCGCAGGCCAGCGCGCGGGTGGCGGACCTGCTTTTTTCCGAGGCGGAAAGGCTGGGATGTGTTTTGGTGGTGGCGACGCACAGCGCTGACATCGCAGCCCGAGCCCAGCGACGGCTGGAGTTGGGCAATTGAAGTTCTTGTTGTTGGCGTTTGCGCGCTTTTTTGCGGCCGCACCTTGGTCCGCCTTGACCGCTCTGGTCGGTGTATCGCTGGGCGTGGCCTCCACCGTGGCGGTGCATCTGATCAGTCTTGGGGTTGTGGACGCCCTGCGCGCCAACACGCCTTCGCATCTGCGCCAAGCCACCCGTATTGCTGAACGCGCCGGCGCCGACATGAGCGATTACTTTGATCTCCGGCGACGCTGGCGCAACGGGCGTTTGCCCGGGGTCGAACTGGTCACGCCGGTCGTTGAGGGGCAGCTGGTGGCCGGTGGTCGGCGGTTGCAAGTGATAGGGACGGATTGGTTCGCTCAGGGCTCCGAAGGCGGGGCGAGCTTCGTTCGCCATGGGGTGGTGGCCGACTCCAGCTTGGGGTATGGCTTGAACGAGCGCTTCGAGTTGGGTGGTGAGCGCTGGACGGTCGTCGCTGTTGTGGATGCCGGCTTGAACAACGGTTTGTTGCTGGACATCGGCGACGCCTTGGCGCTGCTTGGCCGACCGCCGGATGCGTTGAGCTTTGTGGCGGTGCGTCTATCGGACCCCTTAGCTGGCCTGCGCAACTTAGTGGAGCGTTTGCTGCCCGGAATGTCCGCCGGCCTGCCCTTCAGCGGGCCGGGCAGCGTCCAAAGCCTAGCCGATTGGGAACTGCACCCGGTGAAGTCGGCCCTGCCGCAGCAGCAGTTCGCTGAGGCCATCTTGTTCAATCTTGGCGCTTTGGGGCTGCTGGCGTTGCTGGTTGCTTGGTTTCTGATTCATCAAGTCTCTGTCCTGTGGCTGCGACGGCAGGATCTGCTCCTGCGGCGATTGGCGGCCATCGGTGCTAGCCGCTCGGAGTTGGCCGGCTGCTTCTTGTTGTCCCTGACGGCGTTCGGTGCCATTGCCGCCATGGTCGGGCTTGTTGGCGGTCATTGGCTGGCGGATCTGTTGGTGCACCTATCTACGGCTGGCCTCGGTGCATTGCCGGCAGCGGATCTGTCCGCTATCGTGGTGGCCAAGGCCTTGGTGTCAGGCATCTTGGTCTCCTTGGCTGGTGCTTGGCTTGCCTTCTCCAAGCATCAAGCTTCCTTGGCTGACGTCAGTTCCCGACCAGCCGTCCCCGGCAAAGCACGCAGATTCTGGGTGGTGATCACCATCGGCACGGCGCTGGCCGCCATTGGCCTCGGCTTTAGCCAGACCGGACTGTACGGTGCCTTTGCCGTGATCCTGATTGCCGGCCTGATCACCGTCACCTTGGTGACGCCTTTGTTGCGCCTTTTGCGTCGATGGCTGGCAAGGTCGCAAAGGGGCCTGTTGACGCGCTTGGCGTTGCGCCAAGCGGTTTGGTCCGAAGCTGAATTGAGCACGGCCCTCGGTGCCTTGGTTCTCGCCGTTGGCGCGAGCGTTGGCATTGGGCTGATGGTGGGGAGCTTTGAGGCGGATTTCGCACGGATGCTGAAGCAACGATTGGCCCATGAGCACTACCTTGAGTTGCCGGGCCAAGATGCCGCCGAGCTCGCCAAGGCGTTGCATCAGGCGCACCCGCAGGCACAAGTTCAGGCTTACGGTCGCCAATCGACTCGCTTGCGGGGACAGGCGGTGGAGATTGGCCATACCGACTTCTCCGCCGTCGAAGCGGCCCGCTACGGCTACCCCTTGGCGCTGAAGGAGGACGAAGCCTTGGCCAGCGAGAGCTTGCTTTTGGCCTTGGGCTTGGCGGTTGGTGAAACCTTGGATTGGCAGGGAGCGCCGCTGCGCATCGTGCATGCGTTCCCTGGATTTGGCGAATCCAGGCCGAGGTTGCTGCTTGACAACGCCGCTGCCGGGCGCTTAGCCCCGCCATTGTTTGATCGAATCAGCGTTTCCGGCATTGCCGATGCTGATTTGGAGCGCTGGCTCAATGGCCGTGCGCCGGGGGTACAAGTGCGCCATCGGGCCGCCATGCGGGCGTTGGCGTTGGATGTTTTTGATAAAACGTTTGCCATCACCCGAGCGCTGACCGTGCTCGCACTCTTTGTCGCCGTGGTGGGTCTCTACAACGCCATGATGGCGCTGCGGCTGAATCAAAGGGCCAGCGCAGCTTTGCTGCGAACCCTGGGAATGAACGCTACGGAACTCAGCCGCATGGCGCTGATTCGCGCCAGTATCCTTGGCCTTGTCGCCGTCAGCCTAGCTTTGCCCTTGGGTCTATTCATCGGCTATGTGCTCTGCGCGGTCGTCAACCCGCGCGCTTTCGGCTGGACGGTGGAACTGTCCGTTTCCGTAGCGGATTGGGCTTTGCCGGCTTTGCTCGGCTTCGGCGCGGCCTTGGCGGCGGGCCTCATCCCCGCACCAGCGGAGCGGGTGGGTGTGCATTAGTCGGGCAACGGGCTTGGCTGTTGCCTTGCTGCTTGCGGCCTGCGCTGAGCCGCCAGCGCCGCAGGAGCCCCTAGCGCCCGCGCCCGGCCTGCGGGTGGCGAAGATGCTGCGCGCTGAAGCCGATGAAGCTGCAACCAATGCGTTCGCCGAACGGCTCGGCTCTGCGGGTGCTCGCGGCTCTGCCGATAGGAATAGCTCAGCTGACAAAAGTAGCTCGGCCGATAAGAACCACTCTGCCGATACGAGTGGCTCTGTCGAAAAGGATAACCACGCCGGGGAGAATGGCGACGGCAGCGGCTTCGCGGAGGCGCTAAGTCCACGGTCCTTTCAGTTTCCGGCCGACCACGGCGCTCATCCGGCCTATCGCAATGAATGGTGGTATCTCACCTGCGCCCTCAAGTCCGCCGGTGGCAGCGAGTTCGGCGTTCAGTTCACCTTGTTTCGCCGAGCGCTCTTCCCTCAAGGCGATGCAAAGGATCCTTGGCGCAACGGCCAAGCCTATCTGGCCCATTTCGCCGTCACTGATGTGCACTCTGGAGTGCATCGTGCAGCCGAACGCCTAGCCCGAGGTCATCCGGCGCTGTCCGGAACGGTGGTTGAGGGCACTGCAGTGCGGGCTTTTCTTGAAGACTGGCGATTGGACATGGGCCCGGCTGCTTGGACCTTGAACGCCACCGTTGATGGCTTGGCGGCGGCGCTTGAGCTGCGCCCGTCAAAGCCCCCGGTGCTGCAAGGCGAGGCTGGCCTTTCGAGAAAGGGCCCAAGGCAAGCGTCCTACTATTACTCAGTACCGCGTTTGCAGGTCAGCGGGCATTTGCAAATCGATGGCGTGCGCCACTTCGTGGATGGATTGGGCTGGTTCGACCGGGAATGGAGCACGAGCGCCTTGAGCCCGGGGCAGGTTGGTTGGGACTGGTTTGCGCTGATGCTCGACAGCGGCCATGATCTCATGGTGTTTCAGTTGCGCCGGCAGGACGGCGCTAGGGACGCATTCGACCACGGCGCTTGGATCGACCCCTCCGGCCAGGCGCATCCGCTCACAGCTGAGGATTTCACCCTGACGCCGCTGCGCTATTGGCGTGACGATGAGGGGGCAGAGTGGCCGATAGGTTGGCGGCTGCAGCTCCCCGACCGGCATTTCGAAATCCGGGCCAGCCTTGAGGATCAGCGCATGGACACCCTGTTCACCTATTGGGAGGGATTGGTGGAGGTGCTTGACGAAGAAGGCCGTGGCCTAGGCCGCGGCTATATGGAGCTGACTGGGTACTGATAGCCATGGAATCCGACGATGCCCGGCGATTTGTGCCATCATTGGCCGGTCAAGGAGCATCGGGCAGTGGCTGTGTACGATATGGTCGATCGTCGGCGTTTGGCTCAAGATCGATGGCGTCGGCGCATGGGTGCGGCTTGCGCTTTTCGTCTTGGATGCTCAAGGCCTGGCCGCCGCGGTTTCCAGCTTGGGCTGCGGCGGAGCCGTTGAAGGATGATGTGAGGATGTCAGCCAAGCTAAATGAAGTGCAGGCCCGCCAAGAGCGGGCAGTTCTTTTACCAGTGCCCCTGCAGCAGCAAGGGCGGCTGAGACGGGATGACTTCAACGCCATGCTTGAAGATGCAGGTGCCCTGCATCGATTCCTGCTCGATTGTTCTCCTGAACTCGTCTATCTGCTTGATGATGAAGGACGCATCCGCTTCGCCAACCGACGCTTCGAGACACTGTTGGGTTATCGCCCGAACGAACTGATTGGCCTGCACTATGAGGTGTTGGTGGAGGACAGCTTCCGCAACTTGGCCAGCCATGTTTTCAACGAGCGGCGCAGCGGCGGCCGTGTGGACAGGTATGTGGCTTTGCGGTTGAAAAGCCGCCCCAACCGGAACGGCCGTTCCTTGGCCCAACTAGGCGGCTGTTGGGTGGAAATCCGGGCGGAGGGAATCTATACGGACCCAAACGAGCGTACGCCGGAAAACTACTTGGGTGCGCTCGGCCTCGCCCGCGCCATTCGCGACCCTGGGGGATCTCGGCGCAAGTTGCATTTCCACGCCTTTCACGATGTCCTGACCAAATTGCCCAATCGGATCCTGCTCAATGACCGCTTGACTTTGGCTATAGCCCAAGCCAAGCGCGCCAAGCGCAAATTGGCGGTGATGTTCCTTGATCTCAATCGGTTCAAGCGGGTGAACGATGGGTTTGGCCATAGCGTTGGCGACCGTCTGCTGCAAGCCGCCACCAAGCGGATTCAATCCCGTTTGGATCCGGATCACACCCTTTCCCGCTTCGGCGGCGATGAATTCATCCTGCTGCTGCCGGATGTGCGTCACCTCGCCACCGTGAAGCGGGTGGCCGAGAAGATTCTTGAGCGGTTTGAAACGCCGTTCGTGATAGATGGGCGGCAGATTCGCGTTGGTGCCAGCGTTGGCATTGCGCTTTATCCGGAAGCAGGGGAGCATGGCGAAGTGCTGGTGGAGAACGCCGACATCGCCATGTACCACGCCAAGGGCTTAGGCCGCAACGCTTTTGAAGTTTACTCCAACAACATGAACCGCGGCGTTGCCGGACGCATGGTGACGGCGCGGGAGCTGCGTCGGGCCGTGAAGCGGCGGGACTTTGTGGTGCATTACCGGCCTCAGGTCTGCCTTGCGTCCGGCTCGGTGCGCGGTTTTGAAGCTGTGGCGCGGTGGTGCCATCCGTTGCGGGGCATGCTGAAGCCCAAAGACTTTCTGCCCCTTGCCGAAGATGTGGGAGTCATCAGCGACATTGACGCCATGGTGCAGCAGCAAGCCTTCACCGAGGCCGCTTGTTGGCACTATGCTGGGGCGGCCAAGGTGCAGGTGTCGGTCAATGTCTCCGCCGTGCAGCTTGAGGAACAGGATTTCGTTGATGGCTTCCAAGCTCGGATCGCCAAGGCCGGCCTGCAGCCGCAGGCGGTACGTCTGGAGATAGACGAAGATCGGCTGATGCAAAGTCAGGAATCCGCTCTGCCCAAGCTGGCGGCGCTCAGGCGCATGGGCGTTAGTGTGGTTGTTGACGGGTTTGGCGCTGGCTTTGCTTCCTTGGGCTACCTTCAGCACTTCTCAATTGATTGTTTGAGCGTGGCCCCGAGCATCATTCACGGCATTCGCGCCGATGGCGATGGCACTAGCATCGTCAAGGGCATAGCCGCCATGGCCTCGGTGCTGAAAATGGGGCTGTCCGCGCAGGGCGTGGTCAACCGCACCCAGCTTCGACGCCTGTGCGCCGAGGGTTACCAAGAAGCGCAGGGGGTGTTGTTCTCGCCACCGCTGCCGCCAAGCGGCATCTCCCGGCTGCTGAAGCGCGGCGCTTTCGCTGATTTGGTTGGCCAAGCCCGCCTGCCAAGCGCTTGGTCGGGCGCTTGAGGATGCGGGTGGCGGGACGCGGAGGAAATGAAGGGATTCACCACCAAGATCGTGCATAGTGATCGGCTTGGCGGCATTGAGCACGGTGCCCTGCACAAGCCGATACATGCCACTGTCGCATATGGCTACCAGGATGCCGAGGATCTGGCCGCCGTCTTTCAAGGCAAACTGGCTGGCTTCACCTATGGGCGTCAGGTCAACCCGACTGTGGATGCGCTGCAAGTTCAGCTTTCCGTCATGGAGGACGGTCTCGCCACGATCTGCTTCGGTACCGGCATGGCCGCCATTGGCACGCTGTTGTTCGCTTTGCTGCGGCGCGGCGACCACTTCATCTCCAGCGCATTCCTGTTCGGCAACACCAACAGCCTGTTCAGGAGCTTCGCCAGCCACGGCCTAGAGGTCACCTTCGTCGACGCCACCGACCCGGCGCAGGTGGAGGAGGCGGTGCGGGAGAACACCAAGCTGGTCTTTGTTGAAACCATTGCCAATCCGCGCACCCAGGTGGCGGCGTTGGCGGAAATCGGCGAACTCTGCCGCCGTCACCAGTGCGTCTATGTGGTGGACAACACCATGACCTCGCCCTATCTGTTTCGCCCAAGCGAGGTGGGGGCGAGCCTCGTAGTGAACAGCCTGACCAAGTACATATCAGGCCACGGAACCAGCATGGGCGGTGCCGTGACGGAGATGGGCGCCTTCGACTGGACCCGCTTCCCCAATATCCATGACATTTACCGAGTCTCGGAGCCGCAGCTTTGGGGCTTGACGCAGATCAAGAAAAAGGGGCTGCGGGATTTTGGTGCCTCCTTGGGGCCGGAGACGGCGCATCAGATCGCCATCGGCGCTGAGACCTTGGCGTTGCGCATGGAGCGGCAGTGCGCCAACGCAGCCGCCATGGCCAAGTTTCTCGATCAGCGCGCCGAGGTGAAGCGTGTGTACTATCCGGGTCTGCCGCAGCATGAGCAGTTTGAACGAACGAAGGCCCTGTTTCGCCACCCAGGCGCTCTGTTGAGTTTTGAACTCAACGAGGGGCTTGACCTATGGGCCTTCCTGAATGCTTTGAAAGTGATCATCAAGTCAACCAACCTTGGCGACAACCGCACCCTAGCCATTCCGGTCGCCCACACCATTTACCATGAGATTGGCGCGGCGCTTCGGGCGGATATGGGCATTGCGGATTCGCTGATCCGCATCTCGCTTGGCATTGAGGACATTGGGGACTTACTTGATGACCTAGACCAAGCGCTTAGGGGTGCTGAATGAAGGCGTGGCCATCAACCACCAGCTACGGAGGAAGCTAAAGCCGCCATGAACGGGGCTCTTTTGGAAACCAACCTCGGCTTGCTGAACAAACGCCAAGGCAAGGTGCGGGACATTTATGACGTTCGTTTAAGCGATGGCGCTGAGGCGTTGTTGATTGTGGCGACCGACCGCGTCAGCGCCTTCGACGTGGTCTTGGCCAACGGGCTGCCGGGCAAGGGCGTCGTGCTGACGCAGATATCAAAATTCTGGTTTGACCTCTTTGCCGAAGACGTGCCTCATCACCTGCTCTCCACCGACCCGGCCGATGTGCCAGGCCTAGCGCCGCAGGAGTGCGAGATGCTTGCCGGCCGAGTCATGCTCTGCCGTCGGGCCGAGGTGGTGCCTATCGAGTGCATCGCCCGAGGCTACATCACCGGCAGCGGTTGGAATGACTATCAAGCCAACGGCGCCGTTTGCGGCATCCCCTTGCCGGCTGGCTTGCGCAATAGCGACCGGCTTGAGCAACCTCTGTTCACGCCATCAACCAAGGCGGCAATCGGCCATGACCAGAACATCAGCTTTGATGAGGGCGCGGCCATCGTCGGCGAGGAGTTGATGGCTTGGCTTGGCCAAACCACATTGCGCCTCTACGCTAAGGCGAGCGACTACGCATTGGCTAGGGGCATCATCCTGGCTGACACCAAGTTTGAATTTGGCCGCCTGCTAGGTGCCGAGACGCCCATCCTCATTGACGAGGTATTCACGCCGGACAGCTCTCGGTTTTGGCCCTCGGACCAATGGCGCCCGGGCCGTGAGCAATCGAGCTTCGACAAGCAGATTGTGCGCAACTACCTAGAGACCTTGGTGGCCGAGGGGGAGTGGGATAAGACGCCGCCCGGTCCGGCGCTGCCGGATGAGGTGGTGGAACGCAGCGCCAAGCGCTATCGAGAGGCGTACCGATTGTTGACCGGGGGTGATGTCTAGCGCCCTGTCCTACAAATTTTTTGCATTTCAGCTTGCCGCACGGGGTTTGTGGCTAGGTGCGGCCCGCTGGGGAGTGGCCCGCCCCATGACCAAGGGCGACAACGCGGCATTGATGCTTCAAGCAGAGAGGCTTCAAGCAAGCTCTGAAACGTAAGAAACTTGTGGGACGGGACAATGACATCCTTGGATTAGGAAGCCTCTGAAAAATTCGCAGGTTTTCGCAGTGCAACAAGACCATTCTTTTTCGATGACGTGTAAGCCATTGAACATAGATGACAAATGATCCCAGACGCCATGCGATGACCAATCCTTGGAAGTTAATCAGAGGTTTCTTGGGAAGCCTCTGAAAAATTCGCAGGTCTTCGCAGCGCAACAAGATCGAACTTTTCGATAACGTGTAAGTTATTGAAAATTAAATATAAATCATTTCAGACGCCATGCGATGGCCAATCCTTGGAAGTTAAGCAGAGGTTCCTTAGGTCTTGGCGGTGCTCAATCAGATCATTGCTTGCCTTTGCTGTGGATTAGGTCAGAATTGCTTGATTATTCAAGGAGTTCACCCATGCACTCGCAACTTCGCCGCCAGCCCATCCACTTCAGACTTCCGTTGTTAACCTCGTCGCTTCGCCCCGGCGAAGGAGCCAGTGCCTGGTTTTTTCAGGCTTGTTGGCGGCCGGTCTGCGTGCTCTCGTTGCTGCTTCTGCTGGCACCTTTCGCCGGTCTTCGCGCCGCCAGCCCACCCGCTGTGTTCGGTGCGCACGGCGTTGTTGCTTCCCGTTCCGCCATCGCTTCCGAGGTGGGTGCGGACATCCTGCGTCGCGGCGGCAACGCGGTGGATGCAGCTGTCGCCACCGGATTCGCCTTGGCCGCGACCTATCCGCCGGCGGGAAACATCGGCGGCGGCGGCTTTATGGTCATCCGCATGGCCGATGGCGAAGTGGCCACCAATGACCACCGGGAGATCGCGCCGGCCAAAGCCTTCCGGGAAATGTACCAAGACGAGCAGGGGCAAGTGATTGCTGGCCTCTCCACTGCTTCCCACTTGGCCGTGGCCGTGCCTGGCACGGTCGATGGCCTGCTGAGCGTTCTTGATAAGTACGGCACCATGAAGCGGCGGGAGTTGATTGAGCCGGCCCTGCGCTTGGCCCGAAACGGCTTTCCTCTGCCGAGGGACATCGCCAAGTCGATTGCGGCGTACAGAGAGCACTTCGCCCGCTATCCTGGCAGCGCGGCGCTTTTCCTCAAGGAGGATGGAACTCTATACACAGCTGGCGAAACCTTCAGGCAGCCGGATTTGGCTGCCACCTTGGAGCGGGTTCAACAGCACGGGCGGGCCGGCTTCTACGGCGGCAGGACGGCTGATCTGATCGTTGCTGAAATGGGCCGCGGCGATGGTCTCATCAGCCACGAGGACCTAGCCAGCTATCGTAGTGTTTGGCGTGCGCCCATTGTGGGCTCATACCGGGGCTTCGACATCATCTCCATGCCGCCGCCATCGTCCGGGGGCGTACTGTTAGTGCAGATGCTGAACATGCTGGAGCCCTATGACATCAGCGCCATGGGTTTTGGCAGCGCTGCCGCCATGCACCACATGATCGAGGCGGAGCGCCGCGCCTACGCTGATCGAGCGGAGTACTTGGGAGATACGGACTTCGTCCAAGTGCCGGTTGCGAGGCTTACCGACAAGGCTTATGCACGGGTGCGCTTCGCTGATTTCCAGCCGGGGCGAGCCAGCCTTTCGGCGGCTGTGGGCGCCGGCCCCATACCTGCTGGGGAAAGCCCGGACACCACCCATGTTTCCGTCATAGACAGGCACGGCAATGCGGTGGCCTACACCACCACCCTGAACCTCGCCTACGGCGCCAAGATCGTAGCCGAGGGCAGCGGCATCCTGCTCAATAACGAAATGGATGACTTCTCCGCCCAAGACAATGAGCCCAATGCTTTTGGCTTGCTCGGTGGCGATGCCAACGCCATCGCGCCGGGAAAGCGCATGTTGAGTTCGATGACGCCGACGCTGGTGGTCGAGGACGGCGATATCCACTTGGTTACCGGCTCCCCGGGCGGCAGCACGATCATCACCACGACCTTGCAAGTGATCGTCAACCTGATCGATCACGGCTTGAGTCTTGCCGACGCCGTGGGCCTGCCGCGCTTTCACCACCAATGGATGCCGGATCGGGTGGTTTACGAGGCGACCGGGTTCTCGCCGGACACGCTTGCCGTTTTGCGTGCGTTTGGCCATAGCAGCCTGACACCCCTGCCCGCCGGCCAGCGCATTGGCGATGCGAATTCGGCCATGCCGGGCGATGGTGGCTTCTATGGTATGTCCGACCCCCGCAACGCTGGCGGGGCTGTTGGCGTGAACCGGCTCGGGGGACGTTGAGTTGGAGCCGAAATTCTGGGACGACCGCTGGCATAAAGGCGAGACCGGCTGGCATCAGGAGGAGGTCAACCCGTTGCTGATGCAGTATTGGCCCAGCCTTGAACTACCGGAGCACTGCCCGGTGTTTGTGCCTTTGTGCGGTAAATCCAAGGACATGATCTGGCTGCGAGAGGTCGGGCATCGGGTCATCGGCGTGGAATTGGTTGAAAGCGCCGTTCGCGCCTTCTTTGAGGGACGGGAGGGCCCATGGAAGGCGGTGAACACGGCCGGTGTGGCCAAGCGCTTCAGCGGCGGCGGCATTCACATCTATTGCGGCGACTACTTGGAGTTGAGCGCCGCGCACTTGGAGGCCGCGCCCGGCGCGTTTGACCGGGGTGCCTTGATCGCCTTGCCGCCGCCGCAGAGAGCCGTCTATGCCGACCACATGCAGCGCATTCTGCCGAACGGCGCCCGTGTGCTCCTGATCACCTTGGAGTACGACCAAGATCAAGCGCCCGGCCCGCCCTTCTCCGTCGCGGC
Source organism: Candidatus Azophilus sp. (assembly GCA_965247035.1). Lineage (GTDB taxonomy): Bacteria > Pseudomonadota > Gammaproteobacteria > Pseudomonadales > Azotimanducaceae > Azophilus. The sequence goes on along the minus strand of CBDFGJ010000002.1, from coordinate 278,686 downwards.
GGAGGAACTGCACGCTCTTTACGGTCAGCGCTGCCAAATTCGGCAGCTTGAATTTCTTTCCACGGAATTGGTGCCGCCGCATTTTAAGGACGCCGGCTTGAATGCGGTGCGGGAGGGGATATACCTGATCACCAAGGTGAATTGACCGTTCTAGTTCACTTGTCGAAGGCTTTGAAGCAACTTTCCCTAGCGCCGTCCCTTATCACCAAGCCGGATCGGCCGTTCTGTTGGACCGCAGGCGCGCTGACGTGTGGCGCTGAAAACAGGCAAAAAGAGGCCGGTGCGAATTGGGTTGAATCTGCTTGTTCTGGCCTGTTCGCCAAAATTTTGACAAGGGTGTTTTGAGCGGGTTTCCGGCCTGTCGTGGCTCCGAAACCTGCGGTCTCGGGTGAATTCGGACGGACCCCGCCCTCAGACGGCTATCAACTCGATCCGATTGGCCGCTTCAGCAGGTTCAAGGTCGTCGCCTTGAGGGTCAGTCGGGATTTCGCAACAGCCTTAACAATCGAGGCACCCTGATGTGTCAGCAGTACTTAAGGGTGCGGAAGGTGTGCCGCTTGGGGTCAAAAAACTGAATTTCAAGGAGTTTTATTTTTTGTTTTTGCACCTATTTCAAAGCTGTCGAAACGACAATTGCAACAAGGAGGCAAGAAATGAACATAGTCAGCTGGAACCCCATTTCCGAATTGGAGAACCTTTTCACTCGGGTCGGCCCTCTTTCGAGCGCACAGGTTGGTCAGCCGGGTTGGCTACCTGCGGCGGACATCTCGGAGACCAACGATGCATACCACATCAAGGTCGAGTTGCCGTCGGTGACCGGTGAGGATATTAGCGTGACGGTCCAGGACGGCGTGCTGCGGATCAGCGGTGAGCGCAAGTCTGAGGAAGTGCCCCAAGGGCGGCGCCATTTGATTGAACGGCGCTTCGGCAAGTTCTCGCGCAGCTTCCGGCTGCCGAAAGAGGTCGCAGAGGACGGCATCGCCGCCTCGGCCAAACACGGGTTACTGCACATCACCGCCAAAAAACGCCAGGAGAAGGCCCCGTGCAGCATTGAGGTGGAGATGCACTAACGCGGGGTGCCATCGAGTCTGCCGCGGCCCTTAACGGGTGCCGCGGCGGCTAGGTGTGCTTTTCGTGGGTCTCTTCGGTCGGGACGGGTAAATTTCGCCGATTTTGCCGGGCGGATTTCCTACGCAACAAAGGGAGAAATCTCATTGGGGAGGGTGAGACGGAAAACTAAACTGGCCGGATGATAGGTCCCTCCTTCCCTTTCTAGCGGCCTCGTATGGGCAAAGCCCCCCGCCGCTGCGTGCTTTGGGTCAGCGGGAGCTAGCTGGCCGTGGCCCATCGGCGCATCTTGGTCAGTGTGGACGAAGACTCCCTGCGAATCGTCAGCAAGTATGCGGCACGGCGCAATATGAGCGTGAGCGGGCTGATCGACGCATTTCTCACCGGGGTCGCCGAACGTGAACGTCGCGCCTTGGCTGCACGGGCGAGGATGCATGCGGTAAGCACAACTGAGATGGAGCCTCAGAAGCTGGATTGATTGCGGGTGCTGCCTGCTTGGGGCGGGCGACGGAGCGCAAATGCACTGGCGGAAGTGCTGGTTCCAAGGTTGGCTTTCGGCACAACCAGCACCGAATGCAAGCCTCTGCGGTCATCGGCGCGCAGGCAGCCAATCGATCAAGCAGGCCAATCCGGTGATCCACCTCCCGCAACAGCAACCCGCCACCGTCCGAGGTGATCCGCCACCATCAAATCGGCGCACGACATCGCATCGATCTAAGGCGCGAAATTCAAGCTGGGTCAGGCTACACTGTAGCTCCATAGGCTTTCTCTTATTATTTATCATAACACATTGTTTTTATTCATTTTATGTAAAAATAAATGCCTATTTTAACCTAATGGTGAGATTTTTTGACTGGCTCATGGCGAGCCAAGTTGATTGGACATCGGAACTCAAAATCAATGAGTGATGCGATCTTCAGGGCGGGGAGCGGCGACTCGTGATGCCCCCGACCGAGGCGTTGGAGCGTCTGTTGGCGGGCAATGATCGTTTTGTCGCCGGGGAGCGGGCCACCTCATCTAGAGGGCGGCTTGATGCTTTGGGCGAACAACGCCCATTCGCCGCGCTGCTCAGTTGTGCGGATTCCCGGGTGCCGGTGGAGTTGATCTTCGCCCAAGGCTTTGGCGATCTATTCGTGGTTCGTGTTGCGGGCAATGTGGCCGGCGTGACGCAGACGGGCAGCATTGAGTTCGCTGTGGAGCAACTTGGCGTTCGCTTGGTCGTCGTGCTTGGACACGAGGGGTGCGGTGCGGTGCGGGCGGGCCTGCAGGCGCTTGATGGGCAGTTGCAGCGGGCTCCGCCAACCTTGGGCGCAATTGTTGACTTCGTACGGCCCGCGCTCGTTGAAGCCGGGCTGAGCGCTGATGGCGGCATTACGGCGCATTTACTGGATCAGGCTGTCGCCGCCAATGTTCACGCCGCCGTGAACAGCTTGCGTTTCGGTTCGCGCCTGATTGCTGATCGCCTTAACAGTGGGCAGCTATTGGTCTTGGGCGCAATCTATTCAATGACCACTGGCGCGGTGAAGATTCTGCCCTAGGAATCCTGCAAGACCTCTTGAGCGCGGGAAAAGGGGGTGGCGTCTGAGCCAGGAGCGAACCCACCCCCCTGCCTCTCCTCGTCCGCTTCCTTCCCATTTCCATTTCTGGGTGCAGGTATGTCCGAGACGGACGTGCGGAGGGATGTTGTGTGTCTGAGTCGGATGTTTGTGTGTCCGTGTCCGAGTTTGTGTGTCCGTGTCCGAGTTAGGGATTGGGTGTTGGGGATGTTGTGTGTCCGAATTAGAGGTTTGGGTATCGTCTCGAAGGAGGGCTTTGTGGCCATGGGTGTGGTTCACGCAATGACAGCTGGCGTGGTGAGCGCTTCGTTCGTGGAATTCCGCCGGCATCGTGCTCAGTGGCAGGTCAACTGTTGCAGTTCGTCGCAGCCAACGGTTGCTTGGTTCTTGGAGGTCCTTTTCTTCGGATCAGCGTCGTCGGTGCAGTCTGACCACGTTGCTCGCCTTCACGGCGTCCTGTTTCAGGGAGAAGGCGAGCTCCCAAGTCAAGGTGTGGTCCCGCTCGCGTAGAAAGCCGCGAAAGCCGTAGCCTTCGCGAGCGGCGAATAGGGTGCAGGCAACGTGCAGGGTGTCGCGGGCGTTCCAGAGCAAGCCAAGGTTGGGTGTGCTCTCCAGTTTGGCTACCCCATCGACCCGGACATCGCCAACTAGTGCGTCAATGACATAGGTGCCCACTTCGTCTGGAGCGACGCGAACGGACAGCGTTTGCGATGGAGAGGACTGTAGATTCAACGCCCCGGTCAGGGTGATGCCGCTGTCATCCTGTTCGACGCGCACCTCGCATTCGGCCCGCTCGCCGAGGCTCGCACCTTCCACGATCAAGCTGCCACGACCCAACCAGTGTCCGGGCTGAAGCAACATCAGTCTGGCTGTGAACTCTTGGGTTTGGCTGGGCTTGGATCAGCCACAAACATAGGCCGCTCGCTTAGCATTTTTTCATATGGGCTGGGGGCGATGCGCCTCATCCAAGCGTCGGCCAAGTTTTTCCAAGGTGGACACTGTTTCCCAAAATGATCGGCTTTGCAACTCAATGGGCTGCGGCGTGTGTGTCCGAGGTGCCGCGTTGGATATGTGTGTCCGAGCCGGGCATGGAGTCGGGTTGTTGAATATGAGTGTCCGAGTCGGGCATGTCCGAGTCGGGCAGGTAAGCACAGGCACGAGCACGAATTTATGTGTGTCCGAGTCAGCGGTCTCCGAGTCAGCGGTCCAAATTTATGTGTGTCCGAGTCAGCGCGTGTGTGTCCGAGTCAGCGCACATCCGAGTCAGCGCGAGCCAGCGGGTGTATGTGTGTCCGAATCAGCGAGTCAGCGAGCGGTTCGGCACGAGCACGGGCACGAATTTATGTGTGTCCGAATCAGCGATGTGTGTCCGAGTCAGCGGTCCAGTCGGGCAGGCAGGCAGGTGGGCACAGGCACGAGCACAAATTTATGTGTGTCCGAGTCAACGTCCGAGTCAACGCGTATGTGTGTCCGAGTCAGCGATAAGCACGGTCCCGAATTTATGTGTGTCCGAGTCAGCGGTCCAAATTTATGTGTGTCCGAATCAGCGATGTGTGTCCGAGTCAGCGGTCCCGAATTTATGTGTGTCCGAGTCAGCGCGCGAGTCAGTCCGCGTATGTGTGTCCGAGTCAGCGCGAATTTATGTGTGTCCGAGTCAGCGGTCCAAATTTATGTGTGTCCGAATCAGCGATGCGTATGTGTGTCCGAGTCAGCGCGAATTTATGTGTGTCCGAGTCAGCGGTCCAAATTTATGTGTGTCCGAATCAGCGATGTGTGTCCGAGTCAGCGCTGTCCGAGTCAGCGCGTGTCCGAGTCAGCGTCCGAGTCAGCGGTCCAGCGGGTGGAATCGGGTAGTTGGGTATGTCCGAGTCGGGCATGTGTGTCCGGGGTGGACAGCGACCGAGACGGGCAGCGCCGAAAGCGCCAGCAGGTGTCAGGCTGATATGATCCCTTGGCGCAGTTGTTCGCGAAACTCTGGCGCTGCGATGGAGATCAGCTCCTCGGCTCGGGCCGCTAGAGGCTTCTCGCGCAATCTGGCCACGCCGTACTCGGTGACGACAATGTCCACGTCTGTGCGCAGGGCGGTCGCCATCTCAACCTTGGGGACGATGCGGGATGCGCTGCCGCCTCGGGCCGTTGCGGTCAGGGCGATGATGGAACGCCCACCGGGGCTTGACTTGGCGGCGCGCATAAAGTCGACGGACCCGCCGGTGCCTGAAATCTGCCGACCGCCGACCGCCTCCGCGTTCACCTGACCCATCAGATCGACTTCAATGGCGGAATTGATAGACACAAATCCGGGCAATTGGCGGATCACCTCCACTTCGTGGGTGTAGTCGGCGCTTCTGAAAACGACTTCCGGCGTCTTCGCCAACCAATCCAAAAGTGCTTGGCTGCCGAGGGCCATGCCCGTGACGTGGCTGCCCCGATCAACGGGCTTGTTGGCACCGGTGATGACGCCGCGGCGGATCAACGCCATGCCGCCGTCGTCAATGAGGCCGCCGTGCATCCCCAAGTCGTTCTTATCACGGAGGGCTTGGAGTATGGCGGCGGGAATGGCTCCAATCCCCGTTTGAATGCAGTCTCCATCTTGGATCAAGCCCGCCGTCAGTTCACCGATGGTGCGCGCTTGGTCATCAATTTCCGGTGTGGGCATCTCCTGCAAGGGGTGGTGACTCGGCAGCACAAGATCAAGGCGTTCTGGATCAATCGGCGGACAACCGGCTGGTGCGCTGACCGATTCGTTGCATTCAGCCAAGACGAGCTTGGCGCCAGCGAGTGCGGCAGCTGCGAAATCGACGTTGGGCCCCAAGCGCAGCCGGCCGTCACGGCCGTAGGCCACTTGAATGAGCGCTACATCGACGTTGCGTTGAATATAGTCATGGAACGCCCGCATTTGCATGGGTAGGAAATGCAGCCGGCTTGGGTCCGCTTGGCGCAGATGTGGCGCCATGAACGGAACCGTCATCTGGAAGGTCCGCGCCCACTTCGTGAAGTCGGTTTGGTTGTGCCCGGCCAACGGAAATTGAATGAAGTGGAGGTTTTCCGGCAGTTGTGACCTCTGCAGCGCCGTCAGCAACGCCTTGGGCTCATTGCTGGCGCCGGTAACGAAGATGCGTTGGCCGGGCCGCAAGCGGGAGAACGCCTCCGTCGGCGAGTGCTTGTCGATGGCATTCATTCGCTGACTCGAACCTTGGGACAGAGGCAAACCAAGCAGCGCCCCGGTGGACCCAAGGCAGGGTCTGGCTTGGGATCTGGTCGGTGCCGAAGCCCACCCCGGCGGACGGCCAGCGGCTGCTTGGGCTTGATGTTTGGCCGCCAACTGCGCCCATCCCTGCGCAAGGGAGCATTGGCGCGGCACCCTGAGCCAACGCCAAGCCACTCGCAGGGCTTGAAGCTCGGCTGAGTGGTCAACGCTTTCGCAGAGTTCATAGTAGTGGGCGCTTCGTTGAAGAAGGTGTGTTTCAACAACAGCATACGTGAGAAGATCACAAGTTGTCTGTGGGGCTTTGCGATCATGCTCAGCGACTTCCATACCTCGTTGCAGACTTGGTTCAACGCTCGGTTCGCGGCGCCGACCGATGTGCAGGCATTGGCTTGGCCGCGAATCGCCGCCGGCGAACATGTCTTGGCCACCGCTCCTACTGGCAGCGGTAAAACCCTCACCGCGTTTCTCTGGTCGCTGAATCAGTTTGCGACTGATCGATGGCGGCCCGGCCAGACGCGCGTACTTTACATTTCGCCGCTCAAGGCGCTCAACAACGACATTCAGCGTAATTTGCTGGGTCCGCTCAAGGAACTGCGGGATGACCACCAATTCCCGCGGTTGAAGGTGCAGACCCGCTCGGGCGACTCGACCCAGAGTGAGCGCCAACGCATGTTGCGCCAACCGCCGGACATTCTCATCACCACGCCGGAAAGTCTGATGCTACTGCTGACCACCAACAGAGGGCGGCAGGCGCTGTCGAGTGTGGAAACCGTCATTCTCGACGAGATTCACGCTGTTGTAGACAATCGGCGGGGTGTGCAACTCATGGTTTCAATGGAGCGCTTGGCCCGTCTCGCCGGGGAATTCCAGCGCATCGCCTTATCCGCCACTGTTCGTCCCCTTAGAGAGGTGGCGACTTATGTGGCCGGCCGGGACGGGGACGGCGTCAGACGCCGAGTCGTCGTCATTGATGGTGGCGTTGATCCATCGCGTCGGACCAAGGAGATCGCCTTGCGCGTGCGCTACCCAGAGGATGTGCGCGATGCCGTGGCGAACAACCGGAAAATCTGGGATCCGCTGGCGAAGCACTTCAAAAGCCTGATTGCGGACAACCGAGCAACCCTGCTCTTCACCAATAGCCGCCGCATGGCGGAAAAGATCACGTTGAAGATCAACGAAGACGAGCCCAGCCCCTTGGCCTACGCCCATCACGGCTCGTTGGCCCGTGATATTCGCACGGAGGTGGAGCGGCGCTTGAAGGCCGGGGAGCTGAAGGCGATTGTCGCCACCCGCTCGCTGGAGATGGGCATTGACATCGGGCACTTGGACGAAGTGGTGTTGGTGCAGTCTCCCCCTTCGATAGCCGCCGCTTTGCAGCGCATTGGTCGGGCCGGCCACGGTGTGGGTGAACTGAGCCTTGGGACGCTTTATCCCACCCACGCCCAAGACCTGCTTGAAGCGGCTGTGCTTGCGGACGCCGTGGGCAAGCGGGATATAGAACCTCAGTCCGTTATGCGCAATGCCCTTGATGTGCTGTGCCAATCCATTGTCTCCATCTGTGCCGATGAAACTTGGTCGGCGGATGATCTGTTCGTCTTGGTTCGGTCGAGCGCACCCTATGAGGGGTTGCCTCGGGAGCAGTTTGACTGGGTGCTGGAGCTTCTCGCTGGGCGCTACGCCGGTGCCCGCATTCGTGAACTGCAACCTCGCATCGCCTTGGACCGAATCAACGGCAGTGTGCGGGCGCAAAAGAGCGCCGTGTTGGCGCTCTACAACGCTGGCGGGACCATACCGGACCGGGGTTACTACCAGTTGCGCCATGAGGATACGGGCGCGGTGATCGGCGAACTCGACGAGGAGTTCGTATGGGAGGCTACGACCGGCCAGACTTTCACCCTAGGCACACAGAAGTGGCAGATTTTGCGTATCACCCACAACGATGTGATCGTTCGTTCGTCGACGGCGGGCGCTGCCACGACGCCGTTTTGGCGCAATGAAGCGTTCAATCGCAGTTTCCATTTTTCCGAACGCATCGGGCTGTTTCTGGAGGTCGCTGAAGGACAATTCAGCGCCGGGCGCGAAGAGGCTTTCCAAGCAGCTCTGGTGGGGCACCATCAGTTTGACGAGACCGCCGCCGCCGAACTTCGCCAATACCTTGCGAGGCAGCGGCGGCACACGGAGGCTGCGCTGCCCCATCGCCACCACTTGCTGTTTGAGGAGGTGCAGTCCGGCCCGGGCGGTTATCAGGGGCCGGATGCGCCTAAGCAGCTAGTGATCCACACCTGTTGGGGCGGTCGCCTCAACCGGCCTTGGGCGCTGGCGCTTGCCGCGGCTTGGCGCACCGCTTTCGACACGGTGCCCGACATTCACGCGGATAACAATTCAATCGTGATCCAACTGAAGACGTCGGTCACTGTGGAACTGCTCCTAGGCTTGGTGACCCCAGAAAACCTAGAACGTCATTTGCGTCAATCCTTGGAGCGGTCCGGTTTTTTTGGTGCCCGCTTTCGTGAGTGTGCAGGTCGTGCGCTGTTGCTGACCAAGCGGCGGTTCAACCAGCGCTTGCCTTTGTGGATGAGTCGGCTGCAAGCCAAGAAACTGATGACGGCGGTGAAGAAGTATCAGGACTTTCCCTTGCTGCTGGAAACTTGGCGCACTTGCTTGGTTGATGAGTTCGATCTGCGGGCGCTGCGCTCCATGCTTGGCGAGTTGGACAGTGGGCGCATCACTTGGTCAAGCGTGCGCACCGCCACGCCGAGCCCCTTCGCCAGAAACCTGGCCTTTGACCAGATCAGCCGCCACATGTACGCGGATGATGCGCCGGAGCGCGATGATGTAAGTGCCCTCGACGATGACCTGATTTGGCGGGCGGTGAACGACGAGAGCTTGCGCCCGCGCCTCAAGCCGGACGTGATTGAGGCGTTTGAAGCTAAGCGTCAGCGTCGGGCCGAGGGCTATGAACCACAGGATGTTGAAGATTGGTTGGAATGGGCCAAGGAACGGGTGTTGACGCCGATGGACAAGTGGGGCTTCGATCTGCCCCATCCGCATCTCGTACGCTTCTCAAGCGGCGGCCGAGCTTGGGTTGCGCACTTGGAACTGGCGGCTGGGTTGATTGGCAGCGGCCTTTGCGCTCGATTGGCCGGCCCGGATAACCCGCCCGCAGTTGAAGACCTCCGCAGCCTAGCGGATTTCGTTAAGGAAATTCTGTCCTTCTACGGTCCGCTGACCTTGGCGCGGATAGAAACCCTGCTGCCGCCGCTGCCTCAGGAGGAGTTGCTGGATTTGCTGGAGTCCGGTGTTTGGGTGGCTGGCAAACTCGTTGCGGGCAGCGACGAGCGCCACTTCTGTGATGAGAGCAACTTAGAGGCGTTGCTGCGGTACCAACGCGCCCTCAGCCGAGCTGACTTTGTGGCGAAGCCAGTCTCTGAGATGCCGGGATTTCTCGCGTTCTGGCATGGCTTTGGTCAGTCATGGTCGGACGTTGGCGGCTTGACGGCGATTGAGAGATTGAATGGCTATCGGGCGCCAGTGGCCTGTTGGCTGCATGACTTCATGGCGGCGCGGTTTGATGATTTCACGGATCATCTGCTCGACGACCTCATCACAAGGGAGCGGATTGGTTGGCTTGGGGTTGGGCATCGGCAGATCACCCTTTGCTATGCCGAGGACTTGTCTCTGCACGCCAGCGAGTCCTCCTTGGCACCTCGAGCTTGGCTTGATGGCTTGTTCCTAGACAAGCAGGCCCGCTACGAATTTCACCAGATTGGCGATCGCGCTGGCGAGGATTTGACCACTTTCAACGAACGCTGGTGGCAAGCCGTGTGGGCCGGCGCGATTGTGGCCGATGGCTTAGCGCCCTTGCGCTTGGGCGCGATGCGCAAATACCAGTTTGGTCAGGTTGGGGCCTCGCGCCGTCGTCGGGTGCGCATGGCGGCGCAAGGTTGGCCGGGGAATTGGCGTCTGAATGAGGTGCCTCAAGTCCTGGACGATCCGGTCGAGCAGATGGAGGAGACGAAGGAGCGGGCGCGGGTGCTGCTGAACCGATATGGCTTCCTGTGCCGCGAAATCGTGAATCGCGAAGTTCGGTGGGCTTCCTTGTTCAAGGCGCTGCGGATCATGGAGTTGGCGGGCGAAGTGATTGCGGGGTACTTCTTCGAGGGGCTATCGGGACCGCAGTTCATAACGCCCCGGGCACTGCACCCGTTGCGGGCACAACGCCCGCCGAAGAGTTTCTGGATGAGCGCGATGGATCCGGCCTCCCCCTGCGGCCTATCCTTGGATTGGCCGCAATTGCCGCCTCGACGGCTTGGCAACTACTTGAGCTTTTTGGCGGACGAGTTGGCGCTTGTCGTTGAAGGGCACGGGTTGAAGCTCCGCTTCCTAGTGCCGCCGGATCACAAGGACATGGGTGCCGTCACCGCGCCACTGCGTCACATCGCCATGCTGCGCCGGCGCGTTCGGATATCCACCATCAACGGCGAGCCGGCAAGGAACAACCCTTATCTGGAAGCCTTGGACCGCACAATGACCCGCACCACCGACCATCGCCACGTCTTTTACGAGCATCGCTAAGCCGTCCAGCGCGTGCGGGAGGGGTGGCCGTCCGAATCACATGTGTGTCCAAGTAGCGCATCCGTGCGGGAGGGGTGGCCGTCCGAATCACATGTGTGTCCAAGTAGCGCATCAACTAGCTTTTCTGCCAGTGCGAGCACGAGTCGATCTGACCAATACGGATTCTCCGTACGGTTTACTGAATCGGTATCTCAACGACTACCACGACACGGCAGCAAGGCTTGTCGTGCGGCGATCATGCGCGCGTGGTTTTGGCGATGCGCGAGCAGGTCGAAATCAGCGCCGCTGATCAAGCTTGGGCAACGCTCGATTTGGATTGTGGAGGGCGGCAACGCCTGCAGCGCGGTTTCGACGACATTGCGGGAAGGACAGCCACAGCCTAAGGGCTGATGCCGGGCTGCAGTGCCTGTGCGGTCAGTCTTCTGCCCAGACCTCGCTCAATATCCTGCTCGCGCCAACGGCGTTTGGCCAACCCGCGTAGTGCGCGGCGTGGGTGATCATCGCTGTGATGGCGGTCCGAGGGATGCCGAGGTTTCGTGCGGCCTGAAAGTGCAGGCGTTGCTCCTCCGTGTGGTTCAGCGCCACCAAAATCGAACAGGTGACCAAGGAACGCTCCTTCAGACTGAGCCCCTCCTGCTGCCACAGGTCGCCAAAGACATGCCGCAACGTGTAGTCCCGGAGTTTGTCCGGCATCGGCAAGCCCGCCGTGTCTATGCCCGCGAACAGTTCTCGAATGAATTTGACGCCTTTCTCTCGTCGCTCTTCATCACTCATTTTCGTACTCCACTGTATTCCCAATCTCACCTGCGCTGCATGATGAGCCGGCTGGCGTCCGCATGGGCGCAAAGACCCGAAGCCCGGCACAGTCTAGCGAACTACCTGCTCGGAAAACTGTTGGGTTAGAGCCAATTGCGCTGGATTAAGGGTCGGGTGCAGTCCGGTGAAAACACTCCGCTTGTGCCCGTTAGCGCCAACGCCTGCTATTGCTTGGACGGCTAAAGGGGGCTTGAAGTCAGGTGATGGACAGCCCGCGCTGGGCGATTTCATTCACTCTGGCACGGACGGCGGATTTGTCTTCAAACCACTGGGCGTTGATGGTGGTGAATTCCGCCGTTTCCGCTGGCGCTTGCTCTGCGGCGAAGATGGCGCCCACCGGGCAGGCGGACTCGCAGGCGGCGCAGTCGATGCATTCATCAGGATGCACATAGCACATGCGGTCCTCGCCTTCATCAAAATGGATGCAATCCACCGGGCACACTTCGATGCACGATTGGTCCTGCACGTCGATGCAGGCGTTGGTGATAACGTAGGTCACTTGGCGTTGCTCCTCCGCAGCCGTCAAACAGGGCGATAGGCTAGCCAATTTATCCGGCGTTGCCAACCAATGACCCGCAAGACGACATTGTGTGTTCCGGCGACTTCACGGCCACGCATGGCGCAACCTGAACCTGCCGCTTGCAGGCCTCATCCGAGGAGATTTTTGCGCCGAGGCTTAAGCCAGTACAGCTAGTTGACTCCGGCCGAATTTTCGGACAAGCTCTTCATGTCTGCCTGAACGAGAAAATTCCGAAATATCCTGAGCCCATTCACTTGACCAACGCGAAGTCGCTGTTCCACTATGCTGAGCAAGTCAACCTTGAGTGGGAGTCAGGAGTCAAAGGATGCCATTGACACTCAATCCCCCAAGTGGGTCTTTGAGACTCAAGGAGGGTTCCGTGAACCGGGGTGGGCGGGCCCTCAAAAGCGCCCGCTTGTTGCTGAAGAGCTTGGCGGCCCTGATCCCGCTTTCGGTTTGCGGCGCATCGCACGCTGAATCGGCGCCGTCCGAGCAATACCATGGGCCTGGGGCAAGCCCCTTTTCGGCCAAAAGGGCCCTGCAAACCGAAAACCCATGGATCGCCCGCGCCATGCAGGACGATGCCTTCGTCATCCGACAGCGCCTTCCTTATGATCGGGTGGACATGCCGCAGGCCAACAAGCCGAACCAAGTGGGCGGCGGCGTTGAGTTGGTCGGTTCCGAGCGCTTCATCAACCTCATCGACCTGAACTGGCGGCAACACCCATCGGGGCACTACGCCGCGGTGATCGCCTACACCGTGGAGCAGGCCCGCGCCCTGCGCATTGCCCTGAGCCTCGAGGGCTTCCCCAAGGGCCTGACGGTCAAGTTCGTGGACGCCGACCCGGCGACGGCCTACCCCGCAGCATCGCTGGACCACGCCAAGGCGTCGGAGCTCCTGGGCAGGGGCCTGTCCGTTCGCTGGTCGCCGATCATCGCCGGAGAGACGCTGCACATCGAGCTGAACCATCCGGACATTCTCGAAGCTGGTTTTGGCGACGCGCGCATTGAACTGCCGGGGATGTCGTATCTGTATGCGGAGGGGCCGTGGGGTTGGACGCCCGCGCCGGGGCCTGCAAAGTCCGGTGCGCTGAAAGCCGGCGGAGCGGGCGTTGTGGTCCCGAAGGCCGCAGTGGACAGCTGCGCCGTTGACGTCAGCTGCCCGACGCCAAGCATCACCGACACGGCCAAGGACTTTTTTTCCGCCGCCACCGCGCTCATCACCTATACGGAAGGCGGTCGCACCTTCGCTTGCACGGGGCACCTGCTGGCCGACCGAGACGCGGCGACATCCAAGCCCTACCTGCTGACCGCAAACCACTGCGTCGGCTCAGAAAACGTCGCCGCAAGCGTTGTCGCCTACTGGGACTATCGGGCGCCGTCCTGCGGAGGGGATATCGCACGTCGGCAGTCGCCAACAACACATGGTTCGGAATTGTTGGCGGCAAGCATTCAACAGGATTGGACCCTGTTGATCCTGGGTTCGGAACGCAATCCAGCGGTTCTGCCAGGGCATCGGACCTTTCTTGGCTGGGACGCCGCCCCGCCGTTGGTGGGGGAGCGGCTGCATCATATTGGGCATTCCGCAGTAAGACCGCAAAGCTACGCCAGCGGGCACATCACCTCGGTTGGCAACAACTTTGTCACATATAAAAACATGTTGTGGGTCAACTGGGAAACCGGTTTGACCGCAGGAGGGTCGAGCGGCTCGGTCTTTGTCAGGCTCTATGAGGATGGCGGTATCCGAGCACGCACGGGCGGCCTATCAGGCGGGGTAGGTCACGTATGCGGAAGTCTGGGGGACGACGGATATGACGGATATGGCTCTTCCAAGTATATCGCTCCTTTTTCCTTGGTCTTTCCTCACATCAGGCGTTATCTCATCCTAGATGGCCACGATGACATCAGGGGCGGTGCGACCATCCTGGATGTGGGAAGCGGCAGCGCCGAAGCCGCCGGCGACATCGCGCCCGGAGACGACGTCGACTACTTTCGGTTCACCGTTCCCGCTGGCCCGGACGCCATCGTCACGGCCTACACCACAGGCGACCTGGACACCGTTGGCCGGCTTGAGGACGGCGACGGCGACCGGTTGGCCGCGAATAGCGATGCAGGCGACGGATCCAATTTCAGGATGGAGGCGACGCTCCCCCCGGGCGACTACTATGTGCGGGTCGAAAGTTACGAGGGCGGGACTGGCGCCTATCGGCTGCATCTTGAGTTCAGCTATCCGGACGGCCACGGCGACACCAGGGGCGGTGCGACCATCCTGGACGCGGGGAGCGGCGGCGCCGAAGCCACCGGCGACATCGCGCCCGGGAACGACGTCGACTACTTTCGGTTCACCGTTCCCGCTGGCCCGGACGCCATCGTCACGGCCTACACCACCGGCGGCCTGGACACCGTTGGCCGGCTTGAGGACGGCGCTGGGGCTCGGCTGGCCGCCAATGACGATGGAGGCGACGGATCCAATTTCAGGATTGAGGCGACGGTCCCCCCGGGCGACTACTATGTGCGGATCGAAAGTTACAATGGGACTGGCGCCTATCAGCTGCATCTTGAGTACCGCTATCCGGATGGCCACGGCGACAAGGGCGAAGCGACCATCCTGGATGCGGGGAGCGGCGGTGCCGAAGCCGCCGGCGACATCGCGTCCGGAGACGACGTCGACTACTTTCGGTTCACCGTTCCCGCTGGCCCGGACGCCATCGTCACGGCCTACACCACCGGCGATCTGGACACCGTTGGCGTGCTGGAGGACAGCGCAGGCAACTGGCTGGCCGCAAATGACGAAGGAGGCGACGGATCCAATTTCAGGATGGCGGCGGCCCTCCCCCCGGGCGACTACTACGTGCGGGTTGAAAGTTACAGGGATGGGATTGGCGCCTATCGGCTGCATCTTGAGTTCAACCATCCGGACGGCCATGGCGACACCAGGGGCGGCGCGACCATCCTGGATGCGGGGAGCGGCGGCGCCGAAGCCGCCGGCGACATCGCGCCCGGAGACGACGTCGACTACTTTCGGTTCACCATTCCGGATGGCCCGGACGCCGTCGTCACGGCCTACACCACCGGCGGCCTGGACACCGTTGGCCGGCTTGAGGACGGCGCTGGGGCTCAGCTGGCCGAAGATGACGATGGAGGCGACGAATCCAATTTCAGGGTGGAGGCGGCGCTCCCCCCGGGCGACTACTATGTGCGGGTCGAAAGCTACGAGGGCGGGACTGGCGTCTATCGGCTGCATCTTGGGTACAGCTATCCGGACGGCCACGGCGGCTCCAGAGGCGGCGCGACCATCCTGGATGCGGGGAGCGGCGGCGCCGAAGCCGCCGGCGACATCGCGTCCGGAGACGACGTCGACTACTTTCGGTTCACCGTTCCCGCTGGCCCGGACGCCATCGTCACGGCCTACACCACCGGCGACCTGGACACCGTTGGCCGGCTTGAGGACGGCGCTGGCGCTCGGCTGGCCGCAAATGACGATGGAGGCGACGAAGCCAATTTCAGGATGGAGGCGACGCTCCCCCCGGGCGACCACTACGTGCGGGTCGAAAGCTACGGGGGCGAGACTGGCGCCTATCGGCTGCATCTTGAGTTCAGCTATCCGGACGGCCACGGCGGCTCCAGAGGCGGCGCGACCATTCTGGATGCGGGGGACGCCGAAGCCGCCGGCGACATCGCGCCCGGAGACGACGTCGACTACTTTGGGTTCACCATTCCCGCTGGCCCGGACGCCGTCGTCACGGCCTACACCACCGGCGACCTGGACACCGTTGGCGTACTTGAGGACAGCGATGGCAATCAGTTGGCTGAGAATGACAATGCAGGCGACGGATCCAATTTCAGGATGGCGGCGACCCTCCCCCCGGGCGACCACTACGTGCGGGTCGAAAGCCGCGGGGGCGGGATTGGCGCCTATCGGCTGCATCTTGAGTACAGCTATGCAGACGGCCACGGCGGCTCCAGGGGCGAAGCGACCATCCTGGATGCGGGGAGCGGCGGCGCCGAAGCCGCCGGCGACATAGCGCCCGGAGACGACGTCGACTACTTTCGGTTCACCGTTCCCGCTGGCCCGGACGCCATCGTCACGGCCTACACCACCGGCGGCCTGGACACCGTTGGCCGGCTTGAGGACGGCGCTGGGGCTCGGCTGGCCGAAGACGACGATGCGGGCGACGAGTCCAATTTCAGGGTGGAGGCGACGCTCCCCCCGGGCGACCACTACGTGCGGGTCGAAAGCCGCGGGGGCGGGATTGGCGCCTATCGGCTGCATCTTGAGTTCAGCTATCCGGACGGCCACGGCGGCTCCAGGGGCGGCGCGACCATCCTGGACGCGGGGAGCGCCGAAGCCGAAGCCGCCGGCGACATCGCGCCCGGGAACGACGTCGACTACTTTCGGTTCACCGTTCCCGCTGGCCCGGCCGCCATCGTCACGGCCTACACCACCGGCGGCCTGGACACCGTTGGCGTACTTGAGGACAGCGATGGCAATCAGTTGGCTGAGAATGACAATGCAGGCGACGGATCCAATTTCAGGGTGGAGGCGACGCTCCCCCCGGGCGACCACTACGTGCGAGTCGAAAGCCGCGGGGGCGGGATTGGCGCCTATCGGCTGCATCTTGAGTACAGCTATGCAGACGGCCACGGCGGCTCCAGGGGCGAAGCGACCATCCTGGATGCGGGGAGCGGCGGCGCCGAAGCCGCCGGCGACATAGCGCCCGGAGACGACGTCGACTACTTTGGGTTCACCGTTCCCGCTGGCCCGGACGCCGTCGTCACGGCCTACACCACCGGCGGCCTGGACACCGTTGGCCGGCTTGAGGACAGCGCAGGCGACCGGCTGTCCGAAAATGACGATGGAGGCGACGGATCCAATTTCAGGATGGCGGCGACCCTCCCCCCGGGCGACCACTACGTGCGGGTTGAAAGCAGCGGGGGCGGGATTGGCGCCTATCGGCTGCATCTTGAGCTCAGCTATCCGGATGGCCACGGCGGCTCCAGAGGCGAAGCGACCCTCCTGGATGCGGGGAGCGGCGGCGCCGAAGCCGCCGGCGACATCGCGCCCGGAGACGACGTCGACTACTTTCGGTTCACCGTTCCCGCTGGCCCGGACGCCATCGTCACGGCCTACACCACCGGCGGCCTGGACACCGTTGGCCGGCTTGAGGACGGCGCAGGGGCTCGGCTGGCCGAAGATGACGATG
Organism: Candidatus Azophilus sp.; assembly: GCA_965247035.1. Taxonomy (GTDB): domain Bacteria; phylum Pseudomonadota; class Gammaproteobacteria; order Pseudomonadales; family Azotimanducaceae; genus Azophilus. The sequence goes on along the minus strand of CBDFGJ010000002.1, from coordinate 261,739 downwards.
CGGGCGACGGATCCAATTTCAGGGTGGAGGCGACGCTCCCCCCGGGCGACCACTACGTGCGGGTTGAAAGCAGCGGGGACGGGATTGGCGCCTATCGGCTGCATCTTGAGCTCAGCTATCCGGATGGCCACGGCGGCTCCAGAGGCGAAGCGACCCTCCTGGATGCGGGGAGCGGCGGCGCCGAAGCCGCCGGTGACATCGCGCCCGGAGACGACGTCGACTACTTTCGGTTCACCGTTCCCGCTGGCCCGGACGCCATCGTCACGGCCTACACCACCGGCGGCCTGGACACCGTTGGCCGGCTGGAGGACGGCGCTGGGGCTCGGCTGGCCGAAGATGACGATGCGGGCGACGGATCCAATTTCAGGGTGGAGGCGACGCTCCCCCCGGGCGACCACTACGTGCGGGTTGAAAGCAGCGGGGACGGGATTGGCGCCTATCGGCTGCATCTTGAGCTCAGCTATCCGGATGGCCACGGCGACTCCAGAGGCGAAGCGACCCTCCTGGATGCGGGGAGCGGCGGCGCCGAAGCCGCCGGCGACATCGCGCCCGGGAACGACATCGACTACTTTCGGTTCACCGTTCCCGCTGGCCCGGACGCCATCGTCACGGCCTACACCACCGGCGGCCTGGACACCGTTGGCCGGCTGGAGGACGGCGCTGGCGCTCGGCTGTCCGCAAATGACGATGGAGGCGACGGATCCAATTTCAGGGTGGAGGCGACGCTCCCCCCGGGCGACCACTACGTGCGGGTTGAAAGCAGCGGGGACGGGATTGGCGCCTATCGGCTGCATCTTCAATTCCAACGCCGTAATGACCCTGTCGAAGACGTCGGCGGCGACGCTACGGGCGGCGCGACCATCCCGGATGCGGGGAGCGGAGGCACCGAAGCCGCCGGCGGCATAGCGCCCGGAAACGACATCGACGACTTTGGCGACACTAGGGGTGGCGCGACCACCCTGGATGCGGAAAGCGGCGACGCCGAAGCCGCCGGCGTCATCGCGCCCGGAGACGACATCGACTACTTTCGGTTCACCATTCCCGCTGGTCCAGGCGCCGTCGTCACGGCCTACACCACAGGCGGGCTGGACACCGTTGGCCGGCTTGAGGACGGCGATGGCGACCGGCTGTCGGAAAATGATGATGGAGGCGACGGATCCAATTTCAGGATGGAGGCGACGCTCCCCCCGGGCGACTACTACGTGCGGGTCGAAAGCCGCGGCGGCGCGACTGGCGCTTATCGGCTGCATCTTGAGTTCAGCCATCCGGACGGCCATGGCGACATCAGGGGCGGCGCGACCATCCTGGACGCGGGGAGCGGCGGCGCCGAAGCCGCCGGTGACATCGCGCCCGGAGACGACGTCGACTACTTTCGGTTCACCATTCCCGCTGACCGCCCGGGCGCCATCGTCACGGCCTACGCCACAGGCGGCCTGGACACCGTTGGCCGGCTTGAGGACGGCGACGGCGCTCGGTTGGCCGCGAATAACGATGCAGGCGACGGATCCAATTTCAGGATGGAGGCGACCCTCCCCCCGGGCGACTACTATGTGCGGGTTGAAAGCCAGGGGGGCGGGATTGGCGCCTATCGGCTGCATCTTCAATTCCGCCATCTCCCCGAAGACGACCACGGCCACTTCAGGGACGGCGCGACCATCCTGGATGCGGCGGACGGCGGCGCCGAAGCCGCCGGCGTCATAGAAACCGGAGGCGACATCGACTCCTTTCGGTTCACCGTTGCCGCTGGTCCAGGCGCCGTCGTCACGGCCTACGCCACAGGTGGGCTGGACACCGTTGGCGTGCTTGAGGACAGCGCTGGCGCTCGGCTGGCCGCAAATGACGATGCAGGCGGCGAATCCAATTTCAGGATGGAGGCGGCGGTCGCCCCGGGCGACTACTACGTGCGGGTCGAAAGCTACGGGGGCGGGACCGGCGCCTATCGGCTGCATCTTGAGGTGATGCCGGACACGGCCGGCCGTCAGCCGCGTCTTCCCCGCTCCGCCATGGCCGACTTCGACGGCGGCGGCGCCCCGGACATCCTGCTGCGCAGCAAGGGCGGCGCTTGGTGGCGGTACGGTCTGGACGGCGGGCGCATCGTCAGTTCGGGGCCGGTGCGGGCGGTGTCGAACACCCGTTGGGCACCGCAGTCCTTGGCCGACTTCGATGGCGACGGCAAAGCGGATCTATTGATCCGCAATCTGGACACGGGCGGTTGGTGGCTGTACCTGATGGACGGCAACGCCGTTGCGGCCCAGGGCCGGGTGGCCATGACGGGCGATCGCGCTTGGCGGCCGGAGGCCTTCACGGACACCAACGGCGACGGCGCGGCCGATGTCATCCTGCGCCACGCCGACTCCGGCCGGTGGTGGCGCTATGGCCTGTCCGGCATCGGCGTCATTGAGAGCGGCGAGCTCGAAATGCCCCGGGACCAGGAGTACCGCGCGCTCGCCTTCCGCGATTTCAACGGCGACGGGCGTACGGATGCGGTGCTGCGCCATAAGCGCAGCGGCCGATGGCTGCTGTACGCGCTGGACGGCGACGAGGCCATTGGGTCGGCGCTGCTGGCGAACCGGGATTTGGCCTGGGTGCCGCAGGCGTTCGAGGACTTCAACGGCGATGGCCGCGCCGACCTGCTGCTGCGCAACCTGGAGGCCGGGAGCTGGTGGCTGTACACGTTGAACGGCAACGCCATTGAGACCGCGGGGCCGGTGCGCGCCACTAGGGACTTCGGCTGGCGTCCGGTCGCCTTCGCGGATCTGGACGGCAACGGCGTGGCGGACGTGATCCTGCGCCACGACGATGGCGCTTGGTGGACGTACCTGATGGATGGCGGCCGCGTGGTCGGCGGCGGTCGCCTGAGCGCGACCCGCGACCGGAACTGGCGGCCGGTTGCGGTTGAGGACTTCGAGGCGATGGCCGGGCGGACCTGCTGCTGCGCAGCTTGGAGGCCGGGAGCTGGTGGCTGTACAGGTTGAACGGCAACGTCATTGAGACCTCGGGGCCGGTTGGCGCCACTCGGGATCGGCGATGGACGTTGATTGAGTAGTCGAACCGATTTGGGATGTCGCCACGCCCGTTCCGCTTGTGTATGGGCTCAGACACATTCCGGAATTTCGGCGCCGGCGACCGGAGTCCGCAGCCCGGCGGCGGAGCGGACGCCCCGCCACCGGTTCAGGCACACTTGTCTTGTCACAAAACCAAGGAGCCTGAACATGAGACTGTTGCACGCCCGCCCGCCCTCCTGCAAGCACCTGTCGGTGGACCTGACCGATTCCGAACCCGCCCGCGAGCGCCTGCGCGCCCTTGAACTGATCGACCGGATGGTCGCCGGTGGCATGCGCCGCGGCGATGCCCTCCGCACCACCAGCCTAGCCAAGAGCACACACAACGACTGGCGCAGGGCCGACCTCGGCGGCGGCCTCAAAGCCCTCGCGCCGCGTAGCACCCGCCCGTGCGGAGTCCGGCCTCGGCAGTGGACCAAGCAGGACCGTCGCTTGGTCGAGGCCGAGCGCCACCGTCGGCCCTAGGCCGGGCGCACGACCATCCTCGCCATCCTCCGCCGCGACTTCTCCCGCCGCCACGCGCAGCGCCTCGCGCCGGGCATCAAAGCTCGGCAGCCCGGCGAATTCGTCCAGTGCGACCATAATGACCGTGCATGTCACGGCAGAGTCTTCAAGCAGTTCCACGCCAAGGACCCGATCACCAGGGCATCCACGTCAAGGTCCGCTCCAGCGCCACCGCCGCCACCGCCACTGACTTCCTCCACGAGGTCCTGCTGCGCCTGCCCGTGAGCTCGGTGCAGATCGACGGCGGCTCCGAGTTCATGCAGGAATTCGAAACCGCCCGCCGCGACGCCGGCATCCCCCTCGCATGTCCTCCCACCCCGCCGCCCCGACAGTAACGGCAGCGTCGAGCGCAGCAACCGCACCCTGCGCGCCGAGTTCCGGTCCGTCCACCGGGACGACCTCCGGCGAAGTGAACCGAGCTCTGGAGGAGTCTCTCCTCGACCACCACAACGTCCGGCCCCACCATGCCCTCGGCTTGTTGACTCCGGCCGAATTCACGGACAAGCTCTCCCTCGCTGCCTGAACGAAAAAATTCCGAAATGTACTGAGCCCATTCACTTGACCAACGCGAAGCCGCTGTTCCATTATGCTGAGCAAGTCAACCCTGAGTGGGAGTCAGGAGTCAAAGGATGCCATTGACACTCAATCCCCCAAGTGAATCTTTGAGCTTCAAGGAGGGTTCCGTGAACCGGGGCGGGCGGGCCCTCAAAAGCGCCCGCTTGTTGCTGAAGAGCTTGGCGGTCCTGATCCCGCTTTCGGTTTGCGGCGCATCGCACGCTGAATCGGCGCCGTCCGAGCGATACCATGGGCCTGGGGCAAGCCCCTCTTCGGCCAAAAGGGCCCTGCAAACCGAAAACCCATGGATCGCCCGCGCCATGCAGGACGATGCCTTCGTCATCCGGCAGCGCCTTCCTTATGACCGGGTGGACATGCCGCAGGCCAACAAGCCGAATCAAGTGGGCGTCGGCGTTGAGTTGGCCGGTTCCGAGCGCTTCATCAACCTCATCGACCTGAACTGGCGGCAACACCCATCGGGACACTACGCCGCGGTGATCGCCTACACCCTGGAGCAGGCCCGCGCCCTGCGCATTGCCCTGAGCCTCGAGGGCTTCCCCAAGGGCCTGACGGTCAAGTTCGTGGACGCCGACCCGGCGACGGCCTACCCCGCAGCATCGCTGGACCACGCCAAGGCGTCGGAGCTCCTGGGCAGGGGCCTGTCCGTTCACTGGTCGCCGATCATCGCCGGAGAGACGCTGCACATCGAGCTGAACCATCCGGACATTCTCGAAGCTGGGTTTGGCGACGCGCGCATTGAACTGCCGGGGATGTCGTATCTGTATGCGGAGGGGCCGTGGGGTCGGACGCGCAAGCCGGGGCCTGCAAAGTCCGGTGCGCTGAAAGCCGATGGAGCGGGCGTTGTGGTCCCGAAGGCCGCAGTGGACAGAGGCTGCGCCGTTGACGTCAGCTGCCCGACGCCAGGCATCACCGACAGGGGCAAGGACTCTTTTTCCGCCGCCACGGCAAACATCTCCTTTACGAAAGACAACGGTAGCTCCAGCTCTTGCACAGGGCACCTGCTGGTCGACCGGGACACCGCGACATCCAAGCCCTACCTGCTGACCGCAAACCACTGCGTCGGCTCACAAAGCGTCGCCGCAACCGTTGTCGCCTACTGGGACTATCGGGCGCCGTCCTGCGGAGGGGATATCGCACGCCGGCAGTCGCCAACAACTCAGGGTTCGGAACTGTTGGCGACAAGCATTCAACAGGATTGGACCCTGCTGATCCTGGGTTCGGAACGCAATCCAGCGGTTCTGCCAGGGCGTCGGGCCTTTCTTGGCTGGGACCCCGCCCCTCCATCGGTGGGGGAGCGGCTGCATCATATTGGGCATTCCAACATCAAACCGCAAAGCTACGCCAGCGGGCGCATCGCCTCGGTTGGCAACAACTACACCACACTGAAAAACATGCTGGGGGTCAACTTGGAAACCGGCTTGACCGCAGGAGGAGCAAGCGGCTCGGTCCTTGTCAATGACCGTATCCAAGCACGCACGGGCGGCCTACATGGCGGGTGGAGTGGCGTATGCGAAAGTCTGGGGGGCGTCGACTATGGCGCTTCCTTAGTTCTCGCTCCTTTTTCCTTGGTCTTTCCTCACATCAGGCGTTTCCTATCCGGCCACGGCGACACTCCGCCGGGAGCTACCGTCCCAGACCACGGCGGCACCAGGGGCGGTGCGACCATCCTGGACGCGGGGAGCGGCGGCGCCGACGCCGCCGGCGACATCGCGCCCGGAGACGACATCGACTACTTTCGGTTCACCATTCCCGCTGGCCCGGCCGCCGTCGTCACGGCCTACACCACAGGCGGCCTGGACACCGTTGGCGTGCTGGAGGACGGCGCCGGCGCTCGGCTGGCTGCAAATGACGATGGAGGCGACGGACCCAATTTCAGGATGGAGGCGACGGTCCCCCCGGGCGACTACTATGTGCGGGTCGAAAGCCGCGGGGGCGGGATTGGCGCCTATCGGCTGCATCTTGAGTACAGCCGTCTAGACGGCCACGGCGGCTCCAGGGGCGAAGCGACCATCCTGGATGTGGGGAGCGGCGGCGCCGAAGCCGCCGGCGGCATCGCGCCCGGAAACGACATCGACTACTTTCGGTTCACCGTTCCCGCTGGCCCGGACGCCATCGTCACGGCCTACACCACCGGCGATCTGGACACCGTTGGCGTGCTGGAGGACAGCGCAGGCAACTGGCTGGCCGAAAATGACGAAGGAGGCGACGGATCCAATTTCAGGATGGCGGCGGCCCTCCCCCCGGGCGACTACTACGTGCGGGTTGAAAGTTACAGGGATGGGATTGGCGCCTATCGGCTGCATCTTGAGTTCAACCATCCGGACGGCCATGGCGACACCAGGGGCGGCGCGACCATCCTGGATGCGGGGAGCGGCGGCGCCGAAGCCGCCGGTGACATCGCGCCCGGAGACGACGTCGACTACTTTCGGTTCACCATTCCCGCTGACCGCCCGGGCGCCGTCGTCACGGCCTACACCACAGGCGGCCTGGACACCGTTGGCCGGCTTGAGGACGGCGCTGGGGCTCAGCTGGCCGAAGATGACGAAGGAGGCGACGAAGCCAATTTCAGGATGGAGGCGACGCTCCCCCCGGGCGACCACTACGTGCGGGTCGAAAGCTACGGGGGCGAGACTGGCGCCTATCGGCTGCATCTTGAGTTCAGCTATCCGGACGGCCACGGCGGCTCCAGAGGCGGCGCGACCATTCTGGATGCGGGGGACGCCGAAGCCGCCGGCGACATAGCGCCCGGGAACGACGTCGACTACTTTCGGTTCACCGTTCCCGCTGGCCCGGACGCCATCGTCACGGCCTACACCACCGGTGGCCTGGACACCGTTGGCGTACTTGAGGACAGCGATGGCAATCAGTTGGCTGAGAATGACAATGCAGGCGACGGATCCAATTTCAGGGTGGAGGCGACGCTCCCCCCGGGCGACCACTACGTGCGGGTCGAAAGCTACGGGGGCGGGACCGGCGCCTATCGGCTGCACCTTGAGGTGATGCCGGGCACGGACGGCCATCAACCGCGTCTTCCCCGCTCCGCCATGGCCGACTTCGACGGCGGCGGCGGCCCGGACATCCTGCTGCGCAGCAAGGGCGGCGCTTGGTGGCTGTACGGTCTGGACGGCGGGCGCATCGTCAGTTCGGGGCCGGTGCGGGCGGTGTCGAACACCCGTTGGGCGCCGCAGTCCTTGGCCGACTTCGATGGCGACGGCAAAGCGGACCTATTGATCCGCAACCTGGACACGGGCGCTTGGTGGCTGTACCTGATGGACGGCAACGCCGTTGCGGCCCAGGGCCGGGTGGCCATGACGGGCGATCGCGCTTGGCGGCCGGAGGCCTTCGCGGACACCAACGGCGACGGCGCGGCCGATGTCATCCTGCGCCACGCCGACTCCGGCCGGTGGTGGCGCTATGGCCTGTCCGGCATCGGCGTCATTGAGAGCGGCGAGCTCGAAATGCCCCGGGACCGGGAGTACCGCGCGCTCGCCTTCCGCGACTTCAACGGCGACGGGCGCACGGATGCGGTGCTGCGCCACAAGCGCAGCGGCCGATGGCTGCTGTACGCGCTGGACGGCGACGAGGCCATTGGGTCGGCGCTGTTGGCGAACCGGGATTTGGCCTGGGTGCCGCAGGCGTTCGAGGACTTCAACGGCGACGGCCGCGCCGACCTGCTGCTGCGCAACTTGGAGGCCGGGAGCTGGTGGCTGTACACGTTGAACGGCAACGCCATTGAGACCGCGGGGCCGGTGCGCGCCAGCCGGGACTTCGGCTGGCGTCCGGTCGCCTTCGCGGACCTGGACGGCAACGGCGTGGCGGACATGATCCTGCGCCACGACGATGGCGCTTGGTGGACGTACCTGATGGATGGCGGCCGCGTGGTCGGCGGCGGTCGCCTGAGCGCGAACCGCGACCGGAACTGGCGGCCGGTTGCGGTTGAGGACTTCGATGGCGATGGCCGGGCGGACCTGCTGCTGCGCAGCTTGGAGACCGGGAGCTGGTGGCTGTACAGGTTGAACGGCAACCTCATTGAGGCCTCGGGACCGGTTGGCGCCACCCGGGACCGGCGATGGGGGTTGATTGAATAGCCGAACGAAATTGGGGCGTCGCCACGCCCGTTCCGCTTGTTGGCTCCGGCCGAATTTTCGAACAAGCTCTCCTTGGCTGCCTGATCGGAAAAATTCTGAAATGTACTGAGCCCGTACAGGGATTGAGAACAACCATGCATTTGCGTTAGGTTAGGCTGTCGATGCCACACGCTTGAGGAAGTTGGGAACATGGCTACAGGATGTCCGTTTGCTCTGGATGTTTTTGCTGAAGCCGAGGATCTCGCCGAAGACCAAGGCGCTCAATACAATTTTCCGTTCTTGCCCGTCGGGCAGGCAGCGGATATGGGCCATGCGCCGGACGGCACGCCCTTGTTCGACCCGCGCATTTTGCAGTCCGTCGAGTTCTTCCGTAACCCCTATCCCTACTACCGAATACTGCGGGACCACTACCCGGTTTACCACGACCACCTGCACAACACCTACTACGTCACGCGCTATGAGGACATCACGCGCTGCTACTTTGATGACGAGGGCTTCAACACCATTCCCAAGGGCAGTTCCAGCGGTGTGCTGGGCAACACCCAGTTGGAGCTTTCCGGGGTGGAGCATCGACGGCGCCGCAACCTCTACGGCCAGCACTTGGTGGGGCAGTCCCTAAAAAACCGAGTTCCCGCCATACGCCGCCAAGCACGGAACATGATCGCCGCGTGGGAGGGCAGCAACGATCCGACGGTTGTTGTGGAAGAAAACGGCGTTCGCACGGTGGAGCTTGGGCACGCCTTCGCCAATGAGTTTCCCATTCGCGTAGTGTGCGAGGTGCTCGGCTTCCCCAAGGAAGCGCAGGATGACTTCTACTATTGGTACAACTCCATGATGTCCGGGCTTGGCGGCTCGGAGACCCATCAGCAAGGGCTGGAGGCCCGCCAGCACTTGGAGGACTATGTGGCGGGCATAGTCGAAGCGCGGCGCAAAAAACCCACCTACCTCTATGACGAGACGGGCAACCCCATATCCAAGGACATCATCACCAAGCTCTGCGAGACCCGGGTGGATGGCGATTACCTCTCTACCGAAGAGATCACCTCCAACATCGCTTTGGTGGTCGGCGGCGGCGGCGAGACCACCCGGGGCGCCATTCTCAATATGTGGCGTCTGTTGCTGGAGCACCCGCAACAATTCGAGGCCGTCCAGAATGACGATTCCCTTTGGGATGCGGCCTTTCACGAGACCCTGCGCCACTCATCATCCATCGGCGGCCAGCCGCGCTACAACACCTACGATGTGATCATGCATGGGGTGAAGGTGCCGGCCGGCTCGCTCATGGAGATGGTGGACTTTTCCGCCAACCACGACGAGCGCGTGTTCAAGAACCCGGAAACCTTCAGCATATTCCGCGACGACCTCTACACCGGCAAGATTCTGCGCAGTGGCTACAACAAGGAGGGGCGGCGCAACCACATGGCCTTCGGCGTGGGGCCGCACCTGTGCCCGGGCGCTTGGATCTCCCATCAGGAGGCGGTGGAGGGCTCCCGCATACTGTTGCAGTCTCTCAAGAATCCACGCATCAACAAGGAGAAGATGCCAAAGGACATTGACGGTCGGAATTTGGCGCCGATGGGCATCATCTCCATGCGGGAACTGCATCTGGACTACGATCCGACCTAGGAGCCCACCCCATCGACATGTACTTCAATCAGCGCTAACTCATGCCGGATAGAGACTTAAGGGTTATCGGCGCCAACGGCGTGGCCATTCCTGAAGGCACCCACGGCGACGCAGGCTTTCGCACCTATGAAGTGTTCCAGCGTGAGCGGGTTGGGCAGTCCACGGCCAAGATCAAGCCGGCGCAGCTCCTCTCTCGGGCGTTCGCGGACGATCCCTATTCGCTGTTGGGCATCCTGCGCGAGAACTACCCCTGCTATCGAGACTGGCTGAACAACTGCTTTTGGATCACGCGGTACAACGACATCACCTCAGTGTTCACGGATGAGGCTAATTTTGAGACGCGGCCCAAGTTCCGCTTTTTGCAGCCTGAAGCCTTTGGTCGTGACCTGAGCCATGAGCTGCCGGTCTTGGCCACCTATGTGAAAACCCTGGACGACAACGCGGAGCGCTTGGCGCAGGAAGCCGTGGATGGTTTCGCCAAGCGGGGCGAGGCCGACCTAGCCATCGAATTCGCGGCCCGCTTCGTTATGCAGTTTTGGCTGGCGCTGCTTGATGTTCCCACCACCGATGCCGACGAGGTCAGCAAACATCTATGGCGTCTGCGGCAGGGCCTCAATTGGAACCCGAAGGCGCAGCAGGCCGGCTTGCAGGCGGCGCGTGGGCTTGCCGCCTACTTTGAGCCCTTGCTTGAGAAACGCCGAGGCACCGCTGGCGGGGATCTCGTTTCCACCATCGCCAACTTGGACTTGGCGCAAGGGCGGACGCAAGCGGTGGACCTGGTAGCCACCTTGGTCGAGATGGACTACGAGACCCTGCACGGCGGCTTGGCCAATCTGTGGCTGCTGCTGCTGACCCACCCCGTGGAATACCAAAAAGTCATCAGCGACCGGCGCCACATCAAGCTCGCCGTTTTGGAGACTTTCCGCCACAGTACGCCAATATTGGCGGCCCATCGCTTCGCTCGCCATGAAGTGGAGCGGTTTGGGCGTCTGCTGCCTACTGGTGCCTTGCTGGTTTGCTCCGCTGCCGCCGCCAATAGGGATCCCCGCATCTTTGCCGACCCGGACCAATTCGTCGTCGGGCGCAAGGACATCTGCCATCGAGAGGCGCGCGGGCAATATCGGGCTGACGGCTTGGCCACGGGCGTCACGCTGGGGTTGGGGCCGCCGACCCGCCATCCAGCGGTGCCCGAGGACCGGCCCCGCTCCCTATACGCCCTGACCAGAGATACTTTGGCCACAGCCTCCCGAGTCTTGCTTGAAAACTTGAACGACCTCGTTCTCGTCCCTGGTGCCAAGCCGCGCTCCACCTGCCGCCGTCTTGGCGACATGCACACCTGCTGGAGCTTACCGGTGCGCTTTCGCGCCGGCTAGACGCCACTTATACTAGGTTGCAGGCATTGAAGGAGGAATATCATGTCTGAGGCCATGCAGGAGCCTGAAGCGCCAACGCTTGCCCATGAAATTGATCCACGGGAGTTTGATGGCGCGGGGTTTCAGCGCGACCCGTTCCCGCTCTACAAGCGGCTGCGTGACCATCACCCCATCTTCCATGACCGCTTCCACAATCGTTGGGTCATTTCTCGCTATTGGGACGTGGATGGCACCTTCCAAGACAACGACAGTTACGACCGGGCGGTGTACAAGCCGGACGGTCCCTACGCTTTCGGCTCCTCCCACATCTTTGGGCCGAACATCTTAGAGTACGGCAACAGCTCTCAGCATCGTTGGTTGCGCAACATCGTCGCCGGACAGTTCGTTGGCAGGCAATTGCAGGACTTCCTGCCCATGGTGGAGCGGATTTGCGACGAAGTGATCGGCAAATTCAAAGACGCCGGGGAGCTGGAGTTGGTCAGCGCATTCTCAAGCCAAGTTCCTATTCGTGTCATCTCCAACATGCTGGGGCTGCCGCGGGAGGACGAGGACACTTTCGTCAGCTGGTACCAAGCCCTGATTGCCGGCCTCGGCTTCGGTGGCGAGCACTTGGCTCGCGGCATTCAGGCGCGCAATGAAATGTGGAGCTATCTAGACCCCTTGATCGCGGCCCGCACCAAGGCCCCAGGAGAAGATCTGCTGTCGCGCATCGTCAGCGCCGAATTGGACAGCAGCCGCATGAACCCGGATGAAGTCAAGGGCTTTGTCGCCCTGCTGCTCGCCGCTGGCGGCGACACCACCGACAAGGCCATCGCCAACATGTGGTTTCACATGATGTACACCCGCCCGGAGCAATTCGGCGACGTACAGGAGAACCCGGCTTTGTGGGACAACGTCTTCACCGAAATGATGCGCTACGATCCGGTGGTCCATGCACAGTTTCGCCACACCACCAAGGAAGTGGTGGCACATGATCGGGTCATTCCGGAGCGGGCTGGCGTCATTCTCTATTTGGGTGCCGGCAATCGGGATGAGCGCGTGTTCAAGGATCCGGACACCTTCAACATCCATCGCGCGGATCTGCATATGGGGCGCGAGAACCGCTCCGGGCGCTACAAGGACGGCAAGCCGGGCCATCTTGGCTTCGGCATCGGTCAGCATTTTTGCATGGGCTACGCCATGGCGCGGCAGGAGTCCATGATTGCCTGCACCAAGCTGATGCAGGCCGTTCGTTCGCCGCGCCCCAAGTTTGAGGCCCACCCCGGCATCAGCTCCCCCTCCATAGATTCCGGCGGCTTTCGCTCGCCCCAAGAGCTCTGGCTGACCTTTGAACCAACCTAGGCGGCGGTGCCGATATGAAGGTTCGAATCGACCTCGACCTGTGTGCCATGTCCGGTGAGTGCTACTACAACCACCCGGAACTGTTCGGCCTGGGCGACGATGGTGAATCCTTGGTCAAGCTGGTGGACCTGAACACCGATGGGATGCGCCGGCACGCAACTCAGGCGGCGGAAGTGTGCCCCACGGGAGCGATCATTGTCGAAGGCTGACAGCTGCCCTTCGCCGAGAGCCCAACAAGCGTAACCCGGCGGCGGCGTATAGGAGCGATTCCCACGCACATCGACCGTGCTGGCCGATGGCAGAGGATCTGCGGACGTGAACGATTCTCCTACCGCGCTGCGTGCGGAATGGCGTTCCAAGGCCGCTGATTTCAGTTCAAGGCCGCTGTTCCGCAGCAGGCTCCAGCATCAACAACAGATTTCCAGCCATGTGATTGTAGAGGCCGTAGCCAGAGCTTAAAACCAAAGCCCCTTGATGGACGATGGGACCGGCGGCGCCGCTGAAGGAGCCGCCCCTTGTGGTGATGTCGGAGATGGTGGGAAATTCCTCGGTGCTGTCTAATTGCCAGAGCAATTCGCCAGTCTCTATGGCGTAGGCCCGCATCACCCCATCCATGCCGCCGCCGTAAACCACCTTGCCGGCAACCGTGGCGGCTTGGGAGATGCCTGGATGGCAGAAGGTGCGGCCATGGCAGATATCCACTGTGGGCGTATACCAAAGCAATTTGCCGCTGCGAATGTCCAAGGCGTGCATGCCCGGTTTGGACGGATGCTCGTATTCGCGGCCATCGGCCATGTCGGAAATCGGCACGAACAGCCGGTCGCCGGCTGCCGCCATGCCGAAATGCACCCCGCCCTGAATGCCGCCGCGCCCCACTCTGGTCCGCCAGACAACGCTGCCGTCGTCCGGGTCCAACGCGGTGACGATGCCGGACTTCTGCCCGCCGATCACCAGGTCCCGGCCTGCACTGGTGGTCAGCAGCATGGTGGCGGCGCCGAAGTCGAAGTCCGGCCCGCCTTCGGGTGGGCAGCTATGGTCGTTTTCCGTGTCGCAGGCGACGTTCCAGACATCGTTGGCCGTGGCCTGATAGGTCCACTGCACCGTGCCGTCCGCCATGCTCATGGCGAACATGGCGTCACTGGTGAGGGTTGCCGGCGAGGACATGTTCTCGCCGGTGGCCACATAGAGTTGATTGCGCTTGACGTCGATGGCCGGACTGTTCCAAATCACTGCACCGGAAGGGCCGCGCATGTTGGTGCCGGCCCGGTTTTGGCTTTGCACCACCGGTGGTTGGTCGATGGCGTAGGTCTTCCAGATCAATTCGCCGGTGGCGGCGTCATAGGCGACCACGGAGCCGCGGAAAGTGCAGCATTCGTAATAGGGATCAATCGCCAAGCTCACCTCCAGGCTAGACACCGGAACATACAGCCGCCCCTCGTGCAGGGACGGTGTTCCGGTGATGGTGGCGTTGGGGTGGTCATCCGCCCGCTGGCGCCAAATCTCCGCCCCCGAGGTGGCATCAAGCGCGTAGGCGTAGCCCAAAACGTCGCCGAAATAGGCGACCGCCTGCACGCCATGGCTCGCGGCTTCAGTTTCGATGACGATACCCGTGCGCACTTCCGCCGATGCCAGATAAGACCAGCGAACGCAGCCGCTGGCTGGGTCAAGGGCGTAGACCTTGCCGTTGTGCGAGCCGACGTAGAGGGCGCCGCCGGCGAAAATGGGCTGGGAGCGCACGCGGTTGGCGTCGGGAAAGCGAATCGCCCAACGCGGCTTCAATGTGGCGAGTTGGTCGGGGGAAAGTGCGGCGGAAGCCTCGTCAATGTGGCGCGTATTGGTCAGTGCAAGCCCCCAGTTGGTTAGTGGTGGCTCGGCCTCGAAATCCAACGGCGGCAGTTGCCCCTCGCAGGCCGGCAGTTTCGCCGCAGTCACGGTGCCCAATTCAACCCCGGCCAGGAACTCCGCCACGAGCTTGCGGTCCGCATCGCTCAACCCAGCCGCTTCTTCGCGCATGATGCCGGTCTCAAGGGTGACCAGGATCGCCTCCGGGGTCATCAGCCCGATCATTTCCCGATGCGGGGCTTTTTGCACGGCGCCTTCATGGCAACTCGCGCAAGCGGCTTCATAGATGGGGCGGCCAAGCATGGCCTGCTTGGTGCGCATGATTTCAAGCAAGCTTTCGGCTGCGCTGTCGCTTGCCACTTTCTCCGCGCCCTGGGTGCTGGTGGCGTTGGCGTCCGGGCTAGGGTTGGCCGGCTCGACCGGATTTGGCGCCGGCGTACAACCGCCAAGGAAGGGCAGACAAACGGATAAGGCCAAGATGGCCGCAAAGGCGAATGGTCTGGGCATGGGTTTCATCTCTAGTATTGCAGTGGTTTGCTAATACGGGCTAGCCAAGTGATGTCTAAAACCGCCGAAACGGCGGGCAACGGGTGCGTATTTGACTCATTCGTCACCGCTTTTTCGCGATCAAGAAGCTTGGTGAGGCTGTGCTGATGCTTGCGCTGCCAGGGGCGCTGGAACTTCAATATGGCGGGCGCGCAAGTATTCGCCCAAGGATTTCGCCTGCCGGTCGATGCGGTTGTTGGAGGCCGCACCCGTACCGAGCACATCCTTGATGTGGAAGTTCAGGGCGCGCAGATTGGGCAGTTCATAGCGGTTTATCTCAAAGGCGGCCATGTCCGGCAACAGCAGCTTGAATTCCTCCACGGTCAGATAATGGTACAAGAAACGATAGGCTTCATCAGAACGGGCCCAAACGCCGCAATTGGCGGTTCCGCCTTTGTCTCCGGAACGGGTACCGAACAAGCGGCCCAATGGCAGTCTGGCGATTCCGCCGCTTGGCGCGGGGCCAATTTCCGTCGGTGGTTGCTGATAGTAGATCTCCTCCAGGTCAAGCCGTTGGGTGGGCAGAACCTCGGTGGTGACGCCACCGCAATGCACCCGCTCGGTGATCAAGCGGCTGTCGATGGCGGCCGGCCAATGGACCGTGACCCTGCCTCCGTTGAAGCCGGTCGCGCCGCGCCCGGCGTTGCCTGGCACCGCGGCCAAACCGAGTTCGATGACCTTGGCCTCAAACAAGCGGCCGACCTTGGACGGATCCTGGGTGGTGACGGTGCAGCGCAGGATGGCGTGGGCGGTTTCATTGGTCTGAGGATCCGCATGATCGCTGCGGATGAGTTGAACGTCCACCTCATCAAACTGATCGCGTCCCCCTAGGTTGTGGAAAATCTGGTCCAAGTGAATTTGCGCCTTGCGCTCAATGTCCAAGCCCGTCAGCAGCACTTCCATCGTTTGCTTGTGCGGGCCCAAGGTGTTGATGCACACCTTGTGGGTTGGCGGTGGGCTGCTGCCGCGCACGCCGGTTATGCGCACCCGGTTCTCTCCCGCTTGGTTAATGGCCATGGTTTCAAAGTGCGCCACCACGTCCGGGTTCAGGTAAGCAGGGGATGAAATCTCGTAGAGCAGTTGCGCGGTGACCGTGCCAACGGATATGAGGCCGCCGGTGTCCGGGTGCTTGGTGATGGTGAAGCTGCCATCGGCCTTCAATTCCGCTATGGGATAGCCGACGTTGCGAAACGAGGGCACTTCTTCAAAAAAGGAGTAGTTGCCGCCACAGCACTGGGCGCCGCATTCGATGATGTGCCCGGCCGTCAAGGCGCCGGCAAGGGCGTCGTAATCCGTGCGGCCCCAGTTGAATTTCCATGCCGCCGGGCCGATGACCACTGAGGCGTCCGTCACCCGGGGGCAGATCACGATGTCAGCGCCCTGATCCAGCGCCTCCTTGATGCCCCAAGCACCTAGGTAGACATTGGCCGTCAGCGTTTTCTGGCCAGATTCGCGCAGGCGTGCGCCCGTGTCCAGATTCGTGAAGTTCTGCCCCTGCTCCTGCAGGCGCTGCAAGTGGTCCAAGAGGTCGTCGCCATCGATGTAGGCCACCTTTGCCTCAAGGCCCTGCTCGGCCAGAATCTTCTCCACTTCCTGAGCCATGCTTTTGGGATTTAGGCCGCCGGCGTTGGAGACGATCTTGATGCCGCGTTCGATGCAGTCCCCGGCGATGTCCCGCACCTGCTTGAGGAAGGTGCCGACATAGCCCATCTGCTCGCCTCGGCTCTGGCGCTGGTTGTAGAGGATGGACATGGTCAGTTCGGCCAAGTAGTCCCCGGTGAGCACATCGATGGGGCCGCCGTCCACCATTTCCCGTGCGGCGGCGAGTCGATCGCCGTAGTAGCCGCTGCAGTTGGCGATGCGGATGATGTCGTCCATAGCCATTGCCTTCCTATTGGTCGAGAATCCAAGCAGGCTTGCGTTTTTCCCGAAAGGCCGCCATGCCCTCGGCGGCTTCTTCGGAGCGGAACATGCGCGCGCTCCATTCGCCGGCTATTTTAAAACCCACTTGGCGGGACAGCTCAGGCACGCGGCGCACCAGTTTCTTGCATTCGCCCACCGCGATAGGGCCACCCAAGCGGATCAGGTCGATTTCCTCCTGCACCGCCATTGCCAGGCGGTTACGGGGCACGGCTTTGTGGGCTAGCCCCAGGGTCACAGCTTGGGCGCCGTTGAAACGTTCGCCAGTGAGAAAGAGCCTCATACCCTGATGAACCCCAAGTTTCGGCAGGCACACCACGGAGATGACGGCGGGGATGACGCCAATGCGAACCTCGGAGAAGCTGCACTGGGCCTGTTCTGCGATGATCACGATGTCTGATGCACCAACCAGGCCGAGGCCGCCGGCGAAGGCGGCGCCGTTGACGGCGGTGATGACCGGCTTGGGACTCTCCTGCATCAGGTTCAGCACATCTGGGTAGGTGGCGGTTCCTGGTCCGTCAACGATTTGCCCTGGCGGGCTTTTGAGGTCCGCGCCGCCGCAAAATGCCGGGTCAGTGCCGGTGATGACGATGGCGCGGGCCTGGTCATCCTGCAAGGCGATGCCGATGTGCTCGAATAACTCATTAACCAGCACGGCGGAGAGCGCGTTGCGGTTCTGCGGCCGATTCAACGTGATCCACGCCGCACCTTGCCGGACTTCATAGAGTGTCGCTTCGGTTGCAGCCATCTTAGGAAACCTCTGAACGATTCGCATGCTTTCGCAGTGCAACAAGACCTGTTTTTTTCGATGACTTGTAAATCATTGAAAATAGAAGATGAATTATTTTAGCCGCCATGCGCTGGCCAATCCTTGGAGTTTAATCAGATGTTCCCTAGTGCTCATCGCCACGGGTGCCTCCACTGATTCTGTTCGATCCGGTTGGGCATGGGGTGGGCCAGTTTTGCGCCCGACACTTGGGTTGCCCATGCAGCATAAGCCTTGGTCCTGTTAACCCAACAAAGCGGTTTATTCGGCGGTGAGGGTCACGAGCAACTGACCGTTCTCCACCTGTTCTCCGGTGGCCACATGCACCTCCTGCACCAAGCCGTCCATGGGCGCGGTGATGCGGTGCTCAATCTTCATCGCTTCCAAAATCACCAGCACATCACCCTGTTTGACCTGATGCCCCGGCACGGCGTTGGTAGTGAGCACCCGTCCCGGCATGGGCGCGGTCAGGCTACCGCCATCGTCGCGCAGATTTGCCGCCGGATACCTGGTTTGCTCCTTGAGGGTCAGGCCCCCGTGCTGGGTCTGCACGAACCAGTTGTCGCCTAACGGCTGAACTTGGAAGGAAAGACGCCTGCCGTCCATGGCCATGTCAACCGAACCCTGGCCGCAAGCATAGGCCTGCACGAGCGTTTGCTGGTCGTCCGCCAGCACCTTGAACTTGCCGCCGCGACCTGCTTGGTACTCAATGCTCAGTAGACCGCCGGCAAGCTCGAAGTGCAGACGTTGCCAAGGCATGGTGGAGTTGCGCCAGCCGCTTGGCACGGAGCGCATGACCTTGGCCCGGGCCCGCTGTCTTGCTTGGCTTTCGAGCGCCACGGCGATGGCGGCATCGATCTGTTCCTGGTGTGGAATTTCCCGCTTGCGGGGCGGCTGCACGCGCTCTATGAAATCCGTGGTGGTGTCGCCGGCGAGGAATTCGGCGCTGCGCAAGGTGGCCACAAGGAAGTCTTGGTTGGTGGTTAAGCCGTGCATCTGCGTGGTCTCAAGGGCACGCGCCAAGCGTCCGGCCGCTTCGCGCCGAGTGGCTCCGTGGGCGATCACCTTGGCGATCATCGGGTCGAACTCAATGCTGACCTCACTGCCGGACTCAACTCCCGAATCAAACCGGGCTTGCCCTACTTTGGACGGGTGCCACAAAGCCACCACGCCAGGGGAGGGCAGAAAACCCTGCTCGGGGTTCTCGGCGTACAGCCGGGCTTCGATGGCGCAGCCGTTGATGCGCAGGTCCTCTTGAGTGAATGACAGCGGTTCGCCCTCGGCGATGCGAATCTGCTCACGCACCAGGTCGTGGCCGATGATGGCTTCGGTGATCGGGTGCTCCACCTGCAGGCGGGCATTGACTTCCAGGAAGTGGAAGGAGCCATCCTGCAGCAGGAACTCCACCGTACCGGCGGAGGCGTAGCCGAGCTTGCGGGCGGCGGCGAGGGCCGCCTGACCCAAACGTTCACGCAGCTCTGGCGTCACTGCGGGGGAGGGCGCTTCCTCAATGACCTTTTGATGCCGACGTTGAATGGAGCACTCCCGCTCGAAGCAATGCACCAGGTTGCCGTGCAGATCCCCCAGGATTTGGATTTCCACATGGCGGGTGCGGTCGAGCCACTTCTCAAGAAACAGCGTCTCATCGCCGAAGGCGGCGCCGGCCTCCCGCTTGGCGCCGGCTATGGCGGCCTCCAGGCCGGCCGCGTCCTGCACCACCCTCATGCCGCGCCCGCCGCCGCCGGCCGCGGCCTTCACCAACACAGGATAGCCAATCTTCGCCGCCGCCTCGGCGGCGTTGAGGCCATCGGTTAGTTCGATGGCCGCCAAGGTGGGCACCTTGGCGGCCCGCATCAATTTCTTGGCGGAAAGCTTGTTGCCCATCATGCCGATCACCTTGGGCGATGGACCTAGCCACTTCAGTCCCGCGTCGACCACGGTTTGCGCGAATTCCTGATTCTCGGACAGGAAGCCGTAGCCGGGGTGTACGGCGTCGGCAGCGCTGCGGTGGCAGGCGTCAATGAGCTTGTCGATATCCAAATAGGTTTGGCGAGCGGTGCGGCCGTTGAGGGCGATGGCGCTGCCGGCCTCCCGCACGAAGGGCGCCAAGGCGTCGCCATCGGCGTACACCGCCACCGTGTGGATGCCCATGGCGTCGGCGGTGCGGATGATGCGGCGGGCGATTTCTCCCCGATTGGCGATGAGCAGCCTTGTGATCGGCTCAACTTTCATGGGCTGCTGATTCCACTCCCTGGCGCTGTTGCTGGCTCGCCGCACAACGGGGTTTCTGGCTGCGGCCAAAGCGGCCAAGCGTTTCTACATGCGCCAAGTGCCAAACTCCTTCGTACCTTCAACCTTGTTGTTGCAGCACGCCGATAGGGACATGGCGATGATGGTTCTAGTGTCACGCGGGTCGATCATGCCGTCGTCGGATACCCGGGAAGTGGCGTAAAGCCCCTTGGACCGCTCCTCCGCCCAATGCTCCGCGATGGCCGCCCGCTGGGCATCCGCCTGCTCGTCGAACTCAATGCCCCGACGTTTGGCGGCGGCGCGCTGGACGATGGTCATGACGCCGGCCATCTGCTTAGGCCCCATGACGGCGATTTTGGCCAAGGGCCAGATGTAGGTAAAGCGCGGTCCGAAGGCGCGTCCGCTCATGCCGTAGTTGCCGGCGCCATAGGATGAGGCGGTGATGATGCTGATGTGCGGCAGGGTGGAGTTGGACACGGCGTTGATCATCTTGGAGCCGTTCTTGGTGATGCCGCCCTGTTCGAAATCGGTGCCAACGATGTAGCCGGTGATGTTGTGCAGGAACAAAAGCGGCACATCGATTTGGTTGCAGAGCTGAATGAACTGGGCGGCCTTCTCCGAGGACTCCGAAAACAGGGCGCCGTTGTTGCCCAAAATACCGATGGCGTAGCCATGCACCTTGGCCCAACCGCAAATTAGGGTGGGTCCGTAGAGCGGCTTGAACTCCTCGAAGTAGGAGGCGTCGACGATGCGGGCAATGGCTTCGCGCATGTCGAAAGGGGTGCGCAGATCGGCGGAGACGAGGCCGAGCAAGTCTTCCGGGTCATGCAGGGGGACCTCGAAATGCAAGTCAGGGGACGGTCCCCATTTGCGCCAGTTCAGGTGCGCCACCACTTCGCGGCACATGCGAATGCCGTCGAGTTCGTCCCAAGCCAGGTAGTCGCCAAGACCGGATGTTTGGGTGTGCATTTCAGCCCCGCCCAGGCTCTCTTCATCCGCGTCTTCGCCGGTGGCCATCTTGACCAATGGCGGCCCACCCAAAAACACGCGGGATTGCTTGCGGATGAAGATGTTGTAGTCGCTCATGCCGGGCTGATAGGCGCCGCCAGCGGTGGAGGCGCCGAAGACCACCGAGATGGTGGGAATGCGCATTTTGGAGAGTTCGGTGATCTCATAGAACAGGCGGCCGGATTCGGCAAAGTGATCCGTCTCGCGGCGAATGGCCGCTTCCGGGTCGCCGTTGGCTTGGCCGCGCAAATCCGCCCCGGCGGACTCCACGAACTGCACATAGGGCATTCGGTTTTGACGGGCGATCTCAAGCCCGCGCATGAGCTTCTTGGCGTTGAAGGGATTGAAGGCGCCGGCGCGCACCGATGGGTCGTGGCCTAAAATGACGCATTCCACATCCTCAATCACGCCGATGCCGACCACAAAGCCCGAGCCAACCGTATAGTCGGAACGCCAAGCGGCCAGCGGGCTGATCTCCAGGAAGGGTGAGTCCCGGTCGAGAACAGCCGAAATGCGTTCGCGGATGGGCATCTTGCCGCGGGCGGTCAGCCGTTGCCGCGCATCCGCGCCGCCGCCTTCGGCTGCTTCGTCGAGCAGCCCCTGCATCTCCGCCAAGGCTTGCAGCATCTCCCGCCTGTTCTGCTGGAATGCGGCATCCTTGGTGTTAAGCCTTGTCGCCAAGACCGGCATGGCTGTTCGCTCCCCCTTGGATCACTTTGTTGTGCAGCCTAACCTATCAGATACGATCAGGTTGGTGGCGATTTGTTCGTTTTGCCCCAAGCGATGCGCACCGCCCGGCAGCGCTTTCGGTAGTGTTAGTCGGGGCTTGGCGGGGAGGGATGCGGCAACGTAGGCATGCGCACCGCCCGGCAGCGCTTCCGGTAGTGTTAGGGAACCTCTGATTCACTGCCCGGGACTGGCCATCGCATATTGGATGGAATCATTTATTATCTACTTTCAATGAGTTACACGTCATCGAAAAAGACCGGTCTTGTTGCGTTGCGAAAACCTGCGAATTTTTCAGAGGTTTCTTAGTGGTGAATTGGAGTGCCGCAGACAGCTTAAGGGTCAAGAGGCCGTTGGAATCCGTTTGTTTCATGCCAGCGAGGGTAGGGTAGGCTTGGCTTTTGATTCTTGGATGAATGTCGAAATGGACACTTGGCTTCGTATGGTCGCCTACGGCCTTGTCGGTTGCGCCACCCTTTACGGTGGCTTGCTCGTCCTGCTCTATTTGCTGCAGGAGCGCCTGATCTTCTTTCCGCTGTCGTTGCAACAGGAACCGCAAGGACCACACCAAAGACCCGTGACCGTTCAGCGAGATGCTGCAACATTGCGAGGCTGGGTTGTCAATGAACACTCAAGCGGCCCCTTGCTGATTTATTTTGGCGGCAATGCGGAGGAGGTATCGGGCTTGGTGGATACGTTTTCCGGGCTTGACGCCGCCACGGTGCTGATCAATTACCGGGGTTACGGCGGCAGCGACGGCAAGCCTAGGGCGGCGGACTTGATCGACGACGCCGCGGCCATCGTGCGGACAATGGGCCGCACTATTGGCGAGGATCGGCCCCTGATCGTCTTTGGCCGCAGTCTCGGCAGCGGCATTGCCGCGCTGGCGACGCGGGTCGGGGGCGTTGACGGCCTCATTCTTCTGAGCCCGTACCGAAGCATCGGCCACGTCGCCAAGCGCCGGTTTCCAATCTTCCCTGTGCGGCGGCTGTTGCGTCACGACATAGACGCCACCCTCGCCATCGATGGTTTGCCGCAGCGCGTGCTGGTCCTGTACGCAAGGCAAGATTCTGTTGTGCCGACCAAAGAATCGCTCGCGCTCGTGAAAATGCTGAAGACCCGGCCTCAAATCGTTGAGTTTGACGGCCCCCACGGCATCGCCATTGAGACGCCAGCACTGTGGAATGCGGTCAAGGCGTTCGTTGGCGACCTTGACAACCGAGCGGAGCATTCGCCGCCGGACCAAGGGCCGATACAAGCAACTCGGCCGCTGATCCTTAACTAAAACCGATACTCCAAGTTGGCTTGGTAGTGGCGGGGCAATTCCGGCAGCACGACTGCCGAGCCGAACAGGTTGGGAAAGTTGGCGCGGAAATATTTTTCGTTGGTCAGGTTCTTGCCGCTGAAGGTCAGCGACCAAGACCCTAAGTGGTACTGAAGGCCGGCGTTGACCAAGGTGTAGGCGGGCAGCTGGACGGATTGGGAGAATCCGGAATAGACGCTGTCCACCGCAATCAGGCTGCCGAACAGTTGCAATCCATTTGTGAAGTCGTAGAGGGCGCTAAGGCTAAGCAGGTTCTCCGGCACACCGGCCCGTCGCGCTTTGGGGTTGCCGGCAAGCGTCACGAAGCCGCTCACCGTGCCGCCGTAAAACAGGGCCGGATCCGTGTCGGGCAAGTCGCCGGCCCCTAGGAAGCTGAAGCGGCCGCCTAACTCCAAGGTGTTGAGATTGACCACCTTGATGTTGGTGTAGGCCGCAGTTATGGTCAGGTTGGCCGTTGCCAGCCAGCGCAATTCAAATTCAAAGCCTTCCGTTTCCGTTGCTTGGTTGGTGTCGGTGGCCTGCGCGCTGAAATCCGTGCGCTCTTGTTGGTAGTAAATAGCTTGCGCGAACAGCCGGTCATTCCACAACGACCCCTTCACCCCCACTTCAAACAGTTCGGAACCAGCCACCGCTCGGCCGGCAGTGATGTTGGGGGCGTCGATTTGCGCCCCTTGCCCCACCACGATGGTGGTTTGCTCCGAGACGGTGAGGTAGGGCACAAGACCCAGCGGCGTTTTGTACGACAAGCTGGCGGTCCACGAGAAGGTGTCTTCGTTGTCGCTTGCGTCTAGGTCAAGACCGGAAAGGACCTTCTCGCCCGGCTGCCTGCTCGTCATGTCGATGGCGTCGTAGCGTGCTCCAAGCAGCAGGTTCAAGCCGTTGTTGAAGTCCAGGTCCGCCAACAAGGACAACCCGTAAATGGTGAAGTGACCATCGAAGTAGTCCGAGTAGTCGTCGTCAATTTCCGTGGCTAGAAGGCGTCGGTCAAGCGCACTTGAGGGAAGCGTTAGGTCGCGCCGGTCAAAGTGCTCATTGGTGAAGTCCACGCCGTGTTCAAAGCTGGTATGGCGTATGGACGGCGACAGCAGCAGATTGAGCTTCAAGGCGTTGAACTGATCGGTATATTTGACTATGAACTGATCCTCAATCACCCAGGAGTCTGAAAGCTGGGCAAAGCCGTAGGCGTTCTCGTTGAGATTGTCGTATCCCTCGTAGAAGAGCTTGTTGGTCAGCGTCCATTTGCGGCCGGCCTGCACGACGAAATCCAAATAGAGAACCAAGTCTTTGTTGTTCAACGTGTCATCCGGAGCGACAAGGACTTGGTCCGTATTGAGCCGCGCAACGCCTATTGTTGCCGGATCCAAGGCGAAATCGGGCCCTAGGGGCACAGGGCCGTTAACGCTGGCCGGATCGACGACGAACGCGGAATTGCCATTGCCATCGTTGGCGGTGCCGTACTCCTGGTGGGAAATGAAGCCGTCGTTATTCCGGTCCAGGGGCTTGGCTACGCCGGTTAGGTAGCTGCCGTCATCGACCAGCGCTTGGGTGAGTCGATTCCAGCCCGCCACCTCGTTGCTTTTGTAATGCTGGTACATGCCGCCGACGTCGATGTGGATGTTGTCGGCCAGGTCCATATTGATGGTTGCCTGCAGAATTAGGTTGTCTGTGCTGGTGTTTTGGTAGTGGCTGCCCGAATCCTCCAGCTCGCCATACAGGTAGTAGCCAAAATCGCGATCGGCAAACCCGCCGGGGCCACCCACCTCGGCGCTCAAAATGGACTTGCTCCAGCTTCCGCCAGTGAAGGAAAGGGCGCCGGTTGGGCTGGCAAGGTAGCGGTCCTCCTCGGCGCGGGCGGATTTGGGAATGAAGTTCATGTAGCCGCCAATCTTGCTTGGGCCGGAAATGACCGAGGCCGGCCCGCGCACGATGTCTACCCGGTCGGCGGCGCTGATGGGCGTTGCGTAGTTGCCGGGGTTGTCCAGCCGGCGCACGCCGTTGAAGTAGTTCTCGCCGGAGGTTCCGCGCAAATCCAGCGAACCGGCCACGCCGAAGAAGGATTGGGTGAAGCTGCCCGGCGACAGCACCACGAAATCGTTGATGTCCGTAATGCCGTATTGTTCAATGGTTTCAATGGTGATGCTTGAAACCGAGCGGGGCGTTTCCAGCAGCGCCTTGTCAAAGCCGAACACGGTGCTGGAGGCTTCAGCCCCTAGTATCCCAATCCTGTCCTCCACCTCAGCCACCACGGTGATGGTCTCGATGAACTTATCCTCGTCCGGCTCGGTTTCGGCGGCCCAGGTCAAGGCGCTGGTGGCCAACCCGAGCAACAGCCCAAGAAATGGCGAAGGGCTCGGCCGGAACGGCCCAAAGCGGTCGGTCAAACATGTCCCAGTTTCCATCTTTCCTTTCGCCTGATTTTTCACTCGACCAAACATGTCCCAATTTCCATCAGGCTTTCGCCCGATGGCTCAATTCTCATTGATTCGCTTAGTTGCTTAAGCGAGGGCGCGGCGGGCGTTGTGGAACAGCCGCATCCAAGGACCTTCCTCAGCCGTCCATTGCTTGGATCGAGGGCTTTGGCAGGCGCGCGTCATCCGCTCTGGGTGCGGCATCAAGACCAGCACCCGTCCATCGGTGCTGGCGACGCCCGCCAAACCGCGCACCGAGCCGTTGGGGTTGGCCGGGTAAGCGTACGTCACCTGATGCCGATTATCCACATACTGCGCTGCAATGGAGCCAGCCGCGGCTAGGCGCTCTAGATGAGCCGGATGCTCGAATTCGGCCCGGCCCTCGCCATGGGCCACGGGCACCGGCAAGACGCTGCCGGCCATCCCGTCCAGCCAAGGGGAGGCGCAATCGTTGATGCGGACGAGTGTGGTGCGGCCTTCAAATTGCTCCGACCGGTTGCGCACGAATTGCGGCCAGCAGTCTGCCCCGGGAATCAATGCCTTCAGGTTGGCCATCATTTGGCAGCCGTTGCAGATGCCGAGGGCGAGACGGTCGGCCGAGAAAAATGCGGCAAAGGCGTCGCGAACGGCCCCATGGTGGAGGATGCTCTTGGCCCAACCGCCGCCGCCGCCCAACACATCGCCGTAGGAGAAGCCGCCGCAAGCCGCCAAGGCCGGGAAGTCGCCAAGGGTCACCGCGCCGGAGAGCAGGTCGGTCATATGAACATCGACGCAGGTGAAGCCGGCGCGGTGGAAGGCGGCGGCCATTTCCAGCTGTCCGTTGACGCCCTGTTCCCGCAGCACGGCAATGCGGGGCTGGGCTTGGCCAATGGAGAACGATGGCGACGGTTCATCCTCGGCGGCAAAGGTCAGCCGTGCCGACTGTCCCGGGTCCTCTTGGAGAATGCTTGCGTACTCTTCATCAGCGACCTCGGGATTGTCCCGCAGCCGCTGCATCCGATAGCTCGGCTCCGCCCAGCGGCGCTGCCAGGCGCTGCGTTCGGCCTCAACCATCAGTTTGCGCCGGTGGAAAATGCGCAATCGCTCATCCTCGCGCACCAAGCCCAGGTCAATCACCGGCAAGTCGCCGTAACTGGCCACGACCCGCTGCTTCTTCGCTGAGGGTACTTGCAGCACCAAGCCCAACTCTTCGCAAAACAACCAGGGGATCAAGTCTTCGTCTTCGATGTTGATGTCCCAACCTAGTCGCCCGGCGAAGGCCATTTCCGCTAACGCCGCCAGCAGCCCGCCATCAGAGCGGTCGTGATACGCCAGCAACATGCCCTGCCGATTCAGTTGCAGCGTGGTGCTAAGGGCTGAAGCGAAGGCATGGGCGTCATCCAAATCCGGGCATTCGTTGCCAAGCTGGCCAAAGCACTGGGCCAAGGCGCTGCCGCCAAGACGACGCCGCCCGTGGGCAAGGTCAACCAACAGCAGGGCGGAGGTGGTGCGCTGAAGAACGGGCGTCAAGGTCCGGCGCACGTCCGTCACTGGCGCAAAGGCCGATACGATCAAGGTTAGCGGCGAGACCACCTGATGTTCGCCCTGTTCATCTCGTCCTTGGCTGGCCATGGACAGGCTGTCCTTGCCCACCGGCACGGCAACGCCAAGCTGCGGGCACAGCTCCATGCCCAGCGCTTGCACCGCGTCAAACAGCGCCCGTTCCTCGGTTTCGATGCCGGATGCCGCCATCCAATTGGCGGACAAGACCACTCGCTTCAGGCTTTCCACATCGGCGGAGAACAGGTTGGTTAAGGCTTCGCCTACGGCCAAGCGGGCCGACGCCGCCGGGTTGATGAGGGCGACCGGAGAGCGCTCGCCCATGGCCATGGCTTCGCCGTGCAGGGAACGATGGCCGGCCAGGGTCACCGCCACATCGCTCACCGGCGTGCGCCAAGGACCGACCATTTGCTCTTGGGCGACCAGGCCGGTAATGCTGCGGTCGCCAATGGTGATGAGATATTGCTTGCTGGCCACCGTCGGAAAGCCCAGCACCCTGGCAATGGCGTCCTCAAGGTCGAGATGGGCCAAAGCCAAGGGCGGCACGCGCGCCGGGCTTGTTGCCGCCGTTCGCTGCATCGCCGGCGGGTCGCCGAGCAAGGTGGAGAGGGGCAGGTCCACCGGCTCATTGTTGAACGCCTCGTCATGCACCACTAGGGATGCTTCTTGGGTGGCCACGCCAATCCGAGCCCAAGGGCAGCGCTCCCGCTCGCACAGCGCTTGAAACTCCCCAACCCGCGCCGCTGCCACCCCTAGAACGTATCGCTCCTGAGCTTCGTTGCTCCAGATTTCAAGGGGAGACATGCCCGGCTCCGCATTCGGCACTTGGCGCAGGAGGAAGCGTCCGCCGGCGTCGCCGTCGCGCACCAATTCGGGCAGGGCGTTTGACAGCCCGCCGGCGCCAACATCGTGGATGAGCAGGATGGGATTGTGCTCGCCCATGGCTGTGCAGGCGTCAATCACTTCTTGGCAACGGCGCTGCATTTCGGCGTTGCCTCGCTGCACGGAGGCGAAATCCAGTTCTGATGAACTTGCGCCGGCGATCATGCTGGAGGCCGCGCCCCCGCCCAAGCCAATCAACATGGCCGGTCCGCCAAGCACGATGAGGGCGGTGCCGGGTGGGAACGGTTTGGATTCAACGTGGTGGGGCCGAACGCTGCCAAGGCCACCAGCGATCATGACCGGTTTGTGGTATCCGCGCAGTATGGCGGGGTTGGTGGCGTCCCATTGCTCAAAGGTGCGGAAATAGCCGCATAACGCCGGACGCCCGTATTCGTTGTTGAAGGCGGCGGCGCCGATGGGACCCTCCAGCATGATGTTCAAGGCCGAGGCCATGTGCCCAGGCCTTGGCGTGGCCAGTTCCCAGGGCTCCGGGCAATGGGGAATGCGCAAATGGGAGGTGGTGAATCCAGTCAGACCGGCTTTCGGCTTGGAGCCCCGGCCAACAGCCCCTTCATCGCGGATTTCGCCGCCGCTGCCGGTGGCGGCGCCGGGGTAGGGCGCAATGCCGGTGGGGTGGTTGTGGGTCTCCACCTTCATCAGCACGGGCAAATCCTCCTCCACATAGCCATATTGTCGGGACTGAGGATGCATTAGGAACCTTTGGCCGCGCCGCCCGCGAATCACCGCGGCGTTGTCGCTGTAGGCGCTTAGGATGCCGAAGCCGTTGATGGAACTGGTGGTGTTGCGAATCATGTCGAATAGCGAGAGCGGCTGCCGTTGGCCGTCGATGCGCCAGCGGGCATTGAAAATCTTGTGCCGGCAGTGCTCTGAGTTCGCTTGGGCGAACATCATCAGCTCCACGTCGGTGGGGTCGCGCTGCAGTGCCCGGAAGGCTTCGCAGAGGTACTCAATCTCCTGCTCGGACAAAGCCAACCCTAGGTTTTGATTGGCTTTGCGCAGCGCGTTTAAGCCTTCCGCCAGCAACGGGACGCGCACGAAGGACTTGGGCTCCTGCTGCTCAAACAGACGGGCAAAATCCGATTCGCTCATCATCGCTTCGGTCATCCGGTCATAGAGGTGCTCCAAGTCCGAACCCTTCACCCGGGGCCTTGAGAACCAGCGTACCCCACGCTCCACCCGGATGACTTGACTGAGGCCGCATATATGAAAGATGTCGGTGGCTTTGCTTGACCAAGGGGAGATGAGGCCCAATCTCGGCATGACGGTGGCTAGGTGTTCGCCCTCGGCAGAGGCAAGACCCTGCTGCGGTCCGTAGCGCAGGAGGGCTTTGCTGCGCTCCTGCTGCGTGGGGCTGAGAGGCTTGTGCAGCGCCAGCACATGGACGTATTCCGCGTACAAAGCCTCAAGCCCCAACGCCGCCTTGAGCTTGCCCAGGCCGAAGGTCGATAAGGCCGGTGGACCAGCCAACGCCAGGACGCTGATCACAGGCGCTTGTCCTGGAAAAACCTCTGCATCAGCCTGGAGTGTGTCTTGGACGAACCCTGTGAACTCTTGCATCAGCGCACGTCCCATGGTTGACGACGGGTGCGTGCGACTGCCTGGCGTTTGTTCTGGAGGAACCTTTGCATCAGCGTGCATCCCATGGTTGATGACGGGTGCCTGTGACTGCCTGGCGTTTGTCCTGGAAGAACCTTTGCATCAATGCACCACACTCCTGGGCCATGACCCCTGCCGTTACTGCCACTCGATGATTGTGGGCGGGGCTTGCCAACACTTGCTCCTGACTTTCAATGGCTCCGGTGCGGGGCTCCCAGGCCCCGAAAACCAGCCGTTCAACGCGGGCCTGCACCAAGGCGCCGGCGCACATGACGCAAGGCTCCAAGGTGACGTACAGCGTGGTGCCAGCAAGCCGATAATTGCGTCGTTTCCTAGCGGCGTCCCTAAGCGCCATGATTTCGGCATGAGCGGTTGGGTCGCAGTTGCCAATGGCGCTGTTGCGTCCACTTCCAAGCAGCGCGTTGGTGGCGGCATCAACTACAACCGCACCCACCGGCACCTCGCCGTTCGCCGCCGCGTCATGGGCTAGATCCAGCGCTTTGCGCATCCAAGCGTGATTGATGGTGGTGTCTACTCCCACTCTATTGGGGAGCATGAATTTTTCTTTAAAAAATAGATAGTTACAAGCTCAACACTGCTATTTGCAACTTTTTTCAAAAAGACGTGCTTGTCGGACGTTTATTCTAAACTGTTTCTCCATCTACTTCATTTGGTCACAGTGCGCGAGCTTACACATTTGTAGCTAAAACGAATTAGGGTTGCCTCGAATTAAGACAACCCTCTAGCGACTCAAAACAAACCGAGTGTCTTGTTCAAGTTTACTTTGAAAGTACGCAGGGATATCTTTCCAGTGCTCTACCAGCAAATCCCCCGCTCATGCCCATATTGATGAGCCCAATAGGCAGGAAACCCATCAGGAGGCGCCGGATGAGGCTCCACGGCGATAGGAAGACCACGAGACCGGGGATGGTCGCCAACGTGTTGCCCACAATGTCTGTTACCCAGAGCGCGAAATTCCGACCGGTGTTGGCTGGGTTGGCGTCGAGATGCCTAGGATTCGTGATCGGGAAGGCAAGCTGGTCAGTTTTTAGTCTTCGTTGGCCCCGCGCCACGTCCGCAATTCTGCGACCTTGGAGGCGGTAATGCCTTGGTTGTGTTTGGAGGGTGTTGGGGTGAGATGGGGTAGGCATTCATTCTGAACCATCATGCTCACTACTGCGATTCCAATCTGCTGGCGGCGTGTACGGCAAGGTGCTTCGCTCTGCATCTTCGCTAACCCAATCGGACCAGAAGTAATCGTTAACGACCCACTTCGGCTTATCTGCTTCGCTGGGCCGCTTGAAGGCCGAAACCGTGCGCTTCTTGTTCCCCCCAACAGTGAACTCGTCGGAATCCGCCAACTCCTTGCCTTACTTCAGAGTAAGCATCAATGTCGGCAGTCAGATCGGACACAGCCCTGCCGCCGCCCGATTGATCGATGTCATGGATAGCTTGAAGGGGCCGCTCAATGTTGCCTGCGAGTGACTTGAATGTGAGGCGGAAGGATTTAACGAGGCAATAACACAGCGCGACATTGATGTTAGCGCGGATAAACTACAAAAGGCTGTTGATCTAGTCTATTTCTAACATCTGATTATCACCGCAATCTAGTCGCCGCTAGATAATGGCTTTGAAAGTATCTCAACAACTGATTTGGGCGATGCAGATTCACCGCTCGTGTTAGTATACCCTGTGCTTTGTGGAGTAAAGATGCTAGTAGCCGCTTGAAGCAAGATCGCATCTTTAACTCTGTTGTCCTCGCTGGCTTCAACCAAAGTGGTATAAGTCATCAACGCATTCTGTCTGTGTTTATTCACAATTGAATTGTGCTTGTGATTCATAAAATTTCTAGCAGATAGATAGAGCATATATGCGATTGTAGAGAACACGAGAACCTTACTGACGGCTAATTGCGCTGTCTCATAAGCAGATTCAGGCGTGAGAAACGGGATTTTGTGAACAAAAAAACTAAGAACTGCAAAGGCTCCAAGACCAAGAGCCATGCGATAGGTTCTCTTCTCCCAAACATCCGCTGCAGATTTCTGGTCAGCGGATTCAGTTTTGAAATGTTTTGCCTGTTGCGACACGCCGGCTTCCGCAGCAACGTTCCGTATTTGTTCAAGAGCGCGCTTGGCGTCTTCTTCGTGCGCAGCAAGTTGATTCGTAATTTCAGATGACTGGTCTTGAGTTTCTTTCAGCATAGATTTGGCGTCAGCATCTAGCAGCTGAAAATCAACGGCACGAAGTAGAGAATATGAAATAAAGGAATGTAACTCCTCAAAAGTTTCACTATAAGCCGCTTTAACTAGATCAATCAGATGGTGTCTATTCAGATCGCGCATTTGTTCATATAGGGGTTGTTCAATCATGTTTTTTTTCTCAAATTTTACCTCCAGAATTTTTTTAAACAGATTGTGGTCATTAATGGCCTTGTCTTTTATAATCGTTAGTAAGTTGTCCGGAAAATCCTGTAGCGCATCGGCACTCAATTTTTTATATAGATCAACAATCCGTTGAGCAGGCTCTATCGCGTCTTTGAAATTCAGTTCCCCCAGATCACCAGATCTATCCAAGGTGCGGGTATCAAAGTCCTGAATTTTCTTTAAAGCATTCGTTGCCTCACTTAATAGGTCCTCACTTTCTACGCTCATGTCTTCTTCCTTGGCTTTTCCTCAACGCTAGGTGGACACCATTTCTGGTGGAGGTAATGTTTACACCTTTGTCTGAAAGATTCAAACAGCTTCATTTCCCTTTACTCCCACTGAATAGTAACCACTTCTGGAACCCTTATAGCGCTTGGCTTTAAGGGAGGTTGAAACAGAATGTGTTGCGACTGTGTTGTAAACTCGTTCATCTTGTCTTTCCTTCAAATGCCTCAACCACTATAAGATCAAGTACTGACTCCACTTTGCGCGACTTTTGCGCAACACGGTGTGTTGCGGGGTACCTAGAACAGAGTTTTCTGTTTCGGCTTTAGCATCCGATCGACCCCCTAGCTATTTTTCTTGATTTAAAATCTCCAAAAAATCATCATATTTCTTCGATAACTCTTTTCTTAGATAAACATCGTTTTTTACAGCATTTATCAGGGATAGATAATCAATTGCTCCAAAGAATTCTAAATCATTCAGCTTCGGCTCTCCTCCCATACCCCATCTAATTCCAGAAATGTGCTCCTCACTGATACCTCTAGTTTCAAGATTTTTCTGGAATTTAGCTTTGACAGTTTTAATAATATTTTCTGAAGGAGTAGAAAAGAATAGCTCAATATCTATAGATCCAGCGTTAATGAAAGTGGCGGGAGCTCCAAAATCCTCTGCGTATAACAAAGAAAATTGAACTACTTTGCTATTAGAAATAGGCGGATGAAATACCAAGGAGTTGTCTGGATCAGAGATGGTAACAGCTCTTAACAAGTCCTTTTTACTGACTAAGCGCTTGTGCGAAAAGTGCTTTTCGCTCAGATTATGCCAGTACTCTAACGTCAAAATTGTTACTACATATCAGTTTCCATATCTTGAATAGCAATAAAGAATTTGTCGTCATCTTTAGAAAAAAATAGTCTGGATGCGCGACTGTTACCCAGTGCAGTGCCAAGGAAAATAACTTCCTTTTTATCTAAGATGCTGCCCAATAATTCAGGCGTCATCGAAGTTCTCTCGCTCAATCTGAGCAGAGCATGGTAAGAAAAATTCGTTTTCCATCCTTCTAGTTGTGACATTTATATTCTATCTCAAAGACGATTTAAAAAATATCTATGTCCTGAGAATACAGGCTCATAACTCTACAGCGGATTAACGGAACTCTTTAACTTGTCGTCAGACGCATCAATGTATCTTTGTCTAGTTACCATACTTGAATATCCTGAGCAAGGACCCGATCACCAAGAGCATCCACGTCAAGGTCCGCTCCAGCGCCGCCGCCAGCACCGCCACTGACTTCCTCCATGAGGTCCTGCAGCGCATGCCCGTTAGTTCGGTGCAGGTCGGCGGCGTGCAGCTCGTCCAAAAAGATCGCGTCCGCTTGCCGCAGAACATCGGCATAGGCGGGCTTCACCTCACCTAAGATGCGCACGGCAAGGCCGGGACTGCGGAAACGGGAAATCGGGGAAAGGGGAGGGGATGGCGCTTGATGAGGGAGTCCGGCAAGCCCAAGCGCAGGCCGATGGTGCGCACTTCGTCCTTGAACAGTTCGCGCAGCGGCTCCGCGAGTTTGAAACCCATTCGCTCCGGCAGACCGCCGACGTTGTGATGGGACTTGACGACTTCGGCCTTGCCGTGGCCAGTGGCGGTGGACTCTATGACATCTGGATAAATAGTGCCTTGGGCCAGCCAGGAGACCTCAGTTAAATCCTTCGCCGCCCGCTCAAACATAAGGATGAACGTCTTGCCGACGATGCGGCGTTTGGCCTGTGGCTCTTGCTCCCCGGCCAAGCTGGCGTAGAACTCATCCTTGGCGTCCACGGTCACCAAGTTCAGGTTCAACGCATTGGAAGGTGCCAAGAGCCCCTCCACACCGCTGATCAAGTGCGCCAAATGAAACCGAAATTTGGGAAACTAAAGTGGTTTTCTGGTACCAATATTTCAAAACTACAGAATTTTTAACAAATGGTTTGAGTCTATTACTGAAGCAAATTCAAAGTTCAAACTTGCGAGCGCTGAAGAATGGATTAACTCTGAGCTAAAATGCTCTCCGCCAATTCCCACCTTATCGAAAGCGGCGGTTGCGTCGGAGATGAGATATGTATCGTATCCATAATTGCCAGCCATACGAGTTGTGGATGACACGCAGTGATCTGTTGTAAGCCCGATAATCACCAACGAACAGCACCCCTTAGCATCGATGATCTTTTTCAGATCTGTACCAATAAAGGCGCTGTTCACAGATTTTGTAATGATGATTTCAT
Source organism: Candidatus Azophilus sp. (assembly GCA_965247035.1). GTDB lineage: Bacteria > Pseudomonadota > Gammaproteobacteria > Pseudomonadales > Azotimanducaceae > Azophilus. The sequence goes on along the minus strand of CBDFGJ010000002.1, from coordinate 227,435 downwards.
CGGCGATAGGCGCTGCAATTGGATTGAACATGAAACCTTCATTATCTTTATGTAGTTTAGACAACGGATTTGTGGAACTATGTCTTATATGTATGACCTCCAGCCCAATCTCCCTCCATTTTTTGATGATAGTGGAGCAGATTACCTCTGCGTCCCCGTTGTTTCTAGTGCCTCCCCAATGCTTTTCCTTTAAACCTTCTTGTATGTCCACACAAATTAGTATGGGCGACTTTTTATGCAATTTCATTCTAACTGCTTATTTTTAGACACATTGTAGTAACTATATTTACAAAACTTGTAACTAGTCTAGATCGACTTATTGCGATTACCAAATTGGCAATTTTTTGGCAATTTACTATATATCAACACTTGGATCCCGTCGCAGCTTTAACTTTCGAACTGTTGATGCACTCTCCGTGCACTCCTATTTCTCGCTGAATCCCTTTCAACATAACTTATGTATCCCTTGAAAGATTTGGGAACTCCCAATTTCTCAGCCTTTTGGTTGTTTGGAAAGTTTTTTAGGTGCTCCACCACTATTTCCCCTAATTTTTCGCCAAAAATTACGGGCACCGCATTTCCTATTTGCCTAAATTTCCCGGATTTTGTCCCTTCAAAAATCCAGTCTGCGGGGAAACCTTGGAGTTGTGATATCTCACTTATAGTGAGGCGCCGCAGTAAACTATCCCAACGAATCCAATCTTGAGAGGAAGATCCTGTAATAGTTCTTGCGGGCAATTCCAAGTCGCTTATGAAAGTTCCCTGTCTATACCCCCAATGCCCTCCTGGGCGAGTTGGTTCTTTTCTTCCAGGGCTTTTCAAACCAGAACCGTCAGGCAAAACACTCAATTGCTTACCAAGAGCGGCGGTAGGAAAGCCAAAATCACCCTTGTTTCGATCACTGTGCAGCTCTAGAAATTCCCTTAAGGATCGCCACTTGGGCAACAATAAGTCACCGTTTTTGGTATGTGTAAAAGGTGGAATATCGGGCGCTAGCCCGTTGCTAGAGGCTATCAAAAAACATCTTACTCGCCGCTGAAAGCTTCCATAGTCCGCTGCATTTAGCAGGCAGGCTCTTACACTATATCCTGTGTCCTCAAATCTATTAATCAGCCCGGTAATAACACCTCCAGGAACCCCTGATCGATCACGGGACGTAATAATTCCTCTTACATTTTCAAAAAGAAACATTTTCGGCTTGATTTCATCTATGACCCTCGCAAACTCATCCACTAGGGCTCCACGAGGGTCAAGAACGCTTAACTGCTTCCCTGAACTTGAAAAAGCCTGGCAAGGTGCCCCTCCTACCACCAAATCTACTGGCTTTTTTCCCACCAAAAGCTCACTCGTGGAAACTTCTCTTATATCAGCATTGATTATTGGAGCATCTCCAAAATAGAAATTCCCATCACAATGTTCCCAACCTTGATTAGAAAGCAGCGAATTGCAGAAATCTCTTTCGATCTCGCAAAAGGAAACAGGCTTCAAGCCCGCTCGCTCTAAACCAAGGTCCAGGCCACCGGCTCCGCTAAAAGTGCTCACATAATTCAAGTTCATAATATTTTAGAAAACTTGCTCATATCGTGCTCCCAAATCACAAATATATTGGAAGCCTCAAGATTATCGATATTATTTTGTGCGAAAAACCCTGCTATTAAACTCACCACTATTGGACTGGAAAGATCTGTGCTGGAACTCCAGTCGCTTGCTTTGTCACAACATTCCTTTACACGTTTCGTCGCATCTATTTCCACCCCCACAGCTTTAGCCTCAATTAGCACCAGCTTTAGGTTTCTTTTGCTTCTGCACACCAGATCTGCCTTCTGGATAGTTCGTCCCTTAACTCGCCTTTCCACCGTATACGTTCCGGGTTCTAGATCATTAACGCTTTCAATCATCGTACCTGCTTCTGCTGGCGAATATCCGAGTTTTTCAATAGCTTCTTTAGCAGCACTTTCCTGCTTCTCCTTTCTCCAATTTCTATAAGCAGTCCCAGCATTTTGATCCGCCGCGATACTACACGTCCATTTACGAGCAAACTGCAATGATAGATCTGAGCGCAAAGCTGCATCCTCTATCCAAATGAACCTATCTTTATCGATCTTAGTGGTTGCGAAATTGGCTATGTTCACCGCAATCTGTTCTAGGATTTGAAAAATATTTCCGGACGTAAGTTTACTTTTTTCGAACCTATCAACGGTTTTTAAGCCGAGGAATTGCCCAAGTTTCATCTGACTTATTGAGGGGGCAATTGCATAGCGAAGTATCTTTATAATTCTTGAGTCCGAAAGGATCGCATCAGGAGAAATGTTGACAAAGCCATCAGTCAATTTCGATGCGATGTCATATATCAAGCCATTTTCATCGAAGGCGTTTTTATACATTAAAGGGAGTGCATTGAGGTATGCTTTCAACTCCAACTCTTGAGAACGTTGTCTATCTGAGGTGCTGGAAGGATGGATAGTCATAGCTTTTTATCAAACTCTTAAGTCATTCAAACCATTGTTTTACTGGGTTTTTTCCACTTACCGACTATTCCCGCTCTATGGTCGCCGGCGGTTTACTGAAAAAATCGTACACCACCCGGGAAACCAAAGCAATCTCGTTGATGATGCGGTTGGAAACCCGCTCCACCAAATCATAGGGCAGGCGCGCTGGGCGGGCGGTCATGAAATCCACAGTCTCGACCGCACGCAGGGCGATGACGTGCTCATAGCGCCGGGCGTTGCCAACCACTCCCACCGACTTGACCGGCAGAAACACGGCGAAAGCCTGGCTGACTTGATGGTAGAGGTCGGCGGCGTGCAGCTCGTCCAAAAAGATCGCGTCCGCTTGCCGCAGAACATCGGCATAGGCGGGCTTCACCTCACCTAAGATGCGCACGGCAAGGCCGGGACCGGGGAAAGGATGGCGCTTGATGAGGGAGTCCGGCAAGCCCAAGCGTAGGCCGATGGTGCGCACTTCGTCCTTGAACAGTTTGCGCAACGGCTCCACGAGTTTGAAACCCATTCGCTCCGGCAGGCCGCCGACGTTGTGGTGGGACTTGATGACTTCGGCCTTGCCGTGGCCAGTGGCGGCGGACTCTATGACATCTGGATAAATGGTGCCTTGGGCCAGCCAGAAGACCTCAGTTAAATCCTTCGCCGCCCGCTCAAACATAAGGATGAACGTCTTGCCGACGATGCGGCGTTTGGCCTGTGGCTCTTGCTCCCCGGCCAAGCTGGCGTAGAACTCATCCTTGGCGTCCACGGTCACCAAATTCAGGTTCAACGCATTGGAAGGTGCCAAGAGCCCCTACACACCGCTGATCAAGTGCGCCAACTGAAACCAAAATTTGGAAAATCCAAGTGGTTTTCTGGTACCAATATTTCAAAACTACAGAATTTTTAACAAATGGTTTGAGTCTATTACTGAAGCAAATTCAAAGTTCAAACTTGCGAGCGCTGAAGAATGGATTAACTCCGAGCCAAAATGCTCTCCGCCAATTCCTATCTTATCGAAAGCGGCGGTTGCGTCGGAGATGAGATATGTATCGTATCCATAATTGCCAGCCATACGAGTTGTGGATGACACGCAGTGATCTGTTGTAAACCCGATAATCACCAACGAACTGCACCCCTTAGCATCGATGATCTCTTTCAGATCTGTACCAATAAAGGCACTGTTTACAGATTTTGTAATGATGATTTCATCGGCGATAGGCGCTGCAATTGGATTGAACATGAAACCTTCATTATCTTTATGTAGTTTAGACAACGGATTTGTAGAACTATGTCTTATATGTATGACCTCCAGCCCAATCTCCCTCCATTTTTTGATGATAGTGGAGCAGATTACCTCTGCGCCCCCGTTATTTCTAGTGCCTCCCCAATGCTCTTCCTTTAAACCTTCTTGTATGTCCACACAAATTAATATGGGCGATTTTTTACGCAATTTCATTTGTTCCCCTTACCGCTTGTGATGCAAGCGTCATTATCAAGGTCTGGGGCCAGCTTGGCAAATTATTTCTATAAGCCCATTTGTAAACGTAAACCTATATAAATCAATAGGTTATAGCCGATCTGTTACTCCCATTCAATAGTTGCGTTGTCCTAAAACTCAGTAAAATAAACACTTTCCAAACTACTGAATCCGATTTTGTAATTTTTTGTAACTCTCTATTCTCCTGCCCAATTATTTTTCCGTCTAATCTGTAGTTTCCAAATTTTCTAATTTCCATGCTCAGTTAAAAAGTCATTGAAGCTAAAAATATTTACATCAATTCTATGCAATATGGAAAAAGAATCATCTGTCATATTGTCTAACAGAACTTGATGCTCTTTATCGAATCTATCAACCTCTTCCTTAGCTAAACTTGCTCCAATTCCTCTGCTAGCGCGTATTCGTCCTCTCCATTTTTCTTTACTAAATGGAACGGGAACATCAAAAAAGAACATTACTTTATGAGTTAATCCATATTCATTTGGTTCAAAATTTGAATTGGTAAATATTTTGAAAAAATTACTTTTAAAATTCCAAGGAATTCCATCCCAATCTGCTCCAGTCCATTTAGGATTATATTTTAAGATTAGTTTTTCACTTTCTCTGGCCACCTCATCTATTCTGGGTAACCATGAAAAATGGGAGACCATCAATACCCCATCCGGTTTGAGCACACGCTTAACTTCTAATAAAGTCTTTTCAAAATCAAAATACATGAAGCATTGGTTTGCTGTGACACAATCAAAAGTTTGATCATCAAAAGGTAATGACTCTGCAGATGACACTTGAAAATCTATTTCAAGATTCTGCTTTTGACTGAGTTGTTTTGCCTGTTCAATTTGCCCATTTGCCAGGTCGATTCCAGAAACCAAAGAACCTTGTGAAGCAAATCTACGAGCAAGATTTCCAGTGCCCGTTCCCAAGTCCAGAATTCTTTGATTTTTCTTACCAATTTCATGTGCCAAAAGTTTCTCGTAAAAAGAATCCGGTATTCCATCTCTGTAGAATCCGTAATCCTCCGAAGTATCCCCCCAATCTATCTTATTACCTGAATCTACAATCATTAATTTACTCCCATTCTATGGTCGCCGGCGGTTTACTGGAAACGTCATACACCACCCGGGAAACCAAAGCAACCTCATTAAGGATGGCGCTTGATGAGGGAGTCCGGCACGCCCAAGCGTAGGCCAATGGTGCGTACTTCGTCCTTGAGCGGATGAACGTCTTGCCGACGATGCGGCGTTTGGCCTGTGGCTCTTGCTCCCCGGCCAAGCTGGCGTAGAGCTCATCCTTGGCGTCCACGGTCACCAAGTTCAGGCTTAACGCATTGGACGACGCCAAGAGCCCCTCCACACGGCTGATCAAGTGCGCTGAATGAAACCGAGATTTGGGAAACCAAAGTGGCTTTCTGATACCAGTATTCAAAATCGCAGTATTTTTTTTGCAAATGGCTTGAATCTATTACTGAAGTAAATTCGAGGTGGTTGAGATACCAGTGAGCATCATCTCTACCCGGAAGACAAGACCCGCCCCAACCAACAAGGCAACAACCAGCAGTGCGATCCTGGTTTTCATTAGAAATCAGCACTCAGGATATCTGTAGCGCGTCCGTTATGTAATGTTGTAATGTAGATACAGTACTTATTGACCGTGTACGCAAAAGAACATGCGCGCATGGAAACGCTGCGGACACCCCTCCGATGCGCTCTCCAGCCGAAACAGCAACACCTTTCTAAAACCAATCAAATATACTATGATGCTTTTCACCATTTTAATTGGCTTGCCAAAATGAACATACTGCGCACCCCAGACACGTGCTTTGAAAATCTCGCGGGCTATCCGTTTGCGCCCCATTACACCACCATCCAGACTCATGACGGCAGCGACCTGCGCATCCATCACATCGACCAGGGCTCTGCAGATGGCCCGCTTGTACTATGCATGCATGGCCAACCCGTGTGGAGTTATCTATACCGGAAAATGATCCCTTTCCTCACCGGCGCAGGCATGCGGGTCATCGCCCCGGACCTTGTGGGCTACGGCAAGTCAGACAAGCCCGCCGCTAGGGAAGACTACAGCTATGAGCGCCAGGTGGAGTGGATGGGTGCGTGGCTCGAAGCCAATGACCTCTCCGGTATCACATTTTTCGGCCAAGACTGGGGCGGGCTCATTGGGCTGCGTCTGGTTGCAAATCATCCAGAACGTTTCGACCGCGTGGCGATTTCCAATACCGGTCTGCCCTACAATCCGGACGTTCCAGAAGAGATCGTCCGGCAAATCGAAGACTTCCGAGCCAATCAGCCGACGCCCAGCCTGGCGCAAATGCAAAAGGCGCTGAGCGGTATGGGTGATGGCGAGCACACTGCAACCAAGTTTGCCTACTGGCAAAAGTTCTGCTGGGAGCAAGAGGACATGCCCATCGGCTTCATGATGTCCATGATGATGGAGTCGCGTTCCAACCTAGCTCGCGCATCTAAATTTCTGCTGCATAGCGCAGGTGTCCACTCACCATTTTCGACTCCGCTGGCCCGCGCCTATGACGCTCCGTTCCCGGATCCAAGCTACAAGATGGGGCCACGCGCGATGCCCAGCCAAGTTCCCACTCTGCCCACTTCTCCGTCGCTTGCGCAGCAAGGCAAGGCCTGGGAGTTTTTCGAGGCTTTCGAGAAACCATTTCTGTGTGCATTCGCAGACAACGATCCGGTGACAGCAGGCCTGCAGGCCGAATTCCTGAACAGAGTCCCAGGCACCAAGAATTTGCCCCATACAACAATTAAAGGTGGCGGGCACTTCGTTCAAGAGCGCGCACCCGAACAGGTGTCAAAGGTCATCATCGATCTCATTCGCACCACGTCGTAGTTGGTTGTCATGTCATCAGTCAGCGGTGGAAATAGATGAATGGCGTTGCGTGGATATGGGTGGTGTGTGGCGTTGTGTTCTTGGGCTTCTTCAGTTGGTACACCTCGTTTTCAGGTCCACTGACCGAAGCGGAAATTGAGCAATACATGGCTTATTTTGAGCGCCAACGTGCCGATGCCACACCGGAGCGCCTTAAAAGCCTGCGCCGATTCATGGAAGAAGATACCGGCGATGATTTTGCCATGGTCAACGTGATCGAAATGTACGCAACGCCACTGCCAATTGCAGGCGTCGAAGCCGGAGAATCCAGTGACGATGTATTGGGTAAGTACATGCAGTATATGTATCCCGCACTCTTTGCCCGCGCCTCTCACCCAGTGCTCTTTGGGGAAGCAGCGAACATTGCGATGGACTTGATGAATGCGCCCGATATGCATGAGTGGACACGAGGGGCGGCCATGCGCTACCGCAGCAGACGGGACCTATTGGAAATTTCGACCAACCCTGAATTCTCTGGCTCTCATGAATTCAAGGTGGCGGCGATGGCCAAGACTATCGCATTTCCCATCGACCCCTGGTGGCACTTGGGTGATCCGCGCGTGATGCTCGGTTTAATACTGGCCTTTATTGGCAGCAGTTTTAGTTGGTGGTCGACCGTTCGACGCGCGCGCACGACCAAACGAGATAATTAGAGTGAAAAAACTGCTCATCATCGCGGTCTTGCTTGTCGCTGCCGGTGTCTGGGCATTCACGCAATACTGGTACTACTTACCCGGCATCATTTCCGGGATCGTCAGTCCTGTCGGCGAAAATCAAGACGTTGTATGGCAGAGCGGTCCTGCCGAAGCCACGACTGAGCAACGACCGCCGAATATCATTTTGATCGTCGCTGATGATCTCGGCTTCAACGACATCACCTTTTATGGTGGTGGCATCGCCAACGGCAGCGTGCCGACACCGAGCATCGATGCCATAGCCGCCGAAGGCATTCACTTCACCAACGGCTATGCAGGCAACGGCACCTGCGCACCTTCCCGGGCAGCGCTCCTAACGGGTCGGTTCCCCACCCGCTCAGGTTTCGAGTTCACGCCAGCCCGGCCGGAATTTGCGCAGATGACCGGCGGTGATGGTTACATGGCCGAAAACGCTGAAAATTACCCACCCAGTGCTGAACTGGGTTTGCCTGGCAGCGAAGTGACCCTGCCTGAGCTGTTGCAGCAGAAAGGCTATCACTCTGTCGCTCTGGGCAAATGGCACCTTGGCGAAGCCGCAGGCTTGCGCCCCTTGGAACAGGGATTCGATGAGTTCCTGGGTTTTTTGCCGGGTGCGGCTATGTTTCTGCCCGAAGGCGACCCTGGCGTTGTTAATTCCAAGCAGGACTTCGATCCAATCGATCGGTTTCTGTGGTCAAACCTCAAATTTGCTGTGCGGCACAACCTAAGCGGGCGCTTTCAGCCAAACTCGCACATGACCGACTACTTCAGCCGCCACGCCGTGAAGGTCATCGAAGCCAATCGCCATCGACCGTTCTTCCTGTACCTCGCTTACAACGCCCCGCACACACCGCTGCAGGCGGAAAAGGCTGACTACGAAGCCCTGGCCCACATCGCCGACCACACTGAACGGACCTACGCCGCCATGTTGAGGGGCTTAGACCGTGGCATCGGGCAGGTGTTGAAAGCCCTGGAAGACAACGGCATTTCAGACAATACCATCGTCATATTCACCAGCGACAATGGCGGTGCCGGTTACGTAGGTTTGCCCGATCTCAATAAGCCCTATCGTGGCTGGAAAATCACATTCTTCGAAGGCGGCATCCACGCCCCTTACTTTATACGTTGGCCCGGGAAAATCCCGGCTGGTAGCCAATACGATTCTGCTGTTCATCACATCGACATCTTTTCTACTGCGCTGGCGGCGGCTGGGATTCCGCTGCCCCAAGACCGTGTTGTCGATGGCGTTAATTTACTCGACTATGCGTTTGGGGTTCCTCAAACTCCATTGAGTCGCCCGCTGTTCTGGCGCACCGGCGGTTACAAGGTAGTACAGCAGGATGGCTGGAAGTTTTCGATACAGGAACAGAACGGAAAAACCTGGTTGTACAACTTGAATGAAGACCCAACGGAGCAGAAAAACTTGAGCGACTCTCATCCGGATCGGTTGGCCGAGCTCAAAGCGGTTTTATACAGCCTGGATGAACAAATGGTTGAGCCGCTATGGCCGGCTTTGGTGCAAGTGCCGATTGCCATCGACTACACCATCGACAAGGTACCCGAAGCAAAGGTCGAGACGATTATCTGGACTAACTAAGGTTTGTACCCAAACGCGATTTTTTGGGCACGAACTATGGAGCGCAGGTCAGTTAAGGCTCGTCCGGGCCGTTAGTGCCTATATCGCTGTGGCAAATCTGGCAGCAGTGTTCGCACGAACATTGCCGGGTGGCCGATGCTGCGCCGGTTACAATCCAAAAAGCTGGGCACTTGTCTTCTATCAGTGCATTTTTCTTAAGGCGGTTAGTGGGTTCCTGGATCTCAAATACCTAAGCCTATGATGCACGTTAGGCAACAATGCGCACCGGCATCTTCGAGTAACCATTGATGAAATTAGATTCAACGCGTTCAACATCACCCACTATCTCGATACGCCGCCAACGCTTCAGTATCTCTTGCCAAAGAATACGCATTTGCATTTCAGCTAAACGCATACCCAAACAGCGATGCAGACCAAAACCAAAGGAAAGACTGTTGCGGGAATTTTTACGGGTAATATCCAGTGCATCGGAATTAGCGAATACGGACTCGTCTCGATTACCGGAGTAATACCACATCACAATTTTATCGCCCTTCTTGATTTGTTGTTCGCCAATATGAGTATCTTCCTTGGCTGTGCGGCGCATATGCGACAATGGCGTTTGCCAACGCACAACTTCGGAAATCATATTATCTAACAACTCGGGACGTGCTCGAAGAATTTCCAACTGCTCTGGGAACTGATGAAAAGCATTAATGCTGCCGCTCATAGTATTGCGTGTAGTGTCATTACCACCCACAATGAGTAACATCAAATTGCCCAAAAAATACGAGTCTGGCTGGTCAGCAGTAACAGCGTCTTGGGCCAACATGGTCACCAGATCAAAGCTGGGAGGGCCATCTCTACGCTCCTGCTTCAGCCTTTTGAAGTACTCTAAACACTCCATTAACTCGGTAATACGCTGCTCCTGATTGCCCACAATAGGCGAGTCCGCTTCAGCCGTGGTGACATCTGACCAGCGGGTTAGTTTATGGCGATCTTCAAAGGGGAAATCAAATAGTGTCGCCAGCATCATTGTGGTGAGCTCTATGGAAACCTTATCTACCCAGTCAAATTCCTCACCGACTGGCAAGGCATCAAGTAACGTTTGCGTACGCGTACGAATAAGATCCTCAAAACTAGACAAACCGGCCGGGGTCGCAATCTTACTGACGGCCTTACGCTGGGGGCCGTGCTCTGGTGGATCCATAGTAATAAAACTCGTAACGAAAAAGTCGCTGTTTGGATCACCAACAATGTCGTCGTCGATCATAATGCCGCCGAATATCGCATCAGAAGAGAACTGTTGATGATTTTTATCAACAGCCATGATGTCTGCATGCCGAGTGACTGACCAAAAAGGTCCGTAGGCACTGTCCTTGCAGTAATGTACTGGTTGCTCAGCGCGCATTTGCTTGAATAAAGGAAGGATTCGCTCCTCGCTAAATAGCTTGGGATTCGCCGGATTCAGATCCGCTAACGATGGTTGATCAGACGCTTGAGTAGATTCGCTCATAATCTCGCTCTCCTGAAAGAAATTTGAAACAACCCGAAGCTAGCATGTTATTCGGGGCGTTGCTACCTGCATTGATCGACAAGGCGCTAGAGGCTCGCCCGGGCCGATAACGCCTATAGCGCTGCATCACTGCGGCAAATCCGGCAGCAGTGTTGGCGCGAACATTGTCGGGAGAAACACTTGGCATAAGCCCGACCAACGTGAGCTGCCGCCTACAACGTGTCCTTGGGTGCCGCCATCTATTTCCGGCTTGTTGCTGAAGTAGCTGACCGTGGCCCCTTGTGCTCACAATCCAAACAGGGTGTTCTGCGGCCCTTTCAGTATTTCTACCCGCTCCATGTCGAATAACGCGGCTTTCGCATGGAAACCACTGGTCAGCGCCACGTCATCAAAATACTGACCAATGGCGGATGCTGCGGTGAGACGCATGTCATTGGCACCCACCCCGCGCAGAAAGCGGCTGGTGCAAGATCCACCTTATTAGCAGGCTGCTCTTCAAGAGTTTCTTTATGGTAAGTCATGACACCTCTTAATGTTTGCATAGAATGCATTATGCTATATGCTTCATGTTAACTTGGTAAACAATATGGCGGAAAAATGCAAATTTTATTACCAATTCATATCCTAGCAGGAGCAATTGCTTTGCTCTCTGCAGCTTTAGCCGTTTCATCTGCAAAAGGTAAAAAACTCCATGTCCTCTCAGGTAGAACCTATTTCTGGTGTATGGTTGCTATCTTCTTAACAGCTATTCCAATGTCGATTATCACCAGCAACGTCTTTTTGTTTCTAATATCTATCTTTTCTTTCTACTTAGCTTTCGCAGGTATGCGCTTTGCCAGGAATAGAAAGGGTGTCGCAACTACTTTGGATTGGCTTGCTGTTGGTTTAATGATTTTCTCAGGGATATCAATGTGGGTTCTGAGTGCAATCTATTTTATGAATGACAACTCTCAATACGTCACTCTTACAGTTTTTGGATTTTTTGCTATTACTTTAGGTTATGCTGATTTGAGGAGTTACAAGAATAAGGCAGCAACCGGAAAAAAGAGAATATCTAGACATTTAACCAATATGATGGGTGGCACCATCGCAGTTATTACAGCTGTTTTAGTTGTGAATGTTAATATTGAACCAATATGGGTATGGTGGGTTCTTCCAACAGCATTAATAGCACCAATTATTTTTTGGTGGAACTACAAGATCTTATCAGTCTAGTGAAGAACACTATGTTTGGATGTTATGGCGAGGACTTGTTACTGCGTGAAGACGAAAATTACACTTTCACAAAGATGCTGTATCCGTTAATTTGTGTTTCCAGCACACGACAGCACACCGTGTGCGATAGTTCAAAGGCCCAGTGAGGAGTTATGTCATTGTCCTTCCCCATATCTTGGAGTTTTCCAGGGCAGACTGCGAGGGCAAACTGGCGCGCCCGGCTGTTGTCGGCGGCCTGGGCAATGAGGCAGAGTCCTCCAGGGATCTATCCGAGCGCCTTATTGAAAGGCTACTTTTTTGAAGGGCATATTCCTGCCAAATTCATTACGGCCTTTTTAGCTAAGCCGCCTGAAAACGCAGCTGAACTAGCCGTGCCTGGCATGCCAGCGGGGAGTCTAGGAATGGAAATGGGAGATCGTTTTGGTCCATATCGTGTGATGTTGGTGAAAAAGGATGGTACCACTGAGGTGTATGCTGAAGTCGCACCCCTTGAGGAGCAACATCAATGATCGGCAACTCAAAATACAAAATACGCTCTTTGTGTGTGGCGCTCGCGCTGGTTTGGAGTGGTATGTCAGCCGAATTGCATGCTGAGCAATACAGTTTGCTGGAAGCCATACAAAAGGCGCAATCGCAGGATCCCTGGCTTGATGGCAGCCTATTCCGCCAGGAAAATTTGGAAGCTTTGAGTGTTAATTCGGGAACATTGCCCGACCCGACAGTCAGTCTCGGGATTGCTAATTTGCCTGTAGACAGCTTCGATTTTGGCCAAGGGGCGATGACGCAATTTAAAGTCGGTGTCAGCCAAATGTTTCCGCGAGGCAAGACTTTAGCCTTACGCCAAGAAAAACTGAAAAAGCTGAGTCAAATGCAACCGTTTGCAAGGGAAGACAGAAAAGCTCAAGTGTCGGTGACGGTATCTCAGCTCTGGCTAGAAGTGTATCGCAGCCAGAAAAGCATTGCTTTGATTGAGCAAGATCGAAGCCTATTTGAACATCTTGTAGACGTCGCGCAGTCGAGTTACACCACGGCATCTGGACGAACGCGGCAGCAAGATTTGATTCGGGCGCAGCTGGAATTGACGCGTTTGGAAGATCGTTTGACGATGCTGCGCCAACAACGCGAATCTCAATTGGCACGATTAGGGGAATGGTTAGCCGATTCGAGCTATGACCTAGATATCGAAATGCCTAGAACTTTGGGGCCCGAACATCTCACCAACCCTCTGTTTAATGAAACTGAAACACGCATAAGGACCCAAAAACTCGCGCAGATGTTTATGGCACATCCAAAGATTCGAAGTGTTGGCCAGAAAATCAGTGCCGGTGAGTCTGGGGTGAAGCTGGCTAAGCAAAGCTACAAGCCCCAGTGGGGGATCAATGCTAGCTATGGCTATCGCGATGCGGATCCGATGGGCAATGATCGTGCAGATTTTTTCTCTGTTGGGGTGAGTTTGGATGTGCCGCTGTTCACCGGCAAGCGTCAAGACAAGCAGGTGCAAGCGGCTACCGCAGAGCGCGAAGCCACTAAAACGGAACGTACTTTGGCACTACGTCAGTTGCGTTCGGGTTTTGAAACGGCTGAAAGCCAATATCGTCGCTTGCTCGATCGTCGAGAACTTTACCGGTCACGACTTTTGAAAGAAATATCTGAGCAGGCGGAAGCTTCATTGACGGCCTATACCAATGACGACGGTGATTTTGCCGAAGTGGTTCGCTCACGTATTGCCGAGCTCAATGCCCGTATCGAGGCGCTGAATGTCGAGGTCGACATCCACAAAATTGTTGCACAGCTCAACTACTTCCTGAATGCCCCCAACACACAAAATAAAAATAGCGCAGTACTGACTGATGCGATCAGTGCTTCTGGAGACCTAATTAACCATGAATAATTCAAAGAAACTCACTCCCATTACTATCTCAGCCACAGTCGGCGGTCTCGTAGCAGGTATTGCGCTTACGCTGATATTTGCCGGTGGAGGGGAATCCAGCGGCGGAAAAACCGCCTCAACGGAAAATCAACCGCTGTATTGGGTCGCGCCAATGGACCCCAATTACCGCCGAGATAAACCCGGTAAATCACCCATGGGCATGGACCTGATCCCCGTTTATGAAGGTGGTGCAAAGGCTAATGACGCTGGACCAGGTACGATCAGTATTTCACCCGATGTTATTAATAATCTGGGTGTGCGAACAGGCTTGGTCGAGCGCAAGCCTCTGCATAGTGAAATAGTGACCGTCGGCTACGTAAAGTATGACGAAGATAAGCTGGTGCATATTCATCCCAGAGTTTCAGGCTGGGTTGAAAAGTTGTATGTAAAAGCGGCGGGCGATCCTGTTAAAGAAGGAGCGCCACTTTATGCGCTCTATTCCCCTGAACTGGTGAATGCGCAGGAGGAGTTGCTTCTTGCCTTGAACCGCAAAAATTCGCGTTTGATTCAGGCGTCAGAAGATCGCTTGAAGGCCTTGCAAATAACGCCTTCGTTTGTTCAACAGCTCAAACGTACTCTCGCAATTCAACACACCGTGACCTTCTATGCACCACAAAATGGTGTGGTTGATAACCTCAATATCCGCGAGGGTTTTTATGTCCAGCCCGGCACGACCATGCTGAGTATAGGTGCGTTGGATCAAGTGTGGGTCGAGGCGGAAATCTTTGAGCGCCAAGCCTCCCTTGTGAGCGCTGGCGACCCAGTCACTATGACCCTTGATTATTTGCCCGGTCTTACCAGGACGGGACGAGTCGACTATATTTACCCAACGCTGGACAGTAAGACGCGCACAGTAAGACTGCGTTTGCGTTTTGATAATCCGGACGAAGCGCTCAAACCCAATATGTTTGCCCAAGTTTCGGTGCATGCGGACAGTGCCGAGCAGTTGCTGGTGATTCCTCGAGAAGCGCTGATTCGCACCGGGAGCCAAGACCGCGTTGTACTCGCGCTTGGAGACGGCAGCTTTAAATCGGTTGCCGTCAAGGTGGGGCGCCAAGATCAAGTCATGGTCGAAATTCTCGATGGCTTAAAAGAAGGCGAAAAAATCGTGACCTCGGCGCAATTTCTCTTAGATTCTGAGTCCAGCAAAACATCTGATTTCAAACGTATGCATCATGGTGATGATAAGCCCAGTTCGGTATGGGTCGCAGGTGAAATCCAAAGCGTTATGCTCAATCATCGAATGGTCAAAGTAACCCACGAAGCCATTGATGCCTGGGAGTGGCCGGCCATGACCATGGATTTTCAGGTGGATCCCAAAGTGGATATCGAGGCTTTGTCCCCCGGAACACGTTTACATATGGAAATTACCAAGCTGGATAGCGGGCAATACGAAATAGCGGGAACGCATATTATGTCTTCTATGCCTGCAGCTGATGAAGCTTCGAAAACAGTGGACCACTCCACAATGGATCATAGTCAAATGAATGACACAGAGGCGACTAGCAGCCAAATGGATAGTGAAGAACTTGATCACTCCACGATGGATCACAGTAAAATGGAGAGTGGAAAGGTTGACCACTCCAGTATGGACCACAGCAACATGCGCCATGGAGAGGAATAAACCATGGTTGAATCTATTATTCGTTGGTCGGTCGGCAATCGTTTTTTTGTGTTGCTTGCTACTTTTATTCTTGTCGGTGTTGGGCTGTTTTCACTTAAGCAAACACCTGTGGATGCCATTCCGGATTTGAGCGACGTCCAGGTTATTATTAAAACCTCCTATCCTGGACAGGCACCTCAAGTGGTCGAAGATCAGGTGACCTACCCACTGACTACCGCCATGCTGTCTGTGCCTGGTGCCGTTACCGTGCGCGGCTATTCCTTTTTCGGAGACTCGTTCGTCTACATCATTTTTGATGAAAAAACCGATCTTTATTGGGCGCGAAGTCGTGTGTTGGAGTATTTAAGTCAGGTCGCGCCTTCGTTACCTCCCGCAGCTAAGCCACAGTTAGGCCCGGATGCTACCGGCGTGGGATGGGTGTATATGTATTCCCTTATTGATAAAACCGGGAAAAACGACCTCAGCCAGTTACGTAGTTTGCAAGATTGGTTTTTGAAATATGAATTGCAAACCGTGCCAGGCGTTTCAGAAGTCGCTGCTATCGGGGGCATGGTTAAGCAATATCAAGTGACGGTTAACCCGGAAAAGCTCCGTGCGTTTGGTATACCGCTATCGCACATTCAAATAGCCATTAAGCGTGCTAATCAGGAGGTTGGGGCTTCAGTGGTAGAAATGGCCGAAGCCGAATATATGGTTCGATCTACAGGCTATATTCAAAGCGAACAGGATCTTATGAATATCCCACTGGGTGTCAATGAAAACGGCACACCCCTTTTATTAAAAGATGTTTCGGATATCGGCATCGGGCCACAAATGCGGCGCGGGATAGCCGAGCTTAACGGTGAAGGTGAAACCGTTGGCGGTGTTGTGGTGATGCGCTTTGGCGAGAATGCCCAAACAACGATTGATGGCGTAAAAGCCAAATTGGAACAATTAAAACAAGGTCTCCCGGAAGGGGTGGAAATTGTTACTGTGTATGATCGTTCAGGATTAATTGAGCGTGCGGTGAAAAACCTATGGCAGAAATTGTTGGAAGAGTTTGTTGTTGTCGCCTTGGTATGCATGGCGTTTTTATTTCACATTCGTTCTTCTCTAGTAGCGGTTATTAGCTTACCCGTAGGAATACTCACCGCTTTTATCGTGATGCATGCACAGGGCATCAATGCCAACATTATGTCTCTCGGGGGTATTGCGATTGCAGTGGGTGCAATGATTGATGGCGCCATCGTGATGATTGAAAACATGCATAAGCATATGGAAAAAACGCCGCTTACTAGCGAAAACCGTTGGAAAATTGTTGCGGAATCGGCTTCCGAAGTTGGGCCAGCGCTATTTTTTAGTTTATTGATTATTACAGTGAGTTTTGTGCCCGTTTTTACACTGGAGGCTCAAGAAGGAAGAATGTTTGCGCCACTTGCGTTTACTAAAACGTATGTAATGGCTGCGTCCGCTGCATTGGCCATTACGCTCGTGCCAGTATTGATGGGTTACTTTATCCGAGGTCGTGTTTTACCCGAGCATAAAAATCCAATTAATCGCTTTTCAATTGCGGCTTATATGCCGGTACTAAAAAAAGCCCTCAGTTACCCTAAAACAACCTTAGCTATTGCCGCGCTTCTCTTAATGACGGTTATGTGGCCACTGGAAAAAATAGGAAGTGAATTTATCCCCCCGTTGGATGAAGGCGATTTAATGTATATGCCGACAACCTACCCAGGAATTTCTATCGGCAAAGCTCGCGAGCTACTGCAACAAACCGACAAATTAATAGCAAGTGTGCCAGAGGTTTTAACAGTATTTGGGAAAATTGGCCGGGCGGAAACTGCCACAGATCCTGCCCCATTAACAATGATAGAAACCGTCATCCAGTTAAAACCCCGAAGTGAATGGCGCGATGGCGTCACAACAGAATCACTTAAAAAAGAGCTCGATGCTTTGTTAAAACTTCCCGGCGTAACAAATGCTTGGGTCATGCCCATTAAAACGCGGATCGATATGCTGGCTACCGGAATTAAAACCCCAGTAGGCATTAAAGTCGCTGGGCCAGATTTACAGGTCATTCAAAATATTGGAAAGCAATTAGAAGTCATACTTAAAGATGTAGAGGGTACCGCTTCGGTTTACGCAGAGCGGGTTGCTGGTGGGCGTTATCTTAATATCGATATAGATCGCGCTAAAGCGGCACGATTTGGTTTAAACATCGCCGATGTACAGCAAGTGATTGCCTCGGCTATTGGTGGTATGAATGTCACACAAACCCTTGAGGGCTTAGAGCGTTACCCAGTCAATATTCGCTACCCACAATCTTACCGTGATTCCCCTGAGCAGCTGGCGCTTCTCCCGATAGTGACTGCCAAAGGTCAGCGGATAGCGTTAGGCGATGTTGCCGATGTGAAAATTGCCGATGGCCCACCGGGAATTAAAAGTGAAAACGCTCGAATAAACGGTTGGACGTTTGTGGATATTGATGGAATTGATGTAGGTACATACGTTGAAAATGCACAAAAAATCGTTATGGAGAAACTGGATTTACCTGCCGGTTATTCTATTGCTTGGTCGGGGCAGTACGAATATATGGAGCGCGCCAAAGCCAAGCTCATGTACGTGATCCCTTTGACTTTGGCCATTATTGCACTTTTACTTTTTATGAATTTCCAAAACATAACAGAAGTGCTGATCCTAATGGGTACATTGCCCTTGGCTCTAATAGGTGCAGTCTGGTTGATGTATTGGCAAGATTTTAATTTTTCAATCGCCGTAGGCGTCGGTTTTATTGCTCTTGGTGGCGTCGCCGTGGAGATCGGCGTAATCATGTTAGTCTATTTAAATCAGTCACTCGCAACAGCAATAAGTGAATTTGGCAGGCTGACAGAAAAACAACTAAAAACAGCGGTTATAAATGGTGCCGCATTGCGTATGAGGCCCGTTCTAATGACTACGGGCGCTACGATTATTGGTCTTTTACCCATTATGTACGGGGATGGCACCGGTTCGGAAGTGATGCAACGTCTAGCTGCCCCCATGGTTGGCGGAATGGTGAGTGCACTTTTCCTGACCCTGCTTGTTTTACCTGCTGTTTTTTATCTGTGGAAACGTAAGGCGTAGGCTGCTGAGCTATTGTCAAATCTGGTGTCTGACGACATGACTATGCGGCGTCCCTGTTGACCTCAGTCCGCTCAACCCCGTCTTTAAACTTCACTCCTTCAATCACCTTCGCCAGGTGCACGCTGCTTGAGCGGTAACAGCACCTCGCACCCACTCTGCTTCCACGGCCATAAAGCGCTCATCAACATCTTTACCCGCACGAGGTTTGCCTTGTTCACGCGTCAGCAGGGCCATAAAGTCTTCTGCGTTTTCCTCCAGCAAATCGACGAAACGCTCCAGGGCTGCCTGACGCTGATCCGCCGGCGTTTTACTCCAGCTAGCAAATTGCATGGCCCGCCGCGCCCACGGTCTCATCAAGCTGAGCTTTGGATGCGTCCGGCACCTGAGCCGTTACTGAACGGGTTGCAGGGATATACGGGCAGAGTCTGCTCGGTGGTAACAGCCTCGCCATTAATGGCCATTACAAAAGCGGAGGGAAACCATCGCTCAGGAAGGCCTTGCGCTGGGTTTCCAGGCTCGACTGCATGGGAGAGCTACCGATTGCCCCTTAGCCCGCCCTGCTTGTCATGGCAGCCTTGAAGTTGAATGCCATGGCTATGACCACGACCACTAGAAGCACGGAAACGCCCGTAAAGTAGTTAGTGATTTCGGCAGCCTCGATACCCCCGGCAAGCAGCATTACAAACATGCCCTGGTAAATGATGCCGAACAGACCCAGTATCACCGCCGAGACCTTTGAGCTTTTCGAATCGCCGTAGAGAGGCACCATCACCAACAGGGCAAATATCGCGTAAAGCCAAAAGCCGAGGTAATCGAAAGAGGTATAGAGCGAAAATGGAATAGAGACGTTGAGCAGCAGGAGCAGGGAATCTGACATCTGTGAGCCCACCGCACCGCTGGCGGCGGTTTCTGCCAGCAAGGGAATAGTCCATACCGCTATAAACTTAGGAACTATAAAGGCAACAACGGACATCAAAATCGCCATGCCCGCAAGTATCGCATGCAGTGGATTTTTGTCTTTAATCCGCCAGGCGATACCAAAAAACATCCCCTAGCACCACCGCCAGCTCCAGATACCTCGAGCCCTGGTGTGTGAGCGACCAGGTCGATCGCCTGATTAAAGCCCAGTTGCCGGATCTGATTTCCTGAATATGCCGTCACAGAGACGCCTACATCCTGAAGGTTCTGCTCTCGTTTTTGGGCCACAACTACTATCTCTTCCAGCAGAACTGAATCTGCGGCGCTAATAGGCATCGTGAACCCTGCGCAGCTAAGCACAACTGTCAATACACCAACACGTTTACTTTTTAAGCTCAGCATTTCCACTCCCCGTGCTTCCTTTTTTGGTATTAGTACCGTGTACTATTATGTACAAGAATCTTCGACGCTCTCAACACTGAGTGACAATCAGTTAACAATTAGTGTCAACTTGGCACACCCTGAGGGGGGAGCCGCACCTACGAATATTCAACCCGTCGCAATGCCGTGCGCGTTTTTCAGTGTGGTGGGATCGGACTCCAAACCAATTCCCTGATCCGAAGAAGATCTCGTGTGTCCGGCGATTCGTATCTGTGGGTGTAGGCACTATTTACAAAGTTATAGGACAGCATTGTTTAGTTCAAGTCTACTTCGATTCTTATTGGTTTTGTTAACGTCGCACGAGAACCCAATGGTCTAAAGTTAGTACTACTCAACTCTCGATTTCGATTGCTCGGAGACAGACTGGACACACCCGTAATCTCGAAATATGCACTCTCAATTAGTGACTTGGGATCTTGAGTAGCAGAAAAGGCATCCAACACGTCATCGATAAGTCCTGTAGAGGGATAGAAAGTTGATTTGCAAGTGCCTCTATATTCACGGAAAACGCTGCTCCAGTCCTTTAACGTTCCCAATCCATTTTTCAATACGTAAAATAGTTGACTCTGATAACCCTTTATCTTTTTACACTCAAAATTTATTTCTAAGCGCTCATTCTCAGAGATAAACTCAACCTCTGTAATCCTAGAAGAATAATTGCCAATGTCCTTGACGATTGCCTTGCGCCAATTCTGTTGAGGAATTCTCTCCCTCTCTTTCGCTTTTCGTTCTGCCTCGTATCTTTCCTTTTCTTGTCTTTTCTGAAGTCTTTTCATTTCAGCAACAAGTCCTTTCTGTTCAGCAATAAATTCTCGCTCAAGTTGTTTTGTTGCAGCAAGTTTCTCTCCATAGTCAGGGTCATTTTTAACCAACTCTTCACACAACCCGTATTGAAAGGACTCCTTTATCATTTCATCACCACCCAGAAATGGTTCTTCACCAAGCTCTACACGCGCAGCATTGATCTCTTTGATTCTTAGGTAGGAATCTATGTTTCTTGACTCCCCCATTACTGAGCAGGTTACTGCAGCAACTTGCTGCTTTTCGGTCTCAGACATACCGCATCCAACCAGCACCAACGATAGGACAAAAATAGTGATCCAATTCTTCATGGGGTTTCCTTTTTTCGTATTAGGCAAGAATTTTTGTAAAATAAAATAGTATACTATTGTGATCTTATGTACGTGATGGAAATTTTTTTTTCCATTTCCCAAAATCCTGTCAAGTTAAGACTTAACTACCCCCACATTTTTCTTGTTGATAGGTTCCAACACCATAATCTCAACTTATCTCAACCCAAAGTCATTCTAAATTCGTTAACTTCTTTGTTCTTTTCCATTAAGGCAAGAGATTGGGATCGTCAAAAAGCTAGAGAACTAAGATCCAGAACGAAAAAATAAAAACTATTCCCAGGGATTGTAAGAACCAAAGCTCCAGAGGTGTCCTTCTAAATCCTTACAGGTATATCCCCTACCTCCATAGTCCTGATCAACATTGTCTAAAACTATTTCCGCTCCAGCAGACTTAACCTTTTCATAGTGTGCATCTATTTTTTCTATATACATATAGAAGCCGGCAGTGTTTAAACCCTCTATTTCATTTGGCGTTCTATTGAGATGTCCATAATTATCTTCATTATGTCCACTTCCATCACTCAACATAATCATTGCGTCTCCACAAACTAGTTGCGCATGTACTATTTTTCCATCTTCTCCTGGGACAACTAGATTGCGTTCAAATCCAAAAACTGAACATAACCATTCAATAGCTTTCTCAGCATCTCGAAACATCATTGTTGGAATTATCTTTTCTCTCATATCTTAACTTTACTCCTTTTTTAATCTTCTTCTCTTTCAAATTGCCTTTCAATTCAAATATTTAAACTTTTTAACATGCACATCGTGTAACTTCTACAAATTAACTGCCTTTAACAACTGTTCATCATTTGTCTCAATGTAAATTTGAGTTACAGCTAAACTGCTATGCCTTGCTAACTTTTGTATAACTCTGGCATTTATCATCTTATTACTCAACTCTGTTACGAAACTACGTCTTAAACTATGCGAAGTTACACCAAACACGTTAGCATTTTCACATACTGTTTTAATTAAAAGTTGCATACTTTGTGTTTTAAATAAACAACTACTAATCTAGTACCCGCTTTTCGTGCTGTCTTAGTAAATATTAATAACGTGACTCCTTCTCGTACATAAACAATAGCTTCTCCTCCATAGCTCTCTATTTCTTTTGCTTGTTTTTGCATAACGTATGCTATTGTTTTCAGTAGTGACAGTTGTGTAAGTGCTTGTGTAACAGTAAATTAAAAATGTTGTTATATCAACATTTTTAATTTACTGTGTAGCACACTGTGTAACTGAAGAATGCTTATATATCAAGGCTTTCAGGCTAGGTGACTACTCCCACTCAATGGTCGCCGGCGGTTTACTGGAAACGTCATACACCACCCGGGAAACCAGAGCGATCTCATTGATGATGCGGTTGGAAACCCGCTCCACCAGATCATAGGGCAGGCGCGCTGGGCGGGCGGTCATGAAATCCACAGTCTCGACCGCGCGCAGGGCGATGACATGCTCATAGCGCCGGGCGTCGCCAACCACTCCCACCGACTTGACCGGCAGAAACACGGCGAAAGCCTGGCTGACTTGATGGTAGAGGTCGGCGGCGTGTAGCTCGTCCAAAAAGATCGCGTCCGCTTGCCGCAGAACATCGGCATAGGCGGGCTTCACCTCACCTAAGATGCGCACGGCAAGGCCGGGGCCGGGGAAAGGATGGCGTTTGATGAGGGAGTCCGGCAAGCCCAAGCGCAGGCCGATGGTGCGCACTTCGTCC
Organism: Candidatus Azophilus sp.; assembly: GCA_965247035.1. GTDB lineage: Bacteria > Pseudomonadota > Gammaproteobacteria > Pseudomonadales > Azotimanducaceae > Azophilus. Next base: position 204,707 of record CBDFGJ010000002.1, on the reverse strand, counting down.
TTGAACAGTTCGCGCAACGGCTCCACGAGCTTGAAACTCATTCGCTCCGGCAGACCGCCGACGTTGTGATGGGACTTGATGACTTCGGCCTTGCCGTGGCCAGTGGCGGCGGACTCTATGACATCTGGATAAATAGTGCCTTGGGCCAGCCAGGAGACCTCAGTTAAATCCTTCGCCGCCCGCTCAAACACGCGGATGAACGTCTTGCCGACGATGCGGCGTTTGGCCTCCGGCTCTTGCTCCCCGGCCAAGCTGGCGTAGAACTCATCCTTGGCGTCCACGGTCACCAAATTCAGGTTCAACGCATTGGACGACGCCAAGAGCCCCTCCACTTCGGCTCGTTCATCGCGCCTGAGTAGTCCGGTGTCCACAAATACGCAGGTGAGTTGGTCGCCAATGGCGCGGGTGAGCAGCGCCGCGGTCACGCTGGAATCAACGCCGCCGGACAGCCCCAGCACCACTTTGTCGGCGCCGACTTGGCGGCGGACCCGTTGCACGGTGTCCTCAATGATGTTGTCCGGCGTCCACAATCCATCGCAACCGCAAATGTCGAACGCGAAGCAACGGTAGATGTCGGCCCCTTGGTCCGTGTGGGTGACTTCGGGATGAAATTGCAGCCCGTACCAGTCGCGGCTTTCGTGCTCCATGGCGGCAATGGGCGTGCTGTCCGTGGATGCGGTGACCCGAAAGCCGGGGGGCTTGGCCGCAACCATGTCTCCATGGCTCATCCACACCCCTAAGCAGCCTTTGGCGTTGAGCTTGAGGGCGGACAGCAACCGGGACGGTCCGTCAACGCGAACTTCCGCCGAACCAAACTCGCGCTTGGACGAAGCGGCCACTTTGCCGCCGAAATGGGTCGCCATGGCCTGCATTCCGTAACAGATGCCCAATACAGGGACGCCCAAATCAAACAGCCCCTCGGCGATGTGCGGCGCTGCCGCAGCCCCTACGGATTCCGGGCCGCCAGACAGAATGAGGCCCTTGGCACCCCGCTCCGCCAACGCTTGGGCATCGACGTCGCAGGAAATGATTTCCGAATAGACCCCGGCCTCCCGCACCCGGCGGGCAATCAATTGCGTGTATTGAGAGCCGAAGTCGATAATCAGCAACCGCTGATCGTGAATTCCATCTCTCAAGGCCGGTGTCTCAGTTCGCGTAGGTTGGTGTTCTCGGTGGCGGGGATTTTGATTTCCACCATCTGGATCGGAAAGGCCGAGGGCGCAGCATTACCGCGCCTTCATTTTGTGATCTATCTTGTTAACGGAAAGACCGCATTTCCTAGTCAGCCAAGCTGGGAGGGCATCGTTGCACAAGGTTGCGTGCCGGGTCAAATCGTGTTTACAACGTCTGGGACTTCGACTCGACGCTGGTCATCGACGGTCCCATCAAGCGTTCAACTGGCTTGTGGCCACCTTTGAGGCGAAGTATCCCAAGGCGGTCGAGTGCCCGGTCAAGGACCGTGGGGGCTGCTGGCCCAGTGCACGGCAGAATGTTGTCTTCGAGTTCGGATACTTCATTGGGAAGCCCAGTCGAAAGAGGGTTTGCATCCTGATGAAGGGCGGCATCGAAATGCCTTCCGACTTGCACGGCATCGGCTACGTTCCCTTGGACGATAATGGCGGGTGGCGCAAGCGGTTGGTGCAAGAGCTGCAAGCCGCAGGATTCGACGCGGGCGCTAATCGAGTTCCGACATGAGCCCGCAACTATCGATCCAAAAAAACGAATTCCCCGCGCTCTACCGGCGCGCATGGCATCCAGTCTACGCGCCCCCGCCAAGAGCCAGCGCGCCGTCGATTAGGCTCGTTCAACTGTCACCGGCGGTTGATTGTCCACCGAATTCCAAACCTCCTCGTCGGGTGCGCCCATCATCCGTTCGTAATGCCCTTCCGGGTAGTTTGTGAGGTGCGGTCCGGGGCTGTCGATGCTCGGTTGAGGCACGGTGCCGGCCCCATCCGGAAAATCGGCGGGCCGCTTGTAGCGGGTGAGTTCTTCGGCGGAAATGCCCGCCAGTTCCGCCACCTTCGGGTCAATCCAAGCTTCTTGGTTGATCGGTTCATTTGAACAGGCCAGTTCTAGTGTCAGGTTCTCCGGGCCGGCGAAATAGATGGAAACACAGAGGCCGTGGTCTACCGGGCCGAGCACCGGCACCCCCTTGGAGCGCAGCCGGTCGCGCATGGCCAGAATTTCCCGGTGATTCTTAACCCTCAGCGCCACATGCTGCATGGTGCCGCGCACGCACATCGAGGCGGCGTTGCCCGAGTGTGTCTCGCCTAGCCTAACCGGCAGTTTTTCGATGTCCGGATTGCAGACGAAAGCGACGGAGCTCTCGTCGTTCAGGCGCAGGAACCCGTGCCACGTATTCGGTACGCCGTGCATCCAGTACAGGGCGACCAGTTCCATGCCGAGCTTGTCGGTGAAGAACTCAATTTGCTCCTTCATGTTGGCGGTGGCGATGACCAAGTGATGCAGCCCGTCAATCTTGTTCATGGTTTGCGCACTCCTCAATAGACAGCGCAACTATTGCAGAAATCGTCGGTACATAAAACCACCCAGAACGTCCTTGAAGTTCGGCCTTTGACCGCTACCCGGAACGTGCGCATTGCGGGTCTTTATGATCGACGAGATTGTCGAAATCGTTGTCGATGCCGTCAGTACAAGCCGTGCCCGAGTCCCAGGACTCAGGCTCGGGCCGGGTCCCGGGCCGGCCCCATTTGGCTGGAATGCTGCGCCATAACTGATCGAAGAAGCTGGTAAAATCCGATGCCAGCGCTGCTGACGAGAGAATCAGTGTATTTTCGTCGTTGGTTCTGTCGCCGGAGTAGCTCCAGTTCATCGAACCCACCACCATCCAGCGGTCGTCAATGGCGGCTGCCTTCATGTGCATTTTGCTGCCCCAATTTTCGACCTTGACCGCCACGCCCGCCTTTCGCAGCAGTTCGTGCTTGGTGTATCGGGTGCCGGCGGAAGTGGCGTCGACGATGACGCGCACCGCCACGCCCCGCCTGTGCGCCGCAATCAACTCGCTGGCGATATTTTGATCTGTCAGGTAGAACATGGCCAGGTCGATTCGCGCTTGTGCGTTGGCGAGGAGCGGTCGTACGCCTTGGCTTAGCGCCTTGTCTTGGGGGGAGAACCAGACCGAGCCCTCCACCCCTGCGATGTTCAGGCGCTGCGCCCCGTTAGGGGGCTTCAATTGATGGTAGCGCCCAGACCACATCTGCTCGAACTCCTGCGTGTAGATGCCGGCGAGGGCTGGCGAGTTGGCAATGGCGACGATGTTGGCGTTGTACCCGCCAGTTCCGGCGTCGGAAATGTTGCTCGACCCGGTCCACAACCACCGTTGATCGATGATCACGAACTTGTTGTGCATGATTCGGTTGCCGAACCTTGACGGATGATTTTTGTCCAGAATTCCTTCCGCCTCGAAATCACTACGGACGGCGGCTAGCCGTTGCGCCCAGGAGTCGGTTGATGTGTAGTAATTCTTGTTTTTGCGGTCTCGGTCGACCACGGCCCGCACTTTGACCCCACGCGCCACCGCGTCCTCGAGCGCCTTCAGCAAATCGCTCTGATTGCGCATCCCGTAGACAGACAGGTCAATAGTGGATTCCGCTTCCTGAATCAGCTTCAGTAGACGTTTGCAGGATTCGGCTGCGCAATGGTCGGCCGGTCGTTCGAGCCTTTGCGGGTCGTTGAAGATCAGTTCGATCGATGGAGCAGCCAGCAGCGGAGAAGCCGGCCCGCCAAAGCTGGCCAGCAAGGCGGCGAAGACGGCCAGTTGGCTCGGTATCCGCAGGCCCGCCGTTCGTGCTTTGTGGACTAGGATGCCTTGGCGTTGTTTAGAGGTGGTCATGCGTCCATTTGAGCCAAGTTTCAGGCGTCGATCAAGCAATCCGGCCCTCTGATGGGCACCGTGCTCGCGCAGCGTCCTTGCCGGGGAGCCTAGACCGGCTCTCACAGCGCAAGGGACGCTGGTGTGCAGGCTTTGCCAGTTGCTGCGCCATGTTTCATGGTCAAGCGCTGGTGGTCTTCTCAGAAATGCGATTTGCGAAACGCCATCTTTGGGTTGCCTTGGCGGGCAGGTTTCATTGGCGATTTCCGTGGCCTCGCACAGCAGCCAACCTTGAACGGATACTGACATGACCGCCCTCCCGTGCTGAATGCGGACGGATGCCTGACTCTATCAGACGCGGGCCAAGCGAAGACAGCAGGAGCTGCCCTCGTCGTTGGCTGCGGTGTGGCGGCTTTTATGGAATCGCCTTAAACGGAGCGGGCTTGGTCTTTACTGAGTTCTGAGCGGGCTTGCGGCACTTGCCCGCCGGCGCAAGGCCCCGTCGTTGTGCCGGGGATGGACGCCGCCGCGAACTTGGCGCAGCGGCAGACAAACATCGCAAGCGCGCTCTGCCGTCAGGCGAGGCTCGCCGGCGCAAGGCCCCGTCATTGTGCCGGGGATGAGCGCAGCCGCGAACTTGGCGCAGCGGCAGGCAAACGCCGCAAGCCCGCTCAGCTTCAGACCCGCTACCCGGCGCGCGGCTTCGCATAGACCGGGAACGCCGTTGGCGATTGGCGAGTCTTCCGAGGCGGGGTCCTACCGCTTCCAGCGCCGGTTCATGGCGGCTATGACGCCCTTGAATGAGGCCGTGATCGTGTTGCGGCTGATGCCGACGCCATGGCAGCGGCCGCCGTTTGGATCTTCAATGGCCAATAGGCAGATGGCCTGGGCGTCGCTGCCGGTGGTCAGCGCATGTTCATGATACTCGACGATGTTCACCGGCTCGTTCAGCGTTTCCTCAAGGCCGTTGACGAATGCCTCGATCGGGCCACTGCCTTCGCCGTCCACTGTAACTGATTGCTTGGACACGGCGATGCGTGCGATGCAGCGCTGCTCGGCACGACGGCCAGTCAACACGTCGAAGTCGATCAACCGATACGGACCGCTGTCCTCGGCGTATTCAGCCAGCAGGGCTTGGCGGATCTCGTTGGCCTTTACTTCCCGCCCAAGGTCCTCGGTCATTTTCTGCACAGTGCCGCTGAATTCCTTGAGCATTTCTTTAGGCAGGATGATGCCGTAGTGCTCTTCAAGCAGGAAACCAACGCCACCCTTGCCGGATTGGCTATTGACGCGGATGGTCTCTTTATAGGAGGAGCCCACATCGCCAGGGTCGATGGGCAAATAGGGCACTTCCCAGTGATCGGTGTCCACTTTAGCCATTCCCTTCTTGATGGCGTCCTGGTGGGAGCCGGAGAAGGCTGTGAACACCAGATCGCCGGCGTAGGGGTGGCGTTCGTGAACGGGCAGCTTGTTGATGGCCTCCACCGTGCTGCGGATGTGGGGCATGTCGCGAAAGTCCAGTTCCGGGTCCACGCCTTGGCTGAACAGGTTCATCGCCATGGTGACGATGTCGCAGTTGCCGGTGCGCTCGCCGTTGCCAAACAGGGTGCCCTCCACCCGTTCGGCCCCGGCCAGCAGTGCCAACTCAGTGGCGGCGATGCCGGTGCCCCGGTCGTTGTGGGTGTGCAGGCTGATGACGACTTGATCGCGCAGCGGGAAATGGTTGGCGAACCACTCAATTTGATCGGCGTAGATGTTGGGCGTCGCCATTTCCACCGTGGAGGGCAGGTTGACGATCATGGGCCGCTGTTCACTGACGCCCCATTCCTCGGCCACGGCCGTGCAGATGTCCACCGCGAAGTCCAGCTCGGTGCCGGTGAAGCTTTCCGGGGAGTATTCGAAGGTGATGTTTGAATCCAGTGCGGCGAGGCCCTGCTTCACCAAGCGCGTGCCATTGACAGCGAGGTTGATGATGCCGTCGCGATTCATCCCGAACACCACCCGACGCTGTAGCTCGGAGGTTGAGTTGTAGAGGTGGAAAATGACATCGGAGGCGCCGGCCAAGGCCTCGACGGTGCGTTCGATCAATTCCTCGCGGGCTTGGCAAAGCACCTGGACAGCAACGCCTTTGGGAATGCGGCCTTCCTCGATGATGCGGCGGATGAAGTCGAAATCCGGCTGCGATGCCGCCGGGAAGCCCACTTCGATCTCGGACAAGCCTAGGTCGATCAGCAAATGGAACATGCGCAGTTTCTCCTGCACATTCATCGGGTCGATCAAGGCTTGGTTGCCATCGCGCAGGTCCACGCTGCACCAACGGGGTGCCCGTTGGATCACGCGGGAGGGCCACTGCCGGGTTGGCAGATCGATGGGCGGAAAGCGGCGGTACTTGTGGAACGGCATTCTGCCGCCGCCGCGGTTCTGCGCTTGGTTTGATTGGGTGGAAGTTTGAGGGTTGCTGACCGCTAATGATTCGCTCATGGCCAAGGCTCCTACCTTGTATGGTTTTTGGGTCTTTGAGTTGGGGTGGGCTGGCGCCCTTGTTGGAGGTGGTATGTGTCGGCTACGCCGACAGTAGGCGCAGTAGCAGGAGAGAAAGGACGGCTTGCTGGGCGAATTGCATGTTCATTTGGCGAACTATCGGCCTGTCCAAGGGCGTTGTCAAGTAGTCAAGTAGTTGTGCCGCGCATTCATTTGAATCTACCCTGAACCTCACTTGAGGTCATGATGGATCAGCATGTATCGCTTGATGCGCCCGCTGCTCTTCGCCATGGACGCGGAGCGCTCCCACCGGCTCGGCTTGCGAGCTCTGGCCGCCTATGGCGCTTTGCCCGGCCCGGTGCGTCCTGCGCCCGGCCCTGTGCAAACGCTAATGGGCCTACGCTTTCACAATCCTATTGGGCTGGCGGCGGGTCTCGACAAGGACGCTTTGGCGGTGTTGGGGTTGGCGCGGCTGGGCTTTGGTCACATCGAAGTCGGCGCCGTGACGCCCCGGCCGCAGCCGGGCAACCCTAAGCCGCGGTTGTTCCGGTTGCCAGCGGCGAATGCGCTGATCAATCGCATGGGCTTCAACAACGCCGGCGCGGCCGCCTTGGCTGCGCGTCTGAACAAGCTGAAGGGCGCAGGCGGGTTGGCGCATACCCCCATCGGCGTCAACATTGGCAAGAACAGAACCACGCCGATCAGCCAAGCTGTGGATGACTATTTGGCCTGCATGGAGGTTCTGTATGCCAGTGCGGACTACTTGACCATCAACCTTTCCTCGCCCAATACGCCCGATTTGCGCGAATTGCAGTACGGCCAAAGGCTGCGCGACCTTCTGCACGCCTTGAAGGAACGTCAGGCCAACCTTCAAGCCAAGCATGGCCGCTATGTTCCCCTGTGCCTCAAGTTGGCGCCGGACTTGGAGGATGAAGACCTCGGCGCCATTGCCGAGGCCGTGCGGACGTTTGCGGTGGACGGCTTAGTGGCGGTCAACACGACCGTCAGGCGTCCGCTGACGCCTGAACTGAGACATGCGGGCGAAGTCGGCGGCCTCAGCGGCGCTCCCTTGGCTCCGCTCGCCCGCAACCTAGTTGCTCAACTGCGAGGGCTCTTGGGGCCGGACCGGCCAATCATTGGCGTCGGTGGCATCATGTCCGTTGCCGATGCCCGGGCGATGTTCGATGCCGGCGCGGACCTAGTGCAAATCTACACCGGCCTCATCTATCAAGGGCCATCCTTGGTCCGCTCAATTGCCGCCCAAGGGTTGAATTGAACCGCATGGACGAAGTTCGGTCGCTTGCGGTGAGCTCGCCGCCAGACTTCGCGCCAATTTCGCCAAGGACCGCGCCCACCCGCAACTGAAGGCATAGCCCCGCGCGCACTCCATTCCTTGGGCCGGATATCCCATCAATCGTCGTCACGTGGGCATTGAGACGCCGCCCCCAGTTTGGCCGCAGACGCAAGCCCTTGGGGAATGTAAAGCAAAGTGGACAGCGGAGCCTGAATCAGCTACTTAAAGAAAAGGTATACTCTTGGGGTCGGCCCCTCGCTGAAGCGCGGATCGATAAAAGCCAATAGGTGATAAGGGAATGAATCATGGATGTACCAGCGAATTTAGTCGGGGACGTAGCGATTGTTCTTTCCCTGTTGGCTGCGGGCTGGCGCCTCATGCGCCACTTGGACGGCAAGATCGAGCGATTGAGCGACCAGATGGACGACAAGATCGGGCGATTGAGCGACCAGATGGACGACAAGATCGAGCGATTGAGTGGCCAGATAGACGACAAGATAGGCCGCTTGGGCGACCAGATGGGCGAGATGCGCGAGCGCATGGCGCGGATGGAGGACTATCTAATGGCGCAGCCGCCGTCCGTGCAGGTTGACGCTGTTAAGTCTTCCCCGCTCCCCCAGGTAGAGGGCGACGTGGCTTAAAAACCGGCCCGCTCCCCCAGAATCGGACCGAGTGCGTTTCAATCCTTGGAATGAATCGCCCGAAACCCTTACGGGGCGCGGGTTCGCATTTCGGCCGGATTCCCTGCGCAGCGTTTCTTACAGCGTCAGCGTATTCGCCGCATCGCCAAAGTCCGCCTGTTGTTGAGGCGTCCATGTCAGTTCTTCGTCCGTTGGCTCGTTCGTCGCTTGCCTCTCAGGGTTTTGCTGGTGCGCTTTGCCGCGCCCCTAGCGCATTGGATTGATGGGTTGATGATGGCGACCGTTACGCCGTTCGCCAACTTTCCTTTACAGTTGCCAGCCCTTGGCTAGACTGCTCGTCTAGGAACGGCGCGCGGGCGCATACCCGATCTGGGTTGAGCGACAAGGCAATCGCCCCAATGGCCCACAACGCGATGCTCAGGCTTAGGCAACGCGGCACGGAGGAATGGCGAAGGAACGGCAATGACGGACGGCACCCACGTGGGCAAGACGCTGGTATTTTGTTTCGATGGCACGGGCAACGAACCGAATGTCCGTTGCCGATGCCCGGGCGATGTTCGATGCCGGCGCGGACCTAGTGCAAATCTACACCGGCCTCATCTATCAAGGGCCATCCTTGGTCCGCTCAATTGCCGCCCAAGGGTTGAATTGAACCGCATGGACGAAGTTCGGTCGCTTGCGGTGAGCTCGCCGCCAGACTTCGCGCCAATTTCGCCAAGGACCGCGCCCACCCGCAACCGAAGGCATAGCCCCGCGCGCACTCCATTCCTTGGGCCGGATATCCCATCAATCGTCGTCACGCGGGCACTGAGACGCCGGCCCCGGGTTTGGCCGCAGACGCAAGCCCTTGGGGAATGTAAAGCAAAGTGGACAGCGGAGCCGAAAACAGCTTCTTAAAGAAAAGGTATACTCTTGGGGTCGGCCCCCCGCTGAAGCGCGGATCGATAAAAGCCAATAGGTGATAAGGGAATGAATCATGGATGTGCCAGCGAATTTAGTCGGGGACGTAGCGATTGTTCTTTCCCTGTTGGCTGCGGGCTGGCGCCTCATGCGCCACTTGGACGGCAAGATCGAGCGATTGAGCGACCAGATGGACGACAAGATCGGGCGATTGAGCGACCAGATGGACGATAAGATAGGCCGCTTGGGCGACCAGATGGGCGAGATGCGCGAGCGCATGGCGCGGATGGAGGACTATCTAATGGCGCAGCCGCCGTCCGTGCAGGTTGACGCTGTTAAGTCTTCCCCGCTCCCCCAGGTAGAGGGCGACGTGGCTTAAAAACCGGCCCGCTCCCCCAGAATCGGACCGAGTGCGTTTCAATCCTTGGAATGAATCGCCCGAAACCCTTACGGGGCGCGGGTTCGCATTTCGGCCGGATTCCCTGCGCAGCGTTTCTTACAGCGTCAGCGTATTCGCCGCATCGCCAAAGTCCGCCTGTTGTTGAGGCGTCCATGTCAGTTCTTCGTCCGTTGGCTCGTTCGTCGCTTGCCTCTCAGGGTTTTGCTGGTGCGCTTTGCCGCGCCCCTAGCGCATTGGATTGATAGGTTGATGATGGCGACCGTTACGCCGTTCGCCAACTTTCCTTTACAGTTGCCAGCCCTTGGCTAGACTGCTCGTCTAGGAACGGCGCGCGGGCGCATACCCGATCTGGGTTGAGCGACAAGGCAATCGCCCCAATGGCCCACAACGCGATGCTCAGGCTTAGGCAACGCGGCACGGAGGAATGGCGAAGGAACGGCAATGACGGACGGCACCCACGTGGGCAAGACGCTGGTATTTTGTTTCGATGGCACGGGCAACGAACCGAGCGATGTTGGCGAGTTCAAAGAGGACGAGAGCGTCAGCAACATCTTGAAGCTGCACGTGCTAATGGGCGGCGGCATGAAAGCAGATTCGCCGCTAATCGACACACCTAGCGGCGGCAAACAGAAGAGCTACTATTACAACGGCATTGGTACGAGGGAGAGCGGCGTCAACATTCCTCTGCTCGGCTGGCTGTGTTCGGTGGCCAAGAAGAGCGTGAACAAGGTCATAGCACCGAGTTTCAGCGACGCCAGCGAGATACTGAATGAAGCCAAGCAGGACTTTCGCAATGCACAATACCAAGCGGGCGACAAGCTCGTTGTGTTCGGATACAGCCGCGGTGCAGCGTTGGCGAGAAAGTTCGCCAACATGATTTTCGCCGAGCGCCAGGACGTCAGGGTGTCGTTCCTTGGCGCGTTCGACACGGTGGCCGCCATGGACGGCATTCATCGCCAAGGAGAGAAGATCAAGAGCGATGTCTTATTCGAGAACGGCACACTGAACGAGCGCATTGATCGGGCCGTGCATCTTGTCTCCATTGACGAGGACCGAGTGTCGTTCATGCCCACCCTGATGAACAAGGATAAGAATGCCCCGGAGCGGATCCTTGAGGTGTGGTTCCCCGGCGTACACGGAGACATCGGCGGCGGGTGCTGGTTCGACGGGCTGTCCGACTTGGCCCTAGCCTTCATGATTGATCGTTGCCAGAAGGCGCTTGGCGATCACATCTCGATAACGGACGGCGGAGACACCACCAGCTTAGAGAAATTGCTTCGGCGGCGGGACGACGCATGGGTGGGACTGGAAGTCGATGACATAGCCATCCACCCGCGGGTCGATGGCCTGCTGCACGGGTATACCGGTATTATAATGGACCAGGAACCACGATTCATTCGGGTCAACGACAATGACCGACCGAGCAGGAACGAGGACGATCTCCCGCTCCTCCATCACTCCGTCAAGAAGAGATTCCACGCCGTACCCACCTACCGCCCGGCGGCGCTGCGTGGCCTCAAGTTCAGGCTGTTGCTGGCCGATGGAGGACACAGCGGACCCATTCTCGGCATCAGCGGCCTGCGGGAATGGTCCAATACCGACTGACCCTAGGCGGACACGACCGATGGAAGATGCAGACCGCCAACATGCATATCAAACACCGACCAACATTGTGCGATGACCAGGGCCGCCATCCGCTCGGTCACTCTCGCTAGCGAAGCGCTACCCCAAGTGAACCGGCCACTGTTTAACTTTGCCGCAGGCTGGGGCTCCATCTGGGTCTAAGAAGCCTCGGAAGAATTCGCAGGCTTTCGCAGTGCCACAAGGTCAGCTTTTTTCGATAATGTGTAAGCCATTGAAAAATAGAAGATAAATAATTCCACTCGCCATCTGATGGCCAACCCCCGGAATTTAGCCAGAGGTTCCCTAGCGGACGCCTACCGGCCATGGACCGCAGGCCCACCCGCAGTTGCGAGGCGGTGCGCCCGCCACGCCGTATTAATTTCTAATTAATTTGTTGATTAAATTTATATAGAAGAATAAATTTACGCATCGAAATTAATAAGAATAAATATCGGCGTGGACAGCTTTTCAAACCCATTTCGTCCAGGCGCAGGCCATCAGCCGCCCTATCTCGCTGGGCGAGAAGAGGAGCGTGAGGAATTTCTCCGCCTCCTTGGCCAAAGCACGATTCTGGAAAACATGATTCTGACGGGGCTTCGAGGGGTGGGCAAGACCGTGCTTTTGGACTCGTTCAAGCCGCTGGCAATGCGTCACGGGTGGATGTGGATAGGGGCGGACCTTGCGCAGTCCACGAGTGTCGACGAAGACAAAATGGCCATCCGCATCTGCACGGATCTCTCGCCGGTCACTTCGAACTTGGTCGTGGAAACGGAGGTGATACGCCGCGCCGGATTTTCGGCTAGCCCGGAAATAGTCCCCCGCACCCTCGGCTACGAGGCCCTCATGCATGTCTACAAACGCATTCCCGGATTGGCGCTCGACAAGCTCAAGGGCGTTTTGGAAGTGGCATGGCATGCGTTGTCCAAGGTATCGCGGGTGCGCGGGATTATCTTCGCCTATGACGAGGCTCAGAACCTCGCCGATCAGCCGAAGAAGGAGCAGTACCCCCTGTCCCTCCTGCTCGACTGCTTCCAGTCTCTGCAAAAAAAGGGGCTTCCCTTGATGCTGGTCCTAGCCGGGCTGCCGACGTTGTTTACCAAGCTTGTGGACGCACGGACATATTCGGAGAGAATGTTCAGGGTCGTGTTTCTGCGTAGTCTGGACGAGTGCGCGAGCAAGCAAGCGATTCGTAAACCCATCGAAGATGCCCAGTGCCCGCTGCGTCTCAATGATCACGCTGTGGACAAGATATTCGATCTGTCGGGGGGGTATCCGTATTTCATTCAGTTTATCTGCCGAGAGGTCTTCGACGCCTTTATTCAGAGGGCCGATCAAGGAGAGCCCGCATCGGTTCCCGTTGTCGAAATTGAGCAGAAACTCGATACCGACTTCTTCGCGGGACGTTGGGCTCGCACCACCGATCGGCAAAGGGAGTTGCTATTCGTGATCTCTCAGCTTGAGCATGGCGACGACGAGTTCCGGGTTCAGGAAGTGGTCGAGAAATCGAAACAAGCCCTCGACAAACCAATCGGTAGCAGTCAGGTCAACCAGATGCTTGCCGCACTCGCCGCCCAAGGGTTGGTGTACAAAAATCGCCATGGCAGGTATTCCTTTGCCGTGCCCATGTTGGGCCGATTCATTCGTCGGCAGGGATTGGAGGCGTGACTTTGCGGCAGCAGGGCGCCGCTGCCGGCGTGGACGACCCAGTGTGTCTGGGAGGCCACCAACGCGCATGACATCGCGTTCCCCGCCTGCGCTGGGATCAACCGCAGAAGCCAGTTGTTAAGCGCCTTGTTGGAGGCAAACGGATTTTGGCTTGGCGTTGACACCATCCGTGCAAACGGTGGCGTACCCTGCTTCCTTCTATTAACCTATAACCTGAGTTCATTAGCGTTGGGGCTGCCAAGCGAAGGCTTGAAGCTCATGATTCATTGAGGGAGGACGTGAATATGATTCGCTGCGTGATGGCTCTGTGCCTAGTCTTGGTTGCGGCGCCCGGTTTGGCGGACGAAGGGTTGAATCAAGGCGATACCGCTTGGGTTCTTACTTCGGTCGCCTTGGTTTTGTTCATGACCATACCGGGGTTGTCGCTGTTTTATTCTGGCCTAGTGCGCACGAGGAACGTGTTGAGCGTGCTCGTGCAGTGCTTCGTCATCACCTGCATGGTGTCGATTCTCTGGTTGATTGTTGGCTATAGCTTGGCTTTTGCCGATGGCAATGCCTTGATCGGTGGCTTAGGCAAGGCGTTTTTCGCCGGTGTCGAGGAAGGCAGCTTGGAGGGCACCATTCCAGAGTCGGCCTTTGCCCTTTTTCAGTTGACTTTCGCCATCATCACCCCCGCGTTGATCGTTGGCAGTTTTGCCGAGCGCATGCGTTTTTCGGCCATGCTGGTGTTCAGCGCCCTTTGGGTGCTGCTCGTTTACGCGCCCATCTGCCATTGGGTTTGGGGCGGCGGCTGGCTCGGCGAGATGGGCCTGATGGATTTCGCCGGTGGCACGGTGGTACACATCACCGCTGGCGTCGCCGCCATCGTCGCCGCTCTGGTGTTAGGCAATCGGCGCGGCTTTCCCGACAGCGCCATGCCCCCGCACAACATGACCCTCACCATGGCCGGTGCCGGAATGCTCTGGGTGGGCTGGTTTGGATTCAACGGCGGTAGTGCTCTGGCAGCCAACGGGGACGCGGCTATGGCCATGCTTGTAACCCATATTTCCGCCTCCGCCGGCGCGTTCACCTGGATGATTTGCGAGTGGGTTCGTTTTGGCAAGCCGAGCGCCCTCGGTCTGGTCACCGGCATGGTGGCTGGGCTTGGCACCATTACGCCAGCCTCGGGCTATGTGGGCCCGGCCGGCGCTCTTATCATCGGCATTGCTGCGGGCTTGGCTTGTTTCTTGGCCACCATCTACATCAAGCGCTCCCTGAGGATAGACGACTCCCTAGATGTATTTTCGGTGCATGGCGTCGGCGGCGTGCTGGGCACCTTGCTCACGGCCATCTTCGCCAGCACAGCCCTTGGCGTGTTCAGCGGCCAAGGCTACAGTTCTGCAGAGGCCACTATGGGCAGCCAGTTGGGTGTGCAAGCCTTGGGTGTGGTCGCCGTCGTCGGATACACGGCGCTGGCGACCTTCCTGATTCTTAAGGTCACCAATGCGCTGCTCGACAGCCGTGTGTCGGAGGAGGACGAACAGCGCGGTTTGGACTTGGCCATGCACAACGAGCGAGGCTACGACCTGTAGCTAACGATGCCGCGCATGGAGCCCAACTGTTGCTTTGCGCGACAGGGGGCTTGCTCCTGCGGGTGGCTCAGACCGGCGAGAGGGCGGTGGGCGAATTAGCCGTGGGCGATGGCGCTTCTTATCAGCGCGTCCAATAGCTGAGGTAAATTCATGCCGCTGGCTCGGGCGCCGTCCGGATACAGGCTGGTCGGCGTCATGCCCGGCAGCGAATTGACTTCCAGCAACCAGATTCGATGGTCGTCCAAGATGAAGTCCGCTCGGGATAGATCGCGCAGGCCCGAGACGCGATGGGCGGCGAGGGCGATGCGTTGCAGTTCGGCGTTGACGGAGTCGGGCAGGGGCGCGGGAATGACATGTTCGCTGGCGCCGGCCTTGTAGCGGTTCACCGAGTCGTACCATTGGGTGGGTGCGGTGCGGATTTCGATGACCGGAAAGGCCATCGGTACCTGACCGTGAAGGTCAAGCACGCCCACGGTGATCTCCCGACCAGGGATGAAAGGTTCAACAATGACCTTGCCCAAGGCCAGGGCGTCGGTGAGTTGGCGACCAAGCTCTTGGGGCGCAGGCAACCGGACCACGCCGAGGGCGCTGCCTTGGCCGATCGGCTTGATGACGATGTGCTCGCCTAGCTTGGCTCTGATTTGGTTGATTGCCTGTTCAACCTGAACATCGGGAAACAGCACTAAGTCATCGGCAACGGGCAGTTCAGCACGGCGAAAGGCATCCTTGGCGCCGGCCTTGTCCATGGTCAGCGCACTGGCGTGAACGCCGCCGCCGACGTAGGGAATCTCTAGAATCTCCAGCAAGCCCTGCACCGTTCCGTCCTCCCCTGGCGGCCCGTGCAGGGCAGGGAAAACGGCCGTGGGGCGGAGTTGAATCAGCCTTGCGGGTGTATCCCGATCAAGCTCCAAACGGGTGACTTGGTATCCGCTCGCCTCAAGGCCGACAGCCACTTGCTTGGCCGAAACCCTAGAGACCTCCGCTTCCCAAGAGTCGCCTCCCATCAGCACCACGATGTGGCCGCCCGGCATCAGCCCCTTACCCCGAACAGCGCCTTGTCGCGGTGCGGGCGGCGGGCAAGTCCCCTGCTTGCGCCACCCCTAGGTTGCGGACCAAGCCAAACGCTGCCTGCTTGCCGGGCGGTTGTTGAGCAATTCGCATTGCTAAGGAGTTTTCTCCGTGTTGGCGGCTGCGTCAAAGACAAGGACCCTCTGATTAACTTCCAAGGATTGGCCATCGCATGGCGGATGTGATCAGTTGTCATCTATGTTCACTTGCTTACACGTCATCGAAACAGATTGGCCTTGTTGCACTGCGACAACCTGCGAGTATTTCAGAGACTTCATAAAGAAAGCCGATAAACGGGTAGTGCGTCACCCTTACCTGCACCCATTGGTTTTCGTTGACCGAAAATTTCAAAGTGCCCCACCACCCATAAACGCACTCGGTGCGCCTGCGCTCCAACAAGTGCGGCGTCGGTTTTCAATGTCCCAATCCCTTATACTTTGTCTACCCGCCTCAATTTTAAGTCTTGTCCCCATGCGTAAATTGCTCATCGCACTCAGCGCGGTCATTTTACTGTTCTTGCTTGGTGGCGTTTGGTTTCTGGCCGAATTAAACCGTTTCCGACCGATGATCGAGGAGCGCTTCGCCGCCGAGACGGGCACGCCCATCCGCATTCAGGGCGATCTTGGCTGGTGGCTGGTCCCCTCCCCAGCCATCACCGCCGCATCCGTTAAGGCGGTGGATGGCTCCTGGCGAGTTCAGGAGTTTAGCTTTAGCCCGCTTGCGGAGCACTACCGATTGGCTGGTTTGCAATTCCAAACGCCCTCGGTCAGCGGCCTGTGCGACTTGAACTTCGATGTTGCGCACTGGCCGCAAACTAGTGTTGATGCCTCAAACCTACCCCTGATGCTTGATGTCCTTGGTCAAGTCAATGGCGATGGGAAATGTGACTCCATCCGCATCAAGGCGGATGGCCAAGTCTTGGGGCCGATGACCGCAACCCTTGCCGCAGCCGGCGGAGATGTCCGCATTCGCCTTCAGGGGCCGGACGTTCTTGGCGGCGTTGGCCAATTGCGGCTTGATCTCAGCGCTAAGCCGCGTCCCGCCGAGTGGGATCTGCACTTCAACGTCGAGAACCTCCGGGCGCGAAAACTCGGCCCTTGGTTGGGGCCGGAAGTGCATTGGGAGGGAGCGGTGGATTTGACTGGGGATTTTCACTTGATTGGCGATGCGTGGCCTGAGATGGCGTCCTCTGCGGTCGGCGCCGTCCAGCTTGACGGGGAGGGGGGACGCATCTACTTGCGGCAACTTGGTCGAGCCTTGAAGTTGTTGGCCTCGGTCAGCGGCGCTGGGGAATCCGCGTTCAACCCATTGGCTTATAGCAAACTGGAGGGGGATTGGAAAGTCGATGCCACGGACCACCGCCTCAGCCTCAACTTGGACAGCCTGTCCATCGATGCCCAGGGTCAGTACCAGATTGCACGGGATGAGTTGAACCTGACGGCGAAATTGATCATTGAAGACAGCTCGGCGGCCACTGGTTTCCCAGCTGGCGACATTCTTCAAGGGCGGCCTTTTCAAGTGCGCTGCCGGGGCACTTTAGCGTCGCCGAATTGCGCTTTGGACATGGAGAGCGTTGTGCGGTTGATCGCCGACATGGCCCAGGACACCGCACCTCAGTCGCTGGATGCTGTCATCAAGAGGGTGCCTCCCGCATTTCAAGATACCGCCAAATCAATGCTTGAATTCCTGCGCCGAGGTCGTGACGAAAATCGCCGCTGAACCTTTGGATTGGCTGGCCGTTAAGCTGCTGGCCTGGTTTGACCGCCACGGACGCAAAAGTCTGCCTTGGCAGCGGAACCCAACCCCGTATTCCGTATGGGTTTCGGAGATCATGCTGCAGCAGACGCAGGTGCAGGTGGTTGTTCCCTATTTCGAGCAGTTTATGGCCCGCTTCCCGGACGTTCATGCGTTGGCGGTGGCGGAACTCGATGAGGTGCTCCATTATTGGTCAGGACTTGGCTACTACGCTCGCGCCCGCAACCTGCACAAAAGCGCTAGGCTCATCGCCGCTAGCGGCGGCGCTTTCCCCGACACGGGGGATGAGTTGCAAGCGTTGCCGGGCGTCGGCCGCTCCACCGCTGGCGCCATTCTCGCCTTGGCGATGGGTCGCTTCGGCGTCATTCTGGACGGCAACGTCAAACGGGTGCTGGAGCGGTTTCATGGCATTGATGGCCGCCTGACGACAGCGGCCGCTCGAAATGCGCTTTGGGCCCTTGCCGAGGCCCATACCCCAAGGCAGCGGACCGCCGCCTACACCCAAGGCGTCATGGACCTTGGCGCCACCCTGTGCGTTCTCCGTTCGCCGCAGTGCGTTCGCTGCCCATTGGCGGAACGGTGCGAAGCGCTCGCTACCGATCGGGTGGAGGAACTCCCGGCCAAGGCGAAATGTCGCCAGAAGCCCGTGCGCAAGGCCCGCATGTTCGTCATCAGCACCGCCGCCGGGGCCTGCCTGTTGGAGCGGCGCCCGGAAATTGGGCTTTGGGGCGGTCTGTGGACGCCGCCCCAGCGCCGGGTGGAATGCTCGCCTGAGTCAGTCTGTCAGGAGTTCGGCATCCGGCAAAGCGCCATCCGGTCGCATCGGCTCGCCCCAGTGTTCCGACACAGCCTCACCCACTTTCACCTAGATATCGAACCCCACTACCTGCGTCTTGATGACAAGCCGCACAGCATTGGCGATAGCGAAGGGCGCATGTGGTATGAGCCGGAAGGAAGCCAAGCGGTTGGCCTTTCAGCGCCGTCGGCAATCTTGATCGCCGCTATTGAGGAAACTTGGAGCACCCCTGATTGACGCACAGGCTTTCATGCTGCCGTGGTGCTCCGGCACCGGACGGCTTGAATGGGCATGGGCGGGGTTCAGGAAAATGATGACTTTATTGGAGTAGACTGCGGTTATGACCCACACTGTGTTTTGCCGCAAATACCAAGAAGAGTTGGAAGGACTGACGGTGCCGCCGCTGCCGGGGGCCAAAGGGGAATTGATCTATGAGACTGTCTCGCATCGAGCTTGGACGGAGTGGCAGGCGTTGCAGACCATGCTCATCAATGAACGGAACCTGCGTCTCATCGACCCGGATGCGCGGCAATACCTAGCCGCGCAGATGGAGAAGTTCCTGAACAACGAACCCATTGACCTAATCGAAGGCTACCGGCCGCCCGAACCCCTTGGATGAGCCAAGCGAAGGCCACCACTCTGAGAGCACCACGCTGGCAATTGTCGATCACAAAATCCACAGCGCTTTCACCATATCCGTTTCCTTAGGGAACCCCTGATTCAATTCCAAGGATTGGCCATCACATGGCGGCTGGAATAATTCATCTTCTATTTTCAATGATTTACACGTCATCGAAAAAGACTGGTCTTGTTGTGCTGCGAAAACCTACGAATTTTTCAAAGGTTCCTTAGATCTGGTGTCCTGTTCCAGTGCTGGCGTTTATGGGACTTTTCCCCGGACCCCGAACCACCTTGCCGTCGTCCGGGGCTTGGCTTGTGAAGCCGCTCAAGGCATGGCGGCATCAAGACGTGCAGCCTCATTTCGCCGTTGCCGATCCGCCGACATGTTGCCTTCTGGAGAAGTGTGTTTTGCGGCGGTAGGGGGGGTGAATCGGCTCAGACACATTCCGCAATTTCGGCCCCGGCGGTGATCTGCTCAAATTGACGGCGATAGCTTCTGAAGCTGTCATAGATCGCCGCCGCGTTCAGCTTCACTGTCGTCTCGACCGCCAGCGCGCGCCATGGGTGTTGCGGATGCGCTGTTGGAATCGGATGCAATAGATATAGGCGCTGCCGCCAAGGGTGGTGATGGCGATTAAGGGATAGGCTATGGCCACCATCCAGTCGCCGTTCAAGTCAGTGTGCGTCAAGGCTAAAAGCCCGGTGCCCAAGCAGACGGCGGCTAGGTTGCGCAACAGCAGGAGCAGTCCGGCGGCGAACAGCGCCGGCAGCGCCAAACCGATCAGGGGGTGGGGCAAGGCATCGTCATAGAGCCACAGCCCGGCGGCGATCATCAGCCCGCCCAAGCCGCGGACCAAGACAGCGCTTAAGCGAAGTGGTGCACCCTTCATTCTGCTTCTCCATTTCACCACGGGCCGGTGTGTGGAATCGACACGATGGTGTTGGATGTGGTGATTGTAAACGGCTTCACCTAGTTTAACCCCCAGTTGTATGGGTTCAGGACCCCGGTGCCTACGGCTTCCCATCCGCACCCGGTCACCTCGTCGGCGCCTGCTCGCCAATGCGTCGAAAATTGCCGGGGTCGAAATTCCGGAATGTGTTTGAGCCTATGCACCCTGTTGCGGCGCGAAATTGCGGCGCGAGCCGACGTCTTCAGCGACGCCGCTGCTTATGCACAGCCGCCATCATGGTGAAGAGCTCAATGATGTTTAGCGACTTGGCGTTGGGGTCGAATTCCCGATACAGGGTCGCTACGTTGACGACAATGCGCTCCGCGTCCCCCCAGGAGTCGTAATCCGCCAAGGAAATGTCAAGCGCCGCCTCCATCACCCCCATGCCGGCGTCAAAACGCCGACGGGCCTCATGGGTAACGTATTCAAGATAGCCGCGCAGGGCTTCAATGCCGCGCTTGTTGGTCACTGGGCCGTGGCCGGGCACGACGCACTCCAAATCCAGCCCCAGCATGTAGTCGCAGGCGGCGATCCAATTCGCCACTGGTCCCGCCCAGAGGATGGGATGCCCCTCAATGAAGAGAATGTCGCCGGTGAAAATCAGTTTGTCCTCGGGCACGTAGGCGAGAATATCCCC
The DNA here is from genome assembly GCA_965247035.1 of Candidatus Azophilus sp. Classification (GTDB taxonomy): domain Bacteria; phylum Pseudomonadota; class Gammaproteobacteria; order Pseudomonadales; family Azotimanducaceae; genus Azophilus. The sequence continues at coordinate 184,473 of CBDFGJ010000002.1, read as the reverse complement.
GGCTGTGTGCGCCGGCCCAACCTGTTTAAGCAACACCTGCTTGTCTCCCACCTGAAGGTTCATTTCGCCTTCGAAAGTGCGCGTCGGCAAGGTTCGGTTGATGCCGAGAAAATCGAAATCGCTGAAGCAGTAGGTCAGGAAGTCGCCCACTTCGCCCATGAACGGGGCTCGCTCCATCAAGGTTTGCAGCAGATTTGGGTCCTCCCTGGCAAGTTCGTCCCGGCAGGCGCGCGAGGCGATGATTTCGGCGCCATCGACCAATTCGTTGCCGTTGCAGTGGTCGGCATTGGCATGGGTGTTGACCAGGAAGTTGAATTGCTTGGTGGCCTTCGGCTCGGCTGCGGCCATGGCGGCAAGCATGTTTTTGGTAAGTGGTTTGTCGAACAGCGTGTCGACCAATAGGGATTGATCGCCATCGACGATGAGGCCGGCGTTGCTCCATCCCCAACCGCCGTCCGGCTGCAGCCAAGCATAGCCGCCATTGCCGAGCTGCAGTAGCCCAAGCTCGTAGGGCCGCGTTGCAAACGACATGAACTGCCTCCTTAACACAGATACAGTTGCGCGGCCCCATGTTAGCAGTCCGTTTGGCTTGGGGTCAGGGTTTGCAACCTCCCCGCTGGCCGCCAGCGCATCCGGGGCTATGCAAGAGCCGCCGCTGACGGCGTTTGTGCGAATAGGCTGGATTGCCGTTAACATGCAGGCATGGAGGATTTTGAAGCGATTCGCCCGTACCGGGATGACGAAGTGCCCCAAGTGCTTGTGCGGCTGGCCCGGGACCCGGACCTGAAGCAAGCTTTGGCGCAGTTTCTCTTTCCCCGTGCGAGCCGCCATCTGCCGCTTCTTGGGCGGTTTCTTGCGGGCGGTTTAATGAGCCTTCAGGCAAACCGCTTGACCAGCGTGCAAGACGTGCAGATGCATCTGTCCGGCTACATGCAGAGGCTGATCAAGAACACCATTCTGGATTTTCGCGTCAGCGGCTTGGAGGGGTTGAAGGTTGGGCAGCCCTACCTGTTCATCTCCAATCATCGCGACATCATCATGGACACCGGCCTCATCAACTACGCGATTCATCAAGCAGGGCACAACACCTCGCGCATCGCCATTGGCGACAACCTGCTTGGCAAGGGCTACGTGGCCGACCTGATGCGCCTGAACAAGAGTTTCATCATTGAGCGCAATGTTGTCGGAGCCAAGGCGGCCTACCGCTCCATGCAGCGCACATCGGCTTTCATACGCGCTTCCTTGGGTGAATCCCAGTCGGTCTGGATTGCGCAGCGGGAGGGCCGGGCCAAGGATGGCCTCGACCGCACGGACCCAGCTCTCATCAAGATGCTGGCCTTGGCTTGGCGCCCGGAAATCGGTGACTTCAGCAGCCTGTGCGCCCGCTTCTTCATCGTGCCGGTCGCCATCACCTACGAGCTTGACCCTTGCGGACCGCGCAAGGCGCGTGAGCTTTTCATTACGGAAACCTATGGCAAGTACCACAAGCGGCAAGGAGAGGACCTGACCAGCATCGCTGAGGGCATGTTGGGGTTCAAGGGCCGGGTGCATCTGCATTTTGGCCAACCAGTTGCTGGCTGTTTTGATTCGCCCGAGCAGTTGGCCGAGGCCATCGACCGGGAAATTATCGCCGGCCTAAAGGTGTTTCCCTCTCATGTTGAAGCAGCGCGAAGATTGAACCTGCCCCTGTTGCCCTCAACCGAGGTGGCGGACCCTCGAGTTGAGGCCGCCTTCGCCCGGCAAGTCTCCGCCTGCCCAGCCCCGCAACGGCCCAATCTGTTCAAGCAATACGCCAACCTCATCCTCAACAAGCGACGTTTTTCCTGCGGCTAGTGCGTTCGCACGTTGAGCGCCTCGGACTTGACCAAGGCGAAAAGCTCCATGCCGACGGCTAAGCCGAGGGTTTCTTTGGAACGCCGAGTGATGCGCGCCCTTAAACGCTGGCCGGTGCAATCAAGCTCCGTGAATACGGCGCCGATTCCGGCCGGTTTGAAGCCGATCAGGGTCACCGCCAAGGTGTTCAGGATGCTGGTGTCGGTTGGTCGTTTAAGCGCCAGGACCAAATCCCGTGCGGGAATTTGCACCCGCAGCGGACTGGGCTCGCCGCTTAGGTTGCCTCGGACCCATAGGGTTTGAGTGCCGATGCGCAAGGTGCTGAGATCGTGCTCTTGGTGGTAGGCGTCAAACTCCACTTCAAGAATGGCGCCGGTGTCGATCAAAGGTGACAAGGGGTGATCGAGTTCGGCCGCCACGGCTTCTGGCGCTCCGGCTCCGATGACTTGCCCTTCCTCCAAAATCACCAAGTGGTCAGCGATTTGAATCACCTCGCTCAAGGCGTGGGTGACGTAGATCACCGGTCTGTTCTGGACTCGGCAAATCTGGCTGAGCATGGGGGCCAATTCAGCGCGGGCCACCGCATCCAAAGCCGATAGGGGTTCATCCAACAGCCAGATGGCGGCCGGCTTCAAGTAGGAACGGGCCAGCGCCACCCGCTGCTGCTGGCCACCGGAAAGGGTGGCCGGCTTGCGCGTCAACAGCCCTTGCAGACCAAACCGGGCCACCGCTTCGTCTAGGTTTTTAACGCCGCGGACGGCCTTCAGGTTGCCCGCGACCGTTAGATGTGGAAACAAGGCCGGTTGTTGCAGTGTCATGCGCACTGGACGTCTGTGGGCAGGCAGTCTGTCCCAGCGTTCGCCGGCGAACAGCACTTGGAATCCTGCAGGTCTCTCCAGTCCAGCGATGACCCGCAGCAATGTGGACTTGCCGCAGCCGGAGGCGCCGATGACCGCGGTGACGCCTTGGCCGGGCAATTCAAGATCCACACTCAAGCTGAACCCGTTGGCGCGTTGCAGGCTGCCCTTCAATTGCAGCGGCATGTTGCCTAAGCCTCCTTATTAATTAAGACTGCTTGTAACCGGGGCTGTCGTCGTTCATGGGCAGCGCGGAGCAGTGGATCGGCATGAACAGCGGCGGTCCGCGTCATCCAGCCCTATAGGGTCCACCTCGTTGCTGTTTATCATGACGTGGCGGGCTAAAACAGATCCATCAGGGTGGGTCGTGCATGGCGAGATGCGTGGGCTAAGGATGCCTAGGCGAGTGCAATGGCAAACTTGGCTAGCACTGGGCCTCATGTCCGCCTCAAGGCGCTGTAGGTCAGGGTGAGCGCAACTAAGGAGGTCACCAGCAGAATGCCAGCGGTCAGGTGGGCGCTGGCGTAGTCTAACGATTCCACCTGATCGAACAGTAGGACCGACAACACCCGGGTCTCGCCGGGAATGTTGCCGCCGATCATCAGCACGATGCCGAATTCCCCTAGAGTGTGGGCGAATCCAAGTACGCCGGCGGCCATCAGCGCCCGTTTGTGCAGGGGCAGCATAAAGCGCAGAAAGCGTTGAATTGGGGCTGCGCCCATGACCGAGGCGGCATCAAGCAGTTCGGACGGCGTGTTGCGAAAGCTGGCCACCAGCGGTTGGCAGACAAAGGGCAGCGAATAGATGATGGAGGCCACCACCAAGCCGCTGAAGGTGAAGGCTAGGGGCTGCCCGGTCAGGGTGCGCCAACCTTGGCCAAGCCAGCCTTCTCCCGCCATCGCCAGCAACAGGTAGAAACCAAGCACGGTGGGGGGAAGCACGAGCGGCAGGGCCACCAAAGCCTCCGCTAAGGCCGCGCCCCGACGTCTGGTGTGCGCCAGCCACCAAGCTAAGGGCGGGGTGAGAACCAACAGGGCCAAGGTGGTTATTGCCGCCAAGGCTGCGGTCAGGGCGACGCTGCCTAGCGCATCTTCAGCCACCGGGTGCGTATCCTAGTTGGCGCCCGGCGACCAGCAGAGCGCCTTCACCCAGCTCAAGGACGTCTTCAGCCACCGGGCGCGTATCCTAGTTGGCGCAGCTTTGCTTGGGCTTGCCGCCCCAGCATGAAGCGTAAGAGGACTGCAACGGCCTTGGGGTCGGCGCTGCGGAGCAGTCGCACGCTCCCTTGATGGATGGGCCGATGGAAGTTGGCCGGGCACACCCAATACCCCTCAACTGGCGCCTCGGCTGCTCTAAGCTGGCCTAGCGCCACAAATCCGGCGGGCAGTGCGCCGGCGGTCAGAAAGTGAAAAACTTGGGCGACGTTGTTGCCAAACACCAAGCGGCCCTTGTGGCTCTGCCAAAGGGCCAAGGCTTGCAGGCACTCTACCGCCGCTTGGCCATAGGGTGCCAGTTTAGGATTGGGGATGCCGATGCGGCCACTGTCCAGGCTTTCGGGGCTGGCCGCACGGCCAGGAGTCCACAGGGCCACCCGCCCTTCGGCGTAAGCGCGAACCGGCCCGGCGGCTAAGCCCTCGTCCACCAACGCCTGCGGCCGGTCCATGTCGGCGGAAAAGAAGGCGTCAAAGGGCGCCCCTTGCTGTATCTGCGCTGCCAACAAGCCGGAGGAGCCGAACACCGGCCTCACCCTGATGCCCTGCGTCAGTTCAAATTCGTCGCTGAGCGCTATGAACGGTGCCCGAAAATTGGTCGCCACGGCAACTTTGAGTTCTCTTGCTTCAGCCAGCCCGCAGCTTGCCGCCATCATCGCCAGCAAGACTGGGACGTGCATTGCGATGTGCATGAAATCTCCAACCAACTGAATCGCCACGACGCTCTGGCCCGCCACCGCACCCGCGCCGTTGGGAGGTAGCCAACTGCACCAACAGTACCAAGTTTCTTAAGGAAAGACTGTTGCGAAATCCCGACTGACCTTTAAGGCGACGACCTTGAACTTGCTGCAAGCGGCCAATCGGATCGAGTTGATGGCCGCCCAAGGGCGGGGTCCGTCCGAATTCGCCCGAGGCGGCAGGTTTTGGGGCTACGACAGGCCAGAAACCCGCTCAAAACACCCTCGCCAATTTGCCCCGCCTAAGGCACTCGTGCGGCCACCCAGACCACGACCTTGCCAGCGCCGGCGGCTAGCAGTGTGCGGGCGAGTTCGGTAGTGGTGGCGCCGGTGGTCATGACATCATCGACGATGGCGATGGTGCCGGTGAAAGGCTGCCGTGGCGCAAACGCCCCCCGCACGCTGCGCGAGCGTGCAATGCGTGATTGGCCGCGCTGCGGTTTGGTCGGCCCGGCTCGGCGCATTGCCCTTGGACGTTGCGGGATATTGAAACGGCGAGCTAGAGGTGCGGCTAGCAAGGTCGCTTGGTTGTAGCCGCGCCGCAGCAGTCTGGCTGTGGTCAGAGGCACGGGCAGTAGCAGGTTCGGCATCGCCTCGTGGGCTGCTTCCACCGCATCTCCGAGCAAGTGGCCTAGCAGCTTGGCTTGCCCATACCCCTTGCTGAACTTCATGGCGTGAATCAGTTTCGGCATAGACCCCGTGAATAGCAGCGGGGCGATGGTGCGCTCGAATGGCGGTGGTTGCGCCGAGCATTTCAAGCAGATGCCTGTATTTCCTGGCGACAGGGAGCGCCCGTTGAACGAATCAGGCTGGGCTTTGTCAAGCGACCGGTTTGCGCTTGGTGGGCTTTCCTGGGCTGAATCTTGTGGCGGGCGCACTGAGTTCTGGGGCAGCGGCAGGCCGCAGCGATGGCAGGGGTTGGGGTTCCAGGGCAGGCTTTGCCGACAGGCTGGGCAGAGATCTATGTCGGCGTTCACCGGCAGGTCGCACAGCCGGCATAGTCGGGGCAGCAGCGAGTCGATCAATCCCATGCCCTAAGCATGGCCGCACTAACCAGGGCCGCGCTAGCGTCCATCTCCTGAACTCGCGTAGGACATCCGCCAAGAAGCTTGCGCATCAAGGCGGCCCGCACGCTCAAGCAGTCTCCGGCGCTGTTGGGAAACCTAATCACCGTCAGATCAGGCGCATTTTTTCGAGGTGCCCATATTTGACAGCCGAGCGTTGGCGAATCTGCTGACGCCTATCGCCAAAGCGTTTCTTAGCGACAAAGGCTTTGAATGCGCCGTTTTGGCGCAGCAGGTCTTTGGCGGCCACGGCTACATCAAGGGGTGGGGCATGGAGCAGATCGTTCGTGACACCCGCATCGCGTCCATCTACGAAGGAACCAACGGTGTGCAGGCACTGGATTTCATCCAGCGCAAGATGCTTGCCGATGGCGGTGTCACTCTGATGCGGTTTGTGCGCGAGATGGCGACGGATGAGGTGCCCGGCGCCTATCGTGAACCTCTTGATGAGGCTTTGACGCGCTTGGCCGAGGTCAGCGAATGGATCTTGGCGCAAGCGCCTAGGAATCCCAGCCTACCCGGTGCGCTGTCGACGGATTATTTGGAGCTGGTCGGCCTCACCATCTTCGCCTGGTTATGGGCGCGGATGGCTGGGGCGGCTTCGGCAGATGCTTTTGGCGAAGCCAAGCGACGCACGGCGCGCTTCTTTTTTCAGAAGTTGCTGCCGAAAACCTTGGCGCTGGCCTGCACCATTCGCGCTGGCTCGATAGCGATGGACATGCCGGATGAGTTGTTTTGAAGGGACGCCTTAGTCCAGTTTGTTGATAAGCCGGTAGACGGCGATGAGGATGCCGAAGCCCACATAGAGCCCAAACAGGCCGATGCCCATCAGCGTCCCCATTTGCGGGTTAACCAAGCCCCGTGCCGTTAGCCAACCGATCACCGCCAAGAGGCCGAAAAAGGAAATGATGGCGCCTATGAGGCTCCGGTGTTTCATTTGCGTGGCGCATCCATCAGCACATGGCGATGGCATTGACCTCTTTCGGCACCAACCGGATCAGGGCGGCAAACAGTTCAGGCGCAAGGCGGTTGGGGTGCCGGGAGCGTTGGCCATACGGCACCGCTTGGTTGGCGAAAAGTCATACTGTGGCCCCTAATTCCGTAGTCTCTAATGCCGCCGGCAGTTTCTGATGAATGCCGTTGAAATGGCCGTTGGACATAATCACCAAGTGTTTTCGTCGCTGGGGCAACTCAACCAGATGGGCGATCAGGCTGTCCATGTCGGAGAATTGTCGGGACGGGGTGAGGCTGTTAGCCGTCAGAGCGCTTAGATCCCAATGGATGTTGGTGCCCCGGAACCAGATCACCTGATCGGCGTAGGCGCAGCAGGTCGTCAGCTCCCGCTGCAGGGCGCCGAGCGACATGGTGTGGGAGCGGGGCTCGATGATGGCGATGATCTCCTCGTTCCCCACCTTGTCACGCAGGCCCTTCAGGGTGGCGTGAATGGAGGTTGGATGGTGGGCGAAATCGTCGTAGATGGTCGTTTCCCCAATCTCGGCAATCATGTCCAGACGCCGCTTGACGCCTTTGAATTCGCTCAAGGCTTCAACCGCCAAGCTCGACTTGACACCGACGTGGTGGGCGGCGGCGACGGCGCTTAAAGCATTGGCGATGTTGTGGGCGCCGAGCATTGGCCAAGACACCTCCCCCATTGTCTTGCCGTTGAAGACGAGTTCAAAGGCGCTGTGGTCGCGGGCGATGTTGTTAGCCGCCCATAGATCGCCGCTATCCGTGGGCGCTGACTGTTTTGGCGGGTTCTGGCCCGTACGGGCCACCGGCGTCCAGCAATCTGTGGCCAGTATATGGTTCACGTTTTCGTCATCGCTTGGCGCCACGATCAGACCCTGCTCGGGCACCATGCGCAGCAGCAGGCGGAACTGGGCCTGAATGGAGGCCAAGTCGGCAAAGATGTCCGCGTGTTCGTACTCCAAGTTGGTGATGACGAGAGTGCGTGGGCGGTAGTGGACAAACTTGGAGCGGCTGTCGAAGTAGGAGCAATCGTACTCGTCCGCCTCGGTCACAAAAAATGGCTCATCACCCAAGCGGACGGAGAGCGTAAAGTTTTTTGGCGTGCCGCCGATCAGATAGCCCGGGTTCAGCCCCGCCCGCTCCAATATCCAGGCCAGCATGCTGGCGGTTGTGGTTTTGCCGTGGGTGCCGGACACCGCCAGCACCCAACGGTTGCGCAACACGTTCGTTCCCAGCCACTCGGCCCCTGAAACATAGGGCAGGCCGCTGTTCAGAATGTACTCCACCGAAGCGACCCCTCTGGGTAACCCGGCGTTGCCGACGACCACCAAATCCGGCTCTGGGCGGAGTTGGGCTGGGTCAAAGCCTTCGTGGACCGGAATGCCTTCCGCCGCCAGCAGGTCGCTCATGGGCGGGTAGATGCCTTGGTCCGACCCCGTAACCTCGTGCCCCTGTTGCTTGGCGAGTTGGGCTAGGCCGCCCATCAGGATGCCGCCAATGCCGAGGAAATAAATCCTCATGCGCTAACTGAGGCTGCGATCCCGCTGCTGATAAATAAGAAGGTGAAGGCGAAGCCGGCCCCGAACGCCATGTGCAGGTTTAATGTCTTGGAGAGGACGAAGCCCGTCACCGTCACAGTCCAGAACAGAAAGGCGAGTCGGGCGATGTTAAGTGGGGCTGGGCCTAACAGCTCGGCTACTTGGATCGTTGGGGTGAGGATGGCGGTGATGACGAAATCGCAGCCGAGGATGGTGGCGAAGGTGGCCACGAAACGCTCGTCAACCTTGCGCAAGATGCAGGCCAAATAGACCAAGCCGGCGAGGGTGGCGGTGGAGACAACTACGCTGGTGGTGATGCCCAAAATCGGCAAGCCGGTCATCAGGGCGGTCGCCGCTATGCTGCAAGTCAGATTGGCGGCCAGCACGAGAGCCACATACCAAGGATGGGTGGGCGAGAGCTCAGGTCCCAAGCGCAGCAGACAGACGCGCCAGAAGAACAGAAGGACGATTGCCATTGGCTGATGATAGGTTTTTGTGGATCGAAAGGCACTATTATATGCGCCAATTTTCTTTGTTGAGGTGGTTTGGTGTCCACGGCAAATGCTTTCTATGCCCAGTCCGGGGGCGTCACTGCGGTCATCAACGCCACCGCCTGCGGCTTGATCGAAGCCGCTCGGCAGAGGCCGAACCGCATCGGTGAAACCTTTGCCGGTCGGAACGGCATTCTGGGTGCCTTGAACGAGGAGTTGATTGAAACCAGCCGCGAGACCGATGAAACCATCGCCGCACTGCGTCATACGCCTGGCGGTGCCTTCGGCTCCTGCCGCTACAAGCTGGGCTCCATTGAGGAGAGCGAGCGAGAGTACCGCCGTTTGATCGAGGTTTTCGCGGCGCATCACATCCGCTATTTTTTCTACAACGGCGGTGGGGACTCGCAGGACACGGCGCACAAGATATCGCTTCTGAGCACCCGCCTAGGCTATCCCATGACGGCCATCGGCATCCCCAAGACGGTGGACAACGATCTGCCCTTGACGGACTCCTGCCCCGGCTTTGGCTCCGTGGCGAAATATGTGGCCGTGTCCACTCGGGAGGCCGCTTTGGACGTGGCCTCCATGAGCGCCACCTCAACCAAGGTCTTTGTGTTTGAGGTCATGGGGCGCCACTCAGGCTGGATTGCCGCCGCGGCCGCCTTGGCCAAGGAAAGGCCGGGAGATGCGCCCCACATCATTTTGCTGCCGGAGGTTGTGTTCAACGAGGAGCGCTTTCTGGCCAAAGTGGATGAGACCGTTCGAGCAATGGGTTACTGCGTGGTGGTGGCATCCGAGGGCGTTCGCAACGAAAACGGCAAGTTCATTGCCGATGCCGGCGACAAGGACGCCTTCGGACACACCCAACTCGGCGGCGTGGCCCCGGTCATCGCCGGCTTGGTGCGCGCCAAGCTGGGCTACAAGCCCCACTGGGCGGTGGCGGACTACTTGCAGCGCTCGGCCCGCCATATCGCCTCGGCGGTTGATGTGGAGCAGGCTTACGCCTTGGGCAAGGCGGCGGTGGACTTCGCCCTATCCGGTAGGAATGCGGTGATGCTGACAATCAAGCGCTTAAGCGATGTGCCTTATCGATGGACCATCGGCGAAGCCAAGCTTTCTCGAGTGGCCAACGTGGAGCGCAGGATGCCGAAAAGCTACATCAGCAGAGACGGCTTTGGCATTACCGCACGAGCACGACGATACTTATCACCCTTAGTGCAAGGGGAGGCGCCGCCGCCTTATCGCGATGGGCTGCCGCAGTACGTTCGGCTGAAAAACCGCTTGGCACCAAGGAAATTAGCGCCATTTTCGGCCTGATTCACAGTTTGCAGCGTAGGGACGGCAGAGATCGAAATTCTGGAATTAATCTCGTCTGATTATTGAGAGAGCTGTTTCTGCCCCCGGGAGGCAACATCCTTTTGGGGTTGGTGAGGCTGTTGGTGATGCGGCATCGGCGGGCGGCGACCATCTGCTTGGTGCTTACCCTCGGCAGCCTCTGCCTGCTGCCCATCCCGCTAGGGACGAATGCTCTCCTGCAAGGGTTGCCGCTGGAGTCCGCCCCGCCGTCCCAAGCCTAACAGAGCTAATTAAGACAGTGTGACAGGCCCTAGACCAACAGCGGCGCTATCACCAGTGACACGATGGCCATGACGTTGATGAGGATGTTCATACTCGGACCGGACGTATCCTTAAACGGGTCGCCCACGGTATCGCCTACCACCGTGGCGGCGTGAACATCGGACCCCTTGCCGCCAAGGTTGCCTTTCTCCACGTATTTTTTGGCGTTGTCCCAAGCACCGCCGGCGTTTGCCATGGTCAGCGCCAGCAGGACGCAACCGAGCAGCCCACCGCCAAGGACCCCGCCAAGAGTCTCTGGGCCGAGGCCAAAGCCCACCAGCGGCGGCACCGCCACAGCGATGGCGCCTGGAAGAAGCATGCGCTTGAGCGCCGCTGAGGTGGCGATGTTTATGCACTTCTCCGTATCCGGCTCCGCCTTGCCGTCCAGCAGGCCCGGAATCTCTCTGAACTGACGACGAATTTCCTGGATCATTTCCATGGCGGCGTCACCCACCGCGGTCATGGTGATGCTGGCGATGAGGAAGGGCGTTAAGCCGCCGATGAACAGGCCCACCAGCACATCCGGATCGCCGAGGTGCAAGGTGAAGTCACTGCCCGTCTTGAATTGAATCGTCTCCACATAGGCGGCGATGATGGCCAGTGCGGCCAGAGCCGCGGCGCCGATGGCGAAGCCCTTGCCCATGGCGGCGGTGGTGTTACCGAGTTCGTCTAGGGAGTCAGTGATTGCGCGCGTCTTCTTGCCGAGGCCACCCATCTCGGCAATGCCGCCAGCGTTGTCCGCTATCGGGCCGTAGGCATCCACCGCCATGGTCATGCCGACGGTTGCAAGCAGTCCCACCGCGGCGATGCCGACGCCATAAAGCCCGGCGAGTTCGGTGGAGACGAAGATGATGGCGCAGATGGAGAGCAGTGGGATCACGACGGATTGCATGCCCACGGCCAAGCCCGCGATCATCACCGTCGCTGGGCCGGTTTCGCCCGCCTTGGCGATGCGCAGCACGGGCTTGGATGAAGTGTAGTACTCGGTCACAAGGCCGATGACGACGCCGCCGACGGAGCCGAACACCAGCGACCACCAAATGTGGGTGGACAGGCCAAGTTCTCCGACCACGAAGTAGGATGCGGCGATGAACATCAGTGGCGAGCCGATCATGCCGATGCGCAGCGCCAACGCCGGAGCGGATCGGGAGCGGGAGCGAACCACGCCAATGCCGATGATGGAGCAGATCAGCCCAGTGGAGGCCATGGCTAAGGGCAGAAACATCAGCGCTGCCTGACCGTCGCCCTTGGCCATGCCGGGTGCCAACATCGCCGTGCTCGCCAAGGTCGAGGCGATAGCGATGGTGGCGATCATGGCGCCGCAATATGACTCAAAGATGTCGGAGCCCATGCCGGCTATGTCGCCAACGTTGTCGCCCACGTTATCCGCAATCACGCCCGGATTGCGCGGGTCGTCCTCCGGAATGCCCGCTTCCAACTTGCCCACCAAGTCCGCCCCCACATCGGCGCTCTTGGTGTAGATGCCGCCGCCGACGCGGGAGAACAGGGCCACGGTGGAGGCCCCCATGCCAAAGCCATGTATGTGATGAGCGGTTTCAGGATCGCCGCCGAAGAAGTAGTAAACCAAGCCAAGACCCATCAGGCCGAGGGAGGCCACCGCCAAGCCCATGATGGAGCCGCCGAAGAAGGCGACGGAAAGCGCCGCCGCCGGTCCTTCGGTGTGGGCCGCGGTGGTGGTGCGAACATTGGCCTTGGTGGCTGCGTACATGCCGATCCAACCGGCGGCCGCAGATGACAAAGTACCAGCGACAAAGGCCCAGGCCGTCTTCGCGCCCAAGCCGGAAAACAACAGCAGCACCAGCAGCCCGGCGGCGAACAGCCCCAACATGCTGTATTCCCGGCGCATGAACACCATGGCCCCGGAATGGATGGTGTCGGCGATCTTCCTTATAGCTGGTTCGCCCTCGTCGTAGCGCTTGACCAGCGCGTAGATGATGAAGGCGACAATCAGCCCAATCACCCCGAGAATGGGGGGCACCAGGGTAAGTTCGGTCATTTGCTGTCCTGTGGTTTCTAGTTATTGGAGGATTGAATTGATCCGTCCACGAGGCTTAGCCGTCCGCGGCGGCAAAACTCTTGTTCATTTTCAAGGAGCCGCCCAGCAAGTCCGAAGGGACTGCCCGATGCGAGCGGCGCGTATGATATCAGCGTTTGCGCAAAAGGCACGTTTCGTCTTGAGCCGAAGCTAAGCGCCGCCTCGCCCGACCTCTTGAGCGCGGAGAAGAGCGATGGCTTAGATCAACTTCGCACCCGCCCAGCGCCCGCTCGTCAGCCTGAGCCACCCGCAGCGGCATGCCGCCCCGCTGTTGAAGCAACAGAACGAGTTCAAAGGAGGCCCAATGCGAGCGGCCAGCCCGTGCGCCGGCAGGTAAGCGCCCCAAGCCCATTTTCGGAACCCATGCCCGATCAGGCCCGCTCCGTTTGAAGTGGTTCCATGAAAGGCGCTGCCTCTCGTCAGCCTTGGACCAGCAAGGATCTCAAGTCAATGATGGCGGCGTTTGCGCGGGAAATGTGGGATGCCATCACCAGCGAGTGATTGGCCAAAAAGCCCATGCCATCTCCGTTGAGCACGATGGGACTCCATAGGGTGTCTTGAGTGGACTCCAAATCGCGGATGATTTGCCGCAGGCTGACGCGGGCGTTCTTGTTGTCGAGCACACCGCCAAAGTCTTGTTCCATGGCCCGCAATAGATGGAGCAGCGCCCAGGTTTGGCCACGCGCTTCGTAGAAGACATCGTCTATTTCCAACCAGGGCGTCTTGAGTTGCTGCTCCGAGGGTGCATCAGTGGACTGTACGGCGGCGGCGTCGCCGGCCAAATCGACGTTCAACTGGCGCTTGCCGATGCTGGCGGCTAGCCGTTGGGAGAGGCTGCCCAAACGCGTCTCCACCCCTTGCAGCCATCGCTGCAAGTTATCCGCCCGGGCGTAGAACTGGGCGTTGGTCTGCAATGGGTCCGCTAGCCGCTGCAAGTAGTTGTTGAAGTCGCGCAGCCCCCGGCGGTACTCGCTTTCTGAAGCAGGAAAGATCCAACTGGAGTTGTTGAAGAAGAACTGGCCTTCCGCCTTCTTCAGGTCCGGATCTTCGGTGGATTGGCTTTGCGAGCGGGCGAAGTCTATTCGATAAGCGCGGGCCGCATCGCGTATCTGCACCAGGACGCCAAATTCCCAATTCGGCAAGTTGTCCATCCAGATTCCTGGCGGCATTAAGTCATTGGAAAGATAGCCGCCACGCTTCTTAAGCAGGGTCTCGGCTACGTGAATCAGGGTTGTGGTGGTGGTGTAGCCGATGACGGTTTCCTGGCCAGTTCGCTGCGCATGGCTGGCTGCGTTTTGCCGCACATTGAACTGATCCGGCTCCTTGTCCCACCACCAGCCGAGCAATGCACAGACAACCAAGTACGCGGTGACCAAGATGGCGGCGGTCCAGCCGGCGCGGCGGGGGCTTATCGGCAAAAGACTCGAGTTGTCCGACCAGAATTTCCAATTCATGCCTATGTTCTCACCGCTTGCTTCAGTACCAGCAGATATAGGTTAACAAATGCACCGGCCCTGATGCGCGATGAGACGGGATTATTCTTTAGGACACCTCAAAAAATCGCGCCTGCTCTGACGGTGGTGTGGATATTGGGTCAGTAGTGGAAGGCGGTTGGTTGTCATGCCGCGGATGGTTTTTGATTTTTCCGATCGTTGCGCGAGCTTGGATGCGAACAAGGAGCCACTGGTCGAGATCGATGCCGTGGCGCCGTGGGACGGATCGCGCTCAAAAGCCCGCACGACAGGCGCTAAGCCGCCCACGAGCCCCGCTAGTCAGCGGCTCAGCCAACTTCAAACCAGTCGCGCCGACGTGCGGCGCTGAAAGGCGCTGAAAACAGGCAAAAACCGAGGTGCCCTTTAGGGATGATCTGACTTTAAGGGCGATTTGAAGCGGATGGCTTGGCAGTTTAGACAAGCGATGCAAGCCATCGTCCGGGCATGGCTTAAGGTCATCCGCTTTGGGGGAAGCAGATCAGCTCCACCGCGGGTGGCGAAGCGACTGTCAGGCGGGCGCGCACGCGAACGTTACCGGCGCCTCGGTTCAGTTGTTGATATACCCAGCGGCCTTCATCGTCGGAGCGGGCGCGGATGGTGACTCGGCAGCCGGGCTGTCCGGCGCGGCCGCCTATCTTCTCCAACGCCCGTTGCATGGTGTTGGCGCGATGGCGCAACTGCTCTCCGTCCAGGCGCACCCGCTCGCGTTGGGCGCTTTCAAGCAATTTGATTTGCCGCTCAGTGGGTTCAATCGCAGGGTGGGCGGCGTCCACTTGCCGCGCCCGTGTCAGCATTAATCGCCCTTGGGGGTAACGCTTCTGCTCCGCCGCCGCCAGCGCCAGCTCGACATAGCGCTCCACAATCCGCTCCAACCCCCGCCGTGCGCGCTCATTGTCGGGTTCAAGAGCCAGCACCTCTAGGTAAAGGTTGTATGCGCTGCCATCTTCAGGGGTCGTAAGCTGGTCGTTGCTGAGGGCTTTCACGGCCAATTCCAACAGTTCCTCAATGGCGCGGGCCTCCTCCCGTGACAGCGGCACCGGCTGCGCCGCTCGTGGGATACCCACCGGCAAAGTCTCCGGTGGCGCTTGTTGCAGTTCGCAGCCGGCGATCAACAGCACAACCGTCAGCGTCCACATCAAGCGCGAGCGCGAGGGGCAACCTCGGTCGCCAAGACGCATGGAAAAGAGTTTCTTGGGCGTTCGTGCTTGGTTGCTGGTGGGTGAGCTGCAACTGGTCTTCATTGGATTCCCCCATCACAGGGAAGGGTGGGCCAATGAGTCAGAGCCGCCGGGTCAAGCAACGGGCTGATGGTGCTGCTCAATTGTTTAGTCGCATCGGGGATGGGCTGGCTCTGCTGAGCTGGCTGTAGGCAGCGTCAAACTGGGGTTGCTTGCACCCGAGGACATCCCATTCGCTGCTTTGGGACCTTGTTCCGCTAGTCTGTTGCCATTGCCTATGGATGGGTTCACGATGAGCTCCTCACGCGGAGCTATATTGCCTTTGCGGTCTTCATCTTGCCAGAAACGGGCAAAAAATCGGGATGTGCCGCCATGTGGATCGCCGGATTGATTTTGGTCATAGCGGCGCCGCTTTCGGCGCCGCTTAACGCAGCGGAGCTGGGCTGGCTTGACGAGCCGCCGCAATTCCTGCCGGTTGATGAAGCCTTTGTGCTTAGCACGGAAGTGGGCCAGGACGGCGCTTTGCTGGCCTATTGGGACATGCCGGATGGCTACTACCTGTATCGCCATCGCTTTGATTTCAAGCTGAAGGACGGCAGCGCTGCGACCTTGGGCCCGGCGCAGATTCCACCCGGCGAAGCCAAGGTTGACGAGTATTTCGGCGCCGTGGAGGTCTATTACCGCAGGGCCGAAGCTCGAGTGCCGGTCAAGGATGCGGTCGGGCCGATAGAAGTTGGGGTTGCCTACCAAGGCTGCGCCGATGCTGGTTTGTGCTATCCGCCGGAAACGCGCTGGGTGGTTGTGGACCCGTCTGCGTCCGCTGCAACGCTTCAGCAGGCCGATGATCTGGCTGCCGCCGTGAGCGCCGCATCCGAGGTGGGCTATGCGGCGGCGGTGCAGTCCCTTTTAACTACCGCAGAGCCCTCATTATCAGCGGCGGAGCCGCAGGCAGCGATACCGAAGACCGAGGAGCGGCGACTTGCTTCGCTGCTCGCTGAAGGCGGGGTGCTGGCCGCCCTAGCGATTTTCTTCCTCGGCGGCGTCGGCTTGGCCTTCACCCCGTGCGTGTTGCCCATGGTACCCATACTGTCCAGCATCATCGTTGGCGATAAAGGTGATAAAGGCGGTAAAGGCGGTAAAGGCCGATTCCGGGCGCTCACCCTGTCCGTTGCCTATGTGCTTGGCATGGCCTGCACCTACGCTGTCGTCGGCACTCTTATGGGCTTGTTCGGCGCCAGTCTCAACCTGCAGGCGTCTTTGCAGTCGCCACCGGTCCTCATCGCCTTTGCCTTGGTCTTCATGTTGCTGTCTTTGTCCATGTTCGGCTTCTATGAACTGCGGTTGCCGCAGCGTTGGCAGAATGCCTTGGATTCCTGGGGCCGCGGGATGGGCGGTGGCAAGCACCTGAGCGTGGTTGTGATGGGGGCGCTTTCCGCGTTGGTGGTCTCGCCCTGCGTCTCCGCACCCTTGGCCGGCGCCCTGGTCTACATCAGCGCCACTAATGACGGCCTTTTTGGCGGCGCCGCCCTGTTGTCGCTTGGGCTGGGCATGGGCGTGCCCTTGCTGGTCATTGGAGCCGGAGGGGGGCGCCTGATACCTCGGGCCGGTCCTTGGATGGACGCCATCAAAGCCCTGTTCGGTGTTTTGCTGCTGGCGGTCTCCATCTGGTTGCTGGAACGTGTGCTTCCGCCGGCCGTCACCTTGGCGCTTTGGGCTTCGCTGCTGATCGGCTGCGCTGCCTATTTGGGCGGGTTGGACGCCGCGCCCAAGCAGGGTTGGGGCCAGCTATGGAAGGCGCTGGGCTTCGCTGGCGCGGTTTACGGCGTATTGCTGCTCGTTGGCGCTGCCAGCGGTGCCGACGACCCTTTAAGACCGTTGCGGAGCTTCACCGCAAGCCAAGACGGGGCGGCGGAATTGGTTTGGCAGCCGGTCAAGGGCTTGAATGACCTGAAGGCCGAGATTGGCGCAGGCAACCGCGATGGTCGCCTAGTGCTGCTTGACGTCTATGCGGACTGGTGCATTTCCTGCAAGATCCTGGAGCGCTCGGTGTTTCCTCGGCCGGAAGTTGCCGACCGCCTTGTTCAGTTTCACCTGTTGCGCGCTGACGTCACGGCCAATGATGCGCAAGACAAGACGTTGCTTAGCGCCTTCGGGTTGTTCGGGCCGCCGAGTCTGGTGTTCTTCGGCTCCGATGGCGTTGAGTTAACCACGCTTAGGGTGCAGGGAGAAATAGGTGCCAAAGCTCTGGTCAGGCATCTCGACGGCGTTCTGGCCAGCGGTTGAAGCGGGTTTCCAAAAACTAAAAAATCTGCTAACTTCTTCTAAATTGAGGCGATTTATACGATAACTTTGCGGCTTTTTTCAATTTCCCGCAAGTGGATCAGTCGCCAATGGAGCATCCGTAAGCATGGCCAAGTTTCTGGTTTTGCATGGCCCCAACTTGAATTTGCTCGGCAGCCGGGAGCCGGAGATATACGGCGATGCCACGCTTGATGACATCAATGGCGGTCTCGGTGCCTTGGCGGATTCAGCCGGCCACGAAATCGAATGCCGGCAATCCAATGCTGAACATGAACTGATTGATTGGGTGCATGCGGCCAAGGATGAAGTCGCCTGCATCATCATCAATCCGGGTGCCTTGACGCATACCAGCATCGCGCTGCGGGACGCCTTCAGCGCGGTGGGGATACCCTTCATTGAAGTTCATCTCTCCAATGTGCATGCTCGGGAGGAGTTCCGCCGCCGCTCTTACCTTTCCGATATAGCCGTTGGCGTCATTAGCGGCTTGGGCGCAAACGGCTACCTTTTCGCCCTGCGGGCAGCCATTGCTCAGGTTGATGTTGGATTTGCGCCATAGCGAGGCTAAACCCTAAACGGTCAAGGCGCGAATATGGATCTGCGCAAGATTAAGAAGCTGATAGAGCTGGTGGAGGAATCCGGCATTACCGAGCTGGAGGTCAAAAGCGGCGATGAGGCCGTTCGCATTGTGCGTCCGGGCGTGGGAGCCATGGTGCCTGAAGTGGGGCGGGAGGCCGAGCCTGAGCCGGTGCCGCCAACGACCGCGATGGTACGCGTCACCGTGCAAGCGCCCATGGCGGGCACCCTTTACGCGGCCCCGTCGCCAGGTGCTGCTGCCTTTGTGCAAGTGGGTGCCGAGGTTGGCGTTGGCGACATCCTTTGCATCATTGAAAGCATGAAGATGATGAACGAAATTCCGGCGCAAAGCTCAGGCCGAGTAGTTGAAATCCTCGTGCAGGACGGCGAGCCCGTAGCCGCCGGCCAACCCCTTTTCCGCATTGCTTAAGCCCTTTCATGGACCCGCCTTAAATGGAGCGGACCTGATCTTGACGGGGTGCCGAGAGGGCCTGAGCGGGTCCGGGTTGCGAGTGTGCTTACGGCGCAGACCTGTCGGCGCACGGCCCCGTTGTCGTGCCGGGGGATGGACGCAAGCGCGAGCTTAACGTGCCGGCAGGTCAGCCCCGCAAGCACACTCTTTTCAGTTGCAGACTCGGCCACCCGGCGCACGGTCCCGTTGCTGTGCCGGGGGATGGACGCAAGCGCGAGCTTAACGCGCCGGCAGGTCAGCCCCGCAAGCACACTCTTTTCAGTTGCAGACTCGGCCACCCGGCGCACGGCCCCGTTGTCGTGCCGGGGGATGGACGCAAGCGCGAGCTTAACGTGCCGGCAGGTCAGCCCCGCAAGCACACTCTTTTCAGTTGCAGACTCGGCCACCCGGCGCACGGCCCCGTTGTCGTGCCGGGGGATGGACGCAAGCGCGAGCTTAACGTGCCGGCAGGTCAGCCCCGCAAGCCGGCTCTACTTTGGACCCAGCCGCTTGCATGGGACCTCCCGAAACTCGTTTTGTAAGACTGTTGCGAAATCCCGACTGACCTTCAAGGCGACGACCTTGAAGCTGCTGCAAGCGGCCAATCGGATCGAGTTGATGGCCGCCTAAGGGCGGGGGCCGTCCGAATTCGTCCGCAACCACAGGTTTCGGGGCCACGATAGGCCGGCAGCCCGCTCGAAACACAAACTCCTCGCCAAAACCTTGGAAAACAGGCCGGAATAAGCAAATTCAACCCAATTCGCACCGGTCTCTTTATGGCTTGCACGACAGTGGGTTGGCTCAAACTGGCGAGGGGGCGGTCGGAGGGCGAGAACTCCGGAAGGCGACCGAATCGGGAAAAAGCGGAATAACCTATCGGCCACATGGATAGTCGCGGTGAAACGAAGAAACCAAGGTTGGTGGTGACCGTGAAAGCTGAGCCTTCGGCCAGCTCCTACCTGCGGATTCGCGTGCATACGGCGGCGGCGGTTGCCGAGGGTTTAAGCGAGCGCATGTTCGATCTTGGGGCGCAATCCGTCTGTCTTGACCCAGTTGGGTCTGCGGCTGGCACCCAAGTGCTTGAGCCGCCTGTAGGCGGTACTCCCCTGTGGCCTATGGTTGCCGTTAGCGGGCTGTTTCGTCCGACGGAGGATGTGGTTGCGTTGGCGCGGGTGCTGAATGTTGGCGAGCACATTGAGATTGGTTGGATGAGCCAGGAGGATTGGTCAAGTGGCCAAGACGGGCACGGTTTCGTGCGGCGGTTTGGCGACCGCCTGATGGTGGCGCCGCGGCATGCATCGACACCGGGCAACTGTCCCAGCGCGGTGGTGCGCTTGGACCCGGGGCTTGCGTTTGGCACCGGCCAACATCCCACCACCGCCCTGTGTCTGAGGTGGTTGGCCACGGCCGATCTGACTGACGCCGCAGTGCTCGACTATGGCTGTGGCTCAGGCGTTCTCGGCATAGCCGCGGCTCTGCTCGGTGCCAAGCGGGTTGTGGCGGTTGACAGCGAGCCGCAGGCCATAACGGCAGCACAGGACAATGCGCGATTCAATCAGGTTGCCCTCGAGGCGGTACTGTCGCCGGGGAGCTTCGCGGCGACGCCCAGCTTTGATGTCGTCATCGCCAACATTCTGGCCAATCCTCTGATTGAATTGGCGCCGCGGCTCTGCGGCTGTCTGCGCCCAAACGGGCGTTTGGTGCTTTCGGGTCTATCGGAGCGGGATGCCGTCAGGGTGGCGGCGGCCTATTCGGATGTTCAGTTCGCGGAGCCGGTTGTAGAGCAAGGCTGGACTCGTCTGGTGGGCTTGATGAAGCCGGTGCTTGGGGTGTGAGAACAGCTGCCGAAGGGTGCAGCCAACCCGCTTCCTGCCTGCTCAAACGGTCGGGCCATTCAAGCTGTCTTGTATCTGGCAGTTAGCCCGAGCGGCGTTTGAGCGACGGCGCTCGCCGTGCACTTGAGGGAACAGTGCCCGACCCGTGGCGTCGCTTGCGAGCAGCGCTAACTATAGGAAGCCCTGTACATCGACGGAGAGGATGTGGCACCATTTCTGTTTCGGCACTGCGCTTTCGACCGTTCCCGCAAGCGCTCTGGTCTGTGCTTGGAGGAGGGGAGGTCGAGCCGTTGCCGCCCATCTGGATGACATGGCCGTTTGGTTGCAGACGCTGACCCCGAGTCAGATCGCCGCGCCGCATACGCTTGGCAACGAGTTCGGATACGGTGCCTAGGTGGTGGATGCACTATTCAACGCTCGGGAGACTACGCCGAACTAGTCCAGCGCCGTGGGAGAGAACGGACACCCCGGACGGCGCAGCGTGGCAGGCTCTCTGGTGGAGGGCGCTGGAGAAGGGGGCGTTGAAATATCGTTCAGCAACTCGACCGAAATACGCTCGATATCGCACCATATCCGAGCCGGCCAGTACACGCCCGATACATGCTTCCTAGTGGAGAGCGTCATTTTATCCGCCGTGCCGCACGTCGCCCCAGGCGCTTTAATCCGTCTAGCGAAGGGGGCAAAGACAGTGCCTAGTTCGTCTTTCGGATGTCTAGGTGAAAGCCGCGAAGGCAACCGCAACCGCACTTTACTTGGGGCGTAGAAGGGAGTGCGGGTGCTGGAAAGAGCGTTATTGAGCGTTGCCGACAAGACCGGGTTGGTCGAGTTGGCCCGCACCTTGCATGAGCAAGGCATTGAGTTGCTGTCCACCGGCGGTACTAGCCGAGTCATCATCGAAGCTGGGCTGCCGGTCATTGAAGTGGCCAGCCATACCGGATTTCCGGAGATCATGGACGGGCGGGTCAAGACGCTGCACCCGAAAATTCACGGCGGCATCCTCGGTCGCCGGGCCATTGACGGGGCGGTGATGGCCGAGCATGGCATCCCACCCATCGATCTGGTCGTCGTCAATCTCTATCCCTTCGTTAAGACGGTTGCTCAGCCGGGTGTGACCGATGCGCTGGCCATTGAGAACATTGATATCGGCGGCCCCGCCCTGATTCGGGCCGCCGCCAAAAACCATCAAGACGTGTTGGTGGTGGTGGATCCGAAGGACTATGAACCAGTCACCCGGGCGCTTGTTGAAGGTGCGGTCGATGCGGCCATGCGGCGCCGTTTGGCGGCCAAGGCGTTGCGCCACACGGCCGCCTATGACAGCGCCATTGCGGCCTATTTCGGGCGGGATGATTCCATCTTTGGGCGGGATGAACCTTTGCCGGAGAACCTCTCCCTCGGCCACCGCAAGCTGCGGGATCTGCGCTACGGCGAAAACCCCCACCAAGCCGCTGCGTTCTACGGCCGGGGCGATGCCCCCTCGGGCACCGTCGCCGCCGCAGTGCAACTGCACGGCAAGCCGCTTTCCTACAACAACATAGCGGACGCTGATGCGGCGCTTGAGTGCGTCAAAGGCTTCGCCGCCCCGGCCTGCGTCATCGTCAAGCACGCCAATCCCTGTGGCGTGGCCTTGGGCGTTGACTTGCGGCAAGCCTATGAACGCGCCTTGGCCACTGACCCCACCTCCGCTTTTGGTGGTGTGATCGCCTGCAACCGGCAACTCGACGGATCGACCCTTGAGCTTATTTTGCAGCGGCAGTTTGTTGAAGCGATCATAGCCCCAGAGGTGGCTTCGTCGGCGGTGGCGGTGGCGCAGCCCAAGCGCAACCTGCGTTTGCTTAGTTGCGGTGCCTTTGCAGAAGTTGGCCGGGGGCTTGAATTCAAGTCCGTGGGCGGTGGGCTGCTGGCGCAGACGGCGGATGAGCAGGCATACGATGAGCAGGCACTGAAGCCAGTCACGACTCGTGCGCCCACGGATGAAGAGATGCGCGATCTTCTGTTTGCTTGGAGGGTGGCTTGGTTCGTCAAGTCAAACGCGATCGTTTACGCCAAGGACGAACGCACCTTGGGCGTTGGCGCCGGCCAAATGAGCCGCGTGGTCAGCGCCCGCATCGCGGCTCTGAAAGCGGCCGATGATGGCTTGGCTTTGGCTGGTTCGGTGATGGCGTCGGATGCGTTTTTCCCCTTCCGGGATGGCATTGACGCCGCCGCCGTTGCTGGCGTGCGGGCAGTGATTCAACCCGGCGGCTCCGCGCGCGATGCTGAGATCATCGAAGCGGCCAACGAGCATGGCATGGCGATGCTGTGTACTGGCGTTCGGCACTTCCGACACTAACGGGCCGTCCTTGATGAGGGTTAGTCGATGAAAGTTCTCGTTACTGGCGGTGGCGGGCGCGAGCATGCCTTGGCTTGGAGGGTCAGCCTTGGCGCGTCAACAACCCGCGTGTACGTGGCGCCCGGCAACGCTGGCACGGCTCTTGAACCAAACCTGTACAACGTGTCCATCGCCGTGGACGATTTCGCTGGCTTGGCCGAATTCGCGCAACGGGAGGGCATTGATCTGACGATTGTCGGCCCGGAAGCCCCCTTGGTTGAGGGGTTTGCGGACTACTTCAATGAGCGGGGGCTGCCTTGCTTCGGGCCTTCCCGCGCCGCCGCCCGCTTGGAAGGGTCCAAGGCATTCGCCAAGGACTTTCTGAAGCGCCACCGCATTCCCACAGCAGCATCGGCAACCTTCTCTGAATTGGACGCCGCCAAGAACTATGTGCAGGCGCAAGGCGTTCCCATCGTGATCAAGGCGGACGGATTGGCGGCTGGCAAAGGTGTGGTCGTCGCCCGCAGCTTGGCGCAGGCGCAGGCGGCGCTTGCGGCAATGTTGTCCGGCAATGCTTTTGGCGATGCCGGGCGGCGGGTGGTGGTTGAGGAATTTCTGCAGGGGGAGGAAGCGAGCTTCATTGCCCTGTGCGATGGTCGCCAAGCACTGCCCTTAGCCGCTTCCCAAGACCACAAGGCTGCTTTTGATGGAGACTTGGGGCCGAACACGGGCGGCATGGGCGCCTATTCGCCCGCAGCGGTGGTCACCGCTGAAGCCCATGAACGGATTATGGAGCGAATTGTTCGGCCCACGCTTGCCGGGATGGCCGAGGAGGGGGCGCCGTATTTGGGCTTCCTGTACGTGGGCTTGATGCTCAGTCCCAGCGGCGAGGCCAAGGTGATCGAATTCAACTGCCGCATGGGTGACCCGGAGGCGCAGCCGGTTTTGATACGCCTGCAATCGGACTTGGCCGCAGTCTGCAAGGCGGCCTTGGAGGATGGCTTTAGCGGAACGACCTTGGCTTGGGACCCCCGATCAGCGCTAGGCGTGGTCATGGCGGCGGAGGGATATCCTGGGCCGTACGCGAAGGGAGAGGTCATCAGCGGCCTGAATGCCGCCAGCCGCGGCCCTTGCAAGGTTTTTCACGCCGGGACCAAGCTTGATCGGGATGCGGTTCTAACCAATGGCGGCCGGGTGCTTTGCGTGGTGGGGCTAGGCGAATCGGCGACAGCCGCGCAAGAGGAAGCCTATGGCGCCGTTGCGCGAATTGGCTGGCGCGGTGTCCGTTATCGCTCCGACATAGGTTACCGAGCTGTAGCGCGGGAAAAGGGCAGCTAACCCACAGCACTTTAGGCTTTCGCCACTTTCCGCTGACGCCGGCAAGGCCGAAGCTTGAGGGGTGCTTACCCTACTACAGCGTTTTGATTCCTTCGTCGGCTTGAGTGGCGCCGAGTTGGCCAACGTGGCCGACCATGCCTTGGCCATCAAGGTTCCAGCCGGACGCTGGCTCTGGCGGGAAGGCCGACGGCTCCCCGGCAGCTACTACCTGGTGGAAGGGCGGGTGCGTGTGTTGGCGCCGCCGAGGACCATCAGCCATCGATCGCCGGCGTCGCGAGAGCCGCTCTATCCGGGCCATGCGGCGGTGCGCACTCTCTCCGCCGTACGCCTGCTGCATGTGGACACCAGGTCGCTCGCGCTTTTGTTGGGCCAGCCAAGCGGGGATGTGCAAGAGGATGGGCTTGAGCCTTGGGAGCAGCGCCTTCTCAGCTCGCCATTAATGCGTCAGCTGGATGCCAGCGGTTGGCAGAAGCTCTTCAGCGAACTCAAGGCAAGCCCTTTTGCGGCCGGAGAGAACTTGGTCACCGAAGGTGACCCGGCGGCTGAGTTCTTCGTCTTGAAGACGGGCCGGGCAGTGGTGCGCCGTGGCGGCGATGTGCTGGCCCAACTTAGCCCGGGTGATTTTTTTGGTGAAGACGCCCTCATTGTGAACGGTCGCCGCAATGCCACGGTCGCCGCCCTTGAAGCCGGGTCGGTCCTTCGTTTGCCGAAGGATCGTTTCATGGCGTTGTTGCTAGATCGGGTAGTCCGCTTTGTTGCCACTGTGGACGCCGGCGTCGATCTGGACCTTAGCACCTCTTATTCCGTGGCTGAGTTGCGTGGGGCCATCAAAGGCATGGACCCGAGCAAGCGCTATCGAATCATCGGCGGCCAGCCGGAGGAACGGGCGCTGGCTGCCTTCATCTTGGTCCAGAAAGGCTTTGACGCTTGGGCCGTCAACGATCCCGCCACTTGACGCGTCGCCGCCAGCGGCCCCCGCCCGCCAAGAGTGTTGCCGCACAGCTACCTGTACTTGCGCCCAACGCTGGACCACTTGAGGCAAGACAACTTGGGCTTTTTGAACTTGCCCTTGGTAGTCCGGCTGTCTGATGCGCTTTTGCCGTGGTTGAGCGCCCCGAAAGCCGAGCCCAGGGAGCCTCTGACTAAATTCCAGGGATTGGCCATCGCATGGCGGCTAGAATCATTTAGCTTCCATTTTCAACGATTGACACATCATCGGCAAAGACTGGTCTTGTTGCGCTGCGAAAACCTGCGGATTTTTCAGAGGTTTCCTAGGCGGCGTGGGTGTTGATGCCGGTGAGACTTGCGTTGACGCGCGACCCGTGCCTACTGCATTTCATAGCGACCTGGATTGATGTGAAGATGTCCATGTCTTTAATCGGGCTGAATACCTAGAATGCAGTAAAAGCGTGGTGGCATCTGGCTGACTTGGGGAATTCCGATTAGCCGCCCTTGGCGGCGGGTCTCCTAAGTTGGTGGTTGGGCTTTCGTTGCCGCGGCCATGGAGACGGTGCAGTCGTCGCCCGCGATGTAGTTTTCTTAGGTTGAGGGCTGGGCTTAAGCTCTGCACTGAGGCGGATTGCCCTTGGCGGCGGCGAACGCCTCCACTTCCCGCCACACCCGCATGAGGTTGCCGCCTAGCACTTTCGCGATGTCCTGCCTAGAGTAGCCGCGCTCAAGCAATCCGCGCACCAGATTGGGATAGGCGGAAACATCCTTTAACCCTTGCGGCAAGGAATCGCCTACGCCGTCGAAATCCGAGCCGATGCCCAAGCTGTCGATTCCAGCCAAGTCCGCTGCCCGATCAAAGTGGTCGAGCACATCGTCCAAGGTGGCGTAGGGGTAGGGGTGCTCGGCTTGGTATTGCTGCATGAATTGCGAGAGTGCGGGATCTCCTTCCTGCAAATGGTTGCTGAAGGCGAAGGCGAGAGCGGCCTTGTTGCGCTGACTGCGGTAGTCGAGGGCTTCGGCGGTAAGAAACAAGCTGCCGAAGTTGATTAGGATCACGCCGCCGGCGCGGCCGAGGTCGGTGACCATCGCATCGCTTAGATTGCGCTCAAAACCCGGCGTGAAGTGGCGCAGGGAGGAGTGGGAGGCGATGACGGGGACTTGGCTGAGTTCAAGCACTTGCTCAAATGCCTGGTCGGACAGATGGGAGACATCGATCATCAGGCCTAACCGATTCATCTCGGCGACCACTTCCTCGCCAAAGGGGGAAAGCCCCTGCCAGCGCTTGAAGTCATCGTAAGAGGAATCCGACAAATGATTCGCCTTCGAGTGGGCGAGGGTGACGTAACGAATGCCGCGCTCGTAAAACCGACGCAAGTTGTCTAGTTGCCTGGCGATGGGCGCGCCGTTCTCCATGCCTAGCGGCAAGGCGATTCGGCCGGAAGCCTTGATGCGGCTGAGGTCATCGGCGCAGGTGGCGAGGGCGAACTTGTCCGGTGCCTCGCGCGCAATTTTGTACACCAGGTCAATTAGTTCGTCGGCGAGGGCGACGGCGCCGCCAGCGGCATCGACCGCCACCGGGATGTAGATGGACATAAAGGGCGCATCAAGGCCACCCTGCCGGGCCCGTGGATAGTCGAAGTCCCGGTCTGGCGCGGCGACGGAGAGGTTCTGCCATTCTCTGTGCAGCTGGTAAGGAGCATCCACATGGGTATCGACAATCAGGAGGTCTCGGGCAAGTTGCGCCGGATCAGGCGAATTGGCGCACCCGGCTAGGAGCAGGGGCGTTAGAATCAATCTCAAAATTTGATCTATTGGCATTTTCTTGCGGCGGTGCCTGAGTTTTAACAGATAGCGCAACATCCCTTGTTCCTCTTCACGAGGGAGGCCCTCGCGCTCCCAGCTGAGGGTTCCGTTTCTTTGCGAGGGAGGCCCTCGCGCTCCCAAGCTGAGGGCTCCGTTCCTTTGCGAGGGAGGTCCCTCGCGCTCCCCAGCTGAGGGCTCCGTTCCTTTGCGAGGGAGGTCCCTCGCGCTCCCCAGCTGAAGGCTCTTGCAAGCCTAACGCGAAAGCCTGTTTGCTCCAAGCGGAAGAATTGCACAGGCACCCCGCTAGTGCTAGGCAACAATCTAGTGCTAAGCTCCTCGCCAATCAAACCGCAACGGCACCGTGTGACCTTAGCCAGTTCAAGCGCAAACCGAAGATTGTTTGGAGAAGCCGCAACCCCCCTTCCATTGAGAGACCATGATTAAGGCCATCGGCCTGCTTAAGCGGCGCAAAGGCATGACAGTGGCTGAGTTCCGCGCATATTATGAAAGCCGACATCGTCTGATTGGGGAAAAATACCTGACTGGTTGCGCCAGCCGTTATGTGCGCCGCTATCTCAACCCCTCCGAACGCCATGAGGCGAGGCAGCCAACTGACTCGGAATACGATGTCGTGCTTGAAATTTGGTATCCGAGCCGCGTCGCCTATGAGGCGGCGGCGGCTCGATTATCCACCCCGGAAGCGGTGCGGGAAATCGTTGCAGACGAGGAAAGGTTGTTTGATCGATCCAAGAATCGCTTTTATACTGTGGAGGAATGCGAATCCGACCTAACCCCAACAACCGAACGCACATGAACAAACCAATATGATCTCACGCCGAACGCTGCTTAAGACAGCCGCCTCAGCCTCGCTGTTGCCCGTTCTGCCCCTCTCTGTGCGGGCGGATTCCGGTTGGCGCCAAGCTATGGACTCATCGCCCTTGATCTACCTCACGCCCATTCGCTCGGATGGCGCTGAAAGTCGCTGCCAAAGCGAGATTTGGTTCGCTGGCGTTGACGGCGATTTTTACGTGGTCACCGGTCATAGTGCTTGGCGCAGCGAGGCCATCCGTCGTGGTTTGAACCAAGCCCGCATCTGGGTTGGTGATGTGGGTCCCGCCAGTGCTTCCGACGGAGGTTATAAGACGTTGCCCATGGTGAATGCGATGGCCAGCATAGAGACCGACACCAAGGTTTGGGAGCTCGTGCTTGCGGTGATGGGCACGAAGTACAGCGACGAATGGGGCAAGTGGGGGCCGCGCTTCAAAAAAGGCCTTGCGGATGGCTCCAGAGCCATGTTGAAGTATGCGCCGCTGGTTCAGTAGCTCAAGTGCGTCGCTTTCGTCCGACTGCATAAACAGTTCTAGTTGATGAGGGTTCTTGCGATTGCTGGTTTCTTTTTCGCGGCTTGGTGCAGTGCGCTCCGCTTAGACCATCGGCGGTCTCTAATTCCGGCATTTGCCCGTAATTGCGGCTTGCTGCTGCTGGCGGCGGCCGCTTCGACTTCGGCGGCCAAGGCGGCGCAGGATGCAAAACTGCCGCTGAAGCCGGAGCGGGAAATCCAGTTCACGACCGAAAGGGCAACCTGGCTTTCTTTGGACGTTTCCCCAACCGGCGCTGAGCTGGTGCTGGAGATCCTTGGCGACCTCTACCTGCTGCCCATGCAAGGCGGCTCCGCCCGTCCCATCACCAAGGGCATGGCCTACGACTCCCAGCCGAAATTCTCCCCGGATGGCGAGCGCATCGCTTTCATTTCAGACCGCGATGGGGAGATGGGCGTCTGGACTGTGGATAGCGAAGGCGGCGACCCGCAAAAGATTGCCAGTGCCGGGGCGCGCACCGAATTCGCCTCGCCAAGCTGGTCTCCGGACGGCGAGCACTTGGTGGTGTCGAAGACTTCCTGGGGGTTGCGCACCTATGAGATCTGGGCCTACCACCAAGACGGCGGCCAGGGCGTGCAGATCACTCAGGCCGCGCCCGACGGGGTGGAAACGCCGACCGATCAGCGTCACAACGCCTTGGGCGCGGTCTATTCACCCGACGGGCGCTACCTGTACTACGCCGTCAAAAGCGGAGGCTTTGAGTACAACCAGCGTTTTCCCCAGTGGCAGATTGTGCGCCGGGACCTTAAAGAGAACATCGAAGACGTCATTGTTGAGGCCCAAGGTAGCGCCATGCGACCGCTGCTCTCGCCGGATGGCGGGAAACTGGTTTACGGCACTCGCTTTGAGCAGAACACGGGCCTGCGCCTACGTCATTTGCAAACCGGAGAGGACCGCTGGCTGGCTTATCCAGTGCAGCGGGACGACCAGGAGTCCCGCTACACCAGGGACTTGCTGCCGGGATATGGGTTCACGCCTGATGGCGGTTCCGTGATCTTCACCCATGATGGCGGCATTCGCCGAGTGGCGCTTGATTCCGGGCAGATTGAAGAGATTCCGTTTTCAGCGGATGTGGCCCTAGGCTTAGGGCCGCGCCTGCACTTCCCTTGGCGTTTGGGGTTGGGGCCGGTCAAGGCGCGCTTGGTGGAAGCGCCAGCGCTGTCTCCGAACGGCGCCAAGGTGGCCTTTTCTGCGTTTGCCCAAGTGCATGTGCATGACTTGGAGAGCGGCGCAACCGCAGCTGTCTCGCCTGTGGGCATGACCGCCTCCCAGCCGACCTGGTCGCCCAATGGCAACCACCTCGCCTTCGTCAGTTGGGGTCCACAAGGTGGCCATATCTGGCGTATGAGGGCTCGCGGCGGCTCCCCGCAAAGGGTTTCCGAACAGGCCGGTTTTTATTCCGACCCGGTCTTCTCCCCGGACGGCGAGCGCATCGTGGCGCTCAGGGCGTCGCGCCATGACCGCTTGCATCGGGAATACGACTTCGGCTCCCCAAGCGGCGCGGATGTGGTGTGGCTGCCGACGCGGGGTGGCGCCGCTAGAGTCATCATTCCCTCCCGAGGCCACGGCGCACCGCACTTCGGCCCGGACAGCGACCGTCTTTATCTCTATGTTTCCTCACCCTCCTTTGCCGCCAACGCAGGCGGTGGCTTGATGTCTCTTCGATATGACGGCACCGACCGGCGCATGTTGTTGAAGGCGACCGGGGCCGGCATCTACTTCGCCGAGGAGGAGGTGGACGTCGATGACATCCGCCTGTCTCCAGACGGCCGCCATGCCTTGATCCATCATGCGCAGCAACTCTATGTGGTGCGCTTGCTGAGTCCCCACCTAGGCGACCTGACCCTGAGCTTGACCAACCCGTCCCTGCCTTTGGCTCGCCTGACTGACGTGGGAGCGGATTTTTTCGGCTGGAACGCTGACGGCGATGAATTGTTCTGGAGCGCCGGCCATCAGTTCCATCAGCGGGCGCTGGACGCAGTTGAATTCAAGCAGGACGAAAAGGAGAAAGATGAATCAGCGGATGATGGCGCAGATGGGGGTGAAGACGAGTATGCGGATGAAAATGGCCAGGAAACCAACAAACTTGGCCAAGGCGGGAACGGCCGGGAAGTGGGCGCAGGCGGTGACGGCGGGGAAGCCCAAGCAGTAGGCGAGAAAGGCGACGCTGGTGAAGCTGCTGGGGGTGGCGATGCGCATGCTGGCGAAAGCGGCGACGGCGGCAGGGCCAAGGAAGAGGGCGAACTAGTCGGAGCGGACGAAGCTGGGGCTGTGGCCGCAGATGGTGAGGATGGTGACCTCAGGAACGCTGCCACAGACGATGGCGGTGATGGGCAGGCGGACGAGCCACCAGTGCTTGAGGAGCACGCTTCGGTGCGTTCCGTCGCCATTGAGATTTATCGGCCGCGTTATCGGCCCGAGGGCCTGCTTGCCCTCACTGGTGCCCGCATTCGCACCTTGGTGCAGGGTGAGCCAGCCTTGGACGATGGCGTGGTTTTGATTGAGGGTGACCGCATCCTCGCCGTCGGGCCGCAAACCGAAGTGGACATTCCGCCAACCGCGCAGCGCATTGACATCGCCGGGAAGGTGCTCTTGCCCGGTTACGTGGACACCCACGCCCACTACCGGGTGCTGCGGCGCGTGCATGGCGGCGGCAACGCCTCCTTCCTGGCCAACCTTGCCTATGGCGTCACCACTGGCCTTGATGTGCAGCCAAGCACTACGGACATCCTGGCCTATGAGGATTGGATTGACGCCGGCCTCATGCTTGGGCCGCGGGCGTTGTCCACTGGTCCGGGCATCTTCAACCACAACGAATTCCGCTCCGCCCGCCACGCCGAAGCGGTGTTGACGCGGTATCGCGACCACTATCAGGTGCATAACCTCAAAGCCTACATCTCCGGCAGCCGCAAGCAGCGGCAGTGGTTGGTGCAGGCGGCCAAGAAGCTGAAGTTGATGCCTACCACCGAAGGGGCGTTGGACATGCGGCTGGACATGACCCATGCCATCGATGGCTTCAGCGGCAACGAGCACAACTTTCCGGTGGTGGACCTGCATGAGGACACGGTGCAGTTGGTGGCGCGCTCGGGCATGGCCTATACCCCAACCTTGCTGGT
This sequence comes from Candidatus Azophilus sp., assembly GCA_965247035.1. Lineage (GTDB taxonomy): Bacteria > Pseudomonadota > Gammaproteobacteria > Pseudomonadales > Azotimanducaceae > Azophilus. The sequence goes on along the minus strand of CBDFGJ010000002.1, from coordinate 153,374 downwards.
CACCTATGGCGGTCCATGGGCGGAAAACTACTTCTACGCCAAGGAGTCGCCGCACGATGACCTCAAGCTTCGTCGGTTCACGCCGCTGCCTTTTCTGGCCGCGAGGACATTGCGCCGGTTTTGGTTCCATGACCGAGAGTACAGCTTCCCGCGGGTGGCGGCGGGCGCGGCAAAAATCATTCGCGCCGGTGGCCGAGTGGGCGTTGGTGCCCACGGCCAGCTGCAGGGGCTGGGGTATCACTGGGAGCTGTGGGCCTTGGTCAGCGGCGGCTTGACCCCCGCCGAAGCGCTGACCGCGGCCACTCGACACGGAGCGGAAATCATCGGCGTCGCACAAGACATAGGCACCATTGAGGCCGGCAAGTTGGCTGACTTGGTGGTGCTGAACAGCGACCCCTTCGACGACATCCGCAATACCGCCGACCTCGCTTTGGTGGTCAAGGGCGGCGAGCTGTTTGAAGCAGACACCATGAACAAGCTGTGGCCGGAAACAAAGCCCCTGCCAGCCCAGTGGTGGCACCAACTCGAACCTTAGCCTGCGAGCCCTCAGCCGGGGAGCGCGAGGGGGACCCTTCGCATGAAGGAGCCTTCAGCCGGGGAGCGCGAGGGGGAACCCTTCGCATGAAGGAGCCCTCAGCCGGGGAGCGCAAAGTGGGCACCTCCTGGATCAAGCTACCCCGATCTGTTCACTGGCTGGATTCCCACAGCACTTCCAGAAAGGCGGCCCCGTATTTGTCTAGCTTCGTCTGGCCAACGCCGTGCAAGGTCAATAGCTCCTGCAAGGAAGATGGCCGCAGCCGCAGCATTTCCTCCAAGGTTGCATCATGGAAAATGACGTAGGGCGGAACGCCGGCTTCCTCGGCCAGACCAGTGCGCACTTGGCGCAGCGCCTTCCACAGTGGCTCATCTTCGGCCGCTGGCGTGTAGGGTGCTTTGCGGGCGACCTTGGTTTGGCGCTTGGCGGTGGCATCCCGGCGCAACTGTATCCGTTCCACGCCGCGCAGCAATGGCCGCGATTTGGGCGTTAGGGTCAGGGTGTTGTACTGCTCGCTCTTTGAGCGCAGATAGCCTTGGACCAATAGTTGCCGCAGAATCGAGCGCCACTGCGCATCGGAGAGGTCCGCGCCAATGCCGTAGGTGGTCAAATGCTGGTGGCGATGTTGGCGAATCTTGGCTGTGTCCTTGCCGCGCAGCACGTCGATGACATGGACGGCGCCAAAAAATTGGCCTGTGCGGTAAACGCACGAAAGCAGCTTCTGCGCCTCCACGGTGCCGTCCCAAGTCTGGGGTGGGTTCAGGCAGGTGTCGCAATTGCCGCAGTCTTGGGGTAGGTCATCGCCGAAGTACTGAAGCAACGCTCGCCGCCGGCAACTGGTGATTTCGCACCAGCCAAGCAGGGCGTCAAGCCTACGCCGTTCAATGCGCTTGCGTTCGCTCTCAGCTTCGGATTGGTCGATCATCTGCGCTAGGCGCACCACTTCCTGCAGGCCATAGACCATCCAGGCTTGGGCCGGTTCGCCATCGCGGCCGGCGCGGCCCGTTTCCTGGTAATAGGCTTCAACGCTCTTGGGTAAATCAATGTGGGCGACGAAGCGGACGTCCGGCTTGTCGATGCCCATGCCGAAAGCGATGGTCGCCACCATGATGATGCCATCCTCGCGCAAAAAGCGGCGTTGATGGGAAGTGCGGAAGTGGGACGGCAAGCCGGCATGGTAGGGCAGCGCCGTAAAGCCGCGCTCAGTGAGCAGGGCCGAGGTGGCCTCGACCTTCTTGCGTGTCATGGCGTAGACAATGCCGGCCTCGCCCCTGTGCTCTTCAAGGAAGGCCACGAGCTGTGCATTTGCGTCGGACTTGATTTGCACGCTATAGCGAATGTTGGGGCGGTTGAAGCCGGTGATGAACAGCTCGGCGCTGCACAATTTCAGGCTGGACAGAATTTCCTGGCGCGTCTGCACATCCGCAGTGGCGGTGAGGGCCATTCTGGGAACGCCGGGAAAACGCTCGCCGAGAATGTCCAGGCTCAAGTAGTCCTGCCGAAAATCGTGCCCCCATTGGGAGACGCAGTGCGCTTCGTCAATGGCGATGATGGAGAGCTCGATGCCGGCCAACAGTGTCAGCGTGTCCTCCTGCAGCAACCGCTCCGGGGCCAGGTAGAGCAAGTCCAACGCCTGCGCTCGAACGGCATCCAATGTCTCTTGTTGCGCCAAGTAGGACAACGTGGAGTTCAAAAAGGCCGCCCGTACGCCAAGTTCATGCAATGCGGCGACTTGGTCCTGCATCAAAGCGATGAGTGGCGAGACCACCAAGCCGACGCCCGGACGCACCATGGCGGGCAATTGGTAGCACAGCGACTTGCCGCCGCCGGTGGGCATTAGCACCAGCGTGTCCCGGCCGGCTAGGGCGGCGGCGATAACCGCCTCTTGCCGCTCACGGTACTCGGAGTAGCCGTAGACGTTGCGGAGCAGTTCATCGGCGCGTTGATTCATGCCGGAAATTTTAGCCCGTTTAGCAGCGCCTGGCTTGATGAAGCCGACGTGCGGTCAGTGGCTGCCGGCTCCGGCCCCTTGGGGAACCTCCAATTGAATTCCAAGGATTGGCCATCGCATGGTGGATGGAATCATTCGTTTTCCACTTTCAATTACTTGTATGTCATCGAAAAAACCGGGCTTGTCGCACTGCGAAATCCCGCGAATTTTCCAGAGGTTTCCTGGCTTTGATGGCTACGGGCGAATTCGGCGTTGGGTTGTCTTCGCCTTCAATCAAGCGCCATGACCACGAGCATCCCGGCTGGCTGTCGGCAATTGCCGCGAGCGCTTGGGCTGGTCCGCTGCGTGGCTTACCGGTCGTCGTCGGAGGCGCACTTTGGCGGGCTGGTCCGTTGCTTGACTGACCCGTCCTTGATGAGGACGCGCTTTTCCGATCGGCCCATAGCCTCGGTATAATTTGTGCTGTGGCGTCAGTCCTAACCTTTCATGATCGGCTGCGGCGGAGTTGGGCCGACAGCCATTCCTTGCTGTGCGTTGGCTTGGATCCATTGCGTGTGCGGTTGCCCCGGCCTTGCCGACGGTCCGCTTCAGGGTTGCGCGATTTCTGCTGCGCCATCGTTGACGCCACTGCGGACTTGGTCTGTGCTTTCAAGCCCCAAGTGGCCCATTTTGCGGCGGAAGGGGCGGAAGATCAGCTAGCGGAGGTCATCGCTTACATTCACCAGGGTTGGCCGGCATTGCCTGTCATTCTCGACGCCAAGCGAGGGGACATCGGCGCTACTGCTGAGCTGTACGCCAGAGAGGCTTTTGAGCGCTACCAAGCGGACGCGGTGACGGTCAACCCCTATCTTGGCGAGGAAAGCCTGCGTCCCTTCCTGAAGTTTCCTGATCGCGGCGTTGCCGTTCTTTGCCGCACCAGCAATTTGGGCAGCGGGTGGTTGCAAGCGCATCCGGAGTCCGATCCCCTGTATTTGCGTGTGGCGAAGGCGGCGCGGCGGTGGAACCGAGCAGACAATGTCATGCTGGTGGCTGGCGCCACCTATCCGGAAGAATTAGCGCACATTCGCCAAACGGTCGGCGCGATGCCGCTGCTTGTGCCCGGAATCGGTGCCCAAAGGGGCGATGTCGAAAAGACGCTGGCCGCCGCCTTGGACGACAACCAACAAGGGCTCATCGTCAACGCATCTCGGTCGATACTCTACGCGCAGAACCTCGATGAGCAGGATGGAAGGGGCTTTGCAGACGCCTCGCGCAAGGCGGCGCAAATGCTCAGAGACAAAATCAATGCTACCGTCAAAAAGTTGAGCAGTTAGTAAGGCAATGGCTTAAATGGCCACGAAGAACGGCCATGTGGGAGCAAGCTTTCACCGGATTGAGCTTGATTGCTTCTCTCCGGACCTCCAGCTCGACCTTCATGCTCGCCACCGGCGGCGCTCACCATTGTTACCGCCTCCATGCGCAACGGCCCAGACCTGCGCAATGGCATGGCTCAGAGCAGGTCAAAGGCGTTCATTTCATCAAGGGCGCTCAAACTATTGCCCAAGAGCGTGCGGGCCAAGGCTTGACCCCGCTCATTGCCCATGTCCAGCGTGCCGGCGATGACCACGGCATAGCAGAGCAGGTATAGCGCGGCGACTCGGAATCGGTCTCGGCAGCGACTGTGGTCGTAGTCAATGCCCTGCCGCTTGAGCGCGGCGAGATAGCGCGCTGGCCAATCCACCCCGGCGCGGACTTGCGGCGGCATGCTCTGGGTGACGAAATAGGCAAGGTCTTGCTCTGGGGCGGAGGTGCAGACCGACTGCCAGTCCACCAACACCACCTCATTGTTGCCAAAGAAAATGTTGTCCAGCCGCACGTCCGCGTGGGCGAGGCAGACGGGATCGGCGCACATCGCCTCAAGCAGCCCCGCCACCCGGTGCGGCATCCGCTTCCCGGCCACTTCGGCCGCTGCTGGAATCAGGTCGGAGAAGTGCTCCACCACGACCGGCCAACCGGCCTTGAAGCCAGCCACCATGCCATCCCTCTGCATGGGGTTGTTGTGGGAACGCACGCCGGGCGGGGCGGTGGCCCAAAAGCTGCTGTGGAGATCGGCCATGGCGTCAATGACGGCCAAGGCTTCCTCATAGGTGCATCCCCGCACTTGGTCGCCGACGCGGTAGCCTTGGAGGTCTTCAATCAGCAGCACGAAATCGTCGGTGTTCGAGTCGAAATCGGCGTAATAGCAGGTGGGTGTGCGTAGGCTGAGGTTTTTTGCGATTTGTTGGTAGAACCGGACCTCACGCCCGTACATGTCGTAAGTTTGAGCAACGGCGCGGTTTTCAGGTGCCGGTGAAGGAAACTTGGCGATCATTGATCGCGGCCCGGCGTCCGCTTGCAGATGGATGCGGGTGACCAGACCCATGATGCTGGCGCCGTCGCCGAAGTGTTGGACTTGAAAATCCCGCACCGGGTAGCCGAGGGCCGTTGTCAACCAGCTTGCTTCAAGCTGGTCGGGAGAGTTGGGGATTGACGCCATGGCTCCGTTCGTGAACGATCTTAGAAGTTGCTGGACTATGGATGATGTTGCGACTCAAGTCTATGCTAGCCAAATTCTTCGCCCGGGCGCAGACGCCCGCTCGCCGCCGAATATGGTGGCTATTGGAATGTGGAGGTGGCTAGCATGATTGTCGGCATTCACCATGTGGCTGTTGGGGTGCCGGACTTTGGCAAAGGGCTGGAGTTTTACCGCGACCTGCTTGGGTTTGAGGTTGTTCAGGAAGGTGGCTGGGACCGGGATTTCAAGCTGGCGGATCGGGCGGTTGGCCTGGACGGAACCGCCGCCCGGATGGCCATGCTGAAGGCGCCCAATGCCTATATCGAGCTATGGGAGTACCACCATCCAGAGCCTGCCGACCATCGGCAGCGGCCTTGCGACTATGGTTATCCGCACTTTTGCCTGCAAGTGGACGGCATTGAGCAGGAGTATGAGCGTCTTTGCGCCGCCGGCATGAGGTTTGCCGGCCCGCCGGTGGATTTTGGCCAAACTTCAGCCATTTACGGTGAAGACCCCTTTGGCAATATCATCGAACTCTACGAGATTCGTCATGCCGATGTTGCTCAGTTGGCACGCTAGCGAATTGCGCTGCTGCACAGTGGCTCGCCACCCTAGGCGGGCGGCAGAGCTTTTGAAAGCCGGCAACATTGAAGATGGAAGCCGAGAATGCAACTAGGCTCCATTGCCAATACCCCGCAAAAAGGAAGGGTATGCTGGTCCAGCGCAAGATGGTGATGAGGTCGTTCTGAAGATGCCTATCGTTGGCGACAACCCAATCAGAGTTGGCGTTGGCGAGATGGCCAGCCTTCCGGAACACGCAATCGCCAATATAACCCTTCCTGATCATATATTTCACAATGACGAAATGGGGAAGTGGGGGACATGTCCTCAAACAGTTCCTAATCAAGGCAGCGGCGCACCCCCTGAGGCGTGCAATCAGGTTTACCGCGAACCTTATATAGAGGGTGGTCGCGTCAAAATGCGTACCCGAGGCACTGGTGAAAACGATTTCGATTTTGTAAGTGAAAAAATCCTCGGTCCATTCTCTTTCGATGGCCTTGATGAGGGTATGATCGACGCCATGCGAGCGAGGGATGGTTATCGATGCCCTTCCGCACCTAGCGGGTGAATGGTGTTTGCCATGGAAATTGAAATTGGCAGGCTGGCTAAGGAAGTAGTTGCATTGCTGGCATGGCCGACCCCTCTGGCCTTTTGGGGATTCTGCTTCTGGGCTTGGCCTAAGCTGTGTCGGCGGCGCGGATTTACGGTCGCTGCGGCAATTTTGTGTTTCACGCCAAACCTTATTTTCAATCAGATGATGGGCTCCATTCTCATTTGGCCATTGGCATTGTCCGTGCCTTTTTATATCATGTGGTTGCCGGAAAGTCTGATACACTTCGTCTATCCGAGTTTGAGTTTACCTTTTGGAATAATAATTGGTTTGTGCGCATGGTTTTTGTGGGGGATCGTGCAACAAGATACTGAAACGAATAGGGCGATGGGCTATCTCGCGCTCTGGCCACTGGCATTGTGCGTGCCCTTTTATGTCATGATGCTCTCCAGTCTAAAAAATCTGATATTCTTCCCCTACATGAGTGTGCCTATTGTAGCAATAGGCTGTTTATGCGCATGGCTTCTATGGAGATTTATGAAACAAGGCGTTGAAGCGAAATAGGCGGTTTCCTGGGTTGGGTCTGAGGGCTGGGTGCGGAGCACATTGGAATCATTCGGAGCCTAACTCCGCACCTGCAAGTTGCAGGGTATTGATCCGTACGCCTGCCTTGTGGATATCCTGCAACGGATCGACCGGCATTCCGTGAGGAATGCCATCGACCTGACGCCGTGATGCTGGAAAGGCAAGTTCTCCAGCGAACCGATCCGATCAGATCCATAATGACGGCCAAGGCTTTCTCATAGGCGCATCGCTATTCGCTTTCACTGCTGCGGCGAGCTTGCCGCAAGCCGTCTAGCCGGCCGGCCTGAAAAGATTCACTCGAACGGACGAGCGGTCACCGATCCACTCTCTTTCGACCGATCCGCCGCCTTAGATTTCGTTTGATGGCTAAAAGCTCATGGCGTAGGAGAGCAGCTGACGAGACCGCAAAAACCAAGGGCAAGGGCAAGAGCAAAACAGTAGCTGGGTTAACATGTGTGAGGATGCTCAACATCGAGTAGAGAAACAAGCCTGCAAACACTAGGATGGCGACCATGACTATAGCGGGTATGTCGTTTTCGTAGAACGCCTCGTTCTCCTTTCGGCGGCTTTGCCGCTGCTTCTGGGCGGAAGCTATTCCGCGATACAGGAGGGTGACGAAAAAGAAGACTACCCCTGCCAGGAGCGCGGTCAGGAGACCGGAAGGTTCACCATTGATGAGGCCTTCTGTTTGATCCAAGGACGTAAACAAGCAAGCCCCTCCCATAACGGCGCTGAACATCGAGAATCGGGTTTCTTCTTTGTTCATTCCATTCGCCCTCCAGATTTTTAGAAGTCCGCCCATATCCCAGGCTTTTCGCCATGAATCGAGTTTGGCGGGGGCCGATGCACGGCATTGTGCGGGCTCAGTACATTTCGGAGTTTTTTGATCAGACAGCTAAGGAGATCTTGCGCGGAAATTCGGCCGGAGTCAACAAGCCGAGGGCATGGTGGGGCCGGACGTTGTGGTGGCCGAAGAGGCCGGTGCAAAGCTTGGTTCACTTCGCCGGAGGTCGCCCCGGTGGACGGACCGGAACTCGGCGCGCAAGGTGCGGCTGCTGCGCTCGACGTTGCCGTTGACCTGCACCGAACGGACCGGCAGGCGTTCGGACCTCGTGGAGGAAGTCAGTGGCGCTGGAGCGGACCTTGACGTGGATGCTCTTGGTGGTCGGGCCTTTGGAGTGGAACCGCTTGAAGACTCCGCCATTGACATGCACGGTCAGGTGGTCGAACTGGACGAGATTCGCCATCCCGATGTTGCTCAGTTGGTGCGCTAGCGGATTGCGCTGCTGCACGGTGGCTCGCCACCTTGGGCGGGCGGGCAGGGCTTTCGAAGGCCAGCAACATTGAAGATGGAAGCAGGGAATGCAAGCAGGCTCCATCGCCAACGAGTAGCGGACGCCTATGCAGGAGCACCGGTGTAGGTGCGGAAATTGATTCTACCGCCCGTTCAGAATCGTCATGATCCGCTCGGGATCCACCCGATTGGCGTTCAGGCTGACGGACCAGTGGAGATGGGGGCCGGTGGCCCTGCCGGTGGCGCCGACTGCGCCGATCACTTGCCCTCGCTTGACCTCATCACCCTCGTTTACGGCGATGGCGTTCATGTGGCAGTACATCGTCACAAGCCCTTGGCCGTGGTCGAGAAAGATCGTCTTGCCGTTGAAATACAGCTCTCCCGTCATCATCACCGCCGCCGGCGCCGGCGCCGAGATGGGCGTGCCGGAGGGCGCGGCCAGGTCCAGCCCGGAGTGGGGGGATCTAGGCTGTCCGTTCAGGACCCGCCGCTGCCCGAAGAGGCTGGAGACCGCACCGTCAACAGGTTGATTGAACGGCGACAGGTCCAGCGGGCGTCGCGTAAAGCGCTGATACTCGGTGCGTTGGCGACCAGCCTCCGCTTGGATGCGCACGAGATCCACTGCGCTTGGGTTGACCAGGCGATTGTCGGCGATGGTGAGATGCTCCTCGGGGTATTGTTTGGGCGCTATGGGGAATTGGTGGCGATTCACACCGGCAGGACCTTCTAGAAGAAGCTCTTGGCCGCCGGGTTGGGTGTTGATGTTGATGCCAACCAAGGCGCGACCTTGGTATATGAGCACGGGCCGATCTTGATAGGTTGCGGCATGAACGCCCGCTGGCAATGGCAGGACGTAAACACCCCCGGGCACGGCGTCCGGGGTGATGGCCTCGGCTGGCTCCGTTCGTCCCGCAGCGGGCGTTGCCAAGAGGGCCAAAGCCGTTCCCAAGCACGGCATGATTTTCTTCAAGGGCAGCACGGCCCACTGCAACAACGGCACGAGCATCAGCAAAATGCCCAAAGTGGTCGATCGCCACGCCAAAAAAGGCGGCTTGGCCGCGCAGCCCTCATGCAATCGTTCCTTTGGCCGCATCTTTGACCAGGGAACCCTCGGCTTCCAACCTTGCTGTGCTCATTCTCGTTGCTCTGCTTGCCGCTTTCCTGGTGGTCGCGCTGTTGTGAGTGCCGCCTCGGCGAGCGTTTGGAACCTGCTCAGGTCGGCTTGCCTTTTGCCTGCTCGTCGCTTTGCACTTGCCAGCGTTCCGGCAACGGGCGCTGCCCTTGCGCTTGGGCTTTGATGGCGCCGTCGAAAAAGTTCAGGTCGATGCAATCGCCGACCTCAACTTGCTCAGCACGAATCCGGACTTCCCCGGTTTGATTCGTGATGATTGCGAACCCACGCCTGAGGGCGTTTAAGGGGCTGACCGCCTCCAGCGTTCGGGCCAGGGCTTGGAGCCTGTCCTGGTCTTGTTTGAGCTTGGCGTTCATCAGCCGCCGCATATTTGCTCCTATTGCATGAATGGTGGCATTGCGCCCCTTGATGCGCAGGCTTGGGTGCAGCAACCCCAACCTCTGGCTGGCGCCATCGAACCTGCTTCGAAGGCGCTCAAGCCGGTGGTTCAAACCGCGATGCAGCCGTTCCTCCAAGTCATCGACCCGCTGCATCATTTGCTGCAACCGACGCAGTGGGTTGTCGAGGCGGGAGTGCAGCCCGGTCAGCTGATGCCGGTACAACTGCAAGCGATTGCTGGCGGCGAAGGTCAAGCGTTGCCGCCAACTACTCAGATCCTCAGCTAGGGCTTGGGTGTCCGGCGTTATCATTTCCGCCGCCGCCGATGGCGTGGGCGCACGCAGGTCCGCTACGAAGTCGGCGATGGTGAAGTCCACCTCATGGCCGATGGCGGATACCGTGGGCACAGGGCAGCGGGCGATGGCCCGAGCCGTTCGTTCGGAGTTGAAGGGTGCTAGATCCTCTAGGCTGCCGCCGCCTCGGGTCAGGAGAATCAGGTCGGGTTCAATGCCTTCGGCTTGAGCCAATGCCTGCACAATCTGCCCCTCGGCCGCCAGCCCTTGAACCGTCGTTGGCAACACCGTGACCTGTAGAGCGGGGAATCGACGCCCGACCACGCTCAGCACATCCTTAAGGGCGGCGCCGGAACTAGACGAAATCACGGCCAAGTGACGGGGAAATTTGGGCAGGGGGCGCTTGCGTTCAGCCGCAAACAGGCCCTCGGCGGCAAGCTGCGCTTTCAGCGCCTCGTAGGCGGCGCGCAAGGCGCCTTCCCCGGCCGCCTCCATGTGCTCAACGATGATTTGGAATTCGCCCCGGCCCTCATACAAACTGACGCGCCCGTGCAGGAGCACCTCGGCGCCCTCCTTTGGCTGCATTCGGCTATGGCGGTTGCGATGGACGAACATGGCGCAACGGACTTGCGCTCCGTCGTCCTTTAGCGTGAAGTACCAATGCCCGGAGGCGGGTTGGTGATAGTTGGAAATCTCTCCCCGAATCCAGGCTGAGCCGAAATTTTCCTCCAGCAGCAGCCTCGCGCTTTTGTTCAGGTCGCTGACGGTGAGAATGGCGGATTTGGTCATGATCGATCAGTCTAGCCTATGTGGGGCGGGCGCAACGAGTTGTTTTGGCAAAAGGCTTCAGCGGGAAATGTTGGGTGCTTAAGGCTTTAGCGGAGGAGCAAATGAAATTCTGGTTAGCGGCTTGGGGCTTGGCCCTGCTTGGGGCTGGTGGCTTGGTGCAGGCGGCGGATGAGCAGGTGGACATTGCCGCCATCCGACATTTGCAGGCTAGTTGGAATGCCGCCGTTGAAAGCGGCAGCATTGAGGGGTATTTGGCCGTGCTGGACGAAGACGTGGAGTTGATGCCCACCGATGCGCCCTTGATCCGAGGGCGGGACAACTACGGCCAATTCCTGCAGCCGGTGTTCGTTCAGGACAGTTATGAAATCGAGGTGACCGACCCTGGCACCATACAAGTCTCCGGGGATTTGGCGTACGCCCGCTACGAGTACATCATTCACCGAACGCCCAAGGGCAGCGATGAGCCTGTTAGCAGTCGGCGCAAGTTCCTTGATGTGCTGCGTCGCCAAGAGGATGGTTCCTGGCGGGTGTTGGAGCACATCTGGAATTACAACAAGCCGGGCGTGACGCCTTGAACTGGGTGTTTAGCTGCCGGGAAGGGACCGCAACTCGGTCAAGCGGCAGAGCCACTAGCGTAGGAGGCCGCCCTGCTAGCCTTTGGCGTGTGGCGCTGGCCTTGGCGCAGTTGTTGCCGGCCGCAGCCATCGCCGCCGCGCAAGCCCCCCAGGCCCTTCAATCCGTCCAAGCTCCGAAAGCCCCCCAAGCCCTTCAATCCGTCCAAGCCCCCCAAGCTCACTATGACGCCTTGTGCGCCCATTGCCACCAAGGGGGAGTGCCTCGCGCACCCCACTTGGTCACTTTTCAAATAATGGGTCGGGGCGCCATCTACGCCTCCATCACCACAGGTTTGATGCAGGAGCATGCAACCACCTTGAGCGATGTCGAGCGCCACGCCTTGGCGGACCATCTTGGCGGTGCTTCCAGGGCGGCCTCCCCGGTCAAGATGTGTACGACGCGGATGCCTTCTGAGCGTACTAGTGGCCCGCGCCTTAAAGACTGGGGCCTGAATTTGGAGAACACGCGCTTCGTGCCGGCCGCCGTCGCCGAATTGACGCCGGCGCAGGTGCCGACGCTTGAAGTCAAGTGGGTTTTTGCCTATCCGGGTGCAACCCGCGCCCGCAGCCAGCCCAGCGTTCATGATGGCGTGGTCTACGTGGGCAGCCAAGATGGACGGGTTTACGCGCTGGATTTGCAAAGCGGCTGCGCTTATTGGTCCTATCAAGCCGATACGGAAGTGCGGTCCGCGGTCAGCCTTGATGATGTGGGTGCTAGGCTGTTTTTCGGGGACATTCGGGGCAACCTCTACGCCGTGCGTTCGGCCGATGGCGCTCTGCTTTGGCGGACGCTGGTGCATGACCACCCGGACATCACCCTGACTGGCTCGCCTCGCTATCACACCGGCCGCGTCTATGCGCCCCTGTCGTCCAAGGAGTGGGCCAGCGCTGCCGATCCCGCGTACCCTTGCTGCACCTTTCGCGGCGGCATCGTGGCGGTGAATGCTGAGGATGGTCGCGTGCTGTGGACCAGCCATTCAATCGTGGCAGCTCCGACGCCGGTCGGCAGGAACTCCAGCGGCCTGATGCGCTTCGCCCCAGCCGGAGCGCCCATCTGGAACAGCCCAACGCTGGACGTTCAGCGCCAGCGCCTGTATGCCGGCACCGGCGAAGCCTATACATCGCCGGCGGCACCTACTAGCGATGCGATCTTGGCGTTCGACATGCAATCCGGCGCGCTCGCTTGGGGGCGTCAGTCCTTGGCTGGGGACGCCTGGAACATGGCCTGCTTCATTGGCGGCGGCGAGAACTGCCCGGCGGAAAACGGGCCGGACCTGGATATCGGAGCTCCACCCATGTTGGTGGAATTGGACGATGGTCGCCAGATCTTGGTGGCCGGGCAGAAGTCCGGCCAAGTGTTCGCTTTGGACCCCGACGCCGATGGGCGGGTGCTCTGGCGGGTGCGCATTGGCCGGGGCGGCTTTGCCGGCGGCGTACACTGGGGCATGGCGGCTGGAGAAGGCCGCATTTACGCCCCCATTGCGGATACGGAGTTTACCGGCCAAGAGCAGGGCAAGGCGAAACCGGGGCTGTTCGCTCTTGATCCCGCCACCGGCAAGACCCTGTGGCATGCGTCAGCACCAGACGTCTGCGCACCGAAAGATCGCCCGGCCTGCGACCCGGGCTTTTCAGCCGCCGTCACCGCCATGCCAGGCGTGGTGTTCGCTGGCGCTTTCGACGGCCATCTGCGGGCCTACGCGGCGGCAAACGGGCAATTGCTTTGGGATTTCGACACCAATCGCGAGTTCATCACCTTGTCTGGCGAACCTGGTCATGGAGGCGCTATTGAAGCCGATGGTCCGGTGGTGGTTGATGGTCATGTGCTGGTGAATTCCGGTTACCTGTTCGGTGGCAGGATGCCGGGGAACCTGTTGTTTGCGTTCGCGCCGGGTGCGGCGAAGGAGTAGGCGTAGGACTCTGTAATAGGGCGATTTTGCGCAACGATTCAAAACAGCGATAGCTGCGTGTCGTCGCCCACGGTGCGGTCGAAATCCAGGCCGAGGGCCGCCAACACCGGCTCCGCCACCGGCCTGACCTGTTTGTCTAGGTAGTGCTCTCGGTCTGGTTCGTGGCGTATTGCGTCTAGAGGCTCGGGTCCGCCAACGGTCATCAGGTAGGAGATGACGCGGCCGGGGTTGCGCGACTTGCGCGCCGCGGCGACGTGGGGTGGCGTATTGGCCGTGTATTGGGCTGGGCTTTTGCGCAGGCCCTTGCGGTATGTGAGTTTGGCGTCCAGGTCACCCCGGCGCAATGCGGTGGCGATGTCGGCCAGATAGCTGCCCACTGGTTGCCCGGAGAACAGCCGCAGGTAGAGTTCGCGCTGCACGTCCTTGGCCAGTTCCGTCCAGTCGCGGCGCACCACCTCCATGCCGACGAAATCGACCTCCTGCTGGCCGTCAATGAGGCCGGCGTAACGTTTTCGAGCGCCAGCGCCGCCATGCCGCACCGATGGCAGAAAGAGCTTCAGGTACAATTTCTCGAACTCCATTTCCAAGCGGCTGGTCAGCCGCCAAGTATCCTTGATGTAGGTGGCGATGGCCTCGCTCAGTTGTCGCGCTAGCCGCGGCCCCGTTTGCCGCGCCTCGTTCAAGGACATGCTCGAATGCACGAAGACGCTGTCGGTGTCGCCGTAGAGCACATCGAAGCCGCGCGCTTCAAACCAAGACTTGGACCACTGCAACAGTCGCCGCCCCATGCCGGTGACGGCGTTGGCGATGGCGACGTTGTGGAATCGGCAGGCTGGTGTGCCCAATACTCCGTAGAAGGAGTTCATGAGGATTTTGATGGCTTGGGAGGCCACGGCATCGCCGCTGCGCTTGGCCGCTTCCCGCTGTGGAAACAGGTTGTCCAGCATCGCCGGCAGAATGGCTTGGCCGCGCTGGAAACTGGCGTCTTCAGTGACCCTGACCACGGCGTCGCCGTTGGTGGGATTGGCGACATAGCCTAGCGGGTCGATGTTGAACGTGCGGATGACGCTGGGATACAGGCTCTTGAAGTCGAACACCCAGACGTTTTCGTGCATACCCGTGACTGGCTCCAAGACGTATCCGCCCGCTTGGTGCCGTTGGGAAACCCGCGCATCAGCCGAGTGCACGCTGGGTGCGACGATGCGACGTTTGCCAAGAGCAGCCAAATAGAGGAAGTCGAACGATGCGATGCTGGCGGAAACGCGGTCCGGCGTCATGCCCGTGAGGCGACTGCGGGCCATCGCTAGGGTTGCGAGGCCCAACTCCGCCACTATTTGCTGAGCCAGTCGGGCGTCGGTTCGGGCGTATGCGGCGAAGGTGGCGAGATCATCGCGGAAACGGGCTTGGATATCCTGTGCCCGGTCGCCGCTGTCGCCGAGGCTGACCTTACCTTCGCCGAGCACAGCGGCCGCCACGTTGTTCAGCGAGTAGTCATCAAAACGCATGAAGGCGCCGCGCACAAGGTCCATGCCGTCGAGCACCAAGCGGCCGGGAATGGATGCTTGGCCGCTGCCGAAATAGCCTTGCGCCGGGCGCAGACGCATGGCGCCGGAGTCCCGGCCGAGCGGCAATGGCGCGCGCAGGCGCTTGGCGATGCGGTCCAACACCTTGAGGTCGAAGTCGATGACGTTCCAGCCGGTGAGGATGTCCGGGTCGAGCTCGTGAATGCGTGCGGTGAAGGCTTTGAGCGCCTCCTTCTCGCTGGCGCAGCCGATGGCGCGTTCCGGCATGGGGCGCCGCTCGGCATCGACGATGTAGACTTCGTCAATGATCTGATGCGGGGGCTGCTCACCAGTGCGCCCGGGATGGGGCGTTTGATGGGCGGTGCGTTCGTTGGGGGTTCCCCTCGCGCTCCCCGGCTGCAGGGGCTGTTCGTGCGGGGGGTGCCCTGTGGCGCTCTCCAGCCGGAAGGTCCCATAGAGAGCGATGGCGAGCAGGCGCTTGGCGTTGGGGTCCGTTTCGATGTCGAACGACAGTACGGTTGGCGTTACCTTCACCTCTGCCGGGCGCAGTTGCGGGTTGTTGTAGATTCGGGTGATGCGTTGGCCGCGAATCCAAGGGCCGAGGATTTCGCAGCCGCCGCGAATGCCTCGGTCTATTAGATAGCGGGTGGCGAAGCGAACATCCGCTTCAAAGGTTTGCACGCCGTGCTGTTGCAGACGGTCGCGGATTGGTGGCATATCTTGGGGGATGCCAACGTCAATGCGCAGCACCGCATCTCCATCGAAGGTTTTGTGCGCGGTTTCAAGTTGATGAACCGCGCCCAACCGCCAAGCCCGGTCGGCGTCCCGGCGGCGGATGTAAAAATGGGGAACTTGGCGATCGTCACGCACCAAAAACGTGCCGCCGCCTTCGAGAACGCCGTACAGATGGACCACTGGAACACGGCGGTTTGCGGCAGGTAAGCGCCGAGCGCCTACCCCCGTTGGCAGCGCCGCAGCCGGGGCGTTGGAGAAATCACCCGTTGTCTGTGGAATTTCGGTGGCCGGACCGCTTGAACGTAAACCCAGGTTGGGGTCGTTTTCTGTGAGTGGAACTTCGGCTTGGGAGCGCGGGGTGTCGTCACTGGGGTGGCCAATTCGGTAGCTGGCTTGAAGGATGAAGCCACGGCCAGACTCAGCGCAGTTGGCTTTTCCATTGCCGTCCTTAGTTGTGTTGGTGACCATGCTTGCAACCACTCAAACATCTTCCCAAAGCACCATGGTAATCCCTAAATGCCATGACTTGGACAACTCCGAAGACGCAGGAGCCCTCAGCTGGGGAGCGCGAGGGGGGAACCCCTCGCATGAAGAGCCCTCAGCTGGGGAGCGCGAGGGGCCCCCCTCGCATGAAGAGCCTTCAGCCGGGGAGCGCGAGGGTCCCCCCCCCTCGCATGAAGAGCCCCCTCAGCCGGGCAAAAAAAAGCCCCGGCCGGAGCCGGGGCTGTCAGCACCCACTATGGCAGTGGGCGAAGTTGCTACATCATGCCCCCCATATCGGGCATGCCGCCGCCGTGCGCTGCCGCCGGTGGGTTGTCTTCGGGCAGCTCGCTCACCATCGCTTCCGTGGTGATCATCAACCCAGCTACCGAAGCAGCGGCCTGCAACGCAGCACGCACCACCTTGGCCGGGTCAAGAATGCCCATTTTCAGCATGTCGCCGTATTTGTGGGTGGCCGCGTTGTAGCCTCGGTTGCCCTCCAGCGCGGCCACCTTGTTGAACACCACCGCGCCTTCGGCGCCAGCGTTGATGGCGATTTGCCGCAACGGAGTGCTCAGGGAGCGGGTGGCAATGGCGATGCCGACGTTCTGATCTTCGTTGCCGCCGGAGATCTTGCTTACGGCGTCAATGGTCCGCACTAGGGCAACGCCTCCGCCGGCGACCACGCCTTCCTCCACGGCGGCGCGGGTGGAGTGCAGCGCATCCTCAACACGCGCCTTCTTCTCCTTCATCTCCACTTCGGTTGGTGCGCCAACCTTGATGACGGCAACGCCGCCGGCCAGCTTGGCTAGGCGCTCCTGCAGCTTCTCTTGGTCATAGTCCGAACTGGTGTCGTCTATCTCCTGGCGAATCTGCTTGATGCGGCCCTCAATCTCATTTTTTGCACCTGCTCCATCAACGATGGTAGTGTTCTCCTTGCTGGAGGACACTCGCTTGGCCGTGCCGAGATCGTCGAGGGTGGCGCCTTCCAACGTCAAGCCCACTTCCTCGGAGATCACGGTGCCACCGGTGAGGACGGCGATGTCCTGCAGCATGGCCTTGCGCCGGTCGCCAAAGCCGGGCGCCTTGGCGGCGGCCACCTTGACGATGCCGCGCATGTTGTTGACCACCAGCGTGGCTAGGGCTTCGCCTTCAATGTCCTCGGCAACCACCATCAGGGGCTTGCCGGACTTGGCCACGTTCTCCAGCACCGGCAGCATGTCGCGGATGTTGGAGATCTTCTTGTCGCACAACAGGATGTAGGGCTCATCAAGGTCCGCGGACATGGAGTCCTGATTGTTGATGAAGTAGGGGGAGAGGTAGCCGCGGTCGAACTGCATGCCCTCCACTACATCGAGTTCGTTCTGCAGGCCGCTGCCTTCCTCAACGGTGATGACCCCCTCGCGGCCAACCTTGTCCATGGCCTCGGCGATGATTTTGCCCACTGCGGTGTCGCTGTTGGCAGAAATGCTGCCAACTTGAGCGACGGCGGTGGAATCCTCGCAGGGCTTTGACATTTTTCTGATGGACTCAACGGCAACGGCGACGGCCTTGTCGATGCCGCGCTTGAGATCCATGGGGTTCATGCCGGCAGCGACGGACTTCAGGCCCTCCGTGAGAATGGATTGAGCCAGGACCGTAGCGGTGGTGGTGCCATCTCCGGCTTCATCGGAGGTTTGGCTGGCCACTTCCTTGACCATTTGGGCGCCCATGTTCTCGAACTTGTCCTTGAGTTCGATTTCCTTGGCGACAGAGACCCCGTCCTTGGTGACGGTGGGTGCGCCGAAGGATTTATCAAGCACCACGTTGCGGCCCTTGGGACCCAAGGTGACCTTGACCGCATCGGCCAGGATGTTTACGCCCTTGAGCATGCGGCTGCGTGCCTCATCTCCGAATTTTACGTCTTTCGCGCTCATTAACTGTTCCTCTTCAATTGGTTCACGTTAGCCTTCGAGTACGCCGAAGATCTCACTTTCGGTGAGGATGAGGAGCTCATCCCCCTCGATCTTGACCGTGCTGCCGCCGTACTGGCCAAAAATGATCTTGTCGCCCACCTTGACGTCCGGGGCGTGCACCTTGCCATTGTCCAAGATCTTGCCAGGACCCACCGCAAGAATTTCGCCTTGGGACGGCTTTTCGGCCGCCGAATCAGGCAGCACAATTCCTCCAGAAGTGGTGGTCTCCTCTTCCAGCCGGCGCACGACGACGCGGTCATGTAAAGGTCGAATATTCATGAACTTGTTTCTCCCAATTTCCTTGCCGCCTAGCAACAAGTTTCTTGTTTCACGGTTGTCCCATTGTCCCGTTGCCCTTGCGGTCAGGCCGACTGCAAACGCCGTTAGCACTCTCATGGAGAGAGTGCTAATCCACGGGCCGCTTATAATAGAGGCGCTTGGGGCGGTTTCAAGCCCTAGTTGGAAAAAAATTCAATAAAAATTCAATGATGTGCGGGAACCGTGCCTAGATTGGCTGAAAGTCTTGGCGTATCGGTTGGCTGGCCACGATGAGCAGTCAGCGGCGGGTGAAGGGCAACTCAAGTAAACATCAAGCGCAACTGCAGCGATGGTGCCGAGCCAAGCTCCCGAAGGCTGCACCGCACGGGGCCTGTGGCCGCGTTGCGACCTTTGGCAATGGGGCGGGGTCATCCCCGGCTGGCCGTGCCTTGCCACCAGCTCTGTGCGCTGCAATGCAAGACGCTTGTGGGACAGGACCTCAGTTGCTTCGCCTTAATCACGAAAATTGTTGAACTGCAAGGGAACACCCAACTCCGCTTCTTTGAGTTGGGCGGTGATGGCTTGCAGTTCGTCGCGTTTTTTGCCCGTGATGCGCACCTTCTCGCCTTGTATTTGGGCTTGCACCTTGAGCCGGGAGTCCTTGACTATCTTGGCGATTCGCCTTGCTGAGTCCCGGTCAATGCCTTGCTTCAAATGGAACAACTGACGCCGCTGCTTGCCGGAGCCTTCAATGGGCTGGGGATCAAGGCTGGCGCCGTCCACGCCCCGGCTGGCCAACTTGCCACGCAGAATGTCCTCCATTTGCTTGAGCTGGAAATCCTCGAATGCGGCCAATTCAATGCCCTGCTCGGACAACCCAAAGCTTGCATCAACGCCGCGGAAATCAAACCTGGAGCGAAGCTCCCGGGAGGCTTGGTCAACAGCGTTGCGAACCTCTTGTAAGTCTAGTTCGGAGACAACATCGAATGAGGGCATGGCGTACCTCCAAGCCGGTTTGTTCAGATTGACGGTGAATACCGCACAGGCGAAGGACGTATAATCAGCCCCAATGTTCGGCTTGGCAAGGCTGGCGGACGATAGGACCGGCATAAACTCACCGTCCTGGCCGAACGAAAAGGCTCGATTCCTTGAAACGAGGAGGGAGTTCGCATTGCCGCATCCGGCGGCCACCACAGCGCCGGGCGGTGCCTTGGGAGAAGCGCCATGAATGATCGAGAACGCCCAAGCCGCAACCGCATCACCCGGGTGACCACCCGCCAAGGTGATGGCGGCGAAAGCCGCTTGGCTGACGGGGCCAAGCTGCCCAAAACCGCGCCGGTTTTCACAGCCATCGGCGATGTCGATGAGTTGAACAGCCAAGTGGGTGCGCTGCTCACTGAGATCGCGGACCCTGACTTGGCGGCCTTGCTGCGCAACGTTCAGCAACAACTGTTCGACTTAGGTGCTCATCTGGCCACCCTAGGCAATACGCCGGCGCCGACCCCAGACGCGATGGAAGCCAGAACCGAGGCTATGAACCAGGCGCTTCCACCCTTGGCGGAATTCGTGCTTCCTGGCGGCGGTCGTGCCGGGGCCACCGCCCACGTTTGCCGCACCGTCTGTCGGCGGGCGGAGCGCAGCCTGTGGCGGGCGGACAGCCCAGCCGGCGGGCGCTATCTCAACCGGCTCGGAGACTTCTTCTTTGTGCTCGCCCGTGCCCTAAACGCCAATGACGAACTGCCCGAGGATCTCTGGCGAGGGGTCTGAAAGGCTGGTCTGCCTTCTTTCGGTGAAAACGAAAGGCTAAAGAAGAGTAAAGAAGCGATGCCTTTCATGGAACCACCTTAAAACGGAGCGGCCTGATCGAGCCTTGGTTCCGAGCGGGCTTGAGGTGCTTACCTACCGGCGCACGGCCCTGTCGTTGTGCCGGGGGATGGGCGCAAGCACGAGCTTAACGCGCCGAAAGGTGAGCGCCCCAAGCCCACCGATTTCAGCCCCGGCCACTGAGTGGGCGACCCCGTTGCCGTGCCGGGGGATGGGCGCAAGCACGAGCTTGACGTGCCGACAGTGAGCGCCCCAAGCCAACTCTAGGATGCCTCGAAAATTCGCCCTGTTCGACCGGCACTTGGTGCGGCAGGGCTATATTGCGCGGGGAAGGTGCATCCTTGACGCGTCCATCGCGCCGGTGCCGCGCAGCCACAACAAGCAGGGGAAAACGTGTCAATCAAGGCGGGAGAGCCCCCTGAGTGCTGAGCGGACGAGCCCGCCAGTCAGCGGCTCAACGCCAACTTCAAACCAGTCGCGCCGACGTGCGGCGCTGAAAACAGGCAAAAATCGATGTGCCCTCTACTTCAGGCCCGGTCGCTCGCATTGGGCATCTCCTTCGTCTTGGCTCAACGAACGGTCTTGATCAGGTCACCAGCCCTGGGTTCGCCTCGGGGGTAGTGTCCGTTGATGACCCGGAGGGTTTCTTCGGGGAATGACTTAATGGAGGACTTGCTTGCCAGGGAGGCATAGGTGTCCCCTGGTTTCGCCACCACGACGCTAAGGCGCTGTCGGTCAGCGGTTTCCAGGTCGGCGGCGGTCATGGCTCGAAAAGAAGTTAAGGTGTCGCGGAAATTTCGGTTGAATTGCTCCACATCTCCGGTCGGGCCCAGCTCGCCTTTGAACAGATAGACGCTGTTGTCCTTAAAGATCACGGCCATCTTCCGGGCTTGGGCGTCGCCGGCGAGAATTTTCACGTCGGCGATGTAGGTTTCGTAGCCGCTGACCGTCATGGCTTCGCCGTTTTCAATGTCGTCCCGTTTTAGGGTTTCGCGGATGTAGTCCTCCGGTGTTTGCCCTTTGCCGGGGGGCTGTTGCCGCTGCACCCTGATCGCGGCGTCGGCAGCGCCGCTTAAGTCTCGGCCAAAGACTTCGGTGGCGGTGTTGCCAAGATCCCAGCCGTTGGGAAACTGCACCACGATGCGCAGGCCGATGTGATAATAGGCGCTGCCTTTGATCAGGCCGGTAGCTGCTTCGTTGCCGAAAACCAAGCCGTTGAGCATTTCCCAAAAATCCCGTAGCGGCGGCCTTGTGTCCGTCACGGCTAGTGGGTGGGCCTTGTTCACCGCTTCATGCAGGCGCTTGTCGTTGCGCGGATGGCTGCGGAACAAGCCGTGGTAGACGGCCGGCTGATTGCGCACTGACCTGGAAAACAACTCCTGTTCCTTTAAGACGTAGATGACGTTAATCATCGCTTGCGGGTCATAGCCGGCACGGGCCAAGAACTCCGCCCCATAGCTGTCCGCTTCAAGTTCGTTCTCGCGCGCCTCCCGGGTCACCGCGGTGGCGGTCAGGGTGTCGCCCAAGCTCTTCATGTTATAACTGGAGGTGCCGATGGCCGCAATCCAGCCGAGCAGCCCGCCGATCCGGTTCAGGCCCCTAGTTTGCTCAGTGTGGCGGCCCACGACATGGCCGATTTCGTGGCCAATGACTCCAGCCAGTTCATCTTCGCTATTGCAGTGAGCGATGAGGCCACGGTTTACGAAGATGTATGCGTCTCGGGTGGCTGATGCGTTGATGGCTGGATTGTCCACCACAACGAAGGTGTAGTTTCCCGAATAAGGCGACGACGCCAGCAAGCGCTCGCCGATTTCGGTGACGTAGTCCTGCCATTCCGCGTCCGCATAGATGACCTCCTGTTCGCGCAGGTCGTTGTACATCTTCTCGCCAGCGCCGGCGGCCAAGGCTTGGTTGCCGGCGAAGATGAGCAGAAATGGAAGCCAAAGCTTTGTCATGCCGTGTCTTGGGGTGACGGTTGTGGAGTTAGACCGCATCAATCCAAGGGGTTCAAGAAAGCAGGTAAAGAATCTTGGCGTCGTTGGCCTTGGCGCTAGTGGCGGCTGACCGCCAACGAGGCCGTGGCTTGGGCGGCAAGGGGCAACGCCATCAAGCGCAGATCGCCAGCTTGGCGCAACAGGGGGCACCTTGGGGACAGGTCTCCGTATAAAGCCATCAAGCGCAAATCATCAACTTGGGAGCACGTTCGGCGAGCCGCCGCCCCGACATGTGCAGCCGCATAAAGCCATCAAGCGCAGGTCGTCAGTTTGGCGCAGTGGGCCTTGACTCATTGGCCAGCGCTCCCTGCACACTAGGAATCGCAGGTTTCGGTGACCGACCAAGTTAGCCGACCCAGCCAGCCTTCTTTGCCTTTGCCCATTTTGCGCACGAGGAATTGCACGTCGCTGGTGCGCTGCGGGTTGCTGCGCCCTTAGCCATCCTTAGCGGGCAAGGGATTGCAACATATTGGAAGCGCAATGCGAGATCAGGCGCTGACGGAGCGATTGCCGAAACGCCGACGGAACCGCTCCACGCGGCCCATCGTATCCATGATCTTCTGTTTGCCGGTATAGAAGGGGTGGCAGTCCGAGCAGACATCGATATGGATGTCCTCGCGCAGGGTGGAGCGCGTTTCAATGACATTGCCGCAACTGCAAGTCGCCTTAATCGCATGGTAATCTGGGTGGACGCCCTTTTTCATATCCTTGTTAGCCGCTGCATGGAAAGCGGCCACAGTTTAGCAGACAAGCTCTCTAAGGCAAGACGCTGGACTGTTCCGTTGGGCAGCTCCAAAGCCCGCCGATGAAGGTCTGCAATACTACTGGACAGACACGATCTCTTGACCGTGGGAAAAGGATGGCGCGGTCGGATCATCGCCTGCCCCGTGGCCGGTTCCGAGACCGGCGCGAGGCTGGGCCCCCTCCCAGAAAGCCCAATGAACCAAGATTTTGAACCGACAAGTCAATGCCAAGGCCGATGCCCACAAAATGACGCACGGCGCGGGAGTCATGAATGGCTTCCTCGGCAGCTGGGTCAGCCGGATTGAACCAGTGTTGTAGAAGGTGGATGCGCAGCAAGCATTCAATGCCGATAGGGCGACCACCAGCGCCTTGGGGCGGTGGGCTCAGTGACCCCAACCAAACCTGGCCACGGAATGATGGCGTTCATATCGGCCGGAAACAGTTTCTTACGAGTTCGCTTGCGATGCTTTTCAAATCCGTCGGTCAGTGATTATTGGCGCATGGGTTCTCCTGGCTGGTTGAAGTTGCTGCCATTGTTCCTCAATACTGGAATTAGTCAGAGTCGATCCAAATCAGGCAGGTCACGCCTTGCCACGTGAAGCACTGCTGCTTGGTTCATATCTGCGGTCCAGGGAGTCGACCCAAATCAGGCAGGCCACGCCTTGCCACAGACCCCGTGCGGCACGCTGAAATGCAAGAAGCTTGCGCGACAGGATGCTAGCCGCTTGAGCCATTTGATTCGGGCTTTGTGGGTGATCCCGCGCTTGCCGTCAGCCTGAGTGACTGGCTGCGCGCCACTTGGCGGGTCGAGCCAACCCATCAAAACATCCGCGTGAAGTCGTCAGCCTGAGTTACTGGCTGCGCGCCACTTGACGGAGGGCATCGGCGGCTTCCTTGACCCCGGCGGCGGTGACGTCGAGGTGGGTGACCGCCCGCATCAGGCATTCGTCTATCGCCCCGATACGGACGCCGTGCGCAAGCAGGCGTTCGGAAACCTGTTGTGCGTTAAGCCCGGTGCCGGCGACGTTGAAGTAGACCATGTTGGTGTCGATGGGGTCGGCATCGACCTCAATGCCGTCAATCCCGGTGATCAGCCGGGCGAAGAGCTGCGCATTGTCGTGGTCCTCGGCGAGCCGGTCCACGTTGTGCTTCAGTGCGTAAACTCCAGCGGCGGCGATGATGCCGGCTTGACGCATGGCGCCACCGAACTGGTGTTTGTACCGCAGCGCCTCGGCGATGAATTCTCGTGAACCTGCGAGCACGCCGCCGACCGGCGCCCCGAGCCCTTTGCTCAGATCAACCCAGGCTGAGTCGTAGCCGCGCACGAAATCGGCGGCGGGCTTTCCTGCCGCGACCGCCGCGTTCATTAGCCGGGCGCCGTCCATATGGGTGGCGAGACCATGCTCATGGGCGGTTTCGGCCACCGCATCCAAGGCGTTGATGCTCCACACCGCGCCGCCGCCGAGATTGGTGGTGTTCTCCACCGAAACGAGCCGCGAGCGCTGGCTATGGGGTTGCTCGTGGCGGATGGCCGCACCTACTTGCTTGGCGGAGAACATGCCGCGCGGGCCCGGCAGGGGGCGCAGCATCACCCCCGAAAGCGCCGCGGACGCGCCAGCCTCAAAGTGCATTGGATGGCTGGTCTCGTGGAGAATAATCTCATCTCCGGGGCTGGTGTGGGTGCGGAAGGCGATCTGATTGCACATGGTGCCGGAAGGCAGGAACAGAGCGGCTTCCTTGTTGAGCAACGTTGCAACCATGGCGCAAAGCTGTAGCACCGTAGGGTCCTCGTTGCGCTGTTCATCCCCAACCTCCGCATTTGCCATCGCTTTGCGCATCTCCGCCGAGGGGCGGGTTTGGGTGTCGCTGTATAGATCGATTCTGGGCCGGTCGTTCATCAGCCGCCAAGTCCGAAGGGCTAGGCCATGAGTTTAACATCGACTGCGCTCCCGTCGCCCCAGAAGAACGCCGTGAAGTAGGTTCGCCATGACCCGTCGGCGCATCACCGGACTGTATCGCAAGCTGCGCTCCCACTGACTGGCCCAGTACCCATACCGCCGCCAGATCAGACGCACTTTTTCGAGGTGCCCTTTGGCTGTCACATGAGGCGCGCCCCTTGGAGTGGACGTTTTGGACCGCCAGTGACACCCGGTCCTCGGCGGTGGGCCTGAATCAGCAAGCAATCTTGCAATGAGGGGCGGATTTTTGAAACAGGTTGGCTGGAGCGCCTGTAGACTGTTCTCGCATCATGGCAGACATCATCCGCATCGCCGTTCCCGTTCCCTTGTTCCAGGCGTTCGACTACGCCGTTCCGGAGGGCTGCCCGGCACCCAGCGTCGGTGCGCGGGTGCGGGTGCCATTTCGCACCAAGACCGCCGTTGGCCTTTGCTTGGCGGTGGATCCGAAAGACGCCTTCGCCGACCCTAAGCCGCTGCTGGAGGTCCTGGACCAAGTGAGTGCGCTGCCGCATGAGCTCATGCTTTTGGCGCAATGGCTAGCGTCCTACTACCACCATCCCATCGGTGAGGTTTTCGCCTCCATGCTGCCCAACGCCTTCATGAAAGGAGCGCCGCTTAAGTGGCGGGATGAGGAAATTTGGCGGCGGGTTGAAGGCGGCGAGGTGCCGTCACCTAGGGCAGTTCGCCAGCAAGCCCTGCTTGATTTTTTGGCTGCTCGTGGTGGCTGGGCAAGCGGCGCAGATGTTCGTGCCGAGGGTTTCAGTACCTCCCTCATCGCAGCGTTGGCGCGCAAAGGGGCCATTGAGCCTAGCCAGCGCCCCTACGAGTTGGAGCCGCCGCTGCCGTTGACGGCGGACCAGGCAACGGCGGTTCAGGGCTACCGGCGCTCGTTGGATGGATTTTCCGCCAACCTGCTTGAAGGCGTCACCGGCAGCGGCAAGACCGAGGTTTACTTGCAAGTGATTGCCCAGGTGCTTGAGCGTGGCGAGCAAGCCCTTGTGCTGGTGCCAGAGATCGCTTTGACGCCGCAGACCGTGGCGCGGTTTCAACGCCGCTGCGGCGCCGTTGATGTGATGCACTCAAGGCTGAGCGACGGGGAGCGGCTTAAGGCTTGGCTTCGTTGCCAATCTGGGGCGGCCCGCATTCTCGTGGGCACCCGTTCAGCGGTGTTCACGCCTTTCGGAAAACTGGGGCTGATGGTGGTGGACGAGGAGCATGACGCCTCTTTCAAGCAGCGTGACCGGCTGCGCTATTCGGCCCGAGATGTCGCTGTCAAACGGGCTGCGGACCTGAACATTCCGTTGATTTTGGGCAGTGCTACGCCATCGTTGGAGTCGCTGGAGAACGTGCGCCGAGGGCGCTATCAGCGCCAGCGCTTGACCGGTCGAGCCACCGGTGCGTCCATGCCGCGCATCCATGTCCTTGACGTGCGTGGCCATCCCATGCGCGATGGATTGAGCGAGGCCCTGATGCGCTGCATCAAGCAGCACCTTGATGCTGGCGGCCAGGTGTTGGTTTTTCTGAACAGACGCGGCTATGCACCGGTCTACCTATGCACCAAGTGCGGCTGGCAAGCGGGATGCGACGATTGCGATGCGCGCCTGACCCTGCACCGGGGGCGGCGAAGATTGGCCTGTCACCATTGCGGTGCCGAAAAACGCTTGCCTGAAAGCTGCCCCGCTTGTGGCAACCTCGAACTGACGCCGTTGGGTGCTGGCACCGAACGCACCGAAGACGCGCTTAGGGAGCGCTTTCCCGGTGTTTCCCTCATTCGCATCGATAGCGACACCACCCGTACGCAACGCCGCTTGGAGGCAGGGTTGGCGCAGATCGAGCGGGGTGAAGCGGGAATCCTGGTCGGCACGCAGATGCTGGCGAAGGGGCACCACTTCCCCAACGTCACCTTGGTGGCCGTGGTCAACGCGGATGTCGGTTTCCTGAGCGTGGATTTCAAAGCGCCGGAGCGCACCGCCCAATTGCTCACCCAGGTTGCTGGGCGAGCCGGCCGGTCCGACCGGCCGGGGGTTGTTTGGCTGCAAACGCTGCAACCGGATAACCCCGCCCTGAAGCGGTTAGTGGAGCGAGGTTACGCGGCGTTTGCCGCGCACGAACTGGCCGTTCGTCGTCGAGCGGCCATGCCGCCAACGCGACACATGGCCCTGATTCGCGCCGCCGCCGCCGACCCGACCCTGCCCAGCCCATTCCTGCTGAAGTTGAAATCCCGTCTGCCAAGCGGGCTTGAAGTCCTAGGGCCGGCACCGGCGCAGATGCTGCGCGTGGCCGACCGGTATCGGCATCAGCTGATGGTTCTGGCGGACACGCGTCGTCCCCTGCACCAAGCCCTTGATCGGTTGGTGGGTGTGCAAGCGCCCCGCGGTGTGCGTTGGGAAATCGACGTAGACCCCATAGATGCGATTTAATACGCCTCATGGTGAAAAAGACAGCAAGAGCCGGGTCAGGGGCGCGCAGTTCCCGCGCCCCCAAGCGCAAGACTCCCGTCCCCAAGCGCAAGACTCCCGCCCCCAAGCGCAAGAGTGGCATTAGTTCGCACTGGTTCAGCTTCTTGATCGGCCTGCTGCTGGGCGGCGGCGTCACTTTGTTTGTGGTCCATACGCCGGACTTCGGCTCAAAGCAGGTGGATCGCATCATCGGCTTGGTGGAACCCCCCGGCGATGACGA
Source organism: Candidatus Azophilus sp. (assembly GCA_965247035.1). Lineage (GTDB taxonomy): Bacteria > Pseudomonadota > Gammaproteobacteria > Pseudomonadales > Azotimanducaceae > Azophilus. The sequence continues at coordinate 126,102 of CBDFGJ010000002.1, read as the reverse complement.
GCCCGGGGAATTGATTTTCCGGTTTGACGACTTGCTGAAGAACAGCAAGGTCCCAACCGATCAGGACAAGTACCGTCAGGAAGGGCCGCCTCCAATTGAGCAACCCCAGGTCTTTCACATCCAGGTGGCCTCTTTTCAGCGCGAGAATGACGCGGAACAGCTCCGTGCTCGGCTCATCCTGCAGGATATGCCCAACCCGTCTACGGCTCGCGTTGAATTGGACAACGGCGCTTGGTATCGGGTGACCGTGGGGCCGATCGAGTCCGCCGATGCGGCCAAGCAAGTCATGGAGCGCCTGCGGCAAAAAAACTTGTCCGCCATGTGGATAAAACGCAGTTGATGCCTTGAAACCAAGGGAAGTCGTCCTTAAGTATCCTTGACTATGGAAAAAATTCACGGAACCACCATCGTTTGCGTGCGGCGCGAGGGGCAGGTCGCCGTTGGCGGCGACGGCCAGGTCAGCGCCGGCGCCACCATCATGAAGGGCAATGCGGTTAAAGTGCGTCGCTTGTTCGACGGGCGCATCCTAGCTGGGTTCGCCGGTGGCACGGCCGATGCGTTCACGCTGTTTGAACGTTTTGAGGCGGTCTTGGAGAGGTATTCCGGCAACCTCACCCGGGCGGCGGTGGAGTTGGCCAAGGATTGGCGCTCCGACCGCGCCCTGCGCCGCCTTGAAGCGATGCTGATTGTGGCCGACACCACCACCACCCTGATGGTCAGTGGCACCGGCGACGTCATAGAACCAGACGGGCAATCGATAGCCATTGGCTCCGGCGGCCCCTATGCGCAAGCCGCCGCTCGGGCGCTGTGCGAGAATACCGAGCTTGGCGCTGTGGACATCGTTGAACGAGCGCTTGGAATTGCTGCCGACATCTGCGTTTACACCAACCACAAGCGCAGCGTTGAAGCCTTGCCGGCGGCGGAAGAGGTGACGAAACATGCAAGCGCTCAACCAGCCGGCGTCTGAGCGGCGCGACAATAGGGAAGTGATGGTCAACAATGATGACGCCTAGGGAAATTGTCCACGAGCTCGACAAGCACATCATCGGTCAGAATCAAGCCAAGCGGGCCGTGGCCATCGCCTTGCGCAACCGCTGGCGGCGGATGCAGCTTGATGAACGCATGCGCGACGAAATCACGCCGAAGAACATCCTTATGATCGGCCCCACGGGGGTTGGCAAAACTGAGATCGCCCGCCGGTTGGCCAAGCTGGCCGATGCGCCCTTCATCAAGGTGGAGGCCACCAAGTTCACCGAAGTGGGCTATGTGGGCCGGGATGTGGAGTCGATCATTCGCGACTTGGCTGACGTTGCGGTCAAGCAGCGGCGCGAGGCGCAGGTCGGCAAGGTGCGGCACTTGGCCGACGATGCCGCCGAAGAACGCATTTTGGATGCCTTGGTGCCGGCGGCGCCAAAGGAGCGCAAGGCGAATCAAGCCGCAGCCAATTCCGCTTCAAGGCAGTTGCTGCGCAAGCGGCTGCGCGAGGGCGGTTTAGATGAAAAGGAAATTGACCTGCAGATGGAGGCGGCCCCGGTGGGCGTCGAAATCATGGCGCCGCCCGGCATGGAGGAGATGACGCAGCAACTGCAGAGCATGCTCAGCAACTTCGGCTCCGAACGGAAGCGTAACGTGCGCCTGAAAGTCCGGGACGCTTTCCGGCGGCTACGGGAGCATGAGGCGACCAAGCTGGTCAACCAAGAGGAAGTGAAGGCGCTGGCGATCGACGCCGTGGAGCAAACCGGCATCGTCTTTCTTGATGAGATCGATAAAGTGACTCGGCGCAGCGAAACTACGGGTGTGGATGTCTCCCGGGAAGGTGTGCAGCGCGACTTGCTGCCGCTCATTGAAGGCTGCACCATATCCACCAAGCACGGCATGGTGCGCACGGACCATGTGTTGTTCATCGCCTCAGGCGCCTTTCATCTATCCAAGCCTTCGGACCTCATTCCCGAGCTGCAGGGCCGCTTGCCCATCCGGGTGGACCTCGACGCGCTGACACCGCAGGACTTCAAGCGCATCCTCGTGGAGCCCGATACCTCCCTCACCGAGCAGTATCAAGCGCTCCTCGGCACCGAAGATTTTGACCTCAAATTCGATGAGGGCGGCTTGACGCGGATTGCGGAACTGGCTTGGCGCGTCAATGAAACCACTGAGAACATTGGCGCTAGACGCCTGCACACCGTGATGGAGAGGCTGCTTGACGACATCTCCTTCCGCAGCGCATCGGACGGCAACGCCGAATCCATTATGGTGGATGCGGCTTACGTGAACAGTCGCTTGGAGTCCCTAGTGCGGGATCAGGATTTGTCGAGGTACATCCTCTAACGGGGGTTCCTCCATGCGGCCGGCCAACATCACCTACCGCAAGCGCCAACGCATCCTGAGCTTGGATTTTGACGGCGAAGTGGTGGAATTGCCGGCCGAACTGCTGCGGGTGTATTCGCCCTCGGCGGAAGTGCGCGGCCATGGCGCCGATGAGCGACGACTGCAAACCGGAAAGAAAGACGTTGGCATCGCCAGCATCGAGCCGATTGGCAACTACGGGGTCCGCCTGCTGTTCGACGACGGGCACGGCACCGGCATCTACGCTTGGCGCTACCTGCGCGACTTGGGTGACAACCAAGCGCAGTATTGGCAGGAATATCTAGCTGAATTGAAGGCCGCCAACGCCTCCCGCCTAAAGCCCATACCGGTGCGCCATTTCAGTCCTGAATCAAGCTAGCGGGGGCCTGCCTCCGGCGGCGGTGGAGGCGGGCGATGCGAGCAGACTGCTAGCAGCAGGCTTGGCTGGTTTAACGGCTTGAATCACTGGTAACCTCTTGCCGTGGCCACGAGCAGAGCAAGGCGATTGATGGACAAAGTGGATGAACGGGTGAGCTTCGGTGCCCGCAGCGTTACACCGGAGGAAAAGACGCGCTTGGTCGGCGACCTATTTACGTCGGTGTCGAGCCGCTACGACCTGATGAACGATCTGATGTCGCTGGGCCTGCACCGTTTGATGAAGCGCATGTTGGTGGAGATGTCCGCTGCCCGCCGCGGCCATTGCCTGCTGGATTTGGCCGGCGGCACCGGCGACCTCGCCCGCTTGCTGGCACCGGCGGTTGGCGCTGAGGGGCGAGTGGTTCTGGCCGACCTGAACGCCTCCATGTTGACCATCGGTCGGAACCGCCTGCTGGATGCCGGGCTGGCTCAGGTGCAATGCTGCTGCGCCAAGGCCGAAGCGCTACCCTTTGCCGACGACCAGTTTGATGCCGCCACCATCGGCTTCGGCTTGCGCAACTTCACCGATAAGCAGCGGGCGCTGGCGGAATTGAAGCGGGTTCTAAAGGCTGGTGCGGCGCTGTTGGTGCTGGAGTTCTCAAAACCGAAAAATCCTTGGCTTGAGTTGGCCTATCGCGGCTTCCAGAGCGCTTGGCCGGCGCTCGGCCGGCTGGTTGTTGGAGATGCCGAAAGCTATCGCTATCTGGTTGAGTCCATTCGCGTCCACCCAACTCAAGAGGCGCTGAAGTTGCTGCTCGCCGACGCCGGTTTCGAACAGGTTGAGCACCATGATCTGCTCGGCGGCATCACCGCCATCCATCGAGCCGTGGCGTGAATGCTCTCGACGCGCTGCTAGCGGACTTGGCCGAAACCTTGGCCAACGCCGCGCTGGCGCTGGACACCGGCGCCCGGGAACGCTTGGCCGCGCTGGACGGACGCCGTGTGCAAATACTCTGCACCGCACCCGCCAAGACTCTGATGCTTGCTGTACAGGGCGAGCGCCTTAGCGTCTCGGCGGAAGCATTGCAGCAGGCCCATGTCACCGTAAAGGGTTCAGCTGCGGACCTGCTCGCTTGGCTTGCCGTCGATGCCGAGAGCGGCGCGGAGAAAGTGGAAATTGATGGTGACCGGACCATCTTGTTGGCGCTGGCCGAGATTTTTGACCGGGGTTCCTTAGGCAGAGCTTTCAAAGCCCTCGCTGACCGGCTGCCAGCAGTGCAGGGTGAGGATATTCTTGGGGCGCTTGAGGTGGCGGCGGCGGCGGCGCAGTCCGTGGCCGAAGGAGCCGCCACTGGGTTGCAGCGCCTTGCCGGGCGCGCTGCCCTCAACGCCTCCGCGGTCGATGATTTTGGCGCTGCCGTGGCTGACCTCAGCGAACGGACGGATCGTCTGGTTGATCGGGTGCGGGCACTGGAAGCCCAGCTAAGTGACAAGCTAAGGAACCCCTGATTAACTTCCAAGGATTGACCATCGCATGGCGTCTTGGATCATTTATCATTTATTTTCAATGGCTTACACGTCACCGAAAAAAACTGGTCTTGTCGCGCTGCGAAAATCTGCGCATATTGCAGAGGTTTCCTAAGTGATGAAGAGGCAGTGAACCCTGTGCGCCCGCCCTTGGCTGCGAGAGTGAACCCATTGCAGCAATCAGATGCGGTCCCGGTCGATGTTGGCACCATGTTCTGGCCTAACAGATTGGCCTTGTTGCGCTGCGAAAACCTGCGCATATTGCAGAGGTTTCCTAAGTGATGAAGAGGCAGTGAGCTCTGTGCGCCCGCCCTTGGCTGCGAGAGTGAACCCATTGCAGCAATCAGATGCGGTCCCGGTCGATGTTGGCACCATGTTCTGGCCTAACAGATTGGCCTTGTTGCGCTGCGAAAACCTGCGCATATTGCAGAGGTTTCCTAAGTGATGAAGAGGCAGTGAGCTCTGTGCGCCCGCCCTTGGCTGCGAGAGTGAACCCATTGCAGCAATCAGATGCGGTCCCGGTCGATGTTGGCACCATGTTCTGGCCTAACAGATTGGCCTTGTTGCGCTGCGAAAACCTGCGCATATTGCAGAGGTTTCCTAAGTGATGAAGAGGCAGTGAGCTCTGTGCGCCCGCCCTTGGCTGCGAGAGTGAACCCATTGCAGCAATCAGATGCGGTCCCGGTCGATGTTGGCACCATGTTCTGGCCTAACAGATTGGCCTTGTTGCGCTGCGAAAACCTGCGCATATTGCAGAGGTTTCCTAAGTGATGAAGAGGCAGTGAGCTCTGTGCGCCCGCCCTTGGCTGCGAGAGTGAACCCATTGCAACAATCAGGTGCGGCCCCGGTCGATGTTGGCACCATGTTCTGGCCTAACCCATCGCTTGGCGAGGGCAATTGGTGAGAGGGCGGTTATTCAGGATAGCCTGGACCGCGGCCCGCTACCGCCTTGATGCGGCGTTGCCGACCGAGGCCCTGATCGGCAGCGACGGTCCCTTTCTGCTGCGTTGGGGGTTGCGGCTTTGGCCAGGACGTTGGCTGCCGAAGCCTCGACTTGAGGCCGCCGTGCGCCTGCGGCTGGCATTGGAGGAGCTCGGCCCCGTATTCATCAAATTTGGTCAATTGCTCTCCGTTCGACAGGATTTGCTGTCAGATAGCTTCGCCGCCGAGCTGGCCAAGCTGCAAGACCATGTTCCGCCGTTTCCCGGCGAGCAGGCCCGCGCCATTGTGGCTGAGGGTTTGGGAGAAGACTTTAAGACGCGAATTCAACAGTTTGAGGTCAATCCCATCGCTTCCGCCTCCATCGCCCAAGTACACGGCGCGGTGTTGGACGATGGTGCCGAGGTCGTCATCAAGGTGGTGCGCCCGGACATTGAGGACACCATGCGCGCCGACCTGGAGGTGCTCGCTCGGCTGGCCCGCTGGATTGACGGGCACATCGCCGTCAGCGGACGTCTGCACCTGCCGGAAGTTGTGGCGGACTACGCCAATACGGCGCTCGGCGAGTTGAGCATGGTGCGGGAAGCGTCCAACACGCAGCAATTGCGGGAGAACTTTGCCCATTCGCGGCTGCTGTACGTGCCTCGGGTCCACCACAGCTTAACGCGCCCGAACCTGATGGTGATGGAACGCATCAGCGGCGTGCCGGTGAGTGACCTAGTCACGCTGAAGGCGCGGGGGGTCAACTTGGCGTTGCTGGCGCAGCGCGGGGTGGAGACCTTCTTCACCCAGGTCTTCGTGCATAACTTCTTTCATGCGGACATGCATCCGGGCAACATCTTCGTGGATGTGCGGGAGCCGAAGGATCCCCGCTACATCGCCCTTGACTGCGCCATCATCGGGCGCCTAGCCGATCGGGATCAGGATTACCTAGCGCGCAATCTATTGGCGTTCTTCGAACGGGACTACCGACAGGTGGCCCGCTTGCATCTGGAATCCGGCTGGATACCGCAGGAGACCGACGAGGCCGAGTTTGAACGAGTGATTCGCGAGGTGTGCGATCCCATCTTCGCCAGGCCGCTTAATGAAATCTCCTTCGGCCACTTTGTGGTGACGCTGTTCCGCACTGCGTCGGACTTCAACATGGAAATTCAGCCCCAACTCGTGTTGTTGCAGAAAACGCTGCTCTACATTGAAGGCGTAGGGCGGCAGCTATATCCGCAGCTTGACCTGTGGGAGACGGCGAAGCCCTTCATGGAGAAGTGGATGCGTGCGCGGGTGGGGCCCTTGGCCACCCTGCGCAGCTTTGCCGAGCGGGCACCGGACATCCTGGAGCAATTGCCGCGCTTGCCGGACCTGATCGCCGATACGGGGCGGTCAATAAGGAGGCTTGAATCCAGCCTGAAGGAGCAGCAGGCGAGCGTGCGCAAGCTGGAGGCCGGGATCAGGCGCACTGATCGTCGCCGTCGCCGCGGCCGCATTGCCGGCGCTGTTCTAATGATGATGGCGGTGCTGCTGCTGTGGGAGCCGATCGCTCGGTCATTCAGCGGCAGTTTGGGCCTAGTGGTGGGCGCCCTCGGCGTAGTTGCTGGCTCCTACTTGCTGGTGCGGGCATAGCGCGGTGCCAGAGAACTCACGCATCGCCGCGGGGAGTGGCTTATAATGCGAACCGACAACTCACCGGGAGATTAGCGATGTTTGGTGGATTTGGAATTCCGGAGCTGCTGGTCATTCTAGCCATTGTGCTGCTCATTTTCGGCCCCAAGCGGATCAAGACGCTGGGGTCGGATTTGGGCAACGCCATCAAGGGCTTCCGCAAGGCGGTCACCGAGGATGAATCGAAGAAGGCGCCGGACCCGGACGTGATAGAAGGCGAAGTGGCGTCGCAACGAACCAAAACCAAGCAGGAGACCCATGTTTGACATCGGCTTCCCCGAGCTGATGTTGGTGGCTGTGGTCGGACTCTTGGTCATCGGGCCGGACCGGCTGCCGGCAGCGCTGCGCACGCTAGGTCTTTGGCTGGGGCGGGCTCGCCGCAGCTTCGCCACCGTGAAAGCCGAGGTCGAGAAGGAAATCGGCATGGACGAAGTGCGGCGGCAGCTTCACAACGAAGCGGTCATGGACGAAATGAAGCGTATCGAACGGGAAGTGAAGGGGACCGGCAAGGCGGCGGAAATTCAATCCGCAATCGGCGACATCGACGCCGCGCCGGGGTCGGGGCAGCCGGAAGCGGCGGGCGCAGCGCCCAAGGCAGCGCCCAAGAATGCGGGCGATGGCTGACGGCAAAACCGGCGCTTCCTCGGTGGAGGCGTCCGCAAGCGCGGGGAATGCCTCCGCCAACTCCAATGACGAACTGGTGGACAGCCAGGAAATGTCGTTTATGGATCATGTGCTGGAACTGCGTCAGCGCATTCTGCGCAGCTTGGTTGCCGTCCTGTGCCTGTTTTTGCCCATCTACTACTTCGCCAACGAGCTCTACCTGTTCGTGGCCGCGCCCCTGATGGCGCATCTGCCCGGCGGGGCCAGCATGATTGCGACGGAACCGGCCTCGCCCTTCGGGACCCCCTTCAAGCTGGCCATCTATGCGGCCATCTTCATCAGCGTGCCGGTCATTCTGCATCAGGCTTGGTCGTTCGTGGCGCCGGGGCTTTACAAGCGTGAAAAGCGCTTCGCCTTGCCGTTGCTGCTCAGCAGCATCCTGCTCTTTTACTGCGGCATGGCGTTCGCCTATTTCGCGGTCTTTCCGTTGGTGTTTCAGTTCATGGCCAGCGTGACGCCCCTAGGCGTGACCATGATGCCGGACATCAGCAAGTATCTTAGTTTCGTACTCACCCTGTTCTTCGCCTTCGGCTTCGCCTTTGAAATTCCCATCGCAACTTTGTTGTTGGTGTGGTCCGGCATCAGCAGCGCCCAAGGCATCGCCCAAAAACGCCCATATGTCATCATTGGCTGCTTCGTGTTCGGCATGTTGCTGACGCCGCCGGACGTGATTTCCCAATTGATGCTGGCGTTGCCTACTTGGCTGCTGTTTGAATTGGGCCTTCTGTTCGCCCGCTTGGTGGAGAAGCGCAGCGAGGCGGCGTAATGGGTGATTCGCGCAAACTCGTCTGTTTCTTCAAGAAAACCCCGAGCTATCTCTCCAACAAAAAGGTAGCCGGTCCGTCGTTGACTAAGGCTACTTGCATATCCGCTCCAAAGCGGCCGGTTTGAACGTCGCCGCAGGAGGCGTGCAGTCCGGCGGCGTAGGCTTGGTACAGGCGCTTCGCCTGATCCGGCGGCGCTGCGCCGCTGAAGCTCGGCCTGTTGCCTCTGCGCACATCGCCGGCCAAGGTGAATTGCGGCACCACCAGAATGGCGCCGCCGACCTCAAGCAGCGAACGGTTCATGGGCTTATGTTCGTCAGGAAAGATGCGCAGGCCCAAGGTCTTGTTCACCAGCCAATCGACTTGCTCCCGGCCATCGGTGGGAAAAATCGCAACGAAGGCAAGCAGCCCTAGGCCGATTTCGGCGATTACCTTCGATTCGACGGCAACGGATGCCTGCGCCACTCGTTGCAGCAGAACTCTCATTGGCTCCCCAATAATTGGTCTTTGCAGATCAGATGACTCCATTTGGCTGACGTGTACTGAGCCAATACAGCTTGTTGACACCGGCCGAATTCGCGGACAAGTCCTTCATGGCTGCCCGATCGGAAAAATTCCGAAATATCCTGAGCCCATTCACTTGACTAACGCGAAGTCGCTGTTCCACTATGCTGAGCAAGTCAACCTTGAGGGGAGCCAGGAGTCAAAGGATGCCATTGACACTCAGTCCCCCAAGTGGGTCTTTGAGCCTCAAGGAGGGTTCCGTGAACCGGGGCGGGTGGGCCCTCAAAAGCGCCCGCTTGTTGCTGAAGAGCTTGGCGGTCCTGATCCCGCTTTTGGTTTGCGGCGCATCGTACGCTGAATCGGCGCCGTCCGAGCAATACCATGGGCCTGGGGCAAGCCCCTCTTCGGCCAAAAGGGCTCTGCAAGCCGAAAACCCATGGATCGCCCGCGCCATGCAGGACGATGCCTTCGTCATCCGGCAGCGCCTTCCTTATGACCGGGTGGACATGCCGCAGGCCAACAAGCCGAATCAAGTGGGCGTCGGCGTTGAGTTGGCCGGTTCCGAGCGCTTCATCAACCTCATCGACCTGAACTGGCGGCAGCACCCATCGGGGCACTACGCCGCGGTGATCGCCTACACCCTGGAGCAGGCCCGCGCCCTGCGCATTGCCCTGAGCCTCGAGGGCTTCCCCAAGGGCCTGACGGTCAAGTTCGTGGACGCCGACCCGGCGACGGCCTACCCCGCAGCATCGCTGGACCACGCCAAGGCGTCGGAGCTCCTGGGCAGGGGCCTGTCCGTTCACTGGTCGCCGATCATCGCCGGAGAGACGCTGCACATCGAGCTGAACCATCCGGACATTTTTGAAGCGGGGTTTGGCGACGCGCGCATTGAACTGCCGGGGATGTCGTATCTGTATGCGGAGGGGCCGTGGGGTTGGACGCCCGCGCCGGGGCCTGCAAAGTCCGGTGCGCTGAAAGCCGATGGAGCGGGCGTTGTGGTCCCGAAGGCCGCAGTGGACAGCTGCGCCGTTGACGTCAGCTGCCCGACGCCAGGCATCACCGACACGGCCAAAGACCGTTTTTCCCGCGCCACGGCAAACATCTCCTATACGAAAGACAACGGTCGCTCTTTCTCCTGCACGGGGCACCTGCTGAACAACGGGGACACCGCGGCAATCGAGCCCTACCTGATGACCGCAAACCACTGCGTCGGTTCACAAAGCGTCGCCGCAACCGTTGTCGCCTACTGGGACTATCGGGCGCCGTCCTGCGGAGGGGATATCTCACGTCGGCGGTCGCCAACAACTCAGGGTTCGGAATTGTTGGCGGCAAGCATGCAACAGGATTGGACCCTGTTGATCCTGGGTTCGGAACGCAATCCAGCGGTTCTGCCAGGGCATCGGACCTTTCTTGGCTGGGACCCCGCCCCTCCATCGGTGGGGGAGCGGCTGCATCATATTGGTCATTCCAACATCAAACCGCAAAGCTACGCCAGCGGGCGCATCGCCTCGGTTGGCAACACCCTCCAATCCGGCTCAAAATTACGGACAAACATGCTGGAGGTCAACTTAGAAACCGGCTTGACCGCAGGAGGGGCGAGCGGCGCGGTCTTTGTCAGAATCGATGGGAATGGCCGTATCTACGCACGCACGGGCGGCCTATCAGCCGGGTCAGGCCACATATGCGAAAATCTGGAGGGCGACGAATATGGCGCTTCCAAGTATAGCGCTCCTTTTTCCTTGGTCTTTCCTCACATCAGGCGTTTCCTATCCAGCCCCGGCGACACTCCGCCGAGAGTTCCCGTCCCAGTCCCAGACCGCCACGGCGGCACCAGGGGCGGTGCGACCATCCTGGACGCGGGGAGCGGCGGCGCCTCCGGCAACATCGCGCCCGGAGACGACATCGACTACTTTCGGTTCACCGTTCCCGCTGGCCCGGCCGTCGTCGTCACGGCCTACACCACAGGCGGCCTGGACACCGTTGGCCGGCTGGAGGACGGCGCTGGCGCTCGGCTGGCCGCAAATGACGATGCAGGCGACGGACCCAATTTCAGGATGGAGGCGACGCTCCCCCCGGGCGACCACTACGTGCGGGTCGAAAGTTACAGGGACGGGACTGGCGCCTATCGGCTGCATCTTGAGTTCAGCTATCCGGACGGCCACGGCGACATCAGGGGCGGTGCGACCATTCTGGACGCGGGGAGCGGCGGCGCCGAAGCCGCCGGTGGCATCGCGCCCGGAGACGACGTCGACTACTTTCGGTTCACCATTCCCGCTGACCGCCCAGGCGCCGTCGTCACGGCCTACACCACAGGCGGCCTGGACACCGTTGGCCGGCTGGAGGACGGCGACGGCGCTCGGTTGGCCGCGAATAACGATGCAGGCGACGGATCCAATTTCAGGATGGAGGCGACCCTCCCCCCGGGCGACCACTATGTGCGGGTTGAAAGCCAGGGGGGCGGGATTGGCGCCTATCGGCTGCATCTTCAATTCCGCTATCTCCCCGAAGACGACCACGGCCACTTCAGGGACGGCGCGACCATCCTGGATGCGGCGGACGGCGGCGCCGAAGCCGCCGGCGTCATAGAAACCGGAGGCGACATCGACTACTTTCGGTTCACCGTTGCCGCTGGTCCAGGCGCCGTCGTCACGGCCTACGCCACAGGCGGGCTGGACACCGTTGGCGTGCTTGAGGACAGCGCTGGCGCTCGGCTGGCCGCAAATGACGATGCAGGCGGCGAATCCAATTTCAGGATGGAGGCGGCGGTCGCCCCGGGCGACTACTACGTGCGGGTCGAAAGCTACGGGGGCGGGACCGGCGCCTATCGGCTGCATCTTGAGGTGGTGCCGGACACGGACGGCCGTCAGCCGCGTCTTCCCCGCTCCGCCATGGCCGACTTCGACGGCGGCGGCGCCCCGGACATCCTGCTGCGCAGCAAGGGCGGCGCTTGGTGGCGGTACGGTCTGGACGGCGGGCGCATCGTCAGTTCGGGGCCGGTGCGGGCGGTGTCGAACACCCGTTGGGCGCCGCAGTCCTTGGCCGACTTCGATGGCGACGGCAAAGCGGACCTATTGATCCGCAACCTGGACACGGGCGGTTGGTGGCTGTACCTGATGGACGGCAACGCCGTTGCGGCCCAGGGGCGGGTGGCCATGACGGGCGATCGCGCTTGGCGGCCGGAGGCCTTCACGGACACCAACGGCGACGGCGCGGCCGATGTCATCCTGCGCCACGCCGACTCCGGCCGGTGGTGGCGCTATGGCCTGTCCGGCGCCAGCGTCATTGAGAGCGGCGAGCTCGAAATGCCCCGGGACCAGGAGTACCGCGCGCTCGCCTTCCGCGACTTCAACGGCGACGGGCGCACGGATGCGGTGCTGCGCCACAAGCGCAGCGGCCGATGGCTGCTGTACGCGCTGGACGGCGACGAGGCCATTGGGTCGGCGCTGTTGGCGAACCGGGATTTGGCCTGGGTGCCGCAGGCGTTCGAGGACTTCAACGGCGACGGCCGCGCCGACCTGCTGCTGCGCAACCTGGAGGCCGGGAGCTGGTGGCTGTACACGTTGAACGGCAGCGCCATTGAGACCGCGGGGCCGGTGCGCGCCAGCCGCGACTTCGGCTGGCGTCCGGTCGCCTTCGCGGACCTGGACGGCAACGGCGTGGCGGACATGATCCTGCGCCACGCCGATGGCGCTTGGTGGACGTACCTGATGGATGGCGGCCGCGTGGTCGGCGGCGGTCGCCTGAGCGCGAACCGTGACCGGAACTGGCGGCCGGTTGCGGTTGAGGACTTCGATGGCGATGGCCGGGCGGACCTGCTGCTGCGCAACTTGGAGATCGGGAGCTGGTGGCTGTACAGGTTGAACGGCAACCTCATTGAGACCTCGGGGCCGGTTGGCGCCACTCGGGACCGACGGTGGACGTTGATTGAGTAGTCGAGCCGATTTGGGACGTCGCCACGCCCGTTCCGCTTGTGTATGGGCTCAGACACATTCCGGAATTTCGGCGCCGGCGACCGGAGTCCGCAGCCCGGCGGCGGAGCGGACGCCCCGCCACCGGTTCAGGCATACTTGTCTTGTCACAAAACCAAGGAGCCTGAACGTGAGGCTGTTGCACGCCCTCCCTCCTGCAAGCACCTGCCGGTGGACCTGGCCGATTCCTCCGAACCCGCTCGCGAGCGCCTGTGCGCCCTTGAACTGATCGACCGGATGGTCGCCGGTGGCATGCGCCGCGGCGACGCCCTCCGCGCCGCAGGCCTAGCCAAGAGCACCTACTACGACTGGCGCAGGGCCCACCCGCGCCGCGCAGCACCAGCCCGCGCGGAGTCCGGCCCCGGCAGTGGACCAAACGGGACCGCCGCCTGGTCGAAGCCGAGCGCCACCACCGCCGCCGACCTTGGGCCGGGCGTGCGACCATCCACGCCATCCTCCGCCGCGACCCCAGCTTCACACTGAGCGCCGCGTCCGTCGGGCGGATCCTCGCCGATGGCGTGCGCACCGGCCGCGCAGCACCCGCCAGCCACTGCGAGGGGCGTGCGCACGGAGCAAGCGCCGCCGCGACTTCTCCCGCCGCCACGCGCAGCGCCTCGCGCCGGGCATCAAAGCTCGGCAGCCCGGCGAACTCGTCCAGTTCGACCATAATGACCGTGCATGTCACGGCAGAGTCTTCAAGCAGTTCCACGCCAAGAACCCGAACCAAGGGCATCCACGTCAAGGTCCGCTCCAGCGCCACCGCCACTGACTTCCCCCACGAGGTCCTGCAGCGCCTGCCCGTGAGCTCGGTGCAGGTCGATGGCGGCTCCGAGTTCATGCAGGAATGCGAAACCGCCCGCCGTGACGCCGGCATCCCCCTCCATGTCCTCCCTCCCCGGCGTCCCGACATCAACGGCAGCATCGAACGCGGCAACCACACCCTGCGCGTCGAGTTCCGGTCCGTCCACCGGAACGACCTCCGGCGAAGTGAACCGAGCTCTGGAGGAGTCTCTCCTCGACCACCACAACGTCCGGCCCCACCATGCCCTCGGCTTGTTGACACCGGCCGAATTCACGGACAAGCTCTCTGGCTGCCTGAACGAAAAAATTCCGCAATATCCTGAGCCCATTCACTTGACTAACGCGAAGTCGCTGTTCCACTATGCTGAGCAAGTCAACCTTGAGGGGAGCCAGGAGTCAAAGGATGCCATTGATACTCAATCCCCCAAGTGAGTTTTTGAGCCTCAAGGAGGGTTCCACGAACCGGGGCGGGCGGGCCCTCAAAAGCGCCCGCTTGTTGCTGAAGAGCTTGGCGGCCCTGATCCCGCTTGCGGTTTGCGGCGCATCGCACGCTGAATCGGCGCCGTCCGAGCAATACCATGGGCCTGGGGCAAGCCCCTTTTCGGCCAAAAGGGCCCTGCAAACCGAAAACCCATGGATCGCCCGCGCCATGCAGGACGATGCCTTCGTCATCCGCCAGCGCCTTCCTTATGACCGGGTGGACATGCCGCAGGCCAACAAGCCGAACCAAGTGGGCGGCGGCGTTGAATTGGCCGGTTCCGAGCGCTTCATCAACCTCATCGACCTGAACTGGCGGCAACACCCATCGGGGCACTACGCCGCGGTGATCGCCTACACCCTGGAGCAGGCCCGCGCCCTGCGCATTGCCCTGAGCCTCGAGGGCTTTCCCAAGGGCCTGACGGTCAAGTTCGTGGACGCCGACCCGGCGACGGCCTACCCCGCAGCATCGCTGGACCACGCCAAGGCGTCGGAGCTCCTGGGCAGGGGCCTGTCCGTTCACTGGTCGCCGATCATCGCCGGAGAGACGCTGCACATCGAGCTGAACCATCCGGACATTCTCGAAGCTGGGTTTGGCGACGCACGCATTGAACTGCCGGGGATGTCGTATCTGTATGCGGAGGGGCCGTGGGGTCGGACGCCCGCGCCGGGGCCTGCACAGTCCGGTGCGCTGAAAGCCGATGGAGCGGGCGTTGTGGTCCCGAAGGCCGCAGTGGACAGCTGCGCCGTTGACGTCAGCTGCCCAACGCCAGGCATCACCGACAGGGGCAAGGACCTTTTTTCCGCCGCCACGGCATACATCACCTATACGAAAGACAACGGTCGCTCTTCCGCCTGCACGGGGCACCTGCTGAACGACCGGGACGCGGCGACATCCAAGCCCTACCTGCTGACCGCAAACCACTGCGTCGGCTCAGAAAACGTCGCCGCAACCGTTGTCGCCTACTGGGACTATCGGGCGCCGTCCTGCGGAGGGGATATCGCACGTCGGCAGTCGCCAACAACACAGGGTTCGGAATTGTTGGCGACAAGAATGCAACAGGATTGGACCCTGCTGATCCTGGGTTCGGAACGCAATCCAGCGGTTCTGCCAGGGCGTCGGGCCTTTCTTGGCTGGGACCCCGCCCCTCCATCGGTGGGGGAGCGGCTGCATCATATTGGTCATTCCGCAGCAAGACCGCAAAGCTACGCCAGCGGGCGCATCGCCTCGGTTGGCAACAACTACACCACACTGAAAAACATGCTGAGGGTCAACTTGGAAACCGGCTTGACCGCAGGAGGGGTGAGCGGCTCGGTCCTTGTCAATGACCGTATCCAAGCACGCACGGGCGGCCTACAGGGCGGGGTAGGTGGCGTATGCGAAAGTCTGGGGGGCGGCGACTATGGCGCTATCAATATTCTCGCTCCTTTTTCCTTGGTCTTTCCTCACATCAGGCGTTTCCTAGGCGGCAACGGCGACACTCCGCCGGGAGTTCCCGGCCCAGACGGCCACGGCGGCACCAGGGGCAGTGCGTCCATCCTGAACGCGGGGAGCGGAGGCGTCTCCGGCGACATCGGGCCCGGAGACGACATCGACTACTTTCGGTTCACCATTCCCGCTGGCGGCCCGGACACCGCCGTCACGGTCTACACCACAGGCGGCCTGGACACCGTTGGCCGGCTTGAGGACAGCGCAGGCGACCGGCTGTCCGAAAATGACGATGCAGGCGACGGATCCAATTTCAGGATGGAGGCGGTGCTCCCCCCGGGCGACTACCATGTGCGGGTTGAAAGCCGCGGGGACGGGACTGGCGCTTATCGGCTGCACCTTGAGTTCAGCTATCTGGACCACCACGGCGGCACCAGGGGCGGTGCGACCATCATGACCATCATCCTGGACGCGGGGAGCGGAGGCGCTGGCGCCATCGGTGGCATCGCGCCCGGAGACGACGTCGACTACTTCCGGTTCACCATTCCGGATGGTCCAGGCGCCGTCGTCACGGCCTACACCACAGGCGGCCTGGACACCGTTGGCCGGCTTGAGGGCGGCGCTGGGGCTCGGCTGGCCGAAGATGACGATGGAGGCGACGAATTCAATTTCAGGATGGCGGCGGCGGTGCCCCCGGGCGACTACTACGTGCGGGTCGAAAGCTACGGGGGCGGGATTGGCGCCTATCGGCTGCATCTTGAGTTCAGCTATTCGGACGGCCACGGCGACACTCCGCCGGGAGTTCCCGGCCCAGACCGCCACGGCGGCACCAGGGGCGGTGCGACCATCCTGGACGCGGGGAGCGGCGGCGTCGAAGCCGCCGGCGACATCGCGCCCGGAGACGACATCGACTACTTTCGGTTCACCATTCCGGATGGTCCAGGCGCCGTCGTCACGGCCTACGCCACAGGTGGGCTGGACACCGTTGGCGTGCTTGAGGACAGCGCTGGCGCTCGGCTGGCCGCAAATGACGATGGAGGCGACGGACTCAATTTCAGGATGGAGGCGACGCTCCCCCCGGGCGACTACTACGTGCGGGTCGAAAGCTACGGGGGCGGGACCGACGCCTATCGGCTGCATCTTGAGGTCAGCTATCCGGACGGCCACGGCGACACCAGGGGCGGTGCGACCATCTTGGACGCGGGGAGCGGAGGTGCCGACGCCGCCGGCGACATCGCGCCCGGAAGCGACATCGACTCCTTTCGGTTCACCGTTCCCGCTGGCCCAGGCGCCGCCGTCACGGCCTACACCACAGGCGGGCTGGACACCGTTGGCGTGCTTGAGGACAGCGCTGGCGCTCGGCTGGCCGCAAATGACGATGCAGGCGACCAATCCAATTTCAGGATTAAGGTGGCGGTCGCCCCGGGCGACTACTACGTGCGGGTCGAAAGCTACGGGGGCGGGACCGGCGCCTATCGGCTGCATCTTGAGGTGATGCCGGACACGGACGGCCATCAGCCGCGTCTTCCCCGCTCCGCCATGGCCGACTTCGACGGCGGCGGCGCCCCGGACATCCTGCTGCGCAACAAGGGCGGCGCTTGGTGGCTGTACGGTCTGGACGGCGGGCGCATCGTCAGTTCGGGCCCGGTGCCGGCGGTGTCGAACATTCGCTGGGTGCCGCAGTCCTTGGCCGACTTCGACGGCGACGGCAAAGCGGACCTATTGATCCGCAACCTGGACACGGGCGCTTGGTGGCTGTACCTGATGGACGGCAACGCCGTTGCGGCCCAGGGCCGGGTGGCCATGACGGGCGATCGCGCTTGGCGGCCGGAGGCCTTCACGGACACCAACGGCGACGGCGCGGCCGATGTCATCCTGCGCCACGCCGGCTCCGGCCGGTGGTGGC
Organism: Candidatus Azophilus sp.; assembly: GCA_965247035.1. Lineage (GTDB taxonomy): Bacteria > Pseudomonadota > Gammaproteobacteria > Pseudomonadales > Azotimanducaceae > Azophilus. Next base: position 108,768 of record CBDFGJ010000002.1, on the reverse strand, counting down.
GCTACGGCCTGTCCGGCATCGGCGTCATTGAGAGCGGCGAGCTGAAAATGGCGCGGGACCAGGAGTACCGCGCGCTCGCCTTCCGCGATTTCAACGGCGACGGGCGCACGGATGCGGTGCTGCGCCACAAGCGCAGCGGCCGATGGCTGCTGTACGCGCTGGACGGCGACGAGGCCATTGGGTCGGCGCTGTTGGCGAACCGGGATTTGGCCTGGGTGCCGCAGGCGTTCGAGGACTTCAACGGCGACGGCCGCGCCGACCTGCTGCTGCGCAACCTGGAGGCCGGGAACTGGTGGCTGTACACGTTGAACGGCAACGCCATTGAGACCTCGGGGCCGGTGCGCGCCACTAGGGACTTCGGCTGGCGTCCGGTCGCCTTCGCGGACCTGGACGGCAACGGCGCGGCGGACATGATCCTGCGCCACGCCGATGGCGCTTGGTGGACGTACCTGATGGATGGCGGCCGCGTGGTCGGCGGCGGTCGCCTGAGCGCGAACCGCGACCGGAACTGGCGGCCGGTTGCGGCTGAGGACTTCGATGGCGACGGCCGGGCGGACCTGCTGCTGCGCAACTTGGAGGCCGGGAGCTGGTGGCTGTACAGGTTGAACGGCAACCTCATTGAGACCTCGGGGCCGGTTGGCGCCACTCGGGATCGGCGATGGGGGTTGATTGAGTAGTCGAGCGAAATTGGGACGTCCGCGCCCGTACAGCTTGTTGACTCCGGCCGAATTTCCGCGCAAGATAATCTTTCTTACCTGATCGAAAAAATTCCGAAATGTCCTGAGCCCGTACAGACACTTGAATCCGGTCGAGGTGAAGACTATCTTTGCGAACCGGTGGGAAATGGTGGTTTGAATACGCAAACGGCTAATACCCATGCCGACGGTTGTTCAGGCCATGTCTAGGGAAATCAAAGCCATCGCGCTCATCTCCGGCGGCCTTGACTCCATGCTCGCCGCCAAGGTGGTTATGGAGCAAGGTGTGCATGTGGAGGGCGTCAATTTCTTCACCGGCTTCTGTGTTGAAGGCCACACCCATGCGTTGCGCAAGCGCAACAAGTCTGCGCCAAAACGCAACAACGCCCTTTGGGTGGCGCAGCAGCTCGGCATCAAGCTGCACATGGTGGACGTGGTGGAGGAGTACAAGCAGGTGTTGCTGAATCCCAAGCACGGGTACGGTCAGCATTTGAATCCCTGTCTGGACTGCAAGGTCTTCATGGTGGGAAAGGCTCTTGCTTGGGGGGCTATGCAGGACAAGGGGTTTGACTTCATTCTCACCGGGGAGGTTATTGGGCAGCGCCCCAAGAGCCAGCGGAAGGACACCATGCCGGTGATTGCGCGTGAATCCGGCGCCGAGGATCGCTTGCTGCGCCCCCTGTGCGCTCGCAACTTGCCGCCGACCCTGCCTGAGCGCGAAGGCTGGGTGGACCGAGGTGCCCTCTACGGCTTTAATGGCCGCAGCCGCAAGCCGCAAATTGAGTTGGCCCAGCGCTTTGGCTTCACTGAATGGTCGCAACCGGCCGGCGGCTGCTGCTTTCTCACCCATGCCCACTACAGCCGCAAACTGGTCGATCTTTGGAGAGCCCGCGGTGCGCGGACCTATGAGCTGGACGACATTGTGCTGCTGAAAGTGGGTCGCCACCTGCGCCCGGCGCCCAATTTCAAACTCATCGTCAGCCGGGAGGAGGGGGAGAACCACTACTTGGAGGGATATCGCAAGCGCTTTACGCTGCTGCGGTCCACCAGTCACGCCGGGCCGCTGTGCTTGGTGGACGGCGACCCGGGGCCGGCCGACATTCGCTTGGCCGCCCGCGTGGTGGCGCGCTACAGCCAAGGGCGGGACGCCGAGCGAGTGACCGTGGTGGCGGAGGAAGTTGGCGGCCGTTGCCACGAAATGAGCGTCGCCCCCTTGGCGCCGATGGAAATTCCGGCGGCTTGGCATGTCTGAAGCGCCGGAGATCTTGGATGCAAGAGGGCTGTTGTGCCCGCTACCCGTCATCAGGACCCAGGACCGGATAGCGACGCTCGCCCCCGGCACCTTGCTGGACGTATTGGCTACGGACCCCGGAACCCTGCACGATGTGCCCGCCTGGTGCGCTGTGCATGGCCATGAGTTCGTGGAGACGTCGCAATGCGGCCGCGAGATCCGTATCCGCGTCCGGGTTGGATGAATAATGGCACCAAAACAAACCAATTTGGTGCATACTCGGTTCTTGGCAGCATCCATTTGGTGCGTCAAACAGACGTGCGGGATGGTTCTGGGCTTGGGGCAGGCCCTACGGGCTTGATTGCTGGCTTGGCATGTTCTTTGCTTTAGTTTCCAGTTGATCCCCGGACCGGATTCAACACCAAAAGCCAAACCTTAAATGAACTGAAACTCGAGGGAACAATGCCTGACAACACATTGAAAATGATTAAAGACAACGACGTGAAGTGGGTGGACTTGCGTTTCACCGACCCGCGGGGAAAGGAGCAGCACACCACTGTTCCGGCCAGCCGGGTGGATGCCGACGCTCTAGAGGACGGCTTCATGTTCGACGGCTCCTCGATTGCCGGATGGAAGTCCATCAATGAATCGGACATGATCCTCATGCCCGACGACGGCACGCCAGTGATGGATCCCTTCCGGGACGAACGGACGCTCAACCTCCGCTGCGACATCGTTGAACCGATGACCATGCAGCCCTATGAGCGCGACCCGCGCTCCGTGGCCAAGAAGGCGGAAGCCTACCTAACCTCCACCGGCGTTGGCGATGCCGCCTACTTCGGGCCGGAGTGCGAGTTCTTCGTCTTTGATGACGTGCGGTTCAACGTGGACATGAACGGCGCCTCCTACGCCATCAGTTCCGAGGAGGCGGCTTGGGAGTCGGGCACCGAATTTGATGGCGGCAACCTAGGCCATCGCCCCCGCGTCAAGGGCGGCTACTTCCCCGTGCCGCCGGTGGATTCGGCGGCGGACTTGCGCTCCGCCATTTGCGCCGCCATGGAATCCATGGGCTTGGTCATCGAAGTCCACCACCACGAGGTGGGCACGGCCTGTCAGAACGAAATCGGCATGCGCTTCAACACCTTGGTGCGCAAGGCGGACGAGGTGCAGATCTACAAGTACTGCGTCCACAACGTGGCTGACGCCTACGGCAAGTCCGGCACTTTCATGCCCAAGCCCATCGTCGGCGAAAACGGCAACGGCATGCATGTGCATCAGTCCATTTTCTCCGGCGGCGACAACGTCTTTCATGGCGAGAACTACGCCGGGCTGTCGGAAAGCGCCCTGTACTACATCGGCGGCATCATCAAGCACGCCCGTGCCATCAACGCCTTCGCCAACGCCAGCACCAATTCCTACAAACGGCTGGTGCCGGGCTTTGAAGCGCCGGTGTTGCTCGCGTATTCGGCCCGCAACAGATCCGCTTCGGTGCGCATTCCCTACGTTCAGGGCGGTGACCCCAAGGGTTGCCGGGTGGAGGTGCGTTTCCCGGACAGCACGGGCAACCCATACCTCACCTTCGCTGCCATGTTGATGGCTGGGCTTGATGGAATCCTGAACGAGATTCACCCAGGCGATTCGTTCGACAAGGACCTCTACGACCTGCCGCCCGAGCAGCTTCAAGGGGTGCCCACCGTGGCTTCGTCCTTGGAGGAGGCCCTTGCTGCGCTTGATGCGGACCGGGCCTTTCTGCGATCTGGCGATGTCTTTACGGACGCCATGATTGACGGTTACCTAGACCTCAAGCAAGAGGAAGTGGACTACCTGAACGCCACCACCCACCCGGTGGAGTTTGAGATGTACTACTCGTCCTAGCGGCCAAATGGCTTGCATGGCGCGTCATGTGAGCAGTTGATCGTTGCACGGCGCCGTTGCGAGCAGCCCGGGTGAGGGCGGTTTTGGCAACGCAGGCTGTGGCCTTGGGTTCTCGCCCGCAACCACCTGCCCCATTGGCGCTAGTGGTTGTGGGCGGCCCCGGACCTGTTGATTGTGGGAAAAGGGTGGCGAAATTGCAGCTTTTTCCTACAGACGTCCCCACAAAAAAGCTTCAGGATGATGCAGTCTTGGAGCTTTCTTGTGAACGCAGCCATTCGATTTGCCCTGTTTGCGTTGGTCGCGGCCCTGCCATCGGCATCAGCCGCCGCCGAACGCCCCTACACCAGCGCCCGGCTCATCTTTCCAAGTGCCGGGGAGGCTGTGCGGGCCAATGGCGGGGAACTATCGGTGGAGGTGCAAATCACCCCGGTGCTGCATTCCGGCCACCGCGCTCAACTCCTTTTGGACGGCGTCCCGCAAGGGCCGTCTCGGCCCAGCCCCAGGTTTCACTTGGTGGGCGTGGACCGGGGTGAGCACAGGCTTCAGGTGCGGGTGGTTGATGCCGATGGCGAGATCCTCTTTAACGGAAAACAGAGCATCTTCTACTTGCTCCGGCATTCGCGCCTGCATCGACGCAACCGGACTCCTTGATTGAGGCGTTGGGGCCCGCTATCGGTCATGCCGATGTGCGCCTAGGTCCAATTCAGTTATTGAGGCGTTGGGTTCCGTTATTGGCCCACGCCGGTACGGGCCAGGTTCAATTCAGTCGGCAGTCGCCAGCTGCACTATTTTGGTGCATTATGCCGCTCGAATGTGTCGCTTGTTGACTCCGGCCGAATTTCCGCGCAAGCTCTCCCTCGCTGCCTGATCGAAAAAATTCCGAAATGTCCTGAGCCCGTACAGAATTCCAACTTGAGACCGGTGCGAATTGAGTTCAATCTGCTTATTCTGGCCTGTTTTCCAAGATTTTGGCGAGGGTGTTTTGAGCAGGTTCCCGGCCTGTCGTGGCCCCGAAACCTGTGGCTGCGGGCGAATTGGGGCGGACCCCGCCCTTGGGCGGCCATCAACTCGATCCAATTGACCGCTTGCAGCAGGTTCAAGGTCGCCGCCTTGAAGGTCAGTCGGGATGTCGCAACAACCTTAACTTGGGAATGCGAAATGGTCGATTGGGTCCCGTTGCATGACGGAGCTTCAGTTCGCTGGCCTATAATTGCGATGAGGTATGAAGTCTTCAGTTGGGGGAGCTAGGGCCTGCCCCATGCGCTACGAGCATTGCCGGTTCCCGGTCCTAGTTCTGCCCGCTCCCCGGGGTAGAGGGACAAGGATGCCCTTAAGGCGAGAACAAGGGCTAAGGCGCACCATGCGCTCGAGGATTGCCAAAATGAAGCACGACCTATCGAAAACGAAGACAGCCCCGTCTTGGGGCGAACTGCTTGGCGCTGCTCAAGGGCGATGCCAACAGATAGACGCAGAGCGGGCGATGCAGCAGACTGAACTGGCGCAAAAGGTCCTTGAGCACCAGCCCAGCGCCATCCTGGTGTTGTCACAGTCAAGGGTCATCAAGCTGCTGAACCCGGCGGCGGAGGCTTTGTTCGGTGTGAGCAGGCATCGTGTGCTAGGGACATCCTTGCAGGCGCTCTTCCACAACTCGGAGACGCTGCTCAGCGTTCTCAAGGACTCAGCGAACGGGCAATCCGCCACTTTGCATCAGCAAAACCTGCACCTGCGCGGTGGCGACACGCTGGTTGTAGACCTCACCTGCGCACCCATCGGCAACAGCGGCGACCTGCTGATTCAAGCCAATCCCTTAAGCGCCTTGAGACGCATCAACCGCAACCACCAACTCATCAACATTGAAGAGGCATCGGCCAGCTTAGTTCGCGGCTTGGCGCATGAAATCAAGAACCCCTTGGGCGGCATTCGCGGTGCGGCGCAATTGCTTGGCCATGAACTCGAAAAGCCCGAACTCGGTGAGTACACAGGCGTGATCATTCGAGAATGTGATCGCTTGACGGCTTTGGTAGACAACATTCTCGGTCCGAGCAAGCCGATGAACTTGGCCGAGGTGAATGTCCACCAAGTGCTTGAACATGTGGCTCAGGTGGCGGTGGACAACGTGGCCGCCGTCAAGGTGCGCTTGGTGCGGGACTACGACCCCAGCCTGCCGCCGGTTGAAGCCGATGAAGACCTGCTGATCCAAGCGCTGCTCAACATCGTCAGCAATGCCTGCACTGCATTGGAGGGGGCCGCCGATGCAGTGATTCGGTTCACCACCCGGGCGCTCCGGCAATTCATCATTCATGGCCGGCGCCATCGGTTGGTGGTTTGCATTGATGTGGAGGACAACGGCCCGGGCATTCCGGAGGGCCTGCTTGACCGCATGTTCTACCCCATGATTAGCGGCCGGCCAAGCGGCACTGGCTTGGGCCTCGCCATCGCGCAGACCATAGCGCGTCGCCACCAAGGCATCATTGAGTGCGACAGCCGCCCAAGCAAGACGGTCTTCTCCCTCATCCTGCCGTTGATCCATGAAGAAGAGGTTGGCAAATGAACGTAGTGGAACGCACATCGGTTTGGGTCGTTGACGACGACGAGTCCATTCGATGGGTACTGGAAAAGGCGCTGACCCGGGCTGGCATCCCCATCAGTTCCTTCTCCTCCGCCGATGAAGCCCTGGTGTCGCTGCCGCAGCATCGGCCCGCTGCGGTGCTGACGGACATCCGTATGCCGGGCACCGACGGGCTGGACTTCTTGGAGAAACTCCACCACATCCAACCGGATCTTCCAGTCATCGTCATGACGGCGCACTCGGACTTGGACAGTGCCGTGTCGTCCTATCATCGCGGCGCCTTTGAGTACTTGCCAAAGCCCTTTGACATCGACGAAGCGGTAGCGATGGTGCAGCGTGCCATTGTTCGCACGGAGCGGGAGGGCGGCAACAGCTCAGCGGCGGTGCTGGCGGAGCAGGAGATACTGGGCCAAGCGCCGGCCATGCAGGAGGTCTTTCGGGCCATCGGCCGGCTTTCGAGCTCCAACGTGACGGTTTTGATTAACGGCCCCTCCGGTTCCGGCAAGGAGTTAGTGGCCCGCGCCCTGCATCGCCACAGCCCTAGGGCGCAACAACCCTTTGTGGCGTTGAACGTGTCCGCCATTCCCAACGAATTGATTGAATCCGAGCTGTTTGGCCATGAGAAAGGCGCCTTCACGGGAGCGGCCAACCGCCGGGTGGGGCGCTTTGAGCAAGCGGACGGCGGCACCCTGTTGCTGGATGAAATTGGCGACATGCCGCTTGACCTGCAGACCAGGCTGCTGCGGGTGTTGGCCGAGGGCGAGTTTTATCGCGTTGGCGGCCATGCGCCGGTTGTAGTTGACGTGCGCATCATTGCCGCAACCCATCAAGACTTGGAGCAGCATGTGGCCGAGCACCGATTTCGGGAGGACCTGTTTCATCGGTTGAACGTCATTCGCGTGCATGTACCCGCGCTGGTTGAACGGCGGGAGGACATTCCGTTGCTGGCCCGTCGGTTCTTGGAGCAAGCCACCCGGGAGTTGGGCGAGGAGCCGAAGGCGTTCGACTCCACCACCCTGAACTACCTGTCCGGGCTGCCCTGGCCTGGCAACGTGCGGCAATTGGAGAACACCTGTCGTTGGCTGGCCGTGATGGTGCCGGGCCGCCACATCCTGGTCGATGATCTACCGCCCGAATTGATGAATCAGCCGAGTCGCCTTGATGCGTCTGATTGGGAGAAAGCGCTAGAACAGTGGGCTAGGAAGGCTCTGGCTGAACCGAGCGATAGCCCCTTGCTTGCCGCCGCCGTCCCAGCCTTTGAGCGCATCATGATTCGAGCCGCGCTGGAGCGGGCCGGCGGCCGGCGTGTGTGCGCTGCGGCTTTGCTCGGTTGGGGCCGCAACACCCTGACCAGAAAAATGGTCAGGCTGGGCATGTAGCGGCGGAACTAGAGGAAACCCCGGGAAATCCATCAGGTTCCTAATGGGTGGTGTCCCGCTCTTGGTGTTGTCGACGCGCTTCAGCGTAGAGCGCATCGAAGTTGACCGGCGCTAGATGCGGGGCGGGGAAGCCGCCCTTAATGGTCAGGCTGTCCAGCGATTCACGGGCGTAGGGAAACAGTGTGGTGGGGCAGATGGTGCTAAGCACCTGCTGCAAGGAAGTGCCGGTGATGCCCTCGATCTTGAACAAGGCGGCCTGCTGCACCTCGGCTATGAATGCGGTCTTGCCGCTAGGGAGTTTCGCGTTCAGGTTGATGGTGAGCACCACTTCAAACCTGCTTTCGTCCATCCGGTTCGAACTCGTGTTGATATCCATCTGCAGCTCCGGCGACCAGTCTTCGCTGAAGACTTGGGGGCTCTTCGGAGATTCCCAGGATGCGTCCTTGAGGTAGATGCGTTCGATGTGGAATTGGGCGGGTGTTTGGTCGCTCATGATTTCACTACCGGCAGGCTTTGGTTGCGCCATTCGGCCAAGCCGCCCGCCAACCGCACCACGTTTTGGAACCCGTGCTTGCGCAGCAGCACCCCGGCGTTGCCGGAGTGCTGGCCCATTTTGCAGGCAACAACGACGGACCGGTCCCGGTGCTTCTTGATCTCATCAAGGTGGCTAGCCAGAGACGCAAATGGAATGTTGACCGCATCGACGATGTGGCCGGCATCAAAATCCTTCTTATCCCTTACGTCGAGCACCAAGGCGTTCTCCTTGTTGACCAATTCCACAAGCTGCTGTGTCGTAACGGAGTGCCCGCCCCGGCGCATCTCATTGCGAATGAACAGGGCGAGCAGCAGCATGAAGCCGCCGCAAAGGAAGGGGTGGTTGGTGATGAATTCGAAGACCTGATCCATAGCCGCGCCATGATGTAATTGAGCGATTATACAGGCTTGCCATGCTGTTAGAATGCGCCTTTTTGCGTTCCTCGCTTATCCCCACATGTCGCGCAACGCTTCCAGCAAATTGCTGCTTGTTGTTCTGGATGGCTTCGGCCACCGGGAAGCGGCGGCGGACAACGCCATCACCCATGCGCGCACGCCGAACTGGGATGCTTTCCTCTCCAATTGTCCGCATACGCTGATTTCGGGTTCCGGCGTCGATGTGGGGCTGCCGGACGGGCAAATGGGCAGCTCCGAAGTCGGGCACATGGTGATTGGTGCCGGCAGGGTCATGGCGCAGGGTTTGCTGCGGGTGAACACGGCCATTGAGCAGGGGGAGTTCGAACGCAATCCCCGCCTAAACGCTCTGTTCGAACGGCTTGATCGGTCGGGTGGGGCGCTGCATGTGCTCGGGCTTTTATCCCCTGGCGGCGTGCATGCCCATGAAGACCACATTTTGGAGCTGGTCCGGCTGGCGCACCGACGGGGTTTGGTGCGGGTGTGCCTGCACGCCTTCCTTGATGGCCGAGATCGGCCGCCCAGAAGCGCCGGGGCGTCCTTGGAGCGGGCGGATGGCTTGTTGCGTCAGCTAGGCGTTGGCCGCATCGCCTCCCTATGCGGACGCTACTTCGCCATGGACAGGGATCGGCGTTGGCTGAGAACGGAGCGGGCCTACAACCTGATTGTTCGAGGGGAGGCGCCCTTTTATGCTGAAACCAGCAAAGCGGCCTTGCAGCGGGCCTATGATCGAGGTGAAAGCGATGAATTCGTGCAGCCCACAGTGGTTCATGATGCGGCTGAACCGCCATCGGTGCTGGAACAAGGCGACGCCGTGGTCTTTATGAACTTCCGCGCCGATCGGGCGCGGCAGTTGACGCGGGCGCTCGTGCAGCCGGATTTTCGGGAGTTCAAGCGCCGCTCATTCGTCCCCGTCGCCGATCTGCTTACCTTGACGCACTACGCTGACGACATCGACGCCGAGTGCGCCCTGGCGCCGGTTGAGTTCAACAACACCCTTGGCGAGGTGCTTGCCCGCCTTGGCAAACGCCAACTTCGAGCCGCGGAGACCGAGAAGTACGCCCACATCACCTTCTTTTTTTCCGGCGGACGGGAGGCGCCCTTCGCTAAGGAGGAGCGTCTGCTGGTGCCGAGCCCCGACGTCGCGACCTACGACCTCAAGCCGGAAATGAGTGCTGCGGAATTAACGGATGGGCTTTTGGACGCGATCAGTTCGCAGCGTTTCGACGTCATCATCTGCAACTACGCCAACGGCGATATGGTGGGGCACACCGGCAACTTCGCCGCCGCTGTGACTGCGGTGGAGACCCTTGACCGCTGTCTTGGACGCCTTGCGCAAGCATTGAAGGGGACGGAGTGGCGCATGCTCATCACGGCCGACCATGGCAATGTAGAGCAGATGAGCAACTCCGAAACGGGGCAAGCGCACCACGCCCACACCGTCCGGCCGGTGCCCTTGGTCTACGTCGGCCCCAACAGCCTGTCGCTCGCTGATGGCGGTACGCTGGCGGATGTGGCGCCAACGGCTTTGGCTTTGCTGGGCATTGCGCCGCCAGTGGAAATGACCGGGCGCTCCCTGATTCGTGACGGCGGTCGAGCGGAAGCCGGGTAAGTCCGGGACAGTAAGCAAGAAGAATTGATGAGCTGGCTGGGGTTGCATGTCAGGATGGGGGGCGCTTGGTTCGCTTGTGTGACAGCTGCGCATCGACCCCATCTTTGTGGCGCTGCTGTACGGGCGGGGGCCGTTTGGTTCGCTTGTGTGACCCTGCAGGCGCTTATGGCAGCGCCGGCCGCCACCGCTGAGGCCGCCGAGGTTGGCCGGGAAGAAGCGCAAGAGCAATTGGATGCGGTCCTCAGCGAACTGAACAACCTGGATTCCTGGCTGTCGGAGGCGCAGCGAAGGCGGGCCGAGTGGCTTAAGGAAGTGCGCTCCAACGACCAAGCGGTGGCCGAAGCAAACGCCTCGGTCAAGGCCCGGGAGGGCGCCTTGGCCCAAGCCCAAGAAACAATTAAGGAGCTGCGCGCCAGGCAAAAGCGGCTTGACCATCGGCGCGCCGATGGGGTGCGCCGTTTGGCCGCGCATCTTGCCGTCGCCTATCGATTCACCGGCAAGGAGTTCGTGCAGTTGTTGTTCAGCCAAGAGTCGGCTGAACGTGCGGAAAGGATGGTGGTCTATCAGAATTTCATCACCCAAGCCCGCATTGACTCGATCATCGCCTTGCGGCAGTTGGCCGCCGAAGCCGAGCGTAGCGAGAACAGCCTGTTGCAGCAGCAGGAGGTGGAGCGCCAGGAGATGGACTCCTTGGTTGCGCAGCGCGAAAGGCTTGCCGATGAGCGCGAACGCCGCCGCATGCTGTTGACCAACCTGAACGAGGAGCTTGAGAGCAAGGAAAGCCGCCGCACGCGTTTGCTAGGCGATAGAAAGCGGCTGCAAGCACTCCTCGCCCTGTTTGAACGGCGCTCAGCGCCCGGCGGCGATTTCGCCGCCCGCAAGGGAAGCCTGCCTTGGCCCTTGCAGGGCGAATTGTCCGGCAAGTTCGGCCAGCAGCGCAGGGACAGCGGCATGACTTGGAAGGGCGTTCTACTGCGGGCCGCGCAAGGCAGCCCGGTAATCGCAGTCCATGGTGGACGGGTCGTGTTCTCCGATTGGCTGCTTGGATTTGGATACCTCGCCATCATCGATCATGGTGGCGGCTACATGACGCTCTATGGCCATGCCGATGAGCTGACCAAGCAGGTCGATGAACTAGTGGAGCCCGGTGAGGTCATTGCCCTTGCCGGGAGCAGCGGCGGCAGCAACGACAGCGGCGTCTATTTTGAATTGCGCTTCAAAGGCCAGTCCCAAGATCCCTTAGGTTGGCTCGGCAAATAAAGCACTGTGGATTCCGGTCCCGCGCAACCGCCGCAGCCCGGTCAGCAAATTGCTTGCGCGGCTTGCTTCAATGACGGGCCGAATGCGCCTTGCCGTCGTCATGCCAAGCGCGGATTTCCTCTTGCAGGATTTGCACCACCCGCTCCGGAACCTGCATGGGAATGAAATGGGTGATGTCCGGATAGTGGGTTTCCCGGCCTTGGGGGAACTCGTTCACCAGTCCGGGCCAAGTGGGTGAGGAACTGAAGTCCATCGGGCCGCGCTCCGCCTTTGGCGCTTGGGCGCGGACGATCAGAACGGGCACGTTCACCTTGGCCACTTGGTCGAAGATTTCGGTATTGGTGCGGACGGCCATGTAAATGGACGCCTCCACTTCCGGCGGGCAGGCGAGTTCCAAGCCGCCCTTCGCGCAAGGAACCAGGCCGTACACGCAGTAGTCCTTGAACACTTGCCGGTCGAATAACGGGAAAGCGCTCTTCTTGGCCAAGTGGGCCATCATTTCGTCCACTGACTTGAACTCGTTGCGGCGCCGCGCCACCGGATGCACTCCGCCCTCAAATCGAAATGCCCGCCCTTCGTTGGCGTATGCCCCAGGCTCGGCTATGGTGGGGTCGAGCAGCACCATGCGGGCGAACGCGCCGTTGACCGTCGCCGCCGCGTCAACCATGGCGTGGGCACCCATGGAGTGGCCGATGCCGATCATGTCGGTCAAGCCAAGGGCGGCGATCAACGCCGCCAAGTCTTCGCCCACCACCTGCCAATGCTTGATGGTCCGTTTCTCGCTGCGGCCATGGCCACGCTGTTCAAAGGCGATGCTGTGGTGGTCGGGGAAGGACTTGATGATTCGATCCCAAACCCGGCCGTGGAAGCCCGTGGCATGGGCGAAGAGCAACGTCGGCCGCCCAGCTTCAGGCCGGTTGCGCTCGAAATAGGCTAGTTGCACGCCGTTGACGTGAATCTTGTGAAGTTCGGGTTCGGGCATGTTTTTGTATTCCTAGGCCGACCGCTGATGTTTGCAATAGAACGGCTAGGAGCGGTGGGATTATACCTGACAGCCCGCGTTCGCCCGCCTAGGCCATCTTTGGGCCGGATCGTCCGCCAAAGTCCATTGGGGCGGCTTTGCCGTCCAACCCAAGCGTTCTTTGCCCGTCTTGAAAGCGCTGCTTCGGCCGATATCCATAAAGAAGCCGGGGTCGATACAACCCTTTCCTGCTGTTTTCGATGGCCGCGGACGACTGCGGGCTGACTCCGCATCCTTGGGCCAACGATTGCCTGTGCCATCAACTTCCCAGTTCGTGGCGGTTGCCGAAGCGGGGGGTGTGGCATCATGGACGCCGCATCTGCGGTTGTCCCCGGAAGGCAGGAGGTTGTTTTGGGCCAAGCAGTCTGTTTGATCACTGGTGTTGGCCCCGGCTCCGGCAAAGCCTTGGCCGAGCGTTTCGCCAAAGGCTATCGGGTCGCCATGCTGGCGCGCAGCCGCGATCGCCTGTGCGCCATTGAAGATGCGCTGCCAAACGCCAAGGGCTACCGGTGCGACGTAACGGACCCGGGGCAACTGCAGACGACCTTGGCGGCGGTGCAGGCGGACCTCGGCGCACCCTCGGTGGTCATCCACAACGCGGTGGGCGGCACCTTTGGCGACTTCTTGAGCATCGACCCGGCGGAGCTCGAGCGGAATTTTCAAGTCAATGCCATCGCCTTGCTGCGCTTGGCCCAAGCCACCGCGCCAGCCATGATCGATGCCGGGCAGGGGGTATTCCTATGCACGGGCAACACAGCGGCCTATCGGGGCGTGGAGAACTTTGCCGGCTTTGCGCCAACCAAGGCGGCGCAACGCATTTTGTGCGAATCCATGGCTCGTCACCTAGGGCCGAAGGGCGTACATGTGGCCTATGTCGGCATTGATGCCGTCATTGACTTGGCTTGGACGCGCAAACGTTTTGCCGACAAGCCGGACGAGTTCTTCTGCCAGCCCAAGGACATCGCCGCCGAGTGCTGGCACTTGGCGCACCAACCAAGGTCGGCCTGGACCTTCAACTTGCTGATCCGACCCTATGCGGAGCCTTGGTCCATCTCCTGATCGCCGAACCAAGCCAATCGCTCCGGCCTGCTTGGTGGATGCTGTCCCGATAAGCTCGGCTATGCGGAGCCGCCGTACTTACGCAACTCGGCGCGGCCAACCACCAAGTGATGCACTTCGTCGGGACCATCAGCCAAGCGGAGCGTGCGCTGCCCGGTGTACATCGCCGCCAAGGGTGTCCATTGCGACACGCCAGTGGCGCCGTGGATCTGTATCGCTTGGTCGATGATCTGGCAAACCCTCTCCGGCACCATGGCCTTGACCATATGCACCCAGATGCGCGCTTCCTGATTGCCGAGCACATCCATCGCCTTGGCGGCTTGCAGCACCATTAGCCGCATGGCTTCGATTTCAATGCGGGCGCGGGAGATGACCTCAATGTTCTTGCCCAACTGGGCGATGGGTCGGCCGAACGCCTCACGGCTCAACCCGCGCCGCACCATCAGGTCCAGTGCTTTCTCCGCTTGGCCGATGGAGCGCATGCAATGGTGGATGCGGCCTGGCCCCAAGCGCACTTGGGAGATCTCGAAGCCACGTCCTTCGCCAAGCAAGATGTTCTCCTTGGGTACCCGCACGTTGTCGAGCTTCAGATGCATGTGGCCGTGGGGCGCGTCGTCATGGCCGAACACATGCATGGGGCCGATGATGGTCAGCCCGGGCGCGTCCAAGGGTACCAGGATCTGGGACTGCTGCCGGTGCGGCGGCGCGTCCGGGCTGGTCTTGACCATGCAGATCATGATCTTGCAGCGTGGGTCCCCGGCCCCGGAAATGTAGAATTTCTCGCCGTTGATGACCCATTCGTCTCCTTCAAGCACGGCTCGGGTGCCGATGTTCTTGGCGTCCGACGAAGCGAGGTTCGGCTCGGTCATACCGTAGCAGGATCGGATTTCGCCGTTCAGTAAGGGCTTCAGCCACTGCTCCTTTTGCTCCGCAGTGCCCACCCGCTCCAGTACCTCCATGTTGCCGGTGTCCGGAGCGCTGCAATTGAGCGATTCGGACGCCAATGGGTTCTTGCCCAGTTCGGCGGCGATGTAGGCGTAGTCCAAATTCTTCAGTCCCTCGCCGGTTTCGGCGTCGGGCAGGAAGAAGTTCCAAAGGCCGGACTCCTTGGCCTTGTTCTTGGCCCCCTCCAGCAGCTCCAACTGGCCGGGTGCCCAGCTCCAGCGGTCCTCACGGTTCTCGCCAAGCGCGAAGAACTCTGCCGTGATCGGCTCCACGTTCTCAGCGATGTGTTTTTGCACCGCCGCCCGCAGCGGTTCCGCCGCCACGGACATGGTTAGGTCATATAGGTCGGCGTTCAGGCCGTTCTCTTCCGGCATTGGTTCCCCCACTTGCAGTTTGACGTTGGAAATTGGACCATTCTACCCCTAGTCGGTTGGAATGGCACAGGAACCTAGCGTATGGGCAGCAGTGGGAGGAAAGCGACATTCAGCGGCAAGCGAATGATGGTTGGGCTACTTGGGGCTTGGTTGGCGGTCGGTTCGGCTTGGGCGGAGGAGGTCGATCTACACGGCGACGAGGGCATTCTGTTCTGGCCGCCGGAGCAGCAGGTCACTGGCTACCGGGCCATAGACCGCATCTACAACACGCGGCAAGTTGAAGCTGGCGATCAGCCCTATCCGCTCACCTTGAAGTTCGACGACTTCTCCGCATTTCGTTATAGGCATGACGGCCTAAGCCGCACCCTGGACGAGTACATGGAGAGCCAGCGCATCGCTGGGTTGATCGCCGTCAGGGACGGCCGAGTGCGGCTGGAGCGTTACGGCCTCGGCAACAACGCCGACAATCGCTGGATATCATTCTCCATCGCCAAATCCGTCGTCAGCATGTTGATCGGCGCCGCCGTTCAGGACGGATACATAGAAAGCCTGGATGATCTCGTGGTGGACTACTTGCCGCGTTTGCGAGGCGGGGTCTATGACGAGGTGAGCATCCGGCACATTTTGCAGATGTCGTCCGGGGTGGTTTGGAACGAAGACTATGCGGACCCCGAATCCGATACGGCGCAAGCGCCGGGCGGCGGTATGGCCCTGCTGCGCTATATGCGCGGGTTGCCTCGGTCGGCGCCGCCGGGCGTTCAGTTCAACTACAACACGGGTGAAACCAGCATCGCCGGGTCGGTCTTGCGGGCTGCCATCGGCAACAACCTAACCACCTACTTGTCCTACAAGATCTGGCGACCTTTTGGCATGGAGGCGGATGCGAGTTGGTTGATTGATCAGCCTGGCGGCCATGAGTACGGTGGCTGCTGCATCAACGCCACCCTGCGGGATTACGCCCGCATTGGCCTGTTCGCGTTGAGCGACGGGGTGATTCCCGGCACCGGGCGGCGGGTGCTGCCGCCGGGTTGGATGCGGCAATCCGTCACCCCATCCCCCGCTTATCCGGGTTACGGCTACTATTGGTGGTTGATGGGCGAGGGCGTCTACGCCGGCCTTGGCATCTTCGGGCAAATGATCTGGGTTGACCCGACGCGCAAGATCGTCATCGCTCAACATGCCGCTTGGCCCAACGCCGGTGACGATGAATTGCGGGCGCATCGGGCGGCCCTGATCTCGGCCTTGGCGGATGCGCTCTAAGTGTTCCCGCAACGGGACCGCCGCGCTGGCGCCTAGCCCAAATATTCTACGAAATAGATCAAGAAACTGCGGAAAGGTTCTGAAAACATAGGTGGTTAAACCTTCATAACAAGACATTCCGCCGTGACGGAATATGACCAAACTTCGGGTAGTGGCTCAGTTTGAAATTTGGTGTTTACGGTAGGTCTTGGGCCGATTCGGTGCTGGAGTGGCATCCTCAACCATCTTGACGATATCGCCGACCTCCCAAAGGTGTTCCGTGACGCTCTAAGTGTTCCCGCAACGGGACCGCCGCGCTGGCGCCTAGCCCAAATATTCTACGAAATAGATCAAGAAACTGCGGAAAGGTTCTGAAAACATAGGTGGTTAAACCTTCATAACAAGACATTCCGCCGTGACGGAATATGACCAAACTTCGGGTAGTGGCTCAGTTTGAAATTTGGTGTTTACGGTAGGTCTTGGGCCGATTCGGTGCTGGAGTGGCATCCTCAACCATCTTGACGATATCGCCGACCTCCCAAAGGTGTTCCGTGACGCTCTAAGTGTTCCCGCAACGGGACCGCCGCGCTGGCGCCTAGCCCAAATATTCTACGAAATAGATCAAGAAACTGCGGAAAGGTTCTGAAAACATAGGTGGTTAAACCTTCATAACAAGACATTCCGCCGTGACGGAATATGACCAAACTTCGGGTAGTGGCTCAGTTTGAAATTTGGTGTTTACGGTAGGTCTTGGGCCGATTCGGTGCTGGAGTGGCATCCTCAACCATCTTGACGATATCGCCGACCTCCCAAGGATGTTCCGTGACGCCAGCCTTCATAGCTGGCGTGATTCCCAAGGTTTGGTGGAGCCGGCAAAAATTGTAGTGCATGAAGTGCAGAGCAACGGAGTGTGCATGGTTCTCAATCTTCTTGCTGAAGGCATTGGTCAGCCTCGTGAAGCGGCGCATCGACATTCTCATGTGTAGGTTCTGCCGCTCAACGTGTGACGTGCTGACCAAAGCGACATTAGGCGCTCCCTCGATGCGCCTCTTTTCGGCGCCAATGCACGGGCTAGGGCTATAGCGGGCCTCAGGGTGCTTATCGTTGCTGGATGGACCGTAGAGCTTTATTAACACAGTGTAGTCAACGTCATCGCCAAACGCGCTTTCCACGGCATCCAAATACGCCTTGTGGCCGTCACTGGTGGTCTGAACTCGGTTGGCCAACCGTGATCGTAGGTCGTCCATGAACTCAATGCCTGTGGCGCTGGTGCGGTCTCCGATGATCCATGACGGCACCAATTTGGTGTCCGCACAAATCGCCGTCCACGTCCAAACGTCTCCAGCCTCGGCGGGCGTGGACTTGGCTCTGGGCACGTTTCTTTCCTTCGCGTAAACGAAGCTCCAAACCTCATCGACTTCGATGCGGGAGCAAGGAAGGCCGCGCAGCGCCCGATCCTGATGCTTGGCGCAGACCTTGCCAGCATCAATCAGCAGCTTGGTGACGGTGTTGCGTGAAACGTCCGCGATGCGGGCCGTGGATCCGATGCTTATGCCCTCAACCAAGCATTTTAGAACCAAGGTTTTGGTTTGGGTTGTTATCGTATTCATATTGATCGTAATACTTGCATTTCCATGCAATGCAATTGTTTTTGCTCAATTTATGCCGCTATTTGGAGTTTCGTGCTGAGATAAGCCATGCCCCGGTCGCCCTTGACACGGTTGCAGTGCCCGCACAGGAACTGGAGGTTGGATATGTGATCCGTGCCACCTTTCGCTCGTGGAGTTATGTGGTCCACTTCCAGGTTGTGAAGCTTGAAGTGGGTGCCGCATCCGTTGCAATCGCCCATTTGTTCGCCGTACAGGTGGTTTTTGTTATGGGCGCCAACGCTTGGCCAAGACGTCCTGCATGGTTATTTCCCTGCGCCGTTCGGCGGTCAACTTGGCGGCGCGGGCATGGCCACCCGCCGCCCGGTCCGATGGCCGGTCATGGGAATCGTTGCGGGCATGGCCGGTGGCGATATCCGCAACCGCCATCGCCAGCCTGTTGGTGTCGCGTGGTCGATTAGGCATTTCATTTCCTCATATTGGGCGTGAATCCATGCGTCAGTCCAAGCAGCCCAAACTGTCTTTTAGGACTTCCACAATTTGACGAGTCGTGACTCCTGTTCGGCAAACTGCAATTGCATGTTTTCGTTTGTGGTTTTATTCATTGTATCCATGAATCCATGAATCCATGTATCCATGCGACCAGAAAGACGGTTTTCAAGCCCTTCCATCGCTTCGTCAAAGTCCGCCTTGGACGCCTCATGATTCCGCTGGAACACCTGCCGTATTGCCTTCGCCAGCGCGTCGGCACCGCCATTCAGAACCTGCTTGTTTTCCTTACTCATTTGAGACTCATTTGAGCTGTCTCTTTGTTAGTGTCAATTGAGATTGTCAACTATCCCCATGCCAATCGGGGATAATCATTTCATCAGGAAAATTGGGAATTAGCAACAACCAGCAACAATCAGCAACAATTATCGCTCTAGCGCTGAAGGCCTGCCCCAATAGTGGTTGACGCAGTGCCGAATAAATACGCGGAGACTTTGGCGGGCGCCGATTGGCGCTTGCGCATCCTGTCGTCATTCTCCACTGGGCCGAACGCCTTGACCGTATGCGATTTCTAAGGCGGTGAAGCATGAAGAACGATAAATTCAAAAAGTTGCTCCCTTTCCTGCTGCCAAGCGCAATTTGCTTTTTTGTCGGCGGCGTTCTTGGGGCTGTCATTGGCATCCTAGGCGTTGCCCTCATTGCCGTAATTGTTACAGGCTTGGCTGTACGCAGCGCACTTTATGAATAAGGCGGTTGATGATTGATTGTCGTTTCATTGGGTTGTGCGCCAAGTATATAGCCACCATTTCAAACTGAGCCATTATCCAAATTATCTAACAATATCTGCACTTTGGCGCTTGTGATATAAAACTTTTGCTCACAACACAGCGGCGGACGACAACACCCGACAAGAATCGGACCCTCGTCCAATAAAATCAGGCTTTATGGAGGAACTCTGCCATGACGCGACTCGGACAACATTCCCGTATGGCGAAACCCCTAGCCCAACTCGCACTCGCCCTCGTCGTCCTTGCGCTCGGCCAGCTAGCCGCCGCCCAAACAATGCAGGTCCCGGACCCGAACCTCCGAACCGTCATCCTCAAACAACTGCTCGGCAAGCAGCCCGGCAGCGCCATCACCGAGACCGACATGGCCTCCCTGCGAACCCTGTCCGCCGATTACCACGGCATCCGCAACCTCTCGGGCCTCGAATTCGCCGTCAACCTCACAACCCTGCACCTCGAAGCCAACATGATCTCCGACCTCTCGCCACTGGCCGGGCTGACCCGGCTGCGCGCCCTCGTCCTCGGCGACAACCGGGTCCAAGACATTTCGCCCTTGGCCGGCTTGGCCGCATTGCGCTGGCTCGACCTTTCCGGCAACCGCGTCCTGGACCTCTCGCCGCTGTCCGGACTGGACGGGCTCACCCACCTGCACCTGCACGGCAACTGCCGGCCGCCGGTCGGGCCCTGCCTGTTCGATATCACCATCTTGGCCGGCTTGGCCAAACTGGAGCTGCTGTCCTTGGCCCACAACGACATCGAGGACATCTCCGCCTTGACCGGCCTGACCGAACTGTCGTGGCTGATCTTGGCCAACAACAGGATCAAAGACATCTCGCCGCTGCTGGACAACCCGGGCCTCGACGCCGGCGACTACCTGAGTATGCTCGGCAACCCCTACGATGCAGCCGATGCCACCCCACTGGCCGCCTCCGGGGTCACGCTCGCTGCGCCGCTCTCTCCACGACTGCCCGCCGGAACGAAGCCGCCCGTGGAGCCGCAACCGCCCGTGGAGCCGCAACCGCCCGTGGAGCCGCAGCCGCCCGCGGAGCCGCAACCGCCCGTGGAGCCGCAACCGCCCGTGGAGCCGCCGCCGCCCGTGGAGCCGCCGCCGCCCGTGGAGCCGCCGCCGCCCGTGGAGCCGCCGCCGCCCGCGGAGCCGCAACCGCCTGTCGAGCAGCAGCCTCCCGCCGAATCGGATGTGTCCATCCCGGACCCCTACCTGCGGAACGCCATCGCACTCGCCTTGAACCTTCAGCCGGGCGACCCGGTCCTCAGGCGGGACTTGGTCCTATTGACCGCATTGACGGCGCCAGCCGCCGGCGTTCAGGACCTGACCGGCCTGGAGATAGCCACCGAACTGGCGACGCTGAACCTCGGCGACAATGAGATAGGGGACATCGGCCCGCTGTCGGGCTTGACCAGCCTGATGACGCTTGACCTCAGCCACAACGAGATAGAGGACATCAGTCCGCTGGTGGGTTTGACCAACCTGATGACGCTTGATCTTAGCTCCAACGAGATAGAAAACCTCGATCCGCTGTCGGGCTTGATCAACCTGACGGTGTTGGATCTAGGCTCCAATCAACTGAACGACGTGGACGGCCTGGAGGCGTTGTCGAACCTAACCAACCTGACGGGGCTGAACCTCGGCTTCAACGACATAAGCGACATTGAGCATCTGTCGGACCTCCACAGCATGAGGATACTAAACCTCAGGTCCAACCGGATAATCAACATCAACCCGTTGTCGTACCTTACCGACCTGACGTTCTTGGACCTAAGCTCCAACGAGGTGAGAAGCCTCGACACGCTGTCGGATCTGATCTCCCTGACGATGATCAACCTTAAATCCAACCAAGTAGCGAGCATCGAGCCGTTGATCCACAATACGGGGTTGGGCGTCGGCGACATTGTCAATGTGGAGGACAACACTGACATGGACGGGCGCAACACCCTTAGCGACAACTTCAACCGGCACATACCGACCCTGCGCGGCCGCGGGGTCCTGGTGCAGTTCGAGGGGGCCCCGATCCCGGACCCGACCCTGCGGGCGGCCGTCTTCGGCTGGCTGTTCCTCTCCGAAGGCGAGCTGATCACCACACGGGACATGGCGGACAGGCTGACCACCCTGACAGCGGTGGACATCACCCCGGATGACGACGCGGACGACGTCACGGACCTGGCCGGCTTGGAGGTCGCCACGAGACTGGCGGATCTTGGGCTTGACGGCAACCAGATAACCGACCTGGAGCCGCTGTCGGGGCTGCTCAGCCTATTGAGTCTGGGCCTTAGGGACAACCTGATAACGGACATCTCGCCCTTGGCCGCGAACGCGGAGGCCGGCGGCTTGGGATCCGGGGACATCGTGGACCTGCGGGACAACCCCTTGAGCGGCGCGTCCAGAACCACGCACAGGCAGGTCCTGGTCGACCAAGGAGCCTCGGTTCGCATCTCCCCGTCAGGACCCTGACGGGGACTAGCCGCTTTAATGGAGACCGACGATGACCGCCACGATCAACCGCTCCATCATCTAGGGCGCCAAGTATTTCCAATCCTTGTCCGCATAAGGTCGTAGTACCCACCTTTCATGTCAATGCCGATTGCCCTGCGGTTCAATCCCAGGGCCGCAGACAAAGTGGTGCCGGATCCAGCAAACGGGTCAAGGACCGTATCCCCTTCGTCTGCGAACAGCTTGATGAACCATTCAGGCAACGCCTTGGGGAACGCAGCAGGATGTCCTTGATTGCCATGTTCGACTGACAAGTGCAGACCCCCCCATAGGTGTCCTTACGCTGATCAGCGTAAGGTGGTGAAGTGGCAATCGGATTGACGGAGCGATTTTCCATTTGACGGACGGCTTCCTCGCAGCCACCCTCAATTATCTGAGCGTCATGCTTGGCCAAGCCAGCCGTTTGGTTCGCTAAATCAATCATTTATTCGTTCGGGGGGTTTGGCGTTCCAATGTCACTGCATGGCTGCTCTCTAAATGCACCGCCCCATTATTAGTGTGGTGGCTCAGTTTGAAATTGTGGCTACATACTTGGCGCACAACCCGTCAACACCAAATTTTAAACTGAGCCACTACTAAACCTCGCTTCAATTCCCACCTGTCAAACGCCGTCAGTTGCTTCCATGCCAGCCTGACAGAGAGTCAGTTGCCTTGCTTCCCGGCGTCCTTCTCGGGCTGCTTCCGCCGCAATGTCGTTTTGGTTTGCGTCATCAACCAAGCATGCTTGCCGGCTAGGATGATGGCTGCAAGAGAGGCGAAGCTTACGACAACATGCAAGCAGCCCATGAAATCTTGCCCCTTGAGATATTGCGCCCACTGGGCAAGCGCCACGCAGTTGAGAAAGAACAAAGCGTTTATCCATGTATCCATGCGACCAGAAAGACGGTTTTCAAGCCCTTACCATCGCTTCGCCAAAGTCCGCCTTGGACGCCTCATGATTCCGCTGGAACACTTGCCGTATTGCCTTCGCCAGCGCATCGGCACCGCCATTCGAACCTGCTTGTTTTCCTTACTCATTTGAGACTCATTTGAGCTGCCTCTTTGTTAGAGTCAATTGAGATTGTCAATTATCCCCATGCCAATCAGGGGTAATCATTTCATCAGGAAAATTGGGAATTGGCAGCAATTAGCAACAATCGGCAACAATTATCGCTCTAGCGCTGAAGGCCTGCCCAATAGTGGTTGACGCAGTGCCGAATAAATACGCGGAGACTTTGGCGGGCGCCGATTGGCGCTTGCGCATCCTGCCGTCATTCCCCACTGGGCCGAACGCCTTGAACGTATGCGATTTCTAAGGCGGTGAAGCATGAATAACGATAAATTCAAAAAGTTGCTCCCTTTCCTGCCGCCAAGCGCAATTTGCTTTTTTGTCGGTGGCGTTCTTGGGGCTGTCATTGGCATCCTAGGCGTTGCCCTCATTGCCGTAATTGTTACAGGCTTGGCTGTGCGCAGCGCACTTTATGAATAAGGCGGTTGATGATTGATTGTCGTTTCATTGGGTTGCGCGCCAAGTATATGGCCACCATTTCAAACTGAGCCATTATCCAATTTATCTAACAATATCTGCACTTTGGTGCTTGTGATATAAAACTTTTGCTCACAACGCAGCGGCGGACGACAACACCCGACAAGAACCGGGCCCTCGTCCAATAAAACCAGACTTTATGGAGGAACTCTGCCATGACGCGACTCGGACAACATTCCCGTATGGCGAAACCCCTAGCCCAACTCGCACTCGCCCTCGTCGTCCTTGCGCTCGGCCAGCTAGCCGCCGCCCAAACAGTGAAGGTCCCGGACCCGAACCTCCGAACCGTCATCCTCAAACAACTGCTCGGCAAGCAGCCCGGCAGCGCCATCACCGAGGCCGACATGGCCTCCCTGCGAACCCTGTCCGCCGACTACCACGGCATCCGCAACCTCTCGGGCCTCGAATTCGCCATCAACCTCACAGCCCTGCACCTCGAAGCCAACATGATCTCCGACCTCTCGCCACTGGCCGGGCTGACCCGGCTGCGCACCCTCGTCCTCGGCAACAACCGGGTCCAAGACCTCTTGCCCTTGGCCGGCTTGGCCGCATTGCGCTGGCTCGACCTTTCCGGCAACCGCGCCATGGACCTCTCGCCGCTGTCCGGACTGGACGGGCTCACCCACCTGCACCTGCACGGCAACTGCCGGCCGCCGGTCGGGCCCTGCCTGTTCGATATCACCATCTTGGCCGGCTTGGCCAAACTGGAGCTGCTGTCCTTGGCCCACAACGACATTGAGGACATCTCCGCCTTGACCGGCCTGACCGAACTGTCGTGGCTGATCTTGGCCAACAACAGGATCAAAGACATCTCGCCGCTGCTGGACAACCCGGGCCTCGACGCCGGCGACTACCTGAGTATGCTCGGCAACCCCTACGATGCAGCCGATGCCGCCCCACTGGCCGCCTCCGGGGTCACGCTCGCTGCGCCGCCCTCTCCACGACTGCCCGCCGGAACGAAGCCGCCCGTGGAGCCGCAACCGCCCGTGGAGCCGCAACCGCCAGCCGAGCCGCAACCGCCCGCGGAGCCGCAACCGCCAGCCGAGCCGGTGGATATGGTTTCAGATCCTGAACAGCAGACTCCCGCCGGGCCGGTGGAGACGATCCCGGATACGTCCGTCGAACAGCAGCCTCCCGCCGCCGGGCCGGTGGAGATGATCCCGGATGCGCCCGTCGAACAGCAGCCTCCCGCCGGGCCGGTGGAGACGATCCCGGATACGTCCGTCGAACAGCAGCCTTCCGACGAGCCGGTGGAGATGATCCCGGATGCGCCCGTCGAACAGCAGCCTCCCCCCGGGCCGGTGGAGATGATCCCGGATGCGCCCGTCGAACAGCAGCCTCCCGCCGCGGTTGAGTCGGATGTGTCCATCCCGGACCCCTACCTGCGGAACGCCATCGCGCTCGCCTTGAACCTTCAGCCGGGTGAACCGGTCCTCAGGCGGGACTTGGTCCTATTGACCGCATTGACGGCGCCAGCCGCCGGCGCTCAGGACCTGACCGGCCTGGAGATAGCCACCGAACTGGCGACGCTGAACCTTAGCTACAGCCAAATAACCGACATTTCGCCGCTGTCGGGCTTGACCAGCCTGACGACGCTTGATCTCAGCCACAACGAGATAGGAAACATCGGTCCGCTGTCGGGCTTGACTAGTCTGACGACGCTGAACCTCGGCGCCAACCAATTGAGCGGCGTGGACGGGCTGGAGCCGCTGTCGAATCTGGCCGGCCTGATCACGGTGGACCTAAGCTCCAACGGGATAAGCGACATCGAACATCTACGGGACCTCAACAACCTGATCACGCTGGACCTAAACTCCAACGAAATAAGCAACCTCGACCCGCTGCCGCTCAACCTGACGATGCTGGACCTCAGCTTCAACAAGGTGGAAAGCATCGACACTTTGTCGGACCTGATCCTTCTGACGGCGTTAAGCCTTAGATCCAATCTAGTGGCCAGCGTCGAGTCGTTGATCCACAACACGGGGTTGGGCGTAGGCGACGTCGTTGATCTGCGGGACAACGTGGACATGGACGGGCGCCTGACCTTCAGCGACAGCTTTAACCGGCACATACCGACCCTGCGCGGCCGCGGGGTCCTGGTGCAGTTCGAGGGGGCCCCGATCCCGGACCCGGCCCTGCGGGCGGCCGTCTCCTTCTGGCTGTTCCTCCCCGAAGGCGGGCTGATCACCACACAGGGCTTGGCGGACGAACTGACCGCCCTGACCGCGGTGGACACCACCCCGGATGACGACGCGGACGACATCATGGACCTGACCGGCTTGGAGTTCGCCACGGGACTGACGTTGCTTTCGCTTGACGGCAACCAGGTAACCGACCTGGAGCCGCTGTCGGGGCTGCTCGGCCTATCAACGCTGGCCCTTAGGGGCAACCTGATAGCGGACATCTCGCCCTTGGCCGCGAACGCGAGGGCCGGCGGCCTGGGATCCGGGGATATCGTGGACCTGCGGGACAACCCCTTGAGCGGCGCGTCCAGAACCACGCACAGGCAAGTCCTGATCGACCAAGGAGCCTCGGTCCACGTCTCCCCGTCAGGGCCCTAACGACGACTAATAGCCTCTAAGCCGACAGGGCTCCAAGTGTTTCCAATCCTTGTCCGCATCAAATCGCAGTATTGACTTTTTATGTCAATGCCAATCGCCCTGCGATTCAATCCCAGGGCCGCAGACAAAGTGGTGCCGGATCCAGCAAACGGGTCAAGGACCGTATCCCCTTCGTCTGTGAACAGCTTGGTGAACCATTCAGGCAACGCCTTGGGGAACGCAGCAGGATGTCCTTGATTGCTATATTCGACTGACAAGTGCAGACCCCCCATAGGTGTCCTTACGCTGATCAGCGTAAGGTGGTGAAGTGACAATCAGATTGACGGAACGATTTTCTATTTGACGGATGGCTTCCTCGCAGTCCCCCTCAATTATCTGAGCGTCATACTTGGTCAAGCCAGCCATTTGGTTCGCTAAATAAACCATTTATTCGTTCGAGGGGTTTGGCGTTCCAATGTCACTGCATGACTGCTCTCTAAATACACCGCCCCATTATTAGGGTAGTGGCTCAGTTTGAAATTGTGGCTATATACTTGGCGCACAACCCGTAAACACCAAATTTTAAACTGAGCCACTACTAAACCTCGCTTCAATTTCCACCTGTCAAACGCCGTCAAGTTGCAGCCGATTTCAGTGGCGGCGATAGCATCAGTCATGGCAGCATCGGGCTGCTCGCTCAGATCGACCGGCGGATGGGGCCGACCCGGGCCGTTGCCCGAGCCATGGCCGATACACGCTGCAAGGCCCAGCCCGAACCACACCCTCAATCGAAGCGCTCATACAATATGCAGGCTAGGGAATCGGTGTTTGCGCCATGATTTTTTGGCATTCGTCACAAAGCCTGTGGTGCTGGCGGTGGGAGCGTTCAAGCAATGACGCGCGCCCGTCTGGGCACCTATTGAAAACAGACTGACTCCACCGAAAACAAAAAAGGCCGTCAGTTGTTTCCATGCCAGTCTGATAGAGAGTCAGTTGCCTTGCTTCCCGGCATCCTTCTCGGGCTGCTTCCGCCGCAATGTCGTTTTGGTTTGCGTCATCAACCAAGCATACTTGCCGGCTAGGATGATGGCTGCAAGAGAGGCGAAGCTTACGACAACATGCAAGCAGCCCATGAAATCTTGCCCCTTGAGATATTGCGCCCACTGGGCAAGCGCCACGCAGTTGAGAAAGAACAAAGCGTTGGCGAGAGAGATGATTGGCAGGTTGCGGTCAACGTCGCCTGTCATTCCTTGGAAGTTGCCGCCGTTGAAGGTCCGCATAAGGCTCATGGCGGCGACGCCAACCACAAAAGCGCCCATGGGGGGCAGGCCGATTATGTAGGCGACCCAAAATGCGGGGATGGAGACGGCCATCTCCACAAGAACTTCCTTTAAGCTGACCCTGAAGTCGTCCATGATGATCTCCTGAGTGGTTGTGGGCAGAGCGGGCTTCAGTTTGCTGAAGCCCGTCTGCTAGATTAGCCAAAGTTCACTTTTGGCTTTGCCATCAACAGCACCCTTGCCCTATGGGTTTGGGTGGATCAACCGCCGAACGACGCTGAGGTGGCTGCAGGTATCGGGCAAGACTGCGCATTGCCGCCGCCGCGGTTGCTTCGCCTGTTGAAGTAGCGGTTGGCGCCAAAGCCAACGGCCGTGCCGGCCGTCAACCAGCCGGCCATTTTCATCACCGCTATTGGAATGCCAAAAATAAGCCCGCCGCTTGTTTGCTCTAGTTCACTGAGGGTGAGTTCACGCATCTGCGTCTCCTAAGTTGTAAGTGTGCGCTAAAGGTTTCATGGCCTTGGGTTGGAGGCAATCCCGCCGGCGTCATTTCCCGTTCCCTTTCAGAATGCGATATCGCCTTCGCATCAACTTGCAGCAAATGACTGAGTTCGTCGGCTAAAACACAAGACATTGCCCAAGCCGTTTTGCGCCTTTTCTGATGCTGGACAGGTCCAATCTCTGCTGGAAAGCAGTGCTGTTTTCGCGAACCTGAAGTTGGTTGAACGCGATGCGGAGAGGGACGGTCCAATCTCTGCTGGAAAGCAGGGCTGTTTTCGTGTTGGGAGATCAATTGCCCGGTGGCCGTCTGTAGGGATGGGCTGCGCTTCGCTTGAGCGCACCGAGGCAAATTGCGAGCGTCTTCGTGCGCCGCCTGGGCAAAAAAAAGGCGCCAGATATCTGGCGCCTTTGAGTGGAGGCCGTCTTGGTCTAAGGCGTCGCCTTATTGGCCACAGTGATGGCGGCAAGAGGGTGGCGAACGAGTCAGTCCGCACCCTCCGACCGCGTTTTTGTCAGCCTAAGGCATGGCCTTGTTAGCGACCTGTAATGGGGTTACCTCGCGGATTTTGTTCTAGATCATTGTAGACGTCCGCTGCCGACCATCCGAGGCCCACGCCTCCTAGAAAAGCCGAAGCCGCGGCGTGACGTACGGCCATTGACGCCGCCTGCACCAAAAAAATGGCAATGAGGGGGACAATGCCGCCGCTAACCTGATCCATGTCCGTAAGTGTGAGTTCATGCATTTTGCATCTCCAATAGTTAAAAGAAATTGCAAAATTTCAGTTCCAAGCCAAATGCGCAACCTGAATTGGGCGGAATCCCTTATTCCTTCAGAGTCCGATATCAGATTGCGGCAGCTTGGCCGTCATCGCTTACAAATGGCGCCCGGGATGGCGCTAATAGCCGGCATCACCGGGTGTACTTGACCGCCAAACAAAAGGGGCGAAGTCTGCCAACGGAGAGGGAGCGGACCGATCAGCCTGCTGCCGTCGGCGTTGAGGCGGCTTGCCGCTCCAGCTTTGGATACATTGCGCTCAGGATGAGGCTGCGGGCGGCCATGAAAGTCAGCATGGCGAGCCAGATTCCGTGATTGCGTAGGAGGTCAAGGGTTAGCCACAGGGTCAGTAGGTGGATGAGGACGGCGAGGGCCATCGCGTTGCGCAGTTCGGCCGTGCGCGTGGCGCCGATGAAGATGCCATCGAGCATGAAGGCCCACACGCTGACCAGGGGCAGGGCCACCATCCACAGCAGGTAGCTCGTCGCCGCTTCGCGTACGTCCGGCAAGGTGGTGGCAAGAGCAATCAAGTGCTCGCCGAGAAAGTAGTAGCAGGCGCTGAACAGAGCGGCGACCATAACCGCCCAAATGGCGCAGTGGCCGCTAGCTTGACGCAGTTGCCTTGGGTCTCTTTGGCCGAAGGCGTAGCCGGCCAGCGTTTCGGCGGCGTTGGCGAAGCCGTCCAAGCCATAGGCCATAACATAGAGGAACAGCATCAGCACGGCGTTGGCGGCCAGCACCAAGTCTCCCAAGGTGGCCCCTAGGGCAGTGGTCAGAAGAAACGGCAGTTGCACAAAGAAAGTGCGCACAATCAGGTTGGCGCTGATTTGGAACAGACGCGTCAGTTGAGGGCGCTCAAGCAGCGCGGCGGCGGCCGGCCAGGAGCAGTCCAAGCGGGCGAGGGTGCGGATGACGACGTTCAGGCCAACTAGGGCGGCAAGCCACTCGCTGATGACGGTGCCGGCGGCGACGCCGTTGACGCCCCAGCCGAAGCCGATGACAAAGGTTAGGTCGAGCAGCGCGTTGGATAGACTTAAAACCAAGCTGAGGCCGAGGGCGGTGCGCATCCGCTGCAGGCCAAACAGCATCCCAAGCTCCAGCAAGTAAAGGAGCACGGCCGGTGTGCCCCAGACGCGGATTTGGAAATAGCCGGCAGCAAGCTCTTCGACCTCTGGGCTGGCCTGAAACAACCATAGGGCCAGCTCTTTGGCCGGCGCTTGGGTCATGATGACCAGGGTGCCGATGCCAAGGGCGATGATGACCCCGCGCACAGCGGTTGCCGCCAACTCGCCGTGCTTCTTGGCGCCAGCTGCCTGGGCGGTCAGTCCGGTCGCGCTCATGCGCAGGAAGCCGCACATCCAGTACAGGGCGTTCATGATCGTCGCCCCGACAGCGACCGCGGCGAGGTAGCGGGCGTCCGGCAGCCGGCCAATGACCGCGGTGTCCACCGCTCCAACCAAGGGTATGGTGAGATTGGCCAAGATCATGGGCCAGGATAGGGACCACACCCGGCGCTGCCATTGGCGATGCGTAGCGGGAGGCGTCAATGTTGGGATGCTGACCATTGGGGAGGTGACCGAACTGCGTCCGCCCGACGATGCCTGACTGGTGAAGAGACCGCACCTAGTGGGTCCGCTCGCCGGCTTTCGATGTGTTGGGGCTATGTATTCAAGAGGTTTGGGAAGGGAGTTGGTCATCCGCTCCCACTTCCCGCATCCCTTGGGCTACAGGATCCCAACCGAAAATATCCTCCACAATACGATAGAGAACGGGCACGTAGAACAACGTGATGAAGGTGGCGAACAGGACGCCGTAAGCGAGGGATATGGCCATGGGAACGAAGGGCGCGGTAGTTGGCGTGACGTTGCTCATCAATGGAATGAGGCCGACGAAGGTGGTGACCGAGGTGAGAATGATGGCGCGAAAGCGAAGGCTGCATCCGGCTGTCAGGGCTGCGTCAACCGGTTCGCCTTGGCGTCGCCGACGGTTGACAAATTCGA
The DNA here is from genome assembly GCA_965247035.1 of Candidatus Azophilus sp. Taxonomy (GTDB): domain Bacteria; phylum Pseudomonadota; class Gammaproteobacteria; order Pseudomonadales; family Azotimanducaceae; genus Azophilus. The sequence goes on along the minus strand of CBDFGJ010000002.1, from coordinate 78,550 downwards.
CCAAAACCAAGCTGGCGTTGACCACCACGCCGGACAGCGCAACCATTCCAAGGGCGGAGAAGAACATGAGGTCAACGCCCATCACCCAGTGGCCGAAGATGGCGCCCACGGCGCCAAACGGAATCACGCTCATGATGACCAAGGGCTGAACATAGCTTTTGAGCGGGATGGCTAGCAGTGCGTAGATCACCACAAGCGAGAGCATCGCACCTTGGAACAAGCCATCCAAGGCCTTTGTACGCTCTTCCTGCTCGCCGGCCAAACCAATTTCAATGTTGGGAAACTTGCGCTTCAGTTTCGGCACCACTTCATTGTTCAGGCTACGAAGCACCTCCTCCGGGGTCACCGTGCCGCGGTCCACATCAGCGGTGACGTTGACCACGCGCTGTCTTCCGGTGCGGCGAATGGTGGAGTAGCCGCGGCCGAATTCAAACTTGGCGACGCTGTAGAAAGGCACTTCCTTGCCGTCTGGGGTGCGTATGTACATGTCCTCCAAGTTGCCGATGGATTTGCGCTCGTCTTCGGGGAATCGCACCATCACGCGCACATCGTCTTGACCCCTCTGCACCCGCTGCGCCTCCGAGCCATAGAAGGCGCTGCGCACCTGACGGGCGAGGTCGTCCAAAGTCAGGCCCAGGTTGCGGGCTTCCGGCAGAAGGTTCAGCTTGATTTCCTGCTTGCCGGCGCGAAACGAATCGGTGATGTCGAACACGCCGGTGTAGCGGGTCAACTCGGTGCGCAGTTCGGTTGCCGCCAGCCGCAGTTGCTCCACATCCTTGCCGCTGATCTCGTAGTTGATGGCTTCGCCGGCAGAGAATAGGTCCGCGCTGAAGCTGAGCTTGACCGCGTCCGGAATGGGGCCGCTGAGGTCGCGCCAGCGGTTGGCGATGAGCTTGGTGCTCAGGTTGCGCCGGTGGCTGGCGGGCAACAGCTCGATGACGATTTCCGCGAAGTGGCTGCGGCTTGGCTGGGGTCGTCTGCCCGGGCCATCCCGATTCACCGCCGTGCCGATGCTGGTCAATTGATGGATGATGAGGTCGCGGTCGAGCCCAAGTTCACTGGTGAGTGCTTCATTCAGTTTGACTGCCCCCTGTTCAATCCTTTGCGCGGCCTGAATGGTCCGGTCCACGGAAACGCCGTCAGGCAGTTCGAGGGTGGCGTAAATGCGGTTCCCTTCAATCGCCGGAAAGAATCCGAACACCACGCGGCCACTGGCGATTAGTGCTAAAGCAAGAATCAGCACCGCCACGCCGATGGCGGCGGAGACGTAGCGCCAAGCGATGGCCCGCTGCAACAGCGGCAAGTAGAAGCGGGTCGCCAAGGCTTGCAGGCCATCCGCCATGCGCCCCTGAACTCCGTTCCAGAAATGCCCTAGGCCATGGGTTGGATTGGAGCGTTTTCGATGCGCTAGGTGCGCCGGCAGGATGAGTTGGGATTCGACGATGCTGAACACCAGCGCAATAATCACCACATGGCCGATGACGCCGAAGAATTCCGTCAAGCGTCCATCCACCAACACTAGGGGTAGGAAAGCGGCCATGGTGGTCAACACTCCGAAGATGACCGGAATGGACACTTCCCAAGTGCCGTCCACGGCGGCGTCGATGGGGGATTTCCCCAGTTGCTCGTGACCATAGATGCGCTCGCCAACGACGATGGCGTCGTCCACGAGAATGCCGAGCACCAGTATGAAGGCCATGACGGTCAGGGTGCTGAGGTTGATGTCCATGTAGGGGAAAGTGGCGATGCAGCCAAGCAGGGCGATGGGGATGCCGGCCGCCACCCACATGGCTAAACGAAAGCGCAGGAAAAGCGCCAGAATGATTAGCACTAGCACCAGTCCGCTGCCGGCGGTGGCGTTGAGGACGTCGAAGCGTTCAATCAGATCGCTTGAGGAGTCGGTCCAGATGGTCAGGCTCAAGCCCTCGGGCAAGGTGCGGCGCACCTTGGCGATATGGGCCTTGACGTTCGCGGCGATCTGTAGCAAATCCTCGGTGCCGACTTGTGCCACGTTGATGATCACCGCGGCGTCGCCATTGAAGCGAGCATAAAGGTCGCCTTCCTCAAAGCCGTCCCTAATCTCGGCCAATTCCGCCAAGGTGACCTTGTCCCCATCGGCCCGGGTCAAGACCACGATGTCCTCGAACTCCTCGCCCCAGTAAGCCTGCCCTTTAGAGCGGATGAGAATTTCACCGCCGTCGGACTTGATGGTGCCGCCGGGCATGTCCAAGGACGAATTGCGAATGGCGCGGGTGACTTGGCCTAGGGTCAGGCCGAACCGGCGTAACGCCCGTTCCGAAACCTCAATGGATATCTCATAAGGGCGCACGTACTTCAGGCCCACCTGAGAGACGCCGTCGATAGAGGCGATATCGTCGCGCAACCGCTGGCCGAATTCCTTCAGGACCGATTCGCTGGCGTTGCCGGAAAGAGCGACCTGCATGACCGGTCGAACCAGGGTCAGCTTGGAGACGATCGGCTTTTCGGTTTCCAGGGGGAAGCTGTTGATGGCGTCAACGAAGCTCTTGATTTCGTTCAGCGTAGCCACTTCGTCGGCGTCAAGCTCCAACTCCACCTGCACCGAACAAACGCCTTCGTTGGCGGCGGAGTGAATCTTGTCGATGCCTTCTATGCCATCTATGGCCTCCTCGACGCGGATGCACACCCCTTGCTCCACCTCGCTCGGCGCCGCCCCCAAGTAAGGCACCCTGATGGACACCACCCGCACGTCCATGTTGGGAAATTCTTCTTGGTTCACGGTCACAAGCGACAGCGCTCCGCCGATGAGCAGGACGAACATCAGCAGATTGGCGGCAACCGGGTTGCGCGTAAACCAAGCGATGGCGGTGTGCATAAGCTTTTGGGCGATGCCTTAGATCAAGCAGACGACACGGAAGAAGAATGAAACGCCCGGCTTGATTCGGCTTCGCTGAACTGGCGTTTGCTGTTCTTGCATTGCGCTTGCAGTTGGCTAGCTTGCGGCGTCATCGTCTATGGTGCCTACCCGCATCCCGTCGATGGGTGTTTGCACGGGCGAGACGCAGACACGCTCGCCGGGATTCAGGCCGTGCGCGATCAGTACGTTGTCCTGGTACAGCCGCAACGGCTCGATTTCGCGGAAGCGCAGACGACTATCCTCATCCACTATCAACACCCTGTTGCCGTTGCGCAGGACGGTGCGCGGCATCACCACGATGTTGTGCACCGTCAGCCCCTCGATATCCGCCTCTACGAACAGCCCCACTAACGGCGGTTCCGCATGGTCGGCGTTGTCCACTTGAGCAACCACGTTCACCATGCGGCTGGCGGTGTCGATCTGCGCCTCGGTGCGCACGATGCGGCCGGCCCACTCCAAGGTGCGTCCGGCGTATTCGGCGGACAGGGTGACCGCCGGCTGCTGGCCTTCCGGCAGGGCGCCGCGCTGGCCGGCGGGCAGGTTCAGGAAGGCAAGTTGCCGGTCGGCGATGGGCAGGCGCACCTCTACTTGGTCGTTGGCGTAGAGGGTGGCGATGGATGAGTTGCGGCCGACCAACTGGCCAACATCCACCGACTCGCTTTGCACCAGCCCGGTGAACGGCGCCTCGATTTCCGTACGTTCCAAGTCTCGGCTGGCTTGATCGAAGTTGGCTTGGGCATCAAGCACGGCGGCTTGCTTGACGCGCAAGTCCTTCAGAGTGCTCTCCATGTGCGACCGGCTGGCGAGCTGGCGTTGCTCCAAGCTGAGTAGGCGCTGATGCTCGTAGCGGGCGTGATCGTGTTCGGCTTGGGCTCGGGTCAGGCTGGCTTGCGCCCTTTGCAGCGCCGACCTGTAGTCGTTGTCGTCTAACTTCAGCAACACCGCACCCTGCTCAAAATAGCCGCCGTTGACCAGCTTGGGTGAGATCCACACCACGCGCCCAGTGACTTCCGGGATTAGGGCGGAGACCTTGTTCGGCACCACCGTGCCTTGGGAGTGGACCCGTAGTTGGATGGACTGCGGCGTCGCTTCGCGCACCCGCACCGTGGGCGCCACCGGCTCCGGGATGTTGGGTTCAACTTCTGGGCTGGTGGCCATGAGGGCGACGGCGCCGAAGATTGCCGCCACGATGACGAGACCTGGAATGAGCAATCTGCGCATGAGGAGGCGTTTGCCCCAAGCCGGGGCCTTGGTAGTATCTGGGTGCTGTTCAGCATTCATCCCGCGAATGCTTCCGATAAGGGCTGGGATTTCTTGGTGTTGGCCTGTTGGCGTTTGGCGCTCACGGGATTAATGTGGCGATGGTCAGCGATGATCCAGCAAGTTGCCTTGACGCAGCAGGTTGGCGACCTTGAGCCTCCTTGAACGAGACTTGCTGCTCCAAAAGGTTTGCTCAAAGCTCATGGCGTTGCGGCGGTGGATGACGCCGATAGCCGTAGGCAGGGGCGGCGCCAGGGTCGCCAGCATCAGCCCCAAGGCTGCATTGGTTTCATCGTGAACGAGCACCTCGGTGTCGTCCTCGCCGACCATGATGCCTTCCAGACGCACCTTTTGTGGGTTCAAGCGCAGGCCGCGGTCGCGGTCCTTGCCGTACAGCAGCGGTTCCCCGTGGCGGACGTGGATCTGGTGGTCGGCGGCGGTTTTTTTGTTGACCACGTTGTCGAACACATCCTTGTTGTAGACGATGCAGTTTTGCAGGATTTCCACGAAGGAGGCGCCTCGGTGCGCACGAGCCTGCTCAAGTATGACCGGCAGGCCCTTTTGGTCAATGTCTATGCCGCGGGCGATGAAGGTGGCGCCGGCGCCTATGGCGAAGGCGCCCGGCACAACAGGGGAATCAACGGAGCCGCCGGGACTTGATGGGCTGGTGGTGCCGACGCGCGAGGTGGGGGAGTATTGCCCCTTGGTCAGCCCGTAGATCTCGTTGTTGAACAGAAGAATGTTCATGCCTACGTTGCGGCGCAGGGCATGGAGAAGATGGTTGCTGCCGATGGACAGGCCATCGCCATCGCCGGTGACCACCCAAACGTCCAAGGCCGGGTTGGCCAGCTTGATGCCGGTGGCGATGGCCGGTGCCCGTCCGTGAATGGTGTGGAAGCCGTAGGACTCAATGTAGTAGGGCAGGCGTGACGCGCAGCCGATGCCAGAGACGAACACCGTGTTCTCCGGCTTGGCGCCAACCTTGGCCAAGGTGCGTTGCACGGCCTTCAATATGGAATAGTCCCCGCAGCCTGGGCACCAGCGAACCTCTTGGTCCGTGGCGAAGTCCTTGAACGACAGTTCAGCCATTGGCGGCCTCCTGCATGCAAGGCGACGCCTGTTTGTCAATGGCGGCCTTGATTTCAGACACCTTGAACGGTTGGCCGGTCACCTTATTGAGCTGCACGGGGTCGATAAGCAGCCGGTCTCGCAGCAGGGAGGCGAGTTGACCGTTGTTCAGTTCCGGCACCAGCACCTGGTCATAGGTGGCCAGCAAGTCGCCTAGGTTGGGCGGCAGTGGATTGATGTGGCGCAAGTGGATCTGGGCCACGACCAGCCCGGAACGCAGGGCCGCTTTCACCGCTTGGTAGACGGCGCCAAAGGTGGACCCCCAAGCGACGACCGCCAGCCCGCTGTCCGCGCCCTGTTCAATGCCTTGGCTGGGTAGCCAATTCGCCACTTTGGCGATCTTGCCCGTACGCAGGTCGGTCATGGCTTGGTGGTTGGCGGCGTCGTAGGAGATGTGCCCTGTTTCAATGTCCTTTTCGATGCCACCGACCCGATGGATGAGGGCTGCGTCCCCTGGCGTTGCCCAAAGACGGGCTAGGCTGTCCGGATCCCGCTGCCATATGCCGCCGCCGGAGGAGGCCTTGGGCTTGTGATTGGCGATGGGAGCCAGGTCGTCGATGTTTGGGATGGGCCAAAGTTCTGAAGAGTTAGCGATGTATCCGTCGGTGAGCAGAATCACCGGCGTCATGTGGCGCAGGGCGATTCGCACCGCCTCTATGGCGGTTTCAAAGCAATCGGCCGGAGAGTGCGCCGCCAGCACCGGCAAGGGCGTATCGGCGTTGCGTCCGTACACGGCTTGATGCAGGTCGCTTTGTTCGGTCTTGGTGGGCATGCCGGTGGATGGCCCGGCGCGCTGGGAATTGACCACAACGAGCGGCAATTCAACCGCCACCGCCAAGCCCAAGGCCTCCGTCTTCAGTGCAATGCCGGGACCCGAGCTGGAAGTGACGCCCAACTTACCGGCATAGGAGGCGCCAATGGCCGAGCAGATGGCGGCGATTTCGTCCTCGGCCTGAAAGGTGGCCACACCTGCTTCGTCCAAGCCGGTCAAGTGGTGCAGCAAGGCGGAAGCCGGCGTGATGGGATAGGAGCAGAACAGCAGTTCAATGTCCGCTAGCTCCCCGGCCGCCACCAGCCCAAGGGCCAAGGCTTCGGCGCCAGTGATGGTGCGGTACTCCACCGAGGCCAAGGGTGCTTGGGGAGTGGGCTGCTGCGAAAGCACCTGCTGCATTTCCACCGTCTCGCCGTAGGCGTGCCCGGCGTTGAGCGCCGCCAAGTTGGCGTTGCGCACCGCCTCGTTGTTGGCGAACTTGGTCTGACACCAATGCGCGGCGACGTCTCGGGGCTGGTCGAACATCCACAGCACCAACCCTAGCGCCCAGAAGTTTTTGCAGCGGATGGAGTCCTTGGCGCCAAGGCCAAAAGGCTTGACCGCCTCCAACGTGAGATGGGAGATGTCGATGCGGCAGACTTGGTAAGCGTTCAAGCTGCCGTCCTCAAGGGGGTTGGCGGTAAGATTTGCCCGCTTCAAGCGCTGCCTTGAAAAGGCGCTCTCATCAACAATGATCAGTGCTCCAGGAGCTAAGTGTGGCAAGTTGACCGCCAGCGCCGCCGGGTTGAAGGCGAGCAGCACATCTGGTTCGTCGCCCGGCGTGGTGATGCGTTCGCCACCGAACTGAATTTGAAAGGCTGATACGCCGTAGCTAGTGCCCGCTGGCGCTCGAATTTCCGCCGGAAAGTCCGGTAGCGTGGCCAAGTCGTGTCCGGCCAGAGCCGAAGCGATGGTGAACTGCTGCCCCTGAAGCTGAATGCCATCGCCGGAATCCCCGGCGAAACGCACGACATGGCTGGTTTTTTTGGCGAGCTGTGCGGACATTCCGTTGCGCTTGGGGAATGCGCCCCTTCGACTAATGGCGGCATCTTAGCGGATTTGGCTTGCATATGCTGTTTGGCGTCGGTCGGACGCGGTGCGCATAGTGCGCATGAGCCAGCGCCGGTTAGAATGATCGGCTTGGCGAGCGCCGTCTGATGACACAAGCGGTAGCGGATTTTCAAGCGACGTCTGATGACACAAGCGGTAGCGGATTTTCAAGTTGTTTCGGACTATGCGCCGGCGGGCGATCAGCCCACGGCCATTGCCGGCTTGGTGGAGGGCTTGAATGCCGGCCTCAGCCACCAAACCCTGCTTGGGGTGACCGGCTCCGGCAAAACGTTCGCCATTGCCAACGTGGTGCAGGCGGTGAACCGCCCGACCTTGGTATTGGCGCCCAACAAGACCTTGGCGGCCCAGCTCTATGGCGAGTTTCGGGAGTTCTTTCCGCACAACGCGGTTGAGTACTTCGTGTCCTACTACGACTACTACCAGCCGGAAGCCTACATGCCGGCATCGGACACCTACATCGACAAGGATGCGACCATCAACGCCCACATCGAGCAAATGCGCCTCTCCGCCACCAAGGCGCTGCTGCAGCGGCGGGACACCATCATCGTCGCCTCGGTTTCCGCCATCTACGGCTTGGGCGACCCTCAATCCTATTTGCGCATGGTGCTGCATCTCGACCGGGGCGACCGGGTGGATCAGCGCTACATCCTGCATCGGTTGGCGGAACTGCAGTACACGCGCAACGACACCGCCTTTCAGAGAGGCACCTACCGGGTGCGCGGCGACGTGGTGGACGTGTTCCCGGCTGAATCCAACGTGGAGGCTGTTCGCGTGGAGCTGTTTGATGACGAGATCGAGGGTCTGTCCACCTTTGATCCGCTCACAGGCGAGCTCCTCAACCGGGTGCCGCGCTACACCGTGTTTCCCAAGACGCATTACGTGACGCCGCGTGAGCGGATCTTGAGCGTCCTTGATGAGATTCGGGAGGAGTTGGGGGAGCGGTTGGCGCAGCTTAAGAAACACAACAAGCTGGTGGAAGCGCAACGCTTGGAGCAGCGCACGCGCTTTGACCTTGAGATGATTCAGGAGCTCGGCTACTGCTCCGGCATTGAGAACTACTCCCGCTATCTGTCCGGGCGGGCATCCGGGGAACCGCCGCCGACCCTGTTTGACTATCTACCCAAGGACGCCCTGCTCGTGATCGATGAATCCCATGTGACGGTGCCCCAGGTCAGCGGTATGTACAAGGGTGATCGGGCGCGTAAGGAAACCCTGGTCGAATACGGCTTTCGCCTGCCCTCGGCCCTCGACAACCGGCCCTTGCGGTTTGATGAATGGGAGCGGATGAGCCCGCAAACGATTTTCGTTTCGGCCACGCCCGGCCTCTACGAGGGCGAGTTTTCCGGCCAGGTCGTTGAGCAGGTCGTTCGTCCCACCGGTTTGTTGGACCCGGAAGTGCTTGTTCGCGCGGCCTCAACTCAGGTGGAGGATCTGCTAGGGGAGATCAATGAGACGGCCGCCCGGGGGGAAAGAGTGCTCGTGACCACCCTGACCAAGCGCATGGCCGAAGACCTGACGGATTACTTGGGCGATCATGGCGTTCGTGTGCGCTACCTGCATTCGGACATCGACACCGTTGAGCGCATGGAGATCATTCGTGACCTGCGCCTGGCCGCATTCGACGTATTGGTGGGCATTAACCTGTTGCGGGAGGGTTTGGACATTCCGGAAGTGTCCTTGGTCGCCATCCTCGACGCCGATAAGGAGGGTTTTCTGCGCTCCGAGAGGTCCCTGATTCAGACCATGGGCCGCACCGCCCGCAACGCCAATGGCCGGGCCATACTCTATGCCGATCGGATCACCGGCTCCATGCAACGGGCGATTATGGAGACCAAGCGCCGCCGCAGCCGGCAGATCGCCCACAATGAAGCGCATGGCATTAGGCCGCAGACCATACGCAAGCAGGTTGCGGACGTGATGGATGGCGCTAGGGCGTCGGCGCCGGGCCGGAAAACATCCAGAACTCGGACCAGGGGTCAAACGGCCATTGAGCTGCCGGAAGATGCCAAGGCCTTAGGCAAGCTGATCAAACGGTTGGAGAACCAGATGCTGGAACATGCCAAGAACCTTGAGTTCGAGCAAGCGGCTACGGTCAGGGATCAGATTCGAAGCATTCGCGAGCAGCGGCTATTGGCTTGAGTTCGACGGCAAGCCGCCACGGCTCAGGGAGCTGTGCAACATTTTGGCGTGGGTTAAGCGCCGCCGGAGCCATCGCACCGCTCGCCGCTGGCTACGATTTCCGATAAAATCGCACGCTTTGACGGATTTTACATTTGTCTGATTGGAGGGTGAGGCAGTGAAATACATGAAATCTGTTTTGGCGTTGGTCCTGATTTGGGCGATGTCCTTCGTTGTTGCGGCGGCGGAACGCGAGTCCTCGGGGGTGATTGAGGAGATTGTCGTCACCACCAAACGCGGTGAGGCCCAGAACGTGCAAAACATGGCGGAGGCGGTGAGCGCTTTTTCCGGACCGGCGCTTGAACGGGAGTTCGCCGTGACCCTAGAGGATTTCAACCACTCCATTCCCAATGTCCAACTTGAGCATGTAGGGTTGTTTCAGGCCGCCGCCTCCTTCAGCATGAGGGGCATCGGCACCGCTGGCATTGAGAGTTTCGCAGACCCGGTGGTGGCGGTGTTCGTGGACGACGCCTACTATTCGCGCAATGCCGTCGCCCTGCTAGACCTGTTCGATATCGACTCGGTCACGGCTTATCGCGGTCCCCAAGGCACGCTATATGGACGCAACGCCTTTGCCGGCGCCATTTCCGTGCGCACCAAGCGCCCCCGTCCGGGCGAGCAAACCTTCGAGGCTCATCTGGATGTCGGCAACGCCGGCCGACGCAATATCGGTGTGATCTTCAACCAGCCTTTGCATGAGCAGGTGACGTTTCGAATGGCCGCCAACTATCACGAGTTGGCGGGATTCTTCAAAAACGATGGATTGGTTGTGAACAGCTACGGCTCGGCAACCCTGACCACCCGCGTTGATGAAGACAAACGAGGCGACCGGGAGAACGGCGAACGGTCGCTGATGATTCGTCCAAGCCTGCGTTTTGAACCGAACGAAGCGTGGCGCATCGATCTGATCGGCGAATACTGGGAGGACAAAGGCGATGGCACCGCCAACTGGACCCAATGCTATCAGCCGAACAGCTTGCCGCCGCCGCTGGGCAATGGACCAAGCGGCGTGTCGAGCTTACACACCGTCTTCGGCTTTCCCTGCAAGGATCCCTTCGGCGATGGCCGCTTCGACATCGACGGTGACGGCAGCGACCCGTTCGAACTGGGGTTCAACGTCCACCCCAATCAAACGTCGCAGGACATTTGGGGCATTACTTTGGAGAGCCAGTACGAAGCCGAGTTCGGCACCTTCACCTTGATCTTTAACCACCGTGAGGTGGAGGAGGACATCACGACGGACACGGATGGCTACAACTGGGATGTTTTCGCCAGCACGCGGCTGCAGGATTTCGACTCGACTCAGGCCGAACTGCGCTTTGCGACCACCCTCAATGACAACCTGGATCTTCTTTCAGGGGTGTTTTACCTGTCGGACAGCTACCAAGTGCAGCAATTCCTATGGATCTTCCTCGACAGCGCCCTGTTTGGCGGCGGTGGTTACAGCCGGGACAATCCGGCGGTCAGTTGGGGCACGAATGAACAGGAGCGGTATTCGGTTGCGGGCTACGCGCAAATCGACTGGCATCTGAATGAACGCTGGACATTGAATGCTGGCGGTCGTCTGACCTACGAGAAAAAGCACGACGTTCTGGGCATGGCCATCAACGACAGCGCCTGCCCGCCGGGAGCGACCCCGCAAACGGCCGCTTGCAACGGCGTGCCATTCTCTGGCAACGATCCTAGCGACGTGACCGACTTCGACCCTTCGGTGCGCTTCGGGCCGGCCAGCGAGGACTGGACGGCGTTTTCGCCTCGCCTTGGGCTTGAGTATCAGGCCAACGACGATGTCATGCTGTTCGGATTCTGGCAGCGGGCCTACAAGTCCGGCGGCTTTGTCAACAACGCAGGCACTCCAACGGTGTTTTCTTCACCCTATGATGACGAACGGGTTGACAACTTTGAAGTCGGCCTGCGCAGTGATTTGCTGGACGACCGGCTGCGTCTGAACGCCAACCTGTTCTATGCCGAATACGCGAATCTCCAGCGCGGGGTCATTCGCGCCGCACCCACGTCCACCGGTCAGGAGACCTTTACCGACAACGCCGCGGGCGCGGAATCCTTGGGCGCCGAGTTGTCCTTCAGCCTGATCCCCGCGCCCGGATTCAACCTCAATGGCAACATCGGTTATCTGGACATTGAGTACAAGGGGTTTGTGGCGGACCTCACCGGCGACGGCATCGAAACGGATAACAGCGCCTTGGACCTGGTGCGGGCGCCCAAGTGGGACCTCAGTCTCGGCGCTTCCTATACCTTCGACTTGGCGGACATGGGGGCATTGACCCTGGGCGCCAGGTACAGCCACACCAGCAGAATGGCGCTGACCACCCCGAACGATGTGGGCTTCGTGCGCGATCCCCTGAGCACCATAGACGCCCAAGCGATCTGGGAATCCGACGATGGCCGCTACCGCTTCGCCATTTGGGGCAAGAATCTGTCCAATAACGTGGAGCGGCTTGGTGGCACGCCGGTAGCGACCCTGTTCGCCTTCGCCTCACCAACGCAACCCGTCCAGTACGGTGCAACCCTGGTGGTGACCATGGGCAGCTGAGCGGGCGCTAGCCCCGGTCATTTCTTGGCGAACGACTAGGCGTTGCGTCAATCGTTGCGAAGATGCGCCTCGCGCCGTTGACCGGCCATAGGCCGTCCTCAATCATCCAGTGGCACAACGCTATGGCGGAGGAATTTGACCATCGCAGCGAGCGCCGGGAGTATGGAGCGCGGCCGCTCCTGCGCTCTGAACTGCCTTTAAGCCCGCTGCAGCTGTTTGCGGGTTGGCTGCAAGCAGCGGTCGCCAACGGTCTGAAGGACGCCACCGCCATGGCGCTTGCCACAGCTAGCACTGCTGCGGCACCGTCAGTGCGCATGGTGCTGCTCAAGCACTACGATGCCGAGGGCTTTTGTTGGTACACGGACTACCGCAGCCGCAAGGGCCTTGACTTGGCGCAAAATCCGGTCGCAGCCGCCCTGTTTTACTGGCCGGAATGGGACCGTCAGGCGCGCATCACCGGCCCGGTGGAGCGGTTGTCCGAGCAGGAGTCTGAAGCCTACTTCCAGTCGCGGCCGGCGGCGAGCCGTTTTGCCGCCGCGGCTTCCGTGCAGTCGGCCGAGATTGCCGACCGAGCGGTGCTGGAGCGAGCGGTGGCGAGCTTGCGCCAAAAACACCTAGGGGAGGGTGCGCTTCGGCCTCGACAGTGGGGCGGCTATCGCCTGAAGCCGGTGGAGTACGAGTTCTGGCAAGGACGGAAGAATCGACTGCACGACCGCTTCATCTACCGTAAAGGGAGCAACGGTCGCTGGTCGGCCATGCGCTTGCAGCCGTAAAGGGTCTGGTCTCCAGAATTCTTGCTGAGCCACCCGTGGCGGCAAGCCAGCCCCCAAGGACCGAAAAAAAGACCTCAACCGAAGCACTCATGCAATATGCGGGCTAGGACGCCGTCGATTCGATTCTCTGTCCACCCTGACCCACCGCCACCCCTCTTCGGATGCGCTGAAACGCCGCCTCTCACCCCCGCCGCTTGCGCGGCCGGCCTCGGCGGCGACCGGTGGGTTTTCGGACCGGTTCCGGTTCTTTGGGGTGGTTGGCAATGAGCTGGTCGTATATTTGGCGTGCGACCCCTCGGGTTTCCGGGTTGAAATCTTTCAGATAGCGTTCGCCACGCACGTAGGCGACGAAGGCGGCGTACAGCGGTGCCAACCGCGCCGCGTTGCCGCTGTCTTTGAACCAAGAAATCAACCTTTCGCCATAGCCTTGGTCATGGGCGATGCTTAGCAAACGGTAGAGATCGCGGCGGAAGCCCTGACCGTCGATGCTCGAACTGTCGGGAAGCGCGTCGCCGAGGCAACTCGCCGCGGCCCCGAAGTTTTCTTCACGCAGAGCCAGCTTGGCCTTGTGCATCAAAGCCCTAGCGACCGGTTCGCGAAGCGCCGGGTCGTTGCCGAACCGGGCGAGGAGGTCGTCATAGACCGCCATTTCCGCCTCGGAGTTCCCGTCTGCGCTGAGCGTGATCCCCTTGCTGAGAAGGGCTTTGGCGGCCTGTTTGCGAAGCGTCGGTGTGGGGTCATTGCCGAATCGGGCGATGAGGTCGTCATAGACCGCGATTGCCGCCTCGGCGCTTCCGCCTGCGCTGAGCGCGATCCCCTTGTTGAGAAGGGCGTTGGCGATCGGTTCGCGAAGCGCCGGTGCCGGGTCGTTGCCGAACCGGGCGATGAGGTCGTCATAGACCGCGACTGCCGCCTCGGAGTTTCCGTCTGCGCTGAGCGTGATCCCCTTGCTGAGAAGGGCTTTGGCGACCTGTTTGCGAAGCGTCGGTGTGGGGTCGTTGCCGAATCGGGCGACGAGGTCGTCACAGACAGAGATCCCCGCCTCAGAGTTTCCGTCCGCGCCGAGCGCGATCCCCTTGCTGAGAAGGGCCATGGCGACCTGTTCGCGAAGAGCCGGTGCCGGATCGTTGCCGAATCGGGCGACGAGGTCGTCACAGGCCGCGATTCCCGCCTTGAGGTTTCCGTCCGAGCCGAGCGCGATCCCCTTGTTGAGAAGGGCTTTGGCGACCGGTTCGCGAAGAGCCTGTGCCGGGTCGTTGCCGAATCGGGCGACGAGGTCGTCATAGACCGCGATTTCCGCCTCGGAGCTTCCGCCCCTGCCGAGCGTGATCCCCTTGTTGAGAAGGGCCATGGCGACCGGTTCGCGAAGAGCTGGTGCCGGATCGCTGCCGAATCGGGCGACGAGGTCGTCACAGGCCGCGATTCCCGCCTTGAGGTTTCCGTCCGAGCCGAGCGCGACCCCCTTGTTGAGAAGGGCTTTGGCGACCGGTTCGCGAAGAGCCGATGCCGGGTCGTCGCCGAATTGGGCGACGAGGTCGTCATAGACCGCGATTTCCGCCTTGAGGTTTCCGTCCGAGCCGAGCGCGACTCCCTTGTAGAGAAGGGCTATGGCGACCTGTTGGCGAAGCGCGGGTGCCGGGTCGTTGCGGAATCGGGCGACGAGGCCGTCATAGACCGCGACTTCTTCCTCGGAGTTTCCGTTCCCGCCGAGTGCGACCCCCTTGTTGAGGAGGGCCATGGCGACCGGTTCGCGAAGCGTCGGTGCCGGGTCGTTGCCGAATCGGGCGACGAGGTCGTCATAGACGGCGATTTCCGTCTCGGAGCTTCCGCCCCTGCCGAGCGCGATCCCCTTGTTGAGGAGGGCCATGGCGACCGGTTCGCGAAGCGTCGGTGCCGGGTCGTTGCCGAATCGGGCGACGAGGTCGTCATAGACGGCGATTTCCATCTCGGAGCTTCCGCCCCTGCCGAGCGCGATCCCCTTGTTGAGGAGGGCCATGGCGACCGGTTCGCGAAGCGTCGGTGCTGGATCGTTGCCGAATCGGGCGACGAGGTCGTCATAGACGGCGATTGCCGCCTCGGAGCTTCCGCCCCTGCCGAGCGCGACCCCCTTGTTGAGGAGGGCCATGGCGACCGGTTCGCGAAGCGTCGGTGCCGGATCGTTGCCGAATCGGGCGACGAGGTCGTCATAGACGGCGATCGCCGCCTCGGAGTTTCCGTCCGCGCCGAGCGTGATCCCCTTGTTGAGGAGGGCGTTGGCGATCGGTTCGCGAAGCGCGGGTTCCGGGTCGTTGCCGAATCGGGCGATGAGGTCGTCATAGACCGCGATTGCCGCCTCGGAGTTTCCGTCCCTGCCGAGTGCGGCCCCCTTGTTGAGAAGGGCTTTGACGACCGGTTCGCGAAGCGCGGGTTCCGGGTCGTTGCCGAATTGGGCGACGAGGTCGTCATAGATCGCGGTTTCCGCCTCGGAGTTTCCGTCCCTGCCCAGCGCGGCCCCCTTGTTGAGAAGGGCTTTGGCGACCGGTTCGCGAAGCGCGGGTGCCGGGTCGTTGCCGAATCGGGTGATGAGGTCGTCATAGACCGCGGTTTCCGCCTCGGAACTTCCGTCCGCGCCGAGCGTGATCCCCTTGTTGAGAAGGGCTTTGGCGACCGGTTCGCGAAGCGCGGGTGCCGGGTCGTTGCCGAATCGGGCGACGAGGTCGTCATAGACTGCGATTGCCGCCTCGGAGTGTCCGCCCCTGCCGAGCGTGATCCCCTTGTTGAGAAGGGCTTTGGCGACCGGTTCGCGAAGCACGGGTTCTGGGTCGTTGCCGAATCGGGAGACGAGGTCGTCATAGACCGCGATTGCCGCCTCGGAGTTCCCGCCTGCGCTAAGCGAGCTCCCTTTATTGAAAAGGGTTTTGGCGACCAACTCGCGAAGCGCGGGTGCCGGGTCGTTGCCGAATCGGGAGAGGAGGTCGTCATAGACCGCGATTACCGCCTCGGAGCTTCCGTTCCTGCCGAGCGTGATCCCCTTGTTGAGAAGGGCGTTGGCGGCCGGTTCGCGAAGCGCGGGTGCCGGGTCGCTGTCGAATCGGGCGAGGAGGTCGTCATAGACCGCGATTGCCGCCCCGGAGTTTCCGTTCCTGCCGAGCGTGATCCCCTTGTTGAGAAGGGCTTTGGCGACCTGTTCGCGAAGCGCCGGTGCCGGATTGTTGCCGAATCGGGAGACGAGGTCGTCATAGACCGCGATTGCCGCCTCGGAGTGTCCGCCTCTACCGAGCGCGGTCCCCTTGTTGAGGAGGGCCATGGCGACCTGTTCGCGAAGCGCCGGTGCCGGATTGTTGCCGAATCGGGAGACGAGGTCGTCATAGACCGCGATTGCCGCCTCGGAGTTTCCGTCCGCGCCGAGCGTGATCCCCTTGTTGAAAAGGGCTTTGGCGACCGGTTCGCGAAGCGCGGGTTCTGGGTCGTTGCCGAATTGGGCGATGAGGTCGTCATAGACCGCGATTGCCGCCTCGGGGTGTCCGTCCCTGCCCAGCGCGGCCCCCTTGTTGAGAAGGGCTTTGGCGACCAACTCGCGAAGCGCGGGTGCCGGGTCGTTGCCGAATCGGGTGATGAGGTCGTCATAGACCGCGGTTTCCGCCTCGGAGTTTCCGTCCCTGCCGAGCGTGACCGCCTTGTTGAAAATGGCTACGGCGATCGGTTCGCGAAGCGCGGGTTCCGGGTCGTTGCCGAAGCGGGCGACGAGGTCGTCATAGACGGCGATTGCCGCCTCGGAGTGTCCGCCTCTACCGAGCGCGGTCCCCTTGTTGAGAAGGGCTATGGCAGGAGCCAAAAGGGGATGCCTCTTTTGGGGTTCCGGATCGTCGCCATCGCCTAGGCCGGCAAGGCGTTGGTTGATCACGTCGAGGGTGACGAGCGGGTTGTCCCAATGGGTTTTATTGAGGTCACCGGTACGATGGGGCGCGATGTCCCCTTCCTCATGGGACAGCGGACCGCCGGCGATCTCCATACTGTTGACGGCGCTGACCGCGAGCGAGATCGCTTCGCCATAGTAGGGATGAGCGTTGGCGAGACGACCGCCTGATTGGAGCTGTTCGGCGAGATCGTTCAGTTCTTGTGAGGTGAAGAACTTCGCCAGGAACTCGGCGAGCCAGCGCATTTTTTCACGGGTGCGGCGGGTGCCGTGGCGCATCAGGTACCAGATGTTGAAGAATCGCTCGGTCAGTTGATAGCCGACACGGGCGCCGGAGGTCGCCACCTCCTCAATGATGCCGTCGCGTCGAAGCCTAGTGAGCTGTGACGAGATCGTCGTGACTTTGACGCCGGTCGTCTCGGCGACATTGTTCGCGCTGGTCGGGTCCCAATGCAAGGCGACGGCATCGATCACGGCCCGCTGAAGGCTCGTCTCGTAATCTTCGATCCGCGCCTTGTAGTAAGGCGTCACCTGGTCGAGCAGGGTTTCAAGATCGGCGAAGACACCGTCTGTCTCGCCTTGTTCAAGAAGCCGGTAGATCAACACCACAACACGCAGATTGCCGCTGGTGAGTTCGTGCAGGGTCCGCAAACGCTCTGGCTCACGTGCAAGAACTTGGCGGACGGGCCGGCCGGCCTCCCCGCGACTGTCCGCCAGATTTTGCATGAAGTCGATGGTGCCATCCTCGGCCAGCGGGTTCAGCATTTGCGGGAAGAAAAATTCGTAGAACGGCGCCTCGCGGTCGCCGGTCTGTTTCAGCTGCCGGGTAGCTGCGCCGATGAGAATCGGGCCGGCGGCTTCCTGCAAGGTCCGCCGGAACGCCCATTGCTCCTCGTCAGGCAGGTCATCGGTGACGAGATCAAGATTGTCGATAAGGAGAACCGGCCGTCGGCCGGTGATTCGGGAGGCGGCGAGAAAGGCATCCACCACCCTATCCGGAGACTGCCAAGCGTCACCCCGCATCTCGCGATCAAGGCTCTGGGCAAGGTCATCCTGATCCGTTGCTTCCGCCCAGTCCGCGAGCGCCTCGCCGCAGTTCCGCCAGAAGTCGGCGAGCGAAAGGACATTGTATTGCTCTTCCCGGAAGCGAAGCGGCAGATAGCGTTGCTCAAGTTCCGGCTCTTCGCCGATGCCGATCGCGAGGCGCCGGAGCAAACTGGTCTTGCCCATGCCGCGCTGGCCGACGATCAATTGGTGCTGCGTCAGCTCCCCATCGCTTAGCCTGTGCAGTTGATCAAGGATGTGACGGGCAAGATCCTGATGGGCGACGAAGCCCGCCATGAAATCCTCGTCGCCGAGCCAGTCCTGGCTATAGAGGGCGAGAGGCGAGATCGCTTTCATTAGACATGATACCTTTGCCAATAACGTCGGAATAGACCGGAGCGGAAGCGCCAACGCCTGTCCGCGCCTTCACCGCTCACATCTTCAAGAATGCCGGCGTTGTGGAGGGCCGTCAGCAGATTGAAACAATGCCTCGGCGTGAGTTCCGGAGCCTCGTTGTGCAAGCGTGCGAGCAGAGTGCTGCCTTGCTCTCCCGCCGGGTCCTCGGAGCAGGCGTCTAGGATTGTCTCTAGTTGTTTCGTTTCGTGCGGCGGGAAATTCTTGCTCAGATGCTCATCCCAGGTCGAGAAGCTGACCCGCTGCTCTGGCCGCAGCAGGAATGCAATGGCTTGGTCGATGTCGCCGCGCAGCGCAGTAGGAACGCCGTCTTCTCCGGCTGGACCGCTGGGCTCGATCTGGTCGGTGACCAGACCAAGGTAGAAAGGGGCGAGCCAGCCCAATTCGGATGCGAGATGTGCAAAGGTGGGGGCGTTGATCCGGTAGGTGTGCCGATTCAGACCTTTCTTGCAACGTTCCTCGACGTAGTGTTGCGCCACCGCCTTAGTGAAGGGCTTCAAGGTGAAGATCTCAAGATCGACCAGAGCACCCGCCATATCGTGACGACGAGCCACCACATCAAGGCCGATAGAGCCCGTCAGCAGCCAGCGAACGTGGGGGTAGTTCTGTTGCAGCCTGCGTAAGTGATAGAGGAACGCCGAAGCGGTATGCGGTTCCTGCTTGACGAGCTCCATCACGAAGAGCGAGATCTCGTCCACGAGGATCAACGTCTCCTTGCCTTGGCTGTTGAGCGTCTCCACCAGAACCTCCGAGAACTGCTTCGGATCGACCTTGGCCACCGCTTCCAGCAGGGTCCCGTTGAACTCGCCACCGGTCGAAAGCTGTCCGATGCGCTGGCGGAGTTGGTTCAATACATTGTCGGCCAGCGTATTGGCTTGCTGCAACCTTCGGCACAGCGCAGACATGAATCCACGTTCATTCCTCATACCGGCGACGTCGATGTTTACCGTCACCCAACCCTTTTCGGCGAGATCCTTGCCGACCTCGTGCATAACCCAAGTCTTGCCGATGCGGCGAGGCCCTAACATCTGGACGCTTTGGCCCGCCTCGAATTTGCGGATCAGTTCCTTCCGCTCTTGCAGTCGGTCCGGCATTTCCATCTCCTTACTTTCGGCTAGCCAGGCTGGTTCGCGGAATGATAATTTATTTTTTAAGCCTGTCAATACTTAATTCATTATTAAAGTAATTCAAATATAGATAAATCTACAAAAAAAGCAAAACGGCTTGCAGAAATCGGTGAGCGAAGCGGGCTAGTGCCCTATATGATGGTCGCCGCCACAGGCTTTTTGAGGATCAACCTCATTGCCCCCTGTCAAAATTGCGTTCTGAAACAGTCCTCTCCAAGGGACGCTCTGCAATTTTTGGGAGTATTGATCCGGTATTGATAGTCCGCTCAGAAAGCGTATTTGCCCCGGGTTGCCGGGATGCCAGCAGCCGCTTCAGAAACTGCCCGGTGTGGGAGCGAGGTTTGTTTGCTACTTGCTCTGGCGTGCCGACGGCGACCACTTTGCCGCCGCCGGAGCCGCCCTCCGGCCCAAGGTCAATAATCCAGTCGGCGGTCTTTATGACGTCCAGATTGTGCTCAATGACCACCACCGTATTGCCGTGGTCGCGCAGCCGGTGCAGCACTTCAAGCAGTTGCGCGATATCGTGGAAATGTAGCCCGGTGGTGGGCTCGTCCAGGATGTAAAGGGTCTTGCCGGTGTCCCGTTTGGACAGTTCCCGAGACAGTTTGACCCGTTGCGCCTCTCCCCCCGACAAGGTGGTGGCGCTCTGCCCAAGCTTGATGTAGGACAGGCCCACGTCAATTAGGGTTTGCAGCTTGCGCGATATCATGGGAACGGCGTCAAAGAAGGCCCGCGCTTCCTCCACGGTCATGTCCAACACCTCGTGGATGTTCTTGCTGCGGTAACGCACGTCCAATGTCTCGCGGTTGTAGCGCTTTCCTTGGCATTGATCGCAAGAAACGTAGATGTCGGGCAAAAAATGCATCTCCACCTTAATCATCCCATCGCCTTGGCAGGCTTCGCAGCGCCCGCCCTTGACGTTGAAGCTGAAGCGCCCCGGCTTATAGCCTCGGGCGCGGGCCTCCTGGGTTTGCGCCAACAGCTCGCGAATGGGCGTGAACAGCCCGGTGTAGGTGGCGGGGTTGGAGCGGGGTGTGCGCCCGATCGGGCTTTGGTCGATATCGACCACTTTGTCGAGGTGCTCAAGGCCCTCCACGCCATCATGTTCAGCCGCCGCCAGGCGGCTGGCTCCGTTCAGCTTAGTGGCGGCAACTGGATAGAGCGTATGGTTCACAAGGGTGGACTTGCCGGAGCCGGAGACGCCGGTAACGCAGGTCATCAGTCCGCAGGGAATGTCCACCTGCAGGTTGCGCAGGTTGTTGCCTTTTGCGCCGAGCAGCCGAATGGCCGCGTTCTTGTCGTACTTGGTGCGCTTCCTCGGCACCTTGATGAATTTCTTGCCGGAAAGGTATTGGCCGGTGATGGACTGCTTTGCCGCCAATATGCACTCAAGCGGGCCATTGGCGACGATTCTGCCGCCATGGACGCCGGCGCCGGGGCCGATGTCGATGATGTGGTCGGCGGCGCGAATGGCCTCTTCATCATGCTCCACTATCAGCACCGTGTTGCCTAGCTCCTTAAGGTGGGTCAGGGTGCGCAGGAGGCGAGCGTTGTCCCGCTGGTGCAAGCCGATGGAGGGCTCATCCAGAATGTACATGACCCCCACCAGCCCGGCGCCGATTTGGCTGGCAAGGCGAATGCGTTGCGCCTCGCCGCCGGAGAGGGTCTCGGCACTGCGGTCCAAAGTGAGGTAGTTCAGCCCCACATCCACCAGGAACTTGAGCCGCGCTTGAATTTCCTTAAGTATCTTTTCGGCGATGGTCCCCCGGCGACCCGTCAGCTTGAGGTTGGTGAAGTAGGTCAGGGTTTCCTTAATGGAGCCGCGTGCGACTTCGGGCAGGTTGTGGTTGCCGACGAAGACGTTGCGCGACGCCTGCCGCAGCCGAGTGCCGTCGCATTCAGGGCAGGCTTGGGCGCGCAGATATCTTTTCAGGTTCTCGCGCACCATGGTGGAGTCCGTTTCCTGATAGCGGCGCTCCATGTTGGGGATGATGCCTTCAAAGTGGTATCGCCGCCTAATGAGGTCGCCGCGGTCGTTGGTGTAGCTGAAGTCGATGCGTTCCTGGCCGCTGCCGTGGAGCAAGGCTTGGCGATGCGCCTTCTTGAGCTTTCGGTAGGGCGTTTCGACGTCGAAGCCGTAGTGGTCGGCAAGGGACATGACCATGTGGAAGTAATAGACGTTGCGCCGGTCCCAACCGCGAATGGCGCCTTCGGCCAAGGTCAGATTGCGGTCCTGAACGATCAGATCAGGGTCGAAGTACTGCTTCACGCCTAGGCCATCGCAGGTGGTGCAGGCGCCGGCCGGGTTGTTGAAGGAGAACATGCGCGGTTCAAGCTCGCTGATGCTGTAGCCGCAAAGCGGGCACGCGAAGCGGGCTGAGAACACCAGTTCCGAGTCATCGGCGTCGTCCATGTTTGCGACCCAGGCAATGCCGTCAGATAGCCCAAGGGCCGTCTCAAAGGACTCCGCCAACCGCTGCTGCACCCCCTTCCGCACCCGTAACCGGTCGATGACCGCTTCAACGCTGTGCTTCTTTCTCTTGTCCAGATTTGGCGGATGCTCCAGATCCACTACGAGGCCATCGATTCTGGCGCGGATGAAGCCGCTCGCCAAAAGCTCCTTGAAGACGTGCAGATGTTCGCCTTTGCGGTCCGCGATCACGGGCGCGAGCACCATGATCCGTCGGTCTGCCGGCAGCGCCATCACTTGGTCCACCATTTGGCTAACGGTTTGAGCGTCCAGGGTCTCGCCGTGGTGCGGGCAGCGAGGCTCGCCTGCCCGAGCGTACAGCAGCCGCAGGTAGTCGTAGATTTCGGTGATGGTGCCCACCGTTGAGCGAGGGTTGTGTGAAGTGGACTTCTGCTCAATGGAGATGGCGGGGGACAGGCCTTCGATGTGATCGACGTCCGGCTTGTCCATGGTGGACAGAAATTGCCGAGCGTAAGAGGATAGAGACTCCACGTAGCGGCGCTGGCCCTCGGCGTAAAGCGTGTCAAAAGCCAAGGAGGACTTGCCCGAACCAGACAGCCCGGTGATCACGATAAGCTGATCGCGGGGAATATCAAGGTCGATGTTGGCAAGGTTGTGGGTTCGCGCTCCGCGAACGGAAATGGTGTCCAAGAACAAGCCCCTTTCGGAAAGCTGGAATCAAACCGCTAACGTTAGCGCCTGTGCGGGCGCTAGGCAATGAAATGTCCTGAGCCAGTACAGACACCGACCGAATTAGCGGACAAGCTCTCCTTGGTCGCCTGATCAAAAAAATTCCGAAATGTCCTGAGCTCGTACATGGCTTGATTGAGCCGCTACCGTTGCGTAAGCTGTTCCGGCACGAACGGGAGTGTGTACATGGTCAGCATCAGGGCCTGCAATCTCGACGGCGTTGACACTTGGTTGCGCAAGCGGGCCGTGGGCAGCGGGCGTTCCTTGGAAGAAGAAGCGCGGCTGATCCGGCCTGAGGCGGTCGGACGCAAGCTGAGTTCAGATAACCTCGCGAGCGTCGTGCGAGCGCATTTCGGATCGTCGAATGGTGTGGATCTGAAGGCACCGTGCAAGCCCGTGTGCGAGCCGCCTCGGTTTGCCTGACCCAGACGCTATCCAAGGCATTCCGGGAGCCGATGCCGAGCATGCGGCCAGCGTTTCGCCGCACCGGAAAGACCAACCCGATGCACCGGCACCGGAACAACATGAGTCCTTCCGGCCTTGCTGCCTCTCCCTCGATCTGGAGGTAGGCAGAGCAGATAGCAGTATCCACGCCATCGGTGCGGTGCGCGCCGACACCGGTCGTTGCTTGACGCACTCCGGTGGTGACTTGGCCTCGGCGCTGGCGCAGCTTGATGATCTCGCCGATGGGGCATCCTTTGTTTTGGGCCACAACCTGATTGCCTTCGACTTGCCCCATCTCAAAGCGGCGCAGCCCCACCTGCGTCTGTTGAAACTGCCGGCGGTGGATACGCTGCGCCTCAGTCCGCTCGCCTTCCCGCGCAATCCCTATCACCACCTCATCAAGCACTATCAGGATGGCGGGCTCAAGCGCGGTCAGGTCAACGATCCGGAACTGGATGCCCGCCTTGCACTGGACGTCTTCGGCGATCAGTGGCGAGCGCTGACGAAGTGTTCGCCGGAGCTGCTGACGGCTTGGCATTGGTTGAGCACCCCGTCGCCTGAAGGGATCGATCGCGCCCTCGACGATTTGTTCGGGGACCTTCGCAGTTCCTGTCGCCCTTCGGCGGCCGAGGCTCAAGCCGCTATAGAGCAGCGGTTGGAGGGTGCCGCCTGCGCACTTCAGGCGCGCGAGGTTGCAGGGCAGGCGGCGCAGTATGGATGGGCGTTGGCCTACGCGCTGGCATGGCTGTCGGTGGCCGGCGGCAACTCGGTGATGCCGCCCTGGGTGCGCCACCAGTTCCCGCAAGCTGGACGCTTGGTACGCCGTTTCAGGGACACCGCCTGCACCGATTCCGCGTGCGGCTGGTGTCGGCAACGGCACGATGCGCGCAAGGAATTGAAGCGCTGGTTCGGCTTCGCGAATTTTCGTTCCGAACCGGCGCAAGACGACGGGTATCCCATGCAGCAGGCCATCGTCGAGGCGGCGATGGGGGGGAAGCATGTGCTGGGGATTCTGCCCACGGGAACGGGCAAGTCGCTTTGCTACCAGATCCCGGCGTTGTCGCGATACGACAAAACCGGTGCGCTGACGGTGGTGATCTCGCCGTTGGTCGCGCTTATGGCGGATCAAGTGGCCGGGTTGGAGGCACACGGGATCGGTGCCTGCGTGACCGTAAACGGTTTGTTGTCGATGCCCGAGCGTGCCGACGCGCTTGACAAGATTCGGCTGGGGGATGCGGCCATCCTACTGATCTCGCCGGAGCAGCTTCGTGCCCGCTCCTTGCGCCGGGCGCTCAACCAACGCGAGATCGGCGCTTGGGTGCTGGACGAGGCGCACTGCCTGTCACGCTGGGGGCACGATTTTAGGCCGGATTATCGATATGTGGGCCGCTTCATCCGCGAGCAGGCTGGCAAGCAGCCGGTGCCGCCAGTGCTGTGCCTGACCGCAACGGCCAAGCCGGACGTGGTGGATGACATCGCACGGCACTTCCGGGATAAACTCGCGGTCGAGCTGATGGTTTTCAACGGCGGAGCCGAGCGCACCAACCTGACGTTCGAGGTGATCCCGACCACCAGCGGCGAGAAGTTCGCCGCCATCGACCAAATTCTGAGATCGTACTTGCCCCCGGAAACGCCCGGTGGCGCGATCGTCTACTGCGCGACGCGGAAAAAAAGCGAGGAGGTTGCGGAACACCTGCAAGTGAAGGATGTGGCGGCGGAGCATTTCCATGCGGGCCTGCCGCCGGAGACCAAGAAGGATGTGCAAAGTCGCTTCATCGGCGGCGAACTGCGCGCCATCGCGGCAACCAACGCCTTCGGCATGGGAATCGACAAGCCGGACGTGCGGTTGGTGATACACGCCGACATTCCGGGATCGCTGGAGAACTACCTTCAGGAGGCGGGTCGAGCCGGACGGGACCGCAACAGCGCACGTTGCGTGTTGCTGTATGCCACGGACGACGTCGAGCATCAGTTCGGCATGTCGGCGCGGTCGCGGCTTACCCGAAGGGAGATTCGCGGCATCCTCCGGGCGTTGCGCAACTTGGACCGGAAAAAGCGGTTTGCCGGCGAGCTGGTGGCGACCGCTGGCGAAATCCTCGGTGAGGACGAGGAAAGGGAGTTCGAGCGCGACTCGACCACCGACGATACCCGCGTGCGAACCGCCGTTGCCTGGCTGGAGGAGGCGGAGCTCCTGACCCGGGAGGAGAACGTCGTTCAGCTATTCCCTTCCTCTCTTCGGGTGAATTCGGTCGAGGATGCTAAGAGACGGCTTGCCTCTCCGGCTATCACGGACACCTATCGCCAGCAGTTGCTGCGCATCGCCGAGACGCTGATCGGGGCGGACCCGGATGAAGGCGTTACCACGGACGAGCTGATGCAAGTTTCACGGCTCACTCCAGAGGGTGTGCGCGCCGCGCTGTACGATCTTGAGCGGTTCGGAATCGCCAGCAACGACACGCCGCTGACCGCGTTCGTTCACGTCGGCGTGGAGCGCTCCTCCCGCAAGCGCCTGCAGGAAGCGGCGGCGCTGGAGACCGCTCTAATCGCCCGTATGCGCGAGGAGGCGCCTGATCAGGGAAAGGGAGACACATCGTCCCTGCATTTGCGCATTGCCGCCCAGGCTCTGCGGGACCAGGGCCTGTCCGATCCCCTGCCGGAACGGCTGTGGCGCATCTTGCGCGGCATCGCCTATGACGGCCGGGGTGAGGGCGGTGGCGGGGGCAGCTTGTCGATGCGAAAGCGGGACTCGGAGATGGCGTCGGTGACCCTGCAATGCGAATGGCAGGCGCTGGAGGAAACCGCACGCCGCCGCCGTGAGGGGGCGGGGCGTCTTTTGGAGCATCTCATCGGCTGCCTGTTGCCCGGTAGGCGGGGAACGGATCTGCTGGCTGAGACCACGCTCGGCAAGTTGTTGCAAGCGATCAAGTCGGATCTGGTTCTCACGAGAGATGTCAAGGACCCCCGCAAGCTACTGGACCGCGCCCTGCTGTGGCTGCATGAATTGGATGTCATCCGCCTCAACAAGGGCTTGGCGGTGTTCCGTCCAGCCATGATGATTCGTCTGCAACAAGGGCGACGGCGCGATTTCACCGAGGCGGACTTCGAGCCCCTCGCGCTTCATTACAAAGGGCAGGTGCTTCAGGTCCACGTTATGGAGGAGTTCGCGGAGCGCGGCCGTGCCGCCATGAGCGAGGCCCTGCGGCTAGCGATGGACTACTTCACGTTGAAGGAGGATGAGTTTCTTGCCCGCTGGCTGCCCGGGCGGGGCGGGGAAATTGGCCGCGAGACAACGCCGGAGTCCCGGCGGGCCATCGTCGAAAGCCTCAAGAGCCCGATCCAGCAGAGCATCGTTGCCGACGACCAGGAGCAGGTCAATGTGCTGGTGCTTGCCGGCCCCGGTTCCGGCAAGACGCGCGTGCTGGTGCATCGCATCGCCTACCTCATCCGGGCTAGGCGGGAGAACGCCCGCGGCATCTTGGCACTTGCCTACAACCGTCACGCGGCTGTTGACATTCGCCGCCGCCTTGAGAAATTGATCGGCAACGATGCGCGCGGCGTGACCGTGCTTACATGTCATGCTCTGGCGATGCGGCTGGCCGGGGCCAGCTTTAGCGGGCTGGCGGAGCGTCCCGACGATGAGATGTTCCGCGAGGTGATGCGCCGCGCGGTCGAGTTGCTGCGCGGCGAAGGTCTGTCGCCGGAGGAGGCGGACGAGCAGCGGGAGCGTCTATTGGCGGGATTCCGCTGGATTCTGGTGGACGAGTACCAGGACATCGGTCAAGACCAGTACGACCTGATATCGGCCTTGGCCGGGCGGACGCTCGGGGAGGATGCCGGCAAGCTTACGCTGTTCGCGGTCGGCGACGACGATCAGAACATATACGCCTTCAACGGCGCGTCGGTGAAGTTCATCCGTCAGTTTAAGGCGGATTATGGACCGAAACCAAGCTACCTGACGTCCAACTACCGCTCGACGAGCCATCTCATAGAGGCCGCCAACGCGGTGATCGAACCGGCTCGGGAGCGGTTGAAGGTTGGGCATCCCATACAGATCGACCGGGCCCGTGCCAAGGCGCCGAAGGGTGGGACGTGGGAAGGGCGCGACCCCGTCTCACGCGGACGGGTGCAGATTCTGCCGACGGACCCCGATCCCGTCTCGCAGGCGCGATCTGTCATGACGGAGTTGCAACGGCTCGCCGCACTTGCGCCCGATTGGGATTGGTCGCGCTGTGCGGTGATCGCGCGCGAGTGGGAGGACTTGGTTCCTGTGCGCGCGTTTTGCGAACTGTACGGAATACCCTCGCAGATGGGGAACGAGGAGATCCCGAACTTCTGGCGCCTGCGCGAAACCCGGGCATTCGTGGATTGGGTGCGTGGGCGGAAACCCCGCGTCATCGACGGCGCATCTCTGCGCGGTTGGATGGAGGCGCGGCCAATCGATCCTTGGCACGACTTGCTGCGGCAGGCGGTGCAAGAGCATGTCTTGGAGAACGGTGACGGAGAAACGCCGTTGGATCACTTCATCGAATGGCTGGCCGAGTGGGGTCGGGACATCCGCCGGCGCCAGAACGGCTTGATGCTGTTGACCGGGCACAGGGCGAAGGGACTGGAGTTCGATCATGTGGCGGTGCTGGATGGGAACTGGAACCGTATCGAGTACGGCCAGGACCCGGACGAGGCGCGGCGGCTGTACTATGTGGCGATGACGCGCGCACGGCAGACACTCACTCTGGCACGCTTCCCGGGACACCATCGATTGCAGGAAGCGTTGCTCGGCAAACCCTGTATTTTGCATCGGAAACCGCGCGAGCTTCCGCCTGCGCCCGTAGCGCTGCAATACCAGTTTGTCAGACCGAGCCTCAAAGAGGTGAATCTCGGTTTCGCGGGACGACAGGACGCCCAACAATCGGTGCATCGCGCCATCGCCGCGCTGTCTCCTGGCGATTCCTTGCAAACGAGAGTCTCTAACACCGGAGTCTGGGAACTGCTGGACCGCGAAGGCGTGGTGGTGGGGCGCTTGGCCAGGAACTTCAATCCTCCGACTGGAGAGTGCCAGTCCGCCCAAGTGTGGGCTATCGTTAGCTGGAGCCACGAAGCATCGAAAGCGGAGTATCGTGACAACACCAAATGCGATACCTGGGAAGTGGTGGTACCTGAGTTTGTGTTCCAGCCTGATAAACAGGCAACCGATTAGCGCCGGGCTAATAGACGGGGTGTTTGCGTCAAGTAGGTCGTCAAAGAAACGCGAACGCCCTCTGGCACGAGCGGCAGGCAACGAGTCCGGATCAAACCTCCGCCATTTCCGGGCTTTCTCATTGGATACAATCGTCCAACCAATGTCTTATGCGTATTGGGGGATTCCAGCTTGAACAGTTCCGTTTTCGGTGGGGCCGGCATGAGTTTTTACCTACGTACTCTAGCTTCCAAGGATTCAGTTTGGGTGATGGCTAGCTCTTCCCCCATCATCATGTTGTAATGGGCGTGGTGGCCTGTTTTGTAGAAAATATTCTTGAATACACCCAAATACCTATCGACCATCGAATCATCGATTGAAACATAGAGCGAATCGTGAGCAGAGTGTGATCCATCGTTAATCCATGAAAACAGTGAGCGGCATATCAATTTGTCTTCCCCATCGAAATGGCGATAGATATAATCTGGGTCAACGTTGCCAAAACGTATATAGTAGTTCTCAAGAATTCGACGGATTGCGTTCTGAATGGAAAGATTGCCATGATTTGAGTCTTTGACTTCCTTCCAGAGAAGTTCGTATGAAGTCTTGACAGGGTTCATCTGATGGCTCTGAATTTTTGATTCCTTGTTCAATTTTCTCACCGTCCAAAACGTCTCATCTTTTAGTCGTTTGTCGGAAGTTCGCTTCGGGTTAAACAATACTTCTTTGTGGAAGGACACGTTGTGAGTAAGCACAAATACCTGTTTGATCGTGCCGCTTCCGCTTCGTGCCTCATTGAATACTTCCCTAATCAAATTACTGACGATAAAAAGAGTATCGCCATCCAGGCTGGATACTGGGTCATCAAAAACTACGACGCGGTCAGAAGCCATACCAGTCTCGGTTTCGCTACCTTTGAGAAGGTGGTAAAAATACAGAAACACGAGAAAACCTCTCTCTCCTTCACTCAGAGTATCTTTAGCATCGGCGCCATCATGGCGTTGAATTTCATAAAATTGTTCTTGATCAGATTTGGCGAGTGTAAAACCAGTAAACCCAAACGAGCGCAAAAGGTCATTTATTTTGTCAATTGTTGGCTGGATGCTTGTAGCCTTTTTCTCCAAGTCTGAAATTTTCTGTATCTCAATTTTCTGTTCCGCCATTTTGTCTCTAATCTGCTTTTCAAGACTCTTAATTGCCTGTTTGACAGCAATTTTTTTCACTTTGAAAGTGGCTAGGTCGCTTTTGATTTCGTTATCCAGCAGGTAGCGCCAAACTTGTCCAGTTAGCTTTGTACGCTCAGCATCAAAATTTGAAACCAGTGTATTGTGCTTCTGAATCTTGGCGTTCGCATTGTCAACGAGGACTTTTATCTTGCCCAATGCGTTTTTAAGAGAGTCCAGCGCGACTAATTTACTTGGCTCTCGGCGCTTTTCATCGAGCCGCTGGATGTTGATGCGTATATTTGAATCCAAAAGGTCACTTTCAGTCTGAATTTTTTCAGAATCAAGAAACTCCAAAGTAGTATTAAGTAGCGCTTGAATGGTTTGCTGAATACGCTCTGAATTCGCCTTGTAATCTGCGTGAAGTTTTTTGATTGTAGCCGTGTCCGTGATAAAGGTCTTGTCGAAATACTCATTCAGACTCTCTTCTAAAGAAGGCAGAGTATCCTGTTGGCAAAATGGACATACACGCTCATCTGGATCGTAGAAACCCCGTCCTTGCTTCACCCAGTCGCTATTGCCAAGTTTTTGAATTAGAGTGGAAATATCGACGTCGGATTTTCCAATTACCTTCTTTTTCAGAATGCTATTTCTTTCGTGCGCAAGAATATCGTCCATATTCGAAACTGTAAGAAATGGCATTCTTTGTGGTGCTTCTCCAAAAACAGTTTCAGCATTCTTTTCGATATCTTCTAATGGAATAGCGGTGGAAGTATTAGATCTGGATTCCGTAATGATTTTTTCTTTGAATCTAGAGCGATCTCCTCGTACACCTGCAAATGCATCTTTTAATTTTTTATCGTGCTTTTTCTTTAGATCCCAACACTTGGTTATAAAACCTGATTCAAGGGCAGCAAGTTCAGCCTGTTTTCCACCGCTATTATCTTCGCCTCTAAGCGTAGCAATTAGGCGAGGAATCTCTATTTTAATCTGGTCTAGATCCTTCTTGGCTGCCGCAATCTTGTCAAGAACTCTTTTGTCTTTTTCGCCGAGCGTAAAAATTCCCTTGAGTTTGTCGGGCTGGTTGAAATTTTTCTCTACAAAGTCACGGTTGTATACAAATCGTTCAATTTGCATACCATGGCGCCAGACAAGTAAACAATTTTCGTCAGAATCACAGCCGGCAATGACTCGGGAAATCGTTGTCTTACCGGTTCCGTTCGATCCGTAGACGAAGTTTATTTTCTCTAAACCTACCATTTTTTCGGCATCAGTAGGACTATAAGTCGCGATGTCTCTAATTTCGATTTTTTCAATCATGTGGATCACCTAAATTACATTTATTTTGAGAATATTTACCGTATTTTTTGGGAGTTATATACTTAATTTCCATAAAATGTGCCTACAATTGCAGCTTGATACGTAAATACTCCATGCCGCGATTGCCTTTGATCCTATTGCAGGAGCCGCACAACAGTTGCAGGTTTTCGATATGGTCCGTTCCTCCCTTCTGTTGCGCAATGATGTGGTCAACTTCCAAGTTTCGCGCTTCAAAGTGCGTGTTGCAGCCCGCGCAATTCCCTTCCTGCTCTCCGTAGAGTTTTTGCTTGTTCGCCGTGCCGTTGTACCGCGGGAGCTTGCCTAAGTCCGTCCGGTGCGGTATGTCGGTGCGATGCGCTCCTTTGTAGGTTATGCCGCCGATTTCATCGCCGAATCTCATGGCTATGAGATCAGCTGCTTTTCCCGAGATGTCTATCCCCACCCAATTCCGCTGCCGTTGCTCGGCAGCAATGCAGGCCGTGGCGCAGCCGCAGAAAGGATCGAACACAACGTCATCCGGTTGGGAACTGGACTCGATGACGTGAAGCAGCAACTCTATCGGTTTTTGGGTCGGATACCCAAGGCGAGCCTTGGCGGATGGGGCAATGGGCTGAATCGTCGTTATCACATCGTCAGGGTGCTTGCCCAATGGATTAAGCGACTGCGGGCCATAGTCAACCCCCCCATCCCGAACATTGCCTATGTAATGAGCGAACCGCTCTTGCGTGGCCTGAGCGTAAGACTGCCTCACGGGATCAGGGTTGAAGTAGTGCCCGCCTTGCTTTTTCGCATACCACAAAAGTACGTCGTGGCGACGGGCGAAGGCAGACTTGGGGGTGCCAGCGCCTCGATAATACCAAATCACTTCGTTGAGGAAGTTCCGACGTCCGAACACGGCATCCATTGCGAGCTTGAGGTAGTGGCTCATCGTTGGATCGCAATGCAGATAAATCGACCCGGACGGCTTTAGTATTCGGCGCATTTCAAGCAGTCTTGCAGCCATGTACGTGATGTAGGACTTGTCGCTGGACGTCATGGCGGCCAGCAGGATGCGATGGAGCGCCGGCTGCTTCGCCTCAATCAAGTTAATCCATTCAACATCCAAGTCCGTGAGCGTCCAAGTGTCCTTGAACTCGACACCTGCGGACTTCGAGCCTATGGGAGCGGCGTAGTTGGTCTTGGAGTTGAAGGGCGGGTCCAAGTAGATCAGGTCAACGGACTCGCTGTTCATACCCCGCATGATGGGTAGGTTGTCGCCGGTCCAGATCGTTTGATTCGCCCAGTTGGGTCCGCCCATGTTCAATCCTCACCGAAGTTCAAGGGAGTGTTCTCATGGGGCTTTGGGTAAGCCCTTTTGACATTCCGCTTGAAGGCATCCCAATTGGATGAAACCCGCATGACCGCGATGACCCCGGCCAAGTGCTCCAGGAGCTTTGGATGCCCCATGTCCGGCATGAACCATTGGTGGTGCCTGTGTTGCCTCCGTCCCGTTTTATGAATGACGGGATTGCGCACCCTCAGTTCCTTGAGCACACTAGGCGCGAGCCGGTCATAGACGAAATCATTGGTGTACTTTCCGATCACGGAGGGGCGCTTGATGGCATTCGCGCTTGGCCAACCTTTCAGCCTGCAAATCTGACGATAGAACTCGAACGGAAACGTTCGAGTCCACGGATTGAGCTTCTTGTCTATCAACCGCTCTAGGATGGTCGCTAGGGCGCGTTCCTCTCGGATACGTTGATAGCCTGTCACCTCGTCAACCAACGCGATGACGCCAACGGTTGCCAAGGCTCTAATGAGAGTGTCGCATCGCTCTGCGATGGCTAGCTGCTGGCGCGTGAACGTGAGCCGGTCGGCATCCCGTGCGTCAAGCACCACCCTGCACAAGTCAACCAGCAACGTTGCGGGATACCCCAATGCGTTGCCACCGCCTGATGGGTTCTTGAAGGTTATCGGGGACTTTAAGGCCGGCGTTAACTCATTGTTCACAAAGGGCTCAAGTGCTTTTGAGGCCAATAATTGCGGGATTCTATAGCCAATATTAGGATTAAGCCCCACTGCCCCCGTCAATCCCCGTTGGCTGAACACTCGCGTTTCATCCTCCAAGACGTAGCAAGGAATCTTCACATCCCCGATAACCAACGGTCGATCTGGCGCACCGGCGATGACTTGCAACGGACCTTTTGGCTTATTCGGATCGAGCGCAAGCACTTTATCCGCCATCTCATGCAGCTTCTCGATGCTCATGCGACCAGACCCTTGTAGGTGATGCGGTGCTTGAAGGTCCTGTCCACAAAAGAGGTAAGGTGATGCGTTGCGTGAATCTTCATGTTGCCTTCGTTGAGCCTGAACGTGGTCTCGTCAACGTACCGGTGCAGGTGCTTGCCGGAAACCTTGTGCCAAGCCCCGTACAAGCCGCGCTTGAGCACGGCCCAAACGCTCTCTATAGAGTTGGTGTGGATGTCGTTGGCCCCAATGTACTCGCCCGCTCCGTGGTTCACTGTGCCCTGCTCGCAGACCGCTTCCAAGCCGTTGTAGCCCCTATGCTCATTGGTGTACACAGCGCTCCCAAGCTCGACGTGTTTGGTGATCTCTCGGTGCAGGGTTGCGCTGTCGGTGCCGTCAATGGCTTGGCCACCGTCTTGCCGCCGCGCTCCCGCATTCCGAGAACTGGTTGCTTGCCCGGAAGGCCCGCGCCCGTCGTTGGGATTGCGCTTCGACTTGTGCTTGTTGCCTTCCTTGCCGCCAACGTAAGCCTCGTCAACGTCAACGACACCTTTGAGCTGTTCGTAGTCACCTCCGCAAGCCTCACGCAATCGCCCTAGCATGAACCAGGACGTTTTTTGAGTGACGCTTATCTGTTTGGATAGCTGAAGGGATGAAATGTCCTTGCGGGACGTGACAACGAAATACATGGCGTACAGCCACTTGTGCAGGGGAACGTGCGAGCGCTCGAAGATGGTGCTGGTGCGTACCGTGAACTCCTCCTTGCAGTCGCCACAACGGTAGTATCCGATGCGCTTGCCAGACCGGGCGGAAATGCGGTCGTCGGAACCGCAATGCGGGCAAACGACGTGGCCATGCCAGCGCCGTTCTTCGAAGTAAACTCTGGCTGATTCCGCGTTGGGATAGCGCTCGAAAAGCTGGAAGGTCGAAATGGTCAGGTTGTCGTTCATGGCTGCGCCTCGTTCAATTCGAGGCGATTATAGCCCCTATTATAGGGGAATTAAGTATATAATACCCTATTTTTTTCACCCATCAGTTCGTGCAGTAATGTGAGGAATAGGGCTTGAAGCTTGGTTTTTTTAGTTTGAACGTTGTCTGATTTTTGTTGAATGGTGGAGAGAATGTGTGCGATTTTTTTCTGTTCGAGGAGTGGGGGAATGGAAGGCTCCGTTCCTTTAGGGTCTTGAAATGGCGATTGTAGGCACGGCTTGGAAGTCCCAATACCAACATTGCGAGGTAGTAGAACTAGGACCCATATCCCGGCTTTTCCCATATCCCCCCTCCCCCACAGACACGGGTTTCCCTGCCATGCAGCACATCACCAATCACCACGGAGTCATGCAAGTTGGCGGATGCCGCCACCACGAAATGAATCAGTTTGCTGCCGCTGTCCACCCCAATGTGGGCCTTCATACCGAAATACCACTGGTTGCCTAGTGCATGTCAGGGCCGCGCTGCTTATTCTTGTTCTTGGTGGAGCCCACGGCGTTGATGTCCTTTCCCATCCGGGGTTATACAATGGCGCTCAATTTTCCGATGCAGTCTGGTGCGCTGGCCTTGCTTGACGATCTCGACGCCATCACTCTACATGAAAGCTGGGGATGAAACCGCTACCGCGCTGGTCATTGGCGCGACATCGGATATCGGACGCGCGCTCTCGCGCCGGTTGGCGCAGGACGGCTACGCGATGCAGCTCGCGGCGCGTGATTCGGCGCAGCTCGAACGGGAAGCACAGGACATTCGGGTGCGCACTGGGGTCGCCCTGACCTCGCATCAAAACGACCTCCTGCAAGCGGACGGCGGCGTTTCGCTGCTTGATGCGCTTGACCCCTTGCCGGATGTGGCCGTGTGCGTCGTCGGATTGCTGGGAGTGCAGGCGGATTGCGAGCGCGATGGCGGCGTTGCCGAGCGGGTGATGTGGACCAACTACACCGCCCCCGCGCTCCTGATGGGCGCGCTTGCAGAGCGGTTCGAGGCGCGTGGCGGCGGCATCCTGGTCGGCATCAGTTCGGTGGCGGGTGATCGGGGACGGGCCGCGAACTATGTCTACGGATCGGCCAAGGCGGGCTTCACGGCGTTCCTCTCCGGCCTGCGCAACCGGCTCGCGGCCAGCGGCGTCCACGTTGTGACGGTCAAGCCGGGCTTCGTGCGCACCCGCATGACCGATGGCATGGACCTGCCGGCGCGGCTGACCGCCGAGCCGGACGAGGTTGCTGAGGCGATCGTCAAGTCCATTCGCCGACGGCGGGACGTGGTCTACGTGCGCGGCATCTGGCGCTTCATCATGCTGCTTATTCGCGCCATTCCTGAAGGCCTGTTCAAACGGATGAAAGTGTAGGGAGGTTCAGCAGCAAGCGCAGGTCGGCGCTCTCGCAAAGCTTGGCGTGATGAAAAGGGCGCAAGATTCGATGCAGGACATGCCAACCATTTTCTTGCGCCTGTGGCGGTTGTGCCTGGTTCGTGCGGGGAGGGGGGGGTCGATGCCAAGCTCCGATACGCGGTCGGGAGCGCTTGCGTCCTCCTCCTCGGCGCCTGTTCCTTGCCGGCATGATCGCCTGCGGCGCCGCGTTTGTTTGGCAAAGGCGAAACTAAGGCCAGAGGGCTGACCAGCCGCATTCAGCGCAAGGGCGAGCGGGGCAAGCCGCTGATCGAGCAGGCCCGGAGGAACAACCGGATAATCCACCGTGCGGATCCGAGTCGAGCATGTCTTCGGCGCGCAGGCCAATGACAGGGGCGGTGCTCGTGCGGATCACCGGTCCGGCACCTCGCCGCCACGGCAGCGTCGAGTGCAGCAACCGCATCCTGCGGTCGGGTTTATGGTCCGTCCACCGGGGCGACCTCCGGCGAGTGAACCGCGCTCTGGACCGGTCTCTCCGCGACCGCCACAACGCCCGGCCCCACCATGCCCTCGGCTTGTTGACACCGGCGAATTCGCGGCAAGCGCTGCATGGTCGCCTGAACGAATAAATTCCGAAATGTCCTGGGCCCGTACAGCTTGTTGACACCGGCGAATTCGCGGCAAGCGCTCCTTGGTCGCCTGAACGAATAAATTCCGAAATGTCCTGGGCCCGTACAGCTTGTTGACACCGGCGAATTCGCGGCAAGCGCTGCATGGTCGCCTGAACGAATAAATTCCGAAATATAATGAGCCCGTACAGCTTGTTGTTGACTCCGGCCGAATTCGCGGCAAGCGCTCCTTGGTCGCCTGAACGAATAAATTCCGAAATGTCCTGGGCCCGTACAGCTTGTTGACACCGGCGAATTCGCGGCAAGCGCTGCATGGTCGCCTGAACGAATAAATTCCGAAATATAATGAGCCCGTACAGCTTGTTGTTGACTCCGGCCGAATTCGCGGCAAGCGCTCCTTGGTCGCCTGAACGAATAAATTCCGAAATGTCCTGGGCCCGTACAGCTTGTTGACACCGGCGAATTCGCGGCAAGCGCTGCATGGTCGCCTGAACGAATAAATTCCGAAATATAATGAGCCCGTACAGCTTGTTGGCTCCGGCCGAATTCGCGAACAAGCACTCCATGGTCGCCTGAACGAATAGATTCAGAAATGTCCTGGGCCCGTGCAAAATGTTGTCAATCTGCCAGGTTTGTACTAGCATCGTTGCCAATATTCGTTGCGTGCCAGTGTGCCAGTTTGGACCACACGATCCGACCCGGATGCTGCGCCAAGTCGCTTGTCGAATGAAGGAATATTTTGGCTTACAAGAAGTGCCTTGCAGTTTTCCAGAAGCCCCGGGCTGCAAACGGCGCTGGCCGTGCTTGCGCTCGGCTTTTCGCCTCGAACCTGTGCATCCAGTGCGGCCGTCACGGCCTTCGCCGCCATTCGGATTGGCCAGCGTTGGTTGACTAGGAAAAAGCCGCATGAAAGCTGAACGACCCGTTAGTTTATCCTTGTCGCCCGCCAAATTTCACTGGCCGGTCAACGCGATAGCATCCATTGCCCACCGCATCTCAGGCGTCCTGCTGTTTGTTGGCGTTGCTTATCTGCTTTACCTGCTGGATATGGCGTTGTCCTCGTCAAGCGGTTTCAAAGAGGCCAAGGAGCTGGTGGGAATGACCGGGGCCAAACTTGCCCTGATCGGAGTTTTGACCATCCTGGCCTATCACATGCTGGCGGGCGTTAAGCATCTCTTGCTGGACTTGCACATTGGCGGCACTGTAGTGGGTGCTAGCCGCGCTTCTTGGCTGGTGTTTTCCCTGACCGCCTTGGTGGTCGTCCTGCTCGGAGCTTGGCTGTGGTAACCCAGATCACTTCTCTGTCTCGCAGCGGCTTGTCGGACTTCGTGATTCAACGCGCCACTGCGGTCGTGCTCGCCCTGTATAGTCTGTGCGTTCTGAGCTTTTTCCTGGCGAACCCCGGCCTCGACCATCAATCGCTCAGGGCTTTTTTCGGCCACGCATTCATGCAGGCTTTCAGCGTCCTGGCGGTGCTGTCCACGGTGGCCCACGGCTGGATTGGCATGTGGACGGTCGGTACGGACTACATCAGGCCGCATTATTTTGGGCGTTACGCCACCATTTGCCGCATCATCTACTTAGTGGGCGCGGGCTTGATCCTGTTTGTCTATGCTTGGTGGGGCATCAGGCTGTTCTGGATGTTATAGGCTATGTTGTCCATCAGGAAAGTTGAATTTGACGGCGTCATCGTCGGTGGCGGCGGTGCCGGAATGCGGGCGTCCTTGCAGCTTGCCCAGTCCGGGCTGAAGACCGCCGTCATCTCCAAGGTGTTTCCCACTCGCTCGCATACGGTGTCGGCCCAGGGCGGCATCACCTGCGCTATTGGCAGCGATGACCCGGACGACGATTGGCGCTGGCATATGTACGACACCGTCAAGGGATCGGACTACATTGGCGATCAGGACGCCATCGAATACATGTGCCGGGAAGGCCCCCAAGCCGTGTTCGAACTGGAGCACATGGGCCTGCCGTTCTCGCGCACGGAATCCGGGCGCATTTATCAGCGGCCGTTTGGCGGCCAGTCCAAGAACTACGGCAAGGGCGGGCAAGCGGCGCGCACCTGCGCTGCCGCTGATCGCACCGGCCACGCCCTGCTGCATACGCTCTATCAAACCAATCTCAAAAACGGCAGCGTCTTTCTGAACGAGTGGTTTGCAGTGGATCTGGTCAAGAACCAAGACGGCGCCATCGTCGGCGTCATCGCCATTGAAATCGAAACCGGTGAAGTGGTGTATGTTGCGGCGAAGGCGGTGGTGTTTGCCACCGGCGGTGCCGGGCGCATCTATGCAAGCACGACCAATGCCCTGATAAACACCGGCGATGGCGTTGGCATGGCCTTGCGCGCCGGGCTGCCGGTGCAGGATATTGAAATGTGGCAGTTCCATCCCACTGGCATCGCTGGTGCCGGCGTGCTGGTGACGGAGGGCTCCCGGGGGGAGGGCGGCTACCTCATCAATAAGGATGGCGAACGTTTTATGGAGCGTTACGCACCCATCGCCAAGGACTTGGCGGGGCGCGATGTGGTGGCCCGGTCCATGGTTATCGAAATTCTGGAGGGCAGGGGCTGCGGCGCGGCTGGCGACCATGTGATGCTGAAGCTCGACCACTTGGGCGAAGAAATTCTGAACAGCCGCCTGCCGGGTATTTTGGAGTTGTCCCGCACCTTCGCCCATGTGGATCCGGTGCGGGAGCCCATTCCCGTGGTGCCGACTTGCCATTATATGATGGGCGGCATTCCCACCCAGGTCAGCGGGCAGGCGTTGACCCAGGATGCGTCCGCTGTCGACCAGCCGGTGGAGGGCCTGTACGCAGTTGGCGAAGTGGCCTGCGTTTCGGTCCACGGAGCCAATCGGCTTGGCGGCAATTCATTGCTAGACCTAGTGGTGTTTGGCCGTGCCGCTGGCCGGCACATTGAGGAGACCTTGCGTCAAGGTGTGGTTCGTCGGGAGGCCAGCGAGTCTGACTTGGAGCAGGCGCTGAGTCGGCTGGCGCGCTGGAACGACTCTACCTCCGGGGAATCCGTGCCGGAGTTGAAGAGAGAACTGCAGAACACCATGCAGGAGAGCTTCGGGGTGTTTCGAACGGGAGCCAATATGGAGAAGGGCATTGAAGTGCTGAAGTCCATGCGCAGCCGCATAGACAACGCCCACTTGTCCGACAAGAGCAGCGTCTTCAACACCGCCCGCTTGGAAGCGTTGGAGCTCGACAACCTGTTTGAAGTGGCCTATGCCACCGCTGTCGCCGCCGCGGTGCGCACGGAAAGCCGAGGCGCCCATGCGCGCGACGACTATCAAGACCGAGATGATGAAAATTGGCTCTGCCATTCCCTGTACTTTCCCACCGATGAACGGGTGGCGAAGCGCAAGGTCAACTTCCAGCCATCGTCGGTGCCCACCTTTCAACCAACGGTAAGGAAATACTGATGCAGGTCAGCATATATCGTTACAACCCAGACGTGGATGAGGCCCCGCAAATGCGGGAGATGTCGGTCGAGTTGCCCCAAGGCCGGGATCTGATGGTGCTGGATGTGCTGGAAATGCTGAAGGAGCAGGATCCGACCCTGTCCTATCGCCGCTCCTGCCGCGAGGGTGTATGCGGCTCAGACGGCATGAACATGAACGGCATGAACGGCTTGGCCTGTATTACCCCGGTGTCCCAAGTGGCTAAGCGCGACAAGCTGGTCTTGCGCCCGCTGCCTGGGCAACCGGTCGTTCGGGACCTGGTAGTGGATATGAGCCAGTTCTACGCTCAGTATGAAAAGGTGCGGCCCTATCTCATCAACGACGAACCGCCACCGGCCCGGGAGCGATTGCAGTCCCCCGAGGAGCGGGCCAAACTTGATGGGCTGTACGAATGCATTCTATGCGCCTGCTGCTCCACTTCCTGTCCGTCGTTCTGGTGGAACCCGGACAAATTCATCGGCCCCGCCGGCCTGCTGCAATCGTACCGCTTTCTCGCCGACAGCCGCGATACGGCAACCGAGGAGCGCTTGGCGGATTTGGAAGATCCGTACAGCGTCTTCCGTTGCCGGGGCATTCTGAACTGCGTCAGCTCTTGCCCCAAGGGCCTCAACCCCAGTAAGGCCATCGGCAAGATTCGTGGCATGATGCTGCGGCAGGGTACTTGAGGGCTTCCTTGAGACCGCCAACCGCAAAGGGCAGCGGCGGCTTTCGAGGAGCGCTTGGCGGATTTGGAGGATGCGTACGGCGTCTTCCATTGCCGGGGCGTTCTGAACTGCGTCAGCGCTTGCCCCAAGGGCCTCAATCCGAGTCAGGCCATCGGCAAGGTTCGCGCCATGATGCTGCGGCAGGATACTTGAAGACTTCCTTGAGACCGCAACCTAGATAAGGCGGCGGCGGCTTTTTGTGGCTGAGTCCTATTTGGACCGCATGAGGTCGAGTTCGCACCTCGCCGGCTTCAACGGCACCTACATTGAAACCATGTACGAAGCTTGGATGGCCGCGCCCGAAAGCCTGCCCTTGCAATGGCGCCGTTTCTTCGACGACCTGCCGGGCCCGAAGTCCGCCGACCAGGAAATTCCCCACAGCGGCGTCATAGCGCACTTCGAGCGCATTGGCCGCAATCGCTTGAAGGCGCGCCCGGAAAAGGAAAGCGCCGCGGTTCAAAACGAGCATGAGCGCAAGCAGATGCGGGTGCTGGACTTGACCAACGCCTATCGCGCCCTCGGGCACAAAAAGGCCGACATCGACCCGTTGGGCATGATGGATCGGCGGCAGATGCCGATGCTCGACCTAGCCTACCACGATCTATCCGTGGCCGACTTTGACGATGTGTTCAACACGGACTTCCTGCTCTATGGGGACGGCTCCGCCAAGCTGCGCGACATTGTTGCCGCATTGGAGATGTTCTATTGCGGCAGCATCGGCCCGGAGTACATGCATCTGACTCAGGCGTCCGAGCAAATCTGGGTACAGATGCGCCTTGAAGTGGAGCGCATAAAGCGCTCCGTGAGCGATGCGGACAAGAGAACGATCCTGGAACGGATCACCGCGGCCGAA
The DNA here is from genome assembly GCA_965247035.1 of Candidatus Azophilus sp. Classification (GTDB taxonomy): domain Bacteria; phylum Pseudomonadota; class Gammaproteobacteria; order Pseudomonadales; family Azotimanducaceae; genus Azophilus. The sequence goes on along the minus strand of CBDFGJ010000002.1, from coordinate 37,928 downwards.
GGACTGGAGAAGTACCTGCATGGGCGCTACCCAGGCATTAAGCGCTTTGGCATTGAAGGAGCGGAAACGCTCATTCCCTGCCTGCATGAGTTGTTGCAGCGGCTCGGTGCCCAAGGCGTGCTGGAGAGCGTCGTTGGCATGGCCCATCGCGGCCGGCTGAATGTGTTGGTCAACATTCTGGGCAAGGATCCTTGGCATCTGTTCGACGAATTTGACGGCAAGGCCGTTCCCGACGTGGGTTCGGGCGATGTCAAGTATCACCAGGGATTCTCCACCAACGTCATGACCCCAGGCGGCGAGATGCATTTGGCGCTGGCCTTCAACCCGTCCCATTTGGAAATCGTCGGTCCGGTAGTGGAAGGCTCCGTGCGCGCCCGCCAAGACCGAAGGCGGGACTACTCCGGCGATCTCGTCGTGCCCATTCTCATCCATGGGGATGCGGCCTTCTCCGGTCAGGGCGTGGTCATGGAGACTTTTCAGATGTCTCAGACCCGCGGCTTCAAGACCGGCGGCACCGTTCACATCATCGTCAACAATCAGATCGGCTTCACCACCAGCCGACAGGACGACGTCCGCTCCACCGAATACTGCACGGAAATTGCAAAGCTGGTGAAGGCGCCAATTTTCCATGTGAACGGCGACGATCCCGAAGCGGTCATCTTCGCCACCCGCATGGCGGCGGACTACCGCATGAGATTCCGCAAGGATGTGGTCATCGACATCCTGTGCTACCGCCGCCGCGGGCACAACGAAGCCGAAGAGCCGATGAAGACGCAGCCCTTGATGTACGCCAAGATCCGCTCCCATCCCACCAGCCGCGACCTCTACGTGCAGCAGCTTGTTGAGGAGCAGATCATCAGCGCCGCCGAAGCCCAGGAGACGGCCGAGCAATATCGCAGCACCTTGGAGCGTGGCGGCCATGTGGCGTTGTCGATTGTGCAGAAGCCGGACGTGAGCCTGTTTGTCGATTGGCAGCCGTTCGTTGGCCACAAGTGGACGGCGGCGGCGGACACCAAGGTCGCCAAGGACCACTTCATCAGCATTGCCGGGCGTCTGACCCAGATGCCGGACGGCTTCAATCTGCAGCGCCAAGTGGCCAAGACGATGAGCGAGCGCGACGAGATGACCCGAGGCGAGCGCCTAGTCAACTGGGGCTACGCGGAGATCATGGCCTACGGCACGCTCATTGACGCCGGCCATGGCGTGCGCCTCACCGGCCAGGACGTGGGGGTGGGCACCTTCTCCCATCGCCATGCCTGTCTGTACGACCAAACCAATGGCAAGCGCTTCATACCGCTCAATCATCTTGCCGAGAGCACCAACTTCGACATTTACGACTCCCTGCTGTCGGAGGAGGCGGTGCTGGCGTTTGAATACGGCTATGCCACCACGACGCCGCACGAGCTCATTATCTGGGAAGCCCAATTCGGGGATTTCGCCAACGGCGCCCAAGTGGTGATTGATCAATTCCTCTCATCGGGCGAAATCAAGTGGGGGCGTCTTTGCGGACTGACCTTACTGCTGCCCCACGGCTATGATGGCGCCGGGCCGGAGCACTCGTCGGCGCGGCTGGAGCGCTACTTGCAGCTATGCGCTGAGCACAACATGCAGGTGTGCCTGCCCACCACCCCGGCGCAAGTCTTTCATATGCTGCGTCGGCAAGCGATCAGGCCGTTGCGCAAGCCGTTGGTGGCTTTGACGCCAAAGAGCCTGCTGCGGCACAAGCAGGCGGTCTCGGCCTTGGAGGAACTCTACGACGGCGCGTTCCACACCGTGCTTGGCGAGGTGGACGAGCAGGATCCCCTAGCCGTGGACCGCTTGGTGTTGTGCAGCGGCAAAGTGTTCTATGAGTTGCTTGAGATGCGCCGCAGCGCCGGCGCCCAAAACATCGCCATCGTCCGCATTGAGCAGCTGTACCCATACCCGGAGGAGGATTTGGGCCGAGTGATCGCCCCCTACGCCAATCTCAAGGATGTGGTTTGGTGCCAAGAGGAACCAATGAACCAAGGTGCTTGGGATTCCAGACAGCATCATACGCGACGGGCCATTCACAAGCTAAATCCTTCGCTATACTTGAACTACGCTGGACGCGGAGCATTCGCCGCCCCAGCCGCCGGCCACATGTATCTGCACAACCTCCGCCAACGGCGTTTGGTTGAAGATGCTTTGTTTGGAACTTTTGCGTAGGTGCAGCACCATGGAGATTAAAGCGCCCGCTTTCCCCGAGTCCATCACTGAGGGCACGGTGGCCGTTTGGCATAAGGAGGCCGGCGAGGCGGTCAAGCGTGACGACCTTCTAGTGGACATTGAAACGGACAAAGTGGTGCTGGAGGTGGTCGCGCCGGCGGATGGGCATCTCATCGAAGTGCTCAAGCAAGAGGGCGACCCGATTGAAAGCGAGGAATCGCTGGCCATTTTCGAACTAGGCGACATCAGTTCAGCCATCGCCGCAGCCGCCGTGACGGTGGCGCAACCCCCAACGATGCCGGTGAGCGCCAGCCCAGCGGCGCGCAAGCTGGCTGAGGAGAAGGGCTTGGACATTGCCAAGGTGCAGGGTACCGGCAAGGATGGCCGCATCACTAAGGATGACGTGGCCCAGTATGTGGTGGAGGAGCGGCCGACGCCGCCGCCGGCGAGAGCGCCAACGAGGGCCGTTGAAGCGCCCGCCGAGAACGAGGACTTTCCCGACCAAGCGCTTGGCGAGCGAGTCGAGCGCCGCGTGCCCATGACCCGCCTGCGGGCCAGCATCGCCCGGCGTTTAGTCGAGGCGCAGCACAATTCGGCCATGCTGACCACGTTCAACGAGGTGGACATGTCGCCGGTCATGGCGCTGCGCAGCAAGTACCAGGACGAATTTCAAGCCCGGCACAACGGCACCCGCCTCGGCTTCATGTCGTTTTTTGTGCGCGCCTCGGTGGAGTCGCTAAAGCGCTTCCCCGCCGTCAACGCCTCCATTGACGACAATGACATCATTTATCACGGCTACTATGACATCGGCGTCGCCGTCAGCACGGACCGCGGTTTGGTGGTTCCGGTGGTGCGTGACGCCGACGCCTTGGGCTTGGCGCAGATTGAAGACCAAATCAATGCCTACGGGGAGAAGGCGCGGCAAGGAAAGCTGGCCATTGAAGACATCTCAGGCGGCACCTTCACTATTTCCAACGGCGGTGTGTTCGGCTCCTTGCTGTCCACGCCCATTCTCAACCCGCCGCAGACGGCCATTTTGGGCATGCACAAGATTCAGGAACGGCCGACGGTGGTCAATGGCGAAATCCTGGCCCGGCCGCTCATGTACTTGGCGCTTTCCTATGACCATCGCTTGATTGACGGCCGCGAAGCAGTGCAGTTCTTGGTGGCGGTTAAGCAGTTGCTGGAAGATCCGGCTCGCATTCTTCTGGAGCTATAGAGCTATAGAGATGAGTGACCGCTACGATGTCGTCGTAATCGGGGCTGGTCCGGCCGGCTATGCGGCGGCCATTCGGTGCGCCCAACTGGGCAAGAGCACCGCTTGCATCGACGCTTCCCTGGACGGCGACGGCGCGCCCCTGCTCGGCGGTACCTGCCTCAACTGGGGCTGCATTCCCTCCAAGGCCCTGCTTGACGCTTCGCACAAGTTTGTGGAAGCCAAGGATCACTTAGGCGAGATTGGCGTTGAAGTGGGTGATGTGGCCATCAACGTGCCGCAGATGATGGCGCGCAAACAGCAGGTGGTGAATGGGCTTACCGGGGGCATCGCCTCCTTATTCAAAGGCAACGGCGTCACCAGCCTAGCCGGAACCGGCAAGCTGCTGCCGCAGCGGCGGGTGGAGTTTCAGCCCCATGACGGCGCATCCTCAACGCTTGCGGCGGATCAAGTCATCCTGGCTGCGGGCTCGGTGCCCATGGAGATACCGCCAGCGCCGCTGACGCCAGGGTTGATTGTGGACTCCACCGGCGCTTTGGAGTTTGACGCCGTGCCCAAGCGCCTTGGCGTTATCGGCGCTGGCGTCATCGGCTTGGAGCTTGGCAGCGTTTGGGGCCGCCTTGGTGCGGAGGTGGTCATTTTGGAGGCGCTGCCGGATTTTCTGCCCATGGCCGACCGGCGTATCGCCCGGGATGCCTTAAAGGTGTTGCGAGGTCAGGGGCTGGACATCAGGCTGGGCACGAAGGTGACTGGAGCGGCGGTGAACGGTGCCGCCGTGGCCCTGACCTTTGAGCAGGAGGAAGCCGAGCAGCAGCTTGAAGTGGACCGACTGATTGTTGCCGTGGGACGTCGGCCCTGCACGGATCATTTGCTGGCCCAAGGGTGCGGCGTCGCGCTTGATGCGCAAGGCTTCATTCAGGTGGACGACTACTGCGCCACCGATGCCGATGGCGTCTACGCGGTTGGCGATTGCGTGCGCGGCCCCATGTTGGCGCACAAAGGCATGGAGGAGGGCGTCATGGTGGCGGAGCGCATCGCCGGCTTCAAACCGGCTGTGAACTACGATGTGGTGCCCAACGTCATCTACACCCACCCGGAGATTGCTTGGGTGGGCCAAACCGAGGAGGCCCTTGCCGCCGCCGGGGTGGAGGTGAAGGTGGGCAGCTTTCCGTTCGCCGCCAACGGTCGGGCGTTGGCCGCCAACGATGCGGTGGGGTTGGTCAAGGTGGTGGCCGATGCGGCCACGGACCGTCTGCTTGGAATGCATGTGCTCGGGCCGCAAGCGTCCGAGATCATCGCCCAAGGAGTCATCGCCATGGAGTTTGATGCTAGCGCTGAAGATGTTGGCCTGACCATGTTCGCCCATCCCAGCCTGTCCGAGGCGGTGCATGAAGCCGCCTTGGGCGTCGGCGGACGGGCCATTCACATGGTCAATCGCCCCAAGCGAAAGGCATGAACCTACACGAATACCAAGCTAAGGCGCTCTTCAGGGACTACGGCCTACCTGTGCCCGAAGGGTACGCGGTGGATGCGGCTGAGGCGGCAATAGCGGCGGCGAAACAGCTCGGCGGCAACCGCTGGGTGGTGAAGGTGCAGGCCCATGCGGGCGGGCGGGGCAAGGCCGGTGGCGTTGCTCTGGTGGATTCCCTGGATGCTGTGCGCACCTTTGCCGAGCGTTGGCTGGGCAAGAATCTGGTGACCGCCCAGACCGATAAGACGGGTCAACCGGTGTCTCGAATCTATGTGGAGCGCTGCACGGAAATCAGCCAAGAACTCTACCTTGGTGCCGTCATAGACCGCAATCTTCGCCGTGTTGTCTTCATGGCCTCCACCGAAGGCGGCGTCGAAATCGAAAAAGTGGCCGAGGAGTCGCCTGAGAAGATTCTGCAAGTGACCATCGACCCCTATGTGGGGCCGCAAGCCTATCAGGGGCGGGATTTGGCCTATCGACTTGGGCTAAAGGGAGATCAGGTCAAGCAATGCACAGCGCTGTTCCTGGGGCTGGCTAAGTTGTTCACCGATCTGGACTGCTCATTGATGGAAATCAATCCATTGGTGGTGACCGGCAGTGGCGACCTGCTATGCCTGGATGCCAAGGTCAGCATAGATGGCAACGCGCTTTTTCGGCAACCCGCTCTAATGAAGCTGCGCGACCCATCGCAGGAGGACGCGCGTGAGGTCGAGGCATCCGCGTTTGGGTTGAACTACGTCGCCCTTGACGGAAACATCGGCTGCATGGTCAACGGCGCTGGGCTGGCCATGGGCACCATGGACTTGGTGAAGCTGTGTGGTGGCAACCCTGCTAATTTCCTGGACGTGGGCGGGAGCGCTGATCGGCAGGCGGTTTCGGAAGCGTTCAAAATCATCCTGTCGGACGCTAAGGTCGAGGCGGTGCTCATCAATATCTTTGGCGGCATTGTCAGTTGCGCGGTCATCGCCGAAGGCATCATTGGCGCCATCACGGAAGTGGGCGTTACGGTTCCAGTGGTCGTTCGGTTTGAAGGCAACAACGCCGATCAGGGGCGGCGCATCCTCAGCCGCAGCTCGCTGAACATCATTGCCGCCGAGTCCCTCGACGATGCAGCGCGAAAAGCGGTGGCGGCCGCTGGAGGTGAGGCTTGAGCATATTGGTAGACAAGCACACCGAGGTCATTTGCCAAGGCTTTACCGGTTCCCAGGGCACCCTGCACAGTCAGCAGGCCATCGCCTACGGCACGCGCTTGGTCGGCGGCGTAACGCCGGGCAAGGGTGGGGAAGTCCATCTTGGGTTGCCGGTTTTCGACACTGTGGTGGCGGCGGCGGACGCGACCGGTGCCAAAGCCTCCGTAATCTACGTGCCGGCACCCTATTGCAAGGACTCCATACTCGAAGCCATAGACGCCGGCATTCGCCTCATCGTCTGCATCACTGAGGGCATTCCCACCCACGACATGCTCTGCGTCAAGGCTAGGCTGGACATCTCCGGCGCTAGGCTGGTCGGCCCCAATTGCCCTGGCGTCATCACACCCGGCAAATGCAAGATCGGCATCATGCCGGGGGAGATTCACATGTCGGGCAAGGTCGGCATCGTCTCCCGCTCCGGCACGCTCACCTATGAAGCGGTTAAGCAGACCACGGACCGGGGCTTCGGTCAGAGCACTTGCGTGGGCATCGGCGGCGACCCCATACCAGGCACGCACTTCATTGACGTGCTCTCGTTGTTCGAGGAGGACGAGGACACCCAAGCCATCGTCATGGTGGGGGAGATTGGCGGCACCGCCGAAGAGGACGCCGCCGCCTTCATCAAGCTCAACGTCAGCAAGCCTGTGGTGGCCTACATCGCCGGCGTCACCGCCCCGCCGGGCAAGCGCATGGGTCATGCCGGGGCAATTATCGCCGGCGGCAAGGGCACGGCCTCGGAGAAGTTCCAGGCTTTGGAGGATGCGGGAGTGGTCACTGTGCGCAGCCCTGCTGGAATCGGCGATGCCTTGGCCGACGTCACGGGTTGGCATTGAGTTGGTGAGTTTGTTAGATGCGGTTAACGAGCCTTGGTGATTCAGTATGGAAGCAAGCATGAACCTGGATAGCTTTGATTGTCGAAGAACGCTGGCGGTCGAGGGGCTGAACTACCACTACTTCAGCTTGCCGGCCGCAGCCGCCGGCGGTGCCGGCAGCTTGGAGCGGTTGCCGATGACGCTGAAGATACTGCTGGAGAATCTGCTGCGCCACGAGGACGGCAAGACCGTGAGCGCCGAGAACATCCGTGCCTTGACCGCCGGCGCGGACGGTGTGGCCGCAGCCAAGGAAATAGCCTATCGCCCGGCGCGGGTGCTGATGCAGGACTTTACCGGCGTGCCGGCGGTGGCGGACTTGGCCGCCATGCGCAGCGCCGTCGTCGCCGCCGGGTTGGACCCGGCCATCATCAACCCCCTATCGCCGGTGGACTTGGTGATCGACCACTCCGTCATGGTGGACCGTTTCGGCGACGCCTCGGCGTTCAATGACAATGTCGAAATCGAGATGACGCGCAACGAAGAGCGATACCGCTTCCTGCGTTGGGGGCAGACCGCGTTCGACAACTTCCGGGTGGTGCCGCCAGGCACGGGCATCTGCCATCAAGTCAATCTGGAGTACTTGGCCCAAGTTGTCTGGACCGACAAGACCAACGGCCAAGCATTGGCCTATCCAGACACCTTGGTGGGCACGGACAGCCACACCACCATGATTAACGGCCTCGGCGTGCTCGGTTGGGGCGTAGGCGGCATCGAAGCGGAAGCGGCCATGCTGGGGCAGCCGGTTTCCATGCTCATTCCTGAGGTTGTGGGCTTTAAGCTGGGCGGTCGGCTCGCTGATGGCGTCACCGCCACCGACTTGGTCTTGCGGGTGGTTGAGATGCTGCGCCAACATGGGGTTGTCGGCAAGTTTGTGGAATTCCACGGCGAGGGCCTTGATGGGCTGCCGTTGGCGGATCGGGCCACAATCGCCAACATGGCGCCGGAGTACGGCGCCACCTGCGGCTTTTTTCCCATAGATCAAGAGACTATCAGTTATCTTGAATTAAGCGGTCGTCCGGCCGAGACCGTGCGCTTGGTGGAGGCGTACGCCAAAGCCCAGGGTCTGTGGCGTGAAGGGAATCAAGCCGCCTATGCCGATACGCTGAGCTTGGACTTGGCGACGGTGGTGCCGAGCTTGGCGGGCCCCAAACGCCCCCAGGACCGGGTGGCCATGACCGACATGGCCGCCGCCTTTGACGCCGCTCTGGAGTTGCAGGGGCCCAAGGTCAAGAATCAGCCGCCGGTGGCCATTGATGGCTCCGATCAGCAGTTCGGTCATGGCGCCGTGGTCATTGCCGCCATTACCTCCTGCACCAACACATCCAATCCCGCTGTCATGCTCGGTGCCGGCCTTGTTGCCCGCAAGGCGCTGGCGCTCGGCTTGCAGGTCCTGCCTTGGGTGAAGACTTCGTTGGCTCCCGGCTCCAAGGTGGTGACGGAATACTTGGCCAAGACCGGGCTGCAGGAGGCGCTGGATGGGCTAGGATTCAACTTGGTGGGTTATGGCTGCACCACTTGCATCGGCAATTCCGGCCCCTTGCCGAAGGCCATCTCCAAGGCGATTGCTGACGGCAACTTGGTGGTTTCCTCGGTGCTGTCAGGCAACCGCAATTTTGAGGGACGGGTGCATCAGGAGGTGCGGGCCAATTGGCTGGCGTCGCCGCCGCTGGTGGTGGCCTACGCCTTGGCGGGCACCACCCGCATCGACCTGTCCAAAGATCCGATCGGTCAGGGTCGAGATGGCCAAGCCGTCTACCTGCGCGACATTTGGCCGAGCAATGAAGAGGTGGCCCAAGCTGTAGCGCAGGTGTCCACCGATATGTTCAAGCGCCAATACCAGGATGTGTTCACCGGCCCGGATGCTTGGCGGGCCATCAAGGTTGAGGATGCCGGCACCTATAGCTGGTTGCACTCCACCTACATCAAGCAGCCGCCTTTCTTTTCCGCCGACGCGGACTTGCAGCAGACCTTGGAGGTGAGGGGTGCGCGGGTGCTTGCCCGGCTAGGGGATTCCGTCACGACGGACCACATCTCTCCGGCCGGCTCCATTCAGCCGGACAGTCCGGCCGGTCATTACCTGCAGCAGCAGGGCGTGGACGTGGCCAACTTCAATTCCTACGGCTCCAGGCGCGGCAACCACGAAGTGATGATGCGCGGCACCTTCGCCAACATTCGCATCCGCAACGAGATGACGCCGGAATTGGAAGGGGGCTACAGCATTCACGTCCCCTCGGGAGACTGCTTGAGCATTTACGATGTGGCCATGCGCTACCAGGGTGAAGGCACGCCCTTGGTGGTGTTGGCGGGCAAGGAGTACGGCACCGGCTCCAGCCGGGATTGGGCGGCCAAGGGCACTCGCCTACTTGGCGTACGGGCGGTCATCGTCGAGAGTTTCGAGCGCATTCATCGATCCAACCTCATCGGCATGGGCGTGCTGCCCTTGGTTTTTGCACAAGGAGAGGGGCGCCACGGGTTGTCGCTGACTGGAGATGAGCTGTTGGACATTCGCATGCCCGAAGGTGAAGACCTGATCCGCCCGCGCCAGCCGCTCGACCTCGTTCTGCACAGGCCCAACGGGGATATCGAGCGTTTCGTGGTGCATAGCCGGTTGGACACCGAGAACGAAATCGCCTACTTCCGCAGCGGCGGCATTCTCCAGTTCGTGCTGAACAACTTGATACGGGACGCGGCGCGGGCCTGATTGCCTGATTGGCATAGAAACGCTAACCGGGTGGGCGGTTTCCATGATTTCAAAGACCTCGGACATCGCCAGCATCAATGCATCCAGCAGGCGGGCATCACTTTGAGCCGGTCGATATTGACCGAGTGGGTGAAGCGCAGCATTTAAATTTTGAAAATCCAAAAACAATGTCGTCTGTGACGCTACTTGATCAGACGTTCCCTAGTATTCATATTTTGGAAAAAGTGGCGAATCCAATGACAGACTTTGCAACGATTCGAGTTGATCGAGAAGGCCCGCTCACCACAGTCACCCTGAACCGCCCGGACCAACGCAATGGCATGACTAACCCTATGGTGCGGGAGACCTACGAGGCGCTCACCGAGATTGCGCGGGATGGCGCAACCCGCGTGCTGGTGCTCACCGGGGCGGGAAGCTCCTTCTGCCCCGGTGCGGACATCAACTGGGCCACCAGCGACAATCGGGATGCGCGGGAATCCGCGCCGACGGACCCGTTGTGCTTTCAGGTGCCCGCCCTGCTGCACGACATGCCCGCGGTGACGCTGGCGGCCATCAACGGCGCCTGCGCCGGGGCGGGGCTGGGTTGGGCTTGCGGTGCGGACTTGCGCATCGCAGCTCGCCGGGCGCGCTTCAACACCGCTTTCATCAATGTGGCGTTTGCCGGGGACATGGGCATCCCCTGGAGCCTGCCGCGACTGATCGGCGCGGCGAAGGCGCGGGAACTGTCGTTCCTGTGCGACAAGTTCAATGCGGACCAAGCACACCGAATGGGCCTTGTCGCCCGGGTGTTCGATGACGATGAATTCGAGCGGCAATCGCGCAAAATCGTCGATAGCCTGCTCGCACGGTCACCCGTAGCTCTTAAGACGTTGAAATCCCACTACCTGTCGGCGGAGCGGATGGGCTTTGCCGATTTCATTGCGCTGGAGACGGAGCACCATCGCAACATCGGCAAGATGCGGGATACCCAAGAAGCGTTCAAGGCGTTCCTGGAGAAACGGGCACCGGTGTTTACCGGGCGCTGAGCGGCAACGCCACTTGCTGGCATTGCCGCGATGCAGCGCCGTTTACGCGACGAGACTCACGGCAAGCCACCCTGCTATACGCATAGCGCAACCCATGCGGTTGCGCTCGGGATCAGGCCAGGCCCCGGCGCTGCAATTCCGCCGACAAGCGCACCGCATCGGCTTCAAGCTGCGGACCGCGCTCTTCATCGGTGAGTTCACCGGCGGTGTCCTTGGCCATCTTGTCGCTGTCCAGCATGATCCACTTCTCCGGCACGATCTCGATGACTATCCGCAGAGGTGAATGCAGGCGTTCGACGAAGGCTTGCGCAGCTTCCTCTTCCTCGGCTGTCAGGGTTCCGCCAAAACGGCCATAGGGGCCACGCGCCAGCGCCGGGTAGAACCATGCCTTGGTCTCCTCGTCGTCGTGAATGATCGCCCGGCCTTTAAAGGTGATCGCACCGTTCGGGCCATCGGGCACCGCCAGCCCACTGACCACGACCGAGCAGCGCGGATCACGGCGAATCGCGGAAACGCGATGGCGGTGGGCGCCGCAAGTGATCCAGCCGCGGCCCTTGTGCCAGACGAAGGCATGCACAACGCCGACCGGCCAGCCGTCTTTTGTGGCCCAGTTGAAAACGCATTCCCTAGCCTTACTGAGCAACTCCTCGCGCCCGGCGCCGGAAAACGGATAGATTGAGACCTGTTCGTGATCTTGGCTAGACATTGTCTCTTGGTCCTCTTGGCGAAAGTGACCAAGGATGCAGTATAAACCGGCATCGTTTCCAGTTTTTCCATTGCATTGGCTGTGTTGGCCGCTATCCGTTCAGCCAAGTCTCAGCAATCAACTGCGCCGCCACTGAGTGGTCATCGCCATCTGGTGACAGGCGCTTGGCTTCAACTGAGGTCAGTCTCTCATCAACCAGCTCCACTTGCCGTCCGTAACGATTCACAAGGGCTTGGGCGAATTGTCGGGTGCGACGGGACATCTCGCTTTCCGTGCCGTCCATGTGCTTGGGCAAACCCACTAGCAGACGGTCCGGGCGCCACTCCTTGTAGAAGTCGTCGAAGGCGACCCAATTCGGCTCGCCGTCCTTGGCGCGAATAACGCTAAGGGGAGTGGCGGTGCAGGATATGGTTTGGCCGACGGCCAAGCCCATGTGCTTCAAACCGAAATCGATAGCCAGGACAGTTTCAGGCATCGCCTGTTTGGCTGGACATCAGGCGGAAATCGATGCCGAGCGCCCGGGTGGCTTCCTCAATGCGGTTTTCAAAAGGCACGTCGAAGAGAATGCTGTTGCTCGCCGGGCAGGCCAGCCAAGCGCTTTGCGCCAATTCCCTTTCAAGCTGATTTGGTCCCCAGCCGGCGTAGCCAAGGGCGATGAGATAGTGATAGGGGCCGCGGTCATTGGCGATCGCCTCAAGCACCTCTCGACTCGTGGTGAGCTTCAGGCCATCGCCCAAGTCTTTTGAGGACGCGAAATCGCCATCGTCGGAATGCACCACGAAGCCTTGGCTAGGAGAGACCGGCCCGCCTTCGAACACCCGTACTTTGGCTAGGGTGGGAGAATCGGAAAACCCGAACTGCTGCATCAGGCTTTCTACGGTAAGATCCAACGGCCGGTTGATCATCAAGCCCATGGCACCTTCGTCGTTGTGTTCGCAAACATAGGTGATGGTGTTGCCAAAGTAGGAGCCCACTTGGTTGGGCATGGCGATTAGGAAATGGCGTGTCAGCTCCACAGAGGCGCTCCGGTCATTGACTTGGCGGCTTCCCAAACCAACAAGATGTTGGCCATCGGCGCAAATGTTGACGAGCCATGCCGAACGTAGCGGGAATCTACAATGGCATTTTAGCAGGATTAGCGTGTCTGGGCACTCATGCCCCTCCAAGGGCTAATTATCGGGCGTGGCGGGGTAGACACTGATCAATTCCAAGTAGGCGGCCTCCACCGTGCTCTTGCGGGAGTTGGAGGACAGAGACCGCGTTCTTGGTGCCGTCGGTTAGTTTGTTCGAGTTCGTCCAAGGCCAAGCCAAGGATGGCGATTTCTTGGCGGAGGGTGGCGTAGGTGCGGAGCGCCAGAAACAATGAAACAGCCAAGCGTTCGCCCGGATACGGTGGGCTGGTTGGGAACAAGTCAGGATAACTTGGGGGCGATGGCGTCAAGCAGGTCGCCGGCGATGTCCAAGGAGAACTGATGGTCCAGTTCCCGAACGCATGTTGGGCAAGTGACGTTGATCTCCGTCAGATAATCGCCGATCACGTCTATGCCCACAAATAAAAGCCCAAGCTTGCTGAGCGTTGGGCCGATCTGGGCGGCGATCCAGCGGTCCCGCTCGGTCAGCTCTCGCCCATCGCCTAGGCCGCCGGCGGCTAGGTTGCCTCGGCTCTCGCCCGCCTTGGGAATGCGTGCGAGGGCGTAGGGCACCGGCTCGCCGTCGATCAGCAAAATGCGCTTGTCGCCGTCTGCGATTTGCGGCAGGTAGGCTTGCCCCATGATCTGCTCCCGGCCGCCGTGGGTCAGGGTCTCGAGGATGACGCCAAGGTTGGGGTCGCCCTCCATAACGCGAAATACGGACATTCCGCCCATGCCGTCGAGGCGTTTGAAAACCACATTCCCCTGCGTCTGCTGAAACTCATGCAGCACGTCGTAGCGGCGGCTGACCACAAGAGGTGGGCAACACTGCGGAAAATGCGTGGCGAAGAACTTCTCGTTGCAATCGCGCAGGGACCCGGGGCGGTTGACCACCAAGGTGCCGTCCTGCTCGGCCCGCTCCAACAGGTAGGTGGTGTAGATGTACTCCATGTCGAACGGGGGGTCCTTGCGCATCATAATCAGGTCAAAATCGCGAGTGGGCCGAAGCTGCGCCGCGCCGAGGTCATGCCAATTGCCTGTGATGGCCTGCCGCAATGCACTCGGATCGTTCAGGTGGCTGGCCAAGGGCTCCCGCAAATGCAGGGGTCGGGCGAACAAACGGATTTCGTTGTTTTGCAGCAGGATGTCCTTCTGCTCCAAGCAAGCGATCTCCCAGCCGCGCTCTTGGGCGGCGCGGATCATGGCTAAGGTGGAGTCCTTCTTCAGCGACAGGCTGTCGAGCGGGTCCATCAGGAAGGCGATGCTGGTCATGAGTGCCTCTAGTCAGCGCAGATTGTGAAATTACCTGTCTTTGGGGGGCTTGAGCAACTCGGTTGAGGTACTGGCAGGGGTTGGCCTGTTGTTCGGTGACTGTAGCGGCATTCGTTCAATAGCAAAGGGATTCATGCTGTGCGGCGGTGGCGGATGCTCTTTGGGCCAAACTGCGCAGCCTGCTAGCGCGTCAACTCAGTGGTCCGGTCCGGTTCGCCGTTCCTGTTGGCTGGCTAAGCCCAGATTGCTGCATATTGCCGCGGTGGCCCGCCATTGGTTGAGGGTGTAGAAGTGCAGTCCAGTCGCTTCGGCCGCCAGCAAGTCTTGGCAAAGTTCGGTGACCACCTCAATGCCAAATGCCTGCAAGGCTTCGGGGTCGTCCTGATAGGCTTGCAAGTGCTGGTATATCCAGCGGGGAATATCGGCCCCGCATGACTTGGAGAAGCGCACGATACGAGTGAAGTTGGTCAATGGCATGATGCCCGGCGTGATGGGCGCCTTGATGCCCGTGGCTTGCGCCCGCTCGCGGAAATGCAGGAAAGCACCTAGGTTGTAGAAGTATTGGGTGATCACGCCATCGGCGCCGGCTTCGACCTTGCGCTTTAGATGTTCGAGATCCGCTGCCGGCGAGGCGGCCCGGGGATGCACTTCCGGGTAGCCGGCCACTTCAACGAGCAGGTCGCCAGCGCAGTATCGGCGTATGCGGCGAACTAGGGTCTCGGCGCTTCGGGATGGCTCCAGCTGGGTGGTGTGTGGGTCAGCATCGCCGCGCAGCGCAACCAGCCGGTCAACGCCTTGGGCCAAGTAGTGTTCAAGCTGCTGCTTGGTCTGTTGGGCGGAATTATCGCCCATGGTCAAGTGGGGAATGATCTTGAGACCATTTCCCCGCAGCTTCAACAAAGTGGCGGCGGTGTGCCGCCAAAGGTCGCCTCCTGACGGAGCCGTGCCACCGGCGCCGCAGGTTACGGATGCAAAGTCAGGCCGAAACGCCTGCAGCCGCCGCACTGTCTCCTTAAGCCCCAGTTCGCCCTTCGGGGTTCGGGGCGGAAAAAACTCTACACTCAACCTCATCCGATCAAATCGCCCCAGCCTCGGCTAGTGCTTCGGCTTTATCGGTGTGCTCCCAAGTAAAGCTGTCTTCCGTACGCCCGAAGTGGCCGTAGGCGGCGGTTGCGCGATATATCGGGCGTTTCAGGTCGAGCATGTCGATCAATTGCCTAGGCCGCAAATCAAACTGTTCATGGACAAGATGAGCGATGCGTTGGTCCGGGAGCTTGCCAGTGCCGAAGGTGTTGATGCCAATTGCAACCGGCTCGGCCCTGCCGATGGCGTAGCTGAGCTGAATCTCGCAGCGCTCCGCCAGCCCGGCGGCGGTGATGTTCTTGGCCACGTAGCGGGCCGCATAGGCGGCGGAACGGTCCACTTTGGAAGGATCCTTGCCGGAAAACGCGCCGCCGCCGTGACGGGCCATGCCGCCGTAGGTATCGACAATGATCTTGCGCCCGGTCAGGCCGCAATCCCCGGTCGGACCGCCGATAACGAACTTGCCAGCGGGGTTGATGTGGTAGCTGGTTTCGGCCGAGAGCCAGTTGGCTGGAAGCACGGGTTTGATGATCTCCTCATGCACCAGCTCCTTCAACTCCTTCAGTTCAATGCCCGGCGCGTGCTGGGTGGACAGCACCACGGCGTTTATACCCGAGGGCCGGCCGTTGCCGTCGTAGTTGAAAGTCAGTTGGCTTTTGGCGTCCGGTCGCAGGATCCCCGGGTGTTCCCGGCGCTTTATGGCTTGTTGCCGCATCAACTGATGGGCGTAGGTGATGGGTGCGGGCATCAGCGCGTCGGTCTCGTTGGTGGCGTAGCCGAACATCAGCCCTTGGTCGCCGGCCCCCTGTTCACGGTTCTTCTTCTCATCCACCCCAAGGGCGATGTCCTCAGACTGCGGCCCGAGCGCGTTGAGGATGGAGCAGGCGTTCAGGTCGAAACCGCTGTCGATGTCTTGGTAGCCGATGCAAGCGATGACGTCCCGCACCAAGCTCTCCACATCCACTTTCCCCCTTGAGCGGAATTCCCCGGCCACCACCACGAGGTCTGTTTTGATGAGCGTTTCGCAGGCCACTCGGGAGTCCGGGTCCTGTGCAAGAAAGGCATCGAGAATGGCGTCTGATATCTGATCTGCGACCTTGTCTGGATGTCCGTCGGAAACGGATTCCGATGTGAACGTGGCGTAATCGGTCATAGAATGTCCCTTGCAAGAGCAGATTGATTGCGGCTATTTTAGCCCGGAAGACCCACTTGCTAGCCAATGCCTGCATCAAACCACTCCCTTCGCCGCTGCGTTGTCCTCGTTTTTGGGCGAACCAGGGTACGGCTGGCTAAGGCCGCTTCCCGCTTGTTGGTTTTCGGCCAGTAACATCGACGACGACGTCGCGGAATTTTCATTGTCAGCGCCGGGTTGGTGACGGAGAATAGCGCACTTTGCCAGACAAACTCCCCATGCTGCCAAAGCCATCACGATCGGACAGGGCTAACGCGATCCGCGCCCTGTCCATGGACGCAATTCAACAAGCGAAATCGGGCCATCCGGGTGCGCCCATGGGGTTGGCCGATGTTGCGGAAGTGCTTTGGCGTGAACTGCTGCGGCACAACCCACGGGATCCGAATTGGCTGGACCGGGACCGTTTTGTGCTCTCCAACGGCCACGGCTCCATGCTGCTCTACAGCCTGCTGCACCTAACTGGCTATGACGTTTCCCTTGACGATTTGAAGGCGTTTCGGCAGTTGCACTCAAAGACTGCGGGGCATCCGGAATTTGGTGAGTGTCCCGGCGTGGAGACCACGACCGGACCGCTGGGACAGGGCTTAGCCAACGCCGTGGGCATGGCGTTGGCGGAAATGCGCTTGGCCGAGGAGTTCAACCGGCCTAGTCACGAGGTGATCAATCATCGCACCTGGGTTGTGGTGGGAGATGGCTGCCTGATGGAAGGCATTTCCCATGAGGCTGCGTCCTTGGCCGGCACCTTAGGCCTGAGCAAGCTGATCTGCCTGTATGACGACAACGGCGTCTCCATCGATGGTGCGGTTGAGGCTTGGTTTACAGAGGACGTGCCCAGCAGGTTTGAAAGTTACGGCTGGCGCGTCATGCGCGGATTGGACGGGCATGATGCGACAGCCATCGCCAAGGCGCTCCGTAACGCCTGCCAAACTGACGGGCGGCCGACCTTGGTGTGCGTGAAAACCGTCATCGGCAAGGGCGCGCCCAACAAGGCGGGCAGCGCCGCCGCCCACGGCGCACCCTTGGGTGAGGATGAAGTGGCGGCAACACGGGAAGTGCTCGGCTGGCCGCACGAGCCGTTTGAGATTCCGCAGGAAATCTATGCGTCCTGGAGTTGCTTGGGCCGGGGCCAACGCGCTCAAGCAGACTGGCAGGCCCGATTTGACGCCTACCGGGCGGCGCATCCGGCGCTGGCGGATGAGCTTCAACGGCGCATGGAGGGACGTTTGCCGTCCGGCTGGTCGGACCGGTTGCAAGCGTTGGCCCGCACCGCGCAGGCGCAGATGGCGTCATTGGAGACGCGCAAGTCTTCGCAACTGTGCTTGGATGTTCTTGGGCCGGTGCTGCCGGAATTGTTCGGTGGGTCGGCGGATCTAACCGGCTCCAACAACACGAGATGGCGCGGCGCTGAGAACCGACGCTACCTGAGCTTCGGCGTGCGTGAATTTGGCATGACGGCCATTGGCAACGGCATGTTGCTGCACGGCGGCATTCGACCCTTCTCCGGCACCTTTTTGATTTTCATGGAATACGCCCGCAACGCCGTTCGCCTGGCCGCCTTGATGGGCATTCCCAACATCTTCGTCTACACCCATGATTCCGTTGCTTTGGGCGAGGACGGGCCGACCCATCAGCCCATTGAACAACTCACCAATCTGCGCACGACGCCCAATCTCTCCACTTGGAGGCCCTGTGACACGGTGGAGGCCGCCTGCGCTTGGCGCAGTGCGGTGGCGCGTCAGGACGGGCCGACGGCGCTTGTGTTCACCCGCCAAAAAACAGCTTGCCAGCCAAGGGATGATGCCGCGCTGACCAACGTCCACCGGGGCGGCTACGTGCTGGAGGCCGAAACAGGGGCGCTGGATGCACTGGTGATCGCCACCGGTTCGGAAGTGCCGTTGGCCATGGCGGCGGCGGCGGTGCTGGCCCAGCGCGGCCTAGGCATTCGCGTTGTGTCCATGCCCAGCGTCGATGTCTTCCTGGCGCAGGATGAAGACTATCAACAGGCGGTGCTGGCCGCAGACGCCCCGGTGCGCGTTGCCGTTGAAGCCGGTCATCCGGACTATTGGCGGCGTTTCGTGGGCCTTGAGGGTGCGGTGCTTGGCATTGACCGCTTTGGCCTTTCCGCGCCGGGGGCGGATGCCATGGCGGCGCTGGGCATGACGGTGGAGAACTTGGTGGCGCTGATTGATGAAACGCGAGCTCGCACGTCCTAGGGAACCTCTGATTAAATTCCAAGGATTGATCATCGCATCGCGTCTGAAATAATTTATCTCATATTTTCAATTGCTTACAAGTCATCGAAAAAGACTGATCTTGTTGCGCTGCCAAAACCTGCGAATTTTTCAGAGGTTCCCTAGTCCGGCAAGCGCATTCATCAGCAGGAGAACGCTACCGGCCTGCGGGGAGCGCCAAGAGCCCGTGCGCCATCTGAGCAGGGTCAGCCGAGCAATACAGCGGCTTGCTCACCAGAGAAAAAGCCATGACGCAGGAACTTCACCGCCCGCACCCCCTCACGCCTGCAACTATGGCCGAGGGTGATTAGACACACGCACCGGTTTAGGACGCTACCGCATGGGAACATTCAAACGCATGAGTGAGCTGGATTTGGCCGGCAAGCTCCTGTTGATTCGCGAAGATCTGAACGTGCCGATGCGCAACGGCGTCATCACCAGCGACGCCCGCATTCGAGCCGCTCTGCCCACTTTGCAAAGCGCCTTGGAGCAGGGGGCTGCGAGCATCGTCGCCTCCCATCTTGGCCGCCCGGTGGAGGGCCGGTTCGATGCCGCTTACTCGCTGGCCCCAGTGGCGGTTCGGCTGGGGGAACTGCTCAATTGCGAGGTGCCTCTGCTGCCCAGCATTGAGGCAGCGGCAGCCGCCGTCGCCCCCATCTCCTTGCTGGAGAACACCCGCATGTTCAAGGGCGAACGGGCGGGGGATCCAGGTCTGGCCAAGCGCTTGGCTAAGCTGGCGGACATCTTCGTCATGGACGCCTTCGCCGTTGCCCACCGTGCGCACGCCTCCGTCGCTGGGGTGGCCCGCTATGCGCCCACGGCCTGCGCTGGCCCTTTGCTGGCGATGGAGATCGATGCCCTTACCGCCGCCCTGAACAACCCGGCTCGGCCCTTGGTCGCCATCGTTGGCGGCGCTAAGGTTTCAACCAAATTGGCCGTGCTCGACAGCTTGGCTGCCATCGTCGACTGCATCATTGTCGGCGGCGGCATCGCCAACATGTTTGCTGCCGCTAGCGGCTTGCCGGTGGGCACCTCCTTGTTTGAAGCGGACTTGCTTGAAGCGGCGCGGCAAGTGGCCCGCAAAACGGATGTTCTGGCGCCGGTTGATTGGATGGTGGGCGAGCGGGCAACAGCCGACGAACGGGCCCTAGTCCGGCTGGTGGATAGTGTGCAGGACGATGAAATGATCCTGGACATCGGGCCCGAGACCGCCCGGCGATTCAAGGCGGTGTTATCCGGTGCGGGCACCATTCTGTGGAATGGCCCGATGGGCATGTTCGAATACGATCAGTTCGGCGAGGGCACCCGACAGCTAGCTGAAGCGGTGGCCGAAAGTGCCGCCTTTTCCGTTGCCGGCGGCGGCGATACCCTAGCGGCCATCGAGAAATACGGCTTGGCTGACGGCCTCTCGTACATCTGCACCGGCGGCGGCGCTTTCCTGGAGTACGTTGAAGGCAGGACGCTGCCGGGCATCGCCGCCCTGACTAAACGAGCCGCTAGCTGAGCTTGGGAGAGACCAACTCCAACGAGGCCCAACTGACGACCTAGTGCAATGCCTGTTAGCGCCCTGTCCCGCCAGTTTGCCGCGTCTTGCATTGACCCACCGAGCAAGCACTGAAACGCCGGAAACTTGTGCTGCAGGACACTAGGACTTGTGGGCTTTGCGGGCATCAAAATTGCGCTGCAGGCTACATCCGTGTGGTGCCCTCTGCGCCGCCAATGAAGACCACATCGGCTCGATTGGCGGCGAACAGGCCGTTGCAGACCACGCCGGCAATGTTGTTGATTGCACGTTCCAAGGCCCAAGGATCTTCGATTTCAAGCTGTCTGACATCAAGCAGGATGTTGCTGTTGTCGGTCACGAAGCCTTGCCGCCAGACCGGTGCGCCGCCCATTCGGGTCAAGGCGCGGGCGACCAAGCCGCGCGCCATGGGAATGACCTCCACCGGCAGGGGAAAGGTGCCCAAGCGGGGAACAAGCTTGGAGTGATCCACAATGCAGACGAACTGCTCAGCCGAGGCGGCAACGACCTTCTCCCGGGTCAAGGCGCCGCCGCCGCCTTTGATTAGGCATAGGTTCGAGTCCACCTCGTCCGCTCCGTCCACATAAACGGCCACCGCAGGGGTGGCGTTCAAATCCATGACGCGAATGCCGTGGCGGCTAAGGCGCTCTGCGCTCGCCTCGCTGCTAGCGACAGCGCCATCAAACTTGTAGCGAACCTCAGCTAGAAGGTCGATGAAGAAATTTGCCGTGCTGCCGGTGCCTATGCCGACGACGGTTTTGGGCGTCAGGGCAGGCTCGATGTAGGCCAGCGCCGCCTCGGCGGCCAAGCGTTTCATCTCATTTTGGGCCATACTGCCATTCCTCTCATGTTCGTCAGCTATGCCAGATGTTGGAGCGAATCGTCAAGAAAATCCTCGCCTCCCGAGTCTACGATGTCGCGATTGAAACCCCATTGCAATACGCCCAAGGCATTTCGCAGCGCCTTGGCGGGGGGGTTGAGGTCATGCTCAAGCGCGAGGATTTGCAGCCGATCTTTTCATTTAAGCTGCGCGGCGCCTACAACAAGCTAGCGCAGCTGTCGGCACGGGATCAGGCTCGGGGCGTCATTGCCGCCTCGGCCGGAAATCACGCCCAAGGCGTCGCCCTGTCGGCGCGGCAACTCGGCTTGGAGGCCTGCATCGTCATGGGGCGCAACACACCGGCCATCAAGGTTGATGCGGTCAGGAATCTTGGTGCCCGCGTCATTCTGCACGGCGACACCTACGAGGGGGCGTCGGCGCGAGCCAAGACGCTGGCCAAGGAGAGGGGCTACGTGCTCGTGCATCCCTACGACGATGCGGACGTGATTGCGGGCCAAGGCACCGTGGGCATGGAGATCATGAATCAACATCCGGCGCCGAAGGCGGTTTTCGTGCCGGTGGGCGGTGGCGGGTTGATCGCCGGAGTTTCAGCCTACATCAAGTACCTGCGGCCGGCCACCAAGATCATTGGCGTGGAGGCTGAAGGGTCCGCCTGCTTAAGCGCTGCGCTAGCTGCCGGCCGTCGGGTAAGCCTGCCGCTGGACACCTTGGACCGGTTCGCCGATGGCGTTTCCGTGGCTCAGATTGGCCAAGCGCCGTTCAGGATTGCTCGCACCTGCGTTGACGAGGTGGTGACCGTCTCGGTCGATGAGATTTGCGGTGCAATCAAGGATCTCTTTGGCGACACCCGCTCCGTGGCGGAGCCCGCAGGAGCGCTGGCGGTGGCCGGCGTCAAGAAGTACGCCCTGCGCAACAAAAGCCGCCGGCAGCGGCGCAGCACCTATGTGGCCATCGTCAGCGGTGCCAACGTCAGTTTTGATCGCTTGCGGCACATCTCCGAGCGGGCGGAGGTGGGAGAGCAACGGGAAGTGATCCTTGGCGTCGCAATAGAAGAGAAGATCGGCAGCTTCCGCCGTCTATGCCGAGCCTTGGGCGACCACGCCGTCACGGAATTCAACTACAGATTCCGCCACCCGGACGAGGCCCATGTCTATCTCGGCCTACAGGTTGATTCCGCCATGGGCCGGGCGGCGGTCCTGGCGCGCTTGGCCAAGGCCAGATATCGGGTTGTGGACATGACGGACAATGAAGCCGCCAAGCTGCATGTGCGACACATGGTGGGCGGCCACGCCTCCGAGCCCAAATCGGAATTGCTGTACCGGTTTGAGTTTCCCGAACGCCCAGGCGCGTTGCTCCAATTTTTGGACGGCGTTGGCGAGCGTTGGAGCATCAGCATGTTCCACTACCGCAATCACGGCTCGGCTTGGGGCCGGGTGTTGGCCGGCTTCGAGGTGCAGGAAGGCGACCGAGGCCGACTGTCCACCGACCTGGACCGCATTGGCTACCGCTACTGGGAAGAGACCGAAAACCCCGCTTGCGAACTCTTTCTGCGTTGATGTATCGAGCGTTGCAGACGCCTTGATGCAGACTAAGAGTCAATTCTCGGCGGTGGCATGGTGGCGCAGGTATTCCTGTTCGAACATGAGTTTCTTCATGTCCGTCACACGCTCTAGGTAGAGCTTGCCTTCGAGGTGATCGAATTCGTGCTGTAGCACGGTGGCCAGAAATCCCTCGAACTTCATGGTTACGCGCTCTCCCTCGGTGTTGGTGGCGCTCACCCTGATGCCGCTTGGTCGTTCGACATAGCCGCGCAGCCCCGGCACCGACAGGCAGCCTTCCCAAACGCCGCTAGGTGTTGGATCCTCAACCGAGACTTCAGGGTTGATGAAGACCGTCAGAGGAAACGAGGGCAACTCGCCATAGCGCGAAGGCCCCCCCGGCAGTTTGATGATGGCGAGCCGGACTGGTTCGTTGATTTGGGGAGCGGCCAACCCGACCCCGCCGTAGTCATGCAGGGTGTCGATCATGTCATTGAGCAGCAGGCGGAATTCGGCCGTGCTGATGTCGGCCAAATCTATGGGGCGCGCAACTTGATGCAAAGTCGGGTGCCCCATTTGAATGATCTTTCGCACAGACAAGGCTAGAGCCTCGCTGGTTTGCTGAAGGCTTGCCAACCGGCTTCGGTCAGGATTGCGTCCAAGGGCACGTCCCAAGGGGCGGGCCTCAACGCCTGCACCTGCTGCATCCGATGGGCGACGCCAACTAGCAGGGGCCTTAAGCTCCGGGGCTGTAGCCCGAAGCATCGGTCGTAGAAGCCGCCGCCCATGCCCAAGCGATTGCCTTGTCTGTCGAACGCCACCAACGGCATCAGCGCCAAGTCCAAGGTCAAGGCATGGACCTTGGCGGCTTTGGCGGTTGGCTCTTGTATGCCGAAGCGATTCAGGCTGAGGGGTGCATCGGGACGATAGGCGGAAAAACTCATGCGGTTGCCCGCCTGCACCACCGGCAACGCCAAGGTTTTGCCCAGTAAGTGCAGGTGCGACAGCAAAGGATGCAGGTCCGGTTCCCCGTCAATGGCGAGGTATGCGGCGATGCGGCGAGTGCGCCACATGATCGGTGAGGCGCAAAAATGGCGCCGAATGTTTTTGGCGTTTGACTGCTGCTCCCTTTTGGACAAGCAACGGCGGGCGACCCGAAAGCGGCGGCGCAGGATGGTGCGTTCATGCACGGGCAGGATGTCGCAAGCAGTTCCTGCCCCTTGCGGCCGTGCGGGCGGTGCGTTCCTGCATGGGTAAGCCTCCCGAAAGTGCCGCTGATTGATATCCCCCTGAACCGTCTTGGTTCAAGGCGGAGGTCCAGGAAAAGCCTAAGGCGTCCCGTGCCGGGGAAGCCCCAGCATGGGCTGGCGCACTGGCGATTGCGCCGAACCCCCTTACGTTTCTATAACGGCTCAAGAACGACACCAACTGGCGAACACTTCAGGAGACTTGAGAACAATATAGCGAAAACTGGTGCCGTTCAAGGAAATATCGCAGGCATTCGCCCGAGCTCAAGGTGGCGTAGGGCCTGTTTCCCCAAGAGCGGTGCCGACCTTCTCGGTCAACATGCTAACTTGCGCGGATTGCCCATCAAGCAGGTCGAAGTAGTCGTTGGTGATGTTCAGAGCAGCCGTTACGGCTAGGCCGTCCAAGCTCAGGATGTTTGCGTTCTTCTGCAGTTCCCGCATCCGCTGGTCAAGGTGGCGGGCGGCGGCCCTCAATGCGCCCACCCTTTTAGCGCTGCACCTTATTTGGTATTCGCGGCCCATGATGTTCACCTTGACCGTTGTGTGCTCGGCGGCCGGCATCAGTCCTGCTCCAACGACTTGTACCGGGTGATCAACGTCTCCAAGCCGGACTTGGCCAGTTCGTGCTTCTTGATCAAATGCGCCCGTTCCCGGGACCATCCCTGAACTTGACGACGCAAGGCCTCATTTTCGCGGTAGAGCGTACGGTTGAGGTCGATGAGTGCATCAACCTTGGCTGCAAGCGCATCCCAACTGGGCGGCGAGCTGGTGCCAGCGTGATTGTCCTTCATAGAGGCAGGTGGGTTATTCGTACGCAGTGTACCCCATGACGCCCCGCGCCTAAATGGCCGGGAGCAAAAGCTTGGTCGAAAGCTGGTAGCATAGTGGGCGACAGCATGGGTGGAGTGATCCCCATTTGAGCGATCTCATGGCGCTGGCGATTCGCGCTGGCAGATTCATTTCAACAGCTGAGCTGCACGGCGCTGCCTGCGGGTTGGTGGCGAGCCGTTTGCGCACTTCCGCCGATGGCGAAACAAGCACCGCCGACTTGCTTGAGGCGTTGATCGAGCTGCTTGGCAGCGACGCGTTGACGGATGCTGGAAGCGTGGATGCTTTCATTGATGCAAGCATTGCCGCCTTGCTGGCGGAGGACATGAGCTTCCAACCGCTATTGCCCGATGACGACGCACCGGTAGCCGAACGAGTGCAGGCCATTGCCGAATGGTGCGGTGCCTTTGCCGCTGGTTATGGCGCTGGTGTCGGCGAGGCGGGCTTGACGCAGGCATCTGGGCAGGAAGAGGAACTGCTGCGGGATTTCATCGCCATTTCCGGTGCTGTGGTGGACGGAGAGGACGACGACAGCACGGCGCAGTCCTTGTTTGAACTGGAGCAGTACGCCAAGGTGGGGGCGCTGCTTCTATTCGGGGCCCCTATGGCGGAAGATGACGAAAATTAGCCCCGGCGAATATGCCGAACGCCGCCGCAGCTTGCTGCGCATGATGAAGCCAGGCGCCATTGCGCTTGTTCCCGCCGCCGCTGCGCAACGCCGTAATGCGGATGTGCATCATGTGTTTCGCCAAGACAGCGATTTCTGGTACTTGACTGGCTTCAATGAGACGGATGCGCTGCTGGTGTTGCGCCGAGGGTCGCAAGGCGCCGCCATCGACGAGGGCGAGGATGACGAGGCGATTCTCTTTTGCCGCGAGCCCGACGAACGGGATTCCCTGTACAACGGGGAAAGACTGGGGCCGGAGCAGGCTGCTGAGTCTTTGCGCCTTAGCGCGGCCTTTGCTTGGTCAGCCATCAATGAACAGATGCCTGCCCTCGTTGGCGATGCCGAGGCATTGTACTGCCCGCACGGAGAGGATTCAGCCTTTGATCAACGCCTGACCGAATGGCTGATTAGGGCTAGAGGGAAGGGGCTTCAACCGAAGGGCGAGATTCGGAGCATCAGGGCACTGCTGCATGAGCAGCGGTTGTTCAAATCCGCGGCGGAAATCGGCCTCATGCGGCGAGCCTGCGAGATCACCGTGGATGGCCACCTTCGCGCCATGAGAAACTGTCGCCACGGGTTGATGGAGAGGGAGCTGGAAGCCGAGCTACTGTACGCCTTTCTGCGCGGCGGCGCTGGCGGGGTGGCCTATCCGAGCATAGTCGCCGGCGGCGCCAACGCCTGCGTTCTGCATTATGTGGCCAACTCCGCCGTCCTCAAGCAGGGTGACTTGGTGCTCATTGACGCCGGCTGCGAATATGAAAACTATGCCGCCGACTCTAGCCGCACCTTTCCCGTGAGCGGCCGTTTCAGGCCGACCCAGACAGCTATCTACGAAATCGTGCTGGAGGCGCAGCTTGCGGCCATTTCCGCCTGTGCGCCGGGCATCTCTTTTGACGCTCCCGATGCGGCCGCGCTCAAGATCATGCAAGATGGCTTGGAGCGCTTGGGGCTTTGGCGACCCAGCTCGGAGCAAGAGGACGACGCGGCTTCGCAGCGTGGCAAATTCTGCCCGCATAAGTCTTCCCATTGGCTGGGCTTGGATGTGCATGATTGTGCGGTCGAGCAGTCACAAGGCGAGGAGCGCACCTTAGCGCCCGGCATGGTGCTGACGGTTGAGCCAGGGCTGTACATTCCGCCCGATGCCGTTGAGGTTGCAGATAAGTGGCGCGGCTTGGGCGTACGCATTGAGGACGATGTGCTCATCACCAATAATGGTGCGGAAGTACTGACCAAGGATGCTCCCAAGGAGATTGGCGATATCGAACGGGTGATGGCTGGTGGCTGAATCGTGCTAGGCAAACGTTTGGGGCCATCGTCGCCGAGGACAGTGCGCCAGCGTGGACCAAGGGTGCTGCAAAGGAAATTCGCAGCAAGTGGGTGACGGATATGGCTGAGGCTGCAGCGGAAAGGTTCGATGTCATCGTCATCGGCGGTGGTCCGGTGGGAGCCGTCATTGCCTTGGGGCTGGCGGATTCCGGCCAGCGGGTGGCGTTGTTTGAGAGGCAGGCGCCGCAAGCGGGCGCGCTTGGCATGGACTTGCGCGCTTTCGCCCTCTCGCCGGCCTCCCAGATGCTCCTGCAGCAGGTGGATCTGTGGCGCTACTTGAAGCCAACACCCTATGCGAGCATGGATGTCTGGGAAGAGCGCGGCACGAAGCAACTGCATTTTGACGCCGCTGAGGTAGGCCGAGATGAATTGGGCTGGATTCAGGGGGCAGGCCCATTGGCGGTGGCGAGTTGGGAGCGGCTGGAGCAACATGGGCAAGTGGTGCTGATCGTCGGCGAGGGGGAGTTGACGCTGACTGCAGAAGCCGAGGCGGTTGCCGTGGGTTGGGGGCGGCGCCGCTTGTCAGCCGCTCTCTTGGTGGCCGCCGATGGCGCCAAATCGGTTGTGCGGGCACAACTGGGCGTTGACCTTGAACAACGGGATACAGGCCAAGCCAGCTTGGTGAGCGTCGTGCGAACCTCCGGCGAGCATGGAAATACGGCTTGGCAACGTTTTCTCCTTGATGGCCCCTTGGCGCTCCTGCCGGGTGCGGACCCGCATACCGCCGCCTTGGTTTGGAGCCAGTCCCCGGCCGCCGCCGAACGGCGTCTTGCCATGAGCGATGCCGAATTTTGCGCCGAGCTGACGCGGATGAGCGAAGCCTGCATCGGCCAGATAACGGCAGTGGATCGGCGTTTGGCCTTCCCCTTGGTTCAATCCATTGTCGCCTCGTTCAATCCCCGTCAGCGGGTTCTTTTGGTTGGCGATGCGGCGCGGGTGGTGCATCCTCTAGCTGGCCTTGGCCTGAACCTGGGGTTTGAAGACGCCGCTGGCCTGCTGCGCCGAGCCAGGGGCGCCTTGGATCCAGGAGCGCCTGGGCTATGGCGCACATACGCCCGGCATCGCCGCGCCCGGGGCTTGACCTTGATGCGCCTGTTCTCCGCCTTGCAGGCGTTCTACGGCATCCGCCAACCCTTTGCCCACTGGCTGCGCAATTTCGGCGTTGACTTGGTCAACCGAGCGGCACCGGCCAAGCGCCAACTCATGCAGGAAGCCATGGGGATTGGCCCGCTGGCGCGGCGGCTGCTTTAGGGCGGCGACTGATGCCCGTGAGCAGGAAAACCGCGCTATACCAAGCGGCTGTTGCCGCGGGCGCAAAGATGGTCCTTTTCGCTGGCTGGGAGTTGCCGCTGCACTTCGGCTCCCAAGTCAAGGAGCACCATGCGGTGCGCCAATCCGCTGGGTTGTTTGACGTCTCCCACATGGCCATCCTTGATATTGAGGGCGATGGCGCCCTCGCTTTCCTGCAATCGGTGCTGGCGGGGAATGCGGCCCGCTTGGACAGTGTAGGGAGGGCGTTCTACACGGTCATGCTGAATGAGGCTGGGGGCATTATGGACGACTTGGTGGTGTACCGGATGCAGTCCGGCTACCGCTTGGTCGCCAACGCCGCTGTGCGCGAGCGGGTGCGCTCTTGGCTGCTTACGCGGGCTGGTTCAGATGTGAAAGTGATAGAACGGGACTTGGCCTTGCTGGCGCTGCAGGGCCCGCACGCCCTTGAACTCTTCGCCGCGGCCATGAACGGCAAGGCCGAAGTTAACCTTAAGCCTTTCCGCGCCGTGGCGCACGGCGCGTGGACCATCGCTCGCACCGGCTACACCGGCGAGGATGGCATAGAGTTGATGGTGCCAAACCACGAGGCCCCGTCGGTGTGGTCCAAACTCATCGGCGTCGGAGCGCAGCCAGCCGGGTTGGGCGCTCGAGACAGCTTGCGCTTGGAGGCTGGCTTCAAGCTCAATGGCCAGGATATGGACGAGACCCTGACCCCGCATGAAGCGGGGCTGGAGCGCTATGTGCATTGGTGCCCGGAAGATCGCGGCTTCATCGGCCGCAGCGCTCTTGCTACTCGCTTGCAAGCGGGAATCACCGCCAAGCTGGTGGGCTTGGTGTTGGCGGACAAGGGGATTATGCGTCGCGGTTGTCCGGTTGTGACTAACCAAGGCGAAGGGATGGTCACCAGTGGGTTGTTTTCCCCGACCTTGGGTTGCAGTATTGCCTTGGCGCGGCTGCCAAGCGACGCCGCCGGCGCAGTGGAAGTGACGATTAGGAAGCAGCCAAAGCGGGCTTGGGTAGTTGAACCCCCGTTCGTTCGGCGCGGCCGGCCCACTTTTGCCGATGACATCCGGCCAAGCCGTTCGTGATTTGATGGCTGCCCGGTGGCGATGCGTTGCTGTGACTGCTTGGAGGTCGATGCGCTGGCGGGCGGCGTTGCAGATGCGGCCAAGCGGCTTGCCGTTGTGGTGGATAGGCGTCTACAGGCTGAGCCACTGGCGGGCGGCATTTGAAGCCTTCAAGGTGCGCCAATGTGGGGCATCTTAATGAGGACATCCATGCAACTTAAGGACCTGCAACCAAGGACCAGCCCATGAGTGAAACACCCGAAGATCTGCGTTATGCGAGCACGCATGAATGGGCTCGATGGGTCGATGGCTGCGTTGTCGTCGGCATTAGCGACTACGCCCAAGAATCCTTGGGCGATGTGGTGTACGTGGAGTTGCCGGAGCCCGGCCAGCAAGTGCAGGCGGGCGAGGAAGTCGCTGTGGTGGAATCGGTCAAAGCGGCGTCGGACATCTATGCTCCGGTGAGCGGTTCAGTGGTGGCCATCAACGAAGTCTTGGAGGAAGCGCCGGAGATGGTCAACGGAGACCCGTACGGAGACGGCTGGTTTTTCAAAATTAAGCCGGATGATCCAAGCCAAATCAAGGAGTTGTTGAACGCGGAGGCCTATTCGGAACAGTGGCGGGAGGATGCAGGCCGACAATGAGCCCAAGGTTAGTCTGAGCCTCCATCATCATGCCTTTCATTCCCCATACTGACCAGGACATTCAAGCCATGCTTGACGAGATTGGCGTCGATGGGGTCGAGGCGCTGTTTGATGAAATTCCAAGCGATCTGCGTTGTGGCGACTTCAGGCGCTTGGCGCCAGCCATGAGCGAGATGGCCATGTTGCGCTGGATGGAGGACAAGGCGCGCCAGAATTTGGAGTTGACCTGCTTTGCCGGTGCTGGCTGCTACGACCACCATGTTCCAGCCGCGGTATGGGATTTAGCCGGCCGGGGCGAGTTCATGACTGCCTACACGCCTTATCAGGCTGAAGCGAGCCAAGGTCTGTTGCAGTTGATATTTGAGTACCAATCCATGGTGTGCGAACTCACCGCCTTGGATGTGTCCAACGCCAGCGTCTATGACGGCGCCTCGGGCTTGGCCGAGGCCGTATTGATGGCTGTTCGGGCCAGTGTTAGGGGGGCAAAGCGCAGACTCGGCCGACAGTGCGGTCCATCGTTGGTGCTGATGGCGGAAACGGTGCATCCACATTATCGGCAGGTGGTTGCGAACATCGTCGCCAACCAGGGCATTGAAGTGGAAGCCCTGCCGATGGCGAACGGCTTGGTGGACTTCAATCGGCTGCCGGAGCATGGTGCGCCGGCAGTGCTGGTTTTGCAGACGCCAAACTTTTTTGGGTTCATTGAAGACATGGACGCCTTGACCGATTGGGCGCATGAGCAGGGTGCCTTGGTGATTGGCGTGGTCAACCCAATTGCGTTGGCGGTGCTCAAGCCCCCGGGTGAATGGGGCGCAACCGGTGCCGACATCGCTTGCGGCGACGGTCAGCCTCTTGGTGCGCCCTTGGCCTCGGGCGGGCCGTCCTTCGGCTTCATCTGCACCAAGGCGGCTCATATGCGGCAGTTGCCGGGCCGGATTGTAGGGCGGACCGAAGACCGGCAAGGCCGCCTTGGCTACACGCTGACCTTGCAAGCCCGGGAGCAGCACATCCGCCGGGGTAAGGCCACGTCCAATATCTGCACCAATCAGGGGTTGTTGGTGACGGCGGCGGCGATTCACATGGCCATCTTGGGTGCCGGTGGATTGGCCGAGGTAGCCTGTGCCAGCCACGCCAACACGCTCAAGCTCGTGCAGCGGCTCAGCCGCATCAAAGGAGTGCAGCCCATGTTCGCCGCCCCTTACTTCCACGAGTGCCCGCTGCGGCTGCCGCGTTCCGCCCAGCCCGTGCTTGAGGCTTTACTGGGCCGAGGCATCCTCGGCGGCGCCGCCCTGAACGCTTGGTTCCCCAACATGGACAATGGGCTTTTGGTTTGCGCCACGGAGAAACGGAGCGAGCAGGACATTGAGGCATACGCCCGTGCCTTGGCGGAGGTGCTGGCATGAGCAGCGGCGGCAACGGCAGCCGGTTCGCCGGTGGCGCTGCGGCGACCATCTTTGATGCGGGCCGACCCGGCCGCGTCGCCGGTGCCCAAAGACCCGGCGGCGCAGGTCTGCGGGAAGCCCTCGCCAGCCTGCCGGAAGCGGCTTTGCGCGGCACCCCGCCGGCCCTGCCTGAGGTGTCTGAATTACAGGCCGTGCGCCACTACACCAACCTGTCGGCCAAGAACTTCTCCATTGACCTTCAGTTCTACCCCTTGGGCTCCTGCACGATGAAATACAACCCTAGGGGTGCACATCGGGCGGCTAGCTTGCCGGGCTTTCTTGGCCAGCATCCGCTTGCGCCAGCGCAGGCAAGCCAAGGCTACATGGCTTGCCTGTTCGAGCTGCAGGAGATATTGAAGGATGTGACCGGCATGGATGCGGTGTCGCTGACGCCCATGGCGGGTGCCCAAGGAGAGTTTGCCGGCGTAGCGATGATTCGCGCCTACCATCAAGCACGGGGAGACTTGGAGCGAACCGAAATCCTCATCCCGAATGCGGCGCACGGCACCAATCCGGCCACGGCGGCCATGTGCGGCTATCAGGTTCGGGAAGTGGCGGTTGACGCTGAGGGCGATGTGGACTTGGCGGCGCTCAAAGCGGCGGTGGGGCCGCAGACCGCCGCCTTGATGATGACCAACCCCTCAACTTGCGGCGTCTTTGAACGGCAAGTGGTCGAGATTGCGAAGGTGCTGCATGACGCGGGTGGCCTGCTTTACTACGATGGCGCCAACTTGAACGCCATACTCGGCAAGGTGCGGCCGGCGGACATGGGGTTTGACGTGCTGCACCTGAACTTGCACAAGACCTTCGCCACGCCCCACGGCGGCGGCGGCCCGGGTGCCGGTCCGGTGGGCGTTGGCGAGCGGCTGCGCCCACACCTGCCGGTGCCGGTGGTGGCCAGGGGCGGGGATGGCTACTTTTGGCTGACTGAGAAGGAAATTCCTGGCACCATTGGTCGGCTTTCGGCCTTTGCCGGCAATGCGGGAGTACTGCTGCGCGCCCTAGCCTATACGTTGATGCTTGGGGCCGGCGGCATGGGCCGGGTTAGCGATTTCGCCGTTCTCAACGCCGCCTACTTGGCGCAGCGGCTATGCAAGGCCGGCTTCAAGCTGACCTATCCGACGCGGCGGGCCACCCACGAGTTCATTCTCACCTTGGCGCCGCAGGCGAAGGCATTTGGCGTAAGCGCCATGGATTTCGCCAAGCGCCTGCTTGACTTCGGCATGCACGCCCCCACCACCTATTTCCCGATCATGGTGCCGGAGTGCTTTTTGATCGAGCCGACCGAAACGGAGTGCCGCGAGGAGTTGGATCGCTTTGTGGCGGCGATGGCCGCCATAGCCGAGGAAGCGCAGGAGGAGCCGGAAACGCTCAAAACGGCGCCGCACAGCCTGCCGGTGGGCAGGCTTGATGAAGTGAAGGCGTCCAGGGACTTGCAGCTCAAATGGTCGCCGCCTGAGCCTACTCCCTGACTTCTGCTTCGCTCTTGGGGTTTTGCGCAAGGCCAAGGTTCAAACGGTGCCACCTGCCCCAACTTCCTGACTGCCCTTGGCGGGCTGGCGCTGTGCACCGGACAGGGCGTGAACCCTATATGGACAGGATGGTTGGGCGGCTCTCCAATAGAGGTGTCACAGCGAAATCAGCGGCCCAAAAGGCTGTTTACTGAAATCGGTGAGCGAAGTGGGCCAGGATCCGGTTGGGCGCAGAGCCGCCGCCTGACGGTCGTTGCATGGGTCGTTGCTGCTACTGACGTCCTAGGTTGATCGTTGCGGCACAAGCTCCTCGCTGACGTCATAGCCGGCTTCCTTGGGAATGCAGATGTAGAGGCCGTCATCCCGCTTCTCCGTCCAAGGCTGAACGGTCACAATCTTGTCCCGACGGGCTTGCTCCATCACTGCTTCGGGACTGTCAAAAGCGGCGATTCTCGCCACGTTGCGCAAAGTTGGGAAGATGATGACATACTTGCCGGACGCCGCATCCGTTTGCGCTTGGGCGGCATTGATCCACAGGGAATCGACTGATTCATGCCCATCATGCACGGCCAAATGATCGAGCGGAGCCAAGGCCAGGAAGAAATGAGTGTCAAACCGCTTTGGCATCATGGTCGGCGTAATCCAATGGGCGAAATGAACCAACTGATCGCAAGCGAGC
Source organism: Candidatus Azophilus sp. (assembly GCA_965247035.1). Taxonomy (GTDB): domain Bacteria; phylum Pseudomonadota; class Gammaproteobacteria; order Pseudomonadales; family Azotimanducaceae; genus Azophilus. The sequence goes on along the minus strand of CBDFGJ010000002.1, from coordinate 5,107 downwards.
ATGAGCTGTTCGCGCTCAGCGAATTCGGCCAACGATAGCTCGCCGCCGTGCAGGCGCTGTCTATAGGGCGACAGCGCCTTAAGCCGGTCGGCATCGACCATTTCCTTTGCGTCAAAGGGGCGCGCCAGCAACACGCCACTTTCCTCAAAAGCCTCGCGTATGGAAGCCACCTGCATGGCGGCGAGGCCCGGGTCGGCGGCGGCACCGAAGAGAAAGGGCTTCAGTTCGTGCGCTGAGTCCTGCGCATCCACCTTGCCGCCTGGAAAAACCAACGCCCCGGAGGCGAAGTCGATCTGATGATGGCGCACCACCATGAACATTTCGATGCCGCCATCAATACCTGGCCGCAGCAGCACGACAGTGGCGGCCGGAATCGGCTCCGATGGTTTTCTTTCAGCCATTGCACGTTTCTCCATCTGCCCATCGCCTAGTTTTCGTTCAAGACGACTGCGTTTTTCAATCCATTCAAGGCACAGCCTTGCCAATCCATCCAAGACACAGCCTCTACAATCCGTTCAAGGCACAGTCAGAATTGGGCTTGGAGCCAATGGCCCAACCCATAGGAAAGATGATGGATGGGGCTCCAATGTTGCCAACATAACAACTAGCATAGCGAATGGATACATTGTAACATCGTCCCCCTATTTAGCATCTTGGGTGATTCAACGTGTCAAATCCACATGGAAAGCGCCCTGAGCCGCCGATTTCGTTAAGGAAAAAGACCTTGGCAGTGGCCGTGGCCGCCGCCTCCGGAGCGGTGGTGCCTGTGCCCGTCCTAGCTGAGGAGCAGGCGGCCATTGAGGAAATCATCGTCACGGCGCGCAAGCGCTCGGACAACTTGCAGGACGCACCCATTTCCATCCAGGCGTTCACCGCCGACCGCATTGAGGATTTGGGCATTCACCGCTTTGAGGACTTCGCCGTCTTGTCGCCCTCCTTGGCCTTCATCAGTTGGCTGCCGGGTACTCAGATGATGTTCATTCGCGGCGTCGCCGACGGCAGCAATCCAAACCGCGCCACCGCCGCCACCGCCACCCTGTACTTGGATGAGCAGCCCTTGACCTACGCCGGCGGCGTTGCCGACCTGCACAACTACGACATTGAGCGCATTGAAATCCTGAACGGTCCTCAGGGCACCTACTACGGCGCGAGCGCCACTTCCGGCACCGTGCGCATCATCACCAACAAGCCCGATGCCGATGCATTCAGCGCTGGGGCGGACGTTACCGCCGGCTTCATCGACCAAGGCGACGGCGTCGGCACTGTGGAGGGCTTCGTCAACATTCCGCTGGCCGAAGGAACCTCGGCTCTGCGGCTGGTGGGCTGGTACGATGAATCCACCGGCTTTGTGGACAACGTGACCAGCACCCGCACCTACCAAAACGGAGCGACCGTCAGCAACGAGGACTTCGTCAAGGACGACTATAACGAAGAGCAAACCTTGGGCTTTCGCGCCGCTTTGCGTTCCGACTTAGGCGACCGCTGGCGCGGCACCTTGTCGGTGTTCCACCAGGAAACCGATACGGAAGGCGCTTGGGACCACGACCCAAACCGCGTGGGGCATTTGGAAGTCGCCCGCTTCGGACCAGAGTTCGGCGAAATTTCATACGGCCAAATCGCGCTGACCTTGGACGGCGACATCGGCATCGGCGACATCGTCTACGCCGGCGCCTATTTCGACCGCCACAGCCAAACCAGCAGCGATTACTCGGATTACGTCGAATACGCCTCCTTCGGCAACTGGATTCAACAGTTCGCCTGCAACGGCTTCTACGCCGACGGCAACATCGGCTGCAATGATCCAAGCATGTTCTACAACGCCGACTATGATTCCAAGCGCTGGTCGCACGAGGTCCGCTTGACCTCCAAAGGCGATGGGCCGTTGAACTGGATCGTCGGCACCTACTACGAGCGGAACGAAAGCGGAAACAGCTTGTTCTGGGACATGCCAAGCATTCAGCACGAAGGCGTTCCGGGTGCTTACTACATCGCCAACAACGGCGGCTCGCCGCTGCCGCAGGAGTGGTGGAGCTCGTCTTGGCAATCGGATTCGGAGCAGATCGCCGGCTTCGGTGAAGTCAGCTACGACTTGACCGACGCGCTTTCCGCCACCGTCGGCGTACGCGCGTTCGATTCCAAATTTAAAGTCCGCACTGACTGGGCCGGGTACTTCTATGAGACCAAAACGGCCTCGGGCAGCGATGGCGGCACGGACGGCATCACTTACAAGTTCAGCCTCGATTATCGGGTGAACGAGGGTCTGCTGACCTACTTTACCTATTCCGAGGGCTTTCGCCCGGGTGGCGGCAACGCGGCAGGCGCAACCAACCCCAACGTGCCGGAAATCTACGAGCCCGATGTGCTGGACTCCTACGAATTGGGTTGGAAGTCCTCCTTGGGGGGACGCGTCACCTTTAACGGGGCGGTCTACTACATGGAGTGGGTGGACTTTCAGACCTCCATATACGACCTGCTAATCTCCCCCCTGGTCTTTCGCGCCAACGCTGGCAACGCCGAAGTAACGGGTATTGAGGCCGAGCTTCAGGCCGCCGTCACGCCCAATTTCTCGCTGCAGGTGGCCGCCACCTACAACAACTCTGAACTGGCTGAAGACTTCAATTCCACCGTTGACCCAAGCGTGGTTTGGGCGGAGAAGGGGCGGGAGTTGCCCTATGTGCCGGCTTGGAAGTTCTCGACTACCGCCCGCTATCAGTGGCACCACAGCGAATCCATGACCGGCTACGCCCAGGTGACCTATTCCTACACGGGCAAGTCATGGAATCTGCTCATCACGGAGCCTTTTCAGGCCGAAGCCGCGCCCCAGCGCCAAGCCGCTTATGGCCTGATGGACCTGCGGCTGGGCTGGGAATTCGCCGGCGGCAGATATGGTGTGGAATTGTTCGGCTCCAACCTGTTTGACGAGCAGGCAGAGATCTTCATCAACACCGGCAACTACGACGAGCGCATCACGACCAATAGGCCGCGCACCCTTGGTATGCGGTTGAAGACCAGGTTCAACTAACTGCGGATCGGCCATATTCTGGCTGGGGCAAGCGAAGGCGGGTCGTTGCGCCCTGCTTGCGCGGCTGGGAGCGGCAGCAAGCGTTTGGCCGCCAAATCAGGCTGGCGGCGGCAATTCGGCTTGCTCATCAACTGCCTTGGCGCAGTCTGCGGGCTAAGCGGGCTGGTCAACGCCGCCGGCCCCAACCCATCGATAGAGCATTATATCGGGTCTCGCGTCAGCGCCACCAACGGCGTTGACCTGATGCGCTTCAGCGGCATTCGCTATGCTCAGCCACCTGTTAAGGACCTGCGCTGGCGCGCTCCGCAGTCGGTGGCGGCGCCAACGGGCGGTATTGACGCCACCACTTGGCCTCCCGCCTGCACTCAGGACGACGGCAACATCGAGTGGTATCGATCCGTCGCCGCGGCTTTCGGTCAGCCAGCCGAAATCATTCCCGCCAAACCAAAGACATCCGAAGATTGCCTGTTCCTCAACCTTTGGACGCCGGACATCAGCGGCAAGTTGCCGGTCATGGTTTGGATCCATGGCGGCGGCAACCAAAACGGCTGGTCTTTTGAATCCAACTACCTGGGCCGGGAACTGGCGGCCGACGGGTTGGTGGTGGTCTCAATACAGTACCGTCTTGGCGTCTTCGGCTTCCTCGCGCATCCATCGCTCAGCGCAGAGTCTGCACACGGATCCTCCGGCAACTACGGTATTTTGGATCAATTGCAAGCCCTGCACTGGATCCGCCGCCATATCCACCTATTTGGCGGCGACGCCAACAACATCACCCTGTTCGGAGAGTCCGCCGGCGCCGGCAACATCAACTACCTGCTGCTGTCACCCTTGGCCGAGGGCCTGTTTCACCGGGCCATATCCCAAAGCGGCGGCTGGCCCTTCAATCAGCGGCGCACCCTGGCGGACAACGAAGCCGAGGGCCTAGCCTTTCTTGCCGCGGCCGGCGTTGGCGGGGTGGCGCAACTGCGCTCCATGGCGTCGGATGAGGTGTTGAGCCTAGCGGCGACCCACTTCAAGCGCCAATTCGACGACCCACCAGTGGATGGCTGGCTGCTGCCGGCACCACCGGCGCAACTGCTGGCGCAGGGAAAGGTCTCGCGCCGCCCGGCCATCTTTGGCTTCAACGCCAATGAATGGCTACTGGATTTGGCAGACCCCACCGAAGCCCAATGGCGGCAGGCCCTTGCGCAAGTTCCAAACCCCAGTGAAGTGAGGGCGTTGCTGGCCGCAAAACCCTTAAGGGAGCGCTTGGATGCACTGTTGTCGGCCGTTTGGTTTCAGTGCCCGAGCCTAGCCTTGGCCGATGGTTTCGCTGCGTCCGGCGCACCCACCTATGTTTACCGCTTCGACCGAGTGCGGCAGGGGGACCATTCACTCGGCGCTTACCACGGGGCGGAGATTCCCTATGTGTTCAACACGCACGATGCATGGTTGCCCGCCACGGAAGCAGATCACAGACTGACCAAGCACATGATGGAATACTGGCTGCACTTCGCCACCAATGGGGATCCGAACCACACCGCAGCGCCGCTCTGGCCAAGTTGGCGGCAAGCCGCCCAAAAGGCTCTGGTGTTGGACGGGAAAATACGGGTCGAGGCGCTGGACCGAGAGCTTTGCGCCCTGCTGCAATAGCCCCGAGGCCGCGTTGGCGAAGCCCAAGGCGACGTTGTGCGCCTGGACCATGACGAGACAGCCGCCGTCCTCAACAGATCGTGCCCGCCAACCGCATCCACGAAGCAGCGAACTAAGGGTAATATGGGCCACCAAGAGGGGCGGACAACAAAGCAGTCAATCATGACGACGCAACGGGCGACCAAGCATCCAGCGGGTCTCTGGGTCCTGTTCGGTGCGGAGATGTGGGAGCGTTTCAGCTACTACGGCATGCGCGCCCTGCTGGTGCTTTACCTCATCTCATCCACCAGCGAGGAGCTTGCCAGCGGCGGGCTGAACAGCAACCCAGGATTTGGCTGGTCAGAAGAATCCGCCTACGCGCTCTACGCGCTTTACACCGGTGCGGTGTATCTGACGCCCATTTTGGGCGGCTTGCTGGCGGACAGGTTGCTCGGCACCCATCGCTCCATG
>CBDFGJ010000001.1:0-1608547 GCA_965247035.1 Candidatus Azophilus sp. | reverse complement strand
TCGCCGTCGGAGAACACGCCATCACCTGGAAGGCAACGGATGCGAGCGGGAACTTCGCCACCGCCACCCAGACCGTCACCATCACCGACACCACCGCGCCGGTGATTGCCTTGACCGGCGCCAATCCGCAGATCATTGAGTTTGGCGATGAGTATATTGAACAGGAGGCAACCGCCACCGATCGGGTGGATGATGACCTCGAACTCACCGGCAGGATGGTCATTGCCGGTGACGAGGTAATCACCGACCGGGTCGGGGAATACACGGTCACCTACGATGTCTCCGATGCCGCCGGCAACCCGGCCGAGCAAAAGACCCGCACGGTCAGGGTGACCGACACCACCGCGCCGGACATCACCGCACCGGAGCCCTATGCCACTGAGGCCATCGCCGAGCAGACGCCGCTCACCGCTAACGACCACTACGGCACCGCCACCTCCAGCGACCGCAGTGCCAGGATTACCAGCACCGCGCCGGCGACCTTCCCGCTGGGCGACACCATCATCATCTGGACCGCGACCGATGCCAATGGCCTGAGCAGCACCGCCGAGCAGACCATCCGCATCACCGACACCACCAAGCCGGACATCACCGCACCGGCGAATGTGTCCACGGAAGCCACCGCACCGACCACGCCAGTCGCCGTGGGACAGGCCGCCGCGACTGACCTGGTGGATAACGCGCTCGAGATCACGCGCAACCCGCAGACCAACGACTTCGCCGTCGGAGAACACACCATCACCTGGAAGGCCACGGATGCGAGCGGGAACTTCGCCACCGCCACCCAGACCGTCGCCATCACCGACACCACCGCGCCGGTGATTGCCTTGACCGGCGCCAATCCGCAGATCATTGAGTTTGGCGATGAGTATATTGAACAGGAGGCAACCGCCACCGATCGGGTGGATGATGACCTCGAACTCACCGGCAGGATGGTCATTGCCGGTGACGAGGTAATCACCGACCGGGTCGGGGAATACACGGTCACCTACGATGTCTCCGACGCCGCCGGCAACCCGGCCGAGCAGAAGACCCGCACGGTCAGGGTGACCGACACCACCGCGCCGGGCATCACCGCACCGGCGCTCTATGCCACTGAGGCCATCGCCGAGCAGACGCCGCTCACCGCTAACGACCACTACGGCACCGCCACCTCCAGCGACCGCAGTGCCAGGATTACCAGCACCACGCCGGCGACCTTCCCGCTGGGCGACACCATCATCATCTGGACCGCGACCGATGCCAATGGCCTGAGCAGCACCGCCGAGCAGACCATCCGCATCACCGACACCACCAAGCCGGTGATTACCGCACCGGAAGATGTATCCAAAGAAGCCACCGGACCGACCACGCCAGTCGCCGTGGGACAGGCCGCCGCGACTGACCTGGCAGATAACGCGCTCAAGATTACGCGCAGCCCGGAGACCAACGACTTCGCCGTCGGAGAACACGCCATCACCTGGAAGGCAACGGATGCTTCGGGTAATGAAGAGACCGATACCCAGACCATCACCATCGCCGACACCACCGCGCCGGAGATCACCTTGACCGGTGCAGAGGAACAGACCATCGAGTTTGGCGATGGCTATGCCGAACTGAAGGCCACCGCGACCGACCTGGTGGATGGCGACCTCACCGGCAGCATTGCCATTGCCGGCACAGTGAACACCGACCGGGTCGGGCAATACACGGTCACCTACGATGTCTCCGACACCGCCGGCAACGCCGCCGTGCAGAAGACCCGCACGGTCATCGTCGAAGACACCATGAAGCCGGGCATCACCGCACCTGAGCCCTATGCCACCGAAGCCACGGCTACCTTGACCCCGCTGGGCCGGGATGAGTACGGCATCGCCACGTCCACCGATGGCGACATCACCGACGACGCGCCGGCGACCTTCCCGGTGGGCGACACCATCATCACCTGGACCGCCACCGATGCCAATGACCTGATTAGCACCGCCGAGCAGACCATCACCATCGCCGACACCACCAAGCCGGACATCACCGCACCGGCGAATGTGTCCACGGAAGCCACCGGACCGACCACGTCAGTCACCGTGGGACAGGCCGCCGCGACTGACCTGGCAGATAACGCGCTCAAGATTACGCGCAGCCCGGAGACGAACGACTTCGCCGTCGGAGAACACGCCATCACCTGGAAGGCAACGGATGCTTCGGGTAATGAAGAGACCGATACCCAGACCATCACCATCGCCGACACCACCGCGCCGGAGATCACCTTGACCGGTGCAGAGGAACAGACCATCGAGTTTGGCGATGGCTATGCCGAACTGAAGGCCACCGCGACCGACCTGGTGGATGGCGACCTCACCGGCAGCATTGCCATTGCCGGCACAGTGAACACCGACCGGGTCGGGCAATACACGGTCACCTACGATGTCTCCGACACCGCCGGCAACGCCGCCGTGCAGAAGACCCGCACGGTCATCGTCGAAGACACCATGAAGCCGGGCATCACCGTACCTGAGCCCTATGCCACCGAAGCCACGGCTACCTTGACCCCGCTGGGCCGGGATGAGTACGGCATCGCCACGTCCACCGATGGCGACATCACCGACGACGCGCCGGCGACCTTCCCGGTGGGCGACACCATCATCACCTGGACCGCGACCGATGCCAATGGCCTGAGCAGCACCGCCGAGCAGACCATCACCATCGCCGACACCACCAAGCCGGTGATTACCGCACCGGAAGATGTATCCAAAGAAGCCACCGGACCGACCACGCCAGTCACCGTGGGACAGGCAACTGCGACTGACCTGGTGGATAACGCGCTCGAGATCACGCGCAACCCGCAGACCAACGACTTCGCCGTCGGAGAACACACCATCACCTGGAAGGCCACGGATGCGAGCGGGAACTTCGCCACCGCCACCCAGACCGTCGCCATCACCGACACCACCGCGCCGGTGATTGCCTTGACCGGCGCCAATCCGCAGATCATTGAGTTTGGCGATGAGTATATTGAACAGGAGGCAACCGCCACCGATCGGGTGGATGATGACCTCGAACTCACCGGCAGGATGGTCATTGCCGGTGACGAGGTAATCACCGACCGGGTCGGGGAATACACGGTCACCTACGATGTCTCCGACGCCGCCGGCAACCCGGCCGAGCAAAAGACCCGCACGGTCAGGGTGACCGACACCACCGCGCCGGACATCACCGCACCGGAGCCCTATGCCACTGAGGCCATCGCCGAGCAGACGCCGCTCACCGCTAACGACCACTACGGCACCGCCACCTCCAGCGACCGCAGTGCCAGGATTACCAGCACCGCGCCGGCGACCTTCCCGCTGGGCGACACCATCATCATCTGGACCGCGACCGATGCCAATGGCCTGAGCAGCACCGCCGAGCAGACCATCCGCATCACCGACACCACCAAGCCGGACATCACCGCACCGGCGAATGTGTCCACGGAAGCCACCGCACCGACCACGCCAGTCGCCGTGGGACAGGCCGCCGCGACTGACCTGGTGGATAACGCGCTCGAGATCACGCGCAACCCGCAGACCAACGGCTTCGCCGTCGGAGAACACGCCATCACCTGGAAGGCCACGGATGCGAGCGGGAACTTCGCCACCGCCACCCAGACCGTCACCATCACCGACACCACCAAACCGGTGATTGCCTTGACCGGCGCCAATCCGCAGATCATTGAGTTTGGCGATGAGTATATTGAACTGGAGGCAACCGCCACCGATCGGGTGGATGATGACCTCGAACTCACCGGCAGGATGGTCATTGCCGGTGACGAGGTAATCACCGACCGGGTCGGGGAATACACGGTCACCTACGATGTCTCCGACGCCGCCGGCAACCCGGCCGAGCAGAAGACCCGCACGGTCAGGGTGACCGACACCACCGCGCCGGGCATCACCGCACCGGCGCTCTATGCCACTGAGGCCATCGCCGAGCAGACGCCGCTCACCGCTAACGACCACTACGGCACCGCCACCTCCAGCGACCGCAGTGCCAGGATTACCAGCACCACGCCGGCGACCTTCCCGCTGGGCGACACCATCATCATCTGGACCGCGACCGATGCCAATGGCCTGAGCAGCACCGCCGAGCAGACCATCCGCATCACCGACACCACCAAGCCGGTGATTACCGCACCGGAAGATGTATCCAAAGAAGCCACCGGACCGACCACGCCAGTCGCCGTGGGACAGGCCGCCGCGACTGACCTGGCAGATAACGCGCTCAAGATTACGCGCAGCCCGGAGACCAACGACTTCGCCGTCGGAGAACACGCCATCACCTGGAAGGCAACGGATGCTTCGGGTAATGAAGAGACCGATACCCAGACCATCACCATCGCCGACACCACCGCGCCGGAGATCACCTTGACCGGTGCAGAGGAACAGACCATCGAGTTTGGCGATGGCTATGCCGAACTGAAGGCCACCGCGACCGACCTGGTGGATGGCGACCTCACCGGCAGCATTGCCATTGCCGGCACAGTGAACACCGACCGGGTCGGGCAATACACGGTCACCTACGATGTCTCCGACACCGCCGGCAACGCCGCCGTGCAGAAGACCCGCACGGTCATCGTCGAAGACACCATGAAGCCGGGCATCACCGTACCTGAGCCCTATGCCACCGAAGCCACGGCTACCTTGACCCCGCTGGGCCGGGATGAGTACGGCATCGCCACGTCCACCGATGGCGACATCACCGACGACGCGCCCGAAGATTTCCCGGTGGGCGACACCATCATCACCTGGACCGCCACCGATGCCAATGACCTGAGCAGCACCGCCGAGCAGACCATCCGCATCACCGACACCACCAAGCCGGACATCACCGCACCGGCGAATGTGTCCACGGAAGCCACCGCACCGACCACGCCAGTCGCCGTGGGACAGGCCGCCGCGACTGACCTGGTGGATAACGCGCTCGAGATCACGCGCAACCCGCAGACCAACGACTTCGCCGTCGGAGAACACACCATCACCTGGAAGGCCACGGATGCGAGCGGGAACTTCGCCACCGCCACCCAGACCGTCACCATCACCGATACCACCCAACCGGTGATTGCCTTGACCGGCGCCAATCCGCAGATCATTGAGTTTGGCGATGAGTATATTGAACTGGAGGCAACCGCCACCGATCGGGTGGATGATGACCTCGAACTCACCGGCAGGATGGTCATTGCCGGTGACGAGGTAATCACCGACCGGGTCGGGGAATACACGGTCACCTACGATGTCTCCGACGCCGCCGGCAACCCGGCCGAGCAAAAGACCCGCACGGTCAGGGTGACCGACACCACCGCGCCGGGCATCACCGCGCCGGAGCCCTATGCCACTGAGGCCATCGCCGAGCAGACGCCGCTCACCGCTAACGACCACTACGGCACCGCCACCTCCAGCGACCGCAGTGCCAGGATTACCAGCACCGCGCCGGCGACCTTCCCGCTGGGCGACACCATCATCATCTGGACCGCGACCGATGCCAATGGCCTGAGCAGCACCGCCGAGCAGACCATCCGCATCACCGACACCACCAAGCCGGACATCACCGCACCGGCGAATGTGTCCACGGAAGCCACCGGACCGACCACGTCAGTCGCCGTGGGACAGGCCGCCGCGACTGACCTGGCAGATAACGCGCTCAAGATTACGCGCAGCCCGGAGACGAACGACTTCGCCGTCGGAGAACACGCCATCACCTGGAAGGCAACGGATGCTTCGGGTAATGAAGAGACCGATACCCAGACCATCACCATCGCCGACACCACCGCGCCGGAGATCACCTTGACCGGTGCAGAGGAACAGACCATCGAGTTTGGCGATGGCTATGCCGAACTGAAGGCCACCGCGACCGACCTGGTGGATGGCGACCTCACCGGCAGCATTGCCATTGCCGGCACAGTGAACACCGACCGGGTCGGGCAATACACGGTCACCTACGATGTCTCCGACACCGCCGGCAACGCCGCCGTGCAGAAGACCCGCACGGTCATCGTCGAAGACACCATGAAGCCGGGCATCACCGTACCTGAGCCCTATGCCACCGAAGCCACGGCTACCTTGACCCCGCTGGGCCGGGATGAGTACGGCATCGCCACGTCCACCGATGGCGACATCACCGACGACGCGCCGGCGACCTTCCCGGTGGGCGACACCATCATCATCTGGACCGCGACCGATGCCAATGGCCTGAGCAGCACCGCCGAGCAGACCATCCGCATCGCCGACACCACCAAGCCGGACATCACCGCACCGGCGAATGTATCCAAAGAAGCCACCGGACCGACCACGCCAGTCACCGTGGGACAGGCAACTGCGACTGACCTGGCAGATAACGCGCTCAAGATTACGCGCAGCCCGGAGACCAACGACTTCGCCGTCGGAGAACACGCCATCACCTGGAAGGCAACGGATGCTTCGGGTAATGAAGAGACCGATACCCAGACCATCACCATCGCCGACACCACCGCGCCGGAGATCACCTTGACCGGTGCAGAGGAACAGACCATCGAGTTTGGCGATGGCTATGCCGAACTGAAGGCCACCGCGACCGACCTGGTGGATGGCGACCTCACCGGCAGCATTGCCATTGCCGGCACAGTGAACACCGACCGGGTCGGGCAATACACGGTCACCTACGATGTCTCCGACACCGCCGGCAACGCCGCCGTGCAGAAGACCCGCACGGTCATCGTCGAAGACACCATGAAGCCGGGCATCACCGCACCTGAGCCCTATGCCACCGAGGCCACGGCTACCTTGACCCCGCTGGGCCGGGATGAGTACGGCATCGCCACGTCCACCGATGGCGACATCACCGACGACGCGCCGGCGACCTTCCCGGTGGGCGACACCATCATCACCTGGACCGCGACCGATGCCAATGGCCTGAGCAGCACCGCCGAGCAGACCATCACCATCGCCGACACCACCAAGCCGGACATCACCGCACCGGCGAATGTGTCCACGGAAGCCACCGCACCGACCACGCCAGTCGCCGTGGGACAGGCCACCGCGACTGACCTGGTGGATAACGCGCTCGAGATCACGCGCAACCCGCAGACCAACGACTTCGCCGTCGGAGAACACGCCATCACCTGGAAGGCCACGGATGCGAGCGGGAACTTCGCCACCGCCACCCAGACCGTCACCATCACCGACACCACCGCGCCGGTGATTGCCTTGACCGGCGCCAATCCGCAGATCATTGAGTTTGGCGATGAGTATATTGAACTGGAGGCAACCGCCACCGATCGGGTGGATGATGACCTCGAACTCACCGGCAGGATTGTCATTGCCGGTGACGAGGTAATCACCGACCGGGTCGGGGAATACACGGTCACCTACGATGTCTCCGACGCCGCCGGCAACCCGGCCGAGCAAAAGACCCGCACGGTCAGGGTGACCGACACCACCGCGCCGGGCATCACCGCGCCGGAGCCCTATGCCACTGAGGCCATCGCCGAGCAGACGCCGCTCACCGCTAACGACCACTACGGCACCGCCACCTCCAGCGACCGCAGTGCCAGGATTACCAGCACCGCGCCGGCGACCTTCCCGCTGGGCGACACCATCATCACCTGGACCGCGACCGATGCCAATGGCCTGAGCAGCACCGCCGAGCAGACCATCCGCATCACCGACACCACCAAGCCGGACATCACCGCACCGGCGAATGTGTCCACGGAAGCCACCGCACCGACCACGCCAGTCGCCGTGGGACAGGCCGCCGCGACTGACCTGGTGGATAACGCGCTCGAGATCACGCGCAACCCGCAGACCAACGACTTCGCCGTCGGAGAACACACCATCACCTGGAAGGCCACGGATGCGAGCGGGAACTTCGCCACCGCCACCCAGACCGTCGCCATCACCGACACCACCGCGCCGGTGATTGCCTTGACCGGCGCCAATCCGCAGATCATTGAGTTTGGCGATGAGTATATTGAACAGGAGGCAACCGCCACCGATCGGGTGGATGATGACCTCGAACTCACCGGCAGGATTGTCATTGCCGGTGACGAGGTAATCACCGACCGGGTCGGGGAATACACGGTCACCTACGATGTCTCCGATGCCGCCGGCAACCCGGCCGAGCAAAAGACCCGCACGGTCAGGGTGACCGACACCACCGCGCCGGACATCACCGCACCGGAGCCCTATGCCACTGAGGCCATCGCCGAGCAGACGCCGCTCACCGCTAACGACCACTACGGCACCGCCACCTCCAGCGACCGCAGTGCCAGGATTACCAGCACCGCGCCGGCGACCTTCCCGCTGGGCGACACCATCATCACCTGGACCGCCACCGATGCCAATGACCTGAGCAGCACCGCCGAGCAGACCATCCGCATCACCGACACCACCAAGCCGGACATCACCGCACCGGCGAATGTGTCCACGGAAGCCACCGCACCGACCACGCCAGTCGCCGTGGGACAGGCCGCCGCGACTGACCTGGTGGATAACGCGCTCGAGATCACGCGCAACCCGCAGACCAACGACTTCGCCGTCGGAGAACACACCATCACCTGGAAGGCCACGGATGCGAGCGGGAACTTCGCCACCGCCACCCAGACCGTCACCATCACCGACACCACCGCGCCGGTGATTGCCTTGACCGGCGCCAATCCGCAGATCATTGAGTTTGGCGATGAGTATATTGAACTGGAGGCAACCGCCACCGACCTGGTGGATGGCGATCTCACCGGCAGGATTGCCATTGACAGTAGTGCCGTGAACATCAACCAAGTTGGAGATTACTCGGTCACCTACGATGTCTCCGACACCGCCGGCAACCCGGCCGTGCAAAAGACCCGCACGGTCAGGGTGACCGACACCACCGCGCCGGACATCACCGCACCGGAGCCCTATGCCACTGAGGCCATCGCCGAGCAGACGCCGCTCACCGCTAACGACCACTACGGCACCGCCACCTCCAGCGACCGCAGTGCCAGGATTACCAGCACCGCGCCGGCGACCTTCCCGCTGGGCGACACCATCATCACCTGGACCGCGACCGATGCCAATGGCCTGAGCAGCACCGCCGAGCAGACCATCCGCATCACCGACACCACCAAGCCGGACATCACCGCACCGGCGAATGTGTCCACGGAAGCCACCGCACCGACCACGCCAGTCGCCGTGGGACAGGCCGCCGCGACTGACCTGGTGGATAACGCGCTCGAGATCACGCGCAACCCGCAGACCAACGACTTCGCCGTCGGAGAACACACCATCACCTGGAAGGCCACGGATGCGAGCGGGAACTTCGCCACCGCCACCCAGACCGTCACCATCACCGACACCACCGCGCCGGAGATCACCTTGACCGGTGCAGAGGAACAGACCATCGAGTTTGGCGATGGCTATGCCGAACTGAAGGCCACCGCGACCGACCTGGTGGATGGCGACCTCACCGGCAGCATTGCCATTGCCGGCACAGTGAACACCGACCGGGTCGGGCAATACACGGTCACCTACGATGTCTCCGACACCGCCGGCAACGCCGCCGTGCAGAAGACCCGCACGGTCATCGTCGAAGACACCATGAAGCCGGGCATCACCGTACCTGAGCCCTATGCCACCGAAGCCACGGCTACCTTGACCCCGCTGGGCCGGGATGAGTACGGCATCGCCACGTCCACCGATGGCGACATCACCGACGACGCGCCGGCGACCTTCCCGGTGGGCGACACCATCATCACCTGGACCGCCACCGATGCCAATGACCTGAGCAGCACCGCCGAGCAGACCATCACCATCGCCGACACCACCAAGCCGGACATCACCGCACCGGCGAATGTGTCCACGGAAGCCACCGGACCGACCACGCCAGTCACCGTGGGACAGGCCGCCGCGACTGACCTGGCCGATAACGCGCTCAAGATCACGCGCAGCCCGGAGACCAACGACTTCGCCGTCGGAGAACACACCATCACCTGGAAGGCCACGGATGCGAGCGGGAACTTCGCCACCGCCACCCAGACCGTCGCCATCACCGACACCACCGCGCCGGTGATTGCCTTGACCGGCGCCAATCCGCAGATCATTGAGTTTGGCGATGAGTATATTGAACAGGAGGCAACCGCCACCGATCGGGTGGATGATGACCTCGAACTCACCGGCAGGATGGTCATTGCCGGTGACGAGGTAATCACCGACCGGGTCGGGGAATACACGGTCACCTACGATGTCTCCGATGCCGCCGGCAACCCGGCCGAGCAAAAGACCCGCACGGTCAGGGTGACCGACACCACCGCGCCGGGCATCACCGCGCCGGAGCCCTATGCCACTGAGGCCATCGCCGAGCAGACGCCGCTCACCGCTAACGACCACTACGGCACCGCCACCTCCAGCGACCGCAGTGCCAGGATTACCAGCACCGCGCCGGCGACCTTCCCGCTGGGCGACACCATCATCATCTGGACCGCGACCGATGCCAATGGCCTGAGCAGCACCGCCGAGCAGACCATCACCATCGCCGACACCACCAAGCCGGACATCACCGCACCGGCGAATGTGTCCACGGAAGCCACCGCACCGACCACGCCAGTCGCCGTGGGACAGGCCACCGCGACTGACCTGGTGGATAACGCGCTCGAGATCACGCGCAACCCGCAGACCAACGACTTCGCCGTCGGAGAACACGCCATCACCTGGAAGGCCACGGATGCGAGCGGGAACTTCGCCACCGCCACCCAGACCGTCGCCATCACCGACACCACCGCGCCGGTGATTGCCTTGACCGGCGCCAATCCGCAGATCATTGAGTTTGGCGATGAGTATATTGAACTGGAGGCAACCGCCACCGATCGGGTGGATGATGACCTCGAACTCACCGGCAGGATGGTCATTGCCGGTGACGAGGTAATCACCGACCGGGTCGGGGAATACACGGTCACCTACGATGTCTCCGACGCCGCCGGCAACCCGGCCGAGCAAAAGACCCGCACGGTCAGGGTGACCGACACCACCGCGCCGGGCATCACCGCGCCGGAGCTCTATGCCACTGAGGCCATCGCCGAGCAGACGCCGCTCACCGCTAACGACCACTACGGCACCGCCACCTCCAGCGACCGCAGTGCCAGGATTACCAGCACCGCGCCGGCGACCTTCCCGCTGGGCGACGCCATCATCATCTGGACCGCGACCGATGCCAATGGCCTGAGCAGCACCGCCGAGCAGACCATCCGCATCACCGACACCACCCCGCCGGTGATTACCTTGACCGGTGCGAACCCGCAGATCATCGAGTTTGGCGAGGGGTATGCCGAACTGAAGGCCACCGCCACCGATCTGGTGGATGATGACACCGAACTAACCAGCAAGATTGTCATTGCCGGTGACGAGGTAATCACCAACCAGCTCGGCACCTACGATGTAACCTACGATGTAACCGACAACGCCGGTAACAAAGCCGATACCGTGACCCGCACGGTCACCTTGACCGCTGCCCAGATAGCCCCTGACAACATACCGCCGACTATCATTGCACCGGCAGATGTGGTGTCGGAAGCTACCGGACCCACAACACCAGTCGACGTGGGACAGGCAACTGCGACTGACCTGGCTGACCCGTCACCCGGCATCACGCGCAGCCCGGAGACTAACGACTTCGCCGTCGGCAACCACGCCATCACCTGGAAGGCAACTGATGCTTCGGGGAATGAAGCAACCGACGAGCAGACCATCACTATCACCGATAACACCGCGCCAGTGATTACCTTGCTCAAGGACACCACAGACGACAACACGGTCGAACTCGGCACGACTTATACCGAACACGGTGCCACCGCCACCGATCGGGTGGATGATGACACCGAACTCACCGGCAGGATTGCCATTAACAATAGTGCAGTGAACACCGACCAGGTCGGGGAATACACGGTCACCTACGATGTCTCCGACACCACCGGCAACCCGGCCGTGCAGAAGACCCGCACGGTCAGGGTGACCGACACCACCGCGCCGGGCATCACCGCACCGGCGCTCTATGCCACTGAGGCCATCGCCGAGCAGACGCCGCTCACCGCTAACGACCACTACGGCACCGCCACCTCCAGCGACCGCAGTGCCAGGATTACCAGCACCGCGCCGGCGACCTTCCCGCTGGGCGACACCATCATCATCTGGACCGCGACCGATGCCAATGGCCTGAGCAGCACCGCCGAGCAGACCATCACCATCGCCGACACCACCAAGCCGGACATCACCGCACCGGCGAATGTGTCCACGGAAGCCACCGCACCGACCACGCCAGTCGCCGTGGGACAGGCCGCCGCGACTGACCTGGTGGATAACGCGCTCGAGATCACGCGCAACCCGCAGACCAACGACTTCGCCGTCGGAGAACACACCATCACCTGGAAGGCCACGGATGCGAGCGGGAACTTCGCCACCGCCACCCAGACCGTCACCATCACCGACACCACCGCGCCGGAGATTGCCTTGACCGGCGCCAATCCGCAGATCATTGAGTTTGGCGATGAGTATATTGAACTGGAGGCAACCGCCACCGACCTGGTGGATGGCGATCTCACCGGCAGGATTGCCATTGACAGTAGTGCCGTGAACATCAACCAAGTTGGAGATTACTCGGTCACCTACGATGTCTCCGACACCACCGGCAACCCGGCCGTGCAGAAGACCCGCACGGTCAGGGTGACCGACACCACCGCGCCGGGCATCACCGCACCGGCGCTCTATGCCACTGAGGCCATCGCCGAGCAGACGCCGCTCACCGCTAACGACCACTACGGCACCGCCACCTCCAGCGACCGCAGTGCCAGGATTACCAGCACCACGCCGGCGACCTTCCCGCTGGGCGACACCATCATCATCTGGACCGCGACCGATGCCAATGGCCTGAGCAGCACCGCCGAGCAGACCATCCGCATCACCGACACCACCAAGCCGGTGATTACCGCACCGGAAGATGTATCCAAAGAAGCCACCGGACCGACCACGCCAGTCACCGTGGGACAGGCCGCCGCGACTGACCTGGCCGACCAGGCACCCAAGATCACGCGCAGCCCGGAGACCAACGACTTCGCCGTCGGAGAACACGCCATCACCTGGAAGGCAACGGATGCTTCGGGTAATGAAGAGACCGATACCCAGACCATCACCATCGCCGACACCACCGCGCCGGAGATCACCTTGACCGGTGCAGAGGAACAGACCATCGAGTTTGGCGATGGCTATGCCGAACTGAAGGCCACCGCGACCGACCTGGTGGATGGCGACCTCACCGGCAGCATTGCCATTGCCGGCACAGTGAACACCGACCGGGTCGGGCAATACACGGTCACCTACGATGTCTCCGACACCGCCGGCAACGCCGCCGTGCAGAAGACCCGCACGGTCATCGTCGAAGACACCATGAAGCCGGGCATCACCGCACCTGAGCCCTATGCCACCGAAGCCACGGCTACCTTGACCCCGCTGGGCCGGGATGAGTACGGCATCGCCACGTCCACCGATGGCGACATCACCGACGACGCGCCCGAAGATTTCCCGGTGGGCGACACCATCATCACCTGGACCGCCACCGATGCCAATGACCTGAGCAGCACCGCCGAGCAGACCATCACCATCGCCGACACCACCAAGCCGGTGATTACCGCACCGGAAGATGTATCCAAAGAAGCCACCGGACCGACCACGCCAGTCACCGTGGGACAGGCAACTGCGACTGACCTGGCAGATAACGCGCTCAAGATTACGCGCAGCCCGGAGACCAACGACTTCGCCGTCGGAGAACACGCCATCACCTGGAAGGCAACGGATGCTTCGGGTAATGAAGAGACCGATACCCAGACCATCACCATCGCCGACACCACCGCGCCGGAGATCACCTTGACCGGTGCAGAGGAACAGACCATCGAGTTTGGCGATGGCTATGCCGAACTGAAGGCCACCGCGACCGACCTGGTGGATGGCGACCTCACCGGCAGCATTGCCATTGCCGGCACAGTGAACACCGACCGGGTCGGGCAATACACGGTCACCTACGATGTCTCCGACACCGCCGGCAACGCCGCCGTGCAGAAGACCCGCACGGTCATCGTCGAAGACACCATGAAGCCGGGCATCACCGTACCTGAGCCCTATGCCACCGAAGCCACGGCTACCTTGACCCCGCTGGGCCGGGCTGAGTACGGCATCGCCACGTCCACCGATGGCGACATCACCGACGACGCGCCCGAAGATTTCCCGGTGGGCGACACCATCATCGCCTGGACCGCCACCGATGCCAATGACCTGATTAGCACCGCCGAGCAGACCATCACCATCGCCGACACCACCAAGCCGGACATCACCGCACCGGCGAATGTATCCACGGAAGCCACCGGACCGACCACGTCATCACCGCACCGGCGAATGTGGCCACCAGGCAAGCCATCCGGACCGACCACGTTCGCCGTGGGAAGGCCGCCGCGACTGACCTGGCCGACCAGGCACCCGAGATCACGCGCAGCCCGGAGACGAACGACTTCGCCGTCGGAGAACACGCCATCACCTGGAAGGCAACGGATGCTTCGGGTAATGAAGAGACCGATACCCAGACCATCACCATCGCCGACACCACCGCGCCGGAGATCACCTTGACCGGTGCAGAGGAACAGACCATCGAGTTTGGCGATGGCTATGCCGAACTGAAGGCCACCGCGACCGACCTGGTGGATGGCGACCTCACCGGCAGCATTGCCATTGCCGGCACAGTGAACACCGACCGGGTCGGGCAATACACGGTCACCTACGATGTCTCCGACACCGCCGGCAACGCCGCCGTGCAGAAGACCCGCACGGTCATCGTCGAAGACACCATGAAGCCGGGCATCACCGCACCTGAGCCCTATGCCACCGAAGCCACGGCTACCTTGACCCCGCTGGGCCGGGATGAGTACGGCATCGCCACGTCCACCGATGGCGACATCACCGACGACGCGCCGGCGACCTTCCCGGTGGGCGACACCATCATCACCTGGACCGCCACCGATGCCAATGGCCTGAGCAGCACCGCCGAGCAGACCATCACCATCGCCGACACCACCAAGCCGGACATCACCGCACCGGCGAATGTGTCCACGGAAGCCACCGGACCGACCACGTCAGTCGCCGTGGGACAGGCCGCCGCGACTGACCTGGCAGATAACGCGCTCAAGATCACGCGCAGCCCGGAGACCAACGACTTCGCCGTCGGAGAACACGCCATCACCTGGAAGGCAACGGATGCTTCGGGTAATGAAGAGACCGATACCCAGACCATCACCATCGCCGACACCACCGCGCCGGAGATCACCTTGACCGGTGCAGAGGAACAGACCATCGAGTTTGGCGATGGCTATGCCGAACTGAAGGCCACCGCGACCGACCTGGTGGATGGCGACCTCACCGGCAGCATTGCCATTGCCGGCACAGTGAACACCGACCGGGTCGGGCAATACACGGTCACCTACGATGTCTCCGACACCGCCGGCAACGCCGCCGTGCAGAAGACCCGCACGGTCATCGTCGAAGACACCATGAAGCCGGGCATCACCGTACCTGAGCCCTATGCCACCGAAGCCACGGCTACCTTGACCCCGCTGGGCCGGGATGAGTACGGCATCGCCACGTCCACCGATGGCGACATCACCGACGACGCGCCCGAAGATTTCCCGGTGGGCGACACCATCATCACCTGGACCGCCACCGATGCCAATGGCCTGAGCAGCACCGCCGAGCAGACCATCACCATCGCCGACACCACCAAGCCGGACATCACCGCACCGGCGAATGTGTCCACGGAAGCCACCGGACCGACCACGTCAGTCGCCGTGGGACAGGCCGCCGCGACTGACCTGGCCGACCAGGCACCCGAGATCACGCGCAGCCCGGAGACGAACGACTTCGCCGTCGGAGAACACGCCATCACCTGGAAGGCAACGGATGCTTCGGGTAATGAAGAGACCGATACCCAGACCATCACCATCGCCGACACCACCGCGCCGGAGATCACCTTGACCGGTGCAGAGGAACAGACCATCGAGTTTGGCGATGGCTATGCCGAACTGAAGGCCACCGCGACCGACCTGGTGGATGGCGACCTCACCGGCAGCATTGCCATTGCCGGCACAGTGAACACCGACCGGGTCGGGCAATACACGGTCACCTACGATGTCTCCGACACCGCCGGCAACGCCGCCGTGCAGAAGACCCGCACGGTCATCGTCGAAGACACCATGAAGCCGGGCATCACCGTACCTGAGCCCTATGCCACCGAAGCCACGGCTACCTTGACCCCGCTGGGCCGGGATGAGTACGGCATCGCCACGTCCACCGATGGCGACATCACCGACGACGCGCCGGCGACCTTCCCGGTGGGCGACACCATCATCACCTGGACCGCCACCGACACCAATGACCTGATCAGCACCGCCGAGCAGACCATCACCATCGCCGACACCACCAAGCCGGACATCACCGCACCGGCGAATGTATCCACGGAAGCCACCGGACCGACACGCCAGTCGCCGTGGGACCGCCGCGACCGACCTGGCCGACCAGGCACCCAAGAAGCCCGGATGTATCCACGGAAGCCACCGGACCGACCACGCCAGTCGCCGTGGGACAGGCCGCCGCGACTGACCTGGCCGACCAGGCACCCAAGATCACGCGCAGCCCGGAGACGAACGACTTCGCCGTCGGAGAACACGCCATCACCTGGAAGGCAACGGATGCTTCGGGTAATGAAGAGACCGATACCCAGACCATCACCATCGCCGACACCACCGCGCCGGAGATCACCTTGACCGGTGCAGAGGAACAGACCATCGAGTTTGGCGATGGCTATGCCGAACTGAAGGCCACCGCGACCGACCTGGTGGATGGCGACCTCACCGGCAGCATTGCCATTGCCGGCACAGTGAACACCGACCGGGTCGGGCAATACACGGTCACCTACGATGTCTCCGACACCGCCGGCAACGCCGCCGTGCAGAAGACCCGCACGGTCATCGTCGAAGACACCATGAAGCCGGGCATCACCGTACCTGAGCCCTATGCCACCGAAGCCACGGCTACCTTGACCCCGCTGGGCCGGGATGAGTACGGCATCGCCACGTCCACCGATGGCGACATCACCGACGACGCGCCGGCGACCTTCCCGGTGGGCGACACCATCATCACCTGGACCGCCACCGACACCAATGACCTGATCAGCACCGCCGAGCAGACCATCACCATCGCCGACACCACCAAGCCGGACATCACCGCACCGGCGAATGTGTCCACGGAAGCCACCGGACCGACCACGTCAGTCACCGTGGGACAGGCCGCCGCGACTGACCTGGCAGATAACGCGCTCAAGATTACGCGCAGCCCGGAGACCAACGACTTCGCCGTCGGAGAACACGCCATCACCTGGAAGGCAACGGATGCTTCGGGTAATGAAGAGACCGATACCCAGACCATCACCATCGCCGACACCACCGCGCCGGAGATCACCTTGACCGGTGCAGAGGAACAGACCATCGAGTTTGGCGATGGCTATGCCGAACTGAAGGCCACCGCGACCGACCTGGTGGATGGCGACCTCACCGGCAGCATTGCCATTGCCGGCACAGTGAACACCGACCGGGTCGGGCAATACACGGTCACCTACGATGTCTCCGACACCGCCGGCAACGCCGCCGTGCAGAAGACCCGCACGGTCATCGTCGAAGACACCATGAAGCCGGGCATCACCGCACCTGAGCCCTATGCCACCGAAGCCACGGCTACCTTGACCCCGCTGGGCCGGGATGAGTACGGCATCGCCACGTCCACCGATGGCGACATCACCGACGACGCGCCGGCGACCTTCCCGGTGGGCGACACCATCATCACCTGGACCGCGACCGATGCCAATGACCTGAGCAGCACCGCCGAGCAGACCATCACCATCGCCGACACCACCAAGCCGGACATCACCGCACCGGCGAATGTGTCCACGGAAGCCACCGGACCGACCACGTCAGTCGCCGTGGGACAGGCCGCCGCGACTGACCTGGCCGACCAGGCACCCGAGATCACGCGCAGCCCGGAGACCAACGACTTCGCCGTCGGAGAACACGCCATCACCTGGAAGGCAACGGATGCTTCGGGTAATGAAGAGACCGATACCCAGACCATCACCATCGCCGACACCACCGCGCCGGAGATCACCTTGACCGGTGCAGAGGAACAGACCATCGAGTTTGGCGATGGCTATGCCGAACTGAAGGCCACCGCGACCGACCTGGTGGATGGCGACCTCACCGGCAGCATTGCCATTGCCGGCACAGTGAACACCGACCGGGTCGGGCAATACACGGTCACCTACGATGTCTCCGACACCGCCGGCAACGCCGCCGTGCAGAAGACCCGCACGGTCATCGTCGAAGACACCATGAAGCCGGGCATCACCGCACCTGAGCCCTATGCCACCGAAGCCACGGCTACCTTGACCCCGCTGGGCCGGGATGAGTACGGCATCGCCACGTCCACCGATGGCGACATCACCGACGACGCGCCCGAAGATTTCCCGGTGGGCGACACCATCATCACCTGGACCGCCACCGATGCCAATGACCTGAGCAGCACCGCCGAGCAGACCATCACCATCGCCGACACCACCAAGCCGGTGATTACCGCACCGGAAGATGTATCCAAAGAAGCCACCGGACCGACCACGCCAGTCGCCGTGGGACAGGCAACTGCGACTGACCTGGCAGATAACGCGCTCAAGATTACGCGCAGCCCGGAGACGAACGACTTCGCCGTCGGAGAACACGCCATCACCTGGAAGGCAACGGATGCTTCGGGTAATGAAGAGACCGATACCCAGACCATCACCATCGCCGACACCACCGCGCCGGAGATCACCTTGACCGGTGCAGAGGAACAGACCATCGAGTTTGGCGATGGCTATGCCGAACTGAAGGCCACCGCGACCGACCTGGTGGATGGCGACCTCACCGGCAGCATTGCCATTGCCGGCACAGTGAACACCGACCGGGTCGGGCAATACACGGTCACCTACGATGTCTCCGACACCGCCGGCAACGCCGCCGTGCAGAAGACCCGCACGGTCATCGTCGAAGACACCATGAAGCCGGGCATCACCGCACCTGAGCCCTATGCCACCGAAGCCACGGCTACCTTGACCCCGCTGGGCCGGGATGAGTACGGCATCGCCACGTCCACCGATGGCGACATCACCGACGACGCGCCGGCGACCTTCCCGGTGGGCGACACCATCATCACCTGGACCGCCACCGATGCCAATGACCTGATTAGCACCGCCGAGCAGACCATCACCATCGCCGACACCACCAAGCCGGACATCACCGCACCGGCGAATGTATCCACGGAAGCCACCGGACCGACCACGCCAGTCGCCGTGGGACAGGCCGCCGCGACTGACCTGGCCGACCAGGCACCCAAGATCACGCGCAGCCCGGAGACGAACGACTTCGCCGTCGGAGAACACGCCATCACCTGGAAGGCAACGGATGCTTCGGGTAATGAAGAGACCGATACCCAGACCATCGCCATCGCCGACACCACCGCGCCGGAGATCACCTTGACCGGTGCAGAGGAACAGACCATCGAGTTTGGCGATGGCTATGCCGAACTGAAGGCCACCGCGACCGACCTGGTGGATGGCGACCTCACCGGCAGCATTGCCATTGCCGGCACAGTGAACACCGACCGGGTCGGGCAATACACGGTCACCTACGATGTCTCCGACACCGCCGGCAACGCCGCCGTGCGGAAGACCCGCACGGTCATCGTCGAAGACACCATGAAGCCGGGCATCACCGCACCTGAGCCCTATGCCACCGAAGCCACGGCTACCTTGACCCCGCTGGGCCGGGATGAGTACGGCATCGCCACGTCCACCGATGGCGACATCACCGACGACGCGCCCGAAGATTTCCCGGTGGGCGACACCATCATCACCTGGACCGCCACCGACACCAATGACCTGATTAGCACCGCCGAGCAGACCATCACCATCGCCGACACCACCAAGCCGGACATCACCGCACCGGCGAATGTATCCACGGAAGCCACCGGACCGACCACGTCAGTCACCGTGGGACAGGCCGCCGCGACTGACCTGGCCGACCAGGCACCCAAGATCACGCGCAGCCCGGAGACCAACAACTTCGCCGTCGGAGAACACACCATCACCTGGACCGCCACGGATGCGAGCGGCAACGTCGCCACCGCCGAGCAGGCCATCGCCATCGCCGACACCACCGCGCCGGAGATCACCTTGGCCGGGACGAACCCGCAGACCATCGAGTTTGGCGAGGGGTATGCCGAACTGAAGGCCACCGCCACCGATGCGGTGGATGATGACACCGAACTCACCGGCAGGATCGCCATTAATACGGACAACGTGGACACGAGCGCGGTCGGGACCTACACGGTCACCTACGATGTGACCGACATCGCCGGCAACGCCGCCGTGCAGAAGACCCGCACGGTCAGGGTGACCGACATCACCGCGCTGGTGATTACCGCACCTGCTCCCTACACCACCGAAGCCGCGGCGACACTGACCCCGCTGGACTCGTCCGATTACGGCACCGCTACTTCCAACGACCCCGATGCCGACATCACCAACGACGCGCCCGGTACTTTCCCGCTGGGCGATACCACCATCACCTGGACCGCGACCGACAGCAATCACCTCAGCAGCAGCGCCGAGCAGACCATCACGGTTGTGGACACCACCAAACCGATTATCACTCTGCTCAAGGACACCACAGACGACAACACAGTCGAACTCGGCACGGCTTATACCGAACACCGTGCCACCGCCACCGACCTGGTGGATGATGACACCGAACTCACTGGCAGGATTGTCATTGCCGGCATAGTGAACACCGACCGGGTCGGGACCTACACGGTCACCTACGATGTCTCCGACACCAACGGCAACCCGGCCGAGCAGAAGACCCGCAGGGTCATGGTCACCGCTGCCCAGATTGCACCTGACAACATACCGCTGACTATCATTGCACCGGCAGATGTGGTGTCGGAAGCTACCGGACCCACAACGCCAATCGACGTGGGACAGGCCACCGCTACTGACCTGGCCACCCCGTTACCCGGCATCACGCGCAGCCCGGCGACGAACGACTTCGCCGTCGGCAACCACATCATCACCTGGAAGGTGACTGATGCTTCGGGGAATGAAGCAACCATCGAGCAGACCATCCGCATCACCGATACCACCAAGCCGATGATCGCCCTGCTCAAGGACACCGTAGACGACAACCCGGTCGAACTCGGCACGACTTATACCGAACACGGTGCCACCGCCACCGACCTGGTGGATGATGACACCGAACTCACTGGCAAGATTGCCATTGATTCGACCAGCGTGAACACCGACCGGGTCGGGACCTACACGGTCACTTACGACGTAACCGACAACGCTGGCAACCATGCCGAGCAGAAGCCCCGCACGGTCATCGTCGAAGACACCACCGCGCCGGAGATTACCGTATCGGATGACGAAACCTTTGAGGCGACGGCTACTTTGACCCCGCTGGACTCGTCTGATTACGGCACCGCCACGTCCACCGATGGTACGGCTACTATCAGTAGCGATGCGCCCGAGACTTTCCCTGTGGGCGAGACCATCATCACCTGGACCGCAACCGATCCAGCGGGTAATAAAGAGACCGATACCCAGATAATCACGGTTGTGGACACCACCAAGCCGGTGATTACCTTGAGCAAGGACACCACAGACGACAACAGGGTCGAATTCGGCACGGCTTATACCGAACACGGTGCCACCGCCACCGACCTGGTGGATGATGACGCCGCACTAACGGAAAGGATTGTCATTGACTCAACCAACGTGAACACCGACCGGGTCGGGGAATACTCGGTCACCTACGATGTCTCCGATGCCAAAGGCAACGCTGCCGCTACCGTGACCCGCAGGGTCATAGTCGAAGACACCATACCGCCGGATATTGTCGCGCCTCTTGCCCAAACCTTTGAGGCAACTGCTACCATGACCCCGCTTAATCGCTCCGACTACGGCACCGCCACTTCCAGCGACCCCGGTGCCGTCCTGACCGACAACGCCCCGGCGACCTTCCCCATGGGTGAGACCATGATCACCTGGACGGCAACCGATACCAATGAACTGAGCAGCTCCGCCCAGCAGATGATTACTGTCATGGACACCACACCCCCTAACATCACCCTGCTCGGCGACAATCCTTTGACCCTGGAAGTGGGTGGGCGCTACATTGAGCCCGGCGCCACCGCCGTTGATGACATGGCTGGCGATCTCACTGACAGCATCGTTATTGATGCCACCGACCTGGACACTAACCAGGTCGGCACCTACACCGTCACCTACACCGTTGCTGACCACATGGGCAACGAGGCGCAAGAGAGCAGAAGCGTTCAGGTGTTGGCGGGTCCCGACTTTGCTGACCTGAATCGTATGATCTTGTCAGAGGTGGCGCGCGCCATGGCTGACCAGAATGTGCATGCGATCGCGCAGCGCCTGAAGCAGGCGGGTGGGAAGACGGCTCGCATTGCCAGTCTTGGTGGTCAGTCCAGCCTGGAGGGCATCATCGCTGCTCAGGGGCAAGCACTTGCTGATGACCAGTTCAACATCAAGCGATTCCTGGCAGACAGCGACTTTGTGCTGCCTCTGGGCATTTCAGAAGACGCTTCAGATGGCGCTTCGGATAACACTTCAGAAGGCGTATCAGAAGAGGCATCCCGCCTAACCTTCTGGGGTTCGGGTGATTACCGCAGTATCAGCGACTCTGACCAGTTGACCTGGGACGGTGACCTCTTCAGTCTGCATCTGGGTCTGGACACCCAAGTGGGTGCTAATCTGATTGCCGGCGTCTCTCTGTCCTGGAACCAGGTGGCGTTGGATTACAGCAACTACACCAGCACCCAGACGCCTGACCGGGCTGGCCGCACCGCCACCAGTGGCGACTATGCGCTGGAGATGGCCAGCATTCATCCTTATGTGGGCTGGAACCTTGGGCGGCTGGATCTCTGGGCGACACTCGGCTATGGGGAAGGCGAGTTGGACATCACCGATGATGAGGCTCCCCTGGCGCGGCATCTGTCGAGCGATCTCAACTTACAGACGCTTGCTCTGGGTGCGAGTGGCCCTCTGTTGGCGGCAGATAGCCTGCGGGTGAAGGCCGAAGCCCTGCGCACTGAATTGGAAGTCGTGGGCAACGAGCAACTAGCTGCCTTGAGTCTGGATGTTAGCCGCTTGCGGATGACTCTGGAAGCCACTGGGAACTGGTCTTTGGACAGCGGAGCCCAGCTGGGTTTGATCCTGGAAGGGGGGCTTCGCTATGACGGTGGTGCTGGCAAGACCGGCAGCGGCACTGAGATGGGCGGCGGGTTGCGCTATGTTCACGCCGCCAAGGATTTGACGCTGGAAGCTAAGGCGCGGAGCCTGGCGAACTACAAGGGCGGCATTGAGGAATGGGGGCTCAGTGGGCTGATTAAATTCCAGGGGTCGGCAGACGGACGAGGGCTGTTCTTCAGCCTGATGCCTGCCTATGGCGAGGCTGCTAGCAGTAACCTGCAACAGCTCTGGCGGCAGGGGCTACGCCTTGAGGATGGCGACACGGAACGCCCGGACTATGCGCCGAGTCTAGACCTGCGCTTTGGCTATGGCATGACCGCGCCTGGTGGCCGCGGGCTCTTGACACCGTACAGCGAAATGACATTTGGCGACAGTAGCGGCACCTATCGCCTTGGCCTGATATGGCAATTTAACCCTCTTGATGTGAAACTCGTCACCGAGCGTCGTGAGGGGCTTGACGCTACTGCGCACAGTATTCTTTTAGAGGGCACTATAACTTTCTAGGTGCGGCGTGGCGGATAGAGCCCCGCTCCAACCACCGTCATGGGGGGGGGGGGGGGGACCATCAACTACAGGCTGGGTGCCTTCGTCTTCTTCGCCCACCCGGCTCTGGCCGGGGAATCCTCCACCGGCAGCGCCGGTAACCAGGGCATTCACGATCAAGTGGCGGCGCTCGCCTGGGTGCAAGACAATATCCGGGCATTTGGCGGCGACCCGAACAATGTCACTATCTTTGGCGAATCCGCCGGGTCAATGAGTGTTTGTTATCTCAGTGTAACCCCTCTGGCGAAGGGTCTTTTTCGCCGGGCTATCGGCCAGTCCGGCGGATGCTTTGCACAACATGCAACGACCTCTCAGGGCTCAGATACGCCGTCGGCAGGCGGGGATAATGCGACCGCCCCGAAAGTACTTCAGGGCAACGGATACGAGATAGCCTTGCAATTATCGGAATCGCTGGGTGTGCCGGGGGATGATTCGGCGGCGCTGGAAAAGCTCCGCGCTCTGGACGCCTCGGAGCTTATGAGCAGAATGCAGGAAGCGGGTGTGTCCACGCCCTGGCGGTCCATCTTCGTTGACGGTTACCTCTTCCCTGAGCAGATGCGCGCCCTCTATGAAAAGAGGGCCAACCCCGAGGAAATAATGATTGGCTTCAATACCCACGAGGGTACGGCCCTGTATATGGATGAACAGGAAATCGACATGCCGGCGTGGCGCGGCAAGGTGCAGGCGCTCCGCCCTGATACGGCGGACGAGTTTCTGGATGTTTATCAAGATGTTGCCGAAGTTTCCACCAAGCGAGCCATGCAGCAGGTATATGCGGACCAGTCCTTTGGTTGGGCGATGCGCACCTGGGCGCGACTCGCGGAAATGCGCGGCAACCCGGCCTATTATTATGTGTTTGCTCATGCGCCGCCTGTGCCGGAACTGGGCAGGAAACTGGGCGCATTCCGCGGCGGTGAAATCCAGTATGCATTTGGCAATGATGCCGGCAACTGGGATGAAGTGGACAAGCGGGTTTCGGAACTGATGCTGGGGTACTGGGTCAACTTTGCGAAAACCGGAGACCCGAACGGGGAAGGATTGCCCCTCTGGTCAGTCTACGACAAGGGTCAGGACAACGCCTTGTGGATAGACGCCGACCCGCAAGAGATCAAGCACTATCGTCAGGCGAAGCTGGACGTCTACGAGAACTGGTTGACCTTTTGACTTTATTCTACGCGGCTTCGCCGCAATGCGGGCGCCTACCTACCCGAAGGAGAGAGCTACCGCCAAGCAAAGCTGGGCGTCTACGAGAGCCGGCTGACCTTTTGAGACTGAGGTTGGCGCCCAAAAGCGGGCGCCTACTCAAGCGCGCTTGCGCGTCACCCGCACCAGCATACGGGTATAGCCTTTCACGAAAGACGAGAAGGTTCTTTCCGGTTCCTGCAGCACTTCTATCTTCTCGAATCGCGCCAGGATTTCTTCCCAGATTATTCGCAGTTGAAGTTCCGCAAGACGGTTACCCATACAGCGATGAATCCCGAATCCGAATGACAGATGATTGCGAACATTCCGACGTTCAATGTCAAGCTCATCGGGATTTTCGAACACGGTTTCATCACGATTACCTGATACATACCACATGAGCATTTGATCGCCTTCCTTGATCTTTTTGCCATGCATCTCGCAGTCTTTGTTGGCGGTCCGCCGCATGTAGGCAAGTGGCGTCTGCCAGCGGATGATTTCCGCAACAAAGGCGGGTATGAGCTCCGGCTTTGCGGTCAGCTTCTCATATTGATCAGGGAACTTGTTCAGCGCATAGACGCTGCCGCTCATGGAGTTGCGGGTCGTATCATTGCCGCCGACTATCAGCAGGACGAGATTGCCCAGGAACTCCATTGGCTCCATGTTTTTGGTTTCTTCACCGTGAACCAGCATCGAAACCAGATCATTCCCCGGATTCAGCTTGCGCTCTTGCCACAGCCCGGTGAAATACTCCAGACATTCAAGCAATTCCGCCCGGCGTTGGCCTTCGCTATCCACTATCCCGGCGCCGGGGACTGCCGTCGCCACATCGGACCAGCGCGTCAGCCTGCGCCTTTCTTCAAACGGGAAGTCAAACAGGGCTGCCAGCATACAGGTCGTCAACTCTATGGAAACTTTTTCCACCCAGTCAAAACTTTCGCCTTCCGGCAGGGCATCCAACACCTCGGCGGTGCGCTGACGGATCAGGGGTTCGAGCTTTACCAGATTGCTGGGCGCCACAACCCCCGTCACGGTTTTGCGCTGTACATCGTGAACGGGCGGGTCCATGGCAATGAACATGCTGATATCGAGTGCGCCTTCCGGCAGTGCGGTGTCAATTGGGAACCCGAGGGTAATACCATGGGCGGATGAAAAATTCTTGTGGTCTACATCAACCTTCTTAATATCTTCATATCGGGTCAGCGACCAGTATCTGCCCGCAACGCCCATCTCGTTGAAATGGACCGGGTCTTCCTCCCGTAATCGTTTGAAGTAGTCCCACATCTTGTTTTCGCTGAACAGCCGCGGGTTTATCGGGTTGATGTCCTCAATGGCAAGGTCATAGGCATCCGGTATCGAACCCTCGGTGATATTCTCTGCATCCCCGGGCCGTAAGAAATCCGCCGGCGCCATGTTTTCTGCTTCGCTCATATTCAATTCCTCCGCAGGTGACCTGCTTTCCACATATCGCTTTATGCCAGTTTATCCCGGACTTGTTTACCTTTCGACAAGTAATATCTATCGGAAGTCCCCGGCGCCATGCCGCTCCCGTACCTGCAATTCCTCCGGGCCCCAGGTCCGGTTGACCCGCCTGCCCCTTTGTACTGCGGGCCTTTCCTCTATTTCCCCGGCCCAGCGGGCGACATGGGAATAGGTGTCCACCGCCAGAAAT
Organism: Candidatus Azophilus sp.; assembly: GCA_965247035.1. Lineage (GTDB taxonomy): Bacteria > Pseudomonadota > Gammaproteobacteria > Pseudomonadales > Azotimanducaceae > Azophilus. Next base: position 1,581,750 of record CBDFGJ010000001.1, on the reverse strand, counting down.
TTAGCCGCACCATAGATATTATGCAGCACCAGAGCACCATACCAGGCGTAGTTGGCCATATCGGCGATGGTGTATTCATCTCCGCACAGGTAACGGCGTTCGGACAGGTTGTGGTCGAGTACATCCAGTTGGCGCTTGACCTCCATCGTATAACGATCAATCGGGTACTGCCACCTTTCCGGGGCATAGGCGTAAAAATGGCCGAAGCCACCCCCCAGGTATGGCGCGCTGCCCATCTGCCAGAACAGCCAGGACATGCACTCCGCCCGCACGGAAGGTTCGGTTGGCAGAAAGGCGCCAAACTTCTCCGCCAGGTACACCAGGATCGCCCCTGATTCAAAAACCCGGGTCGGGGGCGTGGTTCCCCTGTCCAGCAGGGCGGGAATTTTCGAGTTGGGATTGATCGCCACAAAGCCGCTGCTGAACTGTTCACCCTCGCCTATGTTGATCAGGTAGGCGTCATATTCTGCGTCCTTGCCAAGCTCCAGCAACTCTTCCAGCAACACCGTCACCTTGACGCCGTTGGGCGTCGCCAGGGAATGAAGCTGTAACGGATGCTCGCCTGCCGGCAAGTCCTTGTCATGGGTCGAGCCGGCGATGGGTCGATTGATCTTGGCGAACCTGCCGCCACTTTCGGATTCCCACTTCCATACTTCCGGTGGCGTGTAAGCAGAACTCTCGGACATGTCTTTCCCTCTGTTAATTCGGTGTGCAGTATAAATGGATGACCGCGGGTATTGTAGGCCCCGCCAGGCCGGTATATGGAAGGCGGGAGTCATACCCGAATCTGGTGTTTGAAGAAATTTGAAATATGCGGCGTGTCTTGTTGAAATCGGTTTTGAGACTGATTTATAAACAACAAGGAGCACGCCACACACGACAAACAATAATGTGCTTGATCTGGCATTGCCAGAGGAGAAAGGCCTATTGGCCCCCGTGCTGCGGGAAGGTGCCAGGCAACTGCTTGATCAAGCGATCAGGGCTGAGGTTGCCGAGCTGTTGTCGCAGTACGAACGGGAGAAGACCCCTGGCGGTCACCAACGGGTCGTCCGCAATGGCTGCCAGCCGAAGAGAGATCTACTGACCGGTATAGGCAAGATAGCGGTTCAGGTGCCCAAGGTGAGGAGTCGCGAGGGTGCCCCGGTGAGCTTTCAGTCTTCACTGGTGCCCCGTACATCAGGAAGACCGCCAGCCTGGAAGCGGCCATTCCGTGGTTGTATTTGAAGGGTGCGTCCACAGGTCAAATGCAGTCTGCATTGGAAGCGATTGCTGGACCGGAGGCGAAGGGCTTATCAGCCAATGTGGTGGGCCGCCTGAAGAAGCGGTGGGAAGTGGAGTACGCGCTGGCGGCAAAGATCGTTGGCTGATGATTGGGTGTATATCTGGGCGGATGGCATCTACAGCGGCCTACGGGGCGATGATGGCAAGTTGTGCTGCCTGGTGGTCATTGGTGTGAATAGCCGCGGCGGGAAGCGCTTTCTGGCGATGGAGGATGGCGTGCGGGAGTCGAAGCGGAGTTGGTGCGAGGTGCTGTTATCGCTCAAGCAGCGCGGTGTGACGAAGCCCCCGAAGTTGGCTATCGGTGATGGCGCGCTGGGATTTTGGGCTGCAATTGACGAGGTGCATCCTGCAACGGCGACCCAGCGTTGCTGGATGCATAAGAGCCAAAACGTGCTGAACCACTTGCCGAAGGGCGTGCAGGAGAAGGCCAAGGAAGGGCAAAAGGACACCTGGATGGCGGCACGCTGAGGCGGCCTTTGACGGCTTTGTGAGGCGCTTTGAGGCGAAGTGCCCTAAAGCGGCTGAGTGCTTGCGGAAAGACCGGGAGAGCTTACTGGCGTTTTATGACTTCCCTGCAGAACGCTGGACGCACATCCGGACGACGAATGTGATCGAGTCGAGCTTCGCCACGATCCGCCATCGAACAAAACAGGCGAAGGGATGTGTGACCCGGAAGACCATGCTGGCAATGATCTTCAAGATGGGCGAATGCGCAGAGATGAATTGGAGGAAGTTGAGGGGCTTCAAGCACTTGGCGAAGGTGATTGAAGGAGTGAAGTTTAAAGACGGGGTTGAGCAGACTGAGGTCAACAGGGGCGCCGCATAGTCATGTCGTCAGACACCAGATTTGACAATAGCTCAAACTTTCAGCAAGAGTTTGCCTGCTTGAACCGGGCTTATTTAACTGGCCGTTAAGTATATAGCCGAAAATTTTTCCATCAGAGGGAGCCCCCGCGACCGCTGGCGCTGTATTGTTTGACCTTGCGAAGCTGGTAGCGGGTTGCCGTGATGCTGGTTGCGGTGGCGGGGATGCTTGTAACTGCTGTCTCAGAAAGTCATCCAGGTCGCTCTGAACCGGTTGTGCGCCACATTCGCTTTCTACAGCAGAGGCCAACAAACTGCGCAGACCCGGCCCTTCCAGCAAGGTGCGCCACACTTTGGGCATGGCCCGTTTCGTCCTGCCCCTGGCGGTCACGGCCGAGTTGCTCCCGTGCGGCTTTCGTCGCTTCACCGGACAACACACGGGTCTTGTCGAGATAATCCACAAAACTCCCGGCCTGTTCCGCAACTTTGTTGTTTGTGGTCAACACGGTCTGATAAAAACAGCGGTCGGAATAGTCCCCTGCCTCCATGGACAAATAAAAGCTCCAGATCTTGCCATCGGTAAGAATCAGCAGGGGAACTCCCTGCTCCTAGGCGTAAGGGAATAACTGCTCTTCACCTCTCTCGTCGGCGCTGCCCAGTTTCTTGGCTTCGACAAAAACCAGAGGCTTCTTCTCCGGCCCGCGCAGCGCGTAATCCACCCTGCCCGTAGCGGAATGAAGAGGCGAGTACTCCAGTACAACTTCACGCGGGTCATGGTCGCCCCAACCCAGGTCGCGCAGAATCGGCTCTATCACCGACTTCTTGGTTTGCGCCTTGGAAGTCAGCCACCCGGAATCAATACGTTCAACCGCCTTTTTCAGGCCCTCGGTAGTGCTGTTGACCGTTTTTTCGCTCACTATTGACAAACCTGTTATTCGGTTGATACCGGCGGGGCATTCTACATGCTCGCCCCCGGCCTGACCAATGGCGGCAATCCAGAGCGGCGAGGCCGTTATCCTTTTTCACCTCCCGACCCCTGTTGATGTTTAGCGGGGATGCCAAGGTGATTTGCCTTCGTTCCTCTGGACCCCCGCCTTCGGCGAGGATGACAGGCAAAAAAAAGGAAGCCGACATGAAAATAAAGCATCTCGGTTTCCGGGCGTGCGGATTCTATATAACATCAACAACTTATAGTCTTATGTGTCAGATAGATCAGATATGGCGGCCTTAAAAAGGAAGTCGACATGAAAATAAAGCACCTCGGTTTCCGGGCGTGCGGATTCTATAATAATATCAATAGTTTATAATTTTTATGTGTCAGATAGACCAGATATGGCAGCCTTAAAAAGGAAGCCGACATGAAAATAAAGCATCTCGGTTTCCGGGCGTGCGGATTCTATAAGAATATCAATAGTTTATAATTTTTATGTGTCAGATAGACCAGATATGACAGCCTTAAAAAGGAAGCCGACATGAAAATAAAGCATCTCGGTTTCCGGGCGTGCGGATTCTATATAATATCAATAACTTATAGTCTTATGTGTCAGATAGATCAGATATGACAGCCTTAAAAAGGAAGCCGACATGAAAATAAAGCATCTCGATTTCCGGGCGTGCGGATTCTATATAATATCAATAACTTATAGTCTTATGTGTCAGATAGATCAGGGGTGGCAGTCTTGATTTTGGTGCTATCATTGATACAAATAATGGGCTATAAATAGGTGGTTTGAGTATCTGCGGGTAGCGAAGACGCAACGCAGTTTGCGGAATTTTTCATAATGCTGCCTATCGAAGGAACGGGAAGGTGTTAACCATCGTCATGTCCCCTCATGACGTTCAAGATAGTGGCCGGATGTTGCGCGTAGCGTCTCTGCTGCGCCGCATTATGTCCGTGTTGTGCGCGGTTACGCGCTCCTTGCCTTTGTCAATCGTCCCCCCGATTCCGGGCATTGGATGTCGGGTATCGGACAAATCACGCCCGACAATGACAAGCCGGAAGAGACACCTTCTGCCGGGTGTGTTATTTGCCGTTGCTCTGGCGTTGCTGGCAGGCATTGCCCAGGCGCAACTGCACCAAAAACCGGCACTGGACCCTGACGCAGTATCCCTCTCGCCGCCAGAGAACTTTCGGAGCGCCCACGTGGGTGAGTCTTTCTCTCTTACCCTGCCAGAGGCGACTGGGGACATAGCATTCTTTCGCTCGGCTTACACCCTCAGCCCGCTACCGCCGGGGATGGACTTCGACGCAGGTTCTCGCAGGCTATACGGCACACCGACCGAGGTGGGGACAACCCGATTGACCTACCGGGTAGAGGCTGGGTTTCCCCGTTTACGCTTCTACGCCACCACGACCTTCGACCTTGAGGTGCGCTCTGGTGCAAAAGTATCGGCACTGAACAGACTCGGCACTGACTCCCTCTACACCTGGGGCGAAGTAATTCAGATGGAGATAATCTTTGCCCTGCCGGTGACGGTGAGGGGCAGTCCGATTCTGGAGTTGGGTCTTGACAGCGGCACCGTCCAGATGCGGCATGCAAATCCTACTTCTGCAACGACATCACGCCTGCTTTTCAACTACACCATACAATCCGGAGACGAAACCGACGGCATCAGCATCGGCGCGAATGCGTTGCGGTTGAATGGCGGCAGTATTACCGACGAGACGGGCAACCCAGCGGATCTGAGCCTGGTGGAGCACTTCTTTTTCCACGACCCCAGATACAATGTGGACGGCCGGGTGCGGGTAACCAACCTAGCCTTCACCACCCGTGCGCCCACCCATCTGGCAGATAGTGTTCCCGCCTCGTATCTGGCGGATGAAGATATAAAAGTGCGGGTAGATTTCGGTCAGCCGGTTACCGTGACCGGCTCGCCGAGCCTGCGCCTGGATATAGGCACGCGCAGGGTGAGGGCGCGCTATGATGCCAGAGTACATAACACTAACAACCGATCCGTTGGCTTCGTCTATAACGTGCAACCAGGCGACCTGGACGAAGATGGCATCAGCATTGCTGCCGATGCGCTGGCGTCGGTTGGCACAGACACGATCACCGATGCCGCCGGCAATCCGACTGATGATAGCAGTCTTGCCGAACACGCCATCCGCAACGACCCGGCGCAGATGGTAGACGCTGTCCGGCCGCGGGTTGCTGAGGTAAACATCATCTCTAGGCCCGCAAATGGGGACACCTATCGAGAGGGCGAGACGATTCAACTGCGCGTGGCTTTCGATGAGGCTCTGCTTGCGTTTCCAGGTACATTCCAGGCATTTCAGCCAATCACTCTGAGTTCGGGCAGGGTCATGGCGGAGGGGATGAGAAATCCTCAGACTCACACTTATAACAATGCTGAATACCACACCATCACCGAAGTGATTTTCCACTACACCGTGCAAGCCGACGACTACGATGCCGATGGTATCAGTTACTTTGGCACGCCTCGGGGTGGCGGCAATATTTTCTCTGTGGGAAGAGCAAGATACTATGATATAACGACCAACTCTTTGCTTACCGACATCACTGATTTAATCATCACCAACGATGGGATGCACAAGGTGGACGGCGGCGGACCTCGGGTGACACGTCTGCAAATAGCCTCCAGACCCGACAAGTATCACACCTATCTGGAAGGCGAAGAGATTAAAATCACGCTGACTTTCAACCAACTGCTTGTGGGGGATCTAGACAATCTGCGTTTGACGCTGAACCTGGATTCGGGTGCGGTCGTCTCGCAGAGCACGAGCGTTGCCAGTTTTGGTGGACGTGGAATTGTGGGTTTCACCTTCATTGTGCAAAACGGCGACCTGGACGAAGACGGCATCAGCATCGGTGCCGATGCGCTGAGTTTGACCAGCGGCAGCGTCACCAACCGGGCTGGTAAGTCGCTGATTCTGACCCTGGCGGAACACACCGTCACCAATAACCCGTCCCACAAGGTGGATGCCACCCCGCCGGGGGTAACCAATGTAACCTTCACCACCCGTCCGCCCACCCGTCTGGCAGATAGTGCTCCCCGATCGTATCCGGCGGCTGAAGATATAAAAGTGCGGGTAGATTTCGGTCAGCCGGTTACCATAACCGGCTTGCCGGGCCTGCGCCTGGATATGGGCGCGCGCAGGGTGATGGCGCACTATGACGCCAGAGAGCACAGGGCGGACAACCGATCCGTTGGCTTCATCTATAGCGTGCAACCCGGCGACCTGGACGAAGACGGCATTAGCATTGCTGCCGATGCGCTGGCATCGGTTGGCACAGACACGATTACCGATGCAGTCGGCCATCCGACTGATGCCACCAGTCTTGCCGACCACGTCATCCGCAACGACCCGGCGCAGACGGTAGACGCCGTCCGGCCGCGGGTTACTGAGGTAAGCATCATCTCCAGCCCGGCCTATGGGGACACCTATCTGGAGGGCGAGACGATTCAACTGCGCGTGGCTTTCAGTGAAGATTTGCTTATACACCCGCCTGCCTTCCAGGCATTTCAGCCGATCACTCTGGGTTCGGGCCAAGTCAGGGCGGAGGGGATGATCAGCCCCCAGGCTCACACTTATAACAATGCTGAATACCACACCATCACCGAAGTGGTATTCCACTACACCGTGCAAGCCGATGACTATGACGCCGATGGTATCAGTTACTTTGGCACGCCCCAGAGTGGCAGCAATAGTTTCTCTGTGGGAACAACAAGATACTATGATGCAACGGGCAACGTTTTGTTTAGAGACATCACTGATTTAATCATCACCAACGATGGGATGCACAAGGTGGAGGGCGGCGGACCTCGGGTGGCCAACCTGGGCATAGTCTCCAGACCCGCCACGGGCGACACCTATCTGGGGGGCGAAGAGATTAGAGTCACGCTGACTTTCAGCCAGCGGCTTGTGGGGGATGTGGACAATCTGCAAATGACACTGAATCTGGATTCGGGTGCGGCCGTCTCGCAGAGCCCGCGAGTTAGTATTTTTAATAGCCGTGGAATTGTGGCTTTCTCCTACATCGTGCAAGACGGCGACCTGAACGAAGACGGCGTCAGCATCGGTGCCGATGCGTTGAGTTTGACCAGCGGCAGCGTCACCAACCAGGCTGGCAGGCCGCTGATTCTGAGCCTGGCGGAACACACCATCACCAATCACCCGGACCACAAGGTGGATGCCGTGGCGCCGAAGGTGACGGATCTGCGCATCATCTCCACACCAGCGCAGGGGGAGGTGTATGGGTTGGGCGAGATGATTCGGGTGCGCCTGACGCTGGACCAACCGGTCACGCCCAGCGGTTCGCCGATTCTGTCCGTACCTTTGTTGATCGGCGATGCCACCCGTGAGTTGATCTTCGACAAATTTCGCTCCCCGGTCTCGGTAATAGAAGCCGCCTATCAGGTGCAAGACGGTGACCTGGATGAAGACGGCATCAGCATCGGCGAGGGCGGGTTGAAGGTGACCGGCGGTAGCCTGACAGATGCTGCGGGTAACCCGCTGCGCCTGAGCCTTGAGGGTCATACCATCACCAATGCGCCCGCGCATCAGGTCAGCGCGATGCCTCGCTTTATGGATGTGGATTCCGTGCCAGACCAGACCTATACGGTGGGCCAGTCGGTCAGCCTTGCCCTGCCGCAAGCCATCGGCGGTGTTGCACCCCTGCGTTATGACTTGACCGGTAACATCCCATCCGGGCTGGTATTTGATGCCAACACCCGCACCCTGTCCGGCACACCCAGCGCGCCCATGGCGGCAACCGAGCTGCGGTTGATGGTAACCGATACGGTGCCATCCGCTGCGTTCCTGACGCCTTTTCATGTGACGGTAGTCGCCGCCCCGAGTTTTGGCGATGCCCGCATTGACGACCAGATATATACCGTCACCAAGACTATCCCCCGCCTGATTCTGCCGGAAGCGACCAGTGCCCTTGACCTGACATACTCGCTTGCCCCGCTACCGGCGGGGCTGGCATTTGACCCCGCCACCCGTACCCTGTCCGGCACACCGACCACACCGGCGGCCATCACCGAATTGGAATTGACCGCGACTGATATTAACGGCATCAGCACCCCCCTAGGTTTTCTGGTGACCATAGCGGAGCGGCCGACCTTTGGTGATACCAGCATCACTGATCTCACGCTCACGGAAGGGATGCCGCCGATTGATATCCTACTGCCGGCAGCGACTGGCGTCGCGCCCTTGATTTATATTCTCGGTGCTCCAAACCCCGACGCGCTGGAGCCCATCGGGCTGAGTTTTGGCCAGACCACCCGCCGACTAACCGGTGCTCCGATCAGGACAACAGAAATAGCAATGACATACACCGCTGTAGACAACAACGCTGCCGTTGCCACTACTCCCCTCACATTCAGCCTGTCCGTGGCACCACCCCTGCGGTTTGTGCCGTCCACTATTCCGGACCAGACATTTACCGTCGGACGACCGGTCCTTCTGACCCTGTCCGACACCAGTGGCGGCTACGGCGACAAGCAATACACCCTGAATGAGGACGCGCTACCGGGTTGGTTGGGCTATGACCGCACCACGCACACGCTGAGCGGCACGCCGCCGGCGGTTGCCGAGGCCATTCCACTGAGATGGCAGGTGCGTGATGTGAACCGTGCCATGGATACGCTGGAGTTCAGCATCAGCGTAGTGGAGCCGCCGAGTTTTGCCGGTATCCGCGTTGACGACCAGATTTACACCGCCACCGCGGCGATTCCCGGCCTTGCCCTGCCGGCACCACAGCATGGCGCCATGCCCCTGAGTTACACCCTGCTGCCCGTGCCGGCCGGGCTGGCAGTTAACCGCGCCACCCGCACCCTGTCCGGCACCCCGAGCACGCCGGCCGCGGCGACCGAATTGGAATGGAGCGCGACCGATAGCAACGGTGCCAGCGACAGCCTGCGTTTTCAGGTGCGCGTGGCGAAGCCGCCGCGATTTGTCGCTGAGGTGGAAGATATGCTCATCCGAGCGAGTAGATACACTGAGCCCATGATCCTGCCGCTTGCCGAACATGGCCACGGCGATTTGACCTATAACCTGCAAGAGAAGCGAGGCGAGCAGATCCGGGAGCTGCCGGAGAATGTGCGCTTTGATCCGGCCAGCCGGGAACTGTCAATCAGGTTAAGGCTTGGGGTGTATGTCTTGGTTTACACGGCGACCGATGCCAACGGCGCGGTTGCCAGCCAGGAATTCACTGTGGAGGCAACCAGTCCGCAATTTGCCGGAGCCCGTTTCTATACTTTTGACCGGGGGGTGCCCATCACGCCGGTTGTTTTGCCGCTAGCCACTGGCGGCATCGGCGAGTTGACTTACGCATTCCAGGCTCCAAGTCATGGAATCAGCTATGACGCGACCACGCGCACCCTGTTCGGCACCCCAACCACTACCACCGCCGATCATCCTGGTGCATATCTCAGTTATTTGTATACCGCGGAAGACGAAGTTGGCGGCGGTGGCATCATGGCAATACGTGTCCGGGTGCGTGAGAATGGCGGTTTCCCGCCATATGTGCCGATGTATTTTGACCCACCGCTGAGCGGCGACCTGCTCATTACTCGCGGCATTGCGTTTGAACTCATCCTCCCACCGCCGCAGGGTGGCACTGGCGCAAACCCCGCATTTAACTATTCCACACACTTTGAAAGCCTGCCGCCGGGCATCCAATTTGATCGAAACACACGCCGTCTGCACGGCAGCGCGGTTCAGGTCACGACCGGACGGGGTTACTCCTTCCGATACACCGTTAGTGATCTCGGTACCGGTGCCCTTAGCGAGAGGATTAATGCGTATTTGACAATCAAGGTAGTGCAGCCACCGAGTTTTGCTGAGCCGCTGCGCCTGAGTCTGCGGCAAAATGAACTGTTGCCGGTAGCGCCTATCGGGCCGATTAAGTTGCCGGCGGCCAGGGATGGCGCACCGCCGATTGTGTATACATTAGAAGGCGACCTGCCGCCCGGGCTGGCATTTGACCCGGGCAGCCGCGCCCTGTCCGGCAGGCCCACCGAGGACGGTGTCAGCACCCTGACCTATACCGCAACCGATGCCAACGGCGCATCTGTCTCCGGCGACTTTGTGTTCACGGTGGTGGATACCGTCGCGCCAGAGGTGACCGGCGTGTCGATTATTTCCACGCCGAACCAGGGCGACATCTACCTTCTGGGCGAACAAATCAGGATGCGCCTGGACTTTAACGAGCCGGTGATGGCGGACGTTTCACCGAAACCGATACTGTCATTAAATCTGCGAATTGGCACTGAAACTACTGCCATGAGTTTTCCCTTCCCTGCTGATAGCAATGAACCGATCATGTCAGTAGAAGGAAGTTACACGGTGCAAGAAGGCGATCTGGACGAAAACGGTGTCAGTAACACACATGCTTTGTTCATTGCCGGACTGCATACTGACCTCACCGATGCCGCCGGTAACTCGCTGTTTCTGGGTGGCATCGCCAACCCCGACCAGCCGAAGCACAAGGTGGATGGCGTGGTGCCGAAGGTGAGTTTTGTGTTGGTTACTCCGTCGCCCGACAACCACAATACCTACGCATTGGGCGAAGAAATTAAAGTGGTGCTGGCTTTTGATAGTCACCTTCCCGTGCTTCAGGGGCAGTTATCCATGCAGTATACGCTGGATTCCGGCCTGGTCACCGCACGAAATTCAAGGAAACACGGCATCGCTGGCCACGGCCTTGCCCTGAATTTCAGTTATGTCGTGCAATCTGGCGACCTGGATAAAAATGGCTTCAGCCTGGGTGCCAATGCATTGAGGCTGGTGCCGGAGGAGAGCGTCACCGATGAATCGGGCAATCCGGTGAATTTAAGTCTGGCGGATTTCGCGTTCACTGATGATCCGGATTACCAGGTGGATGGCGTGGGACCAGAGGTGACGGCTGTGACCATCACCTCCACACCAAGACTCTTCGGTCATTACCGCACCGGCGAGCGGATTACCCTGCGGGTGGATTTCGACGAGTCGGTGACCATTATTGATGACGCACCGGTTCTACACATGTCTTTGGGCGATGATAATCGCAGAGTGGCGATGGAGTATACGGCGCTGCAACCGGATGATACTTCCCTGTTGTTCGGTTACACCGTGCAAACCGGCGATGAGGACAATAACGGCGTTGGCATCGGTGCCGATGCGTTGAGGGTGACGAGCGGCATGGTCACCGATATCGTCGGCAACCCGGCGGACTTGAGCCTGACCGCGCAGGCCTTTAGCAATGACCCACTGCACAAGGTGGATGGCGTGGGTCCGCGGGTGACGGGTGTGCGTATTCTTTCACCCCAGGATGATAACCCCGACCCCAACACCTTCAAGTTGGGCGACTATATTCGCGTCCTGGTGATTTTAGACTCTGATCCCCATGGGGATGCCACGGCCCTGCGTTTGGTGCTGGGCATGGATAGCGGAGAGGTAATCTTGCAAGGCAGGGTATCGCTCCTATCGCTCAACACACCGCGCCAGATATTATTCCGACATACCGTACAACTCGGCGACCTGGATGAAAACGGTGTCAGCATCGGCACCGATGCGCTGAGTCTGGTGGATGGGGGAAGTGTCACCGATGAGCTGGATAATCCGGCGGATTTAAGTCTGGCGCATGTCGCGTTCACTGATGATCCGACGCGCAAGGTGGATGGCGTGCCGCCGGATCTTGTTGCGCCTGCTGCCCAGACCTTTGAGCCCACTGGCGTGCAGACGGCGCTGGACTCGTCCGATTACGGCAGTGCCACTCCCACCGATGACACGGCGACTATCACCGACGACGCGCCTGATGTTTTCCCGCTGGGCGATACCATCATCACCTGGACCGCCACCGATCCAGCAGGTAATGAAGTAACCGCGACCCAGGTGGTCACGGTGGTGGACGCCACTCCACCAGAGGTGACCGGGGTGTCGATTATTTCCACGCCGAACGATCACAAATACTACGGCTTAGGTGATGAAATTGAAGTTGAAGTGCTTTTCAGCGAGTCGATCGGGGGTGATAAAGAAAATCTAAGCCTGACACTAACTTTGGCGTCGGGTCCGGTCATCGCACAAAACAAAGTTCAGGAAAACGATTCCCGGGCATTATTCACCTACACCGTACAAGCCGGCGATGCGGGCAGCACCGGCATCAGCATTGGTGCGAATGCGCTGAGTTTGACCAGCGGCAGCCTTGCCGATGCAGTTGGCAACGCGGCGAATTTGGACTTGACGCAGTTTGCTTTTGAGAATGACTCGGAGCATCGCGTGGATGGTGTGGTGCCAGAGGTGAAGAGCGCTACTATCACATCTCGCCCGCAAGATGGCGACACCTATCTGGCGGGCGAGCAAATTGTGGTGACGGTAGTGTTCACCGAGCCGGTGTTGCATGGAGATGTTCATGATCTGCGTTTGAAGTTGAATCTGGGCGGGACCGAAGTCATCACCCCCGCCGACGGTCGGCTAGGTCTCTCCACTTTTAAAATCATCTACTACACCGTGCAAAACGGTGATTATGACCCGAACGGCATCAGTTTCAGTGCACTGCATCTGGTTGAAGGTGGCAGCGCCGCCGATCCTGCAGACAATCCGCTGACTCTGGTTTTTCCCGCCAGTGCCGCCGTTGCTGATCAACCAGAGCACAAGGTGGACGCGGTGGCGCCGCAGGTGACGGCTGTGACCATCACCTCCACACCAAGACTCTTCGGCTATTACCATATCGGCGAGCGGATTACCCTGCGGGTGGATTTCAACGAGCCGGTGACTGTGGTTGATGATGCACCGGTTCTGTGGCTGTCTTTAGGCGATGATGATTCTCGCGTGGCAATGGAGTATGCGGCGGTGCAACCAGATGACACTTCCCTATTGTTCGGCTACACCGTGCAAGCCGGCGATGAGGACAATAACGGCGTTGGCATTGGTGCCGATGCGCTGATGGTGACGAGCGGTATGGTCACCGATAGCATCGGCAACCCGGCGAATCTGAGCCTGACCGAGTACGCCATTAGCGATGACCCGTTGCACAAGGTGGATGGCGTGCCGCCGGATATTGCTGCGCCAGCTGCCCAGACCTTTGAGGCCACGGCCACCTTGACCCCGCTGGGCCGGGCTGAGTACGGCATCGCCACGTCCACCGATGGCGACATCACCGACGACGCGCCGGAAGATTTCCCGGTGGGCGACACCATCATCACCTGGACCGCCACCGACACCAATGACCTGATCAGCACCGCCGAGCAGACCATCCGCATCGCCGACACCACCAAGCCGGACATCACCGCACCGGCGAATGTATCCACGGAAGCCACCGGACCGACCACGTCAGTCACCGTGGGACAGGCCGCCGCGACCGACCTGGCGGATAACGCGCTCAAGATCACGCGCAGCCCGGAGACCAACGACTTCGCCGTCGGAGAACACACCATCACCTGGAAGGCAACGGATGCTTCGGGTAATGAAGAGACCGATACCCAGGCCATCGCCATCGCCGACACCACCGCGCCGGAGATCACCTTGACCGGTGCAGAGGAACAGACCATCGAGTTTGGCGAGGGCTATGCCGAACTGAAGGCCACCGCGACCGACCTGGTGGATGGCGACCTCACCGGCAGCATTGCCATTGCCGGCACAGTGAACACCGACCGGGTTGGAGATTACTCGGTCACCTACGATGTCTCCGACGCCGCCGGCAACGCCGCCGTGCGGAAGACCCGCAGGGTCATCGTCGAAGACACCATGAAGCCGGGCATCACCGTACCTGAGCTCTATACCACCGAAGCCACGGCCACCTTGACCCCGCTGGGCCGGGCTGAGTACGGCATCGCCACGTCCACCGATGGCGACATCACCGACGACGCGCCGGAAGATTTCCCGGTGGGCGACACCATCATCACCTGGACCGCCACCGACACCAATGACCTGATCAGCACCGCCGAGCAGACCATCCGCATCATCGACACCACCGATCCGATGATTACCGCACCGGCGGACGTATCCACGGAAGCCACCGGACCGACCACGCCAGTCACCGTGGGACAGGCCGCCGCGACCGACCTGGCGGATAACGCGCTCAAGATCACGCGCAGCCCGGAGACCAACAACTTCGCCGTCGGAGAACACACCATCACCTGGAAGGCAACGGATGCTTCGGGTAATGAAGAGACCGATACCCAGGCCATCACCATCGCCGACACCACCGCGCCGGAGATCACCTTGACCGGTGCAGAGGAACAGACCATCGAGTTTGGCGAGGGGTACGCCGAACTGAAGGCCACCGCGACCGACCTGGTGGATGGCGACCTCACCGGCAGCATTGCCATTGCCGGCACAGTGGACACGAGCGCAGTCGGGCAATACACGGTCACCTACGATGTCTCCGACGCCGCCGGCAACGCCGCCGTGCGGAAGACCCGCAGGGTCATCGTCGAAGACACCATGAAGCCGGGCATCACCGTACCTGAGCTCTATACCACCGAAGCCACGGCCACCTTGACCCCGCTGGGCCGGGCTGAGTACGGCATCGCCACGTCCACCGATGGCGACATCACCGACGACGCGCCCGAAGATTTCCCGGTGGGCGACACCATCATCACTTGGACCGCCACCGACACCAATGACCTGATCAGCACCGCCGAGCAGACCATCCGCATCGCCGACACCACCAAGCCGGTGATCACCGCACCGGCGAATGTATCCACGGAAGCCACCGGACCGACCACGCCAGTCACCGTGGGACAGGCCGCCGCGACCGACCTGGCGGATAACGCGCTCAAGATCACGCGCAGCCCGGAGACCAACAACTTCGCCGTCGGAGAACACACCATCACCTGGAAGGCAACGGATGCTTCGGGTAATGAAGAGACCGATACCCAGACCATCACCATCGCCGACACCACCGCGCCGGAGATCACCTTGACCGGGACGAACCCGCAGACCATCGAGTTTGGCGAGGGCTATGCCGAACTGAAGGCCACCGCGACCGACCTGGTGGATGGCGACCTCACCGGCAGCATTGCCATTGCCGGCACAGTGAACACGAGCGCAGTCGGGCAATACACGGTCACCTACGATGTCTCCGACGCCGCCGGCAACGCCGCCGTGCGGAAGACCCGCAGGGTCATCGTCGAAGACACCATGAAGCCGGGCATCACCGTACCTGAGCTCTATACCACCGAAGCCACGGCCACCTTGACCCCGCTGGGCCGGGCTGAGTACGGCATCGCCACGTCCACCGATGGCGACATCACCGACGACGCGCCGGAAGATTTCCCGGTGGGCGACACCATCATCACCTGGACCGCCACCGACACCAATGACCTGATCAGCACCGCCGAGCAGACCATCCGCATCGCCGACACCACCAAGCCGGACATCACCGCACCGGCGAATGTATCCACGGAAGCCACCGGACCGACCACGTCAGTCACCGTGGGACAGGCCGCCGCGACCGACCTGGCGGATAACGCGCTCAAGATCACGCGCAGCCCGGAGACCAACGACTTCGCCGTCGGAGAACACACCATCACCTGGAAGGCAACGGATGCTTCGGGTAATGAAGAGACCGATACCCAGGCCATCGCCATCGCCGACACCACCGCGCCGGAGATCACCTTGACCGGTGCAGAGGAACAGACCATCGAGTTTGGCGAGGGCTATGCCGAACTGAAGGCCACCGCGACCGACCTGGTGGATGGCGACCTCACCGGCAGCATTGCCATTGCCGGCACAGTGAACACCGACCGGGTTGGAGATTACTCGGTCACCTACGATGTCTCCGACGCCGCCGGCAACGCCGCCGAGCGGAAGACCCGCAGGGTCATCGTCGAAGACACCATGAAGCCGGGCATCACCGTACCTGAGCTCTATACCACCGAAGCCACGGCCACCTTGACCCCGCTGGGCCGGGCTGAGTACGGCATCGCCACGTCCACCGATGGCGACATCACCGACGACGCGCCCGAAGATTTCCCGGTGGGCGACACCATCATCACCTGGACCGCCACCGACACCAATGACCTGATCAGCACCGCCGAGCAGACCATCCGCATCATCGACACCACCGATCCGATGATTACCGCACCGGCGGACGTATCCACGGAAGCCACCGGACCGACCACGCCAGTCACCGTGGGACAGGCCGCCGCGACCGACCTGGCGGATAACGCGCTCAAGATCACGCGCAGCCCGGAGACCAACAACTTCGCCGTCGGAGAACACGCCATCACCTGGAAGGCAACGGATGCTTCGGGTAATGAAGAGACCGATACCCAGGCCATCACCATCGCCGACACCACCGCGCCGGAGATCACCTTGACCGGTGCAGAGGAACAGACCATCGAGTTTGGCGAGGGCTATGCCGAACTGAAGGCCACCGCGACCGACCTGGTGGATGGCGACCTCACCGGCAGCATTGCCATTGCCGGCACAGTGGACACGAGCGCAGTCGGGCAATACACGGTCACC
The DNA here is from genome assembly GCA_965247035.1 of Candidatus Azophilus sp. Lineage (GTDB taxonomy): Bacteria > Pseudomonadota > Gammaproteobacteria > Pseudomonadales > Azotimanducaceae > Azophilus. The sequence goes on along the minus strand of CBDFGJ010000001.1, from coordinate 1,565,246 downwards.
TACGATGTCTCCGACGCCGCCGGCAACGCCGCCGTGCGGAAGACCCGCAGGGTCATCGTCGAAGACACCATGAAGCCGGGCATCACCGTACCTGAGCTCTATACCACCGAAGCCACGGCCACCTTGACCCCGCTGGGCCGGGCTGAGTACGGCATCGCCACGTCCACCGATGGCGACATCACCGACGACGCGCCGGAAGATTTCCCGGTGGGCGACACCATCATCACCTGGACCGCCACGGACGCCAACAACCTGACCAGCGCCGCCGAGCAGACCATCCGCATCACCGACGCCACCAAGCCGGACATCACCGCACCGGCGAATGTCTCCAAGGAAGCCACCGGACCGACCACGCCAGTCGACGCGGGACAGGCAACCGCGACTGACCTGGCCGACCAGGCACCCGGCATCACGCGCAGCCCGGAGACGAACGACTTCGCCGTCGGCAACCACGTCATCACCTGGAAGGCAACTGATGCTTCGGGGAATGAAGCCACCGCCGAGCAGACCATCACCATCACCGATAACATCGCGCCGGTGATCACCCTGCTCAAGGACACCGTAGACGACAACAGGGTCGCACTCGGCACGGCTTATACCGAACACGGTGCTACGGCGACCGACCTGGTGGATGATGACAGCGAACTCACCGGCAGGATTGCCATTGATTCGACCAACGTGGACACCGACCGGGGCGGGGTCTACACGATCACCTACGATGTCTCCGATGCCAAAGGCAACGCCGCCGCCACCGTGACCCGCACCGTCAGGGTCATAGTCATCGCTGCCCGGATTGCACCTGACAGCATACCGCCGACCATCATTGCACCAGCGGATGTGGTGTCGGAAGCCACCGGCCCCACAACGCCGGTCGACGTGGGACAGGCAACCGCGACTGACTTGACCGACCCGGCACCCGACATCACGCGCAGCCCGGAGACGAACGACTTCGCAGTCGGCAACCACGTCATCACCTGGAAGGCAACTGATGCTTCGGGGAATGAAGCAACCGACGAGCAGACCATCCGCATCGCCGACACCACCAAGCCGGTGATCACCGCACCGGCGAATGTATCCACGGAAGCCACCGGACCGACCACGCCAGTCACCGTGGGACAGGCCGCCGCGACCGACCTGGCGGATAACGCGCTCAAGATCACGCGCAGCCCGGAGACCAACAACTTCGCCGTCGGAGAACACACCATCACCTGGAAGGCAACGGATGCTTCGGGTAATGAAGAGACCGATACCCAGACCATCACCATCGCCGACACCACCGCGCCGGAGATCACCTTGACCGGGACGAACCCGCAGACCATCGAGTTTGGCGAGGGCTATGCCGAACTGAAGGCCACCGCGATCGACCTGGTGGATGGCGACCTCACCGGCAGCATTGCCATTGCCGGCACAGTGGACACGAGCGCAGTCGGGCAATACACGGTCACCTACGATGTCTCCGACGCCGCCGGCAACGCCGCCGTGCGGAAGACCCGCAGGGTCATCGTCGAAGACACCATGAAGCCGGGCATCACCGTACCTGAGCCCTATGCCACCGAAGCCACGGCCACCTTGACCCCGCTGGGCCGGGCTGAGTACGGCATCGCCACGTCCACCGATGGCGACATCACCGACGACGCGCCCGAAGATTTCCCGGTGGGCGACACCATCATCACCTGGACCGCCACCGATGCCAATGACCTGATTAGCACCGCCGAGCAGACCATCACCATCACCGACACCACCAAGCCGGACATCACCGCACCGGCGAATGTATCCACGGAAGCCACCGGACCGACCACGTCAGTCACCGTGGGACAGGCCGCCGCGACTGACCTGGCCGACCAGGCACCCGAGGTCACGCGCAGCCCGGAGACGAACGACTTCGCCGTCGGAGAACACGCCATCACCTGGAAGGCAACGGATGCTTCGGGTAATGAAGAGACCGATACCCAGACCATCACCATCGCCGACACCACCGCGCCGGAGATCACCTTGACCGGTGCAGAGGAACAGACCATCGAGTTTGGCGATGGCTATGCCGAACTGAAGGCCACCGCGACCGACCTGGTGGATGGCGACCTCACCGGCAGCATTGCCATTGCCGGCACAGTGAACACCGACCGGGTCGGGCAATACACGGTCACCTACGATGTCTCCGACACCGCCGGCAACGCCGCCGTGCGGAAGACCCGCACGGTCATCGTCGAAGACACCATGAAGCCGGGCATCACCGTACCTGAGCCCTATGCCACCGAAGCCACGGCTACCTTGACCCCGCTGGGCCGGGATGAGTACGGCATCGCCACGTCCACCGATGGCGACATCACCGACGACGCGCCGGCGACCTTCCCGGTGGGCGACACCATCATCACCTGGACCGCCACCGATGCCAATGACCTGATTAGCACCGCCGAGCAGACCATCACCATCGCCGACACCACCAAGCCGGACATCACCGCACCGGCGAATGTATCCACGGAAGCCACCGGACCGACCACGTCAGTCACCGTGGGACAGGCCGCCGCGACTGACCTGGCCGACCAGGCACCCGAGGTCACGCGCAGCCCGGAGACCAACAACTTCGCCGTCGGAGAACACGCCATCACCTGGAAGGCAACGGATGCTTCGGGTAATGAAGAGACCGATACCCAGACCATCGCCATCGCCGACACCACCGCGCCGGAGATCACCTTGACCGGTGCAGAGGAACAGACCATCGAGTTTGGCGATGGCTATGCCGAACTGAAGGCCACCGCGACCGACCTGGTGGATGGCGACCTCACCGGCAGCATTGCCATTGCCGGCACAGTGAACACCGACCGGGTCGGGCAATACACGGTCACCTACGATGTCTCCGACACCGCCGGCAACGCCGCCGTGCAGAAGACCCGCACGGTCATCGTCGAAGACACCATGAAGCCGGGCATCACCGCACCGGGGCTCTATACCACCGAAGCCACGGCTACCTTGACCCCGCTGGGCCGGGATGAGTACGGCATCGCCACGTCCACCGATGGCGACATCACCGACGACGCGCCGGCGACCTTCCCGGTGGGCGACACCATCATCACCTGGACCGCCACCGACAGCAATCACCTCAGCAGCAGCGCCGAGCAGACCATCACGGTTGTGGACACCACCAAACCGATTATCACTCTGCTCAAGGACACCACAGACGACAACACAGTCGAACTCGGCACGGCTTATACCGAACACCGGGCCACCGCCACCGACCTGATGGATGATGACAGCACACTGACCGGCAGGATTGACATTAATTCGGACAACGTGGACACGAGCACGGTCGGGACCTACACGGTCACCTACGATGTCTCCGACACCAACGGCAACCCGGCCGAGCAGAAGACCCGCAGGGTCATGGTCACCGCTGCCCGGATTGCACCTGACAACATACCGCCGACTATCATTGCACCGGCAGATGTGGTGTCGGAAGCTACCGGACCCACAACGCCAATCGACGTGGGACAGGCAACCGCTACTGACCTGACCGACCCGGCACCCGACATCACGCGCAGCCCGGAGACTAACAACTTCGCAGTCGGCAACCACATCATCACCTGGAAGGCAACTGATGCTTCGGGGAATGAAGCAACCGACGAGCAGACCATCCGCATCATCGATACCACCAAGCCGGTGATCACCCTGCTCAAGGACACCGTAGACGACAACCCGGTCGAACGCGGCACGACTTATGCCGAACACGGTGCCACCGCCACCGACCTGGTGGATGATGACACCGAACTAACCGGCAGGATTGCCATTGACAGTAGTGCAGTGAACATCAACCGAGTTGGAGATTACTCGGTCACCTACGATGTCTCCGATGCCAAAGGCAACGCTGCCGATACCGTGACCCGCACCGTCAGGGTCACCGACACCACCGCGCCGGACATCACCGCACCTGCTGCCTACACCACCGAAGCCACGGCGCCCCGGACACCGCTGGACTCGTCCGATTACGGCACCGCCACTTCCAGCGACCCCGAAGCCGAGATCACCAGCAACGCCCCGGCGACCTTTCCGGTGGGCACCACCACCATCATCTGGGCGGCAACCGATACTTCGGGCAATCAACTCACCGCTACCCAGATAATCACGGTTGTGGACACCACCAAACCGATTATCACCCTGCTTGGTGCCAATCCCCAGATCGTCGAGTTTTCCACGGAATATACGGAACTGGGGGTAAGGGCGACCGATCTGGTGGATGATGACACCGAACTAACCCGCAGGATTGTCATTGCTGGCATAGTGAACACCGCCCAGGTCGGCACCTACGAAGTCATCTGCGATGTCTCCGACACCGCCGGTAACCCTGCTGATACCGTGACCCGCAGGGTCATAGTCGAAGACACCATACCGCCGGATATTGTTGCGCCTCTTGCCCAAACCTTTGAGGCGACTGCCATCATGACCCCGCTTGATCGCTCCGACTACGGCACCGCCACCTCCACTGAGGACACCGCCGTCATCACCAACAACGCGGCCGAGACCTTCCCCATGGGTGAGACCATGATCACCTGGACGGCAACCGATGCCAATGAACTGAGCAGCTCCGCCCAGCAGATGATTACTGTCATGGACACCACACCCCCCAACATCACCCTGCTCGGCGACAATCCTTTGACCCTGGAAGTGGGTGGGCGCTACATTGAGCCCGGCGCCACCGCCGTTGATGACATGGCTGGCGATCTCACTGACAGCATCGTCATTGATGCCACCGACCTGGACACCAACCAGGTCGGCACCCACACCGTCACCTACACCGTTGCTGACCCCATGGGCAACGAGGCGCAAGAGAGCAGAAGCGTCCGGGTGTTGGCGGGTCCCGACTTTGCTGACCTGAATCGTATGATCTTGTCAGAGGTGGCGCGCGCCATGGCTGACCAGAATGTGCATGCGATCGCGCAGCGCCTGAAGCAGGCGGGTGGGAAGACGGCTCGCATTGCCAGTCTTGGTGGTCAGTCCAGCCTGGAGGGCATCATCGCTGCTCAGGGGCAAGCAATTTCTGATGACCAGTTCAACATCAAGCGATTCCTGGCGGACAGCGACTTTGTGCTGCCTCTGGGCATTTCAGAAGACGCTTCAGATGGCGCTTCGGATAACACTTCAGAAGGCGTATCGGAAGAGGCATCCCGCCTAACCTTCTGGGGTTCGGGTGATTACCGCAGTATCAGCGACTCTGACCAGTTGACCTGGGACGGTGACCTCTTCAGTCTGCATCTGGGTCTGGACACCCAAGTGGGTGCTAATCTGATTGCCGGCGTCTCTCTGTCCTGGAACCAGGTGGCGTTGGATTACAGCAACTACACCAGCACCCAGACGCCTGACCGGGCTGGCCGCACCGCCACCAGTGGCGACTATGCGCTGGAGATGGCCAGCATTCATCCTTATGTGGGCTGGAACCTTGGGCGGCTGGATCTCTGGGCGACACTCGGCTATGGGGAAGGCGAGTTGGACATCACCGATGATGAGGCTCCCCTGGCGCGGCATCTGTCGAGCGATCTCAACTTACAGACGCTTGCTCTGGGTGCGAGTGGCCCTCTGTTGGCGGCAGATAACCTGCGGGTGAAGGCCGAAGCCCTGCGCACTGAATTGGAAGTCGTGGGCAACGAGCAACTAGCTGCCTTGAGTCTGGATGTTAGCCGCTTGCGGATGACTCTGGAAGCCACTGGGAACTGGTCTTTGGACAGCGGAGCCCAGCTGGATTTGATCCTGGAAGGGGGGCTTCGCTATGACGGTGGTGCTGGCAAGACTGGCAGCGGCACTGAGATGGGCGGCGGGTTGCGCTATGTTCACGCCGCCAAGGATTTGACGCTGGAAGCTAAGGCGCGGAGCCTGGCGAACTACAAGGGCGGCATTGAGGAATGGGGGCTCAGTGGGCTGATTAAATTCCAGGGGTCGGCAGACGGACGAGGGCCGTTCTTCAGCCTGATGCCTGCCTATGGCGAGGCGACTAGCAGTAACCTGCAACAGCTCTGGCGGCAGGGGCTACGCCTTGAGGATGGCGACACGGAACGCCCGGACTATGCGCCGAGCCTAGACCTGCGCTTTGGCTATGGCATGACCGCGCCTGGTGGCCGCGGGCTCTTGACACCGTACAGCGAAATGACATTTGGCGACAGTAGCGACACCTATCGTCTTGGCCTGATATGGCAATTTAACCCTCTTGATGTGAAACTCGTCACCGAGCGTCGTGAGGGGCTTGACGCTACTGCGCACGATATTCTTTTAGAGGGCACTATAACTTTCTAGGTGCGGCGTGGCGGATAGAGCCCCGCTCCAACCACCGTCATGGGGGGTAGATGTTTACTTAATTCCGCTCTTGTTTAAGCTGGAGCCCAGTCATCCGCCAGTAATTCCGCCTGTTGCAATATTCTGTCCGTTGCTATTTGTTGTTCGTCCGGCGGATAGCCGTATTTATTCAAAAATCGTTTCACGATAGTTCGGAGTTTTGCTCGGACGCTTTCCTTGATAGTCCAGTCAATGGAAGTGTTACTTTTGACTTTATCCACCAGAATCTGCGCAAGCTCCTATTAATTATGGCGGTCAAACTTAGAAATGGTGTTCTCGATATCGAAAAGATACAAATCGATAATGCCATTGTTGCCGAATATTTGGCATGCCTGAAAGTCGACGTGAGCAAGCAACTGTAAAAGCTATTGGTATAGGCGTGTTGGCGGAAATTAAAGGTGAGATCGCACAGTTCCTAAATGAAACCGAAGGCGAGTTAGGAAAGCAGTTAGCGTCTCTAAAGACTTTGTACGAACTGAGAGAATTACGATTCAAAGAAACCAGCGGTAAAGGTGAGAAGGCCGAGCAGAAAATTATGCAAGCTTTAGCGGAGATTCAGACTGCTGCAAATTATGATAGTGACGAAATTGTTGATCTATCAACGCAGCGAGGGCAGCTGTCTAGAAACAAAACAGGCGATGTATTGGTTGCGATAGAAGGTAAAGACGATTGCTCTATCGGTTTTGAAGTGAAGTTAGACAAAGGCGTGAAGCTGGGTTTGCTCGACAATAGAGATCCGGCAGCGCAAACCGATACCGCAATAGGCCAACTGTTGGAGATGCGTGCTAACCGAGAGACTGATGCAATGTCATTGTGTTTGATGAAGACAGCGTAGATGCCACTGTGGCTGCGGCATGTGCAGGCGGCGTTAAATTCATTCAAGCAGTTGGGTTTATCGTTATCGTTAGCACGCGGCGAGGGGACTTTTCAAACTTGACTGTGGTCTATTCGATTAGCAGATAAATGGCCAAAGCGAACATCTATGCTCAGCTAGTTGATGGTCAGATAATGACTATGATTGTTGAACGCTTGCTGTATCTACTTAATGACTACAAGTCCGTTGAAAAAAGTCAGCAATATTCAAAAAAGCGCAGACAAGATTAAGGCGTCGTTGGATAAAGTGTCGCAATACATTGCTTCAACTGAGAAGTACTTAAAGCGCTTTTTGGAAAGCGGCAAGCTCTCGGAAAAATAATTACTAGATTTCTATGCCGCGAAGCAACTAGCGCAAGAGGCATAACTTTATGCGATATGCACGTTTCCGCAGTATACGAGCATATACTTCCCAGACAGCCATTACGGTTCGTTTTAGCCGACGATCCGGGTGCCGGTAAGACGATCAAGGCAGGCCTTTTAATACAAGAGCTATTAATGCGTGCGGATGCAAAGCGTATATTAATTGTTTCGCCGGGCTCGCTTACCGAACAGTGGCAAGATGAATTACTCGAAAAGTTTGGTGTCACCTTCGAAATTTTCAGCCGCGAAAAACAAGAGCAATGCGCTTCAGGCAACTACTTCGATGAAGCGGACCAATTGATATTCCGGTTAGATCAACTGTCTCGCAATGAAGATTTCCAAGAGAAACTTACAAACACGGAATGGGATCTAATCATTGTCGATGAGGCCCATAAATTATCAGCTAACTATTTTGGCCAGAAGGTAAATAAAACCAAGCGCTTTCAATTGGGTGAATTACTAGGTTCAATCACGCGCCATTATCTACTCATGACGGCAACGCCCCATAGCGGCAAAGAAGAAGATTTCCAAATTTGGCTGTCTTTGCTTGATGCTGATCGTTTTTATGGCAGGTTCCGCGAGGGCGCGCACAAAGTAGATGTTTCAGACATGATGCGCCGCATGGTGAAAGAGGAGCTGCTGAAATTTGATGGTGCGCCTCTGTTTCCTGAGCGACGTGCCTATGCAGCTAACTATGAATTGTCGGCCATGGAAGCATCACTTTACGAACAGATGACTACTTACGTGCGTGAAGAGATGAATCGTGCAGACAATCTAGATGATCAAAAGAAAAATAACGTTGGCTTTGCATTAACCATGCTGCAACGCCGTTTGGCTTCAAGCCCCGAGGCTATATACTAATCCTTAAAACGTCGCCGTAAGCGCCTAGAGGATCAGCCTGGCTGAAACTAAGCTGATGGCGCGAGGGCAATCTATTAATAGCTGTGTTGCTGAGACTGTCGGCGAATACACTGTTACGAAAAAAATAGACTTACCAGATAACTTAGACGAGTTAGATGAAGATCTGAGCGCAGAAGAGTACGAGATATACGCTGAACAAGTCGTTGACCAGGCATCTGCTGCTGAAGCTATCCCTGAACTAGAGGCGGAAATTCTAATCCTCAAAGATCTTGAATATCAGGCCTCATCTGTTGTTCAGTCAGGGAACGACAAGAAGTGGGAAGAGCTTTCTTGCCTTCTGCAAGATAAGCCGGAGATGTTCACCGCAAGCGGCAGTCGCCGCAAGCTCATTATTTTCACTGAGCATAAAGACACGCTTACCTATTTGGTTACACGTATCAGCGACATGCTCGGTAATACGAATGCCGCACGAACCATTTATGGCGGCACCAACCGCGACGAACGCCGAAAAATTCAAGAAGAATTCCGTAATGACCCAGAGGTTGTTGTTTTAGTAGCGACAGACGCAGCGGGTGAGGGCGTTAACCTGCAAAACGCCAATCTTGTGGTGAACTATGATCTGCCGGAACCCCTGCGGGAGCGCGAAGTACCCTCGCCGCGCAAGCCGCTGTCGGAGTTGATGTTCGCTGGCACGCTGCCTGATCAATAATCTTTCTTGAACCTTTCGCCACTGCCCTGGGCGAAGGCTCTCTCCAAGATGCTCCCGAATAAATGTATCACAATGTGATTCAGTTGACTTGTATGTTGATTCTAATACTATAGCGCGGAAACTGATTGGTGCTGAACCGAGCATCCGGTTTTACGCCTAAGTTAGATCGTGAAGAGGAGTTCAGCATGGCAGGATGGGAAGACGGAGATTGGCGTGATGATTCGCTTTGCCAATTTGGTGAGTCGAATTTGCTTAACAGCATGGGATTGGAATTTTATGACCTGAGTCATCCGTGGGGCTTGGGCCAGCCATGTTGGCCGTACTTCGAAGACGTGAAAATAGAGCGTCTTCACAATATGGCCAAGTCCGGGGTGTTGACCCAAAAAATTACGACAGTCATGCACTCTGGTACCCATATTGATGCGCCTGCGCACGTCGTCCCTGGGACTCCTTTTATGGATGAAGTCCCGCTTCCTTATTTTTTTGGTTCTGGTGTCGTCGTTTCGATTCCAAAGAAGAAATGGGGAGTGATTGCCGCTGAGGATTTGGAAAACGCGAGACCACAGATCAGGGAAGGCGACATCGTCATCGTCAATACGGGCTGGCACAAATACTACGGAGACAATGCTCACTACTACGCCTACTCCCCCGGGTTCTATAAGGAGGCCGGTGAGTGGTTCGTTGAAAAGAAAGTAAAAATGGTTGGTAACGATACTCAAGCGCTAGACCATCCGCTTGGAACCGCTATCGGTCCTCATGGCCCTGGGCGTCCCAACGGGTTAATGCCTGAGATTTGCCAAGAATATGAGGAAGAGACAGGGCGAAAGGTCATTGAAGACTTTCCGGAGTGGGAACCTTGCCACAATGCAATTCTGTCAGCCGGTATCTGCGGGCTTGAGAATATCGGTGGAGACATCGATAAAGTCACCGGTAAACGTGTGACGTTTGCTGCGTTTCCATGGCGATGGAAAAAGGGAGACGGTTGTATTGTACGACTGGTAGCGATGGTTGACCCATCTGGCAGTTTTCGAATCGAAACCGGCAAAGCCGAATGGTTGGTAACAATACTCAAGCGCTAGACCATCCGCTTGGAACCGCTATCGGTCCTCATGGCCTTGGGCGTCCCAACGGGTTAATGCCTGAGATTTGCCAAGAATATGAGGAAGAGACAGGGCGAAAGGTCATTGAAGACTTTCCGGAGTGGGAACCTTGCCACAATGCAATTCTGTCAGCCGGTATCTGCGGGCTTGAGAATATCGGTGGAGACATCGATAAAGTCACCGGTAAACGTGTGACGTTTGCTGCGTTTCCATGGCGATGGAAAAAAGGGAGACGGTTGTATTGTACGACTGGTAGCGATGGTTGACCCATCTGGCAATTTTCGAATCGAAACCGGCAAAGCCGATTAGCTCGGTAAGGATTGCTGAATGCAGATTACAAGACTTGAAGAAGCTGGGCGCTATGATGCGCCTGGCCATTTCGATATGCGGTCACTTCGTCTACAAGGCTTTGATGCAAGTGCTTCAGAATTTGCATGGATTGGCCTTTCGCATTTCCTCCCTGGAGGGGGTGTGGAAATGGATACCAGTCCACTCGAGAAAATCTATGTCGTGATTGATGGTGAAATCACCATCGAGTTAGGTGCCGGTACTACACACGTCCTGTCAAAACTGGACAGTTGTTATATCGAAGGAGGAGGGGCGCGGGCCATACGCAATGAAAGCAATTTGGTTGCGACGATGCTTGTTGTCATGCCTTATCCGGAGACAGGTTAATGGACCTACCTCAAATAAATACTACTGATCTGTTTGATGTAACGGGGAAGTCCGCGATTGTGGTTGGTGCGACTGGCTCGCTTGGACAGGTTGTCGCAGTGACGTTGGGTAACGCTGGGGCGCGTTTGGTGGTGACGGCGGGGAATGTTGAAAACCTTGCGGAACTTGGCACTAAACTGCGCTCGGATGGGATCGAGGTGGTTGAAGCGGCGCGTCGGCCAAATACGGAAGCAGACTGCGATTCGATTATCAAAACTGCGGTCGATGCGTACGGAGGTGTTGATATCCTGGTTGTGGCCTCAGGAATGAACGATGTCGCACCCATTGGTGAGATGACTCCTGAGCGTTTTCAAAAAGTCATGTTGGCAAACGTAGACGGCTCTTGGCTGATTGCCAGGGCAGCTGGCCAGAGGATGATCGAGCAAGGAAGAGGTGGAAAAGTCGTTTTCACCTCTTCGGCACGGGGGAAATTGGGTCACCCAGCAGGTTACTCTGCGTATTGTACTTCCAAGTCGGCGGTTGATGGTATGACCAAGGCACTTGGTTGTGAGTGGGGAAAGCATGCAATTACGGTGAATGCCATTGCGCCCACTGTCTTTCGATCTCCACTGACCGCCTGGATGTTCGAAGACGGTCAGGAAGCCCGCGATGTTCGAGCTGGTTTCTTGTCGCGTGTGCCGATTGGGAGGCTGGGTGAACCCGAAGATCTTGCTGGGCCTCTGCTCTTCCTGTGCTCACAAGCATCTGACTTTCATACAGGTCACACGATCTACCCAGACGGCGGCTATACGGCGGGGTAAGTGATGGACTATTCCATGCTGATAGCTGTAGTTGCTTACGAACTGTTGCTCATAGTCGGCCTCGGCTCGTGGATTCAACTTAGACAATCCAAGAGCAACGACGAGGAGCAATTCGCGTTGGCGGGACGCAACTTACCCGTCCCGGTTGTCGCTGTCACCATGGCGTTAACGGTGCTTGGGACCGCTCACATTCTTGGTGTGTTCGAAATGGCGTGGATCCTCGGGGCGTCCGCTGTGTGGTTCAGTCTCGCTCATGTACTCCTTCTTGTGATTGTGTGTCTTGGTACCGGGCTGTGGGTTCGGCGGCTTGGTGTCACGACTGTGCCTGAAATGCTGGATTCTGCGTACGGCCTGGAAACGAGGTTGTTCGTCTCCTGCGTAATGGCGGGTGTGATGTTTGGCATTCTGACGGTTGAGGCGCAAGGGATAGGAATTATCTTTGCCTCGCTGACTGATTGGGACATCGCAAGCGGCGCCATTGTTGGCGGTGCGATGGGTATTCTCTACGTGATCCTTGCAGGAATGAAAGAGATTGGTTGGGTCAATCTTGTGAATGCCACTGTGATGTACGTAGGCCTGATTGCCGCGACTATATTTGTGGCGTTCTCCTTACCAAGTGAAGGGTTCGATACGGTCGGCGACTTTTACCTCGGACAGGGGGAGAGCCACATGCTTTCCATTTTCGGAAACACGGACATTATGCTCACCTTTGTTTTAGGTACCGTCGTTGCTGTAGTTTTCAGTCAAGGTATTAATCAAATGTTGATGCAACCCGCGATGGCCGCCGAGAGTGAAAAGGTAATTCGTCATTCTTTGTGGATTGCGGCGCCGATCAACGGCATGTTTGGAGTCTTCGCAGTTGCGTTGGGGCTCGCCGCAAAGTCCGTACCCGAGTTCCAAGTGCTTGGGCAAAAAGTCGCAGCGACCAGCATGTTGGTCGCGTACCTGCCAGGTTGGTTAGGGGCTGTACTACTTGCTTCTTTTCTGGCGGCAATTTTATCAACGTTCGCCATGCTGGCGCTGGCTATCGCTACGATTTTCGCCAACGACATCTACAAGCCGCTATATCGACCAACATCAAGTGAGCGTGAACAAACGTTCGTGATGCGTCTAACGATTCTCTTTGTAGCGGGCATTGCGATCTTCGCAGCCGCGTTTTTGCCGCCTATTCTGGCCGCGATGAATTGGCTATTTGCTTGGTTAGTGCCTGTGTTCTGGGTTGTTGTGTTTGGACTTTTCTGGAAGCGACGCCAGGGGGTTGCGATTTCCACGCTAATAGTGAGTTGGCTCGTCAATTGCTTGTGGTCATTTACCGACATTTCATCGAGTTTAGGCGTGCCGGAAGCGCCAAATGCCTATGTAACTCTTGGTATTGCACTGACAGTGTTGATTGTTGGAAATGCATTGTTTGAGGGGCGTTCTGGTTTGCTAAGGGGAGGGGCTGGATAAGGTGTTTTGGAGCATTTTCTTGCAAAGCGCAGCAGCAATTTTTGCGATACTTGTTGCGGGTCAATGTGTTGCTTGTCTCGTAGCCAAGCACACTGAGGAGAAGTGAGTCGTGGAAGAACTGCAGGTCACTCAGCTTTGGATGGCTGGAGTTGTCGCGATGATGGTTTTGTTTGGCCTAATCGCTGTTGTCGGATACATCAAACATCGATCCAAAGGTGACTGATGAGTCGATTAGAAAACAAAACGGCCATCATCACGGGCGCAAGTAGTGGCATAGGTTTGTGTGTTGCAGAAGCGTTTGCTCAAGAAGGCGCTAACGTTGTCATCTGTGCTCGAGATTTGAAGAAGGCCGAAGTAGCTGCCGAGGCGATTCGAAGCGCTGGTGGGCAAGCAATCGCACTTGCCTGTGATGTGGCAGACAGTGCAAGTGTGGATGCTCTACATGAGGAAGTGCTTTCGCGGGGCGGCCCCCCAAACATTTTGGTAAATAACGCGGGGTATTACGAAATCTCTCGGTTCATGGATACACCGCTCGAAGTGTATGAACAAACCATCAATGTGAACTACTTGGGCGTAGTTCGAATGATCAAGAAATTTCTTCCGCACATGCTGGAGGCAGATACTGGCAAAGTAGTCAATATTGCTTCCACAGCGGGTAAATATGGGTCGGTGAACCAAGCGCACTACAATGGTTCCAAGCAGGCAGTGATCGGTATTACACGCTCGTTGGCTTTGGAATTTGCAACGAGTGGGGTCAACATCAATGCGATCTGTCCTGGTTGGGTAGAAACACCCATGTTGGAAACGGGTATGCAACAGTTTGCGCGCGCTGCGGAGATCTCTGTGGAAGATGTCCGTGAGCGTTGGCTGGAAAGAGTGCCCATGAAGCGATTTCTCAAACCAGAAGAGATCACTCCTCTGGCGATTTATCTCGCCTCCGAAGAGTGCGCGGGTATGACTGGGCAGGCGATGACGATTTCCGGTGGCATGGTTTTGGTGTGACTGTTCGCTGGTCTGCGGACGGGTAGTGCGCATTTGCGTTACCCAGATTTGTTTTGCCTGTCCGAATTCAATTCAGCGACGATTACGTTCCTGCACTCTACAAGAGCATTTCTGAACTTTTTCTGATCGCGCTTGAATCGCGTTGTTGGTGCAGGAATTGAAATGGCGTAGACCCGCCCGACAGGATCTTCGAAGGAGACACTCACTGCACTGATACCTTCAGTGTGTTCCTCGTCATCCAGCGCTACACCAGTGCTTCGTATTTTGTCTATTTCTTTCTTTAGCGCCCCTCTGGTCGTTATTGTGTTCGGCGTAAATGACTCTAATGTTGTGTCGAGGAAGGCGTATAAATTTGAGGTAGGTAGTGTGGCTAACAGAGATTTACCACAGGCGGTGCAATGCAAGGGAAATCGCTCGCCGATAGCTGAAACCGCTCGCAAACGGTGCGAACCTGGAATTTGGTCGAGGAAGACAGCACCCGAACCCTCCATAACTGAGAGATCTATCGTTTCTTCGAGCGAACGCCCCAGTGATTCCAAATAGGGTTTAACAAATTGAGAAATGCCTAGGTTAGTAGCTCTGGCGAGGCGAATCAGCGCGGGACCAAGTTTCACTTTGGACGTCGGTGTAGCCGAGATGAGGAATTGTTCATTAGATAGCGCTTTTACGATGCGTTGTACGGTCGAACGTGGCAGTTCGACCTGAAGCGCGATCTGACCCAGGCTAAGGCCGTTCGGTTCATTTTCCAAAGATTTCAGGATTTTTGCAGCGCGGGCAATGACCTGAACTTTTAAGCTGGTTTCGCCTCCAGCCGTGGCGAGAGTTTTAGATGCTGGCATTGTGGTTATTCCTTGGAAGCGCGATGTTGTATTGTGCTATGAAACCGGCTCTGATGGCTTCAGCCACCCGAGAAAAATCGATAACGGGGTTTTGCGCAGTGCCGCAAACGGTATTGGACTCCACGCAAGAATTGATCGAAGGGCAGAGCTGGCTTGGCGCGGGTCTGCGGCTATGGGCGGTGATTTGACAGTGGATATGCGCTGATTTCATTCCGTAACACCAAGACAATTTGAGCAAAGCGCTCTGTGATTCTTCGGTAGGCACTGAGTAGTGGCTGATTTCAACGTGCTGAATCCATAGTTACCCGACGCATCAGTAGCCGCCTGTTCGCGAAGCTTGCTTCCTGTTCCAAAAACCCTGCCTTGCACCAATGCGCTATTTGGTTCTTGGAATTCATCCAATCCGATTCGCACTTCTTCAACGTCTGACCAGGCCAAAAGGATGTTTTCGAGCGAGTTATTTTGCCCGATTCTAACCTCAGTGATTGGCATGGAGTGACCTAACGCGATCAAATGTACTATATAACAATACAGTTGTATTGTAAAATAAATTCATGTAGTCTTGATATCCAAGGCGCTTTGACTTGAAACGCTAATCCGTTAGGAGGGGATATGAATCAACTCAATGATCGTTCGAATCTCGATTCAGACAGCGACAAAGTCCGAAATCGCAAAAAATCTTCAAACACATATAGCAGTCTTTTTTTCATAATTATTTGTTCATTGATTGCACCTTTTGCATCGTCAGAGGAACAGAGCGTTAGCCGTTATGCCATCGAAGAAGTAGTCGTCACGGCACGTAAAGTGGAAGAAGGTCTGCAGGATGCACCGCTTGCAGTCTCCGCTTTTTCAGGGGACGAGCTAGAGAACAGGGGCGCGATTGATGTAACAGATGTCGCCGCGGCTTCGCCGAATGTGCATTTCCAAACTGGTGGTGCAACCAGCGGAGTGACCGCTGCACCAACGGTATTTATAAGAGGAATTGGCCAAAGCGATTTCAATATCAACAATGACCCTGCAGTGGGCATGTACGTTGATGGGATTTATCTCGGTCGCATGATTGGGAGTCTTACGGATCTACTGGATCTTGAAAGAGCAGAAGTGCTGCGTGGACCACAAGGCACACTGTTCGGGCGCAACTCGATTGGTGGTGCGATCAACCTGATTTCCAAGAAACCAGATACTACCAATTCAAATGGGCAGGTATCAATTTCTTTAGGTGAGCGAAATCTGCGATTTATCAGAGGTGCTGCAAACCTTCCCTTATCCGGTCGGGCGGCAGCGAGAGTCAGTGGCTTCTATCGCGAACGCGACGGTTATGTTGATGCTGAACAGTACGATAGCCTGGATTTGGGCGGAGAGGATGTTTGGGGTGTACGAGGTGCCCTGAGTTTCTATCCTAGTGATACTTTTTCGATTGACCTTGCGGTCGATTGGTCTGAGCGCAGAGATCCCCCAGCGGCGATTGTGCCTGTTCAACTTGGTAATGTGTCCTTGAATCCAGGATCAGGAAATGTGCAGGGAGATGGCCGATCGACGATGCCTAGTGCGTTTCGGTTCAATACCGGCCTGAACGCGCCGAATCCTGCTGCACCGTTGCCGCCACCTCCAGCTGCATTCGTGTCGCCCGATACCGCGACCTGCAGCAATCCTGCGTTGGTCAATACCAGTTTAGACTGTTTTGGAAACGCCCATGTCTTGGGGAATGACGCAGTGAACAGCGTGTGGGTAGACCGCAACGGCAATCGAATTAATCCTGAGCAGGAGCTGGATCAAGGGGGCGCTTCTTTGGTGCTCACTTGGGAGACTGGCATAGGAACGCTGACAGCGACTTCTGCTTACCGCGAGATGGACGCTGCTTTCAATAACGACAACGACTTCACTCCGTTTGTTATCTTTCACAATATCAACGATGAGTTCAGTCAGGATCAGCTCTCCCAGGAGCTTCAGCTAACAGGAAGTATGAGTGACAAACTGACTTATGTCGCTGGGCTATATTATTTCCAAGAGGATGGAGTTCAGATGGTGTCTTTGGTGGCACCGTTACTGCCTCCTGCCGGGGCGCCACCTGCAGCATCGTTCCTGCCCTTCCTTCAGTCCATCGAACGCGAAATCGATAACACTTCCAAGGCTGCGTACGGGCAATTTACCTATGATATGAGCGATGCAGTCAGTTTAACTGTAGGTGCTCGCTTTACCGATAATGAAAAAGACATTGATCTGGGTCTGTTCCGGGGTGACCAAGCTGCGCCGTGGTTCTCCGTGGCCAGATCTGACTCGCAGTCTGAAACAGAGATGAACTTTCTGGTGAATCTGGCGTGGGATGTATCCAGCAACGTAATGGTATACGGACAGTATGCAGATGGTTTCCGTGATGGCAGCTGGCCAGTACGCTTCCCCGGTCTTCCGGCGGGTATTCCGCCGCTCGATACGGTGGCGTTCGGGATAGAGACCGTCGATTCATTTGAGTTGGGGATTAAATCGACATGGTGGGAAGGCCGCGCACGGTTGAATGTGGCGGTCTTTACGTCCAGCTATGAAGATATGCAAATTCAGTTCAGCGATCCCGCGCTGAATGGTGCGCCGAACACATCCAATTTGGGCGAGGCGACCATTAGCGGGCTCGAGGTCGAGCTGAATATTCTAGCAACAGATACGCTACGTTTCGATTTTGCGCTGGGTTATCTCGATGCAGAACTTGACAGCATTGTTGGTGGTTCCTTGAATACAGGCGCCGACAATACAAGAACCACGATTACAACTTCGAACGAGTTGCCCTATGCGCCTGATCTGCAGTTTTCAGCAGGTGTGAATCACTCGATTAACCTGGATTCTGGTGCGTATATTACTTCGCGTTTGGATTGGATCTTCACAGATGAGCAATTTTATACAATCGAGAACAGCCCCAGGAATGCAGAAGATAGTTACTCACTGCTGAACGCGAAGGTGTCCTATGTTACGGCGAAGGAAAATTGGGAAATATCGATAGGTGCCAGGAACTTGGCTGATGAAGAGTACTCTACCATCGGCAGGACGCAGTCTGATTCTGGAAGCGCCTTCGCAAGCCTAGGCCGCCCAAGGGAGTTGTATGCGCAAGCGGTATACAGGTTTGGAGAATAAGGTCTAAATCCGGATGCAATGTATATTTTATTTAATAGCGGCCACTCTTGTGGCCGCCTGTGTGTCGAGTTGTTCCATTGACACAAACGAACCGGAAAAGAACGCTCAAACACCGCCGAATGTTCTTCTTGTTGTCATTGACGATCTAGGGTTCACGGACCTAGGGAGTTATGGAAGTGAAATTCGAACGCCAAACCTTGATGACCTGGCGAGAGATGGACTCAGATTTTCCAGCTTTTACGTTTCTCCGAATTGCGCCCCAACAAGGTCAATGCTGCTTTCCGGGATGGATCATCACCTCTCGGGAAACGGCACCATGCTTGAGCATATTGCTGAAAATCAGCGCGGTCGACCAGGATATGAGGGCCGACTTGGGACAAATGTAGCTTCGCTTCCCGAAGTGCTGAGACAGTCGGGTTACCGCACGTATATGGCAGGGAAATGGCACCTTGGTGCTGATGAAGATTCAAGCCCTGCAGCCAGGGGGTTTGACAGATCCTTTGCTCTTTTGCTCGGTGGTGCCAGCCACTTCAGTGACAAAATGGGTTTGGTAGGTCGTTTTGCAGATGCTCCCTATCGCGAGGATGGAGAACTTGTTGAGCATTTACCTAACGGCTTCTATTCCACGATTTTTTACACCGACAAAATCATTGAGTACGTTGAGAATGATCGAAATCGGGCGGAGCCTTTTTTCGCCTACCTATCCTATACAGCTGTCCATTGGCCTTTGCAGGTGCCTGAAGAAGCGATGGATCTTTACGCTGGAACCTATGACCAAGGCTATGATGCGTTGAGAGATCAGCGTGTTAACGGTGTCGTCGAACGCGGAATTTTACCTGGGAGCCTTGCCCCAAGCCCTGGTTCGCCGACCGTGCAGCCCTGGGATTCGCTTGATGAGAGTGCAAAGCGCGTTCAATCAAAAAAAATGGAGATTTACGCAGCGATGCTTGAATTGGTGGACGATAACTTTGGTCGTTTGATCAAGTATTTACAGGAGGCCGGAGAGCTCGAAAACACACTTGTTATCGTTATGTCGGATAATGGCGCCGAAGGAAATAATCGATTTAACCTGGGCGGCGATGATTGGATTGAACGTACCTTTGATCACAGTTACGAACAAATGGGCCGAGAAGGATCTTACGTTTACTACGGGCCAGGATGGGCGCAGGCAAGTGCCTCACCGTTTCGGTTATGGAAGGCGCACCCAAGTGAAGGGGGAATACGAGCTCCGTTGATTGCGAGTGGTTCGTCTGTCAAAGGCGCTGGCTCCGTAAGTCATTCGATTGCTACCGTAAAAGACATAATGCCTACGATTCTGGACATCGCTGGAGTGGAGCCACCTGTTAAAACGTTTGAAGGACGCGAAGTGCTCCCGATGAAGGGCCGTTCAATGAAGAGGTTGTTAGCGGGTTCCACGACTAAAGTGCATTCAGATGAAGAGGTGTTCGGGTGGGAGATCTTCGGTGGCAGAGCGGTGCGCTACCAAGATTGGAAGCTTGTGTGGGTGGCCGGACCCAACGGGCAAGAAAAGTGGGAGTTATTTAATCTGGCTAAAGATCCCGGTGAAACAAAAAATCTTGCGTTGGAAATGCCATCCATTTTTCAGGAAATGAAATTGCGATGGTTGCAGTATTCAGTTGATAACAACGTAATACTCCCAGAAGGTGATCTCAGAGGGCCTTGGGGAGATGAATAAGCAGCGCCGTCGACAATGTGGCTTCAGCCTGAACACGGTGCGTAATTGATCAGGTAACTGCAGTAACCATTCGGAATGCTGAACGGGTTTGTGTGAGCATTCTAGTGGCTACTATCCGTGTTTCTCTACTTATTGCCGCAACCATTGTTGTACCCATCCGGATTCGCTTTTGTTTACTGGCGAAGGCTATGATCTTGCGCTGCTGCGAATTTGAAGGGAGAGGCTTATGGAGTTGTATGAGGTCATGCGCACGACTTTCGCTGCGCGGGAGTTTACTGATCAGCAGGTCAGTGACGAGACCATTGCCAAGATTTTGGAAGAGGCGAGATTTGCCCCCAGCGGCGGAAACCGGCAGGGCTGGAAGGTGTTGGTGGTGCGCGAAGCATCCTCGCGAGCACGACTGCGTGAGCTGATCGAACCGCAAATGCAGCGCTATGTTGCTCAGGTCAAGGCCGGTGAAGCGCCAATGAACACCATTCATCCCAGCCAGGCAAGCGAGACCGACGTGGCGGCAACTCAGGTACCTGCTCAGATGCTGGATAATTTGACCGGTGCGCCAGTGATTTTGTTGGTCTTTGTCGATCCTGGAAGCGGCCATCCCGTGGTTGTATTTGAGGGGTGTGTCCACAGGTCAAATGCAGTCTGCATTGGAAGCGATTGTTGGACCGGAGGCGAAGGGCTTATCAGCCAATGTGGTAGGCCGCCTGAAGAAGCGGTGGGAAGTGGAGTACGCGCTGGCGGCAAAGATCGTTGGCTGATGATTGGGTGTATATCTGGGCGGATGGTATCTACAGCGGCCTACGGGGCGATGATGGCAAGTTGTGCTGCCTGGTGATCATTGGTGTGAATAGCCGCGGCGGGAAGCACTTTCTGGCGATGGAGGATGGCGTGCGGGAGTCGAAGCGGAGTTGGTGCGAGGTGCTGTCATCGCTCAAGCAGCGTGGTGTGACGAAGCCCCCGAAGTTGGCTATCGGTGATGGCGCGCTGGGATTTTGGGCGGCAATTGACGAGGTGTATCCTGCAACGGCGACCCAGCGTTGCTGGATGCATAAGAGCCAAAACGTGCTGAACCACTTGCCGAAGGGCGTGCAGGAGAAGGCCAAGGAAGGGCTAAAGGACATCTGGATGGCGCGGCAAGCGCGAGCGGACGCTGAGGAGGCCTTTGACGGCTTTGTGAGGCGCTTTGAGGCGAAGTGCCCTAAAGCGGCTGAGTGCTTGCGGAAAGACCGGGAGAGTTTATTGGCGTTCTATGACTTTCCTGCAGAACGCTGGACGCACATCCGGACGACGAATGTGATCGAGTCGAGCTTCGCCGCGATCCGCCATCGAACAAAACAGGCGAAGGGATGTGTGACCCGAAAGACCATGTTGACAATGATCTTCAAGATGGGAGAATGTGCAGAGATGAATTGGAGGAAGTTGAGGGGCTTCAAACACTTGGCGAAGGTGATTGAAGGAGTGAAGCTTAAAGGCGGAGTTGAGCAGACTGAGGTCAACAGGGACGCCGCATAGCCATGTCGTCAGACACCAGATTTGACAATAGCTCTCAGCGTATCGGCTGTGATTACATCGCAGGATGTGATGGATTCCATGGAGTGAGTCGACAAACCATTCCGCCGAATGTTCGCAGAGAGTTCGAGAAGGTCTATCCGTTTGGTTGGCTCGGCATCATGTCGGAAACTCCGCCTCTCGAGCATATTGTCTACGCGAACCACCCTCGTGGTTTCGCACTCGCCTCCCAACGGAACCAGATGCTCAGCCGGTACTACATTCAGTGCGACGCGGACGAGAGCATCGACGAATGGTCCGATGAACGGTTCTGGGAGGAACTTAAAGTGAGATTTCCAAAAGAAATCGCTGGCCAGATTGTAACCGGGCCATCAATTGAAAAGTCTATTGCGCCACAGCGCAGCTTCGTTTGCGAACCAATGAGCTACGGTAGCCTCTTCCTGGCGGGCGACTCGGCTCATATTGTCCCGCCTACAGGCGCAAAGGGTCTCAATCTCGCCGTGTCGGATGTTTATTACTTGTCACGAGGATTGATACACCACTACAATGAGGGAAACAATGGCTACCTCGAAGCGTATTCGGCAGCCGCCCTCAAGCGCGTCTGGGGTGCGGTTCGTATGTCATGGTATTTGACAAACTTGCTGCATCGTTTTCCAAATCAGACGGACATTGACCTTCGGCTTCAAGAAAGTGAACTCGAGTTTATCGCCAGCAACGAAATTGCCATACGAAACTTGTGCGAACAATATGTCGGGCTGCCCTTCGGTTGATTCTATGAACAAACAATGCATCGAAGACTATGGAGACACGCCCCTTGCCTTTCCGATCAGGATTAAAGGTCTTCAGACTCCGTCGCCAGGCAATGATATTTCTGCTTTCCGGACTGTTGCGCGTGCCCTGGAAGGTATGCAAAAAGAGGCTCTAGTTGCGGATTCCAATTCCGGCAGGACTTGGAGACTTGTCTGTGACGAAGGACCTTATCTAAACGGAACAGATCTTGCGCCCCCGCCGTTGGCCTATTTTTCTGCAGGCATGGCCAGCGGTTTCGCGGATGCCGTGCAAACGCGTCTTGAGCACGAGAGCGCTTCATACGCAGCGCTCACAATAATCTTGGACAACCGCTACACAATGGTAGGGTCAGCATTGCGTGGCACGATGACAGCCGGTGCATTGCCTGTAGAGTGCTTTGTAGAGGCAGATGTGACCGGGCTCAAGCAGGACCTGGAGATCGTGGTTCGGGAAGCAATCGCAAGCTCGCCAATGAACACATTAATGCGCGAATCTCTTGCCAACTCTTTCTCGTTGAACATAAACGGCGAGAGTCAGCCAACCGGAAAAGTTAAACAACTCGAACTGGCGGCGACTGACTCCCCCATTCTGTTATTTAGAAACTTTCAACGGGATAAATCACATTCACCTGAAAGTATTGGCGTAAGCAAACTCGATGAAACAGACTCTGTCTTCGATCAAGATCACGGCGCTGGTGCCGCGATGAAGGAGCATCAGAAGCGCGAGTTGCACATCCGCTCGTCGCTCACGCTGGATCAAAACGGACTCCACAGCATACGCGTACAGATATTTAAGCCGGTAGGTAGCGTGTTCGGATTCACTTGTGAACGTAGCAACGGTGACGGTGATGCGCCATCAGCTAACATGCTGGTCTCCGCCGGAGTCGCGTTTTGTTTCATGACGCAGATTGGTCGATATGCCGGTATCACCAAGAAAGAATTGCAAGACTACGCAGTAGCTCAGGACAGCGGCTTCGGCCGGGTCAATAACGAGTGCCGTGCTATCGAGACACATGTTTATATCGAATCAACAGAGTCGCTGGCGACCGCACAGGATATCGTAGATATGTCGGAGCAAACCTGTTTTCTGCACGCGGCTTGTCGGTCAATGAACGATATACATATTCAGACAGGAGACTTACATGCTTGAGAACAAGACCATTGTGGTAACGGGCGCAGCGTCCGGTATTGGTGCCGAAACTTGTCGGGTCCTGAAACAGCACGGAGCTACTGTTGTTGGAGTGGACAGGAATTCAGCCTCCGAGGCTGTGGACCGATTTGTGAAAGCCGATCTTTCGGATCCGGCATCAATTGACTTGGCTGTAGCCGACATTGGCGACAATATTGATGCTCTGTGCAATATCGCCGGCTTGCCACCCACTGCGTCACCGGAATTGGTGCTCAAAGTCAATGTATTGGGTTTACGAAGGTTAACCGAGAAGATGATAGGCAACCTGAATGACGGTGCTTCAATCGTCAACATGGCATCGCTGGCCGGCAGTGGATGGGCACAAAGCGTCGAATCCTGTTTGGCATTTATTAAAGAGAATAATTTCGACAGCGTTTCTGTGTTTTGCGATAAGCACTCGATTGAAGGGGCTCGAAGCTATTTCTTTTCCAAGGAAGTGCTGGTCATTTGGACCATAATGAATCGTTGGACCTGGCGAGATAGAGGAATTCGAATGAACTGCGTAAGCCCGGGACCTGTCGATACGCCTATTCTTAAGGATTTTCTGGAGACGTTGGGCGAGCGTGCCGAGAAAGACATGGAAATCATGGATCGGCCAGGTTCGCCGCAAGATATCGCCCCGGTCGTGGCATTCCTGTGTAGCGACGGTAGCGATTGGATGCGAGGTGCCAACCTGGCTGTCGATGGGGGCATGAATCAACACATCTTGTCTGAAATACACGGCCTCAATCTCTAAATCTTGATTCAAAAAAGAAAAATCAAACCATGATCGTTGAAGCGCATAACATCATTAATGGAGAGTGGCAGCCCGCCGCAGGCGGTAGAACGTATGAGGTTGTAAATCCTGCTAATCCTTCGGAGGTCGTTGGCACCGCCGCATTGGCAAACCAAGACGACGTCAGACAGGCTATCGATGCCGCACATGCCGCGTTTTCCGGCTGGGCATCATTGAGCTACCACGAGCGCGCAGTGTATTTGAGCAAAGCAGCGGAAAAGCTGCAGGGGCCGCCGCGCGATACAATTATTACTCGCCAACCTCGCGGTGTAGCCTCGTTGATCGTTCCCTGGAATTGGCCGCTATCGATTCTCGGTGCAAAACTCCCTCAGGCCCTGATGACTGGCAATACTGTCGTAGTGAAAGTCGCCGAGGAATGTCCCTTGGCGCCTCTAAGAACGCTAAAGATTCTCGCCGACTGCTTGCCCCCTGGCGTGATAAATGCAATAGCGAGCCCGCCATCGGAAATTGGCGACGAGATGATCTCAAACTCAAAAGTCCGCAAGGTCAATTTTACCGGCAGCATCGGCGCCGGAAAATACATCATGAAGATAGCCGCGGACACGGTCAAAGCGGTAACACTGGAACTTGGCGGCAACGATGCCGCGATCGTTCTCGACGACGCGCTATTGGACCAGGACGCAATGCAACGCTTTGTCATGGGTACATTTATGACGGCGGGCCAGATATGCATGGCTGTCAAACGAATCTATGTCGCCCAGTCTCGCTATGACGAATTTGTTGAGAAATACAGCATGGGTGTCAACAAGCTTGTTGTCGGAAACGGACTGAATGCCAATGTAACAACAGGACCACTCGTAACCCGGGCACAGCAAAAGATTGTTCAGGATCTGATCGCCGATTCGCGCCACGCCGGTGCGACAGTAAATGAGCTGGCCGCGATTGACGACGAGGAACTGTATGAGACGGGCTACTTTCAACGTCCGACAGTGGTTACTGATTGCGACCCGTATTCTCGCGTTGTTCAAGAAGAGCAATTTGGGCCAGTTGTGCCGATACTGCCGTACTCCGATGAAGATCAGGCAATACTATGGGCCAACGACACTGAATTTGGCCTGTGTTCGTCGGTATGGACCGAGAATAGCGAAAGAGCTCTTGCGGTCGCACGTCGCATTGAGGCCGGATATACCTACGTAAACGGACACGGTCCGATGGCCCAGGACTTCAGAGCACCGTTGGGCGGATTCAAGCAAAGCGGTATTGGCCGCAACCTTGGTTACGAGGGCATGCTGGAATTTATGGAGCCTCACAGTATCTCGGCCGCACCGGGTTGGTTCTTCTAAAACCGTAGTTGCATACTATTTCGCAAGCCTCGCTCTCGTCTGAATACCTTAAGCCGCCGCCAGATATTATTTCGCCATGTCACCGCTATGAAAGTTTGTGCGTAAGCTATGAAAACCGCATTCGTGCCGAACCATTTATCACCAAAGCCTATAAGTTAAGGAAGTACTCGATCATTTGGCTGCGTGCGCTGGAGGGCGATAGAAATGAAGATAAGGAAGCTCTTGGGACTCACGGTATTTGGCTTCGCGCTTGCAGCACCCAGTGCCTACGCACAGCTGGAGGAGATCGTCGTTACGGCGACAAAGCGCGAAGAATCCGTACAGGATGTTGCGATTTCGATGCAAGCCGTCAGCGGCGATCAAATATCGAAGATGCGTATTTCCCAGGCATCGGACATTACAAAACTCGCTCCGAATTTAAATTTGTCAACACAGAACACCGCCTCACAGCAAATTAATATTCGCGGCGTTGGGACGAGTGACTTCTTCGGTAACTCGGCCGGATCAGTCGGCGTCTATATGGACGAAGTGACAATGAGCGCGTCATATCTCAGCAGCCTCGGTCTGTATGATCTCGAACGCGTTGAAATACTGCGCGGCCCGCAAAATTCACTGTTCGGCAGAAACACAACCGGCGGTGCCGTAAATTACATTTCCAGACTGCCCGATGTAGGCGGCGACCCGGAGGGCTTTCTTGACCTTGCATTGGGCAATTTCGGTCTGGTCGAGCTTGAAGGTGGCTATACTTTCAGGCTGTCAGATGCTGTCGCATTGAGACTGTCAGGCAAATCATACAACCGTGACGGCGTTTGGAATAACCTCGGCAATAATGGCGCAGAGCATGGCGAGAAAGACCGCAAATCACTTCGCGGAACCCTGGCCTGGGAACCAAATGAACAAACTTCCGTTACCTTTAGCTTCCATTGGGCAGATGAGGACAGTGATTTCGATCCTATTCGCGCCGTCGGAACCCGTGACACGAACGGGAGCCCGAACTTCGGCATAGCGGGCCCGTTTCCCACTTTTGGTCCGATTCCGGCGCCGACGCCTTCTGTGGACTTCACCAGAAATCATGATTCGTTCAACGCGCAAGGTAACAATCCATCCACGGCGCGCTGGAAGGACGTTTACGTAACCGGAACCTATGTGCATCAGGTGAAGAACAATGGCTTCTATTTGAAACTGACCCATGAAATGGATGCAATGACGTTCACATCGATAACATCCTGGGACGATAGCGATATTCTCTGGACATACGACACGGGAGGTATTGGCAATAATTCTGGCACTGGTGTATCAAACTGCGAGACCTGCATTTACCCGTTTGGCGGAACGAATGACGGCAGCCCACAGGTGACACTCGCGATCGACCAGGACCAGAAATTCGAGCAGATCAGTCAAGAATTGCGACTAACCTCAACTGGCACCGGACCGCTCAAATGGATCGCTGGTCTGTATTTCTTCAAGGAAGACTCGGATCTTATGCAAAACGTACGATTCGGTCTTCTCGGATTTGACCTTTCGCAGCCGGCGCCTATCGGCCCGTTTCCAGGGCAACCAGTCGGTGGCTTCTTTGGCGGGTTCCCTCTAATCGGCAACCCGTACAGCAACCGGTTGGCGTATCAATACGCCGAGCTCGAAAATGACGTCTGGTCACCATACATTCATACTGACTACGTGCTTAACGACGCGTTTTCAATAATATTTGGATTGCGGTATACCGACGACGAAAAAACCGTGCCTTTCAATGAAGTCGGAAATGTGAGCACGCTCGGCGACCCGATCACTACGATCTATGATCGCGAATTGGTTCTCGGACGAGGCGCTCAAAATACGCTGGCGTGTGATCTCGACGGCGACGGCAACGACACATTGAGCGGGGTGAACGTCTCTGGAACCCCGGATAATAGAGGAGCGCTTTGCTCCGATCGCCTAAGCCGCAACACGCTGAAATTTCAAGAATTTGGTGGAAAGCTTGGTTTGAACTGGCGCCCGACAGACAACGCAATGGTGTTCGGCAGTTACTCTAGGGGATTTCGATCCGGCAAGCACGACATCGAGTTTCTTCATGGACCGCATACAGGATTCGCCATTACCGATCTCGATATAGAGACGCTCGACGCGTTGGAGCTTGGGGTCAAAAGCAGCTTGTTGGATGGACGGATGCAATTGAACGCGTCGACCTACTTCTATACGTGGAAGAATCAGCAAACAATCTTTGTTAGCCCGACTGAAGGCCCGACGTTCGTCAATATTCCCGAGTCCGAGCTGAAAGGACTCGAAGTCGAAATGCGCTGGGCACCAGGCGGAGGATGGTTCGTGAACGCAGCGCTTGGATTGCAGGATACCGAAATTACCAAAGCCAGCGGTACGGGTTTCGATGAAGTTGGTCACGAACTCCCGTTTGCTGCGGATACGTCGTTCAACCTGCTGGTCGTAAAAGAAATTACATTCGGAAACGGAAACATTCTGTCGCTTCAGGCTGACTGGCAATACAGAAATGCCCCGAAAGCCTACGCGCGAGATATTAACTTCATCGACGAGTTGGAAGATACAGATAGAATCAACTTCCGCGTTGGATATTCCTTTGGCGAGGATGATCGCTATGAGATTTCCGCTTTCGGCGAGAATATTACAGAGAACAAGACGTGCGCGTACAAATGGGATTTAACAGGTCTTGCTGGTACAACCTACTGCGTAGCTAACGAAGCGGCCGCCTTTTACGGAATCCAGTCCAGAGCCAATTTCTAGCATCCTATTGGGTCTACCAAAAAGTCCTCGCAATGAGAGCCTTTTGGCACAGCTGATTTTTGGTGTTCGCCAAGGGCGACCAAGACATCGCATAACTCGGCGGCCCATTGCGGATCGCCATTCTGTAGCGATCTCTTGGTACGCTCCAGCACGTACTACGGCAACATTGAGTGGGCTGTGCGATCAACCTTTCAGGGACATCTCGGTTGGTTTGATAGAAATCCTACTTCATTATTTCCATTGCCTCCCAAGAGCGAAGCTGAGCAGATGGCTAAACTTGCTGGTGGCGTTGAACAACTTCGTTCTGCTGCAGCCAGTTCTCTTGAGACAAATCCGCAGTGGACAGCAGAACTATGCGATCGATTGTTTGCCTTGAACCCTAAAGATAGTGAGGCGCTGATATTAAAATCGCAAGCATTGGACAGGCTAGCCCGTAAGTTGCTGACCGCTACGGGACGTAATTACTACATGACTGTAGCGCAACAGCTTCGAGGGCGCGCTCAGGAAGTCATGCCGGGAAAGGAGAAATAGTAGATGAAGGAGTACGCTGATATTCCTGGGACCTATGTTATGGACGGCGCCCATAGCCGTAAGGGTTACAACTTGAATATGTTTTGTATGTCCCTGAACGATGCCGCTAATCGTGAGTTGTTTCGCTCTGATGAAGCAGCGTATCTGGATAATTTCCAGCTAACCTCCGACCAAAGACGCGCTATTCTGGATCGTGAGTACCTGAAGCTGCTGCAACTCGGCGGTAACGTGTACTACACCTTTAAGCTGGCAATATTCGATGGTCGATCAATGCAGTTTATGGGGGCTCAGATGTCTGGTGTCTCAGAAGAAACGTTCAAACAAATGATGCTGGATGGCGGACGTCCCATCGACGGCAACCGACGTATCGGTGAGCGAGATGATAATTTTTTTGTGGAGGACAGCTAATGACCAGGATTGTTGGGGGCGTTGGAACATCGCATGTCCCAGCGATAGGCGCTGCCGTTGACCGGGGTTTAACCGGGGATGACTATTGGGCGCCTTTGTTTGAAGGATATGAAGCAGCACGGAATTGGATGAAGGAGATCCAGCCCGATGTTGCAATAATAGTTTACAACGATCACGCCTCTGCATTTTCGTTGGAAATGATCCCGACCTTTGCTATCGGTGTGGCTTCTGAGTTTGAGCCGGCGGATGAGGGTTACGGTCCCAGGCAAGTCCCAAATGTTCAGGGCCACTCGGATTTGGCGTGGCATCTGGCCGAGAACCTTATACTCAGTGAGTTCGATATTACCATTGCCAATAGATTGCCGGTCGACCATGGACTGACGGTGCCTTTGTCTATCATGTGTGGGCAGCCAGCGACTTGGCCCTGTCGGGTGATTCCCCTGTGTGTCAACGTTATACAGTACCCACCCCCGACCGGGAAACGTTGTTTTGATTTAGGTGCGGCTATTGCAAGCATCGTTGAATCCTTCGATGAGGATTTACGGGTTGTTATTTTTGGTACGGGTGGCATGTCCCACCAGCTTCAAGGCGAACGTGCGGGAGTAATCAATTCGAAATTTGATCAGGATTTTCTGAATCGCCTTGTCAGTGATCCGCATGGCCTGGCCAGGAAGCCCCATGCTGAGTACATCCGGGAGGCTGGTTCGGAGGGTATAGAATTGGTGATGTGGCTGATTATGCGGGGCGCGTTGACAGCACAAGTTCGTGAAGTTCATCGTCACTACCATGTTCCGGCATCGAATAGTGCGGCTGGGCTCATTGTGTTGGAACCAACTGGAAACTAACTGATCATTCGCGTTAAGATTGGTGAATGGAGTCTTTTACTGTTCGTCAAGCGAGAGCATTTCTGGAGGTTGCCGACCAAGGTAGCGTAACCGGCGCTGCTGCGGCGTTGAACAAATCGCAGACTAGCGTCACCAAAACCATTCAAAAATTTGAATACTCGATTGACCTGAAACTATTTGAGCGTTCATCTCGTGGTGTCAAATTGTCGGTTTACGGTGAGGTCCTACTTCCGAAAGCGATAGCAGCACGTGAGGAATTTGAAAAAGCGCAAGCATTGGTTCCGCTGGTGATACTCAGCGAATCGCGCAGCGCTGCCCGTTTCTTCAAGATGGACGTATCGGACAAATGGCTGGATGCTTTCGTTGCGACCGTTGATGCTCACAGCGTTGCCGCGGCTGCCTCACATCTAGGGATTACTTCCGCTGCAGTATCGGCATCATTGCGAAAGCTTGAAGATAGCCTTGGTATCTCGTTGTTTGAACGCGCTGCACTACCGCTTGAGCCAACTGTGTTTTCACGTAGTGCGGTCAGGCACATAAAGCTTGCACGCAACCTGTTGCGTCAAGGTATCGAAGAGATGGCAAGTGTCAAAGGGATTGTCAGGGGAAGAGTGGTTATCGGCACATTACCTTTTGTGAGATCTACCATTTTACCGAAGGCGATCATTAAGGTGCTGAATACCCACCCAGAACTGGACGTTGTTACAACCGAATCCCCCTACGATGATTTAATTACTGGATTGCGATGTGGTGATGTTGACTTTGTTGTAGGAGCGCTTCGTGGTTCGTCTGCTGCTGCAGATATCCTAGAGGACGCGCTACTTGATGATGATCTATCAATAATGTGCCGAACCGGTCATCCACTGCTCGCAAAAGAGAAAGTGTCCTGGGCTGATTTGCTCAACTTTCCCTGGGTACTGCCTCGGCACGGGACGCCAACGCGTGAACTCGTACACCAACTTATAGTTTCCAATGGACTAAATGAGCCCGAACATGTCGTTGAGACCAGTTCATTTATTATTTTGCGGGGTTTGGTTATGGATAGCGACAGGGTGACGGTATTGTCTCGGCATCAGTGTCTTCGTGAAATTGATGCAAATATGATGTCCCCTTTGAACATTTTGCTGCCGGGTACGGAGCGATCAATAGGCATTGCGGTACGATCAAACAGTAAGCTTGCACCGGCAGCCCAATTACTCGTCGACGAAATCAAGAATACCGTAGCCTACTAATACAAAGCACTCATACAGGTAAGTGCACTTAGGAGTCTTCCCAATACAAGCGTGTGGGGCTATCCACAAGCAATGCCTGTTGCAGCTCCGCTGTCGGTGCGATGACAGGAATGATATCAACCAGTTGCCCGCCATCGGGGATATGAGATTTCATGTTGGGGTGTGGCCAAACGGCTGCTACGCCACGCGCATGACCTGACGATTGGTTCAATGCGTCGACAAGCGCGCGGTTGTCTGTACCATGGCAGGTTGCCTGCACAATGACATTGCGACTGAATCTTAGATGGTGCCGCAGTGCCCACAATTCGTTTTTACTTGCATCGCAAGGCGTGTACTTTCGCTCTGGTGCGAAAGGGAACTCAGCTGCCGGACCAAATACGTGACAATGGGCGTCCACTGCTCCAGAGGGAGGGGGGGAGTCAGGCTTCTTCGGATTGGGATGAAATTCAAGCCAGTCTTCGTCCACGGGCGCACTCCAATGAGCTTAGATTAGTGATTGCATCTGGCTGTATTCGTCTGAGAGTATGAGGTTTGCTTGTCTTGCGTTGACTTTTTTTACCTCATATTGGTTGGGCGCAAACAAAATTCATCTCTCTTCAACAGAATGGGTCTACGGGCTTTTCGATACGGATGCTATCTTGGAGATCCTAATTCGAAAATGATCGTTCAATGATAATTGATTGTCATGGCCACTATACAACGGCCCCCACGCAGCTTGGCGATTATCGCGAACAGCAAAAAGCGAATTTAAAGCAGGACCCACTTGCTGTAGGTGGAAAAGGCCTGGTGAACATATCTGAGCAACAAATTCGTGACAGTTTGGAGGGTGCCCAACTTAAAATGCAAGCTGATCGGGGAACTGACCTGACGATATTTTCTCCTCGCGCGAGCTGGATGGGGCATCACATCGGCAATGAAAACACGTCCAGATACTGGACAGAGCATTGTAACGAACTGATATACCGTATTACCGAACTATACCCGGATAACTTTGTTGGTGTTGCACAATTGCCGCAGTCTCCAGGTGCACCTATTGATTCGTCGATAGTTGAGCTCGAGCGGTGCGTTGAGGAATTTGGGTTTGTTGGCTGTAACCTGAACCCTGATCCCTCGGGCGGCTATTGGACTGGACCCACAATGGGTGATCGCTATTGGTATCCGCTGTATGAAAAAATGTGTGAGCTGAACATACCTGCAATGATTCATGTGAGTGCCGCCTGTAATCCGGCCTTCCACACAACTGGTTCTCACTATCTGGGTGCAGATACAACTGCATTTATGCAGATGCTGACCTCTGACCTGCTGCAGGACTTTCCGTCGATCAAGTTTATTATCCCGCACGGTGGTGGTGCCGTACCCTATCATTGGGGCCGATTCAGAGGCCTTGTACAAGCAATGGATGACAAGCCTGAACTGGAAGAACTGGTTCTTGCCAATGTCTATTTTGATACATGTGTCTACCATCAGCCGGGGATAGATTTGCTGTTGGATGTGATTCCCGCCCAGAACATTTTGTTTGCCTCCGAGTTGTTGGGTGCTGTTCGCGGCATCGATCCGCATACGGGTCATCATTTTGACGATACCAAACGTTATATTGACGATTCTAAGATCGCGACTGATGCAGAAAAACAAATGATTTTTGTAGAGAATGCGCAACGTGTATTCTCACGACTAAAGGTTTGATTGATGGATGCAATCCCATGTGCGTTGATTCGCGGCGGAACCAGTCGCGGTGCGTACTTTATGGCACACGATTTATCGGATGATGCGGAAACACGAAACAAAGCCCTGGTAACAATTATGGGTGGGCCAGATGCGCTTCAGGTTGATGGAATTGGCGGCGGCAATCCACTCACCAGCAAAGTCGCCATCATCTCTTTATCCGAAACCGAAGATGTAGATATTGATTATCTTTTTCTTCAGGTCGATCCTCAAAAACAGACAGTAAGTGACGCGCAAAATTGCGGCAATGTTCTTGCCGGTGTAGGAGTATTTGCATTGGAGATGGGGTTGGTTCCGGCATTGGAAGATGTTACGACCGTCAAAGTTTGCATGTTAAATACAGGGGCCAGGTGCCACATTGATTTGTTAACACCGTGTAAGTCACTTCGCATGACTGGTGATGTGGCGATTGATGGTGTGCCAGGAACAGCAGCACCTATTGTCTGCCACTACCTCGATATCGCAGGCTCTGCTTGTGGTGCGTTGTTGCCGACAGGCAACGCTCAGGATACTGTAGACGGCGTCCAGGTGACATGCGTTGATAACGGTATGCCGGTTGTAGTGCTAAAGGCATCGGATTTCGATTTGTCGGGGCATGAAACGCCGGAGGAACTGGACGCCGATGATGTGCTGAAAGCTCGATTAGAGAGCATTCGTCTGCAGATGGGGCATGCGATGAATCTTGGTAACGTAGCTGACAAGTCAGTGCCGAAAATGACACTGATCTCGCCTGCTCAACATGATGGGCTTGTCATGACCCACACTTTCATACCCCATGTTTGTCATAAGGCGATTGGTGTGCTCGGTGCGGTATCCGTAGCGTCGGCGTGTCTGATACCGGGCGCGATAGCCAGCGATATTGCCAGAGCAGCAGATGCGTCCGGCCATGTCAGTATCGAACATCCATCCGGCGCGTTCGGCGTACAGGTAGAACTGGGTGATCAAGGTCAAATCCTGAAAGCGGGTGTCGTTCGTACTGCGCGCTTGTTATTTCGAGGGGAAGCTATGTTATGAAAAGTATAGCTGTGAAAAATATTGATCGCGCCGAAATTTCAATTGTCGATCAACTTGGTGAGATGGGTGTCGCAACGGTCCACGAAGCGCAAGGCAGGAGTGGTCTGTTGCATCCCTATTTGAGGCCCATATATCCTAGTGCGCGTATTGCTGGCTCAGCAGTTACCGTTCTCGCTCACCCGGGTGACAACTGGATGCTGCATGTCGCCGTAGAATTATGCCAGCCAGGCGATATCCTCGTTGTTGCACTAAGCGCAGAAAATACCGATGGTATGTTTGGCGACCTGCTCGCAACATCCGCGCAGGCCCGCGGCGTACGCGGTTTGATTATAGATTCCGGTGTGCGTGACATTGCCGACTTAAAGTCCATGGACTTTCCCGTGTGGTCCAAGGCCATATCTGCGAAAGGTACTGTAAAGGCGACGCCTGGGTCGGTAAATGTTCCGGTCGTATGTGCCGGCTGTATGGTGAACCCAGGCGACATCATCGTTGCAGATGACGACGGCGTTTGTGTTGTACCTATGCTTGCAGCCGGTGAGACACTCAGTTCAAGTGAGAAGCGGGTTGTCAATGAGGAGGATAAACGCGCTCGCCTTGCCGCGGGAGAACTGGGGCTCGATATCTATAATATGCGGGAAAAACTTGCGGCGGCTGGTTTGGAGTATCTGGATTGAAAGTCTGTGTGGTCGGCGAGGGTGCCTTTGCGTTAAAGCATCTCGCCGCGCTCCTGGCCACACCAACACCGCTACACGCTGAACAGGCACTGCAAATCAGTGAGCAGTTCTGGGCGCTACCGGCGCTGGGTACTTGCCTAGTGCGAGAAAGAGTACCAGCGCCACGAGCAGTATGCCGATGAAGGCGGCGAGCGCCGTATCGTAGTTACCGGCAGCTGCAGCTGCGAGTTCTCCTGTAAGGGGTGGCGCGATGCCTGCGCCAACCGAAAAGGAGGCGTAAATGGCACCGAATATGGCCGGGTAATGCGCTGGTCCAAAATATGTGCTGGTAAGATACGCCAGCATGTCCAGTTCCGCCCCTGCAGCCAGTCCTATGCCAATTGCAACGATGACGGCAGTGCCGAACGTTAACTCAACGTTGAGTAGGATGAGCAGCGCCAGGATCGGCATCGTAAAGAAAATGCAGCCGACTGCTGGAGCCCAAAATTTATCGACAAGTACACCCACAAGCAGGCGTCCGAAAATCACCATCACACCCATGATGGCGGCGATGGTCGCAATGCTTCCCCTTTCCAGACCCTTACTGCCTAGAATGCGCTCGAAGTTTGACAAAAGACCTACGATAACGAGCACGGTGCTGAACAGGAGGGCGATAAGAATCCAGAATTTTAGTGTGCGCATCGCTTCGGGCCTTGTCATGCCCCATTGGTTCGCGGTTACAGGCGTGGTCGCGTCCAGATTGGCCTGGTCGTTTTCTCTAAAGAGTAAGAACACAATGGGCAACGAGATGAGCAGAGCCCCGACTCCGACCGCCTGGTACGCACTGCGCCAGCCATAGTTGGAGATGAAGAATTCAACAACAGGCGGCAAGATGAATGCACCGACACCGGTACCCGCCATCGTAATGCCAATCGCCTTGCCTCTATTTTCTATAAACCAGCCGTTGAGCACCGTTGTCCAGATGATGGGCAGCGAGGCAGCGCCAAGCAGGGCGATTAATACCCAGGTCAGATACCACATTGTTAGCGAACCTGAGTTCAACGACAAGGCGCAGTAACCGACGGCGTGCCCAAGCAAACCAAGCATGCCGAGCCTTCGAATGCCGAATTTTGGCACGAGAGACCCAATCAATGGTCCTGTGATGAGACCAGCGCACATCATGATCGTGAAACCGAGGAAAAATTGTGGCGGGGTCCATCCGAATTCCTCGCTCACTGGACCAACAAAAAAACCCTGGCTGTAATTTGTGACGGTAATGAGCCCGCACATAGTTCCGATGGTTGCGGCGAGCAATGGCGGCCAGCCTGGTTTGAATTCATTCATTGCTAGGTACCGACCGTCTGAAGGCTTAGGCCTCTTGTATTCCACATCTCAAAACCATCTGGCGTTACGACACCGGTCCCGCCGAGTTTTACCTGATTCAACGGGATACGTCCGTCGATTGCGCCGTTTTCCAGGCTCAGCACCATGCCAGCCTGCAAGACAATGTCGGCACCGCGGACCGGTTGATACGCATCTTGAGAAATGCCGATGGCGCCGACGAGCGCAATCGGACCCAGGCTGTGAATCTGCGGAAACGTGTGCCAGTAGCCGGCGTCGGTAACGATCTGTTCGATTTCGTTGATCAATGAGCCGAAGGTCACCTCTGGGCGGATTGTCTGCAACGCGTGGTCAAGGCTCGCTTTGGCGATTGCCAGCGCATCGCTGTCTGGTGAGCCGACAGACATGCAAAGTGTCGATTGAGCGTAGCCGCCATTGTAGTGTATGCCATTTGGACGATCGTTTTAATTTTAGATCGTTACCTGGCATAGGTATTTGGATGCCATTCATTGTAGCTTGGACATTGACGTCCTTGTTAAACGGAGAGAGCACACCAGCGGCTGTGCCCGCTAGAAACAGACCGCCGCCATACAGGAGATTTCTTCTTTTCATCACGAACCCCAATGGCTGTGTGCCGATTTAAAGAAAGTATTGTCTTAATTTAGGTCAAGTTTATTGCTCAGATCAAACTGAAATTCATGGTAAATGAAATGAATGTCCTGACGATCAGCTTTCAGATTATTTAAAGTAAGCGTACTGATTACATGGAACTGCTCGGAAGTGGGTTTATGCAGATACGAAGAAATTCGCTATCAGATGGTTCAGGGGCTTGATGGAGTTGTTGGATTAACCAACCCAGATACCGCCTACGTTTTTAGTCAGATGGCAACGGATTATGGATTTCGAAACACTTTCACTTGCTCGGAACCTGAGGAGTTAACTGATGCCATTTAAATCAATTTTCATTGTTCTTCCAGCAGGTCGTTGGTGTGAAATATTTGTATGTGCGCCAAGTTCTTTTAGTCTTGAGCGAGTGCGCTTTTTCCTTAAAAAAACGGAGCCCAGAAATGAAGACAAGCGCTAACACCTCTCTGATCCTGTTTACTCTCCTTTGCCTGCCGGTAACAGCCCTGGCCGCTATTGAAGAAGTCATTGTTACAGCACAAAAGCGTTCGGAATCAGTTCAGGATGTACCGATCGCGATACAGGCGCTAACCGGGGACCAACTCCTCGAGCGTAAGGTCGATGATGCAAAAGACATTCTCGATATGTTTGCAAACATCAACGCCAACGCGGCAAACGAGGTCAACACGGGTTTCACTATTCGCGGTGTTGGTACCAACAACTTTCACGCGAATACGGCACAAGCTGTCGGGGTCTATCAGGATGGGGTTTCGCGGGGCACACCTTTTTCAGGCATTTTGGGTGTTTATGATCTGGAGCGCGTTGAAGTTTTGCGCGGACCGCAAAATACATTGTTTGGCCGTAACACCACGGGCGGTGCGATCAACTACATCTCCAGAAAGCCGAATGTTGGCGAACGAGGCTGGAACGGATTTGTCAATATGAACGCAGGTGAAAACAAATTGCGTAACGTACAAGGTGCTGTTGGATTCAGTGCAGGTGAAACATTCGGAATACGTTTGTCAGGCGAAACCAATCAGCGAGATGGATTGTTCTCTAATATGGCACCGGGTAAAGAAGGCGAAGAACTGGGTGAGCGCGACCGCCAATCTTTTCGCATTCAGGCGTTATGGGCACCAACAGACAATTTTGAGGCGTTGTTCAATTATCACACCGCCGAAAGCAATGGCACGAATATCGGCAACAAGGCAGTAGGCCAACGTGATCCTAATAATCCCTCACAGCCATGTTCGGCGATTCCATCGGGTACATCTGCCTATCAAAGAACCAGTCCTTGCGCAACTTCATTTGGTTTCAACCCCTCGACCAACAGTTGGGATGAGGTTTATAACGTGACTTCCGCAATTCAGGACGTGGAAACCAATGGTGGATTTGCCAAACTGTCTTACAACACTGGAAACCTAACGTTTACCTCGATTACGGCAGCAGACGAACTGGAAGTAATTCAGGCTGATGATAATGGGGGCGGTAACATTTTGTACTTCATTCCTAATCAGGATGCTGAGTTTGAGCAGTTCAGTCAGGAGTTTCGCCTGCAGGGTGACCATGACAGCTTCCGGTGGATTGTGGGTCTGTATTACTACGAAGAGGATATGCGTCTGGCAACCATTGTGCGCAGAGATGCGAATGGCGGGGTAACACCCCCACCAGCACCGGGTGCTGGGCAGGTCATTGCTTACAATTTTCTGGATCAAACCGACGAAGACCTTTCCGTTTATGGACAGGTTGAGTTTGATATTTTTGCTGAAACAACCCTAACGTTAGGCGTGCGTCGGACAGAGAATGAAAAAACTGCAGTATCGATTTTCGGTGTGATGCAGGCGCCGCACCTACCCTGGGGGCCTAATCAATTGGTTCCACAAGATCAGGTTTTGACCCAAACCTGGATCCAACAACGAATAGACAGTGGTGCAAACCTTCAGGCCGTACCTCAATTTAACGTCGCGTGTGGACCGGGCGGTGGTACTGTCGGTTGCGGCAAAATTGAGCAAAAACTTAGCGAGACTGGGTACAGAATTGGACTCGACCACCAGGTGAATGAACGAACCATGTTGTATGGTTCTATTTCCAGAGGGTTTAAAGCAGGCGGTTTTGATACGCGAGCGTTGGCAGCATTGAATGGCGACGCAACACGCCCGGTAGATCCTGAGACGTTGGAAGCCTATGAGTTAGGCTTTAAATGGGATTCTGATGACGCAACTTTGCGTGTTAATGGCGCGGTGTTCTTTAACCTATGGGAGGATCATCAAGCGTTTGCTGTGGTTTCGGGTATTCCAGCCTTAACCAATATACCGAAAGCAGAAATTTTCGGGGCAGAACTTGAGGTTCAATGGGCACCCTCGGATGCCTGGTTGATTTCAAGTACCATGGGCACGCTAGATAGCGAGATCACTGACGCCGGTGGCATAACGGGAGTAGAGAAAGGGCACACGCTTCGTAATTCTCCCGAGGCGTCCGCGACCCTGAACGTTACTCGATATATTACGCTCGCAAGTGGTGAATTGGTATTGACGGTAAACGCTAGATGGCGCGACGAAATGGTAGATTCGCTGGCCAATCTGGAAGGTCAGGATAGGCTATGGACTCATGAGTCACTATCCGTGATTGATTTTCGTGCAGCTTATAATTTTGGCGGCGATGACCAATACACGATTGCTCTCTGGGGAGAAAATGTCACATCAGAAGAGTGGTGCATCGATATTGGGTTACTGGATGCCCCTTCCAGTTCTGCGGTGGGTGCCTTGACAACTGCGGGTAGCTGTTCACCTAACGATGGCGACGCTCAGTGGGGAATAACTGGACTAGTTCGATTCTAAGCTGTTAATCAGTGCACGCTAACAGAAAGCAGAAGGTGTGAAGATGCAGTTTGCAATTTTACTTTGCGTAGTCTTGCTGACTGCATGTGCTACTGGCCAGAAGGAATTTCCTTTCGCGCCGATCAGCGCGCAAATTCAGAACCGAATTGATGGGCCGACACAGGCGGAGATAGATCAACCAACCAGAGTCGTCGTTCTTGGGACAGGTACGCCCATTCCTGATGCCTATAGAGCCGGGCCGAGCATCGCCGTTATCCATCACGGCAGGGC
Organism: Candidatus Azophilus sp.; assembly: GCA_965247035.1. GTDB lineage: Bacteria > Pseudomonadota > Gammaproteobacteria > Pseudomonadales > Azotimanducaceae > Azophilus. The sequence goes on along the minus strand of CBDFGJ010000001.1, from coordinate 1,525,651 downwards.
TTATCTCTTCGATGTTGGCGCAGGATCAGTACGCAACGCTGTCCGGGCCAGATACAAATACGATATCCCGTCGCTCTACCCGAGTGAGATCGCAGGCGTGTTCATCACACATCTGCATAGCGACCATATCCTCGATTATGCAGAATTGACCCACAGTCTCTGGTGGTACAAAGAGAAACCGCTATTGGCATTTGGCCCGGAAGGACTGAAGGCAATGACTGATGGCGTTTACGCCTTGATGAAACCGGATTTACTGATACGCGGCGCAGGTTCCCAACCCCTTCTTCATCCTGAGGGTTATAAGGTACAAGTTACTGAGATTACTGATGGTGTGGTCTTTGAGCACGATGGAATGCGAGTTGAAGCATTCTCCGTTCCTCACGGTGCGATCAGGCCAGCATTTGGCTATCGTGTAACAACGCCGACACTCAAGATCGTGATCTCGGGCGACACTTCGTACAGCGAAAAAGTACTGGAGATGAGCCGTGGTGCTGACTATCTGTTTCACGAAGTGATCAGCGACGCGGGGCTTATAAGTCGGGCGGAAGTCTGGCAGAAATATCATAAGGCGTCTCACACCCCAGCCAGCCAAATTGGTCGACTGGCGGCGGCAGCTGATGTGAAAAGCGTTGTGTTGTATCACGGCTTGTATTACGGCACCGAGGAGCCCCTTGTGGTCGATGAGGTTCGTGCCAATTTCAAGGGCAAGGTCATTTTAGCCTCAGATCTCGACCTGTTTGAATAACTTCGGTGAACCGAGAAACGCCCGTTCCATAATCGAGAACGGTGCGATGAGTCGACTGCAATGGCTCATTGTGGCCCTCACTTTTGCGCTCACTGCGCTGGATGGCTTCGACGTTCTTTCTATCAGCTTCTCGGTGCCTGGGATATTCAGGGAATGGGGCTCGACAACGCGACCCTAGGTTGGTTGTTGTCAATGGAACTGATGGGAATGGCTGTCGGTTCGTTGGCCTTAATTTCAGAGCCGTTTTTGGTAATTGACGAGAGTCATTCTATCCCTTAGTTCGTCGCTAAAATTGATAATCCGCAAAGAATCACTGGCCGCGCTGTTCAACACTACTGGCAGATTCATAGCGTAGCCAAGCTGTGCAACAGAAAACAACACTGAAAGCAAACCAAGACAGCCATACTCTGCCCGAACTCTTGAGTCACATCGATGGCGAACGCGTCGCGCCGGAGTTGGATCTGGGCAATATGTTGCGCGACCCGAACACCCAGAAACTACTGCAGGCTCAGTGGTCCTGCTCCAATGCCCAGATAGAGAGAGCACTCGAGTCCATCGAACAGGCCTGGATAATTGGTGAATGGGAGAACACGCCGCCTGAGGCACGGGCAGATGTAATGGATGCGATTGCAGACAAGCTGTCGGTCCCTGAAGTATCAGAGAAAATTGCGCATGCTGACGCTTTAAGCACTGGTGCCGTCATCACCCTCGCGCGCCGCATGTCGCAGCTGGCTCCCTATGCGTTCCGCACGGCGGCGGGCTACCTGAGAAGTGGCAAGCTGGGCACGACACTGCCGGGCGAGATGGGCGACGTGGAATATTTGCGCCGCCCCTGGGGCCCGGCTCTGCTGTTATCACCCTGGAACGGGCCGACTGCAATAGGGTCACATAAAATTGCGAGTGCGCTTGCAGCCGGCGCTCCCTGCATTTTCAAACCTTCAGAATGGGCGCCTCACTCTGCAGTGTTGATGGCCGATGTTATCAGTACCTGTGATCTTCCACGGGGCATCTTCCAATTGACCTGCGGCGGCCGTCATGCAGGTGGCAAGATGGTGTCTGATAGACGCATAAAAGCCATCTCATTCACCGGCGGTACTGCCGGCGGACGCGAGATAGCCAAAGCCTGTGCGGAATCCTTCACACCGACTCAACTGGAACTGAGCGGCAATAACCCGCTGGTGGTTTTTGAGGATGCCGATCTGGAAATGGCGGCAGAAGGTGTCGCCTACGGGCTGAGCAACCTTAATGCACAGTGGTGTCGCGCTCTTGGCCGTCTGCTGGTGCACCATAAAGTCAAGGATGCGCTGCTGGAACGCGTTGCCCACAAACTCAGCCGACTCAAGCTAGGACACTCGCTGGACCAACAATCCCAGATGGGGCCGCTCATACACGAGCAACAATACCGCAGTGTGCTGGCAGAAATTGAGCGCTTGGAGAGTGCAGGTGGCAAGGTGCTGCAATATACCCGGCTCCCGGAGTTGCCCGGCTACTTTGTACCGCCAACGCTGATTGACGGTTGTCTCCCGCAGGATACTACCGAGGAGATATTTGGCCCTGTTGCGAGTATTCATTCATTTGAAAATGACGCTGAAGCGCTGGCACTTGCCAATGGCACAGACTACGGACTGGCAGCCTACGTCTACAGCAAAAACGAAGTTCGCGCGCGGGACTTCGCCAGAAAACTACGCACTGGTGGAGTCAAGATCAATGGCTACAGCCTGCTGTCGCTGAGCCCCGATGCGCCCCGCGGTGCATGGGGGTTGTCAGGGCTGGGAGAGGAAGGCACCGCACAATCTATCGAGTTCTTTACCGGCGTCCGGGTTGTCGGGGTCTCAGGCCAGGACCCCATCGGTGCTTAGAGATCGGCCATGTCGATGCGCTGAACCACGGCTTCCGCGCCCAGGCTGAATACGGCATTCTTGTATTTAGGCGGGCCGAACCTCGGGCGCGCATTGTTCGATAGCGCCACCGGCTCTCTGGGTATGCCGATAAAGTTGGTGTCCAGTTCGCCGTTGTTGTTGGTGTCGTGATAGATAGACAGCGCATACTCGCCCTGAGGCAAGAGAATTTCCGTCTTGACCAGTTCGCCATTCCTGGTATCCGGAATGGAGAGCGTCTGCCGAGCTACCGTGTTCTCGCCGAGCCAGGTGTCTTCAGAGTCGTAAACTGCAATATAAAGATTGCCCTCGGCTTCCTGGAGGCCGCTGATTTCGAGCAGAATAGTGGAAGGCTCCTGTGCCTGGACGCAGTAAGACAGGACCATTAAAAGAAAAATGGGTACACAACGGCGGAAATAGAAGCTTTGGACCATAATGTCATTATCTACCATGGTTAGTTGAAGAATCGCTAGCTGACTTCATCAAGTCGCAGGCTAACATCCCAAGCGTGCTCCTGACTCTGTCGCCAAGTATAACGCACAAGCAGGTTGTCAGGACTCAGCCAGAAGCGTGCGCTGTCGTCATATTGATCCCCGAGGTACTGGCAGCAAACACAAGCGAGTTCACCTGCACCGGGAACATCCAACATCTGTTCATCCAGTACGCGGGCCTGTCGCCGACTAAACCTAGGACGAAGCAGCGCATCGTCATCTTCGGGCACACCTATCTCGGGCAGGACAACCAGGCCATCTCCTCTGCCCGCCAGCAACCGGCTAATTACCGGACCCGAGAAAATCCGCATCAGAGGGAACAGCGATGCAGTATCGAAGCCCAAGGGAAGTTCCTGGACACTCCCTGCCTGATCATCTTCGACCATGCTGAACCGCAGGTGTTGCTCCAGCATCTCATATTGCGCCTCTAAGCTGCGCTGAAGCCGCCACTGTATCCGGCAACGCTTTACGCCCCGGTCATTTGAGACCGCCTGCACATGAATACTGACGTCGCCCGCCAGGCGACTGGATTTAATTTCCCAGCAGTCATCACCTGTCCGTCGCCTCAGCCATGTCTCCTCAACCGGCGCGGGCTGGCCGTTTAACAGATAAACATAGCCGCCCCGCAGCAGTTCAATATCAGTCATCCGGGTTTTGGGCGGCTTACTCAATGACCGGCCCGTTCAGTGCTGCTCGAACAGGCGGCCCATGTGGTCGTACTGGTCGCCGACCCCGCAACTGCGCAGCGCATGCCAGACTGTTGCCACATTGATTGGCAACACGGGTTTACCGAGCCATTTCTCGATTACCGGGAAACTGTCAAGGGTGGAGAGGTTGGTGCCTACCTGGATGATGGCATCGATATCGTCACCATCGACCTGCCGCACCATATCCATCACATGGTGGTCGGGCACCAACGCAATGGCATCGTGGGCATTCTCGCAGCGCAGGCCAAGCACGTGCTTGACGTTGTAACCGGAATCTTCAAAGAACAGACGCACGTTCTTGTCGCCAACCGGTTGATAGGGCGTGATAACCGCAATGTTCTTATTCTGGTTTCCCGGTACATCCAAGGCCTCGAGCGCAGAAATCACGGCGTTGGCGCCGGTGGTCAGGCCGGTTTCATGGCCGACCCGGCTCTGGATTTTATCGACGAAGCCATCGTTACCCTTGATACCGCCCCAGAAGGTTTCGGCGGACATTCCCATCATCACGTGGTCCGGCTTGCAGGTCATCAGGCTGTCAATGGAAGATCCGATGGTCTCGCGTAATTTGTCCAGAAACTTCATGAAATTTTTGTCATCGCTGAGATCCGCATGTTCAATCATGAAGCGACTGAAATGCCAGGTGACCCCGCGTGGAATCACTTTCTGGCAATCGTATTCCACGGAGGTGTTGGTGGACGGAATGATCACGCCGATTTTCGCCCGGTGGCCTATGTAGTTGTCGAGATAAGCGCCGGTACACTGGTCACGATCCCTGGTCCTTGATAAGTCGATATTCCGGTTCAGCTTCATGTCGATGGTTTCCTGTTGGTTATATCCGGACTCATGCCACAGCCTCGCTGTCGCGCACGCAGTTGATCATCGCACGCTCCAGCAGAAACTCCTTTGCCCGGAACGGGTCCGCAGCCGTTTTCATGAGCATCTTCTGCCGGGCCTTTTGGGCGTCTGTATCCCGGGCCTCCATCAGTTTCTTATTGGCGACCGTATGGTCCTGCACGAAGCGGACAGCGAGGTCACGGCGCTGCCTGTTGTATCGTTCGAACAGAAGCTCATGCGCTTCACCATCACGAAGAATCTGCACGAGCTTGGTGCCAAGATTGTTCGCATCGTGCAAGCCGCCGTTCATTCCCATGCCACCCAAGGGATTGTTAATATGGCAGGCATCTCCGGCCAGTACCACTCGACCGCTAAAATAGGTTTCGGCTACGCGCTGGTTGACACTGTAGAGCGTACGGTGACCAATCTCGTAATCGCCTTCCTTGTCCCACAGATGATGCAACCTCTCCTGTATAAACTCATCAGATAAAAACAGCTGTTCCTCAGCTTCAGTGTGCGGCCTGGTCGGGAACAAGACCCGCCACAGCTTTTCGGTACGCAGGATGACACACCACTCGTCCGGGTCGGACATGTAGTTTACCCAGGACAGGCCATCAAACACCTCCTCGAAGGGAAAATTGGTGCTGACTACCAGGAATTTTTCATCGTAGGTAAAGCCCAAATAATCAATACCCGCCTGCTTGCGAATACTCGAACGCGCACCCTCCGCACTCACCAGGAAGGAAGCACTCAAGGTCCGGGCGCCCTCGGGGGCTTGTACTTCGACCTCCACCTTATCCGGCTGCTGGGTGAAACCTGTCACTTCATTCGAAAAGCGAACATCAGCACAAGGAAGCACCTGCAGACGCTCATTCACCAGTCGGGTAAATTCATACTGCTCCAACTGCAGGCGAAAAGGATAGCGCGTACTGTCCGCGATCAGCTTCATATCAAAGGTTGCCACTTCATTCGTCTGGCGATCGCGGTACTGATAGCGGTCTGCTACCAGACCTTGCGCGAGCATATCGTCAATCACACCATGACCGAGGTCCGCTATCATCTCCAGGCTGGGGGGATGAAAAGTGGACGCACGCAGATCGACGGGCAGCACCGCCTCCTTTTCAAGCAGAATCACAGGGACATCACGACCTGCAAGATAAAGTGCGAGAAACGATCCCACAGGCCCCGAACCGGCAATAATCACGGGCAATTTTTTTATTACAGACATCTTCTCCGGAACTCTCTCAAGCCACGGGAATGGCCCGGATGACATCGGCCAGGCTATTCACATCAGCGTATTTGGCGTGCAGGTCAAACAAATTGGCTTCGTGCGCATTGGCGTTGCGATCGCCCACGGCCTCACGCGGCACCACCACTCTATAGTCATATTGCAGGCCATCCACGGCCGTTGCCCGCACACAACCACTGGTTGTCAGGCCTGTCACCACCAGTGAATCCACCCCCATAGCGCGCAACCGTTCATCCAGTCCCGTTTTATGAAACGCACTGGCCCATTGCTTCTCCAGCAAAATATCGCCGGAGTGAAACGGGAGCCTGGGGTCCAGCTTCACCCAGTCGGACGCAGGGGTTAACAGGTTGAGGGCGTCTATCTTGTCGCGGAATACCCTGGCCTGGTCGTCGCTGTGATAGACCACAGTAGTAAATATCACTGGTTGGCCGGCCTTGTGGAACTCGTTCAACAGACTGCGATTGGCTTCCACGACCTCAGGGCAATCACTGCCCAGAGGGCAGGCCGGGTCAGTAAACCCCCGAATCATGTCCACGATGAGCAGGGCGGGGTTTTCCCCCAGCCCCAGGTTGTTGTGCTCAAGATCCATTTTCTGACTTCATATCTGCCTGAAAAAATCTCTCAGAAGAGAGGCGACTACCGCCACCTGCCGTTCGCAGACATAGGTGCGCTCGCCACCGGGGAGCTGCGCGGATTCACCTTTTTCCAATAACGCCGCAGTGGGCGCGACGGCTTGATACAAGGGGTCACTGTCGCCGGCAAATACCAGCACCTGACAAGCGATTGATGGCAATTGACGAGCGCAAGGCTGCTGTGTCACGGCAGTATAGGAAGCATGATAAGTCTCGCCGCTGGCCAGCGCGCTCAATACCTCGCGCTCCACCAAGTCCAGAGGCGCGCCGGGGTCTTTCTGGTAAATTCGCTGCCACATTTGCAGCAGGTGCCCACCATCCGCCTTACGATCGAATGGACTCGCCATTCCCGGCAAGGTCTCACGCAATTCATCGTCGAGCAGCGGCGGACCTGATAGCACCATCGCCAGCGACAAGCCGGGGAAGTCGTGCTCCACTGGACTGCGATGCCCGCTCCCGTGTGATGTCCAAAGACAAAACTGCGGGGGATGCCCATCAATTCCAGGAAAGCCTGTATAACCGCTGCGTAACCGGCAATGGAAATATCGCCATCGGGAAGCGGGTCACTGGCGCCAAAGCCCGGGGTATCGGGCGCCATCAGGTAAAATTGCCCTGCCAGTTGCGCCATCAACAACTCGTACATTGCCGAGTTGCTGGGGCTCTGATGTAACAGCAGCAACGGGGGGTGATCGGGATTTCCAGCCACGCGATAATGTAGTTGTCGGCCCCTCACATCAGCGTAGGCTCGCTTTGTCTTATCGGATTGCGCCACGCTCAAACATCCTCCAGGGATACGCTGACCCATTTCACCTCGGTGAATTCCTCTGTGCTGTACTTGCCTCCGCTGCGCCCTATGCCGGAGCACTTGAATCCACCGATGAGGTCGGGCTGCGCAATTTCCATTTTCAATTCCTGCTGCAGACCCTGGCGGGACTAGCCTGTACCGAACTGTGTCTGTTCGGTGCCTTCGATCTCCATCTGGGCAGCCATCAGCCGTCCGCGCTCCGCGGGAAATGCCTGAACCAGTCCCATACACAAGTCACGCAATGCCCTGGCGGGCACACCGCGGTTACCGGTACCGCCGGTACCACAGGCCTTCACAGAATAGGTGCCAAGCTTGAAGGCGGATTCTGCCACCACTCCCTTGCACAGGCGCCAACGTTTAACCACCTCGTCCTTGGAAAGTATGGGGGTTTCACTGCTTTCCAGTTCTATCTGGCGGCGCAGCCACAGGCTGGCTGTTTCAAGCTCGACCAGCATATGGCCTATCAACTCTTGCTGGTAGGGCGCTGTACCGACAGGCTTGTCGCTGTCCGCAAACTTTTTGTCGCGCAACTGGCCAATGGTGTACTGATAAAGACTGCGGGCAGCGCCCAGATAGCAGGCGATAGCCGCCACCTGATTACCCACGAAACTGCCCCGACTCATCTGCATGCAACGTGTAAAAGCAGCGGGAATGGCCAGAGCTGCATCACTTGCCACAAATACATCCTCAAGAATAATGCCATGTGTGGCGGTGCCACGCATACCTATTGCATCCCAATGTTCACGCTCGCTGACACCCTCGGCATCCCTGTTCACAAAAAACGTACACAGACCCTTGACGGTAGCATGACCCTCAAGACCGGCTGCCACCAGGTAGCGGTCGGCCACCCCTGTGGCACAACCAAAAGACTTGACGCCATTGAGGCGATAACCGCCTTCCACCGGTTTTGCGCTGGTACTGATAGTGATGGCCGCTTGCTCGGATTTGACTGACTCGCTGGCAAAATTTGCCAGCCACTTGCCATCACGTCCCATGGTGTAAAGCACCTGTTCTGCGAACGCTCGAACGGTGGGTGCCTCTTCCTCGGAAAACAGGCCCGCATCAAGCGCCTCCAGTGCCAGCAAGCCGCGCGAGGCGGAACTGCAGTGAAAGAAAAAGGTTAAAGCCGTAGACGGGCAGGCCGTGGCCAGCGCAAAAGTAGCCGCGCATAAATCCCGTAGGCCACCACCGAGGCCACCGTATGCCTCGGGCACGATAAGACCCAGCAGGCCGGCGTCACTCAAGGTGGCGACATGGGGAACATGGAACTCCCCCTTGCTGTCAGTCTCTGCCGCTACCGCACGCAACGCCGGCAATATACTTTCCACCACTTCTGCACGAGCAAGTTCCTCCGCGCTCATGTCTTCGAGCAAGGCCTGGCCAGTCAATTTAATCATGGGTGCTTCCTCCTCCTTCGTCTTCTCCAATCAGCAGCGCGCGCTGATCCGCCACGGTATCTTCTCCAATCATCGGTGTAATTTGCTGCCACACCGGGTCGACATCGGGATCGAAAATAATTCTCTTGTTGCGCAGGTTCCTGTCCATTAATTCTGCAACGGTGACCTCTGCGAGGGCTTCTTGGGAAACCCCGTGGTCCAGTAATTCGAACCAGTGCTGCTGGTACTGACTCACCGCGTCCTCAATCATCTTGAATGCCGATTCAGATGCGCGATTGGCGAGCATCCAGGGCGACATGATTGCGTACTGCCTGGGCGAGAGGTGGGCAGGACTGAGTCCTTCAATGGCGGAGCAGGTTGCATGTGTTTCGGTCAAGGGAACGAACACCTCATCCATGTAGGCCAGGTTTGCGCCGAGGTCCAGGCGCGGAATCAAATCAAGGTGAAAGGCAAAATGCCCGCCCGCTTTCACTGAGTCCAGGGTGAAGTGCGGCACTGCACTGGTACCCGGGGTAAAAGCAAATAACATATGTGAATCAAGTTCCATCGCTTCCACCGTAATTGAGCAGGTGACCACACGGAACAATGGCCCGCCCGTGAAAAGGCGCACAACACCTATCTCGCCCTGAGCCATGGGCAGATGACTGACCAGCGGCAGGTAACTGCCACCATCGTCGCCCAACTGCTCCTCCAGCCCCAATCGTTCAACGAGGCAATTAAGCGTCGTGGAAAACAGTTTTCCCGGTAGAGAATCACCTGAATCCGGATTCGACATGGCTCTTTCCGTCTACTCTTGTGATGTGTGGTTCAGTGTGGAGTCCGACTCCGGCCAACCCCTTGATAAATCTCAAAAAAGATATGGCCCGGCGAAATCAGCGCAAGATGGCGGCGCACAAAGCCCAGGGCCTGTCGGCCAAGAGATCAGTATTTTGCGAGACAACCTTGTTGGCGGCATTGGCGGGACGCACAGTTCTCACCGTTACGCCCGGCCCGGGTGGGCATTGATGCCACTCGGGTTGGCTCAGCAAACCATCGAATGCGCGCTCATGCCACTCGGTCATAACCGTGAAATCAGTTTGCAGGGAGCTGATAAATCCCACCCCGTGGGACGACTTGTCAGGGGCCACCAGCAGGTTGATCCGATTCTCAGCCGAACGCTCCAACAGACCCGTCTTTAGCTCCCAATCTTCCAGTGGCGACAAGGGCAGCAGTGCGACCTCAACACCGGCCATCGCCAGCAGGCGGAATGTTTCAGGGTAAATACTGTCATCTGAAGGCACAACCGCGACACGTCCCCAGGGTGTTTCACAAGTCTGGAAGCTCCCGGCTGGCTCGCTGAAGGCAAAGCGTTCCGACCGATGCACCTGGGGCTGTTGCAGGATGATGCCGGCATTGTCGATGAGAACTGCCGTGTACTGGTAGTTATCATCCGGCAAATGCTGCACGATGGCTGTACCAACGCAGGCATTCCCACAGGACTTCACGATAACCTCAACAGCCTCGGCTCCGAAACGAGCGGCCCGACCGAGGTCGGCAAGGTCGCCAGTCATGGGAGGTAATGCCAGCAAGGCGGCGCCCTGATCCAGCGCACTCTGGAGTGCTGCAGCCAACTCGTCAAAATCGTCTGGCGCTGGCAGTTGGATGACAGCCGCCTGGACCTCGCTGCTACCGTCCATCGGCGGCAATATCTGATCAGCCGGGCTTTGAGCGATAGGGCCGTAAAGCGCGGGGCGACGGCTCGCAAATATATCAGTCCCGTCAGGGCGACGTTTGTCGTCAGCAAGTGCGACATCAATGTCGGCATAGATAAACTCAGCCTGGTCAGTCGAGGCTATGGCAAGCACCTGTCCGTCGGGTGCCACCACTTGGCTTGCACCCGCGCCGCAAAGAAAATTCTCGGGAATACCGGTGCCGGCGCTGATCGCGCTGAGCATCTGCTCCGGCACCAGTGGGCCAACCTTGTTGGCCGCCACTACGAACACCTTGTTCTCGGCGGCTCGCACAGGGATATGCAAGGACGCCTCGTCAGTCGCAAATGAATTGAGACTGTTCAGCATCACCTGGCCGCCATTCAACGCAAGACAGCGCGGAGTTTCGTTGATCACCCCGTCCATGCATGCGTAGAGGCCTAGACGCCCCAGCGGGGTATCCGCAATGGGGCCTTCAGTCTTTGCCTTGCGTAAAAAATCATTCTCATGACCGATATATATTTGCTTGGTATTGTCAGCCAGTAACTCACCAGAAGGTCCGTACAGGAGGCTGGAGCCTGTGGCGTTACCGTCGGGTCGTTGCACGGTGCAGTTCACGACAACGTGAATACCCAGTTCACGGCTCTTGGCGGCAATGGCCGCAAGGAATGGGCCTTCGAGGCGAACCGATACGTAAAAGCAATGCTGCTTGTCTTCATACCAGGACAGGTGATTACAAAATTCGGGCAGGACGACCAGGTCGGGCCGGCAGGTGCTGGCCTGTTCCAGCCAATGCAGGCAACTTGCCAAGTTTGCCTCAATATCATCACCCACATGGAACTGGGCGGCGGCGACACGAATAGGTTGGGCGGTTGTCATAAATACTTGTCTTCACATTGTGATTGATGCCAGCTTAAGTGCGGGTCGATGCCGACGGCATGATAAATATCAAAAGACATCACACAGTGCCAGTTATAATAGCAATTGCAAAACAAATAATAACCATCTCTGGGATCCTCCGACCTGGAGTCACCGCAACATGACCACTTATCTCCTGCTTACATACGGCCACCTCATCGCCTTTGTCTATTGGCTGGGTGGGGATCTCGGCACTTTTCTGGCCAGCCGCCAAGTCATCAACCCTGAGCTTAGCCCGCAGTCGCGCCAGGTTGCCCTGAAGATTATGCTGGCCTGTGACATGGGGCCCAAACTGGCAATGCCACTGATACTACCGCTCGGCCTGCACCTGGCTTATCTGGGACAGAGCCTGCCTTTGTCGGCCCTGACCGTCGGGCTGGCATGGCTGGCAGGCCTCTATTGGTTCAGCGTGGTGCTGATTCTTTACCTGAACGAGGGCAAGCTCTTTACTGCCCGCCTGTCACAGGTTGACCTGTACTTCCGGGTAGCTGTGGTAGTGGCTTTACTGGCAGGCTGCGCCGCATTTATTGCTCAGGGACAGGGAGCCATGTGGGCGATCAGCAAGGTTATAATATTCGCCCTGATGATCTGCTTCGGAATCGCCGTTCGCCTCAACCTCAAGCCCTTTATTCCCGCTTTCGTCACCATGATGAGCGAGGGAGCCAGCGATGAAAGCGATAGCGCCATGGCCAATTCGATAAATAATTGCCGTCCTTGGGTGTGGGCGATCTGGCTCGGCTTGTTTTTGAATGCGGCGCTCGGCATTCATCTGCTCGGCTAATCGTCGCCGGCACCGTAATCACGAGATAACAAAAGGCGCCACTATCACATGACAGGCTCTGCACTTACCGACGGTGACAGGCGCTTTATCGGCATGACACTCTCTCCGGGTGTATTTCGCGGGCACATGCTTACCTTCTATCTTTCCTGCTATACCGCAATCATGCTGGCGACGTTCGTGCCGCAGACGCAGCCGTTTCTGCTGGAGGAGGTTTTGCAGCTGGCCCCTTCGCGGCAAGGTGTGGTCAGTGGCAACCTCAACTTCTGGGGCGAGATCGTTATTATCGTCACCGTTGGCTTCTGGGGCTCTCTGTCTGATCGCATCGGCCGGCGGGCAGTTACGGCGATGGGATTCCTGCTCGTCTCCATAGGTATTTTCATGTACGGGCTGGCGGACAATCTGCAGGGCCTGCTGCTGGCCAGGGTTATCTACTCGGCGGGCATCGCCTCGGTCAGCACGATGATGATTACGCTGATGGCTGACTATGTGGCGAACGCAAGCCGCGGGAAAGCGACCGGACTGCTGGGCATCATGAACGGGTTGGGCGCAATGACCGCCGCGCTCTTCCTGCTGAAACTGCCGGCAATATTCACCGCAGGCGGCATGGACGCTAAACAGGCGGCCTATGCTACCTACGGTAGCATGGCTGTGGTAACACTGGTCGTTGCCGCGATTATGTTTCTGGGTTTGCGCAAGGGCACACCAAACGTGCAGAAGGAGAGGGTGCCACTGCTGCGCCAGCTGCGCGAAGGGGTTGCCCAGGCCAGGAAGCCGATGATAGCCCTGGCGTATGCTGCATCCTTCGTTGCCCGGGGTAACCTCGCGGTAGTCGGCACGTTTTTCACTTTGTGGGCCACCATTTACGGTATCTCCGAACTCGGTCTTACCGCCGCGGAAGCCATCGCCAGGGGCGGCGGAGTCGTAGCCATCTCTTACATGGCTTCGCTGCTGAGCGCCCCTTTGCTGGGCATAATGGCGGACCGCATAAACCGGGTTAGTGCGCTGGCGGTGACGCTGGCAATCAGCGCCGTGGGATACGGCGGCACTTACTTTCTCGACGATCCTTTCAGCCTTGCAACCATCATCTGCCTGATTTTCATCGGTATAGCTGAGGTCGGCTGCATTATCACCAGCGGTGTACTTATAGCAGAAGGGGCGCCGGACCGGTTGCGCGGATCAGTGGTTGGAGTCTTTACCCTGACAGGTGCGGTAGGAATTCTGGTAGCCAGCGTCGTGGGCGGTTACCTGTTCGATCACTGGATCAAGACCGGGCCGTTTGTATTTTTTGGCTTGATCTCATTCGGGGTACTGATATGGGCGTTGCTGCTAAGGGCTCGTGAACCCGTATCCACGCCAGAAGCCCAGGCCCGGTAGGCGAGTCAGGTCTGGCTCGCCTCAATATCCGCAAACAGGTCACGCTTGTTAAAGCCCGCGGTCATGAAACGACGGAAGGCCTTGCCGCCGGTTAACCACACCACCTTGGCGCCACTCTTGCTGGCGCTGAGAATGCCGTCCACCAGAAAAGGAGTAACGGTCTCAACCTTGTCTCCCAGGATATTGAAGATTTTCTTACTCTTTTCCCACTCAGGAGAATCGGTGTTGTAATCTCCGACTAACAGGTCGGTCACCACTATTCCGGGACTCAAAGTACAAACCTGCACACCGCTGTCCGCCACCTCTTTCTGCAATGCCTTGTTGATGTAGTTGACCGCGCGCTTGGTGGCGCCGTAAACACACATGCCCGGCTGTACCTGGCCGCCACTGCCAAACCCTTCCATGTTCCAGATCTGGCCGGCGCCCTGGGCAGTCATCCCATGCAGGGCAACCCGGCTTGCCAGCAGCAGGCCGGTAAGGTTCACCTGCACCGTGCTCTTGATATCAGCCACGGCCGCATCCCTGAGCGGCAACCTTGGCAGGCTGACCCCGGCGTTGTTTATCCAGACATCAACCCGGCCGAAGCGGTCTACCGCACCATCCCACAAAGCCTGTAGCTGTCCTGCATCACTGATCTCGCAGGCGAAACCCGCTACGTTATCTGGTGGGGAGTTGGCTGCCAACTCCGCTACCGTCTGGTTCACCGTTGCCGCGCTGCGACCGCTCACCACGACCTTGCAATCCCGGGCCAGAAAATTTTCGGCCAGCCCGCGACCAATTCCTCTGGTGCTACCCGTAATGACTACAACTTTCATCAATATCTCCTCAACTGTCCCGGAATGGGACTGACGACTCGTGTATTATTGATATATCGTTAATCATATTTCAATGTGCGGCCTTGTCGCATTCCGGGGAGCCTGTATGAACAAACCCTTGCCTGACTTCCCCATCGGATCAGTGGGGTACAACCTGATGCAACTGAGAGGCACCTGGCACGATTACATTGAGCTTTATAATCTCGACGGCACTCTCCTGGATGATGATTCTGCGGTCGGCAGTGGCAGCCCGGGGCCCGGACCCTTCGAAAATTTGGTCTATATCGATTTCGACGGTCGGAGGTTTTCGCTCACCAATGTGCATATCCGCGGCCGGGAACCGTCGGCCAAAACCTTCACAGGGACGATGGAAGCTAATCTGCTCGTGTTCGACGAACTCGGACCCGGGGCCTTTGAGAACATCGGCATGTCCGGTGGGCCCGGTATTCTCACGTTCAATGCCAGGAACCTAGACAGGGCAACCGGCATCTACATGGAGCCCGACTTCATCATGCTCACCGCACCCGGTGAGCGAGTGAGGCACACGGTACTTTATCGCCAGGGAAAAGCAGTCAGAACGCTGACGGCAAAGGGCACGCGCTTGTCCCCGAGTTGCGATACCCGACATGCACTTGACCCAAGAGGGCAGGGCGGCCCCGTACACGAAGAGCCTTGCAAGTCGCACATCTGGAAACATCTGGTGGAGGGAGATTAGTCTCCTTTTTGCAGGCAATTGATATTAGTCAAACTGGGTGCTTGAGTTCGAACCTATGATGCATACTGGGCAATCAATCTACTGACAGGATAAAAGCGATGGGCAAGCGAATCCTGACCCCGATTATTGACATGGTGGAGGAGTCTCCCGATGTTGACAACCGCGAGGTTTTCAACGAGCTGTGGGCCATCCTCTCTGCAATGAACGAGAAAATACAGGCCCGCTTTGAACTGAACCTGGACCCCTGTAGTGAGCGTTTTTCCGATTACCGGGCTATCAGCACTGCCGAAGGCGGCGCCGAGGGCTCGCTGAAAACCTACTCAGGCCCGGAAATCGACTGGTATGTGCACTCCTATATCGGCTCGCCGGAATCCACCTTCTCCAACATGCACATTACTGTGCACCTTGGCCCGCAGTACCTGGTGCCTAACTTTGGTTTTGCACTGGGCACGGTACCTGACCTGTTCATGTACATGGATTACCTGCCACGGATCGACCTAGTGCCCGAACTGGAGTACGTCGGTCGTTATTACACAGAAGCCAATGAGGAGTTCCTCGACCTGCAGTCAGATGAACGCTTCAATCCCTTCATCAGTCGCGACCTGTACACACGTGTGGCCATGACACCGACCGCCGTGGTCTATACGGCGGCAGCCAAAAAAGACGTCATCGAAAAAGTTCGCAGCATCGCCTTCGCGCGACTGGATCGCTGGCTGGCCTGGGTGGATGCCGCTGAAAAGACCGATCCGGCCGATCGTCCGGCCATCGCCGCCCGGGATGAGCGTATTCGCAGGAATATCTGTGAGCGGGACCCCGCCAATAACCTTGGCGAGAAGCTGTTCGGCAAGGAGGCTGCCGCTGCGATGGTAGCTACCCTGTGGGGCGGCGCCCGCACACTGCCGCGCCCGACAGGCGACTGAAACACCAGCATACAGCTACCGGGATTATCGTAGCAGGATGTCAGTGCTTTCATCAGATGCAGGAAAACATGAATGAGTAGTGTCAGGGCTGTTTATCGCGCCATCGAGATTCCAGGGGTGAAACCCCCTTACGACCGCGCATCAATGAAGGTTTATTACCCGGCCAAACGGGACGGCTCCGAAGAGGAGCGCAACACGGGAGTGGTGCCTGCGGATTCAGATCAGCCACCCTTCTCCGTGGTCATCATGATGCCCGGCATCAATATCGGCCCGGAAAGCTACGGCTGGCTGGCCCGGGAACTGGCGAATCGCGGCGTGGTGACCGTGACTTACACTCTGGTGGCAGAAGAGATGCCGGGTTATATCAGCCTGACCCCGGGGCTGGAACTCACGGAGCTCGTCAGTGACAACTACGGGAAGAATCCCAGCGCGACCGCAGTGGCGCCAATCATCGGCGAGTTGGCTGGTATGAACAATGAGGGTGTACTGGCTGGCTGTCTGAACCTGGAGAAACTGGTGCTGGGCGGACACTCCGCCGGTGGTACCGTGGCTCTGCTCAATGCTCGGACCGACTGGTTTCCCGGCCTGGTTGCTGCTTTCTGTTACGGCGCACACACCGGCGCCGCCACTGTACTGGGCTACGCCGAAGACAGTTTTTTCCCCACCCCCGCGCAAGTACCGTTACTGATCATGGGCGGCACGCGTGACGGTTGTATCGCAAACAGTGGTGGCCGCTATGGCGATACGGAAGCGTCAGCAACAGGCAAGGTAGAGCGCACCTTCGACGAGGCTATTGACTGCGACCGCAACGACAGCTATCTCGCTATTCTCAAGGGAGCCAATCATTTTTCCATGGCTTTCCCTGTGGATGACAGTACCGGGCGGCCTTTTATCGATATGCCCACAACTCATTCGGACGAAGAAATCAGGGCTCTGCTGGCTGGACTGATCACGGACTTTGTTTGCGCCAATGTGAGCAACGATGATCATGCCCGCTCGCGGCTGGAGGACTCTGTGCTGGCAGGCCATGAACTGATTGAGCGCGGGGCGCGTCGCTGAGGCCCGAGAAGAATGGACAATCAGCAAAGATTGAGGTCAACTGAACGGCCACCACCATACACCCTGTTCAAAATAAGTCATGACTGTATAGGAATCCCGTATGTCCGACGACAAGCAACCCAGTAACTGGCAACAAGCGATCGACGGAGAGTGGCACGGTTGCCCCTCCCTGTTTGAGCACGATGGTACTCATGTGGGCACCAACAAAGTCAGCCGAGCCAGTGAATTCAAAGACGGTAAAACCACTTACTGGATGGAGACGCGTTTCGATGCCACCGGCCCACTGATGGACCGGTTCGAAATCGGCTCACGCATGGAGTTCGGTGTCATCGATTCAGATCAGGATCGCATCTACACTGGCCCCGATTTCGTCGGTTCCGGGCGTCCCTTTGGCTTATTGGTGGATTCCAACTACTACTCGCCCGGCTGGAACGTAAACCTGCGAACGGTCAACCATGTGGTGCCGGACCTGGGGTTGCAGGTGTACTCCTCCCAACTGTTCGAAGCCGATACGTTAGTGGGCGTGTTCAACGGGCTATATGTGGTCACCCAGGACCAGGACAGTAACCCGGCCACCCAGCAGATGGTCGAGGACTTTCTGGAGAAGGAAAAACGCGAGGGACGCAAGCCTTTTAATCTGCCGGTAAAACATGCGGGTGTATTCAAGGGCGAGTTCGAAGTGTTCGATGAAAACCAGCAGTTTGTCGGCCACACCCAGGTGACAGTTACCCATAAGCCAATAAATCTCCTGCATTCAGAGCAGGCTATTGAAATGGAAGGCGTCATTAATCAGAAGTGGACGGCCATACGCACACGCAATGGCAACACCCACCAGTTTCATGGGCCCGACCTGTTCGGCAATGGAAAATCCTACGGCCGCTACCTCTACAGTATCCGCCATGTTTTTGGCGAAGCTCATAAAATGTGGTCTCGAGAAACCGTCATTGACGACGACTACACCATGGTATGCGTTTGGCAATTCCTCAAGTCCCAGAAGGAAAAATACACCGCGTTTGGTGTGCTGAGATTTGAGTCGGGCGAGCACGTGCTCTCAGCCACCTATGTAGAATAAATACTGCACTGTCAACCCAAATCTAAAATGTGTTAGGAACACATAAACTGTCCGCTGTTAAAACACATAATCTGTCCGCTTCATGCCATCTCTTGAGGAGGGCGGTTTATGAGGCGGGCAGAAGTGTTACAGGAGATACGACGGATGAGATTTGAAGAGGCACTGGACGGAGGGTCGTCTGAGCCAGGAGGAAGCGGCGCAGTTGCTGGGTGTCTGTGAGCGCACCTTTCGTCGTTGCATTAATCGTTACGAGGAAGAAGGCCTGGATGGGTTGATCGACAAGCGGCTGTCTCAGGTAAGGACGACTGCATCGAGTTTGAGGGCCTGACGCCAAGCGCGTCAACTTCTTGATGATATTTACGATGGCGGTGGTATAGGCTTTGATTTCGGTTGATTCTGTCGGACTCAGTTCAGAGAAATAACGCACTTGCACGGTAAAGGGGCGTTTTTTTCAGAAACCCAACTGGCGATTTCAAAACGCTGCAATCCCGCCAGAACAACATGATATTGATCTTCCTGCTGCTCAATGTGATGGATTTTACATACCGTGCCGACCGACCTGAAGTCCTTGGATTCCATTGCCTCGGGCTTGACGCCGTCGGTGAAAATGACGCCCACGGTGCTTTGACCGGCCTTATGTATCGCTTTTAATGTCTTGCTCCATCTACGCACATCAAGCACCAGCGGTAATACCTGACCGGGAAAAAAAGGTTTTTTCTCCAGCGGCAATAAATGCAAAACCCCAGGCAACACGCCTTCCGGCCTGGCCAGTTCATTGATTTTTAGAAAACGGCAATTTGCCGGTTTTAAGCGGAACGGTCTTGTCTGCTAAACCCTTCTATTGCCCTCGCATAGGACTCCAATCTTTTGGGCGGGCCGAATAATCCGCGGTCTATTATTTCGCGAAGCTTACGGGTTTCCAAACCCGCCAGTTGTTTGAACACAGCGGAAGTTACTTGTTGCCGCGATTTGATGCGCGACACATCTCTTTCGCCGCCGCTTAGAAAATCTCGCACATGGTTGACATTCGGCATGAACTCTTTCGCCTCGTATTTTTTAGCCATGATAAAAAGAATTTCTTTTTTCTCATCATTGGTTAGGTCAAGAGATTCTACGACATTCATGGCGTTAAGCTTTGTTTTTTGCTTGGTTGGTTTTACGGAGCGTTCCTCGGCAGCAATGCGGCGGGTTTTTGCTCCGCGATTTGCAACGGCGGATTTTTCCAACCGCATTTCGCTGAGGGTTTTACGGACGGTTTCATAACCAAAGCCGCTAATTAGAACACCCAATCTCTCTTGCAATTGTTCTTGCTTCATTGTTGCGTCTCTTGTTTGCTCAGGCCAATTTTAGCGAGAATTTCTTCCGCCACTTTCGGCCATTCTCCCTCCGCGTTTCCCAAATGTACAGCGTGCGGGTCTCTAGCCCATTTGGGGTAGCTATCAGAATGATGCATCCGGTTTTTGAGAATGTCCCATCCATAAGCCTTGGCTTGTTTTTCGATGCCAAACAACGAATCCCAACCATCTTTTGAATTTCCAGATCCGCTTGTTTTTATTGTATGCACAACTATGCCGCACACATCAATTTTATGTCCTCGATTTTTTCCGCGAAAATCGTCAAGCGACTGCTCCATTAACGGAAAACCAATGGTTGAGAAAAACTCCGTTTTAACCGGAATTAAGACATAGCGGGAGGCATGATATGATGCTATAGTTAAAATTGATTCAGTCGGGGCGCAGTCGATCAAGATTAAATCTTTGTGTTGCATGTGTTCGGCAATGAATTTAGCCAGCACTTTGGGTTCTACCTTCGTAGAACTCACAAGATTATCCGAGAAATCAAATCTTGATGGAATAACCTCCAGATTTCCTTCCGTAGACCTCCACCCAAGGGACACTTGCTTAATAATATCCATCGATTCCAAAGGGCTAGGACCTAGCTTATTTTGAGTTGCTGGCGCAAAACCATCAAACAACTCCACGATGCATGGTTGTTTTTCATCCATAAATATGGCGTATTCGTCTTTCGTCATCAACGCCTGACTCAAATTCGCCTGCGGATCCAAATCCACAGCAAGGACATTCAAGCCCCATTGTTGCGCCGCATACGTTTCAATGTCCACGGGTCTTTTTTCGAGTGCTCGGAGGAGCCCATTACGCAACTTGGATTTATCAAAGGGTTGGCGGCTATCGTTGTTTTTGATGACGCTGGGCATGACCAGTTCGGCAGTCTCAAAGGTGGTAAACCTTTCCCCACAGGCCTGACATTCTCGTCGCCTGCGGACCTGGCTACCCTCAGCCACCAGCCTGGAATCAATGACTTTGGTCTCTTCATCGGTACAAAATGGACAATACACGAGCAACTCCAAGTAAAGAGTCGCCATTCTACTCTAATTAACCCCCTCTATCTGCTTGTCCAGGAAGGGCGTCGTGCATCTCATCACTAGTGCCGTCACCAGCGTCGCTAATTCCTGTAACATGTGCTCTTTTCAAGTAGCCCCCTCAGGACTGTTAACCATGCCGCAATATGTTTTTACCATGTCACAGGTGGGCAAGGTGGTGCCGCCGAAACGGATGATTTTGAAAGACATCTCCCTGTCCTTCTTTCCGGGTGCCAAGATAGGGGTACTAGGGCTCAATGGCGCTGGCAAGTCCACCCTCTTGAAAATCATGGCCGGTGTGGAGACCGACTATCTTGGGGAAGCCAGGCCTCAGTCGGGGTTGAAGATGGGTTACCTGCCGCAGGAGCCCGCCCTGGACCCGGACAAGGATGTGCAGGGTAATGTTGAAGACGGAGTCAGGGAAATCAAAGACCGGCTTGATGAATTCAATGCCATCAGCGACAAGCTTGCTGAGCCCATGACTGAGGAAGCAATGCATGATCTCTTGCAAAGGCAGGGTGATTTGCAACTCAAGATTGATGCCGCTGGTGGCTGGGATATTGAGCGGGAAATAGAAATCGCCAGTGATGCGCTGCGGTTACCGCCGATGGATGCCAGTGTTGAGCATCTTTCCGGCGGGGAGATGCGCCGGGTTGCCCTCTGTCGGTTGTTGATATCGCATCCTGACATGCTGTTGCTGGATGAGCCTACCAATCATCTTGACGCTGAGAGTGTGGCCTGGCTCGAACGTTACCTGCAGGATTTTCGCGGTACTGTGGTAGCGATTACCCACGACCGATATTTTCTAGACAATGTTGCCGGCTGGATCCTGGAACTTGGTCGTGGTTATGGCATTCCTTATGAAGGCAACTATTCCATGTGGCTGGAAGCCAAAGAAAAACGGCTTGCCGTTGAAGCCAATAAGGGAGCGGCGCGTCAGCGGTCCATCAAGACCGAACTGGAGTGGGTAAAAACACAACCCAAGGCGCGTCAAGCCAAGAATCGTGCCCGGCTGGCGCGCTTTGAGGAATTGAATGCTCAAGAATTCCAAACCCGAAATGAAACCCAGGAATTGTACATTCCGCCCGGACCCAGACTAGGCGACCTGGTGCTGGAGGTCAGTAATATCAGTAAAGGGTTTGGCGACAAGTTATTGATTGAAGACCTGTCATTTCAGGTGCCCAAGGGAGCCATAGTGGGCATCATCGGCGGCAATGGTGCGGGTAAATCTACTTTGCTTCGATTGATCTGCGGGGATGAAACGCCAGATAGTGGCAAGATCAAAAGAGGGGAGACGCTCGTTCCCGGTTATGTGGACCAGAGCCGCGACAGTCTGGATGACAACAAGACGGTCTGGGAGGAGGTCTCAGGAGGCATGGATATTTTGCAGATTGGGAAGTATGAAACCCAATCACGTAGTTATGTCAGTCGCTTTAACTTCAAGGGTCCAGAGCAGCAAAAGCGGGTAGGGCAACTTTCCGGTGGTGAAAGAAACCGAGTACACCTCGCTAAACTACTCAGGACTGGTGCGAATTTTTTGATGCTGGACGAACCTACCAATGACTTGGATATTGAAACGCTACGCGCCCTTGAATTGGCAATAGAAACCTTCCCTGGGAGTATGATGATTATTTCCCACGATAGGTGGTTTCTGGATCGGCTGGCGACTCATATTCTTGGCTTTGAAGGAGATAGCCAGACGGTGTTTTTCCAAGGTAACTACACTGAGTATGAAGAAGATCGCAAGGGTCGTCTGGGTGCTGAGGCCTTAAAACCAACCAGAGTGCGCTATCGGAAGTTGGCGTAGATATCTCTATATTTTTACTAAGCGGCAGGAAAAATGGCAGATCAACAAGATATGTTCACTGATGAAAATCGAGTCGCTACATTAGGCGGCTCTACTATTGCTTATAAGGATGTGAGTAGCATACTTACCAAAACAACGGGTTTCATGGAAAGTTACGATTATTCATTAAACCCTTACGCCGGCTGCTCTTTCGGTTGCACCTATTGTTATGCTGCCTTTTTTTCGCGCGATAAGAAAAAAATGGACAACTGGGGGCACTGGGTAGAGGTAAAAGAAAATGCGTTAAACCTGTTGAAAAAGAAACGAAAAAAACCTCTTGTGGACAAAGTCGTGTATATGTCCAGTGTTACCGATCCTTATCAGCCAATAGAACAGAAAATTGAACTCACCAGGCAATTATTACAAGAATTTGCAGACTATCATGAAATCAGACTAGTGGTTCAAACTCGCTCCAAGTTGGTGACTCGAGATATTGATTTATTTAAGAAAATTAAGCGTGTGCAAGTGAATATGACGGTTACCACTGATAGCGAAACCATCAGACGCGTTTTTGAACCATCCTGCCCATCTAACGCATCCAGGCTCAAGGCTATTAAAGAAATACACGATGCTGGTATTCAATCATGTATCACCATGACCCCACTCTTGCCTGTGGAGCATCCTGAGCAGTTTGCAATAGATTTGAAAAATACCGGAATAAATAATTTCATTATTCAACCATTCCATAAAAACAAAGGAAAATTTATTGCTGGCACTAGAGATACTGCTTTAAAAATTCTTGAAGAATACGAATGGAGCGATGCCAGATACATGCAGGTTTTTGAGACCATCAAAGAACATATACCTGATATTGGTGTCGGTAAAGAAGGGTTTGAACCTCCATTGTAATGGGCTACTTATTATGAATGAATTTGATCAATGGCTTCTTGACCAGCAACCAGTACTGGACAGCGTTATTGCTTCTGCTTGTAGAGACTTCTGGGGAAAAAATAGAAGAATGGAAAACTTTGCTTATGATCTGAAGCAAACGCAGCAAGACCAATTCAACCTTTTGAAGGGACGAGATTTATGCTATGACAGAATAACCACACCATTGAGTTATGCTTTGTGGTATCACCCCAAAAGGATAAATACTTTCCTTTCCTTATTCAAAAGCCAGTTGCTTAAATTATCAGGCAAAGAGATTCAAATTGTTGATTTGGGAGCCGGCACTGGCGCAGTTCAACATGCAATATTTATACTTGCCTATGGGATGAAAAAACACGGCATAACACCCCCTTCTTTCATCCATCTAGTGAACATTGACAGCAGTCCTTTTATGCTCTATTTCAACAGAGATTACCTCTGGAAAAACTTTCTTAAGCATTACGATTTTCCGCACGAACTTTTCTACCAGGATGAATACAAAATAAATTCTTGGGGTAGCACAAAAAGGATTGATAAAAATTATACCATTATTACTGCTAGTTACTTATTTGATACATCAGATGAACAAGAAAATATTAGCCAGGATTTTTTAAAATCAGTAAAGGACAGAAGACCATTGTCTTTGTTGCTCTCGACTAGCAAACATAAGAAGCAGTATTTAGATGCTTTAGCAGATAATTTTAAAGAAATAGGGTACTTTATAGATTCAAAGGCCAGATCAAAACTGCTTTATGCAATGCCGTTATCTGAAATTAATGCATTGCGTCAAGAAATTAGAGCATTTCATCCTGATGTTGCTCCCGATATTCAGGGTAAAGCAGAATGGCAAGATACAAGTTATGAAGGCTTGGTTATTAAAGAAAAGCAAGCAGATATGATTTCTGAACCTTCCGCGCCAATTAATAAGGCTACCCTTTATCGTTCGCCAATAGAACTGATCTCTGATATTTGCTTAAACGAAGATCAAGCAAAAGCATCGCTCTGTGAAGAGTCGCCTTCTGTTATTCAAGGCCCAGCAGGTTGTGGAAAAAGTATTGTTATTTGTCACAAGGTAGTCAATACAGTTAAGAAACTTCATTATTACCCTAATCTAAAAATACTTGTGACTACCTTTAATAAGGAATTGGTTAAACAACTAGCAAAATGGTTAGAAGAATTATTCGATGAAAAAAAAGTGCACAGAACATTTGAAAATAATGCTCAGTATTTCCGATTTTCTGATTCAAAAGAACCGAATATCACCTTACTCCATTTTGATATTTTGCCGTTTAGAATAGGTTTAATTACACACAATGGCAATGTTAATGAGACTGCTAATAGAAAAATTTTAGAAACATGTGTTGATGACATAAAAACAGAAAAATTCATCACAGGTAGTGAATATGATAATATTTTGAATACTCAATTTTTATTAGAGGAATATCATCGGATAATTTACGGTTTGGAGGTTGATATCAGAAAAGGGCATGATAAATATCAAGAGATTAAACGAACTGGGAGAGGTCACAATCCAAATCTTCAAAATAGAAAACGTAGAGGGTTGGTTTTTGAAGTGCTTAAAAGATATGAAACCAACCTTCATAAAAACGATACTCCATGTTTCACACAACGAAGACAATTATTTTTGCAGAAATTACAAAAATGTCCAGACACAAAGAAATATGACTATGTGTTTGTAGATGAATTTCAAGATTGCACTCAAGCTGATTTTGAAATTTTCCGTTTACTGCTGAAAGACCCTAACCATCTCTGTGTGGCAGGAGACGTTGCACAAGCAATCCATATCGGAAAATCTGCCAGAATACCTAAATTTGAAGATGCCGATAGAAAAAAAATTTACAGATTCAAAGCATCGTACAGACTACCTGTCAGGGTAGCTGAAGCAATTAAGCCTATTTCAGAACAAATCAAGAAAGATCGTAATCTTCCAGAAGACGCAGATGTCATTATTCCTTACAAGAATGCTCCGCCAGGTGCGAGACCGATTCTAGTATACGGTTCCTCTGAGGAGTCTCTTGCTTCAAAAATAGCAACCATTATTGATACTTATAAGTTATACGGTATTGATCGGTCCACGGTACTGGAAAAGGACGAAGCTCTATTAAGCGCACTCCGTAGCAAGCAAATACAATCAGAAACAGGCACAATACTCAGGCTAAAAGGGCTCGAGAAAAAATGCATAATTTGGTCAACTCGTGCAGAAATTAAAAACAAAAAAGAAATTTATGAAATTATCTATACCATTTTATCTCGTACATCCTCTATTTTAATCGTCGCTTTATTTGACGACGCTCATGCTATTTACAAACCTGTAATCGCTAGACTTCGTCAGGATAGGCTCATTTTTTGGGACCTAGAGACCGAGGAACACTATCAAGGATTGTACAAGGGAAAACATGGCTAAGACTATAGGTTCGCTGACGGTTTTTTCTTCATTTCCAACCCGTCAGGATCAAAGTCCCAGTTGTCCCCGCCGATGGCGGAGGCGACTGGGGTGGCGAGAATGACGTGGGTGAGGCGTCATTGCCTGGTTTGTTCCGGCTCAATCCAAAGGAGCGAGCGGCATCTCAAACAGGGGCGGCGGGAATGACGGGGTGGCACCTAAGTTACTTAGAGGTTATCAAATTCATCCAAGGCCTCGGCAAGTTTGCTGACGGCGATGACTTTTAACCCCGCTATGGGGCGCTTCGGTGCATTTGCTTTGGGCAGGATGGCCTGCTTGAAGCCATGTTTGACGGCTTCCCACAATCGTTCCTGACCATTAGGCACGGGGCGAATCTCACCAGAAAGCCCCAACTCCCCGAAGCAAACCAGGTCCAGAGGGAGGGGTTTTGCCTTAAATGAGGAGACGACTGCCAGCAGGACGGCAAGGTCGCTGCTCGTTTCCTCCACCCGAATCCCGCCGACTGCATTGATAAACACATCTTGGTCGCCGACCTGTAGCCCGCCATGTCGGTGCAAAATAGCGAGTAGCATGGCCAGGCGATTCTGTTCAAAGCCGACAGTCACGCGCCGCGGATTACCCAGGCCACTATGATCAACCAGTGCCTGGGCTTCAACGAGCAACGGGCGAGTGCCTTCCCAGACCACCATGACTGTGCTGCCCGGCCTTGCCTCCTCAGCGCGGGACAGGAAGATGGCCGAGGGGTTGGGAACCTCCACCATCCGGCTCTGGTTCCTTGACAAGAAATTGGCGAATCTGGACAATTCGCGCCACCGTGGGCCCTGTGCTTGCGGCTTCGCAAGACATATCATGTGGCTACGTAGCTCAGCCGGTTAGAGCACAGCATTCATAATGCTGGGGTCGGTGGTTCAAGTCCACCCGTAGCTACCAACTTCATGGCTTGCCCAAAGGGCAAACATGAAGGGCGTCAGCCAATTCGCGAAGCGAAATGGCGAGAGCCGGTCTTCCTTCTCGCGATCTTTTGTGCCCAACTTGCGCCCGAAATTCACACCCTCTTAAGCAGTTCACCCGGCTCAATCTCAAAGTAATCACACAACGCACTGATCGTATCCGTGTTCGTGTTGTACCCCGGTACATTTGAAATCCTGGTCAATGTTGGCCGGGGAATTCCTGTCTCTTCGCTGACCTCATTGAACGCGTGCGCCCGGATTACGGGAACTACCTAGCAGTCCGTTTCTTCACAGGCATGCGCACCGGTGAGGTTCATGGCCTAAAGTGGAAACACGTCGACTTCGAACACCGTCAGATTCTGGTTCGAGAGTCCTTTGGCGCTGGCCAGCAAACCACAACGAAAACCGATGGTTCCACGCGAGAGATTCAAATGTCGCAACCAGTATTCGACGCGCTGCGCTCTCAAGCCAACGCCACCAGCGACACGGATTATGTTTTCGCTAACAAGGCAGGCAATCCGCTTTCGGTACACAATGTGACTAAGCGGGTCTGGTACCCATTGCTCCGCCATCTTGGATTGCCAAAACGAAGGCCATATCAAACTCGCCATACAGCGGCGACACTGTGGCTTGCAGCAGGAGAGAATCCAGAGTGGATCGCACGACAGATGGGCCACAGCACAACTGAGATGCTATTCCGCATCTATCCCTGCAGCAACTGGGCATGGAGATGATCGCGGTCTACTCGCCCGAAGCCCGAGGGCGCTCCGAGCGGGCCTTTCGCACCCACCAGGACCGCCTGGTCAAGGAACTGGCCGCCGCTGCCATCACCGATATGGCTGCCACCAATGAGCATCTCCAGCAGGTGTATCCGCCAGCCTTCAACGAAGAGTTTGAGCAACCGCCGCGGGAAGCTGGCTCAACCTTTGTGCCCGCCCCGGAAGGAACGCAGTTAGACAACATTTTCTGCGAACGCTACGAGCGCCAAGTATGCAAGGACAACTGCATCGAGTTCGAGGGCCTGACCCTGCAGATCCCGGCAGACCGCCACCGTCACCACTACATCAAAGCTAAAGTGAAGGTGTTACGGCACACCGACGGCGCCTTGTCTTTGTGGCACGGCCCCCGAAAACTGGCCCGTTATGACGCGACCGGACAGCTCATCAAGACTGACTTGCCGGTGGCTGCCTGATGTCCGCTGCGCCATCAATAACGGGTGCCTCAGCAAGGCCTCCCGACACATCCCAAAGCGGACAACTCATGTGTTCTAAAACCGGACATTTCTATTTGTGCTAACAACTGCACTGGCAATCGACAGCCGAAGTCATTACCATGCGCGGATATCCACCCGCAAGTAACGACCTTGGCCCGACCTGACAAGGAGCCTCCCCTGACTATTTACAGCGGCCTGGACAAGGAGGCTCGCAGGCGACTGGAAACCCTGGCAAGCCAGCGCAAACTGGAGCCGGGGGATTACCTTTTTTTACAACATACGCTGGCTAAATTCGTCTATGTGCTGGACGCCGGCATGCTTATAATGGAGAGGTCATCCTACTCCGGCCGGCGCCAGGTGATGGCGTTCATGCACCCGGGTAACTTTATCGGCATCACCCACAATGAGTATTACGACTTCACTGTCTCCGCTCTAACAGATGCTCTGGTGTCCGAAATCCCTCTGGTTCCGTTTGTAAAACTCCAGGAAGAAGTGCCCCGGTTGAAGGAAAATGTAGGATGTATTGGCGGCAACATACTGGCTCACACCCTGGACCAGGCGTTTGCCCTTGGCCAGAAGAAGTCCCACGAACGGGTCTGCTTTTTGCTGAAACAACTGTTTGACCGACTGCCTGCAAGGCGGGAAAGTGAGATTGATCTGGTAATGACCCGACAGGATATCGCGGATTACCTCGGGCTGACAATCGAAACTGTCAGCCGGGCCTTTGGTAAGCTGAGAACAGAGGGCCTCATCGACATCTATTCAGCCCACACCGTGAAGATTCTGGATATGCCCGCCGTAACAGAACTGGCCATGGTCGACTAAACCACGTGCACGAGTACCCGGTGTTTAACGTGAAAAAAACGCCTTCGCTGCCGACTCCATCACATTCAGTTCCGCAGCGACCGCCGTCTGCTCCCATACCCAATTCCACCAACCGGCCAGCATCTCATGCCCGGTCAAAATGTCTGCCTGGCCAAACATCGGAGCCAGCATACAGGCATAGCTGATGTGAGGCGCTAAGGCGATATCACCGAGATGCAGGCTGCGTTCGGAAAGATCATTCTGGGTGGCTAACAGGCGCTCCAGCCTGGAAATCTCGTCCCCAAGTCCCTCCAGCAAATGGCCGCCTTCCGCGGGATTGGCAACCCCGGAAAAAAGCGGAAAAATCCCCCCGGGGCCCAGACAGGTATCTGCGCAGCGGGCAATCGACTGCATGTGCGCTCGCGCCATTGCCTCCCCCGGGATCAGGTTCATGCCGGGGAAAGCCTGGTCGAGGTATTCCATAATCACCCAGGAATCAGACAGGTGGGTCCCGTCCTCCAGTTCCAGCACAGGCAACTTGCCCAAGGGAAATCGCTCGATGAATTCGGGAGTCCGCAGGGGCGCCGGTGGAGGTTCGACGGATACGGGAAGCTGACCGTGCGCGACCTGGATACGAACGCGAGTACTGTAGGGAGAATGATCGAGGCTATAGAGTTTCACGAGGGTCCTGTGCAGCGATTTCCAAACAAATTATACAACAAGTGACATATATTATATCTTTTGAGTAGAGAGCCGGGGGAGGCGAGGCATGGAAACAAGCGACAAAACGGCACGCCAAATTTACCAGGATGTGAAGAAAACGGTGTCGATTATTTTTGCGACTGGATGAACGACGACATGCCCTATGCCTTGCGCACAGCTAGCGGCGAATTGACCGCCATGCCTCTGTCGAATGAACTGGATGACTGTTTCGTGTTGATGAACAACATGCACTCTGAGCAATCCTGGCAGGAGCAGGTGTGCGATGCCTGCGACTTCCTGCTGGCCGAGGCACAGACGAGCGGCAGCGGACGCATACTGGCGCTCAACAACATCCCTGGTTAATGGGACAGCCGCACCGCATAGGCAAGCTGGAAGCGTCTTTGCAATACATCATGAGCAAAAGCGGTGTATGGAATGCATACGCGGGCGATATTCTCGCCTGCTGGCGCGAACAGCAGGATTGAGAACAAGCCAATGGCCTTGACTGTGTATAGCTGAAGATGGTTGGGATTGTGCGCAAAATATTACGCCGGCTGGGAACAGCGCTTGCCATGTTGCTTCTGTTGTGTGTACTGGCGCTTCTATGGTTGTGGTGGTCAAATCGCGATCTTTCCATGGCGGTTCTCGAAAACGAGTATGGCGGAGACAATCTGCAGCGGGTTAGCCTCGACAGTGTCAACCTAGCCTACAAAGTAGAAGGGCAAGGGCCGCCGCTTGTATTGGTTCACTCGCATTTCTATACCATGCGCCAATGGCGGAGTTGGGTCGATATTCTCTCTGAGCACTACAGGGTCATCCGCTTCGACCTCACAAGCCACGGGCTTACCGGCCCCGACCCTTCCGGCGACTACAGTCACAAGCGCGGGGCCGCCTTACTCGGAGACTTCCTGGACCACCTGGAAATCGAAAAAGCGGTTATTGTCGGCTCCTCCACCGGGGGAGCTCTGGCCTGGCATTTTGCCGCCGACTATCCCGAGCGCACAGATGCGCTGGTGCTGATCAACGCGCCCGGTATGCCCAGAGTCACCAATAAATACATGGAACGGGGGATGCCCGCCTGGGCTGGTTATTTGTTCTACCTCTTGCCCGAGAGCTTGTTCAAGCCATTCCTGCAAGCCCCGGTTGTGAACAAATCGCTCATCACTGACTCGATGGTCCGGGAATTTCATCGTATGTATCGCGGTGAAGGCAATCGCTGGGCAGAGTTTGAGCGGATGCGGGCGTGGCAACCTGAGGATACAGCTCCCTATCTGGCAAGGATTACCGCGCCCGTTCTAATTCTTTGGGGAGAGGAGAATCCACAACTCCCGGTAGAACATGTCGCGCAATACCGTGAGCAATTGATGAACGCCGCCCGGGTGCAGACAAGAGTTTACCCCGGTGTCGGCCACGTCATTCCCATTGAGGCCCCTGCACAATCAGCCCGGGACACCCGGGAATTTCTGGAGAACCAGTGAACCTGCCTGTTTTAATACTGCTTTTCGTCGTGCTGGTTTCTGCTGGCTGCTCCGATGACCCCGACCTGCCGGCGGCGCGGCCATTGACGACCGCGCCTGAAGTAATTGCGAAGCTGTATGCGGCCAATCCGGGCCATCTGACGGTCGTGGTGGCGCGGGGTATCACGCTGACATCCGAAGAGCTGGAGCGAGACATCCTGGTAAACCTCTACTTTCCGGAGCAGGGCGGGAGCTACCCGCTGGTCCTGTTCTCTCATGGCAATTGATCGGATAACAACAGCTACGACCGGGTTATCGAGCACTGGGTATCCCACGGCTACGCGGTCATTGCTCCCAATCACCTGGACTGCTGCAGCGCAGTGAAGGGCATTTTCAACAGCCTGGTGCACGGGCAATACGGACTGGTGGAGGCTAGAGTTGCGGACCTGCGGTATATACTGGAAACCATTCCCGCTCTGGAAGCACTTGCTCCGCAGTTCAAGGGCAAAACAGATTCGGAGCGGCTCGTTGTCACGGGCCATTCTTTCGGCGCCTTTACCGCACAACAATTCGGCGGTGCGGCGACCATGGACCCGGAAAGTGGACACTACCCCAGCACCCTGGATGACCGTGTGGTCGCCGTAATAGCCTTGTCACCGCCAGGCCCGATGTTCGATACGATTACCCTGGATAGCTGGCGCAAACTCTCTGCCCCCACTCTGGTAACCACGGGCACCTGGGATATTCAGCCTGCGTTTTGGCCGCAATGGCAAGATCACCTCATTTCGTATGAAACCTCGATACCCGGAGAAAAATACGCACTGGTGATAGAGGGTGCTGATCATTACCTTGGCAACCTCATCTGCCGCCTTGAGCGCGAGGGCCCACCCCAAGAAGATGCTCTGGCCATGATTAACATCACCACAACCGCCTTCCTCGATGCACAGGTGAAAAACAGTGCAGAGGCCCGCGCCTTTCTCGAGAGTGGTCAACTCAGGCAGCGCAGCGGCGGCTTCGCAGAACTCCGGCGGCGTAAGTGACGCGGTTTCATACTCTGGCAATAATGGCCTGCCTGCTGGTGATGGCATTCAGTGTCGCACTGGGCCCCTACAGCAGCGCGGCTATGTTTCTGCCCGACCAGGGCAACAGGCCGGCAACTCACATCACTGGGACGTAGCCGGTTCAAAACCCAGTGGCAGCCCGGCATCCGGAGTAAAACCATAAAGCTCTACCTCGGGCAGAGCCGCGGCCAGCACTTGGCGTGCGGCCATCATTTTTTCAAAATTGAAGGGTGACCCCGTGAACTGGGGCGAGGGGTTCCCGAACACCGAGCCGCCCGAGTTGGTGCTTCCTGTACGCTCCGCTTCGGTCGGCCCGATGAAGCGCCCGGACTATATGTAACGGGTCTGGATTACCGGGCACGAACAGGCGGCCGGAACAGTGTTCAAGCTGATTCCTCGCCCAAACTCTCCACGGCGCTATTACTCACAGCACCGGTTCCCACGGCAGTAAGGGAAGGGCGCTTGGGTGGCGCCAGAGGCACCGTGTCCAGTGCCCAACGCAGCTGCGGGTTTTCCCGCCGGGCCGGCGAGGGAATGCAGAAGACTTTTTCCCCGACATGGGCTTCCATGGCCTTGCTGTCGATGCGCCAACCTTTCTCCTCCGTGTGAGTGCGTAAAACCCTTCGCCAGACACCTATAAACTTGTCCTGTTCAACCGAAACCTCGGCCTCCAGTGTCTGTGGGAGATAGTGAGGGGACAGAGCCTCCACTATTTCAGCATCCTCCCCGAATACTTTCATGGTGCGCTTTACCGCGCCTTTGTCGAAAATGCCCCAACGGAAGAAGTTACGCACCTGCACCACGAAGGATCGGGTCGTGTGCTCATCCACCGGCGTATTGGCGTCAAATATAATCATCTCCATCCAGGAATTGACCTGTATGTGCAAGCGCACGCAGTGGCCGGGCAGGTAGAACGATGGATGGACATGGGTTTCCTGTTTGTCGCGCCGGACAAAGCGCATCAGTCCGGCGTTACCCTGCATCGGTGGCGGATAGAGCACGCAAGAAGAAGAGCCGCTGTACTCATTGCGATCGATTTTGACAATATGGTTCTTGTCAGCCATCTCGCGGTAGCCGAATCCCGGGTGGACAAAAGATGTGTGGGCGATGTCTATCCCGTTCTCCACGACGCGGTTTACATCGGCATTCCAGATAAACTCGGTGTAGACAGGTCGCCAGTTTTTCCTGTCTTCGTATTCGGGAAAGGGGGGAATGGGATAGCGCTCTTCTTCCGCCAAATCGCCCATAAACACCCAGATCATGCCGTAACGCTCCTGGGTGGGATAGGCATCTATGCGGGCGCGCTCCGGGGCTTCTGCGCCCTCGCCCCTGCTGGGGATAAACAGAACCTTGCCCTCTGCATCAAACTCCCAGCCATGGTAGGGACATGCGACACAATCGCGCTCCGTGGTCCTGCCATTGGAAAGCGCGCCGCCCCGGTGAATACAGACATCGCTGAGGCAGTTGACCTTGCCTTGCTTGTCACGGAAAAGGACAAAGTTCTGACCCAGCAAACGGGCCCGGACCGGTTTATCCTTAACCGCGTTGGACCATTCGGCCACATACCACAAATTCGTCAACATGAACTGAAAACCTCATTAACCATTGTGGCAGTATAGCCTAGCTTTTGACTGAGTCAGACCAGAACTCACGCGGTAGCACATCTGCAAACTGCCATAATCAGCGGCCATACCGCACATTATGAGGGGCCTGGACAGGGAAAATTTGCCTTTTATCAAAACAAGAATTCGCAAAGGTCGGTAAGTTTGGAGTCAGGATGATAAAATAACCCTAAAGCACTACAAACACCAATCGCCAGGAAAATAATCAGGGTGGAAAATTATGCGTACATTCAAAATTAGCTTTCTCTCCGTCGCCGCTTTTCTCGCAAGCTTGGCTCCTGTGCCATTGGTCAGTGCAGATGAAGTGCTTCTTGAGGAAATCATTGTTACAGCACGTAAACGGCCTGAGTCACTGCAAAACGTACCCCTGTCCATCAGCGCCATCAGCGAACAGGACATAGAGCGCCTCGGCGTTACCCGCACAGCCGATGTGGCCAAGCTCGACCCGGGCCTGATCTACAACCGGGGTATAGGCGGCAGCGATATTCGCCCGGACATTCGCGGTATTACCCAGCTTTCAGGCCGCAGTAATCTGGCCATTCTGGTCGACGGCGTTGACCAGACCACTGACGCTCTCACGGGTACCGGTGCGGGTCAGTTGGTCGGCATGGGCCTGTTCGATCTGGAGCGGATAGAAGTTGTTAAGGGGCCCCAGAGTGCCCTGTTCGGCCGCAACGCATTTGGCGGCGCCATCAGCTATGTGACCAAACGCCCCAGTGAAGAGTTTGAAGCAAAAGCAGAACTTGAAGCGGCCGAGTACGGCCGCTACCGCGGCAAACTGGGCATATCTGGCCCCATATCCGATCAACTGCTGTATCGCCTGAACTTTGCCCGCGATGAAGCCGGCGGCAATTACAAGCATCCCGAGACCAGAGACAGTCTGGGTGAGAGCGAAACTGACGCCGTATCCTTCGCCCTGCAATGGCGGCCCAACAACGACATAAGCAACCTTGCCCGGCTGGATTACAGCGATCAGGAACAGGGGCAGGACGCCATCGCAAGGGTTCCGTACAATTCATGTGAACAAATTCGCGGCAAGGGAAACCCTCTCCCCTTTGATGATGGCACCAGTGCCGAGATCATCGATGAAGTCTGTGAGTTTGACGCCATGGTAGTCGTCACCGCGGTCTTCCCCCCTCCCCCTACTGTAACTTTTGGTGAAGATGTCCCGGTTTACCGCGGCGAACTGCCCGATGAACTGAGCGAACAGCATATCGAACTGTCCGCGGAAGGTGTGATGGGTACAGGCAATGAAGTCACCCAGTTCACCAACCTGTTTGAGTGGTCAATCAACGAAAATTACACCCTAGTGTCCAATACCGCCTTTATCGAACACGAGGGCAGGGATGATTATGATCTAGACCAGCAAGGCACCGCAACCGAACTGCAAGCAACATCCATTGCTGGCCTTTCTTTTGGTTGGGTGAGCACCGACAACCCACTCAACTACCGCTTCGACGCCGAGTTTGACCGGAATGTCATCTTCGAAGACCTGCGCCTGAGTTTCGACAGTGGTGATTCCATTCAGTGGATGATCGGCGGCGAATACTACTCGGAGGAATACGATCAGGTTAATTATCAGCGCGCCAATCAGGCCATTGACCCCCGGGCCCCCAGCCCGACTGCCACAAGCAGTGTGGCACTGGAGACTTGGGTAGATGTTACCCCCGGCAGCAGCATCCCACCGCAATTCAGATCCTCGGATGCAACCGTAACCGGCACCCTGCCCAGAGAGGATTATCGCGAGACTAGGGTGAGCAGCATCTACGGCAGCTTTGACTGGCAGCCCTCGGAGCAATGGGAAGTGAGCCTCTCAGCTCGCTACCAGAAAGAAACCGTTGAAATGAATTTCACCCCGCTGGACAGCACCTATCTGGTGCCGGCTTTTGAAGATCAGAAAGCGGTGGGGACTTTTTACCCCAGCGTGCCCACGCCTCCCGGCGGCTGCTCTCCGACTCCCCTACCTGCTATACCTGGCGCACCTACGACCGTACCTGGCAGCGGTGTGCAATCACCATCACTACCGCCACAGGGACCACCGGGCACACCGCCCACACCGGGCCTCTTGTGCTCCTCCGCAGCCGTGCCTGTTGTCTCGAGTGGTCCGCGGGAAGTCGAGGACAAGGAAACATTCACCGCCTTTAACCCGCGTGCGGCTGTGGCTTGGCACATGAATGACAACGTCATGCTGTATGGCTCAGTTGCCAGAGGCACCAAACCCGGCGGCTTCAACTTCAACGCTAACCTTTTGGAAAGCAACCTAGCCTATGATCAGGAAGAGTTGATCGTCTATGAACTGGGCTGGAAAACAACTTGGGAAGGCGGTCGGACCCAGTTTAACGGAACGCTGTTCTTTAACGACAATACCGACAAACAGGCTAATAACATCCAGTACGATACCGGGGACGATGCATCGGCAGCAGGCGGCCCGCCACCGGGAGTAGGCGGCCCACCGGCAACACCGGCGGCGCCGGAAATGCCGGCAGCACCGGAGATCTTCGTCGATAATATCGGTGAGGTTGAGACTTACGGCGCAGAGTTAAAGCTGACCACAATGATTGCCGAAGGTCTGTTCTTTGATTTTAACTATGTTTACACTCATACCGAGATCAAAAGCCATGATCAGACAATCAGCCCCGATGGCGAACCTCCCGTGGATTTACGCGGTGAAGAACTGCCCTGGACGCCCGAGCACAGCGCTGTCGGCACATTGCGATATGCCTGGGACATAGGTGCCGATGTAAGCATGTATGGTCGCTGGGATACCCGGTACATGTCTGAGCGCAATCTCAATCTCGAAGGCAATGTTCAATTCAAAGCCAAAACAGTCAGCGACGTCAGGCTCGGCATGACGACGGGAAACCTGGAAATTATGGCCTATGTTGACAACGTCTTTGATGACCGCACCCCCGAACATGGCGTTGCATTCGTTAATTTCTTCCAGGCATTCCAGGATCTGGTAATCGCCTACATGCCGCCACAACGCACCTTCGGGGTACGCATGAACTATACCTTTTAATGCCGCTGTCAAATCTCCAATACGGCCTAAAACTCTTCCAGCAATCGCCCCTTTCCGGTCACTTTGTCTTCAATACCGCAGGCCCTTAGCGCATGCCAGGCCGTTGCGACGTTAATCGGTATCAGCGGCTTTTCCATAATATGCTCAAGCGTTGGGAATAGGTCCAGCGTCGATAGATTAGTGCCGCACTGCACAATCGAGTCCACGTCATCGGCGTCAATTTCCTTGACGGCATCCAGCACTTCCTGAATCGGCGTCTCTGCAATGGCGGTGGCGGACGGCCGGTTCAGACCTTTGACATGCTTCACCTGATAGCCGATCTCTTCGAAATACCGGCGTACATTGTCATCCCCAACCGGCGGATAAGGCGTAATAACTGACAGGGTTTTGGCACCGAAGCAATCCAGCGCCTCGCGGGTCGCCATTGCCCCGGTGGTCAGGCCAAGGTCGCCGATATGCTCGCGGATCTCCTGTTCAAACAAAATACTGCCTTCTTTGCCGCCCCAAAAGGTTTCCGCCGACATACCAAGCATGATGTGATTGACTTTGGCGGAGATGACGTTGCGCAGGGACCCGGGTATTTCACCGCGCATGATCTCCAGGAACCGCTCAAACACGGTATCGGCATTCTGGCCGGTAGCATCGACTTCATCGGCCCAGTTGCGCAGTTCAATCCAGAAACGCGAACTGTGCCAGCTTACACCGTCAATATGAAACTTCTGTAAGTCGTATTCCACGCCTGTATTGGTGGAAGGGATGATCACTCCAATCTGGGTGCGATGAGCTATCTGGTAATTGTCCATAGTCTCTCTCCATTGAATGACATTTATCAATCTTTAAACCGAACTGCTGCTATCGCTGCTCGATAGTCAATTGGCCATGCGACAGTGCTTCCAGATAGGCTGGCGTGGCGAGGTGACAATAGTAAACACCCTTGAACCGGTCGGGCATCGGCACCCACCAGGAAAAGGGTACGTACAATGCACGGCTGCGCACGTGCAACTTGCCGTCATCGCCCCGATACACCGGATCATAGGGCCAGGGTTTCGTCCACATGGGACCAATAAAGGTCAACTCTTCCTCATCGACGACAATTTGCTCAAGCGGCTCGGTCAGCCGCGCCAGCCACTGCTGGTGTATTGCGGCGCAACTGAGGTCACCCTGGGCTGGCTCTGGACCGCCCGCGACGGCGAAATCGTTATTGATTCGCTCCGCCGTCTTCATCTTGCACGACAGCGTTTTCTGCACACCCATCTCGCCAGTCGGATTGCTGAGAAACTGGTGAATTACAAACGGATCGGTGCCGGGCTTGGACTCAACAAAAGCCTCGTAATCGCTGTGCACCACCACAGCGGCCAGCAGCCAGGTGTCGGCAATAATCTGTTGAGCCTGTGCGCAATCACGCTCGGCATGAAATGCTTGCGCCTGTGACGGCCTGTTCCAGCACATCACCACCAGAGCAAATACCAACACTGGTGCAATAACTTTATTCTGAGCCATGATTCTCACCATCTAACCTGAACTTGCCAACTATGGCATAACCAAGCCCCGGCGTTTCCCCTTGCCCCCGGCCAGGTCTTCTACAACACTTCGAAGCTCACCACGCGCGACCTGCGCCAATCGCTAGGAACTCGAGGTGGATTTTAAAGCCTATCTGGACGGATTTCCCTCCAACGTGCAGGACATTCTCGACAACTTCGAGTTTCGCAACCAGATTCCGCTACAAGAAAAGGGCAGTATTGAGACGTTTCTGCAACGGGAAGCATTACCGTACGCCGATGATGCCCCAATGCAAGGCTGCCTTTAGTATGGAAGAAAAACCTGACTATAGTAAAGACATTATTTACTATGGAGAAGAATATGGGCTATAATAACGACTACCTTTATTATGGACACAAAATCCTTCTATCTGAAAGCCAGCCTTTATTATGACTAGCCACAAAAATCACGCCTCGACCCGTGCTGGCCAGTATATCCGCCAACCCACTGGCTATCAGGCATTTATACCAGCACTTCTTGATAGCAAAGAAATTAACGAGATACAAAATGACAACTACTCTAAAAAATCTATTTAAAAAATTCGAATTGGAGAAAGTTCATTTGAATGTCGGGTTCATTGGCATCGAAATGTCTTTTGAGGATTCAGATAGGGACGCAGCCTGGGAATTATATATTGAAATGTTGACGAGAATTGTTACTCAGCCTTTGCCGAAAGAAGTGGGAGATGAGAAAACTGCATTAGAAAGCGTTTATTCGCTTTTTCCGACCACTCGAGAAATATTGCGTAAACGAGGAAGGAAAACTTTGCAGTTCAGCAAAATTGCAATACCGATATTGAACCAAGTAGTACGCCCTTTCACCGCGAAATGGCACAATGAGGTATTGCAAAATGGATTTGATGACAGCACCAAAAAAGAAATGTTTCGTACGGAATTACAGGAATTACAGAAAGACCTTTATAATTACAATCGCATGTTGGCAGAAATTGCTGGTGTGGAAGATTTAACCAATTTGGAAAGTGCTGATAATCATGATTGCCAGACATAAAGTATTTGTTAGTTTTCATCACGAAGATCAGCAATATAAGAATTACTTCATCAAGGCGATGGGGGATGACATTGTGGATCGGTCAGTTGGTGACGGGGACATAAACGACAGCAACAACACAGATACAATGCGCCAACAAATTCGCGACAATTTCATTGCTGATGCTACTGTCACGGTTGTTCTCATTGGATTTTGTACATGGCAAAGAAAACACGTGGACTGGGAGGTTGGTTCCAGTTTGAGAGACACTCGAAGAAATCCTCGGTGTGGCTTGTTAGGAATTCTACTTCCCACTCATCCGGATTTTTCTCAGCAAACATATCGACCAGCACTGATCCCACCGCGACTTTGGGACAATGTTTCAAAGGGTAATTTCAATGGGCAAGAGCCTTATGCGCAAATTTACAAATTACCAAATGGATACTCTGCCACAAATACTATACGAAGTTGGGTTCATCAAGCTTATTTGCGTAGGGATCAAAACCCACATCCCAACAATAACCGACTACAGTTCGGGCGCAACAGAGGCGGGGCATGTGCACATGGGTGGAAAGATTAAAAATTATCTATACAATAAATTTATTTGAAGAGCCATGGGAGTTAATAACTATGTCCGATGAAATAAAAAATGTATTCATTAGTCATATCCATGAAGATGACGAAGGTCTTGATAAACTTAAAGCTCTAGTAGAGGGAAAGGGGCTGACTATTCGTGATTCATCCATCACATCCGAAAGGCCGAATCAAGCAACAGATCCAGATTATATTAAACAAAATATTCTTAAGCCGGGAATAGATTGGGCAAGCGTTTTGGTAGTTTACATCTCTCCTGAAACTAAAGATAGCGAATGGGTGAACTGGGAGATTGAATATGCCCTTGAACAAGACAAAAGGCTTGTTGGAGTCTGGGCATGGGGTGATAGTGAGTGTGAGGTACCAGAATTAATAGATAAACATGCAAACGCGATAGTGGGTTGGAATGGGGAGAGTATTGTAGATGCAATCACTGGCGAGTCTAATGAGAGTTATGGTCAAACTGGCTCGAAAAACTACCGTGATATTGAGAGGTACAGCTGTTAGATAGAATCAATGATCAAATTATATTCTTATGTAGTAGCCAGGGATTATGGATTCGCCCCGAATCCATTTAACGGATGGTGTACCTTGGCAACATGTAAACCGCGTATACGCCGAAGTGCTTCTATTGATGATTGGGTGGTTGGCACTGGATCTGCAAAGAATGGGAAGGTTGATCGTATTGTCTATGCAATGCGTGTGTGTGAGACAATGACTTTGAATGAGTATTGGCAAGATGCGCGTTTTAAAAACAAACGCCCCAACTTATACAGCAGCATGAGACAAGCTTTTGGTGATAACATTTACCACAGAGATAGTGATTCCGAGCAATGGCAACAAGAAGATTCACACCATAGTTATAGGTGTGGCCAAGTAAATTTCAGAAACATAGACCATGACACAAAAACTGACCGAGTTCTTATTAGCGATGAATTTATTTATTGGGGAAAATCCGGACCGATAATTCCAATGTTTCAAAATATTGACATTAGAAAAAAAGGATCCGGGCACAAGTGCCATTTTCCTGAAGAAGTAGTTAATGAATGTATCAATTGGATTCGCACACAACGCAATCAAGGTTACTGCGAGGAGCCGTTTGATTGGCCGAAAATCCTATGAAAATACGAGATAAAACCGCTATGGAACAAAAAGATAAAATTATACTGCTGAAGGATTATGCGCAGCATGTAGCAGACACAAATCAATACAAAAACGATATAAAAATCGTTCAGCATGGATTATTCGGTGAAGTTGGCAGTGTTATGGCGGTAATCAAGAAGCGCCATCGTGAGGAGAAGGCATTTCTAGAGTTTCATGAAGCAAGCCTTGAAGAATTCGGGGATTCTCTCTGGTATTTTGCAGCTGTCTGTGAACAATTAGAACATAATTTTGAGGATATATTTTCCCATGTTATCGATAAATTTGACTACGTTCACTCTATCTCAACTGTTGATTCAACTACATTTCCTATTGCGCGTGCATATAAATCATCTAACATTCCTGATCTGGACACAATATTGCTGCAGTTAGGCATTGCTACGGCAGATATTTTGCGTCTTCCGAGAAGCCCTACTAAGGAAACAAAAAAAGATGCCCTTTGCAAATTTGCTCATATATACATGCAATCTATTCAAGCAGCAGGAATTAATCTTGGCGAAGTTATTGAGCGCAATGTTGAGAAGGTTCGTGGGCGCTTCATTGAAGCAAAAAATAGCGAATTACCAACCTATGATAACGATTTTGACGAAGAAGAGAGTCTTCCAGAAGAATTTGAAATAAAGATCACTCAGCGACAAAGCGGAAAAGCATATCTGCAATGGAAAGGTGTGTTTATTGGTAATCCACTTACAGATAATATGCATAATGAAGATGGATATCGATACCATGATGTGTTTCATATGGCCAATGCTGCTATTTTGCATTGGTCACCTACATTTCGCGCACTCATAAAACATAAACGCAAAAGTAGCAAAAAACATGATGCAGTAGAGGATGGTGGACGCGCTATTGTTATCGAAGAGGGTTTGACTGCATGGATATTTTCCAGAGCGGGTGGGTTGGAATATTTTGATGGCGAGGATAAAGTTTCTTTTAATATGCTCAAGACTATCCAACAATTTGTACGCGGTTATGAGATTGAAAATTGTCCACTAAATCAATGGGAGAAGGCTATTTTAGAAGGATATAAAGTTTTTAGGCAGGTTCGGGACAATAGGGGTGGTGTGATTGTAGGAGACCTTAAAAACCGTACCATAGCCTTCAAAGATTCTTGAATAAGGAGAAAAGCATGCAACCAGATGATTTCGCAAATGCCGTGATATCCTTGAATTTCCCCAATGCTTTTAATCCCTACACAGACACATGTTCTAAATATGACAAACACAATGCACCTCAATATAGACTTGAGACTTTACGTAAAATAATGACCGCCGCGGCGGAACAAGACATAGATTCAATTTGGATAGGTCGAGACCTTGGATATCGTGGTGGTCGTCGCACCGGGCTTGCGCTAACTGATGATAGGCATGTTGAAGAGCACGCCAAACGCTGGGAAGTGTGTGCTTCGCATACAACAAAGGGGGAGATGTTTTCTGAACTTACAGCGACAGTTATCTGGAATATTTTAAACGATATCAAGGGCAATATTTTTCTGTGGAATGTATTCCCTCTTCACCCACATGAGCCCGGCAACCCATTCAGCAATCGTCCGCATAATAAAGAAGAACATCGTGCCGGCGAAGGAATTCTTGATCAATTAATTAAGCTATTGAATCCAAAACGTTTGATTGCTATCGGAAATGATGCAGATGAAACTGCGAAAAGGTTTCGCGGACAACAGCAAGTATACAAAGTGAGGCATCCGAGCTATGGCGGGCAAGATAAGTTTCAATCTCAAATGCGAGAATTATATAATCTCCTAGTCCCTTGGCACATAAAACATGGATGGGAATAAGAACGTGAGAATCACTTATGACTTTATCTCTCAATCCCTATCCTGCCTATCGTAACAGTGGCGTGGTTGGGGAGGGTGCCGGCGCCGGCGCATTAGGATGTGCGCGGGGTGTTCGCCGCTCTGCCGGAGACAGACCCCCTTACAGCCGCAGACGAAGTGTCGGGCAATGACGATGCGCTGACTGAAGCCAATCATAAACCGAGCGTTGCACTTCATCGACAATGGCACTACTGGCCGAAGGTGCAAAATGATTGAATTTGCAACTGGCGACCTTCTCAAGGCCGACGCCGAATGTTTGGTTAATACGGTCAACTGTGCCGGCATCATGGGGCGTGGTATTGCGCTTCAATTCAAAAAGTTCTTTCCTGAAAACTTCAAGACCTACGCCGACGCTTGCAAACGGCAGGAAGTGAGGCCAGGGCGCATGTTTGTCTTCGAGAACAATCAAATCACCAATCCCCGTTATATCATCAACTTTCCGACCAAACGGCATTGGCGCGACGGGAGCCGGATGGAGGATATTGAATCCGGCTTGCGCGTCCTGGCGGAAGAGAGAGTTATACCCGAATCTGGTGTTTGAAGAAATTTGAAGTATGCGGCGTCTTGTTGAAATCGGTTTTCGATACTGATTGATAAACAACAAGGGCACGCCACACATGACAAACAATAATGTACTTGATCTGGCATTGCCAGAGGAGAAAGACCTATTGGCCCCCGTGCTGCGGGAAGGTGCCAGGCAACTGCTTGATCAAGCGACCCAGGCTGAGGTTGCCGAGCTGTTGTCGCAGTACGAACGGGAGAAAACCCCTGGCGGTCACCAACGGGTCGTCCGCAATGGCTGCCAGCCGATGAGAGACCTACTGACAGGTATAGGCAAGATAGAGGTCCGGGTGCCCAAGGTGAGGAGCCGCGAGGGCGAAGCGGTGAGCTTTCAGTCTTCATTGGCGCCACCGTACATCAGGAAGACCGCCACTCTGGAAGCGGCCATCCCGTGGTTGTATTTGAAGGGTGTGTCCACAGGTCAAATACAGCCTGCATTGGAAGCGATTGCTGGACCGGAAGCGAAGGGCTTATCAGCCAATGTGGTGGGCCGCCTGAAGAAGCGGTGGGAAGTGGAGTACGCGCTGGCGGCAAAGATCGTTGGCTGATGATTGGGTGTATATCTGGGCGGATGGCATCTACAGCGGACTCCGGGGCGATGATGGCAAGTTGTGCTGCCTGGTGATCATTGGTGTGAATAGCCGCGGCGGGAAGCACTTTCTGGCGATGGAGGATGGCGTGCGGGAGTCGAAGCGGAGTTGGTGCGAGGTGCTGTTATCGCTCAAGCAGCGCGGTGTGACGAAGCCCCCGAAGTTGGCTATCGGTGATGGCGCGCTGGGATTTTGGGCGGCAATTGACGAGGTGCATCCTGCAACGGCGACCCAGCGTTACTGGATGCATAAGAGCCAAAACGTGCTGAACCACTTGCCGAAGGGCGTGCAGGAGAAGGCCAAGGAAGGGCTAAAGGACACCTGGATGGCGGCACGCTGAGGCGGCCTTTGACGGCTTTGTGAGGCGCTTTGAGGCGAAGTGCCCTAA
Organism: Candidatus Azophilus sp.; assembly: GCA_965247035.1. Classification (GTDB taxonomy): domain Bacteria; phylum Pseudomonadota; class Gammaproteobacteria; order Pseudomonadales; family Azotimanducaceae; genus Azophilus. The sequence goes on along the minus strand of CBDFGJ010000001.1, from coordinate 1,481,572 downwards.
GGCGGCTGAGTGCTTGCGGAAAGACCGGGAGAGCTTACTGGCGTTCTATGGCTTTCCTGCAGAACACTGGACGCACATCCGGACGACGAATGTGATCGAGTCGAGCTTCGCCACGATCCGCCATCGAACAAAACAGGCGAAGGGATGTGTGACCCGGAAGACCATGCTGGCAATGATCTTCAAGATGGGTGAATGTGCAGAGATGAATTGGAGGAAGTTGAGGGGCTTCAAACACTTGGCGAAGGTGATTGAAGGAGTGAAGCTTAAAGACGGGGTTGAGCAGACTGAGGTCAACAGGGACGCCGCATAGTCATGTCGTCAGACGCCAGATTTGACAATAGCTCTGTATCCTGTGTTACATTGCTGGGCTTATTTATTGAATGTCAAGACCAATGAAGCACAAAAAAAGAAACATCATCTACCTGCTATTACCTAGCGTGTTGCTGTGTTGGGTCAATCTAGTTCAAGCCGCAAAAAATGATGCGATAGTCAGTACACTGCCTCCGTGTGTTAATCCGCCGATAGGAATAAGGGTATTTGGTGGTGATACCCTGAGTGAAATATCTCAACGAATAATGCCACTCAACATGAGACTCAATAAGTGGGTAAACACTGTCTATGAAAGCAACCCTCATGCATTCATTGAAAAGGACAAGAACCGCTTGCGCGAGAACGCAGTTTTAGTTCTTCCTTGTGCTGATAATACATCAGCGTCGGAAGATTCCGCGGGTTCTGTAGTTGATACTGCGATTGACAATCTTGATGCTACAACGCAAGAAATAAAAACTGAACTTGCTGCGATTAAGCAATTAGTTGCAGATCAATCCAAGACACAAAAAATTCAGAAGAAGCCGGTTAGTTTTTCTACGAATGCTGTGTTGGGAATGGCAGGTTTGATTGTGTTGTTGCTGATTGTTCTGAGTGTATATTTGTATAGATGGCGCATGGCCTTGTCTGCCACTGCTGGTCAGACCCTCCCCGAATTGGAAACAATCAAGCAACTTCTGCAGGAAATTGGCGTTAAAATCGAGCCCCCTGAGCATGTCCCAGACGATGGGATGGAAGACGGGATTTCCGATGGGTCGGGACTTCGGGATTATCTGAAACGACTCATTCCAGTGGACCTCGCTGTTGATGATTTTATGCGGGATGGTGAAGCTTCCAAAGCATTTGGGGTTGTCAAGGCACTTATTGAAGATGCACTGGACAGTTGCGGAGTGGAAACCTTTTCCCCCGAAATTGGCGAAGATTATCGCCGTGCTGAAGGCGTTGCGGATTATCCGAAAACGCAAGTGACTGACAGGCCAGAGGACAAGTTCAAGATAGCTGAAGTTTTAGAGAAAGGTTATCGCATCAAAACTGAGCCGGGCTATGATGTAATTTATCCCTCAAGGGTTCGGATTTTTACTACTAATTAGGAGACAGACATGGGTTCATTCATTGGCATTGATCTTGGTACTACATTTTCGGTGGTCGCGAAAATAGATGAGCATGGGAAGCCGATCATTGTGGCCAACCGGGAGGGCAACACTCTCACGCCTTCTTGCATTGCATGGGATGCGGACAACGATAGGTTTGAAGTGGGCTATGGTTTTCCGCGCAGAACGGTGTATAGCGGCATTGCAACGGATGAGGGGGCAGGATTTTTCAAACGTCAAATGGGAGCTTCAAAAACCTATTCTCTTAATGGTAAAGACCACACACCTACGGACTTAAGCACCATGGTGTTGCAAGAATTGATGAGTAGTCGCGCCGAACAAATCGGAGAGATTGACGAAGTCGTGGTGACAGTGCCCGCCAACTTCGCCAACGAAGCCCGGGAAGCCACTATGGAATCAGCACGCCGTGCCGGGTTGAATGTGAAATACATCATCAATGAACCTACCGCCGCGGCGCTATGTTATTCATTCAGGGAAGACATGAATCTGGAAGGAAACTATGCGGTCTATGATTTAGGTGGTGGCACCTTTGATATCTCCATCATTCGTATTAAAGATAAAGATGTTGAGGTGCTGACATCAAACGGCATCGCCAAACTGGGCGGAATTGATTTTGATAAAACACTCAAAAAGTTTGTGGGAAAGAAATACAAAACCCTTGTGGGTGAAAACCTTGAAGACGAAAATTACGATCTTTTACAAGCCGAAGAGCTGAAAAAAGAGCTGTCAAAACGAGAAAAAACAACCGAAAGAATCAAAGGCAAAAGAACTGAAGCAATACAATTCGCCCGCAAAGAGCTTGAAGAAATCATTTCAACAAGTATTACCCAAGCCGAAATGCTCTGCGAATCCACCTTAGAAGAAGCAGGCCTAAAGCCTGAAGATATCCGCGGTGTCTTGTGTGCCGGTGGTAGCACTCGTATCCTCATGGTGCAAGAAAGCATCAAACGAGTTTTTGGTCAGGAACCAATTTTCAAGGCAAATGTAGATGAAGTGGTCGCTCTCGGTGCCGCTTTGTATGCAGCTTATCGGGGTGACCAAGAAAAACTATCGCCTGCGCAAAAGGATGCGATTTCTGGAATCAAATTCACAGAGCGCACCTCAAAATATTATGGGACCATTGCCATCTTCAATGTAGATGGAGAAGATCGGTTAATGAATTCAATTTTAATTAAGAAAAACACTATCATTCCTTGTGAAGAAAGCGAGTCGTTTTACACCATACTTGAAGGGCAAACGGCAGTGGAATGCCAAGTAACCGAAGCTACTAACGAAGACACCGACTTGAAGTTTTTGCTCAAGTATCCTCCAAAGGAATTACCGCTTCCTCCCGGACGCCCGGCTGATCAGGAGATTAGGGTCACCTTTCGGTACGATGTGAATCAGACGATGGATTGTTATTTCAAGGATGTTGATACTGGGAATGAAATTACAATCAGAATTAGTGTAGGACCCAAGCCTGACGAAGATCAAGATATCAACGATTTCATGGTGGAATAGCATGGAAATATTTCTTTTTATAGTAGCCGGAATTGCTATTTACTTTGTAGTAAAAGCTTGGTCATCATCTACTACGGTTGTTCCTCAAATCATGCCCTTTGAAATTCGTTTGCAAGATGTACAAGTAGAGCCGGCAGACAGGGACATCCCTGCCAAAGAGATCCAAGCTCGCGGTGCATTTCCTCTCAAGGAAACAAAAAACATCGCAGCCTGGATTTCTCTGCTGGATGAAAGCACCGAACAACCCCTGCCCGTGATGTGCGTTATTGACCAGCTTCAGGAAGACGATTCGCCAGCCTATTTCATGAAAGCCGAATTCGGGATTGTCGGTCCCAATCATGCTATTTCCGACTGGGCTCAAATTGGCGCGGTCTTTCCGGAAATTTTGCAGCCGCCTTATGGTGGACAACGGACATTAACAGTTGTGGTGCGCCTAGTTGATTCGTTTGAGCCGCCGAGGATGCGCTTTGGATATCTGCCTGATGAGACAGGACTTCTATGGACAGGGAAAATAAAATTTACTCACCATTTCGATGAAAAGGGTTATACGGAGATTGCCGCACACCGGAAGGAGTCACAAATTCTCACGCTCAAAATAGCCATGGCGATGGCAATGTCCGATGGTAGCCTGGACAAGAAGGAAGGTGAATTGATGCGCCAATGGGTTAAACGGTCCATTAGATCATCGTCGGGAGAAGAAGATTCTCGAATGAAAGAAATTTTCAATCAGACGCTACGAGAAAGTAATGCAGAAGCAAAGGAAGGATCGCTTAGTTTGCAACCTCTTGCGAGCCGCCTGAACGATATTGGGGAAACCAGCGGCAAGTACCAGGCGTTTGAACTTGCTTCGCAGATCATGGCCGCAGACCACAAAGCTGACCCCAGCGAAATTAAAGCGTTAAGCGACCTTGCTGAATGGCTTGGTTTAGATAATAAAAGAGTGACGGAGATGATGGATGCTAGCTTCGTTCAATTAGATTTGAATATCAGCACTAGCGTAGAAGACCTGCTTGGCATCAAACTAGATTGGTCCGATGAGCGCGTCAAAAAGTATTTGACCAGCGAATTTAGCAAATGGAACAGCCGTTTGAATACCTTGCCCGAGGGCAAAGAGCGAGATAATGTCCAGTGCTTGCTTGAGCGTATTGCAGCAGCGAGAAAAAAAAATTAGGGTAAAGGTAAAGATGACGAATGATCTGCAAACAGCAAGAAGGCATGCTGAACGCCTACGTTATTCTGGCGATTTAGCCTTAGATGACGGCGAAAATATTGAAGCTGAACTGACCGCCATCCGTAACCACCATTATCAAAACGGACTTTGCATATCCAGCGAAGTAACACCTGCGCTTAGCACAGGGTTACGGAATGTTTATCAACGGTTGCAAATTCCAGAAGATACCGTAGAAGCATTTGTTTATCCTGCACCGGAAATTCAAGCGGCTTGTGTTTCTGACGATAGCAATGCCTGTGTCATTCGTTTTTCATCGGCGCTGATTGAAACGCTAAGTGCCGAAGAGTTTGAGTTTGTGGCTGGGCATGAATTGGGGCATTTTCTATTAAGGCACGATAGAGGGGAGTGCAACCAAGATAATCTGGAATATTTTATGCGCGCCAGAGCCCAAGAAATATCCGCCGACCGGATAGGAATGACAGCCTGTGACTCTCTGGATACTTCCATCCATGCCATGATGAAAACAATATCAGGATTGACCAGTCAACATTTACGTTTTGATGTGCGCACCTTCCTTTCTCAAATCAAAAACCATTCATCTCACAACGACGAATATTCTTCGCATCCATCTATGCTGGTGCGTTGCCGGGCGTTGCTTTGGTTTTCCACAAGCGATGAATCGCAAAACAACAAGGAACAATCGGAAAACTCATTAGACAAAATAGATAAGCGTATTGAAGCAGACCTACGAAACTATGTGGATGGTCCCGCTAGAAAAAAAATTGAAGAAGCCAAGGAAAATCTGTCCATGTGGCTTACCGTGCGTCAAATGTGTAAGGACAAAAATTTTGATAAAGGCGAACAAGCGCAGTTTGCAGAACTGTTTGGAAAGCGATCTTTGGAAGGCCTGAAAAATTATCTACAGACCATCCCTGCCAAACAGGTTCAAGAAGCTATTGATGAACGGGTAGGCATCGCACGACAGGAACTGATTAGTATGATTCCAAAGGCATCTGTTGAAGAGGTTGCAAAGATTGATCAGCTAGTGCTGGAGTGGTTGTCCTGAGCAACACATCAAGACTCTAGCCATTTGCCGAGAAAATGTTAACCATGTTTCCGGAATAGACCCTTCTGGGCGCGGCGGCGGCCTCAAAGTAAGGCGTGATGACGAGCGCTTGCGCAAGCTTGTGTGCACCCGGCGTTTGATCGCGGCCAGGTTTCCAACCAGCGCCGCGCTCACCACCGGCGCCTTCCGGTTGGGCGGGACATCAATGTGCGCAAAGCGCGTGGCGCGCTCGACCATGGTCAGCATCACGGCGGCATTGTTTTTCCCATGCACCGTGTCCAGCTCCCAATCGCCGATGCGGGCTCTTTGCCCCACCAACGCCGGGCGCTGCTCGATGGACACCCGATTGGGGCTCGAGCCCCGCCGCACCTTGCCACCGCAGCGCTTCCCCCACCTTTTCCGGCAGCGTAAGTGCTTATACGGAAAACCGCCGTGGTGCTTGTCGTTGCGAATGTACCGGTGGATCCATCCATGGCTGACCGCCAACCTGCCGGTTTTCCCCAGCCGCAGGCTGATCCGCTCCGGGCTCCACTTCCCATGCAGCAGCCATTCGATGAGTTGCCAATCCTCCCGGCCAGTACGCGCCCTGGACTTGCCTACTCGGTGCGCCATGGCCTGCTTGCGCGCCCCGGCTGGACGGTAAGCGCCCGCCCTGGCGGTGCGCCGCCGCGCACGCCATCGGCGAGGGTCCGCTCGACGGACGCGGCGCTCAGTGTGAAGCTGGGGTTGCGGCGGAGGATGGCGTGGATGGCCGCACGCCCAGCCCAAGGCCGGCGGTGGCGCTCAGCTTCGACCAAGCGGCGAGGCGTCCGCTCCGCCGCCGGGCTGTGGACTCCGGTCGCCTACGGCTCCTTCCATCCGCCGCCCGTCACCCGGTTGGAACCCGCGTGCCAATGCGCCGAAAATCGTCGGCGCCGACATTCCGGAATGTGTCTGAGCCCATACAGTGCCCGGTTCCCTAAATTGCCTCTGGTTGGCGATGGCCGCGCTAACTTGGGACGCAACAGCCGGCTATGGTGCTGATGCAATGGGGTGGAACGCCATCTACGAGCCTTGCCGTCCCCTGCGTTCAGCGTTGACGTTCTCCGCTCCCGCTAGGCCCGCTCAAATCCAACCTGCTTTCAAGCAGAATTAGGGCGTCAAGCACAGTGCCCGGTTCCCTAAATTGCCTCTGGTTGGCGATGGCCGCGCTAACTTGGGACGCAACAGCCGGCTATGGTGCTGATGCAATGGGGTGGAACGCCATCTACGAGCCTTGCCGTCCCCTGCGTTCAGCGTTGACGTTCTCCGCTCCCGCTAGGCCCGCTCACATCCAACCTGCTTTCAAGCAGAATTAGGGCGTCAAGCACAGTGCCCGTATCCCCTCAGCCGTGATAAAATTGATTCCTTTTTAGGTGCCCCCTCAAATGCCCGAAGTGACCCCCGGCCTTGGCAGGGAAATCCTGCCGGTCAACATCGAGGATGAGTTAAGCCGCTCCTACCTGGACTACGCGATGAGCGTCATTGTCGGGCGGGCGCTGCCGGATGTGCGGGATGGCCTCAAGCCGGTCCATCGGCGGGTGCTGTTCACCATGAATGAGTTGAACAACACCCACTCCCGCCCGTATGTGAAGTCTGCCCGAGTGGTCGGGGACGTCATGGGCAAGTACCACCCCCATAGCGACGTCGCCATTTACGATACCGTGGTGCGCATGGCTCAGTCCTTTGCGATGCGCTATCTGCTGGTGGACGGGCAGGGCAATTTCGGCTCCGTTGATGGTGACCCGCCTGCGGCCATGCGCTACACCGAGGTGCGCATGGCGCGGCTAGCCTCGGAGTTGCTGGTGGACCTAGACAAAGAGACCGTGCCCTTTGGCCCAAACTACGACGACACCCTGTCCATGCCGGAGGTATTGCCCACCCGGGTGCCCAATCTGCTCGTCAACGGCAGCTCCGGCATCGCCGTCGGCATGGCTACCAACATTCCCCCGCACAACATGCAGGAAGTGGTCGCTGGTGTGCTGGCTCTGGTGGAGAATCCAGCGATCAGCGTCCAGGGTCTGATGGACCACATCTTGGGGCCGGACTTCCCCACCGCCGGCATCATCAATGGCCGTGCTGGCATCGTGCAAGCCTATCTGACCGGGCGCGGGCGCATCTACGTTCGGGCTAGGGCCGAGGTGGTGCGCAACGAAAAGACCGACCGCGAGACCATCCTCATCACGGAAATTCCCTATCAGCTCAACAAATCCCGGTTGATTGAGAAAATCGCTGGGTTGGTCAAGGAGAAGCGCATTGAGGGCATTACCGAACTGCGCGACGAGTCGGACAAAGACGGTTTGCGCATCGTGGTGGAACTGCGTCGGGGCGAGTCCGGGGACGTGGTGCTGAACAACCTGTACGCGCAGACCCAACTGCAATCCGTTTACGGCATCAACTGCGTCGCCTTGGTTGAGGGTCAGCCGCGGCTGCTCAACTTAAAGCAAATGCTCGAAGCCTTTTTGCAGCATCGCAAGGAAGTCGTCACAAGGCGTAGCCTCTTTTTGTTGCGTCGGGCGCGGCAGCGCGGCCACTTACTAGAGGGGCAGGCGGTCGCCTTGGCCAACATCGATGCGGTCGTCGAGTTGATTCGGCGCTCCCGCTCAGCAGCGGAGGCCCGCGTCGGCCTTATGGGCCGTGGCTGGCCCGCCGGCGGCGTTGAGGCTATGCTGCAGCGCGCCGGGGAGGCCGGGGAGGATGCCCACCGGCCGGCCGACCTAGGCGCTGAATTTGGCCTGCGCGATGGCCTTTACCATCTGTCCGAGACGCAGGTTCAAGCCATTTTGGACTTGCGTCTGCATCGGCTGACCGCCTTAGAGCAGAACAAGCTCATTGAGGACTATCAAGGCGTGTTGGGCGATATTGCCGAGCTCATGGAGATTTTGGGCAGCAATGAGAGGCTCATTGGGGTCATTTGCGAAGAGTTGGAAGCGCTCTCTGCCACATACGGCGACGAGCGCCGTACCGAGATCATTGCCAGTCACGAAGACCTGTCCACCGAGGATCTCATCCCGGTGGAGGATTTGGTGGTGACTCTATCCCACCAAGGCTACGGCAAAACCCAGCCCTTGAACGTCTATCAAGCGCAACGGCGCGGTGGGCGTGGCAAGGCCGCCGCCACGGTGCGCGACGAGGACTTCTTGGAGCACCTGTTGATCGCCAACAGCCACGACACGTTGCTGTGCTTCTCCAACCTAGGCAAGGTCTATTGGTTGAAGGTGTTCCGCATTCCCCAAGGCAGTCGCAACGCCAAGGGGCGACCACTCATCAACATGCTCCCCTTAAGCCAAGGCGAGCGGCTGACTTCGTTCCTGCCCGTCACCGGGTTTGATGGCGCCCGCTTCGTATTCATGGCCACGGCTGGCGGCACGGTCAAAAAAACCGAGCTTTCCCAGTTCTCCCGCCCTCGCCCAAGCGGCCTGATCGCCCTAAACCTGGACGAAGGCGACACCTTGGTCGGGGCCGCCATCACCGATGGCCTGCGCGATGTGTTGCTAACGGCCAGTTCCGGCAAGGCGGTGCGGTTCAAGGAGTCCGACGTGCGCGCCATGGGGCGCACTGCCCGCGGCGTGCGTGGCATTCGCTTGCCGACCGGCCATCGCGTCATCTCCCTGGTCATACCGGACCAGCAAGGCTGGTTGCTGACCACCAGTGCCAACGGCTACGGCAAGCGCACCGGACTATCTGAATTTCCGGTGGTGGGGCGCGGGGCCCAAGGTGTGATCGCCATGAAGGCCAGCCAGCGCAACGGCGAACTGGTGGCGGCGGTGCAGGTGTTCGCTGGCGACGAAGTGATGCTCATCAGCAACATGGGCACCTTGGTGCGTACCAGCGTTGAGGAAGTCTCCATCCTTAGCCGCAACGCCCAGGGCGTGACGCTGATTAAGGTGCGGAAGGAGGAAAGCGTCAACAGCGTTGCCCGCATCGCCGAAGCAACCATCAACAGCGATTCCCAAGCAATGGAAGAGGAGGTCGCCGCGCCTGACGGGGCGGAGTGATCTTGGTTTCCCCAAGTGGCGCAATGCCAGTGAACAGGCCTAATACCGGCGACGCATCTGCAGACGGCTTTCAAGCCAGCGGCGGCAGAGTCTTCAATTTCTCGCCGGGCCCTGCCGCCTTGCCGCTTGAAGTGCTGGAGGAAGCTCGGCAGGAACTGCTCGATTATCGCGCCACCGGCATGTCCGTGATGGAAATGAGCCATCGCAGCCCGGGGTTCATGGACATGGCCGAGTCCGCCGAAACGGATTTGCGCACCCTGCTCAGGGTGCCTGAGAACTATCGGGTGCTCTTTGTGCAGGGCGGCGCCACCATGCAGTTTGCCGCGGTGCCGTTGAACCTGCTTGGCGGCAAGGGCCTAGCTGACTATGTGGAGACCGGACACTGGTCACGCAAGGCGGTCAAGGAGGCGGGCCGTTTTTGCGACGTGCATTTGGCGGCCACCTCCGCACCCTCCAACTTCGACCAAGTGCCGCCTTTTGACAATTGGCAAGTGCGCGCTGAAGCCGCCTACCTGCACATCTGCACCAACGAAACCATCAGCGGCGTGCAGTTCAGGGAGTTTCCAGCCTTTCATCCCACCCTAGTGGCGGACATGTCCTCCGATCTTCTTTCCCGCCCCATCGACGTTGCCCGCTTTGGCTTGATCTACGCCGGGGCGCAAAAAAACATCGGCCCGGCAGGGCTGACCGTGGTGATCGTGCGTGACGACTTGTTGGGGCGGGCCATGCCCACGACGCCGAGCCTGCTGGATTACGAGGTTCTGGCCACCTCCGGCTCCATGTTCAATACGCCGCCCACTTTTGCCTGGTACATGGCGGGCTTGATGTTCAAGTGGCTGCTGCGGCAAGGCGGCATTGAAGCCGCCGCGGCGCGCAACGCCGCCAAGGCGGCGATGCTCTATGATGCCCTCGACGCAAGCAACTTCTATCAATCGCCGGTGGCGGTGGCGGATCGTTCGTTGATGAACGTGCCTTTCATCCTAGCCGACCCTAGCTTGGACAGCGCTTTTCTGGCCGGCGCGAAGCAGCGCGGGCTGATGAATCTCAAGGGGCACCGAAGTGTGGGCGGGATGCGCGCCAGCCTTTACAACGCTGTGCCGACGCAAGCGGTTGCCGTATTGGTCGAGTACATGGCGGAATTCGAGCGCGAGTGCGGATAGCCGCAGCATGAGTGCCGACGACCAAGCGCTTGGCCCCATACGGGGGCGCATTGACGAAATTGACGTCCAGTTGCAGGAATTGCTGAACGAGCGGGCTCACCTCGCGCTTGAGGTTGGTCGCGTCAAGCAGCAGCAGGGGGGCGATGACCCCCCTAGCTACTATCGGCCGGAGCGGGAGGCGCAGGTGCTCGCCACTCTAAAGGAGCGCAATCAAGGGCCTTTGCCCGATGCGGATATGGTGCGGCTGTTTCGCGAGATCATTTCCTGCTGCCTTTCCTTGGAGCAGCCTCTATGCGTCGCTTACTTGGGTCCTGCGGGAACCTACACGGAATCGGCCGTTCGGGCCCAATTCGGTCAGTTCGCCCGCACCCGGCCGCTGGCCGCCATCGACGAGGTGTTTCGGGCAATAGAGAACGGTGCCGCCCACTTTGGCACGGTGCCGGTGGAGAACTCCACCGAGGGCATGGTCAGCCACACCCTGGACTGCTTCATCAAGTTTCCCTCGCAAGTGCGCATTTGCGCCGAGGTTGAATTGCCGATCCATCACGCCTTCATCCTACATCCAAACAATGCCGGGGAGCCGGGTTCGGTGGCGAAAGTACTTTCCCATGAGCAATCCCTGGCGCAGTGCCGGGGCTGGCTGGACACCCATTATCCCGGCGTCGAACGAGTTGCGGTGGCGAGCAATGCTGACGCCGCGTTGCAGGTGTCCAGAGACCCGACCCTTGCCGCCATCGCCGGGGAGATGGCGGCGGATCTCTACGGCCTCAAGATCGTTGCGAGCAACATTGAGGACCATGCGGGCAATAAGACGCGCTTTTTGGTGCTTGGACGACAGGATGTGGGGCCGAGCGGGTGCGACAAGACCTCCATTCTAGTCTCCACCAAGAACGAACCTGGCGCGTTGTTTCGCGTATTGGAGCCCTTTCATGCCCATGGCATTTCACTTAGCCGCATTGAGACGCGCCCGGCCCGGTACGGCAACTGGTCCTATGTCTTCTTCATCGACTTTGATGGTCATGGCCGGGAACCCTTGGTGCAGCAGACGCTCGAAGAAGTGGCCCAAGTGGCCTTGGATGTGCGGCTATTAGGCTCCTACCCATGCGCGCTGACCTGATGCTCGGACTTTTAGGAGCTTGGATATGACCCGCGCCGTGAACCCGGCCATTGCTGCGCTGCAGCCTTATCAGCCGGGCCGCTCCATCGACTCGGTGGCGGCGGAGTTTGGCTTGAAGGAAGTGGTGAAGCTGGCCAGCAATGAAAACCCAAGAGGGCCGGCACCGGCGGTGCAGGAACGCATCAGGGCCGGCGTCGGCGAGTTGTCGCGCTATCCCGATGGCAACGGCACTCGTCTGAAGCAGGTCCTAGCCGCGCATCATGACATTGAGCCGAACCGCATCACCTTGGGCAACGGCTCCAATGACGTATTGGAGGTCGCCGCCAAGACCGTGCTGGAGCTGGGCAGCGAAGGCATCATGTCCATGCACGGTTTCATTGTGTACTACTTGGTGGTTAACAGTTGCGGCGGCAGATTGGTGACCGCACCGGCGCTGAATTACGGCTGCGATTTGGATGCCATGCTCAGCTTGGTGACGGATAGGACCCGCATCATCTTCATCGCCAACCCCAACAACCCGACCGGCAGTTGGCTGGAGGAGGCCGCTCTTGCTCGCTTTCTCGACCGTCTGCCTAGCCGAATCTGGTTGGTTCTTGACGAAGCCTACGCGGAGTATGTATCGGTTGCGGGCTATCCTGATGGGCGGGCGTTGTTGGAGCGCTATCCCAATCTCATCGTCACCCGCACCTTCTCCAAGGTGCATGCCTTGGCCGGTTTGCGGGTTGGCTACGCCCTAAGCGGAGCCGATGTTGCTGACCTGATGAACCGTGCCCGTCAGCCCTTCAACGTCAACAGCCTAGCCTTGGCGGCCGCTGAAGCCGCCCTTGGCCAAGCGGACTTCGTGGCCGAAAGCGTCGCCTTGAACCGGTCCGGCATGGCGCGGCTGAGCGCTGCTCTGGCACGGCTGGGCTATGCCACGCTGCCCTCGGCGGGCAACTTCCTCTGCGTTGACTTGAAGCGCGATGCCGCGCCTGTCTTCGATGCCTTGCAGCGGGCTGGCGTCATCGTGCGCCCGATCTCGGAATATGGTCTTCCACGCCACATTCGGGTCAGCGTTGGGCTGCCGGAGGAGAACCAGCGTTTTCTTGATGCGCTGGCGGCAATTTGATGAAGCTGGCCATTGTTGGCCTGGGTTTGATTGGCGGCTCCTTCGCCAAGGGCGTTCGCAGCCGCAAATTGTGCGGTGAGATCGTCGGCTTGGATCTGAACCCCCAACGGGCGGCGCAAGCCTTGAGCTTGGGGCTGATTGACCGGGTGGTGGATGAAGTGCCGGCGGATGCCGAGGTGGTGCTGGTGGCGACGCCGGCGCCGGTGGTCGCATCCTGGATAGCGCAACTGGCTGGGCATGGTGGCCTGTTGTTTGACGTCGCCAGCGTTAAGGCCCCTGTCATCGAAGCCGTGCGCCTAAAGCTCTCCCAGTTGCCGCCCCGCTTCGTACCGTGCCATCCCATCGCCGGTTCCGAACTCGGCGGCCCGACGGCGGCCGACGGCGATCTCTTTGCCGGACGCAGCGTCATATTCACGCCGGAATCGGAAACCGACCCGGGCGCGCTGCAAGAAGTAGGTGCCCTTTGGGGCGCTCTCGGTGCCCGCACCCTAAGCATGGAGGCACCGGCGCACGATGAGGTTCTGGCGGTAACCAGCCATCTGCCCCATCTTCTCGTTTGCGCCTACTTGCAGCAGGTTAAGCTAGACCATCTGGGCTGCGCCGGCAGCGGTTTTGAGGATTTCACACGCATCGGTGCCGCTGACCCCGAGCTTTGGGCTGGAATCTTTCGCTTGAATCGGGCTCCCCTGCTCGCTGCGCTGGAGGCGCTGAAGAACTCCATGGCCAGCTTTCAAGAAGCTTTGGCGAACGACGAGCCGCAAAAGCTTGCCGCCATGGTCGCGGCCGCTGCGGCCAAGCGGCGCCGCCTTGGCCGTAGCTGAGGGTCTTGGATTCTGGCCAAGGCGGTCAGGCGGCAGAGATTTTCGGTGCGAACCCGAATGCCAGCCCCTTATGCAGCATGTGCTGGCGCATGTTTTTTGAGGCATGTAAAAATATTTGCCACTGGCAAAGCAGCGGGGCGCAAGATGCGGGATAACCCATTGGTGATTTGCGTGGATGGGCCAAGCGGCTCCGGCAAGGGTGAATTGGCTAGGGCGCTGGCGCAAAGGCTTGGCTGGCACTACCTCGACAGCGGCACCCTGTATCGCGTATTGGCCGCTGTGGCCTTGGACCATGGCGTCGATACGGGTGATGTGGACGGCTTGGTGAGCTTGGCCGAGGGTCTGGAGGCTGGTGCCGAGGGCGATGAAAGGATTCGCCAAGAGGTGGTGGGCACGGTTGCTTCTAGGATCGCTCGCCATCAAGCCGTGCGCCAAGCGATTCTGGAGCAGCAGCGGCGCGTCCGGCGGTGGCCCGGGCTGGTGGCGGATGGACGCGACATGGGCACCGTGGTCTTTCCCGAAGCGGAGTTGAAGATTTATCTTGACGCCGACGCCAAGGAGCGAGCGCGGCGTCGCCATAAGCAGTTGAGAGACAAGGGCATAAGTGTTAGTTTGGAGTCCGTGCTCGGCAGCATCCAAAAACGGGATGCGCGAGACAGCAGGCGCGCAGCTTCGCCCCTGCAGCCGGCGGCGGACGCCATTAAGATCGACAGCACCGAAATGACCATCGAAGAAGTGCTGCACAAGGCCATGGCGCTTGTCCTAAATCGCGGTATCGACGTCGGCTCGGGTCAAGGCAGCGTATGAAATTAACCAGATGGGAATCGCCGCGTCCAAATTCCCTATCCATGCGGCAACACAACCAAATCATATGAGTGAAAGTTTTGCAGAACTGTTTGAGGAGAGCCTCGACACGATAGAAATGAAGCCGGGCTCCATAGTCACCGGCACGGTGGTGGAGATTGACAATGAGTGGGTCGTTGTCCATGCGGGGCTGAAATCCGAAGGCATCATTCCCAAACGTCAGTTTCTTGATGAGCGTGGCGATTTCGAACTGTCCGTTGGCGATCAGGTCAAGGTGGCGATGGAGGTGGTCGATGACGGCTGGGGCGAGACCCGCCTGTCGCGGGAAAAGGCCAAACGCGCCGAAACTTGGCAGATGTTGGATGAGGCGTTCGATAGTAGCGAGATGATTCAAGGCGTCATCAACGGCAAGGTGAAGGGCGGTTTCACCGTTGACATCAAGGACATCCGCGCTTTTCTGCCCGGTTCCCTAGTTGACATCCGGCCGTTGCGCGAGACGGCCCACTTGGAGGGCCGCCCGCTGGACTTTCAAGTCATCAAGCTCGATCAAAAGCGCAACAATGTCGTAGTTTCCCGACGCGCCGTGCTGGAGCGGGAAAATAGCGAGGAGCGCGAGACGCTACTTGCTTCCATGCAGGAAGGCCAGGACGTCAAGGGCGTGGTCAAGAATCTGACGGACTACGGTGCTTTCGTGGACCTAGGCGGCGTGGACGGCTTGCTGCACATCACCGATATGGCTTGGCGGCGAATACGTCATCCGGGCGAAATGGTCAATGTGGGTGACGAGGTGGATGTCCGCATCCTCAAGTTCGACCGCGAGAAGAACCGGGTAAGCCTCGGCATGAAGCAATTGGGGGACGACCCTTGGGTGGACTTGGTCCGCCGCCATCCAATTGGCGCAAGGATCTTCGCCAAGATCACCAATCTAACCGACTATGGCTGTTTTGCCGAAATCGAGGAGGGCGTCGAGGGCTTGGTGCATGTCTCGGAAATGGACTGGGCCAACAAGAACATCGTGCCGTCCAAAGTGGTCAACGTGGATGACGAGGTGGAGGTCATGGTGCTCGACATCGACGAGGAGCGCCGCCGCATCTCCTTGGGCATCAAACAATGCCGCCCCAACCCTTGGGACGAGTTCGCCGCCAATTACGCCAAGGGCGACCATGTTCGCGGTAAGATCAAGTCCATTACGGACTTTGGCATCTTTGTCGGCTTGGACGGTGCCATCGACGGCTTGGTCTACCTGTCGGACATCTCCTGGAGCGAATCGGGCGAGACGGCCATGCGCCGATACAGCCGAGGCGAGGAGATCGATACGGTCATACTCTCCGTTGACCCTGAGCGGGAGCGCATCGCTCTTGGCATCAAGCAACTCGATCAAGACCCCTTTACCGGCTACGTGACCGCCAATGACCGGGGCGCGATGGTCAAAGGCTTGGTTGAAGCCGTTTCGCCCAAGGAAGCGAGCATACGCTTGGCGGACGATGTGACCGGCGTCTTGAAGACATCGGAAATCAATATTGATCGCACTGAGGATGCCCGCAAGGCGCTTTCCGAAGGGCAGGAGCTGGAGCTTAGGATCGTCAGCGTTGACCGCAAGAACCGCGTCATCGGGCTTTCCCTTAAGGCGAAGGCGGTGGAGGAAGAGCGGGCGGCGGTGTTGGAGCATCGGCAGAAGACCGCAAGCGCCAAGAAGCCTAGCGTAACCTTGGGAGATCTGGTGCGCCGGGCGCAAATGGGGGAGGGCAAGAAGAATGCAGGAGATTGAATCCTTACGGGCGCATAGGCTTGGCCCGTGAATAAATCCGACTTGATCGAAAGGATTGCTCAGAAGCAAAAATCACTTTCGCCCAAGGATGTGGAGTTGGCGGTGAAAATGATAGTCGAGCACATGTCCATAGCGCTCTTGAACAGGTCGCGCATTGAGATTCGCGGTTTTGGCAGCTTTTCGCTGCATTACCGAGAGCCGAGAATGGGGCGCAACCCAAGGACTGGAGCGATGGTGAGCTTGCCGGGCAAGCACATTCCTCACTTCAAGCCTGGCAAGGCGTTGCGCGAACGTGTGAACGCCGCCTATCAGCGGGAGTTGGCCACCGCTGAAAAATAGGGCTCAGTGCAGCTTGTCGGGCGGAGTTGATCCGCAGTGACTAGAATTTGGCGTTTCCTTGTGGGGATTGTTGCCCTCGCTTTGTTCCTGTTGGCCGTAGTGGCGGTCAATCAGGAGCAGGTTTCCGTGCGCTTCCTCAGCTGGAAAACGCCCGAATGGAGTCTTTATTGGTGGCTGTTAATCGCCTTTTTCGCCGGCGTGGGCGTGGGTGCCTTGACGCTGCTGTTATCCCCGACCAAAGGCGCATTGGCCATGCGACGGCTACGCAAGCAGTGGCAGGAGGCCGAAGCTAGGGCGCGGGAGGCGGAGGGCAAGCCGATTGAACGGAACCAGGAATAGTGCGCCGCGCAATGCAATCACCTTTGTAGTCATGGTGTCGGGGACATTGGATTGAGCGCAGCCAAAAATAGCGCAGCGCTCAGTGCTCCATGCCCGTCCGTTTCTCAAACAGAGTTCTTGCGTCGGGGCTGTCCGGTCAGCGATGGCGAGATGAGCAAAATCGGTTACGGATCGCCTTAGCGGCGGGCAGGTCTGGACACTGCACTGACCGCGCATCGTGCAGTGGGGTTGAAACCCATGGAAACCTGGTTGTGGTTGGAATGCCGATGGCGTAAGCAATTCCGAGCGTCGCCACTGCGTAAAAAACCGGATTTTTGCTGGAATTCTCCTACCAAGCGTCCGTACTTTGCTTGTAAGTCTATCCTGGCGACTTTGAAGGGGAGGGTTCCTACAGGCATTTCAGCCTTTACTTGCATTTGTCTTGAAATCGCCTGCCTACACTTCGGACTCTCAACTACTGAAAAACCAAAAGGGAGCCTGACTATGCGTAAACTAACCTTCTTAATGCTGCTCATGTTGTCGCTTGCCCAGATGCCTTGGGCTTGGTCGGTGGAAGAGCCGATGAAGGCCAACATCAACTCCGACGATGCCCGCACCATTGCCGAAGTGCTTGAAGGGGTGGGCATGAAAAAGGCCGAGGCCATCGTAGCCTATCGGGAGGCCAACGGCACCTTCGAAGACGCCAGCGAACTGATCAAGGTGCGGGGCATTGGCGAGCACACGGTGAGCGCCAACATGAACCGCATTGAGGTGGAGACCGCTCCATGAGCTATGGCCGGCTTAGGGGCGCGATCAGCATCTTGCCCCGCCCATTCCGTTTATTGACTTGCCTTGCCGCAAGAGCGCAAGAGGATGTGCAGCGCAGTCATCTATCGACAATGGTCTTGTGGTGACTTTCATGGAACTGCTTTAGAACGGAGCGGGCCTGTGGACCTAGGTTCCTAGAGGGCTTGGGGCGCTGACTTGCCGGCGCACGGCCCCGTTGCCTTCTTGGCGGATGGGCGCAAGCAGGAGCTTGACGCGCCGGCAGGTCAGCACCCAAAACCGAGCCTCCTTCAGACCCGGACGCTCGTATTGGGCCCGCTCTGAACTCATTGTGTTGCTTGCGCGACAGCGGAGTGGCTCAGACACGGGTGAGACACTTTTAGGTGAGACTTTTGGGCAAAACCTGTATGAAGGGCGAATGGATGCTTTCCTTGCCGGCCGCGCCACCTTGCCCTGTCCATGACGATCGCCTTTGTCAGCGGCGCTTCAGGCTTCGTCGGCACGGCGCTGACCGCTGAGCTTAAGGCTAGGGGTATTGCTGTGCGCTTGCCGCCAGCTCCGGCCGGCGGCCAAGGGCTTTTGCATCTTCCCGGTGCAGAGCTTGCTCGCTGCCTTGAAGGGGTGGATTTGGTCTATCACTTGGCTGGGTTGGCCCATGCGGCGGTGGGGCGCGCCAACCGGGCGGAGCTTTTCGCCGTCAACCGCGACCTGACCCTGAAGATGCATCGAGCGGCTGGCGAAGCAGGCGTCTCAGCGTTTATGTGGCTGAGCTCCATCAAGGTGCTTGGCGAGGTGGCCGCCACCCCGTTGCCGCCCAGCGCGGAACATGCACCCCAAGGGAACTATGCGGAAAGCAAGGCGGAGACCGAGCGCAAGCTTCTGCAGGCCAGCCCCAACTTCGATATGCAACTGATGATCGTGCGCCCGCCGTTGGTTTATGGCCCAAGTGTGAAGGGCAACTTCGCCCGCCTGCTTCGCCTTTGCGCTTCGTCTTGGCCGCTGCCGGTTGCGGGCGCTGTGGGGCTGCGCTCGATGCTGGGGTTGGATAACTTGGTGGACTTTCTAATCTGCTTGGCCGATGCCTCAGGGCCACCTCAGATTCTGCATGTGCGTGATGATGAGGAATGGCGTGTCACCGACCTGGTGCGCGAGTTGCGGCGCATCGGCGGCTTGCCGAACCGCCAGTTTTGTTTGCCGGCGCGCGTGGCGGCTGCTTTGGCCCATCCCATTGGGCTTTCCAAGCTGGTTTCCAGCTTGTTTGATCCATTGCGGGTGGATATGGGACCGTCACAATCGGCGCTTGGCTGGCACCCGCGCTTCTCGGCCCGACCGTTGATGCAAAAGACTTGGCGATGGATGGTGTCAGGGAGCTAGTGCTGCTCGGATCGGCTTTTGCGGTCTGCGTCTTGGTGGAGGTCCTGCTGCTCTTTTGGGCGCCGCTGTGGGGTTGGGTGAGTGATCCCAATGACCGCAGCTTGCATGATTTGCCCACTCCCACCTTGGGTGGCTTGGGCTGTGCGGCACCCATTTTGATTTACCTAGGCTACGTCAGCCTGGATCTGCCCAACTTGATTGGATTGGCCGTTGCGTCCGCCGGTTTGGCTCTGGTGGGGCTGGTGGATGACTTGCGGGAGTTAAGCCGGACGCTGCGACTCGGCTGCCAACTTCTGGCGGCGGGGCTAATTGCCTGGATGTTGCCGTCGGACTGGGCGCTCCCGGTTGCCGCCGCCGCTACGCTGTTGTTGGTCTGGCAGGTCAACCTGTTCAACTTCATGGACGGCGTCGACGGATTGGTCGGGTCAGCGGCCCTGTTCTTTTGCCTCGCCGTGCAGTTTCTCAGCGGTGGGGCACCGGGCTGGCTTGGCGACCTGATGTGGGTGGTCAGCGGCGCTCTGCTCGGCTTCCTGACGTTCAACTGGCCTCCGGCCAGAATTTTCATGGGCGATGTGGGCAGCACCTTCCTCGGCATCCTGCTTGGGGCCAGCGTGATGCAGCTTGTTGCACAGGACGTGTTGCCGTTGGCGTCCTGCCTGATTCTATTAACTGGGCTTTGGTTTGACGCGACCTATACCATTTGTGTCAGAATAGTTACCGGGCAACCTTTTGTGGAGGCCCATAGAACCCACTTGTACCAAAAAGTGGCGGCGCGAAAGGGGCACTTGTGGACAGCCTCGGCCTTCTTGGCATTTTGTTTGGCTTGGCTCTTACCGCTTGCCGAATTGGCTCGGACGATGCCGGCTTACGGCTTGGCTTGGCAGCTAATCGCGTTGCTGCCCATGGCGATAGCCGCAATTTGGATGCGAGCGGGTCGGCCAGAGGGAGATTCAAAGCTTGATTGCTAAACGAAGTTTAACGCTGACGCGCCAAACCAAGAAAAAATTGATGGTCACGGGGGACTTCATCGCTCTGCCGTTGGCCATGTGGTCGGCTCTAGCGCTCAGGCTTGGGGAATGGCAACTTGACTTAAACGATTATTGGCCCGGCCTCTTGGCCTGCATGGCGGCCATTTTCGCCTTCGCCAGCTTGGGTCTGTACAAGCAGGTCATTCGCTACATGGACAACCAAGCCATCTTTATGGTGGTCAAGGGCGTGGCTTTCGGCGCTTTGGCCACCGTGGGAGTTGCCTACATCCTGCCCATGGAGAGGTTCCCGCGCTCAGTCCCGGCGATATTCTGGATGGTTGCCACCTTCTATGTGCTCGGCACACGTTTCCTAGCCCGCATCGTTCTATCTTGGCTTAGCGACCGCTTGGGGGTCGTTACGCCGATCATCGTTTATGGCGCGGGGCGCAGGGGCGTGGGCCTAGTTCGGTTGTTGGCGAAGGAGGGGAAGTACCATCCGGTGGCCTTCATTGACGACGATGCAACGCTGGAAAATCGCACCATCGACAATCTGCGGGTCCATCTCCCGCAAAAGTTGACGGAGTTGGTGCAGGAGACCGGGGCCAGACAAGTGTGGGTGACGCTCAGCTTGGACACCGCGGCCGTCCGCCGCAAAGTGTTTGGACTTTTGGAGCACCTTAGCCTGCGGGCGCGAATCATCCCGGATGATATTGAGGACTTGCACTTCGATCATGGACGTCTGCTTGGTGTGCGGGATGTGCGGGTGTCGGACTTGCTTGGCCGCAAGGAGGTTGAACCGGAACCGCATCTGTTGAGGAAATCAGTGGCCGGGCGACGGGTTATGGTCACGGGCGCTGGCGGCTCAATCGGCTCTGAGCTGTGCCGGCAGATCGTGCGCCAAGGCGCGAACAAGATCGTGCTGGTTGACCACGCCGAATACAACCTGTATCGAGTTGAGCAGGAAGTCCGACAGATTTGCGCTGAGGAACAGTTGGATGTGTCCATCGCCAGCGTTCTAGGATCGGTGACTAGCCGCGCCTTCATTGGCTACAACATTACCCGCTACGGCGTCGAGACCCTTTATCACGCGGCCGCCTACAAGCACGTCAGTCAGGTTGAGAACAATGTGGTCGAGGGCATCAAGAACAACACGTTTGGCACCATTTATACGGCTGAGGAGGCCATGCGGTTAGGGGTCAAGGACTTCATCCTGATCTCCACGGACAAGGCGGTTCGCAGCATCAACGTCATGGGCGTGAGCAAGCGCTTGGCAGAGATGGCGCTGCAGGCGTTGCAGCAGAGATCCAACACCAGTTGCTTCTCCATCGTGCGGTTCGGCAATGTGTTGAACTCGTCCGGCTCGGTTGTGCCTCTATTTCTGGAGCAGATCGAAAAGGGCGGGCCCATCACCGTCACCCATCGGGAGGTGACCCGCTATTTCATGACCATCCGAGAGGCGGCCCAACTCGTCATGCAGGCGGCAGGCATGGCCAAAGGCGGTGACGTGTTCCTGCTCGACATGGGCAACTCGATCAAGATCGTTGATCTCGCCATCCAGATGGCTCGGCTTAAGGGTTACTCCATCAAGTCCGAATCCAATCCGGACGGTGATATAGAGATTCAGTTCACCGGCCTTGGCCGAGGCGAAAAGCTGCACGAGGATATCTTGGTTGGGAGCGATGTATCAGGCACCGCACACAACAACATTCTGCGCACGAACGAGCGCTTCATGCCTTGGCCTGAGTTGCGCCGGGTGCTCGACCCGCTGGAGCGGGCCTGTGACAATTACGAGCACAGGTCGGTTCACGACTTCGCCTTGGGCGTGGTCGAAGGCGTTGACTGGGAGTCCCTCATCAGCGAAATGTTGAAATCCGCGCCTGTGCCCAATTTGCGGCTTGACCAGCGGCGGTGGAGCGGCTAGCGCTCAGGGTCGCGTCGGCGGGCGACCGCATCCAACACAGTCGCCCCTAAGGAGCGGGCTGCGCAAAGGATTATCCGTACAAACTGGGAAGCAGTGCGTCTGCTGCCGAACGGCTTGACGCACTAGCCATGCAGGCTGCGGTGCTCACTCCTGCAATCGAGCCAGCGCCGTTTCGGTCAGCACTATCCAAGCCGGTTCAAGCGCCCAGTTTCGCGCTTTGCGCAAGTGTATGGCGGCGTGTTCGTCACCGATGATGCGGTAGGCCTCGCCTAAGTAGAAGTTGGTTTGAACGGACCATGGCATTTTGCCGTGGGCAACGCGCAAGTAGTGCAGGGCGTCCGGCGCACGACCCGCGTGCAAATAGGCCACCCCTAGGCCGAAAGCGGCATCGTGGCGTTCTGGATTAAGCGCTAGAGCGCGGCGGAACAAGTCGGTCGCCTCGCCCCAGAGGGCCAAGCAGGCTGGGTCGCTGGACAGGGTACAGTTGCGGGTCTTGAGATTGGCCAACTGCACGATGGCGTCTGCATGGTTGGGGTCAAGCTGCAATGCCTTGGCGACCGCAGTCATTGCACGGTTCTGGTCGAGATCGGCGAGAGCCAGCGCCAACGTCGTCATCTCTTCTGCGCTCCGTTCACCATCGGCGTCTTCAAGCACCTTGATGGCCAAGGTTGGGTTCAGGCGAGCGATGCTCCTTGCAAGCACAAGCCGGCTTTGCCTTTCATCTAGGCATCGCCGTTCAATGGCACCAAGATTGCTGTCCGGCAGCCGGGCGGATTCGCCAATGTAAACGCTGCCACGATAGTCATCAAGCAGGCTTTGCATCTTTCTTGACTGTGCGGTCAAGTTGTCAGGAGAGCCCGGTTTCGCTTGGGCAGGGCGGCTCGGGTTCGCTTCGGGCCATAGCCTTGCTATGTGTGAAGTGGAAGGCTGGAAAGTTGCCGCAAAGTCCCGCCTTGGCTGGCTCAAGTAGGCGGCCGCGCTGGCGCGCAGATCCGGGAAGCCCTTGGCCTGATGCCCAAGCCGGATGAAGTGTACCAGCAGCCAGGACTTTTCATAGAAAGCCGCCACCTTCTTCTTGGACCAACCGACGAAGTCGGTGGCCTGCAGGACCTCCTCGTAGGAGATTCCTCGCCCCAAGGTTTTGGCGAACCGGATTTTACGATCGAGATATCCGAGGACGGGTTGGTCGCGCCTAAGATTCACGGCGCTGAGATAGCTGGCCAACCCTTCGTCGTACCAAAGCGGGTAGTTTTGTTGGGTCTGGCTGCGCACTAGGTAGTGGGCGTATTCGTGCAGGTCCGTGTCCCTGACGCCTCGTCTTTGCTCCGGGCCGAACAATAGCCTGTACCTGTGCAGCGAAGGGATGGTGATGCCGGAGTAGTGTTGGGCGTCGGTGAGCTCCTTGAAGTCCTTGGCGCGACGGAAGCCGAGCATCTGCAAGGGAACCCAGGAGCGGTCTTGGGCTTCTGCAAAGAGCACTAGGAACATCTGCCGAAAACGATCAAGCCGCTCAATTTTCGCAGTTGCTTGATGCTTGGGCAGATCGGTGATGAGTTCGAAGTGGTCCGTTGAGAAGGTGCACCAAGTACGCGAAAAAGCGCTCGGTAGATCGCCCGCCCCGGCAGTAGCGGGGCACAGGCTCAAGGCCAGCACCAGGACGGCTGGCCGCACATGCCGCTTGAACAGGCGGAAAACCGCTGCCGGGGGATTCATTGTGATTCTCTATCCCTTTGTTCCTTGGCGCACGACACCGCCCCATCTCGGACCATATGGGTGCTAATCGTGGCGCAAGTGCCTCGTCTATGGCAATGGCCGATCTCGCACAACTGTGTGGAATGCTGCGATCAAGCGGAAGGATCCCTGTTTGTTTGGGGGCGCTGCTTTGCTTGGGCCGGCGGCGGGCGAGCACGGCCAAAGAGACCGCAGAATAGAACGCTCGATCAGTGTAGACTTTCGAGCGTAAACTTTAAGGGACGATGGGTGCGGGCAACCTGCTCGGTTTGGGCGATGTCCCTGTTGGCGCTGGCGGCTGGGGGGTGCGGTAGCGTTCCGCTGGATCCGGCAGTGCCGACCGAGTTCGACCTGAATGGGCAATGGGTGGTGCATGTGGCCCTGAGCGACCCGCCAACGGACGCCAAGCGGCTGTCGGCACAGGCCGACCAAGAGCTGGTTGCGATTGAGCGCTCCTCGAGCCGGTCGCAAAGGGGCATATTGGCGTTTGTCACTCAAGACTTTCCGGTGCTTGCCTCCAAAACCATGGTGATTGAACAGGACCGGCACTCCATGGGCATCCGCTACGACAAGGGGGGCTATCGCGACATTTCTTGGGGCGAGCGCAAACGGGGTTTGTGGGAGGTCTCCGCCGGTTGGCGTGATGGCGCTCTTGTCATCGCCTCCCGGGCCCATGACGCCACTGCTCGCGAGACCATGCGCCTAGTTGAAGATGGGTGGCGAATGGTGGTTCATGTGAAAGTGAAATCGGGCGGCGATAGCTTGGAGGCGGTCAGGACGTTTGATCGCGTTGCGCCGAGGTAGGTCGCTCGGTTGAACGCAATCGACGCCAAGCCCGCACGGGATAGTATGGGCTCAGACACATTCCGGAATGTCGGCGCCGGCGATTTTCGGCGCATTAGCGTGCTGGTTTCGGCGGGGTGACGGGCTGCGACCGGAGTCCGCAGCCCGGCGGCGGGGCGGACGCCCACCGCGCCGCCAGCCTGGCCAAGAGCACATAAGACGACTGGCGCAGGGCCCACCTCGGCGGCGGCCTCAAGGCCCGACTGCCCGGCGAACTCGTCCAGTTCGACCACATGCCCCTGCAGACCGACGGCAAAACCTTCAAGCAGTTCCACGCCAAGGACCCGAACCAAGAGCCTCCACGCCAAGGTCCGCACCAGCGCCACCGCCGCCATCGCCACTGGCTTCCTCCACGAGGTCCGACAGCGCCTGCCCGTGAGCTCGGCACAGATCGACGGCGGCTCCGAGTTCATGCAGGAATTCGAGACCGCCCGCCGCGGCGCCGGCAGCCCCCTCGCATGTCCTCCCGCCCCGCCGCCCCGACAGTCACGGCAGCGTCGAGCGCAGCAACCGCACCCTGCGGTCGGGTTATATGGTCCGTCCACCGGAGCGGCCTCCGGCGAAGTGAACCGAGCTCTGGAGGGGTCTCTCCGCGACCACCACAACGTCCGGCTCCCCCATGCCCTCGGCTTGTTGACTCCGGCCGAATTCGCGGAAAAGCTCTCTGGCTGCCTGATCGGAAAAATTCCGAAATGTACTGAGCTCGTACAGATTGTTGCATTTTTGCTTGGCGCCGATAGACTTAGCAAGTTGCGGTTGCTGCTGCAACTTCATTCCGCCTTAGCTCAGTTGGTAGAGCAGCTGACTGTTAATCAGCGGGTCGCTGGTTCGAGCCCAGCAGGCGGAGCCAGATTCCATCTAGGAAATCCCTGAAAAACTCGCAGGGTTTCGCAAAGACCCGTTTTTTTCGATGACGTGTAAGTCATTGAAAATAGAATATAAATTATTTCAGTCGCCATGCGGCGGTCAATCCTTGGAATTTAGCTAGAGGTTCCCTAGCTTTCAGCGAATCAAGGGAAATTCGACAAGGCATCCAGTCAACATATAGTCAACACGTTGCGTGCAACTGGTGGATTGAACCCGCCAGCGTCGGTAGAGAAAACCAATCGTCAGGCATATCGGCATGCCGGGGAAAATAACCGGGCGAAGATTGGAGGTGTCGTGGGGAAATGGAAATTCAGCTAACGGCATCAATAATTGTTAGTGGTCCTTGGCGCAGGTGTTTTGGCTGCACCACGAATTGGCGGGCTTAAGAGAACGCATGGCGAAGCTGGAAGGCTTGTTTTGAGGGTGCGCAACACGCCAACGCGAACCAACTGATTGACAGGCTTAGAATAAATTCCTGATAAATCTATAAGTGCCGCCACAAGGGATTGCTCACTTGTCGGCGTAATGCGGCAGGCGCTCGATGGAATGGCGGGATCCGTCGGGGTTGGTGGTGCGCCGACGATGCAGGTCGTTGAACATCGCCTGAAGCTCGGACATGGTCGCCTGAAGGTGGTGCAGGTACTCGTGCAGCGCACTGCTCGGATCCATGCTCCCCGACATTCGGGGTTTGGTCGGTTTGGAATCACTTGCTTGGTGCTCTCGCCGGGCTGCAAGTCGGCGAACACCATGCCGACCGCCTCCGGCCATTCAGGCATCAAGCCGCCATCGTCGATCGGGGTCGCCCCATGCAGCTGCCCTCACGCTTCACCATCAACGCCGCCGCGTTGGCTGGGGGCGTTACTCCCGCATGACCGCATAGCGGAACTCGTCTTCAATGACGGAGTTGCTGGCGCGCATCACCTCGGCGATTAAGTCGCCATAGCTGAGCTTTCCGTCGGCCCCTTCGGTCACCACCCCATCGCTGACGAGCTGGTTGACGAAGCCATCGAACAGCCTTCGGTCAAAGAACTCCGGTGCGTTGATCCCGTATAGACGAGCCATCTTATGGGCGATGCGCTGGCTGCGTTCGGCCAATTGCGTCCGGGTGGGCGCCTCGGTGCCGGGACGGGTTAACAGGCTTAGGACGATGTATTGGCGCTCCATGGTCTGGCGCATGATGCTGGCGAGCAGGTGCAGTTTATGCTGCATCGGGCTGCTAGCTGGTGGTGGCCAGAACCGGCCGTCGGCATGGATGAGCAGGCCGCATTCCACCAAGTGGCCGAGCCAGCGGCTGATGTCGCCCGGTTCAAATTGAGTGTGCAGTTCCGATGCGGCGTAGGGAAATACCGTCATGGCCATGCGCTCAAGCCGCTCGCTGCTGATGCCGCGCCGTCGCCGTTCAACCAAGAAGGCGATCAGCGAGGGTAGGGCTAGGACATGGGCGGTGTTGTTGCGATGCCAAGTCAACAGGATGGCGGTGCTGGGATCGGTGGCGAGGGTCTCACCGAATTCCTCCTGCTCTCGCACCAGTGCGCCAAAGCTCATCAAGTAGTCCGTGACTTGGCGGCCGTTTAACTCCGTCACCCGTAGGTCATGGTGGGTCGAGTCCATCCGCAGGAGTTTCAGGCAGCAGTCAATCTGTTCTTGCAGCAACTCCGCCTGCATGACCAATCGGGGTGCGCCGAGCAGGGTCATGGCGACCAGATTGAAGGGGTTGATCGATGCCGCTTGGTTGATCCTTTGCAGCAGTTCCCGCCCCAACGCCAAGGCTCCGCTTGGATCGTCATCGGGTTGGCGTTCACGCCATCGGTCCAACAGCAGGGGTGCGCCGATGTTCACATCCACTTGCCCTTGGCGGCGCCGGATGAGTTTCATGCCGCGTACTATGTCCGTCAAGGACTCGCGGCGCTTGCGCCTTCCCCGCAACTCATCAACATAGGCGGCGCCTTCGATCAAATTCTCATAACCCAAGTAAACGGGCACGAAGGCTATCGGGCGGGGTAGCCCGCGGCGGGCATGGGCTAGGGTCATGTTCAATAGGCCGAGACGAGCCGGCATGAGCCGACCGCTGCGGCTGCGCCCGCCCTCAATGAAAAACTCCACCGCATGACCGCGTCGGTAAATCTCGTGGAGGTACTCGGAGAAGACCGAGGCATAGGCGGAATCCTCTCGAAAGCTGCGCTGCATGAAGAAGGCACCGCAGCGCCGCAGCAAACCGCCGATTATCGGCAGGTTGAGATTGTCGCCGGCGGCGATGTGGGGGATGCTGAGGCCGTGGTTGAACAACAGCAGGGAGAGCAGCAGATAGTCCATGTGGCTGCGGTGGGAGGGCACATAAATCAGGGTGTGGGTTTGAGCAAGATTGGCGATTCGCTCTAGGCCGTTGAGGCGCATCTGGTCGTAGACGCGTTTGCAGAAGGCGTTCAGCACCCGCCCCAAGACCAGAATCGTCGGGTAGGACATGTCGGATGCGATGTCAAGGGCGGCTTTGTGAACCTTGGCTTGGAGGCGTTTGCGAGCTTTGGCCTCATCAATCTGGCGTTTGGCTGCCACGATGGCTCTGATCCTTTGCCGCCAGTTCTTGGCCTGGACGGTTGATGGCGGCGCATTTGACTGAGCCAGCGCCTCATCAATGGCGGCATTAACGGCGTCGCTGCGCACAACATGGTCAACCAGCGTGCGGCGGTGGGAGAGGTCTGGCCCCAAGGTGGCCACCCTTAGTCCGTGCAGGCGCGCCCGCAGCAGTCTGGCGGAACGGCGAAAACGGCGGTGGTCGTCGCCGCTGTCGGCGCTCAACAGAGCTAGGGGTTCGCCCACATGCACGACTATATGGTGGCGTGAGAGCAGGAGTATGATCAAGCGGCGCAAGCTTGATGTGACGGCCCAGTTGTCGGAGATCAGGTTGCTGATAAGGGAGCGTTGCCGGTGAGCTGCTTGCCCCCAGCAAACTTGGACCGGCAGAAATTGAACCTCCGTCTCGGCGGTGGAGGGAAGGGCCGTCAACCGCATCAATCGCCGGGAATAGCTGCGCATGGTGTGGCGCCGTAGCAGACCGGCCGGGCGAGCCAGAAAGGCGAAGCGCCGCCGTTCGACCTGCCCGCTGGTCTCAAATCCATCCAAGGGGTTGGGCCAGTCTTGGTCGGTGCAAACCAAGTCGAGCACGATCAGATCCCACAGCGAGCGCACCGGCAGCACATAAACGGTCGCGGCCGGCAACGACGCCGGCAGCGTGCCGGTCAGGCGGGGGCGAGCGACCCAGCGGATCAAGCGGCGGCAGAGATGATAGCTTAGCGCCTTTAGGGGAGCGTGGCGCATATTAGCTTAGCTAGGGGCCGGAGCGGTCTGCGTGAGACGGCACCGGCAAAAAACGGGTTTGTTGGCCGCTCCTTCCTGCGGCCAAGGAAAGATCCTGCCTTTGCTGCCTGTGGTGGCCAAGGTGGCGCGCCGGTCGGTGCTTGATGCCGTTTTCAGTTGGCTTCTTCGAGGGCTCGCTTGCCTTTGACGACGTGCTCGCCCTTGAAGAGCCCTTGCAGTCGTTCTTCAACGGGGCTGTTGATGTCAATTCCCCAAATGTCGCGATATTTGCGCTCAGCGGATGCCTTCACATCATCAAGTGTTTTAATCACCGTAGGCCGTAAGAATACCAACAAGTTGGTTTTTCTGCGTTCCTCGTTGGTGGAGCGGAATAAGAAGCCGAGGCCGGGGATGTCGCCGAGCAGAGGCACCTTCTTCCGGGAGCTGGTTACGTCGTCTTGGATCAGCCCGCCTAAGACGATGATCTGCCGGTCTTCAGCTAGGACGGTGGTGGTGACTTGGCGTTTGGAGGTCACGACATCGGCGAATGCGCTATCGCTGATGGCTGTCTCCACCACGTTGGTGATTTCCTGGTCCACGTCCAGCCGCACCGAGGTGCCGTCGTGTATGTGGGGGACGACCTTCAAGGTGAGACCGACGTCGCTGCGCTCTACTGTATTGAAGGGATTGCTGACACCATCGGCCCTAGTGGAGTAGCTGCCAGTGCGAAACGGCACCTGTTGGCCGACGATGATGGACGCCTCCTGATTGTCTAGGGCCATGATGCTGGGTGTGGAAAGAAGGTTGGCGTCTCGATGGCTGGCGAAGGCGGTGACGATGGCGCCGAGGGAAATTCCGTCCGCATCCACCCGCACCCCAGCTAGGGTTGGCCTAGAAAAACCGACCAATCCGGCTAGGACATCGAGCTGGACCGGCTCCCCATCTGTTCCCGTCGAGTTGGCCAAGGTGTTGAGCAGAGCGCCTATGGTGCCGTCCAAAGTTGTGCTGACCAACGGCGCTGTACGGCCTCCGTTGTCGGCAATGGCGGTCTCCACGCCGATGTCACGGTCATTCCGCAGCATCACCTCCACGATTGCGGCTTCAATCAGCACCTGGGTGCGGCGCACATCAAGTTGGTCGATCAGCATTCGCAACTCGTTCATCGCAGTTGGGGCCGCCCGCACGACGATGGCGTTCAAGGACTCGTCGGCCTGTATGAGCGTCTGCTGCTGGCCCTCTTCTGATCCTGCGTTGCCACCTTGCGTCACGACGCCGTTGAGAATTGCAGCCACGTTGGCGGCGTCCGCATGCTCCAAGTAAAACACTTGGGAATTGCCGCTGGTTGTGGCTGGGCTATCGAGCTTGTCCACCAGCTTGAGCACTTCCGCCATAGGCCGCGGCTTGCCGCGCACGATCAGGCTGTTGTTGCGCTCATTGGCGATGAGCTGAATTCTCTGCGGACCCTTTGCATTCCGCCCGATCTGCTCAGGCGCCAGTTTTTCCAACAGAACCACCACGGTGCCGACCCAAGCGTCGCGCAGGGGCACGACAACGATTTCCTCTTCTTCGGCTACGTCGATTTGCTCGATCATGTCGGCCAAGCGTTGAATGTTGTTCGCATGGTCGCTGATGATGACGATGTTCGGCTGTTCGACGGAACCGATGAAGCCGTATTGGGGGATCAGCGGGCGCAGTATTTTGACCAGCTCGGCGGAGGCGACGTTTTGGGCTGCAATCACCCGAGTGACCAGCTCCTCGGATGCGATTTGAGTCAAGTCCCCTTTGACGCCGGGGCTCTGCTTGCCGGTGGATGTGGTTTGGATGCGAATCGCGTCGCCGGAGGGGTTGGCGACGAAGTTGTGTACCCGCAGCACTGACAGGAACAGCTCATATACGGCGTCGGCGGTCATGGGCGTGCTGGACACCACCGTCACGTTGCCTTTCAAGCGGGGGTCGATGACAAAGGTTTTGCCGGTGATTTCGGCGATCTGCGTCACGAATTCTTGGATGTCCGCATCCTTGATGTTGATGACCCAAGTTTCTTCAGCAGGCCATGCGTCGGGGCCGACGAGCAAGCAAACGCAGGACAGGGCGATGAGCAGGTGGCGTCGGATTGCGCCTAGTCGGCTGGGCGTTCGTGTTTTGGCAGGGGCTTGCATGGTGAATCAGATATCCGGCGTAGTGGTGACGAACATGCGGCGGCCATCGCGCTGCACTTCAATGCGTAGCTGCCCGTTAGCCAGCAATTGGACCAGTTTCGGTTGGTCGTCCCAGAGTTCATGCATCGGGCGCCCATTGACCGACAGGATCAGATCGTCCTCGCGCAGGCCCGATTCGCTCAGATGGCGCAGGCTGGCCAAGCTGCCCACCGGATAGCCGCCATCCAAGATAGGCAACTCCCCGTCTAGCGCATCTGGCATCAGGTCGGGGTCCTCTCTGATCAACGCTTGGCGGGTTTGGGCACGTTGCTCGGGACTCTTCGGTGCATTCCCGGCAGCCTGCGTGGTCCTTTCCGGTTCGGCTGGAGAGCTTGGACTCGTTTGGGCCAATCCGAGTTCCCTCACCTTTGGGAACCGCAGGGCTTCGTGTACGCCAGCGCGCAGGAGAACAACATGGTCTGGATGAACTGATCTAAGGACGGCCCTGCCTGACACCGTTTGCCCGACTAGGTAGAGCTGCTCCGGCTTTCCCTTCTCGGCGATGATGGCGGCGGAGTCATTCTGCGCGTCGGTCACGAACACGCCGAGCAGCTTCAGCGGCAGGCGCGTCTCCACAGCCGGCTCGTCAAGCAGGGAGGTGGGCTGGTCAACATTGGTCAGGCCGAAGAGGCCGGATTGGAGTATGTTGCTCAAATCGGCCGGAGAGGCCCTTGGTCGGCTGCTGCTTGGGGTGGCGGGCGCGGGCGCGGCGACAGCCGAGTCCGGTGCCCGTGCGAAGAACATCGCGGTCGTGGCCAAGGTGTAGGCCATGCCCCCGAAGATGATCCAACGCACGGGTGCAGCCGCCCGGTGGAGGAAGAGGCTAGTCCAATCGCTGAAAGGCTGTTTGGCAATGTCGGTTTCCTTGATTTTGTTGCCTTGCTAGCAACGCTTTATTCCGGTGTCGTTCGAAACCTTGGATGCTCCCGCTCCGAGTTTCGTCCATCGGCAGTAATTGTATATTGAGGGTCAAGCTCTTACCCGTCAATGCTCCATGCAGCCACAAACCGTAGCCGCCGCCTGTTACAGCAACATGAACCGGACGGATGGGGTCAGCGGCGGTTGCTTCGGGGCGAAAGCGGCATGGGGTCAGAGAGCAAGCAAGAGGGACATGATGCGTTGGTAGACCCGGGCCAATGGGTCGAGGTCGGCTAGGGCGACGCACTCGTTCACCTTGTGTATGGTCGCATTGACCGGGCCGAGCTCCACCACTTCACAGCCGAGCGGGGCGATGAAGCGCCCATCCGAGGTGCCGCCGGAGGTGGATAGCTGGCACTGTGCGCCAAGCTCGCTCATGACCGCCGCCTGCACCGTTTCGGTCAGCCGGCCCGGCTCGGTAATGAAGGGTTCTCCGGCCAATTGCCAGTTCAGGTCGCCATCGATTTGGTGCTTTTCCATGCAGGCCGCAATCCTGGCCTTGATGCCATCGACGGTTTGTTCAGTGGAAAAGCGCAGGTTGAACTCCATCCTAAGTTCGCTGGGGATTACATTGGTCGCGCCAACGCCGGCGGCGATGTTGGAGACTTGCAGGCTCGTTGGCGGGTAATGGGCGTTGCCTTCGTCAAAAACCTGCTGCGTGAGATCATTTAGAAACGGCGCCGCCAAGTGGATGGGGTTGCGGGCCGCTTCCGGGTAGGCCACGTGCCCTTGAACGCCCCGTACCCGCAGGCTGCCGTTCAGCGAGCCACGGCGACCGTTGCGCACCCTGTCGCCGAGTTGCCGAGTGGAGGAGGGTTCGCCCACAATGCAGAAATCGAGCCGTTGATTTTGGCTGCGCAGGTGCTTAACGATGTGGCGTGTGCCGCACCGCGCCTCCCCCTCCTCGTCGCTGGTGACGAGCAAAGCGAGGCGTCCGCCCATTGCGGGGCGCATGGCAAGGAAGCGCTCAGCGGCGACGATCATGGCCGCTAGGCTCGCTTTCATGTCGGCGGCGCCGCGGCCAAACAGAAATCCGTCCTGAATGGCAGGCTCGAAAGGCGGCGTGCGCCAAGCGGACAAATCGCCGGGTGGCACCACGTCCGTGTGGCCGGCGAACGCAAGGCATGGTGCCCCCTCGCCGATTTCAGCGTAGAAGTTGCGGACCTCGCCGGCGTTCAAGGGCGTGATCCTGAAGCCTAGGCTTTGCAGGCGCGCCATCAGCAAATCCTGGCAACCCGCATCCTCGGGCGTGATCGATGGCTGGCGAATCAATGCCGAGGCAAGGTCAAGCACCTCGGCGCTTGATTCGGCTGCCGTTTCGATGAGCGGCGCTGCTGGGTTTGGCGGTGCCGCTGGCTCGGCGTTTGGTGCCTTGGGGTTCGCCTTATCGACCAGCGCGCCGGCTGCGGCCGCACTTGGCTCAGCGGCCTTGTGGGCCGGGTACACTGCTGGGGGGGCCTTGTTTTGCATCGGGGCTCTTGCCTTTAGGGAACCTCTGATTAAATTCCAAGAATTGGCCATCGCATGGCGGCTGCAATCATTTGTCTTCTATTTTTAATGGCTTACAAATCATCGAAAAAGACTGGTCTTGTTGCGCTGCGAAAACCCGACAAAATACCGCAGGTAGGGGGTCTCTTGGATTTGGGCCACAGTCCGCCGGCCGGAAAGGCGCGGTTTGTGTTTGATGATCACCGCACCGATGACCCATCGGGCGTCTTTGGAGGGGCGGCCCTGGGTACGGGAAAGGCTTTCGCAGTAGACCTCGGCCAAGTCATCCCAGGGAATGCACGCACTCATTTTGACCCAGCGGTTACTGTATCCAACGCGGTCTGGAAGGGCCAGTCAAACTCCGCCAAGGAGAGCTGGCGGTGGACCCGTGCTCGAATCATAGGTGCATGCTTGCGGGCTGTGGGCTATTTTCGTGCATTATTATACCATTAAATTGCCGTATTTTATATTTAAATCAGGGTATTAGACTTTCTAAGCAGGCTCTAGTTATGGGCGTGCAGTTCCGCGTTCAAGGCGATGGCTCGCGGGTTGACACGGCATTGCACTGCGCCGGTTTCGCTGTGGCGGATGAAAAGCAGGTCTGAGCGGCCGGCCAATTCCCGCGCCTTGACCACCTCGTTGCGCTTGCCGTCTTGGTCGAGCAGCGTCACTCGGGTGCCGGCAGTGATGTACAGGCCGGCTTCGATGGTGCAGCGGTCGCCCAAGGGAATACCGGTGCCGGCATTGGCGCCGATCAGGCATTGTCGGCCAATGCTGATGGTGATCTCGCCGCCGCCGGCCAGGGTGCCCATGGTGCTCGCCGCGCCGCCTAGGTCCGAATGCCGCCCCAACACAACGCCTTGGGATATGCGGCCTTCGACCATGTTGGGCCCCAAGGCGGCGGCGTTGAAGTTGACCGAACCGGAAGGCATGACGGTGGTGCCCTCGCCGAGGTATGCGCCCAAGCGTATGCGGCTCGAATCGGCGATGCGCACGCCGCTTGGCACCACGTAATTGGTCATTTTTGGAAACTTGTCCACGGACAGCACTTCGAAATACCCGTTCCGAACGCGCGCACGCAGCTGCCTTGCCGCCAGTTCCTTTAGCGATATGGCGCCGTCCGTGGTCCAGGCAACCGTCAGCAGGTGGGCAAAGATGCCGTTCAGGTTCATGCTGTTGGGCAATGCCAGACGGTGGGAGAGCAGATGCAGTTTCAACAGCGCTTCCGGCGTGGAGGCGATTGGGCCATCGACCGGCAGCATCACTAGGGCCAAGGGCCGGTCCGCCTCCAGCAAGGGGGCTAGCGAGGCTTGGTGCTCTTCAATGAAGGAACGGACGGCGGCTGGTTCAACCAAGATGGTGCCGGCTTGGAATTGGGCTTTGATGGCGGTGGCGACTTCGGCGCCGGGCGCTTTGATGGGCGCCGGGAAGAAGCAGTCGATGCAGGCACCCTCCGCATCAAGCGTCGGCAAGCCGATGGCGAAAGCGAATAGCGACAAAAGTTCCTCCTCGCTGAGCGGCAAGAGGTTGGAATATTGTCATTTTAGACTAATTGGAGGCTTGCTTTCTGCATGTGCGGCCCGGTGCCAAAGTTGGCGCTCGGCAAAGCGAGTCATCGCCAACACCAAGGCCATCGCATGTCCGGCACCAGCTTGATCGCCTGGGCCGCGCTGGATAAATAGTCCACAGATCAACCCTTGATGTCTGCAAGGCCAACAGGCGTGAACGCACGGTGCAGAGGTCACTGGCGTTCAGTCCTAGGGAACCTCTGAAAAATTCGCAGGTTTTGGCAGCGCAACAAGATCAGCCTTTTTTGATGACTTGTAAGTAATTGAAAATATGAGATAAATTATTTCAGACGCGATGCGATGATCAATCCTTGGAATTTAATCAGAGGTTCCCTAGGCGCGCACCGGCAGGTGCTGCGCGGACGAGGCCGCTGTTTCATAGGTGGTGGGTGAAAAAACGCATGGATGTTTGGTCGATAGTCAGGGATAATCGCGCTTTTTCGCATGGAATTTCAGGAGCGGAAATGTTGATGATATGGAGAGTGATGGGGCGCTGCCTGTTCAGCACAATGTTGACCGGGTTGTTGCTGTCTAGCGTGACCTTAATGGCGAGCGGCGCTGAAGGGGAGGCTACGGCAGTGCAAGTCGAAGAGGTGGTGGTCATTGGCTCCCGCCGCGCTGGCCGCTCCGCGACGGACTCGCCGGTGCCGGTTGACGTGGTGAGCGGCGAGGATTTCCGAAACATGGGCTCCAGTGACATGGACGACATGTTGCGCAATCTGCTGCCCTCCTACAACGTGCAGCGCTTCTCGACCGCAGACGCCGCTATCATCACGCGCCCGGCCACGCTGCGCGGTCTGCCACCAGACAACACCTTGGTTTTGGTCAACGGTAAACGGCGGCATCGGGCTGCGGTCATCGCGGAGTTGGGCGGGTCTTTGGCCGCTGGCTCCCAAGGGCCGGACATTTCCGTGATTCCGGCGGTCGCCATTGACCGAGTGGAGGTGCTTAGGGATGGCGCGGCGGCGCAGTATGGGTCGGACGCCATCGCCGGTGTCATCAACTACCGGCTGAAGGAAAACAACCAAGGCTTAACCCTTGAAGGCAAGTGGGGGGAAACCTTCGAGGGCGATGGCGACCTGTGGGTGGTTGCCGGCAATGTGGGGCTTCCCCTTGGCGACGATGGCTTCGCCAGCGTATCGATGGAATGGGCATCAGCAGATCCAACCAGCCGCAGCCTGCCTAGAACGGACGCCCAAGCGTTGATTGATACCGGCTATATGGGGGTGCGTCAGCCCGCGCAAATCTACGGCTCACCCGAGGTGGATGACGACGTGGCGCTGTTCGTGAACGCTGGCATCGATCTGTCCGACAGCCAAACGCTCTATGGCTTCGGCAACTATGCCGAGCGGGCGGCGACCAACGGCTTCTTCTATCGCAATCCAAATGCGCGTTCGGGTGTGTTCACCAGCGGCTCGCAACGGGCCATCTTGGACTTGAACCTAGCCGGTCAGACCGGTCAGACCTCGAATTGCCCGGTGCTCACCAGCCCAGGCAGCACACCCACCGATCAGGCTGCGGTGGACGCGGACCTGGCCGCGCTGGCGGCGTTGCCGTCCAACTGCTGGGTGGCCAACAATCTTTACCCGGGCGGCTACACGCCGTCTTTTGGGGGGGATGTGGAGGACATCTCCGCGGTGGTTGGCTTGCGCGGCAGCTTGAACAATGGCCTGACCTACGACTTCAGCATCGGCCTTGGCCGCAATGAGACGGCTTTCCGCATTTCCAACACTTGGAACCCGTCCCTTGGACCCACCAGCCCGACCGAATTCGACCTTGGCACCTATGTGCAGGTGGAGCAGCAGTACAATGCCGACTTCACCTTCCCGGTGCAGGTGGATGCCTTCGCCTCGGACCTCAACGTGGCCTTCGGTGCCGAGTACCGGGTGGAGACCTTCAAGGTATTGATCGGCGAAGAAGCTTCTTGGGATGCCGGCCCTTGGGCGTTTCAAGGCACCAATTTCCATTCCGATGGCGTCACGCCCTTAGTTCCGTTGAGCATTGGCGCCCACGGCTTTGCCGGTTTCAGCCCCAGCCAAGCGGGTGAGTTTGACCGTGCCAACTACGCAGTTTATTTGGACTTGGGGGCTGATCTGACGGAGAATTTCCTAGTTGAATTAGCCTTTCGCTTTGAGGATTTTGACGATTTCGGCACCACCACCAACGGCAAGGTGCAGGCGCGCTGGAACTTAACGCCGACTTTCGGCCTGCGCGGCTCGTTCAGCACTGGATTCCGAGCGCCAACGCCTGGCCAGTCCAATGTGACCAAGGTTTCCACAATCGCCATCGACAACGAGCTGCAGCAACGCGGCCAGATTCCGCCTACCAACCCCATTGCCCTGTTCTTGGGAGGAGAAGCGCTTGATGCAGAGGACGCAACCAACCTGACGTTTGGCGCTGCATGGGATCTAACCAACAGCCTGACCGTCACCTTGGACTACTACAACATTGAGGTGCAGGACCGGATTACGCAAACTGGCTCCATCATCATTGCCGGCGAGCCAGCCATCGCCGACTGTCCAGCCACACTCGCTGCGGGCGGCAACTTAGCCGCCTGCCTGCAGGAATTGGGCGTACCGGGCGCGGCGGACCTCAACAGCGTCTCTTTCTTCACCAATGACTTTGACACCACCACCCAGGGCGTTGATCTGGTGGCCACCTACGTTCAAGATTGGGGAGACGCGGGCATCACCAACTTCACCGCCGCATGGAACTGGACCGAGACTGAAGTGGACCGGGCCGGTAGCGAAGTGTCGCGTGACCGCGTTGTTGAACTGGAGAACTACAACCCGCAGCATCGAGGCATCTTCACGGTCAACCACTTCATGGGCAATTTTCGCTTTCTCGCCCGGGCGAGCTTCTATGATGACTGGGTGGACGCCAGCTATAGCGGCGACCCGGCGTATAGCGCCGGTGGCAACGACTATCGCATCTCTTGCGAACGGCCCAACGACAATTGCTACGATGGCGATTGGATCGTTGACGTGGAGGCGGGGTACACCTTCAACGACCGCTACACAGTGGTGGCGGGGGTGCAGAACCTGTTCAATGAGTTCGGACCGAAGGATCTGGACAACACCGCACGCCCTGGCTTCTCCAACGCAGCCGGCCGCAAGTACTCGCAAACAACACCCTTCGGGTTCGATGGAGGCTTGTACTACTTCCGCTTCCGGGTGGATCTGAACTAGCGGGTGGTGGTAAGCACCACTGCCTCCTCCACCAACATGTCCGAACGGGCTGGCAGGTCGGGCTGCGCCTCGGTGCCGAAATGCTTCGTATAAGCGCACATGAACCCGGCGAAGCCCAAGCGGCCATCCAGCTTCGGCAAGCCCACTAGAAACACGGTCATCTTCACTGCGTCGCCGAACGAGAGGTTCAACTTCTCAAGCGACGCCCGCATACGAGCAAACACCGAGCGCGCCTAGGTTTCCGTATCTCCCCAATAGGCTGCGCAATACTTTTCCGCTTGCATGTTGGCCGGTGCCGGCACCGTGCCGTTGTGGTACACCAATGTAGTGTTGGCAGGTGCTTCCACCGCTTAGGCGATGGGAAAGGCGGAGTTGTTCGGCAACGAAGGGCGAGGGCGTTTGTGTCGCCAAGCAAGCCTGCGAACGCAAGCACTGGTGCGAGAATGATTTTGAACATTGCACCGTCTCCCTAGGGTTGGTCAGATGTTTGATTCAGTGAGTTGATGTAGGCCACGAGATCGCGGATGTCCGCATCAGTTTGCAACATGGAGACGGAGGCCCGCATCTGAGCGCCGGAGATGTCGCCGGGTACGCCACCACGGGCGCCAGAGCGGTAGTTCTCAAGCTGCCGCGCCAAGTACCAATCGTTTTGGCCCGCCAAGGGCGGGCTGTTGAAGGATGGGTTGCCTTGGCCGGTTTCGCCGTGGCAGACGGTGCAGGTGCGGTACAGGCCTTCGCCACGCGCCGAGTCGCCGCTGATGGATGGTGACGGGGCGTAGTGCGGTACGCTTGCCACATAGGCAGTCGCCGCTTCAATGCCGTCTTCGTCCAAAATGGCCGCCATGGGCTGCATTTCCCGGCCCACTAGGTCGGGGCCACCGGAGGGTGCGCGCAGTTCCTGTTTGTAGTTTTTCAATTGGCGCTCAACGTACCAAGGCGGCAGCACGGAAAGGTTGGGGGCATCGAAGAGTTCGTTGCCTCTCAGCTCCACCCCGTGGCAAGCAGTGCAGTAGCGCAGTTCCGGCGGCGGCGCCACAATAGATTCGCCAGCCGTGGCGAAGTTGGCGATGGCGATGTAAAGCGCCATGGCTACAAGTAGCCTAGGCATTGGCGCTCGCCTCCACCGGCGTCCGTTCGTTGATTTGAGCTAATGCGAAATGGGCGGAGCTTAGGGTGCCTTCCCGCCAACTTGGGTGGTAGCTGACTTGATCGCCCGTATGGGCCGCCCGCCAATGGTCATGCACCCAAGCCTGACGGTTTTCGTTGACGAAGGCTTCAAGCGGCACGCGAAGCATTTTGTAGTAGTGATGCACCAACCGATGATGAGCCGGGATGGGGGCTGGCCCGGCGTTGAAGTAGCGGGCTGGATGGTGGTCAAATTGGCAAACTTGGGGATGCCCCATCTCGTCGGCCAAATCGCCGCGGCGAATGGTGAGGATGCGCCCCCCGACGCGGTGGGATGCCGTAATGACTGTGCAGTTGTATGCCGCCGGTTCCAGCTCATAAGTGCTGGTCAAACCGGACAGGCCGGAGCCAAGGATGATGACCGAGTGCCGTTGGTTGCTCGGCAACGAATCAAGTGAAGCTCTTGGCGTGGCCAAGCTGGTTGCGGGAATAAGCCCAATGCCCACGTCCGCTTGATAGAGCGCTGCCAAGCCGCCGACAGCGCCGATTTGCAGCAGGACATTGCGGCGGGTGAAGGGTTTGGATATGGTGCGCTTCCGTTTGCACTGCCCGACACGACCGGAAGCCGCATTGTATCCTAGCTGCGCGCCTGTGGTGCGCTTTAAGGTGTGGGGTTCAGTGAGTTTGATAAGCGAATGAACGAACCATTTGTCGGCCAAGCAGTGTCCCCTCATCCAAGGCGGCTTGAATCCTTGGCGGTGATTTTGCATTATACGAAATCTGCACTGTGCAACATCATCAATTCCTCAAGCGCTCGTAGCTCAGCCGGATAGAGCACTGGGCTTCGAACCCAGGTGTCGGGGGTTCGAATCCTCCCGGGCGCGCCATTTCGTACTCACCAGCGCCTGGAGCCGCCGAGCGAATGGTCGACTTCCTACTCGCATAAGCCGAATCCCCCCAGACACGGGTTCCCCCGCCATGCAGCAAATCACCAATCACCACGGAGCCCGGCGTTGGCTGTCCGAGCATCGGTGAGGTAAAGCGCGGCCCTGCTGCGCTTGGTGATTATGAGGTCGTTGCACTCCGCGAGCGCATCTTCACGGCCAATTCCTGCGGCAATAGATCAGGTTCTCCTTAGTAAGCTTGGGCCGGTAGCCAAGTCACGAGCGCCTGCCAATTGAAGATAATGATTAAGCCGATCACCTGTAAAACGATGAAGGGTGCCACGCCGCGGTATATGGTCCTCACGTCAATGCTGGGCGGCGCGACTCCCTTTAAGTAAAAGATGGCGAACCCAACCGGAGGTGTCAGGAAGCTGGTTTGCAGGCATACGGCGAACAGCACCGTGAACCAGACCGGATCGAACCCCAAGTTCACCACTAACGGGGAGACCAAGGGCAGGATGATGAGCGTCAATTCAATCCAGTCTAGAAAGAAGCCGAGCACAAAGGTGGCGAACAAAATAGTGATGACGATGCCGGTGGCGTCGAAGGGCAGGTCGAGCAGGGCGCGTTCGATCAGCTCATCGCCGCCCAAGCCCCGCAGCACCAAGGCGAAGGCGGTTGCTCCCAGCAAAACGCCAAAGATGAACGCGGTGGTGCGCGTCGTCTCTAGCAGCACATCCTTTAGCACGGGGACGCTGATTTGCCGTTTCAGCGCCGCCAGCAGCAGAGCCCCGGCGGCCCCAACGCCGGCGGCCTCGGTGGGGGTGGCCCAGCCGAAAAAGATGCTGCCAAGAACGGCCAGGATCAAGCAGGCCGGGGGCACGATGGCCAGAAACAGATCCGCCACCGCCTGCCAGTCAAGCGGCTCGCGCTCTCCGGCCGGGGCGCCCTCCGGCCGGATCAGCCCGTAGCCCACTAGATAGGTCAGGTAAAGACCGCTGAGCAGTACGCCGGGAAACACTGCGCCGAGAAACAGATCGCCCACACTCATCGCCATGCGGTCCGCCATCAACACCAACATGATGCTTGGCGGGATGAGGATGCCTAGGGTGCCCACGGCGCAAACCGTGCCGGAGGCGAGCGCCTTGTCATAGCCCTGCTTCAACATCACCGGCATTCCCAGTAAAGACAGAAGCACCACCGAAGCGCCGATGATGCCGGTGGTGGCCGCCAGCAGCAGGCCAATCAGGGTGACGGTGACGGCCAGTCCGCCGCGCAAGCCGCCGAACAGCCGGGAAAAGCTGACCATAAGCTGCTTGGCGATGCCGGAGCGGTCGAGCAGCAGGCCCATGAAGATGAACATGGGCAGCGCCACCAGCACCCAGTTCTCCATCAGGTTCCAAGACCGATCCACCACCAAGGATGTATAGCCCCAGTCAATGGCGAAGGGAAAATTGAAGTCCAGATTCAAAATGATGGCGAGGGCGGTGAACAAAACGGCCAGACCACCCAGAATCCAAGCCACGGGAAAGCCAGTGAAGACCAAGCCGATAAAGCTCAGGAACATGGCCACCGCCAGCACCTCATTCGGATTCAATGACTGCTCCTTCGCGTCCGGCCGAGTTTACGAATAGGTACGCCCACACACGGGAAAGCCGGGATAGGGCGGCCATTAGCAGCAGGGTGAAGCCAGCCGGCAGCATGGCCTTGATAGCCCAGCGATAGGGCAATCCGCCGGGCGATGAGGACACCTCGCCGAACTGAAAGCTGGAGGCCACGAAAGGCGCGCTGAAAACCAGCACGAGGACGGCGAACGGCATCAGCAACAGAATGATGCCGTACAGCTCCACCCAGGCTTTGAACCTAGGGGAGAAGCGTTCGTGCAGCACGTCCACCCGAATGTGCGCATCCGCCTTGAGCGCGTAGCTGAGCCCGAACAGGAATCCCACCGAGTGGATGTGCCACTGGATCTCTTCAAATTCGATGCGCCCTTCATTGAAGACGTAGCGCAGCATCACGTTGGCCCCAATGACCAGCAGCAGCAGCGCCCACAGCCAGGATGTCCAATGGCCGATGCGGTCGAGCCAAGGATCGATGGCTCGTGAAAAAACGGTACTAGGCAAGTTGATGGCTAAGACCCCTAGGGCGGCTGCGCTTGCGGCTTGATGCCGAGGCCGCAAAGGTCGGTCTGACGCATGGCCTCAACGGTGCGGCGAAGGTTGCAAACAGCTGTCGCACAGCGTTAGATGTGGCGTCGCGTTAGCAGCCAAAGCGCACCGATGCCGGCCAGCATCATGGCCAGAACCAAGGCGCTGTTGGCTGGTGCGCCCGTGGCTAAGCTCCAGCGGCTTGATGCCGAGGCCGCAAAGGCTAGTCTGGTGCCTAGCCTCAACGGCATGGCGAAGGTTGCGAACGGTCGCCGCACAGCGTTAGATGCGGCGTCGCGTTAGCAGCCAAAGCGCACCGATGCCGGCCAGCATCATGGCCAGAACCAAGGCGCTGTTGGCTGGTGCGCCCGTGGCTAAGCTCCAATCGCTTGGGGTGAGCAATTCACCCTCAAAGCGCCAAGGCCACAAACGCACCAAGCTGCCCGCCATCAATCCGGTGAAAAAGCTCATACTCGGTTCAAAATAGTGCCGCAGCAACAAGCCGTACAAGCGTGAGAACAGGGCTATGCCCGCCACGCAGCCAAGGCAGAATATGGAGAGCGGCACCAAGTTGAAGCTGGCGATTGCGTTCAGGACCACCTCGTACAGGCCCAAGCACAGCAGCACGAAACTGCCCGATATCGCCGGCAGCAGCCACGCGCCCACGGCCAAGGCGCCGCCCATGAACAGGACCGCCGCCGCCGGTTCCGCGGCAAAGGGTTCGATTTGCGATGCCAATATTCCGCAAAGGACTCCGGCCACTCCGAAAGTGGCCAAGCTCAATCCTTTGCGCTCGCGGCCAATGTAGAATGTGGACCAGAGAATCAGCCCGAAGAAGAAGGCCCACACTAAGGATGGGGCGGTCTTCAGCCAGTGGCTCATGAGATTGGCGAAGGCTAGGACGCCAATACCCATGCCAACGCCTAGGCACGCTAGGAAGCTGAGGTTGTGGTGACGCCAAAAACGCTTAGGGTCTGTGAAGCACCAAGCGATTGAGGCGGGCAGGAAGGACGCTAGGCTGGCCATCAACTCCCGATAGATGCCCGTGATCAGAGCCAAGGTGCCGCCGGAGACGCCGGGCACCACCTCCACCACGCCCATGGCGAGGCCGCGCAGAAAGACGCCAAACCAATCGCCCGCACTTTGCCGAGAAGGGCGCTCCACTTCGGGCAGGTCGTCCCCCGCTTTATCTTGGTCAAAGAGCATGGTCTTGGTGATCCAAGCCTTTGATTAGGGGTACGAAGCGCACGTCGTCCATCACCGCTTCCTTCAGGCCGCTAGCGGTGCGGTCATACACTTTCAATTTCTGCGCCTCATCGCCGCCAACCGGAAC
Organism: Candidatus Azophilus sp.; assembly: GCA_965247035.1. Classification (GTDB taxonomy): domain Bacteria; phylum Pseudomonadota; class Gammaproteobacteria; order Pseudomonadales; family Azotimanducaceae; genus Azophilus. The sequence goes on along the minus strand of CBDFGJ010000001.1, from coordinate 1,438,312 downwards.
GACCATGCGCCCTCCCGCCGCTAGCTGATCGAGCAGCGCTTGCGGCGTTGCGCGCGGCGCGGCGGTGACCAGAATGCCGGCGAAGGGCCCCTGCTCGCGCCAGCCTGAATAGCCATCGCCAAGGCGCAGCTCCACGTTGTCGATGCGCAAGGCTTCAAGCCGCTCTTGCGCCCGCAGCAGCAGCGGCTGTATCCGCTCAACGCTGAACACGCGCTCGCACAGGTGCGCCAGCACCGCGGTTTGGTAGCCGGACCCAGTGCCGACCTCCAGCACCGAGGGGCGCGGTATGTTCAACAGGGTGGCGGTCATCAGGGCCACAGTGAAGGGTTGGGAAATGGTCTGACCTTGGCCGATGGGCAAGGCTTGGTCTTGGTACGCCAGATGCGCTAAGGCCTCGTCGATGAAAATATGCCTAGGCACTGCGGACAGAGCATCCAGCACCCCTTGATGTTCTATGCCCCGCTGCTCTAAGCGGTTGACGAGCCGCGCCCGGCTGCGGGCCGACGTCATGCCGATGCCGGTCAGGTCGAATCGGCTCACCGGGTGCCGTCGATCACAACGTAGAAGACTTCGTCTTCCTTAACCATGCCCAAGTCCTCCCGCGCCCGGGCCTCAACGGCGGCATTGCCTTGGTTCATCTCCATCACTTCGCCCCGCAGAAGGCTGTTGCGCTGCTTCTGACTTGCCGCTTGCCGCTCCTGCAGCGCCAGCTGCTTGTTTAAGGCCAACGCCGCGAAGTAGCCGTTGTCGCCGAACCAAGCTTGGTATTGCAAGCCAAGCAAGAGCAGGATCAATATGGCGCCAAGGACTTTCATGCGTTCTTAATCTCCGCTCGGCCCCGGTACACAGCTTCCGCGCCCAGCGCCTCTTCAATGCGCAGCAACTGATTGTACTTCGCCACCCGCTCGGAGCGGCACAGGGAGCCGGTTTTGATTTGCCCAGCCCCGGTACCAACGGCAAGATCCGCTATGGTGAAGTCCTCCGTTTCTCCGGAGCGGTGCGAAACCACTACGCCGTAGCCGGCGTCCTGCGCCACGCGAATGGCGTCCAGCGTCTCGGACAGAGTGCCAATCTGATTGAGCTTGATAAGGATGGCGTTGGCGGTGCCGGATTCTATGCCCCGCCGCAGTAGTTTGACGTCTGTTACGAACAGGTCGTCGCCGACGAGCTGGGTCTGCTGGCCAACCCGGTCCGTCAATGCTCGCCAGCCCTGCCAATCGTTCTCGTCCATGCCATCCTCAATGGATGCCACTGGATAGGCCGTGGTCAGGTCGGCCAAGTAGCCGACGAAGCTGGCGCTGTTGTAGTGCTTGCCTTCGCCATCAAGCTGATAGGTGCCCTCAACGTGAAACTCCGATGCGGCGCAGTCAAGTGCTAGCAGGACGTCCTCGCCGGGGGCGTAGCCAGCTTGGCCAATGGCTTCGAGGATGGCGTCAAGAGCGTCTGCGTTGGAGTGTAGGTCCGGCGCGAAGCCGCCTTCATCGCCCACGCCGGTGGCTAGGCCGCGCTCCTTAAGCACCCGGCGCAAGTGGTGGAAAATCTCCGCGCCGCAGCGCAGCGCCTCGGAAAAGCTGCCTTGGGAGACTGGCTGAATCATGAACTCCTGAATGTCTACGTTGTTGTCTGCGTGTACGCCGCCATTGAGGATGTTCATCATCGGCGTCGGCATCCGAATTGGCGGCCCGCCGGCCAATTGGTTGATATAGCCATGCAGGGCGGTGCCTTGGTCTTGGGCTGCCGCCTTGGCCGTGGCCAAGGACACCGGCAGCATGGCGTTTGCGCCGAGGTTGGACTTGTTTTCGGTGCCGTCGATCTCGCGCAGTCTTTCATCCAGCGCTGTTTGCGCCTGCGCCTCCATGCCAATTAGGGCCGATGCGATGCTGTCGTTGACGGCCGCCACCGCCCCGGCGACGCCTCGGCCAAGGTAGCGGGCTGGGTCCCCATCCCGCCGTTCGAGCGCCTCCTTGGAGCCGGTGGAGGCCCCGGAAGGCGCCATGGCACGGCCATGGCCGCCGTTTTCGGTGAACACCTCCACTTCCACCGTTGGAAACCCTCTGGAGTCCAACAGCTCACGGCCCTTGATGGCGATGATCCTGCTCACCCCGCCGTCTCCAGTTCGCGTTCCGGCAGCGGGCGCGCCTTAACAGCCTCGTCAATGGCCTTAAGACTTTGCAGTAGTTCGCCCATCCGTCCCAATGGCCAAACGTTGGGGCCATCGGAGAAGGCTTGATCCGGGTCGGGGTGGGTTTCCATGAACAGCCCAGAAACGCCAGCCGCCACCGCCGCTCGCGCTAGCACCGGCACCATCTGCCGCTGTCCACCGGAAGCTTGGCCAAGCCCGCCCGGCAACTGCACGGAATGGGTGGCGTCATAGACCACGGGGCAGTCCGTTTGCCGCATGATGGCTAAAGAGCGCATGTCGCTGACTAGGTTGTTGTAGCCGAACGAGGTGCCGCGCTCGCAGACCAAGATCTGATCGTTGCCACAGGCGCGGGCTTTGGCCACCACATGCACCATGTCCGTCGGCGCCAGGAATTGACCCTTCTTGATGTTGACCGGCTTGTTGCAAGCGCTCACACGCTGGATGAAGTCCGTCTGCCGACACAGAAAGGCCGGTGTTTGCAGTATGGAGACCACAGCCGCCACTTGGTCTAAAGGGGTGTTCTCATGCACATCCGTGAGCACCGGCACCTGAAGCTCCCGCGCCACCTTCTCCAGGATGCGCAGACCCTCCTCTAGGCCGGGGCCGCGATAGCTTTGGTGGGAGGTTCGATTCGCCTTGTCGAAGGAGCTTTTGTAAACCAAGGGCATGTTAAGGCCATCGGTGAGGGTCTTGAGCGTCTCCGCGCTTGAAAGCGCCAAGGCTTCGCTTTCAATGACGCAGGGACCGGCAATGAGGAACAAGGGCTTGTCAAGGCCCGCCTCAAATCCGCAGAGGCGCATCAGGCAGCGCCGTCCTGCTGCAACGCCGCCCCAATGAAGGCGTTGAACAGAGGATGGCCACCACGGGGCGAGGAGGTGAATTCTGGGTGGAATTGGCAGGCGATAAACCAAGGGTGCTCCTTGATCTCCACCATTTCCACGAGTTCACCGTCCTCCGAACGACCGGCAACGCACAGGCCGAGGCGCTCTAGTTGGGCGACGTAGTTGTTGTTGACTTCATAGCGGTGGCGATGTCGCTCATGCACCACCAAATCACCGTAAGCTCGCGCCGCCAGAGAATCTTCATGCAGCCGGCAGCCTTGAGCGCCAAGGCGCATGGTGCCGCCAAGATCGTCGTTGCTGCGGCGCTGCTCAATGTCGCCTCTCGGGGTCATCCACGCCGTAATCAAGTCTATGACTGGGTGGGGCGTATCGCTTTGGATTTCCGTTGAATGCGCTCCGCGGAGGCCGCCAACGTTGCGGGCGAATTCAATCACCGCGGCGTGCAGGCCGTAGCAAATGCCGAGATAGGGTACCAAATTGCTCCGGGCGTAACCGGCGGCGAGGATTTTTCCTTCAAAGCCGCGGTCGCCGAAGCCGCCCGGCACTAGGATGGCCTGCGCTCCATCAAGGCGGCCGACGCCGTTTCGCTCCAATTCCTCGGCGTCGATGTAATCGATCACCGGCCGGGCGCGATGCTGCAACCCGGCGTGATTGACCGCCTCGATCAATGACTTGTAAGCGTCAAGAAGATCGAGATACTTGCCGACAATGGCGATGCGCACTTCCCGGCCGGGGTTCATTTCGGCGTCCACCACCGCCTTCCAACTCGATAAGTCCGCTGGTTTGCAATTAAGCTTGAATCTCTCCACCACCAGATCGTCCAGGCCTTGCTCATTTAGCATGGATGGCACTTGGTAGATGGTGCGGGCGTTGATGATGGAGAACACAGCTCGCGCCTCCACGTTTGAAAACAAAGCGATCTTGTCCCGTGCCGATGGGGGCAGTTCCTGGTCTGAACGGCACACTAGGATGTCCGGCTGCAGGCCGATGGATCGAAGTTCCTTGACCGAGTGCTGAGTGGGTTTGGTCTTGATCTCCCCGGCGGCGCTTAAGTAGGGCACTAGGGTCAGGTGAATGTAGAGGGTGCGGCGGGCGCTGATGTCTAGGCGCATTTGGCGAATGGCTTCAAGGAATGGTTGGGACTCGATGTCCCCCACGGTGCCCCCGGTTTCCACGATCACCACATCGGCGCCTTCGCCCACGAGCAGGATGCGGCGCTTGATCTCATCGGTGATGTGGGGAATGACCTGCACGGTGGCGCCGAGGTAGTCGCCCCGCCTCTCACGCCGGATCACCTCGGCGTAGACGCTGCCGGTGGTGAAGTTGTTGTGCTTGGACATGGGGGTGTGGGTGAAACGCTCGTAGTGGCCAAGATCCAAGTCCGTTTCAGCGCCATCGGCGGTGACGAAGATCTCCCCGTGCTGAAACGGGGCCATCGTGCCCGGGTCCACATTGATGTAGGGATCCATCTTGAGCACGTTGACGTTGAGTTGGCGCGCTTCAAGAACCGAGGCTAAGGAAGCCGTGAGAATGCCCTTGCCCAAAGAGGACACGACGCCGCCGGTGACGAAGACGAACCGGCTCATGGGCTGGCGAGCCGACGCATTGCCTGCAACGGCCGCCGCCTGTGTTTGAATGGCCCCGACGCTGCTTGGTTGCTCACAGCCTACTCCACTCAACAACTCGATTTGCCCGGTAGCGAATTTTCTGGACTTGGCAAGCTAGCGCCCCATCTTATTACCAACGTTGCTTAGAGCAACCTGACCGAACGCCAAAGGCCTGCCTTAGTCCGGCTGCGCCTTTGCATTGAACTGGGAGCCGTGGCGTTCAAGATGGGATTGCACAGTAACAAATTGCGCTGCTGAGCTCAATGCTTTGTACGGACTCAGGACATTTCGGCATTTTTGCGTTCAGGCGGCTATAGAGAGTTTGTCCGCGAATTCGGCCGGAGTCAACAAGCTGTACGGGCTCAGTGCATTGCGGAATTTTGTCGAGCAGGCAACCAAGGAGAGCTTGCGCGGGAATTCGGCCGGAGTCAACAAGCTGCACGGGCTCAGTACATTGCGGAATTTTGTCGAGCAGGCAACCAAGGAGAGCTTGCGCGGGAATTCGGCCGGAGTCAATAAGCCGAGGACATGGTGGGGGCGGGCGTTGTGGTGGTCGCGGAGAGACCCCTCCAAAGCTCGGTTCACTGCGCCGGAGGTCGTCCCGGTGGACGGACCATATAACCCGACCGCAGGGTGCGGTTGCTGCGCTCGACGCTGCCGTTGATGTCGGGGCGGCGGGGCGCGAGGACATGCGAGGGGGATGCCGGCATCGCGGCGGGCGGTTTCGAATTCCTGCATGAGCTCGGAGCCGTCGTCAAGTGCGCCATCGCGGGTGTTTCAAACGCAACGCAAGGGGCCTATACTATGACCATGATGCAGACGACGATCGTCTACGACACCCACGCGGCGGTGCTGCGGCTGACGGAAACGGGCATGCCCGAGCCGCAGGCCGTGGCCGTGGTGCGCGAGCAGTCCCTGCTGCTCGAACACAATCTCGCCACCAAGGCCGATATCGAACTGGTCAAGGCCGATATCGAAGCCCTGCGCCAAGAGACCAAGGCGGGTATCGAAGCCCTGCGCCAAGAGACCAAGGCGGGTATCGAACTGGTCAAGGCCGATATCGAAGCCCTGCGCCAAGAGACCAAGGCCGATATCGAACTGGTCAAGGCCGATATCGAAGCCCTGCGCCAAGAGACCAAGGCGGGTATCGAAGCCCTGCGCCAAGAGACCAAGGCGGGTATCGAAGCCCTGCGCCAAGAGACCAAGGCCGATATCGCGACCGCAAAGAACGGCATTATCATGTGGGTCGTCGGGCTGAACACGGCCATGGTCGGCCTGATAATTGCCGCCGCCAAGCTTCTCTAGCGCCACACGGCGCTCCGCGCTCTCCGGTTTCGCCTCGGCGCAAGGTTTCCCTGCTGCCCCTCGCTCCGGCGGCGGGCAGGGACCGTGCAGGGCCTGCCAACCCCCGCGCGGGGCCGAACCAGACCCGCTTTCCGGGCCGCCCTGATACGTCGCCGCTCCGGCGGACGCATGCCATCGCCATGGCGGAGGATCGCCCAAAATCCGACCGACCACATCCGCCGAGGTGCTGTCGCCGCAGATCAGTCGATGAGGCCCAAGCTGCCAGAGATCGCCCTGCCCTGAGACCGGCGTGACCGGCACCTCCGGCACATCGTCCTAGCCCTCGACCGGACCCTCTCTGCCCTGCGCCTCGGGACCACGCAGCAACGCGTCCAGATCCTCGCCGCTGATGCCAAGAGTGTCAGGTCGAAGTCCTCGGCCACCGGTTTTAAGCCAAAAAAGGGCACCTCTATTTTTTCGCCTGTTTTCTGCGCCGTACGTCACCCCGTCGGAACCAACACGCCAATGCGCCGAAAATCGCCGGGGCTGAAATTCCGAAATGTGTTTGAACCCATTCATGCGTTATAAGTTTTTGCTGTAGACAAATAGATTTGTCCAGTTTTAAAACAAATAAAGTGTCTGGTTTTCCTGCGGCGGGTGTGGGCAAGGCTTGGGCGCTTCCCGCGGCGTAGGTTTGCATCCCGATGGTCGGCGCATGAAGCCGGTGCCGTTCGGGTTTCGATCGGGCTTCGCGCAGCGACCGCAGGCTGAGGCCCGAAGCCCGTCAATCCGGCCCTCCCAACGATCCGCACGGCGCCGGAACGTCCGGGGGCAAATCCCCAGCAACTGGGCTGCCTCTTCCTCCAGCGTCAGTCGGCGCTCGGTCCACACAGAGCAGACCTACTAAACAAGCATCTCCTGCTTCTCCTGCAGCAAGCTCGCTCTGTCCATGCCAATGCGCCCAAGTTGCCAAACTAGGCGATACTAAAACCGGACAGTTCATCTGTTCCAAGGAACCTCTGACTCAATTCCAAGGATTGCCGCTGCATGGCAGATGGAATAATTTGTCTTCTATTTTCAGTGGCTTACACGTCATCGAAAAAAGCTGGTCTTGTTGCGCTGCGAAAGCCTGTGAATTTTTCAGAAGTTTCCTAAAACCGGACACTTTCCTTTTGCTTGACCCCGGCGGTTGAGTCATTGCCAAAAAAGCTAAAATTGTCGAAAATCGTCCAATCAGCAAGGTTCTACGCCGCATGGTTGCCAATTCTTGGGACAGGTTGATCGGAGCCGCCTGAAGTGATTGAAATTTCGCCCCTCCCCAAGAGGCTTGACATGGACCTTGGTGGAGGTGGGCGGTTTGTTCGGTGGTTGGAGCGGCTGCCCTTGGCAATGGCTACCGACTCACTGGCCCTTTGTAATTCCGTGAACGACATTCGGGGAGCTTGCCCATGCTGACTTGGCAAATAGGTGATGTGCGCATCACCCAAGTGGTAGAGCTTTCGACCGCCTCCTTGAGCGCCTACCTGTTGCCCCAAGCCACTGCGGAAGCTCTTGGGCAACACCCTTGGATGTCGCCTTTCCTGGATCATGAGCAGCGCTTGGTGCTGTCGGTCCACTCCCTAGTGGTGGATGCGCCTGATTTGCTGCTAGTGGTCGATACCTGCATCGGCAATGACAAGAAGCGCAGCTATCCCCGCTGGAATCGGATGCAGAGTGATTTTCTGCAACGTTTTGCAGCCGCCGGCTTTCGCTCCGAGGCGGTGGACCGAGTGCTCTGCACGCACATGCATGTAGATCATGTGGGATGGAACACGCGCTTGGTGGATGGCTGTTGGCAAGCCACATTCAACAACGCCCGCTACTTGTTTGCGCAAAGCGAGTGGGACCACTGGCGCAATCAGGAACAGGATTTCGGGCCGGTCATCGAGGATTCCGTGCAGCCGGTCTTTGATGCCGGCTTGGCCGACCTAGTGGATGTGAATCACCAAGTCAGCGACGAAATCTGGCTGGAGCCCACACCTGGGCACACCCCCGGACATGTCAGCGTCCACATCGCTTCTCGCGGCGAGGAGGCGATCATTACCGGGGACATGATTCATCACCCCTGCCAAATCGCCCATCCGGATTGGTCCTCCACCGCCGATGTGGACCCGAAACTAAGCGCCCACACGCGACAGGCATTTCTCAATCGGTATGCGGACCGTCCAGTTCTGGTCATCGGCACCCACTTCGCCGCTCCAACGGCAGGGCGCATTGTCCGTGACGGAGCCAGCTTTCGGTTGGACTACAGCTAAAGTTGGCGGACGATCATCCCCACCGTCGCATGCTGCGCTGGTCATGGTTGGACTACAGCTGAAATCGGCGCCAACATTCGGGTGCGGCGCCGCCAGTGGCGGTGCTGGGGTCGATGCGATGGAACGGCGCTTAGGCATAGAAGGTGCTCCTAGACGTTCAATCCCTTAAACTGCTCGTGTTTTTACAAAGCCCAAAGAAGGAGGAAGTCGAACATGGCTTACTTTGATCAAGGCGGCATCCATATTCACTATCAGGAGTACGGGCCCTCCGATGGCTTTCCCGTTCTGCTCATCGCTCCAGGCGGCATGAAGTCCGCCATTCCCTTTTGGTCCCATGCCCCTTGGAATCCGGTGGAGCATCTAGCGGACGCCTTCCGGGTCATCGCGATGGACCAGCGCAACGCAGGCGGCTCCACGGCGCCGGTGACGGCCAACGATTCTTGGGGCAGTTACACGGCGGACCAACTAGGGCTGATGGACCACTTGGACATCGACCGCTTTGCCGTGGCCGGCATGTGCATCGGCGGCGCTTACGCCATGGGGGTGATTGAAGCAGCCGCAGAGCGCGTGGCTGCGGCCGTGCTGTTTCAGCCCATTGGTTTGGCCGGTAACCGCAGCGCCTTCTATGACATGTATGACGGCTGGGCCGGGGAGTTGAAGGCCGTGCGGCCGGAAGTGGATGACCAAGCTTGGCGCACCTTTCGCGAGAGCATGTATGGCGGCGACTTCCTGTTCAACGTATCCCGCGAATTCGTGCGCACCGTGACCACGCCGCTGTTGATTCTGAAGGGCAATGATCTTTACCACCCGCAGGCCATCTCGCGGCAGGTTGCAGCACTGGCCGGCAACGCCGAGTTAATTGAGGATTGGAAGGAGGGGGATGCAGTGGACAGGGGCCGAGAGCGGGTCATCGCCTTCCTTAAGGAGCACGCCAATTAGGATTGGGCTGATTTCGGACACGCACCTGCCGGAAGCAGCCGAGGCGCTTTGGCCGCAGGCGTTCGACGCCTTTGCCGGCGTTGACGCCATCTTTCATGCTGGAGACATACACGAGTTCTGGGTGCTTGATGAACTGGAGCGAGTGGCGCCGGTCTACGCCGCCCGGGGCAATGGCGAAGATGGCAGCGGCGGTCGCTCGGTGCAGCCCCAGGATGCGCGGGTCAAGTACGCGTGGCTGATGCAGCTTGAAGGGTTGTGGGTTGGCCTGACCCACTATGTGCCAGTGCCGGAGAGGCCACCCAACTTCACGCTCTCCCGCTGGATTGAACGCTACTTCCCTGAAAAAAAACCCCATGTCATCGTTTCCGGCGACACCCATGTGGAGCGCATCGCCACCGTTGACGGGGTGCTCTGCGTCAACCCGGGTTCGGCCACCTATCCGCACAACTACGACACGCAATTCGGCACCATCGGGTTCCTTGAACTTGAGAACGGCCGCGCCTCAGCCAGTGTTTGGCAGCTTTGTGAACACGGCATCGAACCCTTTGACTGGGATGGCGTGCCGCCTTGGCGGCGGGCGCATGGCTGAAGGAGGAGGAGCGCGCAACGACCTCGGTTGGCCATTGACCGCAACCGCAGCGTTTAGTAAGAGGTTCAAAATTCGTCGTGGTAATCGCACTACTAGGCATTGAGTTCAGGCACATACCGGATTTCGGCCTCGGCGATTTTGGGCGCATTGGCGCACTGGTTCCGACGGGGTGACGGGCTGCGACCGGAGTCCGCCCCCGGCAGTGGACCAAGCGGGACCGCCGCCTAGTCGAGGCCGGGTGCGCGACCATCCACGCCATCCTCCGCTGAAACCCCAGCTTCACACTGAGCGCCGCGCATGTCGGCCGGATCTTCGCCCCGATGGCGTGCGCGCCGGCTGCGCAGCACCCGCCAGCCACTGCGAGGGGCGCGCACGGAGCAAGCGCCGCCGCGACTTCTCCCGCCGCCACGCACAGCGCCTCGCGCCGGGCCTCAATCGGCAGCCCGGCGAACTCGTCCAGTTCGACGCATGACCGTGCAGATCGACGGCAGAGTCTTCAAGCAGTTCCACGCCAAGGACCCGAACCAAGAGCATCCACGTCAAGGCCCGCTCCAGCGCCACCGTCGCCACTGACTTCCTCCACGAGGCCCTACAGCGCCTGCCCGTGAGCTCGGTGCAGATCGACGGCGGCTCCGAGTTCATGCAGGAATTCGAGACCACCTGCTGCGACGCCGGCATCCCCCTCGCATGTCTTCCCACCCCGTCGTCCCGACAGTAACGGCAGCATCGAGCGCAGCAACCGCACCCTGCGGTCGGGTTATATGGTCCGTCCACCGGGGCGACCTCCGGCGAATTGAACCGGGCTCTGGAGGGGTCTCTCCGCGGCCACCACAACGTCCGGCCCCACCATGCCCTCGGCTTGTTGACTCCGGCCGAATTCGCGGACCAGCTCTCCTTCGCTGCCTGATCGAGAAAATTCCGAAATGTCCTGAGCCCGTTCACATTTCGTGAAATATTCGGGCTAGCGAAAGTTGACTAGACGGGCGGTGCCTCAAACCCGTCAGCCCGCCGGTTATTGATCCGGAGCATCGCCTCGTTGGCCATAGGGCTGGGCGAGGTTGAAGCACTCCAGTTCAAAGCGGGGGCCGGTTTGGCGCAGGAGCCAACCGCAACGGGCCCAGTCGCCTAGAACGTAGCGGGTGGTTGCGGCGCAGCGATGAATGGCGGGCCGGTGGGTGTGGCCATGGACCATGACGTTAGCGCCGAGAGCTTCAAACAAGCGGGCGGCTGCGTCTGGGCTCGCGTCCATGATTGCTTGTGGCTTGTTTGCCTTGGCTTCGGTGATCTCCCGCCGCAGCTTTGCGGCGATTGCCTGCCTCTCGGCCAAAGGCTTTGCCAGCATGTCCGCCTGCCAAGCAGAGGAGCGGACTATCTTGCGCATCCCTTGGTAGGCGACATCGTCCGTGCAAAGGGCGTCGCCGTGGGCGAGAATGAAGTTGTCGGTGGTCAAGAACGGGTCTTCGATCAGGTTTGCGCCGCTGCGGGCGCTGAATTCAGAGCCGCAAAGAAAGTCCCGATTGCCGGGCATGAAGCAAATGTGGGCCGTTGTGGATGCCTGCTTCAGCACCGAGCAGATTCGCGTCGCCAGTTCGGAGTCGTCGTCATCCCCTGGCCAAGCCTCGAATAGGTCGCCCAGAACGAAGATTTCGTCGGCCCAGTGCGCTTCGGCGGCCAAGCATTCAGCGAAGCGCACGAAACGGGTGTCCTCAACTCGGTCCAAATGCAGGTCTGAAATGAAAATTCGTCGTGGCGATGGGCGGGCGTCCCGTTTCATAAACAAGGACGCTCCTTGCACCCTGCGTGCCATCGTAGCGAACTCCCGCTGCGGGGCCTTGCGCCTTGAACATCTTTACTTGTGGGGCGGAAAGTCCCGCGCCCCGACAACCAGCGTGTGCAACTGAAATGCGGCGACGGAAGAAAACGCGGACCAGCCGCCATCGTCATGCCTGCTGGTAACCAGCGGCCAATTCCGCATTGGCGGCATGCACCGCCCATCAGACATTTGCGCCGGTTTGGCCTTGCCGGCGGGCCTGCAACGTATTCGCCAGCAGGGCGGCGCGGGTCATCGGCCCCACCCCGCCTGGGACCGGGGTGATCCAAGATGCCACCTCAACCGCTTCATCGAAGGCCACGTCGCCATGCAATTTGCCCTTGGCGTCCCGGGTGATGCCCACGTCAATGACGATGGCGCCGGGCTTGATCCAGTCCCCACCCACCAAGCCGGGCTTGCCGGCGGCGGAAACCAGGATGTCCGCCCGCCGGGCGTGGTCAATGGTGCGGTGGGTGAATTTGTGCGTCATTGCCAAAGTGCAGCCGGCCAGCAGAAGCTCCAAGCCGATGGGTCGGCCAACATGATTTGATGCGCCGATGATTGTTGCTTGAGCGCCCAGATATACACAGCCAGTGTGGTCGAGCAGCGCCCGAATGCCCTTGGACGTGCATGGAGACAAAGCTGGACGCCGCAGCGCCAAGCGACCAAAATTGTAGGGATGGAAGCCATCCACGTCCTTGGTTGGATCAATCCGTTCGATGATGCGGTTCGCGTCTATGTGCTCCGGCAACGGCAGTTGCACGAGAATGCCGTCGATGTTCGGGTCCTCGTTCAGCGCCGCAACGCGCTCCTCCAACGCCCCTTGGGTGATCGAGCTGGGCCAACGCTCCACTAACGAGTGGAAGCCGACTTGCTGGCAGTCCCGCTGCTTGGCTTGGACGTAGATTTCCGAGGCGGCGTCGTTGCCCACCAAGACGACGGCGAGGCCGGGCGGTCGGGCACCAGCATCGACCAAGCGCACAACCTCGTCTCGGATTTGGACCCGATGATCAGCGGCGATGCGCTTGCCATCAAGGATGTGGGCGGTCATCAGCGTTTCAGTGGCAAATAGAAAATTCTACAACGTCTGGTGGCCCTTGAGTTTGGAATTTGGGCAGGTGCCGGAATATCCCGAAGTTCCATGCGCCAATGTAGGGTGGCCGGGACGTTGCGGATTGATTGCGCCGAGAATAAGGATTCTGGCTGATTCCGGCTTTTTTTGCGAGGGGCATCCCCTCGTGCTCCCCGGCTGAGGGCTTTTTTGCGAGGGGCATCCCCCTCGTGCTCCCCGGCTGAGGGCTTTTTTGCGAGGGGCATCCCCCTCGTGCTCCCCGGCTGAGGGCTTTTTTGCGAGGGGCATCCCCTCGTGCTCCCCGGCTGAGGGCTTTTTTGCGAGGGGCATCCCCTCGTGCTCCCCGGCTGAGGGCTTTTTTGCGAGGGGCATCCCCTCGTGCTCCCCGGCTGAGGGCTTTTTTTTGCGAGGGGCATCCCCCTCGTGCTCCCCGGCTGAGGGCTTTTTTGCGAGGGGCATCCCCTCGTGCTCCCCGGCTGAGGGCTCTTTTGCGAGGGGCATCCCCCTCGTGCTCCCCGGCTGAGGGCTCTTTTGCGAGGGGCATCCCCCTCGTGCTCCCCGGCTGAGGGCTCCTTTACGAGGGGCATCCCTTCGTGCTCCCCGGCTGAGGGCTCCTTTGCCTCATCTTGATGTAAACTCGCGCCCTTTATGATCAAACAACGCAAAAGGAGTGATGGACCATGCTGAGTGCAAGTAGATGCCAGCGTCCGCCCCAACGCAGATGGGGCTTCGTTGCGCTACTGGCGTTGTGGGCTTCGGTGCTGGTGGTGCCGGCGTCGCTGGGTGGGGAAATTCGCGCCGCCCGGCCGGAACAGCTTGGTTTTTCGGCGGAGCGGCTGGAGCGCGTGACGGCGAGGATGAACGAAGCGGCTGCCCAAGGCGAGATGATTGGCGGTGTCGGTGTCATCGCTCGGGATGGCAAAGTAGTTTACGAGCAGACCTATGGCCAAGCGGACCGGGAAGCGGCTAGGCCCATGACCACGGACGCGATCTTCCGCATTTACTCCATGACCAAGCCGATCACCGGCGTTGCGGTGATGATCCTGTACGAGGAGGGGCGGTTTTTTCTGAACGACCCCATAGCCAAGTACCTGCCGCAATTGGCTGACCTTAAGGTCGCCCGCGCCACCGCCGACGCGTCATCGGTCTTAGACGACACGGCCAGCTCGGACGAGGAGTCCGCCGATTCTACTTCGATTAGCGGGACTAGGGAACCGCTGCGGCAACCGACAATTCGGGACCTGCTGAAGCACACGGCGGGCTTCACTTACGGCGTCTTCGGCGCAACGGAAGTTGATGAGTTATACCGCCAAGCGGGTTTGTTGGCGGCGTATCAGTCAATGGATGACTTCATCTCCGCGCTGGGAAAAATCCCCCTGCAGTACGACCCCGGCACCCGCTGGCACTACAGCGTGTCCGTGGATGTGCAGGGCGCACTGGTGGAGGCGGTTTCCGGCATGGGCTTTGGAGAGTTTCTGCAACAACGCATCTTCGAGCCGTTGGATATGAAGGATACTTCCTTTGTTGCGCCGGCCGATAAGTGGGGTCGCGTTGCCCAACTGTACAGTCCCAAGGGCGCGCCGGCGGATTTCTCGGCATTTCTGGTTGAGAATCTGTCAGAGGAGTTGGCGGTTGCCAGCGACTCCTTGAACGAGGGCTATCGCTTGGGCGCGACCTTTGAAAGCGGCGGCGGCGGGTTGCTGTCCACTGCGCGGGACTACTTGCGTTTTTGCCAGATGATGTTGAATGGTGGCGAACTTAACGGTGTGCGGCTGCTTTCGCCGGCCAGCGTGGCGTTGATGACCACCAACCACCTCGGCGACCTGTCCATGGGCTATGGCGGAGCGGGCACGGGCTTTGGCCTTGGCTTCGCCGTGGCGCTCGATCAAGGTTTGATCGGCGAACTCGGCTCGCCCGGAGAGTACAGTTGGGGCGGTGCCGCCGGCACACGCTTCTGGATTGATCCGGTGGAGAGGCTGATTGGCCTGTTCATGGTGCAGAGCATTCCGCATCGCACCCGTTTGGGGGATGAATTCAAGCTGCTGACATATCAGGCCCTTGTGGACTGACGGATGCAGCCCGTGGTGAGGGCAAGGCTGTTGGCGATTGGTGGCCCAAGGAGGAGAAAATCAGTTCAAAGCCAAGGCCGCTGATGGTGGGACAGGACACTAGACCACGGCGATTCGCCAATGCGCCTACCGCGCCAGTAGCCGCCGATGCAATGCGTGGGAAATTCGCAAGACGATGGCGACTCGCCCAGGCGTCCGTTGCCCTGTTGTTGGCGACGACGGCTCTCAACGGCCATGCCCAAGCGCTTGAGGTTGACCATGCGCTCAGGGTTGGCCAAACAGCGCCTGGCTTCATCTTGCCATCGGTTGCCGCAGAACAACCGCCCATAGCTCTGGCGGACTACCGAGGCAAAGTGGTTTACTTGGATTTTTGGTCCAGTTGGTGCGAGCCATGTCGTCGCGCCATGCCGGAATTGATGGCCCTGCGTGCGCTTTGGCCACGGGAAAGGTTTGAAATCCTAGCCCTTAATCAGGATACTAGCCGACGCGATGCGCTCCGCTTTTTGGAGCAGGTGCCTGTGGGCTATCCTGTCGCCTTAGACTTAGGCGGCGGCGTGGCCCGTCGCTACGGGGTGGCCGCGTTGCCGGCGGCGGTTGTAATAGACGCCGATGGTGTGGTGCGGCACATCCTTAAGGGGCCACAGACGCAGGACTTTGCGTTTATCAGCAAGGTGATTGCTGGTTTGGTAGGCGGGTAGATCCATACCAAGGGTCGGATTGTTTTCGGGGCTTGAAGAAGCCGCAAGGGGAAATTTGCATCTATGGCACTTGCTATCGCATTGATCGTTTTGATCGTAGGTTCAGTACTGTTCCACATACTGAGCCCTTGGTACTTGACGCCCTTGGCGTCCAATTGGGGCATGATCGACACCACCATCGACATCACCTTTTGGGTGACGGGCATTGTCTTTGTGGTCGTCAACGCATTCATGGCCTACTGCGTCATCAGGTTTCGCCACAGCAAGGGCCGGCGTGCGCACTACGAGCCGGAAAACCGCAAGCTTGAACTCTGGCTGACCGGCATCACCGCCATAGGCGTCGCCGCCATGCTGGCGCCTGGGTTGATCGTTTGGGCGGAATTTGTGACGCCGCCAGAAGATGCGGATGAAATCGAAGCCATTGGCCAGCAATGGCATTGGAGCTACCGGCTGCCGGGTGACGACGGCAAGTTCGGCAACGTGGACCCAAGGCTGATCTCGGACGACAACCCCTTCGGCATGGATCCGGATGATCCACACGGCCAAGACGACCGCCTTATCGAAAGCAATGAGGTGCATCTGCCGGTGGACCAGCCGGTGAAGATCAACCTGCGCTCGAAGGATGTTCTGCATAATTTCACTGTGGCCCAGTTCCGCGTCAAGATGGATCTGGTGCCTGGCATGGTGACATTCCTTTGGTTGACGCCTACAAAAATCGGCGAATACGAAGTGCTTTGCGAGGAGCTTTGCGGCATCGGCCATTTCGTCATGCGGGGCAAGGTGTTTGTGGATGGGCAGGCGGACTACGATGCTTGGTACGCCGCCCAACCGACCTACGCTGGCATCCTGTCGCGTCCCAAGGGCAACGCGATGGTTGGCCAAGCCCTGTACGCCCCTTGCGCCGCCTGCCACGGTCCCCAAGGCGAGGGCATGCTGGTCGTGAACGGTCCGAAGCTTGCGGGCCAGGAGGGCTGGTACATTCGGCGGCAGCTCAACTACTACAAAACCGGTGCCCGCGGCACCCACCCCGAGGATGTCTTCGGTCGGCAGATGGCGCCCATGGTGATAACCTTGCCCAATGAGCAGGCCGTTGAGAACGTGATCGCCTACATCGGTGCCTTGCCCGACGTGCCGGCGGAGGCGACTGTCACCGGCAACGTGGAGCGGGGCGAGGACATTTGGGTGACCTGCGGTGCCTGCCACGGCTATGAAGGCCAAGGCATCAAGGCTTTCAACGCCCCACGCACCGCCGGCATGTCCGACTGGTACTTGAAGCGGCAATTGAAGAATTTCAAGGCCGGCATACGCGGGGCGCATGAAGGCGATTTATATGGCTGGCAAATGATCGAGATGGCGCGAATACTCAAATACGATGGTGCCATAGACGATGTTGTTGCCTACATCAACACTTTAGATGGAGCCCCAGCTGCTGATGCGCACACTTTGGCATCGGTTGGCGTAGCCTACGTTGGAGCGGAGGAATAGCATGGCGGAAGTCGCGCACGATGCGGTCACTGATGTGGATCTGCGGCCGTTTGAGGTCGAAGACGTTGAGTTGTACCACCCGAAAACCTTTATCGGGAAGTACATTTGGAGCCAGGACGCCAAGGTCATCGCTATTCAGTATGGCATCACTGCCATCGGCATCGGTTTGGTCGCGTTGGCGCTCTCCATCCTCATGCGCCTGCAGCTTGGCTTTCCGGAAACCTTCTCCCTGATTGACCCCGCGAACTACCTCCAGTTCGTGACCATGCATGGCATGATCATGGTCATCTACCTTTTGACGGCGCTCTTCCTCGGCGGCTTCGGCAATTACCTGATACCGCTGATGTGCGGCGCGAGGGACATGGTGTTCCCCTACGTCAACATGATTAGCTATTGGGTCTATCTGGCCGCCGTACTGATTTTGGTGGCGAGCTTCTTTGTTCCCGGCGGCCCCACCGGAGCGGGCTGGACCCTCTATCCGCCCCAAGCGGTGATTGGCGGTACGCCCGGCACGGGAGCTGGCATCGTTTTGATGCTCATTTCCCTGTGCGTGTTCATCATCGGCTTCACCATGGGTGGCCTCAACTATGTGGTGACGGTGCTGCAGGCGCGCACTCGGGGCATGACGCTGATGCGCCTGCCGCTGACGGTTTGGGGCATCTTCATGGCCACGGTGCTGGCGCTTTTGGCATTTCCAGCCTTGTTTGTCAGTTGCATCATGATGGCGTTGGATCGGCTGATCGGCACCAGCTTCTTCATGCCGGCCCTGATTGCTGCCGGGGAGTTGGCGGACTACGACGGCGGCAGCCCCATCCTGTTCCAACACCTGTTTTGGTTCTTCGGCCACCCGGAGGTTTACATCGTCGCCCTTCCGGCCTTCGGCATTGTCTCCGACGTGCTCTCCACCCACGCCCGCAAGAGCATCTTTGGCTATCGCATGATGGTTTGGGCCATTGTCGCCATCGGGGCGCTCAGCTTCGTCGTTTGGGCGCACCACATGTACGTCAGCGGCATGAATCCCTACTTCGGCTTCTTCTTCGCCACCACCACCCTTATCATCGCGGTGCCTACGGCCCTCAAAGTGTACAACTGGGTGCTGACCCTGTGGCGGGGCAACATCCAATTGACCGTGCCCATGCTGTTCGCCATCGGCTTCATCTTCACCTTCATCAACGGCGGCCTCACTGGGCTTTTCCTCGGCAACGTGACCGTGGACTTGCCGCTGTCGGACACATACTTCGTGGTTGCCCACTTCCACATGGTGATGGCGGTGTCACCGGTGTTGGTTGTGTTCGGCGCCATCTACCATTGGTATCCAAAGATCACCGGCAAGATGTTGGACGACACCTTGGGCAAGGTGCATTTTTGGATGACCTTCCTCGGCACCTACGCCATTTACTACCCCATGCACTATCTCGGCTTTGAGGGCGTGCCCCGGCGCTACTACGCCTACGGCGACACGGCCTTCATGTCGGAGTCGTCCCATGATTTGAACGTGGCCATCTCCGTTGCCGCCATTTTTGTCGCCCTTGCTCAGTTGGTGTTCATCTACAATGTCGTCGTTAGTTTGTACAAGGGCAAGAAGGCGGGGCCGAATCCGTGGAACGCCACCACCTTGGAGTGGCAAACGACCCATACGCCGCCCCGGCACGGCAACTTCGATGAACTTCCTTCCGTTTACCGTTGGGCTTATGACTACGGTGTGCCAGGGGCAGAGAAGGACTTCATC
Source organism: Candidatus Azophilus sp. (assembly GCA_965247035.1). GTDB lineage: Bacteria > Pseudomonadota > Gammaproteobacteria > Pseudomonadales > Azotimanducaceae > Azophilus. The sequence continues at coordinate 1,419,751 of CBDFGJ010000001.1, read as the reverse complement.
CCACAAAACGTTCCATCGGAGGAAATGGCTGCAGCCCGCTCCCAGAGCGAGGATCGGTCTGAGGAGCGGTCGGGTAGCTAACCTATGACCGCCGCGCTGATTTTCTTGGCCGTCCTGATGGGGGTGGTGGTTTGGTGGTTGTTGCGCCAGACCTTCAACGTCAGGCCTTGGGTGGCCAGCGCCCCGGACGGGACTCATCAGGGCGTGGGCCTATTGCCGCCGTCCAAGGTGGCGCTGGGCGTTCTTTTGGCGGTCATCACCTCCCTGTTCGCCTTATTCATCAGCGCTTACAGCACCCGCATGGAGGTGCCGGATTGGCGCCCGTTACCAGAGCCGGCAATATTGTGGATGAACACAGCGGTGCTGTTTGCCGGCAGCGTAGGTCTGCAATGGGCTTGGCGCTGCGCGGCGCAGGAAAGCTGGTCCGGCATTCGCAACGGCCTTGCTGTGGGCGGTGCCTGTGCGGTCGCGTTCATGGTGGGGCAGTTCATTGCTTGGGGCGAGTTGATGTCTTCCGGCTATTTGGTGGCTGGCAATCCGGCCAACTCGTTTTTCTACCTTCTAACGGGGCTGCATGTGCTGCATCTACTCGGCGGCTTGGTCGCTTGGGTCAAGGTGGCTGGCTACGCTTGGACGGGCTCTGCGGACAAGGCTCGGCTTGGCGTGGAGTTGTGCGCGGTCTATTGGCATTTTCTTTTCATAGTCTGGCTTGTTTTGTTCGGCCTGATGCTCTCCACCTGAATTCAGGCGCAACCAATAAAAGGGGAAAAGAAGTAGCGTGGCGGAATCATTGGCTTTAACGCCGGGAATCAAGGGCATTGTCGAGGATTGGTCGTCTGACCAGCGGGCGTTCAAGAACGTCCCCTGGGGCAAGGCCATGATGTGGATCTTCCTGCTGAGCGACACCTTCATCTTCTCCTGTTTTCTGGTGTCCTACATGACGGTGCGTCTGTCCACCACCGTGCCTTGGCCCAACTCCAGCGAGGTTTTCAGCCTGTCCGTGTTTGGCACGCCCGTGCCACTGCTGCTTATCGCCATTATGACCTTTGTGCTGATCACCAGTAGCGGCACCATGGCCATGGCGGTGAAGTTCGGCTATGAGAGGCGCAAGGTGCCCACCTTTTGGCTATTGGTGGCGACGGCGTTTTTCGGCGCAACTTTCGTTGGCATGCAGGCGTTCGAGTGGACCAAGCTGATCGTTGATGAAGGTGTGCGGCCTTGGAGCAATCCGATGGGCGCACCCCAGTTCGGCGCCGCGTTCTTTATGATTACGGGTTTCCATGGCACACATGTGTCCTTCGGCGTGCTCTTTTTGATCATTACCGCCATCAAGGTGGCGCGCGGCGATCTAGACAAGGAGACGCCCGGCTTTATGACCGGGCGTAAGAATCGCTACGAAATCGTGGAGACAATGGGTCTGTACTGGCACTTCGTCGATCTCGTGTGGGTGTTCATTTTCGCATTCTTTTATCTTTGGTAGGGGCGGCCAAGTCGATGTCAGATCAGGGTCAACAACATCCGATTACCACATATTTTTGGATATGGGGCTTGCTGTTCGTACTGAGCACCGCCTCCTACATGGTGGACTACCTGCAATTTCAAGGCTATTTTCGCTGGACCCTCATCATCGTTTTCATGATGCTGAAGGCGGGCCTGATCGTCGCCGTTTTCATGCACATGATGTGGGAGCGGATGGCGCTGATCTACACCATCCTGGTGCCGCCACTAGTGCTGATTGTGCTGGTGGGGCTGATGGCGAGCGAAGCGAACCACACCTACTTCACCCGTGATGAGTTCTTCTCCCCCTTTATGTGGGGATCATCTAGTTGACTCCACTTTTCCACGAGAGAGGTCTAGTCGCCGCTGACAGACAACATCCAGCTCCCAAGGATGGTGGCTGAGCAAATCCCTTGGCATCGGCATCGGCAAGACAGATCGACAACGCCCATGCACATTCCCAAGCTGGTCTATCTGTGTCACGGCTGGATGTTCGGCATATTTGATCGCGGGACTTATTAACGAGCCGGTCGAGGCTTGGCGATATGGGCCGGTCGTTCCCACGATCTACCATGCCCCCGATTCGTTCTGAGCGGACCAAAGATACGCAAGCACAACAGGAAGTCGAAGCGCTAGCAGCGAAATAGGAACTTGAAGCCAATCAAAAGCGGCGGGAATACTTGCGGCGCGAGAAGCTGCGCGGCTTGTTCGCGGCCGGAGTCCGATCGCTAGCGCATGCTGCGCATAGACTGTCTACAGCGCTGGTTCAATCTGGCTGACCCGGTTGCCGAAGAAGCCATTTATGATTCCCGCGCCAGGCGTCGTTTTGTGGGCATTGACCTTGGCGATGAACCTGCGCCGGACGAAACAACCATCTATCGGCGAGACGGGGCCTCGTTGGCCACTCCCAACCCGTCAACATCCAATCTTGCCCAAGCCAGCCGGCGCACGTTGGACCGAGATCCGGGCCACCATGCTTGCGAGATCCGTCAACGAGCGTAGGTGTCGGTTCGTGCTCGCCCTTCCCGCCCAACCGTCGGCCAGCGCCACCCACCTTCGGCATCAATCCGAGCAACGTCTCGCCCGTGGTGCCACCGCCTCCGGTTGGTTTTGGCCAGACGAACTTGCAGTCCGCAACAGCAATCAGGAATGACCGAGTCCGGCCTTGCGGTACGCCGTAGTTGTAGGCATCAAGTATTCGCCACGCCCTGGATAATTCCCTTTATTTGGGGAGATTGACCAACGAGGCGATGCCTTTCACGGAACCGCCTCAAACGGAGCGGGCCTGATCGTTACTGGGTTCCAAACGGGCTTGGCCGCTCGGATCGGTTCTCCCCTGATTTTTATCACCCGCCTGCCGGGATCAGAGGGCTAGGACGGGATCGCAGCCCAGAGCATGCACCAGCCCTTTTGGGCCACCAGTTTGTTTGGAATGACCGCACAGGTACCCCATCCATCGGCGGAGGCTTTGAAGTGCGTGCAATTGTCGCAGAATTGATTTTCCCCACCCGGTTGGGCGCGTTGGGGAAATTTGGTGGTGTCCACTTCCGCCGCCACATGCTTGTAGCCAATGGCCATGGCGAATGGGTCATCTTCGGTCAGTTCGACCTCTCCCGCCGCCCATGCCGTTTTGCCGGCGACCAAGCTCACTATGGGAAGGGCGGTGCCGACAGCTACTGTGCAGTGCTTTAGAAATTTACGACGTTGCTGCATCCTTAATTCTTCCTAGTTGCGTTGTTGCCAAATGGGGTTTGCCATGCCGGAGGGTTGGCGACAGTCATTATACACGCCAAGCAGCGGGTGCGGCCAAGATTTAGGGCCAGATTGCCAAGTCAGCGTTGAATGGAAGTGCGGGGTCCGGCTGCTTCTCTCACGCGATATGGGTGCAGGGACCCCCGTTACCTTTGCCCCGCCTCGGGCGCGACCTACAGCCTTTGATTGAACTCCACCATGTTGCCGCTTGGGTCGTGGGTGAACGCTTGCCGGCAGATGCCGGCAAGCTCGACTGGTTTGGAGCACTTCAAGCCGGCGTCCTCTAGCGCCTGTCTGGCTTGAGCGAGGTCAGCCACCTTGAAGGCGAAATGCTGCTCCTTCGGCGACGGCCCGGAATCAATGCCGATTAGATGAACCTCCTGTCCGCCTGAACGCAGCCAAGCGCCTGGAAATCCGAAATCTGGGCGGGGTAGCAATTCCATGCCGAGAACATCGACATAGAAGCCAAGCGCCGCCTCAACATCCTTCACGTTGATGGAGACATGGTGAATCCCTTCCAAGCGCATGGTCATTTTCTTGCCCTTTCTTGCCCTTTTACACCGATTTTCATTGACAGCCACAAAGGCGGGCCATCCTTTTTGCCGCGATCAACAGGCCATTCCGTCTATTGCACCAAGCCGCTTGTCGAGCGAAACAGAGATGCTGTGTTTGAATGAATGGTCCGACATGTTCGAGAAGTTTCCCGATTGCAAAGGGGTGGTCCTCAGCGTGGCATCCTAGCTAGGCGCGGCTTCAGAATAATCTTGGCACTATAGCAAAGACACTGTTGGGAACAAATAAAGTGTCTGCCAAGGAAAGGCTCGACGAACTCGGCTATACCTCCCAACATGGGGAAAACTGCGGGTCAGTCGTCTATGAACGCGGCAACGATCGTTTTTATGTGCCTTGTGAGGTCATGGGAAGCCGGCCGCTGGTGGTTCAATCAAGCTAGCCCAAATATCTCACGAAATAGATACAAAACATCATTAAAATACAGATGTTTAAGTAATAATAAAGAAAAATCACAGCGTGACGGAATGCGACCAAATTTTGCTCCAATTTCCAGCTGTTAAACGCCGTAAAGTTGAAGCCGATTTCAAGGCCCCTCGAAAAATTGCGTTTGATCTGAAGGTGGTGTGGGTATTAGGGAACCTCTGATCGCGGCTGGCAAGGACCGGCCCGGATGGGGCGGTGTACTGGACGGCGGAGGACGAACCGGAGGAAGTGGACCGGCGGCTGTCTGATATCGGGATAAAGCGGGCTGACGTAGGCGACCGGCTGCGGGTGGTGGATGGCGCGGGGCGTGGCCCGTTGTGGGCTGCCGATGGCGGCAGGACGGAGAGCTTGGGCAAGCTGTATGGTCTTGGTCACGCCAATGTGGTCACAGTGACCAGAAATGCTCTGCACCGTTTTATACGTGTCTGAGGCCGAGGTTCTCCCAATCGGCAGGCAAGTGGGCTAAATGGGTGCCGCTGGCGGGTCCGACAATCGAAGCCACTCGATTTGTTTACAACAGCTAGAGCAAAGAGATTTGAAAAGACCTGCGACTTTGGGCACTATCGCACCGTGTCGGGCTGATATACAAGGAGGTGATCGTGCATCTATCTGTTGTTGAGGGCTTCAATTGCTGAAGCATCCTCACCGGGTTGGAGCCTCGGCACCTTGTCGGGCCCGGGGCTCCAGCCTGTCTTGCAGTGGGTGATGCGCCGCTTCATCGCCCGATCGTTTCGCTTAGTCTCGCCGCCACCTGTTCCATCGTCGTCAGCATCATTCCGGACTTGTTCAGGTTGTAGCCAGTCAGATTGACCGCTCTTATGAGATAACGGCTGACTTCGCCCTCCTCATCCTTTTCCACGTCAATGATGTTGAGGCAGCAGTTGTCCTGCTCAATGCTCACCTGTCCTTGCCAAGGCAGGTTGAGCACATGGTTGAGGATGGTGCGGTTGACCGCGCCATGTAGCATCAGCAGCAGTTCGGTCCAGTCATCCGCCTTGACGATGCGATCGAAGACGGCATGCACCCGGTCGTCGAAATCGCGGAAGCTCTCGCCGCCCAGAAAGCGGGTGCCTGGAGTCTGGGCATGGGCCCAAGGATTGGCCACCTGAGCCAGCCAGCTTGCTCTGTCGTCGGTCTGTGCTGTTGAATCTGCGGGACGTATTTCGTCCAACTCAGCCACTGCCTCCAATGTTGGCGCGTCCCGGCCAGCCAAAATCAGGGTGGCGGTTTCCTGAGTCCTGCGCAAACTGGAGCAAATGGCGCGATCAAAAGAAATGCTGGCCAAAACGGCTGCTTGCTTGCGCGCCTGTGCGCGGCCCGAATCGGTCAAACTCACTTGGCGCTCATTGCTGGTGACCGCGCCTTCATCGTCTACGTAGGCGGCTTCAGCGTGCCGCATCAGGTAAATGCGTCGTCTTCGTGGTGGGCGAAACATGGCGTTTCTCGGATAACGAGATTCATCCTAATTAAAGCGGGCAACAAACCACAACGCCCGCCTTGGACAATGCTTGCGCGTTGACTGGTTGGTGCGGCCGAGCTTGTATGGGCGATCACTGACTTCTGAGAGATTCAGGCTCAGGTAACCATGCCGTGGATTGTGGCAAATTCGCTGGGCGTTTTCATCCCCAGCGGGCTGGGCGGTCTGCGGTTGTTGTTGTAGCCGAGATGGCGGTCGATGGCTTCGTTCATGGCCTTGCGGCGTGTGTGGTCCATGGCTTGGGCAACGTCACGGGCCAGCCCTATCTGCCGGTCGACTTGGGCGATCAGCCCGATGCCACCATGACTGGTGATATCGCCACCACTGAAGTCGGCTTCAACTTTACGGCGTTTAACGGATGGGAATTGGAGCGAAGTTTGGTCACATTTTGGTCACGGTGGAATTTCTCGTTTTTATGGGTTAAACCTCGATATTTGCAGTATTTTGACGCCGTTTCTCTATCCATTTCGTGAAATATTCAGGCTAGGCAGGTTCAAAGCGCATGTGGATGGCTTCCAGCGCCCGCAGCCATATACCCGGTCGGTGGCGATAGTCGTTCTTTTCAACCGCGGGCCCGACTTTCTTCAGTCGTTTCAACAGGATTTCCCAAGCCCAAGCCTGCTCCAACCGGCTCAGGGTGGCGCCGGGGCAGATTTTTTCGCCCATGCCGAAGGCTAGATGCCGGCCGGGGTTGCGGCGCTCCAAATCAAGCTGCGCCGGGCAGGGATAACGTCTCGGATCGCGGTTGCCGGCACCGAAGCGAATGGACAGGGTGGTGCCCTTGGGCACCTTGACGCCGCCGATTTCCGAATCTTCGGCGACGAAGCGGTACAGCCCTTGGGTGGGGGATTCGATGCGCAGCGCCTCCTCCACGAACGGCTTGATATGGTTTGGGTCGGTGCGTAGCTGATCGCTTAGTTGCGGATGCTGAAACAACAGCATCAGCGCATTGGAGAGGGCGAAAGTGGTGGTTTCGTTGCCGCCGATCAGCAAGTGGTCGGTGAGGCCGATGATTTCAGTGTCCGTGAGCGGACGGCGGCGCCCTTGGTCAGCATCCTCCACCTCAATGCGGACGAGGTGGCTAATGATGTCGTCCTTGGGCTGCCGCCGTTTTTCCTGCATGGCGGCGAAGATGTAGTGCTGCAACTCAATGTGCTCGCGCACGGCCTGCATCTCCTGCTTCAAGTTGAGGCCCCTGGAGAACGGCAGCACCCAGGCGGCCGACCACTGCTTCAGTTGCGGCAGGTCCATGCGCGGAAAGCCGAGCAGTTCGGCGATCACGATCATCGGCAGCGGTTCGGCGAAGGCCTGAATGAACTCGATTTCGCCTTGGTCTATCCAGCCGTCGATCAACTCGTTGATGGTGGCCCGCACAAAGCCCTCCTGCCGCCTGATGGCGGAGGCGGTCAGGACCGGATCAACCAAGGCTCGATAGTGGGCATGCTGGGGCAGGTTTTCGCTTAGCGGCGTATAGCGGGGCCAACCCTGCTCCTTGTATAGCGCCTGCGCCTCGGCATGGGTGATGAGCGGCTCGGTGTTCTGCACATCCGAGCCCAGGGTGAACAGGCTGGGTTGCCTGAGCACGTATTCGATGTCTTCGTAGCGGGTCAGCACATACATGCCGATTTGCGGCATGAAGTAGGCCGGTGACTCCTCGCGCAGCACATCGTAGGCATCGAACCAGTTTTCCTGGACCACCGGGTCCATAAAGTCGATCTCCGCAGCGCTGGCGAATGGGCGTTCGTCCGTGGGGCTGGTTGCTGTCTTGTTCATCTTTTAGCGTTTTTCAGTGCTTCTTGCCTCAAGGTCTGGGATTGTGGCCGCAACTTCGGCGGCTGTCTACGGCCACTAATAAGGGGGCGCAGACCGTGTCAAAAAATGGCGCTGGAAAGAGCGTTGGAACGATGCGGCCAGCTTATTGTCAAGGCATCTCGCGGCCAATTTTCAGGTCGTTGCGAAAGCCGATGGTTGAGTGATGTCGAGAGTAAATACAGTGTCTGCTCGCAAAGTCGCCAGATTTTTGGGCGGATTGGGGTGCGGCATGGGCACGGCGAACTGTAGTCAGGATGAAGAGGCTGATGGTGTTTGAGGATGCTTGTTGGATGTGGACGGGGCGGCGGTGCCCGTGCCGTGGTCGGGGATGCTGCTGCATCAGGACGGGAGCGCGCAAGCGCACACGAGTGGGTTCCCGGCAGGGGGTACTGGCAGTGTCGTGTGGGCGTGTTGTCCGAGCCGCGTCATGGCATGGATTTCCCACGAGCTCGATTTTATTGAACGACGGGCCAGGGCTTGTCGGCTGTTGTGGCCCGCCATCGTGCTGAATGGAGGCATTGTACGAAATGAAAACAACAAAAAGCAAGAGTCCACCGCACGGGCCAAAGCCAGGATTGGCATGAAGAGCCTTGCCTGCAACAAGCCCGTCTTGTGCGACTGCTGCGCCTCAACCACCCGCGCCCGGCATGGAAGGGAGAGGGGCGGCAGGACATGCGGATCCAGCCGCGAGGCGGAGCGGATCGCACTCAAAAGACCGCACGACAGACACAAAACCGCCCACGAATCCACCAGTCAGCTCCTCAACGCCAACTTCAAACCAGTTGCGCCGATGCTGGCGCTAAAAACAGGCAAAAATCGAGGTGCCCTGATGTTCTTGTGCGAGGAGGAGGGGACGCTGGGAAGCTTCACATATTTGTTGTTGCTAGCATGCTTTATGGAGATTTGAGCACAGCCTGATCAGGCGGGGTCGGCGATCTTGAGCAGTTGCTTGCCGTTGTTTTGGCCGGTGAACAGCCGCAGCAGAGTTTTCGGGATGTTCTCGAAGCCCTGCTGCAAGTCCACCTGATGGACTATTTTTCCGCTTTGCAGCCAAGCCGCCAAGTCATTGATGGCTTTCTGCGTACGATCGAAGTAGTCGATTATGATGAACCCCTCCATGCGGGCGCGCATCAGGACCAAATTCATCAGGTTGGTGGGGCCGGGCAGCGGCTCGGTGGCGTTGTAGCCGGAGATGCCACCGCAAAGCACCACGCGGGCGCGCATGTTGATGTGATTGAGCGCCGCTTCCAGCGTGGCCCCGCCGACATTGTCGAAGAATACATCCACCCGATTCGGACACAATTTGCCGATGCGTTGGCTCAAGTTCTCGTTCTTGTAGTCTATGGCGTCGTCAAAACGCGCCTCTTGCCGTAGCCAAGCGCACTTTTCCGGCCCACCGGCGATGCCAATGACGCGGCAGCCTTTGATGCGAGCGATCTGCCCGGCGACCGATCCCGTGGCGCCAGCAGCGCCCGACACAAGCACCGTTTCGCCGCTTTGCGGGCGACCTAGATCCAAAAGCCCCCAGTAAGCCGTCAGGCCGGTCGTACCAAATAACGACAACGCTAACGAAGGTTCGATTTCCGGCGGCAGTTTGGTCAACCCGCCAAAGCCTTCCCCGGGCGCAACGACGACGAAATCCTGCCAGCCGCCCATGGTTTGCACTAAGTCGCCGGCACTGAAGTCCGGGTGATTGGATTCCACGACTTGACCAACTGATCCGGCCCGCATGGGGTCGCCTATCTGCACTGGCGGCATGTAGCTTTCCTGGTCCATCATCCAGCCCCGTTGGGTCGGGTCGAAGGAAAGGTACAGGTTGCGCACCAGCACCTCACCGGTTCCCGCAACTGGAATGGCCTTTTCCTGGTAGGCGAAATTCTCCTGCCCGACCATGCCAAACGGCCTTTCCACGAGCACCCATTGACGGTTAACGTTCATGCGCATGTCCTCCTCTTAAGCTGGGCCAATAGCCCGAAACCGCCAATTCACACCCAATTCGGCGTCATCTTGGCGCACGAACAGGTCCGACGAATCATGAGATTGTCTCGAATTAGGGTGCCACTGTAAAGTTGACGTCTAAACGCCCATTCGCACAGTTTCTTACAGATGATGGTTTTGGGAATCTCTGATTAAATTCCAAGGGTTGACCATCGCCTGGCGGGTGGAATAATTTATCATCTATTTTCAATGCCTTCCACGTCATTGACAAAGATTGGCCTTGCTGCGCTGCGCAAATCTTCGAATTTTTCAGAGGTTCCTGTGCTTTTGAAATCAATGGGTTGAGAAGGGCAACCCGCCCGTTCTCGGCAACTCAAGCGTTGTTGCCACGCAGTTTGAATATGGTTCTGTGACGTTTCCTCGCGGGGGAAGGTGTTTGGGAGAACGTGCGCAACCTCAACCCATAGGGCTGGGAATGGCGTTTGAGGATCGGCTGAAGTTCGCTTGGATTGGCGCTCAAACGAAGGACCGCGACTGCTCTGCTAGAATTCGCTGCTCAAGGTCGGGACGGATTGCTAGGGTCGCCCCAAATCTTCTGGTTGTTGGATGACGCGATGAACGATGAAGTCATGCGCTTAATAAGTGCCGCCGATGAAGTCATGCGCCTAATGGGTGAATACGCGCTGGTGGTGCGCGTAGTCGCCACAGTGCTGGCCACGGCGGTGGTCCACTTCCTCACCAAACGGCTTCTGGTCCATTTGACGCATCAAGCCGAAAAGACCCGAAATCGCTATGACGATGCCCTGTTTTTGGCTGCCGAGAGGCCACTTGCTTGGTTGATATGGGTTCTCGGCGTTACTTGGGGCGCGCAACTGCTTGGCGGTGGGATCGGCGCAGCCATTTTCTCCTACACGGGCCGGGCGCGGGACGTAGGGGTAATCTGGGTGACTGCTTGGTTTGCCGTCCGTTTCATCAGACTGATGGAAGATCAGGTATTGGATGACGACGACTCGGATCGGCGCATGGATTTGATGACGGCGAAGGCCATCGCCAAAATCCTGCGCGTATTGGTGCTGGCTATCGGCGGACTGCTCGCTCTGCATGCGCTGGGGTTCACAATCTCCGGCGTGCTGGCGTTCGGAGGCATCGGCGGCGTGGCCGTGGGCTTTGCCGCACGGGACATGCTGGCCAACTTCTTTGGTGCCCTGATGATTTTTATGGATCGCCCCTTCAAGGTGGGGGATTGGATCCGCTCGCCGGACCAGGAGATTGAGGGCACGGTGGAGGAGATTGGCTGGCGCTTGACGCGCATCCGCACCTTCGATCAACGGCCCCTGTACGTTCCCAACTCCACCTTCGCCACACTGACGGTGGAGAACCCGTCAAGGATGCTGAACCGGCGCATCTACGAAACCATCGGCTTGCGGTACGACGACATCAGCGTCATGCCGGACATTGTCGCCGAGGTGGAGTCAATGCTCAGGAACCATCCGGATATCGATCAAAGCGTCACCTTGATGGTCAACTTCGTCACTTTCGGCCCTTCCTCCGTGGACTTTTTTGTCTACACCTTCACCCGCACAACCGTTTGGCAGGAATATCACGCCATCAAGCAGGACGTTTTGTTCAAAATTGCCGAGATCATTGAGCGTCGTGGCGCCGAAATCGCCTTCCCCACCAACACCGTCCATTTGGCGGAGCCCCAAGAGTGAGCGGGATTGCGGCGGACGTGCAGCGGATGTGGGACTGCGCTGAGGTCATCGTCGATGCGGAGGCGGTTGTTCGGGCTGTGAATCAAACCGCAGTGCGCATCAGTCTAGCGCTGAACAAGGCCAACCCGGTGGCGTTGTGCGTCATGCACGGCGGACTGCCCTATTGCGGCCGCCTGCTGATGCGTCTGCCGTTTCCCTTGCAGCTTGGCTATGTGCATGTGGCCAGTTATGGCAACAGCACCCTTGGCGGCGCCCTCAAGTGGAAGGCCGCGCCGCCGGAAGGGGTTGCGGGGCGCGAAGTGCTGATCGTTGACGATGTGCTTGATCGAGGCGGCTCCTTGGCGGCGGTGGTTGGATGGGCCGAGGCGGCCGGAGCGGCGAAGGTTTGGTCCACGGTGCTGGTCAGAAAGGATGTGCCCGGCGATCGGTTGGCGGTGGACTTCGTCGCCTTGGAGTGCCCCAACAGGTATTTGATTGGATGGGGCATGGACTATAAGGGCTACGGGCGCAACCAGCCGGACATCAGGGCGCTGCCGGAGCAGCGAATCGCCTTGGAGTAGTGACAATGGGAGATTGGTGGAATGCGGTCCGCGGCCTTGACGAGCGCAGGGTACTGGCGATTCGCCTTGGGCCGATGAGTGGGGTCTTGCTGAACGCAGACCATCGGTCGGGCGAGGACTGCCTTGCCCTATGCGCCAGCCGGCCCCGGCTTCAGCCCAAGGAATCGAGCTTAGGGAGCCTCTGATTCACTTCCAAGGATTGGCCATCGCATGGCGTCTGGGGTTATTTATCACCTATTTTCAATGGTTTAAACGTTATCGAAAAAAATTGGTCTTGTTGCGCTGCGAAAACCTGCGAATATTTCAGCGGTTTCTTAGGTGTTGCACCAAAGGTCTTCGCGTCCGCGCCTGATTTTGGCTATCGCCCGCCTAGTTCGTGGTTTGCGCCGGGAGGCGATTTTGGAGAAATGGAGGCCGTCAATTTGAGGCAGCACATTTTGTCATTCGATGAGCCGCTTGGCGCAAGGCCCATTACAGAGGAAGTCAGTTGATGGCTACTGGGTTGGTGATTGGTTCCGGCGAAGTGGTGCCACCGCTTGGGTTCCAGCGTTTGGAGGGGAAGCTTGAGACGCCCTACGGTCCGGCGGCGGACGGTTTTTTTCTTGGAACCTTGGCTGGTTCTGAGATCGTGGCGCTCTACCGCCACGGCGCACCACGCCGATTCGCACCTCACGCCATCAACTATCGCGCCAACCTTTGGCGGCTGCGCGCCCTGAACGTGCAGCAGGTGGTGGCGGTCTATACGGTCGGCGGCATCGACAGTGGCCTGCGCCCGGGTGATTTGGTGCTGCCCGAACAGATCATCGACTACAGTTGGGGCCGGGCGCAGACCTTTGACGAATCGGGTGCCACCCATGTGGATTTCACCCGGCCGTTTGATGCGAAATTGGCGGCTGCCCTAGCTGCTGCGGCGAATCGCTTGGCTGCCCCGCTTGTCGGTGGCGGCGTTTATGGCTGCACCCAAGGCCCAAGGCTGGAAACGGCGGCGGAAATTGATCGCATGGGCCGGGACGGCTGCACCTTGGTGGGCATGACGGCCATGCCTGAAGCGGCCTTGGCGCGGGAACTGAAGCTGCCGTTGGCGGCTTTGTGCGTCGTCATCAATGCCGCCGCCGGTCGCGGCGTGGAGGCGCATCGCATTGATTTCGGCCAGTTTGAACAGTTCCAGCAACAGGGCTTTCGGGCGGCGTTACGTCTAGTTGATGAATTGCTCCGCAATGGCGACCATTGCGTCAAGCCCTCGGTTGACGAAGCCCGCGGTTGAAGCTCACGGTTAAGGAGTGGACCCATGCCCATCAAACCTGTTTTTGCAACCGTCAATCAAGTCAAGGAGGGTCTTGAGAACCTTTCCATCAAGCAGTTGAAGCAGGAGATGGCGGAACGGGACGACCTGCTGCTAGTGGATATTCGCGAGCTGCAGGAGTACGTTGACCTTGGTGCCATTCCCTCCGCCCATCATGTGCCGCGTGGGATGCTGGAGTTCTGGGCGGACCCGTCGAGCCCCTATCATCGGGACTACTTCAAGCCCGAAGCGCGCGTCGTGCTCTACTGCGCCGGTGGCGGGCGCTCCCCTTTGGCGGCGAAGGCGCTGCTGGACATGGGATTTCCCGATGTGGCCCACTTGGAGGTTGGATTCAACGGCTGGGCCAAGGCAGGGGAGGAGGTGGTGGAAACTGCCGGCTTTAGCCGTTGGATGCGCAAGCCCAAGGAAGATCCCTAGATCGTATTAGGGTGGGCGCCGTCCGGCGCTCGGTGACGCTGGCTGTTCGACTGATGCGCAAGCCGTCCCACAAGCGGCTTCCTATTCCCTCTCGAAACCGGTGCGAATTGGGTTGAATCTGCTTATTCCCGCCTGTGTTCCAAGATTTTGGCGAGGGTGTTTTGAGTGGATTTCTGGCCTGTCGTGGCCCCGAAACCTGCGGTCTCGGGCGAATTCGGACAGACCCCGCCCTCAGGCGGCCATTAACTCGATCCGATTGGCCGCTTGCAGCAGGTTCCTGGTCGTCGCCTTGAAGGACAGTCGGGATTTCGCAACAGTCTTCTCTCGAAAATCAGCCTCTCGAAAATCAGCGCAGCGGCGAAAGGCGTCAGGCGGGGTGCGCCAGCAGATTCATGATGAGGCGGATCATCAGACCCTTGCTGTTGGGTGCGCTCTCGGCAATGAGCAGGGTGAGCGTAGTTAAAGCCTTTCCGCAGGCTCCAAGTGTCGGCGTACCCAGTGATCAGGTCCAGCACGGCCTGCCCGGCATCGTCCACCAGCGCCTGGTTGCGTAGCGTCCCGTCGAGCAGATTGATGGTTTTATGGGCTTCGTGCAGGCTGCCAGTCAGACGCTGCTCGTTCAGCACATGGTCGCGGAGCAGATGCTCGCGCAGGGTTTGGGTTGCCCAGATGCGAAACGGTGTGCCGCGTAGAGGCTTCACCCGGTAGCCGACGGAGATGATCACGCCGAGGTTATAGTGGTCCACCTCTGGCTCCTTGAGAATTGCCCTAAATAGCGCGTTTGCATAATCTATGTCCGGGTGCGCCAACCAGACGAACTCATTTGCAGGGGAATCCAGTCATGCAGCAGCCGCTTGCCGGCGTCCGAGTGCTCGACTTCGGGCAAATCTACAACGGTCCCTATTGCGGGTTCTTGTTGGCCCATGCGGGAGCGAGGGTCATCAAGGTGGAGTCGCCCCTTGGCGAGACGCTGAGGGCGCGGCAGCAACACGCGCCCACCGCCGCTAGCTACCCCTTTGCCCTGCTGAACGGCAATAAGGAGTGCATGACGCTCAACTTCAAATCAGCCGCCGGCCAAGAGGTGCTGAAGCGCTTGGTGCGGGAAGTGGACGTGGTGCTGGAGAACTTCGCGCCGGGCGTGATGGCGCGTCACGGTGTTGGCAGCGAGACGCTGCGGTTGGAGAACCCGGCGCTCATTTACGCCTCCAGCACGGGCTATGGGACCACCGGCCCGCACCAGAACTATCTGGGCCTTGATGTCACCATTCAGGCCATGTCGGGTGTGATGGGCATCACCGGCTTGGACGATGGTCCGCCGCTGAAATCGGGGGCCGCCTTTTGCGACTTCCTCGGCGGCGCCCACCTCTACGCCGCCATCCTGACGGCCTTGTATCAGCGCCAGCGAACCGGCGAAGGCGCGGTTGTGGACATCTCCATGCAGGACACTGTTTTCCCGACCTTGGCCACCGCCTTGGGCACCTATTTCCTAGCCGGGGAGCAGGGGCCGCGCCGGGGCAATCGACATCCGGGGCTAAGCCTTTCGCCCTACAATGTCTATCGCGCCAAGGATGGCCACGTCGCCCTGATCTGCGTGCGGGAAGGGCATTGGCGGCGGCTCATCAAGGCCATTGGACGGCCGGAATTGGGCGAGCGTCCGGAATTCTCGAATATGGCCGTCCGGGCCGCGCACATGGAGGAAGTGGACGCTGAAATTGAATCTTGGACAGTCAGCCGCAGCCGCGATGAGATCTTTCGTGAATTGCAGCAGGAAGGCGTCATCTGCGCCGCCGTGCAAACCTTGGAGGAAGTGGTGAATGACCCGCACCTGCACGCCCGTGGAACGCTGCAATGGCACAAGCATCCCACTCTCGGCGACATCACCCTGTATCAAACGCCGCTGCGCTTCAAGGGCGTGCCGCCGGTTGATCTGCAAGCTCCCCGCGCCTTGGGTGCGGACACTTTAAGTGTGCTGCGCGAACTTGGTGGTTACAATGACGCTGAACTCGACGAGCTGCGGGCGGCGCAGGCGTTCTAGTATGCCGCCCAAAGGTCGCCCTAGGTTCTGTTTAGTTCTGTGGTGCCTTGCGAGACTTGAAGCATCTGAATCAACGAGTTGCCTGTGTCTGAATTCGATACCGTTGAAGAAGCGCTGACCGCCATCGCCTCCGGCGAGATGGTGGTTGTGGTGGACGATGACGACCGGGAGAACGAAGGCGACCTCATTATGGCGGCCAGCAAGGCCAATACGGAGCAGGTGGCCTTCATGATTCGCCACACCAGCGGCATTCTTTGTGTGCCGATCCGCCAAGAGTTGGCCAATCGCCTGCATCTAAATCCCATGGTGGCGCACAATGATGCGCCCATGAGCACCGCCTTCACCGTTTCCATCGACTACAAGCAGGGCTTGACCACGGGTATTTCAGCGGAGGAGCGAGCCACCACCGTGCGGGCGCTCACCAGCAGCAATGTGGCTGGTGAGGATTTTGTTCGCCCCGGCCACATTTTCCCCTTGGTGGCGCGGCGCGGCGGGGTGCTGGTGCGCTCCGGGCACACGGAAGCGGGGGTGGACCTAGCCGACTCGGCTGGCCTGCCGCCGGTCGGCCTGCTCGCGGAGTTGGTGAACGACGACGGTACGGTGCAACGGTTGCCGGAACTACTGCAGTTCGCCCGGCGGGAGGGGCTAAAGATCATTACCATTGCGGACCTCATCGCCTATCGCCAAACCCGTGAGCGTTTGGTGGAGCGCACCCGGAAATTCCGTGTGAACACTCGCATCGGCGTGGCGCGGGCGCTGGCCTACAGAACGAAGTTTGAGGAAGCAGAACACTTGGCGCTGCTGTTCGGCGATGTGAGAGCAAGTACCTCGGTACCGGTGCGGATGCACCGGGAGAGGCTGATCGACGATGTGTTCGGGCCGCAAACCGACCGTGACCTCAGCTTGCTTGACGCCTCCCTTGACCGCATCAAGGCGCTCGGGGGCGGTGTGGTGATTTACCTGCGTTCCGGCTTCGTGGGGGTTCCGCTGGAGCGGCTGGAGCAGCAGTCACGGGAGAATGAACGCAAGACGCAGTGGTTGGAGATTGGCGTCGGCGCCCAAATCCTGCGGGACTTGGGCCTATCCCGTATTCGCATTATTGCTGGGCGTGAGACCGGCTTCGTTGGCCTTCAGGGATTTGGCCTTCAGCTCGATGCGACGGAGCTGCTTTAGCGCCGTTCCGATCGCAGCCGTTGGCGTCTGGCGGCGGGCCGGGTGCCTTTGCTGCGGACATTCCGGTGCCGCCGAAGTTGGGCCAACATGATTGCGCCGCTAATCGGTATCACGCTCGGCGACCCAGCCGGCATCGGCCCCGAAGTGCTGGTGAAATATCAACAGCAAGCGGACCTGTCCGACCTGAGGCTGGTTCTCATCGGCAGCGTTTGGGCCTTGCGTGAAGGTGCCACGGCGGCTAAGGCGGTGATGCCCGAACTACCCATCTTTACTGCGGCGCAGCAAATCCCGGCCGACGGGGCTGGCCTGATTGGCATTTTGGATCTGGGCTTGCCGCGTCCGCAGGGTTTTCAATTCGGTCAAGTGCAGTCGAGTTGCGGCGTGGAGGCGGTGCGGGCGGTGGAGTGGGCGGCGAAACTCTGTCTCAGCGGGCGCATGGCGGCTATGGCGACCTGCCCAATCAACAAGAAGGCCGTTCAAGCGGCCGGCTTCGTTGGCGATCTTGGTCATCAGGAAATCTTGGCCCGCATGGCCGGTTCCGACCGCACGGCGACTATGCTGATGACGCCGGGGCTGAAGGTGGTGCATCTATCCACCCACAAGCCGCTGCGCGAAGCGGTTCTCTACGTCACCCAAGCCCGGGTATTGGAGAAACTGCAACTCACCCACCGCTGCTTTGAGCATTGGGGCCTTGCCCGACCGCGCATCGCCGTGGCTGCGTTAAACCCCCACGGCGGCGAAGAGGGATTGCTCGGCCAAGAGGAAATTGAAGAGTTGGCGCCGGCGGTGGCGGCCGCCCGCAGCGAACACATTGATGCCGCAGGCCCCATTCCGGCGGACTCGGTGTTCAACCGCGCCATCGGTGGCGAGTTCGACGCGGTGTTGGCGCTTTTCCACGACCAGGGGCACATTGCTGTCAAAGTACGGGACTTCCATCACAGCGCCACAGTGACCCTTGGCCTGCCCTTCGTTCGCACTTCGGTGGACCACGGCACGGCGTTCGACATAGCCGGTCAAGGCAAGGCGGATAGCCGTGGGCTTGCCGCCGCTGTCCGCGTTGCCAGCCTGTTGGTGCAGCAGCAGCTTGCACAGCTTTGACTCGCTAGGGCAAACTCAACGCTTACATCAAGTTGGAGTGAAACATGAAAGCAGCAGTTTTGCGGGAAGTGAATGTGCCCATGCAGGTGGAGGAGATTGAGGTCTCGAAGCCCGGGCCGCGGGAAGTTCTGGTGCGCACGGCGGCGACCGGCATTTGCCACAGCGACCTGCACTTCTTCGACGGCACCTATCCCTGTCCGCTGCCCATGGTGCTCGGTCATGAGAGCGCAGGTGTGGTGGAGGCGGTGGGCGCTGATGTCCACTACGTGCAGCCGGGCGATCACGTCATCACTTGCCTATCGGTTTTCTGCGGCCACTGCGAGCACTGCCTCACCGGGCGCATGAATCTTTGCGAGGAGCCGGAAACCCGCCGCCTGCCAAGCGAGGAGCCGCGCATCAGTCAGGCCGGCACTGCCTTGGGGCAATTCGCCAATCTCGGTTCCTTCGCTGAAATGCTGCTTGTGCATGAGCATGCGGTCGCCAAAATTCGCAACGACATGCCCTTGGATCGAGCTGCGTTGATCGGTTGCAGCGTAACCACTGGGGTCGGTGCCGTGATCCACACGGCCGGGGTTCGCCCCGGTGAGACTGTGGCTGTAATCGGCTGTGGCGGCGTTGGTTTGTCCTGCATCAACGGTGCCGCCATCGCCGGGGCTGGCCGCGTGATCGCCGTGGACGCCCTGCCATCGAAGCTTGAACTGGCGCAAAAGTTCGGCGCCACCGACCTGATCAACGCCAAGGAGAAGGACGCGGTTGGTGCGGTGATGGAGCTGACCGCCGGTGGCGTCCACCACGCCTTTGAAGCCATTGGCCTTAAGACCACGGCCGAGCAGGCGTTTCAAATGCTCAAGCACGGCGGCACGGCCACCATAATTGGCATGATCCCGCCGGGGCAAATGGTGGCCGTGCACGGGGTGGACTTCCTGTTCGAGAAGAAAATTCAAGGTTCGTTCATGGGTTCGAACCGCTTTCGGGTGGACATGCCCCGCTTTGTGGATTTCTACCTTCGGGGCAAGCTGCATCTTGATGACCTGGTGTCCAACCGCATCACGCTTAGTGAAGTGAACGATGCGCTCAAAGCCCTTGAAGCGGGTACCGTGGCGCGCAGCGTTATCCTGTTCGACGCTTGAGGGCTGGCTTTATTTGTTGGGGGTGTTTGGCTGGGCGTCTTCAGGCCAACTTAGGGCTTCGACCCTGAGTGTTTCCTAACTGATGGCTCTTGATTGCGGACGTCCAACAACGCCGGCCACCATGTCGCGCCGCTCCTTCGATGGCCCTTTGCTGGGTGCTTGGCGGGAGCTGATGTTGAACGGCTCCGTGTCTATGTACTCAAGCTCGACGTCTCTGTTTAGTACCGCCGCCTTCCATGCCTCCTGCTCGCTATGGCGGCCCTGGAATTCCGGCATCACCTCCTCGGCGAACAGCTTGAGGCTGGAGCAGATGTCCTCATGCGTATTCTTGCCCGCCTGATTGAGCAGGATCACTTGGTCTACATGGGCGTCTTCAAGCTCCTTAAGGCGCTTTCTGATCGTTGCTGGGGAACCGATCAACTCGCTGTTTGACCGGCGCTGGCCGGCCGGCGTTTTCCTCCAAGCTTGGTAGCGGTCCCAAAAATGCACCGCGCCCGGTTCAAACGGCCCCTCCTTGCTGTACAACTGCAAGGCGAACTGAAAAAACGTCCAACCTTCCGACTTGCGCCATGCCTCTTCGTCGGTCTCGGCGCACATGAAGCCGCCGACCACGGCGATGTTAGCGTTGGTTTGGTAATCACAAAGCTTCTCCTGATGATGGACGAAGGTGTTGTAGTAGGCGTGCACCCAAGCCCTTGCCGCTTCTAGATCGACGAACTTAAAGCAAAGCGCCCCCATGCCTCTATGGGCGGCGTACTTGATGGTGTCCATCTGGGAGCAAGCCACCCAAAGCGGCGGATGAGGCTTCTGCAATGGCTTTGGCAACACGGCGCGCTTGGGGAATTTGAAGAATTCGCCATCGTACTCCCAGGCGTGGTTCCAAAACATCGGCAGGGTGCAGCGGACCGCATCCTCCCAGATGTCGCGCTTGTCGCGGAAGCGGAGATTGAAGGGGTGCAGTTCGGTGACCGAGGAGCCTTCGCCGAGGCCAAGCTCCACCCGACCGTTGGACACCAGGTCCAGTGTGGCCACTTTCTCCGCCACTCTGGCCGGGTGGTTGGTGGTCATCTGCACGATGCCATGGCCCAAGCGGATGTTGCGGGTGCGCTGGCTGGCGGCGGCGAGGAACACTTCCGGCGCTGATGAGTGGGAGTACTCCTCCAGGAAGTGATGCTCCACCTCCCAAGCATAGTCAAAGCCGAGCTGGTCAGCGAGCTCGATTTGCTCAAGTGAATTCTGAAAAAGCTGATGCTCGCTGAACTCGTCCCAGTCCCGCGGCAGTTGATGTTCGTAGAAAATCCCGAATTTCATGTGCCCGCACCGCTCCCGTGAATGCTTAAACAGTGAGTTTGGCATAGGGCGCAGGGGCAAACAATCCGAAGTCTGGACGATTCGAGGCCATTCGCACGTCCTGCACGCCCATCGAAAGCGGCAGGGAAGCCTGCGTTGACCCTGGCCTTGGCGCCCGCCCCGCCGCCGCGCCCGCCCCACCAAGCCCTCGGCTGGATGACCGCGGCCGAATTCGCGAACAAGCTCGCCATGGCTGCCTAGCCGAGAAAATTCCGAAATGTCCTGAACCCGTACATTCACTTTACAAACGGGAAAATCCTGCTTAGCCTTAGCCACCGCTCCGATCCTGTTAGTAGGGACGGAGACGCGCCTTGCCCCTGCACACAGGTTGGTGCAGTGGGAGGGGTGGAATGCACAAATGGTTAAACGCAGGACTTGATCCGCTTTTGAGGACAGGTACCCATGCCTTCAGATCGCCACAAGCGCTCAACAGTTCGGCCGCCTTGCGCCGTCGGGTGGAGCGGCGGCTTGCTTGCCTTGGGCCACACCCTTCCTTTGCAGCGGACCTGCATTGAGCGAACGTATGGGAGGTGGCTTTGAACACTCTTGATTTCGGCAAGCGCAAAGCGGCGCACGACCCCATTTCCATGGTCACTTGCTACGATTTTTGGTCGGCCCAAGTGCTGGCCGAATCCGATGTCGATTGCTTGCTTGTGGGCGACAGCCTAGCCATGGTGATGCACGGCTTCGACAGCACCGTGCATGCGACGGTGGAGATGATGGTTCTGCACGCCGAGGCGGTGCGGCGGGGGGCGCCGAATAAATACATCATCGGCGACATGCCGTTCCTATCTATGCGCAAGGGCATCGGTTTCGCCATGGACGCCGTGCAGGCGATCATGCGCGCTGGCGTGAATGCGGTGAAGGTGGAAGGGGAGGCCGGTCAGTTAGAGACCACCACGCATATTGTTGAATCCGGCGTGCCTGTGATGGGGCACCTCGGCTTGACGCCGCAGTCCGTGCAGGCGTTTGGCGGTCACCGGGTGCAGGGGTGCAATGAGGATGACGCCGCAGGGATACTGGAATCCGCTTGGCGGCTACAGGAGGCCGGTTGTTTCGCCTTGGTGCTCGAATGCGTGCCTCGTCAATTGGCGGAGCGCATCACCGAGCAGCTCTCCATCCCCACCATCGGCATTGGCGCCGGGCCGAAGACCGATGGCCAAGTGTTGGTGTTGCAGGACCTGCTGGGTATGAATCCCAAATTCAAGCCCAAGTTTCTGCGGCACTACGCCAATGGCCACCGCATGATGAAAGATGCGGTCAACCACTTCGCCGAGGACATTCGCGTCGGCGTGTTCCCGGCCAAGGCGGAATCCTACGGATGAGGGTATTCAACACCATTGAGGATTGGCGGCGCTTCAGGGCTGCTAGCAGCGGCAGCAGCGGCTTGGTGCCCACCTTGGGAGCCTTGCATGACGGCCATGCTGCCTTGATTCGGCAAGCCCGGGCGGATAATCAAATGGTGGTGGTGAGCATTTTCCTGAATCCCACGCAATTCAACCGGCCACAGGATCTGGCCAGCTATCCCGTCACCCATGATGAAGACTTGGCCCGGGCCGCCGCGCTTGGCGTTGATGCGGTGTTCGCACCTCCACGGGAGGCCATGTATGCGGACGGCTACCGCTTCAAGGTGGAGGAATCCGAATTCAGCCGCGAACTGTGCGGTGCCCATCGGCCAGGACACTTCGCCGGTGTCTTGACCGTGGTGATGAAGCTGCTGAACCTGATCCGGCCGGACCGCGCCTATTTTGGGGAGAAGGACTACCAGCAGCTTATGCTCGTTCGCGACATGGCGGACGCTTTTTTCATGGACGTGGCCATCGTGCCCGGTCGAACGGTGCGCGATGCCGATGGCTTGGCCTTAAGTTCGCGCAACGCCTTGCTCGACGCCGAGGGCCGTTGCTTGGCGCCGAAACTGCACCAATTGCTTGCTTCCGACCGCTCTGATGGCCAGGTGGCGGAAGCCCTTGCCCGCGCTGGGTTCGATGTGGATTACGTGGTCACTCGAGCGGGTCGAAGGTTCGGCGCGGCATCGCTGACTTGTGGCGGCAAGACGGTGCGGCTGATTGATAACGTTGCGCTTGAGGCGTGCGCTGAATCATGATTCTCGCGCTTGACGTGGGCAACAGTCAGATTTATTGCGGCGCCTTTGATGACGGTGTTCTCGCCGTCCAATTTCGCCGCACCTCGACTGTGCGGGGCTCCTCCGATGAGCTGGGGGTGTTTCTACGGGCGGCGTTGCGCGAGAACGGCATTGAACCGAGCGCCATTCTCCAGATCACCGCCTGCTCGGTGGTGCCGGACATGAACTATTCGCTGAGGGCGTGCTGTCAGAAGTACTTTAGGATCGACCCCATGATCCTGCGCCTAGGCATCAGGACGGGCCTGAAGATCGGCTACAAAGACCCCAAGGAAGTGGGTGCCGACCGCGTTGCGGACGCCATCGGCGCAGTGAAGCTCTTTCCGGGCAGAAATCTCATTGTGGTTGACTTTGGCACCGCCACCACAGTGTGCGCCATCACCCGTGACCGAGAGTTCCTAGGCGGAAACATCGTGCCGGGCTTAAAGCTCGCCATGGATGCGTTGGAGTCAAAGACGGCGCAGCTTCCGGCGGTGGAGATCAAGCCGATGCGCTCCTCCGTTGGTCGCTCGACGGTTGAGAGCATCCAAAGCGGGCTTTATTGGAGCAATGTGGGTATGGTGCGGGAGTTGGTACGGCGCATCACCGAAGAAGTCTTCCCGAATGAGCCCCCGTGCGTGATCGGCACCGGCGGCTTTTGTCATCTCTTTGATCATGAACAGCTGTTCGACGAAGTGGTGCCGGACCTCATTCTGGTGGGATTGTTGGAAGCCCTGCGGCTGAACCCCTAGGAAACCTCTGAAAAATTCGCAGGCTTTCGCAGTACAACAGACCAGTCTTTTTCGATGACGTGTAAGTCATTGAAGATAAAAGATAAATTATTTCATCCGCCATGCGAGGGTCAATCCTTGGAATTTAATCAGAGGTTCCCTAGGCCGATGGTTTGCCACCGCACCGGTCGGCCCCCTTGATACCCTATAAGTGGTATCATCTCCAGCCTGCTTCTTTCATCGCCCTGATCATTCACTGACTGGATTCTTGGTATTTAACGATGCGCACCTACATCATCGTGCTTGCGAGCGCACTGCTGTTCGCCGCCCTCGTCACCGAAATTGCGTTCCGGCTGTTTCAAGACAACTACCTCGCCTTGCTGCTGCTTGCCTTCTTAGCGCTTGCGGCCAACGGCTTGCTCAATGCCCGCCTTGCCGCCCGTACGGCCCAACAAAAAAGACACCGCCGTGGGCGGTGGAGCCGCTCTCCACGCCAGCCGCGCAATAGCGGGCCGCAAACCAGCGAAGGCGGCGAGAGCGAGGAAGGCACGATCAAGTGGTTTAATGAAACCAAGGGCTATGGCTTCATCGTTCGCGCTTCCGGCGACGAGATATTCGTCCACAAAGGCGACATCAGCGCCAAGGGTGGCCAGCGACTTCTATTGCACGAAGGGAGCAAGGTCAGTTTTCATGTGGCGCAAAACGAGAAGGGGCATTACGCGAGAAATGTGGTGCCGCTTTAGCGGCTAGGAGCTTGGCGGTGGGAAAGCCCCGAAAATTCAATTTTGAAACAAGCTCCAGCGACTAGGCCCTCTAATCCGACCGATGCAAGGTTACCGAGCAGGGGCTCGATTGATGGGCCAATCCGAGCCGACGCTCGGGCAGAGAGATGAATCCAAAACAACAGCTGTCCAACCGGATAGAGGCGGCGCTTAAGCGTTGCGGCAATACGGCGCCGGCGCTGGTCAGAACCGCCTCCAAGCCGGAGTATGGGGATTACCAGGCAAACGGCGTGATGGCCGCCGCCAAGAGGACGAAGGCCAACCCCCGCCAGTTGGCCGCCGAAGTCATCGACCAGCTGGAGGTAGATGACCTCGCGGAACGGGTTGAGGTTGCCGGGCCGGGCTTTCTGAACATCCGTCTGCGCAACGAGTTTCTGACCAGCTATCTGGATCTTTCCACCCCGCTCGTGGAAACAACGAAGGTGCCCCAGCGGGCGGTGGTTGACTATTCATGCCCCAACCTTGCCAAGGAAATGCATGTGGGGCATCTGCGCAGCACCATCATCGGCGATGCCATGGTGCGGATTCTGGAGACATTGGGCCATCAAGTCATTCGCCAAAACCATGTCGGCGACTGGGGCACGCAGTTCGGGATGCTGTTGGCGCAGTTGAACGAAACGGGCGATGACTTCAAGGCGCTTAATGACTTAGAGGATTTCTATCGCACAGCGCGAGTTCGTTTCAACGAAGAGCCGGCGTTCGCCCAAGCCAGCCGCGCTATGGTGGTCGCCCTGCAATCCGGGGATGCCGCTGCCCGCGCCAAGTGGCGGCAATTCATTGACGTCTCCTTGGACCACTGCCACGCCATATACAACCGCTTGGACGTGAGCTTGACACGGGCCGACGTGATGGCCGAAAGCGCTTACAACGACACTTTGAGCGAAACCGTGGAGTTGCTTGAACAGCGAGGCCTGCTGACCGAATCCGATGGTGCTCGCTGTGTGTTCTTGGACCAATTCAAGAGCAGGGACGGCGGCTTGGCACCAGTCATTGTGCAGAAGTCCGACCGCGCCTACCTATACGCCACGACGGACTTGGCGGCCATTCGCCACCGCGCCGAGGCGCTTGCCGCCGACCGGATTCTCTACTTCACGGACAGCCGACAAGCGCTGCATTTTCAGCAGGTGTTTGCGGTGGCGGAGCAGGCCGGCTTCAAGCCGGCCGGGTTGTCGCTTGAGCACATGCCCTTTGGTGCCATGCTTGGCGACGATGGCCGGCCCTTCAAGACCCGGGAGGGCGGCGTGGTGAAGCTCGCCGCCCTGCTTGACGAAGCCGAAGCCCGGGCGCTGCGGCTAGTACGGGAGAAGAACCCGCAACTTCCTCCCCGGCAACAGCAGGAGGTGGCGCGTGTGCTTGGCATTGGGTCCGTTAAATATGCGGACCTCTGCAAAAGCCGAACCAGCGACTATGTTTTTGATTGGGATCAGATGTTGGCATTTGAAGGCAACACCGCCCCCTACTTGTTGTACGCCTACGCGAGGATTCAAAGCATGTTTCGGCGGGGAGGCGTAGACGCCCAGGCCTTGGCCGGCAAAGCGGAGCCTCGGGAACTAGCGGAAAGGGATTTGGCCGTTGTTCTGGTGCGTTTGCAGGAAGTCCTGGAGCAAGTGGCCAAGGATGGCTATCCGCACCAGTTGTGCGCCTACCTGTATGAGGTGGCCACCAAGTTCAGTCGATTCTATGAACAATGCCCCATTTTGACCGCCGTGGAGACCATCAAAGGCAACCGCCTCAAACTGGCTCAGCAAACCGCTCGAACGCTGCGAACAGGGCTCGCCCTGCTCGGCATCGACGTGGTGGAGAGGATGTAGGCGGGCTCGCCGTGTTCTAGGCGCTGGATTTGTGCAAGGCCGACACGCCGTAGGACTTTAACTCGTTCGCGAAGTCCTCAAGCGCCTGAATGCCGGTGGCTTCGGCGTCTCGACACCACTGGCGTAGCGCATTGAGCAGTTCATCCGCATTGCCGCCGCGTTTGGCCCAGATTTCCAGCAGGCGGATGCGCAGACTGTAGACCGTTTTGATAACTTGACTAGCCCGAACGGCCTCGGCGATGTGGCGCTCGCCTTTGGCGCTCACCAAGGTCTGCTCCCGGCACAGCAGCGACCGGGCCTTGCGGAACAATTGACAGGTGGCTTGGTCCACCTTGGCGCACTCCAGCCGAACCAGCGGTTTAACCACATCGTTCTTGTACTTCGCCATCAACTGAAAGCGGTCGTTCAGCACGGCCCAAACGGTGTCTATATCCAGCGTGGTCTTGCCTGGAATTTGCGTGACGATTGGGCCGGTGCTTTTAGGCTGCGCCAGCCCCAAAGTCTTGAATAGTCGAATCCACATCCAGCCGATATCTAGTTCCCATGATTTTTGTGAAAACTTGGCCGAATTCGGGTAGGTGTGATGGTTGTTGTGCAATTCTTCGCCGCCGATGAGAAGGCCCCAAGGCATGATGTTGGTGCTGGCGTCCGGCGATTCAAAATTGCGGTAGCCCCAAGTGTGGCCGACGCCGTTGATCACGCCGGCACCAAAAACCGGGATCCACAGCATCTGCACCGCCCACACCGTCAGCCCGATTACGCCGAACAAGGCGATGTCGATGAGGGCCAGCATGGCCAGACCAATTGTGGGAAAGCGGGAGTAGATAGCGCGCTCCGGCCAGTCTTCCGGGCAGCCGGTGCCGTAACGCTTGGTGATCTCCTGATCGGCGGCAGCGGTGCGGTAGGCTTCAGTGCCTTTCCAGAAAATTGTACTCAGGCCCTTTAGGCGCGGGCTGTGGGGATCTTCCTCCGTCTCTGTGGTGGCGTGGTGCTTGCGGTGAATGGCCACCCATTCCTGGGTGATCATGCCGGTCGTGAGCCAAGACCAGAAGCGGAAAAAGTGCTGTAGCGCGGGGTGCAAATCCAAGGCCCTGTGGGCGGCATATCGGTGCAGGTACAGCGTGACGGTGAGGATGGTGATCTGCGTTGTCGCCAGAACATAGGCGATGATGCTCCAAATGGAGAGGTCCCACAGCCCATTGCTGAGCCAATCCAGTACGCTCGATAGCATTTAATTCCCCTGACTGATGCTTTAATTCCTGTTCGGCTCGTTCATTGAGCCCTAGAGGGCGCTTTTGGCTTTCCGCCAAGGCCGGAAACTCCTGCTCGCTGACGGGGCCTTGCAGCGCTCAATCTTGTTCGCTGCAAACACTCAACCTGTACTCAGCGGGTTGGCCGCACAGTGTGATGTCGAGTTTTCTTTATGAGTTCGAGACAACTTAGAGCATTGTTGTTGCGAGGTCCAGCGAAATTTCTATGAAGGCATTTCGCGGCCATCGCGGCCATTATGTCACAGCCGATCTTGCTGCACACCTAATCGATGTTCTGAAAGGACAATCACAACCGGCAAAAAGCGTCTGCGCAAGGTGGTCCGTTTGTGTGTCCGCCTATTGTGCCCGCTTATTGTGTGTCCGCCTAGGGTTCTTCGCCTATCGCCTATGGCTCAAAGCCGGTCCATTCGCCTGTTCGCCTTCAGCTCGTCCGCGCCTATAATCTCGGTCAGGAATCAGCGGTTGTCCCCGTGCGCCATGTTCACTGACCTCATCGCCGTCAAGGATTTGCAATCTAATCAGTCGCCAGTGCGTTTGTTTGATTGCCGCGCCGCGTTGGGGGATCCGGATCATGGCCGTCGGGCCTATGCGCAAGGGCACATTCCAAGTGCGTTGCACTTGCATTTGGAGCGGGATTTGGCGGCGCCAGCAGGGATTGGAGGGCGGCATCCACTGCCGCCGCGGGCCGCCTTGGCGCAGCTTTTCGCCGACTTGGGCGTGAATGAAGAGGATCAGATGGTCTTTTATGATGACGCTGGCGGTGCGTTCGCTGCCCGTGGTTGGTGGTTAGCCCGGTGGTGCGGCCATGCTGCCGCCGCCCTGCTTGATGGGGGATTGAGTGGCTGGACGGGGGAGTTGAGCCAAGAGGTTCCCACCCCGCCGCCGGGCAACTTTAGTCTGCGCCGCGCCCTGACGCGGTTGAAAACGGCGCAGGAAATTGAATCCGGCCTCGGCCGGTTCACGCTCATAGACGCCCGCGCCCAATCTCGATTCGATGGTGTGGAGGAGCCCATAGACCCGGTGGCCGGGCACATTCCCGGTGCCCACTGCAGGCCATTTCAGGACAACCTTGATGGCAGCGGCGCCTTCGCGCCGGAAAAACTGTTGCGGGCGCGCTTTGCCGGCCTTGCGAACAACCCGGTTTGCTATTGCGGCTCAGGTGTCACCGCCGCCCACAACGTGCTCGCCATGCGCTTGGCGGGCTTCGATGAACCGGCTCTCTACCCCGGGTCTTGGAGCGAATGGATCACCGACCCTCGACGGCCCATCGCCCCTTGATACAACCCGCCAGTGTTGCCTAGCGTAACGGTCAGCCCGTCGCCAAGGATTGCAAGAACATCCGTCAAGCCCTTGACATGGAGCGCAAGGCGCAGGCCCCTCGCACGGAAGAGTCTTTAAGAGCCTTCATCGGCGCTTGATCACGCGCACGTTGATGACGCTGTCTATGGCGTTCAACTCCGCTAGGAGCGCTTCGCCCGGCGTTGTTTCGATGTCCAGCAGGTTGTAGGCCACGTCGCCACGGCTTTTGTTGAGGATGTCGATGATGTTGATGTCGTGCTTGGCTAGGGCCGAAGTCATCTGGCCCAGCATCCCCGCCACGTTTCGGTTGGTGATGGCCAAGCGGTGCCCGTTCGAGGGCTCTAGGGAGACGTGCGGGAAATTGACCGAGTTGGTGATGTTGCCGGTCTCAAGAAAGCTGGCGAGCTGATTGGCTGCCATGATTGCGCAGTTCTCCTCCGCTTCGCTGGTGCTAGCCCCAAGGTGAGGCGTCAACTGGACATTGGGGCGGCCGATGAGCCCGGGTGCGGGAAAATCCGACACGTAGCTTGCGAGCCGCCCGTCGTCCAAGGCGCGGACTAGAGCTGCTTGATCTACGATCGGCTGCCGGGCGAAATTAACCAGCACGCTGCCCGGACGAAGCGACCGCAATGCCCTTTCGCCGATCAGGTCCCGTGTTTGCGGCAGCAGGGGCACATGCAGGCTGATGTATTGGGAACGGGCGAACAGACCTTCCAAGTTGTCCACGCGCTCCACTTCACTGGGCAAACGCCAAGCGGCGTCCACCGAAATCGATGGATCGTAGCCGAGCACATCCATGCCGAGGTCGAGCGCCGAGCGGGCCACCAGTGAACCGATGGCACCCAAGCCCACAACGCCGAAGGCCTTGCCATGCAATTCCTGCCCCTTGAAGCGCTTTTTCTCTGATTCAATCAAGGCGTTGATTGCGGCTGCATCGGTTACCTCAGCCAAGGTGGAGACGAACTCCATGCCGCCAACCACATCTCGGGCGCTGATGAGCAGGGCGGCCAACACCAATTCCTTGACCGAATTGGCGTTCGCGCCTGGCGTGTTGAAGACCACCACGCCCCTCCCGGTGCATTGTTGAACAGGCACGTTGTTAACGCCGGCGCCGGCCCTGGAGATGGCGCGAAGCCCGTCCTGAAGATCGTCCGGTGACAGCTTGTGGCTGCGCAGCAGGATGCTGTCCGGATTGTCGATGTTGGCTCCAACCTGATAGCGGTCGGTGGCCAAGCGCTCAAGCCCGCGCTTGGCGATCTGGTTGTAGGTGCGGATGCTGTACATGTCTTGGTGTTGTCCTCTTAAGCCCTGTTGGCGAAAAAAGGCCCAAGGCTACGCCCAAGAGCCGAATATTGCATCAAGCGACTTGCTTGTTGATGGAATACTTTTCACTTTCTGCAACAAGCCCTTGTCTGTTGCGCGCTCAATGTTGAAGAAGGCCGTTCAATTGGAAGCCTCTGACTCATTCACGGTTTCTCGCAGCATAGGTAGGTTCAGTCAGTTCCGGTGAGAGGCTTCCTAGCTCTCCGACATCGCTGACGGATTGGCCCGGATATCAAAGCTGGCGGGCTAGGCAACCAGCTTGCGCACGGCGGTTGGGTCGGGACCCTTGGGCAGGAAGAACACCACGGCGTCATCGAAGCCGGCGTCGGCAAAGAAATCCAGCTTGGCC
Source organism: Candidatus Azophilus sp. (assembly GCA_965247035.1). GTDB lineage: Bacteria > Pseudomonadota > Gammaproteobacteria > Pseudomonadales > Azotimanducaceae > Azophilus. The sequence continues at coordinate 1,389,816 of CBDFGJ010000001.1, read as the reverse complement.
TTGAGCTCGCCCAAATCCGCTCCTGGCGGCACCATGATGGTGGAGATGATGGCGCGTCCGCCGCCAGCCTTTCGGTAGTCGATGAGGGCTGCGGCGACCTTCGCGGCCGAGCGGTAGTGAGCGGAGGCGATCCAGCCGTCGAATTCCTTGGCCGCCCTGATGATGCCCTTGCCCCAGCTGCCGAGATAAAGCGGCGGCCCCCTTGGACCTCTGGCCAGGCAGATAGGCTGTGCTCGCCAAGGTCGCCTGTGCGGAAGATCTCCCGCAAGTCCTCCACTATGGAAGTGAAGTTCTCAAAGCGGTTATCGAAATTGCGGCCCAAGGTGGAGAAATCCGCTTCCGTGGAGCCTACGCCTAAGCCGAGGGTCAAGCGGTCGCCGCAGATCTGCTGTAGCGACAGCACGCGATGGGCCAGGTCCAGCGGATGGTAGAGGGGTGCCTGCACAACGGCGCTGCCAATCTCGATATTCTCGGTCACACTCGCCGCTGCGGTGAGGGCTACGAACGGGTCGGTGACCATGAATCCACGGCCGATGGCCTGTGCCGACCATAGGCTTTCAAACCCTTGGTCGGCCAGGAAGCGGGCTTGGTTGGGGAGAAATTTTGAGCTTGTCTTCGCTGTGACTGGCCCTAAGAGCGCTCCAAGCCTCATTGGCCTTCTCCACGGCGTTGTGGCTTGGGTGACGTGTTGAGCCTTCTCGGTGCAGGGGCCGCTAGCGGATCAGCCAACTGCGTTGCCGGCCCCAAGAGCGTTTCAAGCCTCATTGGTCTTCTCCGTTGCATGGTGTTTCTGGTGCGGCGTGAAGTTTTGCAGCGCCGAAGTCATCGCCAAGTCAGCCGACGGCCATCCACCGGCAGGTGTACGCCAGTGACGAAGTCGCTTATGGGGAAGTCTAGGAAGACCGTGGCCTTGCTTTGCTCGACGGGGTCTCCCCCAAGCCGGGGCGGTGGCTGCCAATCCTGCTTCACACTTGGTTCTTAAACGCGGCTCCTTCCTCGTAGTAGCGGTGGTGCCAAATGCCTTCCGCCGGCTCACCTTCGATGGGCATGCGCCAGGTTTTCACTGCGGCCTGCTCCAAGCGCAGCCGGAACAGGCCGCGGGGCTGCTTGATGGTGTTTTGAATGTAGGCGTCGGCGGCGTTGGACGATATGTAGCGCTGAGCGATGTGGCGGTAAAGTTCGCGCCATGCGTCGTCTTGGCCGAGGTCATACAACAGCTCCGCCGCCCCTTCCGCCAGCACTTTGCGGTACGGCCTTGCTTGCTCGTCAATGCACAGCGCCACCCTAGGGTCGCGGCGCAGGCAGCCGAACCACTCGGAGTGCTTGCGCGGCGTAAAGTAGATGGCGTCATCTTCGTGCAGAAACCAAATTGGGGTGACCAAGGGGCTGCCGTCCTCCCGCACCACCGCCACGCGCATCAGCACTCCGGGTTCGGTTAGGAACTCCCGCATTTCCGTCTTAGTCAGTTGAGGCATGTCTTTACGGTCCCTCCATTGTCAATGTCATTATGCGTGTGGCGCTGTGGTTCATTCGGCCAGCCGTCTTCCTTGACTTGCATGATCGGGCGCCGGCGAAGCGGTTTCCAACCCAATCTGGCTGTAGGCTCTGGGGTCAACAGGGATGTGGCCTAGGAAGCCTCTAAAAAATTCGCAGGGACGTGTAAGCCTTGCACGTAGATGATCAATGGTCCCATCCGCCATGTACTGGCCAATCCTCGGAAGTTAAGCAGAGGTTCGCTAGCCAATCAATTGCCAAAGTCCCAAGATTGCCCCGCATGGTAGCGCCTCAGCACGTTCTTGGCGATCAGGATTCGATGCACTTCGTCCGGGCCGTCAACAATGCGCAAGGTGCGGGCACCTTGGTACATGCCCGCCAAGGGCAGGTCTCCAGACACACCTGCAGCACCCCACACTTGAATGGCGCGGTCCACCACCCGGTGGTAGGCCAAGGGCACGAACACTTTAATGGCGGAGATGTCGGTGCGCGGGTCGGCACCGCTCTCCATTTTCTCGGCGCAATGAATGGTCATCAAGCGAGCGCTTTGAATGTCCATGTAGCTGTCGGCGATGAAGCCCTGCATGAACTGCTTTTGCTCCAGCTTTTCACCTCCATGCACCGGTCGGGTCATAATCCGCTCCACCATCAGGTCAAAGGCCCGCCACATGGCACCGATGGCGTTCATGCAGTGGTAGATGCGCCCAGCGCCAAGCCGGTCCTGGGCCGCTTGGTGCCCAGCGCCGGTGCGTCCGAGTTGATTTTCCCGCGGCACCCGAACGTTGTCGTAGATGATTTCGCAGTGGCTGGAGCCTCGGCCCCAAACAGGAACGCCACGCACGATTTTGAGGCCGGGCGAGCCCTTCGGCACGATGATCTGCGTCATCCTTTTGTCGCCGCCGGCCGGGTCGTCAAGATCCGCCGTTCTGCACATGACGATGAAGAAGTCCGCCGCATGGCCATTGGATGTGAACCATTTGTGGCCGTTGATGACCCACTCGTCGCCGTCGAGTTCGGCGCGGGTGGTCAGCGAGCGAGGGTCGGAGCCGGGATTGTGCGGTTCGGTCATTGAGAACGCAGACTGGGTGCGGCCCTCGGTGAGGGGTTTCAGCCACTTCTCATGCTGCTCCGGGGTGCCGTACTTCACCAGAATTTTCTGGTTGCCGGAATTGGGCGCCACCACGCCGAACAGGGAGGCTGCGCCGGGGCTGTAAGCCAACACTTCGTTCATGTAGGCGTGCTGCATGAACGTCAGGCCCATGCCGCCGAACTGCTTGGGCAGGTGGGGCGCCCACAAATGCGCGGCCCGCACTTTGTTCTGGATGTCTTGGCGCAGCTCCCGGGCCTCGGCAATGGTCTCCGAAGCCTTGGCCCCGACCGCCATTGAGCCCCAGAGCTTGTTCTCCATCGGCAGAATGTCCTGATTGACGATCTCGGCGGTGGCCAACCGAATGTCATTGATTTCGCTGTCAAGGGCGGCTATGGGCTCAACGGTCATGGTCATGGGGTGGTTCTCGCTGTTCTGATGGTGCCCATAATCTAAGCGTTGGCCGCAGGTAAATCCACGATCAGGCTCGCCGCCTTTAGCGCAGCCCCCAATTCAGGCAAAGATGGTCAGGGCGACTGTGCGGTATACTGCACTGCTTTTGCGAGGAAAAGCCTCCCCATGAGCGAACTCAGCTACCCCCATGCCCGGCACCCGGCACCCGGCACCACGGAGGAAGTCGCCGTCGGCGTGCGTTGGCTCACCATGCCGATGCCGGGCTCGCTGTCGCACATCAATCTCTACTTGCTGGAGGATGGCGATGGCTGGTGGGTGGTGGACACTGGCCTCGGCATGGCGCAAACGAGCGATTGGTGGCGGCAGATCTTCAGCCAGGAGCTTGGTGGCCGGCCAGTGAAGGGCGTCATTTGCACCCATATGCACCCGGACCATGTGGGCCAAGCGAAAATGATCACCGACGAGTTCCGCTGCCCGCTGTACATGACTCAGGCCGAGTACTATCAGGCCCGAGCCTTCGCCAACACCACCGGCAGACATCACACCTCTTGGTTGGGGGAGAAGTTCTACATGCGCTCCGGCATGCCTCGCAGCTACCTTGATGAACTCTCCAAGATGTGGGGGCAGCGCGGCAACTCAGGGTTTTCCATGCCCGACATGCCGTCGGGCTACCATCGGCTGCAGGCGGGGGATGTGCTTACCATCGGTGGGCGCACTTGGCTCATCCTAGTGGGCTCAGGCCACTCGCCGGAACATGCCTGCCTTTATTGCGCGGCCCTTAAGGTGTTGATTTCCGGGGATCAGATCCTGCCTGTGATTACCTCCAACGTCAGCGTCCACTCAATGGAGCCGGGCGCCAACCCGTTGAAAGCGTGGATGGAGTCCCACGACAGATTCCTAGACACGCCGGACGACACCTTTGTGCTGCCGGCCCACAACCTGCCGTTTTATGGCGTGCGCCAACGCCTGCGCGACCTCATCAGCCATCATGAGGACCGCATGTTGGCCATTGAGGAGCACTGCGTGGAGCCGGCCACCGCACGGGACCTGCTGCCGGTGCTTTTTTTGCGGGAACTCGACCCGCGACAGATGATGATGGCGCTTGGCGAAGCGATTGCGCATCTGCATCTGCTGATGCATCGCAACCGCATTGAACGTCGCTTGCATGAGGATGGCTGCTATCGGTTCAGGTCCATCGACCCGGACCTCACCCGACGCGCCCATCCGCATGAGCATGATGCTCCCGATGACAGGCCGATAATGGTTTGACGCCGTGCAGGATTCCATGCGCATCAGAATCGCCCGGGCCATGCTTGCCGCTTTCCAATGGGGGCGTGACCATGTGCCGCCGGGGGTGCGAACGCTCATTGGCCTGTTGCTGATGGTGGGCGGCGTTTTTGGTTTTCTGCCGATCTTGGGTTTTTGGATGCTTCCCTTGGGCCTTGCCTTTGTGTTGCTCGATATCCCGCCGGCAAGGCGTTGGCTCGATAGGCGGATGGTGCGGCTGCGGGCGGCTGCGGGCATTGGTGATCAACCGACGTCGAGCCAATAGCCGCCGCCGATGACCTCCATCTCCACGACTCAGGCAATCCTGACCTGTTCGATTAGCCAGCGATTCACTGGCGATATTCCCACACAATATTCCGTTGCCACCAGCTTGCCTGCTCCGTGCATTGGTGCAAAGGTCTGGTTTGCATCAACCATGGAATGAACCTGCATTTAGGGGCTTTGGCTATGGGCATTCGCGATCTCACATCGACCTTGGTGCAAGCGCCGTCCCTATTGGCGCTGAAGAAGGGCATGCGTGTGCGGCCCTATGCTGAAACGGACTGCTTTGCCCGCCGCGTTGAAACCAACGCCGTTCGCTTTAGCACTCGAACGGCGGTCATCTTTGAGGGCCGCTCCCTGACTTGGGCGGAATTCAACGCACTGGCCAACCGCTACGCCAACCACCTCGCCGCCCTTGGCGTCGAGCGTGGGGACGTCATCAGCCTGATGATGGAGAACCGCATTGAGTTCCTTGCCCTTGCCGTGGCTTTGAACAAGCTTGGTGCCATCGCCGGCTTCATTAACACCAACTTGCGCGGCCGCTCCCTGCGCCACTGCATTCAGGCGACGGAATCCAAAAAATGCATCTTTGGCGAAGAGCTCGCCCAAGCCTTGGCGGAAGTGAAAAGCAAGCTGCCCTTGACCGAGGAAGGGGATTACCTGTTCGTGCCGGATGCGGGCGCAGCGGCTTCGCCGAACTGGGCCTCGGACTTGCATGAAGCCAGTGCTGAGGCCTGCTTGGACAATCCGCCGACCACATTGGAGAACACCCTCGGCGATACCGCCCTGTACCTGTTCACCTCCGGCACCACCGGCTTGCCCAAGGCGGCGGTGCTGTCCAATCGGCGCTGTCTCTCCAGCGCCGCACTGGCCCACCTGGCCGGGTTGAGGTGTACTGAGAAGGACCTGCTGTACATCTGCCTGCCGCTGTACCACGGCACCGCCTTCCTTGTTGGCTGCGGCGCGGCGTTCAACTCCGGCGCCGGCCTGTTCATTCGGCGCAAATTCTCGGCCAGAAACTTCCTTGCCGAAGTGCGTGCGCACCAGACCACCTGCATGATCTACATTGGCGAACTGTGCCGCTACCTGATGAGTACGGCGCCGTTGCCGGATGATCACCGGAATCCGTTGCGCACAATAATGGGCAACGGCCTACGGCCGGATATTTGGAGGTCGTTCAAACAGCGCTTCGGCATCAAGCGGATAGCCGAGTTTTACGGCTCCAGCGAAGGTAACGTGGCCTTCGCCAACCTGCTCAACAAGGACGAGACCATCGGCATGACCTCGGCCGAGATCGCCTTGGTCAAATACGATGTGGACGCGGACCAGATTTTTTTGGACGGGAACGGCCGCTGCATTCCAGTTGAACCGGGAGAGACCGGATTGCTACTTGGCCAGATCAATGAAGCGGCGGCGTTTGAAGGCTACACCGATGCCGAGGCCACCGAGCGGAAGATACTGCGCGATGCCTTTGTTGAGGGTGATGCCTGGTTCAATACCGGGGACTTGCTGCGCGAGGTGGAGGCAGGCTTCACCCTTGGCTACCCCCATTACCAGTTTGTGGATCGGGTGGGGGACACCTTTCGCTGGCGGTCGGAAAATGTCTCCACCAACGAAGTGGGGGAGATTCTCAATGGCTTCAGCGAAATTCAGTTCTGCAATGTCTATGGCGTACAGGTGCCCAACGCCGACGGCCGCGCTGGGATGGCGGCCTTGATCTTGATGCCGGGCGTTGACGAACTGAGCACCGACGCCTTCTCCCGCTTCGTTCAGCAGGAGTTGCCGGCCTACGCTCGGCCCGTCTTCCTGCGCGTGCGGGCGGACTTGGACCTGACCGGCACTTTCAAGATGCTGAAAGGCGATCTAGCCAAGGACGGCTACGACCTGAAGCGGATATCCGAGCCCATGTATGTGCTGAAGCCCGGTGCGAGTGCCTATGAACGCCTTGATGCCACGTTCGCGGAGAAATTGAAGGGCGGGGTCGCCGGCTACTGACGGGCTAGCCAGAATAGTTCACAAAATGGATGGAAAAACAGTGTAAAAATCAAGAAAATACAGATGTTTAACACATAAAACCTAACATAAAACTTAGAAATTCCACCGTGGCGAAATGCGACCAAACTTCGCTCTAATGACAAGAGCTGCCAGCGGTGCCTCCTAGCCCTGCTGGAGGTCGGCCACGGCGTCGTCTTCCTGCACCACGCCATAAACTAGAGGCTCCTGTTCCGGCGGCATGGCGATCAACCAGCCACTTCAATTGATCAGCGGGCGTTTGGCGCAGGGGCGTTTCCCTGACCCGAATATGTTGGCGCCGAAGCTGCGCCAAGCCCTAAACGATCTGGTGGTTCGCTGTCTTAGCGATGACCGCAGGCACCGGCCTCGGGACGCACATGAACTACTTGCCCGGCTCAAGACAGCGAAGTCGAAGCAGGGTGAAATCAAGGAAGACAAAGAAAAAACCTAGGTGCCGCCGAAAGACAGTCCTGCGCTCGTAAGGATGAATTCAAGCCGCTGAGGGAAAGGATTGAACCACTGCTGCTCGAACACGGGGGAGGTGTCTGATGTGCGGCAAGAAGAGTTTGAATCACTGGGCGCCAATCGCCGTTTTGTGATGACCAACTTGTCACAAACTGATCAGTGCCTGTACGACAAGATGTACTGCGCCCGGGACGGTATGGAGAACCGGATCAAGGATGAGCAACTGGACCTGTTCGCCGGACGGGGTTCCCGCCACCGCTGGTGGCCGAACCAGTTCCGGCAACTTCTCTCGGGCTTGGCCTACACCCTGTTTGAGGGATTGCGCCGCCAAGCGCTGAACGACACCTCGCTGGCCAAGGCCAGCCCGAACCGCATTCGGCTCATGTTGCTCAAGATGGGCGCGGTCGTGGTTCACAATGCCCGCCGCATCGGCATCCGGTTGAGCAGCGCCTGTCCCTCAACCGAAGCACTCATGCAATTAGGTAGGCTAGCCGTTAATGGCCAATTAGGTAGGCTAGCCGTTAATGGCGAAGCCGATCTGCGCATATCGGTCCAGCAAGGGCAGCACTTGGTCAGCTTCCGCTGGCGGCAGGCCGAAGATTAAGCGGTTGAACCCGGTCTCAATCAGAGTCTCCGCCACGCCCTGATCCGGCCCGACGCCGAACACGCTGAAGTCGGGCGCGCCTGCCCGGCCTGCTTCAGCCCAAGCGTTGCGGGTCTCGCGGATGCCGTGGGCGTAGTCGATGCCGCCGCCGGCGGAAGCCCGGTTTGGGTCTTGGAAAATGGGGAACCAACCATCGGCATAGTCGGCGATTCGGGCCCAAGTCCAGTGGGATGCCGCTCCCACATACACCTTCGGGCCGCCCGATTGAACCGGCTTGGGGTAGGACAAGATGGGATCGAAGTCCACGAATTCGCCGTGGAACTCCGCCTCGTCGTCGGACCAGATGCGGCGCATGGCCAGTATGCGCTCCCGCAGGATCTGCCAGCGTTTGGTGTAGTCCGCTCCATGGTTGTTCATTTCCTCGACGTTCCAGCCGGCACCGACGCCAAGCAGCACCCGCCCGTTTGAGAGGTGGTCCAAGGTGGCCACCTGTTTCGCCATCAGGATGGGGTCGCGCTCCGTCACTAGGCTGATGCCGGTGCCAAGGCGCAGGGTTTTGGTGATGGAGGCCGCCGTTGCCAAGGCGATGAAAGGATCATTGGTGTGCCAGTACTCCTTCGGCAAATCCCCGCCGCCGGGCCAAGGCGTCTTGCGGCTAGCCGGAATGTGGGTGTGCTCCGGGAAGAACAGGGATTCAAACCCCCGCGCCTCGGCCTCCTTGGCGAGCTTGGCGGGGGCGATGGCGTAGTCCGTGGGGAACATCAGAACACCAAAAGCTGTCATCGGTGATTGCCTCCTAATTCCTAACGAAGATTGATGCCTCTTTTCCCCTTGGCTACGCGGCTTCAACTTGCAGGTAGCCAGCGGCAACAGGTGGTTCGCTGTTGATGCCTGTACTAGGTCGGCTCAATCGCCGCCAAACGCTCTGCTGACATAGGCCGCAAGCCGGTCGTGGCTGCTTCCGGGTTGCCGGGTGGGCTGCACGGGGTCAAAAATGATTGCTGGCGGATCATACGCACTCGCCACCGTTAAGCCAACAGCGCCCCGCCATCCACATCCACCGTGGTGCCGGTTACGAAATCGTTTTCGATGACGAACAGGATGCCGGCCGCCACTTCGTCTGCTGTGCCGATGCGGGGGATCAGATGTTTTGCTGTGGCCTTGGCGAAGAACTTGGCCCGAGCCGCCTCGCCTTCCAGCGGCAACAGGGGCGTGTCGATCAAACCTGGACATACGGCGTTGATGCGCCGGGGTGCCAACTCCGCCGCGACCGCCCGCACGAACCCCTCCACCGCATTGCCAACGGTGGACAGGGTGATGGAGCCGGGGCCGGGCCGTCGCGCCGGATAGCCGCTCACCAGCACAATGGTCCCGTCTTCGCTCATGTGCTCCGTGCCTAGGCGCACCGTGTTGAGGTAGCCCCAAAGCTTTCTAAACGAACCTTGAAAACCGTCGAGATCCATTTGCAGAAAGGGGCCGAGCGACCGCTCCCCGCCGGTGGCGGCGTTAACCAGGATGTCGAACGGCGCATGGTGCGCGAACAGGTCCGAGAGCGCTTGGCGATCAAGCACGTCAACGCTTTCAAGGGCAATCGAAGTGGGTGCTGCGCCCTTGGCCCGGTCAGGATTGCGGCTGAACGCGACAACCTGAGCGCCGCCCGTCGCCAAGCGTTGCGTGGTGGCCAAGCCGATGCCCGAAGTGCCGCCAAACACCAACGCCTTCTTGCCTGCCAAGTTCATGCCCACGCCTGCGCAGAACCGGTCAAAGTTTCGCCAGACTTGGCGACATCTACTTTTCTCGCCTGTCCATGTTGTTTCATGCTCTTGCGCTAGCCTTTCGCCAAGTGGGGCGTTGCACCGGCGTCGATGATGACTTGGCAGACATCCTGCAGCATCCGGTCCAGTCGATTGGGGTCCGCCCCCCGCATCACCAGAGACGCGCCGTGGCAGCTTTCCCGGAAAAAGGGATAGCTGCCTAAGTCGATGTCCGGATAGCGCGCTTGCACCCGTCCTAGTCCGCGGGCGATTTCGCTTTCGCCCAGATAGGCGGTCACGGTGCGGGATTGAATGATCGGCCCGATTTCCAGCTTGCCCTCCAAGGTGGACAACATGGCCCGCATGACCGCTGGAATGCCGGCCATGACGATCACGTTTTCCACCCGGAAACCTTGCGGCCCGCCGGTGGGGTTGCCTACCAACTCCGCCCCCTCGGGTGCTCGCGCCATCAGCAGGCGCGCTTCCATGACCTCCGGCGGCACCGAGCGCTTACGGATCAGGGCTTCGATTTCAGGATGGATGATTAGAGGGACGCCAAACGCCTTGGCGATGCAGGCGGCGGTGATGTCATCGTGCGTTGGGCCAATGCCGCCGGTGGTGAAGACATAGTTGAAGCGTTGCCGGCATTCGTTCACGGTGGCGACAATCACGTCGTCTTGGTCCGGTATGACCCTAGCCTCGAGCAACTGGATGCCCCAGTCGCCAAGGGTGCGGGCTAAGTGGTTCAGGTTGCTGTCGGGCGTGCGACCGGACAGGATTTCGTTGCCGATGATGAGGGCGCAGGCAGTTACGGCGTTTGGAACTTGCATGATGTAGTGCTTGGATTGGTGAAAAATAGACTCATGGGAGCGCCGTGACGGAACATCCTATCATTCCTTTCTGCCCTCATAGCGATGCCGCTCACGGCTTCGTTTGCTTGTTGTAAATCCTCTTTCATCATTAAGGTGCAGGAAGGTGCAGGCCGTTCACCTGCTCGGGCGCTTTCTACCCACCAGAGCTTTCCCGGTAGAACCATGACGGTAGATTGGAAACTGTACATGAGGAGAAAGGCTGCGAACAGGCGGGTGGACGCGGCAGCGGCATCCGCGTTGCGGCGGCAGGATGCCTGCTATCGCCCCTGAAACTTGGGTTTGCGCTTCTCGCTAAAGGCTCGCCGCCCTTCCTCATAGTCCGCACTGTCAAAGCAGGCGTTGATGAGGTCTTCAATGTGCTTAAGCCGCTCCGGCGAGTCATCCTGCTGCCAAGCGTCAAGGGCCGCCTTGGTTGCCCTGATCGTGAGCGGTGCGTTGGCGGCGACGGTGCGGGCGTAGCCGATGGCCTCCTCCTCAATGCTATCTCGCTGGGCGATGAAATTGATCAGCCCCATCTCCTTGGCCTCCGGCGCGGGGATGAAGCGCGCTGAGAATAGAATGTCCCGCGCTCGGGAAGGGCCAACCATGTGGGCCAGCGCGGCTAGGCTGCTGTAATCGTAGCCTAGCCCCAATCGGGCGGCCGGTATGCCGAAGGTGGAATCGGGCGTGGCGAAGCGCAGGTCCGCCGCTAAGGCCGTGGCTAGGCCGCCGCCGATGCAGTAGCCTTCGATCAGGGCGATCAGCGGCTTGGCGAAGGTCGCCATGGCTTGGTTGGCCCGTCCAGACACTTGGTCGTAGCGTTCTTTTTGGGCGGAGGTGCTGCGTTCGGCCTCAAACTCGGAGATATCCGCTCCCGAAACGAAGGCTTTGCCGCCGGCACCGCGCATGATGACGACGCGCACGGCCTCGTCGGCGGCGAAGGCTTCCAGAATGTCGGCGATGCCCTGCCACATTTCCAAGGAGAGTGCGTTGTGTCGAGCCGGATGGTTGAAGATCATCCAGCCGATGCCTTCGTTGCTGCGGGCGAGCATTCGATCCGTTTTGAGTTTCATGCAATCTCCTGCAATCCCAAGGAGTTGCTGGCTGGATGGTCGCTAACTTGGCCCTGCTTGTCAGCGGCCTGATTGGTCTGGCGGGGCCTGCTAGCGAACTGGTTTCAGCTTAAGGCGCTCTCTCCAACAAACCCTGTTCTATGAGCAGGGATTCCGGCTTGGCGTCGCGGCCGCGGAACAGGCGGTACACCTCGGCCGCCGGGCGGCTGCCGCCTAAGCCAAGCACCGTGTCCTGAAACTGCGCCGCCACTTGGCGCACAGCCTCATCGTTGTCCAAGCCCACTTCGCGGAAGGCGGCGAAGGCGTCTGCGGCCAGCACCTCCGCCCACTTGTAGGAGTAGTAGCCAGCCGCATAACCGCCGCTGAACAAATGGCCAAAGCTTGGCAACATGGTCTCGCCCGCCAGCCTCGGCGTGACCACGGTGGCGAGCGCAATGCGGTCCTCAATGACGAACGGCGTTTCCTTCTGGTCCACCCCAGGCAAGCCGTATGCGCTGTGCAAGGTCATGTCCACCTTGCCGAACTGTAGTTGGCGCAGGGTGGCGTTGCCGGTCATGAAGTTGCGGCTGTCGATGATGCGGCTCAAGGTGTCCTCGTCTAGTGGCTCGCCGGTTTCCTTGTGTGCGGTCAAGCCACGCAGGAAGGGCTTGTGGTCCATCCAGTACTCGTTGAACTGGCTGGCGAGCTCAACCGCGTCCCACTCCACTAGGTTGAGGCCGGAAGCGCCGCCATCCTCGATCTTGGTGAACATGTGCTGCATGGCGTGGCCAAACTCGTGGAACAGGGTGCGCACTTCGCCCAGCGACATCAGCGCCGGCGCATCCCCCGCCGGCGGGCGGGCATTCATGACGAATAGGGCGACGGGCAGGGAAGAGGATTGATCGCCATTCGCCAGCACGCGGCTGCGGTCCACCACGGCGTTCATCCAGGCACCGCCGCGCTTTTCGCCGGGCCGGGCGAAGGGGTCGATGTAGAAACCAGCGATGACCTCATCCTCCCCGGCCAGGACCTCGAAAAACTCCACGCTTTCATCCCACAGGGGCACGGCGCCGGCCGGGGCGCGGCGAACCTGCAAGCCATACAATCGGTGCACTAGATCGAACAAGCCATCGAACACCTTGGGCATCTGGAAATATTGCCGCAAACGCTCCTCATCGTAGCCGTATTGCTGCTCCTGTAGGCGCTCGCTCCAGAAGGCGATATCCCAAGGTTGCGGGCCTTCCGCCTCGACGGCACCATTGGCGCGCATGAAGTTGAGCAGTGTTGAATACTCCTTTTCGGCCGCAGGGCGGGCGGCTGACTCCAGCGTCCGCACCAGTTCCCATACGGCGTCCACGGTCGGTGCCATCTTTTGGTCAATGCTCAGTTGGGCGAAATTGGAGAAGCCGAGTAGGTTGGCCAACTCTTGGCGCAGCTTAAGGATTTCGACGACAATGAGCTGGTTGTCGTATTCCGATGATGCGCCGCGGCTGCGGTAGGCGCGATAGAACTGCTCACGCAGGCTCCGGTCCTTGGCCTGCTGCAGGATGGCGACGTAGTTTGGTCCATTGACCACGAAGTGCCAGGGTCCGTCTGCATCGGTTGCCTCCACGCCGTCATCCCGGGCCTGCTGCACGGCCAGCTTGAGCACAGGCAGCGGCACGCCGGCTACCCGCTTTGCATCTTCCACCTTGATGCGGGACGCTTCCTCCTGCTTGACCAGATTGGCGCTGAAGTCATCGCCAAGTTGCGCTAGTAGTTGCTGTATCTCTTGGTAGCGGGCCTTGGCGTCGTCGCCGAGATGCACGCCGGACCGCTCCATGCCGAGAATGGATTCGGTGAGGATGCGCTGGCGCGCTTCGGTCAAGGCGGCGAATTGGTCGCTGTTGCGCAATTGAGTCAAGGCATCATAAATGGCCCGGCTTTGTTCCATACGGTTGACCAATTCCACATAGTCTGGTCGCACGGCATCGCGAGCCGCCTTCAACTCGTCTGAATACTTTACGTCCAGCAGATGGCTGATGACGCCCATGACGTGGCTGAGCCGCTGCTGCAAGCGCTCCAAGGGGTCCATCAGCCCGGTCCAGGTCCGTTCGGAATCCGCCTCCATCTTGGTGAAGCCCGCCTCCACCTCGGCCAGTAACTGCCGCACCCCAGGCTCAATCGCGTCCGGCCTGATGCTGCCCCACACTGGCAGATGGGTGAGGGGGCCGCTTGATGTGGTCTGCTCCAACAGAGCCAAGCTGGCGACGCCATCCTCAATGACCGCCGCCATCGCCCGCTCCTGCTCAGACGGCATGGGTTGTTCGGTCTCGGGGCCACAGGCCGCAAGCAGCCCCATCAATGCCGGTAGCGTCCAACGCTTCACTCCAATCACTTGATTTTTCCAACGCAACTTCAACCCGCCCTGTTTCAATTCCAGTCGCAAAGTATGCCCTAAATTGACGAGGCTGAATGAACCAAGCGCGACGGATTAATTTGCAAGGTCAATCAAGCCGACCCTTGAATGCTGCTCGCTTGATCAATCCGTCGCTTGAAAATCATGGTCGGCCAGTGCTGCAAGTGGTCTGTTTTGACCTCGGAAAGGTGGTCACTGGCGACCTCCAAAGTTCGTGGCGAAGTGCGGAGACGCCTCTTTTACAACCCGAATTCACCATGCAAAGCAATGGGTTGCTTTTTTTAGCAAGAAGCGGTCCTAGCGGCCTAGGGATTCGAGTTGAGCCTTCAGCGCGTTCATGCGGCTTTGGGTGTTATGGGACTTGACCCGTTCCTGCTCCACCACCGACGAAGGCGCATTGTCAATGAACCTGCGGTTCTCCAGCTTAGCGTGAATGCGGGCGAGGTCCGACTGCTTTCTGGCTATTTCCTTTTGCAGGCGCGTGCGCTCGGCGTCTAAGTCAATCAATCCGGCCAGAGGCACCATAATCTTCAGCCCGCCGGCAAAACCGAGGGCGTTGGCGGGCGGGGTGGCGTCTTGGTCCAACCACTGCATGGAGTCAACTTTGGCCATCCGCAGCAGCAGTGCTTCGGTGCTGGATGCAAGCTCGTGGTCCCGCCCATCGCCTCCTTGCAGCAGTAGCGGCACCGCTTGGCTGGGCTTGATGCCAGCTTCCCCGCGAATGTTGCGCACCGCCGTCACAACGTCCTTGAGCCAACTAATGGCGGCTACCGCCTCCGCATCGGCTGGTAAGCCGTTCGCCTCGGGGTACGGCTGCAACATAATGGTCGGTGCCTTGATGGCCAGCAACGGGGCCATTTCGCGCCAGAGGGTTTCCGTGATGAATGGCATGACCGGATGGGCGACGCGCAAGAGAATCTCAAGCACTTGCAGCAAGGTGTGGCGCGCCGCCCGCTGCTGGGCCGGGTTGATGTCCGTATTCCAAAGCACTGGTTTGGCCAGCTCCAAGTACCAGTCGCAGTACTCACGCCAAGCAAATTCATAAACCGCGTTGGTGTATAGGTCGAAGCGGTAGGATTCAATGGCGCGGACGGATTCGGTGATCAGATCCCGGGTGCGGGACAGGATCCAGCGGTCCGCCAAGCCTAGGGCCGAATGGTCGGAAAGATCCTGGCCCCGCGTGTTCATCAACACGAAGCGGGAGGCGTTCCAGAGCTTGTTGCAGAAATTGCGGTAGCCTTCCGTGCGGCTGAGGTCGAAGCGCACGTCTCGGCCGGTGGAGGCCAAGGCGCAAAAGGTGAAGCGCAGCGCATCCGTGCCATAGGAAGGGATGCCTTTGGGGAAGTCTCGGCGAGTTGCCTTTTCGATGCCCGCCGCCAAGTGGGATTGGGTGAGGTTGCCGGTTCGCTTCGCTAACAGGTCCGGCAGGCTGATGCCGTCGATCAGGTCCAAGGGGTCCAGCCCATTGCCCTTGGTTTTGGACATCTTCCGGCCTTCCCCGTCGCGCACCAAGCCGTGGATGTAGACCTGTCGAAACGGCACTTGGCCGGTGAACTTGAGCGACATCATAATCATGCGCGCCACCCAGAAGAAGATGATGTCATGGCCGGTCACCAAGACGCTGGTGGGGTGGAAGCACTTAAGATCAGGGGGTTGTTTGGGCCATCCTTGGGTGGCAAAGCTCCACAGGGCGGAGGAGAACCAAGTCTCCAGTACATCCTCGTCCTGCTTTAATGGCACATCCGCATCTAGCTTGGCCCGTCGGCGGGCGTCGGTCTCATTGCGGCCGAGGTGGATGCCGCCGTCGGGGTCGTACCAAGCGGGGATGCGGTGCCCCCACCACTGCTGGCGGCTGATGCACCAGTCCTGGATGTTGCGCATCCAAGCGAAGTAGGTGTTTTCGTATTGGCGGGGGATGAACTCGATCAAGCCATCCTCCACTGCCTTGATGGCCGGTTCCGCCAAAGGCTTGATCTTGACGAACCATTGGTGGGTGAGCCAAGGTTCGATCAGGGCGCCCGAACGGTCGCCTCTAGGCGCCATGATCTTATGCTTCTGCACCTTGTCGAGCAGACCCAAGGCGTCCAAGTCCGCAACGATGCGTTCACGCGCTGCAAAACGGTCCAAGCCGCGGTAGGCGGGCGGGGCGCTGTCGTCAATAGCCGCCGCCGCCGTTAACACGTTGATTAGCGGCAGGTTATGGCGAGCGCCCACTTCGTTGTCGTTGAAATCATGCGCCGGGGTGATTTTGACGCAACCGGAGCCGAAGGCTGGGTCCACGTAGGCGTCGGCGATGATGGGCAACTCCCGGCCCACCAACGGCAGGGACACTCTCTTGCCCACCAAGCCGCGATAGCGTTCGTCGTCTGGATGCACGGCCACGGCAGCATCGCCCAGCATGGTTTCCGGGCGCGTGGTGGCCACCACCAAATGATCCTCGCCGGCGGCGGTTTTGAGGCCGTCGCATAGTGGGTAGCGCAAATGCCACAGACTGCCTTGCTCTTCGCTGTTGAGCACTTCGAGGTCGGAGATGGCGGTGCGCAGGGCGGGGTCCCAGTTCACCAGCCGTTGGCCGCGATAGATCAGTCCGTCCTCATGCAGGCGCATCAACACCTCTATGACCGCTTTGGAAAAGCCTTCATCAAGGGTGAAGCGCTCTCGGGACCAGTCCACTGATGAACCCATGCGCCGCAGTTGTCGGGAGATGTTTTGGCCGGATTCCCGCTTCCAGCGCCAGACCTGCTCAAGGAATTTCTCCCGTCCAATGGCTTGTCGGGTCGTGCCTTCTGCGTTCAGTTGCCGTTCGACCAACATCTGCGTGGAGATGCCGGCGTGGTCCGTGCCCATTTGCCACAGCACCCGCCGCCCCAGCATCCTTTGATAGCGGATCAAGACATCCATTAGCGTGTGCTGAAAAGCGTGCCCCATGTGCAGGCTGCCGGTGACGTTGGGTGGTGGAATGAGTATGCAGTAGCCGGCAGCCTCTCCTTGGGGAGCGAAGTAACCTGCCGCCTCCCAATGTTGGTAGAGGCTCCGTTCGATGGCGTGGGGGTCAAAGCTGGTTTGCATTTGCTAGAGCTCTCCACCATCGATCATCGCCGCATTTCCGGCCGCGGCGGCCACTTGCCGGCGGTTCAAGTCCCCTCCCAATCGCCGATTTCGTGATGCGCCAATTCATGGCTTTGGGCTCGGTAGTGCAGGTAGCGAGCGCGGCCGGATGCCCGAGTCTGCTCCACGATAATCTCCGCCGCACGGTCGAAGCGGGCAACAAAGGCTGGCGCTTCATCGGTCAAGTTGATCAACAGGCCGTTCACCACAACCCCCTGCCCAAGAACCGAACCGCTGCCGATGACCACGGGTGCCGCGATGGCTTCGGCGGTGCCAAGGATGCCGTGAGGAATCATGCGTTTGGGTGGGTAGCTCCAGAATAGCTCGTTGAACTCTTGCGCCTTGGCGGGGCTGGGGGCATGCACGTAAACCGAGCTGCCCTTGTTGACGGCGGTAACAGCCAATCGACAGGCGAAGCGCAGCATGGCCTGCCGCTCCACATCCTGCAACACATAGAAATCAAGCCGGGTCAAGGTGGGTGATGGTCGCGGCGGCTGCGAACCTCGGTGTAGTGGGGGGTGCATCAATGTTGATGCGAACAATGTTGGGCCATGATGGCCGCAGCTGGTGGGTTCTCTCTTTGCTCTCCGGCGGGCGTTGATGCAGCCTTCGGACCAGCATTCCGGATGGTTTAACCCCCTGCTTCATAGGTGAGCAAAGGGCGACATCGTTGCGCATCGACAAGTCGTTGGGGGCGAAAGCGCACTTTAGCGCCGCCCCCAAGGTTGTGCTCGGATTGATGATGCGGTCCGAAATCGGCCGACTGCGCTTGACGGCGTGAATGTGCAAATGGAGCATCCCCTTAATATACGCGCTCCCCATAGCTTAGTGAACGGGCTGTACGGGCTCAGTACATTTCGGAATTTTTTCGATCAGGCAGCGAGGGAGGGCTTGCCCGTGAATTCGGCCGGAGTCAACAAGCTGTACAGCCATGTTCAGGCTGCTTGGTTTTGTGACAAGACAAGTGTGCATGAACCGGCTGCGGACTCCGGTCGCAACCCGCCACCCCGTCGGAACCAGCGCGCCAATGTGCCGATAATCGCCGGGCCGAAATTCCGAAATATGTCCGAACCGATTCATGTGCCTAGTGTCCTGTCCCACTGGTTTCTGAGGTTTCAGAGCTTGCTTGGCGCGTCAATGCAAGGCGCGGGCACCCGGATTCCGCCATAATTCGCGCTAATCCAACCGGGGGAATCGCTTCGGCGTACAGCGCAGGGTGATCGCGGCTAGGCACATCAACAGGGAATTGCTGCTGACCTTCACGGTCACATTGCTGGTGCTGTTCACCGTAGCGATTGGCGGGCGCTTCATCGGTTATTTGCAGGACGCGGTCGCTGGCAAGTACGCCGCCGACGGGCTGCTCACCATCATACGCCTGCGCCTGCCCGGCTTCCTCCAGCTCACTCTGCCCTTCGCATTCTACATCGCCTTGCTGCTGACCCTTGGGCGGCTGTATGCGGAGCAGGAGATGGTGGTGCTGCAAAGCAGCGGGTTGACGCCCAAGCGCTTGCTGTTCTGGACCTTGCCATCCATGCTGCTGATGGCGGCTACGGTTGCGGCCCTGTCCCTAGTCATTACCCCGGCAAGCAATGCCGAACTGGATCGTTTTCTGGTTGAACAGCGTGTCCGGGTGGGGTTCGATTGGCTAAACCCCGGCCTGTTCAACATCTTGGATGGAGGACGCCGGGTCACCTATGCCGGCAGCATCAGCGAAGACGCCAGCGTTTTGAGAGAGGTGTTCATCTCCACCTACGGCGGGGAGGAGCCGATAGAGACCATTTGGGCGGAGCGGGGCGAGCAGTACGTGGACCAACGAACAGGCAGCCGATTCCTAGTGCTTGAGCAGGGCGTGCGGCATGTTCATGCGCCTAGCGCTCGCCAAGGGGAGGGGAACAAGTCGCAGCGGCAGCAGGTCACAAAGTTTGCTTCCTTGGCGCAGAAGATCGATAGCAGCCCCGCCGCCCGTCTGGTGAAGGAAAGATCCTTGCCCACGAGCGTGCTGATGGCTGGTGCTGGCGCCGCGGCGGTTGAATTGCATTGGCGCATGGCCCTGCCCATCTTCGGTTTCATCAGCGCCCTCATCGCCTTCGGCGTTGCTCCGGTGAAGCCCCGTCAGGGGCGCTTTGGGCGCATCGTGCCGGGCGTTCTGATCTTGCTGGGGTATTATTTAGTTCTGCTGATCAACCAAAACGCCTTGGCTGCCGGCCACTCCCCTGCGTCCTTGGGGCTTTGGCCCGCTCACGCCCTTTTTGCCGCTGTCGGCGCAGGGTTGCTGATGCGCCTAGAGCGGCCAAGCCGCCAGTGAAGCCCCTATCCCGAATCGACCGCTACCTGTGTCGTTCAATGTTGACGGCGTCGGCGGTGGTGTTGCTGGGGCTGTTGGGCTTGGTGGCCATATTCGTCCTGCTTGAAGAGCTTGATGAAGACAGCAGCGCCTATGGGTTGCGCGAAGCCGCTTGGTACGTGCTCCTGACCTTGCCCCGCCGCGCCTATGAACTGCTGCCCTATGTGTTGTTCCTTGGCAGTTTGATCAGCTTGGGCACCCTCGCCTCCCAATCCGAACTGGTGGCCATGCGCATGGCTGGCGTGTCTGTCTATCGGTTGCTTGGCGGCTTGGCTTGGGCGGTGGGGCTTGCTTGGATGCTTGGCTTGGTGGTCGGTGAGTGGGCGGCGCCGGAGCGCGAGATTTTAGCGGAGGCGCACAAGGTGCAGGTGATGAGCGGCATTGACCATATCGAGTTTAGGGGCGGTCACTGGCATCGGGAGGGTTCGCTCTACATGCATATCGAGGGTCTTGACGCCAATGGCGATCTGCTCGGCGTGCGGCAGTATTGGCTGAACGACAACAACGAACCCTCCCTGACTCGGATGGCGGCTCGGGCTGAACACCAAGGCGGTGAAGGGCCGGATGAGCATTGGATTCTGCACGATGGTGCGCAAACATGGCTTAAGGATGGCCGAGTGGTGGTGGAGGAATTCCAGCAACTATCTTGGCGCGGGCGGCTTGATCCAAAGCTCTTGGGCGAACGGATACTGATTGATCCACGCAAGGCGTCGCTGTTCAGCCTGCGCGGTCAAATCAGCTATCTGGAGCGGCAGGGGTTGGATGCCACCGACTACGCCGTTGTCTTTTGGAGCAAGAGCTTGCAACCGGCTGCGGTTCTTGGACTGGTTGCATTGGCGTTGGCGTTCGTTTTGGGGCCGTTGCGGGAAGTGGGCATTGGCGTGCGCATCACCGCTGGCGTCATCGTTGGGCTATGCTTTAAGTACCTGCAGGACCTGTTCGTGCCGATGAGCACCCTTTATGAATTGCCGCCGCCCTTGGCCGTTGGAGCGCCTATATTTCTGTGCTGGGCCTTGGCCATTTGGGGCATTCGCCGCAATGCGTGACGGCCTAGGTGGAGGCATGGCGCAATCAGCATCCGATCAATTGATGTGATGGGTTGCCGCACCACGGGGCAATTCAGCCGTTTTTGATGGCTTGCAGCTTATTGAAAATGAAGGACAAATATAGTTTTCTGCCCTGAGAGGGCTAATGGATGGGGAAATGGCCCGACTTTCGAAAAGGGGCATCGGCAAGGAGGAACCTTATGAATTGGATGTTGTTCGCAGGCCTTGGCGCCATTTGGCTTGGCTGGCAGATCGTTTGGGTGGCGCCGCTGCCGCGGCAGCTTCGCCGAGGCGAGACACCGGCCGCAGCCAAGGGCAGCCCGGAGGCGTTCATGCTGTTCTGGATTGATCAGTATGGCTGGCTAGGCTTGGTATTGTTGGCCTTTGGCTTGGTGGCGTCGGTTTTTGGAGTGGTGCGATGATCCCGGTGACCTTGATCTACGCGGGCCTGCTGGCGCTGATGAGCGTGTTTTTGGCCAACCAAGTGCTTTTTGTGCGCTTGCGGGTGCGGACGAAGCAGATGCCGAATTGGAGGGCCCAGGCCACGGAGCGTGTGCAAGCAAACTTTGTGGAGAACGCGCCCTTAGCGTTGGTGTTGCTCTATTTGCTGGAGGTGGCTGGGGCACCGACGGCGGCCGTGCATGCGCTTGGTGGTGCGCTGGTGTTGCTGCGTGTGCTGCACGCTTGGGGGATGAGCATGAATGAAGGTGCGAACTATCCCCGCCTGATCGGCGCCCAAGGCACTTTCCTGCTGCTCTCCATCATGGGCGTTGCGGCCTTGGGTTTGTGGCTGATGGGGTGAAGTGTTTGCAGCCGGCCGGTCCGCCAAGTCAGGATTGAATTCCACCCCGCGTCAGGGCGGCGGGATCAAGCAGGCGTTTGAGTTCCTGCTCGGACAGGTCGGTTTTCTCCCGCGCCACGTCGACCACGGAGCGCCCCTCAGCGAACGCTTGCTTGGCGATTTGCGCACCTTTTTCATAGCCGATCACCCGGTTGAGCGCGGTGATGAGGATGGGATTGCGTTCAAGAGACTCTCGCAACACGGCTTCGTTGACGGTGAACCCGGCGATGGCGCGGTCCGCTAGCAGTCGAGACACCTTGGCAAGCAGTTCGATGCTTTGCAGCAGGTTGTAGGCGATGACCGGCAGCATGACGTTCAATTGAAAGTTGCCGGACCCGGCCGCCACGGCGATTGTGGCATCGTTGCCGATCACCTGCGCGGAGACCATCACCGCCGCTTCCGGCATCACCGGATTCACTTTGCCGGGCATGATGCTGCTGCCGGGCTGTAGAGCGGGCAGCGCGATCTCGCCGATTCCAGCCAGCGGCCCGGAGTTCATCCAGCGCAGATCATTGGCGATCTTGGCGATGCTGACACCCACCGTCTTGAGTTGGCCGCTCATCTCCAATGCCGAATCCTGGGCGGCCAAACCTTCGAATTTGTCTGGCTTGGATTGAAATTCAAGGCTGGTGAGCCGACGCAACGACTTGATGAAGGCGGCGGCGAAGGGTGCTGGCGCATTGATGCCGCTGCCAACGGCGGTGCCGCCTTGAGCGAGCTCCAGCAGGTGTGGCATAGACCCCTGCACCCGCTCAACCCCATAGCGAATTTGGCTTGCCCAAGCGCCCAATTCCTGGGACATGCGAACAGGCATGGCGTCCATCAGATGAGTCCGGCCGGTCTTGATCTGGTTGTCTAAGCTGGCCGCCTTGTCCGCTATGGTTTGCTGCAAGTGGCGCAGGCTCGGCAGTAGCTGTCGTTCTATGGCCAACGCCGCGCTGACGTGAATGGTGGTCGGGATCACGTCATTCGAACTTTGGCTCATGTTGACGTGATCGTTCGGGTGAATCCCCTCGCCAGCGAGATGGGCGATCACTTCATTGGCGTTCATGTTGGTGCTGGTGCCGGATCCGGTTTGGAACACGTCAATTGGGAAGTGGGCATCGCATTCGCCCGCCGCCACGTCCGCCGCCGCCTTGGCGATGGCTTCGGCTTGGCTTTGCTGCAACAGCCCCAATTCGGCGTTGGCTTCGGCGCACGCCCGCTTGACCAGCCCAAGCCCCAACAGGAAACCGCGTGGCATGCGCAGGCCGCTGATGGGAAAGTTGTCCACTGCACGTTGGGTTTGGGCACCGTAGCAGGCATCGGCGGGTACCCGAACCTCGCCCATGCTGTCTTTTTCTACTCGCTCGGAGGTCATATCGATCAGCCCTTGAAGTTCAGGCGCAGTGTACTATTTCGGAAGCCTTGATCCAAACAATGGTGCAAGCCTGATTGCGGTTGAATTTCCTCAAAATCGCCGGGGCCGAAGTTGTGGAATGTGGCTGAACCCATGCGAGTGGAGCATCCAATTGGCGTTACGAAAGGTCGGTTTGGTTTCACTAAAGTGGGTTGCTGACAGAGGCCGGGCTAGGAGGACCCGGCACCCTGATCTGTTCACGGGCCTCCTTCTGGTTAGCCCTGCGCCCCATTCAACTCGGTCGTCAAGCAGGATATTGCCGTCCGTTTCAGCCTGCCGTCTCGCCGTTTTGCCCGAAGATGCCGTAGGAGTAGTCCGCCGGCTTGCGGGTGCCAACGAGGGAGCCGCTTGGTCCCTTGAGATACAGGTCCGCATCCGCCTCCGTGCGGGACCAGTCGTTCACCTCGGAGCGGAAGGCCATTTTCCAGCTACCGTTGCGGCGCTCGTAGCGGTCCACGTAGCGCCCGCTGATGAACAGGTCCTGCTCCTCGCCATCGCCAATGATCTTGTGGAAGGCTTGGAAATAGATCTCGCCCACGGCTTGGTCGCCGCTGACTTTGATGTTGGCTTGGCCGATCATGTGATGATTGGCTAAGTGGTCCTTCAGAGCGTTTTGCGCAAAGTCCACGAAATCCTTGGCGGTGCCTTGGAAGAAGCCGTAATCCACCGTGGCGTCGTCATGGAAGACGGTGTGCATCAGCTCCGGGTCAAGGCGATCAAGCGCCCGCATGTAGGCGCAGCTCAGTTCATAGATTTCTTGTTTGGCCAGCATGTCTTCAACGGTCATGGCGCCTCCAGATATTGATCTAAAGCCAAGTGCAGGGCGTCACTCTAAATCATGCGCCGTTCAATCTAAATGGTCGCGTTGGCTCAGTGGCCGCGTTGGTTCATCAGGGCGACATCTTTGCAACCAACAGGTGGAGATGAGCTATTGGAGGGCCTTAGTGGGTTCAAGCATGGGGCCAATGCGCCGCTTGCGGCGACGGGGGCTACTTGGTCTGGTTCAGGCGATGGCATAGGGCGTCGACTTGATTGTAAAGATGAGCCAAGCTGCCGTTGTTATCAATCAGGATGTCGGCATGGGCCTTGCGCTCGGCGTTGGAGACTTGGGCGTCAAGGCGGTTCTGCACTTCCTTGGCGCTTAGCCCATCCCGCGCCATGGCTCGTTCAATGGCGAGTTCCGGGGCGACGATAACCGCCCACATTTCATCCAGGGCGTCTTGCCAGCCCGCCTCCACCAT
Organism: Candidatus Azophilus sp.; assembly: GCA_965247035.1. Classification (GTDB taxonomy): domain Bacteria; phylum Pseudomonadota; class Gammaproteobacteria; order Pseudomonadales; family Azotimanducaceae; genus Azophilus. The sequence continues at coordinate 1,366,157 of CBDFGJ010000001.1, read as the reverse complement.
GACCGCCGCTTCCAAGATGACCAGGGCATTCGGGTCGGCGGCACGAGCGGCCTCAATCTCCAATCCGGCAAGACGGCGGATTTCCGGCCAGACGATATCGGTCAACTTCTTCAACTCAGTTGGCTGGCTGAACACCTTGGCGCCCAATCGGCGCCGGTCGATCGCGCCGTCCTTAGCAACAACTTCGTTGCCGAAGGCGGTGATCACCTGAGCGAAGCTGGTGGTTCCAGGCGCGTAGGCGCGATGTCCGAGCCGGTCTGCGTCGATGACCTGAGCGCCGTGCGTACGCAAGCGTTTCGCCACGGTGGATTTGCCGGAAGCGATGCCGCCGGTCAGGCCAATGATGCTCATGCTGCCCGCTGGTCAAAAAAAGGCAATTTAGCGGCCTCGGAGCTTGCGCGGTAGGAAATCTCCGCGGCAAATTCCCTTTCACTCATGGCTTTCGTCCCTCATTTTTGTTGGCTACGACAGGAGGTTCGCCTCAAACGAGACAGGAAATCCACGGCGATATGGAATCTTCGCTACCGCCATTTTCTGCCGCGCCGGCTGGTAGCTCCGAAAGGCAAATAGCGGCGGGCGGAGCAGGGCGGGCTTCATTGATGTAGGGTGGGTGGGAGAGCGCGACCGCCGGTTTCAAGCCGGAATGTTGGACCGCTACAGCGGCGAGCCTTTGGGGAACTGCGGCGGCCGTTTTTCCCGTAGCGCGCTCAAGCCCTCCCGGCCTTCGGGCCCGAGGAAACCGAGCATCTCCAAGGCAGTGGAGGCATCGAACGTCGGCCCGGCCAAGCGCAGCCAATTGTTGAGGGCGTATTTAGTCCAGCGGATGGCGTTGGGTGCTCCGTTGGCGATCTTAAGGGCCACTTCCATGGTCTTCTCGGCGAGTTGCCCATCCTCCACGCACAGCGAGATCAGGCCGATGCGCTCGGCCTCCTCAGCCGTCATCCTGTCGCAGGTCATCAGGTAGTACTTGGCCTTGGCCATGCCGCAGAGCAGGGGCCAGACGATGGCCGCATGGTCGCCGGCGGCCACGCCGAGACGGGTGTGCCCATCGGTGATGAATACGGACTTGGCGGCGATGGAGATATCGCACAGCAAGGCCACCACTAGGCCGGCGCCGACGGCCGGGCCGTTGATGGATGAAATGGTGGGCTTGCCGCAGTTGATGAGGTTGTACACTAGATCCCGCGCTTCCTTCCAAGTGTTGGCCAAGGTGTTGTAATCGACGCTCATCTTCTCGATCATGTCGAAGTCGCCGCCGGCGGAGAAAGCCTCGCCTTCGCCGGTGAGTATCACGCAGTCGATGTCCTGGTCCGCGTCCACCTCGCGCCATACGTAGGTCAATTCCCGGTGGCCAACAATGTCAAGGGCATTGCGCTTTTCCGGTCTGTTAAAGGTGATGCGCAAGATGCGGTCGGCGGGATAGTCGAACTTCAGGCGTTCATAACCTTGGTAGGGCATGGGGCTCTCACGTTTGTCCACAGCGCAATTAAGCCGTGCGGAAATGTTGGTTGCAAGTAGGCGCACCCTCGCCGGTCTTTTGGCCTTGAGGCGGTCCGTGCTTCCTCAACCTTGGTAATGGCTGTGCTTTCGGTCGCGGGCGCAGCTTCAAGGCCAAAATCCGGCACGATCATCAGGTTCCAAGGCGCAATGTTTGGGTTGGCCGTGGTCGCTTTGTGGTTGGCCGGATGCAGCGAAGCGCCATCCGCAATAGGCGAGCTTAACCTCAGACCGGACGCGGGAAGTCCAGAGATTGCCGGTTCAAAGGCCGGTGGCCAACCCCTTGCGCAGCCACTGCCGATGGCCTTGCAGAACGATGGCTTGCCGGCGGCGAAACCCCATTACGTTGGTTCCGAGGCCTGCGCCCAATGTCATCAAGCCCAGTACGACGCTTGGCGCAGCTCCCACCACCAGCGCGCCATGCAGCGGCCGACCCCGACGACGGTGGCCGGGAATTTTCAGGACGCCATCTTGCAGCGCATTGACGGGCAAACGGGGTTCTTGAACCAGAACGGCCGCTACCTGATCCATACCGATGGCTCGGACGGCGAGCGGCGTGGCTTTGAAGTGCGATACACCTTTGGCGTTGAGCCTTTGCAGCAGTATTTGCTGGCCTTGCCTGGAGGTCGCCTGCAGGCGTCCCGCGCCGCTTGGGATGGGGTCGATGGCAAGTGGTTCGACCTACGCCCGGGGGAGCGCATCGGCCACGGCGATATGCTGCACTGGACCGGGGCCGGCTACAACTGGAACTCCATGTGCGCGGATTGCCACTCAACTGCTGTCACCAAGGGATATGACGGCGCAAGGCGAACCTATCAGACCGAGTTCGCTGAGCTGTCGGTTGGTTGTGAAGCTTGCCATGGCTCCGGTGCCGCCCATGTCAGTGGTGGGCGGGGGCCGGGGAGTTGGGCCGGGTTGGTCTCACTAGCGGACCAAGAGGCGCAAATCAATATCTGCGCACCCTGCCACAGCCGTCGCAGCCAGCTTACGGAAGGGTTCACGCCAGCCCGCTCCTACTTTGACCACTACAGTCCAGCGCTATTGGATGCAGGCCTGTACCACGCGGACGGGCAGATTTTGGACGAAGTCTATGTTTACGGCTCCTTTCTGCAGAGCGCCATGCACGAAGCCGGGGTGACTTGCGGCCATTGCCATGAGCCCCATTCGGGCGAATTGCGCGCTCAGGGCGATGATCTTTGCACCAGTTGCCACAATCTGGCTGGCCGCCCGGGCTTTCCCAGCCTGCCCCTTGGTCAATACGACAGCCCGAAGCACCACCTGCACCAGCCGGGCAGTGCCGGTGCGCGTTGCGTCAACTGCCACATGCCGGGACGGACCTACATGGTGATTGACCACCGGCGCGACCACAGCTTCCGCCTGCCGCGCCCGGATCTGAGCGCCGCCACCGGTGCCCCGGACGCCTGCACCAACTGCCATGCGGACCGGCAGCCCACTTGGGCGGCGGCGGTGCTTGAGGAGGCTTTTGGCGCTGCAACGGAAGGTCACTTCGGCCCGGTGTTTTCGGCGGCGCGCTCCGGCTTGGCCACGGCGGAGTCGCCCTTGGCAGCCATCGGCATGGACTTGCAGCAGCCGGCGATGGTGCGCGCCACAGCGATGGCGCTGATGGCGAACTATGATCGGGGCGTTAGCGGCTTGGCTTTGGAGAAAGGGCTGAACGATGCCCATCCGCTGGTGCGCATTGGTGCCCTTAGAGGTGCTGCCGGTTGGCGGCCAATGCGCCGCTGGCGGCTGGCCGGACAACTATTGAACGACGACTTGCTGGCGGTGCGCATCGAGGCGGTGCCGCTTCTTGCGCCAGTCCTGCACGACCTCAGCGGCAGCCGACGGACATTGCTGGAAGCGGCCATTGAGGAATACTTGGACGTTCAGGCGTTCAGCGGCGACCAGCCCCAAGCGCACACCAACATCGGCAATCTGCGTCTCGCCACCGGTGAGACGGAATTGGCTGAGGCGGCGTTTAAGACCGCGCTGCAACTGAACCCAAGCTGGGTTCCTGCGCTGGTCAACTTGGCCGATGTTTATCGCGCCATCGGCCGAGATGAGCAAGGGGGCAGCCTGCTGCTTCGCGCCGCCCAAGAGGCCCCCGACTCGCCGGATGTTCTACTGTCCCGGGCCTTCTGGCTGGTGCGCCAGCATCGCAACACGGAGGCCATGCCATTGCTGGCTGAGGCGGTCGAATTGGCGCCGAACAATCCCCGCTATGCCTACACCTACGCTGTGGCCCTGCATTCGGCCGGGCGGTCGGAGCAGGCGCTTGCGGTGATTGATGCAGCGCTTGATGTACGGCCTGGGGATCAACAGCTATTGCGCACCGCCCATGGCATTGCCTCGGAGCGCAACATGACCGAGAAGATGCAGGCCTACAGACGCAGGCTGGAGCAGTGAATCGGATAGGTGGCGCAAGGCCGTTCACCACACGGGATTGTGGTGCTTGGCAATCCGCAGTCAGGTCGGTCTGCTGCAAGGGCCTGGTTGCGCTGGGGTGCTTGCCTGGATTGTGCCGACGAAGCGAGCAAGGGCCACGGTGCGCCCATCAGGGTCCGTGACCAAGCCTTCCTGCTCAAAGAGCGCCGACATTCCGGGCAGCAGGTGGGGCAACTGGCCGGCCTGTACGCGGTACTTGGGGTTGGATGGTCCGATGACCGGCTGGTCGGTCGCTAGGTGCTCCTCCACCAGCAAAATGCCTTCGGCCGCCAAATTGCTCGGCAAAGCGCGAATCAGGTCTTGGTTCAGGTAGCGAAACAGGCAGATGGCCTGGAACTGATCCAAGCGTGGCAGCCCTGCATCTAGATCCTGCTGCACGAATGCAACTTTGAGGTTTTCCCTTCGCGCGGCGACTTCAGCCCGCCGCAATCCCTCGCCTGAGATGTCGATGGCGGTCACTTCAAATCCTTTGCGGGCCAGAAACAAGCTGTTGCGGCCAGCGCCGCAGGCGATGTCCAAGGCGCGGCCCTTGGGGAGCCTGTCAATCCAGTTGACAAGCAGGACGCTTGGATGCGTGCGGTCGGCGAAAGCGCCGTCAGCGTAGCGCTCATCCCACTTTTCTTGGTCGGCCTTGCTCATGGTCCGCAATCATAGGGCAACTCAAGGCCCTTTGCGGTGGAGCGGGTTTGGGATGCAGCAACGGCAGGACCGCGTTCGCTTAACCCTCTTAAGGAACCTCTGATTAAATTCCAAGGATTGGCCATCGCCTGGCGGATGGGATCATTTATCTTACCAGTACGCGATGGCCAGTCCGGGGAAGTCAATCAGAGGTTCTTTGCGTAGTGCTGGCGGGCATGATGCCGAGCTGTATATCTTCCAGGTTGGATGGGCCTAACGACGCGGTGTCGTTAGGCCCATCGCGGCTTGGCACCCGTTGAGGTCGATCGCCGTTGTCGAGGGCCGTTGGTGGTGGTCGCTGCTGTCGCTGCCAGCGCGGTCGGTGGTCGCTGTTGTATGAAGGGCTTGCAGATTGTAGGAACTTGGCCGGGCCTGATGATCGGGGGCTTGGTTGGCGTTGGCTTCATCGCCACCGCCATGGCGTCGGACAGCGCCTTCGGCCGTACCGGCGCTCCTCTTTACTGATTCAGGCCGGCTACCGGGTGCTTTACGGCATCGTCATGGGCGGCATTCGTGGCCCTGAATACTGACTGAATGCCCTCACTGCGTTTTAAGGCCGGTACCAAATGGGCGATGACCAAGCCCGGTCCTGAATGGTTGCGTGCAGGTCCGGATTGGGCGTGGTGCCGGCGCGGATGGCATCCCAAGTGGACCAGCGGCATTTGGGGTTCTCCAAGGCGCGAACATAGTAGAAGGCGCGCTGGCTAGGCTTGAAGCTGGGGTCCCGCCAAATGGCGGACAATTCAGCCGCGCCCTTATCGGCGCTGATTTCGCAGGTGGTCAGATCAACCTTGGCTCCATTGCTCGGGCATCTGTGCGTGGCTGGGTCCACTTTGCCGCCGTCGGAGCAGGCGATATCGAAGACCTGCTCAAAAGTCTCGCCATCCTCCACCCAGCCCTTGATGACTTGCAGGCGTTGCAATGAGGCGGTGTCCGCATCGCGCATGGCCCAAACGAAGAAACCCGGTTGGCCGTCCTGCTGCGCCAAAAGATCCCCGCCCATGGCGATGCCGCCGGCGTAGGCGGCGGAGATGGGGTCCTGCGCTTGCAGCAGGTTTTCGTCAATTCCGTAGCCGGCGAAGAAGCGAACGCGAATTTGCGGGCCGCTGGTGGCGAAGGTCTCCTTGCGGCGCAAGGCGTTATAGATGGCTTCACGGGTGTTGCTCTCCGCCCAGACGCCGGCCAAGCCGGATGCGCCCCATTCCCGTGCCGGTGATGAAGCGTAGGCTTCGCCGCTCTCCGTCGGTTCATCCAGAGGCACGGAGCCGCGCTGTTGGCCGGTGGCGTCGACCAGCCCGACTTTGCTCCAATAGTTATCCTCCTCAAAGGAGCCGGCGGCGTTGTGGGTGTCCGATGATCCGATCAAGCCGAAGCGATATGGATTCAGGCCGTTGGCCTCCTGCATGGCCAGCCCGTTTAGGTAGGCTTCGCGAACATAGCTGCCGCTTGGCTGGCTCGGCAAATCGGTGGCTACTCGCACGCGCATGATTTCAAAATCCGCCCATTCGTCGTTGGTCGACAGCATGGGGTGGGTATCGGAAGTGCCCTTGACCTGAGTGACCTCCACCAAGGGTTCGTTGCGCATTCGCTGTTCGGCGTAATCGGCGTCTATGGGGGCGCCGGATTGGTCAGTCAGCTCAAACATCCAACCGTTTGAGCCATTGGAGTTGTGGGGGATGGCCAGGGCCTCGGTGCCTTGGCGGCGCAGTCCGTCCAGCCAGTCCCAGACATCCTCCGGGTTCGTTGAGTCCAGGCGGCTGAAGGGTTTGTCCGGCGCACTGCTGCCGCGGAAGATGACATTGCGGTGCAGATTCTCGAACTCTGGGCCGGAAGCCGTGTACTCGTAGCCGATGAAGGTGGTGAAATTGCCTGGGTCATTGTGGCGTTCGGCCGACTCAATGATTTTGCTCCAAGCGTCGCGCACCACATTAAGGTCCAACAGATCGTCCTCTTTGTGGGGGTCAGGAATGAAACGCGTCAGGAAACCGTCAAAAGCGGCTCGAAGTTCGGTCGGGGTTTTGGCGGTGCGTAAGGCGGAGGCAACCGGATGGGCGCTGGCCTTGGTCGTTTGATCGAACATCTCCGGCAACATGCCGAGGTAGGCGGCGTGGTCCGTCACTGCTTGAAAATCCAGCGGCTTTTTCATCTTCATTTCCTGGCCCGAAGCATGGGCCAAGGCACCGCCCTTGGCGAACGCATAGGCGTCATCCGGCGTGGCGCGGGTGCCGAACATGAATGCGTCAAATGAATAAAAGGTATGAACGTGCAGGTCGCCGAAGTAGGCGTTGCGGTTCGGATTGGCTGAAGTCACTGGGATAGGCGCCGCCTGTGGGACGGGTTCGGTGGCTGATGCCGGAGCCTCGGGCGCTTCGGTGTCTTTGCCACAAGCCGCTAAGGCAAGGGCGAACAGGAATGGGGCGGCTGTTTTGACGGCGCTCAAGAGATGGCGCCGTTGCCGGTTCCGCCATTCTGAAACAGCAGCGGCAGCGCTTGATCATCCGTCTCCAGCAACCTGTCCACCCAGCTATGGAAACGTTGGCCGCCGCCTTCGTTGCGCCCGAATTGAACGTGCGGCATAGTGCCGGTCAACAGCGCCTTTTGCAGCCGCAGGCCGGTGGCGTAGTCCTCCTCCCGCACCACATACTCAAGGAATTTGAATTGCTCGTGGGCGGTCTTGGCGCTGTCCTCGTCCGCCGGCGGCTTCTCCATGAGGTAGTTTTGCACCGTGTAGGACTCCAAGGGCGTTCGGCCAGGGAACAATTGGGAAATCATCACGCTGCGCCCGCCGCCATCAAAGCTGGCTATGGAGACATGGGGAAAGATGGTCCATACGCCGTTCATCAGGTGGGCGTCACCGGCCTCGGACAGATCGTCGTATTTCGTCAAGGACGGGTCTGGCGAAATGACGCGCTGATGCGGCCCCCAAGCGTAATACAGGGCTTGGTTGGGATAATCGCTGCCGAAGGTGTTCTTGTGCAGGATGGGCAGATGGTATAGGTCTAGGTAGCCGTCGTAGGCGACCTTCCAGTTGGGGCCTTTAAGGGTTCGGTTCTCAAAGAAGTGCCAATCCGCGAATCCGAAGTGCTGCAGCAACTCGTCGTAGCCGGACAGGAAGATGTCTATGTCCAAGCTGGCGTTGGGGTCGATCATCACCCAGATCAGGCCCGCCCGTTCCGCCGCCGGTAATTGGATCAGGCTGTTGCTCAAGCGGTCCACGGCGCCGAAGTCCCGTTCCGAGTACACGCCGATCAAGGTGCCGCTCTGGTCGTAGGACCAAGCGTGGTAGGGGCAGGTGAAGCGCTTGGCGCGGCCGCAGCCGGCAGCCATGATTTGCGAACCCCGGTGCCGGCACATGTTGATGAAGGCGCGAACTTCCCCATCCTCCCCGCGGCTGATGAGCACGGGCACGTCCAAGGCGTCCATGGCCTTGTAGTCGCCGGGATTTGGCAGTTCAGCCGTGACCGCGAGCATCAGCGGCACCCGCTTGAATACCAGCTCCATTTCCTGCCGCCAACGGTTCTCATCGAAGTAGTGGTTAGCCGGCACCTTGAAGATGGCGTCGGCTTGCTCCACTGTTCCGGCCTTGGCGTACTTGATGTTGTGTTGGGCCATTTCAATTAGTTGGGCGCGGCTCATTTCGCTTTCTCCGATGACGGATAACTCATTATTGCAGAAACCGGAGCGTTTTTGGGATGCTCCGCTTCAGCCGTACTTGCGGCGGAACTGGGCCCAAGCGCTCTTGCCCAGCCGATCGTATTCACGCATGGCCTCGACCATCGCTTGACGAAGCTTGGTGTCTATTAACTCAGGGGGCAGCAACGGGTCTTTGAGGATGTCCCGCGTGACGGCCCGACCGATGAGCAGGGTCTCCCGCGCCCGGTCCTTTAGCGCCATTCCAACCATCTCCTTGCGGCTGCGGCGCATGGTCGCCACATGGATTTGGTATTGTGATTGAAGCCCGGCAATGTCCCAAAGTGCTGGTGGATCAACCGCTTCAGCTGGGGATAACGCTGTTGCGCGGATGAGAATGGCCGAAGGATCCTGCCCAAGCTCAATCAGTTTGCGCTGTGACTCGGCCAAGGACGGCTTCAAGTTGTCCGGCCGTGCCCAGATGCGATTGTCCAACGGGGCGAAGCCCATCAGCTTGAGCGCTCGTTGGCGTTGGCCAGCGGCCTTCCTTGATTTCTCATGCGGCCTAGCGAGGTAGCTCAGCAGCCAGCAGCCGGTCCAGGGTTTAACGCCTTCCTCCAGCTTGACCCAGTTCCGCACCAAGCTATGCAGCTGCCGTCCGTGCGGGCCGAGTCCGTACAGCCCGCGCTGTAAAGCGGTGAGGACGTGTTGCTGGGTCAGCCGAGTCAGCGCCACCCGAATGGTGCGTGGAGCGATGCCGAACAGGTCTCCGGACGCCACAAAATAACGCGCCTTCAGCCGTGGCTCAAAGGCCGAATCCATCAGCGTCAGGATCAACTCAGGTGCGGATATTGTTGGCCTCAGGGTTGGTGGGGCCACATTTTGGGAAACTCCAGACGAGCTCATGGAGCGCTGGGCGGAAGCTGCCAAACTTGAACCTGAGCAGTTTTCGATCACCATGAACGAGAAGTTTGCGGTTGCCGCCGACTGACTGCATAGTTACATAAGTTGAACATTTTTTTCAATTTGTGTAATATCCTTCGACATGATCAACTTAGCCATGTCGCCAGCTCTTGCAGACTACCTCAGCACGGAGGAAATGCGTCCCATGCTGGCGCGGTCAGACGCATGGGCAGCTTGGATAACCGCTTTCAATTTGGGCGTCATCGGCTGCGCCTTCATGCTGCCGGCCCTCTGGCTCAATCCTTTCACCCTGCTGCTGTCCTTGCTGTTGTTGGGCGGTCGTCAGCTTGGGCTGATGGTGCTTCAACATGAGTGTGCCCACTACGTTCTGTTCAAGAACAGGCAGCTGAACAATGTTTTCGGCAAGTGGCTGTTCGGCGGCTTGATGAACAGTTCCTTAGCGCGTTACCGCGCTTATCACCTGAACCACCATCGCTATGCGGGCACCGAGCAGGATCCGGACTTCACCATGGCCTGCGCCTATCCGGCTTCGTCGGCCAGCATGCGCCGCAAGCTCCTGCGGGACCTCACCGGGCGCACCGGCGTCAAGGATCTGCATCGTCAATACAGGCATTTCAGCCTCAGCCGCAACGCGCCCTTTCTGATTTCCCACAGCCTCATGCTCAGCTTGCTGGTGATTGCCGGCATGGCTTGGGCCTACCTTCTTTGGTGGGGCGGCTATCTGGTGGCCTATCAGTTGGTCACCCGCATCCGCTTTATGAGCGAACACGGCGTGGCCATAGACCGGCTGAGTGCAGACACACGGGAAAACACCTCCACCACCTTGGTTTCATGGTGGGAGCGCTTGTTCATCGGGCCAAACTTCGTCAACTACCATTTGGAGCACCACTTGCAGGCCGCAGTGCCCTGCTATCACCTGCGCAGGTTTCATAACCTACTGAAGAGCAGGGGGTATTTTGGAGATCTAACGGCTGGGTCGGAGGCGCTGTCCAGCGGCTACCTGAACGTGCTGCGAAAAGCCACCGCCTAGTCGGCTCGGCGCTTAAGGCGTCCCGCCTTGGATAGCGGTGTCCCGCAGGGGCGTCGTCCGCTCAATCTTGAAGCCCGTGGCGCCATAGGCCATGGAGACCAGCGGGTTGACTAGGTTGAAAAAGCAAAACGGCAGGTAGGCTAGGGTGGGTACGCCTAGGGCGGCGGCCATGTAAGCGCCGCAGGTGTTCCAAGGCACCAGCGGGGAAGTGATGGTGCCCGTGTCCTCCAGCACCCGAGCCAAGTTCTTCTCATGCAGCCCGCGCCTTAGATATTCGTCTTTGAACATGCGGCCTGGCAACACGATGGCGATAAACTGGTCGGCGGCAAGCACGTTTATGCTGAAGCAGGTGCCGGAGGTGGTGGCGATCAGGCCAGCGGCGCTTTTGCATAGCCGCAGCAGGCCGCGCACCAAGGCTTCCAGAATGCCGGCCCGCTCCAAGCTGGCGCCAAACGCCATGGCCGTCAGAATCAACCAAACCGTGGTCAGCATGGACTTCATGCCGCCTCGGGACAACAGGGAATCTAGGTCGCCGTTGCCGGATTTGATGTTGTAGCCGTCAAATAGAACCGTCCACAAGCCTCTTAAAATTTGTGATCCGCTGCCGCCCGCCCCGTCGCTGGCGAAAGCGGCAATGGCTGGCTGTTGGAAGATGACGGCGAACACCAGGCCGGCGAGTGCGCCGCTTAGTATGGTCGCCACGGCTGGCGTCTTGCGGGCCGCTAGAATGGCCACCAACACCGCCGGAGTCAGGTGCACAAGGTTGATGTCGAAGTGGGCCTCTAGCAGCGCCAGCGTCTCGTTGAGGCCCGTTTGGTGGTCCACGTCGGCTTGGCCGAGCCCAATCAACGCGAAAATTGTTAGAGCGATGGCCAAGCTCGGCACGGTGGTCCAAGTCATGTGCCTTATGTGGGTGAATATGTCGATGCCCGTCACCGCCGGAGCTAGGTTGGTGGTGTCCGAGAGAGGCGACATCTTGTCGCCGAAGTAGGCGCCGCTGATGATGGCGCCAGCGGTGATTGCCGGATTCAGGTCCATGCCGGCGGCGATGCCGATCAAGGCGATGCCGAGGGTGCCCGCCACCGTCCAGGAACTGCCGATGCCCAGAGCAGTGATCGCGCACATCAGGCAGCAGGCGGCGTAGAAGATGGTTGGGTCAAGCACTAGCAAGCCGTAATAGATCATGGTGGGGACGGTGCCGCTCAACATCCAAGCGCCGATTAGGCTGCCGACGGACAGCAGGATAAGAATTGCCGGCATGGCCGTAGCGATGCCGTTGACGACGGTTTGCTCAATCACCTTCCAGCTATGGCCGTTCTTAATGCCGATGACGACGGCGATGACCGCGCCAAAAACCAGGGAGATCTGATTGGCGCCGGCCGATGAGTCGCTGCCGAACAAGGCTACGGAGGTCATCAGCAACGCCATGGTGCTGCCGATGCTGATGAGCACATCGGCCTTGCTTGCGGCCTTGATTGGCTTCAAGGGCTTTCTCCTAGTGTCCTCACGCCGCCGCAATCCACCCCGGCTCTGTGGCAAGGGGCTGAATGCACTGACTCGGCGGCAAAGGGGAGGCTGGCCCGAACTGGGCGGACGCCCGCAAGCCGGCGGCCTCGAAAGGGGTGTTGTTGGCGCAGTTCAAGCTTTTGGCGTTGGTTAGAAAATCCACAGGGTGCCGGAGGTGACAGCCTGCAAGGGTACGGGTTGGCCAACGTATTTGCGAGCAAGCTCGGCCAGCACCGGCTTAAGAATCTCACCTTCCTTGATGCGCACGAGGTTGTGGTTGTAGAGCTTGCCGTTGATGGGGGTGATGGCGCGGCCATCCCGCTCCGCTTCAAGCGGCCACCGCTTCCGGATTTTGCCCTAGGTGCTGTTCATATAGCCGCAGGGGATGAACAGGCGTCCGTCATGATGCAGCACCCAAGTTGTGCGGGAGCGGGGCGCGTTTAAGGATTGCAGCTCAATGGTTGCAATGTCCTGGACGAAGGCGCAACCCGATTATGGCCCAACATCGGCTTCGCCATCCAGTCCAGCGTGGGCCCGAGCGGCGATTTCATAGGACCGCAGCCGCGCTTGGTGGTCGTAGATGTGGGAGGAGATGATGACTTCGTCTGCTTGGGTGCGCTTGATGAACGCTGCCAACTCTTCCTGCACTTTATCCGCTGCGCCCACGGCTGAGCAGGCAGTGATCTGGTGCAGTAAATGTCGTTCCTGCGCGCTTAGCTTGGCCTCAAAGTCCTTCATTGGTGGTGGCAGCGGGCCGGGGTTGCCGGTACGCAACCGCAGGAAGGACTGCTGCGACGAGGTGCGCAGAAAGCGGGCTTCCGCCCCTGTTTCGGCGGCGAATACGTTGAAACCCACCATGACATGGGGCTGCGCCAGTTGAGGCGAGGGCGCGAAGTGCTTTCGATAGGTGGCCAGGGCTTCGTCTAGGGCGGCGGGGGCGAAGTGGGAGGCGAAGGCGTAGGGCAGGCCGAGCAAGGCGGCGAGCTGAGCGCCGTACAGGCTGGAGCCAAGAATCCATAGTGGCACTTGCAGCCCGGTGCCGGGCACCGCGTACACCCGGCGATTTGCCGACGGCTCCGCGAAATAATCTCGCAACTCCGTGACGTCCCGTGGGAAGTTGTCGATATCGCCCGTCAACGTGCGGCGCAGCGCATGGGCGGTGAGCTGATCCGTGCCGGGCGCGCGGCCAATGCCAAGGTCGATGCGTCCGGGATGCAGTGCCTCCAAGGTGCCGAACTGTTCGGCAATCACCAGCGGCGCATGGTTCGGCAGCATGACGCCGCCGGCCCCCACCCGAATGCTGCTGGTGCCAGCGGCGATATGGCCGATGACCACCGCCGTTGCGGCGCTGGCGATACCGCGCATGTTGTGGTGCTCAGCAACCCAGTAGCGGATGTAGCCCCAGGCTTCGGCGTGCCGGGCCAAGTCCAAGGAGTTCTTCAGCGCCAAGCCGGCGTCGCCGCCTTCGATGATGGGAGATAAGTCGAGAACCGCCAGCCGAGTCATGGGTGCGCAATAAAGAATGAACCGAAGACGATCTACAGCGGCAGGCCGGGATAGCGGTCGGACCTAGTGCCGGGAATGGGGCGGTTGTCCAGGTCGTGGTAAGTGAACACGCAAGACAGCTTGACTTGGTCGGTGCGGTTTTTGCCGGCGGCGTGAATGGCTCGGCAGTGGAAAAACAGCACATCGCCCGCCTCAAGAAGAATCTCCCGCGCTTGGCGAATCAATGTCTTGTTGTGCGGCAAATCTGGCCGCAGGAAGAGGTCGCGGTCGAAACGCCCGCGGTCCAATTGCAGCCGATGGCTGCCGGGGACGATCCTCAACGCGCCGTTGCGACTGTTCTCCTCGCCCAAGGCAAGCCACGCGGACACTAAATCAGGGCGGTCGAAAGACCAATAGCGGATGTCCTGGTGCCAGAGGGTGGCGCTGCTGTGTCCGGGGTGCTTGGTCATCACGCAGTTGTGATGGCATTGCGACAGCATCAGGCCACCCTCCAGAAACTGGCCGAGTTGGCTTTGCAATTCCTGGCTGGTGGCCCATTGGCGCAGGCGGGGAAATCTTGAAGCAGCCGCCAGCAGCCGACGGGTGGTGCTCCCGCCCGCATCTTGAAAGGAGCTGGGCGCACCGGGGTAGGCGACATCGACTTCAAATTCCGCCGGCGGCAACAAGGGGTTCAGGGCGGCCTCAACGGACTGGCGCAGGTCTTGCCGCAATTGTGTGTCAACCAAGCCCCGAACCACTGCGAAACCATCTCGATTGAACAACGACGCATTCAGGGAAGGCGCTTGGTCCGCTTGCTTTTTCATGGCGCGAGTATATCCAATTGGATGGCATCTGTGGTTGAGATGGCTTGGGGGCAATGATGCGGGGCTTCCCACCCCAACTGGCGTTGTGGCGTTCTTTTGCAGGTTGAGACCGGGGCGAATTGGGTTGAAGCTGCTTATTCCGTCCTGTCGCGGCCCCGAAGCCCGCGGTCTCGGCCGAATTCGGACGGACCCCGCCCGCAGGCGGCCATCAACCTGATCCGATTGGCCGCTTGCAGCAGGTTCAGGGTCGTCGCCTTGAACGGCAGTCGGGATTTCGCAATAGTCTTGGGTTTGCTATGGTGCCTTGGAATGAGCGAACGACGCACCCAATTTCAGCTTCTTGCCAGCCATCGCTTGGCACCCTTGTTCACCACCCAGTTCTTCGGTGCCTTCAACGACAATCTGTTCAAGGCGGCGCTGACGGTGATGTTCGTGTACGGCGGGCTGGTTGCGGCGGAAAACACCGATGTGGTCGTCAACGCCGCCACCGGCCTGTTGGTTCTGCCGTTCTTTCTGTTCTCAGCCATGGCTGGCCAACTAGCCGACAAGTACGAGAAGTCGGGCCTTATACGGCGCATCAAGATTTTCGAGATCTTCATCGCCTTTCTGGCCGGGGCGTCGTTGTATTTTCAGGATGTCTTTCTGCTGCTGACCGTGCTGTTTCTGTTTGGGGTGCAGTCCGCTTTCTTCGGGCCTTTGAAGTTTTCGATCCTGCCGCAGCATCTGCAAGAAACGGAGTTGGTGGGAGGCAACGCCATAGTGGAGATGGGCACCTTCGTAGCCATTCTGCTCGGCACCATTCTGGGTACGGTGATCGGTGCCGGCGAAACGATTTCGATGGGACTGTTCGCGTTGGTGATGGGCACGGCCCTAGTCGGCTACCTCGCCAGCCGCCAGATCCCGCTGGCGCCGGCGAACGCTCCGACGCAAAGAGTGCATTGGAATCCGCTCACGGAAACTTGGCGCGTCATTGCGTTGGCCAAGCAGCGCAAGAGCATCTTTCTGTCGATTATGGGCATTTCCTGGTTCTGGCTGATTGGCACCGTCTACATTGTTCAGATCCCCAAACTGGCTCGTGCGCACTTGGCCGGCGGCCCGGGTGTCGTGACGCTTATTCTTGCGGTGTTCACCATCTCCGTCGCTGTCGGCTCGCTGCTTTGCGAGCGGCTGTCCGGACGGCGCATCGAGATCGGTCTGGTGCCCGTGGGCGCGATCGGCATCAGCGTTGCGGGCATCGACCTCTACTTCGCCATCGGCGGCATTGAAGGCGTTGGCCTGCGCGACGCTTGGGCTTTCCTTGGCGGCGTTGGCTCGGTGCGCTTGTTGGTGGACGTGGCTCTGCTGGGGATGTTCGGCGGCATGTACGTGGTGCCCTTGCAGGCGTTCATTCAGATGCGCACTCCGGAGGATCGCCGGGCGCGGGTGATTGCGGCCAACAACATCATCAACGCTTTGTTCATGGTTAGTGGCACCGGGTTTGCCATCCTTTGCCTGACGGTGCTGGGCCTAACTATCCCGGATCTGTTGGTGACGATGGCGTTGGCCAACGTAGTCGTAGCCGCCTACATCTTCCATCGGGTGCCTGAGTTCGCCGTGCGTTTCCTGATCTGGGTGCTGACCCACACCATGTACCGGGTGCAGAGCGAGGGGCTGGACAACATTCCGGACCAAGGCGCGGCGATTATCGCCTGCAACCACGTCAGCTATGTTGATGGAATGTTGCTGGCCGGTGCTGTGCGCCGGCCCATTCGCTTCGTCATGGATAAGAGAATCTACGACATTCCGGTGTTGAATTTCGTCTTCCGCACAGGTGGCGCCATTCCCATTACAACCAGGGGCGCCGATCCAATCGTCTACGAGGAGGCGTTCCGCCGCATTCGGGAAGGTCTTGAGGCGGAAGACCTGCTGTGCATTTTCCCCGAGGGCAAGCTGACGGCTGACGGGGAGATCGACGCTTTCCGGCCTGGCATTGAACGCATCTTGGACGAGACCCCGGTACCGGTCATTCCCATGGCGCTGAGGGGGCTATGGGGCAGCTTCTTCAGCCACAAGGGGGGTGCGTTCCGAGGCACCGGGCGGTTCTGGAGCCGGGTGCAGGTGGCGGCGGACAGGTCCATGCCGCCGGCTGATGCCACGGCCTCGGCATTGCGCGAGAAAGTGCTGTCTTTGCGCGATGCGCTGGCTTAAAACAACTGCGCCGGTTCCTCACGTTTCAGAGTAAGCTCCCGCAGGGTGTGGGGCACGGGGGCTGTGGCCGTGTTGCGACCCTTGACGATGGAGCGGGCCATTGCCGGCGGGCCGCTCCTTAACCGCAGATGAGGTGCGTCACGCTAAAATGTGAAAAACTGGTGGGACAGGGCACTAGTAGCCGATTGAAGATTCAATCCTCAAGTTGCAAGTTGAGTGTATGATCTCTCGCCATTTCGCTCTTGCATTCGTAAGATTAACGGAGTTCTAGTTCAGGTCTTCACCATGCATCGATTGTTGTTCGGCGTCGCTTGCGTTTTGGCTGCAACCGGTTGCAGCGAACCCTTGGTCACCATTCCGGGCGGGCAATTGACTGGCGGTGATCGGGAGCCGCCTGCAACCTGGAGTGACGTGCCGGGGACTGTTCAGCTTGAAACCAGACCCAGGGACCCTTACTCCATCAACATTTGGGGCGTCGGCATCGGCTCCGATCTTTATGTGGCCACTGGCGATGACGGCACTAAATGGAGCGCATTCATTGAGCAGGATCCTCGTGTGCGGGTGCGCATTGACGGTGACCTCTATCGCCTTGAAGCGAGACTTGTGCATGAGGACGAGGAACGTCGTTGGGTAGCCCAGGCTTACGCGGACAAATACGACGTGGATCCGGAAGACGGCTGGGTCGCCAGCGGCATGATTTTTCGCCTTGAACGGCCCTAGGATGGCGTACCTGCTGGATGGCATCCGCGTTATTGACGCCGCTTCCTATCTTACCGCCCCGGGCGCCGCCACGGTGATGGCGGACTTCGGTGCCGATGTCATCAAGGTGGAGCCGCCCGGCGGCGACGGCTACGTCACTGACACCCATGCTGGATGCCCCGGGCAATTGGCGCATGGGGTTTGGCGACGACCGCAAGCCCTCGATCAGCATGGTGCGCACAGGCCGTTTGCCGGACGGCACAGCGGCCTAAGTTGTTGTATGATGCCCGCCATCATGCACTGGAGGACTCCGCTATGGCCTTAGCGCACAAGCTAAATCTACCGGCTGCGGAGCAGGCCCTGCCCGGGCGGCAGGAGCGCATGACTGTCCCGGACCGGCACTTCGTCAACGGCCAACCAATCGTTGCGCCCTTTTCCGCCGGCCTGCGGCAAGCCCTGTTTGGAATGGGCTGCTTCTGGGGTGCGGAGCGCCTGTTCTGGCGCACCGAAGGGGTTTTCACCACTGCGGTTGGCTATGCCGGCGGGTACACGCCCAACCCGACCTACAAGGAAGTCTGCTCCGGCCTTACCGGCCACACCGAAGTGGTGTTGGTGGTCTATGACCCGATGGTGTTGAGCCTAGAAGCGCTGCTCAAGGTTTTCTGGGAGGGCCACGACCCCACCCAAGGCCTGCGCCAAGGCAATGATGTCGGCACGCAATACCGATCCGCCATATTTCTCGACGACGGGCTTGAGCCGGTCAGGGAATCCAAGGGCCGCTACCAAGAGGCCCTGATGTCGGCGGGCTACGGCGCCATCACTACGGAGATAGACCGCACACCACCGTTCTACTACGCCGAGCACGACCATCAGCAGTACCTCGCCAAGGTGCCGAACGGCTATTGCGGGCTTGGCGGAACCGGCGTGCGCTGTGGCGGCTAGGCGGCTGCGCCTGCATCGGTGCGCTGACGCGCAGGTTAAGCAATGCACCCTGGAATTGGGATCGATTTCGGCACCTCAAATTCCATCGCGGCCATCTTCGATGGGGAGCGGTTGGAATTGGTCGCCTTGGATGGCCAAGGGCCGGTCATGCCTTCGGCGACCTACATTGACCGAAACTTGCAAGCCTGCGTCGGACAGAGCGCGATCGACCAATACATCGCCGGCAACAGGGGGCGCAAGGTTGAGCTAACGCCAGAGGTTATTGGCGTTGAATCCGAGTTCGCCGGCCAGAGAGACCCAGAGAATCCTGCGCCAATCCAAGCGACCAAGAAGCGCATCTACGGTCGTCCAATCCTAGATTCCGGCCTTAGAGGACGGCTCTTCCGCGGCGTCAAACGGTTGCTTGGCAACGATCAAGCGCGACGACTTCTGGTGTTTGATCATCCGTTCCGCTTGGTTGCGTTAATCACCCCGATTTTGGCCCATATTCACCGTCGAATCGCCGCCTCGGTGGAGGATTTCAGCGGTGCCCACGTCGGCCACCCAGTACACTTTGAAGGCCATCAGCCCCAGTGCGACCAGAGCGCCTTGGCGCGGTTGGGCGAAGCCTGCCGCTACGGCGGCATCCGCGATCTGCGCACCTACGCGGAACCTGTGGCCGCGACGGTGCATCACTTGCACAGTCAACGAGACCAAGGCGGGGAACTTCTGTTGACGGTGGATTTCGGCGGCGGCACCTTGGATCTATGCGTGCTGCGCCTCGTCAACTCCCGTTCGCGCACCCAGCGCACGGCGGCGCTCCGTTTTGAAGTGGTCGCCACCCACGGCGTGGCTATGGGGGGCGACCACATCGATCAGTTGTTGTTCCGAGCGCTTCTGTTCCCGCTGCTCGGTCAAGGGGATGTCTGGAGACAGCGCGGCATGAGCCGCGACATCGAAACCCGCTTCCCCTTCGCGGACTACGAGGAGCTGTTGCTCAACTGGACCATCGGCTATTTGCTCAACCAGAACCGATACACCGCAGCGGTGATGGACCGCATCGCCCAAGGCGGCGTCGGCCGTCAGAAATTTGCCCGCTTACTTGAGTTGATTCAACGCAACCTAGGCTACATCGCCGTCCAAGCCATTAAGCGAATGAAGGCGGATCTCTCTCAAGCGCAGGAGACGGTGCTGGACATCCCGGAGCTGGATGTGCGGATGGGTTTGACCCGCCCCGAATTTGAAGCCTTGATCGACCAACCCCTAGCCACCTTCGCCGCGACGGTTGACGAGACCCTGAATCTAGCCGAGGCAAAGGCGAGTGACATTGACTTAGTGCTGCGAACCGGCGGCTCCAACCTCATTCCGGCGGTGCAGCGCATTCTGGAGGAACGCTTTCCCGGCCGCATCGTCGAGCAGGACCCCTGCACCAGCGTAGCCGCCGGCTTGGCCGTTTGCGACTTCCACTGCCGCAACTAAGAAGCCGCTCCGGCGTGGCCAACATCCGCAAAGCACGCAGCCCGTCCGAAGGCAACTAAGGGCCGAGTGCGTAGCCTCCCGCCATGGTTCCTCCCGGGACTGATTCGTATCGGGTCGCCGACAATAAGCTCACGGAGCTTGGCGAATGGAATGATGTCATCCTGTGCGGCGAGATCGCCGGGCTGCTGGCCGAGGACTTCGACCTGACGCTCTTGGGCATCAGCGACGAGGATCTGGACGCGTTGCTGCGTGGTCCCGAGGCGCTGGGCAGAGCAGCTTGGGCCTCATCGGCTGATCTGCGGCGACAGCACCTTGGCGGATGTGGTCGGTCGGATTTTGGGCGATCCTCCGTCGTGGCGATGAAATGCGTCCGCCGGGGCGGCGGCGTATCAGGGCGGCTCGGAAAGCGGGTTGGGTTCGCCCCGCGCGGGGCCTGGCAAGCCCTGCACGGCCCCTGCCCGCCGCCGGAGCGGGGCAGCGGGAAGCCTTGCGCCGACGCGAAACCGGAGAGCGCGGAGCGCCGTGTGGCGCTAGAGAAGCTTGACGGCTGCAATCACCAAGCCGACCATGGCCATGTTCAGCCCGACGACCCACATGATAATGCCGTTCTTCGCGGTCGCGATATCGGCCTTGGTTTCTTGGCGCAGGCTTTCGATCTCGGCCGTGGTCTTGAGGCTCAACTTCTCGACATTCGCCTGGACGGCCGCGATACCGGCCTTGGTCTCTTGGCGCAGGGCTTCGATATCGGCCTTGGTCTCTTGGCGCAGAGCTTCGATATCGGCCTTGGTCTCTTGGCGCAGGGCTTCGATACCCGCCTTGACCAGTGCGATATCGGCCTTGGTCTCTTGGCGCAGGGCTTCGATGCCCGCCTTGGTCTCTTGGCGCAGGGCTTCGATACCCGCCTTGGTCTCTTGGCGCAGGGCTTCGATATCGGCCCTGACCAGCTCGATATCGGCCTTGGTCTCTTGGCGCAGGGCTTCGATATCGGCCTTGGTCTCTTGGCGCAGGGCTTCGATATCGGCCTTGGTGGCGAGATTGTGTTCGAGCAGCAGGGACTGCTCGCGCACCACGGCCTCGGCCTGCGGCTCGGGCATGCCCGTTTTCGTCAGCCGCCGCACCGCCGCGTGGGTGTCGTAAACGATCGTCGTCTGCGTCATGGTCATAATATAGGCCCCTTTCGTTCCGTTTGAAATGCCCGCGATGGCGTGCGTGACGGCGGCCTGAAGGTTGCGGTGGGCGCCACGGCGTCGGCTGTGCTCCGAGATGCGAGAGAAGGGTGGGTTTTTGATGCGAGAGAGCCTGTGCATTTTTGGGGCGTGCATGAGTTTTTGCGAAAACACCCCCTCAATTTGCGACGAGTTAAGCGGGAGCTGGCGGAAGCTGATGGAAGTTGGAGGAATAGCGACGCGCTCGGTGGAGGTGGTGGGGCTAGCCTTGGCGGCCGGCGGTGGAGCCGAGGAGCTGGATGAAACAGTGACCGGACGCGGGGGGGTTCAGCGGGACTGGCTGGAGGTTCACGCCATGGACCCGGTGCAGTGCGCGGTGATCGGCCAGATGCATTTTGTCACCGGAACGAGGCACCCTATCTGCTTGATACCGGCCCGCTCGAATATCGGCATGCGCTCCACAGCCCGTCCAAGCCAAGGCACGAGGCGCTGTGGATCTTCGTCAAACAGGTCGTTATTGGGGTTGGCCGAAAAATTGGCGATCAGGTCTTCGATCAAGGCGGCGCACTCCCCAAGCACCATCACCGGCAGGTTGCTGAAGCTCTCCATTGAATGGGCCATGATCACTTCTGCTTGGGTGAAATGTGTCACAGCGAAATTGACGATCAAAAAGGCTGTTTACTGAAATTTTGAGCGAAGCGGATTAGGGTCGTCAAATTGACCGAGTAGGCTGGCTCTCTGAGGGAGCTAAGAAGCCGCTTCGGCGTGGCCAACATCCGCAAAGCGGGCGGAGTCGATGTCAACCGAAAATGCAAGCTCCCGGCAATGCGCCCTTTGGAATGGTCAGTTTAGGGGTGTCAAATTAGCCCAGTAGGCTGGCTCTCTGAGGGAGCGGGGCGTGGCTCAAGCCAAATGAGCGAGCGAGCAGGCCGCTGGCGGAACAACGGCCTCGACCCCTCGGCTTGAGCCTGCAACAGAGCCCTGTCAGATGACGTTAACAGGCCCTAAACCAACGCGGAGTCATGGTCTTCCCAGAAGGGGGCGCGCAGCTCGCGCTTGAGGATCTTGCCCGAGCCGGTTTTCGGAATCTCCGCCACGAAGGAGACCGAGCGCGGCACTTTGTAGCCCGCCAGATGCTCCCTAGCGAAATCCCGCACCGCCGCCGCATCCAAGTTCGCCTTGGGCTTGGCCACCACCACGGCATGGACGCTTTCGCCCCATTCCTCGCTGGGAATGCCGAACACCGCCGCTTCCGCAAGCTGGGGATGGTTCTCTAGGGCATGCTCCACTTCAGCGGGATAAATGTTGACCCCGCCGGAAATAATCATGTCCTTCTTGCGGTCGCAAATGTAGTAGAAGCCGTCTTCATCAAAATAGGCGATGTCGCCCACCGTCTGCCAGCCGTCCTTTTGCTCCTCAAGAAACTTGTCGTGGGCCTTGTGGTAGGTGCGGAACAAGCTAGCGGAGCGGATGAACAACTCGCCCGGTTCGCCCGGCTTCTCGACCACGCCGCCGTCCTCTCGATAGAGGCGGATCGCCACCCCCGGTGCCGGCCGCCCGCAGGAGCCCGGTTTGCTGCGTTGGAATTCCGGCGTCATGATGGTGTTCACGCCGAGCTCGGTGGACCCGTACACCTCGAACAGGGAGCGCTCCGGGAACCACTTCAGGTACTCAAGCTTCAGCGCGTAGGACCAAGGGGCCGCGTTGGCTACTAGGATTCTCAGCCCGCTCCGATCATATTTTTCCAAAATGTCCTCTGCCAAGTGGCAAATGCGGCGGATTGGCGTCGGTGCCGCAAATGTGACCGTCACGCCATATTTTTGCAGCAGGCGCAGCCAGTCCTCGGGCTCAAAGGCCCGTTGCAGCACCGCGGTGTTGCCTAGCAGTTGGCCCACAGCCAAAAAGCCGCTCGGGCCGGAATGGTACAGCGGACCGGTGGTCATGTAGACATCGTCCGGCCGCCATCCATAGACCTCGATCATGGCGGCCATCTGCTGCGGGTCGCCGCCACCGGTGCGCACCGCCCCTTTCGGCTTGCCGGTGGTGCCGGAGGTGTAGATCATAGTGCCGACCGCGGCCGGGTCGGCCTCCACGGCAACGGGCCCCTCGCTCGCTTCGGCCAACAGCACAGCGGCGTCAAGCTGGCCCTGTCCGGGCGCCCCGTCAAAGACCAACACATGCTTTACTTGCGGCGTCTGGGGCCGGATCTGTTCGAACAATGGGGCGAACTCCGCGTCCACAAAGGCGATCTTGGCGTCGGAGTTATGGGTTACGTAAGCCGCCTCCTCCGCGGTCAACCGATAGTTCATGGGTACGGACATCGCGCCCGCCTTGCGCGCAGCGGGGCCGCAGGCAACCGGCCATACGGAGTTGCGCCCGCACCACAAAACCTTGTCGCCGGGCGTGACGCCATGGTCCAGCAAGACGTTGGCCAGCCGGTTGGCGTTGGCCTCAAGTTCGGCGAAACTCCAGCGAATGAGGGTTCCGTCCGGCCGGTCGTCGATGAGTGCGGCTTTGTCTGGGAGCTGGTCAGCCAAAGCGGTTAGAAGGTCAGGGTTTGACATAGATGTTTCCCTAGTTGGTCTGAAAGCTTGGCGCACGGGAAGAGCTGCGGGGAAGACGCCAAGGGGCGGCCCCGTTTGCGCTGATCCTCAGGGCCGGGTGATCCATTCTTCAATCAACTTCTGCAAATGCCTTGGCTTGGTTTCGTTGTAGTCCGACATCTGAATGTAGTCCCGAGGCATGGTGTGCAGCCCCTCCTGCACATAGGGCAGGTTGCGCACATCCTGATTGAAGACCTTGGCCAACATGCCCAGCTCAGGCGCATCGGTCCAATCGTCATCGGCGCCAAGCCAGTGAATCCTGGACACGGGCTGATAGTCATCCTGCTCCGGCATGGGCGAGAGAAGCATGCACTCCATAATGCATTCATCCGGGCTTAGGCCCTTGGGTCGGAAGCGGTACACGATCTTGTTGAACGAACCCCAAGGGTGGAAGTTGGGAAACAGTGTGAAGAACACGGATGAGAACTCGATGTCCGCGATCTTGTTGGCAATGGATGGCACAACCGTGCGCAGCATCTCCCGCTGCGTCTGGGCAAAAGCCAGCCGGGGATGGGTCTTGACGGCCCGGTCGTCCTTCTGCGCCCGCTCCGCCAGCGCTCGGTCCAATTCCGTTTGCGGAAGCTGGCGACCGCCCACCCAATCACAGAGATGCGGATTGACGTCGCCCAAATCGCCCTCCACTGCTTCGGCATTGGGCGTGAACAGGCCCGTTTTGCCCTTGGGCGTGGTGACCCGCACCA
Source organism: Candidatus Azophilus sp. (assembly GCA_965247035.1). GTDB lineage: Bacteria > Pseudomonadota > Gammaproteobacteria > Pseudomonadales > Azotimanducaceae > Azophilus. The sequence continues at coordinate 1,342,382 of CBDFGJ010000001.1, read as the reverse complement.
GCCCATCGTCCGTGGCTTCGTAAACCCAGCCATTCAAGGGATGGCGCACCCGCCGCTTGCCGTCGTTCGGCAGCGGGTCCCACTCTGGCGAGCCTTGGCTCTCCAAGGCCCCGCAACGGATGGCGCGGGAATAGTTGCCGAACACGTCGTACTTGGTGTCCACGTCATGCACTCCACCCAAGAGAATCTGCGGGTGGGTGGCGATGACATGGTAGGACTCCATGAACGCTTCCGACGCCACTTTCCAGTTGCAGCGGATGATCTTCGCCACATGCGCCGACTTGTAGCGCCGCTCATAGGGCAGCAGTTCGAAGTGACTGGGCAAATCGCCCAGAAAATCCACCAAGGGCTCGCAGTTCGGATCCGGGTTGATAAAGACAAATCGGCCCCAACGACCAACCCGGGCCTCCGGCAGGGACTGCTCAGCAGGCTTTAAGCCCGGGTAGTCCCATTGACAGGGAACTTGGCGCAAGGAGCCGTCGGTATTCCAAGTCCACCCGTGGAACGGACAGCGCAGCTCGGTGGCCCGTTTGCCCCGGTGCTCGCGCAGTTTGCGGCCGCGATGCAGGCAGGCGTTGTAATAGGCCTTGATTTCATCGACCCCGGTGCGCACCACCAGAAAGGACAAGCCGGCAATGTCGTAGGGAACGTAATCGCCCACATCCGGCAGATCGTCCTCATGGCAGGCCACCTGCCAAACGCGCTTCCAAATCTTCTCCACTTCAAGGTCAAAGAATGCCCGCGAGGTGTACCGCTCAACCGGCACTCGGGTGGGGCCCGGCCCGATGGGATTGTCCCGCCGGTAGGATTGCGGCACCGGTCGCGTCTCCTCGTCGAGTAGTTTGTGGTATGCGTCATCTAGGGTCCGCACTTTGAGCGCCTCGGTTGCCATAAAGCCTCACCCGCTTGTTTCCAATTTGCAGATTTTCCGCTTTGTTTTCGGGCAATTGCAAATGCTCTTGCGATGGCGGCAGCCGCCTCGCGGTTTCCTGTCCGCCCAAGTCCGCAGCCTAGCAGCATCAAAGCAATCCCAAGGTTGCGCATGAAGCCCGGCAGCGCCCGCTTTGCGTGGACTTTTTAGCAACAAAGCGTCATGCGGCGGATGTGTCGCGCATCGTTTACGCACACTGGCAGAAACCTTGAGCGCAGTGCCCAGTGGCGACGATGCCGCATCCCCCATCATCCTGCCAACGGCGGTTTGACGGACCGCTGATTCAATGAACCGCTAACCCAGCTCCGGCGGCGCAGTCCAGTTTGGATCCAAGACTTGAAAGAAGCCCTTTAACATCTGGTAGGTTAGCCCCCACACAAAATGGCCCTTGGCCAGCCGGTAGCCGTTGAACGCCGTCGGCGCACCACCTATGGAGAGGGTCTCTACATGGTGCAGGCTGCCGCCCGCCAGTGGTGCCAAGGGCGCCCAGACCACTTCCGCCACCTCATAGTTCAAGCGAAAGCCGGGGTCGCCTTCCAAGGCGAACACATGGGGGGCGATCAGCATGTCCAAGCGGTTTTTGCGGGCCGCGGTCCGCTGATGGTCCAAGGCCCCAAGATGCTCGGAAGAAGCCAGGTCCAAGCCGATCTCCTCTAAGGTTTCACGCGTGGCCGCCGCCCGTAGGCTAGCATCCGAGTCCTCCCTGTGGCCGCCGGGAAAGGCCATCTGGCCGGACCAGGGGTCCCCGCTTCGCTCCGACCGCTTGATGAACAGGATGTCCGTGCGCATGGCGACTTCCCGCAGAATCACCGCCACCGCTGCTTGGCGCGTGCGCTGGCCGGGAGCGACCACTAAGCTCCGATGGGCGGCGAGGCGGCGGCGAATTCTCGGCAGGTCAGTCATGGGAGGTCAATCGGGATATCCACCAACGGGCTACAACGATCGACGCCTGCAATTGCGGCGCATGGCGTCGTTAACGAGTAAGCGTTCATTCTGAACCGTCATTCCCATGGCTGCGATTCCAGCCTACTTTAGCGCCGACTGTCGCAGGAGCAATCTGGCCCACCGAACTCATCGCAACGCGACTCAATGGCGGGCCATTGTCGATGCGCAGCCGCATCGGGGTTGTCCGCAGCCCGGTTCCGCCAGGCCCAGCAGATCGGTGACGCCAGTTTCTGCAAGTGGCGCAAGCGCTTGGCGCATCAGCCTAGTGTGGCTGACGCCGTGATCGAGCTCGGTCAGCTGTGCAGTCCCGAAGGGTCACCAGATTGTCACATCGAACTCGATCTCGGCGATGACCTCAAGTTGAAGCTGAAGCCCAGCAAACGCAAGCCATCCAGCGTGGCAAGGAGAGGAAACAGCGAGCTGATGATTGCATGACGGCGCAGGGGTTGCGCTTCAATGATACCCTTGCCATCCCCAACCCCTTAAAGCAGCCCCATGTCTCGGACCCAAGCCGCCAATCACTGCTTCGTCTGCGGGCCGGAGAACCCCATCGGGCTGAAGGTTCGCTTTCGGCTTGAGGACGATCTTTGCCTAGCGGAGTTCAGGCCGGACCAACGGCACGTCGGCTACCGCAACATCACCCATGGCGGCATCATCTTCAGCTTGCTTGATGATGTCATGGCCAATTGGCTCTGGATGCGGGGAATCTCCAGTTTCACCGCCAAGGCGAATGTCCGCTACCGCGCCGAGTTGCCTGAGGGCACCTCGGTACGCTTGGAGGGGCGTTGCTTGAAACGCAAGGGCCGCTTGGCCGAAATGCAGGGTTTGGTCATCCGCCAAGATGATGGTTCGGTGGTGGCCGAAGCCAGCGCCAGCTTCATGCTTGCCCGCCAACAGGTTTGACCGGCCCTGCAACTGCCTGACCGGTCAGAGTGCCGCATCTAGGGAACCTCTGATTGTATTCCAAGGGTTGGCTATCGCATGGCGGCTGGAATTATTTACTTTATATTTTCAATAACTTATACGTTATCGAAAAAGATCGGCCTTGTTGCACTGCGAAAACCGGTGAATTTTTCAGAGGTTTCCTAGGTGCCGCATGATCGCCTGCCAAGATATTTGGCCGGTCTAGGGGTCCGAACTAGGGCTCAACCAGCAGGGAAACGACGGCCCAGCCAGTCCAGCATGAGGCGGTTGGTTGCCTCCGCCTGCTCCTGCTGAATCCAATGCCCACACTCCAAGGTGGCCACCTGAAGGTCGGGCACCAAATCCGGCAGGTTCGCGGACTGGGGCACGATGTCATGCTGGCCGTAGATCATCATCGCCGGTTGCGTTACCCGCTCCGGATAGCGACCCATGATGTCCCAATTGCGGGAGAAATTGCGGTACCAGTTGATGCCGCCGGTGAACCCGGATTGTTCAAAGCCAGCCACAAACACGGCCAGTTCGGCTTCGCTCATCATCAGTTCGCCGCCCGGAGAGTCGTTGTGCGCCAAATTGATGAGCGGCATGCCAGGCTGCATCGGCGGTGGCGGGGAGCGCCACTGGCCCGTTCGGTAAATGTTGCGCAGAAACCGCTCGGTGTTGTCGGCGAACGCAGCGTCGGCCACGCCGGGCTGCCGGTTGAAATGCACGATGTAGAAGTCCGGCCCGAGGCTCTGCTCCCAAAACCCAACCCACTCCCGTTCGCCGCGCTGCAGGAAGGGCACGCTCAGGTTGATGAGGCCGGATAGGCGCTTGGGATGCATAACGGCCAATGCCCAAACGACGATGGCACCCCAATCATGGCCGACAAACAGCGCCTCTTTATAGCCGAAGTGGTCCAACAAGGCGGTGAGGTCGCCGGTCAGATGCTCAATGTCATAGGCATCCACCGGCTGCGGCGTTGATGAGTTGCCGTAGCCGCGCTGGTTGGGGACGATCACATGATAGCCGGCGGCGGTCAGGGCAGGGATCTGGTGGCGCCAAGAATAGGCTTGTTCAGGCCAGCCGTGGCAGAGCACGATGGGTCGCCCCGACCCAGCGGAGAAGACCTCCAACTCCAAGCCATTGACGGGGATGCGCTGGGGCTCCGGGAAATCCGTCACACTCATTGGTAATCTCCTACAAAAACCAGCGGTGCCAGATGACGCAAACTAGCGCTTTTAGCTGACACAATGGGGATTTTCGGCCTGCTAGAGTTGGCTTCCATATACACAGTTTGGAGATCAATCATGATAAATGCAAAAGTGCGGGAGCTCGAATCGGATGAGCGAGAAGCGGTGAGCGGTGGCAGGCTCACAATAACGAGTCTTTGGCCCCCCAGGCCGCGGCCAAGGTCGAGCTGGAAGCCCGTCATATGGAACTCTTCGAGCTTTTCGCATAAGCACGAGCCGGGCGAGGAGAACGCCACCTTTCCTCCCAATTATTGGTGAGGCCGGTGAAATCGCCCGCTAACGGCCCCGGGGTCTGACATGACTGGAGGAAGCGGGCTCCTTTGGGAGCCCGCAACCCAGTCAGTCAATCCGAGCTGCCTTGATTAGCGGCAATTGTCATCCAAAGACTGTTGCGAAATCTTGACGGACCTTCAAAGCGACGGCCATGAACCTGCTGAAAGCGGCCAATCGGAAAGGAGCCCCCGGCTAATGCATCGACCTTCGCAGCAACAGGAATCAGGTACTTTGAATATTCTTAACTAATTGAAAATGCTAGATAAATAAAATCTTTCGCCCGACCGAGTCCAAGATCTGGGAAACCGATCCGAGCTGTCTGAACAAGCAGTTCCTCAGCAAGATGCGGAGGAGTCCGACCGGCGCGATGCCCTCAGCCATTGCAGCCAAAGGAGGGCGAGCAGTGCTTCGCCAACGCCTAAGACGATGAGCAGCGTCGATGCGTTCGCCACCAGCCATAGGGTCAGGCCGATGGCGAAAAAGCCGAGCTTGCTCAACGCACCCAAGGCTAGCAAGGGCTGCGTAGGGTTGGGCTGCAAGGCCAGCCAAGCATAGGCGCAGCCGAGCAGCGCCACCAACGCTTAAGCCGGCGTACAACGGCTCCACCTGCACCGGCAGCCCGATTTGCTGGCCGAACCAGGAGTTTGGACGCGCCAGCACGTAGGCCATGCCCAGGTTGATTGGAAAACTGATCCAGATCGACATCCGCAGCAAAATGTCGGCCACCGTCGCCCTACCGCCTTCAGCCACAACGAGCGCCCCTGCATTTGGAAAACCGCCATTTGGGACATTGCCTAAAATACATCTTGACCCGAACGACCGCCCAAAGCTCCCTAACCTCAATCCAACAGGCACAGCCGGCGGTGATGACGCAAAAACCACCCAAGCCATATCGGCCATGATCGTTGTACGCAGACAGGCTTGCCAAGCAAGGGCGGGCGGGCATGATGCGAAGGGCTCCCAACCAAGTTCAACCGAAGCACTCGCGCACGAACGGGCTTTTCGGGTACATTTGCGTGAAACTCATCACCTGTTGGTGTTGCGCACCGCCGATTGGGCTGGTGGCGGCCCATCGGGTCCCAACTTTTGAGCATAGATCAGCGTAGCGTAGCGAACAATGAGCAACCACAAGAGCCCCCGCAGTCTCGGCTTCGACACCCTGAGCCTCCATGCCGGACAAGCGCCGGATGCGGCCACCGGCGCTCGGGCCACCCCCATCTACCAATCCGCATCCTTCGTCTTCCCGGATTCGGATTTCGCCGCCGGGCTTTTCAACATCGAACGCGCCGGCCACGTCTACTCCCGCCTCTCCAACCCCACCAACGCAGTGCTTGAGGAACGCATCGCCGCCCTTGACCACGGCGTTGGCGCCATCGCCACCGCCAGCGGCCAAGCCGCCATGCATTTGGCGGTGGCCACGATCTGCTCGGCCGGCGACCATATCGTATCCAGCCAGTCGCTCTACGGCGGCACCCACAACTTGCTGAAATACACCCTGCCCCGGTTCGGCATAGAGACCACTTTCGTCAATCCCCGCAACCCGGAGGCTTTCGCCGACGCCATCCAACCCAACACCCGCCTCCTGTTCGGCGAGATTCTCGGCAACCCGGGCTTGGAAGTGCTGGATGTGCCCGCCATAGCGGAAGTGGCCCACGCCAAGGGGCTGCCGTTGCTGGTGGACGCCACCTTCGCCACGCCCTATCTTTGTCAGCCCATCGTCTTGGGGGCGGATCTGGTCATGCACTCCGCCACCAAGTTTCTAAGCGGGCATGGCGTCGTTATTGGTGGGCTGCTGGTCGATGGCGGCGCATTCGATTGGGAAAGTGGCCCCCATCCCACCATCAACGAGCCTTACGCCGGCTTCCATGGCCTAGTGTTTGGGGAGGAATTTGGCCCCGCTGCCTTCATCACCCGGGCACGCAAGGAGGGCATCCGGGACTTCGGTGCCTGCATGGCGCCCATGACCGCCTTTCAGGTCCTACAGGGTTTGGAGACCCTGCCCCTACGCATGGCGCGGCATGTGGCCAACAGCCAGCAGGTGGCCGAGTTCCTCGCCACCCACCCCTTGGTTGAATCCGTGAGCTATCCGGGGCTGCCGAACCACCCGGACCATGAACTCGCGCAAAGGCTTCTGCCCAAAGGGGCGGGCGCTGTGTTCGGTTTTACCGTCAAGGGCGGCCTGAATGCAGGCAAAACGCTGATTGAGGGGCTTAGCCTCTTCTCCCATTTGGCCAACGTTGGCGACGCCAAGTCCTTGGTCATTCATCCGGCGAGTACCACCCATCATCGCATGGACGCCAAGGCGCTGGCGGCGGCGGGAATTGGCGAGGGACTCATCCGGCTATCCGTCGGGCTGGAGGATGCGGACGACCTCATCGACGACTTGGTCCGAGCCTTGACAAAAGTGAAAAGAGCTCTAGTTGCATGAGGCTTGAAGTTGACGGCAAGACCGTATTCGCTTCAAGCGGCAGCCGCACCCATCAACCGGACCGCCACGCCGTCGTGTTCATCCATGGGGCTGGCATGGACCATAGCGTGTGGGTGATGCCGGCCCGCTATTTCGCCCGCACCGGATTAAACGTGCTGGCACTGGACTTGCCGGGCCATGGACGCAGCGCCGGCCCGGCGCTGGATTCCGTGTCGGCGCTAGCCTCTTGGGTGGCGCGGGCCATGGACGCAGCGGATTTCGGGGCCGCCGCCCTAGTGGGGCACAGCATGGGCGCCCTGGTCGCCTACACGCTGGCGGCGCAACAGGCCGACCGATGCCGGACGCTGGCCCTGCTGGGCGCTTCCGCCCCGATGCCGGTCACTGACGCATTGCTGGACGCAGCCTTGGAGGGCGACCACGCCGCCATCGACATGGCCAATTCCTGGAGCCACAGCCCCCGGGCCAAGCTGGGTGCCAATCAGAATCCAGGCTTGTGGATGCTGGGCGGCGGCGAGCGACTGCTGGAGACGGCCGCACCCGGTATCTTCCATGCGGATTTGAACGCCTGCAACCGTTTCGACCCGGATGCGGACCTAGGGCTAATCAACTGTCCGGCGCTGGTGGTGGTTGGTGAAGCGGATCAGATGACGCCGGCGCGGGCCGGCATCCGAGTCAGCAAACGCTTGGCCAACGCTGATGTGGTCAGGCTTCCCGGCTGCGGCCACTCCATGTTGGCCGAGCAGCCCAACGCCGTGCTTGATGCGCTGATAGCCATCGTTCCTTAATGCCATTCCAGCGGCACCGCACCTTTAAACCACGCCCGACATGGAGTTGGCGGCTGGCAGGCAAGCGAAGAGTGCAACTGACTTTCAATGGGGGCCTGTTCCAGCAAAGGCATTGCACCGTTTGAGCGCATTTGCGATATTCGCTCGCTAGCAGGACAATGCCGGCTTCCCAAACGTTTTAAGGTCCGCCCATGTTCTACCTGACCCTCACTGGCCTTCTGTTCCTAGCCACGCACCTAGTCCCAACCAACACACCCCTTCGCTCCTTGCTGATTCACAGGATTTCCGAGCGGGGCTACCTCATCCTGTATTCCCTAGTGGCCCTCGCCAGCTTCATCGCCTTCATTCTCGCCTATAACGACGCGCCTCGGTTCGATTATTGGTGGACGCTGAACCCGGCCCTGTACTGGGTGCCCAAAATAGCGATGCTACCGGCCTTCATCATGCTGGTGGGCGGCATCATGGGCATTGCCGCTACCAGCAGCTTGGCGTTGCCCGGCTGCGCCAAGGATGAGGCCGCCCTAGCGAAGCTGAGTTCGGGCATGAATCGGGTCACGCGCCATCCGGTGCAATGGGCCATCGTCCTTTGGGCGGCCTCCCACCTCGCCGCCAACGGCGATTTGGTGTCAGTGGTTTTCTTTGGCGTCTTCCTGCTGTTGTCTTGGCTGGGTTGCCGATTCACCGATGGCAAAAAGGCGGTGGCCTTCGGCGAGGATTGGAATGCCTTTGCCGCCGTCACCTCCAACCTGCCCTTCGCCGCCATCGCCGCCGGGCGCAACAAATTGGTGCTAAAGGAGATGGCAATCCCGGCCGCAGTGGGCGTTGCGCTCTATCTCATCCTGTTTTGGGGCCACGAATGGGTTGCCGGCGTTGGCCTGTACTGGCAGCAGGGTTAGATAGAGGTTGCTTAGAAAGCCTAATACATTGATTTCAATAGAGAATACGGTAATTTGAAAGAATAATAATGTACGGAAAATAAGCCACATCCGGCAAAAAGCATGCACCTATGATGCAAGTACGGAGCCACCGCCAGCTCTCTCTAGCAGAATTTGACTGGCCCTGCCAGACCGCGTTGGATACAGATAACCGCTGGGTCAAAATGAGCGCGTGCATTCCCTAGAGTGACGGCTACTTTCTGAGCAGACTCTAATGAAATCGAAATCCCGGTTGTCGAAACTGTTTTTCCTGCTGTAGTGCGGCAAGTCCTTGGGCTCAACCGGAACCACAGGTATGAAGAAGGCGGCTCCGGTGTCCGCCGGACTGCACGGGACCCTAACATAGCGCAGTATGTTCTTGTCGGCGTCGTAGTACAGGCCGAAGACCGAGGCGAGCAAGATTTCGCCGGGGATTAGGGGCCAACAAAAAACTTTGCAAGGGGTTGAATTTTGGCGGCGAGACCCTATGTATTAGCGCCGATGTCCGCCGCCGCAATAGCCGGCGGCGGATTGTAGGATTGGGCGTGGGCAACCGCGCCGGCATTGCATTCTGGTTCTTGATAGGAACGTTCAATGATTGAAGCGCGCCGGCTGACGCGCCGCTACGGCGGCTTTGTGGCTGTTGATGAGGTGTCGTTCGCTATTTCCCCGGGGGAGGTCGTCGGGTTGCTTGGCCCCAACGGCGCTGGCAAAACCACCATTATGAAGATGCTGACCGGCTTTCTTGAGCCGAGCAGCGGCCAAGTGCTCGTGGACGGCATCGAAGTTGAAAAGGATCCGAGCGCGGTGCAGGCGCAACTTGGGTATCTGCCCGAAAATCTACCCCTGTACCCCGAACTCTCGGTCATCGACTACTTGGCTTACGCCGCCGACCTTCGGCGAGTGGAGGACATCCAGGGGGCGGTGACGGCAGCCATTGAGGCCACGGACCTCGGCAGCAAGGCGCTAGACCTCATCAACACCCTGTCCCGAGGCTTCATGCAGCGGGTCGGCGTCGCCCAAGCCATTCTGCACAAACCGCGCTTTCTCATTCTTGATGAACCCACCAACGGGCTTGACCCGGCGCAGATCCAGCACATGCGGCAACTCGTGCGGGAATTGGCGAGTTCCGCCACCATCATTCTCAGCACCCACATCATGCAGGAGGTCAATGCCATCTGCGACCGTGCCTTGATCCTGCGCAACGGCGCCCTAGTGTTTGATGAGCGGCTCAAGGATTTGCAGCAAACCAACAGGCTACGCCTGCGGACCTCGGCAACGGCGCCGGTTGAATCCCTGATTGCCGAACTGCCGGCTGCATCGGTCGTTGAAGTGGTCGCTTCCGGCAACGAGGAAAGGACTTGCCTAGTCGATGTGGACGGCAGCCTGCGGGAGGCGGCGGACAAAATTGCGCAAGTCCTGGTTGGCGCCAACGCGCCGATCTATGAACTGCGCCCCGAACAACGAGACTTGGAAACCCTCTTTCGGAAAGTCAGCGAAGGAGCAACGCCATGAGCTACAGCGCCATCCGCAGAACCGCCGCCAAGGAATTGACACTCTTCCTCTCCGCCCCCACCGGCTACCTCTTTTTGGCCACTTTCCTGGCCGTCACCCTGTTCGTCTTTTTCTGGGTCGAGGCCTATTTCGCTCGCAACGTGGCGGATGTGCGGCCTATGTTCGAGTGGATGCCGGTGATGCTCATCTTCCTGTCCTCGGCGCTGACCATGCGTTTGTGGAGCGAGGAGCGGCGCACCGGCACCATGGAGTTCGTGTTCACCGTGCCGACGAGCACTTGGGAGTTTGTGCTGGGCAAATTCCTTGCCTGCTTGGGCCTGCTGGCCATCGCCCTGCTGTTGACCCTACCCCTGCCGATCAGCATCGGCCTGAACGCGGACCTCGATTGGGGGCCCGTGTTTGCCGGCTATGTTGCGGCCTTTCTGTTGGGGGCGGCCTATGTCGCCATTGGCCTGTTCGTCAGCGCCCGCACGGATAGCCAGATCGTCAGCCTGATCATGGCCAGCTTCGCCTGCGGGGTGTTCTACCTAGTCGGCAGCCCGGTGCTGACCGACCTGATGGGCGGCGATCTCGCTGACGTCTTTCGGGCGCTGGGGGCCGGCTCCCGCTTTGAGTCCATCACCCGGGGCGTGTTGGACTTGCGGGATCTCTACTACTATCTGTCGCTGGCCGCCGTGTTCATCACCCTGAATGTCTATGGGCTTGAAGTGCAGCGCTGGGCCGAGGACGGCGACCGACGTCGGCACCGAGCTTGGATGCTGGGAACCGGGCTGCTGGCGGCGAATTTCCTAGTCGGCAACCTATGGCTGAACAACCTGCCCGGCCTGCGTCTGGACATGACCGAAGGGCGCATCTACTCCATCTCCGACGCCACCCGAAGCTATCTGCGCCAATTGAAGGAACCGCTGCTGATTCAAGGCTACTTCAGCGCCAGAACCCATCCGCTGTTGGCGCCCTTGGTGCCGCGAATGCGCGATCTGCTGGCGGAGTATGAGGTGGCTGGCGGCGGTCGGGTGAAGGTGCGCATCATAGACCCGGCGGATGATCCCGAACTTGAAGATGAGGCGAACACCAAGTACGGCATCCGCCCGGTGCCTTTCCAAATGGCGGATCGTTACCAGTCAAGCTTGGTCAACTCCTACTTCGATGTGCTGGTGAGCTACGGCGATGAGTACGAGGTGCTTGGTTTCCGCGACCTGATTGAAGTGAAGGTGGTCGGTGAGGCTGACTTGGAGGTGCAACTGCGCAACCCTGAATACGACCTCACCCGCAGCATCAAGAAAGTGCTCTACGGCTTTCAAGGGGGCAGTAGCATCTTCGCCAACATCCAGCAGCCAGTGCGGTTCAAGGGCTACCTTTCGGCGAACGACAAACTGCCGCAAGCCTTGGCCGAGTACCGACCCGTGCTGACGGGGGTGCTCGACCAATTGGTTGCGGAAAGCGACCACAAACTCTCGCTTGAGATTGTGGACCCGGAGGCCGGAAACGGCGCCGTCGCCGCACAGATCGCCGACGACTACGGCTTTCAACCGATGATGGGCAGCCTGTTCGACACCAACACCTTCTATTTTTACCTGACCTTGGAGGGGAGCGATACAGCGGTGCAAATTCCGCTACCCGAAGCGCTCTCCGCCGAAGCCACCAAGCGCAGCTTGGAGGAAGGGCTGAAGCGCTTCGCCACCGGCCTCCTGCGCACCGTGGCCTTGGTGGCGCCGCCGGCACTGGTGCCCTACATGGCGCAGCAGGGGATGATGGGCAATCGGTTCACCCAGCTTCGGGGGACGTTGGAAAACGACTTCAACGTGGAGACGACGGGCCTAGCCGAAGGCTTGGTCCCGGAAACAGCGGATTTGGTGATGGTGGTGGACCCCACCAACCTGTCGCTAAAGCAGGTGTTCGCCCTAGACCAATTCCTGATGAAGGGTGGCACCGTTGTAGTAACAGCAAGTGCCTACGAGGTGAACCAGTCCGCCCAGTCCTTGACTGCATCCCCCCGCACCACTGGCCTTGAGGATTGGCTGGCCCATGTCGGCATCAACATCGGGCAGTCGCTGGTGATGGACCCAGACAACGCCGCCTTTCCCGTACCCGTGACCCGCAGCGCCGGCGGCTTCAGGTTCCAGGAGCTGGTCATGCTGGACTATCCCTTCTTTCCGGACATCCGCCAGCCAAACCTGAACCCAGACTCCATCATCACCTCCGGCCTGCCCCAAGTCACCCTTTCTTGGGCTTCGCCGATTGAGCTTGATGCGGACAAGAACGCTGGCCGGGAGGTCACGGAACTGCTGAGGACATCGGCCGGAAGCTGGCTATCAACCTCCACCGACATCATGCCCAAAATAAATGAACTGGACTTGAGCGGCTTTACGCCGGCCGGCGATCAAGCCAGCCGCTTGGTCGGTGTGATGGTCGGCGGACGGTTTGATTCCTTCTTTAAGGACAAGCCTTCGCCCCTGTTGGAGGATGACGAAGACGTTGGCAATGAAGCCGAGGAAGAGGCGGAAGAAAAGAAAGAGGACAACTTAGGGGTGGTTACATCGGTCATTGAGCGCTCCCCCGAATCGGCCCGGTTGTTCGCGTTCGCTTCCAACGGCTTCTTGGCGGACCAAACCCTGCGCATGATCGGCTCCGCCAACGGAACCCTGTACGGGAACTCCATACAGATGATGGTGAACGTGGTGGATTGGGCTCTGGAGGATGAAACCCTGCTGGGCATTCGCGCCCGGGGCAACTTCAACCGCACCTTGCCGCCCATGGATGCCGACCAACAAGCAATCATGGAGTACATCAACTACTGCTTGGCGCTGCTCGGCATCGCCTTGGTGTTCTTTCTCCATCGATGGCGCATGACTAGGATGGCGCAAAAGTACAGTCTTTGGCTGGCGGGAGAACGGGCATGAACAAAAGGATTGGATTGCTTGGTGGCCTGCTGGCCGTGCAACTGCTCATCATCGCCGGCATCCTGTTCAACGACAGCCTGTATTCGCCTCCCGAAGCCGTTCGCCTGCTCTCATTCGACCCGGCCGAGGTCACCGAATTCAGCATCTTCGACCAGGACGGCGCGGTTGCTCTCAGCCGGACGCTTGACGAAGGCGACAGTTCCGGCTGGCGCTTGGAGGACGGCTTGCCGGCCGATGGCGGCAAGGTTCAGGAGGTCTTGAACAAGCTGACGGAGCTTGCCGTCGCTTGGCCAGTGGCAACGAGCAGCGACAGCGCGAGGCGGTTTGAAGTGACCGAGGAGACCCATCAACGGCGGTTGACGATCGCAAGTGACGACGGGATGATGACTGGCTTGTTTCTTGGAACCTCGCCCGGCTACCGCCGAGTGCATGTCCGCATTGATGGCGAAAGCGAGGTCTACAGCATCGACTTCTCCAACTACGAAGCGCCGACGGATGCCGACCAATGGCTGGACAAGTCGTTGTTGGCCAGCCCTGGCGAGCCGACAAGCATTGCGCTTGAAGGCGCTTGGCGCCTAAGTCGGGGCGAGGAAGATCAGTGGTTGGTGGATGAGGTGGTGGCGGATGCCGAAGCGGCGGACAGGCTCGTGCGGCGCTTCACCGGCTTGCGGGTGTTGGGCGTCAGTTCGGAGGTTGGCGAGCCCAAGGGTCTGTTCGTGGTGAATGACGACCGGGGCGAGCATCGGCTGACCCTGTTCCATGCAGCGGAGGACGACAACTACAGCATCGCTTCAAGCCGCCTGGACGGCCGTTTTGAGATGGCCGCCTACACCGCCGAGCAGCTGTTGATTGAGACTTCCGATTTGCTGCCAAGCGCCGAGGACGATGGGCCTGCTCCGAGCGAAGACGCCGCTGCCGAAATAGAGAATATCCAGGGGCAGGGCGGCCAAACGCTCCCCGGAGCATCGCCCTAAACCGCTCTTCCAAAGTGGCAGGGCCATCGAGCGGGTCTTCGGGTCCCAGTATTCAAATGGGCTTTGGGTGCCTGCCGGCGCACGACCTCGGCCTCAGCCGGCATTTTGTGCGCCATCAACTGTTGATCCGCCGCGTCGCCACTTTGCCAGCGGCTCGCTGGCGGTGGGGCTGACGCTGAACCTGCCGGACACGATTTTCAACCGGGTTCCATTCGCCTGGTCCGCCTTGGGCGCGGCTTTTGGCTCCTTGGTGCTCTGGCGCGTCAGCGGGCGCACCCTATGCCGGTGGCTTTGGCCAGCATGATGTCCGTTCGCAGCGTCGAACCGCCGCGGCCTTGCGGGCCGTGCAATATGATGCCGCTGGGCATGCAATTGAGGCTTTCGCCCAGTCCAAAGCCGCACGGCGGGAGGGCGGGGAAGGGTGCCGGCGGGCGCGTTCAGGCATGGCCGCCGCTTTGGGCGCCGCCTCCCTCCCCTCGATCAGTCCACTTCAACCGTGACCCCTCGGGTGCGCAGGGCCGGTATGTGCGTGTCGGTGGACTCCATGTTCAAAGGATTGCTCCGCAAATCAACACTGTCGCCGGCGCCCAAGCCATCGGCTTCCGCGTTTGTAACCAATGGCGAGATGTCCATGATCTGGTTGTTGTCAAGGTCCAGCGACGTCAGGCCGATCAGACCCGACAGTACTGAGATGTCGGATATTTGGTTGCTATAAAGAGACAGCGTCGTCAGGCCGACCGGACCCGACAGTGCTGAGATGTCGGATATTTGGTTTCCAGAAAGAACCAGCGACGCCAGGCTGGTCAGACCCGACAGTGCTGAGATGTCGGATATTTGGTTGCCAAAAAGACTCAGCGACGTCAGGTCGGCCAGACCTGACAGCGCGGAAATGTCGACTATTTGGTTGCTACTAAGACCCAGCGACGTCAGGTCGGCCAGACCTGACAGCGCGGAGATGTCGATGATTTGGTTGCCGCCAAGCCCCAGCCCCGTCAGTCCGGTCAGACCCGACAGTGCTGAGATGTCGGATATTTGGTTGCTATCAAGACCCAGCGACGTCAGGTCGGCCAGACCCGACAGCGCGGAGATGTCGACTATTTGGTTGCTATTAAGACCCAGCAAATGCAGGCTGGTCAGACCCGACAGTGCTGAGATGTCGATGATTTGGTTGCCACTAAGCGCCAGAAGCCCCGTCAGGCTGGTCAGACCCGACAGTGCTGAGATGTCGGATATTTGGTTGTCACCAAGCTCCAGCCACGTCAGTCTGGTCAGACCCGACAGTGCTGAGATGTCGGATATTTGGTTGCTGCTAAGCCCCAGCTCCGTCAGGCCGGCCAGACCCGACAGTGCTGAGATGTCGGATATTTGGTTGGTGTGAAGAGACAACGACGTCAGGCGGTCCAGACCCGATAGTGCTGAGATGTCGGATATTTGGTTTCCAGAAAGAACCAGCCTCGCCAGTCCGGTCAGACCCGACAGTGCCGAGATGTCGGATATTTGGTTGCTAAAAAGCTCCAGCGACGCCAGGCTGGTCAGACCCGACAGTGCTGAGATGTCGGATATTTGGTTGCCAAAAAGACTCAGCGACGTCAGACCGGTGGCGAACTCCAGGCCGGTCAGGTCCGAGATGCCTGCATTAGCCGCATACAGCGTGGCCAGCCAGGCCAAGTCCCGTTCGATGACCGGGTCGCTCGGCTGAAGACCCAAAGCGTTGGCGACCACGGCCCGCAGGGCGGGGTCCGGGATCTGGACCTCCGGCGCGGGGAGCGGCTCATCCGGCTCGGCGAACGTCACGTTGACCCCCCGGTCGGTCAGGGTCTGTATGTGCGTGTCTTCGGACTCCATGTTCAAAGGGTTGCCCGTCAAATCAACAGTGGCGCCGCTGCCTAATCCAGTCTCAGCGGTGTTTGGGTCGTCGCCTCTGACCAATGGCGAGATGTCCATGATCTGGTTGTTGCTAAGATCCAGCCTCGTCAGGCCGACCAGACCCGACAGTGCTGAGATGTCGGATATTTGGTTGTCGTCAAGCCCCAGCTCCGTCAGGTCGGTCAGACCCGCCAGAGCTGAGATGTCGGATATTTGGTTGTCGTCAAGCCCCAGCTCCGTCAGGTCGGTCAGACCCGACAGTGCTGAGATGTCGGATATTTGGTTGTCGTCAAGCCCCAGCTCCGTCAGGTCGGTCAGACCCGCCAGAGCTGAGATGTCGGATATTTGGTTGTCGTCAAGCCCCAGCTCCGTCAGGTCGGTCAGACCCGCCAGAGCTGAGATGTCGATGATTTGGTTGTCGTCAAGCCACAGAAACGTCAGGTCGGTCAGACCCGCCAGCGCGGAGATGTCGATGATTTGGTTGTAGCCAAGACTCAGCCTCTCTAGATTGGTCAGACTCGCCAGCGCGGAGATGTCGTCGTCTATTTGGTTGAAGCTAAGACTCAGGTCCGTCAGGCCGGTCAGGCCCGCCAGCGCGGAGATGTCGGATATTTGGTTGAAGTGAAGACTCAGGTCCGTCAGGCCGTCCAGACCCGCCAGCGCGGAGATGTCGGATATTTGGTTGCTGCTAAGAACCAGCCTCGTCAGGCCGTCCAGATCCGCCAGCGCGGAGATGTCGGATATTTGGTTGCTGCTAAGAACCAGCCTCGTCAGGCCGTCCAGATCCGCCAGCGCGGAGATGTCGGATATTTGGTTGCCGCTAAGAACCAGCCTCGTCAGGCCGTCCAGATCCGCCAGCGCGGAGATGTCGGATATTTGGTTGAAGCCAAGATCCAGCTCCGTCAGGCTGGTCAGACCCGACAGTGCTGAGATGTCGGATATTTGGGTGATAGTAAGATCCAGCGACGTCAGGTCGGTCAGACCCGCCAGCGCTGAGATGTCGGATATTTGGGTGAAAGCAAGACGCAGCGACGTCAGGCGGTCCAGACCCGCCAGCGCTGAGATGTCGACTATTTGGTTGCCGGCAAGATCCAGCTCCGTCAGGCCGTCCAGGCCCGCCAGCGCGGAGATGTCGACTATTTGGTTGCCGGCAAGATCCAGCTCCGTCAGGCCGTCCAGGCCCGCCAGCGCGGAGATGTCGACTATTTGGTTGCCGGCAAGATACAGCTCCGTCAGGCCGTCCAGGCCCGCCAGCGCGGAGATGTCGACTATTTGGTTGCCGAGAAGATCCAGGCCCGTCAGGCCGGTGGCGAACTCCAGGCCGGTCAGGTCCGAGATGCCTACATTCTCCGCATACAGCGTGGTCAGCCGGGCCAAGTCCCGTTCGATGACCGGATCGCCCGGCCGAAGGCCCAAATCGTAGGCGATCACCGCCCGCAGGACGGGGTCCGGGATCAGCACCGGCACCCCCGGCTCGACGGGCGGCTGCAGGGAGGACGGCGCGGCGAGCGTGACCCCGGAGGCGACCAGCGGGGCGGCGTCGGCTGCATCCAAGGGGTTGCCGAGCAGGCTCAGGTAGTCGCCGGCGTCGAGGCCCGGGTTGTCCAGCAGCGGCGTGATGTCGGTGATCTCGTTGTTGGCTAGGATCAGCAACGACAGTTCGGTCAGATCGGTCAAGGCGGAGACGTCCTCGATGTCGTTGTTGGCCAAGGACAGCAGCTCCAGCTCAGCCAGATTGGCCAAGGGTGCGATGTCGGCCAGGCAGGGCCCGGCCGGCGGCGGGCAGTTGCTGTGCAGGTGCAGGTGGGTGAGCCCGTCCAACTCCTCCAGCGGCGAGATGTCCATGACGCGGTTGCCGGAGAGGTCGAGCCAGCGCAGTGCGGCCAAGCCGGCCAAGGGCGAAATGTCTTGGACCCGGTTGTCGCCGAGGACGAGGGTGCGCAGCCGGGTCAGCCCGGCCAGCGGCGAGAGGTCGGAGATCAAGTTGCCTTCAAGGCGCAGGGTTGTGAGGTTGACGGCGAGCTCAAGGCCCGAGAGGTCGCGGATGCCGTGGTAGTCGGCGGAGAGGGTTCGCAGGGAGGCCATGTCGGCCTCGGTGATGGCCTCGTCGGGCTGCTTGTCGAGTTGTTTGAGGATGGCGATTCGGAGGTTCGGGTCCGGGATCTGCACTGTTTGCGCGGCGGCGAGCTGGCCGAGTGCGAGGAGGGAGAGGGCGAGGGCGAGTTGGGCTAGTCGGCGGGCCGTGCGCGTGAGCGGGTGCGGGAATGGGCTGCGCGGCCGGGTGCCGTTTGCATGGAGTGCTTCAGGCGCATGGTGCTGGGACTGCCCCTGACGCCAGCCACAGAGCCCTACAGGGGCCGTGCGGGCATGTGTGGGGGGGGGGGGGTACGTAGGAGCGTCGTGCGGGCGTGTTGTCCTAGTCGCGTCATGGATCCTCCATAAGCCTGATTTTATTGAACGGCGGGCCGGAGCTTATCGGCTATTGTTGCCTGCCACCGTGCTGAAGGCAGTGATTGTAGGGAAGTCCAAAACCAAAAAGCAAGCGGTATTTGCGCGTTTGCGCGCGCGGTGCGAGGTGGTGGCTCAGTTTGAAGTCGCGGCAGGAATGTCAGGGGCTTGCTTGGCGATGGCTTTCGGGCGCCTCGCATGGCGCGGGAATCATCAATGGCTTCCTCGGCAAAAATTCGTCCTGTTCGACCGGCACTTGGCGCCAAGCTCAGCGTGGGCCTGGCCGGGGAATGGGCGGCATGGGTCGGTCACCTGCGCTGAAATGCCTTCCATGAAGGGCATGGCCTGCCCTTGCGGGTTGAAGCCCACCGTGAACGTTATGGCGTCCATCCGGAGGTGGTTTTGGGCGACACGATTTACGGCAGCCGCGACAACCGGCGCTATCTCAAGGACCAGCAGCTGGACCTGTTCGCCGGGCCTGTCTCCCGCCCGCCGCCGTTGTCTCCAGCCAATAGCCACCACCTGCTCGATGTCTGACATAGCCCGCTGTGGGCGTTGCGAAGTGCGTGCCGATGATCAGCGTGCTGGTGTCCACATGCTTTTGCAGTAGGGATTCCCTTGTTTGCCGCCCCATGGCCTGATCGAAGTCGGCGGAACTGCACCAGTCGGTGCGCGTCATTTGGCAGGGATGATGGATGCAGTCGCCGGTGATGAGGGCCTCTGCGCCATCGGAGGAGACGTGAACGCTGACGTGGCCCGGAGTGTGCCCGGGCGTTGGCTCAAGCCGAACTTCGTTGCAGACACGGTGATCCGTGGGGACGAAGTCGACCAAGCCAGCGTCGATCACCGGCCGCACCGAATCCGCCAACACCGAATCGCGGGCCTCCACGCTGTCCCAATATTGCCACTCCTTCTCGCCGACGAGGTAGCGGGCGTTGGGGAAGGTGGGTTTCCACTCGCCATCGATGAGCATGGTATTCCAGCCCACATGGTCTACGTGCAGGTGCGTACAGAGCACGGTGTCGATGGACTCGCGGGGGTAGCCAGACGACTCGAGATCGGCAAGGAAGCTGGTTTGGAGGTGGCTCCAAGCGGGGATTGAGCGCTCCTTGTCGTTGCCAATGCAGGTATCGACAACGATGCGTCGTTCGCCGGTATCGACAACGAGCGCGTGGATGCTCATCACGAGGTTGCCAGCGTCGTCCATGAAGTGCGGCGCCATCCAGCGATACTCTCGGCAGGCTTCCCGGGTAGCGTCCGGCAAGATGAAGCGCGATCCACCCGTCACCTCCATCTCGACCACGCGAGCAACCTTCGCTCTGCCGATCTGCCAAACCTCATTCATACGGATGCTCCTACACGCCGACCCGACCACTGGAGACAATACGCCATCGCCACGGTGCTTTCTAATGGGGGCCATGCCTTCATGTGAAGTCTACGCCCAACTCCAGTAGGAGTATGTTATTCACCACCTCAGGGCAACAGGTGGGTGCTGGCGTTGCTGCACCTCAGCAGTTCAGGCGCGGGCTACCCCGAGAGCATTCCACGGAGTTCCTCGGCACTATCGACACTGAAAGGAGGATCTCTCAGGAAAGCGGCCGCGTGGCCATTGGGGCAGAGTGGAGCCGGTGCCCAAGCCCAGGCTTTGGGCCGCGTTGGCCGCCATCATCAACGATAGGGAAGGATCCATCATCCACTGATACGGGTCTGGCAGTTCGCCACCTAGCGGATCGGGCGTCCGGCGCGAGCGCGGGATGCTTGCTACAAGCAAAGGAGTCAAACGGCGATGACGGACAAGCTCTCTCAGCTCACTGCGGCGCAGATGCAGCTCGATTCGGCGCGGGCGCAGCTCGATTCGGCGCGGGCGCAGCGCAGCACAGCGGCAGGAGATCCGATCTCTGCGGAGGAGGTTGACCTTGAGGTGAGGGGGCGGTCACGCGGACGAGGGATGCCGTTGCCCGTGCGGTGGAGGGGTGGGACGAGGAGGACGTGCGGGCGGTGGAGGACTTGGAGGGAACGTTGAAGTTCGCGTTGGTTGAGGAGGGGTTGGAGAACGTGTTGGAGAAGGTGCGTGGGTCGGATACCGCCAATAGGGTTGAGGCGGAGCTGAAAAGGGTGAAGGCGTTGCGGAGCCGACCCGCACACTAACCGCTAATCCGCCTACCCATTCTCTGCGGCGGCCTGCGCTGGAGTCGGTTGCTGCGCCATTAGATAGCCTTCCATTCGCGCCATGCGCTCGCGCATCCCGCCAATCTGGTCGCTCAACCGCTCGATTTTCCCATCCATATGCGCCGATTGGTGCGCCACTATGCGCCAGACGCCGATCAGCAGCGCCAACGTCATCGCGACCACGCTGGCGATTAAAGAGGACAATATCCCTAAGTCCATTTCAAATCCTCGCCCCGCTGCTGAAGGCATCTTGTCAGGTTACATGCTTTTTTTGCATTTTTGAAACGCGGGGGCGCGGATTGAAACAAAATCCGGCCGGGCTTTGGGAACCCTTCCCATTTTCCGGCCGTTGCGCATTCACAAGAAGCTCCAAATGACAAACCCCAAAGACAAGCCCAAGGGCCACCACCCCCAGCGGTTGTGCCAGCGGAGGAAAGAAGAAACCCACCCCAACGCTGAATAACGCTCGGCAAGGCCTCCAAGCCCAATAAAAACCAACGCCGTAGGAAAAAAGGCGGTCTCAAGATTAACTGAAAAAAAGACTCCATTGAGACGGCGGTGCTGCTGCGGTGCGGGTTCAGATCCAATTTATTCCCACCATTCCGATTGTCAACGCCTAGGTTTCCTGCTCGGCAGGCTTTCCGCGTTGGTTTTGGCCCATCGCATCAAGCGGCCGGGTCCGCCGGCGAGCTTTTTCGCCCACCTATTCCGTGGATCACAAGATTCTGTTCCCCTTTTTGGCCCAAAGCGTGGAAAACTGGCTTTTTCAACGAGGGGAAGAACATGACGAAGCACAAGGACAACAAGACCGTGAGAGTGCGCACGAGCTTGACCCCCGCCGCTGCACTGGTTGTCGCCAAGTAACCCCTGACATTCATGCAGCGAGTGCAAACTGAGCCGCTACCGATATCTTGCGAACTTATGAAAGCCGATGTGTTTATGGTTTACTCAAAGACTGCACGGCATGATTAGCAACGGGCGTCGCAGCAGCGGTAATAGGTGAAGCCTTGTCAGACTTCTTCAGGGTGTAGCGATCTGCGCGCAAGCGCTTTCTTAAGCTGAGGGTGTGGGAATGGCTGAAACCGGAAAAGTGCCGAGCATGGCGGAAGTGGCCGACCGGCTAGCCATTCACGAGGTGCTGGCGCAGCACAGCAGAGGCGTGGACCGAGCTGACGAAGCCATGCTGAAATCGGCCTATTGGCCGGACGCTGAGGTGGCCTATGGAGGCTTCAACGGCTTGGCCCATGAGTTTTGCGAAATGCTGCCGGGGGCCATCAAACGTTACGCCCGCACCCAACACGCCATTGCCAACATAGCCATTCAACTGCGCGGCGCTGAAGCGCGGGTGGAGACCTACGTCACTGCCCACCACTATCTCGCCGCCGAGGATGGGGACACCGAGATGATCTTTCTTGGCCGCTACCTCGACCGGTTGGAGAAGCGCGGCGATGTGTGGAGAATCATCCATCGGCGCGTGGTCATGGACTGGAATCGGAATGTGCCGGCGACGGCGGTGCTCCAAGGCCGGCCCTTTGATGGGCTGGCTCGAGGCGGGCGCTGCCCGGACGACCCGCTCTATGGCCACTTGGCTTGAGCGCCGCATGGGTTGGCGCCATAGGTCGGGCGATTGCCAGATCAATAGGGCATGGGTGGGGCGCTTGCGCAAGGCAATCGACGACCGCACCGTACAGTGCCGGTAGGTGAACAACGCTTGCACCGACCGGCGCGGTTGTTGGACCACAGAGTTGCTAGACCACAGGCAAGCCGGGGTGATGCTGGCGGTGGAGGTTTAAGGAACCTCTGAAAAATTCGCAGGTTTTCGCAACGCAACAAGATCAGTCTTTTTTGATGACTTGCAAGTAATTGAATATAAAAGATAAATTATTTCAGACGCGATGCGATGGTCAATCCTTGGAATTTAGTCAGAGGTTCCTTAAGTCAACGAAATCCGCTGGCCACAAAGGGGCATCCATTTGTGACGCTAATTGATCAGGCGTTGCCTAATTGCTGGCAATAAATTCCCGGCAACAAAAGAAAGAGCAGGCGGTTGAAAAGGCACCCTTTTTCGAGATGTTCGACGCCATGCTGGACATCAACCACACCCATGTGCAGCAGCCCGCCGCGCAAGCGCTGTTCAATGTCCTTCAAGCCCGCAACTACCAAGCCTAGGTGCTCTATGACATGCTAGGCATTCAATTCCGCCAAGGTGAGGTGCCTGCGCTCCAGCCCCGGGACAAGGGCTGCCAGCGGCGCTTCCTAACCCAGCCACGGCTTCTTCGCACTGCGGGACCGCACCACTTGGCGGTCGGCGTGGGGAGCTTCGCCGCGTTCGGGGCGGCGCTGTGATGATGGCTGTGGGGCGGGCTCTTGCGTTGCGGTATGCGGCCTTTGCCGCGCTGGCCACGGCGGTCAACGTCGCGACGCAGGCGCTGAGCTTTGTGCTGTATGTCGGCCGCTGGAAGCTATACGTCGCGATGGCGGCGGGCACGCTGACCGGTCTGCTCGCCAAATACCTGCTCGACCATCGCTGGATCTTCCACGACCCGTCCGCCTCGCTGCGTGGTCCTTCGCTGGCGTTCGCCCTCTACGCGCTCACGGGCGCGTTGACGACCTGCATCTTCTGGGCGACGGAGCTGATGTTCGCCGCAATGGGCGACGCGCGCTGGCTGCCCCATGCAGGGGCCATTGTCGGGTTGTGTATCGGATACGGGGTCAAGTATCGGCTGGACAGGCGCTTCGTCTTCCGGGGAGCGGCGGCATGATGCTCTCCGGGTGGGGCCGGCATCCAGTGCTTGATTGCCGGGTCGAGCACCTGCGAGCGAGCGAGGCGCTGCCCGGCCTGCTCAAGCAAAGCGACACCTTGATCGCCCGTGGTGCCGGCCGCGCCTACGGCGATGCAGCACTCAACCCCGACCTCACGCTGTCGATGCTGGCGATGGACCGGATGCAGGCGTTCGACGCGAAAACGGGGCTGCTGAGCTGTGAGGCTGGCGTACTGCTCGCCGACATTCTGGACGCCTTCGTGCCTCGCGGCTGGTTCCCGCCAGTGGTGCCGGGAACCAAGTTCGTCACCATCGGCGGCGCGATCGCCGCAGACGTACACGGCAAGAACCACCACCGCGATGGAACGTTCGGGACGCACGTCGAGTCGCTGACGCTAGCGACCGCCGGTGGCGAGGTCTGGACGTGCAGCCGCACGGAAAACGCCGACCTCTTTCGCGCCACGGTCGGCGGGATGGGACTGACCGGCGTCATCCTGTCCGCGAGCTTCCGGCTCAAGCCGATTGCGACAGCCTTCGTACTGGCGGAGACGCGGGCCGTGGCCGACCTCGACGAGACGATGGCGCTGTTCGAGGCGTCCGCCGATTGGCCGTACAGCGCGGCCTGGATCGATGGCCTGGCGCGGGGTCCTCGGCTCGGCCGGGCGCTGGTGACGCGAGGGACGTTCATGGCGCTCGGTGCGCTGCCGGCGCGGCTCGCCGGCGACCCGCTGCGACCGGCCCCAGCGGGCAGGTTGGCCGTACCGTTCGATGCGCCGTCCATACTGTTCAACCGGACTTCGGCCGGCCTTTTCAACGCCCTCTACTATCGGCGCGGGCGGGCGCGGGGGGCGGCGCGTCCGGTCCACTTCGATTCGTTCTTCTTCCCGCTTGACCGGATTGAAGCGTGGAACAGGCTCTACGGACGGCGGGGCTTCGTGCAGTACCAGTGCGTGCTGCCCAAGGCCGAGAGCCGCGCCGGCCTCGCCGCCCTGCTTGAGCGGGCCGCGGCAGATCAAGGCTCGTTCCTCGCCGTGCTCAAGCTGTTCGGACCTGAGGGGGATGGGTTGATGTCGTTTCCGATGGAGGGCTACACGCTGGCGCTCGATTTTCCGATGCAGCCAGTTACGCGGGCCTTGCTCGACAATCTTGATGCCATCACCCACGAGCGCGGCGGGCGGGTCTATCTGGCCAAGGATGCCTGCTGCACGGCGGCAAGGGTGCGGCAGGGCTATCCGCACCGCGCCGCCTTCAACACTGTCCGGGCCGCCACCGGAGGCGACCCGAATCTGTTCGCCTCTGCACTCTCGCGGCGGCTCGCGTTGGAAGCGAAGGCCGGGTAGGAGAACGGTGATCGATGCGATTCGCGATGCGGCCTCTGACCAAGAGTACAGATTTTCCTCAACCCTGCTTCATCACAACCTATGGCTGACATGAATCAAGAAAAAACTACCGAGCTCTCGACCGGCCTCTCCGCGACTACCGCAAAGTCCGGCCCCACCATGCCCTCGGCTTGTTGACACCGACCGAATTCGCGGACAGGCCCTCCATGGCTGCCTGAACGAAAAAATTCCGAAATGTCCTGAGCCGGTACAGGTGTCCAGTGCGCCAATGCGCCGAAAATCGCCGGGGCCGAAATTCCGGAATGTCCTGAGCCCATACAGGATTGATCATTGCACGGTTTCTAGGATTATTTATCATTTATTTTCAATGGCTTACACATCATCGAAAAAATTGGCCTTGTTGCGCTGCGAAAACCTGCGAATATTTCAGAGGCTTCCTAAATCCAGCACTTGACACATCAGACTGTTGCGAAATCCCGCCGATTTTCCTGGCCGCCAGCCTTCCTGCGTGATGCACTTCCATTGGTGCACTGGGCCGGCCATCGAACTTCGGGATTCCCCCAGCCTTGGCTCGACCTCCGTCTTGATCCAGGTTGCTCCATCTGAAAGCCTTTCCTACACTGTCTATTCACTGAACAAGGGGTGTTGTCCAATGAGCGACCCATTAGAGGATTTGCGGGCCCGCTTGGCTCGCTTGGAAGCCAAGGAAGCGGTGCTGAGCGCGTTCAACCGCTATCTCTACTGTCTCGACACGGGCTTTGGCGAAGACATCATTGACTGCTACACCGAGGACGCCGTCCTAGATGTGCCGAACTTTCCCGGTGCGGACGGAGCGGACTTGCACTTTGAAGGGCGTGCTGAAATCGCGCCCCTGTACGCTCCCTACGCGGCGGCAGAGCCGCGTATCGGCGGCGGCCATCACAGCGCCAACATCGCCGTGAACGTAGCCTTCAACTGCAAGCGCGCCGAAGTGAGCTCCTATTTCATGACGTCGACGCCCAACGGCGTTCAGGGCGGACGCTATGAAGGGGTGATGCACCACGAGGCGGACGGCAAGTGGCGTTGGAAGATGTTGTCAATTACCAGCGCCTGGGGTTGGCGGGCTGTTCAGTACGAAACGGTGTCGGAACCGGTGGGGCTTGAGCACTCCCCCTTCGGCGGACGGCACGTTGCCTATCAGACGCCGCAGTAGCAGCGCGGGGCGCACCTCAGTTTCAACGAGGCAGGGATTAGAGCCTGTTGGCAGTCAATCCCAACTCAGCGCCGCTGCGCCTTGGTAATCCGTCACCCGCGTTTCGAAGAAGTTCTTCTCCTTCTTCAAGTCCATGATTTCGCTCATCCAAAGGAAGGGGTTCTTGACCCTTGGAAAGGGTGCGCCGAGGCCAATCTGGGCGAGGCGGCGGTTGGCGATGAATTGGAGATACTCCGCCATCATGTTGGCGTTCATCTCCAGCACGCCCCGAGGCAAGGTGTCCTTGGCGTACTCGATTTCCAACTCAGTGCCCTCAAGAATCATCTGCCGCGCCAAGTCCTGCATGGATTCATCCCAAAGGTGCGGGTTCTCTAACTTGATCTGATTGATGACGTCAATGCCGAAATTCACGTGCATGGACTCATCCCGCAGAATGTACTGGAACTGCTCCGAGGTGCCGGTCATCTTGTTGCGGCGGCCCATGGACAGAATCTGGGTGAAGCCGCAGTAAAAGAAGATGCCTTCAAGCACACAATAGTAGGCGATGAGGTTCTTCAGCAGCGCCTTGTCCGTTGCTGGGGTGCCGGTGTTGAAGGTCGGGTCCGCAATCTCGCGCGTGTATTGCATGGCCCAAGCGGCCTTGCGGGAGACGGAGGGCACTTCGCGGTACATGTTGAAGATCTCCCCTTCGTCCATGCCCAGCGATTCGATGCAGTATTGGTAGGCGTGGGTGTGGATCGCCTCTTCAAAGGCTTGGCGCAGCAGATATTGGCGGCACTCCGGGTTGGTGATGAGCCGATAGATAGCCAGCACTAGGTTGTTGGCTACCAGCGAATCCGCCGTGGAGAAGAAGCCCAAGCTGCGCTTGATGATCAGGCGCTCATCGTCGGAAAGGCCATTCGGGTTCTTCCACAGCTTGATGTCCTCCGCCATGTTGATTTCCTGGGGCATCCAGTGGTTGGCGCAGCCGTTTAAGTACTTTTGCCAAGCCCAGTCGTATTTGAAGGGCACCAACTGGTTGAGGTCCGCCCGGCAGTTGATCATCGCCTTCTGATCGACCGTGACCCGCTGGTAGCTTTCGCCGGATAGATGGCCCCTGTCCAGCTTGGTGACCATGGCGTCCGGTTGAGCCGGGTCCGTGGCGGGGGCGGGTTCTTCATGCGGGGGGCGGTCCCTCGCGCTCCCAGGCTGAAGGCTCTCCCGGCTGGCCTCGGCTGGCAGCGCTGCCGCAACTGGGGCAGCCGTTGCTGGTGCGGGCTCCGGCGGCGCTTCCTTGGCCGGCGCCGGCTCCACTATGGGGTCCACCGGCATGGCCTGAAGCGGCGCTTGGACCGCAGCAGCCTTGGCTTGGGACTGCTCATTCAGCCCACTGTTCAGCCCCGTTTTGTTGATGTTTGGGTCGACATCCGGGTTGATGCCTTGGTCGATGCCCGGGCTGAGGCCGGGTGTCGCTGTGCTGTTTGGCACCAAGCCCAATTTGGCCATCTCATTCGATGGCGGTTGATCTAGGCTGGGGTCGTAGTCATTCCAACTCAACATGTGGCTTCTCCGATTTTTTCCTTGGCTATCTGCCTGATCTGGCCAGTCTTGCCATTTCGTTGTGGGCGGTGCGACGCCGTTCCAGGCGCAGCTATTGGCATGCCTCGCAATCCGAGTCGTCTATAGAGCAGGCCGCGCCTGTCTTTTGAGAGGCCGGGGAGGCCGAGGTTGCGGCCATCACGGCCACGGCGTTCAGCGAGCTGCGGTCCACAGTGGACTTCTCCGTGCTGGTGGCGCTCAATGTGCGCAGGTAGTAGGTCGTCTTCAGCCCGCGCAGCCAAGCCATGCGATAGGCCACATCCAGTTTCTTGCCGGAAGACTCGTTGATGTAGAGGTTCAACGATTGCGCTTGATCGATCCATTTCTGGCGGCGGCTGGCCGCATCCACCAACCAGCTCGGCCCCACTTCAAAGGCGGTGGCGTAAAGCTGCTTCAACTCCGGCGGCACCCGGTCTATGGATTTTAGGGAGCCGTCGTAGTACTTCAGATCCGCAACCATCACCTTGTCCCAAATGCCAAGCGCTTTGAGGTCCCGCACCATGTAGGGATTGACCACGGTGAACTCGCCGGAAAGATTCGACTTCACGTGCAGGTTCTGAAAGGTCGGCTCAATGGATTGGGACACCCCGGTGATGTTGGCGATGGTGGCGGTGGGGGCAATAGCCAGAACGTTGGAGTTGCGCATGCCGTTGATTTGCACTCGGCCGCGCAGGGCGTCCCAGTCCATGGTGGTGTCAAGATTCACGTCAAGATAGAGACCGCCGCGCTCCTTCTTCAGCGTCTTCAGCGAGTCTATGGGCAGGATGCCGCGGCTCCACAGAGAGCCGGAAAAACTGGCGTAGGCACCCCGCTTCTCGGCCAGCCGTGAGGAGGCTTCTATGGCGAAATAACTCACCGCCTCCATGGACTGGTCCGCGAACGCAACCGCGGCGTCGGAGCCGTAGGGCAGACGTAGCTGATGGAGCGCATCTTGGAAGCCCATGATGCCGAGGCCGATGGGCCGGTGGCGCATGTTCGACGTCTGCGCTTCGGGTACCGAGTAGTAGTTGATGTCGATGACATTGTCGAGCATGCGCACGGCGCTGCGGACCGTCTTGCGCAGCTTCGTCACATCAAGCTTGCCGTCATTGATGTGCCGGGCCAAATTGACGCTGCCGAGGTTGCACACCGCAATTTCCTCCGGCCCGGTGTTCAGTGTGATCTCCGTACACAGATTGGAGGAGTGCACCACGCCGACATGCTGCTGCGGCGAACGCAGGTTGCAGGGATCCTTGAAGGTCATCCAAGGGTGCCCCGTCTCGAACAGCATGGAGAGCATTTTGCGCCAGAGATCCTGGGCCTTGACCCGCTTGAACAGCGGCAGTTCGCCGGTGCTGGTTTGCTCTTCGTAAGCCTCGTAGCGGGCCTCGAAGGCGCGTCCGTACAGGTCGTGCAGATCCGGCACCTCATTGGGCGAGAACAGCGTCCAGTGCTCGCCGTTGGTGACCCGCTTCATGAATAAATCCGGTATCCAATTGGCGGTGTTCATGTCGTGGGTGCGGCGTCGGTCATCGCCGGTGTTCTTGCGCAGCTCCAGAAACTCCTCGATGTCCAGATGCCAGGTTTCGAGATAGGAGCAGACCGCGCCCTTGCGCTTGCCGCCCTGATTAACGGCCACGGCGGTGTCGTTGACCACCTTGAGGAAGGGAACCACGCCTTGGGACTGGCCGTTCGTCCCCTTGATGTAGGAGCCGAGCGCGCGCACCGGTGTCCAGTCATTGCCGAGGCCGCCAGCCCACTTGGAGAGCATGGCGTTGTCGCGAATGGCGCCGTAGATGCCATCAAGGCTGTCCGGCACGGTGGTGAGGAAGCAGGAGGACAGTTGGGAGCGCCGGGTGCCGGCGTTGAACAGGGTGGGCGTTGAACTCATGTAATCGAAGCTGGAGAGCAGGTTGTAGAACTCTATGGTCCGTTTATTGGTGTTGTCCTCCTGTATGGAAAGCCCCATGGCCACCCGCATGAAGAAGGCTTGGGGCAGCTCGAAGCGTACTTCGCCGCTGTGCAGGAAATAGCGGTCGTAGAGGGTTTGCAGGCCTAAGTAGGTGAACTTGAGGTCTCGTTCCGGCTTCAAAGCGGCGCCAAGCGTCTCCAAGTTGAAGCGCAGTAGTTCCGGCGCCAGCAATTCCAGTTCAACCCCGCGTTCGATGAAGCTCTTGAACGCCAACGTATAGACTTGCTCCATCTGCGCTTGCGTAGCTGAGAAGTCCTCAGCCGGAGCGTCCGCCGCCTGCACTCCGAGGAAGGCCAAGGCTTCGCTGCGAAGCTGGTCAAGCAGCAGGCGAGCGGTGGCGTAGGAGTAGTTGGGCTCCTCCTCCACCAGCGTGCGCGCCGTCATCAGCAATTCGGTGGCCACATCGGCGGCGCTGATGCCATCGTACATCTTGGGTAGGCTTTCCTCAATGATGCGGCCAGCGTCCACATCGGCGAGGCCGGCGCAGGCCTCAGCCGCCAAGGTGCGAAGGCGGTCGATATCCAAGGGGGCGCGACGGCCATCGGCCAAGGCCACATTGATGCCCGGCGACGTTTCGGGTTGGGGTTCGCGCCGGCCGCGCTCCTGCGCCCTGGATTCGCGATAGATAACGTAGGAGCGGGCGATTTGGTGTTCGCCGGAGCGCATGAGCGCCAATTCCACTTGGTCCTGAATTTCTTCGATGTGCAGGGTGCCGCCGGAGGGCAGGCGCCGCTGAAACGTGTTGGAGACCTGATCGGTCAGGGCGGCCACCTGCTCACGGATGCGCGGCGAGGCGGCCCCGGCCCTGCCTTCGACGGCGAGAAACGCCTTGGCCATGGCGATGGAGATTTTGTCGTCGTTGTAGGCCACCACCTCGCCATCCCGCTTAATCACCCGGAGCTGGCCGGGAGCGGATGGCGGCGGCGGTTCGTTTAGGGCGTAGGAATGGTCGTAAACGGTTTCGGTGGTCTCGTTCTCCATGCGCTATTGCCCCCCTTCACCTCGCAGCATTCAGCTTTAAGACGGTTCCTGCGGACAGCATTAAACCCTATTTGGGAAATATATACTTGACTTCATCTTCATCCGACTCTGAGAGGTACGGCTACCCCACGCAGAAGCCGGTAGTGGCTCAGTTTGAAATCTGGTGCTTGCGGCTTGCGATAGGCCTTGGGCCGGTTCGGTGCTGGAGTGGATTCCTCAACCATCTTGACGATATCGCTGACCTCCCAAGGTTTGGTGGACCCGGCAAGAATTGCAGTGCGTGAAGTACAGAACAGCGAGGGCAGTTATTTTATCAGAAAAAATGGCTTTTTATAAGCAAAAAACGCCTTTCGTAAACAATTATATCTCTAATTAATAAGTGTTTCTTGGCAAACAGACTTACATCATTTCGGCGCTTCTTCGTTTCCTCTGACTGCGGTGAAATGCTAGGCTCTCACCTCCCGTATGCAGGGCAAAGCCGGATGCAAGGCCGCCCCGCCCGGGGGGGCCTTGCGGCCTTGGATGACCAACCCGAAAGGAGAATGCCGATGTTCTTTGCTTTGCCACGGATCATCCGCCCCGGTTGGAAAAGCCCAGAAGTGTCGCCATGAGCCTGATTTTAGCTATTGATCAAGGCACTTCGAGCTCCCGCGGCATCTTGTTTGACATGGATCAAGGCCGGGTGCTCGGTGTGGGGCAGCAGCCCTTGGACATGATTTTCCCCCAGGATGGCTGGGTGGAGCAGGAGCCGGAAGCGTTGTGGCGCACCTCCTTGGAAGCTGGCCGCGCCGCCATCGCCGCCGCCGGCGTCTCAGCTCGCAACATCGCCGCTATCGGCATCGCCAACCAACGGGAAACCACTCTCATTTGGGATCGCCGCACCGGTCAGTGCGTCCACAACGCCATCGTCTGGCAGGACCGGCGCACCGCGGCGCGTTGTCAGCGCATGGCGGATGATGGCATGGCGGAGGGCGTGCGGGCCAAGACCGGGTTGGTGCTGGACCCCTATTTTTCCGGAACCAAGCTGGCTTGGCTGCTAGATGAGAGTCCGGGGCTGCGGCAAAGAGCCGCGGCGGGCGAACTCTGCTTCGGTACGGTAGACAGCTTCCTGCTGTGGCGCTTGACCGATGGCGGTGCCCATAAAAGCGACGCCGCCAACGCCTCGAGAACCCTGCTATTCGACATTGGCCGGCAGCAATGGGATGAGGCGCTGCTTAAGTACTTCGACATTCCTCCGTCCATGCTGCCCCAAGTGTGCGATAACGCGCACCAGTTTGGCGTGGCCGACGCCAAGTGGTTTGGGGCCGAATTGCCCATCACTGGCATGGCGGGCGATCAGCAGGCCGCCCTGCTCGGCCAAGGGTGCCTCGCCGACGGCGCCTGCGAGAGCACCTATGGCACCGGCTGTTTTGTGATGGCCAACACCGGCGCCAAGATGGTGCGCAGCAGTAGCGGCCTGCTCACAACCGTCGCCTACCGCTTGAACGGCAATACCATCTTTGCGCTGGAAGGAAGCATCTTCGCGGCCGGCGCCGCCATCAAGTGGCTGCGCGACAAACTTGGGCTGATAGCGGATGCGGCGGAAACCGAGGCCATGGCCCGATCAATTGGCGGCAACGCCGGCGGCGTCCACCTCGTGCCGGCCTTCACCGGGTTGGGCGCGCCCCATTGGAGCCCCAACGCGAGGGCGGCGCTCACCGGTTTGACCCTGGATAGCGGACGGGAGCAGATCGCCACCGCCGCCTTGCAGAGCGTCGCCTTCCAGACGGCCGACCTGCTCTCCGCCATGGCCGTTGACGGTGCGGCGGTGACGCAGCTCACCATTGGCGGCGGCATGGTGGTGAATGATTGGCTTTGCCAGTTCCTCGCCGATGTGCTGGCTAAGCCGGTGCATCGCCCATCCTTGGTTGAGGCCACCGCCTTGGGGGCGGCCACCTTGGCTTATTGGGGCCTAGGCATCGATGCGCCGTCCTTGAATGAAGGCTGGGACGAGGGTGAAACCTTCCAGCCAAGCCTGCCCGCCGCCAAGCGGGATGAACTGCTCGCTGGCTGGCGTCGGGCAATTCACCAAACCCTGGCAGGCGTTGGCAACTAGCGAGGCAATGGGTTGAGCGCTAGGAAAAAATCCCTAGCCGAATTCCCCAGCCACTCCAAATCTTGTTGCAAATCCGCCGGAACGCCCTCAGATCAGGGCCCGTCAACAGGATTTTAAGCGGGTTCTGTTGAGCTTGAAGCAGCGCCGGGGGGTCAGGCTTCACTGATGGCCGGATGGCGGCGGAATCTTTCCCGCAAGCGCTCAACGGTCGCCTTCAGTTGATGCGGTAAGGCAAGCATCGCCGGAGTGGCCACTAGGGTCAGCACAGTGGCGAAGGTCAAGCCTGAGACGATGGCTTGGGAAAGGGGCACCCAAAATGCCGACATGGCGCTGCCGTAGACCACCGTGCGGTTGATGAGGTCAATGCTCAGGTTGCTGGCCAGTGGCAGCAGCCCAAATACGGTGGTGACCGTGGTGAGCATGACCGGGCGCAAGCGCTGAGCGCCGGTGCGCACGATGACCGAAATGGGATCCAGCTCCGGATGCTCCCGCCGCAGGTGATTGTAGGTATCGATCAGCACAATGTTGTTGTTCACCACGATGCCCGCCAAGGCGACTATGCCGACGCCGGTCAGCACGGCGCTGAATACGTTGCCAGTGATCAACAGGCCGGCCAACACCCCAGCCGTGGACAGAACCACGGAGAACAGGATCAACACGGATTGGTAGAAGCTGTTGAACTGGGTCACCAGCAGGATGAACATCAGCAAAAGCGACAGCATGAACGCTAGGGAGACGAAGTTCATGGCGTCGTTCTGTTCTTCGTTGGTGCCGCGAAATTCAATGCTGAGGCTGGGGTCAAATTCTTGCGTCTTGAGCCAAGCCTGGATCTCGCGCACTTTGTTGTCCGCCAGCACGCCGGGTGCCACATCCGCGAATACATGCTTCACCGGAATGCCGTTGACCCGCTGAATGGTGGACACGTTGGGCTTGGCTTCCCGGCGCACGAAGTTGGAGATGGGCACCATGCCCTTGTCGGTGTTGATCTTCAGCTCATCCAACATGGCCAAGCGGCGGTACTTCGGCGGATAACGCACGCGAATGTCCACGGCGTTATCCGACCTTCTTGGGCGATACTCCCCCACTTTGAGGCCGTTGGTCACCAACTGCACCGCCAAGCCCACATGGGTTACGTCGGCACCGAACGCAGCCGCTCGCGCCCGGTCCACGGACAGGATCCATTCGATGCCCGGCAGCGAGACGGTGTCCTCTAGGTCACGCAGGCCGTCCACCCCCTGCTCCATGAATTGACGCACGCGGATCGCCGCCGGCTCTAGCAAATCCTTGTTGTGTGAGGAGAATTCAATCTTGATGGGTTTGCCGCTATGGGGCCCCATATCCATTTGCCGAACATCCAGCCTGATGCCCGCCAAGCTGGTGCCGCGCCGCCGTATTTCCTCAAGAATCTCCGTGGTGGAGCGATCACGCTTGCCCTCATCAAGCAGCTCCAAGAAAATGCGGCCAATCTCATCCTGGCCGCCGCCTCGTTTCGGGCGCCCTGGCAGGGAGGTGTAGGTGTTGATGTCCTGAATGCCCATCATTTCAACCACCTGATCCTCCACCTCCCGCACCAGCACGTTGATTTCCTCGGTCGATAGATTGCCCCGGGCGCGAATGGAGACGATCGCGAACTTGCCCTCTTCGTCTGAGAAAAACGCGAAGCCTTTGCCGAATTGGCCATAAGCCATCATCACTCCGGCTACGACGGTGATGGTGAGCAGCACCGTCAGCCAAGCGTAGCGGGTCGATAGCCGCAGCAGGCGGGCGTACCAACCGGTCACGGACTTCAGCTGCGTTGGGTCGCCTTCCTCAAGTTGTTTCAACGTCTCGACCGAGTTCGCATCGCGGGAGCCAGGCCGACCGAACAAGGAGCCGAGTACTGGGCAGAACACGAGCGCGTACAGCAGCGACCCGCTGAGCACGGCGAAGACGGTCACCGGCAGGTAGCGCATGAACTTGCCGGAGACGCCGGGCCAAAAGATCAGCGGCAAAAAAGCCGCCAAAGTGGTGGCGACCGAAGCCGTCACCGGCCAGAACATGCGCTTGGCGGCCAAGGCGTAGGCGCCGCGGCGATCAAACCCTTCGGTCATCTTGCGGTCGGCGTATTCCGTCACCACGACGGCGCCGTCAATGAGCATGCCAAGCCCAAGCAGCATGCCGAACATCACCATGAAGTTGAACGTGTAGCCAAGCAAGTAAATGAAAATCAGCGAAAACAATAGCGAGGTTGGAATGCCCAAGCCGACGATCAAGCCGCTGCGAATGCCTAGAGCCGCCACCACCAGCACCATCACCAGCGCTAGCGCGGTGAAGATGTTGCCTTGCAGTTCGGTGACTTGCTGCAGTGCCCAAGTGCCTTGGTCTTGGGTGTAGAAGACGTCCACCTGCCGCGGTACGCGCGGGCGGAATTCATCGACCAGGGCCTTGGCTTGGTTAATGGTTTCCACGATGTTGGCGTCCGCCCGCTTGATGACGTTGATGGAGATGGCGTCAGCGCCGTTCACGCGGGCGTGGACAACCCGGTCCTTAAAGGTTCGGCGCACGGTGGCCACGTCCGCCAAGGTGACGACGGTGTCGCCATGCACCTTCACCGGCAGGTCGAACACGTCCGCCGCTTCATTGATCAGGCTCGGCACCTTAACCGAGAACCGGCCCTCTCCCGTGTCTAGGCTGCCGGCGGCGATCAATCGATTGCTGCGCACTAGGGTGTTGATCAGTTGATCGTAGGAAAGCTGATAGCCTTCCAGCCTGCGCGGATCAATCACGACTTCAAGCAGTTCTTCCCGATGCCCCTGAATTTCCGCATCAAGCACGTCGGGGATGGACTCAATACGGTCGCGCAAGTCCAGAGCCAAATTGTAAACGAGGCGCTCGGGTGCGCCGTTGCCGCTCAGATTGACCTGCAGGATAGGGAAGTCATCAACGCTCGATTCGCTGATGATCGGCTCCTCGATCGTAGTTGGCATTTCCGAGCGGGAGCGGTCCATGGCCTCGCGCACGTCGAGCAGGGCTTGGTCCAAGTCGTAGTCCGCATCAAACTCCACCAGCAGGGTGGCCGAACCCTCGGTAGCGTAGGTGGTGAGTTCGTCCACCCCCTCAATGGCGCGCAGCTCAATTTCCGCCGGCATCACCAGCAACAGCTCGGCGTCTTCCGGCGAGATGCCTTCGTGAATGATGGTGATGACGAAAAACGGCACCTGAATGCTGGGGTCGTTCGCCACCGGTATGGCGATGCGGGCGGCCAGCCCGGCCAACAGCACGATGAACAGCGCCAGCAAAGTGGTTCTGGTGCGGTTGATGGCCGTGTCGACGAGGGCGTTCATGCCTATGCCTTGGCGGCGGCGTCCGCTGCGGATGTGGCTTGGGATGAAGGGGCCGCCGCCGGCATTTCCTCGGCCGGCTGAAAGTCCACTTCCACGATTTCCCCCGGCACCACCAACTCCTGGCCCACCGTAATAAGCGTTGTCACCTCCGGTAGGCCCGCCACCCATACGCCGTCGCCATCATCGCGAATGACCTCAATGGTATTGAACTCCACCCGGCCATTGGCGTTGATGATGCGCACGCCAATGTCGCCGACGTCATTCAGGGCGAACAGGGACGGGCTGATCTTCTGCGCCCGCACTTCGGAAACCGGAATCAAAATGTCCGTGGTGATGCCGCTGCGCAGTTTGTAGTCGGCGTTGGGAATCTGCACCTCCAGCGGGTAGGAGCGGGTTTGCGGGTCGCTTTGCTGGCCAACGAAACTAACCAGCCCCTGCACCTGTTGACCGTTGTCGAACACCCCGGAAGCCACTGCACCTGACGCCACTTGCAGCACGTCCTTTTCCGCCACGTGCCCCACGAGCAACATGGGATTGAGATCGACGATGGTGGCGCATTCGTCGCCGGGCCTGACGTAATCTCCCACTTCCTGATGCACATCCTCGATGATGCCCGCAAACGGAGCGGTGACCTCAAGCCGCGCCAAGTTCAGTTGGCTGCGCTTGAGGCTGGCCTCAGCGGCCGCCAGCCGTGCCCGCGCCTGGGCTACGAGGCTGTCCGATTGCAGGCCGCTGACCTTGAGCTTGAGGCGGCCTTGATGCTCGATGCGCGCCTGGTTGAGCACCTCCTCAGCCTCCACTACGGCGACTTGGCGATCCTCCGTGGAGATGAGGCAGAGCAGGTCGCCGGCATTGACCCGGTGGCCGCGCTCGGACGGGCGTTCGACGACGATGCCAGTGATTTCGGCACGGGTGGTCACCGTGCGTTTGTTTTTTGTTTTGCCGCGGATGCGGACGTGCCGTATCTGCGGAGACGCCGAGATGATGCGGGCGCGCACCTTGGTGGGAGCGGCGTCCGCTCGCTTGGCGGCGCGCAGGTTGGCTTGTTCAACGAGATTGAGTTGCGGCGACGGGGCGTCAGCGGCGAATTGCCCGCTGAGCAGCCACAGGGCAATCAGCACGGCAATGGCGATTGCGGTCAAGTGCGTGTTGCGCATAAGGTGTTCCTTTGACCATCCATCTAAACTTTGCAGATCAGGTCCGACAAGCGAGTGCTAATCAACCTCAAACGCAAAGTGCTACGGAAAGTAACATAAGAGAATTGGAAGGACCACTCTTGATTTTCAATTTGCGGCGAGTTACCACTCGCCGATGTTGGCCATGTCCTGCCAAGGGGTGGCGGGTGGCAAGGAGGCGCCTTTCTGCAACAACTCGATTGACACGCCGTCCGGCGAACGGACGAAGGCCATCCAACCATCCCGTGGCGGCCGATTGATCGTGACGCCGCCATCCATCAGGCGTTGGCAGACCTCATAAATGTTGTCCACTTGGTAGGCTAAGTGGCCGAAATTGCGCCCGCCGGCCAATTTTTCCGGATCCCAATTCCAAGTCAGCTCCACCTGAGCGGATTCGTCCCCGGGAGCGGCCAAGAAGACCAGGGTGAACCGGCCCGCCTGCTGTTCGACGCGGCGCAGTTCGGTGAGGCCGAGCTTATCGCAATAGAATTCCAAGGAGGCGTCAAGGTCCGTCACCCGAACCATGGTGTGCAGATA
Organism: Candidatus Azophilus sp.; assembly: GCA_965247035.1. Lineage (GTDB taxonomy): Bacteria > Pseudomonadota > Gammaproteobacteria > Pseudomonadales > Azotimanducaceae > Azophilus. The sequence continues at coordinate 1,305,147 of CBDFGJ010000001.1, read as the reverse complement.
CTTCATCAATCCTCTGGCCCCGGAACGGCTTAGCTTGAGAGACGCAATCCTACCATGTTCCGCCCCGTGTTGGCTTCACGGCACCACCCGCCATGCGATGGTCAATCCTTGGAATTTAATCAGAGGTTCCTTGGTCGAGCAGACTTGATTGTGGTTGGCTGCCGAGAAGCCTTGCTCGGCCGACCGCCGGCGCAACGGCCGGGTCGCCTTCCGGTACGATGGGCGCAAGCACGAGCTTCACTGCGTCGGCGGCCCGCCTCGCAAGGACACTTTCATCAGGCTTTCATCAGGTATAGACACACATTGGACCGACTAGGGGGTATCCCTGATGGGTGCTACAAGGGTTGGCCGTTTCTGCTAGACTGCCCGCCATCTCAATTTGGCCAAGCGGAGAAGACGCCATGACCACGCCTTACCCTGACCACCCGCAGCTCAGCGGTAATTTCGCTCCCATTCGCATGGAGTGCGATATAGACGATGTCATCATTCGCGGTGAGATCCCCCGGGATCTCAGCATCACCTACTACCGCAACGGACCCGATCCGCAGTTCCCGCCCCGGGGCGACCATCACTGGTTCGTCGGTGACGGCATGATGCATCTGTTTCGTATCGAAGACGGGCGTGTGCGCTACCGCAACCGCTGGATGCGCACGGCCAAATGGCGTCTGGAGCGACAAGAAAGACGCAGCCTCTACAACCCCTTCAACCCGATGGAAAACGACCCCATCACCGCCGGCGTCGCCGACGACGGCTTGGCCAACACCAACGTCGTCTGGCACGGCGGCAAACTGCTGGCTTTAGAGGAGGGGCACGCCCCTTTTCAGGTCAATCCGGAAACCTTGGAGTCCAAAGGATCGTGGCGTTTTGACGATCAGCTTGAAGGCCCCATGACCGCCCACCCGAAGATCGACCCGACCACCGGCGAGATGCTGTTCTTCGGTTACATGACCACTGGCATGTTCAGCCCTGGCATGAGCTATCAAACAGTGGACGCCAATGGCGTGCTGACCCGCTCGGAGTGCTTTGACGCCCCCTTCCCGAGCATGGTGCACGACTTCATCACCACCAGCGAGCACGTTCTGTTTCCGATCTTCCCGCTCACCGGCAGCCTGCAGCGGGCCATGGCCGGTCAGCCGGCCTTTGCTTGGGAGCCGGACAAGGGCACGCACATCGGGGTGATGCGCCGAGACGGCTCGGTGGAGGAGATGCGCTGGTTTGAAACGGACCCCTGCTATGTGTTCCATCCAATGAACGCCTACACCGAAGGCAACCGCATCGTCGCCCATGTCATGCAGTTCGAGGAAGCACCCTTGTTCCCGCATTTGGACGGCAGCCAGCCGGACCCGAAAAAAGCGCAAGCCCGCCTCTGCGAGTGGACCATCGACCTAGCGGCCAATTCCAACGGTGTGCAGCGCCGCTACTTGGACGACATTTCCGGCGAGTTTCCGCGGCTTGATGAACGCTTCACCGGCGGCAACTACCGCCACGGGTACTACGCCGCCTCCGTCGGTGGCAACGGCGGCTTGGGCTTTGACGCCATCGTCCGCCAAGACTTCGCCGCCAACGAGCGCAACACCTACGTTCTGCCGTCAGGAGACGCCACCGGCGAGCCGGTGTTCGTACCCAAGTCCGAAGGCAGCAGCGAAGGCGACGGCTACCTCATTAGCGTGGTCTATCGCGCCAAGGACAACCGTAGCGACCTGATCTTCCTTGATGCCCAGAACCTAGCTGACGGCCCAATCGCCTGCGCCGAGTTGCCCCATCGAGTGCCGTATGGATTTCACGGCAATTGGAAGCACAACAGCTAGCGGCGCGCCGCCCTTAGCAAAATAAAGGGATAAAAACAGCAAAACCCCGACACGCACCAAACCCACAAAGGCGACCGGCGGTGTTTTGGCATGAAGGCCCGGTCGTCTGTGACGCTAAGTGATCAGACGTTGCCTAATTGCTGGCAATAAATTCCCGCCACAAAAGAAAGAGCAGGCGGTTGAACGTGCCGGGCCGGCGGCGCTGGCACCACAGGTGCGGGTCAGGTTCGGCGCAGCACGCCGACGCCTAAGCCTTCAATGGCGAAATCGCCGTGCCGCAGATCCACCTCAATAGGGTCATAGGCTGGGTTTTCGGGCATCAATGAAAGGTAGCGTCGGCTTCTGCCCCGGCGCAAGCGCTTAACGGTCACTTCGTCGTTGAGGCGAGCCACCACAATTTGCCCATTCCATGCCTCCGACGTCTTGTGTACGGCTAGCAGGTCACCATCAAGAATGGCGGCATTGATCATGCTGTCGCCGATCACTTGCAACAGAAAGTGCGCTTGCGGATTGAAGAAGTTGGCCGCCAGCTCAATTTGGTCTTCGACATGTTCCTCGGCGAGGATGGGGGCGCCGGCCCGCACTCGCCCGATCAGCGGCAAGCTGTTCGGCTCGGTCAGGTGGATGCCGCGGGAGACGCCGCGAATCAAGCGAATGAAGCCCTTGCGGTCAAGGGTGCGCAAAAGCACCTCAGCGGCGTTGGCGGATTTGAAGCCAAAATGCGCGGATATTTCGGCCCGGGTGGGCGGATAGCCGTGTTGGCGTTTGTACTGCCGGGCCATTTCGAGCACTTGGGATTGCCGTTGGGTGAGTTCTTGCATTGCACTGCGCCCTTCGTCAGCAGCGGTGGTTTTGCTTAGCGGCCTGCTCGGGCAAGCCGCCCGCGCGAACAACTGTCTGTGAGACTTTATACAATACCAAGCAGCCTGAATCAAAGACCGATTGCACGCCTTGACCCCGGCTTCGACCTGCTCTGGCGTCAAACCCTTAGGCCGAGGGGCGGCAGGACAGGATGCCTCAGGCGAAACTCTAAGATCAGGTTGGCTGCATCAACGTCGCCGCTTTTGCTTGGCCCACCATTGGTTTATGCTCGACGCAGGCGTTCAATCGGGCCACGCCGTCGGCAGGCCCCGTTTCATCAGACAGGCTGAAGACTGCCATCGAAGACGACGAATTGCTTCGCTACAGCCGCCAAATCATGCTGCCCGAAGTGGATGTGGCCGGGCAGGAGAGGTTGCGGCAAACCACCGCGCTCGTGCTCGGCTTGGGTGGGCTAGGCTCGCCAATTGCGCTCTATCTGGCTGCGGCTGGTCTCGGCAAGCTTGTTCTAGCGGATGACGACCGGGTTGACCTGTCCAATCTGCAAAGGCAGATCGCGCACACCAACGCCCAAATTGGCCGATCCAAGGCCCACTCCGCCAAGGAAGCCGTCAGCGCAATCAACCCGGGCGTTGAGGTTGAATGTGTCACCGAACGCGCCAACAAATACAGCATCAAAGCTCTGCTCAAGAACTCGGACCTGGCTTTGGACGCAACAGACAACTTCGCCACCCGCTTCGCCTTAAACGACGCCTGTTGGTGCGCGCAAACGCCCTTGGTGTCCGGGGCGGCCATCCGCTGGGAGGGGCAAGTGGCCGTATTCGACCCGCGCAATGCAGACTCCCCGTGCTATCGGTGCCTATACGCCGAGGGCGACGGCGAGGCGTTGAACTGCGCCGAAAACGGCGTCATCGCGCCCCTGGTTGGAATTGTGGGTGCCATGCAGGCCATGGAGGCGGTCAAGCTCATCACCGGAACAGGCGTCCCGCTGACGGGAAAAGTGCTTTGTTTCGATGCCAAGCGCAGCGAATGGCGCACCTTCCAACTGGCTAAGCGGGCGGGTTGCCCAACCTGTGCAGCTTGATGGGATAAACGCGCTCCAACTGCCGGATCAAACGTTTCTTAACTGAACCCAAGTTCCGCTCCCCGCACAGGTCGCTCACCTGAGTCACCGGCAAGCCGGCCATGCCGCAAGGGTCGATACGGGCGAAGGGCTTGAGATCCATGTCGATGTTGAAGGCGAGGCCGTGATAGGAACACCCACGGCGCACCCTCAGCCCCAAGGCGGCAATCTTGGCACCACCCACATAGACGCCGGGGGCTTTGGGGCGGGTCGCCGCGGCTATTCCGTATTCTTGCAGGACGCCGATGATGGCCGCTTCGATGCCGCGGACCAATCCGCGCACTGAAAGACCCATACGGCGAAGGTCGAACAGCAGGTAGCCAACGATTTGGCCAGGGCCGTGGAAGGTGACCTGCCCACCGCGGTCCGCCTGCACAACCTCTATGTCGCCGGGCGCGAGCACATGCTCCATCCTGCCCGCTTGCCCCAAGGTGAAGACCGGCTCGTGTTCGGTGAACCAGAGTTGATCTTCGGTGCGCTTGTCGCGCTGCTCGGTGAACGTCTGCATGGCGCCAAAGACCTCTCCGTAACGGGTCATTCCCCAATCGCGTAGGCCTACATCAAACAGTGCGTTCATCTAGTGGGCTTTGCTTCGGGCGCACTTTGGCGCAATGGGCGGGGGTGGCCTAAGCTGCGCAACCGCTATCCGAACATGCGGCTGAAGGAGAGGGTGATGAAGTCCCAGAAGCGGGCAAGCGCACCCGCCTCCGATATGGACGACAAGGCGACAAGGGGCACCACCTGAAGCTCCTCCTCACCGAGGCGCACATGCAGTTTCCCGTACTCGTCCCCGGCCTTGATGGGCGCCTCTATCACCTCGGCCAAGGTTATCTGCACCACCACCTCATCATAGGCTCCCCGGGGGAAGGTGATCACCACTGGCTCCGCCACGCCAAGTTCCACCATATCGGATTCGCCGTACCAAACCTCGGCCACCTTCAGCGGCGGGCCCGGCTCATAAAGCCGCTTGGTCTCGAAAAAGCGGAAGCCGTAGGAAAGCAGCTTTTGGCTTTCCCGCACCCGGGCGGCATCGCTGCCCGTGCCCATGACGACGGAGATGAGCCTCATGCCATCGCGCACCGAGGACGCCAGCAGGCAGTATCCCGCTTCCTGCGTGTATCCGGTCTTAACGCCATCAACGCTCCGGTCACGCCAGATCAGGCGGTTCCGATTGGGCTGTTTGATGTTGTTGTAAGTGAAGGACTTCTCTGCGTACATGGCGTAGCTTTCGGGAAATCGAAGAATGTACTCCCGGGTCAGCAAGGCGAGGTCCCAAGCAGTTGTCTCGTGGCCCTTCATCGGCAGCCCGGTGGAGTTGAGGAAGTTCGAATTCGCCATCCCCAACTCTTGGGCTCGCTGGTTCATCATTCCGGCGAAGGCTTCCTCACTGTCGGCGATGTATTCGGCCAGCGCAACACTCGCATCATTGCCGGATGTAATGATGATGCCTCGCAACAGGTCTTCGACCGAAACGGTGGTGCCTTCCCGGATGAACATGCGCGAGCCTTGCGTGCGCCAAGCCTTGACGCTCACCGGCGCTTCATCCGCCAAGGCAATGCGCCCGGCCTTCAATTCCTCCTCGGCGACAAAAGCGGTCATTACCTTGGTCAGGCTGGCGGGCGGCACGGGTTCTCGGCTATTGCGCTCGGCAATGACCTTGCTGGTGTCCGCGTCTATGAGCAGATAGGAAGTGGCCGCCACTCTTGGCGCGGCAGGAATGATGGTTGGTTTAGCCGCCGCCCCGATAGTCAGGAACAGCCCGGCGATCAGGGCCAGAAAGCGTATGCAAGCAGGCATTTCTAGTCCTGTGTAAGTTGCTGGTCCAATCGCAGCAGGATGGGTGTAGCGTAAGTGATGGCGGCGACAATGGGCTTCAATTGTTCGGCCCACTGCTCGCCGGCCAACGGCCCGATGTGGACCCGATACAGGCCGTCGGCGGAGCGGGCGACCACTTTCGTCGATTCGCCAGTCAACGCCAGCAGTTTTTGCTTCAGCTCCTCAGCCGCCGCCCGCCCGCGAAAGGCGCCCGCCTGAAGGTAGATTTCCGGCTCCTTCTCCCAAGCTTCGATCCTGATGCGCACCGTGCCCTTGTCGGCAAAGCCCAACTTCACCGCCGCGCCATAGGAGAGGTCAAGAATGCGGTCCGCATGAAACGGCCCCCGGTCATTCACGCGGATCAGGCTTTGCCGTCCATTCTCTAGGTTGGTCACGCGAACGTAAGTGGGGATGGGCAAGGAGCGATGGGCAGCGGTGAGCTTGAACATGTCAAAGGTTTCGCCGGACGAGGTGCGCCGACCGTGGAATTTTACCCCATACCAAGAAGCCACGCCCTCTTCTTCATAACCGGCGGCCGACTCCATCGTGGAATAGACCTGGCCGAACACTTCGTAGGTTGCCGGGTTGCCGTAAGGGCTTTTCGGAGCCTGGGTTGGCACCGGGTCGGGCGCTTGGTCCAGCCCCGCGGGAACTTCCGTCGGCGGGCCGTCCTTTACATCCGTCACATCCGTCACATCCATCACATCCATCACATCCATCACATCCGTCCACGGCGGTTCCGCATTGACGCCATCGCTCGTGGCGGCGCAACCGGCAAGAAGGCAGACCGCAATCAAGAAAATGCAATGAGGGGCGCTTGGCTTCATCTAAGGCCAAGTCCCGTTGCTGAGTGGGCCGCCAACGCGGCGATGGGGGCGCAACAGGCACCCGTCGTTGCTTGCGCCACGGCCTCGCGCCGGGCTTTGATGGCTTGACTAAGTTGATGCACCGCTAAGGCATACATGCGGCTGTGATTATAGCGGGAGATGACGTAAAAATTGTGCAGGGTCAACCAATACTCCGCCCCGTTCTGCAGCTCCATGCGGATCAGCCCCGCCTTGGCTTCATCGGCCAGCCCCGGTGCCGCAACGCCGAGGGCGCGCAGTTCGCTGATCGTTCGCTTGAGCTCAAGCCCCTCGTTGACGATCTCGGCCACCCGTGCCGGCTCAGTCACATCCACCAGCGTGACGACCGGGGCCGCTGGGCGCCAGTTGTGCTCGGCAATGTAGTTGGCGACACTGCCAATGGCATCCGCCTTATTGCCCCAGATGTCGCGGGCACCGTCCCCGTCAAAGTCCACCGCAAAATTGCGAAAGCTCGACGGTATGAACTGCCCATAGCCCATGGCGCCGGCGTAGGAGCCCTTATAGCTGTCTATGGGACGGCCTTCCTCACGCACCAACAAAAGGAACTCCGCCAACTGCCCACGAAAGAAAGCCGACCGCGGCGGGTAGTCGAACGCCAAGGTGGACAGGGCGTCCAAAACCCGATGCGAACCCATGATGCGGCCAAAGTAGGTCTCCACGCCAATGATGGCCACAATGTATTCCGGCGCCACTTGGAAGGTGGCTTGGGCCGCATCAAGGACCACCTCGTTTTCCCCCCAAAACGCCACGCCCTGGTCGATGCGCGGCTCCTGCAGGAATATCTTGCGGTACTCGTACCACTTCAGGGTGCGCTCCTTCGGCTTGGAAATGCTCTCTATGACTAGCGGCAGATGCTTGGCCTCGCGAAAGGTCATGAGCAGTTCCTGCCTCTTGAAGCCATGTTCGGACACCAAGCCGTCCACGAAGGCGAGCACATCCTCTCGTTCGCTGTAGTCGGCGCCAACCGGCCCGTACAGCAATAAGGCAGCAACGCCAAGCACAATTGCAGCGCCCATGATTCCCCTTAAAGCCCAACCCTGTTTCATCCGTCAACCTGAACGGGACAAAGGCAGATCTCAACCATCATTTCCTGTGGCTGTAAACCGACATCACAATGCCGAAGCCCACAAGCAAGGTTATGGCGGAGGTGCCGCCATAGCTGACCAAGGGCAAAGGCACGCCGACAACTGGCAAAAGCCCCGCCACCATGGCGATGTTGACAAATACGTACACGAAAAACACCAGCGTCAGCGAGCCGGCCAGCAGCCGACTAAAGGTACTCTGCGCCTGCGCCGCCATATATAGGCCGCGGGCCACTATCAACATATACAATGTTAGCAACGCAGCAACGCCGACAAAACCCAATTCTTCGCCAATTAACGCCAAGATGAAGTCTGTGTGGGTCTCCGGCAGGAACTTTAGTTGGCTCTGGGTGCCATCGTGCAGGCCTTTGCCGAGCAGGCCGCCGGAACCCAAGGCGGTGGTGGATTGAATGATGTTCCAACCAGCACCCAATGGATCCTTTTCCGGGTCGAAGAGGGTCAAGATGCGCCAACGCTGATAGTCCTGCAGCATGTGCCATAAACCCGGCGCCACGGCCGCTAGGGCGAGAAAGCCGTAGAGCAGCCAACGCCACGAGACGCCCGCCAGCAGGATGGCCACCCCGCCCCCGGCCGCAACCAGGATGCTTGTGCCAAGGTCCGGCTGGCGAATGATGAACGCCAACGGCAATGCGACCAGCGCTGCCGCAACCAGCAAGTCCTTGAACGTGGGCGGCAGCGCCCGGTCATGAAAATACCAAGCGATCATTAAGGGCACGGCGATCTTCATAAGCTCCGAGGGTTGGAAACGAAACAGCCCCGGCAATTCGAGCCATCTGCGTGAACCATTGACCTCAATGCCGACCAACAGCACGGCCCCCAAGGCGGCCAATCCGAGCAGGTACAGGGCCGGTGCCCACCTAAGGTAAAGGGTCGGGTGCAATTGGGCGATGACGAGCATAACGACCAAGCCCAGAGACAGATGCACCAGTTGGCTGGTGAACGGGCCAAGATCCCGATCCACGGCGCTATAGAGAACGACCAAGCCGTAGAAAATCAGCCACAGCAGCGTCACCAAAAGAGTGGCGTCAAAGCTGAAGAAATAGCGATTGGCGCCGGTGCTTGGCCCAGGCTCGCGCGGCAGTCTGCGAACAAAATCCTGGTGGTTCATCGCACAGCTAACCGGGGCAGCAGGTAGGCGTCCACGATATCCCGCGCCACTGGCGCTGCGACCGAGCTGCCGCCACCGCCGTTTTCGACGATGACGCTCACCGCAATGACTGGGTCATCCGCCGGCGCGAAAGCAATAAACCAAGCGTGATTTCGGTTGCGCTCATCGCGTTCATCCTTGTCGTAGGCCTCCCCTTGCTTGATCTCCACAACCTGGGCCGTTCCAGACTTGCCAGCCATCCGGTAGCCGATGCCGCGGCCGATGTAGTGCCAAGCAGTTCCATTGTGGCCCACACTACCGTCGTGGCGATGAATGACATCCTCCATGGAGTTCACCATCCGCTCCCAGTCATCGGCCGACGGGCCGACCACCGGCTTAAGTGGCGCCAACTCGGCCTCCTCCACCGAGCCATCACTGGCCAACAGCATGCGCGGGCGCAGCCGGCGCCCGCGCGTGGCCAACACAGCGGCGGCGGCGGCGGCCTGCAGGGGCGTCACTAGCAGATCGCCTTGGCCGATGCTCAGGTTCAGGTTGTCGCCGGGATACCAGGGTTCACCCTTGGTGCCCTGCTTCCAAGCGGGACTCGGCACCAAGCCGGTGCTTGCGCCTGCGATATCCGCGGCAATTCCCTCGCCGTACCCGAACTGGTGCAGAAATGAGGTGATCTGGCCCACGTCCAAGCGGGCTCCCATGCTGTAAAAAAAGATGTTGGATGAACGGTAGATGGCGCGGTTCAGATTCACAACGCCCTGCCCGCCGGCGTCATGCGGCTTCCAGTTCCAACCCCGATAGACGCGGCGGCTGCCGGGCAGCTTGAACTCCCCGCGGTCAAGGATCTCCTCCTCCCAATCCACCACCCCGGCGGCGAGCGCCGCCAGCCCCAAAAAGGGCTTGATGGTGGAGCCGGGCGCATACTGTCCGTTAACCGCCCGGTTCAACAGCGGCCTGTCCTCGGATTGGGTCAACTCTTGATAACGCTGCGGCTCCATGCCCACCACAAACTCGTTCGGGTCATAGCTCGGCCAGCTGACCAAGGCGAGAATGCCGCCCGACTGCGGCGAAATGGCCACCACAGCACCGCGGCGATTGCCCAGTGCGCCGACGGCGGCAATTTGCACATTGATGTCGAGTTGCAGGGTGATGTTCTGGCCCGCCGCCGGCGGCTTGAAGGCAAGCACCTTGCGCTTGCGCCCGTAGGCGTCCGTCTCCACCCATTCGCTGCCGACCTCGCCGTGCAACGTGTTTTCATAGAATTTTTCCACCCCACGCTTGCCAATGAAGTTCGTGCCGACGTAGCGGATGGGGTCAAGGGTTTCAAGATCCTCCTTACTGATGCGGCGCACCGAGCCGATGGCGTGGGCGGCCACATCGCCATAGGGATAGAAGCGGGCTACTTGCTGTTCGATTTCCAAGCCCGGCAAACGATGGCGGTCAACAGCCAAGGCGGCGACCTCCTCGTGTTCCAGGCCCGCCTTCAGCACCACCGGCTCGAACGGCCGGCGCACCCGTTTCGCCCGTTTATGGAACAGCTCGATGTCGTCCTCGCTAATGGGGACAATGGCGGCCAGCTCGGCGATGAATTGATCCAGATCTTCTATGCGCTCCCGCACCAAGACCAAGTTGAATACGGGCCGATTCTCAGCCAGCGACTTACCGTTGCGGTCGAAGATCAACCCCCTCGCCGGCGCCACCGGGACCACTTCCATGCGGTTGTCTTCGGATCGGGTCCGGTACAGTTCATATTGCCAAACCTGCAGGTAGAGCATCCGCGCCACCAGCACGAGCACCAAGCCAAGCGCCAAAACAAAAAAGATGAGGGTGCGGCGGATGAACGCCTGTCTTTCCGCAAGTTCGTCCTTAACCAGCGAGTTTGGCGTCATCCTTGGTCTCCGCTCGCTGCTTCGCCTTCGGGAATAGCGAGGCTGGAATCCACCGGGATGGGCGTCCAGAGGCGCTCCAAGCCGTAGAACTCCCGGGTGGCCGCCTGCATGATGTGAACCACCACCGGGCCAAGGTCAACCAGCACCCACTCATGGTTGTCCCGGCCCTCCACGCCAAGCGGCATCACGCCGGCCGCCTTGGCCGTTTCAATCACTTGGTCCACTAGCGCCTTGACATGGCGGTTGGAGCCGCCGGTGGCGATGAGCATGAAATCCATCAGATCCGTCAGTTGACGCACTTCCAAGGCGACCAGATCCCGGCCCTTCATATCCTCAAGGGCTTTCGTTATGGCGTCACGCAGACCTTGCGCAGTCACTCGTGCCTCCGGCGCTCCCCAAGTAGAGCGCATGCTGCTTAATATAGGCGTGAACCGGGTTCGGCAGCAAATGCTGAAAATCCGCGCCGGCGGCGGCCAAATTGCGAATGTTTGATGCGGATACCGACAGCATCTCTCCTTCAAGCATCTGGATGCCGCCGTGGGTGTTGCCAGCCCAGTTCCGCTTAAGACGTTCATAGAGCCGGCGCAACGGTTCCGCAATTGTCGCCCCGGGCCTTGGCAGCAAGGCCAAGTGGGCCAAGTTGAATAGCCGCGGCCAATTGCGCCAAGTGTGGAGTTGGTTGAAGGCGTCCACACCGATGATCCAGCACAGGGCTTCGTCAGGGTGCTCTTTGCGGATGGCGGCAAGGGTGTCCACCGTGTAGCTCATCCCGCGCCGATGCAGTTCCACATCGTCGGCCTGCAGCTCGGGATGGTCGGCGCAGGCCAGCTTGAGCAGCGCCCAACGATGGTCAACCCCGGCCTGGGGCGGCGGTCGATTTGGTGGGGAAGCGGCCAACACCAAGTGCACTGGACAGGCAAGTGCTTTCGCCGCCGCCAGCGCGGCCTGCAAGTGGCCATGATGAACCGGGTCGAAGGTGCCGCCGAGCAGAGCAATCAACGGTGGCGAGTCTCGCCGTTGCCGAACACCACGTATTTCTCCGAGGTCAGCCCATGCAAGCCGACAGGACCTCGGGCGTGGAGCTTGTTCGTGGAGATGCCGATTTCCGCGCCGAGGCCGTATTCCATGCCATCGGCGAACTGGGTGCTGGCATTGACCATGACTGAAGCCGAATCCACCGATCGCAGAAAGCGATGGGCCTTGGCGTAGTCGTTGCTGACAATGGCGTCCGTATGCTGGGAGCCGTAGCGGTTGATGTGCTCTATGGCTTGGTCCATATCCTTGACCACGCGCACGGCCAGCACAGGGCCAAGGTACTCATCCTGCCAATCCGCCTCGGTCGCCTCCTTCGCTTGTGGTAGCCAGCTTCGGGCCTTGGCGCAGGCGCGCAGCTCAACGCCAGCCTGATCGAACTGCGCACCCAACGAGGGCAGGATGTCATCGGCTACGCCTTCGGCCACCAGCAAGGTTTCCAGCGCATTGCAGACCGCGTACTTTTCGGTCTTGGAGTTGACGGCGATGGCTTGGGCCATCGCCAAGTCCGCCGTGTCGTCGATGTATAGATGGCAGACGCCATCCAAGTGCTTGATAACCGGAATGCGCGACTCCCGCGTGATGCGTTCGATCAACCCCTTGCCGCCCCGGGGGATGATGACATCCACGTACTCATCAAGCTGAAGCAGGGCGCCGACCGCCGCCCGATCAGTTGTCGACACCAGTTGCACGGCGGCCAAGGGCAGGCCTGCCTCCGCAATCCCTTGGTGGATGCAGGCGGCGATTGCCTGATTGGATTCAAGTGCCTCCGAACCGCCGCGCAGAATGCAGGCGTTGCCGCTCTTCAGGCTCAACGCCGCCGCCTCGGCGGTGACGTTGGGGCGGGATTCGTAGATGATGCCGATAACGCCCAAAGGCACCCGCATTCTGCCAACCTGGATGCCGGATGGCCGATAGCGCAGGTCCGAAATCTCGCCCACGGGATCCGGCAGTTGGTCGACTTGCGCCATGCCTTCCACCATGCGGTCGATGGCACGGTCGTCAAGGCCGAGGCGATCCAGCCGGGCGGCATCGACGCCGCCGCGGGCCGCCGCCAGATCCATTGCATTGGCGGCTTTTAGCGTCTCCCGGGCCTGATCCAAGCGCCGTGCCACGGCCTTGAGGGCAGCAGATTTAGCGGCCGAATTCGCCGTCGCCAAGACCCGCGACGCAACGCGGGCGGCAATGCCCATTTGCCGCATCTGCGCTTCGATTTCCTGGCTCGCTTCAGAATTCGTCAATTTCGATTCCGCAACACCCACGTCAATTCATCCCGCCATCTCGATAGGGAGCAATTGGAAAATCGCGCCAATAGCCGCGAACGACCCACATTATAGAAGATCGACAGGCAAGACGGGAAAGATCTGAATCGGGCAGAGCTGAATCAATCTGAATCGGACAACACAATCTGAATCGGACACACAACGACACGATGGTCAAGGCCGGTCAAGGCGGACACACACAGCCAGGCCGGTCAAGGCGGACACGGTCAAGGCGGACACACACAGCCAAGGCGCAGCCAAACAAGTCAAGGCGGACACACAACAGTCAATGTAGATTCATGCGAAAAACTCAGGGCTATTCAGGCCGGTCAAGACGGACACACACAGCCAAGGCGCAGCCAAACACGGTCAAGGCGGACAAGCCAAACAAGTCAAGGCGGACACACAACAGTCAATGTAGATTCATGCGAAAAACTATGCGTACATCGCCGCGCTTAGTCGCGCAAAATCAACAGAGTGTTGACATACTCAACATCGGCGCGGGAGAGGGAAAGGGTCCTGCGGGAAAGGCCGGTCAAGGCGGACACACACAGCCAAGGCGCAGCCAAACACGGTCAAGGCGGACACGCGCAGCCAAGGCGCAGCCAAACACGGTCAAGGCGGACACGCGCAGCCAAGGCGCAGCCAAACAAGTCAAGGCGGACACACAACAGTCAATGTAGATTCATGCGAAAAACTATGTGCACATCGCCGCGCTTAGTCGCGCAAAATCAACAGAGTGTTGACATACTCAACACCGGCGCGGGAGAGGGAAAGGGTCCTGCGGGAACGTCATGAGAGTGATGGATGATGGTGCGGCCGGGTCAACCGTTCCGGGCGAGGATCGCCAGCAGCGGAATCGCGCCGGACCACGGCTCCTTACAGCGTGCTGTCGAGGTAGTCGTTGACGGTGTCGCGGATGGCGCTCCGGTCGTCGCCGGAGAGTCCTAGAAAGGGCCGGGCAGGGATGTCACAATCAAGGCGGACACACAATCAAGGCGGACACACAAACATGCCGGACCAGACAAGCGCCCACAGGGGATCGGCTCACAATCAAGGTGGACACACAAACATACCGGACCAGACAAGCGCCCACAGGGGATCGGCTTGGGAGTCAGCTTAAGGCGACTTCAGCCTCTGTCTCAGGGGATAATGTCCCCTTGTCGCCCTGAAAGGCGGAGGCGGACAATAATCACACAATCAAGGCGCACACAATCAAGGCGCACACACACAATCAAGGCGGACACACAAACATACCGGACCAGACAAACGCCCACAGGGGATCGGCTTGGGAGTCAGCTCAAGGCGACTTCAGCCTCTGTCTCAGGGGATAATGCCCCCTTGTCGCCCTGAATCGACCCATGGATCTGCTGCAAACCATCACTCTCGCACTGCTCCAAGGCGCAACTGAATTTCTGCCCGTCTCCAGCGCGGCGCACCTGATCCTGGCCAGTAAACTGACTCAGTGGCCGGACCAAGGATTGGCCTTTGACGTCGCCGTCCATCTTGGCTCACTAGCCGCTGTGGTCGGGTACTACCGGAGGGACTGCTGCGGCTTCACCGCAGCCGCATGGGGCTACCTACGCTACAGGCGCCAAGACGAGCAGCTTGATCTTCTGCTCAAGATCGCTTTCGCCTCCTTGCCGGTGGTGGTGGTTGGATTCACCCTGCGCGGTTGGGTCGAAAATGAACTGCGCAGTGCGCTGGTCATCGCGTCGTCGACGCTGGCATTCGGCTTGGCGCTTTGGTGGGCGGACATCAAACGAGGCGAGCGGCAGCTATTGACTTGGCGCGACGCCCTGCTAATCGGCTTGGCCCAAGCCATCGCCATAATCCCGGGAACCTCCCGCTCGGGAGTGACGATCACCGTCGCTCTGTTGCTTGGACTTTCGCGCACGGCGGCGGCCAGAGTGGCGTTCTTGCTGGCCATTCCGGCCATCAGCGGTGCCGCCTTGGTAACCGGGCTTGAGCTGCCGGCCGAGGCTTGGCAGGGCCAGTTCGCAGACCTCGCCCTCGGCATCGCCATCGCCGCGGTCAGCGCCTACCTGTGCATCAGGTTGTTCGTGGGGTTAATCGAGCGCACCGGATTGCTGCCTTACGTGTGCTACCGCTTGGCATTGGGGTTGGCGCTGCTGCTATTCTTCAGCTAAGGCTAGCAGCAGCGCCAAGCGCAGGCGTCAGAACGGGATGTCATCCTCCATGTCGTCCGTGCTATCCACCACGGTCGGCTCATTGGTGGCGCTGGGAAGCGGCCCACCACCGTCCCGAGAGGATTGGGCCGGTGGCCTTGGCTGATAGCTTTCGCCGTCACCGCCCCGAGAGGATTGGGCCGGCGGCCTTGACTGATAGCTTTCGCCGTCACCGCCCCCCCGACTGTCGAGCATCTGCATCTCGCGGGCGATAACCTCCGTGCGGTAATGCTTTTGCCCCTCTTTCTCCCAACTAGAGGAGCGCAGACTGCCTTCAATGTACACCTTGGAGCCCTTACGCAAATACTCGCCGGCAATCTCGGCAAGCCGCGCAAAGCAGACCACGTTGTGCCACTCCGTGCGCTCCTGCGATTCGTTGGTTTGGCGGTCCCGCCAGCCTTCCGACGTGGCAACGCTGAAATTGGCCACCGCAGACCCCGATTGAGTGTAGCGGGTTTCCGGGTCCCTTCCTAAGTTGCCGATTAAGATTACTTTGTTGATGCCTCGCGCCATGTCCGTCCCATGCCTTGTGCGGATGCCAGTGGAATGCACAAGTCTATATGAATCCGCAAGACCAAGCCCATCGGATTTATCGAATTTTCATGTAGGAGATTCGCTAGGGAGGAAGCCAGCGACCCATTGTGGCGGAGTGCGGAGCGAGAGGGCTACGAACTACTCGTTTAACGGGTTCCGGCGGCCTCAGACCGCGTCGGATACGCCGCGCACAAACAGCGGCTCTATTCCGAGGCTGCGGACATCCTCCGCGAGCGCGGCTGTAGCTGGAGGTTCGGTTGCGCTGAATGCGGCTTCCAGGACGGGGCGCAACAGCGTCGCATCGCTTGATGTGTTGAGGAAGGCGCCGGGCCGGGCAAGCACGAAGTGGACGGCTCGCCTGAGCGCCTCGCCGTCCCGGATCGGGTGGTACCAACTGTAGCGCCGGCCTTCGTCGGCTTCAGACCAGCGGCGTCGCGCAATGCTCTTGATGGTCTGGAACGCGATGCCATGCTCTTGGCAAGTCGTGTACAGCTCGTCAAAGTCGCTCGCGTATTCCGGCTGCGCGAGCATGGTGAAGTTGCAGGGCACGAGCACGGAATCGAAGGGAAAGCGCCGCAGGCTCTCTAAGTGCCTGCGCGGTGCGAAGGTGCCGTGTCCGGTCACGCCGATGAACCGCACGAGCCCCGCGTCGCGGGCGGCAACGAGGGCTTCGAGGGCTCCACCCGGCCCCAACGCCTGCCGTTGTTCGTCTGCGTCCACGAGGTTGTGCAACTGGATCAGGTCAACCTGATCGACGCCAAGATGGGTCAGCGACCGTTCCAGGCTTTCCCGAGCGCCCTGCCCGTCGCGGTTTCCGGTCTTGGTGGCCAAGAAGAAGTGCTGCCGGTGCTTCTTCATCCAAGGTGCAATACGCAGCTCGGAGTCCCCATAGTTCGCCGCCGTGTCGATGTGATTGACGCCGAACTCAAGCAGCAGATCAAGCAGGGCGTCGGCTTTCTCTTGGCGCATCGCGCCGAGGGCGGCAGCCCCGAAGAGAGTGCGGCTGCTTAGGTGGCCAGTGGTGCCGAAGGGAATGCGTTCGATCATGGGCTACGGTCTCCTTGAAGTCATGCCATGGCAGGTGCGAACTTCGCGTCAGATCGGGATACCGAGTTCTCCGCACAAGGGTGCCGGGCGCACTTATATAGGAATTGTGCAGCAAAATCAGCAACGCCGCCAGACGCCTGATTTCGCGTCGGATAGGATGAGCAGCCTACCAAATAGGAGGTTCATGGCGGTCAGGGAGTTCGGCGCGGACGGCAAGGTCATCCACAGCGGGAAGCGGATTGCGTAGACGATCAGCGTGCCGCAGCTTGACCGGATGTTCCCCGATGAGGATGCCTGCCGCGCGTGGCTCGAACAGGTGTTGTGGGGAGGTGAGCCGTGCTGCCCCCGGTGCGGAAGCTTGGACGATATTGGCCCACCGCCGCCATCGAAGCCGCATGGCTACTGGTGCAAGGCATGCGGCGATATTTTCGTAAAAGGCGCACCAACGGGGCGTTGGCGGTTCCACGGCCCGCAGGCTTAGGCGTCCAACAGGGCTTGACCTTGGCGAAAGTCCAGGGTTCCGGCGTAAATGGCACGGCCGGTAATTGCTCCGAGCAAAAGCTTGCCGGCTGCTTCATCGGCTTGCTTGAGCCTAGCTAGATCGGCTAGATCGCTTAAGCCGCCGGAAGCGATCACCGATGTTGAAACTTGGCTGGCGAGCTCCAAGGTTGCATGCACGTTGATGCCGCCAAGCATGCCGTCTCGTTCGATGTCGGTATGAACAATGCCGGCCAACGGCAGGGAATCCGCCGCCTGCGCTAGCTCCAGTACGGTGTGGTCCGAGGTCAGATCCCAGCCATCGGTCGCCGCTTGACCTTGGCGGGCGTCCAGCCCGAATAGGACTTGTTTCGGAAAACGCTTCGCCAAGTCGGCCAGAAAGTCGAAATTCCGTACCGCGGCGGTGCCGACGATCACCGCCTGCACCCCGGCGTCTAGGTATCTTTGGCCTTGGGCCGGTGAACGAATGCCGCCGCCAAGTTGAACGGGAACGCCCTCAGCGCGCTTCACAATCGCGGTGATCAAACGCTGATTGCGCGGTGCTCCGGCAAAGGCGGCGTCAAGATCAACCAGGTGCAATCTTCGGCAGCCTGCCTCCAGCCAATGCTCGGCCATGGCTTCCGGGTCGTTGGAAAACAGGGTGGCGGTGTCCATGCGGCCTTGCTCCAAGCGCACGCACTGGCCGTCCTTCAGGTCAATGGCTGGAATCAACAGCACGGGCTTTACGGCGCTACAACGAACCCTTGGTCGAGGGTATTTGGCCGGCCGCACGGGAATCGAACGCGACCGCCATTCGCAGGGCCCGTCCAAACGCCTTGAACAGCGTTTCCGCTTGGTGGTGGGCATTGGCGCCGCGCAGGTTGTCTAGGTGAACGGTCACTCTGGCATGGTTGACGAAGCCTTGGAAAAACTCGCGCAAAAGGTCCACGTCAAAGTTGCCGACGCGGGGTCGGACGAAGGTGCATTCATACAGCAATCCGGGCCGACCAGAAAGATCGACCACCGCCCGTGACAAGGCTTCGTCCAAGGGCACGTAGGCGTGGCCGTAGCGGGCGAGCCCCTGCTTGTCGCCGATGGCTTCGGCGAAGGCTTGGCCGAAGACGATGCCGATGTCCTCCACTGTGTGGTGGGCGTCCACTTCCAAGTCTCCTTGCGCCTCAATTCGCAGATCAATCAATCCGTGTCGGGCCACTTGGGCTAGCATGTGATCGAAAAAGGGCATGCCGGTGGTGAGGCTGCTAGCGCCTTGCCCATCTAAGTTAAGGCTGAGGTTGATGCGGGTTTCCCGGGTATTGCGGGAAATTTCAGCGACGCGGGCGGAATTCATGGTTAAACGGGGTGGGGTAAATGCCGCGCAAGTATACTTGCTTGCGCGACGTTGGTCTTTTGATCGCGGGAAAAGGGCGGCAAGAGCCCTCAGCAGGGAGCGCGAGGGGCCCCCTCGCACACAAAGAGCCCTCAGCAGGGAGCGCGAGGGCCCCCCCTCGCACACAAAGAGCCCTCAGCAGGGAGCGGGGGGCATCGCACACAAGAAAGTCAAATTCGCAGCCGCCGACTGTCTCGCCCCGGGCTGAGGACTGAAGGCTCTGGCTCAGGCGGACTACAGCCGATCGGCCAGACTGCCGTAGGGCAGGAACCTGTTGTTGCTGTTGGATCTGATCCAAGCGGTGAGTTCGGTTGGCCATTCCCCCCGGCGGCGCAGAATGGCGCAGAGGTCTATAACCGGGCACTTCGCCCCTGTTTTCCAATCGGGAAAGCGCGCTTCCGCCAAGGTGTAAAGGCGAACAAGGCGAATCAATTGTTCGCTGGTCAATGTCTCGGCTGCTTGCCAAGCCGCCGCTCCCAACCGCGCTGTTGCGGCCAAGCGGCTTGCCGTTGCGGTGGACAGACCGAAGCCCTCCAGGTGCAGTTGATCGGCCACATCAAGCAACTCCGCCAAAACGGACTCATCAAGTTGCTTGATTTGATCCAAAGGGTCCCAAGCGCCAACGCTCACCGTACATCCCCCTAAGATAATTCTGAGTAACTCCAATTATGGAGAGATAATAGCAGTCACTTTAAATTGGGCAGGAAGGCCCATGCGCCAGCAATCACTGGCCAACGGATTTGAAGAACACCGCAAGTGAACTCGTAAGGACCGGTTCCCGACCGATATGAACACCATCATGCCATGATCAAGACTGTTGCGAAATCCCGCTGATTTTCTTGACCACCGGTCTTGCGGCGTGATTCACTTCTATTGATGGGAATGTTCGGGCATGGGAGCGGCTGGAGGGGGTTCTTCATGACCCTGATTTCGGAGCGGTGTATGGGCTCAGATACATTCCGGAATTTCGGCCCCGGCGACGTTCGGCGCATTGGCGTGTTTGCCCCCAAGGCCCAACCAGGCGCGCTGATGCTCGACGCCAAGACGGAACAGGGGAACGGGTCGGCGACGATCCCAATGCCGCAGCCATCAATGCGGGTTCGGTTTCGCCGCAAGAGGGGCGGACTGGTCGAAGGGCAAGGCGCATTGGCGCAAATCATCGGGCGGGCGGTTGCAGCAGGTGGTGTCCATCATCGACAAGCATGCCTACGCGGACCGCACGGTCGGCGGTTGCGGCCTAGCCCGGATCATTGCCGCCCGCATTCCCAACGGCCCAGTGCAAGGGCGCTGCAGCCCATCCCCCGATGAGCGCATTCGGGGAGTGGGCCGACACCCTCCGCAGCGGGGCGAGGCTTTCCCTGTGCGGGCCCGTTTCGAGCCGCTTCGGGGCAGGGGTTTGCACATTTAACTTCGCGGAGGCCTCAGGATGGATCGCAACCAGTTCGACGAGACCGAGCGCTGCGACGTGTCCGACAAGGATTTCAAGGACGCGCTCAAAGGCGTGTTGCTCGCGCTTAGAGGCAAGGCGCGAAGCGAGAGCCGCGAGCCGACGAAGGTTGAACCAGAGGCCCGCCGCCGGCTCGACTGCAAGCGTTGAGCCTTCGGTTTTGCGGATTTTGCTACACAACTTCCAAGACAATTGGCTTGGATCGAATTGTGTGGCGTAAACTAGCCGACATTATAATGAGCATGAGGGGCGCACCGGAGTTGAAATTTCAACCTCAGTTTCATATTGATACCAAAATATCTCGACAGGAACTGTCTGAGCAACTGAGAAAGCATGAGCCTTGGCGTATCGGCATATATTTATCAAACGGACTCAAGACCAGGGATTTCGAGACCATGGAGCCGTTTTCCGACACCCCGTTGCAGAAGTTGCGGATGATCATGCAGCACGGCGGCGAGGAGTGGTTTTACGGTAGGCGCGTGCTGGATGTTGGATCGAACATTGGCTACAACTCAATTACCCTTGCCAAGCTCTACCACTGTCAAGTGACCGGACTGGAGGTAAATGAAGCCAATGTTAAGAAATCGGAATTGATCGCAGGGTGGTGCGAAGCTGACCTGAGCTTTATCAAGGGCGATGCTGTAACTTATTCCAACGTGGAAGCCTACGATCTGATTCTGCACCTCGGAACACTCTATGCATCTCCCGGACCCGGTGCTCGCGCTAAAAAACGCCGCCATGAATCTTAAGAAAGGAGGAAAGCTCTATCTGGAATCGGCAATTTATCATAGTAGCGAAGACGAAAACGCCTGTCGCTTTATTCATGGCTATGGAGGTGATCGAACAAACTACTGGGCGCTGAGTCCGTCAGTTATTCGAACGCTTCTTGAGACCTATGGTCTTTCCAGAGTCGAGCAGTTTAAGGACATTCAGATTCAATCCTACAAGGGCACCGGTATGTCTCGGGGGCTGTTTTACGCGGAAAAATAGCCGAGTAGGCTAGCGCAAGCCTTCAACAGATTTTCTTGTTGCTATGAAACCTTTGATCAACTTTCAAGGATTGGACATCGCATGACGCATGGGATCATTTATCATCTATTTTCAATGCTTACACATCATCGAAAGAAGTTGATTTTGTCGCATTACGAAAATATGCAATTATTCCATATTTTTTCTATGGAATGTCTGATCAATCAGCATCACAGACGACATTATTTTGGATTTTCAAGATTCTTAGATTCAAGTCCTTCAAATTTTGGAAGCAAGCCACCATTCTGTTTGCACGGTATTTTCCGCGATCGCGCCTGCTCCCTGTTTTCGAGATGCAGGACGCCCTCATAGCTCACCTTAACAATTTATCAACTTGTCCTTAGAGAGTAATCGAATGTTAGACAGAATACCTTCACTAATTAGTTTTTTTGGTGCCTTTATTTTGAGCGCTTCTGTCGTTTATGACTATTGGTTTTTCTATATGCTGGGAACCAATTTTTCAGAAATGCCAACCTCGTTATCAGATCATTTACGGAGCTCTTTAATTTGGATTCCTTTCGCTCTAGTTCTACTCTGTATCGCGCTCATTCTTGCGATTTTTGCCGTGTTTAGAAATCAAGGTATGACAAAAGGAGGGCGAATACAAAAGCACTCACGCTCAGCGCTCGATGCAGCGAGTCCCTTTTTGTTTAAGTATACCCCATGGGTTCTGGCCCTTTTCCCCTTCATTGGACTATTGTCGGGTGTTGAAATAACAATCCAAGCATGGGGTACTTACCTATTGTTTTGGTGGGTTTGGTTTAGCTCATTTCTCCAAGATAAGGGAATCCTAGAAAACAAATCAATTGGATTCCATCTTGCTGGTTTATTGATTCCATTTTGTCTAATATGGATTGCTCAAAAAGGCATGTATGACGCCCAAGATATTAGAGGAGGTGATGGTACTCAGTATGTGTTTGATGTTGGAGGAACGAAAATCGTCGGCGCTTTGGCAAGATCTTTTGATAAGTATTTTCTTGTTTGGGATAAAGGTAAGGAAGAAATAGTGCTAGTCAATACTAGCGAAGTGATTAAATTTTACCCGCAATCCGAAGTTGATAAATCCAATTCAAAAGAAAAGGAGGCAACCGTCGCAAAAGGAGAATAGAACTAGAAATATTGAACTCTACCACCTCGCTTTCGTTCTTGGGCTGAAGGAGCCATGTTTCGCGTGACAATATTTTCCACTGGATCGCCTGGTCAAGCCGGGCAATGACGGCGTAATAATGTCCGGTCGTCCCCAGATCGTCATTGTCGGGCTTGACCCCGCAATCCAGTCACTAAAAACCCAGCGGCAATAGCCGCTGACATCTCGGCGGCGCAGCCGCTGGCTTTGTGCCCAGCTACACCGGACGCATTTTTAACTGGATTGCCCGCTGTTATGACATGTCCGGGCAATGACAAAAAGCTGCTATCATCGAGTTTGCCTTCTTGCCGCCACTGATTCGGCCAAGTCATAAATTGTTGGACGCGCATGAATAGAGCCAAAACAGTTGCCCCGCAAACCTACCTCAAACAACTGGACCAGCACTACAAGGCCGGCAACGCCACCGAGCATACCTATCGTGCGGCGTTGCAATCTTTGTTGGAAACCACGCTTCCCGGCATCGCGGTCACCAACGAACCGAAGCAAATTGAATGTGGCGCTCCGGATTATGTATTGACCCGCAACGCCACCCCGCTGGGTTACAACGCCACCCCGCTGGGTTACATTGAAGCCAAAGATCTGGACAAGAATTTGGACGACAAAGCCCACGCCGCGCAACTGCGCCGCTACACCGAATCCCTCAGCAATCTAATCTTCACCAATTATTTGGAGTTCCGCCTCTTCCGCGATGGCAAAGCGGATACCACCGTATGCATCGCCGAACTGCGCGGTGGTCGCGTCAAACCAAAACCGGATCAATTTGACGCGTTCACCGACCTGCTTGCCAAGTTCGTCGGCTATGACGGTGCCACCATCACCAGCGCCAACGATCTGGCACGCCACATGGCGGCAAAGGCGCGATTGCTGGCGCGGGTCATAGAACAAGCGTTGCGTAAAGACGCGGGATGCGTGAATGACGACACCAAGGGCGGCAAAGGTAGCGACCAAAGCAGTGAGTTGCAAAATCAACTCGCGGCGTTCAAAAAGCACCTGATACACGACATAGACCGCAATGCTTTCGCCGACATCTACGCCCAAACTGTTGCCTACGGCATGTTCGCCGCACGTCTGCACGACCTAACTCCGGCAACTTTCACGCGCCACGAAGCCGCCGGGTTAATCCCCGCCGCCAATCCATTTTTGCGTAAATTTTTCCAGCACATCGCCGGCTATGATCTCGACCAACGCATTTGCTGGGCGGTGGATGACCTCGCCGATCTTTTTCGCGCCACCAGTGTCGGCGAATTGATGACGGGTTATGGCAAAGCTACTCAGAGAGAGGATCCATTCCTGCATTTTTATGAAACCTTTCTCGGCAAATACGACCAGGAACTGCGCAAGATTCGTGGCGTCTATTACACCCCGAAACCAGTGGTAAATTTCATTGTGCGCGCGGTAGATGAAATCCTGCAAAACGAGTTTGACATAACAGAGGGACTCGCCGACAACAGAAAAACTGTTATTGAAGTCGATGCGGATCCGTCCACCGATAAACGCAAGAAGGTCAAGATGGAGAAATACGAAAGGGAAGTGCATAAAGTGCAAATTCTCGACCCGGCAACCGGCACCGGCACTTTCCTCGCTGCCATCGTGCAGCAGGTTTATGAAAACAAGTTTGCCAATCAAAGAGGCATTTGGCCGGATTATGTTCGCGACCATCTCATCCCGCGCCTGAACGGGTTTGAAGTGTTGATGGCGTCCTACGCCGTGGCGCACACCAAATTAGAAATGATATTGCGTGATAGCGGTTGCAAACTCGGCAATGACCGCCTGCGCATTTTCCTGACCAACTCACTTGAAGAACATCATCCCGACACTGGCACCTTGTTCGCACGATGGCTTTCCGACGAAGCGAATGAAGCCAACTTTATCAAACGCGACACGCCAGTAATGGTGGTGATTGGTAATCCACCCTATAGCGGTGAGTCCGCCAACAAGGGCGAATGGATTACCAATTTGTTGCAACCTTACAAGCAAGAACCGAGTGGCGGAAAACTACAAGAGAAAAACCCCAAATGGCTAAACGATGACTATGTGAAATTTATCCGCTATGGCCAGCATTACATTGATCGCACCGGCGAAGGCATACTCGCCTACATCAACAATCATAGTTTTTTGGACAATCCGACTTTTCGCGGTATGCGTTGGAGTTTGTTGCAAAGTTTCGACAAGATATACATTATTGATTTGCACGGCAACAGCAAGAAAAAAGAAACTGCGCCGGACGGCTCCCCGGATAAAAATGTGTTTGATATTCAGCAGGGCGTGTCTATCAACATATTCATCAAAAAAGCGGAGAAAAAGGACGGTGCGCCGGCAAAAGTATTTCACTGTGATTTATACGGTGAACGAAAAAGCAAGTATCAATTTCTCCGGGAGCGTAATTTGGCGCAGTCTGACTTCCAGGAATTACAACCTCAAGCGCCGCAGTATTTTTTCGTGCCGAAAGATTATGAATTGCAGGGAGAATATGACAAAGGATTTTCTGTTACTGATCTGTTTCCAACAAACTCTGTTGGCATTGTCACGGCACGCGACGGTTTTACTATCTATCACACGCCCAAAAATTTGAAAACGGCCATTGCCAGATTTCGTTCAATGAACGATGAGATGGCGCGGGGAGAATTTCTACTTGGTGCAGATGTCATGGACTGGAAAGTGGCGCTTGCCAGAAAGGATTTGAAAGAGAATGTTTTTGACAACAATAATGATAATGCAGTATCAATCAGTTATCGTCCGTTTGATACTCGCTATACCTATTACACAGGAAAATCCAGAGGTTTTCATTGCAGGCCACGTGGTGAAGTAATGAAATACTTCTTCAGTGGCGATAATGTGGGGTTGGTAATAGGACGACAAGGGCAGGTTGTTGGCGGTATCCAATGGTGTTTAGTATCAGTTACAGAGCATATAGTTGATTTCAATTTTTACTACCGAGGCGGCGGAGTTTCTTTCCCCCTTTATCTCTACCCCGGCACCCAACAATCGGATCTTGGCGACGACCAACAACGAAAACCAAACCTTGACGATGCCATCGTAAAAGCTATCTCTGGCCATCTCGGTTTGCGCTTCACCCCCGAAACCGAAGAGGATGCAGACACCTTCGCGCCCATTGACCTACTGGACTACATCTACGCTGTACTGCACTCATCCGCCTATCGCAAACGCTATAAAGAGTTCCTAAAAATAGATTTCCCGCGTGTGCCCTATCCCTCTGATAAAAAACAGTTCCGCCGACTGACGAAACTCGGCGGCCAATTGCGCAGTTTGCATCTGATGAAAAGCCCAATGCTGGATAACCTCATCACCGGTTACAACCAACTCGGCGACCATAAGGTGGATAAACGAGAATACAAAATCACCGACTCCAAAAACCGCCTCGGCAAAGTGAATATCAACAAAACACAATACTTCAGCAATGTGCCGGAAACCGCTTGGCAGTTCTACATCGGTGGCTACCAACCCGCGCAAAAATGGTTGAAAGACCGCAAAGGCAGAACCCTCACCTCAGACGACATCCGCCACTACCAAAAAATCATCGTCGCCCTCACCGAAACTGAACGGTTAATGCGCAAGATTGATGAGACCACTGATATTCTCGGAGAATGAACTAGGGGTTGCATGGCCATCACCAAATGCGAGCCTCTCAAGCCATCAGGGAGCGACGGCCGCTATCCAGGAGGGGCCCAAGCGGGATAACGGCGGATATTGGCCAGGATCCGTGCGATGTCACCGACCAAGAAATAGGACTCGGAGAACGACAGCCAGACCTTGCGCACGGTCACCCGGATGCGAGCCCCGATTTTCAACAACCTCAATCAAACGGTCGTGCATTGGGCCTTGGCATGTTGCGTGCCCGCCAAATTCAGGCGGCGCAGGCCCTGCATCAGCACATAGGAAAACGAGGAGAAGTGCAATCGCAGTTGATTGGCGCGCATCATCGAAGTGCTCGTTCGGTCGGCCAACAGTCCCGGGCTGCTCCTTGATGCGGTCCTCCATCTCCCCACGGAAACAGTGGAGCTTTTCGTAGAGATGCTTGGCGTCCGCCCAGCCCTTTGACAGGCTGGTGACCACGAACCGCGGGTTCGCTTTGTTCGGGAGATGCTCCGCCTTGCCCACAACCCGCCGCTGACGGGATCAGCTTTTATGGGTGCGGTAGCGGAAGTCGCGAAACCGGCGCGTCGCTTTAAACCGACTGTCTGTCACAGGCTTCCTTGAGTTGCCGCCGCAGGCTGGCAAAGGTGGTGGCGCTGACCTCATCTCTATAGATACGAAGGGTTTGCGGTCTGAACTTGGATGGGCCGCCGCCGCAGGTAATGGCGTAGCCTGACAGACGCACCCAGCGCACGGGTTCGGGAATCTCCACCCAGATTTCTCTGGGCGGCCGCCATAGATGCAGCCATAAGGCCATCAAGGTGGCGCCGGCGCTGCCAAACCAGATCCATCCACCGGCGACCGCCACCGCCAACTGCACGGACCAAGCCAGCCAACGCAGACGGGAGGGCGCAAGTTTCATGCGCCGGCCTGCCCAAAGCGCCGAATGAGGTTAATGACGCCGGCCAACTCGGGCGTGGCTGGCTCGGCGCGGCCTTCAAGCCAGTCATGGATTTGCCAGTCGTCCGCCTCCAGCAGGCGGTCGTAAGCGTCCTGGTCGGCCGGCGATAGGCTGCTGAAGCGGGCGTGGAGAAAGGGCAGAAGCTTCAGCTCAACTTCCGCTATGCCGCGCCGGCTGCGCCAATGCAGGCGGCCTAGCCGGGCTTTCTCGGTTTCCTTCCGCTTCGCCATTTCATCCACCTTCAACGCTCGACAGCCAGTGAAAAACAGGCAACAATCCTGCAACAGTTTGCGTGGGCTGGGCAATGGGCATGGTCTGCAATTGCGGCCGATCATGCGGCATTTGCAGGCGGCCTAGCCGGGCTTTCTCGGTTTCCTTCCGCTTCGCCATTTCATCCACCTTCAACGCTCGACAGCCAGTGAAAAACAGGCAACAATCCTGCAACAGTTTGCGTGGGCTGGGCAATGGGCATGGTCTGCAATTGCGGCCGATCATGCGGCATTTGCAGGCGGCCTAGCCGGACTTTCTCGATTTCCTTCCGCTTCGCCATTTCATCCACCTTCAACGCTCGACAGCCAGTGAAAAACAGGCAACAATCCTGCAACAGTTTGCGTGGGCTGGGCAATGGGCATAGTCTGCAATTGCGGCCGATCGTGCGTCATGTGCAGCGCTGCTGATGGTGTTCGCAAGCTGCCGTAGCGAGGCCGCGCTCCATACGAGGACGGAACGGCGGAGGCTTCCCATATTGCGGAGTGCGGAGATGCCCCAACCGCTTCATCAAACATCTACAAACAGGGAGAGCCACGGATTGTTGCAGGAAAGCGGGGTGCTTGAGCTGGCGGATCTGGGTGTCTTGGCCTTTACCGGCCATGATGCCGCTGGATTTCTGCAGGGCTACTTAACCCAAGACATGAACGCCCTAGGTGATGCCCCGGCCTTCACCGCCATGTGCAACATCAAGGGGCGAACGGTTCTGACTGGATACGTTTGGCGTGAACAGGATCGGGTGATGCTGCTGGCGCATCGGAGCCTCTGCCCCATGACGCTGGATTTCTTGAAGCCCTACTTGGCTTTTTCCAAGACGCAGGCGGTGGATGTGTCCGATCATTGCACCATTTTGGGCGCCATTGGTTTCGACCTTGGGCCCAAGGCGCTGCCCTTGGATGATGAGCGTCAGTTGCTTGTGGATGTTGGCAGCCATGGCGCGGAAGGTGCCGATTTTGTTGAACAGGCCGATGCACTGCGGGCGACGCCCAAACTGAGGCCGGCGCAATGGCGCGGTGCCGCCATTGAGCGGCGGCAGGTTTGGTTGGAGGCCGCCACCAGCGGCCTGTTCCTGCCGCAGATGCTGGCCTTGGACACCAATGGCACGGTGAGCTTCGACAAGGGATGTTATCTGGGCCAGGAAGTGGTGGCTCGAGCGCAGCATCAAGGTGAGGTCAAGCGCCGGCTGACGCGCTTGAACTGGCGCGGGGCACCCATGCCGATTGGTGCTGCAATTCAGGGTCGCGCCGGCCGCGCCATTGGCGTGCTGGTGGCGGTGGCGGGTGAGGATGAGGATGCAGCCGGCTCGGCCTTGGCCGTTATAGCCAAAGGAGCGACCGCACCCTTCTCAACCCAGCAAGGAAGCACGACGCTCACAGCGCCGCCGGGCTAGAGGTGGAGTGGGCTTGGAGTGCGGGCTACCGGCGCACGGCCCCGTCGTTGTGCTTGGGGATGAGCGCAAGCAGGAACTTGACGCGCTGGCAACCCGCACCCCAAGCCCAATCAGGCCCGCTCCGTTCAGCTTATTAACCCCAGCCGAATTTCCGCGCAAGCTCTCCCTCGCTGCCTGATCGAAAAGATTCCGAAATGCCCTGAGCCCGTACAGGTCCTTGAGATGATACTTCATGTCCGGGATGATGAGGGCGAGCGTGCTTGCGGCCATGGTGGCGATCCCCGTCATGGCGATGGAAGACGTCCGCCGGCGCGGCCGAAGGGCGTATAGGGACGGCTCGGAAAGCGGGCCGGGTTCGCCCCGCGTGGCATGTCAAGCCCTGCACGGCGCCTGCCCGCCGCCGGAGCGGGGCAGCCGGAAAACCTTGCGCCGAGGCGAAACCGGAAAGCGCGGAGCGCCGTGTGGGGCTAGAGAAGTCTGGCGGCGGCGATCATCAGGCCGACCATGGCCACGTTCAGCCCAACGACCCACAGGATAATGCCGTTCTTCGCGGCTTCGATTTTGGCATGGACAGTCGCGATATCGGCCGCGGTCTTGAGGCCCAGCTTCTCGACATTCGCCTGGACGGCCGCAATACCCGCCTTGGTCTCTTGGCGCAGGGCTTCGATACCCGCCTTGGTCTCTTGGCGCAGGGCTTCGATATCGGCCTTGACCAGTGCGATATCGGCCTTGGTCTCTTGGCGCAGGGCTTCGATACCCGCCTTGGTCTCTTGGCGCAGGGCTTCGATACCCGCCTTGGTCTCTTGGCGCAGGGCTTCGATACCCGCCTTGGTCTCTTGGCGCAGGGCTTCGATATCGGCCTTGACCAGTTCGATATCGGCCTTGGTGGCGAGATTGTGTTCGAGCAGCAGGGACTGCTCGCGCACCACGGCCTCGGCCTGCGGCTCGGGCATGCCCGTTTCCGTCAGCCGCTGCACCGCCGCGTGGGTGTCGTAGACGATCGTCGTCTGCATCATGGCCATAGTATAGGCCCCTTGCGTTGCGTTTGAAATGCCCGCGACGGCGCACGTGACGGCGGCATGAAGGTTGCGGTGGGAGCGGCGGCGTCGGGTGTGCCAGTCGGTTCGGGCATGGGAGCCTCCGCGTCCGGTTTTACCGACGGGTTTGGGCATGGCTTTGGCCATGGTTTTGTGCTTGACTCGCCTTGTGGCCGGTGCACGGGCTCAGAAGGTGAATCGGCTCAGACCCCGATCGAATTCGCAGGCAAGCTCGCCATGGCCGCATGATCGAAAAAATTCCGAAATGTACTGAGCCCGTACAAATGTTTACATCTGCTTGCTTAGACGTAGAATGTTGAACCGAATATTGATGGTCGTTCTTCGGAGCGGCTACGTTTAGCCGGGGGCCCGAGCGGCCTCTCTTTAAGTTTGAGGAGGGTGGTTTAGATCATGGTGGAGACCTTTGGTGGCGTTGCGCCAAGTTGGAAGCGCGTTTGCATCTTTGTCGATGGCGAGAACTTCCGACATAGTTTGGCCAGTCTGTTCAAAGGTACCCCGCAGATCTACAAGAAAGAGGACTATTTGCCAGAAGCGAACTGGCTCGGCTTCTACAAATCTCTCATTAACGACCGGCCGGGATGGGAGTTGGTTAGGGTCTATTGGTATGTCATCAGGGAGATCGACTACTGGCCGTACAACATACCGTACGATCTGGAGAAGAAAAAAAGTTTCCTTGTCGGGACAGGCATCGTCGAGCAACTGCGCATTCAGGGGGTTGCGGCTGACGATAGCAATGATGGTTTGATGGCAGTAGAAAAAGAACTCAAAAATCGACAAGAGGCGTTTCAGAGAAGAGCCGATGGGTGGCGTAAGGTGCATGCGTCGATAGAGTCGCAGCACGACCAGGTTCAATTTCAGCATTTCGGCAGTATTCGATACAATCTAGTCGACGGATCCCTCGGCTCTGAAAAAGTAGTGGACACGCAGCTAGCCACAGACATGATTATGCTGTCCGACATCTACGATGTGGCCGTGGTCATTTCGGGAGACGCGGACTATATACCCCCGGTTTCTGCAGTAAAGAGTTTGGGGAAACTAGTTTACGGCGTCTCGTTCCTTACGAACAACGGACGCAAGCTACATGGTGGCGCGAGACGGCTTGAGCAGTGTGTTGACGGGCAAATCGAGGTGCCGGTCGAGCGGCTTGAGGAACTTCTTGGATTTGGGGGAAGGGCTGTGCAACCTGTGCAAGGGGCGGCAATCTAGGGTCTGTGGATGCGCTCTGGCAGGTAGCCGACGCCTTGGAAACCCCTGAAAAATTCGCAGGTTTTCGCAGTGCAACAAGACCAGTTTTTTTCGATGACGTGTCAGTCATTGAAAATAGAAGGTAAATGACTCCAGCCGCCATGCGATAGCCAATTCTTGGAATGTACTCAGAGGTTCCCTTGGTGAACATGGCGGAACTGGGGATGGCGGCGGTCAGCCACAATTGCCATGCGATGGCCAATCCGTGGAAGTTAATCAGAGGCTCCGCAGCTCCATGAAAGGCGTTGCCTCGTCAGCCTTGGGGTGCCAATTCGGGCTTGTACAGCCATTGAATGCTGGAGAAGTCCAATGGTCCGGCGTCATTCGTTTGCTTGTGTAACTGATAGAGATTCTTGGCCAAGCTGCCCAGAGGTACCGCGTTGCCGGACTGTTCCGCCGTTGTCATCGCCAGCCCTAGGTCCTTGGCCATGAGGTCAACTAGGAAACCGCCTTGGTAGCCACGGCTGGCCGGCACACTCTCCATCACGCCTGGGTAGGGGTTGTAAACGTTGAGCGCCCAGTTGCCGCCGGAGGACTGCTTCATGATTTCCGAGAGCGTTTTCGAGTCCAGGCCGTTGTCCACGCCCAAGGACAGGGCTTCGGCGGTGCCCGCCATTAGAATGGCCAACAGCATGTTGTTGCATATTTTGGCGATTTGACCGGCACCGTTGCCGCCGGCATGGAAAATGTTGGCACCCATCGCCTCGAACAACGGACGGGCCCGTTCGAGCGCCTCAGCCGAACCGCCAACAATGAACGTCAAGGTGCCGTTCTGCGCACCAGTGGTGCCGCCGGAAACCGGCGCGTCCAGCATGGCCACCCCCTTTTCCGCCGCCGCCGCCGCCACCTGTTGCGCAGTTTTCGGGTCTATGGTGCTGCAATCTATGGTCAGCGCTCCCTTGGGCAAGCGACTCAAGACGCCCTGGTCAATGTAGAGCTCGGCCACATGCTTGCCGGCCGGCAGCATGCTGATGAAGACGTCCACGTCAGTTGCGGCGTCAAGGGCCGAGTTTTGCGCCAAGCCGCCTTGCACACGCCCGATGAGGTCGGTGACCAAGTCGAACACCTTGACTTCATGGCCGTCGGCGACCAAGTTGGACGCCATGGGACCACCCATGTTGCCCAAGCCCACAAAACCTATCTTGTCGCTCATGCGTTGCGCTCCAGATCATGCAAGGGGGACTGCGGCCAAGGCGGTTCAAAGTGCTTGAGCACATGGTCGTAGTCTAGCCCGTCCAAGTCGCCAAACAGCCAGTTTGGATTGTTGTCCTTTTCAATCAGCAAGGCGCGCACGCCTTCGGCGAAATCCCGGTTCAGTGCGCAGTGGGTGGCAATGGTCATCTCCATGCGAAAGCAGTCGGCCAAGTTCAGGTTCGGTGCCCGGCTCAACTGTTCGACGACCACGCCGACGGTGGTGGGGCAGCCCCGCTCCATGGTCGCCACCGCCTTGCTCAGCCAGTCGTTGCCCTTGAGACGGCGAAGGCGCTCCACCACTTCGGCATAGCCGCCTGCCAAGGTCAGGTTGGCCGGAATTGCGCCCACCTGAACGGCAGGCAAAGCCACCGTCGGCAGGGTGGCAAGGGCGGCCTCAATGCACCGCGCATCGTCCGCGTTGCCGGCGTAGTCGATGGCCAGCAGGGCGCTCAGCACTGCCTCGCGCTCGCCATTGGCGACGCTATGGGTGCCAAGCCCAATGGCGATGGCGTCGCCGCCGTTGAAGTGAGCGCCCGTGCAGCCGAGAAACAGGGCGATGTGGGGTTCGATGTTGCGCAGCATCCAAGAACCGCCGGCGTCTGGAAACAGGCCGATGGTCACTTCCGGGTAGGCGATGCGCGAACGCTCGGTGACCACCCTAAAGCGCGAGGCGGAAAAGATGCCGAGGCCGCCGCCCATCACCACCCCGTGGCCGACGGTGACCACCGGCTTGGGGTAGGTGTGCACTAGATAGTCTAGCCGGTATTCGTTTTCAAAGAAGTCGAAAGGGTAGGTGTCTAGGGTGCGCCCGGCGTCGTGGTTCTTCACCATGGCGTGGTGGAGCGCCTGGATGTCGCCGCCGGCGCAGAAGGCACGGTCCCCCGTGCCGGTGAAGAGCAGGGCGGCTACCCGGTCGTCGTCGCGCCACGCGTTCAGCGCCGGCCTTAGAATCCGCGTCATCTCCAAGCTGAGGGAATTCAATGTGGTGGGTGCGTTGAGCCGCGCTTCGGCGAGGATGCGTTCGCCCTTGGTCTCGTGTTCGTACAGCGCTACGCTGGCGCCTTGGTGGTTGAGCAAACGCATGGTTCAACCATTGACCCATGCCGGTGAACGCTTCTCTAGGAAGGCGTTGACGCCCTCCTTTTGATCCATTGTGTCAAACAGGGCGACAAAGGCATCCCGCTCGGCGTCGTAAGCACCTGTGATGTGCCCGGAGCGGGCACGTTGGATGAGGTTCTTGCAGGAGGCCACCGCCGGCGGGCTTTGGCGGCCCACGCTCTCGGCCAGCATCAGCGCCCGCTCCAATGACTTGCCCCGTTCGACCACTTCCTCCACCAAGCCGATTTCTCGCCCTGTGGCGGCGTCCACCCGTTCGCCGCACAGGATGATGCGCTTGGCCCAGCCTTCGCCCACCGTCCAAGCTAGGTTCTGGGTGCCGCCGCCGCATGGCAACAGGCCCACGCTGGCTTCCGGCAGAGCCATTTGCGCATGGGTTTCGCAGATGCGGATGTCGCAGGCCAAGGCGCACTCTAAGCCGCCGCCCATGGCGTAGCCGTTAATGGCGGCGATGGTCACGCCGCGAAAGTTGGCCAGCGCCTCAAAGGCGTCGCCGAAACTTGCGGCCATGCCACGGGCCACGTTTTTGTCTCCATCGGCAAAGAGCTTGAGGTCCGCCCCGGCGGAGAAGAACTTCTCGCCTTGGCCGGTGATGACGATGGCGTAGATGTCTGGGTTCTGTTGGCATTGCTCAACAACTATCTTTAGGGCGCCTAGGCTGCCTCTGTCCCAAGTGTTTGCCGGCGGGGTGTTGATGGTTAGCAAAAGCGTGTGCCCCCGCTGCTCTGAAAACAGCTTCGGGGGTGGGGATTGAGTCATGTGCGGTTCCTAGTCAAGAACAAGAAATTGAATTTACAGCAGTGCGGCGGCACCCTCGACCAACAGGCGGCGGCCGATGATGACCCGCATGATTTCGTTGGTGCCCTCAAGGATTTGATGCACCCTGGTATCCCGCACATGGCGCTCCAAGGGAAATTCCTTGATGTAGCCGTAGCCGCCGTGCAGTTGCAGGGCGTCGTTGCAGACCTCAAAGCACATATCCGTGGCGAACCGCTTGGCCATGGCGCAATAGGTTGGGGCGTCGGCGTTCTGGCTGTCGAGTTTCGAGGCCGCCAAGCGCACCATCTGTCTGGATGCGACAAGATGGGTGGCCATGTCCGCTAGCTTGAATTGCAGCGCCTGAAAGCCGCCGATCGGCCGGCCAAAGGCTTTGCGTTCGCGGAGATAGGTGCTGGTTTGCTCCACCGCGGCTTGGGCCGTGCCGACCGAGCAGGTGGCGATGTTGATGCGGCCGCCATCCAGCCCCTCCATGGCTATTTTGAAACCTTCCCCCTCCGCCCCCAAACGGTTTTGCTCCGCGACGAACACATCCTCGAAGATAATTTGTCGAGTGGGCTGGCTGTTCCAGCCCATCTTCGCCTCCTTGCGTCCGAAGCTGATGCCTGGGGAATTGGCGTCCACCACAAAGGCGCAGATGCCGCCGGCACCCGGCTGCACCTTGTCCACGATCATCAAGCGGGCCATAACCACCAGCACGTCGGTGGCGCCGGCGCCGGAAACAAACGCCTTGACGCCATTGAGCGCGTAGCCGCCGCCCGTTTGGCGAGCCGTGGTTTTGAGCGCCGCCGCATCACTGCCCGCGCCGGGCTCGGTGAGGCAATAGGAGGCGAGCTTCTCGCCACTGGCCAAACTGCGGCAGAACTGCTCTTGGGCGGCTTCGCCGCCAAAAGAGGCGATCATCCACAGGGCCATGTTGTGTATGGTCAAATAGGCTGTGGTGGAGGTACAGCCGTGCGCCAGCTCTTCGAAAATGACGCTTGCATCAAGCCGAGACAAGCCAAGGCCGCCGGCGGATTCGGGTGTGTACAGGCCGCAGAAACCCAAGGTGCCGGCCTTGGCCAACACAGCCTTGGGGAATTCTTCGCGCTCATCCCACTGAGCGGCGTAGGGGGCTAGCTCTCGGTCGGAAAATTGCTGCGCCAAATCTCGGTAGGCGATCTGTTCGCTGGTCAGTTCAAATTCCATATTGCAATTCTAACAGCACCAAGTTTGTCTAAACAGCGCTAGGCTTTAGACATTCACATTCTGGACTTGCGTCTGACGAGGAGATGCCTAGGGTTGCGGAGCGGTCTGCACGCCCGGCCCCGCCGCTGCTCAGGAACACCCTAGGTCGCTGACCCCTAGCCCCCTGATCCAAGGCGAAAGAGTGACAGAAGAAGTGAACTGCGGCAAGATTCACGGGTGCTCCGTCGAGGCAGGTCTTTGACCGCAGGGGGTGGACAGTGAACTGCGCCGCTGGAGTGACCATGGCGCAGACGAAAGGTCTGGCGGCAAACGCACAAGAAGCGGCGAACGCCTTTGGGCCTTTGGAGTGAAGACTTGAGCTACGCATCCTTGCATCGACGGTCGTTGGCCGACCCGGAGGGGTTCTGGCGCGAGCGGGCGCAGGAGATTCCTTGGCTGGAGTTTCCACAGCGCATTTTGCAGCGGGACGGTGACGGCACTTGGCGATGGTTTGGCGGCGGCCAGACCAATTCGTGCTGGTTGGCCTTGGACCGACATGTGCAAGCTGGTCGAGGCGATCAGGTTGCATTGATTTACGACTCTCCGGCAACGGGGAAGCTCGCTCGCTTCACCTACTCGGAACTACTGGCGCGGGTGGCGCGGGCGGCGGGTGGCTTGGCCGCGCTGGGTGTGGGGCTTGGCGACCGGGTTGTCATCTACATGCCCATGGTGCCGGAGGCGGTCGTCGCCATGCTGGCTTGCGCCCGGATTGGCGCTGTTCATTCCGTGGTTTTCGGCGGCTTCGCCGCGCCTGAGTTGGCGAGCCGCATTGACGATGCCGCGCCCAAGGCAATCTTGACCGCGTCCTGCGGCATCGAAGTGGCCCGGGTCATTCCGTACAAGCCCTTGCTGGATGAGGCCATCCGCTTGGCCAAGCACAGGGTGGATCATTGCGTCGTGCTGCAGCGGCCGCAGTGCGAAGCCGGGCTCGTGCCGGGCCGGGATCTGGATTGGGCGGATTGGGAGTCAGCCAGCGAACCCGTGGGTTGGACGCCTGTTGCCGCCACCGACCCGCTCTATATTCTCTACACATCCGGTACCACCGGCCGGCCCAAGGGTGTGGTGCGGGACAGCGGCGGCCACGCTGTGGCGCTTCATTGGAGCATGGCGGCCATCTATGGGGTGGATGCGGGGGACGTGTTCTGGGCCGCCTCCGATGTGGGCTGGGTGGTGGGCCATTCCTACATCGTCTACGGCCCCTTGATGCGCGGCTGCACGACGGTGCTCTTTGAAGGCAAGCCGGTGGGAACGCCGGACGCCGGCGTGTTCTGGCGCGTCATTCAAGACCACCGGGTCAACTGCTTCTTCACCGCGCCGACGGCGTTTCGCGCCATTAAGAAGGAGGATCCGGAGTGTCGCCTGAAGGAGCGCTATGATCTATCCTCCCTGCGTTATCAATTCGTCGCCGGAGAGCGTCTCGACACGCCCACCTACCACTGGCTTAACGAGCACTTGGGCATTCCCGTCATTGATCATTGGTGGCAGACGGAAACCGGCTGGTCCATCTGCGCCAACATGGCCGGGGTTGAGTTGATGGAAACCCGCCCTGGCTCTTTGACCATGCCGGTGCCAGGCTACGACCTGCGCGTTTTGGACGACGAGGGCGAAGAGCTTGCCCCTGGGCAAGAGGGGACGATAGTCATCAAGGAGCCTCTGCCGCCCGGTGCCTTCACCACCATCTGGGGAGATCATCAACGCTTCATTGACGCCTACTGGTCTCGCTATCCGGGGTTCTACCTCACCGGCGATGGCGGCTATCGGGACGAAGACGGCTACATGTACGTCATGGGACGCATTGACGACGTGATCAACGTGGCTGGGCATCGGCTGAGCACCGGCCAGCTTGAGGAAGTGGTGGCCAGCCATGCGGCGGTGGCCGAATGCGTTGTGGTCGGCGTTGAGGATGCGGACAAGGGCCAAATCCCCTTTGGCTTGGTGGTGCTGAAGGATGGCGTCAACCTGGACGGTGAGGCGGTGGCGGCGGAATTGACGGCCAAGGTTCGGGCCGAGGTCGGACCCTTCGCCAACTTCAATCGGGTTGTTATAGCGTCACGGCTGCCCAAAACGCGTTCTGGCAAGCTGCTGCGGCAGACCTTGCGCGAGTTGCTGACTGGTCAAGCCGTGGCCGTTCCAGCCACCATTGACGATCCGGCCATCATCGGCGAGATTCAAGACCTGCTAGCACGGCAGGGATGATTGTGGGTGCGGGGTGCAACAAATGAGCGCGGAACCAATCGGTCGCTTTGACCACATCGGCATCGCTGTACGCAGCATAGACAAGGCGTTGTCTCTATTTGAAACGGTGCTCGGTGCGAAGCTGCGCCGCACCGGGGAGAGCCGGGACGGCAGCTTTCGGGTGGCCATTCTGGATTTGCATGATTTTTGCATTGAACTGCTGGAGCCCATCGACCCGGACGGCTTTCTCGCCAAGCACCTTGAGGTTCGTGGGGAGGGCGTCCACCACATCACCTTGCAGACGCCGGACCTTGAGCGCAAGACCCTGCTGTTGGAGGCAGCGGGCGTGCGGGTGGTGGACAAGCAGTTTGACGACCCGGAAAACATTGGCGCGTTCATCTCGCCAAAGAGCGCCCACGGTGTGCTGATTCAGCTCGGGCAAACCCTAGGGCCGCTGAACAATCCCCCCTATTGGGAGATGGATGATTGAACGCGAGTCCTTTTGCAGCCCCGCCAACGCTAACGAGGCGATGCCTGTCGTGGAACTGCCTTTTGCCTTGGCTGTTGGCGCTGACGCGTTGCGATGAGTTCGGTGGGTCGGACTGCTTCTGCGAAAGTTGGCGCTAAAGTAGGCTGGAATCGCAGTCGTGGGTGGCTCAGACGGACTAGCGGGCGGGAGAACCCGCCAACCGCAGCCGCTGCTAATTGGATAGCCGTGCGGACACTTCCGTCGCCGGGACGCTGAGGGCTTCGGCTCCGTGGCCGG
The DNA here is from genome assembly GCA_965247035.1 of Candidatus Azophilus sp. Lineage (GTDB taxonomy): Bacteria > Pseudomonadota > Gammaproteobacteria > Pseudomonadales > Azotimanducaceae > Azophilus. The sequence continues at coordinate 1,267,304 of CBDFGJ010000001.1, read as the reverse complement.
CACGGAATTCAACTGTGCCGGACTTCAAGCCGCGCTCGCCGATGGTGACCCGGCAGGGAATGCCGATCAGGTCCGCATCGGCGAACTTCACACCCGGGCGTTCATCACGGTCATCAAGCAAGGTGGCTAGACCCAGCCCATCAAGCGCTTCGGTCAAGCTGTCCGCAGCCTCCCGAACGGCACTGGACTTGCCGTAGTTGAGCGGCAGGATGTGTGCATCGAAAGGTGCCAGCGTCTTGGGCCAAAGGATGCCGGCCTCGTTGTGGTTCTGTTCTATGACGGCCGCCACCAGCCGGGTGACGCCCATGCCGTAACAGCCCATGATGGGGATGGCGGTCTTGCCGTCTCGGTCTAGGTAGCCGGCTTGCATGGCTTGGCTGTAGGTGCGGTCGAGTTGAAAGATGTGGCCGACCTCTATGCCCCTTTGCAGCCTGAGCTGGCTCTGCCCGTCCGGTGCCCGGTCGCCGCTGACCACGTTGCGCACGTCCAGCACTTGCGCCTCGGCCAGCGGCAGGTCCCGCAGCCAGTTGACGCCCTGATAGTGATGACCGTCCTGGTTGGCGCCGCAGACGAAATCGGCCACGGCTGCGGCCTCCGGGTCTACGATCAGGGGGCCGGCTAAACCCGCCGGACCGATGCAGCCGGGCGCGGCACCGGTGGCCGCCCGAATTTCATCTTCGTCGGCGAACTCAAGCGGTTGCCTAACTCCTGGAAGCTTCTGCGCCTTGATCGCATTCAACTCATGGTCGCCGCGCAGCATGATGACGATGGGGCCATTTGCGCCCCGAATCACCAACGCCTTCAAGCACTGCGTGACCGGCACGTCCAAAAAGGCGGCCACTTCGGCGATGGTGCCCACACTAGGCGTGGCCACTTTGCGCATGGCTTCGCCAGGTTCTGAACGGGGTGGCGGCGGGGCGGCGACGGCTCTTTCCAAGTTGGCGGCGTAGCTGCCGTTGGAGGCGTAGGCGATGATGTCCTCGCCTGAGTCCGCCAAGACGTGGAATTCATGGGAGTTGGCTCCGCCGATGTTGCCGGAGTCCGCCATCACGGCGCGGAAATTCAATTGCATCCGCTTGAGAATTCGGCTGTAGCAATCGTGCATTTCCCAGTAGGTGGTGTCGAAGGACGCTTGGTCGGTGTCGAAGGAGTAGGCATCCTTCATAATGAACTCGCGGGCGCGCATCACTCCGAAACGGGGCCTAACCTCGTCCCTGAACTTGGTCTGTATTTGGTAGAAGTTGCAGGGCAGTTGCTTGTAGCTGTGAACTTCCCGGCGGAACAGGTCGGTGATGATTTCTTCGTGGGTCGGGCCTAGGCAGAATTCGCGTTCGTGGCGGTCCCGGAAACGGGCCAACTCCGGCCCCATTTTTTCCCAGCGCCCGGTTTCCCGCCACAATTCCGCCGGCTGCACCATCGGCATCAGAACCTCCTGCGCACCGCTGGCGTTCATCTCCTCGCGGATGATGTTCTCGATCTTGCGCATGACACGAAGCCCCAAGGGCAGCCAAGTGTAGATGCCGGCGGTCACCTGTCGGATCAGCCCGCTGCGCAGCATCAGTCGATTGCTGGCCACATCGGCGCCGGCCGGGGTCTCCTTCAGGGTGGGGATGAGCAATTCGCTTTGCCGCATGACCAAGCCGGCTAGTGCACCGTACTCCGTGCAAACCCAAACTTATACACAAGTGGCTGGCGTCTCGTCAAACCAACTGAGTGCCGCAACCGCGTCTCGAACCTCGTTACGGAACCGGTGCTCGCTGCATCCATGCATCGTTAAGACGGGTGCTGGCTGCATTCCCTTCATCCTCGCCCTATCTCGACCTCGCCTCGCGGCACCTAGTGTGGATTCATGCGACAAACTCAGGGCTATTCATGCGAAAAACGATGCGCACATAGCCGCGCTCTGCACCGAGCGGGCCGGCAGGTGCTGTCGGACCTCGTGGAGGAAGTCAGCGGCGGTGGCGTTGGAACGGACCTTGAGCGGCGGTTCGTCGACATGGAGAGGTGGGGGGAGAGGGGGCGGACAGCTCAAGCCATCCGCGCCATTCAGTGGACGACCTGTGGCCGCAAACTCGAAACAAGCACCCTAACCTAGCGCCGCGCCCGCCATTGCAGCACCGCCAGCGCGATGATGGCGGCGAATCCCAAGAGCGCCCAAACGGGAAGGGAGAGGCCCAGAACGGCGTCGGCTGCGGTGCAATCACCGGTGCCGAAGAACATGGCTGACCAAGCTTCCCCCCAAAAGCCTTGCTCGAACAGCATCGCTAAAGGCGCCGAGCAGCTTGGCGATTGCCCCGGCGGCAGGATTGGCAGCCAAAGATGCCTGATGGCGAAGGCAGCGCCGGCTAGGGAGGCAAGGATGGTCAGCAACGGATAGATGCCCCAGCGCGGGTTGTGGGCTACGCTGATGGCGGCGACTATTGCCGCCAGAAATATCCAAAGCCTCTGCATTAAGCACAAAGGACAGGGCGCCATGCCCAGCCCATGCTCAAACACTTGGGTGCCAAAGGCGATGCCGCCAGTGACAACAATCAACGCCAGGGCGTAGTCGGCGCTGGAAAGTCGCTCGATCATGCTGCATTCCCGCAAGTGACCACCACCTTGCCAATAGCGCGGCGCTCAGCGAGGTCGTTCAAGGCGTTGGCGTACTTTTCCAGAGGATAGCAGCTTCCCACCACCGGCTTGATCTCGCCGGCCTCAAACAAGGCTAGGATTTCATGGAAATTCTGCGCGCTCTCTTGCTTGGCGCGGGCCGACCAAGCGCCGTAGAAAACGCCCACTAGCTGGCAGCTCTTGAGCAGAATCAAGTTGATGGGCGCTTTGGGGATGTCTCCCGCAGCGAAGCCGATGACCAGTATGCGCCCATACCAGTTAATTGACCGCAGGCATTGATCGAACAACGTACCGCCGACTGGGTCGTAAATGACGTCCGCACCCTTGCCGTTGGTCAGCGCCTTCACTTGGTCCTTCAACTGCCCATTGCTGTAGTTGATGAGTTCATCGGCACCGGACTGTTGCGCCGCGGCAAGTTTCTCGGCGCTGCTAGCAGCGGCGATCACGCGAGCGCCCAAGGCTTTGCCCAACTGCACCGCGGCGATGCCGACGCCGCCGGCGGCGCCGAGCACGAGCAGATTCTCACCCGGCTGCAAAGCGGCCCGCTGCTTTAGTGCGTAGTAGGACGTGCCGTAGGTGGTGCCGATCCCGGCCGCTTCGACCAGGCTCATTGCCGATGGCGCTTGGTGCAGGCGCGCTGCCGGCACCACCGTCCGCTCGGCGAGGCCGCCGTGGCCGGTGCCGCCGAAGACCCGGTCGCCAGGGGCGAAGCCGGTGACGTTGGTGCCGGTTGCAATGACGGTTCCGGCAATCTCGCCGCCGGGGGAAAACGGAAACGGCGGTTGGCTTTGGTATTTGCCTGCGATCATGAGGACATCGGGAAAATTGAGCGCCGAAGCCGCCACCTCCACAAGCACTTCGTCATCCTTGGCGACCGGTTCAGCGACTTCTTCCAAGGATAGGCTCTCCGGCGGCCCGAACGTCTTGCACAACACAGCTTTCAAATCAGTTCCTCCTGATGTCCAAACGGCCTTGCCCGTCGAGGTGTGCCCTGACCCACTGCCGCCCATGCTCCACGAGCGGAGGGAAGTAGGATTGAAAATCCGCCTTCAGGTCAAGCCATTCTACATGAACGAATTTTAGCAGGGCGTCGTTCAGATGTTGATGGCCCAAGCGGCGGGTGATGCTGCGCAGTCCCCGTTCCATGGCTTCCGGGTGCCGGTAGCTATGGAGGGCGTCTTCCTCAATGATCCAGTTCAGGCCACGTTGCGCATCGTCATCAAGCCAATGCGCTTGGGCCGCGGCTAGGCTGTAGCAGCGGGCACTGAAGTCGGCCAGCGGCTGCCTATGATGGGTGCGCCAGTCGAGGGCTAGGCAATGGTCTGCGATGATGTCCACGAAAACGGGTGCTAAGCGCCGCAACTCGGCTGGGAAGCGGCGGCAACAGCGTTTGATGGCCGGCTCTGAGTTGCTGTAAGCGTCAATGCGGCGATGCAGGGATACGCCGGCTTGCAGGGAAGCCGGCCAAGTGGCTGGAATTGGGCCTTTGATGAAGTCGCCGATTAGTCCGCCGACGATGAGATGGCCATCTCTGTCGTTCTCCAGCAACGACTCTTCCTCCAAGACCGACTTTTCGGCGATCAGGCAGTGGGCGAGAAAATTCATTCGGGCAGCTTGAGGTAGTTCTTCAGGAACGCATCGAAGCTGATTTGCGTTTGCGCCTCCAGTTGGGCTTGCTTGCTGAATGATTGCTGCGCCCGTGCTTGGTGTTGGCCAACTTCACTGCTGGAGAGTGGGCGTTGCTCAAACCACTTGCGATGGCTTAGGGATTGGTTCAGCGCGAAGCGGAAGAAAGAGGCGTCGGTGCCCTGCATGGCTTCAAGCAAGGCCGCTGATGGCGTCAGCGCCGGGTTGCCGAGGCGGGCCTGTTGGCACCGAAGGGAGCGACTGTAGAGCCTGTTGCCGTTGGCTTCGTCGAGCAAGTTCGCAACGGCGGCGCATTGTTCGAGAATGGCGCCAGCCCATTGATCCATCGGGCCGTCGTTGAGCTGCAAGCCGGGTTCACGACCCCGCTCGGTGAGGGCCGCTTGGTTCGCCTGCATCGCCACCGACTCCTCTGGGCTGTCCATCCGGCTCGGCGAGAGCAGGCAATAGAGCAGAAAGGTGTCCAGAAAACGCATCTGCTCAGCGTCGATGCCCATCGGCAGGAATGGATTGATATCCAAGCATCGGACCTCCACATATTCCACGCCGCGCTGCTTGAGGGCGGTTAGAGGCCGCTCTCCCCGATGAATGCGCCGCTTGGGCCGGATGGTGCCGTAGAATTCGTTTTCAATTTGCAGCAGGGCGGTATTGAGCTGGCGATACTCCCCATTCACCTTAAGGCCGATTTTTTCATAGGGCGGATAGGGCTGGGTCAGGGCCGTGCGCAGGCTGTCGGCGTAGGAGTCCATGCCATTGTAGGAGACGTGCAGGCTGCCTTGGGCGTCGCTTTGGTAGCCGAGGCGACCCATGCGCAAGGAGGTGGCGTGGGCTAGGTAAAGGGTGCCTGCATCAGCGCTTTGAAGCCCATGCGCGTTGTTGTTCACGAAGCAGCGGCAGATGGCCGGCGAGGCTCCAAACAGGTAAATCAACAGCCAGGAATAGCGACGGAAGTTGCGGATCAGCCCAAAGTAGCCCTCGGTGACGAAGGCTTGGTCGGATGAGCGGCCAAGAAGGCTAGCGTAGCGGTGCCAAAAGTGGCTGGGCAGGGAGAAGTTGTAATGGATGCCGGAAATAGTCTGCATCAAGCGCCCGTAGCGGTGCTCAAGCCCGCGACGATAGATGGTTTTCGCCATGCCGATGTTGGAGTTCCCATACTTGCCTAGGGGAATTTCACGGTCCTCAATGAACAGGCAAGGCATGGAGGCGACCCAAACCATCTCGTCATCCAGCCCGTGGTAGACGAAGCGATGGATGTCCTCAAGTTCGCCAAGGCAGCCCTCCGGGGTGTCATGGGGTGCGGTGATGAGTTCGAGTTGCGCTTCCGAGAAGTCCGTGGTGATCTGTGGGTGGGTCAGGGGCGAACCTAAGCTCGGAGGGTGCGGCCGCATGGACAGGCCGCCATCTGCGCTGATGCGCAGGCATTCCTTCTCTATGCCGCGGCGGATGCCGACCAAGGCGCCCGCGTTGTCTTGCAGGCCGGCGAGGATGGGCAGGGGGATGCAGATATCCTGCTTTGCCGCCATCAGGGGGAAGGCTCGCAAGCAGGGAAGCCGACCGGCACCGCCGGCTGTTTCCTAGCGGGCAATCGACGGCCCGGCTTCAACGATAGCTTGATCCACTTTGAACTGCTTGAAGTTCTGCATGAATTTGACGATCAGGGAGTGGGCGGCTGCATCGTAGGCGGCTTTGTCCGCCCAGGCTTCGCGCGGGTTGAGCGCCGTCGGATCAATGCCCGCAACCGCCTTGGGAATGTTCAGGTTCAAGTGCGGCAGAAAATCCGTTCCCGCGTTCGCCAAGGCGCCATTTTGCACGGCCCCGATGATGGTGCGAGTGTCGCTTATGGCAAAGCGCTTGCCGATGCCGTACCCGCCGCCGGTCCAACCCGTATTGACCAAGTACACGTGGGAGTCGAACTCGTCCATGCGGCGCATTAGCAAGTCCGCGTAGACGCCCGGCGGCCGAGGAAAGAAGGCGGCGCCAAAGCAAGTGGAGAAAGTGGCTTTGTAAGGCTCTTTGGAGTCAACCACGGTGGAGCCCACAGCAGCGGTGTAACCGGATAGAAAGTGATAGGCGGCAGCTTCCTTGGACAGCAGCGATATGGGCGGTAGAACGCCGCTGACGTCGCAGGTGAGGAAGATGATGTTGTTCGGCTCTCCGGCTTGATTTTCCGGCACCTTGCGGATGATGTTGGCTAGGGGATAGCAGGCTCTGGTGTTCTCGGTAAGCGATGCGTCCTTATAGTCCGGGTCCCGGGTTTGCGGATTGATGACCACGTTTTCCACGATGGCGCCAAAACGAATCGCGTCATAGATGATCGGTTCGTTCTCATGGCTGAGGTTGATGCACTTGGCGTAGCAGCCGCCCTCGAAGTTGAAGACGGCTCCTTTGCCCCAGCCATGTTCGTCGTCGCCGATCAACAGACGTCCAGGGTCCGCCGACAGGGTGGTCTTGCCGGTTCCGGACAAGCCGAAAAACAGGGTGACGTCGCCTTTGGCACCGACGTTGGCCGAGCAGTGCATGGGCAGCACGTCTCTTTCCGGCAACAGGAAATTCAGGACGCTGAACATGGATTTCTTCATTTCACCGGCATAGCGAAGGCCGGCGAGCAGCACCTTGCGGGCGGCGAAATTGATCATCACCGCGGCGTCGCTGTTGGTGCTGTCTCGGCTTGGGTCGCAGACGAAGCCGGGCGCATTGACCACCTGCCAGATTTCCTTGTTGTGCGGATTGAAGTGGTGGGGTGAAATGAACAGTGACTTGCCAAACAGCGCATGCCACGCATACTCAGTGGTGACCTCAACGGCAACATAATGCTCAGGGTCCGCTCCCACATGCAGGTGGGAGACCAGGTGGTCCAAGTCTTTAAGATGCACCTCCACCCGGTTCCAAAGCGCATCGAAAGCCAGTGGGTCAATGGGCTGATTGATTTCACCCCAGTTGATGGCGTTGGCGGTGGAGGGCTCATGCACGATGAAGCGGTCCTTGGGCGAGCGGCCCGTCCTGACGCCAGTTTCAACGACTAGGGCGCCATTGCTGGCCAAGCACCCTTCGCCGCGCTGCACAGCCAACTCCGCCAAGGCCGCAGTTGGTAGGTTGACGTAGTTGTTGGGTCTGGTGGTGATGCCGATATCGACGGCCATTGAAGCCTCGCGTAGATTTGAATTCCTAACAGTATGATAGTGTGTCTGCCGCATCAACTACATCGGCCAACCTTTATCTAGGCCTGCTGGCCGGAAACGGCGTCTTGCGAGGCTCTTGAGGTCTGATGTTGCCGCTCAATGGAGAAGCACTTTTGCGCGACAACGACCCCGGTTAAAATGCCGATGTAACCTTAAGCCTGTTCGGGAACTCCATTGCGGCGATGGGTCATCGGCATCAAGAAAGAGAAGTAGGCGCGAGCGTCGGCGACGGCATCAAGGCCGCAAACGCGGGCTGGAGCTTTGCCTGTGGCGTCGCGGAGTCTTTTTCCGAGCACATTCGACGGTCGGTGCCTTTCTATGATGCAGGCCAGGATTTGATCTGCCGCCTGTCGGACTACTTTGTGCATGACGGCTCCGTCGTCTATGAGCTTGGGGCAAGCACCGCTACCTTGCTATCAAAGTTGGCCCTGCGCCACCGCGGCAAGGCGAATGCGCAGTTTGTGGGCATTGAGTTGGAGCCATCCATGCTCGACCGGGCGCGCGAGGAAGTGGGGCATGTTCCCAACCTCAAGCTCGAACAGGGCGACATCAACCTGTTCGACTACGAAAGGTCCGACTTGATTGTTGCCTACTACACGGTGCAGTTCGTCGCCCCGCGCATCAGGCAGGACCTGTTCAACAAGCTCTACGAGGCATTGAACTGGGGCGGCGCCTTCATTCTGTTTGAAAAAGTGCGCGCCCCTGATGCCCGCTTTCAGGACATCGCCAGCGGAATCTATACGGATTTCAAGCTCGAAAACGGCTTTAGCCCGGACGAAATCGTCAACAAGGCTAGAAGCCTCAAGGGGGTGCTCGAACCCTTTTCAACGCAAGGCAACCTCGACCTGCTCCGTCGGGCGGGGTTTATGGACATGATGACGGTGATGAAATTCATTCCCTTTGAAGGATTCCTAGCCATCAAGTAGCGCTTGTTTGCAGAAACGCCGGTGGCTCTAGAGAGGCGCCACCCGAATCGCCACGGCATGATCGCGCGAGCCCAACAGGCCGGTCATCGCGTCAGCCCAGCCGTACTTGGCGCGGATCAGCGCATTGATCTGCGAGGTAAGCCGTTTGTCCACTTCCGCTCGGGCATGAATTGCCTCATCGCCGCGTCGAACGATGATTCTGGGGTTGGTTTGGATTCTTTTGAACCAAAGGGATTCCGGGGAACTAGCGCGAATGTAGGAGGCTCCTTCGAAATCCACGATCCAAAGCCTCGTTTCCGACTCGGACAGCTCGAATTGGTCATCATTGCTGTAGGCGTGCTGGAATGTCGTCAACACGACAACCTCGCCGCTTTCGCTCGCTCCATACACAAGGCCGATGAGCAAGACCGGCACCGCTAGCAGCAGGCCGATGCCGCCAAGCACCCATTTCATTCCGCTAATTCCCTCAATGTTTGGCGAACGACACTGGCTGCCCAGCCTAAGCTTTTCGCACCGCTCGATCAAGGTGTTGTACGGGCTCAGTACATTGCGGAATTTTTTTGCTCAGGCAGCGGGGGAGGCTTGCGCGGAAATTCGGCCGGGGTCAACAAGCGGTACCGGCTCAGAATGAACGCTGACTCTTGTTTGGCACTGCACCCTGCCGTTTTTCGTGATCATTTACCTGTTTCGACCGGTTGATTCGCACCCGCACGCCGCCTTCTGGTCGGCCCTAGGCATCGCCTCGTTAGAAATAGATTTCCCCCAACACCCATGTCAGCGTCAACAGCATGAGCACCGACAAAGGGGTGCCGACGCGCACAAAATCGCCAAACGTATAGCTGCCGGCGCTCATCACTAAGAGGTTGGTCTGATAGGCCATGGGGGTGGCGAAGCTCATGTTGGCACCGAACAGAACGGCCAGTACGAAGGGTTCCGGCGGCAGGCCCAGCCGTTGCGCGATGCCGATGGCGATGGGAGTCCCGATCACTGCGGCGGCGGCGTTGGAGACCACGTTGGTCAGCAACGCCAACAGCAGCATCAAAGCACCGAGAATGACCAAGTTGTCCGCGCCCAAGGTCAGGAACAGGAAGGCGTCCGTCAGGTAATCGGTGGCACCGGTCTCCACTAGGGCACGACCGAGCGCAAGGCTGGCGACCACGACGAAGAACACGGATGAGTTGATGGCGCGGATGGCCCGGCCCACGGACAGGCATCTGGTCACAAGCAGCAGGCACACGCCGGCGGAGGCGCTGATGGCGATGGACATGAGGCCGCTGGCGGCGGCGGCGATCACCGCTACGAAAATGGCCAACGCGGTTTGCGCCTTGCGCGACTGAGGCAGGTCCACGGTGGCGTCGAGCACTAGGAATTCAGCGCTTTTCTTCATCCGCACGATCTGGTCTCTAGGGCCTTGCACTAAGAGCACGTCGCCGGGGAGCAGCAGCGCTCGGCCGATGTTGTCGTCAAGGGTCATGATTTCCCGGCCTGCTCGATGCACCGCCAGCACCGCTAGTTGAAACTGCTCCACGAAGCGAACCGAGCGCAGGTTGGCGCGGTCAAGGCGCGAACCGGCTACGACGGCGATTTGGGCGAGGCTTTGATTCTCCGCCGACAGCGAAGTGCTGTCGCCCTGTTCTTGATTGATGCCATGCAGGGTTGCTTTCAGGATGTCCTCGAACTCCTTCAGATTGGTTGGCGTGTCGCGCACCCGCAGCCGATCACCCTCTTTCAGGACCACATCGGGCAATGGCATGAGCAAGGCGCCGCGCCGGCGGACGCGAGCGATTTCAAGCTTGCCGCCGCATAGGGCCTTTACCTGGGATAGGGTTTTGCCAATGGCTAGGGAGCCTTGGGTCAGGTACAGACGCGCTTCAAAGAGGCGCGGCGAGGCGTCCGCCAACTGAACCTCCCGTGCGGGCAACAACCTCGGCGCAATGAGCCAGAGGTAGACAAGAGCCACGCCGCCGCCAACGGCCGCTGGGTAGACGAAGTCGAACATGCTGAACTTGGTCAAGCCGAGGTCCGAGGCAACGTTGACCACAAGCAGGTTGGTGGAGGTGCCGATGGTTGTGCCCATGCCGCCCACTAGGGTCGCGAACGCCATCGGCATAAGCACTTTGGTTGGAGGGGTTTTGGCTCGCAGGCAAGTGCTCACCAGAATGGGCAGCAGCAACACGACGATGGGGGTGTTGTTGACGAAGGCGGAGAAAACGGCCCCGACCACCAGGGTCAGCATGAATGACAGGTAGGGCTGCTTGGCCCAGAAGCGCCCGAGAACTCGCCCGACCGGCTCTAAGGCTGCGGTTTGCACCAACCCTTGCCCCATCACCATCAGGGCGCTGACGGCGATCAGTGCTTCATGGCCAAAGCCGGAGAAAAAGTCGGTGGGCTGGAAGTCGTCAAAGGGAAACAGAGAGAAGCCGACGGCGAGGATGCAGATGAGCCCCAAGCTCGAAATCTCCAGCCGCAGCCTATTGCGGCTGAACAGAATCAAAGCGATTAACGTCAACAACATGGACGCTAGTGCATGAGGATTGGGGATGTCCGGCATGAAGCTTATCGCTAACGGCGACGAAGGCTGATTATACGCTGCAAGACGGAATCTGAATGCGCTGCCGCCGGCGCCGGGGCACCTAAATGGCTGCTTTCAGGGCCGTGCATCGCCGCCGTCCCAAAGCTGCACGCCAAACCCGGATGGGTTGGCTCCCCCGTTTCGGCATACATTTCCCGACACGGCGTATTGGTGGAATCGGCTTCCCGTCGGACAAACCTTGCGACGCCCGAGCACCGCATCATTTCCGAAACTGCATTGAGAAGCCAACGTTGAGATCAACGCAGGAATTCGGAGATGCTCGCCGGCGGCAAGGTGAAGGAGTGGACGTCCGTCACTACTGTTCTTAGTGGCGCATGGCAGCGTACGGATTTTTGCAGTGCATATTGACGACCTTGTCCAGCGATGGGACACACCAGCCGGTCGTGCGTTCGATCTGTTCGTCCTATTTTTGATCGTCACATCAATCGTTGCGATCTCAATTGGAGACCCTTCCGGGGTTGTCGGCAAGCGCTCTGCGCACCTTTGCCGTCACCGAGGCTATCATCACGGTGCTGTTCACCATCGAATATGCGCTTAGGATCACGATGGCCGAAAAGAAGGGAAATTGTAAAGAAAAATATACAAAAACAGTCATGTAACGGCCATTTTATCTCCCTTCTGGTCATCTGCTCATCGTCTTGTGGCCCAAAACGCCCATCAGCAGCTGCGCCGCATCGTCAAAGTCTGTCTGTTGTTGAGGCGTCCATCCCAGTTCTTCGCCCGCTGGCTCGTTCATCGTTTCCCTGTCAGGGTTTTATTGATGTGCTTTGCCATGTCCTTAGCTTGTTGAATTGATAGGTCGCATGATAGCGACCGTTATGCGGTCCGCCAATTTTCCTTTACAGCTCCCAAAAGAAGTGGGCATACGGTTTCAGCTTCTACGGCATGATCGATCGGCTGGCTATTCCGCCCTGCTACTTGTCGCTCGTCGTCGCTCGGCATTGATTTGCGCTCCCTGCGCATCTTCCGCCTGTTTCGGGTGCTGCGGATATTTAAGTTGAACGGGTATAGCCGCGCAATGGAGGCCTTCAGCGTTGCCATCAGGCAATCATGGGGACAGTTTTTCGTGTTCTTCGTCGTGACCTCGTTGTTGCCTTATCTGTCGGCCAGGGGCATCTAATTCTTCGCGTATGAAGCGCAGCCAGACCGCTTTCAGCCGGTCTTCCACAGTCTGTGGTGGGCGGTCGCGGCACTAACCACCATCGGCTACGGCGATGTTTATCCGATCCGGGCCGGAATTCGGTGCGCAAGGTGCGGTTGCTACGCTCGCCGCGCCATTGATGTTGGGGCACCGGGGCGGGAGGACATTGGGGGGATGTCGGCGTCGCGGCAGACGGTCTCGAATTCCTGCATGAACTCGGAGCCGCCCGACCTGCACCGAGCGGACGGGCAGGCGCTGCCGGACCCCGTGGAGGAAGTCGGTGGCGGCGTTGGAGCAGACGGACCTCGTGTCAGCCCACGCGCCGCCAGTCGATCAGGGGCTTAACCTTGCGCGGAACCTTGTCCTGCGCCACCCGCTCCGAAATGAGGGTTATGAAAAAATCCATCCAGCCGCTCCCATGCCTGGACATTCCCATCCAGGGGAGTGGATCACGCGGAAAGACTGGTGGCCACGAAACTCAGCGGGATTTCGCAACAGTCTTATACAATGAACGGCATGAGCCAGCTTGTCGGCAAATATGGCCTTTGGCTACTGTTGGCCGCGCCGTCCGCCTTTATGTTGCCCGGATTGGCTGCGGATAGCACCCAAGCTGATCTGCTGCTGCGCCCCACGGGCGAGTTTGCGGCGCGCTTCATGATTGTGGCACTGCTGCTCACCCCGCTTAGAATGCTGTTTCCCCGGCTGCGCTGGTTGGTTTGGTTGGTGCGCCAGCGCCGCGCTCTCGGTGTGGCCGCCTTTGGCTACGCGCTGCTGCACACCGTTCTCTATGTGGTGGACATGGAGACGCTGCACAACATCCTGGCGGAGTTCTGGGCTTTAGGCATCTGGACTGGATGGGCGGCGTTCGTCGTCCTTGTTGCGCTCGGCGCAACGAGCAATGATTTTTTCACCCGACGTCTGGGAAGGGCATGGAAACCGTTGCACCGAGCGGTTTACGCCGCCGCCTTGTTGACCTTGGCGCATTGGATCTTCGTACACAATAATTGGGTGCCGGCCTTGGTGCATTTCGCGCCACTGGCGACCTTACAAGCCTATCGCATCTTCAAGCTCGCGGGGCGGGCCAAGGCGAAGGCGGGAGCAGCCTTGCTGAATCAGTGACTTGGACTTACAGGGCGCATTGTCACTAAACTGCCAAGCTCAACCAGCCATGGACAAATTCCACCGCATCGACATTGTTGACTCGCACACCGGCGGCGAGCCAACCCGAGTGGTGCTGGCGGGCGCGCCCGACCTTGGCCGGGGCAATTTGGCCGATCAGTTGAGGGTTTTGCGCGAAGAGCGTGATTGGTTTCGCTCAGCGGTCATCAATGAACCGCGTGGGTCGAGTGCGCTGGTTGGCGCGCTGTTGCGCCCTTCGACCGATGCCAGCTGCGCCGCCGGAGTAATCTTCTTCAACAACATCGGCTATATAGGGATGTGCGGCCATGGTGCTATTGGGCTAGCGGTGACGCTCGCTCATTTGCGCCGGCTCGCGGTTGGCCCGCATCGCTTTGAGACGCCGGTAGGCATGGTCCAGGTGCAATTGCACAACGCGCAACGGGTCAGCGTCACAAATGTGCCGAGTTTTCGTTACCGCAAGGGTCTGGTGCTGAAAGTGCCGGAAATCGGTGACGTTAAAGGCGATGTGGCCTGGGGTGGCAATTGGTTTTTCATTCTGTCTGAACACGGGCAGGCGCTTGAATTGGAAAACGTAGGCCGGCTAACCAACTATGCTGGGGCGATTCGCCGCCAACTTGATGGGCAGGGTGTGCGAGGGCCAGCCGGAGAACTGATCGATCATGTGGAGTTGTGCGGCCCGCCATCCAATCCGGAGCTGGCGGACGGGAGCAACTTCGTGCTTTGCCCAGGCAATGCCTATGACCGTTCGCCCTGCGGCACCGGTACCAGCGCCAAGCTCGCTTGCCTGATTGAGGATGGCCAGCTCTCACCGGGCGCTGCTTGGCGTCAGCAAGGCATCACCGGTAGCGTATTTGAAGCGCGGGGCCAAATCGAAGACGGACGGGTTGTGCCGACGGTTACCGGCTCGGCCCACATCACGGCCGAGGCGACGCTGCTACTAGATCCGGATGACCCGCTAGTGCGCGGGCTGGGCGGCAAAGGACAAGCGCCCTTGGCGTACAGCCGCTCGCGTGAGCTGTAGCAGAGGGCTGGCCGCGTTGAGCCACTCCGCAATTCGACCCATTTAACCTTGTCAATCAAGGCTGAAAACGGGGACGGGCCGGTGTGACATTTGGCGCTTTTGCGTCCGCGTGGCTGGCCGCAGCAGGGGTGCAGCGGCCCGTGTTCTCTTGCAGGGCCGCCGCGCCAAAGTGACTTGGCTCGACCTTAGGCGACAGGCCGGTCTCAGGCGCGGTGCAGCAACTCGGTCACCCGGTCCATCATTTTGTCCTTGTCGTACAGGTCGTAGTAGATGGAGGCCATCACGTTTTGGGGACCGAAGAAGAAGCGTTCATAGAGCACCTGTCGGTTGCCAAAGCCGGACACGGCCACATCGTGAGCCAAGCGGAACAACGCCACCCGGTCTCGGCTGCCTAGGTTGACGAGCTCGAAGTAACGTTCGACATCGCCCGCGATGGCATTGGTGAAGTCCGCCTCGCAGGGGGTGGCCATCAACGAGCTTGAGCCCAGCATGTGGATGGTGTCCACCAACTTGGGATAAAGTTTGGGAAACAGGTTGCGCGATGTGTCCAAGGGCTGGCGTTTGGGGATGTAGGCGCCCCAGCGGTCCTGCTCCGGTTGCTGCTCGGCGGCGAACAGCAAGGCCCGAATCGTCTCCGCCGTCCACATGGCTGCCGCGATCTGGCCCTTTACGTTCATGTCCTTATCCTTGCCCGATGCCTTCGCCATGGCGCAAAGCAGGCCAACGATGAACTCGGCCTTGGCCAGCTTGCCGCAAGCCGCTTGATGCATCATATGCACCACCGCATTGGTTTCGGCGAAGGCGCGGTTGCACAGCAGCGGGTCGCCGTACATGAACAGGCGCTCCCAAGGCACCAACACGTGGTCGAAGATCACCACCGCGTCCATCTCTTCAAAGCGGGATGCCAAGGGTGCATCGAAGGTGGATTTATCGTGGTCGTAGGTGTCGCGGCAGATCAGCCGAATGCCCGGCGTGTTCAAAGGCAGGGTGAAGGCGAAGGCGAACGGCTTGTTCTCCTCGGCGGCTTTGAGCAGGGTGGAGGGGAAGACTTCAATCTCATTGGCCAGCGGCCCTAGGGTGGCCAGCAATCGCGCTCCGTTGACAACCAGCCCGGCGTCCGTCTCCCGCACTGCCCTGAGCGCCACCTCCGGGCTGGACAGGCCCATCTTGAACCGCTCCGCGTTGAATTGGGGATTCACCAACGTATGGGTGAGCACCATGTCGTTGTGGCGAGCCTGTTGGTAGTAGGCGCGCATGTTGGCGGCGAAATCCAAGGCACCCTCGGAGCGGTTCTCGTTGAGAAATTCCGCCGCAGCGCCAAAGGCCATCACGGAAGCGTTCTTGTAATCCGGCGTCCGCCCCAGCATGCCGTTGGACCATTTAGCCCATTCATACAAAGCCGCGCCGCGCCGTTGCACGTCCGCCGGCGTTCGAGGCACCAGAAAAGACATCGGGTAGCGCTCGCCGCCCTCCACATAGGTCAGGGTGTCCTGCTTTGCCGCCTCATGTTGCCGGTCGATGAATCCGGCCAAGGTCGCCGCGCCCCGGGCCAGCCCCGGGGTCGTAGTGACATCATCGACTTGCGCGCCCTGCAGCCACACCTCTCTGCCGTCGCGTAGGGATGCAAGGTATTGCTCGCCTGTCTTCACCGTCATGGCTCATCTCCTTTGTTTAGCTTCATTGCGCCGGGCATTGGACCGACCGTTGGCTTGCGCGGCGATTTTCTCCAGGGTGGTGGTCAGCATCCGCCATTCCTGGGTGCTGATCGATTCTTGAAGTTCAGCGTAGGCGGTGTCCACCAAGGGTGAGACCTCCTGCTGCAAGGCGCGCCCCGCATCGGTCAGCCAGACCAAGGCGGAACGTCTGTCCGAGGTTGATTGACGGCGCTCGACGCGGTTGTCCTGCTGCAAGCGGTCGATCACGCCGACCAAGCTCGGCGCGGGAATGAGCGTTCTTTCCGCCAGCGCTCCCGACGAGGTTCCATCCGCCTCCCAAAGCACCCTTAGCACCCGCCATTGGCGCTCCGTTAGGTTGAACCGGCGAAAGATGGCGCGAAAGCACGGCATGATGGCGCCAAGGGCGCGATGCATGAGCATCGGCAGTGATCGGTCGAAATTTTTCATGTAATTTCTTGCGATATTAATATTTAATATGTTAATTAAATGCAATTGAATTGCAAGCAAAAAAATCGGTCAATGTTCGGTAGTGATCGCACTGGGTAAATTCTGGACGATGGGCTTTGTGGATTGGTGTGCCGAGGAGCTGATGTCTTGGGCCCGTGCTAGGACACTAGCCCCATGTTGCGTTATTGCCGGAGCCCGCCTTGCTGGTAAGGGGGCGCGGTTCATTAAGAGGAATCAGGGATGAGTCAGACTTTTGAATCGGTCAATGTTCGGTAGTGACCGCACTGGGTAAATTCTGGACGATGGGCTTTGTGGATTGGTGTGCCGAGGAGCTGATGTCTTGGGGCCGCGCTAGGACACTAGCCCCATGTTGCGTTATTGCCGAAGCCCGCCTTGCCGGTAAGGGGGCGCGGTTCATTAAGAGGAATCAGGGATGAGTCAGACTTTTGAATCGGTCAATGTTCGGTAGTGGCCGCACTGGGTAAATTCTGGACGATGGGCTTTGTGGATTGGTGTGCCGAGGAGCTGATGTCTTGGGTCCGCGCTAGGACACTAGCCCCATGTTGCGTTATTGCCGGAGCCCGCCTTGCCGGTAAGGGGGCGCGGTTCATTAAGAGGGATCAGGGATGAGTCAGACTTTTGAATCCAACTTGGCGCAGGCAAAGGCGCATCTTGCCCGTTTTCAAAGCGCTGTGCTCCAGCACTTCATCAACGGCAAAGCTGTTGCTGGCGCTTCCGGTGAAACCTTTGCCAACTACGCGCCGACGGACAATTCACTTATCAATCAAGTGGCTGCCGGCGACGAGCGGGACATTGACCAAGCCGCCGCCGCCGCTGCCGGAGCCTTTGCTGCTTGGCGGGCTTGGCCTGGATCGCGGCGCAAGCGCTTGCTGCATCGCATCGCCGACGCCATTGAGCAGCGGGCGGAGGAGATTGCGCTAATCGAGTCTTGGGACACTGGCCAGCCCATGCGTTTCATGGGCAAGGCGGCGGTGCGTGGGGCGGAGAACTTCCGTTTCTTTGCCGACCGAGCGCCGCAAGCGGCCAACGGCCTGTCTTTGCCGGCCGAGCATCATCTGAACTTCACGTTGCGCCAACCCATCGGACCGGTGGGCGTCATCACCCCTTGGAACACGCCGTTCATGCTGGCCACTTGGAAGATTGCACCGGCCTTGGCGGCTGGCTGCACCCTGGTGCATAAGCCAGCGGAGTGGAGCCCTCTGTCCGCCCAACTGCTGGTTGAAATTTGCCATGAAGCCGGTTTGCCGCCTGGCGTTCTCAACACCGTGCAGGGCATTGGCGAAGTGGCCGGCCGGGCGCTGACCGAGCATTCCAGCATCAAAGCCATCGCCTTTGTCGGCGAATCCCGCACCGGCAGCCGGATCATGGCCCAAGGGGCGCCCACGCTTAAAAGAGTTCACTTTGAGCTAGGCGGCAAAAACCCAGTGTTGGTGTTTGGCGACGCCGATTTGAGCCGTGCTGTGGATGCTGTGACCTTTATGATCTACAGCCTCAACGGCGAGCGCTGCACTTCGTCGAGTCGCCTGCTGGTGCAGGAAAGCATTTACGACACCTTGGTTGAACGGGTGGCGGAGCGGGCGCGCCGCATCAAGGTGGGGCATCCGTTGGATCCGGCCACTGAAGTAGGCCCGTTGATTCATCCCAATCATCTGGACAAGGTGCAGGGTTATTTTGAGATCGCCGCCAAGGAGGGTGCGCGCATTGCCGCCGGCGGCCGACGGCCTGCAGGATTTGACCAGGGAAATTACGTCGCTCCGACGCTGTTCGCTCAGGCAACGGCGCAGATGCGGATCGCTCAGGAGGAGATCTTCGGCCCGGTGCTCACCGCCATCCCGTTTGCGGATGAAGAGCAAGCCGTCACAATCGCCAATGATGTGGAATACGGCCTTGCCGCCTACGCCTGGACCGGCAGCCTAGGCCGCGCTCAGCGCTTGGCGCGGTCCCTTGACGCCGGCATGATCTGGTTCAATTCGGAGAACAACAGACACCTGCCGGCGCCCTTTGGCGGCATGAAGGCCAGCGGCATCGGCCGAGATGGCGGCGACTACAGTTTCGATTTCTATATGGAGACCAAGAACATCTGCATGGCGCACGACACCCATGCGGTGCCTGGCTTGGGTCGATGAGCCTCTACTACGTGCAGAAGCTGCTCTACAACCTGAACCGGGACGCTCACGCCCGGCAGTGCTACGAAGACGATTTCGCCGGTCTGCTGGCGGATTACGAACTGACTGAGGAGGAGCGTTGCGCCTTGTTGGAAGGCGACATCGGCTTGCTTTACGTGATGGGCGTCAATGGTCAGATACTCATGCACTATGCGGCCCTGCTCGGCTACCCTTGGGATGCGTACATCGGCGCCATGCGCGAGGGCCTAGCCAAGCACGGGCAGGTGCGTCATGGGTTCTACGTCACCACGGACGGACGAGGAGCAGTATAGGATGACCTTGGTCTTTGCTGGAGTTTGCAGCCATGCGCCGGGCATCACCGGTCGGGCGGAACGGGCCGATGCGGCCCTGCGAGACCGCTTTTACGCTCAGTTTCGCCGCTTGGGTGCCGAAATGCGCGCTGAGCGGCCGGATGCGCTGATCGTCATTGCCGCCGAGCACTTCGCTAATTTCTTCATGGACAACATGCCCGCCTACTGCATGGGCATGGCCGAGCACTACGAGGGGCCGATTGAGGATCCGGCTTGGCTTGGCATTCAGCCGAAGCGCTACCCCGGCGCGGCGGCTCTGTCCCGGCGCTTGATCGAACGGATGATGGCGGCAGTGGACCTCGCCTACGCTGAGGAGTGGAAGTTTGACCACGGCATCATGGTGCCTCTGCACTTCCTGCTGCCTGATGGCGAGGTGCCGATCATTCCGGTCAACATCAACTGTCAGGGGCCGCCGCTGACGCCGCTCTCTCGTGCCTACGACTTTGGCCGCGCCTTGCGGCGCGCCTGCGATGCGGTGCCGGAGCGCATTGCCATAGTGGGCACCGGCGGCATCTCCCATTGGCCGGCAACGCCGGATTCCGGCAAGATCAACGAAGCTTGGGATCGCGAATTTCTCAATCGCTGGCTGGCCAATGACCGGAAGTTGCTCACCACCTATTCGGACGATGAGACTTGGCGGGAAGCTGGCCAAGGCGGGTTTGAGATCCGCACCTTCATCGCCGCGGCCGGAGCGGCGGAAGGCGCCACCGGCGAACTGTACTACTACGCGCCCATACCCATCTTCGCCGTCGGCTGCACGGTGGCGAAGATGTGCATTTAGGGGGCCGGACAGCTCGCGCAAGTCGCGCGAAAAAGCAAAGCTGGCTGTGCGCTGGCGAAGATGCGTACTTGCTTGAGAGGGCAGGGCCGGTCGCAGTCGCACGCAAAGGCAAAGCTGGCGGCACGCTGGCGAGATTGTCTATTAGGGTGGGCTGAACGCGGCCTTGATTGCGCCTTTGACGGCAACTTCCGGAGGTGACTATGCTTGGAAAGATAATTGCAAATAGAGTTCGCGGTAAATGAATTCTATTCTTTTTGACATTAACGACGATGTGCTAATCGTTGCCAACACTGGCGATGGATTTAGTCGCAAAGGCGTAGTCTCTATTTGCAACATGGACCTGAGTGCCAAGAGCGTGGATGATAACCGTGCGCCGGACGATGAAGAGTATGACAAGGATGATATTGTCCGTAGTATTTCGGATAAGTGCATCGAAAAATACAAAATCGACATCAACAATCTTATTGAAGATGTGAGTCGCGAGAGCAGAGCCAGCAAGAGTTACGATGGCCGTTTTGTGTTGGAGTTGTTGCAAAATGCCGACGATGCCATGAATACGGAACACGCAAACACACATCTTATCGGCACCAAAGGTCTCGGCTTTAAGTCGGTTTTGGAAATTACCGACGAACCAGAGATTTATTCCGGTGATTTTTGTTTTCATTTTTCCGAGCAAAAAAGTCGTGAAATTCTGAAGAGTAAAGTATCGAAATGGAAGGAGGAAAACGGGATTCCAGTGTGCAGGATTCCACACAATAAGGAACCGGATGATGTGATACAAAGTTTGCGTGATAAAGGTTATTCGACCGTCATTCGCTTGCCGTTAAATGAAGGGGAAAGGGAATTTGTTGAGGATAAACTGTCCAAATTTTCCTCGAATTCTTTGTTGTTTTGTCAGTCCCTGGAATCCGTAGAAATACGGACAAACTCCGCGACCCGAAGCATCAAGGTTTGCCGACAAGAAGAAGGTTCGAGCATCGGATTAAATGAAAATGGCAAAAGCACACACTGGCGTGCTTGGCGTGAAACAAAAAAAGTTGAAGGTGAAAAACAACTAAGTGTCAACGTGTGCCTGGCCGAAGTTGACGACAAAAGAATTGTATGGCTCAAGGGGGCTCCGTCACTATATGTATTTTTCCCAACCGATGAGTGTGTGCCCGGGGTTCGTGCGTTGATTCACGCATCCTGTGAGGTTGAGGATAATCGCAAACATCTCGCAACCCGACAGCCGCGCTGCGATGAAATCTGCGAGATGCTGAAAGGCATTACTCAAAAAATACTTTCCGAGATACCGGCGGAAGTAGCATTGTGTGCTTTCGGGCGGGCGCAACGGTCCGAGAATAGTAAAATGACGGCGCAATTGGGAAACGCCATTGCAACGGTGGTTCAGGAAACAGCGTTCATCCCATTGATTGGTGGTGGCATGGCAAAGCCGGACGATGTGCGGTTGTGGGACTGTGGGTTTGGCGAGGTAGTCGATCCGGCGGAAGTGCAAGATAAAAATCTGTGTCATCCAGACATCAATGACAATAAAGAATGTTTTAATATTCTTAAAAGATTGGGGGCTAAGTGCACGCCCAATTTAGACCTTGCGGATCTTCTGCGCTTTTGCCGAAACAAAACCGCGAAAGAATGTCTGTCCGCATGGAATGTTGCACAGTTGTTAATGGCGGAAATTGATTCGGGTGAAAAAACCGACTGTGAAGGAAAGTTGCGTGATGCGCCGTTTTGGTTGGCACAAAACAAACAGGCGCGAGCCGCCAATGGTGCGATTCCGCTAGTTTGGGAAAAACCCAAAGGTTTCCCGAATTGGCTTCCCGCGGATGTCGTTGATAAAGATTTTTGGAAGTGTGTTCAGGACAAAATTAAACAACATAAAAGCAAAGACAAAGAATGGAAAAATCGACTTTCCAGTTTGCAACCTTTGTCTGAGAAGTCATATTTCGAGCATATTTTGTTGCCGCATTGTAAAGAGAAATCCCCGGAATGGTGGCAGAAAAATGGATGGAAAGTGCTTGAGATGGCTTTCAAGTGGGGCGAAAAAAAAAGCAAGGATGAGCCACTTATTATCGGTTCTGGCGACCTCAAAGAAAATCGCGCGAATATATTTTGCTTGCCGGTTGGAAAAGGTGCGCAGGAATGGGTGCTTGCCGGAAAGTGCTATGGCGGTGCCGCGTGGAGTGGACCAAAAATTTTCGATAAATATTTTGCGAACATATCAGAACGCTATGTGCTGTCGTCCGTTGATGATTGGGAAATTGATATTAGTGATGCCAACAAAGGTCAGTGGAAAAGCTTGCTGTCTTGGCTAGGATGTTCGTGGACATTCAAAATGAAAAAGAGAAATAAACAACATCCTAATCAGGATTACACGGGCCTCGCTAAGTCGCCACCTAGGTGGTACGATGAGTTTTATTTTGAGCATTTTGACAAGATATTTTCGGACACACCAGCCGAAAAAGAATTGGATTATGAATTGATGCTAAACATGGCTTCGGAAATGTATGAATATGCTCGAAAAAATGAGGCACATTATCAGTATCATATAAAGAGGTCTTGTGGCAGTTACGCACTGACACAGTTGCAAGAGCGAGCATGGATTCCGTGCAAGCCATCTTTGCTGTATCCGAACAAATATTTGTTCAACCCTGCAGACACATACCTGCCGGGTTGTAGTTTGGGTGGGTTGTTGCCGGAAGTTCTCAAGTCCGGCGATGGTTCGAAGTGGGCTGAAGTTAAAAATGCACTTGAAAAACTTGATGCAAAAACTCACATTTCCGATAATGCAGAGAATCTCGTTAAATATATGAATCAGTTGAATCAGTTGAGTGAACTCCTCCCCAACAAAAACCATAAGGATTTAAGATGGAGTGAGGGAAAAAATAAAGATAATGGCAAAATTGCTCACGCTGCAACAGCAATTTTTTCCGCCTACGCGGAAATTGAGTCGCCGCCATCTCTTGATGATGTGATGGTTCCTTGTATTCACCATACTTCCAAAGGTGAGTTCATTTATTTCCAAAAGTCTGGGAAATCATATTGGGCAAATGAATCATATTTTGATGAATCGGTAGTTCGTAGAAAAATATTGGAGAATGATGAGTTACATGTGTTTTTTTATTTTCTGAAAGATGGTGAGAAATTTGGCCTACAAGAGTTATCAGAATTTTTGAATATGCAACCGATTTATGGCACGGAAGACTCACAAGCCGCCAAGGAACTTTGCCAAAAATATAGTAAACGTCGTATTGGTCTAATGAAAGCGACCGGCCAGGAATTGCCGAAACAATTAGAGATAGTTGCTTATGACTCCATTACCTTGGAGGCAAAAGCATATGCAGATATTAACCCAGAGATTAAATTTTGGAGGGAGAGAGAAGACAAGGTCGCTATTAATGTCAGCACCGGCATGTGGCAAGGATTGGCTGCGGCACTCGGTTATGTAGCGGATTGCGCTCAATACAAACCGGATTTTGAACTCTTGCTTACGGAAGAAGCATGGGACGGTTTTTTGCATCGACTGAGGGATGACTATAGTTTGACCGAGGAATCTATCGAGGAGATGAAAACGCCCAAAGCGGAGGAAAAGATTTATGAAGATGAAGAGGAAGCCGGCGATGATGCTATTGGGGAAAATGGTCCTGGCGATTCAATAATCGAGTTGCCGATTTCAGACTCAATACCTCATGATGACGCTCATTCGAGATCGAATGTTTCCAATGACCGTCCTCGAACAACAAACGCAAGGACCAATTCACGGAATCGTTCCGATGGAAATCATCGGTCTTCTGAAAGATCAGATATACCCGAAATAGAAATTGTGGAATATCAGTGGAGCGCGAAAAGAAATTCATCAGGTGGTGGTGGCGGTCGGAATTCTGCCGGAGACGATGAAAAAGAAGCCAATAAAACAGATGGAAGACCAGCAGAAAAGGCGCTAGTTGAGTGGTTGAAAAAGGAGTATCCCGACGGAAAGGTTACCGATGAAAACACGCTACACCCGGACAATCCAGGCTATGACATTCTTGTTGAAAAAAATGGAGAAAAACATTATTATGAATGCAAGTCATTTGTTTCATCCGTCCCGCCACGGCAAGTGGTTATAACAAAAACACAACACGATCTTGCGGAAGATAAGAAAGATCGTTACTGGCTGTGCGTCATTTATGACATCAACTTCCGTCCTGTAAAAATGTTACCCCCAATCGCCAACCCCGCCGCACTTGAAAAAGACGTCGCCAGCTACAAAATCAATATTGCGAATCGAAGTCGTGACTCAACAGCGTGAGCACATCTATTTAGGCTTAAGATACTTTAAGCGGTCAATTCCGGATAGATTTTAGCAGATATTAATACCTATTTTTGTGGCGCATATTGGCAATGATCTTCAAGATGGGCCAATATGCAGAGATGAATTGGAGGAAGTTGAGGGGGCTTCAAACGCTTGGCGAAGGTGATTGAAGGAGTGAAGTTTAAAGACGGAGTTGAGCAGACTGAAGTCAACAGGGACGCTGCATAGTCATGTCGTCAGACATCAGAAATTATGTGTAAAAAGAACAAATCCATCGCAGGTAAATCATGCGCATAGCACTAAGAACAAGTGGCGGGAGAGGCGAGTACGAAATCGCAGGAACTCACGGGGATATTGGCCTTGGAGACGTTCTTGACTCTAGAATAGTTCTCCAATTGTTTCCTAGCCAAAATGTAGAGACGAATAATATTATTCGCCGAGTCCAGGGAAAGCCCAGAATAAGGCTTGTTACACCTAGAAAAGACAAACATATTTATCTGATTTTAGCTGATGTTCTTATGCTTCCAAAGCCAAAAAGGGAAGTGGGCAGAACCCCTAGGGGTAAATTACAGTTCACTGAAAATAATTATTCCGTAACATCAATCCAATTCGATATTGTGTCTTTCAAAGACGGCAGGCTGGTTATTCAGCCAAGCGATTTAATTCTTGAGAATTTTGATTCTGATTTAGCTAGGATAGATATTTTAGAAAGGATGCGTATTTTGTTGGACGTATGGTCGATTGCTAAATCTCGGAAAGGTTTGGCATCACAACTTTTAGTTAAACATAGAAAGGCGGTTCTGAACGGTGATTTAGAGATGTTGCAGCAAGTTACTAAAGCAGTCAGGGGGCACTTAGGTGTCGAAGATCCATTGCGCGAAATATTAAGAAGCTTCTCTTTGCTTGACCAGTATGCATACTGGCCAGGAGTACATAGAAATGATGCTGAGGAGTCTATAATAGAAGAAAACCAGATGCCTATTTCCGAGGCTTCAAAGTTGCGCATTCGCCAATGGCGAATGCAGGCTAGTCGTGGAGCAGAAGGAAGAAAATTTAGCCAGAACGTAAAAATTGCATATGGCAATAGGTGCCTTCTTACTGGCTACTTTCTTCCAAAATCTGATATATGTTTAAGTTCCGGTGTTGATTCAGCCCATATACTTCCATGGGCAGATCATGGAATTAACGAAGTAAATAATGGTATTTGTTTAAGTAAGCTTTGTCATTGGGCATTTGATAATGGAATTGTGCAGATATCCTATGCAAGAAAAACCAGCTTATACAACGTTTCGATTTCAAATGCTGTGCATAATGCTGAAAACAAGGGTGAAATAGATTTAAGTCCGTTTAAGAAGTTAGTCGGTAATGTACCGCCGAGTCGATTGCCTGCTAATAAAAATCTTTGGCCGTCATCCGATTACTTGGATGCTTACAACGCATCCCTAGGCCACAGTTAGTTGTTGCTATCAAGATAAACTCTAACTCTATTGGCAATCCATTCCGCAACTGGCGGGGTTACAGCATTGCCAAGAGCATGGTATCTCGCAGAGTCTAAATCATCACCCTCAAGAATATGACTATCGGGCAATGTCCAGTTTTTTGGAAACGCCATAACGCCTTCGCATTCCGAAGGGATCAAACGCCTGACCATGCCTGCGTTGGGATAACAAACATAGTTTCGACTCCAATCCGTCCCAGTGTGGCGTGCGGAAGTGGCATATAAACAGTATGCAATTGACTGTATTACTGGCCCTTCCCCGCTAGAATCTCCAACGATTTTCTGAAATGGGGTTTCAGGCTTCTTCCCATTCGATCCGCTCTTCTTATTATCCCCTTCGCCGCATTCGGACTCAAAAAGTATTTGTCCTGGACCTCGTTCATCTCTATAACATCCGACAATGTAGACTCGCTGCCGTGATTGGGGGACTCCGAAGTTTTTGCTGTTAAAAGTACGCCATCCAACAGCATACCCGAGTTCGGCCAACGTTGAGAGCAAGATCCCAAGATCTCTTCCTTTGTGCGAGCTAAGGAGACCTGCAACGTTTTCGATAACAACAACTCTGGGCTTACCTTCTCCAACCAGTCGAGCAAACTCATAAAATAATCTAGATTTACTGCCCTTAAGTCCTGCGCGTTTGCCCATTCTAGCAAGCGATAAGTCTTGGCACGGAAAGCCTCCGACCCAAACAGTTGAAGCTGGGATGTCATCTACATTTACCTCCTTAATATCGTTTAGTTTTGGAACGGTGGGCCAATTTTTTTCTAATACCGACATACAAAATGGTTCAATTTCACATTGAACGGTCACATCAAATCCGACATTTTCAAATCCAATATCAAACCCTCCAATTCCAGAAAAAAATGAAGCCACTGTGTGTCTTGGTCGTTCGGGTAAATAGGGTTCGGGAGATGGTTCACTGATCTGGAGGTGGTAATTACGGACCCTCCCAATATCATCGCTATTAAAGATCCGCCAATTATTCTTGTCGCGAGCTACATCTGAAATTTTGCCGCTCAGAAGCCAGCGCTTTAGGGTGATTGATGAAACACCAATTTCTTTTGCTAAATCAGTGAGATGCATCGTATGACCTCTATTGCATGTGGTTGCGTTGAGTCACATCAACCCGTATCATACCGTACGGGCTGAGCTTATGAAACAGGAATCACATAATAATCGCATATACACGGACATCAAATTATCGTGATAGGCACGGCTCGTCGGTTTTTGACCACTGCAGCGGTCACGGAATTATACCCGGATCTGATGTCTGAAGAAATTTGAAATATGCAGCGTGTCTTGTTGAAATCGGTTTACGAAACTGATTTATAAACAACAAGAAGCGCGCCACACGTGACAAACAATAATGTGGTTGATCTGGCATTGCTAGAGGAGAAAGACCTATTGGCGCCCGTGCTGCGAGAAGGTGCCAGGCAACTGCTTGATCAAGCGATCAGGGCTGAGGTTGCAGAGCTGTTGTCGCAGTACGAGCAGGAGAAGACCCCTGGCGGTCACCAACGAGTCGTCCGCAATGGCTGCCAGCCGAAGAGAGACCTACTGACCGGTATAGGCAAGATAGAGGTCCAGATGCCCAAGGTTAGGAGCCGCGAGGGCGAACCGGTGAGCTTTCAGTCTTCATTGGTGCCACCGTACATCAGGAACACCGCCAGCCTGGAAGCGGCCATTCCGTGGTTGTAGATGGGCGAATTTGCAGAGATAAATTGGAGGAAGTTGAGGGGCTTCAGACACTTGGCGAAGGTGATTGAGGGAGTGAAGCTTAAAGACGGAATTGAGCAGACTGAAATCAACAGGGACGCCGCATAGTCATGTCGTCAGACACCAGATTTGACAATGGCTCCGCATCATCGACCACAAAGCGGGGAAAGAGATGCCGCATCGCTACCCCGTTGCGGTTGACGAAGTATATTTGTGCGTTAGCCTTGCAGAGAAACCTTATGAAGGCTGCTATTACAAAATAGTCGCAGGCATCATTGGAGCTAACGAGCAAATGCCCGCCGAGTTATACACCATCGGCCATTCCACGCACCCCGTGGATGATTCCACCCATTCTGAGGGTGATCCCACCCATCCCGAGGATGCTCCCTGGCCTTTTATTGGATTGTTGAACAAACATGGGATAACCGCAGTATGCGATGTGCGATCACACCCATACAGCAAGCACAATCCGCAGTATAACCGTGAGGCAATCGCAGATAAGATGAAAAGCCATGGCATCGCCTACGTTTTTCTTGGCAAAGAGCTGGGTGCGCGAAGCAATAACCCCAGCTGCTATGTGGATGGCAAAATCCAGTTTCAAAAATTAGCTGCCGACCCATTATTTCAAGCAGGATTGGCGCGATTGAGACGCGGCGTGAAAAAATATACCATCGCCTTGATGTGCGCCGAGAAAGATCCGATTGCCTGCCACCGAGCCATTTTGATAACGCGACAACTTCAGCAGGAATTTCAGCAGGAATTTTTCATCAAGCACATTCTTGCGAGCGGGGAACTGGAGAGCAACGAGGAGATGGAAAAACGCCTGATGGAATTATGGAAAATAGAACCCTGTCCAAGCGAAAATGAACATCAATCGGAATTGCCGGGAATCGAACCCCGTCCACGCGAAGATGAGCATCAGCGCATAGAGAGAGCATATAAGTTGCAGGAAGAAAAAATCGCCTATCAAAAAACACCAAAGGTGAAATCCTCGCAAATCGAATCCGATCAACCCGATCTATTCAAATCTGATCAACAAACATCAAAAACGCGTGTGGCATGAACGACATTAGTTTATACACCATCGGCTGCACCAAGAAAAAAGCAAAATATTTTTTCGAAACACTCCGTCAATCCGAGGTTCGAAGGGTGCTGGATGTGCGGCTAAACAACGTTTCGCAACTTGCAGCGTTCGCCAAAAGAGACGATCTGTCCTATTTTCTAAAGCTGCATGGGATGGAGTATATCCATCTCGCGGACTTGGCGCCGACCAAAAAGATGTTGGATGACTATAAAAAATACAAAGGGGATTGGGCGGTCTACGAAGATCAGTTTCTTGACCTCATGGAACAACGCCATTATGCCATTGAATTACTGAGGGTGTACAATTCTGGCAAAAGGCAAGGTGAACTATGTCCCGGGTGAAAACATTTATCATTGGGCGTCATCAGGACTGTGACCTGGTGCTAGACGATGCTAGTGTGTCCCGCCAGCATGCCGAGGTTGTTCCTATGCCAGATGGGCACTACTACATTACCGATCGCAGTAGCACTGGAGGTACTTTCGTGCACAGTGATTCTGGCTGGGAGCGGATTCGGCAGCGTTTTGTCAAGGCAACCGACCGTCTTCGTTTGGGTGGCCATGAGATTGATGCATCCCGCATGGGGCTTTTGTGTAGACTGCCAGGGAGAGGCGGTGTTGCTAACCCCGTTCCCGATGACGGGCCTGATCCTGATAAAGGACTCATGCGTGATCCGATGACGGGTGAAGTCATCGAAAAACCATAATAAGGCAGAAATCGTGACTCTTCGAATCATTGCGCTCTTATGTTCTCTTGTGGCGGGTATCATCTGGATATCGGTATTATCACTGCTCATTCCAGAAAACAGCCTTCCCGGCGACCTGCTTCTTGACAGAAACACCAGATCTTTTTCCTATCCATTTACTATCCAGAATCTAATGTGGCTTGTTTCTTTTGTAGGCGTAGGGGAATTGTTTGTGCGTTACTTTGTGGGTAACGGGGAATATCGTCAGTTGGGCAAGAAATTATTGCCAGAAGATAGTCAAACCGTGTTGCGCAGGCAAGACCTTGGCGCACTCTATAAAACTATTCGTCCGACGGACCCGGAAGGCACATATTGGTTGCAGCGCATGGTGTCACGCAGCATTCTCGCATTTCAGAGTTCTGAATCAATTGAACAGGTGAGCTCAGTGTTTAATTCCACTTTGGAGCTTTATCAGCACGAGGTTGATCTGCGCTACAACTTGCTCAGATACCTTGTATGGCTTATTCCTACCCTGGGTTTTATTGGTACCGTGGTGGGTATCGCCCTTGCCCTCAAAAGTGTTGGTGCTAATTTTGCCGAGGTCGGGCAAGGTGCCGATCTTAGCCAATTGGGGCCTCAACTCATGCAGAGTCTAACCAAAGATTTGGGTGTTGCTTTCTACACTACCTTACTTGCTTTGTTGCAGTCGGCTGTATTGATGCTTGCGATGCACTTGATCCAAGGTCACGAAGAAGGTGCGCTCAACAGGGTTGGGCAGTATTGTCTTGATAATCTGATTAATCGTCTCTACGCAAAAAGATAGGAGGAAGTATGTCAATTAAACGTGATTCCGATGGTAACATCATTGAACAGCCAACGCGACGGGAGGATGGAGTGAAAGACGGCGATCGCCCGACCGAAAAATATCGGCAAGATGAAGAAAGGGCAGGGCCTGTTACAGATCATGGCAGCCCCTACGATGCCAAGACAGTCCTTGTTCGGCGGGGCAGGAAAAATACGGATGCAAGCAAGGCTGGCGAAGCACATACTCGTATTTACCGTCCAGGTCGCGGGTCGGTTGCAAAACCGCCTTCCGCTACTACTGACACACCGTTTCCGACGCAACCCTCTGCTATGGATGATCCACCCGTGGGTTGGTTAGTGGTAATCAATGGCCCGGGGCAGGGTAATGTTGCAACACTCGGTAATGGCATGAATTCGATTGGTCGAGATTCGGCTGAGCGGGTGTCATTGGATTTTGGCGACGAGATGATCTCCAGGTCTGACCACGCGAGCATCACCTATGATCCACGGGGTAAAAAGTTCTATATCAAGCACGGTGGCGGCACCAACCTCACCTATGTGAATGATCGACCCGTGCTCTCACCTCAGGAACTGCCGCCACACACCCACATCATGATTGGCAATACCACATTGCGATTTGTTCCCTTGAGCGGTGAGCAGTTTGACTGGGACATCCAGGAGGTAGACTGATATGCAAAAGTTGTCGGATCCGTTTGCAGGTAATCAAATTGCTGGCGGACGCGAATATCAGGAAGACGCCTTCAAGATATGCGAGCTCCCTAACAGCAAGTCAAAGGAACTGTTGTTGTTGCTTGCCGATGGCATGGGCGGGCATGTTGGCGGTGCCCGCGCCAGTAAACTGGCGGTAGATACTTTTGCGAAGTCTTTCGCAGACTCGGACATGGACAGTGATATTGAACAGCGTCTTAGGGAATCGCTGGATGCAGCCAATGTAGCGATTGCTACGGATACAGAAACCAATCCCCAATACACCAGTATGGGTTGCACGCTTCTGGCGTGCCTAATATCAGGCAATGAGCTCCACTGGCTAAGTGTGGGTGACTCCCCGCTGTGGATACTTCATGGCAAGGGCATAACCCGCCTCAATGACGATCATTCAATGCGTCCGCTACTTCAAGATCTGGTTGAGCTGGGGCGTATGTCTGCTGAAGAGTTGGCGGAAGATCCCCGCGTCAACCAGTTGCGCTCTGCGGTCACTGGCGAAGACTTATCACTAGTTGATCAAAGTACATCGCCTTGCCCTCTTGCAGTCAATGATCAGATTATCCTTGCCAGCGATGGTGTAGAGACCCTGACGAATGATGAAATTAGTCATTTCTGCCAGGAACAGGACAACCCTGAGCAGGTCGTGGCCACACTATTGGATGACATTGACGCACGGCAAGTGCCGGGGCAAGACAATGCCACGGTGGTGGCGTATAGACACCAGGACACAAATCTTGTGGCGCTTGATAGCAAACGCCAGGTGCC
Source organism: Candidatus Azophilus sp. (assembly GCA_965247035.1). Taxonomy (GTDB): domain Bacteria; phylum Pseudomonadota; class Gammaproteobacteria; order Pseudomonadales; family Azotimanducaceae; genus Azophilus. The sequence continues at coordinate 1,236,080 of CBDFGJ010000001.1, read as the reverse complement.
GAGAGAGGAACCAATCACTGAGGCCATGGAGGCAGTAACTCTGGTAGGACGACGGAGACGCGCAGGAATATCATGGCGTCGCTAAATCGTGTGAAGCGCTTAGCGAGTAGACGACACTGAACTTTGTTTAGGATTGCAGTTATGAAAAAAGCATTATTTTTGTTTGCCATCAGTTTTCCTTTCTGGAATCTGGCTGGCGCAGCCATGCCGGATCCTGCAGGGACTGTCTTCGTCGGTACCACTGGCGACCCCTCGAAAGGGGACATCAGCGTCGGTTTCGTTGCCGATGAGGCGGGGCACATCATCACCTACATCAGTTCGCCACCAGAAAATCTATTTGTCTTTAATAACATCAGTGACGGCACCAGCCATAGGGCACATAAAGTGGCTTACGATGAGCTTAGTAAACTGGTCTTATTGAAACTTGATGGCAGTACAGAAAACTTCAAACCCTACAAATTTGCACATGGACCCACTGAACCCCAGCGCAATGTGTATGGCATCAATCTGGAGAATGAAGCAGATACTCGGGTCATGACCGGTACGTTGGCAAGCATAGAAGAGGCAAAGTCTGACCAGCACCCCAAGTATTATTTGCACAATGCTCTGGTCGGCAAGAATAACCTGGGCGGGGCCCTGTTCAACAATTGCGGTGAAGTAGTAGGTGTGATTGTTCCCAAGCCTGGTTGGTTTAACAGAACTCCGAAAGGTACCCAGTATGCTGTACCAGTGGACTGGGCAATAAACAAGTTCAGTGTTCAAGAATTGCAGATAACTCCTGTTCCAGATGTTTGCCTTTCGGATGCAAAACAGGTGGCGGAAAAAGTGCGGCTGGCTACCGAAGCTAAGCAGGTAGCAGCAGCAGCAAAAGAGGCAGCGGAACAAGAAACAGCGAGAAAGCAAGACGAACTGGATGCACTCAAGCAAAAATCGGAAGAGGAAAAAGGAGCGAACGAAGAAGAGCGCCAGCGCTTGAAAGCGGATATTGAAGCCCGCCAGAAGGACGCAAAGGAAGCGAGTGACAAGGCAACTGCGGCGCAAGCAGCACATGCTGCAGCCAAAGATGCAGCCAAAGATGCAGCCAAAGAGGCAGCCAAAGAGGCAGCCAAAGATGCAGCGGAAGTACTTGCAGAAACTCAAGATGTAGCACGAGCGCGTGAAAGGCAGTACATGCTGTGGGCTATCATCGGCGCGGTAGTATTGTTATTGCTCTTGCTTCTGGTGTGGATGTTGAAGCAGCGCACAGTGACCCGCGAGCGGCGTGAAAAAGAAGCCGCCGCGTCTCGTGCCGAGGAAGTACAAGCAAGTCTGACCGCTCGAGAAGAGGATGAGGCGCGTCTTCGCCAAACGCCGACGGTGTTTTTTGAAGGCACTGATTCAGCCGGGCAAAACTTTGCCCTGCGTATTCCCGGCCCATCCATCGCAACCACCTCAGGCGCGGTGATTGGGCGTAACCCAGGCGGCAGTGATTTCATCCTCAATCATCCGCAAGTTTCCCGCCGTCAATTTCGTCTGTTTGTTGACGGCAAGCTATTACTGATTGAAGACCTTAACTCAACCAACGGCACCATAGTTGATGGGAAAAAGCTCAGCGGCGGAGATGAGACTGTTTTGGCGAATTTGAGTTGTGTGGAATTGAGTGATTTGGTGCTCACCGTGCGGCTTGAACACAATCAATCTGAACCTGGCACGCCAGAAAATAACGATGGGCCGTGAAATTGCGCACGGCGATTTGGTTTCTTGCCTCTCTGTTCCTGTCCCCAGCACTGGCAATTGATGTTGACATCCTAGAGAAAAGTGTCGTGCGCATCGTCGCTTTCCAAGGCGATGACGCAGGTGCCGGCTCGGGCGCGGTGGTCGCCCCGGGTATTGTGCTTACCAATCATCATGTGATTGCTGCTGGTAGCACCTTAAGAGTAGTTCCAAAAGGCGCTGGTGACGCCCTCCTTGAAGCGCATGTTTTATGGCAGTCAAGCGATCTTGATCTGGCGCTGCTTAAGGTGGATGGCTTGTCTCTCCCTAGCGCCACACTGGCAACAAAAAAGCCAAATAAGAGTGAAACAGTATGGGCAATTGGTTATCCAGGGGCATCGGATGAGGCCGGCGGGTTCACCTATGAGGCCACGGTCACCGGCGGTGTAATTAGTTTGTTCCATCATCAGCCTTGGGAGGATGGGGGTGTTGCTTTGTGGAAAATTCAACATGATGCGGCAATCAATCCCGGCAATAGCGGCGGTCCTCTCTTTGATGACTGTGGCCGTGTAGTGGGAGTGAACACAGCAGGACATTCCCAAGCCCAGATTAAAGGTATCTATCTAGCATCACATATTGCCGAAGCCATACCGGCCATTGAACGCTTGGGCATCAAGGTGCGGAAGGTCAATACTCCCTGTACTCCGCCTGCCAGTGGTGGCATCAACCTCATTACATGGCTCATAGGCATCTTGTCCTTGATAGCTATTGTTTTGGCACTAGGTAAGCCGCGGCAAAAAATCATCAGAGTGGTAGAAAATATGAGCAGGGTGAGCCGCAAATACAGTCCTCCCTCAGCATCCTCCGATGATGTTGGAAACAAACCACAAAAATCTTCCACTCTAGTGCTGGCGGGTTTTGACGCTAAGGGTGAAAGGTTACGCATCCAGGTACCTAAGCGAGGTGCATCGGCGGCACAGGGCGGTTATGTCATTGGCAGGCATGCGGCACTTGTTGATTATCCAATAGAAGATCCCAAAATTTCCCGCCGCCACCTGCGCATCACAGTGGAACACGGGCAGTGCTACATTGAGGATATGAATTCGACGAATGGCACTCAGGTGAATGGTCGCTATCTGAAGGCTTTTGTATCAACTCTACTCTCCCCTGGGGACAAAATTTCCATCGGCAGAATAGAACTGCAAGTCACCAATAGCCGTTAGAAAAATGAAGCAATGAGGAGACCTAACAGAGAAATCAATATTTTTGGTATGTCGGCACTGGATTTGTTTGCCTCTGCGTTGGGTGCATTTATTCTCATCACCCTAGTGCTCTTCCCGTATTTTCCGAACATCTCCAGCGCACCACCAGAACCCCCACCACCGGGGCAAGATCCAGAAGCGTTGCAAGCATGTCAGTCCGATCTAGCTCAGACTCTAGAAGAATTACAAAGCTCCCAGGAAGCTCAAGCAAGCTTGGCGCAAAATCAGTCAGCATTACAAGAGTCGCAAAAATCTTTACAAAAAGCACAAGAGAGATTGCAACAGTGCGCCAAAGAACTGCGTCAAAAGTTTCTATTAGTTCTGATGAGTTGGAGTAATCCTGGTGACGATGTGGACCTGATTGTACGCGACCCCCAGGGCAATATATTCCACTATGGGCGGAAAAGAAATCCTGGCACCCCGGCAAAATTTGAAGAAGATAATACTAACGGCCCCGGCAATGAAATCTGGTTACATCCGCAGGCCACACCGGGCAAATATGAAATTTGCTATTACTATTACAGGAACCGAAGCGGGTTCAATAGCGTAGCAGTGCGTGGTGCTTATGTTACTCCAGCCGGGCGTCATAGCCTCGGTACAACCACCATACATACGGCAGGTCAGGGGGGAGCTGCCAGAACAGAACATGTCGCCAGCATCCTGATTGACAGGCAAGGTAACGCCACCTTGCAACGCGGTAGCCGAGATGGAGTCTGCGGTGTTACCTTTGGTGGAAGGTCAAAAAGTTAGCAATGCAGACAGGTAGCAACACACCCGCATGACTGACCATCTCCAGGCCCTGCCCGCCGGCCACCGACTAAATGAATACCGCATAGAGCGTGTCATCGGCAGTGGCGGCTTCGGCATCACCTACCTCGCTTGGGACATTCAACTCAACAAAGCAGTCGCCATCAAAGAGTACCTTCCCAGCGACTTCGCAGTGCGCAGTGATGCTACGAGCGTCCGACCTAAATCCACAGATGACCAGGACGATTATCAATGGGGATTGGCACGTTTTTTGGATGAAGCGCGCACCCTGGCGCGGTTTGAGCATCCGCATCTGAATCATGTGCATCGCTACTTTGAGGACAATAACACTGCCTATATGGTGCTGGATTATATTGAAGGCGAAACATTATCAGACTTGCTCAAGCGTGAAGGACGGCTTGAATCCGTCCGCTTGCAACGGTTGGTCACCGAACTCCTATCCGGCTTGGAGGAAGTACACAGTGCGGACTATGTGCATCGCGATGTCAAGCCAAGCAACATCATGCTGCGCAAAAATGGTTCCTCGGTGTTGCTGGACTTCGGTTCCGCTCGGCAGGTGCTTGGACAACGCTCAAAGAGCCTCACCGCCGTTTTGACACCCGGGTATGCACCGATAGAGCAGTATGACCAGAAGGGGGACGACATTGGTCCATGGACCGACCTCTATGCCCTGGGCATGGTGGCCTACCGTTGTGTGTCTGGCGTCATCGAGACTGAACTGATTGATGCAATCACACGTGCCCGGCTGGCGCACAAGGGCAAGCAGGATCAAGACATGGCGCCTGCCGTGGAAGTTGGCAAGGGACATTATCCCCTGTCCCTGCTCAAGGCAATTGATTGGGCAATCAAAGCGGAAGAGAACGAACGCCCGCAGAGCGTAGCGGCAATCAAGGAGATGATCGCTGGCGATGAAGTCTCTGATGCCGTACCGGATGCAGCACCGGCAGACCAAGGGCATGCGAATGCTCAATACAACCTCGGTTTGAAGTACTACAACGGCCAAGGCGTTAATAAGGATTACGCCGAAGCGGTCAAGTGGTATCGCAAGGCAGCAGAACAAGGACATGCGGTCGCCCAAAGCGACCTCGGTTTTATGTACGAAGCAGGCATGGGCGTTGCTCAGGATGACGCCGAAGCGGTCAAGTGGTATCGCAAATCAGCAGAACAAGGATATGGATTCGGTCAAGCCGGCCTCGGTTGGATGTACGAAGAAGGCAGAGGCGTTGCTCAGGATGACGCCGAAGCAGCCAAGTGGTATCGCAAGGCAGCGGAGCAAGGATATGCAAATGCTCAAAACTACCTCGGTGTTATGTACGCAAAAGGCAGAGGCGTTGCTCAGGATGACGCCGAAGCGGTCAAGTGGTTTCGCAAGGCAGCAGAACAAGGAAATGCGAATGCTCAAAACAACCTCGGTACGATGTACGCAAAAGGCAGAGGCGTTGCTCAGGATGACGCCGAAGCGGTCAAGTGGTTTCGCAAGTCAGCAGAACAAGGGCATGCATCCGGTCAATATAGCCTTGGCGTTATGTACAACAACGGCCAAGGCGTTAATAAGGATTACGCCGAAGCAGCCAAGTGGTATCGCAAGTCAGCAGAACAAGGGCATGCATCCGCCCAAAGCCGCCTCGGTTGTATGTACCAGTATGGCATTCGCGTATCTCAGGATTACGCCGAAGCGGCCAAGTGGTATCGCAAGGCAGCAGAACAAGGAGATAGATTAAGTCAAAACAACCTCGGTTTTATGTACGCAAAAGGCAGAGGCGTTGCTCAGGATGACGCCGAAGCAGGCAAGTGGCTTCGCAAGGCAGCAGGACAAGGAGATGCGAGTGCTCAAAACAACCTCGGTTCTATGTACGCAAACGGCATGGGCGTTGCTCAGGATTACGCCGAAGCAGGCAAGTGGTTTCGCAAGGCAGCAGAACAAGGAGATAGATTAAGTCAATACAACCTCGGTCGGATGTACTACTACGGTCATGGTATTAATAAGGATGCCGCCGAAGCAGGCAAGTGGTATCGCAAAGCAGCAGATCAAGGGCACGTTGGTGCCAAGAAAGCACTAAGAAAATTATAACCCTTACTTCAACGTCTCTGGCCAAGCATTCCAGTAACAAGCGATGCTGATACACTTATGAATGACCTATAAGATGGTAACAAACCCGCATGACTGATCATCTCCAGGCCCTGCCCGCCGGCCACCGGCTAAATGAATACCGCATGGAGGGCGTCATCGGCAGTGGCGGCTTCGGCATCACCTACCTCGCTTGGGACATTCAACTCGACAAAGCAGTTGCCATCAAAGAGTACCTGCCTAGCGACTTCGCAGTGCGCACTGATGCTACGAGCGTCCGACCCAAATCCACAGCTGACCAGGACGATTATCAATGGGGATTGGCGCGTTTTTTGGATGAAGCGCGCACCCTGGCGCGGTTTGAGCATCCGCATCTGAATCATGTGCATCGCTATTTTGAGGACAATAACACTGCCTATTTAGTGCTGGATTACATTGAAGGCGAAACATTATCAGACTTGCTCAAGCGTGAAGGACGGCTTGAATCCGTCCGCTTGCAACGGTTGGTCACCGAACTCTTATCCGGCTTGGAGGAAGTACACAGTGCGGACTATGTGCATCGCGATGTCAAGCCAAGCAACATCATGCTACGCAAAAATGGTTCCTCGGTGTTGCTGGACTTCGGTGCTGCTCGGCAGGTGCTTGGACAACGCTCAAAGAGCCTCACCTCCGTTTTGACGCCCGGATATGCACCGATAGAACAGTACGACCGGAAAGGGGACGACATTGGTCCCTGGACCGACCTCTATGCGCTTGGCATGGTGGCCTACCGTTGTGTATCTGGCATCAGCGAGCCCAAACTGCTTGATGCAATCACACGTGCCCGGCTGGCGCACAAGGGCAAGCAGGATCAAGACATGGTGCCTGCCGTGGAAGTTGGCAAGGGACATTATCCCCTGTCCCTGCTCAACGCAATTGATTGGGCAATCAAAGTGGAGGAGGACGAACGCCCGCAGAGCGTAGCGGCAATCAAGGAGATGATCGCTGGCGATGAAGTCTCTGCTCAATACGACCTCGGTGAGATGTACGCAGAAGGCAGAGGCGTTGCTCAGGATGACGCCGAAGCAGTCAAGTGGTATCGCAAGTCAGCAGAACAAGGAAATGCGCAGGCTCAATGCAACCTTGGTGGTATGTGCGCAGAAGGCAGAGGCGTTGCTCAGGATGACGCCGAAGCGGTCAAGTGGTTTCGCAAGTCAGCAGAACAAGGAAATGCGCAGGCTCAATGCAACCTTGGTGGTATGTGCGCAGAAGGCAGAGGCGTTGCTCAGAATGACGCCGAGGCGGTCAAGTGGTTTCGCAAATCAGCGGAACAAGGATTTGCACAGGCTCAACACAACCTCGGCGTGATGTACAAAGAAGGCAGAGACGTTGCTCAGGATGACGCCGAGGCGGTCAAGTGGGTTCGCAAATCAGCAGAACAGGGATATGCGTCTGCCCAACACAGCCTCGGTGTGATGTACGCAGAAGGTAGAGGCGTTGCTCAGGATGACGCCGAAGCAGCCAAGTGGTTTCGCAAATCAGTAGAACAAGGAGATGCGCAGGCTCAATACAACCTCGGTGTGATGTACGCAGAAGGCAGAGGCGTTGCTCAGGATGACGCCGAAGCAGTCAAGTGGTATCGCAAATCAGCAGAACAAGGAGAGGCGAATGCTCAATACGGCTTCGGTTGGATGTGTGCAGAAGGCAGAGGCGTTGCTCAGGATGACGCCGAGGCGGTCAAGTGGGTTCGCAAATCAGCAGAACAGGGATATGCGTCTGCCCAACACAACCTCGGTGTGATGTACGCAGAAGGCAGAGGCGTTGCTCAGGATGACGCCGAGGCGGTCAAGTGGTATCGCAAATCAGCAGAACAAGGACTTGCGCAGGCTCAACACAACCTCGGTGGTATGTACGCAGAAGGCAGAGGCGTTGCTCAGGATGACGCCGAAGCAATCAAGTGGTATCGCAAGGCAGCAGAACAAGGAAGTGCGTTCGCCCAAGACAACCTCGGTTGGATGTACGCAAAAGGCAAAGGCGTTGCTCAGGATGACGCCGAAGCAGCCAAGTGGTATCGCAAGGCAGCAGAACAAGGGCATGAATTAGGTCAATGCAACCTCGGTGTGGTGTACGCAATAGGCAGAGGCGTTGCTCAGGATGACGCCGAAGCAGTCAAGTGGTATCGCAAGGCAGCAGAACTAGGAAATGCGTCCGCCCAAAACAACCTCGGTTGGATGTACGCAAAAGGTAAAGGCGTTGCTCAGGATGACGCCGAAGCGGCCAAGTGGTTTCGCAAGGCAGCAGAACAAGGAAATGCGTTTGCTCAATACAACCTCGGTTTGATGTACGAAGAAGGCGGAGGCGTTGCTCAGGATGACGCCGAAGCAGTCAAGTGGTACCGCAAGGCAGCAGAACAAGGGCATCCGTTCGCCCAAAAAAATCTCGGTGTTATGTACGAAGAAGGCAGAGGCGTTGCTCAGGATGACGCCGAAGCGGTCAAGTGGTATCGCAAGGCAGTAGAACTAGGAGATAGATTCGGTCAAGCCAGCCTCCAAGCCATCTTCGGTTGGATGTACGAAGAAGGCAGAGGCGTTGCTCAGGATGACGCCGAAGCGGTCAAGTGGTATCGCAAGTCAGCAGAACAGGGGCATGCACGCGGTCAATACAACCTTGGTGTTATGTATGCAGAAGGCAGAGGCGTTGCTCAGGATGACGCCGAAGCGGTCAAGTGGTATCGCAAGGCAGCAGAGCAAGGGCACGCTGGTGCCAAGAGAGCACTAAGAAAATTATAACCCGCGGTTCAACTTCTCCAGCCAAGCATTCCAGTAACAAGCGATGCTGATACACTCATGAATGACCTACAAGATGGTAATAAACCCGCATGACTGATCATCTCCAGGCCCTGCCCGCCCGCCATCGGCTAAATGAATACCGCATAGAGCGTGTCATCGGCAGTGGCGGCTTCGGCATCACCTACCTCGCTTGGGACATTCAACTCGACAAAGCAGTCGCCATCAAAGAGTACCTGCCCAGCGACTTCGCAGTGCGCAGCGATGCTGCGAGCGTCCGGCCCAAATCCACAGCTGACCAGGACGATTATCAATGGGGATTGGCGCATTTTTTGGATGAAGCACGCACCCTGGCGCGGTTTGAGCATCCACATCTGAATCATGTGCGTCGTCATTTTGAGGGTAACGGCACCGCCTATTTAGTGCTGGACTATATTGAAGGCGAAACATTATCAGACCTGCTCAAGCGTGAAGGACGACTTGAATCCGTCCGCTTGCAACGGTTGGTCACCGAACTCCTATCCGGCTTGGACGAAGTGCACAGTGCGGACTATGTGCATCGCGATGTCAAGCCAAGCAACATCATGCTACGCAAAAATGGTTCCTCGGTGTTGCTGGACTTCGGTGCCGCTCGGCAGGTGCTTGGACAACGCACAAAAAGCCTCACCTCCGTTTTGACGCCCGGGTATGCACCGATGGAACAGTATGACCAGAAAGGGGACGTTGGTCCATGGACCGACCTCTATGCCCTGGGCATGGTGGCCTACCGTTGTGTGTCTGGCGTCATCGAGACTGAACTGATTGATGCAATCACACGTGCCCGGCTGGCACGCAAGGGCAAGCAGGATCAAGACATGGCGCCTGCCGTGGAAGTTGGCAAGGGGCATTATCCCCTGTCCCTGCTCAAGGCAATTGATTGGGCAATCAAAGTGGAGGAGGACGAACGCCCGCAGAGCGTAGCGGCAATCAAGGAGATGATCGCTGGCGATGAAGTCTCTGATGCCGTACCGGATGCAGCACCGGTAGATAAACCGGCAAAGCAACCGAGTCCATCAAAGCGCGAACAGAGATGGAGATGGTTAGGGGTAGTAGTATTAGTGCTGATTGTCGTGCCTATATGGTGGTCAAGCAGAGAGGCAACGGTGAGTGATTGCACAACGAACTACTTCAATAAAAATTACATAAAGGCATCTAGGTGGTGCCATCAAGCAGCAGAGCAAGGAAATGTGGAAGCTCAATTTGCACTCGGTTTTATGTACGAAAGAGGCAGAGGCGTTAATAAGGATGACGCCGAAGCGGTCAAGTGGTATCGCAAGGCAGCAGATCAAGGAGTTGCGTCCGCCCAAACCCGGCTCGGTTGGATGTACGAAGAAGGCAGAGGCGTTGCTCAGGATGACGCCGAAGCAGCCAAGTGGTATCGCAAGGCAACAGAACAAGGAGATGCGAATGCTCAACTCTTCCTCGGTTCTGAGTACTTGTTAGGCGATGGCATTCAGGATTACGCCGAAGCGGTCAAGTGGTATCGCAAGGCAGCAGAACAAGGAGATGCGAATGCTCAATTCTTCCTCGGTTCTGGGTACTTGTTAGGCGATGGCATTGCTCAGGATTACGCCGAAGCGGTCAAGTGGTATCGCAAGGCAGCAGAACAAGGATATGCGAGTGCTCAAAACAACCTCGGTGTGATGTACGAAGAAGGCACAGGCGTTGCTCAGGATGACGCCGAAGCGGTCAAGTGGTATCGCAAGGCAGCAGAACAAGGAGATTCGGATGCTCAAAACAGCCTCGGTTGGATGTACTACCACGGTCAAGGCGTTAATAAGGATTACGCCGAAGCAGTCAAGTGGCATCGCAAAGCAGCAGATCAAGGGCACGATGGTGGCAAGATGACACTAAGAAAATTATAACCCTCACTTCAACTTCTCTGGCCAAGCATTCCAGTAACAAGCGATGCTGATGCACTTATGAATGACCTACAAGATGGTGATAAACCCGCATGACTGATCATCTCCAGGCCCTGCCCGTCGGTCACCGGCTAAATGAATACCGCATGGAGCGTGTCATCGGCAGTGGCGGCTTCGGCATCACCTACCTCGCTTGGGACATTCAACTCGACAAAGCAGTCGCCATCAAAGAGTACCTGCCCAGCGACTTCGCAGTGCGCAGTGATGCTACGAGCGTCCGGCCCAAATCCACAGCTGACCAGGATGATTATCAATGGGGATTGGCGCGTTTTTTGGATGAAGCACGCACCCTGGCGCGGTTTGAGCACCCGCATCTGAATCATGTGCATCGCTACTTTGAGGACAATAACACTGCCTATTTGGTTCTGGATTATATTGAAGGCGAAACATTATCAGACCTGCTCAAGCGTGAAGGACGACTTGAATCCACCCGCTTGCAACGGTTGGTCACCGAACTCCTATCCGGCCTGGACGAAGTGCACAGTGCGGACTATGTGCATCGCGATATCAAGCCAAGCAACATCATGCTACGCAAAAATGGTTCCTCGGTGTTGCTGGACTTCGGTGCCGCTCGGCAGGTGCTTGGACAACGCTCAAAGAGCCTCACCTCCGTTTTGACACCCGGGTACGCACCGATGGAGCAGTATGACCGGAAAGGGGACGACATTGGCCCATGGACCGACCTCTATGCCCTGGGCATGGTGGCCTACCGTTGTGTGTCTGGCGTCATCGAGACTGAACTGATTGATGCAATCACACGTGCCCGGCTGGCGCACAAGGGCAAGCAGGATCAAGACATGGCGCCTGCCGTGGAAGTTGGCAAGGGACATTATCCCCTGTCCCTGCTCAAGGCAATTGATTGGGCAATCAAGGTGGAGGAGAACGAACGCCCGCAGAGCGTAGCGGCAATCCAGGAGATGATCGCTGGCGATGAAGTCTCTGATGCCGTACCGGATGCAGCACCGGCAGATCAAGGGCATGCGAATGCTCACAACGAACTCGGTGATACGTACTACTACGGCCTAGGCGTTAATGAGGATGACGCCGAAGCAGCCAAGTGGTATCGCAAGGCAGCAGAACAAGGACATGCGTCCGCCCAAAACAGCCTCGGTTTTATGTACGACAACGGCCAAGGCGTTAATAAGGATTACGCCGAGGCGGCCAAGTGGCATCGCAAGGCAGCAGAACAAGGACATGCGAATGCTCAAAACAACCTCGGTGCTAAGTACCACAACGGCCAAGGCGTTAATAAGGATGACGCCGAAGCAGCCAAGTGGTTTCGCAAGTCAGCAGAACAAGGACATGCGTCCGCCCAAAACAGCCTCGGTTTTATGTACGACAACGGCCGAGGCGTTAATAAGGATGACGCCGAAGCAGCCAAGTGGTATCGCAAGGCTGCAGCCCAAGGACACGCTGGTGCCAAGAGGATGCTTGAAGAGTATTTTTAAAATCGTCAACAGCACTGGAAGCAGGTGTCAATCAATCCGGTCACACCACTACGGCGATTGGCTGTGCCCAGCTAACGCCCGACGGTTCATTTCGCGTCTCGGCCCTGACGGGCTGCTACCCAGGCATTGGCGTTTCGTCCCGAACTTCGTTGCGCAGGCGGCCAATGCTTGGTGATTCAATCTCCACCACATCGCCGGGTTTCAGGTACTGCGGCGGGTTTAGCCGGGCACCGGCGCCCACCGGCGTGCCGGTGGAGATGATGTCGCCCGGCATCAGGCGCATGAAGGTGGATACATAGCTAATCAAGCGTTCAAACGAAAAGAACAGGTTGCTGGTGTTGTCCTGTTGCCTGACCTCGCCGTTGACGCGAGTGGTCAGGTGCAGTTCGTCAAAACCGGGCAGTTCGTCGGTGGTCACCATCCACGGACCGGCCGCGCCGGATTGCTCAAAGTTCTTGCCTTGGGTGACGTTGAACCTTGAATGCCGCAGCCAGTCGCGGATGGAGCCTTCGTTCAAAAGCGTCAGCCCGGCCACGTGAGCGCGAGCCTCCGCTACGGCTATGCGCCTGCCTTGGCGGCCGATGACGATGGCGATCTCGCCTTCGTAGTCCAACTGCTCCGACTCCGGCGGGCGCAGCAGGGGTTGCAGGTGTCCGGTAAGCGACCCCGGGGTGCGCATGAAGATGCTCGGATAGGCGGGCGCGGGCGCAATTTCTTCATATTCGTCGTTGCGGTTGCCGTAGTTGACGCCGACGCAGATGATCTTCGCTGGGTCTGGTACGGGCACCAGCCAACTGATCTCGTCAAGGGCGTAATCGGCAGCGGCGTTGGCGGTGAGCTGTTCGGCCTTGTCTAGCGCGTCAGCCTCAAGCAGGGATTTCAAGCTGCTCCACTGCGGCGCCAACTTCGGAATGTCAACCACGCCAGCGTCAGTGGCTACGCCGAAACTCGTTCTTTGCTTGTAGCGGTAGCTTAGCAATCGCATGGCTTCTCCCCTTGGCGCCCAATCAATGCTGGCGACCTGTTTTTTGTGCAAAAGTGCCGTGGCTGCCCAACATATCCATCCCTTAAGCTGAGGTCAAAGCTCTGTACAAGCTCTTTGACAGGCTGATGGGGGCGGCGAAGTGCTAGTCTTGTCCTACTGGGGCTCTTACCTTGCAGAGCTTGCTCTGCGTGTCAATGCAAGGCGCATCCCGGCATGAATGGTTCAAAGCGGGGCTTCAGTTCGACCTTGAAAGATCGGCGCCCAAGTCAAATTTCCCCCGCCTTTCCAAGCATAAGAAGCCGGGCATAAGAAGCCGGGCATAAGGACCAAGGCGCTGCCCGCCGCGGTGATCGCCGCTGTTGTTGGGGTAAATTCGACGCCGTGCTAGCGTCAACGATTCGGTCAAGCGAACTCCTTTACCATTGCTGAATCCACTCAGGGAAGCCAGGCGATGCACAAGTTGCTGAGAACGGCTGCTCAGCGCACCTTTGCAGCGCTGAAAGATCTTGCGCCCATCGTTTTGGTGATCGTCTTCTTCCAGGCGGTGGTGCTGCAGCAGCCCTTCCCCAATCTGGTTGAAGTGCTCACGGGAATGCTCTGCGTGATCGCTGGCTTGACGCTATTCGTCAGCGGTTTGGAAATGGGGCTGTTCCCTTTGGGAGAGGCCATGGCCGCAGCGTTTGCCCGCAAGGGCAGTTTGGTGGCCCTGTTCGCGTTCGCGTTCAGTTTGGGCTTCGGGACGACGGTGGCGGAGCCGGCGCTGATCGCTGTTGCGGCGGAAGCTGCTGAAACTGCTGCCGAGGCTGGCGCCATCGCCACCACTGAGGCCGCACGGCAAGCCTATGCGTTCAACCTGCGCATGGTGGTGGCCGTATCAGTTGGCGCGGCCATCGTGCTCGGCGTGCTGCGCATCATCAAGGGCTGGCCCATCCACGTCTTCATTATTTCCGGCTACGTTTTGGTCACCGTCATCACGGTGTTTGCGCCGGATGAAATTGTTGGCGTCGCCTACGATTCCGGCGGCGTCACCACCAGCACCATCACGGTGCCCTTAGTGACCGCCCTTGGCGTCGGCTTGGCGCAGTCCATCCGCGGCCGCAACCCGATGATCGACGGCTTTGGCCTGATTGCCTTCGCCAGCCTCACGCCGATGATCTTTGTGTTGCTGTACGGCATGGTGGTTTGAGCATGACCTTCCTGACCCAGCTTGGGGACACGGCGGTGGCCACCCTGTTAGATGTTCTGCCCATTCTAGCCATCCTGATTCTGTTTCAAGTTGCAGTGCTGCGCCAGCCCTTGCCCAAGCTGCCGCGAATTGCTGTTGGTTTCGCCTTTGTATTGATTGGCCTCACATTGTTTCTGATTGGCTTGCAGGAGGCCCTATTCCCCATCGGCGAGACTATGGCGCAGCAACTCACGACGCAGTCTAGGGTTGGCGCGGAGGGCTTGGCCGAAAACGTGTATTGGCGCGACTACTGGCTGGTTTACGTTTTCGCCGCCGCCATCGGTTTCGCCACCACCGTGGCGGAGCCTTCACTGATTGCGGTGGCGTTGAAGGCGCAAGCGGTTTCTGGCGGGGCGATTAATCCTTGGGGGTTACGCTTGGCGGTGGCCATTGGGGTGGCGGTTGGAGTGGCGCTCGGCTGCTTTCGCATCGTCACCGGCACCCCGCTGCCTTGGTACATCATAGCGTCCTACGCCGTGGTGATCCTACAGACCTTTCTCTCTAGGCGCACCATCATCCCCTTGGCTTACGACAGCGGCGGCGTCACCACTTCCACGGTCACCGTGCCCGTTGTGGCGGCCTTGGGACTCGGCTTGGCGGCCACTGTGCCGGGCCGAAGCCCATTGATTGACGGGTTTGGGCTCATTGCGTTCGCAAGCGTATTTCCCATCATCTCGGTGCTTGGATACGCTATGATTGCCTCTCGCATGAACCAAAAGCGCAGTGGCGGCGGGCAGGCGCCGCAGGAGTCTGGAACTTGAAACTGAAGCTGATCGTCGCTTTGGTCAGGAGCGACAAGACCGACCTCGTGATTGAAACCGCTCGGCAGGCGGGCGCCACCGGAGCCACAGTGATTGGCAGTGGACGGGGCGAGGGCCTCAAGCGACCCAAAACCTTTTTTGGCCTTGACCTTGAAGCCGCCTGCGACCTGCTGTTGTTTCTGGTGTCTGAAACCCGGGCGCGGGTCATATTGGAGCACATCCGAGACGAGGCGCACCTTGAGTCCGAGACCGGCGCCGGGGTTGCCTTCCAACTCAGCGTTGAAGACGCCGTGGGGCTTGGTTCGCAAATGCGCACCATTCTGGCGGAAGTTCAGGAAACGATGTAAATGCGCAGCTTGGGAGCGCTGGCCGATGCCCTACAGGGGCGGCAGGCTGAAAAGAGGGATCATGCCGCATCTGATCGTTGAGTACTCATCCAATATAGAGGCGGACATCAAGATTGAAGAGCTGCTTGGGAAGCTGCGGGATACCGCCGCCGGCGGCGGCGTCTTCCCCTTGCCGGGCATCCGGGTACGCGCCGCCCGCCGCGATCAATACCTGATCGCCGATGGCGACCCGGGGCACGCCTTCGTCCACGTCAGCGCCCGCATCGGCGTCGGGCGCAGCGAAGCCACCCGCCGCGCCGAGGCCGAGCGGTTGTTTGAAGCGCTCTGCGCCCATCTTGCCCCCAGTTATCAGAAAAGAGGGCTCGCCATCTCTTTTGAGATGGTTGAAATTGATCCTGTCGGCAGTCTGAAGATGAATAATTTGCATGATCGCTTGCGCCAATGAGGATGGCTCGACCCCGTAGCCGTGAAGATGCTTTCTAAGCGGTTTCAAACGCTGTTTTTGCTGGTGCTGATCGCTCGGGGCCTTGAGAGTTGGGCCGCGGTGGATGCTTGGGAGCTGGTCTCGCCAACGACTTTTGATTGGCGCGAGGCTGGTCAACGCGGGGCCATCGCCGAGGATCTGCTCGAACGGCTGGAGTTGCTCGCGAGCGTGATCCCGCCCCAATCCTCGGATCAACAAACCCGGATAGAGCATGAATTGGATGAGTTGAAGAACCTTGATCCCGGCGTAGATCCGAGGCGGCGCAGCCGGTTGTACTTGTCACGCCGCTACCAGCATTTCCGCTTGCTGAAATTGCTCAACGAAACCAGGATGAACCTTCGGTGCGTCATTGCTGCCCGCGAAATCGATGATGAGATGCGTTGCTGGGGTTTAGCCAGCGTCAGCTTTGGCGAGGAGTCGAAGTTGGACTTGGCTCTGTCGATGCTGCGCGGTGCTCGGTTGATTCCCAAGGACGGCGCCATGCCGATCAAGGCTCAGGATCCCGCCCTCTGGTACGGCGACTACGGGCGCGGCATCCTCAAGTACATCCTGGTTCCGCACTTGGCCACTCAGTCGTCCCAAGGCTCGCAGCGGGCGCTTGAGGATAAACCGAGGAACTCCATCGAATCGATCAAGTCGGATGATTTCTAGGCGCTTGAATCAACTGGCGGATAGATCTTTCGTGCTGGCGGTGACGCTGGGCTGGATGTTGTTCGTGTCCGCCTTGGCCACGGCGTCGGAGACGGTGTTGCTGAACAGCTCGCCGGCTCGGGATTGCTACTTGGCCACCCTTGAGGGCGGAACCGTTTTTGAGATTGAGGTCTGCACGCTGGCCATTGAAAAGCAGATGCTTACGCCGGCCGACTTGGCGGCCACCTATTCCAATCGAGGCATCCTGCGGGTCCGCAATGGCGACGTGAAGTTGGGCCTCAAGGACCACGACCGGGCGTTGTCCTTGATGCCGGACCTGACCAGCGCCTACATCAACCGCTCCAACGCCTTAGTGGTGAGCAAGCGCTACCAAGCGGCGCTGGCTGACTTGGAGGTGGCCATCGCCAAGCAGGACGGCTTGCTGCCCATCGCCTACTACAACAGGGCGCTCATGTTCCGCCGATTGGGGGACTTGGAAGCCGCTCGGACCGACGCCGAGCGGGCGGCGGCGCTGGCGCCGGGCAACGCCGCTTACCAGGATTTCGTGCGGACGTTGAGGTGATGGGTTGCTTGATCCTGCAGGTCGCCTTGATGGCTGGGGGCAGAGCGCTGAGGGGGTGAGCGGGAATTTCGTCGAGGAGCTGCAGGCTGTTTTTGCCGCCAACCGTGAAAGAGCCTGTCTGCGCTTGGCGGACGGTGGCGTTTGGACCTTTGAGCGCCTGCTTGATGCGACTGCCCGCTTGGCCCGGGTGTTGATCGATTGTGGAGTTCAGCCGGGGGAGCGGGTGCTGGTGCAGGCCGACAAGTTGCCTGAGGTGGTGGCGCTCTACCTGGCCACGCTGAAGGTGGGAGCGGTCTATGTGCCCCTCAATTCGGCCTATACGGCGGCGGAATTGGAGTACTTTGCGGGCGACGCCGAGCCGCGCCTGCTTGTGCGCAGCCCCTCGAGCCCGCCTCTTGCCAATGTCGGTCAACAATTTCGGCTGCTGACCCTGGGTGCGGAGGCAGGGGAACTGAATCGAGCCATGGCCTTGGCCTCGCCGTTTAAGGACACCGTTGGGCGTCAAGACGATGATCTAGCCGCCCTTGTTTACACTTCAGGCACCACCGGCCGGTCCAAAGGGGCCATGCTCACCCACGGCAACATCCGTTCCAATGCCCATGCGCTCTGCGCCTGCTGGGGCTGGCGCGATGACGATGCGCTGCTGCATGCTCTGCCCCTGTTCCACGTTCACGGCCTGTTCATCGCCCTGCATTGCGCCTTGCTGACGGGCACGACGATCAATTTCCTACCCAAGTTCGACGTCAAGGCTGTCCGGCGCTTGCTGCCTGAATCGACGGTGATGATGGGTGTGCCCACCTTCTACGTCAGGCTGTTGAACGAACAGGACTTCGGCCGACGGGACTGTGCTGGAATGCGTCTATTCGTCAGCGGCTCCGCACCCCTCACGGAACCGGTCTTCCATGCTTGGGAAGCCCGCACCGGGCATAGGATTCTTGAACGCTACGGCATGTCCGAAACCATCATCAACACCTCCAATCCGCTACATGGCGAACGCCGCGCCGGCAGCGTCGGTTTTCCGCTGCCGGATGTGGAGGTGCGTGTGTCCGGGGATGACGGTGCGCAATTGCCGCCGGGGCAGGTCGGCGTCATTGAGGTTCGAGGGAGAAACCTGTTCAAAGGCTATTGGCGTATGGCGGAGAAGACAGCCGAAGAAATGCGGCCGGATGGCTACTTCATCACCGGCGACCTCGGGGTAATGGATGAGTCGGGCAGGCTCTCCATTGTCGGCCGTGGCCGGGACCTCATCATTTCCGGCGGCTACAACCTATACCCAAGGGAGGTGGAGGTGTTGATTGATGAGCTGGATGAAGTGGTGGAGTCCGCCGTCATTGGTGTGCCCCATCCCGACTTTGGGGAGGGTGCGGTGGCGGTGGTGGTGCCGTCCGGCGCCTCGGTGTCGCTGGAGCAGGTGCTGACGCGCCTGCGCGGAAAGCTCGCCCGCTTCAAGCATCCGAAACAGGTGGTGAACCTTCAATCCCTGCCCCGCAACAGCATGGGCAAAGTGCAGAAAAACGTTCTGCGGGAGGAGTTTGCAACGGCTTTTGCCGAGGGTTTGCCTAGGGGTTGAGATGTCTCGGCCGTGAAATCAGTTTCGTTGGTTTTGGTGGATCAAATCTAGGGCGCCTCTGATCAAACTCCAGGGAGTGACCAGAGCATGGCGGCCAAAACAATTCATCTGCTATATCCCATATATCGCACCAAGACCCCGTTATCGCGCAGGGCCTGTATGTGCGTGTCTTCGGACTCCATGTTCAAAGGGTTGCCCGTCAAATCAACAGTGGCGCCGCTGCCTAATCCAGTCTCAGCGGTGTTTGGATCGTCGTCTCTGACCAATGGCGAGATGTCGGATATTTGGTTGTTGTCAAGATTCAGATCCGTCAGTCTGGTCAGACCCGACAGCGCGGAGATGTTGACTATTTGGTTGCCGCGAAGACTCAGGTCCGTCAGGCCGGTCAGACCTGACAGCGCGGAGATGTCGACTATTTGGTTGCCGAGAAGACCCAGGTCCAGGTCCGTCAGGCCGGTCAGACCCGACAGCGCGGAGATGTTGACTATTTGGTTGTTGCCAAGAAACAGCTCCGTCAGGCCGGTCAGACCCGCCAGCGCGGAGATGTCGATTATTTGGTTGCTGTCAAGAGCCAGCCTCGTCAGGCCGGTCAGACCCGCCAGATCGGAGATGTCGACTATTTGGTTGTTGCCAAGAGACAGCTCCGTCAGGCCGGTCAGACCCGCCAGATCGGAGATGTCGACTATTTGGTTGCGGCGAAGACTCAGGTCCGTCAGGCCGTTCAGACCCGCCAGCGCGGAGATGTCGACTATTTGGTTGCCGCGAAGACTCAGGTCCGTCAGGCCGGTCAGACCTGACAGCGCGGAGATGTCGACTATTTGGTTGCCGCGATGACCCAGGTCTAGGTCCGTCAGGCCGGTCAGACCCGACAGCGCGGAGATGTCGACTATTTGGTTGAAGCCAAGAGACAGCTTCGTCAGGCCGGTCAGACCCGCCAGATCGGAGATGTCGACTAGGTGGTTGCGGCGAAGACTCAGGTCCGTCAGGCCGGTCAGACCCGCCAGATCGGAGAGATCGGCTATTTGGTTGAAGCCAAGAGACAGCTTCGTCAGGCCGGTCAGATCCGCCAGCGCGGAGATGTCGGCTATTTGGTTGTCATAAAGAGACAGCGACGTCAGTCTGGTCAGATCCGCCAGTGCGGAGATGTCGACTATTTGGTTGCGGCGAAGATCCAGCTCCGTCAGGCCGGTCAGACCCGCCAGCGGTGTGATGTCGGTGATTTGGTTGCGACCAACACCACGAGGGTCACCAAGAATCAGCCTCGTCAGGCCGGTGGCGAACTGTAAGCCGGTCAGGTCCGCGATGTCTGCGAAAGACGAGGACAAAGTGGCCAGACGGGCTAAGTTCCGTTCGGTGACCGGGTCGCCCGGCTGAAGGTTCAAAGCGCGGGCGACCGCGGTCCGCAGGGCGGGGTCCGGGATCAGGACCTCCGACTCGGGGAGCGAGTCATCCTCGGGAAGCAACCCGAATGGATCGGGGAGCGGCGGCTCAAGGACGGGGTCCGGGATCAGCACCCCCGGCTCGGCGGGCGGCTGCAGGGAGGACGGTGCGCCGAGCGTGACCCCGGAGGCGACCAGCGGGGCGGCGTCGGCTGCATCGTAGGGGTTGCCGAGCAGGCTCAGGTAGTCGCCGGCGTCGAGGCCCGGGTTGTCCAGCAGCGGCGTGATGTCGGTGATCTCGTTGTTGGCTAGGATCAGCAACGACAGTTCGGTCAGGTCGGTCAAGGCGGAGACGTCCTCGATATCGTTGTTGGCCAAGGACAGCAGCTCGAGTGCGGCCAAGCCGGCCAAGGGGGCGATGTCAGCCAGGCAGTTCCCGGCCGGCGGCCGGCAGTTGCCGTGCAGGTGCAGGTGGGTGAGCCCGTCCAGCCCAGCCAGCGGCGAGAGGTCGAGGACGCGGTTGCCGGAGAGGTCGAGCCAGCGCAGTGCGGCCAAGCCGGCCAAGGGCGAAATGTCTTGGACCCGGTTGTCGCCGAGAACGAGGGTGCGCAGTTGGGTCAGCCCGGCCAGTGGCGAGAGGTCGGAGATCAAGTTGCCTTCGAGGTGCAGGGTTGTGAGGTTGACGGCGAATTCGAGGCCCGAGAGGTTGCGGATGCCGTGGTAGTCGGCGGACAGGGTTTGCAGGGAGGCCATGTCGGCCTCGGTGATGGCCTCGCCGGGCTGCTTGTCGAGTTGTTTGAGGATGGCGGTTCGGAGGTTCGGGTCCGGGACCTGCACTGTTTGTGCGGCGGCCAACTGACCGAGTGCGAGGACGGCGAGAGCGAGGGCGAGTTGGGCTAGTCGCGTCATGGCATGGATTCCCTGCAAGTCTGATTTTGCTGGGTGGCGGGCCGAGGCTTGTTGGCTGTTGCAGACCGCCATCGTGCTGAAGCGAAGCATATATTATAGATGGCCCTAAAATCAAAACAAGCGGCCTTTGCGTGCGCGGTGCGCGGTGGTGGCTCAGCTTGAAGTGACTGCAGTGAATGCCTTCGGCTTGCTTGGCAATGGCTCTAGGACACCTCGCATGGTGCGGGAATCATCAATGGCTGCCTCGGCGAAAATTCGTCCCGTTCGACCGGCGCTTGGCGTGGCGGAGCTGTCCGGGCTGTATTGCGCCGGGCGGGCGGATGGTTGACGCATCCATATGAAGTGGTGGAGTCCGCAGTCATTGGTGTGCCCCATCCCGACTTTGGGGAGGGCGTGGTGGCGGTGGTGGTGCCGTCCGGCGCCTCGGTGTCGCTGGAGCAGGTGCTGACGCGCCTGCGCGGAAAGCTCGCCCGCTTCAAGCATCCGAAACAGGTGGTGAACCTTCAATCCCTGCCCCGCAACAGCATGGGCAAAGTGCAGAAAAACGTTCTGCGGGAGGAGTTTGCAACGGCTTTTGCCGAGAGGTTGCCTGGCGATTGAGATGTCTCGGCCGTGAAATCAGTTTCGTTGGTTTTTGTGGATCAAATCCAAGGCACCTCTGATCAAACTCCAGGGAGTGACCAGAGCATGGCGGCCAAAACAATTCATCTTCCATTTTCAATGATTAACAAGCCATCAAAAAAGACAGGTCCTGTTGCATTGCGAAAACAGGCGAATTGTTCAGAGGCTTCCCTGAGGCCGACCCAAGCCCGCCCCATGCATGGCCATCAACCGGCTTGCCGTACGCGCCGAAGGCTCATCTAAGCACCATCCCCAACGTCAAAAAGCCACGTTGACCCCCCGGTCGGTCAGGGTCTGTATGTGCGTGTCTTCGGACTCCATGTTCAAAGGGTTGCCCCGCAAATCAACAGCGGCGCCGCTGCCTAATCCAGTCTCAGCGGTGTTTGGATCGTCGTCTCTGACCAATGGCGAGATGTCCATGATTTGGTTGTTGTTAAGCCGTAGCGTCGTCAGGCCGGTCAGACCCGACAGCGCGGAGATGTCGACTATTTGGTTGGAGCGAAGCCATAGCTCCGTCAGGCCGGTCAGACCCGACAGAGCGGAGATGTCGACTATTTGGTTGCCGCCAACGATGCCGCCAAGATTCAGGTACGTCAGGCCGGTCAGACCCGCCAGAGCGGAGATGTTGACTATTTGGTTGCCGGAAAGAGACAGCCCCGTCAGGCCGGTCAGACCCGCCAGAGCGGAGATGTTGACTATTTGGTTGCCGGAAAGAGACAGCCCCGTCAGGCCGGTCAGACCCGCCAGAGCGGAGATGTCGACTATTTGGTTGAAGCCAAAGAGGCTGCCAAGATCCAGGTACGTCAGGCCGGTCAGACCCGTCAGAGCGGAGATGTTGACTATTAGGTTGCCGGAAAGACCCAGCCCCGTCAGGCCGGTCAGGCCCGACAGCGCGGAGATGTCGGATATTTGGTTGAAGCCAAGAGTCAGCGACGTCAGGCCGTTCAGACTCGACAGAGCGGAGATGTCGACTATTTGATTGTTGAAAAGATACAGCTCCGTCAGGCCGGTGGCGAACTCCAGGCCGGTCAGGTCCGAGATGCCTGCATTAGCCGCATCCAGCCTGGTCAGACGGGCGAAGTCCCGTTCGATGACCGGATCGCCCGGCCGAAGGCCCAAAGCGTCGGCGATCGCCGCCCGCAGGGCGGGGTCCGGGATCAGCACCCCCGGCTCGACGGGCGGCTGCAGGGAGGACGGCGCGCCGAGCGTGACCCCGGAGGCGACCAGCGGGGCGGCGTCGGCTGCATCGTAGGGGTTGCCGAGCAGGCTCAGGTAGTCGCCGGCGTCGAGGCCCGGGTTGTCCAGCAGCGGCGTGATGTCGGTGATCTCGTTGTTGGCCAGGATCAGCCACGACAGTTCGGTCAGGCCGGCCAAGGCGGAGAGGTCCTCGATGTCGTTGTTGGCCAAGGACAGCAGCTCCAGTGCGGCCAAACCGGCTAGGGGGGCGATGTCGGCCAGGCAGGGCCCGGCCGGCGGCCGGCAGTTGCTGTGCAGGTGCAGGTGGGTGAGCCCGTCCAGCCCGTCCAGCGGCGAGAGGTCGAGGACGCGGTTGCCGGAGAGGTCGAGCCAGCGCAGTGCGGCCAAGCCGGCCAAGGGCGAAATGTCTTGGACCCGGTTGTCGCCGAGAACGAGGGTGCGCAGCTGGGTCAGCCCGGCCAGTGGCGAGAGGTCGGAGACCAAGTTGCCTTCGAGGTGCAGGGTTGTGAGGTTGACGGCGAATTCGAGGCCCGAGAGGTTGCGGATGCCGTGGTAGTCGGCGGACAGGGTTTGCAGGGAGGCCATGTCGGCCTCGGCGATGGCGTCGCCGGGCTCCTTGTCGAGTTGTTTGAGGATGGCGGTTCGGAGGTTCGGGTCCGGGACCTGCACTGTTTGTGCGGCGGCCAACTGACCGAGTGCGAGGACGGCGAGAGCGAGGGCGAGTTGGGCTAGTCGCGTCATGGCATGGATTCCCTGCAAGTCTGATTTTGCTGGGTGGCGGGCCGAGGCTTGTTGGCTGTTGCAGACCGCCATCGTGCTGAAGCGAAGCATATATTATAGATGGCCCTAAAATCAAAACAAGCGGCCTTTGCGCGCGCGGTGCGAGGTGGTGGCTCAGCTTGAAGTGACTGCAGTGAATGCCTTCGGCTTGCTTGGCAATGGCTCTAGGACACCTCGCATGGTGCGGGAATCATCAATGGCTGCCTCGGCGAAAATTCGTCCCGTTCGACCGGCGCTTGGCGTGGCAGAGCTGTCCGGGCTGTATTGCGCCGGGCGGGCGGATGGTTGACGCATCCATATGAAGTGGTGGAGTCCGCAGTCATTGGTGTGCCCCATCCCGACTTTGGGGAGGGCGTGGTGGCGGTGGTGGTGCCGTCCGGCACCCCGGTGTCGCTGGAGCAGGTGCTGACGCGCCTGCGCGGAAAGCTCGCCCGCTTCAAGCATCCGAAACAGGTGGTGAACCTTCAATCCCTGCCCCGCAACAGCATGGGCAAAGTGCAGAAAAACGTTCTGCGGGAGGAGTTTGCAACGGCTTTTGCCGAGAGTTTGTTTGGCGATTGAGATGTCTCGGCCGTGACATCAGTTTCGTTGGTTTTTGTGGATCAAATCTAGACCCGACCCAATCAGCGGAATGCGTTCAGCGGAGGTGCCGGGCAGTGGGCATCAAGGTCATGGCGCTCCCAGGACGAACCAAGGCCACCCGACCGCCGGATGTGGACCGACATGGCGTCCCCGGTCGATGGGTCCTGATTCTGTTGTGGGCCTGCCATGAGGCCGTTTGTAGCTGTCCAAGCGGCGCGGGCTGCGCGGCGCGTGTCAATTTCATTCCACAGCGAAAGTGCCGACGCGTTCCGGCCTTGTCCCGAGTTCGCCGTATGCTGCCTTGTCAAGCAAAAGCAGTGAGGCGAGCAGTTGGCCGGGAAGTCGCAGATAGAGTGGGCGGACGCAACGTGGAACCCCGTGACAGGGTGCGCCAAGGTCGGTCCTGGGTGCGACAACTGCTACGCGGAGCGCTGGCGCGGCGTTCCCGGCCATCCGTACGAGCAGGGCTTCGACCTGAAGCTCTGGCCTGCGCGGTTAGGTCAGCCGATGCTTTGGAGGAAGCCGCGGATGATCTTCGTGAACTCCATGAGCGACCTCTTCCACAAGGACGTCGATCGTGCATTCATCGCCCGGGTGTTCGACGTCATGGAGCACGCGGACCGGCATGTTTACCAAGTCTTGGCCAAGCGCAGTTCGCTGATGCGAAACTACATCCGGGGCCGCTACAAAGGCGAGCGGGCGCCGACCCACATCTGGCTGGGCGTCTCGGTCGAGGACGCCGAGCGCACGAGCCGCATCGAACACCTCAAGCGGATCAACTCCGATGCGCGCTTCATCTCGTTCGAGCCGCTCCTGGGGCTGATCGGCGACGTCGATCTGCAGGGCGCCGCGTGGGCCATCGTGGGAGGCGAAAGCGGCCCACATGCACGCCCCATGCATTCCGACTGGGCGCGGCGGCTTCGTGATATCTGCGAGCGCGACGGAGTCGCGTTCTTCTTCAAGCAATGGGGCGGCGCGCCCGGCCCAAGTCTGACGGGCGGCTCCTCGACGGCGAGGAGTGGAATGGGTTCCCTGCCCATGTCGCGCCGACAGGAACGCTTAAACAGATTTCAGCATGAGCGGAGTTGGTCGCGTGGCTGTTCGATATGCGGAATTATTTGCCGGCATAGGCGGCCTAGGGGAAGGGTTCAAGCGCGGAGGCGCCGCGTTCGTTCAGGTCAAATGAAGTGCGCGAATAGGCGCCGCAGGAAGCTCACCTTGATCGCGTCTTCCATAGGGTATCCCATGGCTTGCATCAATTCGTTGCGGCAAAGCCTGTCGAGCGTCCGCAACACAGGCAATTCATCGGCCTCAATGTCGAGCCTCTCGGCGTTGATGTCATTCAACACTTTTTGCGGGGCATCTTCGCCAGCGGAGATTACGCGTTTCTCCAACCCACGATGGCGGCGAGCTAGATCCTTGTGCCGCCAAGCTTTGTCAACAAAACCCACCGTCAGATCAAGCGCGGTCAGCAGCGTGGACAGCACGGCCGGCAGCAACTTGACCCACAAAGGCTGCGACCCTCCCAGGGCCGAGCCAAATGCCATGATCGTGGCGGAGCCGAACAGCAGCGCGAAGAAGATGACCAGCTTGTGGCAGCCGAGATAAAAGCGGTGGCGCCGGTCATGGTAACGCACCGAACGGCGCACACCAAAGAGAATATCGTAATGCGAAACTATCGCGTCAGTCATCGGTCAGCCTCGATTGTTCACATGGTTCGGTCTTTCATCACTTTTTTTTGTCCTTGCCATCGCCTTTCGGAAGCGGTGGTGGTGTCGGGTCCGTATCGGTGACAAAATCTTTGGGTTTCGTAGACCCTGCTATAATTTTTTCGAGCGGCGTCTTTGCCTTTCCGCTTCCTTTCCGTTCGTCCTTGGGGGGGGATTTTTTATCTGTCATGGTTCCTCCTTTTCCTCGAATCTACTCCGATGTGACGATGTGTGTCAACGTTGATTTAGCGTACAATCAAAATGGCGCTCGCGGCTATGGCCGCCCAGCGCCAGCGACACCTGCCTAGCGGTGTGACGGCCCGGAGAGACGAGCGCTGCCGCAGGGCGCGCTTCATTGCTGCCGGCGCTCCCTCTCCTGTTGCAGTGGTTCCCGGCCAAGGTCGGCCCGTCGCCCGCACCGAGCTTGTCCTCCGCAGCTGGAGGAGCTGAGGCGTCAAGCCTCTTCGCCGGATGCATCCACCTTGACAATCGACACAACGACTTCCTTTGGAATCAGCGCGACAACATCAAAAGTATTATTATTATTGCGGTTGACGAACTTATAGCCGCCTCCATTTGAACTGGATTCTTCCAATCGGTCAGCCATGATATGGGGGGGGCCCATCATTTGCAGCCTATAGTTGATACGGTATTTGTTCATGGTTGCCTCCTGTATTTCCATGCACGGCATTTCAGTTGCCGCTTGCGGATTATATGCTACGCAATGCTTGATGCTTGACGCAGCCAAAATGGCGCTCGTGGCTATGGCCGTCCAGCGCCAGCGACACCTGCCTAGTGGTGTGACGGCCCGGAGAGACGGGCGCTGCCTCCGCCTGTCACAGCCGAAACCGGTTGCGGATTCCCAAGCCAATCAGGAACAGGAGGATGTACCCGAGAACGCCATGCGTGCGCTGTAGCAAAACTGATTGCATACCCCCACATGCTCCAGTGCCGCTTGGCGATGACAGGAATGGCAGCATATTGCTGACTGAGGCGCCTAGAGCATCGGCAGTGTTATAGCAAGGGATTGACGCCGGAAACCAGTTGAACAACAAAGCGCCAATGAGGGCCACGCCGATGAATCCCAGCACCGGCCGTAAAATCAACAAGCCATAATTGCTGACCCAGTCATAGAACGGCTCCAGTACGTTCGCCGTCCAATGCAGCTGCTTGCTTTGCAATAGCGTGCGTCGCTCCAAGGCGAAAAAGCGCAAGGCATCCTCATGATGGCGGTTGCTCTCGGCCAGTTCCTTCAGGCGGCGCAGGGCGGCAATGCGGTCATTGGCGGACAATACCTTACCAGGACCTCTTGCCATCCGATCAAGAGATTGAATATGCAAATTTTGCAGGTCAAGATGGCCTCGGGTAACGGTGCTGCGAAGATCGACGAGTTTGAATGCGCCGACAATGATGGCGGGACCCTCGAACTGGGCGAATTGGAAGGAGAGATGCCCGGCAAATTGGGGGTCTCTGTCTTTCAGCTTGCCTGCTTGGCAATGCATTTGCCCGCCAAAACAAGCCCCATCGAATGCAACGTCTCCCAAACCCGGTGCGGCGAAGCGGATGAAAGCACCGCCTCGACCAAACTCCGCATAGCTGAAATTAGCCCCGCTACCGCCCAAATGCACATCGCGGAAAGAAAACCTGCCATCGCCAAACTGCGCTTCGGAGAAATTGACCTCGCCGTCGCCGAACTGCACATTGGAGAAAGAAACCCCGCCATCGCCGAACTGCGCTCTGCGGAAAGAAACCCCGCCATCGCCGAACCGCGCCTCCCGGAAATAAACCCCGCCATCGCCGAACTTCGCTTCCTGGAAATCAACCCTGCCATCGTCGAACTGCGCTCTGCGGAAAGAAACCTCGTCATCGCCGAACCACGCCTCCCGGAAATAAACCGCGCCATCGCCGAACTGCGCTTCCTGGAAATCAACCCCGCCATCGCCGAACTGCGCTTCGGAGAAAGAAACCCCGTCATCACCGAACCGCGCATAGGAGAAATCAACCCCGCCATCCGGAAACTCATATTCTGAAAAATCCACTGGGCCAGGGGGGTGGCTCCTGAACTCGACCCCCTCAAAATCGACCATAGCGTTCGGGTTCTCCTTAACCCAAGCGTTCCATTCATCCTTGCCGGCCCGCCAGAGTTCGATGGCCTCTTTGCCTTCAAGAGTTGTCAGTCCATTTGGCATCACATCATCTCCTTCTGGTTTTTAATGGAAACCCTTGCAACGGTGCCTTCAAAGGGCTGCATCGTCAGACGCTCCGGGCCATCCAGCGCACCTCGCCGATGATCTCGATGCGATTGTCCTAGGCCAGGGGCCTCCATGTCGGGTTGTCGCTGGCAAGCCGCCAGCCGGCCGGCCTCGCGGCGCAATCGCTTGACCACGACGCCATCCGCGGTGCGCAGCACGTAGATGCGGCCACCCCGCCGCCGCCGGGCGCGGTCGACCAAGATGGAGCATCCCTCGGTCAGGGCCGGCTCCATCGAATCGCCGCGCACCCCGATCACCACGCACTGCGCCGGGTCCATGGCGTGGGCGTCCAGCCAGTCCCGCCGGAACCACGCGCGCCCAGTCACTGTTTCGTCCAGCGCCTCGGCACCGCCGCCAGCCGCCGCGGCCAGCTCCACCACCTCCACCGGGCGCAGCGGCCGCCCGTGTTCGTCGAGCTCCGCCGCATCAGTGAGCAACGCCTCGCGCAGGTCATCGGGGAGGGGATTCCCTCCCGCGTCATGGACCGCACGCACGGATGCTTGGATGGCGGATTCCTCCTTCGTCGGCACCTCATTGCCTGATTGATACAACGACGCACCATCCCCAATCGAATATATGCGGGGCTCTTCAGGCAGGATTTCTGTGTTTTGACCCCCCGAAAACACAGAAACGCCAGCGGCGGAAGTGTGGCGGGCAGGGCCGATGTGGAGCTTCAGCCCGAGAGCGTCACGCGCTGCTTCTTGGGGAAGGCCATCTGAATCTTGCGGCGGGTTGTTCAGGGTTCCCTGAGCGCGAGGCGGGCCGATGTGGAACTCTAGGCCGAGAGCCTCTGACAGCTTCTCCATTGTCGAGCTTTTGGGGGCACGCCCAGCAAGAATGGAACGGATCTGCGCTAAGGGCACGCCAATAGCTCTTGACAAGGGCCTTGGGCCCTCAGAAGCAACTCGACGCTTTAACTCGGGGCGCAAGCATGCAGTTGCGGCGAGTGTCATATTCGACACGATACAGAAAAAAGACTTGCGCTGCCGTGCTGCCTGCGGCATGGCTGTGTGTCATGAGTGACGCGATCGGGCATATTTGCCGTTTGGCGGCCTTTCTCGCGACGCGAACCAATCGCGCACTTTCCACGGTTTCACGCCTTGCTACCGGCAACGGTGCGACCATTGGCAGCCTTGCCGCAGGTGGCGGCATAACGGTCGCACGAGCTGAACGAACCCTCCAATGGTTTGGCGACAACTGGTCCACCGGCCTGCTCTGGCCCCCGACATTCCCCGCCCCGAGCCGGCGCCGGACTCCCCGGCGGTCTTAGCCGCCGCCTCGACGGTCAGGCGCAGAATGGGTTGTTCCGGCAGCATGATGGCTACTCCTATCCGCCCGAGACGGCGACGGCCGCCTCGGCGTAGCCCACCTGCTGCGGCAGGCTCGACAGCAACGCCCGGAGGGCGTCGCGCGACGGCTTGTCCTTGGCGTCGTCCTTGGCGCCTTCGGCGAACTCCACGGTGACGAAGTCGCCGTCCGTCTCGCCCTCGGCGAAGCGCACGTCCGGCAGCCCCTTGACCTTGGGCGGCGTCGCTCCGAGCACGCCCAAATGGCGCAGGTAGTAAGTCCCCGGGACGGGATTGGCCGGGAGTCCGGCCGGTAAAAGCTGGCCGAGAGCTTCTTGTAGCGCCCGGCGTCCACCGCCTGCCTGAGGCCCGGATCGACCTGCCGCGGCGTCGCCTTCAGCAGCCCGCCGTCCTCGTCGTAGGCCAGGCTCCCGATCCAGCCGTGGGCCGGGCCGTTGGTGGCCGGGTGGCCCAGCACGATGGGTGCCTCGTGCAGGCCCGGGTCGTACGCCCGCGCCGTCCGGCGCAGCGCCTCGGCGTCCAGCCGCGAATCGTGCGCTCCAGGCTTGAAGATGGCGATGGCTGGCTTGTCCATGCCGACATCCTATCGCCCGCGCAACGGCGCTCCGGCGGGCCTCATGTCACTATTTTCGCGGCCGTCAGGCTCGGCTATGCTGGGCGTGCGGAAAGCAAGCCAAGCTGAACGGCCATTCTCGAAGCATGGGTTGGTGGACCGATCAAAGGAAGAAAGGAAACTATCAAAATAACGCATGCGGCAATGGTCGCCCAGCGCCAGCGACACCCGGCACGCAGGCATTGGCATGACTTGCTGCTCACAACGAACGAGGGGGAGCAATGAACGACAACGAGCACGGTTCGTGTCGATGGTGCGGCGCAACCGATGGCGCCAACCTTTTTTGCCAAGGGTGTGGCCGCGTCGCTGAGAACGAGGACGGTTCGTGTCAACGGTGCGGCGCAACCGATGGCGCCAACCTTTTTTGCCAAGAGTGCAGCCGCGTTGCTAAGTACGCGACCGAATTACTGAATATCGACACGGAGCGTCTGAAAGTGTATGAGCGGATGTATCGCGAGGTGCCCGAGCTCGGCCCGCCGTTCGACGCGGACTTTCTGAAAAAACGGGGCGCAGTGCTCAGGGTGCTCTGGGAGCGGGAGTGCGACGCCGAGCGGCTGGAAGATGCGGAGAGGGTGTTGCGCTCGGCGAAGGCCCTCTTTGAAACCGGCCAGAATACGGATGGGGATGGCTTCTTGGACGCCCAATGTCATCTTAAAGCCGTTCAGGCGCTACTGAATCAGAGGCGAGGCTCGTAACCGTTGCCCAACAAGTAATGGCGCTCGCGGCAAAGCCGCCCAGCGCCAGCGACACCTGCCTATTGGTGTGGCGGCCCGGAGAGACGGGCGCTTGCCGCAGGACGTGCTTCATTGCCGGCGCTCCCGCCGCCTGTCGCAGCCGGAACCGGTTGCGGGTGCCGAGGCAGATCAGGAACAGGAGGATGTGTCCGAAAAGGCTTTGCAGGAACTGCGGCCAAGGCGCTACCGCCCTTCCCGCTCCGCAAAGCCAAATACCAGATCGAACGAGGTCAGCAGAGCCGGCAGCAACTTGGCCCACAAAAGGCAGCGGGGCCTCCCAAGATCACGCCAAATGTCGCGAGTGTGGCGGAGCCAAACAGCAGCGCGGAATTGTCACGTCGGGCACCCACCCTGTCCATCAATCAAAGAAGTCTTGGGGAAGATTGAACTTGCGCTTCGTTTGCGCCAAATACTGCTTGAGAATGTCGCCGCCTTCCCCGTGGACTGGAATAATATTCGCCACACGTTGGTCCTCAATATCGGGGTGCTCAATAACTCTATGCGAGCCTTTTCCTCTTTTTTGATAGAAATTGAACCTCTCGTCGTGAGCCACAAGCATTTTTTTAGTTTGCGGAAGCTGATGCTCTTCATGCAGGTGCATATTGCCCCTTCAGCATGCTTCTTGAGACATCAAGAATTCCGCTCATGAACTGCCGGGGCTCTTCCGCAGCATTTCTGCTCATTATCATCGCTTGCAGTTCCAATCGCTTGACCTCGTGGAAGCTATCGAACAGTTCATCGGGTGCTGGATGGAAGGTCAAGGATTCGTCATCCTGGGATTTTGCGAAGGACATATATTCCTTGACATTTTCCTTTAGAACAGCAAACGCTTTTTCAAATGTTTCATCCACACCGATGACATCCAACTCCAGCGCATGCGCAACCCACATATCGTCCTCTTCATAGCCAAGAACGCTTATTTTTACGACTTGTTCCATCTCGCTTCTCTACTCCGATATGAGAATGACAACACGGCCAAGGTGGGGTCAGATATGGGGCTATTCGTGTACTGCCTTCAGCGGAGGAGGCGGCCGCGATATCTGCTGATTGCCCTGATGGAGACTAACATCAGCGGAAGACAACTCCCGTACAGCAGTGATCGCAGGGTCTTGCCTCCGCCGCTTCAGTGGCAGTGCTATTTCCAAATCACTCATATGGGTGCACTACACTAGTTCCGGCTGGTTGCCAAGCAGCTCGCCCCGAAGACCGTAAAATAGTGCTCGGTCTTCGAGTTTGGATGGGCCTAACGACACAACGTCGTTTGTCACATCGAAACTCGAAGGCCCATCGAGGCTGGAGAGACTTTGAAATCACACAAATTTAGAGACGGGTATGCCCCCCTTTCCTCCGCGTTGTGAGACAATGTTTTAGTACCTTTTACACCTTCATGTCATTTTTTGCACCTTATTAGTTATTAGTACTTTTCCCGCATTTTTAGTACTTTTCCCACACTTTAGTACTTTATTCAGTAACTGCATTGTAGGAGTGATGGTCAAGGTAAACTCCTGGCCATCCAGCGGACCTCGCCGATCACGGCGGCGGCGTCATCCCAGGGACGGGGCGCCCAAGCGATGATGATCGCTGAGGACCCGCCAGCCAATCGCCGTCCTGCGCTAGGCGCTTGACCACCACCCCATCGGCTGTGCGCAGCACGTAGATGCGGCCGTCCTGCGGCTCCACCCGGTTGCGGTCCACTAGGATCGAACAGCCATTCGGCAGGGTCGGCTCCATCGACTCGCCACGCACGCCGATCACCACGCACCGCGCCGGGTCCATGGCGTGGGCGTCCAGCCAGTCCCGCCGAAACCACACGCGCCCGGTCACTGTCTCATCCAACGCCTCGGCTCCGCCTCCGGCCGCGGCGGCCAGCTCCACCACCTCCACCGGACGCAGCGGTCGCCCGTGTTCGTCGAGCTCCGCCGCATCAGCGAGCAACGCCTCGCGCAGGTCATCGGGGATGGGGTCGCCGCCGGCGTCATGGGCCGCACGCACGGATGCTTGGATGGCGAATTCCACCTTCGTCGGCACCTCATTGCCTAATCGATACAACGACGCGCCCTCCCCAATCGAATATACGCGGGGCGCTTCAGGTTGGATTTCTGTGTTTTGACCCCCTGAAAACACAGAAATGTCGGGGGCGGAAGTGTGGCGGGCAGGGCCGATGTGGAGCTTCAGCCCGAGGGCGTCACGCGCTGCTTCTTGGGGAAGGCCATCTGAATCTTGCGGCGGGTTGTTCAGGGTTTCCTGAGCGCGGGGTGGGCCGATGTGGAACTCTAGGCCGAGAGCCTCTGACAGCTTCTCCATTGTCGAGCTTTTGGGGGCACGCCCAGCAAGAATGGAACGGGTCTGCGCTAAGGGCACGCCAATGGCTCTTGACAAGGGCCTTAGGCGATCAGAAGCAACTCGGCGCTTTAACTCGGAGCGCAAGTATGCAGTTGCGGCGAGTGTCATAAACCCTCTCACCCAGAGCGCCTTCTTGCCTTCTGGGTCCCATTCGCGCTCAAGCATGTAGCGGTACTTCTTCAATAGCGCGAGCACGAGTATATCGCGATGGATTTCATGCCCCCGAATTCATCGTCCCTCTTCAGCAGCATCGTGCTCATCAGGTCTCCCCTATTGATCGTTTGGCCTCCTAGCCGGCTGCGATGGCGGCGAGCGCCACAGTCGAATTTCTGTTAGGCGATTCGGTGTAGTCGCTCGCGCACCGCCTTCTCGAAGTCCGCTCGCTTCATGGTTTTGGCTGAGAGCAATTTTTCGCTTGATGCTTCAAGGGACAGCACTTCCCAATGCCAACGCGTCAATGCGTACTTCTCTGAAATGTGCGGCACGAGCCAAACAACGTCTCCGTCGTCCAGATCTTGCGAAAATGCGCGGCTTTTGCCGCCTATGGCGTCGAAGAATGGCCGGTCAACCGCAACCGCAATCTTCGTGCCCCATGTGCGGAGAGTCGGAGCCTTGACATGCAGCTGCGGCATCAACCGCTTGGCGCTTGACGACCGCCAATCCGGTCGCCGCCAGCCCACTGGCGCAGGCGGGGAATCGCCAACATGGTCGCGCAATGCGTGGAATTCTGGCGTCATGCTGTCGCCTGAGAAGTAGACCGCCTGAATCTCCAATCCATACCAGAGCGGCGCGGCGCCCTCCCCAGCCACGACAAGATCAATGCGGCCGGCCTCGCGTTTCGTTGCCGGTGAGCGCATGAACGGGACCTCACGGGCGACAAACACGTCGTTGAAGCCGACAATCTCGGCCAGCCACTTAGGAACGAGATTCCCTTCCTCGAAACGCTTTGGGCAAACAACCACGGGCGTTCCCGTTGGCTCCAGCCCATCGTAGGACAGGAGAGAACAGACTCCCCCCTCTTTGCTGCAAGCCGCGCTTGGCGCCTGAAACGGGCAAATCGGCGCATCCGCTTCCCCCAATGCGCATCGCGCCAAATGGCGTCGCCTGCCCTCATCCATCGTGGGCAGCGGCTCACCGTACCACTCGCCTATGCCGTACCGCGCCGCACTCATGCGAACATCGGCTCGCGGGTGATGATGAGCTCAGACTGTCGGTTGTGGTGCGTGTTCCTCATTTCCACGCGCACAGCCGAAAAGCCGTGCCTGTTCACCAAGGAGACAACCTCCGGGGCGTCGTCGTATGTCATCATGAAGTGGCATCTTCGGCGGGCCAGCGTACGGAACAGTGCGGCGTGGTCCACATCCGCGTGACGGTATAGCCGGGTGCCCGCCCGCTTGCCGCCGTTGGCGGTGTAGGGCGGATCGATGAACACGGCGGCCTGCTTCCCCCATCCCCGCAGCAACGGCGCGAGCAGGCGCGTTCCGTCGCCCTCGAAGAACGATATGCGGTCCGAGACCAGTTCTATGGCCTGCAAGCGGGATATGAGGGTTTCTGGATACCAGCGCGACGTGATGCCCTTGCCGTCCTCTCCCGAGTTCATGCAGGACGCACCAGGCGCGAGAATCCCTCCCCGCTTGGTTCGGTTGAGCACCAGCGTTCGGAATCCGTGCTCCTTCACGCATCGAGGATGCGCGTTTTCCCATTCCATGACCTTCTCCCGCGTAGGCTCGAACGTCCTGATCCAGCGTTGCAGAGCTTCGCCATCGGACAGGGCCGCGTGCCAGAATGCGGCGACGTCGCGGTCTATCTCGACGATGAACGCTTGATCCACGAGCCGCTCCATGACGGCCGTCAACGACACGATGCCGCCGCCTACGAAAGGCTCGATGAGGACTTGCGGCCGCGCCATTGCGAGCCATTCACGAATGTGCGGGACAAGCCACGTCTTGCCGCCGGGATACCGCAGCGGGCTGCGTTGCGGCACTTTGGATACATTGACTGCTGGCAGCCGCGATTGCGGAATTGAGTCTTGTTCCTTGGCGGTCACCGGAACAGGCCATGTGGCTCCATGCATGGATTCTAGGAAATCGTTGCGGATTTTGCTACACAATCCCCATGCTTGGCGCCACCAAAATGGCGCTCGCTGCAACAGCCGCCCAGCGCCAGCGACACCTGCCTAGTGGTGTGACGGCCCGGAGAGACGGGCGCCGCCTCCGCCTGTCACAGCCGGAACCGGTTGCGGACTCCCAAGCCAATCAGGAACAGGAGGATGTACCCGAGAACGCCATGCGTGCGCTGTAGCAAAACTGATTGCATACCCCCACATGCTCCAGTGCCGCTTGGCGATGACAGGAATGGCAGCATATTGCTGACTGAGGCGCCTAGAGCATCGGCAGCGTTATGGCAAGTGGCTGGCGGCGAAAACCACATGAACAACAAAGCGCCAATGAGGGCCACGCCGAGGAATCCCATCGCCGGTCGTAAAATCGACCGGCCATAGTCGCTGACCCAGTCATAGAGCCGTTCCAGCGCCCTCGCCGCCCGACCCTGCTGCCCGCTTTGACGCAGCGTGCGCCGCTCCGCGGCGAAAAAGCGCAAGGCCGCCTCATGATGGCGGTTGTTCTCGGCCAGCTCCTTTAGGCGGCGCAGCATGGCAATGCGGGCATTTGCGGAGGCTATCCCATCAGGGCCTTCCGGTATCTGATCAGCAATTTGAATATGCAAATTCTGCAGGTCAAAATGGCCTTTGGTAGTGGTGCTGCGAAGATCGACGAGATTGAATGAGCCTTCAATGACGGCGACGCTCTCGAACCGGGCGAGGCGGAAGAGGAGATCCCATGCGGATTGGGGGTTGTCGTCTCCCGGCTTGCCGCAGGTGAATTGCAGCGGCCCGTCAAACTGGGCATTGGAGAATGAAATCACTCCCGAGCCAGATGCTTCCATACTGAAGTCAAGCCCATTTGCCCCAAACCGCGCATGGGAGAAATCAACCCCGCCATCGCCCAACCGCATCTCGTGGAAAAAAACCGTGCCGTCGCCGAACCGCGCTTTGGCGAAATAAACCTCGCCTTTGCCGAGCCGCGCTTCGGAGAAATCAACCCCGCCATCTCCGAATTGCGCTTGGTAGAAATGGACATCGCCATCGCCGAACTGCGCTTTGACGAAATAAACCTCTCCATCGCCGAACCGCGCACCGCGGAAATCAACCCCGCCATCGCCGAACTGCGCTTCGGAGAAATTGGCCTTGCCTTTGCCGAACCGCGTTTCGAGGAAATCAACCTCGCCTTTGCCGAACTGCGCTCCGGAGAAATCAACCCCGCCATCTCCGAACTGCGCTTCGAAGAAATGGACATCACCATCGCCGAACTGCGCTTCGGAGAAATCAACCCCGCCATCGCCGAACCGCGCATAGGCGAAATGGACATCGCCATCGCCGAACTGCGCTTCGGAGAAATCAACCTTGCCTTTGCCGAACCGCGCTTCGGAGAAATTAGCACCGCCATCGCCGAACCGCGCTTCGGAGAAATTAGCACCGCCATCGCCGAACTGCGTTTTGTAGAAATTGGCTTCGCCATCGCCGAACTGCGTTTTGTAGAAATTGGCTTCGCCATCGCCGAACTGCGCATAGGAGAAATTGACCTCGCCATCGCCGAACTGCGCTTCGGAGAAATTGGCCTTGCCTTTGCCGAACCGCACACCGCGGAAATCAACCCCGCCATCGCCGAACCGCGCATAGGAGAAATCAACCCCGCCATTCGGAAA
Organism: Candidatus Azophilus sp.; assembly: GCA_965247035.1. Classification (GTDB taxonomy): domain Bacteria; phylum Pseudomonadota; class Gammaproteobacteria; order Pseudomonadales; family Azotimanducaceae; genus Azophilus. The sequence goes on along the minus strand of CBDFGJ010000001.1, from coordinate 1,199,343 downwards.
CTCATATTCTAAAAAATCCACTGCGCCGGAGGTGTGGTTCCCGAGTCCGACTCCCTGAAAACTGACCGCTGCGCCAGGTTCATCCTTAACCCAAGCGTTCCATTCATCCTTGCCGGCCCGCCAGAGTTCGATGGCCTCTTTGCCTTCAAGAGTTGTCAGTCCATTTGGCATCGCATCATCTCCTTCTGGTTTTTAACGGAACCCCTTGCGTCGGCGTCTTCAAGGGCGCTGGCATCGTCAGACGCTCCGGGCCATCCAGCGCACCTCGCCGATGATCTCGATGCGATTGTCCCAGGCTAGGGGCTTCCATGTCGGGTTGTCGCTGGCAAGCCGCCAAGCTGGCCGGCCTCGCGGCGCAATCGCTTGACCACGACGCCATCCGCGGTGCGCAGCACGTAGATGCGGCCGCCCCGCCGCTGACGCCGGGCGCGGTCGACCAGGATGGAGCATCCCTCGGTCAGGGTCGGCTCCATCGAATCGCCGCGCACGCCGATCACCACGCACTGCGCCGGGTCCATGGCGTGGGCGTCCAGCCAGTCCCGCCGGAACCACACGCGCCCGGTCACTGTCTCATCCAGCGCCTCGCCGCCGCCGCCGGCCGCCGCGGCCAGCTCCACCACCTCCACCGGGCGCAGCGGCCGCCCGTGTTCGTCGAGTTCAGCAGCATCAGCGAGCAACGCCTCGCGCAGGTCATCGGGGATGGGATTCCCTCCCGCGTCATGGACCGCACGCATGGATGCTTGGATGGCGGATTCCACCTTCGTCGGCACCTCATTGCCCAATTGATACAGCGACGCGCCATCCCCAATCGAATATACGCGAGGCGCTTCAGGCGGGATTTCTGTGTTTTGACCCCCCGAAAACACAGAAACGCCGGCGGTGGAAGTGTGGCGGGCAGGGCCGATGTGGAGCTTCAGCCCGAGGGCGTCACGCGCTGCTTCTTGGGGAAGGCCATCTGAATCTTGCGGCGGGTTATTCAGGGTTTCCTGAGCGCGAGGTGGGCCGATGTGGAACTCTAGGCCGAGAGCCTCTGACAGCTTCTCCATTGTCGAGCTTTTGGGGGCACGCCCAGCAAGAATGGAGCGGATCTGCGCTAAGGGCACGCCAATGCTCTTGACAAGGGCCTTGGGCCCTCAGAAGCAACTCGGCGCTTTAACTCGGAGCGCAAGTATGCAGTTGCGGTGAGCGTCATATTTGACACGATACAGAAAAAGGACTTGCGCCACCGTGCTGCCTGGGATGGTTGTGTGTCATGAGTGACGCGTGAAGGAACGGCGGCCGGACAAGCGGGCCCGGCCGCGAGGCGGAACGGGCCGCATTGCAAAGACCGCACGACAGGCACAAAGCCGCCCACGGGCCCGCTAGCCAGCGGCTCAACGCCAATGCAGCGCTTCAACCACCCGCAGCCGGCATGAAGGAAGGGCGGCCGGACAAGCGGGTCCGGCCGCGAGGTGGAACGGGCCGCATTGCAAAGACCGCACGACAGGCACAAAGCCGCCCACGGGCCCGCTAGCCAGCGGCTCAACGCCAACTTCAAACCAATCGCGCCGATGTGCGGCGCTGAAAACAGGCAACAATCAAGATGCCCTACAGACAATCGGCAGCGTGCGGTTTTACATCTCCGCTACTGTTACACTTGAGCAAGCGGGAGCGTTATGGACGCCAACGTAATGGACACTTTGAGAGACGCCAACCGCCTCAAGGAGGTGTGGTTCGAGACGCCAAAGGCTGCTGCCTTGGCGCGGGCCCTTGGCGACGAGCTTCGGGACAGCGTGGTCACCCAGGGGGTTGTTCAACAGGAATTGCAGCCGAGCCGAGGCAAGCTCGTTGAGTTCGAGTTCAAGTTTGACGCAATCGACGCTCGGTTTGACTCGATTGATGCCCGATTCGAGTTGATTGACGACCGACTCAATCTCACCGACCGCGCCGACGACGCCCGATTCTGGACGCTGGAAACGAAGATGGGAGCTTCTCATCGGGAGATGGATGGCAAGTTCAAGATGTTGCTCGCCGCCATGATCTTTGGCTTCACGCCGCTGACTGGGTTGGACCTGTACAACGCGACGGCCGCCCAGGCGGCAACGGTTGAGCGCACGACCGAGACCGTCCAGTGGTCGAGCGTTTAGCCGCAAGCGCCTGCGGTCGCCCTGATCCCCTAGCCGATAGGTGCGCCTGATTGCGAACGGCTAGCGAACGAAATAGAGTAGAGAGGTGGCAAGTGACGCTGCAAGACACAATGGAAGAAGGGCTGGTTAGCGTCGTCGTGCCGGTGCTCGATGATGCCGCTGCGCTTCGAGAGTTGCTGAAGGTGTTGCAGGCCGCTCCCTTCGAGATCATCGTGGTGGATGGCGGCAGCGCCGATGATGGCGTCGCTGTTGCTCGGCAGGCGGGAGCAACGGTGATCGAGGCCGAGGCCAACCGCGGCCTACAGCTTGATGAAGGGGTGCGCGCCGCCAAGGGCGAGTTGATTTGGATGCTGCATGCCGATGCGCGGCCAACACCGGCCAATATTGATGAGATCTCGGGCTGGCGCAACGCGTTGCCGGTTTGGGGTTGCTTCGACGTATGGTTGGACGACAATCCTTGGCTGCGGGTGGTGGCGACCCTGATGAACCTAAGGTCCGCCTTAAGCGGCATCTGCACTGGCGATCAAGGCGTCTTTGCTCATCGGCATTTGCTGTGGGCTGTGGGCGGCGTTCCCAGGCAACCCCTTATGGAGGATGTGGAGCTTTGCAAGCGCCTGCGCCGGCTGGCCCACCCGGTGCGGGCGAAGACGCCGCTCGTCGCCTCACCACGGCGCTGGCTTGACCAAGGCATTGGCAAGACCATTGTGAACATGTGGTGGCTGCGGCTGCGCTACGCCTTGGGCGGAGCGCCTGAAACGCTCCGTCAGAAATACTATGGCTGAATAAGTCGGTGGCTGGGGTGCGCCTGTGCCTGTTCGTCAAGGCGCCTGAACCGGGACGAGTCAAATCGCGCCTTGCCGCCGACCTAGGTGCCGAGGAAGCCTGCGAAGCCTACGAGTCCTTGGTGGGTCATAGCCTTAGGGCTCTCTCGTGCAGCTCCTTGCCGAAAGACCTCTGGGTGTCGGGAGACGTCGCCCATCCCAAGATTCGAGCCTGGGCCAAGGACTTTGGCTATCGGGTCGCAGCCCAGCCGGCCGGCGATTTGGGCGCAAAAATGCTGGCGGCTATTGAAGCCTGCTGCTGTTTGGGGCAATCGGGACTGGTGGTTGGCAGCGACCTGCCGGAACTGGATGCGGCCTATGTGGATAAGGCCGCCCAAACGATGCGCCGTCACGATCTGGTTCTAGGCCCGGCGGAAGATGGTGGCTATGGCCTGATCGGCATGAATCGGCCGGTGCCGGAACTGTTTGAGGACATGGCTTGGGGCTTGGATGAAGTGTTCGCTCGCACCAAGGAGCGGGCCATTCGCCTAGGGCTTAGGCTGGCCGAGTTGCCCTTGCTTTGGGATGTGGACGACATTCAAGGATGGCGGCGCTTTCAAGCGCTGAAGGGCGGTGGGGATCATGGTCGATACTAGCCGTGCGGTGGCTGCTTGCAGCGTTGCGGGCCTAAGCGACGCTTGCCGCCTCTTGGTGAATGCGCGCCACCATGGCCCGCAGCCCGTTGCCCCGTACCGGGCTTAAGTGTTGCAGCAACTCCAGTTCGGCGAACAAGCCCTCAATGTCAAACGCGCGAATTTCTCCTGGCGTTTTGTCTTGAAACACGGTCAGAATGATGGCGATGAGCCCGCGCACGATGTAGGCGTCGCTGTCGATGGCGAGGTGCAGGCGTCCGTTGCGCCTTTCGGTCACCAGCCAGACTTGGCTTTGGCAGCCGCGCACGAGATTGGCGGATGTTTTTTGTCCTTCGTCCAAGTCAGGCAGAGCTTTGCCGAGGTCAATGATGAAACGGTACTTGTCCTCCCATGCATCAAAATAGGCGAAGGCGTCGCGGATGTCGGTAAGTTCCACCGGCGGGATCCATCAATAGAGGCCGAGCTCGAGTTGGGCCTCCTCGCTCATGTGGTCGCGGGACCAAGGTGGGTCGAACACCAACTCCACCTCCACGTCGGTGACGAAGGGCACTTGCCCCACCCGGGTCTCAACTTCGCTGACCAGTACGGGCCCCATGCCGCAGCCGGGCGCAGTCAGGGTCATTTGCACCTTGACTTGGCCCGCGCTGATGCTGCGTTCATAGATGAGTCCGAGATCGACGATGTTGACCGGGATTTCTGGGTCGAACACGCTGCGCAAAGCCGCATCCACTTGCTTGGGATCAACTTTGCCGTCTGCTGGAAGGGTGAACTCCAAACGTTCCGGCGCCAGCCCGAGCGCATCCCCGTCGGCGCCGTCGAGACGCGCCATGTTGCCGTTGAAGACGATGGTGTAGCTGCCGCCCAGTGTTTGCGTGAGGGTGACGAAAGCGCCTTCGGGAATGGTCACCGGGTCCCCCGTTGGCACTAGCTTGCCCTGAACAGCACGGGCGACGGGAAGAATGCGCCGTTCCATCAGGCGGTGGCGCTGCTGTCCAAGGAGAAGCTTTCGCCGCAGCCGCAATGGGCCGTGGCGTTTGGATTTTTGAATTTCAGGGTCGCGTTCAGGCCCTCGGTAACCAAGTCCAGTTCAGTGCCTTGCACTAGGGGAAGGTCGCCCTTGCGCACGTACAGAGCGAGACTTTCCGTCACCTTGACGGCTTGGTCGTCGCCTTCGGGCGCATCGATGTAGTCGAGCATGTACATGTAGCCGTTGCACCCACTTTTCTTGATGCCGAGGCGCAGGTGTGGGCAGCCCGATTGATCGATTTGGCGGTTGATGTGCGCCACCGCCGCGACGGTGGCGGTAATGCCAGTGGGGTTGAAGGTTGCAACGCTCATCTTTTCAGTCTCCTTGGATGCTTTGACCCTCTCGGCTCATACTATCTCAATCGCTTTTTCGACACCGGCGATTAGCCGCTCGACTTCAGCGGCGGAATTATACAACGCGAAGGAGGCGCGAATGGTGCCGGATATGCCCAGACGCTCCATTAGCGGCATGGTGCAGTGGTGCCCGGTGCGCACGGCAATGCCCTGTTGGTCGAGCAGGGTGCCGAAGTCGTGGGCGTGGCCGCCCTCGATCAAAAAGGAGATGATCGACACGCGCTGATGTGGCTCTCCAATAATGCGCACGCCGGGAATTTGCCTAAGCCGCGCCAAGGCCAGATTGACCAACTCATGCTCCCGCTCGCGCAGGGCTTGACGGGGCAGGTTGCGCAGATAGTCGATGGCGGCGCCGAAGCCGATGGCGCCGGCGATGTTTGGCGTTCCCGCTTCGAATTTGTACGGCAACTGATTGTAGGTGGCGCCAGCGATGGTCACTGTCTCAATCATCTCGCCGCCACCTTGGTAAGGCGGCAGTTGGTCGAGGATGCCGGCCTTGCCGTACAGGGCGCCGATGCCCGTGGGGCCAAACATCTTGTGCGCGGAGAACGCGTAGAAGTCGCAGTTGAGCGCCTGCACATCGACGTCGAGGTGCTGCACCGCCTGGGCCCCGTCGATCAAGACCCTGGTGCCTTGAGCATGGGCCGACTGAATAATCCGCCGCACCGGGTTGAGCGTGCCCAAGGCGTTGCTGACGTGGCCGACGGCAACCAGTTTGGTGTGCGCGTTCAGCTTGCTGTGAAAGTCATCGATATCTAGTTCGCCGGCTGGCGTCACGCCGCAGGCCACCAAGCGTGCGCCGCTGCGCTGGCACAGTAGTTGCCAGGGAACGATGTTAGAGTGGTGCTCCATTTCGCTGATGAGTATTTCATCCCCTGGCGCCATTGCGCTGGTCAAGCTGGAGGCCACTAGATTGATGGCTTCGGTGGTGCCACGGGTGAAGATGATCTCGCAGCTGTCGGCGGCGCCGATGAGCGTTTGCACTTTGGCGCGGGCGTTCTCCAATGCCGCGGTCGCCTCATCCGCTAAGCCATGCGCCGCCCGGTGAACATTGGCGTTGTAGTGCTCGTAGTAACGGCTTATGGCGTCCATGACTGGGCGCGGCTTCTGCGAGGTGGCGGCGTTGTCCAGATAGGTCAGCGGATAGCCGTTAACGGAGCGGGCCAGAATTGGAAAGTCACCGGCAATCTCAGGTGCTGCGGACATGTTAGCCGCTCTGGCTCGTTGCGAACGCTTGGCCCATGAAAGCCTCCGCCTTGCCGGCCAACGGGCCGCTCAAACCATCCCGCAGAAATCCCAAGCTCAGCAAGCTTCGAGCTCGTTCCGTCGTCAGCCCTCGGCTTTTCAGGTAGAACAAAGCGCTCTCATCAAGCTGCCCGACGGTGGCGCCGTGGGCGCAACGCACCTCGTCATTGTAAATTTCCAGCTCCGGCTTGGTGTTGACCTCAGCATTGGCTGCCAAGGCCAGATTTCGGTTCGTTAGATCCGCGTCGGCACCGGTCGCCCCGGGGTGGATGTGGACGCGGCCGTTGAACGTGCAGCGGCCGCCGCCGGCGACCAAATTGTGCTGCTTCGTGCGGCTAACCGTGTTGCGGCCAAGATGTTCAATCACGTATTGCTGGTCGAGGTTGGCTCCTGACATCGCCAAGGCGCCGCCGGTGGTGGTCAAGCGCGCGCCTTCGCCATGCAGGATGACGTTCAGGTCCAATCTGTGGAAGGCTTCGGTGGCCACATGATGGTGAATGCGCAGCGCGGTGTTGCGCTCTAGGCGCGCTTCAAGGAAGGACCATCCTTGGCTTGAGCGTCCTAAGTGAGTGCGCGACCATTGCACTTCGGCATCCTCGGCCAATGACAGCAACATCACCGCTGCGCTCAAGTGCTTGGCTTCGGCAAGCGAAGCATCTTCGTCCAACTGCTCAATATGCACCCGGCAACCGCTGCCTATGCGCAGCATCAAGGGTGGGGCGACGCCAGCGGTGGGAGTGGTGAGCCGCAGGGGCTCATCAAGCGTCTCTCCCACCTCCACTAGCCAGCCGTCCCCCGCCAGGGCGCCGGCGATGCCGACCAGCGGGTAGCGGCCCAAGTCAACGTGAATGTTCGGCGGTGATTGCAGATCGCTGAAACGGCGAACCCGCACTTGCTTTGGCGGGTTCTTGATGGGTGGTCCTTGGGCTCGGGGCGCTTCGAGCAGGGCGCGGGTGGTCTTTGCCAGCGGCGAGTACTTCCAGGTTTCTCGCGCCTGCCGGCTGTTGAGCCCATTTTGGCAGCGAGTTAGGTTGGCCTGACCCAGCCAAGCCGGCGCTTGCAGTGCTGCCATGCTGGCTGAGCTGACGGAACTGGCTGAGCCGACTACGCTGACAGCCATGTGTAGCCCTGCTCTTCGAGCTTCTGGGCTAAACTTTCGTCGCCGCTTTCAACAATCCTGCCCTCCGCCAGCACATGCACCCGGTCGGGCACAACGTAGTTCAGCAGGCGCTGATAGTGCGTAATGAGAAGCACGCCGTTGTCGGCGTTGCGGAATCGATTAATGCCGGCGGCGACCGTTTGCAGGGCGTCGATGTCCAGGCCGGAGTCCGTTTCGTCGAGCACCGCGAGTTTCGGCGCAAGCAGCAGCAGCTGCAGAATTTCGTTGCGTTTTTTTTCGCCGCCGCTGAAGCCTTCGTTGACGCCGCGCTTCAGGAAATTCGGGCTGAGGGCCAAGCCTTCAGCCAGTTTGCGCACCCGCCGCATGAACGGAACCGCCGTTTCCGGCTCAAGGCCCTCGACTTGGCGATGGCTGTCCCAAGCGGCCTTTAGAAACTCCATGTTGCTCACGCCGGGGATCTCCACCGGGTGTTGAAACGCCATGAACAAACCGGCCTGCGCCCGTTGTTCCGGCTCGCAACCGTCAAGCTCCTGACCCTTGAACCGCAGGCAACCGCCGGTGACCTCATAGCCAAGGCGGCCGGCGAGAACGTTGGCCAGGGTGCTTTTGCCGGAGCCGTTGGGGCCCATGATGGCGTGTACCTCCCCGGCTTGCATGGACAGGCTTAAGCCCTTGAGGATCGGGTTGCCGTCCACTTCGACGTAAAGATCATCAATTTGCAGCAAGCTCAACCGACAGCTCCTTCCAAGGACACTTCGAGCAGCTTGCCGGCCTCCACTGCAAATTCCATCGGCAGCTCACGAAACACCTCCTTGCAAAAGCCGTTGACGATCATGCTGATGGCCTTTTCCGGCTTGATGCCCCGCTGCTGGCACAGGAACAATTGGTCGTCGTTGACCTTGGATGTGGTGGCTTCGTGTTCAATGGTTGCTGTGGGCGATTTGCTTTCGATGTAGGGGAAGGTGTGGGCGCCGCAGGCGTCTCCCAACAGCAGGGAATCGCACTGGGTGTAGTTGCGCGCCCCTCGCGCCGCCGGCGAGGTGCGCACCAGCCCGCGGTAGCTGTTTTGGCTTTGGCCGGCGCTGATGCCCTTGGAGATGATGGTGCTGCGGGTGTCTGCGCCCAAATGCACCATCTTGGTGCCGGTGTCGGCTTGTTGATGGTTGTTGGTCAGGGCGACGGAGTAGAATTCGCCGATGCTGCCGGCACCGCGCAGCACGACGCTGGGATACTTCCAAGTGATGGCGGAGCCGGTTTCCACCTGGGTCCAGGATATCTTTGAAGCACGGCCCGCGCAGACGCCGCGTTTGGTGACGAAGTTGTATATGCCGCCCTTGCCGTCCCGGTCGCCCGGGTACCAGTTCTGCACGGTCGAGTACTTGATTTCGGCGTCGTCCAACGCCACCAACTCCACCACTGCCGCATGGAGTTGATTTTCATCGCGCATGGGCGCGGTGCAGCCTTCTAAGTAGCTGACGTAGGCGCCAGCGTCAGCGATGATCAAAGTGCGCTCGAATTGCCCCGTGTTCTGCTCGTTGATGCGGAAGTAGGTGGACAGCTCCATGGGGCAGCGCACGCCCTTGGGCACGTAGACGAAGGAGCCGTCGCTGAAGACCGCCGAATTCAGGGCGGCGTAGAAGTTGTCCTTTTGCGGCACGACGGAGCCCAAGTACTTGCGCACGAGCTCAGGGTGTTCATGGAGGGCTTCGGAGATGGGGCAGAAGATGACGCCGGCTTGGCGCAGCTTGTCCTTGAACGTGGTGGCGATGGAGACGCTGTCAAAGACCGCATCCACGGCCACGTTGCCAGCCTTGAACACCCCCGCCAAGGCTTCCTGCTCATGCAGTGGAATGCCGAGTTTTTCATAGGTTCTCAGTAGTTCAGGGTCCACTTCCTCCAAGGAGCTTGGGCCGTCCTTCAGGCTTTTTGGTGCGGAGTAATAGGAGATGGCCTCGAAATCAATGGGCGGAAAGCGCACATGCGCCCAATTCGGCGGCGTCATGGTGCGCCAAGCGCGATAGGCGGCAAGGCGCCAGTTCATCATCCAATCAGGTTCGCGCTTCTTGGCGGAGATGAATTCAATGACTTGTTCATCCAAGCCGGGGGGCAGGGTGTCGGACTCTATCTGCGTGACAAAGCCGGCGCGATACTCCTGATCTATGAGGTCGAGAGGCGATTCGGTCATGGCCATCTTAATGCCCTGTGCAAGGGTGGAGACTCCATGCGCATCCTCACTATCGGCTCGGTGCGCGAATACCTGACCATTCTAGTCGGGAATTGCCTTTGGCGGCAAGTTTGCGGCCGGATTTGCTCAATGAATGGGTTCAGACACACTTGTCTTGTCAAAAAACTAAACCTTCAAGCAGTTCCTCGCCGAGGACCCAATCACCAGTTCCTCGCCGAGGACCCAATCACCAAGAGCATCCGCGTCAAGGTCCGCACCAGCGCCACCGCCGCCATCGCCACTGGCTTCCTCCACGAGGTCCGACAGCGCCTGCCCGTCCGCTCGGTGCAGATCGATGGCGGCTCCGAGTTCATGCAGGAATTCGAGACCGCCCGCCGCGACGCCGGCATCCCCCTCGCACGTCCTCCCACCCCGCCGCCCCGACAGTAACGGCAGCGTCGAGCGCAGCAACCGCGCCTTGCGCGCCGAGTTCGGGTCCGTCCACCGGGGCGACCTCCGGCGAAGTGAACCGAGCTCTGGAGGGGTCTCTCCGCGACCACCACAACGTCCGGCCCCACCATGCCCTCGGCTTGTTGGCTCCGGTCGAATTTCCGCGCAAGCTCCCAATGGCCGCCTGATCGAAAAATCCCGAAATGTCCTGAGCCCGTACAACTTGTTGACACTGGCCGAATTTCCGCGCAAGCTCTCCGTGGCTGCCTAGTCGAGAAAATTCCGCAATGTACTGAGCCGGTACATTCAATGGTTCTCTGGTGCATATATTGCAGGCACCAGATTTAGTCTCAGGAGGATGCTGATGCCCGTACCGATAAGCCATTTGGTCACCACCCCCTCGGTTCCCAAGCGTGAAACCGTTGAAGCCTTGGGCATCATTAGCGCTGAATGCGTTCTTGGCATCAACATCTTTCGCGACATGCTCGGTGGCTTGCGCGATCTGATCGGCGGCCGCAGCGGCACCCATCAGAAGGCGTTGCGGGAAGCTCGGGAAATCTGTCTCAAGGAGCTTGCCGAACAAGCTGATGCCCTAGGCGGCGACGCGGTGGTTGGCGTGGATTTGGACTACAGCGAGATCAGTGGCGGCGGCAAGGGCATGGTCTTGCTGGTTGCGGCCGGCACCGCCGTTCGGTTGCGGTAAAGGCGGCGCAGCCAAGGGCTTGGCGCACTATAGCCATGCTGGGCAGTGCCCTCTAGCGAGCAAGGAAGCATACGGGATCCTCAGGACAAAGTTTGGCCGCGGGGTCGGTCGCCGAAATGCGGCAGGGGCGCTGGACTCTAAGCCTAGACCGGCTCCGGCGGAAACACGCAGTCGGGGCAGCCGTCCTTGGCGAGCCGATTTTCAGCCGCGTCCTGGTCTTCCTTTGTTTGGTATTGGGGGGTCGTTGAGCGCTCCACTCGAGCATCCGCCGGCTGGCCATCCGCCGGCTTTGAGCGCAGGGCCCGTTCCTTCCAGCTAAAGTCGCCGCTCCAGCAATAGGGCAGGGTGTGGATTTGGCCTGATTGCTCAAGGTTCGCAAAGGCCGCCAAGGTGTCGCGCATGATGTTGCGCTGAAGTTCCTTGTTGTTCGGCTTGCCCGCCGTGCGCCCAAGTGGAAAGTCCAAAAACACGGCCCGGGGCGGATTGACGGACTTGGTGATGGACCACGCACTCGACATGCAGACCGTCGGTATGCCTCGGCTCTCCAGTTCCCGTGCAATCAATCCCACGGATTGATGGCAGACGGGTCAGACCGGCACTAGGATGGCGATGTCGACTTCGTCCTTTTGCAGCCTGTCCGCGATGGCGGGCGCCAAGCTCGCATGGACGCGACGGGCGGAGTAGATGCCGCCCATAAAGGTGTAGGCGGTGGCGCCCAACTCGCCGATGCTTCCTGCCGACGCCAGTGTGCGCAGGGTCTCCAAGGGGAAGACGACGTTGGGGTCCTGCCGGGCGTCTGTTAGATCGTAGGCGAAGTGCGTCACCCGCAGGTCGGTTACGGGGGTGTCTGACGGAATCGCGCGGAAACTGAAGTCATCTCGGTAATGGAAGGCCACCTGGCCCGTCCGGTAGATGCCCCCGGAAGCCACCAGCCCAACCCGGCACGCGCTCAAAGGCTTGCGTAGCGGCGTGAATGGCGGTTGATCCTCATTGCGCACCCATTGATAGGACGGGTAACCCAGCTTGGCGTACTGGGACTGGGTGCTGGCAATGTAGTCGACTGGCTGGGTCGATGAATCCATGCGTTTGTTCCGTTTGCCGAGCATGGCGAATGACTGTTGGGTTTTGCAGCAATAATAGGCTGAGGTCAAGCACTTGTACGGGCTCAGTACATTCACCACAGGGTCATGCATGTCGCCCAAAGTGCGCTTTTCCATCAGGTTCCTGAATTCGCGGATGGTTATTTCGTTCGACGCAAGCTCACCGCCAAGGTCGATGTCCACAAAATGATGTATGGCTCGGGAATTATAAATGGCTTCCTCGACAGCTGGGTCGGACAGATTGAATCAGTGCTGCAGGAAGTGGATGCGTTGCATGCGTTCAATGCCGATGGGGCGATGGCCGGCTCCTTGGGAGCTTTGGGTGGTAAGGCTCAATGGCCGCAACCAAACCAGACTACGGAATGATGGTGTTCATATCGGACAAAAGCCGTTCCTTACGAGTCTGCTTGCGGTATTTTTCAAATCCATCGGTCAGTGATTGTTGGCGCATGGGTTTCTCTGATTGATTTAGAGTGACTGCTATTATATTTCATGATATTGGAATTAATCAGAATTTCCCTAACATGCTGCTTGATCAAGGCCCTCAGGCACCTTGCCGTGTCGCGTCGGGCCAGTGTTGCTACCCTACAAGGTTTGCGGTAGTAGCTGTCCTGGTCTGTTAGTTGCTTTGCCGTTTCCGTTTCCGCGAGAATACGATCTCCCGCTGCAGAGCATAGGTGCAGGGGAAAAGCAGGAGTTCGGCGACCACCTTGGCAATTGTAACGGGTATAGACAGGCTCTCTGATAGAAGAATGATGGCGCCATGAGCAATAATGGCCATAACGTACACTAGGGCAACGTACTTTGCTGCTGCTAGAGGTGCGCTGCCCGACGCCCGGAACACAAGGTTCTTGTTGACAAAGAAATTGAAGGTCCCGGACAAGGTGCGGGCTGCGTACTGGGCGAACAGCAGGCTGTCAAAATACTGGAACACCAGAATGAAAAAGAGCAAGTCCATGGCCGTGGTTGCGATTGATGATATCCCGTACCTGAGCAAAGTGAAATAAATGCGCAGGGAATCCACCACCGGATTGAAATGGGAAAGTTGGTTGGCTTCAAGGTATATCGTTTGGATCGGTACTTCGCAGATCGGCCAGTCCTCCGTCTTTGTTGCCAACAACATGTCGAGCTCAAACTCATAGCCATTACTCTTTATAGCTACAAATCGGGGTATGAACGTCTTCGGGATTGCTCTCAGCCCAGTTTGGGTGTCTGCCACCTTGATCCCCATGAGAAATTGCATGACAAGCCGCGTGATTGTGTTTCCCAGTGCGCTGCGGAAAGGCACCTCCTCCTTCCCCCAAAAGCGCGTGCCTAGTACAAGGGAATCCTGAATCGCGGCGGATTTCTCTCCGATTCGCGCTATATCCTCTGCTAGGTGTTGACCGTCGGCATCCGCGGTGACTACATAGGTGCTCTCACGCATGCTAAAGTAGAGAAAATTCAGGCCGAGCTTTAGTGCGGCTCCTTTGCCGAGATTAGTGCAGTGCTCCAAGACGGTTACTCTAGGTAGTGCGCTGACTCGATCAAAGATACCCCTGCACCACGTGTGACTTCCGTCATTGACGATGACAATGTGCTCAACCGCCATGTCATCCAGCGTAGCAACCAGTTCGACCAAGTGTTCATCAGGATTGTACGCAGGTATAAGAATACAGTACTTGTCCAGTCCAGAATTAGATTTGTTTTCCTGACTTTCCATCAGCGTTACCCGCGGGATCGTTGCTTACGGTCAATGAAGTTCGATTGCAAGAAAGCTCTCCGAGTCTGCCAGCACATGATAGTCTCTAGATATCAGCGTGTTCAATGAGTCCATGTACTTTCGTATCTTGGGCGGAAGCTTTTGTCTTTTGTTGAAAACAATATAGCGGACGCGGCCATCGGCGGCCCACCTCGCGAAGTTTTCGCGGTTGAGCAAGGGCCGCTGTAAACGATCGACCACGACCCTGTATTGCGGTAGATAGTAGCGCCTCAACTTGCTGTTAGCTTCCATATACCGGTAGTTGGTGAGTACGCATGCGTTGCAATTTTCGCTAATGCTGCCTTCGAGAAATGCATTCAGTTCCGGATTTCCTCTCGACCCCACCTGCTCGAACTCCCGCTGCACTAAGTCGTGGCGGGAAAACAGGAAGAGCAGGAGAACCAGTGCGATGGGGACCATCAGCATTCCGGTGTATGAAGGCAGCCGTATCGGTATGGCTAGCAGCTGTAATTGCGAACCGGCGTAGCGCTCAAGAAAGCACGCAACCGTGCCAGCGGTGGCGTATGCAACCAGTGGCACGGCGATGGATAGATTACGCAGATCGTAGCTGAACAGCAGCGCCCAGACGACGAAGGCCGTGACAGCGAAGATTGCATTGAACCTCAGCCTGCGGTTAACAAGAGAAGATGCGAGCGTCAGGACAACCAGCGCGACGGCGATCAGTGGGGGAATCTTCCCACTGATCAGGGAACAAGCGTGCAGCATGCGCTGCCCTAAATTTCGCCCTTCATGAATGTCGTTGATCAGGAAGCTGGTAATGTCTCGCTCAATGCCGAGGTCGATCAAGTAATAGGTAACGGCGTAGTGTGGCCCTGCGAGAACTGCGGCAATTATCAGCGGCGCCGCCACCAGCCAAGTCCCACCGGGCAGCTGCTTGATGTTACGCCAGTAGACCAAGTGCAGCACTTGCAGGAACAGCACGGCGATAAGACCACCTTGCTTGGTCAGCGCCGCCGCGCAGGCGATGAGGCTGGCCAGCACCATCCGCCGGGCGCTGTAGGCTTGTTTCTGCTCCATGGCGAACCACACTGAAATGGCGCACCAAGACAGGAAGGCGACGGCGAGATCGACATATCCTTCACCCAGGTAATCGTTGTAGAGCGTCTTGGCGAGAGCAAGGAATGTCAGGGCGGCCAGAACGCAATGAGCCCGGCTTGCGCTAGTGTTTAGGTAGCTGATCGCTGTGAAAATCACCAGTACCGGCATCATGGTGCGCGCCGCTGATTCGAGATTGGTGCCGTTGATGCTGTACAACATGCTCCAGTTGGCCGGGATGAGTTGCGGGTAGTTCATGGCGAATTGTGGGTACTGGCCACTGTACCAATCGGTTGCCCAGCGCCCCCAAGAGAACACGGCATCGTTAAGCTGGAAGACATTGAGGAACGCCGACTCAATGCTGCTCGCTGTGGCAAGGATCGCTACGGCGACGATAAGCAGCGTTGCAGTATCCAGCTCAAGGTGGAGGCGTGGACGCCGTGCCGCTATCAGCGTTGCAAAACAGCCGGCAACCACCAAGTAGGCCATGCGTGAGTAAACGCCCGCCGCCACAAAAAAACTGGCAAGCAGGAGATTCGCCAGCATGCCGATTCCTAGAACAAAGGGGATATCGAGACTGCTGACCCGCCTGAAGGAGATCGCGTAGTAGGCAAGCCCGGGCAATAGCAGCAGCGGATAGGCGTGCGCGGCCCGGAACATGATCCCAGATTTGACTCCCGCCCGCGCCAAGGCTTCGTGGCTTGATGCGCTGGAATAGCCCCCATGCCCGAACATTCCTATTAGTGGAAGTAAATCACGCCGCAAGGCTGGTGGTTAGAAAATCAGCGGGATTTCGCAACAGTCTTGTCATGGAATACGAACAGGCGGAGCAGGCTTTGCATGAGGTAGTTCGTAAGCGCTAACCGGCCCCCATCATAGAGCGATGATGAGACGCTCGGCAGCCACAGCGTATGAAGCAGGAGGCCGTGCGCAAGTACATGAACAGGCTCTGGACATTTCGGAATTTTTTCCTTCAGGCAGCCATGGAGAGCTTGTCCGAGAATTCAGCCGGTCTCAACAAGCCGAGGGCATGTGGGACCGTAAGTGTTCATTCTGAGCTATTGTTGGTGATCCCAGTACGGATCTCGGATTGGGTCGCTGGAGAGCTTGTCTTTCCAGCATCGTGGTGCCAGACCGATGACATCCTTTGCGGGACGCTGGTCGAGCCGTTGCAGGGCATCCACGAGGCAGGTGTACAGATCAACGCCTTGCAACTTGCAGGTGCTGAGCAGGTTCTGAACTGAACGATTTCGATGTGTTCCGCGCCCAGCTCCGTCTAGGCGAGAACAGCCAATTCCTCTTACCCATCGGGATCCCGCAGAGCTGACGCTCCAGGTAATTGGTGTCCAACGGCACATCCGGGTTCTCTAGGAACACCTGCAACGCGTTCCGGAGTTTCAGCGTGTGGTTCACCGCCTTCATCAGCGCATCATCAGACAGCAAGCCCGTCTGCAATTGTGCGTCACACCAAGCAAGGATTCGCCACAGGAGGCGGGCTGTCATCTGGCATTTGCCGTTGACGCCCACTAAGCTGTTGGCGATTAGCGGGCTAAACGGGAGCTGCTTTGTGTCTGAATCGGTGTTGAGCTACAACCAGCAAGGGCATGTTGGCGTCATCACGCTGACCCGTCCGCAAGCGATGAACGCCTTGACCTATGAATCCTACTTTGCGCTTGAGGATGCCGTGCGGGGGACCGAGGCTCGAGTCTTGGTCATCACCGGCGAAGGCCGCGCTTTCTGCGCCGGGGATGACTTAAGGGCAATTCTTGGCAACCCAGCGCCGCCGCCGCAGGAGTCCGTCGATCGCCTAAACGCCACCGGCGGCCTGACCCCGGCGGCGGATGCCCTGCTTGGCACCGATGTGCCCGTCATTGCCGCGGTGAACGGCGCAGCGGTGGGTTGGGGCATGGAGCTGGCGTTGATGGCCGACATCCGAATCGCCTCGAAAAACGCCAAGTTCGGGGAACTGTTCGTCATTCGCGGGCTCTGTTGCGATGCGCCTGGCCTTGGCCGGCTGGCGGCTTTAGTTGGTCGGGAGCGGGCTGCCGAATTGTTGTTCACGGGCGAGTTGATCGACGCCGCCACAGCCAAGGAGATTGGGCTGGTGTCGCGGGTGGTGCCCCATGCCGAACTGATGTCTTCCGCCATGACGCTCGCCGACAAGATCGCGAGCAACCCACCCTTGGCCGTGCAAGCCATCAAAGCCGGGCTGCGCCGCACCTTGGAACCCGATTGGCGGGATACCGGGCGCTGGGCTTCGGAACAGATTCAGCGGTTGCGGAAAACCGAGGATTCGATAGAAGGCGTTAAGGCGTTTCTGGAGAAGCGAACCCCGGTGTACCGAGGGCGCTAGGCGGCGTAGGACAGTTCGCTGGCGGAACAGGTGTCGATGATTGCTTGGGCGGCTTCAAGGCAAGCGCCGCAATTGCCCCCCAACCCCAAAGTCTCGCTGAGCTCGCTGGCTTCAACGACACCGTTGGCGACCGCCTCTCGAACGGCCTCGTCAGTGACCGCTTCACATAAGCAAATGTACATAGCACGGTATTCTAAATGATATGTATTTGCGATTGCAACAGCAATTGCGCCTCAATCAGCATTTCTTGATGATACTGATTTTTATTTATAAAACAATAAGTTACGATTGATTTCCGAGTGCTTTGGGTACATCATCGCGCCAATTGGGTCATCAGTGGCAAGAGGAGATCATCATGCAACCCATGGAAAGCGACGTCATCGTGCACCTCAACCGAATCCTGAAAAACGAGTTGACTGCCATTAATCAGTACTTCCTGCACGCCAAGATGTATGCGGATTGGGGCCTGCACCATTTGGCCGAAAAGGAAAAGGAGGAGTCGATTGATGAGATGAAGCACGCCGACGCGCTGACGGAGCGGATTCTCTTCTTGGAGGGCTTGCCCAATTTTCAGGATCTGGGCAGGTTGCGAATCGGGCAGCACACTCAGGAGATGCTTGAATGCGACTTGGCGTTGGAGATGGACGCCATGCCGGCGCTGCGCACAGCCATTAACCACTGCGAGCACAGCGCCGATTACGTCTCCCGCGAATTGTTTCAGCGCATCCTGGATGCTGAAGAGGACCATGTGGACTGGCTTGAGACTCAACTCGGCCTGATCGGCAAGGTAGGCATACAAAACTACACGCAGTCGCAAATGCAGGCCGGCTGACGCCTTTCGCGCCGGGATTCAGCCTGATAGGCGTCGAAGGCAGGGTGGTAGCGGTCAATTGGTGGTTGGTGCAGGCGTTTGTAGCGGCCGCAGCCATAGGCATTGAGTTGGCTGAGCGCTGCAAGACAACGTTGCACAGCGATTATGCACTTGACCAAAACATCTGCCTTGGCTCATGCGGCGAGGCCATGGTTGCTCGGCAATCTCCGGCTGCCATCGGCTCGGTTAACCCGCAATTGGGTGGCATTTACAAATTGTGCTTGCCAAAGGCGGCTTCCATACATGGCGGCGACGAGCCTCGCGCAGCAAGGGTTCGTGGGATACCTAAACTCATTGGCTGTCTTCATCGGTGCAATCGCGCTCCAAGTTGACATTGCGAAAGCTCGCCTCTTGGTCGCTGAAGTCCAGGTCGATGGCGCCCAAGCCATCTCAAAGGCGGTGTCCATCAGGCCATCGATTGCGCATGTTTTTGGCTATGGCGCCACAGTTTGGTGGAGGGTACAGTAAACCTTGGAGCGAGCGAACGCGAACGTGGCGGTATGGCTGGTTCAGTGACAACCCGCCGAGCGCAGCCGGCGTTGCGCCGCAAGGGCCAAGACTGATTAAAGGAGAAACCTGATGGCGTTGCCACAAGATATATCGCCGGTCAACAGCGACCTGATGGACGGGTTGGCGGCCGCCTCGCAAATGCAATGGATGGAGCTGGAGCCGGGCTCAGCCATAAAGATACTCTGGACCGGTTCCGAAAGCGGGCGCTGGGCGGTCCTCTTCAAGTGGGACAAGGGCTACGTCGCTAACCAGCACAAGCATCTGAGCGCGGCTTACACCTTCATTTTGAAGGGCAAGCTGCAAGTGCGGGATGGCGTTTTGAATGCGGGCGACTTCGTCTACGAACCCAACGGCATGATACATGGCGCCACCACTGCCTTGGAGGATACGGAGTATCTGTTCATTTGCGATGGACCGGTGCTCTTTTTCGATGATGAGCGCTTCACCGGCTACTTGAGTTGGGAGGAACTGGAGCGAATGCGGCGCGACCATGAGGCGTCAGCGGGCTTGGCGGAGGCCGTCTAGGGCCGCATATGCGCAGTGCGGGTGCGAAGCACCGTTGGCGGGTGACCCCGATGCAGGCGCGGCAGATCCAGCAACGTTTAGCCGGTGCTGTCCGATTGCGGCCATTGCCGGAGGTGGCCGCTGTGGCCGGGTTGGACTGCGCCTTTAGTCGTGATCGTGTGTTCGCCGCCGCCGTGGTCTGGGATGTGCGCCGACGGCAGGTTCTGGAGAGCCGCGCCCACAGCTGCCGGCTGACCTTTCCCTATGTGCCGGGGTTGTTGTCGTTTCGTGAAGCCCCAGCACTCTTAGGTGTGTTGCGGCGCCTGCGCACACCGGTAGATGCCCTCCTATGTGATGGCCAAGGCATTGCCCATCCGCGCCGTTTCGGCCTCGCTAGCCATCTTGGCGTCCTGCTGGATGCGCCCGCCATCGGCTGCGCCAAGTCACGCCTCATTGGTGCCTATACGGAGCCCGGCCGCCAACTTGGGGATGTGACGCCCCTGATGATCGACGACGAGCAAGTGGGAACGGTCCTGCGAACGCGCACCGACGTTAAGCCGGTATTTGTTAGCCCGGGCCACCATTGCGACCTAGGCGGCGCGGTGGACCTGGTGTTGCGCTGCGGTGGCGGCTTCCGGCTACCGGAACCGGTGCGGCTAGCTGATAAATACGTTGGGGCCTTCAAAAAAGAGTCTGCAGTTAGCCGAGGATGAAGGAGCGGTTTCGCCAATAAGCGGCCATCGTCTCGCCCCACGCCACCGCTCCCTGTTTGCGAATGGAGCCAAGCCGTATCAATGCCCGCGCTGGCCTCATTCCTAGCAGGGTGGGTTACAGTAGCCGCATCATGCTAGAAGACGCCGCTTTGTCATCCCGATCGTCATTGCCTCTGGGTCGGCCCTCGTCCAACCCGCACACCCGAACCCCATCCCTGCTGTGCCCGATCCCCCGCCTTGCCCGGCGGCAGCGCTTGGCTCTTGATGACAGCGCCCTGCCTTTTTTTGGCGAGGATCGCTGGATGAGTTATGAACTGTCTTGGCTTGATGCCCGGGGCAAGCCGCAAATTTCCGGCTTGGAGCTGCGAGTGCCTTGCGCATCACCAAATATGGTCGAGAGCAAATCGCTGAAGCTCTATCTGAACAGCCTCGCGATGGACCGCTTCACCGATCGAAGCGCGGTGCGCAGAGTGCTGATGGCGGATTTGAGCGCCTTGCTTGCCACGGCCATTAGGGTTGAGTTGGTGGACTTGGACGAGTCGCCTATAGCCTTGGACCGCCTGCCCGGTCACAGCTTGGATGCGCTGCCGGTGGAGATTTCCGAATACCAGCGCAATCCCCTGCTGCTGCGCTGCACAGATGGAGGGGCAACCGTCTCGGAAACTCGGCATACGCATCTGTTTCGCAGCCTTTGCCCGGTGACTGGGCAGCCGGATTGGGGATCGGTCATGGTTGCCTATCAGGGTGTGGCGATTGAACCGAACGCGTTGCTTGCCTACCTAGTGTCTTACCGCTGTCATGCCGCATTGCACGAGGATGTTATAGAGCAAGTGTTTCTGGACATTCAAGCGCAGTGCCGACCCGTTCAGTTAACCGTTTCCGGCCACTTCCTGCGCCGCGGTGGGATTGACATCAATCCCCTCCGCTCCACCGAAAAGAACGCCAGATCAAGACGCCGTTTGGCGAGGCAGTAGGCTTGGCGGCTGGCGGGTCTCGAGCGAGGCATTCACTTTCAGTCAAGCGGGCGTGGACCCATTTAGGGGACCTCTGAAAAACTCGCAGGTTTTCGCAGTGCAACAGGCCAGTCTTTTTCGATGACTTGTAACTCATTGAAAATAGAATATAAATTATTTCATCCGCCATGCGATCGTCAATCCTTGGAATTTAATCAGAGGTTCCTTAGCCACGTCATTCCGGCTGGCGGACCTTTAGCGAGGCATTCACTTTCAAGCAGCTATTCTTGGGCGCCTTGATGCCGAACGCTCCGGCGCCACGGTCTGTAGGCGAAGGCTGAATGTCTTGTCATCCGAGCGCCCGTGGTCGTCTTGGCGGAAGATCTGGGCATTGGCGCGGGCGCAAAATTGGCGTGCAATGCCCTTGGCCGCCTAGACGCTAGCCGGTATCCCTGATGCACTGCATCGGCTAATATGTGCCATTCAGATGGTCGAAACGATGGTGGTCCTGCCCGGTCCTCCCGCAACCTGAGGTTGTAAACCCCGCCAGGCCTGGAAGGGAGCAACGGTAGCAGTCAAGGCGTGTGCCGGGATGCGACTGGGCAGGATCGCCGCCCGGTATGGTGGCCGCAGCACCTTCGGATTGGGCCAGCACAGCGCCGGAGAGGTGTCCGAGCGGTCGAAGGAGCACGCCTGGAAAGCGTGTATGCGGCAACGCATCGAGGGTTCGAATCCCTCCCTCTCCGCCATAACCGTTTCACATATTGCGGGGTAAAAGCGCCCCTTCCCACACACTTTCCGCTCTTCGAAAAAGATAATTTTATTTATATATCAATCGCTTATGAATAAGTTGGCAAAAGCATCCAGCACGGTTAGCCATTCTTGAAGCGCCGTCTGCGTCCACCACCTAGGGCCAATGGATGCCTTCGGTTTGTGTTTCGGCCCTACAGACGTTGAGCGCTCCCTCTGTTTACCTTTTGCGAGTATCAGCGCTCGCCATGGCCTAGCGCTTGCGACACCTGCAAAGTGGTGTGACTCGCTGGAGAGATGGCGCTTACGCTGATACCACGCCTCTCCAGCGCCTACAGACTCTTTTGAACGGCGCATGGATTGGACGCCGATCCACTCGCACATTAGCGAGCGCCGAACACGTCCTCGCGAAGTTCCTTGTACACGCCTAGCGTATCGCGTAGTGCAGGGACCAACCACGCCAACGCAAACTCCTCGCGATTGTTTCCAAGATGCTCTAAGTGCGTAATTCGGCGAATTACTTCGAATAACTTCCGCGACAAGTCCTTGATGTTCTGCGGCCCTGCTTGGTCGTTCACCAACGATTCCCGTTCACTCAGGACCTCCTCCACCATGGTTTTCCCGCAATCCTGATCCTCTAAGAACGTCCGCAGGACGTCCGGGTCGTAGAGGTACTCCTCGAGCTCCCGTCGTCGTAGCACGCTAGTCCCCTTCGAGATCTTCTGAGTCCTTTCCTCTTCGGTCATATCGTCCCTGTCGAGCAGCTTCTGAACGCTCATGCCCTGTGCGACGGCCTGAAGAATCCCGATTAGATGCTCAGACTTGAGTACCTCGCCCGATCCTCCTTGAGATATGAAGAGAGTCTCCGGAAACTCATCGGCAAACATTTCATTATAGCAGCGTGCGTCGAACGCCTTGACGTGTTTGTACTTGCTACCTTCGCAAATGACTACGTGGTGCGGAGCCACCAGTGATGCTAGGTCGTCGAGGGTGACATTGTAGGTGTTCTTCCAGAACATCCGATTGGGAGTACTAGGTTCTAAAGTGACCGGGCCATCGAAGTTCCGGCCCGAAAAATCTAGAAACACCACCTCACCGGGCCGTTCCTGTTGAATTTTGTGGGCTTGTTTGACGATACCGATGGAGTGCGTCGCGACCCACAGTTGCGCTGATTCCGGAAGAAGTTTAAGAATCGAGGCGATCAACGGTCCCTGTAAGCCCGTTGCCATATGCAGTTCTGGCTCGTCTATGCAGAAAACCGAATCTTGGGCTTCGTCGCGTTTGACGAACACATCCAGCAGGATGTCGAACGCCGCCTTCTCTCCGCCAGAGAGGTTCTTGTAGTGGAAGTCCTCTGCATCGCCCTTGGAGAATCGGAACGAGCTCGCCTGCATGCCGCCAAAATCCTGCAGTGTGAGGGTTGGGTCCGAAAAGAGGTTGCGCATAGCCTTCTGCAGGTCGCCGAGGGATTCCCTTCGATACTTGCCAAAGGTGACGTTCTCTGGCGCGTCCTTGTCTAGATCCTGCATCCTCTTCCACGCCATTCGCGTGTAGTTCCTAGAGACTGATTTATCAGCATCAATGATCCGGGAAATGTGGGGACGTACGTCCGAAGGCCCAGTGGCGCGCAGTTCCTCAATTTGAAAATCCGACTCGTTTCGGTAGGCCGACCGCACTTGGAACACCGACCCCCAGTCCACATTGCGCCCACCGGCGCCGTGGAACTCGATTGCTACATGGTTCGCTACCTCATGCGTGGACTTGGATTGAATGATCCTTTCGTAGTACTGGCTTCTGTCGTCGTCAAGGGAATAGTTTCCGAAGGCCGTACTAGCCTTCAACAGGAACGAGTCGAACAGCGAGGACTTGCCGGTACCATTTGGCCCGACGAGCACCACGAGCCTCGCCGATGCGGGCAAATTTGCGATAGTCAGGTCGGCAAACCGCTTGTAGTTCTTCAGGCGCACGTTCTTTATTCGCATTCGTCATCTTCTTGTACTGGCTCAGTACATTTCGGAGTTTTTTGATCAGGCAGCGAAGGAGAGCTTGTCCGTGAATTCGGCTGGAGTCAACAAGCCAAGCGCATGGTGGGGCCGGACGTTGTGGTAGTTGAGGAGAGACCCCTCCAGAGCTCGGTTCACTTCGCCGGAGATCGTTCCGGCAGACGGACCAGAACTCGGCGCGCAGGTGCGGTTGCTGCGCTCGACGTTGCCGTTGATGTTGGGGTGGCGGGGAGGGAGGACATGGAGGGGAATGCCTGCATCGCCGCAGGCGGTTTCGAATTCCTGCATGAACTTGGGCCGTCATCGACCTGCACCGAGCGGACGGGCAGGCGCTGTCGGACCTCGTGGAGGAAGCCAGTGGCGATGGCGCTGGAGCGGACACTTGCCAACGCTGCCCTCGGAGATCTGAGCGGTCATGCGGGGCCTTGGACGCCTTTTGCACGGCATGGGTTGAAACTGTGCCGAAGGGTAAAGCCGATCCAGCGCGGCAGATTGCCGAGTTTTTCGGTGCGGCGGGATTTCTGGTTGGAAGCAGACGGAAGTCGCTTCTCGGATCATGCTATATACTAGCGGAGACCTATCGTGACGAACTGCGCTTTATGCAGGCAGTTCGGAACGCATTCGGGGAAAATGGGCTTGCGCCACGCGACATGATCGATGTGCAGAGCGCACTCTGGGTGGTTCATAACTACAAAACAAAGATGAGGCTAAAAATGAAGCTACCTTTGCTTACGCGCGAGGCCATAGAGGCGGCGATGGATGTATATGATCAGGGTCCTGAATCCGACAAATACAAGATAGTTAAGTCATTTGGGAAAACCCGCGATTATTGGGTTCTCTCAACACGGAAACGGCCAAAGCAGGTGTATCGGACCAAACCTCTTGTCGGCGTTGTCCGAGAGAAGAAAGCAACGGAGTTTCACGGGGGATTATCAAGTCCACCAGGCGCCGCCGCCCAGCTGCACAATTCAGGATTCATCATCGTCGATGAAGGCGGTAAGCCCGTAGATCTGCCCGAGGGGAAGAATTACCTGATCCGCGGCGCTGACCGCATTCGGCTTTGCGCCTTGAACTATTACATCGAACCAGCCCGGGAGAGGGAAGAGCCGGGGGTATCCATTTGCGCCGAAGATCTGGCCAAACTCCTTCCCGGAAATCGTAGGCGCGACGTTTGCCGGGCCTTGAAGAGCAAGGAGTTTCAGAAACTCGCCAATGTGTCAGAGCCCACCCAGACCGGGGGGAATGACAGCGCGAAGACCACTTTCACATTTGAACTTTTTGATTGCAGAAAGCAGCCGACACAAACCGCTACGAACCTGATCCTCTACGGCCCACCTGGGACCGGTAAGACATACAGAACGGCTTGGGAAGCAGTAAAGCTCTGCGTAGGAGATGACAGCGCAGAATCGCTGAAAAATGACCGAAACGCGCTGATGACCAAATATCGTGGTCTCGTGAACGAGGGCAGGATCGAATTCGTGACTTTTCACCAGTCGTTCTCTTACGAGGATTTCGTTGAGGGGCTCCGCCCAACGACCGAAACTAAGAGTGCGGATAATGAGCAGGGCACCACCGTGGTGTCGGGGGGATTCAGCCTCAAGCCCCATCCTGGCGTGTTTAAAGTGTTCAGCGAGAAAGCCCGACAGGATCTCAAAAAAGAGTTCGATATTGATTGGAACCCGCAGGAAGCCTGTGTGACTAATCAGGAAGCGTTGCGTCCTGTCGCCAGGCCGTATGTCCTAATTATCGATGAGATCAACCGAGCTAATGTCTCCAAAGTTTTCGGAGAACTGATCACACTTCTTGAAGCCGACAAACGTCTCGGATGCGAGAATGAACTCAAGGTTCGGCTACCTTACTCGGAGACACGTTTCGGTGTCCCGTCAAACCTGCATATCATTGGCACAATGAACACCGCTGACCGATCGATTGCGCCGCTCGACACTGCGTTGCGCCGCCGATTCGAATTTCGCGAATTGATGCCAGATGTCGAAGAACTGCGGAAGGCTCTGGAGGCCCAAGGGTGCGACGTAGAAAACCTAAAAAGCGACAACCCTAAAGACCGAGAAAGCGTCAACCTTAAAAAATTTCTGACCAAGATTAACGAGAGCATTGAGTCTCTATTCGACCGCGATCATCAGATCGGCCACGCCTATTTCACTGGGTGCCGTAATCTGGCAGACGTTAAGAAGGTGGTTCACGACAAGGTCATTCCGCTCTTGGAAGAGTATTTTCACGAGGACAGGTCCAAGGTTGCCAAGGTGTTGAATGGACCGAAAAAAGAGACACACTTCCTTGAAGGAAAGGATCTGCATCCGCCAAGACCTACTGCGGATGAGTATGATGGTGAGGATGAGCATGACGTCAAAAAGAGTTGGAGAGTGAAGGAGAAGGATGAGTTCAATTTTTCGTGGTTCAATTCTTTGGAGCTCTGAGCCTGATGCAATCCTATACCATCCGCGAAGAGGGCAAGCTCACCTATGGTGTCGGTAAGGAGCAACAGATCCCCGAACACGTCGCGGGTCGGCTCGCAGTCTTGGCGCAGCGCTCGCGCTTTGCTGGCGAGGGCGGGAGCGGTGTGCTAGAGCACGGTCGGTATGCGCTGCGCGCACAGGGTGTCGTCGGGATCCTAGCCACGAAGGACTGCAGTCTTGAGATCCTGCCCAAAATCGACGTCGCGCCAGACACGCCAGATAAGCAGAATGCGACGATCCGGAAACGTCTGATCCATATGCTGGCCGTTGTCCTGAAACTGAAGGTCGAACCCGGGTCGATAACAGACTTGGCATGGCAGCGAGAGACGTTACTCGAAATCCTGATCGGCATCTTTTGCGACAAGCTCACCGAGGCGGTCCGCAAAGGAATGCCGCGCCGTTATGTCGAGCAAGAGGACGATCTTTCCGCCTTGCGCGGCAGGCTTAACGTTGTACGCCAGTTTACTCGCCATGCAGTCAATCCTTCCCGTCTCGCATGCCGGTTTGATGACCTTTCCAAGGACATTGCGTTGAACCGGATCATGAAGGCCGCCCTGCTGCATCTCTTTTGGATGTCTCGAAAGCCGGAAAACCAACAGCGGCTGCGAGAACTGGCATTCGTCGATTATGCGGACGTCGCAGATATTTCGCCTCCTTCTGCCTTGCGATGGGATGAGGTAGTTATCGATCGTACCAATCGCCGGTGGCAGGAGCTTCTGAGCATGGCACGACTTTTCCTGCAGGACCGCTACCAGACGACGACCGGCGGTGAGGGACAGGGAATAACGCTGCTTTTCGAGATGCACAAACTGTTCGAGGAATATGTCGGTCGCCTGATTTCCCGCGCCTTGGCCGGGACGAATCTGGAGGTAGTCTTGCAGGGCAGGCGTCATTTCTGTCTATCCGATCTATCCGAAAAAACGGCTGGGCGAGGGCTTTTCCAGACACAGCCAGACATCCTGATCCGTCGTCGCGCATGCCGCACTGTGACTCATGTGATTGACACGAAATGGAAACGGATTTCCCCCTTGAAAAATGACCCGAAACGGGGGGTCTTACAAAGAGATGTCTACCAGATGATGGCCTATGCACAGCTTTACGGTGCGCCGCGCCTTACGCTTCTGTATCCGCATCATTCGGAGCTAGGCGACAAAGAGGGTGTTCATTGTCGATACCAAATAAACCGCCATGAAACCGTCCCGGAGACCAAACCCATCTTGGAGATCGCAACCATCGATGTGGCGGACGGTGAAAACATGCTCGATCGACTCCGGCGTCGGATCATAGCCAACGAGGCTGTGGTTGAGCCCGTGATGTAACAGGCTAGCCGGCGTTTTCAACGGATGCCGCCCCAGAGAAGTTCAGCCGCCTTTCTGTTCGTTCTTAGCGGCTCTCAGCATTTCGCGCTCGAACGCTTCGACATCTTCAATCCTATAAATCACGCGTCCTCCAAGCTTCAGGAAATGGGGGCTTTCACCGATCCAGCGCCACCGCTCGAGGGTTCGAGAGCTGATCTTCCATCGGGCTGCCAGTTCGGTCTGATTGAGGCAGGTTACTCGCATCTTCGTCTCCTTTCGCGCAACTCGCACGATCGCAGAGGAACGAAGGCGTGGAAGAAAATAATAGAAAAATCAGAGGGGTGAAGAAAACCGCGAGACTTCCCGATAGCGATCGCAAGGTAGAGAAGGTTCGACCTTGACCCCTCCCCCTCCGCCAATCACCAGTCTGCCGATAAAGTCCATAGCCGTCCGTATCTATTCACAACTTTCTGAAATAGGGGCACAATCTGGGCGATCAGCTGAAGGAAAATAGCGTGAAGATGAATCACGGATGGATTGTCGACGCGAAGATCATCAACGCCTCGAGCTCAACGAAGAACAAGAGCAAACAGCGTGACCCCGACATGCACCAAACTCGCAAAGGCAACCAGTGGTGTTTTGGCATGAAGGCCCACATCGGCGTGGACAGCGGCAGCAAACTGATTCATTCCTTGGTGGCGACCGCCGCCAACGTGCATGACCCCGTGGTGAATGGTGATTGACTACATGGCCGGGAAACCCGTATCTGGGGAGATTCGGCTTATGCGGGTGGGAAGTCAGCCATTCGCTCGGCTGCGCCAAGCGCTAAGAATTTCACTCAGAAGAAGGGCGGCCGCCGCTATCGCAAACCGACCGATCGGGAACGCTTAGCCAATCGCTGCGAATTCAAAACGCGTACACGAGTGAAGCATCTATTTGTCATGATGAAAGGCCGGTTTGGTTCCACTAAAGTGTGTTATAAGGGGCTGGCTAAAAAATTGCACACCGTCGGCTTGTGATCAGTCCGTTGACCAATTTGATGGTGGTGCAGAAACACTTACTGGAGCAAAGGTGAGCCTTGAGGGTCTAGTGCATCTTGAAAACAGAAAGCAGCCGTCAGAGCGCAAAATACTGCGCAAATAGCGGCTTGTTTCATAAATTTGAAGAATTTGAAGAATTTGAACCCCTGAGTTTTGAAAATCCAAAACAACATCGCCTGTGACGTTGATTGATCAGACATTCCTTAGCTAACGAGAGACTAGCATTATGCGCTTTGGCATCTTCTACGAGCATCAATTGCCCCGGCCTTGGACTGGGGAATCTGAACTGACGCTGTTTCAAAACGCCCTTGAACAGTGCGAATTTGCGGACAAGCTGGGTATTGAGTACGTCTGGGAAGTTGAGCACCACTTCTTGGAAGAGTACTCCCATTCCAGCGCCCCGGAGGTGTTTCTAGCCGCGGTCAGCCAACGCACTGAGAACATTCGCCTCGGCCACGGCATCATTCAGACGGCGCCCAAGTACAACCATCCCGCCCGTACAGCGGAGCGGGTGGCTACCCTGGACTTGGTTTCGAAAGGACGGGTGGAGTTCGGGTCGGGAGAGTCATCCTCCACTGCCGAACTAGGTGGTTTTGAAATTCCGCCCGCCCTGAAGCGGGAGATGTGGGAGGAGGGGCTTCAGGTGGCCGTGCGCTGCATGACGGAGACGCCTTTCACCGGCCACCAAGGCAAGCATTGCAGCATGCCGCCCCGCAACGTGGTGCCGAAACCGGTGCAGCAGCCCCATCCGCCGCTTTGGGTGGCCTGCTCCCGGCGCGACACCATCTTGCTGGCGGCGGAGAAGGGCATAGGCGCCCTGACGTTTACGTTCATAGACCCGGAGGAGGCTCGGCATTGGGTGGGGGACTACCGCCGTACCTTAGTGGACAAGTGCGTGCCCATCGGACAGGCGGTGAATCCGGAGATTGCTTGCGTGACGCCCATGATGGTGCATCAGGATGAACAGGAGGCCATTCGGCGGGGTCTTGAAGGTGGCAACTTCTTCGGCTACTCCTTGGCGCACTTCTACGTGTTCGGTGAGCACAGGCCGGGCAAGACCAACGTATGGGATGAATTTCAGGCGAAGCGGCATGAGATGGGCTACAACCCGGAAGTCGCCGTCGCCTTGGAGCAGGAGCGGTTGGGGGCCAAGGTGGCCGCCCAAGGCGGGCAGGGGCTGCGGGGTGCCATCGGCACGCCGGATCAGTTGCGGGAATTCCTGCGGCGCTACGAGGAGTGTGGTGTTGACCAAGTGATCTTTGTGCAGCAGGCCGGGCGCAACAAGCACGAGCACATCATGGAGTCCTTGGAGATCTTCGGCAAGGAGATCCTGCCGGAATTCAAGGATCGGGACGAAGTGCTGCGGGCGCGCAAGTTCGTTGAGTTGGAGCCGGCCATCGAGGCGGCGCTGAACCGGCGGACTGATGACCGCCCAGACCTGCCGCAGGACTACGTGATGACGCCTCTCGCACGGGATTTCGTCAAAAGTGCGGGCGCTGGTGAGCAAGCTCTTGAGGAAGTTGCTCGGCGCACGGCGGCGGGAGAGGGCTTGGAGGCTTTGGACGGCAGCCTGGTCAAGCAGTTGGCGGGCGACGGCCAAACAGGCAGCGGCCGAGGCTAGAGCGACGATCGGCATCCGATGATCGGCATTCTGGGCAACGGCGGCCGTGGCCCCATGTTTGACCTGAACCCGCCGGCATCCTTGGAGCTAGTTGGACGGCGGATGCGTGCCCAAGGCGAAGCTCAGGCTCCAGCGATCGATTTTGCCGACATCCTGCGGCGCGGCGTCCACGATCTTCAGTTGCCACTGGCCGTTGGGTGATTCGCCGTAGAAAGCGTTGCTCAGCAGCAGCCAGTCCAGATCAGGGTTTCCGGCCAGCACTTCGTTGAACACTGGGTTGAGTATGCTTTCGGTGCCGGATGGTGAGATGAGGTGGATGCCGAGGTCGTTCGTCATCGGGTGGGTGACCTCGATCTCCAAGCTCACCGCCTCAATGCTGGCGTCGGCGGGCAAGCCGCTGACGTTGAGTGTTTTGGTGCGGCCTTCAGCGTCATAGTCGGGAATGCCATTGAAAAATTGGTCGAGAACGCGCCTGAGCAGCCCGACCGGGCCCGGTTCGTTGAGATCCGATCTGGGCGTTCTGCCGCTGAAGGCGGCTGTTTCGATGAATTCGCCCAAGCTGTCCGATGGGTGGGATGCCGCGAATTGCAAGGCATCGTCCACGGACAGTGCGCCGAAACCGTACCAGTTATGAAAGTTATAGCCGGCTGCGTTGATGATCCAAGGCAATTGCGACACGTAGGTTTCGCCGTTGACTTGGTGCTGCACCGCCGGGATGTTCGCGTCCAGCTTGCGGGCGGTGTTGGCCAAGATGTGCTTGACATCGCGCCAAGTCAGGTTTGGATAAGAGCCCAGCAGCAGGGCCACAGCGCCGGAAGCGGCGGGCGCGGCGCTTGAGGTGCCGTTGAAGGTGCTGATGTGGTCGCCGTTGGGATTGTCGGAGGGCACTTGAGAGAGGCCCCTTTGAGCCAGCGTGTCATAGCCCCGGTTCAGGCCCATTTGGTCCGTGGTGATGGTGGCCGGGTTGGTGCCTCCAAATTCGCCCGCCGGTGCGGTGACCCAGACATTGGAGCCGACGGATGAATAACTGGCCTTCTTGCCAGCGGCGTTGAAGGCGCTGACGACGATGAGATAGTGCAGGTTGTTGAGAGAATCGGCGTTGGCGGACAGGCAGCCGATCTGCCCATTCAGTTCGCGGCGCAAGGAGCTGCAGCTATTGAAGCCGTTGCCAGCGGATTTGACATAGATCGCGCCCCGTCCTTGGCGCAGATTGTCTATGCCGTTCTTGAATAAAGCGATGTGCCGGTCGGAAGGTGGATGGGCCTCATCGCCTAAGATGCCAATACTCATGTTGAAGATATCCACGTCGGTGGAATCCGGGTTCTCCTTGCTGGCTCCAAGGGAGTCTAGGAAGGCGGCCAGCTGATTGACCGCGGACAGCATGTTGTAGCCTCGCAGCAGGGCCTTTGGGGCGACCCCGCGCCCGCCATAGCCGTTGTCGGCCACGGCCGCAGCCACGCCGGCCACGGCAGTGCCGTGATCGCCGAGGGTTGCGGGCTGAAACGGGTCGCCGGCGATCGTCCCGCTCCAGTGGGAGACGTTGAAGTTGTAGGAAGCCCCGTCCTCTATGTTGGCGGCCAGGTCCTGATGGCAGGTTTCAAGGCCCGTGTCGACGATGGCGATGCGAATGCCCTCACCCTCCGGCCCAGCCCTCAATGCAGTCGCCATGCCCAGATCCTCGCCCGGTTCGCCGCCGTTGCTGGCGTAAGCCCGCTGCCCGGTGTTGACCAAGTGCCACTGCTGCCCGGTCAGAGGATCAGACGCGCCGAGGCGGACGTTGTTGGTGCCCGATGGTTGGCAGCGCACCGTCACGCGGCCGGATTCATCCAAGGAAAAGCCAGTGAAGTCCTGATTGAAACCGCGCCCGGAAAGTTCTTCAGGGATTGGGTCTAGGTTAACCAGTATGTAGTAGTCGCTGTTTGGATTGAAAGCGGCCAGTTGGGCGGTGAAGAACAGACGGAGGTCGGCTTTGGCATCTAAGGCCGGGATGTCCGCCACGACTGGTTCGAAGGCGAGGGTGCTGCGCCAGCTCGGCTCGTCATTTATAAGCACCGTCAATTTCGTCGGGGATGAGGCGCCAGCGCCGAAGTTGAAAACCAAGACCTCTAGCTTGATCATGTCGTCGCGAATGATGATGTCGCCGGCAAAGGCATAGAGGTCAGGTGCAAGTGACTGTTTGGCTGCATCAACATCGCCTTGGTTGGCGATGGGCGGTAGCTGGGCTGGTTCGGCGACGCCATCACCAGCGGCTAAGAGCAGGCTGAAGATCAACGATGCAAGCGTCGGTCTTGCCAAGTTGCGCTGGCTCGGATGTTTTCGGTCACATGGGAACATTCGGGCGCTCCTTCAACTGCACCTCGGCTTCGGTGACGAAGGGGTTTGATGCCAGCTGACGCGCCACCTCGGCCGGGTTCGCCTCGGGTGGCAACAGCAATAGCGCCCAACCCAAGGCCGGGTAGACCTTGCCGCCCACCGCGCCAGTGCTTTCGATGATGGCGTCGAGCATGTCGTAGTCCGTCAAACGCAGGATCAGCGTCGGCTCCACTTCGCGAAAACGCTGGCGCTGAAGGTCGAACGCGAAGCGCCGGGAGGGACCGTCCAGCGCGGCATAGGCGGTGTGCAGACGTCCTCGGTGGAATGCACGGTAGACCCGGAAGCCGTCTTCGATGGCGATTTCGACGCGCAGCTCATTGAGCTGCGTGATGCCCGGCGTGGCGGCGTCCCCGGCCGGCATCACCAGAACCTCCCCCAAGGCGGTGTTGGTGCGCAGCGGACTTGCCGCGCCACTGCTTTGGCAATATGCACTGGTGCTGCCGAGAGCGATGAGGACAACGGCCGCCAGCTTTGGGGGGCTTAGCGACATCTCATACCTCCATCAATTATTCGGATGTATGAACAATTCCCGGGCTTATGCAAAAACCCAGCCGTCTTCATTGCGCCGCCCCGAGCCGTTTTCGCCACGGCACATAACAACCGGCGGGCCGTTGCGTTTGGTGGATGGTATACCTCTGAGGGCTGGCTGTGCAACGGAGGCTGGCTGTCAAAGGCAAGTGGCGAAGTGCCCGCATCAGGGTAAGAAATCTCTGAAAAATCCGTAGGTTTTCGCAGTGCAACAAGACCAGTCTTTTTCGATGACGTGTCAATCATTGAAAATAAAATACAAGATGAATTATTCCAGCCGCCAGGCGATGGCCAATTCTTGGGGTTTCATCAGAGGTTCCTTAAGAGAAGCCCAAAGAGAGCCTTGGCAAGACTGTTGCGAAGTCCCGACTGACCTTCAAGGCGACGACCATGAACCCGCTGCAAGCGGCCAATTGGATCGGGTTGATGGCCGCCTGAGGGTGGGGCCGGACGAATTCGCCCGAGACCGCAGCTTTCGGGGCCACGACAGGCCGGAAACCCGCTCCAAACACAAGCTCCTCGCCGAAATCTTGGCGAACACGCCAAAAGAGGATGTGTTGGTAGCGGAGCAAAACCGTTTGGGGGCGGAGGGGGAAGGCTTCAAAATCGCCATGAACATGAAGGGGCTGTAGCCCAATTCGCACCGGTCTCTTGGCGGTATACTTCAAGGCCCAGCTTCCTTAGAGGGGATTATGTGATGCGCTTTCGGTGGATCGGTCTGCTTTGCGCTCTATTGGCCTCAACCGGTGCTTGGAGCCAGCGCCACCAACTTCATGTGCCGCAAATCCTTGATGACTGGCGGGATTGGGTGCTGCAGGATCAACGCCATCGGCTTTGCCCACTGCTCTATGACCGAGAAGGCAAGGCGCCGGCAGATTTCGTCTGCGCTTGGCCGGGGCGGCTTCGGCTTTCGATCACCCCTGAGGGCGGTCGTTTCGAACAGGAGTGGACCCTTTTCGGTGATGATCAGTGGGTGCCTCTGCCCGGCGACGCAAACAACTGGCCGCAGGACGTGGCGGTGGATGGCGGCGCTTTGACGCTGGTGCTGCGGCAGGACGCACCTGCCGTTCTTTTGCCGCCAGGCAGCCATCGCATCACCGGGGCGTTTTCCTGGAGCGAGCGTCCGCCCACTCTGTCGGCTCCGGCTCACAGCGGCCTGCTGACCCTTAGCGTGGACGGTGTGGAGATCGCTCAGCCAAGATGGGAGCGGGCGCTGTCTGGGATGGGAGCGGGCGCTGTCTGGTTGGGGGATTGGCGACCTGAGACGGTGGTGCAGGACGAACTGTCCGTGCGCGTCCATCGTCGCATTGAGGATGGCGTGCCCACACGGCGAGTACGTCTGGGAAGTTGAGCACCACTTCTTGGAAGAGTACTCCCATTCCAGCGCCCCGGAGGTGTTTCTAGCCGCGGTCAGCCAACGCACTGAGAACATTCGCCTCGGCCACGGCATCATTCAGACGGCGCCCAAGTACAACCATCCCGCCCGTACAGCGGAGCGGGTGGCTACCCTGGACTTGGTTTCGAAAGGACGGGTGGAGTTCGGATCGGGAGAGTCATCCTCCACCGCCGAACTAGGTGGTTTTGAAATTCCGCCCGCCCTGAAGCGGGAGATGTGGGAGGAGGGGCTTCAGGTGGCCGTGCGCTGCATGACGGAGACGCCTTTCACCGGCCACCAAGGCAAGCATTGCAGCATGCCGCCCCGCAACGTGGTGCCGAAACCGGTGCAGCAGCCCCATCCACCGCTTTGGGTGGCCTGCTCCCGGCGCGACACCATCTTGCTGGCGGCGGAGAAGGGCATAGGCGCCCTGACGTTTACGTTCATAGACCCGGAGGAGGCTCGGCATTGGGTGGGGGACTACCGCCGTACCTTAGTGGACAAGTGCGTGCCCATCGGACAGGCGGTGAATCCGGAGATTGCTTGCGTGACGCCCATGATGGTGCATCAGGATGAGCAGGAGGCCATTCGGCGGGGTCTTGAAGGTGGCAACTTCTTCGGCTACTCCTTGGCGCACTTCTACGTGTTCGGTGAGCACAGGCCGGGCAAGACCAACGTATGGGATGAATTTCAGGCGAAGCGGCATGAGATGGGCTACAACCCGGAAGTCGCCGTCGCCTTGGAGCAGGAGCGGTTGGGGGCCAAGGTGGCCGCCCAAGGCGGGCAGGGGCTGCGGGGTGCCATCGGCACGCCGGATCAGTTGCGGGAATTCCTGCGGCGCTACGAGGAGTGTGGTGTTGACCAAGTGATCTTTGTGCAGCAGGCCGGGCGCAACAAGCACGAGCACATCATGGAGTCCTTGGAGATCTTCGGCAAGGAGATCCTGCCGGAATTCAAGGATCGGGACGAAGTGCTGCGGGTGCGCAAGTTCGTTGAGTTGGAGCCGGCCATCGAGGCGGCGCTGAATCGGCGGACTGATGATCGTCCAGACCTGCCGCAGGACTACGTGATGACGCCTCTCGCACGGGATTTCGTCAAAAGTGCGGGCGCTGGTGAGCAAGCTCTTGAGGAAGTTGCTCGGCGCACGGCGGCGGGAGAGGGCTTGGAGGCTTTGGACGGCAGCCTGGTCAAGCAGTTGGCGGGCGACGGCCAAGCAGGCAGCGGCCGAGGCTAGATAGCCGACTGGCTGAATTCCCGCCCCTTGCTCTTGACGTCGTCCTAGATTGACTCGCCAAGACGGTTGCGACATCCCGACTGACCTTCAAGACGACGACCATGAGCCTGCTGAAAGCGGCCAATCGGATCAAGTTGATGGCCGCCTAAGGGCGGGGCCCGTCCGACTTGGTCCGAAACCGCAGGTTTCGGGGCCACGACAGGCCGGCAGCCCGCTCCTCGCTAAAGCCTTGGAAAACAGGCCAGAATAAGCAGATTCAACCCAATTCGCACCGGCCTTGCGCCGACGGTCTCCAGGAAAACGCCTCGGTGATGCGATGGTTGCCTAGCGGCAAAAAAACGGCAGGTGCGTCTTGCCGCAGCACCAGCGTCAAAGCGCCGGCGGTGCCAAGCAGCGACTGAAATGGACCCAGCGTTAGCCTGCGTCGAGCGACGATCGGCATCCTGGGCAATGGGGGCCGTGGCCCCATGTTTGACCTGAACCCGCCGGCATCCTTGGAGCTAGTTGGACGGCGGATGCGTGCCCAAGGCGAAGCTCAGGCTCCAGCGATCGATTTTGCCGACATCCTGCGGCGCGGCGTCCACGATCTTCAGTTGCCACTGGCCGTTGGGTGATTCGCCGTAGAAAGCGTTGCTCAGCAGCAGCCAGTCCAGATCAGGGTTTCCGGCCAGCACTTCGTTGAACACTGGGTTGAGTATGCTTTCGGTGCCGGATGGTGAGATGAGGTGGATGCCGAGGTCGTTCGTCATCGGGTGGGTGACCTCGATCTCCAAGCTCACCGCCTCAATGCTGGCGTCGGCGGGCAAGCCGCTGACGTTGAGTGTTTTGGTGCGGCCTTCAGCGTCATAGTCGGGAATGCCATTGAAAAATTGGTCGAGAACGCGCCTGAGCAGCCCGACCGGGCCCGGTTCGTTGAGATCCGATCTGGGCGTTCTGCCGCTGAAGGCGGCTGTTTCGATGAATTCGCCCAAGCTGTCCGATGGGTGGGATGCCGCGAATTGCAAGGCATCGTCCACGGACAGTGCGCCGAAACCGTACCAGTTATGAAAGTTATAGCCGGCTGCGTTGATGATCCAAGGCAATTGCGACACGTAGGTTTCGCCGTTGACTTGGTGCTGCACCGCCGGGATGTTCGCGTCCAGCTTGCGGGCGGTGTTGGCCAAGATGTGCTTGACATCACGCCAAGTCAGGTTTGGATAAGAGCCCAGCAGCAGGGCCACAGCGCCGGAAGCGGCGGGCGCGGCGCTTGAGGTGCCGTTGAAGGTGCTGATGTGGTCGCCGTTGGGATTGTCGGAGGGCACTTGAGAGAGGCCCCTTTGAGCCAGCGTGTCATAGCCCCGGTTCAGGCCCATTTGGTCCGTGGTGATGGTGGCCGGGTTGGTGGCTCCAAATTCGCCCGACGGTGCGGTGACCCAGACATTGGAGCCGACGGATGAATAACTGGCCTTCTTGCCAGCGGCGTTGAAGGCGTTGACGACGATGAGATAGTGCAGGTTGTTGAGAGGATCGGCGTTGGCGGACAGGCAGCCGATCTGCCCATTCAGTTCGCGGCGCAAGGAGCCGCATCTATTGAAGCCGTTGCCAGCGGCTTTGACATAGATCGCGCCCCGTCCTTGGCGCAGATTGTCTATGCCGTTCTTGAATAAAGCGATGTCCCGGTCGGGATGTGGATGGGCCTCCTCGCCGTAGCTGCCAAAACTCATGTTGAAGATATCCACGTCAGTGGAATCCGGGTTCTCCTCGCTGGCTCCAAGGGAGTCTAGGAAGGCGGCCATCTGATTGACCGCGGGCAGCATGTTGTAGCCTCGCAGCAGGGCCTTTGGGGCGACCCCGCGCCCGCCATAGCCGTTGTCGGCCACGGCCGCAGCCACGCCGGCCACGGCAGTGCCGTGATCGCCGAGGGTTGCGGGCTGAAACGGGTCGCCGGCGATCGTCCCGTTCCAGTGGGAGACGTTGAAGTTGTAGGAAGCCCCGTCCTCTATGTTGGCGGCCAGGTCCTGGTGGCAGGTTTCAAGGCCCGTATCGACGATGGCGATGCGAATGCCCTCACCCTCCGGCCCAGCCCTCAATGCAGTCGCCATGCCCAGATCCTCGCCCGGTTCGCCGCCGTTGCTGGCGTAAGCCCGCTGCCCGGTGTTGACCAAGTGCCACTGCTGCCCGGTCAGAGGATCAGACGCGCCGAGGCGGACGTTGTTGGTGCCCGATGGTTGGCAGCGCACCGTCACGCGGCCGGATTCATCCAAGGAAAAGCCAGTGAAGTACTGATTGAAACTGTGCGCGGGAAGTTCTTCAGGGACTGGGTCTAGGTTAATCAGTATGTAGTAGTCGCTGTTTGGATTGAAAGCGGCCAGTTGGGCGGTGAAGAACCGACGGAGGAAGGCTTTGGCATCTAAGGCCGGGATGTCCGCCACGACTGGTCCGAAGGCGAGGGTGCTGCGCCAGCTCGGCTCGTCATTTATAAGCACCGCCAATTGCGTCGGGGATGAGGCGCTAGCGCCGAGGTTGAAAGCAAAGACCTCTAGCTCGATTACGTCGTCGCGAATGATGATGTCGCCGGTAAAGGTATAGAGGTCAGCTGCAAGTGACTGTTTGGCTGCATCAACATCGCCTTGGTTGGCGATGGGCGGTAGCTGGGCTGGTTCGGCGACGCCATCACCAGCGGCTAAGAGCAGGCTGAAGATCAACGACGCAAGCGTCGGTCTTGCCAAGTTTCGCTGGCTCGGATGTTTTCGGTCACATGGGAACATTCGGGCGCTCCTTCAACTGCACCTCGGCTTCGGTGACGAAGG
Source organism: Candidatus Azophilus sp. (assembly GCA_965247035.1). Classification (GTDB taxonomy): domain Bacteria; phylum Pseudomonadota; class Gammaproteobacteria; order Pseudomonadales; family Azotimanducaceae; genus Azophilus. The sequence continues at coordinate 1,161,455 of CBDFGJ010000001.1, read as the reverse complement.
GGTTTGATGCCAACTGACGCGCCACCTCGGCCGGGTTCGCCTCGGGTGGCAACAGCAATAGCGCCCAACCCAAGGCCGGGTAGACCTTGCCGCCCACCGCGCCAGTGCTTTCGATGATGGCGTCGAGCATGTCGTAGTCCGTCAAACGCAGGATCAGCGTCGGTTCCACTTCGCGAAAACGCTGGCGCTGAAGGTCGAACGCGAAGCGCCGGGAGGGACCGTCCAGCGCGGCATAGGCGGTGTGCAGACGTCCTCGGTGGAATGCACGGTAGACCCGGAAGCCGTCTTCGATGGCGATTTCGACGCGCAGCTCATTGAGCTGCGTGATGCCCGGCGTGGCGGCGTCCCCGGCCGGCATCACCAGAACCTCCCCCAAGGCGGTGTTGGTGCGCAACGGACTTGCCGCGCCACTGCTTTGGCAATATGCACTGGTGCTGCCGAGAGCGATGAGGACAACGGCTGCCAGCTTTGGGGGGCTTAGTGACATCTCATACCTCCATCAATTATTCGGGTGTATGAACAATTCCCGGGCTTATGCAAAAACCCAGCCGTCTTCATTGCGCCGCCCCGAGCCGTTTTCGCCACGGCACATAACAACCGGCGGGCCGTTGCGTTTGGTGGATGGTATACCTCTGGGGATCGGCTGTACAACGGAGGCTGGCTGTCAAAGGCAAGTGGCGAAGTGCCCGCATCAGGGTAAGAAATCTCTGAAAAATCCGTAGGTTTTCGCAGTGCAACAAGACCAGTCTTTTTCGATGACGTGTCAATCATTGAAAATAAAATACAAGATGAATTATTCCAGCCGCCAGGCGATGGCCAATTCTTGGGGTTTCATCAGAGGTTCCTTAAGAGAAGCCCAAAGAGAGCCTTGGCAAGACTGTTGCGAAGTCCCGACTGACCTTCAAGGCGACGACCATGAACCTGCTGCAAGCGGCCAATTGGATCGGGTTGATGGCCGCCTGAGGGTGGGGCCGGACGAATTCGCCCGAGACCGCAGCTTTCGGGGCCACGACAGGCCGGAAACCCGCTCCAAACACAAGCTCCTCGCCGAAATCTTGGCGAACACGCCAAAAGAGGATGTGTTGGTAGCGGAGCAAAACCGTTTGGGGGCGGAGGGGGAAGGCTTCAAAATCGCCATGAACATGAAGGGGCTGTAGCCCAATTCGCACCGGTCTCTTGGCGGTATACTTCAAGGCCCAGCTTCCTTAGAGGGGATTATGTGATGCGCTTTCGGTGGATCGGTCTGCTTTGCGCTCTATTGGCCTCAACCGGTGCTTGGAGCCAGCGCCACCAACTTCATGTGCCGCAAATCCTTGATGACTGGCGGGATTGGGTGCTGCAGGATCAACGCCATCGGCTTTGCCCACTGCTCTATGACCGAGAAGGCAAGGCGCCGGCAGATTTCGTCTGCGCTTGGCCGGGGCGGCTTCGGCTTTCGATCACCCCTGAGGGCGGTCGTTTCGAACAGGAGTGGACCCTTTTCGGTGATGATCAGTGGGTGCCTCTGCCCGGCGACGCAAACAACTGGCCGCAGGACGTGGTGGCGGATGGCGGCGCTTTGACGCTGGCGCTGCGGCAGGGCGCACCTGCCGTTCTTTTGCCGCCAGGCAGCCATCGCATCACCGGGGCGTTTTCCTGGAGCGAGCGTCCGCCCACTCTGTCGGCTCCGGCTCACAGCGGCCTGCTGACCCTTAGCGTGGACGGTGTGGAAATCGCTCAGCCAAGATGGGAGCGGGCGCTGTCCGGGATGGGAGCGGGCGCTGTCTGGTTGGGGGATTGGCGACCTGAGACGGTGGTGCAGGACGAACTGTCCGTGCGCGTCCATCGTCGCATTGAGGATGGCGTGCCCACACGGCTGCAAACGATATTTGAGGTTGAAGTCTCCGGTGCCGTGCGTGAAGAGGTGATCGGGCCGGCCATGCCTGATGGCTTCATCCCCCTGTCTTTGGAGAGCGAACTGTCGGTGCGTTTGGAGGCCGATGGCAACCTGCTGGTGCAGGCGCGGCCAGGTTCCTGGACGATTGATCTCCTAGCCCGAGCGACCGAGGTGTTGGCGCAGGTCGAAATGCCCCAACCTCAGCGCAATTTGCCGGCCGAGGAAATTTGGAGCTATCAGGCCAACCCGCAACTGCGCTCCACCCAACCCAAGGGGCGGCGCCCGGTGGATCCGGGGCGCGTTGGCGGTATTTGGCATGACTTGCCGACGTTTCGCATGACGCCTGGGGGCTCCCTTGAGATCAAGCAGCAACACCGCGGCCAAGCGGAGACTCGCAATGCGTTGAATCTGCAACGGACCTTTTGGCTGGACTTCGATGGTGACGGCTTCGTATTTGCTGATTACATTGGCGGGGTCATGCGCAGCGGTTGGCGCTTGGACATGGCGTTGCCCTATGTTTTGCAGAGTGTTTGGGATGTGGAGGCAGCTAACAACCTGCTGGTAACGCGCAGCGATGGCGGCTTGGGCGTTGAAGTCAGAAACGCCGCAGTTGACCTGAGCGCCTTGGGACGCATTGAATCTCGCGGTCGCTTGCCGGCAACTGGGTGGAACACGGATTTAGACCAGGTCGGGGTCACCTTGAACCTGCCGCCCGGCACCAAGCTGCTGACGGCTTTCGATGTTGATGAGGCCCCCACTAGCTGGACCGGACGTTGGCGCTTAGTGGACTTCTTCCTGCTGCTCATCGTCACTGGGGCCGTGTGGCGTTTGTTTGGACGCCTTGCCGGGGTCTTGGCCCTGTTGGCCTTGGCAATCAGCTTGCATGAACCTCTGGCGCAGATTTGGACTTGGCTGAATCTGCTGGCTGCGGTGGCGCTGGCGCGGGTTGCGCCGCCCGGCCGTCTGCGCCAAGCGGCGGCTGGTTATCTAGCGGCTTCGTTTGCGCTGCTGCTTGTGCTGTTGATTCCCTTCTTAGTCGGACAGATTCGCAGCGCACTGTATCCGCAGGTGGAGGCGGTGTGGCAGGGCACCGTGACGCCGCCGGGTTCCATGTCGGAGGTTAGGGGGCTGTCAGTGGAGTTGGCGGCACTATCGAAATCGAAGGCCGATCAGGCTGAGGTGACCGGCTTTGCTGCGCGGGACGGGATTGCCGGGGAGTACATGGTCGTCACAGCGGCCGGCCGCTCAGCAAACGCACTCAGCCGCTACGGCGAGGATGTCTTGGTGCAGGCCGGCCCGGGTCTGCCAAGTTGGGGTTGGACGTCGCACCGACTGTCCTGGAGCGGCCCGGTGCCTGTTGGCCAGGAAATGCGTCTGGTCATCCTGCCGTCTTGGCTGGTCAGCGCGTTGCGCCTCATTGGCGTTGTGGCCCTTGCCTTGCTGACAACCTGGTTCGCATTTGACATTTTTGGACGGTTGCGGCGGCTACTGAAGTGGAGACGGCTAGGCGCTGGCGGTGCTGTGGCGGCTCTGGCGGTGACGGTGCTGGGTTTGGATGGAACGGCCCACGCCGATGTGCCCTCACCGGAACTGCTCAATGAATTGCAGCAGCGTCTGCTGGCGCCGCCGCGCTGCGCACCGCGCTGCGCGGAAATCGTCAACGCCGATGTGGTTGCCGCAGCAGATGCCTTGGACATTCAATTGCAGGTTCACGCCTTAGCCAACGTGGCCGTGCCTATGCCGGCCGGGACGCGAATCTGGTGGCCGGCGCGAATTGAGGACAGCAGTTCCAACCCTCTGCCGGCGTGGCGGGATGACGACGGCGTGCTTTGGGTGCATTTGAACGCCGGTCGCCACGCCTTGGCGCTGAAGGGGCCGCTGCCGTCGGTTGATACGCTGGAGATCGCCTTTCCCGCCCGTCCTCGAATCATCAGCGCACAGTCTGAAAGCTGGTTGGTGGCGGGCGTTCAGGATCGCGCCTTAGCGGCCGGCGCACTGAGCTTGACGCGGCTGCGGCAAGCTGGGGGGCATGAGCTGGAGCGTTGGACGCCGAGCCGGTTGCCCAGTTTCCTGCGCGTTGAGCGGCGGATTGACTTGGGGCTTAATTGGCGGGTCACCACTCAGGTTCATCGTGTCGCGCCCCGCACGGGGGTGATCAATGTCGAGATTCCTTTGCTTGATGGTGAGGCCGTCTTGAGTGGGGAGCATGAAGTCAGAGATGGCAAGTTGTTGGTGTCGATGCATCCGCAGCAGGGCCTGTTTGAGTGGAGCTCGTCGTTGCCGCCCCGATCCTCAATGAGGCTGCAAGCGCCGCTCAATCAGTCTTGGCGGGAGGTTTGGCGCTTTGTCGTAGGCGATGCTTGGCGGGTGGAGTTTGCCGGCGTTCCGGAGAGCCAGAGCGCCGATGGCTACGAACGCATTGCCAAGTTCGACCCGCGCTCTGGTGAGTCTGTTCAGCTTGAGATTGCCCGTCCTGAGAGCGCCGGTGGAAACACCTTGGCGTTCGATGAAGTGCTTCTTGAAACATCCGTGGGCAAGCGCTTGCGCAGTTCCGAACTGACCATTGAGTATCGAAGTACGCGCGGCGCCAGCCATCGGCTCCAACTACCGGCTCAGTCGGACCTGCGAGTTCTGACCATTGACGGCGAAGATGAATCGCTGCCGCTGGTGGATGCTGAACTCAATCTGCCGATTCTGCCCGGTCAGCATCGGGTTGTCCTGCGTTGGAACGAAGCCATTGAATCCGGCTTTAGAGTGCGCACCCCAAGCGTCGAACTCAATGCGCCCTCCAGCAACATCACCACGCGCCTCACAATGCCCGGTAGCCGCTGGCTGGTGTTCACCAGCGGACCGAACGTAGGCCCGGCCATCCTGTACTGGCCGGAGTTGGTGGCGCTGATCGCGGCGGCGTTCATTCTTGGTCGCTTCAAGTTCACGCCTCTGCGTACTCACCACTGGCTCCTGCTTGGCCTTGGCTTCAGCACCTTCTCTTGGCTGGCGCTGGCGTTGGTGGCCGCATGGCCTCTCGCCTTGGGGGGGCGTCAGTCATGGGGCGCCGAACTGTCGTGGCGTGACTACAATGTGTCGCAAGCTGTCTTGGCGCTGCTGACTCTGGTGGCCCTCATCACCATCCTGGCCGCTGTTCCCTACGGCTTGCTCGGCGATCCCGACATGCAGATTACCGGGTTTCAGTCAAACAGCGAACGCTTAAGTTGGTTCTCCGACCAAACCGACGCCGCCATTCCAATAGCAACCGCCTACTCGCTGCCAACGTGGTTCTACAAGGCGCTGATGCTGCTGTGGGCGCTATGGCTGAGCTTTGCCCTTCTCCGCTGGCTACCTTGGTCATGGAAGTGTTTTTCCGCCCAAGGTTTGTGGCGAAAACCGCCTTTGATCGAACACGGCGGTGCGCCATGATTTATACTGCGGCCCCAATCGAAGCAGGGCTGCATCAAATTGCCGACATTGTACGAAAAAATCTGGTCGGACCACCTAGTTGGTGAAAGGGACGATGGGCAAAGCCTGCTCTACATCGACCGGCATCTGCTGCACGAGGTGACATCGCCGCAGGCGTTCTCGGGCTTGCGCTCGGCCGGGCGAGCGCTGTGGCGTCGGCAGGCGAATTTGGCCACGCCGGACCACAACGTGCCGACGCTGAACCGCAGCCTTGGCATCGCCGGCATCAAGGATCCGATCGCCCGGGAGCAGGTGGTTACGCTGGATGAAAACTGCCGCCGGCACGGCGTTCAGCAATTCGACATCCATGATAGGCGCCAAGGCATCGTGCATGTCATTGGGCCGGAGCAGGGCGCCACGCTGCCGGGCATGACCATTGTCTGCGGCGACTCCCACACCTCCACCCACGGCGCCTTTGCCGCTCTTGCCCAGGGCATCGGCACTTCTGAAGTGGAGCACGTCATGGCCACGCAGTGCTTGGCGCAATCCAAGGCGAAGAACCTGGCGGTGCGCACGCAAGGCAAGCTGCCGCTTGGGGTGTACGCCAAGGACTTGGCGTTGGCGATCATTGGCCGCATCGGCACCGCCGGCGCTAGCGGCCACACCATTGAGTATTTTGGGGAGGCGGTGCAGGCGCTGTCGATGGAGGGCCGCATGACCCTGTGCAACCTGTCCATTGAAGCGGGCGCGCGGGCCGGCCTCGTTGCCGTGGACGACACCACTTTGGAGTATGTCGATGGACGGCCCTTCGCGCCCAAGGGAGACTTGTGGCGCTTGGCGGAGGCCCATTGGCGCGGCTTGCGGAGCGACCCCGATGCGGCTTTCGATCTTGAATTGAATCTTGACGTCTCCGCCTTGGTGCCGCAGGTTACCTGGGGTACATCGCCGGAGATGGTCACCGGCATTGATGGCTGTGCGCCCAACCCGGCCCAAGCGCCGAATGCGCTGGCGGCGGATGGGATGGAGCGGGCCTTGGCCTACATGGGCTTGGCGCCGGAGCAACCGATAGCGGACATCCGGCTGGATCGGGTGTTTATCGGTTCCTGCACCAATGCGCGCCTTGAGGATCTGCGGGTGGCCGCTCAAATAGTGGACGGTCGGCGCGTGGCGCCCAGCATCAAGCAGGCTTTGGTGGTGCCTGGGTCCGGGCTTGTCAAGCAAGCGGCGGAAGCTGAGGGGCTGGCGGAAGTGTTCGTTAAGGCGGGCTTTGAATGGCGCGCCCCCGGTTGTTCGATGTGCTTGGCCATGAACCCGGATAAGTTGCTGCCCGGCGAACACTGCGCCTCCACCTCCAACCGCAATTTCGAGGGGCGGCAGGGCTATGGCGGCCGCACCCACTTGGTCAGTCCGGCTATGGCGGCGGCCGCCGCCGTCTGCGGTCATTTCACCGATGTAAGGGAGATGCTGTGAGGGCTTTCAGGGTGGAGTCCGGCTTGGTTGCGCCCTTGGACCGAGCCAACGTGGATACGGATCAGATCATACCCAAGCAGTTTCTTAAGTCCATCAAGCGTACCGGCTTCGGCGACAATCTGTTTGACGCATGGCGCTATCTGGACGAGGGTGGCATTGGCGTCACCCCCAACGAGCGGCGCATCAATTATGAATTTGTGTTGAACCAACCCTGCTATCAAGGTGCTAGGGTGCTGCTTGCGCGGGACAACTTCGGTTGTGGGTCGAGCCGGGAGCACGCCGTTTGGGCTCTGATGGAATACGGCTTTGTAGCCGTTATTGCGCCGAGTTTCGCCGACATCTTCTTTGAGAACTGCTTCAAGAACGGTCTGTTGCCGGTAGTCCTCGATGCGGCCTTGGTGGATGAGCTGTTCAAGCAGGTTCAGGACCAGCAAGGTTTTGCCTTGACCATTGACTTGGAGCAAACCCGCATCCGGCTCCCGGACGGTGAAGAAATCGTCTTCGAGGTGGCGCCGATGCATCGGCGCAAACTGCTCGAAGGCCTTGATGACATTGGCATGACCTTGGCGCAGGCGGAGCGCATTCGCAGTTTCGAGGGCGGCTACTTCGCCCGCCGGCCTTGGCTGGCGGACAGCCCGTCCGCGCCAAGCGTCGGGCAAGGCGGAGCGCTGTGATGGAAGCGCGAAAAGTCGCCGTTCTTTCTGGCGATGGCATCGGGTCGGAAGTAGTGCCCATCGCGGTGCAAGTCTTGCGTTCGGCTTTGGGCCGGGAGGGCGTGCGTCTGCAAACCGAGGAGCGCTTGGTTGGGGGATGTGCCATCGACGCCACGGGCGTCCCCTTGCCGGCGGAGACCCTTGCCGCTTGCCGCTCGGCGGATGCCGTGCTGCTCGGCGCGGTGGGCGGCCCGCAATGGGAGGACCGCCCCATGGACCAGCGCCCGGAGAAGGGCCTGTTGGGTTTGCGCAAAAACCTTGGCCTATTCGCCAACCTGCGCCCGGCGCTGCTGTTCGCGCCCCTGATTGAAGCCTCATCATTGAAGCCTGAGTTGGTGTCCGGCCTCGATCTCCTGATTTTGCGGGAATTGACTGGCGGCATATACTTTGGCGAGCCGAGGGGCGTGTTCATGCAGAACAACGAGCGGGTTGGCGTCAACACCTACAGATATGCCGAGCACGAGATTGAGCGCATTGCGCGGGTCGCCTTCGAGTTGGCTGGCAAGCGCCGTGGCCGGCTTTGCTCCGTTGACAAGGCCAACGTGCTTGAGGCGACGGACCTATGGCGCACGCTGGTGTCCGAATTGGCGCCGGAGTATCCCGAAGTGGCGCTGTCCCACATGTATGTTGACAACGCCGGAATGCAGTTGGTGCGCGCCCCCAAGCAGTTCGACGTGATCGTAACCGGCAACATGTTCGGCGACATCCTCTCCGATGTGGCGGCCATGCTGACCGGATCCCTTGGCATGTTGCCGTCGGCCTCCCTTGCCGCTGACGGCTTTGGCCTGTACGAGCCGGTGCATGGCTCGGCACCGGACATCGCCGGCGAAGACAAGGCCAATCCCTTGGCGACAGTGCTTTCGGCGGCCATGATGTGCCGCTACAGCCTGAATGTGCCGGCCGCCGCGACCGCCATTGAGTCCGCTGTGGATGCCGTCCTTGATCGCGGCCTGCGCACGGCGGACATCGCTTCCGGCGGGGACGGCATTGAATTGGTAGGCACCCAAGCCATGGGCGAGGCGCTGCTTGCGCAACTTGAATTTGCTGCGGTGGGAGCCGAGGCGTGAGTGAGGAGAAGGTCAACGTCGCCATCGCCGGGGCGACCGGCGCGGTCGGTGGAGCGTTGATTGAAATTCTTGAGCAGCGCAACTTTCCGGTGGACCGCCTCTTCCTGCTGGCCAGTTCGCGCTCTGAAGGCAAACGCTTGCAGTTTCGCGGCAAGTCGGTGTCCGTGCAGCGGCTGGATCAATTCGACTTCAGCCAAGCGCGGATCGGGTTCTTCTCTGCTGGCGGTGCCCTTTCGGCCGAGTTTGCGCCCAAGGCCAGCGCGGACGGTTGCGTGGTCATCGACAACACCTCCAAGTTTCGCTTTGATGAGGAAGTGCCGCTGGTGGTGCCCGAGGTCAATGCGTGCCGCGTGCGTGACTACGGCCAGCGCAACATGATCGCCAACCCGAATTGCTCCACCATTCAGATGGTCGTTGCACTGAAGCCGATCTATGATGCCGTCGGCATTGAAAGGATCAACGTGGCCACCTACCAAGCGGTCTCTGGCGCGGGAGCGGGCGGATTGCGGGAGCTGGCCGGGCAGACGGCCAACCTGCTCAACGCCAAGCCGGTGACGCCGGAGGTGATGCCGGTGCAGATCGCCTTCAACGCCGTGCCGCAGATCGGCGCCTTTCAAGAAAACGGCTACACCTTTGAAGAAATGAAGATGGTTTGGGAGACACGCAAGATTTTTGAAGACAGCTCAATGCAGGTGAACCCCACTTGCGTGCGCATCCCTGTTTTTTACGGCCATTCCGAAGCCGTTCACATCGAAACTCGCGAACCCATCGCGCCGGAGGATGCGCGTGCGCTGTTGGCGGCGGCACCTGGCATTGAACTTCGTGATGAACGTGCGCCTGGCGGCTATCCGACGGCGGTGGGCCAAGCCGGCGGCAACGATGCGGTCTATGTCGGGCGCATTCGCCGAGACATTTCCCACCCTCGCGGGCTCAACCTTTGGGTGGTGTCGGACAACGTGCGCAAGGGCGCGGCGCTGAATAGCGTACAGATCGCGGAAGCTCTGCTACCGCAGCTTTGATGCTGGTTTACATCCGCAGGAGCCTGGGCAAAAGCGAGCGCCGGGCCGCCAATAGCCACGCGGCGAACCCGAACAGGGTGCTGCCGCTGTGGCGCAGGCGTGCTTTGATTGACTGCCGTTGGGTGGTCTTGGTCGTCGCCATGTTGGTTGGCGCTCCGGCTTGGGCGCTTGATCTGGGGGAGTTTAAGGTCAGCTCAGGCTTGAATGAGCGCTTGCAAGGCCTCATTGCCCTGCATGACAGCGCCGGACTTGGGGCGATGGACATGACCGCGTCGCTGGCGTCGCCGGAGGATTTCGCCCGCCGCGGACTTGAGCGTTTCAGTTACTTGGGTGCGCTGCGCTTTCGAATCGTCCCTGAGGGCGCGGTGGCTAATAAGCGCCTGCTCGTGCGGGTCAGCAGCACTGAGCCGATGCCGGACGCATACCTCAACTTCCTGCTGCAGGTGCGTTGGCCGGGCGGCTCATCGATCAGGGAATACGCCGTTGTGCTCGGTGCCGGGGAGAAGGAGCCGGCGACCAACAAGGTTTCATTTGCCCAGATTGCACCATCCGACCGAACGGCAGGGGCGGTGCCGACCAAGGCTACCCAAGCCGAGCGGACGGAGCGCCCGCAAGCGTCCAACCCGCCGCCGCAACGGGAGCTACTGGTCAAGCCCACGGACACCCTGTGGCGCATTGCCGTAACCAACCGGCCGGCCAGCTATGACAATGTTCAGCAGTACGTTTTGGCAATTTTTCGGGAGAACCCCAAAGCCTTTCTCGGTGGCAACATCAACGGCTTGATGGCCGGGGTACGGCTGCGCCTGCCCAGTGCTCGAGCTGAGCTATCGCCGGCCGAGGCCATTCGGGAAACCGGCCGGCAGAATACGGCTTGGCGCGAGAACGCAAAGATGAGACAACTGAAGATCCTGGCGCAGGAGGCTGCTCAAGCGCCGCAACCATCCCTAGCCGAGCGTTTGGACGAAGTGCGGCAGCAGGTGCGGCAACAGCTTGGCCGGCTGGATGAGCAGAATCGCGCAATCGCCAAGCTAGCCAGCGAATTGGCCGCCTTGAGGGTGATGTTGAATAGGGAGCGACAGGCTTGGGCCGAAGAGTTCGCATGGTGGCGTCTGGTTGCCTTGGCCGGGGTGTTCGCCGCCGCCCTGTTGCTCGTTGTTGGTTCGATGGCCTTGGTGCGCCGACGCGCCAGCAAAAGCTCAGCAGAAGATGCCGCTCCAGACTACCATATTGGGGAATCCATTGAAGATCGCCGGGTCAAGATCAATTTGGCCCAAGCCCAGATTGGCGTTGGCAACCTGGAGACGGCTGAGGAAATTCTGGCGGAAGTCTTAGCCGAAGGAGACGAGGAAGAGCGCCGAGAGGCGCAGGCGCTGCTTGATAGCCTCAAGAGCCGGGATGCAGGCTAGGCTGACGCTTGATGACGGCCAGCATCGCCTTGGGCGTTGAATACGATGGCGAGAGTTTCCACGGTTGGCAGCGTCAGCGGCACAGGCCGACCGTCCAGTCTGAGCTGGAGGCGGCGCTGTCTCGCGTGGCGGATCATCCACTGCGCACGGTCGCCGCTGGCCGCACGGATGCCGGCGTTCACGCCACTGGCCAAGTCGCCAGTTTTGAATGCCGTAATCCGCGGCCTTTGCGGGCTTGGACGGACGGCGCGAACGCGTTGACCGCCCCAGGGGTCAAGGTGCGCTGGGCGCGGGAAGTGCAGGCAGGGTTCAATGCCCGTTTTGCCGCCACCGCCCGCCGCTATGTTTATCTTTATCGGACGGACAAGACCCCCTCGCCCTTGTGCGATCGCTACGCGTGGCGAACCCCGCCGCTGGACGTGAACGCCATGCACCAGGGTGGCCAGGCTCTGCTTGGAGAACAGGACTTCACCAGCTTTCGCGCCGCAGCCTGCGAATCGCGCTCCCCTTTCAGGCGGGTTCTCCACGTCCGGGTGCAGGCGTTCGCGGACCTGGTGGTGCTGGACATTGAAGCCAACGCCTTCCTGCTGCACATGGTGCGCAACATCGCCGGGGCCTTGCGCGAAGTGGGGTGTGGCCAGCGCCAGGCCGTTTGGATAGGTGAAGTCTTGGCTGACAGGAATAGGTCGCTGGTGGGCAGGACGGCACCCCCCCAAGGCCTATATCTGGTGGACGTGCGCTACCCTGGTCGGGACTTCCCGACCGGCGGCTTGCCGCCTCTGCTTGCCGCCTGCCACGGGCTGGATCCGCTTCAACGCTAGCGAGGCGATGCGTACGGGCTCAGTACATTTCGGAATGTTTCGTTCAGGCGGCCATGGAAGGAGAACCGCATGCAAAATAACCTTGGCCTGTATTTGACCAAGCGGGCCTTTCTGACGCCAGATCGTTGCGGCTATGTGGACAGCCGCCCGGAGGGTGCGCGGCTGTCTTTTCGGCAACTCAATGCAGGCGCCAATCGCACCGCCAACGCCTTGGTTGCCGATGGCGTTGAGAAAGGTGAGCGCGTTGGCCTTTTGCTCATGAACAGTGCGGAGTTCATGGAGACTTACTTTGCGCTGGCCAAAATCGGAGCCGTCATCGTGCCGCTCAACTGGCGGCTGGTAGCCGATGAGCTGGAGTTCATCCTGAAGGACAGCGGCACCCGGCGGCTCATTTTCGGCGAGGAGTTTCTCGACACCGTGACGGACCTGCACAGCCGCGGCGGCAAGACCGACATTAAGCAGTGGCTGCAAGTGCGGGGCGGGCAGGAGACTGCATACTACGCCAACAGCTACGAGGCGTTTCGCGACGCCGCCGACAGCGCCGAGCCCATCATCGGCGCGGAAGGCGACGACATGCTCTACATCATGTACACCTCCGGCACCACCGGTCTGCCCAAGGGCGTTGTGCATACCCACAAAACCGCCATCTGGTCGATATTCACCATCGCCGGCAACACCTATTACGTGGAGGATGACCGCTATTTGGCCGCGCTGCCCATGTTCCATGTGGGGGCGCTGACGCCTTTGGCCCTCAATGTGTATCGGGGCGTCACCTCTGTCGTCATGCGTGCGTTCGATCCAGTGTTGGCTTGGCAATTGATCGAACGGGAGAAGGTCACTGTCGGGCTGATGGTGCCGGCCATGATGAACTTCATGCTCCAGATTCCCAATTTCGAGCGCTTCGACTTTTCCTCCCTGCGGTGGATCATGGCCGGCGCGGCACCTGTGCCGGTCTCACTCGTCAAGCGCTATGTGGAGCTTGGCATCGACGTTTATCAGGTGTACGGACTGACCGAGACCTGCGGCCCGGCTTGCTTGATGGATGCGGAAAACGCCTTGAAAAGGCCAGCCTCCACCGGCAAGGCGTTCTTCAACACGTCTGTGCGCGTGGTGGATGAAACAGGTGCGGATTGCGCCCCGGGAGAATCGGGGGAGGTCATCATTGCCGGACTCCACATCATGCAGGAATACTGGCGCAGGCCCGAGGCGACGGCGGCAACCATTGTTGACGGCTGGCTGCACTCGGGCGATGTGGGCACTATGGATGACGAAGGCTTCCTCTTCATTCAGGACCGCATCAAGGACATGATTATTTCCGGTGGCGAGAACGTCTATCCGGCCGAGATCGAGAGCGTGCTGATGACCCACCCGGATATCGTGGAGGCGGCGGTGATCGGTGCCCGCAGCGAAAAATGGGGCGAAAGCCCCTTCGCCATCGTCGTGCGCAAGCGCGAGAGCCTGAGCGAAGCCGACGTGCTGAACTACTGCCAAGGCAAGCTGGCTGGCTACAAGCTGCCGAGGATGGCCACCTTCGTGGATGAAATACCGCGCAATCCCAGCGGGAAGATTCTCAAGCGGGTGCTGCGCGAGCAATTTCCCAATGCCGCGTCGGTGTAGCGGGTTGGAAATGTTTGCGCCTCGTTGGTTGATCAAGTGGGGCTTCACCCGAGCAATTCTCCAACTCCGGCGGGCTGGCGACCAAAGTGGAGATTGACGAGCTGGAGCGGCGTCTTCGCGTTTTCTGCGAAGCCAAGTACGGTGCCGGTGCCAAGGCCTTCGATTTGGTGAAAATGCCTGGCCACGCCGGCTTCGCCTACGGCTTTCGGGTGCAGCAGGGCGGGGATGTGCAGTCTTGGTTCATCCGCTTGCCGCCGCCAAACGTCAATTGGCGCGGCACTGCTGACGTGATGCGGCAAGTGGCGGTGCTGAACGCCTTGGACGGAACCGCTGTGCCTCATTGCTCCGTGCAATGGTCCGGCGATGACTTGGAATGGTTCGGTTGCCCTTATTTCATTGTGCCTTGGCTGGAAGGCGATGTGCTGCGCATCGGCCCTGATGAGTGGGGTGCGGGACTGTCGGACAGTCAATTGCTTGATCTTGGCCGTGAGGCCCTGACGGCTTTGGCCGGTGTCCATAGGGTGCCGGCAAGCCAGGTTCCTTATCTTGGCGATGCCGTACACTTCGCTGACGACGTTGCGCGTTGGGATCGCTTTTACGAGCGAGCGGCGGTGCCTGAGCGTTTGAAGGATGCGCCCGCAGTGCGACAAAAGCTGCTGCAAAACATCCCCGATGGAGCGCCCGTCGGCATCTTCCACGGCGATTTCCAGACCGCAAACCTGTTCTGCCGCCAAGGCAGCCCGAAACTCCTCGCGGTGATCGATTGGGAACTCACAGGCATCGGTGCCACCCTGAACGATCTCGGCTGGATCGTGACTTTCAGCGATCCTGCTGCTTGGTCCGGCCAGCGTAGCTCGGCGCCGATGTTGCTCGATCCGCCCACTCTCATTAAGCTGTACAGCGACGCCTATGGCGAACCAGTACCGGACTTGAACTGGTTTCGCGCCTTGGCCGCCTACAAGTTCGCCATCATCAGCGGCTTCAACCTAAGCCTGCATCGGCGCGGCAAGAGGGTGGACGAGACTTGGGAGGAAACCTCGCTGTCCATGGGTTCGCTGATCGACCGGGCCAACGAATTGTTGGGCTAGCGGCCTGAATCCTAACGAGATGGGGCCATGCCCTTCGCTGTCGTCATGCCGGGGGATGGGCGCAGGCACAAGCTTAACGCGCCGGCAGGTCAGCGCCCCAAGCCCACTCTTTTCGGGTTGAGCCGCCGCTGTTGCTGTTATGCGCCTTCCATGGGGGCTTCCGGCATGTCCTGCGGTTGCGGCAGGCCCATGACTCGGCAGTAGAAGGCGTATTCGGCACCAATGCAATGGGCGATATTGCCGCCATCGCGAAAGCCATGCCCTTCCTTGGCAAACTCCAGGTAGGCGACCGGCAAACCCTTGCGGCGCAAGGCGGCCACCATGGCTTGGGCTTGATTGGGCAGCACGATGGTGTCTTCGCCGCCTTGGAAGAAAATGACGGGGCAACTGAAGCCGTCCAGATGGTGAATGGGCGAGCGGGCGCGAATGTTCTCCGTTGTGCCGAGCAACAGGTCAAGATAGCGGGATTCAAATTTGTGCGTGTCCTGGGCCATGGCGGCAAGGTCGCCAATGCCGTAGTGGCTGGCGCCGGCGCGAAAGACCGAGCTTGTGGTCAAGGCGCGCAGGGTGGTGTAGCCGCCGGCGCTGCGCCCGCGAATGGCCACGCGAGCCAAGTCCACCTCGCCTTGGGCGGCGAGGTGGCGGACCGCATCCTCGCAATCCGTTGCGTCAAGCAGGCCCCAGCGGCCGTTCAGAGCCTCTCGATAGGCTCGGCCATAGCCGCTGCTGCCCCGATAGTCCACGTCCGCCACCATCCAGCCCCTGCTGGTGTAGAACTGGATGAGCAGATTTAGGGCCGGGGTGGCGGCGCCGGTCGGACCGCCGTGGCAAAGCACCAGCAACGGAGGCTTGCCTTTGGCGTCATGCTGCTGCGCATGGTGCGGGCGATAGACATAGGCGTAGGCGTTGGCGCCGTCCCGAGTCGGGTAGACGATATGTTCTGGCCGGCTGAAGTGTGCTTGGGCGACGGCAATTGGCGGCGGTTGCGCTAGGGTTATCTGCTGTCTGGTCTTGGGATCAAGGCGCACCAATGCGGCGGGCGCGTCGATCTTGGCCGCAAGAAAGTAGAGAGCGTCGGCATGGGCCGACAGATGGCTGATGGCAGCGCAATTCTCCAACAACGGTGTGACGAAGCCGTTGGCCCGGTCTATTAAGATCAAGTCTTGGCCGTTGGAGCTGTGACGGCAGGCAGCGATCAAGGTTTCGGTCAGGCAGACGTAGCTGCGCTGCCCGAATTGCCAAGGCGGGCCGCCATAGTCGGCGGCCTCGGTGAGCGCCGGGCCGGATGTGCTGTCCGACAACTGGTGAATGTTCCAGAAACCGCCTTGGTCGGTGATGTACAGGATGTCGCCGTTCGCTGTCCAACTAGGCTGCATGACGGATTCCTGAGCACCACCGGCAACCACCGCCAACTGATCAAGGCGATCGTCTTCAAGGCGGCAGCGCAGCAACTGAGTGCCGTCCCAAGGCATGTTGGGATGGTCCCAGGCAATGAACAACAGTTGCTTGCCATCGGGCGATAGTCTCGGCGAGGCGTAGAAGTCGCGGCCTCGATGCAGAAGGGTGGTGCGTCCGCTTTCGATGTTGATGAGAACCAGTGCGTTCTCCGGTTCTCCGATTGATTCCTGCTCGGTCCGCTCAACGGACTGCCCGCCTCGCTGGTGAATTTCGGTTACGGCGATCATGCGCCTGCCGGCGGCGTCATGGCACAAATCCGCATAGCGTCTGTCCGCAGACGAGTGAGTGACTGGCCGAATGTTGCCGCCTTCATTGATTTGGTGGAGGTTTTGGTCTTTGTTGTTGACGAAGAACACACCCTTCTCGGTGGCTAGGTAAGCGCCGCCGCCGTACTCATGCACACGGCTTCTAACGCTGTAGGGGGCTGGGGTCAGTTCCTCGACCCCGGCCTTGGTCTTGCGCAGCAAGGTGATGCGGCCCTCCTCCGCCGGACGGCTTTCCAGCCAGTACAGGACGCCGTTGCACACCGAGGGTTCGCCGATGCTGACCGACGAAGCGGCCACCAACTCGGGCGTGATGGGCGAAGTCCAAGCGCCGTATGCGTTCATCTCGGGTGCTGCAATCCCGAACGTTGGTCCAGATAGGTCCAGCGCTCGTGGTCGCGCCAAGCGTTACCGATGAACAGATAGTTCCGAGACAATCCTTCTTGCTGGAAGCCGCAGCTCTTAACCAAGGCGATGGAGCGGCGGTTTTGCGGCTGGATGTGCGCCTCCAAGCGGTGCAGCCCTAGTTTCCCGATGGCGTATTCGATGATCTGCTCCAAGCCCATGCGCATGTAGCCTCGTTTGGCGAAGGCGGAGACTGCATAGTAGCTCAGGGAGGTGCTCAATAAAGAGCCGCGGGCGATTTGGTTGAGGTTGAAGCAACCAGCGATAGCACCTGATGACGCCTCAATCGCCAGCAAGCTGATGTGGTCGTCCCGCCGTTGCCGACTTAAGTGTCGGCCGAACATGCCTTTGGTGATCGGCGGGCGAATCCACTGCTCGTGCAAAGCGGTGCTTTCGCGCATGGCGGTGAGGAATTCGTCTCGGTCGCCCTTTGTGATCGACCGCAGATAAACGCGGCACCCAGTGGCGTCACTCATGTCGTCCTTGGGCAGCAGCATTAGCGGGCCAATATGTAGGCTGCGCCCCGGTAACGTAGCCAGGCAGCGCCGAAAGCGGCCAAGCCATAGCGCTTGGGCACGGAGGCGACATCCGCCGCCGCGGGATCATTGACCAGCACAAAATCGCCATCAATGCCGTAGCAGGCGACCAGGTGGCCGCCGGTTTTTGCCAGCGGCGCACCGGGCAACTCGTTTGGGCCGTAGTCTATGCTTGCCGCTAGTGGCTGTCCGGCGCGCAACACCTGAACGACCGGTTCCCAGCTCGACAGCGCCTCGACCGCGCCGAGGCGGTCGGCGGTGCCAGCACAGCGAATGGCCATCGGCCAGCAACCATAGGATTGGGTGCGTTCGTCAAAGCAATTTCCAACAACGCCTAGCCAGTCGATTTGGCTGTTTGCCGCCTTGAGTAGCATCGCCATCGCCGTTGGTGAACAGATGCGGTGACGCTGATCGTCGGTCGCCTCCATTTGGCTGATGGCGGGCGGTGTTGTGGTGATGACATGGACCTTGCCGAGCGGCGGCGGCTGCTGCTCAAGCGGGCGAATGGAAGCGGTGACGAGATGACGCTGCGGGGGGGCAGTTTGGTCTAGCTGGAACAGGAGGCGGCTGGCCGGTAAATCAGCTTCGGTGTGGAAACAGTCGATATGCAGGCTGACTGGGCCAGCTCCCTCGCCGGCCGGTTTGGATTGACGAACGCGGCCTGCATTGAGGCCAGCTTCCCGCCCGTTGATCCGTGGCGAAGATGGGCTGCAGGTCGGTGCCTTGGCCCGCTTGCTGGAGTTGGTGCTCGGGCCTGATGGCACCGCTTGCAGCGGCCACTCGTCGCCGGCTGTTTGCAAGGTGACTTGGTAGCGGTAGTCTCGTTGGCCGACGGACAGGCTGGGCACGATGATGTGTCCAGCCGGGCAGGGCGGCAACGCGATCTGGCAGCAGAGGCCGTTTCCCCTTCGTCGCCAGGGCAGGGCGGATGCTACGGGCAACGGATAGCGGAGGCCGGTATCCCGGTCGCCGTAGCGGTAAGATGCCTGCATGAAATCCCTCGTCCTCTACTCCACCAACCACTGCACACTTTGCGAGGAAGCCTTGGACCTGTTGCTGAGTATGCCAGAATTGCGCGGTGCGACCCTGCGTGTGGTTGATATCGCCGCCGATGATGGACTGATGCGGCGCTACGGGGAGCAAATTCCCGTGCTGCATTGCGATGGCCGGGAAATCGAGGCGCCGTTTGATCGCGACGCGGTGCTTGGGTTGGTTGGCGTTTGTTGATCCGGGGCCTCGTCCTGCTGGGCGACGGCCTCATTGGCTGGCTTCATTCAATTTGAAACAGGCGCTTGGCGTTGGCCGTGGTCTTGGCCCTGATGAGTTCCGGTGCCAAGCCATGCAGTTCGGCGATGTAATTGATGATGAAGGGCAGCAGGCAAGGCTCGTTGCGTCTTTTGTGCATCGTCGGGCTTGATGCTCCGCGGGGCAGCAAGAACGGGGCGTCAGTCTCCACGAGCAGTCGGTCAAGTGGAATTTTTGGCGCCAGCCGCCGCAGTTCCTCGCCGCGCCGCCGGTCGCAAATCCAACCGGTCAGGCCGAGGTGAAACCCGGCGTCCAGATAGCGGCGCAAGTCCCGTTCGTTGCCGGTGAAACAATGAATCACCACGCCCGGCAGCCGTTCCGCTTGGCCGACGAGCAATTCATGCACAGCGCCGTCGCTGTCGCGGTCGTGTACGAACAGGGGCATGGACAGCTCCGCCGCCAGCGCAATCTGCGCCTCAAAGACAGCCATTTGGGCTGGGTGGGGGGAGAAATCGCGGTGGAAATCCAAGCCGGTCTCGCCAATGGCGCACACCGCTTCGTTGTGGGCGAGGCTGCGCAACTCACCAATCCAACCTGAACCACCGCCATGCACTTTGCCGGCCTGATGCGGGTGCACGCCCACCGTGCAGGAAAGGTGGTCCTGGGCGGCGCACAGGTCAATGGCGGCGGCGGAGTGGGCAAGGTCGGTGCCTGTCACCAGCATGTGCGTGAGGCCAGCGCCCCACGCCCGTGTCAGAACGGCGTCGAGGTCATCACGGAACTGGCTGTTCAGCAAATTGGCGCCGATATCGATCAACTGACTGGTGCCCCTTGGTCCTGTTGGTGTTGGGAAAAGTGTTGGGAATGGGAATCCAGCATCACTTGCTGTTCTGGCTGTCCGGCGGCTCTAGGGGAAATTGCGCCATGGCCACTTCGTTGTCAGGCGGAACGGATGGGGGAGCCTCTACAAGATGGCCGTAAACCTGGCTAAAGGCGAGAACGTTCTTGACGTAGTTCCGCGTTTCGGTGAACGGAATGGATTCCACCCAGACGTCCAAGGGTGCCTCTGGGTGCTCCCGAAGCCACCGGTCCACACGGTTTTCACCCGCGTTGTAAGCGGCGGCGACATGGACAAGCACTTGCTCGTACCGCCTCAAGAGCCACGCGATGTGATTACTGGCCAGGCTGATGTTGACCGCGGGATCAAACAGGTCATTTGTTGAGGGCGTTGGCAGGCCGGCCCGCCTTGCCGCCAGCCGAGCGGTGCTGGGCAGCATCTGCAGGATGCCAAGAGCGTTGGCGGGGGAGCGGGCTTTGGCGTCAAAGGCGCTTTCCTGCCGGGCGAATGAGAGCAGCACCGGCAAGGGCACCTCGGTGATGTGGCTGGCCCGCTGGAACAGGGGCAGGTGAAGCACGGGAAAACGAAGCTCTAGATCATTCCTCAACTCGGCTTTGTTGGCGGTATGAATGGCTAGGGTCGTGTAGCCGATCTCCTGCACCAAGTAGGCTACGGCCCGCCGCTCGTCTTCGGTCAGCCGAGGAATGACGTTGGCCAACTCCCGGCGGGCGTTGACCCCATCGCCCACTGCAAAAAGCTCAATCGCCCGGCCCACGGCGGGGATTTCAAGCGCCAGTTGCTTATTCGCGGGTGACGGCGGCTTTGAGGAATCATTTAGACTGATGGCCGTATCTAGGCGTTGCGCTGCCAAAAAACCGTAGTAGGAACGCTGTTCCGCCAGTGACAGGTAAGCCATCCGCGCCCACTGCGAGTTCTGGTGCGTCTGGTCAACGGACCGAGCGTGCCAGTAGCGCCACTTGTCCGTAGTCTGCTCGGCTTCCGGCAGGTGTTCAATCCAGGAGTTGAGCAGGTGCCATTTGCCGTGCTTGAGGTAGGCGTTGGCGAACCCGATGGCCATCTCCGGCGGCACGCTTGAGCCGGGCGGATGGTCGAGCAGCCCTTCGGCGGCCAGGGCCAAATCTAGCTGGCTGTTGATCAGTTGGCGCTCAGCATCGGAAAAGCTGTGCGTTTGCTGGTACTTTTCCCAGGCTATTTGGGCGTCCTCAACGCTGCTAGCCGCCAGCCGGCGCAATCCATGGGCGATCACTTCCCGGGACTGAGCATTGTCTGTGCGGTAGCGGCTGGCCTGTGTAACCCGGCTGGGATTGACATGCACATCATAGTAAGCCCGTGCCCAAGTCCTGCTGCTTCCCGAAAAGAACCGAATCAAGTATCGGGCCAGCAGGCGTTGATTGGCTTTGATGGCGAGCCGCAGGCGCTGCCAAGCCATTTCTTCGGTCAGCCGTTCCCGCTGCCAGATGTGAAAGATGGGGTCGCAACCCTTTGGCTGTGATTTTCCCACCGTCCACAGCGGCGCCACCCCAGTCAAGGCGGCGCCCTTTTCGCCGGTGGCGTACAGCGCCCGCAGCCGCTGGCACTGCAACACGACGCTGTCGGTCGATTCGTAGTGCTTGAGGAAGGTGGCCCAACGTCCGAGGGCGGCTTGGCGTTCAAGCCACTGCCAGTAGATGCGCTGGGCGCCGGGCAGGTTCGGGTGGGCTTGGCGGAAACTGTTGACTTCATCCGCGGTCAAGCGGGACAGCCTCATCCGGTTGCGATGGTAAGTGATGTAAGGCTGCAGCACGTAACCGGCTAGTTGTTGTTGCTGGATCTTCGAGGCGGCGGAGACTTGACCAGCATCCACAAGATCCACCGCACGTCGGTAGGCTTGGCGTTGCTCGTACAGCGTAGAATTGTTAGCGGCGATTGCAGGCGGCGTGGCCCATAGCGCTAAAACCAAGCAACAGGCTGCCTGACGCAACCTTCCATCAGCGCCCGTCAACTTAGGTCGGTTCCGCCGTGCTCAGGCGTCTTCCGCGCTGGCCTTGCCGACCCGCACGGCGAGCACATCACAGGTCGCCCCGTGCAATACGCTGTTCGCTGTGGAGCCGAGCAGCAGCGCCAAGCCGTGCCGCCCATGGCTGCCGACGACGATCAAATCTATTTCCTGACGGTCGGCCAGAAAGTGAATTTCGCTGTCCGGGCGGCCAAAAATGAGATGTTGGCGGTCCGAGGGAATGCGGTGGGATACTCCAAATTCAGACAGGCGGGAAGTGGCCTGTTCGCGGATGCGCTCCTGCACGGAGCTTAGGTCCATGGGCATATCACCGCTGTAGGCGAAATTTAAGGGCTCCACCACATGGGCCACATGCAATTCGGCGCCGCCTGCACTGGCAAGCGTCGCCGCCGCCTGCGCTACCTGTTCGGACTCATCGGACAGATCCACCGCGAGAAGGATGCGCTTGTAGCCAGACATGGGACTCATCCCTTGAAGCCAATTCGGTTAGCCTAGCCATAATCAGACTCAGGTCAAGCGAGTTGACGAGGCGTCTTTGCTTGTTTGTCTTGCTGCCGCGAAACAATACGGAAGCAAGCCCGAAACAACCCTTTTTGACGGTTGTTCCGGCCATCTTTCCTGCTGGCGCCGCCCACGCTTTGGATTGCGATGCCCAAGATGCTGTTCAAAACGCTTAGCATAGGCCACCCGCATCGTTGTTTTGGCGCAGGATCATGGGCGACCTGACAGTTTGGCTGATTATTTTTGGCGTTTTGGCGTTGGCGTTTGGCCCGGTGGTCCACCTGATGCCAAGCAAGAAGGACCGTCGTCTGGCCAAGCTGCGGGAGGAAGCGCGGCGCCAAGGGCTTGTTGTTGAGTTGAAGCCAGTGCGAAAACTGGCGGCGGCAGCCAAGGAACGGGTCACTGCCGGCGGGCGTATCCGGGTGCCGGAGCATCCAAGCGTTTGCTATTCGCTGCCCCTAGGCAAGGCGCTTGATGCAGTGCAGCCTTGGCGGTTGCTGAAGGGGCCGACAGGCTGGGTGGCGGACGAAGGCTTAGCACCGGTGTCGGGCTTGGCGGCCGAGCTGCTGCCCTTGTTCAATGGACTGCCCCATGACGCTGTAGCCATCGACTATCACGGGCACTCGGTGGGCTGCTACTGGTTGGAGCGCTTTCCGGCCGGGGCCGAAATCGTGGTCGGCTTGAAAGCGACCTTGGTGGAAATTGGCGACCAACTCGCGTCTTTCAACGCGCAGGTTCTGAGGGAAACCAATTCTGAACCACCCAAGGCGGCGCGCCACCCCGCCATCACGCAAGCAACAGAACGAGTTCAAGGGAGATCCAACCCTGGCGGCCGGACCTGAAGTAGAGTGTGCTTGGGGCGAAGGCTGCCGATGCGTTACACTCGTTCTTGCGCCCATCCCTTGGCACGACGATGGAACTGTGCGTCGGCAGCCCCTGCGCCAAGCCCATGCGGAACCCAATCAGGGTCCGGCTCGCTCGGTTTAAGGTGGTTCCATGAAAGCTGGGCGCCGAAGAACCTTGACATCGCATTTTTCTTGACCTTATAAACGTCGCCCAATCCCCGCAGCCCCCTGAGGGTGCATCAATCAGCTGGAATCAACTGTGGCTCAATCACTTGTTATCGTCGAATCACCCGCCAAGGCGCGCACCATCAATCGTTATTTGGGCAAGGACTACATCGTCAAGTCCAGCGTCGGGCATATACGGGATCTGCCGGTGGGCAGCAACAAACGCGGCAATGCGGCGGAAACCAAAGCTCGCGCTCGTAAGAGCAAGGGCGATGAAGTGGCCAAGGTGCGCAAAGTTTCTCCAGAAGAACGCGCCGCCCAACGTAAAGCCAAGGCGCGGCGCCAACTCGTCCGGCGCATGGGCGTGGACCCGCACGATGAATGGCGGGCGGAATACGAAGTGCTGCCGGGCAAGGAGAAGGTGGTCAGCGAGTTGTCTAGGCTGGCCCGGAAAGCGGACATGGTTTACCTAGCCACGGACTTGGACCGGGAAGGCGAGGCCATCGCCTGGCACCTGCGGGAGACCATCGGCGGCGCACCGGAGCGTTACCGGCGCGTCGTCTTCAACGAGATCACCCGCGGAGCCATTCAAGAGGCGTTCCGGTCGCCTTCGGAGATAGACATGAATCGGGTGAACGCCCAGCAAGCGCGGCGTTTTCTGGACCGAGTGGTGGGTTTTGAGCTGTCGCCCCTGCTTTGGTCCAAGGTGGCCCGGGGTCTTTCGGCCGGACGGGTGCAGTCCGTCGCGGTGCGGCTCCTGGTGGAACGGGAGCGGGAGATCAGGGCGTTCGACCCGAAGGAGTATTGGGAGTTGTTCGCCGACCTTCAGCGCCAAGGCGAGCAGACGCCGCTGCGGCTTCAAGTCATCAAGGACGGCGGGAAGGGTTTTCGTCCCGGTGATGAGGCGACGGCGCAAAAGGCGCTTGGTCGGCTGCGCCAAGCCGATTTTGCAGTCAGTTCCCGCACGGACCGCCCGACCAAGACCCGTCCTTCTCCGCCGTTCATTACATCGACCTTGCAGCAGGGTGCCAGCGGCCGTTTGGGCTTTGGCGTCAAGAAGACCATGACGCTGGCGCAGCGGTTGTACGAAGGCGGCTACATCACCTATATGCGTACGGATTCCACCAGCCTGAGCGGGGAGGCGGTTGCCGCTTGCCGCCAGCACATCAGTGAGCAATTCGGCGACACGTACTTACCCGACCGTCCCCGTTTCTACGCTAGCAAGGCCACCGCTCAGGAAGCTCATGAAGCCATCCGGCCATCAAATGTCACGCTGGCGCCCGAGCAGCTTGCTGGCGTTAGCAAGGACGCGGCGCGACTGTATGATCTCATTCGACGGCAATTCATCGCTTGCCAAATGCCAGACGCGAAGTACTTGGCCACTACGGTCTTGGTTGGCGCGGGCACGTTTGAACTGCGCATCCGCGGACGCATTCAATTGTTCGATGGATACACCAAGGTGATGTCGTCAACATCGCGCAGCGAAGAGGATAGGCCCCTGCCGGACCTTGCCGTGGGCGAAAAGCTGGCCTTAATGGACGCCAAGGCTGTTCAGCACTTCACCAAGCCGCCGCCCCGCTACAGCGAAGCCAGTTTGGTGCGCGAGTTGGAGAAGCGCGGCATCGGGCGGCCTTCGACCTACGTCGCCATCATCTCCACCATTCAGGAACGCGGATATGTGAGCATCCTCAACCGGCGCTTTCACGCTGAAAAGATTGGCGAACTGGTCACCGACCGGCTGCGGGAGCAATTCGAGGACCTCATGGATTATGGGTTCACGGCCAAGCTGGAGCAGGAGCTTGATCAAGTCTCCTCGGGCGAGGTTCGGTGGCAAGCGGTGCTTGATGATTTTTACGGCGCCTTCAGCGAGAAGCTGGCCATTGCCCACGGCGTTGAAGGCGGCATGAGACCCAATGCGCCCACCGACACGGACATCCCATGCCCAACATGCGGCCGTCCAATGCAGATCAGGACCGCCGCTAGCGGCGTGTTCCTAGGCTGCTCCGGTTATCAGTTGCCGCGAGCGGAACGTTGCACCGCCACCATCAACCCAATGGCTGGTGAAGAGGCCATTGATGTTGACCAGGACGACGAGGGCGAGTCCAAGCTGCTGCGGGCCATGCGCAAGTGCCCCGTCTGCGCAACGCCCATGACCAGCTATCTGCTCGATGAAGCACGCAAGCTGCACATCTGCGGGGACAACCCTAATTGTGTCGGCTTTGCAGTGGAGCTTGGGCAGTTCCGCATAAAAGGCTACGACGGCCCAGTGCTGGAATGCGACCGCTGCGGCAAGCAGATGCAATTAAAGACGGGCCGCTTTGGCAAGTACTTTGGCTGCACCGCCTGCAAGAACACGCGCAAGCTGTTGCGCAATGGCCAGCCGGCGCCGCCGAAGGCCGACCCGGTGCCTATGCCGGAATTGCGCTGCCGGGGAGTGGATGACCATTACCTGCTGCGGGACGGTGCCGCCGGGATTTTCTTGGCCGCCAGCAAGTTTCCCAAAAACCGTGAAACTCGACCGCCTCTTGTGTCTGAACTGCTGCCTCACGCCAATGAGGTGGACCCGAAATTCAAATACCTGCTGTTGGCCCCTGTGGCGGACCCGGACGGGGTGCCCACGGTCATTCGCTACAGCCGCAAAACCAAGCAGCAGTTCGTGGCATCCGAAACCGAAGGCGGCGAGCGGACCGGGTGGGCGGCCTATTATAAGGACGGCGAGTGGGTGGCAAGCGCCGCCGCTCCCCAAAGCGGCGCATCCGCCAAAAAGGGGCGTGCAGGCAAGGGTGCTTCGCGGAGGCGGAAAAAAGGGGCCGCGCCCAAGCGCCCAACCCGGCGAGCCGGCACCAAGGCGGCAGTAAAGCAGAACGATTAACCAACCATAGGTGAGCGATATGAGCACCCATCAACCGGGCATTTTCCGCGAAGACACCGCCCACCAAATCTTCATGGAGTTCAAGGTCTTTGACCAGCCGGCGCTGCTGCCCGGTCGTGCCTTGGCGTCGTCGCCGGTCGTTGATGGTGAGCAGATCATCGCCTTTGGCGTGGACTTCGCCAAGTCGCTGCCTTCGCTGTCGCTGCCGACGGGAGCCCGCAGCTTCAGCGCCGTTGAAGGCGCAGGCTTCGTTGCGCCACAAACGCAGCAGGATCTGTTCATCTGGCTGCACGGCGAGCGGCGCGATGAACTGTTCGCCCGAGCCTTGGCTTGGCGAAATGAGTTGCGCAGCGGCGCGGACCTCAGCCGGGATGAGCATGGCTTTCGTTTCCGAGACAACCGTGACCTCACTGGTTTCGTGGACGGCTCGGCCAACCCCAAGGAGGATGCTCGGCAGGCGGTGGCGCTCATCGCCGACGGAGATTGCGCCGGCGGCTGCTTCGTGCTGACGCAGCGCTGGGTGCATCGTCTTGACGCCTTCGGTGCATTGATGGTTGCTGCCCAGGAGCGCGTGATAGGGCGCACCAAGAAGGACAGCATTGAGCTGCAAGGGGACGTCATGCCGCCGGACAGCCACGTCAGCCGCACAGACATCAAGCGTGGCGGCGAAGCGGTTAAGATCTACCGGAGAAGTAGCCCAGTGGGCGGCCTTCAGGATCCCGGACTCTACTTTCTAGCCTTCAGCGCCGATCAAGCCCGGTTCGGTTGGTTGTTGGAATCCATGTACGGCCAAACTGAAGATGGCCGGCACGACCAACTGCTCCACTACTCCAAGCCCGTCAGTGGCAGCTTCTTCTACGCGCCACCGCAAGCGGCCATGCTGGAGTCGTTCAGAGATGCCTAGGCGTCGGCGTGGTAGTCGGTTGCATGACTATGGGATGGCCCTGTTTCATTGTGATTTGAGCGTCTAGGGGCTTAGACACACCCCTCCATGTCCTCCCGCCCCGCCGCCCCGACAGTCACGGCAGCGTCGAGCGCAGCAACCGCACCTTGCGGTCGGGTTTATGGTCCGTCCACCGGGGCGACCTCCGGCGAAGTGAACCGGGCTCTGGAGGGGTCTCTCCTCGACCACCACAACGTCCGGCCCCACCATGCCCTCGGCTTGCTGGCTCCGGCCGAATTCCCGCGCAAGCTCTCCCTCGCTGTCTGATCGAAAAAATTCCGAAATGTACTGAGCCCGTACACACTATTGACCTCCCTAGGTGCTGTCGCCACAATATGCCCCCCTAGAACAACAGCCCCGCGATTCGTTCCGGCCCTTCGAGGGCCATCGCGCACCCCGCAATCAACCCAGAGGACTGCATGAAGTTATTGGTGCCGGTAAAGCGCGTGGTCGACGCCAACGTGAAGATTCGGGTCAAGCCCGACAACACGGGCGTTGACCTCACCGACGTTAAAATGGCCGTCAATCCGTTTTGTGAAATTGCCATTGAAGAGGCGGTGCGGCTGCGGGAAGCCGAAATCGCAACCGAAGTGGTGGCCGTCGCCGTGGGCGCTAAGGTGTGCCAAGAGCAGTTGCGCACCTGCTTGGCCCTTGGTGCGGACAGAGCAGTTTTAATCGAGACGGACGCCGCTGTTCAGCCGCTTGGTGTGGCCAAGGCGTTGAAGGCGCTGCAGGATCGGGAGCAAGCCGACCTCATCCTGCTCGGCAAGCAGAGCATCGACGGAGACAACAGCCAAACAGGGCCGATGTTGGCCGCCTTGACTGGAATGTCCCAAGCCACCTTTGCGTCGGAAGTGAAAGTGGTGGATGGTGCCTTGGAGGTGACGCGGGAAGTGGATGGCGGCTTGCAGACCATAGTGGTCAACCTGCCAGCGGTGGTGACCACGGACCTGCGCCTGAATGAGCCGCGCTACGCCTCCCTGCCCAACATTATGAAGGCCAGGCGCAAGCCCATGGACCTCATCACCCCTGAAGAGCTCGGTATGGACTTGGCGCCGACGGTGGAGGTGCTGTCCGTTGAACGACCGGACGAACGTGTGGCGGGGGTGAAGGTGGAGAGTGTCGAGGAATTGATCGATAAGCTGCGCAATGAAGCAAAGGTGATCGCATGAGCAGTTTGGTTGTTGCCGAGCATGACGGCGAATCCCTGAAGCCGGCCACCTTGGTGGTGGTTGCCGCGGCTGAAGCCATTGGCGGCGGATTTGACGTGCTGGTGGCTGGCGCCAACTGCGCCGCCATTGCTGACGAGGCGGCAAAAATTGTCGGTGCGGGCAAGATTCTGCTGGCGGACCAAGCCGCATACGACCATCAATTGGCGGAAAACATCGCCCCCTTGGTGGCGGAAATAGGGCAGGGCTACAGCCACATCCTGGCCGCCCACACCACCACCGGCAAGAACTTTCTGCCGCGGGTGGCCGCCTTGCTTGATGTGGCGCAAATATCCGACATCGTGGCGGTGGTGGACGACGCCACCTTCAAGCGGCCCATCTATGCCGGCAACGCCATCGCTACGGTCAGGTCGAACGACTCCATCAAGGTGGTTAGCGTACGCGGCACCGCCTTTGATCCGGTGGTGCCTGCCGGCGGCTCGGTCCCGATTGTGGCCGTGGATGCGGTACACGAAGCCGGGGTCTCCCGTTTCATTCGCGACGAAATCGCCAAGTCCGAGCGGCCGGAGCTCACTGCCGCCGGCGTTATCATCTCCGGCGGCCGTGGCATGGGCAGCGGCGAGAACTTTGAACTGCTTGAGGGCATTGCAGACAAACTCGGTGCCGCCATTGGCGCATCCCGCGCCGCGGTGGACGCGGGCTTCGTGCCGAACGATATGCAGGTTGGTCAGACCGGGAAAATCGTCGCTCCCGAACTCTACATCGCCGTCGGCATTTCTGGCGCCATCCAGCACTTGGCCGGGATGAAGGACAGCAAGGTCATCGTCGCCATCAACAAGGATGGGGATGCGCCCATTTTCCAAATCGCTGACTACGGCTTGGTAGCGGATCTATTCAAAGCGCTGCCGGAATTTGAGGCGTTGCTGTAGGAGGGCGATCAGGGTAGGGGGGCTTTCAAGCCCGTCTTGCAAAGGGTTTGATTCCCATTCAACAAGCGGCTTAGCGCAATATCCGGGCCGGCCTAGCAGCGCCAGCGTTCAAGGCGTTCTTTTGGCCGTGTACCAATTTACCGGCCGGGCGTGGCGGTGTACTTCCTTGGCCACATCGAGCACCAGCGAAAAAATTGCCATGCGGACGAGGACGCCGTTGTCGGTTTGCCTGAAGATGGCGAGATTGGGGTTGCCGTCCAGATCTTGGTCAAGCTCCTGCGCGGCGCTGCGGGAGTCCCTCGGCAGGGGATGCATGATGACCGTGTTCGGCCGGCAATGCTGGGTGTAGAAGGCTTGGTTCAGCCGAAACAGCCCGCGATAGCGGTCAGCCTCCTCTTGGTTGGCGAAGCGTTCCTCTTGCGTGCGTGTCACGTAGAGAATGTCTACGTCTCGAATGCCCTCCTCAAGCCGATGGTGGCGGGTGGTGCTGTGGCCGTGCTGCCGCAGGCGCTCCACCACAGCGGTCGGCGCCTCAAGGCCCGGCGGTGACACGAGGTGATAGTCCACACGATCATAGAGCGCGAGCAGTTTGCACAGCGAGTGAACCGCCCGTCCGTAGCGCAAATCCCCCACTAGGGCGATGCTCAGCCCATCAATCCCTTGGCCGCGTCCGGCCATTTCCTGTTGAATGGTGTAGAGATCCAGCAACGCTTGGCTAGGGTGCTCGTTGGCGCCATCACCGGCATTGATCACTGGCACCCGGCTGGCCTCCGCGAATTCAGCAACGGCGCCTGCTTCGGGATGACGCATGACGATCACGTCGCTGTAGCCCGAAAGCACCCGGGCGGTGTCGTGCAGCGATTCGCCCTTGGCCAAGGACGAGGCATGGACTTCAGTGGTCTCGCGAACCTCGCCGCCAAGCAGATTGAAGGCGGAGCCGAAGGAAATGCGCGTTCTTGTGGACGGCTCGAAGAACATGTTGGAGAGAATCGCGCCGCGTAGAACTTGGGTGGTGCGAACCCGACCCGCATAGGGCCGCAGATCGTCCACCACCGCAAACATCCGTTGAATGTCATTCCGACCGAACTGGTCAACCGACAGCAGGTGCGCACCCCTAAAGAGCAAGTGGATTCTTCCTAATCCTTGTGCCTAAACAGCAAGCATACGCTAAGACGGGTGCTTCCAGAAACCAATCGCCAGCCTTTCATGGAGCGCCTTAAACGGAGCGGGTCTGATCGGACGGCCAGTCTACTTCAGACCCAGCCGTCGGCAATGGACCTCCGCTGAAGCGGCAGTGCCCGGGGATGAACGCAAGCACGAGTTTCACGCACCGGCAAACGGCAGCGTCGAGCGCAGCAACCGCACCTTGCGCACCGAGTGCTGGTCCGTCCACCCGGGCGACCTCCGGCGAAGTGAACCAAGCTCTGGACCGGTCCCTCCGCGGCCACCACAACGTCCGGCCACACCATGCCCTTGGCTTGTTGACTGCGGCCGAATTCGCGGACAAGGCAGCCATGGCCGCCTGAACGAAAAAATCCGAAATGTACTGAGCCCGCACAAGCGTTGACGTCCGCTGCTCTTGTATGCACAATGCGCCGCCCTTGAAGAGTCGATTAGGAGAGCCTGCGGCCGTGATGCGGATCTTCCATAAATACATTGCCACCCAAGGTGCGTGCAGCGCCAGGGTGGGTTGCTCCCTTATGTCCAAACATGGAGGGGTCTTCGCATGATGAACTGAGGCCTGGCGTAACAGCCACCATTCATCATCCGAAAGACCCCGAAGCGTCACGACCTTCGGGGTTTTTCTTTTTGGCTTCCGTACTTTTATTTTTTTAAACGGGATACGAACCAATGCAACGGCAAGCAGCGCTCGACGACGCGGTGTTGGAGCTCCAGGAGCCAACGCCGGAACCTGAGCGCGACCTAGGTGCCCGGCAGCAGCCGGCGCAGCAAGACGAACGGGATCGAGGCGATCAGCTTCAGTTGGCGCGCCTGCGCCGCAACCCGAGGCGGACGCTGTGGTTGAGCTTCTTCGACGCCTTTTTGTTGGTGATGCCGGTGGCGGTGCCCTTCTTTCAGAGCAAGGGCCTGTCCATGCAGGAAGTATTTTCGCTGGAGGCGCTGTTCGCCCTTCTCGTCATGGTCTTGGAGGTGCCCTCTGGTTATTTGGCGGACCTGATCGGTCGCCGCCGGTGCTTGGTGCTCGGTGCCCTGTTTTGCGGCGTTGGCCACAGCCTGCTGCTGATTGCTGACGGCTTCTGGACCCTGGCCCTGTTCGAGGCCGCCTTGGCGTTGGCCTACAGCCTGACTTCCGGTGCGGACCTAGCGCTTCTCTACGATACCGAGCTAGCGCTTGGTAGCAGCGCCCGGCGGCAGCACCGAGTCGTCGGTAAGCTCTACGCCGTGAGCACTCTAGCGGAAGCGACCGCCGGGGTGGCTTGCTCGCTGTTGCTGCTGTGGTGGTCCATGGAGGGCGTGGTGTGGGCGCAGGTGCTGGTGGGCTGGTTGCCGTTGGTCTTCGCGCTGCGTCTGACGGAGCCGCCGGTCACCCGCATGGTGACGGACAGCCACGCGGCCAACATGGTCCGCATCGTGCGCCATTTGCTCAATGACAGCCAAGTGTTGCGGTTGACGTTTCTGGCGCTGTGCATCTGGAGTCTGACCACGTTCTACATTGTTTGGTTGTTGCCGAAACTTTGGCAACAGCAGGGCGTGGGCTTGGCCCACTACGGCTATCTTTGGGCCGGGCTTTGCATGTTGGGAGCTGTGGCCGGCCGCATGGCCCATTGGACGGAGCAGCGCATCGGTCCCACTGGCGTGCTGCTCATTGTCGGACTGGTGCCGATGTTCGGCTATCTGGGCATGGCTTGGTTTGGTGTCGTCGTCGGCGTCATCGCCGCCGCCATCTTGTTTGTGGCCCGCGGGCTGGGCATGGTCATTTTAACCGAGGCCCTGAACAGCCGCGTACCGAGCGAGTTTCGCGCCACCGCCAACTCCTTGGCGAGCTTCGGCTTTCGCGGTGCCTTTGCGGTCACCGGTCCCTTGGTCGGCCTCGCGTTTGACCTTTGGGACTTGAAGGCAACGATGGTGATGCTGGCAGTGGTCAGCGGTCTGATAGGCGTCAGCTTGGTGTTGCCGTTGATATTCGCTGCGCGAGCGGCGATGCAAAGAGGCTGATCAGGAGACCTGCACGGACTCAACCAAGCCGGGTCGCAGCAGGGGTGCGGTGCGCTTGCGCTCGTACTTGTGGGCCGGGGTGTTGATGATTGGCGTCAATTCCCCGGCCCGGCGGCCGGCCAGCCGGCGTTCTTCGCTGGCGTCGCCGTAGAGGGTGGTGCGTTGGTGGGGAATGCGGCCGGCGGCTTTAATCAGGGCCACCATCGCTTGCGGCGATGTTTCCTGGCCGTAGGTGGTGCCGGCCGCGCGGCTGATGCTTTCATTCATCAGGGTGCCGCCTAGATCGTTGCAGCCGGCATTCAAGCAGGCGGTGACGCCCCGGTGGCCCATCTTCACCCAGCTAGCCTGAATGTTGATGATGTGCGGATGCAAGGTCAGCCTAGCCACCGCATGCATCAGTACGGCTTCGCGGAAGGTGGGGCCTTTGCGCGCCTTGCCCTTGAGATACATCGGTGCCTCCATGTGGACGAAGGGCAGGGGCACGAACTCGGTGAAGCCGCCGGTCTTCGCCTGCAGGCGGCGCGTGCGCAGCAAGTGGCGCGCCCAATGCTGCGGCCCTTCAACATGGCCGTACATGATGGTGGCGGTGGTCCTAAAGCCGGTGCCGTGGGCCGACTCCATTACTTCAAGCCATTGATTGGTATTGATTTTGTCTGGGCAGATCAGGGCGCGAATCTCATCGTCAAGGATTTCAGCTGCGGTGCCCGGAAGGGTGCCTAAGCCCGCCGCTTTTAGACGTTTTAGATAGGTGGGCAGGTCCAGGTTCAAGGTGGCCGCGCCTTGCCAGACTTCAAGCGGCGAGAAGGCGTGAATGTGCATGTTCGGCACCGCCGCTTTCACTGCCTGCAAGATGCTGATGTAGGTGTCGCCGGTGTATTCGGGATGGATGCCGCCCTGCATGCAGACCTCGGTGCCGCCCCGGCTCCAAGCTTCTTCGGTGCGCCTTTGAATTTCTTCGTGGGACAGGTCATAGGGCCGCCCGCGCAAGTTCTCCGATAGTTTGCCCTTGGAGAAGGCGCAGAACTGACATTTAAAATAGCAGATGTTCGTGTAGTTGATGTTGCGGTTGACCACGAAGCTGACCACATCGCCGTTGACCTGCTCGCGCAGGCAATCGGCCGCCTGCACGACGGCGGTGAAATCCCCATCCCGAGCTTGAAACAACCGCACCACCTCGCCTTCGCTCAATTCGTCGCCGTTGCTCGCCTTGTCCAGAATGGGCGGCAGATCTGCAGAAATTAGCTTGGACGGACCGGCAATCAGACTCAAAGTGCATTCGGGCGGATCAACCGGCTCCCCGGGCGACCAGTTGTCGGTACGGGGAAAGCCGCCTGCGTCGACTAGGCCAAGCACGG
Source organism: Candidatus Azophilus sp. (assembly GCA_965247035.1). Taxonomy (GTDB): domain Bacteria; phylum Pseudomonadota; class Gammaproteobacteria; order Pseudomonadales; family Azotimanducaceae; genus Azophilus. Next base: position 1,128,264 of record CBDFGJ010000001.1, on the reverse strand, counting down.
CTTCGCGCAGTTCTGGGGCCACCCAGGCCTCGCAGTTGCGCGCATAGGCCGGATAGATGGTCAGGCGTTCATGCAGGTCCTTGCCGGCCAAGGCGGTTTCCCTAGCTAGATCATCCAGATGCGGCCAAGGCGCCTCCGGGTTGACGAAGTCCGGCGTCAGCGGCGAGACGCCGCCCCAATCATTGATGCCGGCGGCGACGATCTGCGGCAAGACGCCGGGGCTTAGGTTCGGCGGTGCTTGAATGCTCATGCTCGGCTCGAAGATGAGGCGGGCCATGGCGATGGTCCAAAGCAGTTCATCCAAATCCGGTTCCGGGGCTTGCGCCATCTTGGTTTCCGGCTTGGCGCGGAAATTCTGCACAATGATCTCTTGGATATGACCGTGGCGCTCCTGTACTTCGCGAATGGCGAGCAGCGACTCAATGCGCTCGATGCGCGTTTCGCCAATGCCGATGAGGATGCCGGTGGTGAAGGGAATGCTGGCCGCACCCGCATCCTCAAGGGTTTGCAGGCGTACCGCTGGCGCCTTGTCCGGCGAGCCGTAGTGCGGCATCCCCTTCTCGCCTAGCCGCTCTGAAGCGGACTCCAGCATAATGCCCATTGATGGGGCAACCTGGCGCCCACGGGCAAGTTCCGCCGGAGTCATGGTGCCGGCATTCAGGTGCGGCAGCAGGCCAGTCTCTTGCAGCACCGTTTCGGCCACCTGTTGCAGGTAATCGAGGGTGGAGGCCAAGCCCTTCGCCGCCAACCATTCCCGCGCCGCCTTGTAGCGCAGTTCGGGCTTCTCGCCTAAGGTGAACAGGGCTTCCTTGCAGCCCATCTCGGCGCCGTGGCGGGCGATGTCGAGCACCTCATCCATCGACATATAGGGTGCGCGCACCCGGCGCGGCACTTGGGCGAAGGTGCAGTAGTGGCAAACGTCGCGGCACAGGTGGGTTAAAGGGATGAAGACTTTGCGCGAATAGGTGATGATGTTGTGGAAGTATTGATCGCGCTGGTTGGCGGCGATGGCGGCTAATGCGGAAACGTCGCCAAAGCTGGCGAGGCTTAAGGCTTGGCTGTTGGTCAGGCGCTTGCCTGCACGGGCAGGTTCAAGCGCGGGAGTTGGATTTGCCATGTTGCGTCCTTGATTCGTGAGCGGGGTAGGCCAACGCCGAGGCTTCCTGCGCCTTATTATCAACCCCTTGGAGCCTTTCCGCCACACCGCATTTGCGCAGGTAGGCGGCGGTTTGGCTGCTCCGGCTCTGGCCTAGCAGCCGGGCTAGGTCATCGGGCCGGTCGATGTCCAAGGCGAAGCGGGAGCCGGGCACCACCCTCCAGTCTAGACCCGCATCCCGGGCGAGTTGGGCGTGGGCGTTGAAGCTCTTGCCATCGAAGACGAAGGGAATGGCGTCCGGTGGGGTACAGATCAGCCCATTGGTGCCAACTTGGTTTGAGTCCGGCAGCAGGGTGACGTTTTGGTGCGTGCTGATGAGTTGATCGATTTCGGCGCTTTCAATGAGCGGCGTGTCGGCCGGAACGATGAACGTGCCGGCTGCGCCAAGTTCTCGCACGGCGTGGTCGCGGGCTTGCCCTAGGGCTTGGGGCAGGTTGGCCTGCTCGCTTTCGGCGAAGCGATGGGTGCCGAATGTGGTGGCCAGCGCGTCGGCCTCGGCGGCGCGGGACACCAACAGGACGCCAGCCAACCGCCGAGACTCAGCCAAGGCGGTGAGCACGTCCCGGGCCATGGCCAGCATCAACAAGCGCCGCTCGGCAGCGGCCAAGACGCTCGCCAAGCGCCGCTTGGCTTGGTCAAAGCGCTTGATTGGGACGATGGCCCACATGGCCTTCCTTAGCTGAAGTGCGCAAGTCTTTGATGAAGTCCAGGGCGGCGGCGGCCAAGCGCTTGCGGTCTTGCAGCGTCACCATGATGGTGGGCTCCACCAAGGCGGGTATGGGCAGATGGTCCGCCAAGGCTTTATCCTGACTATCCAGGATAAAGCCGTCGAGCAGACCTTGGTAGTGGCGGGCCACTTGGTCTGCACTAGCGGGCTGACCGAGTTCAGCCATGATCTTGGCGGTCGGCCCCTTGATGGCGGCGCCGCCGACAATGGGCGAAACGGCAACGATCGGGGACTTGCAGCTTTGCAAGGCCGCCGCCATGCCGGGCACCGCTAAAATGGGGTCGATGGAGACGAACGGATTGGATGGGCAGATGATGATGCCCTCGCATTCATCAAGCAGGGCGAGCAGGACGGGGTTCGGCTCGGCGTCCTCAACGCCCGCGAATTCGAATCCGGTCACTTGAGACTGACAGCGCTCACGCACGAAGTAGTGTTGGAAGGGCAGTATTGCACCCGTTGTATGCACCAGCGTGCGAACCGGCTGGTCGCTCATCGGGATAATCGCGTGGACAACGCCAAGACGGGTGCTGATGGCTTTGGTCGCCTCGGTCAGGGTGAGGCCGGCCTTGAGCATTTGGGTGCGGGAAATATGCACCGCCAAATCTGCGTCACCGAGTTGAAACCAGGTTTCGCCGCCGAGTTGGCCTAAGGCCTCCATGAAGCGCCAAGTCTCGTTCTTGCGGCCCCAGCCGGTGCTGGTGTTGCTGGCATCGGCCAGTGTGTAGGCCAGTGTGTCTAGGTCCGGTGACACATGCAGGCCCAGATGCTCGAAATCATCCCCGGTGTTGACGACGAAGCCCAGCGCATCGGGGGCTAGGATGTGGCTTAGCCCCAACGCCAGCTTGGCGCCGCCAATGCCGCCGGTCAGCGCCAAGTATGTCATCAGCGAAAGAGGTCCTCGGACAGAGGGCGCACGATCATGCTGGCGCTGTCGTCGCTGATCTGCGGCGCCAATCCCTTGGCAACCACCAGGGGGATGCCCTCGGTGGTTTCGCCCATCAACAGGGTGGCGGCAGCGGCGATGGCGTCGGCCCGATTGGTTAGCGTGACCTGTAGCTTGCGCCCAAACAGGTCATGGCAGCCGCGGAAATCATCCAGGACGGTCACCCCGGCGGCGCCAATGGCCACGCCGACGGTGCCGAGGCGCCAAGGGCGGTTATGGCTGTCGGTGACGATCGCTCCAACTTCGGCCCCGCTCAGTTCGCCAAGCCGGGTGCGCAGCTTCGCCGCCGAATCGTCCGCGTCCTTTGGCAGCAGCAGCGCCTGCTCGCCATCGCCGTGCTCGATGTTGGATTGATCGATGCCGCCGTTGGCGCACACAAAGCCAAGCCGGTGCTGCACAATCAGGATGCCGGGCCTCTTGCGTATCACTTCGGTGGATTCATCGAGAATGAGCTGCACCAAGCGCGGATCCTTGTCGGTTTCCGCTGCGAGCTGCCGCGCCGCCGCCGAAGGCTCCACATCCGCAAGGGACACCTGCCGCCCTTCGGCCTTGGAAACCACTTTTTGCGCGAAGCAGACCACATCGCCAGATTCAAGGCGGAGGTTGATGCGGTCCATGGCCGCCGCCGCCAATGCCGCGAGATCGTCACCCGGCTGGACCATCGGCAGGTTGGGCACGGGCGTCAGACGCAGGCGGGGGTGCATTAGTGGCTGGACTGGCCGACGATTTTGATGCCGGAGTGGGAGATGGCGTGCCTGCGGTTGATCTGAATGAGGACCGAGGTCAAGGCCTCGGCGGCGGCGGAATTTTCAATCGGGCCGGCCTGCCAACCGGTCATGCCCGCTTCCTCAACGAGTTCAAGCACCCTGTCTCTGGCCGCTTTTTTGTTGCCGGCCACCAGCACGTCGCATTCGATGCGGACGTCCTCCTTGAGCAGATGCGCGGCCACATTCTGGAAGGCCGTGACCACCATCACATCCTCGCCGAGAAGCTCTTGCGCTCGTTTGCCGGCGCTGCCTTCCGGCGGCAGTTGAACCGTGCCCACCTTGGGCGGCATCAGCGGCACCGTCACGTCGATGAGGATCTTGCCCGTTAACGCGTCCTTGACCGCGGCCAGGGTGGCAAGCTGATGCGCCGCCGGCACAGTCAACACCACGATGTCGCCGTGCGCGGCCGCATCGGCGTTCTCCATCGGCAGCGCCAAGGTTGCCGGGCTGATTGCATGCAGGTTGGCGACGGCGTTTTCCGCCTTCGGCAACGTGCGCGAGCCGATGATGATCCGGTGGCCGGCCTTGGCCCAGCGAATGGCCAGCCCGGTGCCGAGATCCCCGGTGCCGCCAAGAATGGCGATGGTTTCCCTATTGGTTTCGACTTGTGCCATGGGCGATCCTGAATAAGGCGCAGATTATGACGGCAAAGCATCCCTTGGCGCTACTTGTCCGAGCCGCCAGGCAGCAATCACCAAATTGCGCCTGTCGTCCGGCGCCGGTGCCGCACGCTGGGCTTTGGGCTTTTTGCAGATCATCGCGCTGGCGATGGGATTAGGTTGAAAGCTGTGTCACCATAACCTGCTTGAAGAGTGGGGAGGTGCGGCGGCGGCTCATGGGAGGGGCTTACGAGGAGTTCGCTCGCGCAGCTTAGGGCACCTGCTCACACACTCAGATTAACGATAAGAACCGCATCGAAAACGAACTTTTGGGGAATCGCCAATGCAAATAGGAACCATGCTTGGGGCGGATGGCACCGGCTTGAGCCTTGAGGACGTCTTGCAAATGGGCCAACGGGCCGAGGCCGTCGGGTTGGACCACATTTGGCTTGCCAACATCTTTTCATTTGACGCCATTTCCACCCTTGCCTTGATGGGACGGGAGACCGAGCGCATCGGGCTTGGCAGCGCGGTGACGCCCACTTTTCCCAGGCATCCCACGGCCATGGCCCAGCAGGCGATGACGGCCCAAGCGGCCTGTAAGGGGCGCTTCACCCTAGGCATAGGGCTTTCCCATCAATTGGTCATTGAAGGCATGTTGGGCCTGTCATACAAGCGCCGGGCGGCGCACATGAGGGAGTACTTGCAGGTGCTCATGCCGTTGCTTCGGGGTGAAACGCTGAACTTTGTGGGTGATGAGTACCAGGTGCGGGGCGTCACCCTGAGCATTCCCGGCTCGGCCGGCATTTCTGTGGTGGTTGCTGCTTTGGGGCCGGCCATGTTGAAGGTCGCCGGCGAACTGGCGGACGGCACCAATACTTGGATGGTTGGGCCGAAGACCATGGAGGACCACATCGTGCCGCACCTCGTGCAGGCCGCCTCGGCTGCCGGCAAGCAGCCTAGAGTGGTGGGCGGCTACCCCATCGCCCTGACGAATAAGCCGGACGAGGCTAGGGCTGCCTTGGCCAAGGATTTGGTCATCTACGGCCAGTTGCCGAGCTATAGGAACATGCTCGATCGGGAGGGTGCCCGCGGACCGGAGGACATAGCCATCCTAGGCGATGAGAACCTGCTGCGGGGCGAACTCAAGCGCTTGGAGGATATCGGTGTGACCGACTTCAACGGCGCCATCATGGATGTTGATGCAGGTGCCCACGACCGCACCCTTGAGTTTCTAGCCAGCCTGAAGGGTTGACTTTGTGATATGGGCCGTCACCAGCAAGAGCCCCTGACGCCTTGCATGTTGCGGCAGCGCCTCCTCCTGTGCTGTCTTGCCAAACCGCGTTGCCGCACCTCGTTAGGAACCGACAGCGCTTCCCATCCGTATCCCGTCATTCGCGGGGCGGTGCATTAGGGAGCCTCTGATCAACTTCCAAGGATTGGCCATCGCATGGCGTCTGGGATTATTTATAATCTATTTTCAATGGTTTACACGCCATCGAAAAAATATTGGTCTTGTCGCACTGCGAAAACCTGCGAATATTTCAGAGATTTCTTAGAACTGCAACAAGGGTCAGTGTGGCCGACCTGACCTTCCTAGTGGCGGACATCGGCGCCACCAGCGCCCGTTTTGGCCTTGGCGGTGCGGACGGCGTTAGGCAGTGCGTGGAGTTGTCGACCGGCGAGTTCTCAAGGGCGGACGATTTAGTGATGGCCGCGGTTGAAGCCTTGGATGCTCCGTCGGTGGACGCTGCTTGCTTGGCCGTGGCTGGCCCGGTGCAAGCTGGGGTGGCCAAAATGACCAACCGCGGCCAATTGCGGTTTGACCAGCTCAGTCTGTCCGTGGCCCTAGGCTGCTCGGTGCGGGTGGTTAACGACTTCTACGCCCTCGCGTTGGCGGTGCCGGTGGCGCAGTCCCTAACGCAGATTGGCGGCGCCGCCGCCGATGGCGCCAAGGCCATCATCGGCCCTGGTTCCGGCCTTGGCATGGCGGGGCTGATTGCCCAGGATGTCGGTTGGCTGGTGCTGGCCTCCGAAGGCGGCCATGGCGACCTGGCGCCGGGTTCCCCCTTGGAGGTGGAGTTGCTCAGCATTCTTCAGCGCCGGTACGGCCACGTCTGTTGGGAGACGGTGCTGAGCGGCCCAGGGCTGGTTCGGCTGCACGAGGTGATGGCGGAGCTTCAGGGTGCTGCCGCGCCCAGTCTCAGCGGACCGGAGATCATCGCCTTGGGCGCGGGCATGGATGATCTCCTGTGTCACCAAACCCTGGAGACCTTCTTTGGGCTGCTCGGCAGTGCCGCCGGCAACTTGGCTTTAACGCTCTGCGCGAGCGGCGGCGTCTATATTGGCGGCGGCATCGTGCCGCAACTCGTGGCATTTGCTCAATCAAGCGCATTGCGTCGCCGGTTCGAGGAGCGGGGCGCGCTGACGGGCTACGTCAGGAACATCCCCTTATTCGTCATGCTTGATGAAGCGCCCGGCTTGGCTGGCGCACTGCAATGCCTGCTGCTTGACCCACACCCCTGACACCCTGAAAAGCGTCGCGCCGCTCGCTTTTTGCCTGCCGTTAGCGGTAAAGGTAATTGCGCGTCAAAGGCACGGCTTGGTTGTTCTTGGCCAGCAGCCACTGAAAGACCACGAGGTCGCCCACTTCAAAGGCGGTTTGGCAGACGACTAAGTAGAACTCCCACATGCGGCAGAAGCGCTCGCCCTTGGCTTGGACGAATTTCGAGCGCTGCCGTTGAAACCGCTCGTTCCAAGCTTGCAGGGTGAGGGCGTAGTGCCCGCGCAGCACTTCAATGTCGGCCGATATAAGCTGGGACCGCTCCACTGCGGGCGCAATGTTGGACAGGGACGGGATGTAGCCGCCGGGGAAGATGTGGCGGCGAATCCAAGGGTTCACGGGCGAAGGCGGCCCCTTGCTGCCAATGCTGTGCAGCAGGGCGATGCCGTCAGGTTTCAAGCAATTGGCGACTTGGTTGAAAAAGGCGTTGTAATTGCGCTGGCCGACATGTTCGAACATGCCGACTGATACGATGCGGTCATAGCTCTCTTGGTGCTGCCGGTAGTCCTGCAAGTGAAACGCCACTTGGTCGGCCAAGCCCCGTTGCTGCGCCCGTTCCTGGGCCACGCGCAACTGCTCGGTGGACAGGGTGAGGCCGGTCACGGAGACGTCGAAGCGTTCCGCTAAGCGCATGGCGAGGCTGCCCCAGCCGCTGCCGATGTCCAACACCTTCTGGCCAGGGGCCAAGTTCAACTTGGCGGCGATGTGGTCGCACTTGGCCGCTTGGGCCTCCTCCAAGGTCATGCCTGGCTTGGTGAAGTAGGCGCAGGAATAGTGCATGTCCTTGTCTAGGCAGGCTTGGAACAGGGCTTCGTCAAGATCGTAGTGATGGCTGGCGTTGCGGCGGCTGGCCGTCATATTGTTCCATGCCCCCAAGAGGGAAATCAGCGGGTCCAGCCAGCGGCTTGTGCTGGTGTTGGCCTCGGCGTTGATGCGCAGGATCCACAGCAGGTCGTGCAGGTCACCTTCCACCAAGTCCCATGCGCCGTCCATATAGGTTTCCCCCAATTGAAGCTGGGGATTTCTCAGAATGGTGTTGAACACGCCTGGCTTGTTCAGACGCCAGGCGGCCTCCGGGTCGCCTTGGCCGAAAGCGCGTTCTTCTCCAGTATGGTCGATTAGGGTGAGATGGCCTTGTTGAATGAACTGTTCGAGGATGCGCGGATTCATGGATGCGGGGTAGAATGACTTGGCTTGATCTTACAGATTTCAAGGAGCGAATGCTGCAACTACGGGTTGCAAAAACCTAGCTTGGTCCTAGGTGCGGTCTCGACGGGGCCGGTGTGCCGGGTGGCCGAAGCTGAAAAAAATGGGCTTGAGGCCGCTTGCCTGCTGGCGCGTTAAGCGCGTGCTTGCGCCCATCCTCGGGCACCACGATGGGGCCATGCGCCGGCAGGCAAGCGCCCCAATCCCACCCGGGACCCGCAACCATCAGGCCGGCTCTTTTAAGAGTGTTTTCACGCACGTTCTTCGTTCCTTAGATTATATACGGATTGCATCTGAGTTATAAATTCAAATTTCCCGCCATAACTCGGATGCCTCACTTTATATATTTGTCGTTTTCCGGCAAGTTTTTTAGAGGTTTCATGCGCATCATTGCCGATGGTTATCAAACGTTTTGGATTCAAAAGTCCAATTAGCTGATCAAGAATTTCTTTGCCTACATGATGTTCTTCCGCATTATGCGAACGGTTGCTGAATGGGGTTCCTGGCTCATGCGGATGAAAGGGAAACACATTCCACAGAAAAATATTCTCATCAACGTTTTCCAAAATATCCCAGATGGATTTCGCTGTGAGTTCAGAATACATATCACCTTTCGTTATAGGTGGAGCAGAAAGCCCCCAGCGATTAGCATGCGCATTAATATGTATATCGTCAGTTAGCGCAAGCCCAGTGCGCCTGCCGCCGCGATATCCAAGGTCGCGGCCAATCCAAATTGAATCTATTTCTCGGTTTGTAGCCTCGTCAAGTATTTTATGCAAAAGATCGAATCTGTGTTTTGGTGCATTTTCCCCATCGTGTTCCGGGCATGTATCCACGTAAGGATTAAAAACATTTTTGAAGTTGACATATTTTAGATTGGCTACAAATTCGTTAGAGTGCATTTATGTCTCCGCATTTGAGAACCTTTGAAGGTTAACGCTTGCACTTCATTCGGCGCGACATGTTTTTACGGTTGCACTCGTGTTTTTCAACAATCCATTTCATCAAATAAGTCATAGTCTAAGTGCCGATATCGTTGCGGCGACTGCAAATAATCTATGTGTCGACCGTCATAACCCTGTTGACGGTCACCGATTTTATACCAGACGACCCCCGGTTTTGCCGGCGCAAGCGCACGCAATAAACCGTATTTCACATAATCGCCGATGTCACCTGCATATTGGTCGCGCATTGTTCAAACTTGGATTAGGCGGTTTCTTTTTGTGCCGATGCTGCGCACCAGGGATGCCAACTGGCATCCGGGCGACCCAAGGGCATCGCACGCCGATTTTGTGCCGGTGCCAATTTCTCAACGATCATCTTTTCTCAACAATCACCTCGTTTCGGGCGCTGTTCTTAGGTGTTCGATGATCGCATTGACGATCTCAGGCAGCAGCGTTTCCGGCAGATCGTGCCCCATCTTGTTGAACACCTTGAGGTTGCCGTGGACGAGAGCTTTGGCCGTGTCCTCGCCGCAGGCGAGCCGGGTCAGCGGGTCGGCGTCCCCGTGTATCACAAGGCCTGGTACGACAAGCTCGGCCAAGCCTTGTCGGCGGTCATCCTGATGCAGGATCGCCAGCAATTGCCGGGCGAAGCCAGAGCCGGAGAAGCCTCGGTCCACCGCTTGCTCCGAGAACCGCGCCAAGCCTTCGGTGCGGGAGTCGAAGTAGGGACCAGCCACCACGCGCCAACCCGCCTCGTACTGGGCGATGGCTTGGTCCCGGTCTTGAGGTCGGTCGATGATGAAGGCGGCTAGGGCTTCCGGGGTGGGCGGCGGCAGGTCCGGGTTGCCGGTGTTGGACATCATTGAGGTGAGGCTGAAGCAGCGTTCTGGGTAGTCAATGGCCAGCGTTTGGGCGATCATTCCGCCCATGGAAAGACCGACGATGTGCGCGCCAGCTTGGCCTAGGTGGTCGAGCAGGGCCACTGCATCGGCCGCCATATCGCTTAGCCTGTATGCTGGCGGATAGGCGGAGATGTCCGCCATGTTGGCAACGATGTCGGCGACAGTAGGCGCCGACGCGTCGATTCTTGAAGACAGCCCCATGTCGCGGTTGTCCATGGCGATGACGCGATAGCCCGCATTGGTGAGCAGTTCAATGAATCGCGGTGGCCAATGGATGATTTGGCACGACAGGCCGTGCAGAAGCAGCACCGGCGGGTCGGCTCGACCACCCCACTGCTCGTAGTGCAGGCTTAGGTTTGCGCGAGTGAAACTGGGCATGGTGAACGTGAAAGATAGCAAATCTTACCAGTTATGGCTAACTTGTCGCTTCCAATAATTCCCTTGACAGGCGTTTGCAAGCCTTTGACGATGCGCCCCTTGGATCACCAACACGCGGAGATGAAAGCAATGCGGCTTAAGCGGATAATCGTGGCTACCTTGATTGGGGCTAAGGGGGCGGTAGCGAATTGGGGCCGTCTGCCCCGACCGACTAGCCCGCCTCTACCGGCGTTCCCTTCGCTTGCACCCCTTTGCTTGCGCCACTTTAGCTCGCGCCAAGGGAGCGCCCCGATCAAGGACAGCAGCATGAAGAGGGTGAGCAGGGCGTCGCCATCGCTTGCGCGAGGGAGCGCCTTCCTCGTCTTGGCCTTGCTCACACTCGGCGCACAGGCGCCAAACGCGCTCGCCGAAGACTATGCCGATGGCTGGGGCTTGCCGGAGGGTGCGAAGACGTCGGCCTTGGAGGCGCCGGACCAAACCGGTGCTCTGCGCAACCTAGGCTCCCTAGCCGGAGAGCGGGGGCTTTTGTTGTTCGTCAACCGCTCAGCCGACTGGTGACGCTTTTGCAGGCACCAGTTGGTTCAACTGGAGGAATGGCGACCAAAGTTCGAGCAAGCTGGCGTCAAGGTGGCTGGCATGACCTATGACAGCCTTGATGTTCTGGCTGACTTTCACACCCAGCAAAATCTGGGCTACCCCATGCTGCACGATGAACAGGCGAAGCATGTGATCGGCTTTGACGTGCTGAACGAGGACTACGAACCCGGCCATGCGGCTTACGGCATACCCCATCCGGGCATCTTCTTCCTGTCGCCCGATGGCGTGGTCCTGAACAAGTTCGCGGTGCCCGGCTACCGGCAGCGGCCGCCGATGGCGGCGGTGCTCGAAGCCGTGCGGTCCGGGCGGGAAGATCGGCCGATTGCGGTGGAGGATTGAGCTGGAGGCCATGGTCTTAAGGTCCGTCACTCAGGCTCTGCTGTTGCCGTTGCTGGCCGGATCGGCCGGCTGCGCTTCTCTGCTGTCCTCCGTCACGGAAGGGTTGGCGGAGGACCTGTCGGCCGCCATACTCGAAAATCCCGATGTGGAGATCGTGCAGGAAGGGGCGCCGGCCTTCCTGCTTTTAATTGATGGCCTGCTGCGCTCCGCACCCGACAGCTTGGCCCTGCTGTCCGGCGCGGCGAGCCTGAATTCGGCCTATGCCGGCGCTTTCGTTGAAGAGCGGGACCGTGCCAAGTTGATGTCGGCCAAGGCCAAGCGGCTAGCGGAGAAAGCCCTTTGCCTCGGCGTTAGCAGCGGCTGCGGCGTCACGACGATGCCGTTTGCCGAGTTTGAAGTCTGGGCGGTCGGCTTGCGCGAGGAGGATGTGCCCTTGGCCTACGGCTTGGCGACGGCTTGGGCGAGTTGGATGCAGGCCTACAGCGACGATTTCAATGCGATAGCGGATTTGGGTAAAGTGCGGTTGATGATGCAGCGCATCGCCGAGCTGGATGAGGACTATGACTACGGTGGCCCGCATTTGTATCTTGGCGTGTTTGCGACCCTGCTGCCGCGGGCCTTGGGTGGCCAGCCGGAAGTCGGCCGGGCCCATTTTGAACGTGCCTTGGCTCTGGCCGAAGGCAGGTACTTGCTGGCGCAGGTGATGTTTGCGGAGCAATACGCTCGGCTGACGTTTAACCGCACCCTGCATGACGAACTGTTGCACGAGGTTCTTGCCGCCCAAGTGGACGTGCCTGAACTGACCCTGATGAACGCCATCGCCAAGCGGCGCGCTCAGGTTTTGCTGGATTCCGCCGATGCCTACTTCTAGCGCAGCCAAGCGCTGCTTATGGGCGTTGCTTTGGGACCGCCATCGGCCTGAAGCGGCGCACCCGAGTTTCACTGGATACTGCCGATGCCTGCATGTCAACAAAGCCGCACGGCTGTTTAGCCGCTTGGCTTGGAGACCGGCCGGCTCGAAGCGGTGCTCATAGGTCTTACTAGGGATTGCTTATGCCTACTTTCAACAGGGTCTTAGTTTGTCTGGCTGCCTTGCTTGGGGGCCTCGCTGGCCTGTGGGCTTCGGCTGGCGTCGCGCAAACCCTCAAGATTGCGGCGCTGTCGCCGGAAGGCTCGGTGTGGATGAATCTATTGCGCGAGGGCAGCGCGGAAATTGAGTCGGAGACTGGCGGCCGGGTCAACTTCAAGTTCTATCCGGGCGGGGTGATGGGCGATGACAAGGCGGTGCTGCGCAAAATGCGCATCAATCAGCTTCAAGGTGCGGTGTTGACGGCCGGCGCTCTGGTGCAGGTTTATTCAGACATCGCCCTGTACAGCATGCCAATGGCCTTTGGCTCCGGCGAGGAGGCCGACTATGTGCGCCAACGCATGGATGGGGCCTTGAGGGCGGGCTTGGAGGAACATGGCCTCGTCTCGTTCGGCTTTGTCGAGGTGGGCTTTGCCTACGCCATGTCCCGTTTTCCGGTGACCGGCGTGGCCGCCGCCGCCAACCTCAAGGTTTGGGTGCCGGACAACGATCCTGGTTCGGCGCGGGCGCTTCGGGCGTTCGGCATCACCCCCATACCTCTGCCCATAGTGGATGTGCTAAGCGGTTTGCAAACGGGCCTGATCGACACCGTCACCGCGCCGCCGATTGGTGCCGTGGCCCTGCAATGGCATACGCGGGTTTCCCATGTGCTCAATTTGCCGTTGGTGTACATCTATGGCTTGCTGGCGATTGACAAGCGAGCCTTTGAGAGGCTGTCTGAAATGGATCGGGATTTGGTGCGGAGGGTCATGGGCGAGCAGGTGCGGCAGGTCAACGCCCGCGCCCGGCGCGACCACGAACAGGCGGTGCGGGCGTTGGTTAATCAAGGGCTTCAATGGCGCGATGTTCCAGCCGCCGAAGCTGCTGAATGGCGGCGTCTTGCCGCCGAGGCATCAACAAGGATCGTGGACGGGGGCTACATATCCGCTGAAATGTATGACGCCCTGAACGAGCACCTGCGTGAATTCAGGGCTGGTGGCTAACGCACTGGCGCCGACGGTTGCGGAGTTCGGCAAAAGCGCAGGCTTGTGAGGCAGCAGAGCCCATTGCTTAGCCGCACCTTGGCGCTATTGCGTTGGATCGAGGATGGCGTTTTAGCGCTCATTCTTGCTGGCATCATCGGTGTCGCCGTCTTTCAGGTGGCGGCCCGGAATATCTTTGAAACGGGCTTGCTTTGGGGTGATGCGTTGGTGCGTGTGCTGGTGATTTGGGTGGCCATGGTGGGCGCCATGGTGGCTTCGCGCACGGACGATCACGTCCGCATTGACTTGGCGGCCCGGTTCGCCCCTGAGCGCTGGCGCCGGCCTCTAGCGCGTTTCGCCAACGTCTTCACCTGCTTGGTGTTGGCTGTTTTCGTTTGGTACAGCGGCCAATTCGTGCGCTATGAGTATGCGGCCGGCATCATTGCCTTCGGTTCGGTTCCGGCTTGGATTTGCGAGTTGATTCTGCCCGTTGGCGCCGCCGTCATCAGCCTGCGCTACCTCATGCACAGCTTGAATCCGCCATGATCTGGGCTGGGGTTTTGGTGGTTCTGGCGGCGGCATTTGCTGGCGCACCCCTGGTAGCTGTGCTGATGGCCGCCGCCATGCTGGGATTCCTGGCCGCCGGCATAGACCTCTCGGCTGTGGCCATTGAGGTGTATCGCATTGTCGATACGCCTTTGCTGGTGGCCTTGCCGCTGTTCACATACGCCGGTTATGTGCTGGCGGAGGCCAAAACTTCGGAACGGCTCGTGGCTCTCGTGCGGAGTCTGTTCGGATGGCTGCCGAGTGGCTTGGCCATCGTCAGCTTTGCCGCTTGCGCCCTCTTCACCGCCTTGACCGGAGCCTCCGGCGTCACCATCGTCGCCCTGGGCGCGCTGCTTTTGCCGGCGCTGATACAGGCCGGATACGGCGAGCGCTTCAGCTTGGGGCTGGTCACCACTTCAGGCAGCTTAGGGCTGCTGCTGGCGCCTTCGGTGCCCTTGATTCTCTACGGCGTCATCGCTCAGCAAGTGGGCGTTGGAGAGCCGTTTAGCGTCATCGACCTGTTCAAGGCGGGTGTGCTGCCGTTGCTGTTGATGCTGGCCTGCTTGGTCGGTTGGACGCTTTGGGTTAGACGGGATGTCGGTCTTTCGGTCAACAGTCCGGCAAGCGATGCCCCATCCGAGCGGGTGGGGCTTTGGCCTGCGCTCGTCGCCGCCCGCTGGGAATTGCCGCTGCCGTTCGTGGTGCTCGGTGGCATTTATTCCGGCTATTTCGCCATATCCGAAGCGGCGGCGCTGACCGCGGTGTACGTTACGGTGGCCGAAGTGCTGCTCTACCGGGAAATCAGCCTGCGCGCCCTGCCGGGGGTTGCCATCAGGGCCATGGTGATGGTCGGGGGCATCCTGCTGATACTCGGCGTAGCCTTGGCGTTCACCAACTTTCTGGTGGACGTCCAAGTGCCGCAGCGCCTGTTTGAATTCATGCAAACCCACATCCGAAGCCCGATCATCTTCCTGCTGCTGCTGAATGTGCTGTTGCTCGCGCTCGGCGCGGTGCTGGACATATTCTCCGCATTGGTCATCATGGTGCCGCTGATCTTGCCGGTGGCGGTGGGATACGGCATTGATCCGGTTCATCTTGGCATCTTGTTTCTGGCGAATATGCAAATTGGCTACGTCACGCCGCCGGTGGGCATGAACCTTTTCATCGCCAGCTATCGGTTTAAAAAACCTGTGCTGGAGCTGTATTCAGCCTGTTGGCCCTTCATGCTGGTGCTGTTGGCGGCCCTGTTGGTCATCACCTACGTGCCTTGGCTCTCCTTGGTGTTGGTGCGGTGAACAGGCGCGCCTCAGCTTTTGTTTGGGCTGCCGGCTTGGCGCTCTTGGTCTGGCTTTTCGCTCCGTCTGGGCAAGCCATCGAAGCGCCCGGGGCCGGGGTGGACGAGTTTCACGCCCTATTGGTGAAGGTCATGCAGATCAGTCGCTTTGAGGACCGGGAAGCCAAGCTGGTCCCGGCGGTGGAGAATTTTTTTCATCTGGAGGCCATTGCTCGCATCAGCCTCGGCGCGAGCTGGCGTCAGCTTGAGCCACCGCGGCGCACGGCGTTCATGCAGCTGCTGGAACGGCGCATCGTCTCCACCTACGCGGAACGTTTCGACAGCTACAGCGGTCAAAAATTTGAGCGCCTTGAATTGGTGCAAGCCAGCACTGGTCCGGTGGTCAAGTCCCGTCTTATTCGAGCCAACAAGGAGGACGTGAACTTGGATTACTATTTTCGCGATGGAAAAGTGTTCAACCTAGTGGCTGATGGCGTGAGCGACTTGTCGCTCAGGCGGGCCGAGTACGCCGGCATCATTCGCAAGCAGGGCTATGATGCGCTGGTCAGCCACATTGAGGCCGGCCTTGCCGAGGTGATGGCTGGAGAGGAATGAGGCAGGGATGGCGGTCACGACACCGGCCGCAGAGCGGCGGCAATTCGACGCATCGGCGGTGCGCAGTTGACGCTCGGCGACGCCGGGGTGACGACCCCAATGCCCGCGCTCCAAGCGCTTCAGGGATAAGAAGTGGGGGCAACCCCGCAAGGAGAAATCGACCTATGAATGCTGGCGCTTTGACGATGAACGTGCTGAAGCCTTGGGCTGGCGTGCCGGTGCTTGCGGCCATATTGTTGCTGACCGCCTGTGCCAGCTTGGAGGGGGAGGACTACGCCGTTTACGACACCAATCCTGAGTTCAACCGGATCTCCTTCAAGTTCTCCGAGAACATGGACCGTAGATTCGTAGCGCCTCTGGCCCGCACTTACCAACAAGCCGTGCCGGGCTTCATGGAGGCCGGGGTGTCCAACTTTTTCTCCAACCTGCGTTCAGTGGACAGCAGCGTCAACGGGTTTCTGCAGGGCAAGCCGGAGAGCGGCGGCACGGACCTGACGAGATTCCTGTTCAACAGCACCGTTGGCTTGGCTGGCTTGTTCGATGTGGCGACCCCGGCCGGCCTGAGCGACCAGGGCGAAGACCTTGGCCAGACCTTGGCGGTTTGGGGGTGGAAAAAGTCGCGCTACGTTTACGTTCCCTTGGTTGGGCCATCAATGGTCCGGGACTTGCCGTCCATGTTTTTGCGGGCGCTTGGCCCGCGCTTCGTGTTGGGATCGAGGCATCGGTTTTGGATCAGCGGCGTTGACGTGATCAGCACCCGCGCCAACGTGTTGGGGCTGACCGATGCCCGGGACGCCGCCGCCTTGGATCCCTACATCTTCACGCGGGAGGCGTACTACCAGCGTCGGGAGTTCCTGATCTACGACGGCGAGCCGCCGCTTGATGATTTTGACGATTTTTTCGATGAGGCCGACACTGGCAAATGATTCCGCGGCGGCTGATGCGGGGTCTGTGTTGGTGGGTCGCCCTTGTCTGCAATCGTCCTTGGGTCACGCTGTCGTGCTTGGCCGTGGTCACCTGCGCCTGCGCTTGGGTGGCTGTGGACCGCTACCGGATGAATGCCAACCTAGCCGATCTCATTGAGCAGAAGGCCGTCTGGCGTGATGACTTTGATCGCTTTCAAGCGGCGTTCCCGGACCATGTCAAGACCGCCGTAGTGGTGGTTTCCGGTGCCGGATTCAAGCAAGTCGAGAACGCAGCGCGCCAGATCGAGCAGGAGATACGTCGCCGGCCGGCAAGATTCCGCGCTGTCTACGCCGGGGGCAACCATCCCTTCTTTCGCGACCACGCGCTCCTGTACCTAGACTTGGAGCAGCTTGAAGATGTGGCGGACCGCTTGGCCGAGGCGCAGCCTTGGCTGACGGCGGTGGCCGAAGACCCGAGCTTGCGCGGCATTCTGGGCCTGCTCAGTGAAGGTGTGGCGAATGAGTTGCCAAGCGGTGCGGACGACACCGTGCGCCTGCTTGGGGAGTCGGCGACGGCGGTGCTCAACGGCAGTGACCCCACAGTTCATTGGGCCAATGAGTTCTTCACCGATGAGGAAACCTGGCTGCAACTCATTTCGGTGAAGACCAACTTGGATCTAGGTGAGACCCAGGCCAATGCTGAGGTCGTTCGCGAACTGCGCGAAATAGTCAGCCAAGCCGACCTGCCCCAGGGAGTCAGGGTGGGCATTACCGGCGAAGTGGCGCTCGCCCATGAAGAAATAGAAGCAGCGGTCAGCGGCGTACAGGCGGCTGGAGTGCTCGCAGTGGTGCTATTGGCGGCGGCGATGGTGCTAGGCGTGCGTTCGGTGAAGATCATCTTCGCCACCTTCATGCTGTTGACGATGGGCATCCTGATGACTTCGGCCTACGCTATGTTGACGGTGGGCGAGTACAACACGTTGTCCATCGTCTTTATGGTGATGTTCTTCGGCTTGGGAGTGGACTTCGCCATCCATTTCTCACTACGCTACCAAGAGGCCCTTGGCACCTTGACTGTTGACAGGGCCCTTGACGCCACGGTGCGCAGCGTCGGCGGCGCCTTGTTCGTTTGCACGCTGACCACGGCGATGGGGTTTCTCAGCTTCTACCCGACGGACTACAAGGGATTGGCCGATCTTGGCGTCATCTCGGCCGGCGGCATCTTGGTTGCCGGGTTTCTCACCTTTACGCTGTTGCCGGCTCTGTTCAAAGTGCTCGGCCCAATCAGAACCCGGCTGGCGCCCATTCCCTCAAGCGCTCGGTTGGTACAGGCCCTGATTGCCCATCGCCGTCTTGTGATTACGGTTACCGCCGTCCTTGCCACCTTAGCGGCTATCGGCGCCAGCCAAGCCCGGTTCGACTACAGCGTGCTGGCGCTGAAGGATCCGGATTCGGATTCCGTGCGCACCCTGCGGCAGCTGCAGGAGGCGGGTCGGACAACGGACTACGCGTTGCTGCTGGTCTCCTCTGATGAAGGGGAACTGGCGGCCATAGAAACGCTGCCGGTGGTCGATTCCGTCATTAGCCAGGCGGATTTTGTGCCGACGGACCAAGCGGATAAGCTCTTGGTGCTTGAAGATCTGCAGTTCATTCTGGCCAGCGCCATTGCGCCCCTGCGACGGCTTGACCCTCCATCTGCCAAGGAGCTGTTGGCAAGCGTTGGAGAACTTCTGCAAGCCATCGATGCACACGGCGGCGACGGTCGCTTCGATGACTTCAAGCGGGTGCTGAGCGAACTGGCCGCCGGCCCGCCTGAACGCCTGTTGGCCTGGCAGCAAGGGGTGGTCTTCGATCTGGTAGAGGAACTGGCTTGGCTGCGACGAGCGCTTCAGGTCGCCGTGGTCACGGAGGCGTTGGTGCCGGCCGAGGTGCGCCGCCGATTTGTCGGCGCTGATGGTGTCCGATTGAGCATCGTTTTGCCGCAGGAGGATGTGGCCGAAGTGGACGTCATGACGCGCTTCATCAAGGACGTTCGTGCCGTCGCGCCCACGGCGACGGGACGGCCAGTCATCGAATGGGGGGTGGGCGGCATCGTGCTCTCCAGCTTCCAGCAAGCCTTGGCGCTGGCGCTGCTATCCATTAGCTGCATACTGCTGTTGATGTTTCAAAGCATTCGAGAGGTGGTTCTCATCGCCACGCCCTTGCTGCTGGCCATGGTGTTCACTTTGGGGCTGGGCCTGTTGATCGACCTACCGCTAAACATGGCCAACATCTTGGTGGTGCCGTTGATCTTTGGGCTTGGCGTCGATTGCGGCATCCATGTGGTGGACCGCTATCGAGGCGAGGGCGATGTGCCCCACTTAATGCATTCCAGTACGCCCCGCGCCGTGATCTTGAGCGCCCTGACCACGGTGGGCGCTTTCTCTGCCTTGGCGCTGTCTCCCCATGCGGGCACGGCCTCCATCGGCTTGCTTTTGGCCATCGCCGTATCCTTGTTGCTGCTGTTCACCGTCTTGCTGTTGCCGGTGCTGCTGTCTTGGCCGGGGCTGCTCCGTCCCATAGAAGCGCGCACGCAAGCCGAATGAGGGCCTTTTGGATACGCTGCGCCATCAGTTACCTAGGGCTTTGGTTGGTCCTGCGGGTTTTGTTGGCGCTGATGGCGGCGGACGAGCCGCCCATTGGACGGCTGGCGGCGATCGGCATTGGCTTTGGCAGCGACCTGCAAGCGCTGTTGTTGGTGTTTGGATGGCTGTCAGCCGGTTTTCTGGCCGGTCAGCGTTTCGCTGTCTTCTGGTTGGGCTTGACGGTCCTAGTAGTGGTCGTTGGCTTTGTGGCGGACATTCTGTACTGGAGCGAGTTCCAAACCCGATTGGGACGCTTGGTCGTTCATTACGTCCGCTATGTGCGGGAAGTGGTCGCCTTCATTGAGGACCAACTGCACCTGAGCTATTTCGTGCTGCCTTTGGCGGCGGTGACTTGGCTGATTGCGCGTTGGCAGGGGCGCTGGCTGCCGCCGGCCTTTAGCCGCTTCCATCGCTTGGGCTTTTGCGGCTGGGTCGCAGCGGCTGCTTTGGTGCTGGTCTTTGGACGCCACGGCCCCGTTGGTCCTTCAAGACCGCTCAACAACCTAGGCAGCAACAGCTACTTGGAAATCCTTTTCGCCACTCGCGTGGACTTAACGGAATGGGAGGGCGCCTACTGGCCGCCGGGCGATGAGGTGGTGCCGGTTCGCGTGCTGCCGAATCGACCGAAAGCACCGCCTCCGGCGCGCTTCAAGCACCTGCTGCTGGTCATTGAAGAGTCCTTTGGCGGCGAACTCTGGTGGGACTTGGAGCAACGTGGCGAGTACATGCCGCAGTTGGCGGCCATCGCCGAGCGTGGGCTGTACCTTGACCGCATCTACGCCACCGGCAGCCGCACCATTCGCGGCCTTGAAGCCATCCTCAATGGCTATCCACCTCTGCCGGGCGTGGCCCTGTCTCAGCGTGAAGGCTTTGAGCGGCTGCCGTCTTTGCCTCGGGTTCTTGGCGAAGCAGGCGTCTACACCAGCTTCGTCTACGGCGGCTGGCCGGGCTTCACCTCCTTTTTCGACTATTGGCGCGGCATCGGCTTTCACGAAATGCTGAGTCGATACGACTTTGAGGATCGTTGGTTTGAAACAAGCTGGGGCGTGGCGGACGAAATTCTGTTTGATCGGGTGCTCAAGGAGATGGACCGCCTGACTGCTCTCCATGATCGGGTGATGCTGGCGACGCTGACCGTGACCAATCACCTTCCATTCGACTTCCCGGCTGGCCGCATCGACCATCCCAGTGATGAACGGCGGCAGAAGTACGCCGTCGCCTACGCCGATTGGGCCCTTGGCGAGTTCATCAGACAGGCCCATGAGCACCCTTGGTTTGCCGATACGCTCGTGGTCGTCGTAGCCGACCATGGGCCGGATGGGTTGGGCTCCCCGCTGGTGCCGGCCGACCGCTTTCGGGTGCCCTTGGTGCTGTACAACCCGACTAGGTTGGCGCCTAGGGTCATCTCCAATCACGGGTCTTCCATGAGCTTGGCCGTCACCCTGCTCGAACTTTTGGGAGCGCCGGCTACGGAGCGGCTTTATGGATGGAACCTCTTGGCGGGGCAGGATACGCTGGCACCGGTGGAAGAGGACTACCACTTCGGACTGCTTGGTCCTGACCGCCTGACGGTCTTGGCGCGGGGAGGGGAGGTGTACGGCTGGGGCTATGATGGGCAGCGCCTGCGGCCGGGGCGGCCCGACCTGCAACAGGCGCGCCAAGCCGCCGCCTTGTTCGGCGAAGCCCATGCGCGTTTTTACGGTGCCGAGCCTCCTTAAGCTGAACTAGCTCAACCTCACCAGCCTCGGCTGGGATCGGTCTGCTGCCGCCGCAATCGCTCGGTCCACTTGCGGTGGCCATCCGGGTCCAGAATCATTGAGCAGAAGTAGAGCAGAAGGTCTTTGTGGGTGGGCGTCAGCCGAGCCTCCTTAAGCTGAACTAGCTCAACCTCACCAGCCTCGGTTGGGATCGGTCTGCTGCCGCCGCAATCGCTCGGTCCACTTGCGGTGGCCATCCGGGTCCAGAATCATTGAGCAGAAGTAGAGCAGAAGGTCTTTGTGGGTGGGCGTCAGCCGAGCCTCCTGCATGGCCGCTTGGCCGGCCTTGCTGTTGAGGAATGCGAAGCTGCTTGTGAGGTCGTTGCCGGTGCCGAGCAGCCGTTCAATTTCGCCGTTCAGTAGCGCGTGCAGAACCTCGAGCTCCTCTTCGTCGATGCCGGCCTCCTGCGGCTTGAGCACAATTTGCGTCCAAAGCGTGGCGATGTGGATGCGGTAGGCGTCCCGATGCACGAAGCAGTCGGCGACGGTGGAGCGCCTTACGATCTCATCAAGCACAGGCTTGAACCGGGTGTGCAGGCGGGCTATGTCATGTATGGCGTTCACCCGCCATCGTGGAGTGTCTTGGATGCGTCAGAGCGGCGCGTCTTTTTCGGGTTCAGGTTCGGGTTCAGGTTTGGATTCGAATTCAGGCTCGGGCTCGGGCGGTTTTGGGCGGTGAACCTGTTTGGGCGATGATCGCGTGCCGCACTTGCCCGCCAAGACGGCAACGCAACAGGGCTGACATTGGAATTCATATTGGGTATAAGGGTTTTGCGACTATGGTAGGCGTTTACGGTGCAAGACGTAAGCCGTTAGTAAGAAGGCGATTCAACTTGTGAGCGGTGCGTTATTGTAGTGCGCTACTGTAGAGGGGAGGGATGTTTCAATTTGATTCAGCAGAGTTGCCGCCAAATGCGCCCGAACTGCGTTTGGAGGTGGCTGACTTCCTGACCGATTGCGTCGGCGCGCTACCGCCGCCGAATTCGGACTTCGGTTCTGATTACGACCTAGGGTTCTCCGCCAAGCTCGGACAACGGGGCTGGATTGGCATGACCTGGCCAAAAGCCTATGGCGGCGGTGAGCGCAGCTTCTTCGAGCGCTACGTGGTGACCGAGGAGCTCTTGGCCGCCGGTGCCCCGGTCGGTGCCCATTGGATCGCCGACCGGCAAAGCGGCCCGCTGCTGTTAGCCTGGGGCAGTGAAGATCAGCGCCGCCGCTACCTGCCGGCCATCGTTCAAGGACGCAGCTTCTTCTCCATCGGCATGAGCGAGCCGAACACCGGCTCGGACTTGGCGTCGGTACGCACCAGCGCCCGTGCGGTGGCTAGGGGTTGGCTGGTGAACGGAACCAAGCTATGGACGTCCGGTGCCCATCTCAACCACTACATGATCGCCTTGGTGCGCACCGCGCCGCCAACGGACAATCGCCACGCTGGGCTGTCCCAGTTGATTATCGATTTGAAAGCGGAGGGAGTGGCCATTCGCCCCATCAGGGACATGGCTGGCGGCGAGCACTTCAACGAAGTGGTGTTCACGGATCTGTTCGTGCCGGATGCGGACTTGGTGGGCGAGCCCGGCAACGGCTGGGCTCAGGTGACCTCCGAACTCGGCTACGAGCGCAGCGGCCCGGAACGCTTCCTGTCTGCCTTTCGCGTCTATGTTGAATTTGTGCGCTTAGTGGGGGCGCAGCCAAACCGCTTTGAGGCGGCGGCTGTTGGGCGCATCGCTGCCCACCTGATAACGCTGCGGCGCATGTCCATATCCGTGGCCGGCATGTTGGAGGATGGCAAGTCGCCGAACGTGGAGGCGGCCCTGGTTAAGGAGCTTGGCAACAACTTCGAGAAACTCCTGCCCGAGATCGCGCGGCTTGCGGCACCGCTGGAGGATGATGCAGACGGCACCTTGGACCGTTTTCGCCGAACCTACGCCGCCACGCTGCTAGCCTCCCCCTCCTTTACGTTGCGCGGCGGCGCGCGGGAGATTCTGCGCGGCGTCATTGCTCGCGGACTGGGGTTGCGGTGATGGACCAAGTACTGCTTGATGCGGCTGAGCGCATCTTTCAGGATGGTTGTGACAAGGCGGCTTTGGATGCCGCTGAGGCTGGTGCCTTTCCTGAGCATCTCTGGCGCCTGATTTGCGCTAACGGCTTTCACCTGATGGCGCTGCCGGACAGCGGCGTTGATTTGAAGGATGTTTTTGGCGTGCTGCGGCTGGCCGGTCGCTGGGCGCTGCCGCTGCCTTTCGCTGAAGTCCTGTTGGCCAATCGTTGGCTGGGCGACGATGGTGATGGGCTTAAGACCATAGGTCGCATCAACCGCTTGGCGGAACGCCCCGGCACTGGTGTAGGCGCAGGGTGTGCTGCTGAGGTCTGGCGGCAGGCCCCTTGGGGGCGTCACGCCGAGCGCGTTTTGGGAGTTGGTGCGAATCAGGATCTCTTTGTTGGGATGCCGGAAAAGGTCAGTCATTCCCTGAACTTGGCTGGGGAGCCAAGGGACGACGTGGAGGTCTCTGAAGTTCAACCCTTGGCCTGCGCAGAGCCGGCCTATGCGCTGTTGGCCCTCTCTCGGGTGGTGCTTTGCGCCGGCACCTTAGAACGGGTACTGCAATTGGGCCTGAGCTACGCCCAGGAACGCGAGCAGTTCGGACGACCCATCGCCAGATTTCAGGCCATTCAACACTTGCTTGCCGTAGCGGCGGGGGAGGTGGCGGCGGCTGAGCGCGCCGCCCTCGCCGCCATCGAAGCGCTGCACGGGGAGCGCTTTGAAGTTGAGGTGGCGGTGGCCAAGGCCCGGGTGGGCGAAGCAGTGGGCATTGTTGCGGAGTCCGTACATCAGGTTCACGGCGCCATGGGCTTCGCCTATGAACACCAACTACACCATTTCACCCGGCGCCTTTGGGCTTGGCGGGAGGAGTACGGTAGTGAACCCTATTGGCAGGCGCTGCTTGGCCGGCGCATATGCGCCCTTGGTGCTGATCGCGTCTGGGGCTTTCTAGCCACCCGGAGTTGAGCTGCCGTTATGGCGTCTGCGGCCCTTGAGGCGGACTTCCCGTTGCGGCCCGAACCGCCATTCGCGGTCGCCATCAGCGCCTGCTTGGCTGGCGAGGCGGTTCGCTATGATGGCACGGACGCCGCCTCCGACTTGCCCCATCAGGCATTGGGCGGTCTGTTCAGTTGGCGAAGCATTTGTCCGGAGGCGGGCATCGGTTTGGGCGTTCCGAGACCCCCAATTCGGCTCGTTGAAGACCGAGGCGGCCCCGTGCGGTTCAGGTTGAAGCGCCTGAGGTGGATGTCACCCAAGCGCTGGCCGGCTTCGCCGAGCGCCAAACGGCCCTGCTTGATGGGGTGTCTGGCTATGTCTTCATGGAGCGCTCGCCGAGCTGCGGCCTTGATAGCGTGAAGGTGCGCGCCACAGTCCGCGGTGAGCCGTTGCGCTGTAACGGACGGGGCGTTTACGCCGCCGCCATCGTCAAACGCCGCCCCGACCTGCCTGTTGAGGAAAGCGGTCGGCTGCATGATGCGGGCGTACGCCAAGCCTTTGTGCAGCGCGTGTCCGCCCACGCCCACTGGCTTTGCTTGCTTGGCGCGGGGTTGACGCCGCAGCGCTTGCTTGAGTTCCACGTTCGCTACAAATACCTGCTGATGGCCCATAGCGTCACGCACTACCAGTGTGCGGGAAGACTGCTTGCCAACCTGAAAGGCGGTTTGCAGGCCATTGGCGAGAGCTATTTCATTTGCTTGATGGCTGGCTTGTCCCGCCCCACGGCGGCGACCGGACATGCCAATGCCTTATTCCACATGCAAGGCTATTTTAGAGGTCGTTTAAGCAGCGCTGAACGCCGCCACCTCGGCGCAGCCATAGAACGATGCCGAGTTGGAGCAGCTTCGGTGGGCGAGGCCCGCTCGCTGATGTTGCGGCTGCTGCGACGCCATCCGCACCCCTACTTGCTGAAACAGGTCTATTTGAGCCCCTCTTTCTAAGGCAGCGGGTACCCTAAGGCGGCAGGCACCGCTCGTTCTTTGCTGCTAGGAAACTATGGGCGCTACTCAGCGGTTGCGTAGGGGTTCGGCTCCGCCACGATCGCCCACGTTTCCGGGTGCAGGATGGCACAGCCAAGCACCTTGCGTTGATATTCGCGCTTTCGATCCTTGATGCTGTATTCAATGTCTTTGTTGTTAGTTAGAGTTTGCTCAGAAACAAGCGATTTCTCGATCTTTGATTATAGATTAACAAGACCGTGAAAATCGGCCACAAAAAACGCGGCCTCATTCCGTGGTCAGGTTTGGTGGGACAGGTCACGACACCGAAGTGTTCAGAAAATCTGACAGGATTCCTGATTTTCGCCATTGGCGCTCCATGCTCTGCGACTGCCCGCGCCAAGATCGGCTTAGGATAGAGCATCAAAGGGAAGCCGCCCACATCGCGCCCATTCATCTATCGGGTTGTGTTGCCACGGCGCTTAGGGCCGCTAGCAGGGCCTCTAAGCCGAGCAGTTGCGGTGCCTCGCCGCCGCAGCGGACACCCTGCCGCCGGTTCAGGCACGCTTGGCTTTTGCAAAGACTAAGGAGCCTGAACATGAGACTGTTGCAGCCCTGCCCGTCCTCCTGCAAGCGCCTGTCGGTGGACCTGACCGATTCCGAACCCGCCCCCGGCGCCTGCGCCGAGTCCCGGTCCATCCACCGGGGCGACCTCACCGTCAGTGAAGTGAACCGGGCACTGGGCCGGTATCTCAGTGACCACCACCACACCCGGCCCACCAAGCCCGGCCCAATCAAGCCCTCGGCTTGTTGACACCGGCCGAATTCGCGGACAAGCTCTCCTTGGCTGCCTGATCGGAAAAATTCCGAAATATACTGAGCCAGTACGTCACATTGCAGGCCCTAAGCGTATAATATACGCTCAGCGGCGGATTCATAGAGAACGTTGAACTCCGTGGAAGAGGCGGAAATTTGCTTGGCTTCCAATCTTGGGGATGCGCTGGCCTCTCTAGAGGAGGCTGTAAGTCGCTTTGTCGGTGAGGAACCGGATGATGGCGGCTTGGCGTTCAAATTGAATTTGGTGCTTGACGAACTCGTAACGAACAGCATCAGTTATGGTTTGGCAGGAGCAGAGGTCGCTCAGTTGCGCTTGCGCTTGCGCCGGAGCGTCGGCGGCGTCGTCGCGCAGGTTGAGGACAACGGCCCGGCCTTCAATCCATTCGTGGAGGCGAAGCCTCCGGACACAACCGTTGATGTGGCTGACCGGCCGATCGGAGGTCTCGGGGTGTATTTTGTGAAGCACTTCGTCGACAGCTTCCAATATGAGCGGGTCGATGGCACGAATCGAATTACTTTAACGCTGAACCGGGAGGACGAAGAAAGTGGGTAGCGAGACTGATCTCACGGTACGTAGCGAAAAGAGCGGCAACACGACCATTCTCTGCTTGTCGGGGCGCGTTGATGGGACCAATGCGGTGGTGCTGGAGAAGGCCATTGAGCAGGAGATAGATGGTGCCGAGCCATCGTTGCTGCTTGATTTCGAGCACTTGGTCTACATCAGCAGCGCCGGTTTGAGGGTGCTGTTGATTGCGGCCCGCAAGATGCAGGCGAAAAGTGGCAAAGTGGTCTTTTGCAGCCTGTCGGAACAGATTGCTCAGGTATTTGAAGTGAGCGGCTTCAACAACATCCTGTCGGTTTACTGCAACCCGGATGAGGCTCTGGCCGCGATTTAGCTCCACCTTGCCGCCCATTAAGCCCATACCGCCATGAACTCAGGTCCCATCCGCGTATTGATGGTTGATGATGAGGAAGACCTCGAGCTGCTGATTCGCCAAAAATTCAGGCGCCGCATTCGCAAGGGTGAATTTGAATTTCTGTTCGCCCGAAACGGCAAGGAGGCGTTGCAAAAGCTAGAGGAAAACCCGGACCTTCGCCTCGTTCTTTCCGATATTAACATGCCCGTCATGGATGGGCTGACCCTGCTTGACAAGTTGAATCAGGTCAATCCGGACGTGCGCGCCGTCGTCGTTTCCGCCTACGGCGACATGGAGAACATCCGCGCCGCCATGAACCGCGGTGCTTTTGACTTCCTGACCAAGCCCATTGACTTCAATGACTTGGTCATCACGATCGAAAAGACGCAAAAATATATTGAGGCTTCGCAGCGGGCTTTGGAAAACCGCGACCGGCTCGTGTCCCTGAAGCAGGAGCTTGAAGTAGCCAAGCAAGTGCAGATGGCTTCACTGCCGACGGAGTTGCCGGCTGGAGACGATTTCGATATCTACGCAGTGATGCACCCGGCGCGGGAAATAGGTGGCGATTTCTACGATTTCTTCCACATCGACGAGCATCGCGTGGGCTTGGTCATCGCCGATGTTTCCGACAAGGGCGTGCCGGCCGCCCTGATCACCTTGGTCACCCAGGCCTTGCTCAAATCCGCCGCCCGCACTTGCGATTCGCCCAGCGGATGCCTGCACGACGTGAATGAGTTTTTGAGCGAAGACAATGACGCCTGCATGTTCGTCACCCTGTTCTACTGCGTGGTCGATTTTCGCGACGGGCGCGTACGCTACTGCAACGGCGGGCACAACCTGCCGCGTTTGCTGCGGTCGGACGGCGTGGTCGAAGTGGTGCCATTGACCCGGGACCCCGCCCTAGGCGTGTTGCCCGGCCATACCTTCAGCGAAGGGGAAGTGATCATGGGGGCTGGCGATACACTGTTTCTTTACACTGATGGGATTACCGAGGCGCAGAGCGTTGAGGCGGAAGAATTCGGCGACGGGCGCCTTGACGAACTTCTCGGCAGTTTTGGCCAAACCAGCGTTAAGGACATCGTACAGGCAGCGGTGGCCGAGGTGGAGCGATTCGCCAACGGCGCGCCGCAATCCGACGACATGACTTGCCTGTGCCTAAGACGTAAGTCCTTGCAGGGGGCGTAGGACGCCTTCCGTTATCGTGCCCGTCAACGGCAGAGCGGCTGGGCGAGCTATGTGCGCTCCCTTTGCGCACGGCAAGGGCGCTCTCCTTCGCCTGTTGTGCATGATGCTTTTGATTCTGCCTGCGACCAGCCAAACTGAGGGGGTGCCGCCGGCATCCAAGGATCCAGCGCCGCCCGCCACGGGAGCATTGAACCAAGCTGGCACTAGCCCCGAGGCGCTGCCGGCATCCAAGGATCCAGCGCCGCCCGCCACGGAAGCATTGAACCAAGCTGGCACTAGCTCCGAGGCGCTGTCGACATCCAAGGACCCAGCGCCGCCTGCCTCCGAGGACGCGACCCCGTGGTTGTTTGGTCAATCCGCCGCCCTGAGCGGCCCGGCCAGCGAACTTGGCCAAGGCATGCGCGTTGGCTTGCTGGCGGCCTTTGATGAAGCCAATAGAAGCGGTGGCGTTCATGGACGACGGCTTTCCTTGGTCTCCTTGGACGACGCCTACGAGCCCGAAGCCGCCATCGCCAACACTAGGTCCCTGATTGAAGACCACCAAGTGCTGGCTTTGGTTGGCGCCGTGGGAACGCCGAACTCAAGGGTCGCCCAACCGATCGCCGCCGATGCTGGTCGGCCGTACATCGCCCCTTTCACCGGCGCTGAATTTCTGCGCGATGTGGAGGCGCGGCCCAATGTGGTCAACCTGCGCGCCTCCTATTTTCAGGAGACGGAGGAAATAGTCACTAGGTTGAAGGAGGATCTAGGGGTCAGACGCATTGGCATCTTCTATCAGGACGATTCCTACGGACGGGCGGGACTGCAAGGATTGCGCCGGGCGCTAGATGCCCATGGACTGCCCTTGGCGGCGGAGGCGGACTATCGGCGTAATACGGAAAGCGTCAAGGTGCCCCTGCTGGACCTGCGGCGGTTCGCGCCTGAAGCTGTGGTCATCATCGGCGTCTACAAGCCCGCCGCGACCATGATTCGCTGGGCTCGTCGGTTGGGGTTCAATCCCTATTTCGTCAATATTTCCTTTGTTGGCAGTTCGGCCTTGGCGCGGGAGCTTGGCGACGCTGGAGAAGGGGTGTACATCACCCAAGTGGTCCCCTCCCCGAGGGATAACAGCATCCCGGCGATGGCCCAATACCAACGTAGCTTGGCCGCCGTGGCACCGGAAAGGGAGCCAGCCTTCGTTTCCTTCGAAGGTTACTTGGCAGGGCGCTTGGTGGTTGAAGGCGTGCGCTTGGCGGGGCCCGACGTCACCCCAAGCGGATTGCTGGAAGTCTTGCAGCAGGTGTCCGACATTGATCTGGGCGGCTTTGACCTCAACTACGGGCCAAAGGACAACCAAGGCTCGGACCGAGTGTACCTGACCAGGATTGACGCCAACGCACGGATTCAGCCCGTCACCAAAATGCGCCCAAGATGAGCGAATCAGTCAACCGCACAACGCCGACGACGCCCGGCCCGGAGCAGGTTGGGGCGGAGCAAGGATGGGGGCCTTGGGGGACCCGGATGGGCATCGGTGCGCAGATTTATATCGGCTTGGCCTGTAGTGTGCTGCTGATGGTCGCCGCCAGCTTCGTCGCCTACTACTACCTGAACGAGATCGTGCGCTACCAGTCTCGCTTGGCGACTCAGAGCATCCCTAATCTGGGCCGATCGGTGGAGATCGCCCGCCGCAGCACCAGCTTGGTCAGCGGCGCTGTGCGCTTGGTGTCGGTCACGTCCTCGCATGAGCATGGAAATGTGGCCGAAGAGGTCATGCGGGAACAGGAGGCCCTAGCCTCCTTGGTGGAGGAGCTGGCCGCCGGTGCCGCGCTGAAGGATCACGCGGAAATGCTGGAAGCGCGTCTGAAGACTGTTGGCGTCCTATTGCGGGAAGTGTACGAATCCTCTCGCCAACGATTGATGGTTGAGCCATCTATTGGGTTGCTGATTGACGAGTTGGGCGAAATCAACCGGCGCTTGGAGCGCAACATCAGCACCGCTATTGACAATCAAGGCTTCTTTTTAGTGGAGGGGCTGCGCGATATCAAGGACCAAAAACGACCCATGGCGGTGCGGGCGTCGGAATCCGAGCTGGCCTACTACCGGGACCTCATTGACGCCAATCACCAAGCCAATCTTGGCGGGTTGTCGCTGGGCGAGACCCTGCTCGTCACCGATCCGGATTTGCTGGAGCCCTTGCGGGAGCGCTTTCACAGTGCCGTTCAGAACTTGGTGCGCTCTTTGGATCGGCTTGAGGGACACATTGTCAACGAGGTGTTGCGCAAGGACGCGGAGCGACTCATCGCAATCGGCGAATCGAATAGGGGAATCTTTGCCCTGCGGCGGGAGTCCCTTGATCGGCTCGCCCAGGAACGTCGGCTTCTAGCCGCGGGCCGTGAGGCTTCCGCTGCCCTCTTGCATGACATGGAGGAACTGGTGGCGGAGGTCAACCGGGAAGCGGTTGGCGTCAATGTGGAGTCCCAATCGGCCGCCTCCACGGGCATCCTGCTGCTGGCAGTGCTGAATGCGGTCAGCCTAGTCGGCGCATTCCTCATCGGCTGGCTATTTGTGGGGCGGCATCTTGTGCATCGTTTGGTGGTCTTGGCGGCCACCATGCGCCAGATGGCCGGTGGCGACCTAGAGGTGCCGGTGGCGGTTTCGGGCAAGGACGAGGTCACCGACATGGCTAATGCCTTGGAGGTCTTTCGCCGCCACGCCATTGAAGTGCAGCGATTGAACTTGGTGGAGAAGTTGGCCGAGGAGCTTGACGGCAAGAACAACGCCTTGGAGCAGGCCTTGGCGCAACTGCACAAGGCTCAGGAGCAGATCGTTGCCGAGGAAAAGCTCGCCTCCCTTGGCCAGTTGACCGCCGGGGTCGCCCACGAAATCAAGAATCCCCTGAATTTCGTCAACAACTTCGCCGAAATTTCCGTTGAGATGGTTGATGAGATCAAGGAGATCCTCAAGCAAGCGAAACAGGGCGAGATCAATGACCTAGCGGGGGAGGTCAATGAGGTCTTGGCTGATCTTCGGGTCAACATGACCAAGGTGGGTGAACATGGCAAGCGCGCCAACGACATCGTCCGCAGCATGCTGGATCATTCCCGGGCAACGCCGGGGGATTGGCGGGAGACGGACCTGAATGCGCTGCTGAAGCAGTATGTGGATTTGGCCTATCATGCCATGCGGGCGGAGGACAGGGACTTCAACATCACCTTGACGGAAGATCTAGACGAAAGCATCGGCTTGGTTGAGGTGGTGCCGCAGGAGTTATGCCGCGCCTTCCTCAACATTCTAACCAATGGTTGCCAAGCCATTGATGAAAAGCGGCGCAAGGTGCAAGGCGACTATAAACCGGAGCTTCACATTAGCAGCCGCCGCTTGGACGATGGCTTTGTGTTCTCGGTCCGAGACAACGGCACCGGCATTCCGGAAGATTTACGGCAGCGCATGTTTGAACCCTTTGTCACAACCAAGGATGCAGGGCGGGGCACTGGCCTCGGCTTGTCCTTAACCGTTGACATCGTCGTCCGCCACGGCGGTTCCATTGAAGTTGATTCAGAGGAAGGCGCCTATACTGAAATGCGCATCCTTCTACCCCTCGACCCGGCGGCTAACCGGGAAAGCTCCGCCGACGAACCAGACTAACAAGCAACATCCTAGGGTTGGAAACTGTTGGGGCAGTCTTTCGCCGCTATCTGGAGTGGCTTTTCTACAGCGGGAAGCCTGTCAGTTCTTCTGGAGTTGGAAGCCGATTATCGTGAACGGCATGGGTGGTTGTTGCATCAGGAGGATCGAAACTCCACCACTATTGATGCGGCCGAGCTGTCAACCAAAATTGCGCTGGACTTCTTTCCCAACGCCAAGCAGCCATTTCGCCTAGCCCTGCAATGGGTAGCTATTCATGCTTTGGAAGACGAATTCTTCTTGGTGACGGATCAGCTAGGGGATCTGATTCCCACGACCAAACCGCTTGGCCCCGCCGACGACTTCACCGTTTCCGTGCTCAATATGCAGTTGCGCTATCGTTGGCCAATTGCCCCCTCTCGGACCTGTTCATCGTCTACACCCGCAACGCCTCGACCACCTCTGAGACGGACGCAGCGCGTTTGCCAATCTTGCCCAAGACGTCTGGAATGAGCCGAGCGGCAATCAGCTTGTGTTGAAGCTGCGCTACCGACTGGGTTCCTGACGGAATGGAGCCTTGGGTGGCCTGTCCGCTCAACCCCATTTCGAGTTGCTTGGGTGGTGGATGAACGATGTGCCGGCCCAACTGACGATGCTGACCAGGATTGCCCCGAACAAGGCGCTCAAGAAGCTTTGCACCTGAAGGCCATCCACGAACCAGCCAGCCAAGCTTAGCATGGCGGCGTTGATGACCAACAGGAAGGCCCCGAGGGTGAGGACGGACACCGGCAGGGTCAGCAGCACGATGAGTGGGCGCACCAGAACGTTGATGATGCCCAAAGCGATGGCGCCCCAAATGAGGGTTTGGGCGCTGTCCGCTTCAACGCCAGGAACCAGCGCCGTGGCTACGAACAGGCCAACGGCGGTGATGAGAATCCGAATGATGATGTAGGCCATAAGAGAGCCCCGTCAGTTTTCTTGATTGGCGCAGAGGTTACCAAATGCTCGTAACCCGAATGCGCAGCATGTGAATGCCTTCCATGGAACCGCCTTAAACGGAGCGGGCCTGATCGAGCCTTGGTTTCGAGTGGGCTTGCGAGAGCCGGCGCGAATTGGGTTGAATCTGCTGATTCTGGCTGTTGTCCAAGGGTTTGGCGAGGAGTTTGTGTTTTGAGCGGGTTTCGGGCGAATGCGGACGGACTCCGCCCTTAGGCGGCCATCAACTCGATCCGATTGGCCGTTTTCAGAAGGTTCAAGGTCGCCGCCTTGAAGGTCAGTCGGAATTTCGCAACAGTCTTTGCGATGCTGACCTGCCGGCGTGCGGCCCCGTCGTCGTGCCGGGGGATGGGCGCAAGCACGAGCTTAACGTGTCGGCTGGTCAGCGCCCTAAGCCCACTCCACTCTCGCACTGGGCCTCCCCTGAACTCGTTCCGCCACTGGCGCGACAGCGGGTGGGGCTTGCCGCCGTGGGTGGCTGAGCAGGGCCGTTTCGCGGCCGCGCTTGGGCAGCGGAAGCGGCTGGACTCGGTGCGCGGCTTTGACATGGTCTTGCGGGGCCTTAGTTGAGCCAAGTGGCTGGGATGTTGTCCTCCACGAGTTGTTTGATGCTGAAGTAGTTGATGTCCTGCTCGGTGCCGATCTCCAACGCCAACGTGGAGATGTCGTTAGTGCGGGCGAAGACAAAGGCGTTGGGGTGTTTCCGCTTTAGCCACAGAGCGGTGCGCAAGTTCTCCTCAATGTTGCCGGTGCCGAGAATCACCGTGGGGGAACTGACGGCGAGATTGATGGAGCCCTCAAGCCGCCGCCAGACTTCGGGATGGGAGATGTCGCCCTGAAAGACCGCTTTGCGGTAGGCGCCGCCGATCTTCTGCTGCTCCTCGGCCACCAACACGCGGCGGTCGGCGTCCATGTCGATCAGGGCGACGGTTGAAAGCTCGTTCTCGGCGTTTTCCTGCAACTCCTCAAGGACTGATTGGCCGAAACGTCCGAAACCGGCGATAACCACGGTGTCCTGCGATTGGGTTTTACGGAAGTGGGTGATTAGCCGCTCCCGCACCAGCCCCTTGGCCGCTAGATGATAGGCGTTGAAGCTGATCAGTTGGCTGGCGATTGCAGTTTGGTTCATGGCCCGCATGAAGCGCAACCTATGGCAGCGCAGCACCACGTTGGTGCGCAGGTGGGGGAAGCGGGTGATGATCTTGCTGGCCGCTTCGTAGGATTGAAAGTCCCGATCGCCAAGCAGGATCACCTTGCTGGCATGTTTTAGGCGCAGCGCTCGGAGCAGGAAGTCGTGGGTGATGTCGCCTTTGACGGCGATGACGTTGAAAGTTTGCTCCAACTCCTGTTGGCGTATGAAGTCGATGTGTTCGTCCACCACCACCACTGGCTTTTTTGGCGAATGCTTGCGCACCACGCGCAGATAGCTGTCCGTTAGGCCGCCAACCCCCACCAGTACGATGTGGTTGGAGATGCGCCGCAACTGCCAATGCTCCGGTGAGAGCACCCGGGCGAGGGCTTCAATGACGGCAGAGGCGGTCAGTACGGGAGCGCCGAAGTAGGCGACCCACAACAGCACCCGCCCGATGAGAGGCCCGCCTTGGGGGGTGCCGATGTCCAGCCCGCCGAAGACGAACAAGCCCAAGCTGTAGTAGGCCTTGGTGAGCAGGCTTGCATCGGTGACTTCGGGCCGCTCCGTCAAGGAGACGCCAAGGCTCAGCCCCAGCAGGGCCGACCCGAACAGAGCCAACGCCATCACCCAGCGGCGTTTGTCCCGCGGCCGGCTCAAGGGGTCATGGGCAACGCCGATCAGAGCGTCCCGCAGCACCTCGAAGCGTCTGCTCCTTCGCGGTTCGTTGGGAGATTTCTGCGCCATGTCTGGGAACCAACGTAGGGATGTTGGCTATGTTAACCCAAGGGTTGGGCCATGCTTAGGGCGTTTGTCTTTGGCTGTGGTAGGCTCGATTTTGCATGGAGCGTTGGGGTGCAGGCCGTGGGGGAGCGTGAATTTGAGTTGGATTAGCCCAGTGGACGGGGCGACCCCTATGGAGCGCCTGATGGGGCATTGCCCGCAATTGCTTGAGCGCTACAAGGCGTTCTACGCTTCCTTGTGGGATAGCCAACAGGTGCCGCACCGGGTGTTGGAGCTATGCCGGCTGCGCATTGCGGCAATTCACGGCTGTTGCCAAGAGCTGGCTGTGCGTGATCAAGGCACGGCGCTTGCCGCGGCGGAGGTGGATGCGCTTCGAAGCGGAGACTGTTCGGGCTTTGCCCCGGTGGAGCAGGCCGCTATTGTTGTGGCTGAGCAATTTCCCTTTCAACACCACCAGATCAGCGATGAGACCGTGGCGGTGGCGCGGGCGGCGTTGGGTACTCAGGGCCTGGTGGCGCTGATGATCGCCTTGGCCTTCTTTGACGCCACCTGCCGCTGGAAGCTGGCCTTTGCCTTGGATGAGCAGGCTTCTGGACTGGATAGTCCACCGTTTAGGCAAGGTGCTTTGGTCTAGGGTGGAAAATTGAGACTGGGAGAAACGAACCTTGTCAAAGCAGCCGAGAGTTGAATCCGCCTTATCGGGGCAAGCACCCAGCTTTGGCTCCGTATTGGCCCATTTGCCCAAGACGGCAAGCCTCTTCGCCGACCTCTACGCGGAGTTCTGGCGCAACGGCGTGGCCGAAGCCCGCATCAAGGAGATGACCCGCATCCGCAACGCCCGCGTCACCGATTGCGGCTACTGACGACAGGTGCGTTTTGACTCCGCTCGTGCGGCGGGGCTGACCGAGGGGAAAGTCGAACAAATCACTGATGGCTATGAAACGACGCTGCCGCCGAGGGAGGCCGCGGCGCTGGCGCTCACCGACGCCATAATCGGCATTCCAAGATCCCCGGATGACAATCTCCAACAGGCGCTGAAGGCCCACTATAGCGAGGCGGAAATTGTGGAGCTCGCTCTTGGCGTGGGCCTGTTCCTCGGCATGTCCAAGGTGCTGATCAACTTAGGGCTTGAACCGGAGGACATGCCGGTGACCGTCGTGCCAACGCCTAGACGTTCGCGAAACAGCTAGGAGTCGTGCTTGCGGAAGCGCATCGCGTTCTGAAGGACGACGGCATTCTTGCGTTCACCTACCATCACTCTAGCGCGAGGGGTGGCAGTCGGTGCTCCGTGCGCTCATGGCTGCGGGCTTCGGCATCAGGGCGGCGCACCCCGTCAAGGCGGAAATGTCAGCCGCCATGCCGCAACGTCAGGCTATTGGGGGAACGAAGAACAGACGCGATTCCTGCATGAAACGTTTGGGGGCGTCTATTTTCGGTGCTTGCACCGACAGGCCCGGCGTCAATCGGATGCTGAATTGCGAGCTTGCGGCTGAGTAGGCAGGGCGATACTCTCAAAAGCCAACTCAGTGATGGCGAGACGATGAAGAAGATGAAGAAGATGACGGGGCGATGTTTGTGCGAAGCGGTGTCCTATACAGCGGAGGATGTACAGACCGACATCAATGCTTGTCACTGCGGCCTATGTCGGCGTTGGTCCGGCGCGGCGCCTTTGGCGGTGGCTGTGGGTAAGGTGGAGTTTGACGGGAGGGTTCGCTACTACCGCTCATCCGAATGGGCGGAGCGTGGGTTTTGCGAGCATTGCGGTACCAATTTGGTCTGGCGCGGCGATAGCGACGGCGACGGCGGGAACTACTGGCTGTGTCTGGGAACCTTTGATGATGAATATCAATCCCTCTTCAAGCTGGCTTTCGAGCAGTACATTGAGGACAAGCCGAACAGCTATGCCTTCGCTGGCAGGCGTCCCCGCCTGACGGAGGCGGAGCTCTAATAGCGTCGCTGGGCCATTCCTGATGGAGCCGTGCCATGTGCGCGCCACGTTCGCCGACGCCACTCTGGGTGCTGTTGTTGCCAACGTCGATTTGAAGGCCGCCTAAAGGCGGAGCCTGTCCGAATTCGTCCGACATCGCAGGTTTTGAGCCCATTTCGCGGCACCCGGGCGTACCGCGTAACGCAGGGGAAAGTCGAGACGGAACCGACCTTCACCTACCATCACTCTAGCGCGAGGGGTGGCAGTCGGTGCTCCGTGCGCTCATGGCTGCGGGCTTCGGCATCAGGGCGGCGCACCCCGTCAAGGCGGAAATGTCAGCCGCCATGCCGCAACGTCAGGCTATCGGGGGAACGGAGAACAGATGCGATTCCTGCATGAAACGTTTGGGGCGCCTACTTCGGTGTTTGCACCGACAGGCCCGGCGTCAATTGGATGCTGAATTGCGAGCTTGCGGCTGAGTAGGCAAGGCGATACTCTCAAAAGCCAACTCAGTGACGGCGAGACGATGATGTTGATGACGGGGCGATGTTTGTGCGGTGCGGTGTCCTATGCGGCGGAGGATGTAGAGACCGACATCCATGCTTGTCACTGCGGCCTATGTCGGCGTTGGTCCGGCGCGGCGATTTTGGCGGCGCCTGTGGGTAAGGTGGAGTTTGACGGGGTGGAGCACATTCGCTGCTACCGCTCATCCGAATGGGCGGAGCGTGGGTTTTGCGAGCGTTGCGGCACCAATCTGTTCCACCGCGCCAAGGAAAGCGGACAACACCACATCTGGCTGGGAACCTTTGATGATGAATCCCCCTTCAAGCTGGTTGGCGAGATTTACATTGAGGACAAGCCGAACAGCTACAACTTCGCTGGCGAGCATCCCCGCCTGACGGGGGCGGAGTTCTTGGCGTCGCTGGGCCATTCCTGATCGAGCCGCGCCATACGCACATCACGCCCGCCGCCGCCACTCTGGGAGTTGTTGTCACCGATGTCGATTTGATGCATTTCAGCGCGTCGCGCGGGCGCCACCTTAAGCAAGCGCCCCACGAGTTCGTCGTTCTCATTTTTCCGGGTCAACACTGCTAGGCTGCGGGCGCAAAACGACCGTCCAGCCCTTTGTTGGCTTGAAGCGAGGAGGCATTCACATGAGAATGATCAAGATTTTGGCGGCCCTTGTTGGCATCTATATTGCCCTTGGGCTCATCCTTGATGGAGCCATCGGCCACTTTCAGCCGACCGGGGGCAACACGGCTGTATTGCGCACCTTTGACGATGTGGGTAAGCCCCATGATCGCGTGTTGGGCCTATTGAACGATGAAGGGCAGCTTTGGGTGGAGTCCGGTCACTGGTTTCGAGGCTGGTACCATCGCGCTGTGGCCAACCCTAACGTCGAGTTGATTCAAGGGGATCAGGTCACGCCCTACAGGGCGGTGCCCGTGGATACGGAGGAGGCGGTCGCCACCGTCACCCGGCTGATGGGCAAGGGCACCAGCAACCGCTATTGGGTGGGCCGCTTGCTGTTGCTGTTTGCGCCGATCAAGCCGGTGCGGCTGGACCCGTCCCCGAATCAAGCGGCTGGGCGCGGGATGCCGGTGTCTCCACGCCTTCAATTGGAAGCTGGATAACCGCGCTGGAAAACATGTACCTGTGTTCGCGGTTCTGCCGTACAGCCATAAGCTGGCGCGGGCGCCGCGCAAGATGCCGAAGCTCTATTTCATTGACAACGCGGACGTGCCGGCCGATTTCGGTGCGTGGTTCGACAACAGGGTGGCCTGCACACTACTCAAGCGCGTCCTCTTTCTAGAAGACCACGACGGCTTTCGCCACGAGCTTCGCTACTTGCGTGACAAGCAGTGACGGGAGGTCGATTTCGTGGTGTTGATGGAGCACCTCGATAAGCCCTTGAGCGAATTCCGATAACAGTCGTTTAAGGGCCACGGCGACCTGCATTCTGCTCGACAATGTGCTTTGAACCTGCTTAGCGTCGACTTAGGTTGAATGCATGGACTCTTGGTGAGGCCCTCAACTCAAGCCTGATGTTGAGGTTGTTCGGTGCCGTAAGGCTGTAGACCAGTGAACGCAACGGGCTGTCTGCGTTGGTGCCGACGAAGCGAACCCGGTGTTCACTGATTTCAGCCAGAATCATTTTCTGCGGCCCCAGCATCCGCGGCTCGTAGCTTTTGCTCCATTGCTGAATGCGGAAGATCAGGGTTGCCGCCGCCTGTTCAATGACGATTAGCTCGACCATGCTGGTTTCGCCGGCCTTGGTTTGCCGCACGACTGCGGCCATGGAATCGTCTGCTGGCGGCAGCCAAAGCTCCTCCAAAGTGGCGTCTTCCCCGGCCGCGCCGACCCAAGCGCCAGCCATCCAAGCTAGGTCTGTAATGTGGGCGGCGGGCGGTTCCGCGGCTTGGGGTGAAGCGGTGGGGCATAGCAAGGCGGCGACCAGGATGAGCCCGCACATCCCGCTCCGTCGTTGGTTTAAGGCTGATGAGTTGCTCTGATTTAGGGGTTCACCCCAAGGTTGGAAAACTCCGAGCCTGAACCCTGCTCGGTGCGTTCCGGTCTGCAGTGGAGCGGGCTTGCGACGCTTACCTGCTGGCGCACCGGCCCCGTCTCCGTGCTGGGAGATGGGCGTCAGCGCGAACTTTAACGCGCTAGCAGGTAAGCGCCGGAAGTCCACTCGGAACCAAGGCCCGATCAGGCCCGCTCCGTTAAGGTGGTTCTGTGCAAGGCATTGCCTCTTTAGGTTGTCAGCCAACCGAACTGCTGCGGTTTTCGACCAGCCCGGGGGTGAATCAACACGTTGACCAACGCCGGGCCGTCGTAAGCCATGGCCTCGTCCAAAGCGCCGCGCAAATCAGCCGGGTCCTCAACGTAGAAGCCCCTGCCGCCAAGGGCCATCAGCATCCCTTCGTAGTGCGCGCCGTAGGTGAGAATGGGCGGCGGAACGGCGCGTCCTTCCTTAAGGGGGCCGACGCCGCCGCCGATGCCGCCGTTGTTCAACACCACCATCTTCACCGGCAACCGGTAGCGCACCATGGTCTCCATTTCCATGCCGGAAAAGCCGAAGGCGCTATCCCCTTGCACCGAGACGATGGGTTTGTCTGGGTTGGTGACGGCGGCGGCGATGGCGAAGCCGAGGCCAATGCCCATGGTGCCGTAGGTGCCGGCGTCCAAGCGGTGGCGGGGCAGGCGATTGGTCATTTGCGTACGGCCGATGTCCATGGTGTTGGCGCCTTCGCCGATGACGATGGCGTCCTCCGGCAGCCAAGCTTCGATATCCTTATAAGCGCGGTAGTAGTTCATGGGGCTGGAATCGTCCTCAATCATCGGCTTGACGGCTTCGAGGTTGGCTTGGGCCTTTTCCTTTAGCAGGTTGCGCCAATGGGTTTGCGCCGGGTAGAACCATTGCCGTTCCTCCAAGGCTTGGTTGAGCTGGGACACAATGGCTTTGCCGTCACCGAGCAGGGCCACCTCCGCCGGCACGTTGGTGCCTATTTCCTCGGCGGCGATGTCCAACTGCACAACGCGAACGCCGGCTTTAAAGCGCGGCGGCAGGCCGAAGTGCATAATCCAATTCAGGCGCGCACCCATCAGGAATATCACATCCGCCTCCTTCAGCGCCGTGCTGCGGGCCGCGCCGACGGATAGAGGGCCGTCGTCCGGCAGGATGCCTTTGCCCATGGGCGAGGCCAAGAAGGGCAGTTGCGTCCGTTCGATGAACGACCGCACCTCGTCCTCCGCCCTAGACGAAGCCATGCCTTTGCCAACCACCACCAAGGGGCGCTCGGCGGATTCCAAGGCGGATAGAGCCGCTTCCACGGCGTTTGGATGGGCCAAGCTCCTTGGCGGTTCGCCCACTGTTGCGGCTTCACGGACCTTCTCCTCGTCCACTTCACCGCGGATGATGTCGTCTGGGAAATCCAGGTAGGCGGCACCGGGCCGCCCGAACTTGGCATGGCGCACGGCCTGCTCCACGTAGTAGGGAATGCGCGCGGTGTGCTCAATGGCGTGAGCGTACTTGCAGTACGGTGTGGCCAACTGCACTTGGCGTTCCTCCTGAAACCCGCCCATGCCGTTTTGGTACACCGGGGATGCGCCGCCGATGAGAATCATGGGCCAGCAGTTTTGCTGGGCGTTGGCCAGCCCGGCCAGAGCGTGGATGACGCCGGGGCCAGATACGGTGAGACAGGCCTGAGGCCGTCCGGTGAGGTAGCCGGCGGCTTGAGCGGCGTAGCTAGCCGACTGCTCGTTGCGCATGCCAATGTAAGTGATGCCGACCTGCTGAGCGGCGGCGGCGGCGCCAATCACCGGAAAGCCAACGATGCCGAACATGTAGTCCACCCCTTGCTGCTTCAAGCTCCGCGCCATGAGGGTGGCGCCATCAACTGTCCCCATATTTGTGTGCTCCTTAGTGTTTGCGGAATCCATGCCTCCGCACGCCGTCCGTTAAAGCTGTGCAGCGCATGGTGGTAATACGCAACTGGTTGATTTGGAAATTAACGTATTTCGTTAGCCTTCTTGGGAAACGGCCACCACGCCAGCCGCCATCAACTCTTTGATGCCGTCTTGCTGCAATCCCAAGTCTTCCGC
Source organism: Candidatus Azophilus sp. (assembly GCA_965247035.1). GTDB lineage: Bacteria > Pseudomonadota > Gammaproteobacteria > Pseudomonadales > Azotimanducaceae > Azophilus. The sequence goes on along the minus strand of CBDFGJ010000001.1, from coordinate 1,087,456 downwards.
TAGGACTTCCGCTGAATGCTCGCCCAACTTTGGGGCTGCCTTGATGGGTACGGAACTAGCAGACATGCGCGCCGGCCAGCCAAGCAGCCGCACCTTGCCTTTGTTCGGGTGCTCCACCTCATGGATGAATCCGCGCGCTTTCAGGTGCGGGTTGTCGTAGAGGTCCTTGGTGTCCAGCACGGCGCTAGCGGGAGTGCCGCCCTCCGCTAGCAGGCGCATGGCTTCGTACTTATCCTTGGCCTGAGTCCAAGCGCTGATTTCGGCCTGCAGCGCGTGCCGGTTCATATAGCGGGCGCGGTTGTTCTCGAAGCGCGGGTCATCAAGTAAGTCCGGCCGTTCGATGGTGACGCACAGGGCCTCCCACATGCGCGGCGTCACCGCCATGAGGTAAACGTAATCGTTTGGTCCGCCGCCTTTGCAGGGATACAGGCGCATGGTCGGTGTGGGGCCGGTGCCGGTGCGGGGCGCGGCGGTTTCACCGAAATTGGTGGAGGAGGTGGCGGTGCGCAGGTAGTAGGTCATGGCCTCCTGCATGGATAGTTCAATCTCTTGGCCTTGTCCGGTTTTGAGCTTCTGCACATAGGCGGCGGCGATGGCGAGGGCCATTTGCACGCCGGTGCCGGCGTCTCCGGTCGTGGGGCCGGGACGCATGGGCGGACCGTCCGCCTCGCCGGTGATGGAGAATGCGCCAGCCGCCGCTTGCGCCACCATGTCGTAACACTTGTAGTTGGACCAAGGGCCATCAAGCCCAAAGCCCTTGATGCGCGCGTAGATGATGTCCGGCTTCACCGAACGCAGCAGGTCGTAGCCGATGTTGAGCTTTTCAATGACGCCTGGCCCGTAGTTTTCGATGAACACATCGTAGTTCGGCACCATTCTTAGCAGGATATCACGTCCCTTGGGGTCGCGTAGATCCAGTGCGATTGAGCGCTTGTTGCTGTTCCAGACCATGAAGTAGTCGTGCATGCCGGCGATCTTGCGACCTGGGTCGCCGCTGCCCGGCGGCTCCACCTTCACCACGTCGGCACCGAGCCACGCCAAGGACTGGGTGCAGGCGGTGCCGGCTTCGTATTGCGTCATGTCCAGAATGCGCAGGCCGTTCAGTGCAGTCATATTCCTTACCTCTTTGGTGTGTAACAGGCTACGGCTTGGTGGTCACGAAAGCAATTGCGCTGCCGATGCGGTTGGCCTTGGTCGGCGTTGAAAGGGCCTGAAAATGTTGTGGAATCAATTGACTAAATTAAAAAATTCCTGCACAAAGGATTTGGCCGCTTGGTGAGCACCAATGCAAGCCTTGATTCACCCGAAAACGGCCGAGGCGCAAAGGTGGAACCGCAGGCTGGCTTCCCCGCCGGCGGCAAAGGTTGGCGAGTGCGTTCAACTTCGACCACAGCGGCCGCCTGATCGGTTGTCTTCAAAGTGTCTTGTTGGCGTTGGCGATGCGCATTGAATTCCGTGTATGGGCTCAGACACATTCCGGAATTTCGGCCCCGGCGATTGTTGGCGCATTGGCACGCTGATGCCGACGGGTGACGGGCTGCGGACGCCCCGCTGCCGGCTCAGGCACACTTTGCTTTTCCACAAACCAAGGAACCTGAACGTGAGACTGTTGCACGCCTGCCCGCCCTCCTGCAGGCGCCTGCCGGTGGACCTGACCGATTCCGAACCCGCCCGCCGCGACGCCGGCATCCCTCTCGCATGTCCTTCCACCCCGCCGCCCCGGCAGTAACGGCAGTGTCGAGCGCAGCAACCGCACCCTGCGGTCGGGTTATATGGTCTGTCCACCGGGGCGACCTCCGGCGAAGTGAACCGAGCTCTGGAGGGGTCTCTCCGCGACCACCACAACGTCCGGCCCCACCATGCCCTCGGCTTGTTGACTCCGGCCGAATTCACGGACAAGCTCTCTGGTTGCCTGAACGAAAAAATTCCAAAATGCCCTGAGCCCGTACATTCCGTCCGCATTCGGTCTACAACCTGCTACCTATGGAATTCGACTACATCATCGTTGGTGCTGGCACCGCCGGCTGCGTGCTCGCCAACCGGCTGTCCGCCCGTAGCGACCTTAGCGTATTGCTCATAGAGGCGGGTGGCAAAGACGACTACTTTTGGATCGACATCCCCGTTGGCTATCTTTACACCATTGGCAACCCGCGCACGGATTGGTGCTATCAGATTGAGCCGGACCCGGGGCTTGCCGGGCGCACCATCGGCTACGCTCGGGGCAAGGTGCTGGGTGGTTGCTCGTCAATTAATGCCATGATCTACATGCGCGGTCAACGCAGCGACTACGATCATTGGGCGCAACTCGGTAACCGGGGGTGGTCTTGGGACGAGGTGTTGCCGGTGTTCAAGCGTTCAGAGGACTATCAGCATGGGGCAAATACTTGGCACGGGGCCGGCGGCGAATTGCGGGTGGAGGAGCGTCGGGTGAGTTGGGAGGTCCTTGATGCTTGGCGCGCCGCCGCTGCCGAATGCGGTATTCCCAGCATTGATGAATTCAACCGGGGCGACAACTTTGGCGCCGCCTATTTTCAAATGAACCAGCGGCGAGGCCGGCGTTGGAGTGCGGTGCGAGCCTTCTTGGACCCGGTGCGGCAGCGGCCGAATCTTAAGGTGTTGGTCAACACCTCGGTGGAGGCGCTGCTGCTTGAAGGGCGTCGCGCCAAGGGCGTGAGGGTGCGGGATGAGGCCGGTCGGCGCGACCTCGTTGCCCGGCGGCAGGTGGTGCTTGCCGCCGGCGCCATTGGTTCGCCGCAGATCTTGCAGCTATCCGGCATCGGTCCGGGTGAATTGCTGCAAAAGCAGGGCATAGATGTTGCTCACCACCTTCCCGGCGTTGGAGAGAACCTTCAGGACCATCTACAAATTCGCAGCGTGTACAAGATGCGTGACGCAGTGACGCTGAATCGACGAGTCAATTCCCTGACCGGAAAAATCAGCATGACATTGGAGTACGCCCTGTTTCGAACCGGACCTTTGACCATGCCGCCATCCCAGCTTGGCGCGTTTGCTCGAAGCGACCCGGATCAAGCCACCCCCAACATTGAATGGCATGTGCAGCCGTTGTCCCTGGACAAGTTCGGCGCTTCCCTGCATTCCTTTGACGCCATTACGCCGTCCGTGTGCAATTTGCAGCCCACCAGCCGTGGGCATGTCCGCATCAAGAGCGCTAATGCCGCCGCGGCACCGGCAATCACCCTGAACTATCTCTCCACTGACCAAGACCGCTGCGTGGCCGTGGATGGTTTGCGCTTCACCCGCCGCATCATGGCGGCACCGGCATTACGGCGTTTTCATCCCGAGGAATGGAAGCCGGGGCCGGAACTTGAAACAGATGAGCAACTGCGCCAAGCCGCCGCTGAGCTGGGCACCACCATCTTTCACCCGGTGGGCACCTGCAAGATGGGGCAGGACGATATGGCGGTGGTGGATGATCGTTTAAGGGTGCATATGATGGAGAACCTGCGCGTGGTTGACGCATCGATCATGCCCCGCATCACCGCCGGCAACACCAATGCGCCCACGGTGATGATTGCTGAGAAGGGCGCGGGGTTCATCCTTCAGCAAGCGGACTGAACGGTCTTTCCAAACGGATTCCCAAGGTGAGCGGCATTTTGAACCGTCATTCCCACGACTGCGATTCCAGCCGACTTTGGCGCCGACTTTCGCAGGAGCAATCAGCATGACCCACCGAACTCATCGCAACGCGACTGAATGGCGGCCCATTGTCGATGCGCAGGCCGCATCTGGGTTGTCCGCAGCCCGGTTCCGCCAAGCCCAGCAGAAGGCGAGCGGGCGCATGTCAGAGGTGCGCGGATAGCCCGATCTCGAAGGTCTGGGCGACATCGTTCGTCGCCCCAAGGATGTGGAGGCGCCCGTCCAAGTCCATGGATGCCGGGAACGGCGTCGCCAGATTGCTGAGGCCGGCCTTGCGCCGCCACCCTAGGCAGACGTCCTAGCGCCCGGCCGCGGCCATGCACCAGTTCGCCCGCTGGCCGGTGACCAGCACGCCCGGCCGCGCGCCCTCGGCCTCGGCATCGACCTCCAGCATGCCTCCGAGCAGCGGCCGCGTCCAAGTTAGCCCCACATGCGCGCTCGACGCGCTGAACGGCGCGTCGTCTTGATAGTCGTTGGGCATCAAGTTTAAATCCGCCCTCTAAGCACCAGTTGCCCCAGCAACGCCCCAAGCCCGCTAGGACCGTGTGCATCGGGCTGCCATCGGTGCGGTGCGTGAAGAGGATGAGGTCGTCGTCCATGTGGCGGTAAACGCCCGTGGTGACATACTGCTCGGTTCCGAACCGGACCAGCCCATAGTAGCTTCCCCCCAAGTCGAACCGCCACTCGATCTCGGAGTCGAACGAGAACGCCGCGTCGGCGCAGTCGCCGCTGCTCGGCGCGACGAGGCCATAGCCGCGGACGGTGAGGCGCTCGGACTCGCGGCGGTACTCGATGCTGGCGGACTGCGTCCTGCGCACCTTGCCGCTGAACGTGTCGCGGCAGGCGCCGGACTCCATCGAGGCGGACGCGGCGATCCGGTCCTCGGAGGCCGCGAGGGCCGGGCACAGGCACAGCGCAGCCAGCAGGGGAGCGGTCTAGCCATCGTCATCGTCTCCAGCGGCGCCGGGTAAGCGTTCATTCTAAATCGTCATTCCCACGACTGCGATTCCAACCTACTTTAGCGCCGACTTTTGCAGGAGTAATCACCTGTACGGGCTCAGTACATTTCGGAATTTTTTCGATCAGGCAGTCAAGGAGAGCTTGTCCGCGAATTGGCCGGTGTCAACAAGCCGGGGGCATGGTGGGGCTGGACGTTGTGGCGGTCGCGGCAAGACCGATCCAATAGCTCGGCTCACTTCGCCGGAGGTCGCGGTGGGCAGACCAGAACTCGGCGCGCAAGGTGCGGTTGCTGCGCTCGACGCTGCCGTTGATGTTGGGGCGGCGGGGCGGGAGGACATGCGAGGGGGATGCCGGCGTCGTGGCAGGCGGTCTCGAATTCCTGCATGAACTCGGAGCCGCCATCGACCTGCACCGAGCGGACGGGCATGCGCTGCCGGACCTCCATGACCCACTGAACTCATCGCAACGCGACTGAATGGCGGACCATTGTCGATGCGCAGGCCGCATCGGGGTTGTCTGCAGCCCGGTTCCGCCAGGTCCAGCAGATCGGTGACGCCAGTTCCTGCAAGTGGCGCAAGCGTCTGGCGCATCAGCCTAGTGTGGTTGGCGCCGTGGTTGACCTCGGTCAGCTGTAGTCTCGAAGGGTCACGCGGTTGGCACATCGAACTCAATCTCGGCGATGGCCTCAAGTTGAACCTGAAGCAGGTCTGATGTTTCATCCCGAGAACGACTTGTGCATTTGGTTGCGCACCCAGTCCACCGTCAACATCCTCATCAGCCATCGCGTCAAGCCGTGATCGCCTAGCATCGCCAAAGCGCGTAAAGACCACCTCCCACCCCAACTCGTCGGCGAGAAACCGCTCGCCAAAGTCCAGATCGCTTTTGACGATTTCAGCCGCCAGCAGCTCACCGCGGCAAACGCCAGTGTCGTCGTAGCCGTAGACTTTCATCTCACGCACCTCGCAGCTGGTGGTGCGGCTTCACCCGAACGGATTGCTAGGTTGGTCTGGCCATTGGCTTAATGCCCGCGAGCGCCTTCAAGATGCACCGGCTGCCAACGGTTTCCCAAGTTGGTCTGGCCATTGGCCCGCCCGCTCATTGGTCAGGCCGAGCGCCGACGAGATTCCAAGTCAGCCATCTGATCCAGGCGCGGATCATTTGGATACATCCACTCATCGCCAATGACTTGGGCGACGCACAACTCAGGAGGAATGTTCTCTATGCCGATCATTCGATCCGCCGCTTGGTTCCAGTGGTAGATGCGCGCCTCCTGATAGCTTAAGGGCACGCCCTTGAAGCCGTAGGACTCCACTGATTTCTGAATCCACTCGCCGAACTCGGTGTCTTCAAGGAGCACTTGGGAGAGGCGCTCGCCATCGTTCTCCGTCCACATGTCCGGCTTCGGGTTGTCGCCCCAATCCGGCGCCATGGTCCAGGTTTCAAGCCGGGACTTGTTGATGCCGTTGGGCCAGAACAGCAGCGGCGGCAAGGCGCGGTGGCTCAAGGGCGAGACCCAATTGGGGAAGATGCCATAGCTTTGGGTGCAAGTACGCCCGATTTCGCCCACCGTTTGAATTTCGTTGATGTTGTCTGGCAAGCGAACGGCGCGCAGATTGTGGCCGTTTGGCGGCGTCGGCGCCACCATGCGGCCGTGGCCGCCCGGGTAGAGGGTGTTGACGTTGCGGCGGTCATCAAGGATGGGCGAAACCGTCTTTGGGTGAATGCTGCGCACATGGTAGACCTCGGTGTTCGCCTCCATGGCGATTTTCCAGTTACAGTTCAGGTCGAAGATATGGCGCGCCGCCAAACGGCACTGGTCGAACTGGAATTCCGCCCATTCATCGGCGATGGGGCCAAGCCATTCCAGCAGCGTTGGCGCATCGTCGTCGAAGTTGATGAAGATCAAGTTGCCGAAGCGTTCGCAACGGATGGCCTTCAGGCTGCGGCAGGAAAAGTCCAAACCGCGGAAGTCCTCCGGGTCTCTGATGGCGAGCAGATCACCTTCGTGGCTGTAGGTCCAGCCGTGGTACTTGCACACCAGCCGCGGCCGTTGCCCGAATTCCTGGGTGACGATGGGGGCGCCACGATGGCTGCAAGTGTTGTAGAAGGCGTTTACAGCGCCGCTGTCGGAGTGGACGATCAACACCGGCTGACCGGCGCTCTGCCACAGGCGAAAGCACCCGGGCTGCGGTATCTCGTCCATATGGCTGGCAAGCAGCCAAGATTTGCGCCAGATGTGTTGCTGCTCGAGTTCAAAGAAGCGCGGGTCCGTATAGCGCCCACCCGGAAGGTCCGGCAGAGCGGGAAAACCGGCTGGCGGTTCGGTGCGCCCCGCTTCGTATTCCATCAGGTCACGCAGCCGGGTGATTTCCTCCGCATTCATAAACAGCCCCCTTGCCAAGTAGGCGTTGGAGCTTATTAAAAAGAAAGCCCGGCCTGCAAGCAAGGGCAAACCAGCCGTTGGCTGGGTTCTACATGGGCCGCGCCTAGATCGGCTGGCATGATCGGCATCGGTTCTGCAGCCAGTGCGGCCAATCGACGGCACCCAAGCGGGGTGGCCATGTGCGGCTCTGCCAAGCTTGCGGTGCGGAGCATTTTCCGCGCACTGATCCGGTGGCCATCATGCTGATAGAGGATGGTGAGCGCTGTCTGCTGGGGGCCGTTGGTGTGGACGGGCATGTACCCCACCTTGGCTGGCTTTATGGGCCAAGGCGAATCCATACAGGATGCACCGGTTGCCAACAGCTTCTCAAGCTGGTCTGGGCCGTTGCTTGCACGCTGATTGCGCCATTTTGAAAATGACGGTTTGTTGGCGTTGTTTCCGCATTAAATTTTCCAGGTCTATGTCTCTAATTTGAGAAATATCCGGTTTGTCATTAACCGTGGGCGCAAATTTCCACTATCTCCACGGTCTCGGAAGTGTCCAGTTTCAAGGGTTGCCTCTTATCCCAATCGACCGAAAGCACAGGGTATAAAATGCTGTCTATACGGATAATGTTGGGCCAGCTGATAGCAAGGTCGTGTTTTTCTTCATCCGGCTTGATTGTGATTTTGATGGGCGGTGGCGAATGAGCGCATCTTACGATTATATTTGCAGTAATGTCCATCTGACATCACGGTCCTCAAGCCACCTTCTTTCCCTGGCGTTGAATCCTCTATTCTCACGCTCGTAATGCCAATACTTATCTGGTGTATTCCAGGATTAATGATAATTAGTTTTGTGGATTTTTCCATAGCGTTACTTTGAAATGATCTTCAGTGGCCTCAAATTCCGGTTCTCTTCCGGTATGCTTCAGCATCAACGGAATTACTTTGCGACGAATGCCTATGCCTTGATCTTCCAAATAACCGTACTCCCTGAATATCCTGACCAGTTTTGGATTGCGCGATGCCTGCGCTCCACCCCTTATTTTTTCTATGGTCATTCCATTCGGTAATGCACCGGGACTGGTCACCTCCAGGCGGCTACTGTAAACCACCAAACGAATATAGTTTTGCTTTGTCCAATCCCTGTGTGTAAGCGCATTGACAACCAGCTCTCGGATGACTTCCTCCGGGTAATGCCATTCCCGTTTGCGTGTCCCGTTGGATAATTTATCTTCACTGATGTACGGTTTGACAAGATCCATTAATCTCTCATGCAACGCAGGTTCAATAACATCGTTCGAAGAATGCTCACCGCGAAATTCCAAAAATGGCGCATCTATGGTTTTGTCAAAGTCAGTATCGTAATCTTTATCTTCACCGGGATACACAGTGAGACGCACAACTGCTTGAGGAAGCCTCAACCCCGGTTGCTTGGCAAATAGAACATAGGCAAAAATACTGCAATTATCAGGGCTGTCATCACCGACAAGGAAACTCCGGTTGACTAGCATATCCCGCCAATCTTCCACTGGGGCTTCCTTGAGAACCTCTCGAAAATATTCGACATAACGGCGTTTATCCAGTTCGCTAATGGGAGCGCCGTACACGGGCAATTCCTCCGCGGACAATAAGCCCCCTGAATGGAAGAGCCGAGCAATTTGCTCACGTCCGGCCCGCTGGCTGGTGCTACCGTAACGAACATAAATATCTTCGCGGTCTTTATGACTCAGTACATAAGGTTTGGCGGTGCCTCTGGGAATGCTTAATACTGCCACCCGGGCGTCATCCACTAAAACTTCTTCATAATCCGGCAGAATAAAAGGGGATACATATCGCTTAACTGCCGTATCCATTATCCATTCTTGAAGATTTTCACGACTTACACCGCTGATTGCGCCGTCATCCTCTACACCGAGCAAAATACGCCCGCCGTTCATATTGGCAAAAGCGACAATCTCTTTTGCCAAGGCTTCCGGGCGAATATCGTCACGCTTAAACTCAAGCTTCGCGCCTTCGCCTTGATTGATCGACTCCAATAGATCGCTTTTAAGCATTCGGGCTTAACCCCTGTTAAAAACCGTATTTATTTTTGCGCATTTCAAATGCTGTTTTTCCACCTTCCAATATCTCAGCTGCTTGATGACGCACTTCTTCTTTATCAATTGAACCTTTATGTTCGATCTTCCCTTTACCGGCACCACTGCTTAATACTACGATTAATTCAGCATCACCAAGTATTGGAATGTTGGCGTTATGAGTAGCAAACAAAAACTGCCTGTTGGTTTTGAATTTGCGAATGTCTTTCACAATACGATCGGCGATAAAAGCATTATCCAGATTGTCTTCGGGTTGATCAACAATTAAAGGATCATCTCTGTCCAGCAATAACAGGTTCAAGATTGCCGTGCATTTCTGGCCAGTGGAAAGGTTTTCCAGCGATACATAGCGTTCGTCCTCACCCTCATGAGAAACATTCAGTTCAATTCTGACGACATCCTCTAACTCTATTTCCTCCAATACCATCCGCTTCTCTATGGTCAGGCTTAACAACCCATCAACGGTGCCTTTGGTTAATCCGAATGATTTATATTTACCCATGAAAGCGTCAGCATCTTTTGCCTCTATCCATCGTGACCACTGCACCAAATCCAGTTGTATGTTTTCCTCATCCAGCCATCTCGTTTTTGATTGGCCAATTCCTTCAATATCCTGCATAAACTTTTTAAGTGTTTGCTTATTTTCACAACGCAATATATTAATTTTTACTTTGCCCTTCAAGCCATTAGTGTTCAATTTTTCCACAGCTCTGCTCATATTTCTAAAGCGAGTGGAGAAGGCATCAAGATATTCTGCGAGCAGTTGATTTCTCTCATTATTAATAGTAGTAATCAAATTACTCTGCCGTCTATGTTCTCTTTTCTTCTGTTCTATATTCGTTAGCTGTTGCACGATACGGGTATATTCTCCACCCAATTGTCTCCCTGGTGTTCCTGCATGATTCGGCAATTTACTAATGGCTTGATTCAAATCATTCTGTATATTTTCCGAGGATTCAAGCCAATTTCCCTTTAATATTTTATAGGCGCTGTAGGCTTTCTTTTCATAATCTCCGATTTGCCTAGTCAATTGATCCAGATGCGTTTGCAGTTCCTCTAATACCCGTCGTATACTCACCAATAGCGTTTTGTTAGGTAGCCCGCTGATATTCTCATCCTGCAAAAATGCCAAATCGAAAACATCCCCATAACCACCAAACCACTCCCGCACTAAACGGAATTGTTCTTCGCTTCTTTTTTGGGCCTGTGTCTCTTTTTCAAGTAAACTGGCGTTTTTGAGCTTCTCTTGTACCCCAAGCTCTTGGAATTTTTTAACTTGCTCTTTGAGCTTGGCTTCACTTTGAACGGCTGAGCTCAATCGGTCATATTCTTCGGTGGCCTTAATAAGTTTTGCTCTATTGGTTTTTAATCTCTGCTTGATCTCTTGAATCCGCTCATCAAATTGATGGCTGTCCGGCAAGAAGCGCCTGATAAGCATCAGCTTGGCATTCTCATTTCTTTCAATTTCTAGAATTTCATTTTGCCCAAGCAACTCAATATCCGGCAGGATATCGCCTGGGCTCAGATGTGAAACTTCTTCCTGCTCGTTTTTTACTACGGCGTGTTCACCAAATTGCCTGCTGATGGTGTAGTTTTGTCCCTGTTGCACCTTCGAGGTGACTTTCAACGTGATTTCCGAACCGCTGAGATTATTCTTGGAAATAGATTCCAAGACTTTGTCGTTTTCGCTATGATACGGCAGACCCAGGACATAGCGTATGCTTTCAATTAAAGTAGATTTTCCCGTGCCGCGGCCACCAATAAACGCGTTCAAATGTTTGGAAAATGCAATGCTGTTGCTTGCAAAAAAGCCGGCACCTTCCCATTGGACTGATTTTATGCACGAATAGGGTGTGTCCGGGATTTGATGATTCAGGCGAACACGGGATTCTGGGTCATAGAACGCCGAACGAAAGGCTTTAAAGCCCGGTTCGGTCATTTTAATTCGGCAAGACGCTGATGGATGCGAAATCGTTGTCGGATTGGCTACATCCTTCGCATTGATAGTGGCGATAAGTTTTTCGCGTTTATAGTCAGGATTTTCATTTTCAATGATTCCACGGTATTTTCTTAAATCACCGCTATCTACATTCAAGTCCTCTAACCGCCCCGGAATTTGTCCAGCAATTACGAATTTGTCGTTTTTCCAGAGATGGACAAAATTGTCGCCTGCCCCGCTCAGTCTCAGCAAGCCATTCTTGCCGGTCATGTGTGCGGCGTACCAGAAGCCACCCTGATCATCCAAAATTTTCTTAGCAATCTCTTCGCAACTGAATGATGAGGGATGCGTCTGTTGAGATTGAAGTTTTGAAATATTGTCCCCTATCAATTGACCAAGAAATTGATTGAGTAGAACATCACTTATGTCTTCCTGATACAAGCATACCATGTGGATTTTTTCCGAACTGGCGATCTCAAAACCCGGGAATACGATAATGTCATTGTCGGTTAAATAAGTCCGTAGTATTTTTGAATTTTCAATGCTTCCATGATCAGCAAGACCAACGACACGGACGTCATTTTCACGACAGCCCTCAAGTATCTGCTGGTTATAGGTTTGCTCGTCCGGAACGGTTTCTCCACGATATCTGGCATAATTAAACGGATTAACCTGTAGTGCGCACTTATAAAAACGTGCGCCCTCGTATTGAACTTGATTGCTCATCATTTCACCTCCGTCGGCGCACCCCAAACCCGCAAATTTTCTATCCCTCTATCATCGATTATTTTAACAGCGATACGTTCATTTTCACCAAGGTCAAACGGCAGGGGAAGGGTGCCGCGGTAAGCTTTGATTAACTCGTCATCTATCTCGGATTTGAGGTTTCTTGCCAGTTTGCTCCAGCCTTCTTTGGCGCCCACCATGGGGAAGAACACCTGGGAGGGATACAGGCTTCTGCCGTCGTAGTCGGTATCCAACATCCAGACCGCGATTTTTTCCGTATTGCCGGATTCCACATCACCGCTTTTGGTGTTGAAATAATCAAAGCCATGCACTTCCACTTGCCACCTATCTGTGTTCTCGCCTCGGCGGGTTCGGCGCAAACTCATATCCGGTTGCCCAACCAGCCAAAAACTTTCATTACTGGCGCGTTTCTTTTTCAGATCATCGGTTTGCAGATCGGCGTTCATCTGCACCTTCAACATCTGCACCCCGGGCCAAGCGGTTTCGTCAATGTCCTTTGCCGCTTCCTGACCGCCTCCACAATGGTGCGCGGATCAATGCGCTCATGCACATGCAGGGACTGGGTCGGCACCTCAAAAGAAGTGTGCTCGGCTTTGCTCGCCCATTGCAGTTGCGGGTCAAGGTGCGGGTCGTATTCATAACGCCGCTTCTCGCCCTTGTCCGGGTCGCTGCTCGGTGTAACCAGCCCGACCTGCGGGTTATTTGCCCGCTGTTTGTCGGTGTGCTGGTAGGGTTCGAGCGGTTTGTTTGCCGATTTTTTGGTTTGTCTCGCCATTTTCTGCTGCTTTGCTGTGGGTGTTGCGGGGTGCCATGGGAGGATGACACTGCCACCGCTTACTTTACTCTATAGTTGCCGAAGCGTTCGCAGCGGATGGCCTTCAGGCTGCGGCAGGAAAAGTCCAAACCGCGGAAGTCCTCCGGGTCTCTGATGGCGAGCAGGTCGCCCTCGTGGTTGTAGGTCCAGCCGTGGTACTTGCACACGCGCCCGTTGGCCGAATTCTTGGGTGACGATGGGGGCACCACGATGGCTGCAAGTGTTGTAGAAGGCGTTTACGGCACCGCTTTCGGAGTGGACGATCAACACTGGCTGACCGGCGTTCATAAGCAGCCCCCTTGCCAAGTAGGTGCTAAAGCCCATTAAAAAGAAAGCCCGGCCTGTAAGCAAGGGCAAACGAAGCATCAGCTGTTTGTTGGGCCCTACATGGGCTGCGCCCAATGCTGATATGATCTTAATCCCGCCAACACAGCCATTCAACAATCAGATTGCGCCTATGGGCATGGTTCACACCTTCAGCGGCAATCCGTTGGATCGCGCCGACGCGCAACGTCGGGATGCGGCTTGGTTGGCGGACGCAGAAGCAAACTTTGCTAGCCGTTTCCTGCCGTTTTCCGAACTCAAAGTGCTGCTTAGGGGCCATGCCCTAGGTTGGATTTCCAAGGCGGAGGTTGAGCAGGTTGGCAGTGGCGTTGCGCCGGTCCTGCTTGGCTTGGCCGGTGACGTGGCTCATTTCGCCGTGGACCTTGCCGGTGCAGGGAACCCTCTGGGCCGGTTGGGGCTGGACGGCGGCTGGCGGTTTGAGGATTGTCGTGCGGCTGCCATGCGCCTAGCCGGTGCGGATACGGGTGTCATCGCCCAAGCGAGGGCGCAGATTGGTTGGCATGATCGGCATCGGTTCTGCAGCCAGTGCGGCCAACCGACGACACCCCGACGGGGCGGCCATTTGCGGCTCTGCCAAGCTTGCGGCGCGGAGCATTTTCCGCGCACTGATCCGGTCGTCATCATGTTGATAGACGATGGCGAGCGTTGTCTACTGGGTCAGCCCAAGGGGCCATTGGTGCGGATGGGCATGTACTCCACCTTGGCTGGCTTTATGGACCAAGGTGAATCCATGGAGGAGGCGGTGCGTCGGGAGGTGTTTGAGGAGGCTGGAGTGGTCGTCGGCGAAGTGCGCTACCACTCCTCCCAACCCTGGCCGTTCCCCTCATCGCTTATGATCGGCTGTCATGGCCGTGCGCAAAGCACGGAGATATGTATGGACCCGGAGGAGATGGCGGACGTGCGCTGGTTTGAGCGGGCGGAAGTGATTGCTGCTCTTAAGGAAAGTTCGAGAGTGCTTAAGGTGCCAGGCGCTATGGCCATCGCCCATCATCTCATTAAGCACTGGGCTATGGCAGGAAAGTCGGCCAAGCCATAGGCAAGGTGCTGAAGGCGGAAGGCGTTGACCTGTTGTTCGCCTATCCGGTCAACCCGATTATCGAAGCGGCGGCAAACGAGGACATCCGCACCATGATCGTTCGGTCAGAGCGCACCGGCCTGCACATGGCCGACGCCTATTCGCGGTTGTGGTCCGGGGATGGCTGGGTGTTTTCTGCATGCAGCACGGCCCCGGCGCGAAGAACGCCTTTGGCCGGGTGGCGCAGGCCTATTCGGAATCCGCACCCATCCTGGTGATGCTGGCTATCCCCGGCGCTTGGCCAACTACTACCCCGACTTCAATTCCACGCAAAACATGCGCCAAGCCACCAAGTGGGCGAAGCCGCTCACCATGGGCCAAGCGTTGCCGGAGTTGATGCGGTGGGCGTTGTTTCAGTTGCGCAACAGCCGCTCAGGCCCGGTGCTCATTGAGGCGCCAGTGGACGTGTTCGGCGCGGACGTGCCGGAGAATTGAGCTTACCACCCCAGCTACAAAACGCGCACAGCGCCGGACCCGGAAGCGGCTCGGACGGCTGCGAGGGCTTTGGCCGCGGCTGAACGTCCCGTCATCTACGCCGGCCAAGGTGGCCACTACCCCGCGCTTGGCCAGAGCTGCAAGCACTGGCGGAGGCCTGTAGCATTCCAGTCACCGCCAGCATAGACGGCAAGAGCGCCTTTGCCGAGGACCATCACTTGGCTGTGGTTGTACACGTTGAACGGTAACGCCATTGAGACCGCGGGACCGGTTGGCGCCACCCGGGACCGGCGCTGGGCGTTGATTGAGTAGTCGAACGGATTTGGGACGTCGCCGCGCCCGTTCAGCTTGTTGACACCGGCCGCATTCGCGGACAAGCGCTCCATGGCTGCCCAATCGAAAAATTCCGAAATGCCCTGAGCCCGTACAATCAGTTGCATTCGCATGGGCTTGGTTTTACGCTGAGGCTATGAATTCTGACTAGATGATTGAGATGAGGAAGTTACTAACCTGTTTGACCTTGCTGCTCGCTCCGTCAATGAGCTGGACCCAAGGGAACTTTGTGGACGCCGGCGTATGCGAGGCCATCAACGGCGCTCAAAGCAGGGAGTTTCAATGGCTGGATAGAGGACTGGTCAACGCTGGCGAAAGGATGCTTTGGGTGTTGTGCCCGCTCATTCGCAATGATTACTCTTTAAGTCCGACCCGGTTTAATGCCATCGCGGCGATTGGCAATTATGGCTCCACTACGGAGGATGTTCTGTGCATTCTCCGGGAAAGGCCGAACGGCCGCGGCTTTGGCCGTTCGGTGACAATTGATCCGGAAAACGGTGACGCTATTCTATGGGAATTGGAGTCCGTTGAGGTGGCTAGCTGGTTTAACCTAGCCTGCAGGCTTCCCCCCGGTGCGGCCCTTTTCGGCATTTATCAGTACGCCTTTTGAGTTTCGGCTGAACGTCTGATCAAGCCGCGTCAGCATTCAACGTCGTTTGGCATCCTGTGGCGAACTTCAAGGCTTGATTTTGGGGATGTCCTTCATTGAAGCGGAAATGGGTTGTCGTTGCATTTGGTGTTGTCGTTCTTTGCAGCGGATTTCTGCTCGTCCTAAATGACTGGCGCGGGCCAGATGCCGGTTTCGCCCCCATCGTTGCGGAATCAGACCTTGCCGACGAGATTAGGCGTTTGGCCGCAGAGGTTGCTGGCATGAGGGTGCGTCTTGGCGCCGTTGAGGCGCAACTGCGCAAACTTGCAGTGTCGGAGGGTGATTCAGGTTTGGTGGAAGCGGATTCACCGGAGCGGCTATCATCCGATCTTAAGGCTGGTGGTCCCAACCCGGGCGTGAATTCCGAGACTGTGCCCTTGCGGGAGATGATTGCGGGTTTGGCGCGGAAATTTGCTGAGGCTCCCCTAGCCGATGCGCTCTCCTTTGAAGAGGAGTTTTGGACCTTGGATGCCGTAGCCGAACCATCGGTGGACTTCAACTGGATTCCCGACGCCGACGGTAGAGTGCCGATGTTTATGCGGTAGAGTGCCGGGGTGAGTGGTGCCGCTTGGAGGTGGAAGTCCATGCGGAGGACGAACAACAGAGCAACCCGTTGATTAGTGAGCTTGAGCTTCATCTGCGCGTAAGCGAACTGCTTGGCCGAGATGTGGAACTGCGCTTCGGTGCCCGCGATGGCGTGAAACGGGTTGTGTTCGTTCGCTAGGGTCGCTCCCTATCCCGCTTTCAAGGAATGCTGCTGATGTGGAGAGCCTGTGGTCCTGACTAGCGCATTGGAGACCGATGACGCGCAAGCCGCCTTGCCCGCCCTGCGGTTCGACAACAGCTTCACCCGGTGCCTGCCAGCCGATCCCGTGCAGGGCAGCGCTCGTCGTCAAGTGCGGCAAGCGTTGTACTCTCGGGTTTTGCCAACGCCGGTGGCGAAGCCATCGCTGCTTGCCTACTCACCTGAGGTGGCTCAACAACTGGGGCTTTCGGCTGAGGACTGCGCTACGGATGTTTTTGTGCAAGTGTTCTCCGGCAATCGCGTGCTGCCGGGCATGGATCCCCACGCCACCTGCTATGGCGGCCATCAGTTCGGCCAGTGGGCGGGACAACTCGGCGACGGCCGGGCGATCACCCTCGGCGAAGTGGTCGGCCCTAGCGGTCGGCAAGCCCTGCAGCTCAAGGGTGCGGGGCCGACCCCGTACGCCCGCACGGCGGACGGCATGGCGGTGTTGCGGTCCTCCCTGCGCGAGTTTCTGTGCAGCGAAGCCATGCACTACTTGGGCGTGCCCACCACCCGGGCCCTCAGCCTTGCGTTGACCGGCGAGCAGGTGATGCGCGATATCCTCTATGATGGTCATCAGGCGCTGGAACCGGGCGCGGTGGTTTGTCGCACAGCGCCTTCGTTCACCCGTTTTGGGCATTTCCAGATGCTTGCCGCTCGGCGGGAGACAAACCTGTTGCGCGATTTCTTCAACTACACGGTGCGCACGGACTTTTCGCACTTGCTTGAGGACCGGGCGATTGACGATGCGGGTTTGCCCAGCATCTGGTTCGCCGAGGTTTGCGAGCGCACTGCACAGATGATCGCCCATTGGATGCGCGTTGGCTTTGTGCATGGTGTCATGAACACGGACAACATGTCGGTGCTGGGGCTGACCATAGACTACGGGCCATACGGCTGGCTTGAGGACTATGATCCAAACTGGACGCCGAACACCACTGACGCCGCTGGCCGCCGTTACTGCTTCGGCCATCAGCCGGCTGTGGCGCAATGGAATCTCGCCCAACTGGCCAACGCCATGTACCCGCTGGTGGGCGAGGCCGCACCCTTGGAGCAGGCGCTTGGGGACTTTGAAACCAGCTACTTGCGGCACTGGCGCGGCATGATGGCGGCCAAACTTGGGTTCGTGGCGCTTGGCCCGACAGATACGGATTTGCTTACCGAGCTTGATGCCGTGCTGCAGCTCACGGAAACGGACATAACGCTCTTTTATCGCGCATTGGCCAAGTTCAAGCCCGACCTTTTGGACCGTGGCGGTGAAGAGCCGATCAATCGGTTGATGCACGTCTACTACCACCCGAAGGAATTGGTTGGCGCAGTCAAGGAACGCGTGAACGCTTGGCTAGTGCGCTATCTGCAGAGAACGCGCCGGGAAGGCCGGCCCGATCAAGACCGACGGGCCGCCATGAACGCTGTCAACCCGAAATATGTGCTGCGTAACTACTTGGCGCAGCTTGCTATCGACAAAGCTGAAGCCGGTGATGCCTCCATGATTTGGCAGCTACTGGACACCCTGCGCAACCCCTATGCTGACCAACCGGGCAAGGAGGAGTTTGCGCAAAAGCGACCGGATTGGGCGCGTACCAAGCCCGGCTGTTCCCAACTATCCTGCAGCTCTTGATGCGATGCCCAACAACAAGGAGTTCATATGACCGCACTTCAGAACATCGCGCCGGCCTTCGTTGAGATGGCTCATGCCATTGTTTGGTGCTCCGCCGCTACGGTGGACGCCAAGGGGCGTCCTTGGTCCAGGGTGCTGCATCCATTGTGGCACTGGGATGGGGCTGATCTAGTTGGCTGGGTGGCTACCGGCCCAACACCCTTGAAAAGGGGGCACTTGAGATCCAACCCCTACGTTTCATGCAACTATTGGACGCCGAGTCAGGACACCTGCGTGGCTGAGTGCCAAGCTGAATGGATCTTCGATGATGACGGACGACAGGCGGTATGGGATCGGTTTGTCAATGCGCCAGCGCCAGTGGGTTACGATCCGGCCGTCATCCCCGGTTGGGACGACGCCAAATCGCCGAGCTTTGCGGCGCTCAAGCTGCGGCCTTGGCGTCTGCGCATCCAGCCGGGCACGGTCATTACCCTGGGCGAAGGCGTGGCGATGGTTTGGCGGCGCCCCGGAAGCTGAGGTCGAAGGGGTCAACTCAGGCCCAAAAGGCATTGGAGGAAGAGAGTTGGCGAGCGCAGCATTGAATGCCTCTTTGAAGCATCGGGCGATGGTATTTTGAGACCGTGGAACCTCCCACAAGCCAATTCCAACTGACGGCGGATCAATTGAGTCTGCTGGACCATGCGGACCGCTACGGCCGGGAGCACCTGCTGCCTTTAGCCAGCAAGATGGATGAGGATGAAAGCTGGCCGGATGATCTGTTTGCCGAGTTGGGCAGCTTGGGCTTTTTGGGTGTCACCATCCCGGAGCGATACGGCGGCGCTGGTCTCAGCCTGTTTGATGCCGGCTTGGTGGCGCAGGCGTTCGGCCGCTGGAACCATGCGCTGGCGCTGTCTTGGGCGGCGCACGACAACCTGTGCGCGAGCAACATCTACCACAACGGCTCCGACGCCATACGTGAAAAATACCTGCCGAAACTCTGCTCGGGCGAATGGATTGGCTGTTTGGGGCTAACTGAACCAGGGGCCGGCTCCGACGCCTTAGGCTCCATGCGCACCCGCGCTGTTCGTGACGGCGAGCACTACATCATCAATGGCGGCAAGCTGTTCATCACCAACGGTCCCGTGGCGGACGTTTGCCTGCTCTATGCGAAAACGGAGCTGGGGAAGGGCTCCAAGGGCATCACGGCGTTCCTGGTGGAGACCAATTCGCCCGGCTTTAAGGTGGCGCAGAAGCTCATCAAGATGGGCTTTCGCGGTAGCCAAACCGGGGAATTGGTGTTCGAGGACCTAGTCGTGCCAAGGGCAAACGTGATCGGCCAAGAGCATCAGGGCCACAAGGTGGTTATGAGCGGCTTGGATTTCGAGCGCGCCGCCCTAGCGCCCATCAGCGTTGGCGTGGCCGAGCGGGCGCTTGACTTGGCGCTGGACTACGCCGGGGTGCGTGAACAGTTCGGCCGCCCCATCTCCCATTTTCAGATGGTGCAGGCGCTCTTGGCCGATATGTACGTATGGGTGCAAACTATGTGCGCCTTTAGTTGGCAGGTGCTCGCCGAAGCGGCCGAGTCGGATGTGGCCGAAGCCGGCCGAGGCCGGATTCATGCCCGAACGGCGGCCTCCATCCTGTACTGCTCCGAGATGTGCGGCAAGGTGCTGCACAACGCCGTGCAGATACACGGCGGCGGTGGCTACATGTGGGAATCGGAGATCAACCGGCTGTTTCGCGCCATTAAGATGCTGGAGATCGGTGCGGGCACAACCGAAGTGCGCAAGATGATTATTGCTGAGGAGCTGTTGCGATAGCTTCAGGACGCCACGGCTCAAAAGAAAATCCGCGGGTGCAAAATGATTATTGCCGAGGAGCTATTGCGCTAGGCCAAGCCCGTTCGGGTATTGGGCTGGCGCACCCGCAATCTGCGCCAACCCAGCCGCTGCGCGTTTTGATGCAGAGCGCTGGCTGCCTGCGGCGAATCGATTTGGCTAGGCCGTTTTGCAGAAATCCGCAATGCTGGCGGCGGTTTCCCGGCTGATGTCGGGCGCGGCCAAGGGGAAGATCTCAGTGCCGTGGATGGTGCCCATCATTTGGCGGCAGCGAGCGCTGACCCCGGCCCGCAGCAGGGTGCGATAGAAATTGATGCCCTCGTCCCGCAATGGGTCGCATTCGTTAACGCTGATGACGGTGGTTGGGTAGCCGCGCAGGTCGTCTTCGGTGGCGAACCCAGGCCAGGCTAGAGGATTGCGCTGCTCAAGCTGTTCAATGCCGTAGGCCATCGCGCCCCAGTTGGTGTGCAGGTCAAGCAGGATGCCGTTGTTCTCCACCGAGGAAGGGCAGTCGGGGTGCGGCCAGAAGCCGGCGATGTATGGACACAGGGCGTAGAGGCCCCTTATCAGGTCGGCATCGCCTTCACGCAACAGCCTTAAGCCGGTGGCCAAAGTCAGGTTGCCGCCGCCGCTTTCTCCGGCGATGATGATGTGGTCGGAGTCTATGCCCAGGGCATTGGCGTTGGCTTTGGTCCACTTGACGCCGGAAACGCAGTCGTTCAGTCCGGCGGGGAAGGGTGCGACTTCCGGCACCGAGGATGGCGTAACGCAATTGCGGAAGTCCACCATGGCGATGGCTACGCCGCAGGCGGCGATCATTTTGCCCCAAGCGCGATAGTTGCCGTAGGTGCAGGACATGGCCATCATGCCGCCGCCGTGAATGTAGTAAACGCAGGGCAGCGGTGCATCGGTGTCCGGTCGGATGAACTGAATGTTCGCTTGGTTGCCGTCGGGTTCCGAAATGAAGCTAAGCTGCTGCATCCTCAGACCGGCCGAAGGGGCGACCGCCTCACTGTCGCACATGTCCAAGAACTGCTTAAGCGCCGCATCAGAGGCCTGCGCCTTCTCGGAATTAGCCCGTTCGAGCAACTCCTCTCGGTTGGCGACATCGGCTCCGGCCTCTATATCAATGTTGGCGAACATTGCCTTGATGCGGGGGTCTATTCTTGGGTCTTCGGTGATTTTGTTGGTCATTGGGTTCCTCTTTCGGTGTAGTGGCGGCTGCCCAGCATGCCGCCGTTGCCGTAGGCCACCGCCAAGCGGGTGCCTTCGACTTGGAAGCAGGATTCGCCGCGCAGTTGCCTAGTGGCCTTAATGAGCAGGAAGATGTCGCGCATCCCCGCTATCGGCAGCATCAGGGGACGGATCAAAAGAACGAGTCCGGCACCATCAAGACGCCCTCGTCAAGCAGCGACTGAACTTCGGATTGCGAGTAGCCCAAAGAATCAAGTATGACCTTGGAATGCTCGCCCAACAAAGGTGCCGCGGCCTCAATGGCGCTTGGCGTATCTTCAAATCGCGCCGCCGGACGGGCTAGGCGAATGCTGCCGTGCCCTTCGAATTCGTAAACGCCAATGGTGTCGTTGGCGGTGATTTGCTGATGGTCAAGCAGTTCCAGCCGGGTCAGCAAGGGCGCTGAAGGGACGCCCGCCGCGTCTAGGCGGGTTAGGATTTCGTCCCGATCCCAATGGATAAGCTCGTTGGCCGTCATGCGCTTGCGTTCATCGGCGTTGCGGAAGCGGTCTGCGGTTGTGGCGAACCGGGGATCATCAATCCATTCGTTTTTACCGAGGACCCTGCATAGGCCGTGCCACTCCTTATCGGATATGGCCCCGGCGGTGATGTAGCCATTGCGTGTCTGGTAGATGAGATCCATGGTGCCGGAGTATTGGGTGACATCCACTTCGTCGCCGGCGAACACCAGCCCGGACATGCCCTCCGGCCAAAAGAAAGCGATCATCGTGTCCAGCATGGACAAGCGGACGTGTTGCCCATCGCCGTGCCGCTCCCGGGCGAAAAGCGCGGACGAAATGGCCTGCGCGGCGGTCAGCGCCGTAACCTTGTCGGCGATGATGATGCGGAACATTTGGGGACGCTTGGTCTCCCGGTCCGCCTGAATGTCGGTTGCTCCGGACAATGCCTGTATCACCGGGTCGTAGACCCGCTGGTGGGCGTAGGGACCCTGTTCGCCGAAGCCGCAAATGGAGACGTAAATGAGCTTGGGGTTCAGCGCCCGCATGGCCTTTGCACCGAGACCCAAGCGCTCCATTGCACCGGGTCGAAAGTTTTGCAGCAGGACATCAGCCGACTTGATGAGCGCCTTGACCGGCTCCGAGGCTTGTGCCTTCTTCAGGTCGATGCAAAGCGAGCGCTTGCCCCGATTGCAGGCGAAAAAACCGGCTGTCAAGCCATTGCGCCGGCTGCCAATGCGCCGCATCTCGTCGCCGGCGGGGGACTCCACCTTAATGACCTCGGCTCCTTGGTCGGCGAGCGTTGCCGCCGCCACAGGACCGGACACCATCGTGGTGAAGTCGACTACACGGATGCCTTCCAACGGGCCCATCAGCTAGCGACGCCGCGGACCTGGTTCAGGCCAAGCCGATTTTGCCAAGAGGCCTGCGCCCTTGTGCTTGGTCATTGAGCATCCGTTCATTGGCATGGCCTCTAGCATACAGTCCTTTATCCCCCAGCGCGAATTTTCGAGGTGCCCTAAAGCCATCGCCAAGCAAGCCCCTGACATTCATACAGCGACTTCAAACTGAGCCACCAGCACCGCGCGCGCAATGGCCGCTTGCTTTGTAGAGCGTTTTTGGCGGACGTTGAATGATGACCTGATAGACGATACGGTGTTTGAGAGTTTGGATGAGTTCAAGCAGCAACTGGAACTCTGCCTGCTTTACTACAACGAGCATCGGCCGCATCAGGGAATCGGTGCTAAAACACCACACCCGTGGCACCGATTAGTTTGTTGTTGTTCATTAACTACCGTCTGAATTTACTCGTGGAGAATGAGGCACTCACGTTGCCATTTTCTGTTTTTGCGTTCGCCCTTTTTATCAAGGACGGTGTCAGCATCCAGCCCGGTCAAAGTGAGGGAAACTGGCTTTTCGTCGTGGGTTTGTAAAATAAACGCCTTGCCTGATTCGTATTCACCGAGATAAAAAGTACGCCCTCGAATTGCACCTTGGTCGGCGTAATTTTCGCCATCCCAAAAACTCGATGCCACCTGTAGCCCACCTGAAACTTCCCTTGCGGAAATAGAACATTTGTCGCCGGTGAACTTAAAGCCAACTGCGATGTTCCAGGGATTCGGCACACTAACCTCACCATCAAAGACGGCCGAGGGTTCAGTGCTTAATGCCGTGGTGCTAATGACCATCATAGATAAAAAGAAAGATAAAAAGAAAGACACATTTTTCATTTCTATTCCTCACTAAGGTTTTAATCCAACGACTTAACTCTGAGGTCGCTACTCAAGAGAGACCTTCTATTGACGCCCCATGAGAGACAACCGCAAAGACCGCACGATTGAGAAAAATTATATCGCAACTGGCACCGCATGTGCCGAGGATGCGAAGCTGGTAAAGCTGGGCACTAAAACGGCGTTGCCGCTTTGATGCCGCGATAAAAGGAGTTCGGCTACGCCGAACTTTTTTTCTCGGTTACTTTTGGCGTCTCAACTCGCTTTTGTCCTCTTGATTTACCATTAGTGTGTGCACATCGAAGGCAAATCCTTGTTTCCAGTTTCCTTTTAGCTCGATGACACGTTCAATTTCCCTGCTTTCTCCAACACCTGCTCAGTGATTTGTATAGATATTTACTGCCTTGATCTCCCCTAGATGCACTTACTAGACGAGACAAAGAGCGTAGGCCCATTTAAGGATTTTCTTCGGGGTAAGCGGTAACGAAACGAAGGGCTTTAGTTCCTATGTCCATTTGCCAGACACTCACAACGCAAACTGCACGCCCTTTTGGTGGCTGAATTTCACAGACAAAAATATATTTTGTACCCCATTCGGAATTTTTTTCTGCTTTCAATTCAGCAGTCGCACAATGTTTAGATAGGGTGGCTGATAATTCCTCTGGAGAGTCTTTGGAAAATCCTATTTGGCCAAAAAATTTGGCTTTAGCTCTCCCAATTTTATGATTTTCGTTGAGTAGATAGTCCGTTATTTTGGCCGGATCTATTCGGCCGCAAGAAAATCGTTTTTCATTCTTATTTACCCGCGCCATTTTTTCACTATCTCAATGTCATTACTCTTTAGTGTTTTTACTTTCATCGGATAATGTTTCATCCAGTCAGCAAACTCAATCTCATAAGCACTGCTACCTTCCCTTTTATGAACTAAGACAATTGTACCCTCTTCTCCCTCTTTGAGTCCTTCTTTCTTATATGAATTGGTTGTTAGTTTAACAACATCAAGTTCCTCAAATTCAGAATCTTCTGCATCTTCCACGCTGATTTCCTGCAAGATTTCAGCATCCAAGTGGGAGCGATAATCTTTCAATTCATCCTTGCGCAATTTATCAAAGAAATCTAAATAGTCCCTCGGCGTCAACATATTGAATTGATATGTCGATCCATCATCCAGCCACCCATTGAGTCTCCGAAAATGACTAACAGAAGATTCATATTTTGCAATATTTTCACGAGAAGGTTCATTGACCTCGTCATCATCCTTAATTTCCACAACAAAAATATGTTTACCCTGCTTGACAAAGAAGTCCGGGCTAAACTTGCCGCGCTTAATGTGCGAAGGTCCGCCGCCTTCTCTCGCAGTTGGCTTAGACCAAGCATAATCCACGGCATAAAATCCCATTGCCGTATTTTTCATCCAGCCATCCACCTTTTTGGCGTTTTCAGATTCGCACAACTTCCGCACAAATTTCCTTTCCGGATTGCTGTCAGCAATTACAAGATTGAAGGGAGCCTTAAAGTCATAATCATTGCTAACAGATACGGCATGGGCGGCATAATCACCGTCTTTATCTATGATCTCTCTAAAAAAATCTTTTTGCTCTGATGGCAGGTAGTTCTCACAATCAGAACGGTAAAATATGGATTTATCTCTGGACAATTCAGCTGCGCTACAACTGTCTTTCTGGCGTTCTTTTGTGCTGACTTCAACAAGTTCTTTTGCCAAAGTAGTATAAGCGACACGCTTGGAAATTTTGCGCTTCATAGTACCAAGGGCCTGGAGAAATTTCTGTCGGGCTTCTTCCGGTATTCTTTTCTCATCAATTTGAGCCCGTTGAACTGATTCCTTAACAACCCTTTCCAATTTTCCAAGCGGATAGCGAGTCGCATAATTAGTGCGTTTATCAGGATCTCTTTCCGAAGAAGTCTCCAAATCAAATGACTCTAAAGATTTATGCATATGCTTTGCGATTTCATTTGCAGTGAAAGTCTTAACATGAATTTGAAACACTTCTTCTCTGCTGCTTTTATTTCCAACTCTATCAAACTGTATCTGAGCTTGCTTCACAGGAGAAAGCGAAGGCAAATCAATATATCCACGTGCGAGCAGGTTGTACTTTCCGGCTTCTTTTGCATCCGCGGAGGATTGAGTTCTATCGTAGTTTAGATTGTGCAATTTAAAATGATATTCAGAATTTGGCAGGCTCACGGAAGAAACCCGTTTTTCTATCTCTAAAATTTCATTAACCAGATTTTTGATGCTTGCTACCCAAGCATCATGATTGAAAACAGTAACGACAGGCTGCGCTCCCTGCCATTGTTCGGGAACCCTTAATCCACGTCCCAGGACTTGAGCAATCAGGAGTTTGCTGTCAAATGCTCTTTCCTGGTGAGGCACAATTTGAAATACATTTTTGACATCCCACCCTTCCGTCAACATTGAAACCGATATAATCCACTCCACATTTGATTGAGGACTGTCAACCGTTCTCAAACGTGCCACATTCGGTTGATGTGTTGGCGAGGATGTAACGGCAATCACTTTTTGATTTGCCTGCTCCTGTGAAATGTTTTCTTCGTCCTGCAAAAATGCTCTCAATTCATCCACAACATCATTGCATTTGGCAATTTTATCCGTGACAACAATCGTCAATGGCCGAATGCCTTGCATCTTCAATTGTCGCCGGTTTGTTTTGTGCCTTTGATATCTCAATTGCCACTTCTCATTGGGCTCTTTAATGGTGGTGGCTTCGGCAACATACTCAACATCCTTTACCCTGTGTTCCTCTATCGCCTGGCGCAAAGAATAACGACTCATCACATCTGTAAAATATTGATTTTTCGTATAACAAGTGCCAGAAACGCCTACGATCCGCCGGAAACCAAAATCTTTATCTACCAAAAACTCTTTCCACTTGCGTAAATCTGTTGGAGAAGAAGCAACGTGGTGTGCCTCATCATTGAGAATCAACGTTTTCTCTCCCTTGCCTCTCAAGCTGTCTCTAATTGACGATTTTACATGCTTTAAAACGGCATGATAGTTCTCAATACAGACACTCCCTTCAACAATTGTTTCCGAAGCGTTGATAATGCTTGGAGAGGAATATCGTGCATCTCCTGGCATTGCCGACAACAAATCTGCATTTCCGGCAAGATCCCTGAATTTGTCAGTCAGGCCTCGCTCAATCGTATTGGAGGGACAAAGCGTTAAAACCTGATCCACCAAACCCTCGGCGAGCAAAATAGATGCAATGCCGTAAAGCACATAACTTTTGCCGGTTCCAGTTGCCAAATCCAATGAACAGGCAAGGAGATTGGGGAATTGCAACCTGTCTTTCATTGATTCCCAAGAACCATATGCCTCTGCTAATTTGGGGTTTTGTTGAAAATTTTCATGAGCCAGATCCTGCAATTTTTTGTATTTACCTCCCGCCAAAAGACGAAGCGCGGTAAATATTGCTTCCTTCTGATACTCACGGTCACCGCAGAGTTCATCCACAAAAGCGTCATATTTCCCCTCGTCCCAAACATTTGGGTCAATGTGGGTTGATACTTTCAGGACAAGGTCTTCGTTTTTTATCTGGTGCACACCTATTGCCTCTTTTTCTTTTTTGCCGGAACTTGTCTTTTCTTGAAATCTTTAACGTTTATCAGTTCTCTTGCCTCATTGCCGTAAATATCAATAAAAATTGCCATCACATTCTCTCCAACCTTGTCAGGGGGGAAAGAAAGCGTCCATTTGTTCTTTTGCAAGCCATCGGAATAAAAGACAGCATCAAATTCAAACACCTTTTTCCGGTAATCATAATCAAGCATCACCATTGAAAGCGTTCCTCTATTTTCATCCACTTTCAACGCTTCTGGAATTCTGGCATCACTCTTAAAGATTTCAACTTTGATAAAAAGGTTTTTGCTCCCTTTTTCAACTCCAACAGAGTATTTCAATTTTGGACAGCGGTTAAAATCAAATCCAACCGCTTCAACCGTTTCATTGATGGCATTTTCATTTTCCGGCTGACGCAGCGCGGTAAAGTCTTGCCGCTGGAGTTCGTTGATTATTGAATATGGAATGCGTAGCGCGTAATAGCGCACCCCCCCACAATCAATATAGTCCTGAAAGAAACCGAAAGACATCGCGGGAGCAACCACAAACATATGTCCGCCAATCAATTTCCCGACACTTGAATGAATGTCTTGAATGGTTTCTTCCGTAATACTTTCACCATTTTTCAAATCTTGCGGGTTGTAAACTAAAACGCTTTTGCCTCTCAGTTTACCATGCATCTGAATGCCACCGACTTTGTGTGCATCCTCACGGCATTGAAACAATTGCAAAGCAAAACGCTTCCAGTTATCGCCTGACTCTTGACTCAATTTGTCCAATTCATAAAGCCCGGCATTGAGTAGTGCAAAAGGTTTTGGATGCAGGATCGGGCCTTTGTTTCCAATTT
This sequence comes from Candidatus Azophilus sp., assembly GCA_965247035.1. Classification (GTDB taxonomy): domain Bacteria; phylum Pseudomonadota; class Gammaproteobacteria; order Pseudomonadales; family Azotimanducaceae; genus Azophilus. Next base: position 1,059,945 of record CBDFGJ010000001.1, on the reverse strand, counting down.
CTTTTCTCAAATTAAGCATTCGTTTCTGCGTTGTATAAATTGCCAATTTGCCGCAATCAGAACCAATCCATCGGCGCCCGAGTTTTTCGGCAACAGCAACAGTCGTGCCGGAGCCACAAAAGAAATCAGCCACGAGGTCACCTTCGTTGGATGAGGCTTTGATAATGCGTTCAAGCAATGCTTCGGGTTTCTGGGTGGGGTAACCGACTGACTGTGAGTCATTCGCCGACATATAACCTACATCGGTCCATATATCACCAAGCGGTGCTCCCTTGTACTCGTCAGCATACAGTTTGTACCTTGGCCTTCCTGGACAAGTCCAATGGATGAGATGCGGGTTCGCCGCAATTCTGTTATCAAACGTTTCTTGTGTCCAGCGCCATCCAACATTAGACACAACTTCGCGGTCTCCGATTGTTCTTTTCTCCCCTCTGCTACTCGCATTTGAAGACTGCTCCAATGCTACATGTTGAAATCTCCGACCTGTTTCTTCCTCTAAAAGAGGAAAACGCTTCTCTATCTCTTGATCATCCGAGATTCCCAACTGTGGTTCAAATATATTATTTGGCCAAGATTTAGCAAATGTAACGATGCTATCTGTTATTGCGTCATATCGTTTTTCCGATAAACTATGAACTGCGTATCGTTTCCAAGATAATAAATTGATTAAGTTGTTTCCTCCAAAAACTTCATCCATTAAAACCCGAACATAAGAATTCATCCGCCAATCCAGATGTACATATACACTTCCGTCATCGGAAAGCAGTTCCCGAATCAAAATCAACCGCTTCCGAAGAAATTCAAGAAATTTACCGGCAACAAGTTTGTCCTGATATGCCTGCGCTCCGCCAATTCCCTGCATCTCCTTCTTTGTGGAAAACGGCGGGTCAATATAAACAAGCCGGATTCCTGATGTTCCATCAGCATTGCAAAGCTTTCCGCCTTTTTTGTCATCTAAAAGCGACTTCATAATCTGCAAATTGTCACCAAATATCAGTTTGTTGTGCCAACCATTTCCATTGTTGCCAAATAAACGGGTTTGCTGAAGCGGAACAGACATTGTTTCCGCCAAAATGTCTTCCTCTCTAGCCTTTCCGTCATAGACAAGTTCGCGCTCCCGCCTTTGATTTGGAAAAAGAACGGAAGACCACTCCGAGGAAAGCATCTCACCGCTCTCAAGAAGTTCTATTACTCGCTTACGCTCTGCGTCTTTCATTGTCCCTCTCTCGCTTTAGCCTCGGAGACTTCTCGGCAATTCCCGGAGCCAGACATTCTATCTCCAACTCATCCAAAAGCCCGCTGTCGGCAAAGCTGTAAAACTTGTCTCCGCCAACAATTAAATGGTCCAACACCTTTATATTCAACGGACGGGTCGCGGCAATTAGGTCTTTGGTCAACATCCTGTCTGACTCGCTCGGCTCTACCCCACCGAAAGGATGGTTATGAGCCGCAACAATAGCACTTGAGTTCATCATTAAAGCGTTTAAAACTATCTGACGCAAAGATATTTTAGCCTCCGCCGTTTCTCCCCGTGCAATCAATGTGTCGCTAAGCAGAACATTACGCCGATTCAAATACAAAACGCGGAAATGTTCTTCCGGCAAAGCCCTCAATCGCTCACATAGATAGTCACCGGTTTGCTTTGTGCTTAAAAATTTTCGTTTGTCTTCTCCCGACACAAAAACACTTCTACGAGCAATCTCCATTGTAGCCATCAACTGTGCCGCTTTTGCCCCTTTAAGTCCCTTGACTTCCAGTAATGCCAAGGTCGGAGCCTCCACCATTGCTCCCAGTGAGCCAAACTTCTCCAACAACTGACGTGCCATACCAACAGCACTTGTCCCCTTTACTCCCGTCCTTAGCAGAATCGCAACCAACTCTGCATCGGTTAGAGCCTCCGCACCTCGCTTGAGCAACCGTTCCCGAGGTCGCTCGTCTTCAGGCCAGGAAGAAATCCCTTTTGATTTTTTTACTGTGTTTGCCACAGAAGTAAGCTCCAATTTGTTGGATGGACTCTAATTCTATGCATAAAATATATCGCGATTAGGAAGAATAACCGCGCTTTTTTCGCTTTCGGAAAAGTATCGCAAATCATGCGAATAGCCCACTGTTCCCTTGGGCTGTCCTAAGCTGTCTATTGGTTGATCGAAATTTCGGTAATTCAGTGGGTGGATCCCGCTCCGCACCCGTTGCTACCCGGGCCCTGACCTGGTGCTTCTCGCTAGCCACATGGATTTCATACTCAGGACAGGCCTGGAGATTCAGGAACCATGCGGGATGGGCAGGTGCCCCGCCCTTGGAGGCAATCACCACCCAAGCCTCACCTACCTTTTTGTAAATCAGCGGCAAGAGTTTTTGTTCACCACTCTTACGCCCCTTGGTAATCAGCAGGAGGGTAGGCAAGATGCCCGCGCCGTTGTCGCTCAACATCTCCTCAAACTGAATCTGGTAACGACTATTGAGCAGGTTGATTATCCGCAAGCTGGTGAACATCACCGTCAAACTGGTGATGTCCGGCACCACCTCCGCCCAGGCCAGGCGCGTGCAATCGTCAACCAGACCCACCAGATAGTGGCGTTTGTGCTCCCCGGGAAACAGATCCCGACTCAGATGGTGACAGTCTATATGCCCCAGTTCACCTGCTTTTTGCTTGATCATCTTGCGTTTGTTGGCTTTCATCTTGGGCCGTACACGATTCAGGTTATAGCGGCGCATGATCCGGTGGATGGTACTCGGCGATGGGCACTCATCTTTCAGCTGGGGCAATAGTATCGCATAGATCTCGTAGCGGTTGTTCCAGCACCAGCGCTTCCACCTTGGTCATACCACGCCGCACTTGCCACTTCGGCCCCCGACGCTGCGGCAACAGATCACGCCCATCGCCGCTCGCCTTATACCGGTGATAATAACTTCAAGAACACCTGTCGATGGGTCTTGTGATGCTTGTGGAAGTCCACCACAAAACGGAATTTAGGGTGTGCGGGCTTTGACGAGCTCGTACTCTTGGCGCATATGCTGCCAGCCGTGGATATAATTTCTCTCAATCGTGCTGTCTTTGCTATTCTGTCCCATGGTGCTCTCTTGGGTGTGTTAGCTGGTCAATGGTGATTTCGATTTGGGCAGTGAAATAGTGAACACATACACTTGGATCCGGCCCCGGCGCCTCGCCGCTGCTCCAGCCCTCGCAGGACGTGGACCTGGAGCTTGTCGATCCTGGCGTCCGTGAGATCGTGCATCGCCTGGGGTCCGAGCAGGTCGCGCCGGATCTCGCGGCCCTCGATGATGTAGTCGTCGAGCTTCGGCTTCTCGATGGCCTTGGTGAGTTCGGGCCAGTCCGCCCGGGAGGCCTTCTTGGTCTGGAGCTGCTTGGCGGCGCGGACCGGGTCCACCAAGCCGACGTTGTGGTCGAAGCCGGGCGATACGCCCTTCGGCACCTGCCGAATCTCTCCGGTCCGGCCGTTGACCCATTCCCGCATTTCGACGGCGGGGGGCTCCGACACTGTAAAGGCGCGGGAAAAATTCGGCGCAATTATCGCGAAGTGCGTGGCGGCATCGACGTCGCGCCAGTCATACGATGGCAGGAGGCCCTTGCGCCGGAAGTGCTCGATGGCCTCCACCGGCAGCACGTTGAGGGCTTCGGCCTGCGCCACGGCGTCAGGATGCGTCGTCGGCCGAGGAGGATGTCCGGGCCGAGAACATCAGGCGGTGCAGCAGCCGCGCGACCCCGGCGTCGTCCATGCAGTTGAAGAGCTCCGGCTCGACCACCGGGTCCATCAATGGCTCCAGCGGTCCCCACTCATCGAAAAGGCTGCTCAGCGCATCGGCTGTTGTGGCCCGCCGCCGTGCTGAAGGGAGGTATTGTAGGGAAGCCCAAAACCAAAAAAGCAAGCGGCCATTGCGCGCGCGGTGCGAGGTGGTGGCTCAGTTTGAAGTCGCTGCATGAATGTCAGGGGCTTGCTTGGCGATGGCTTTAGGGCACCTCGAAAATTCGCGCTGAGAGGATAAAGGGCTGTATGCTAGAGGCCATGCCAATGAACGGATGCTCAATGACCAAGCACAAGGGCGCAGGCCTCTTGGCAAAATTGGCTTGGCCTGAACCAAGTTGCGGCGTCGCTAGCTGAAAATCTTTTTATACACTCGAAGCCCTATCATTTGTCATTGCCCGGCTTGTTCCGGGCAATCCAGTGAAAGTGGACATGTTCGCTGGGACACCACTCGCACAGAGATGGGTGAACTTGTTTTTCAGTTGAAAAATTGGAGGGATAAAACCGCAGTCGGAAAAATCGTTGACCGGCTTCTGGAAGAATACGGCCGATTGCAGGAGACAATAGATGCCATAATACCGATCCCTTCAACCAATATGGACCGGAGATTGCAGCCCGCTTACGAAATTGCCGGAGAGCTTGGTGTGAGAGTCGGCGTTCCTGTGATTGAAGATGAGATTAAGAAGCAGGCTGGATGGGCGCAACTGAAAAACGTTGACAACCCGGCAATGCGGAAAGAGTTGTTGGAACAATACATGGCTCTCACAGGCAGGCACGATCTGACGGGAAAAATCACCCTCCTGATTGACGATTGCACGCGCCTGGCTTGGGCGGAGGTGGTGCCGGACATCACCGGTTTGACGGTGATGTTCACCAGCTTGCGGATAATCAACCTGCTCAATAGTCGTTGCCAGATTCAGTTTGAGGAGATGTTGAGCGACAACGGCGCGGAGTTTGCCTCCAAGAAGAACCTGGATGGGCATCCGTTTGAGCGGATGCTGCGGGAACTGGGCATCCGGCATCGCTACACGCGCCCCTATCGCCTGCAGACCAATGGCAAGGTGGAGCGGTTTGGCGAACGCTGAAGGAGGACCTGATAGACGATACGGTGTTTGAGAGTTTGGCCGAAGACTACGCACCGCCTTTGCTCCGCGGTGTGGTCCCAACGCGGCCGCCGCTAGTTCCCGAAGACCCAGAGGGCAAGGTCATCCTCTACTGAGCCCGGTCCCCGCCGACGGCGGCGGCACCCCGGCCTGACATTCCCTCAACCACCGGCGACAGCGCGGTGACCCGCCGTCCCGCGAAATCCTGTTTGACCATTTTAAACGGCGGTTTGATTTTCTCCGCAGCCCAAAATTCTGCACAGCCGTATTACGCATTCCTTCCAGACGATGTTCCGTAGTCGTTCAGTTTTGGACAGTTATCGCCACTTCGCCCTGAAGCGGATGCTTAAGGCTCTTGAGGCGGTGGGCTTGTAGCTTGGCTGGTCTTCGCTATCATAAGCGGCTTCACCACTACCATGGAATGCGGGAGAATCTTCATGCCCACCATAACCTACATTGAATTCGATGGCAGCGAGCATGTGGTGGAGGCCGCTAACGGCAGTTCAGTGATGCGCGGAGCCATCGACAACGGCGTGCCCGGCATCGACGCGGATTGCGGCGGCGAGTGCTCCTGCGCCACCTGCCACGTCATCCTGAGCGATGAATGGATGGAAGTGGTGGGGCGGCCCGGCGAAATGGAGGAGGAAATGCTGGATTTGAATCCGGAGCGGGTGCCGAACTCCAGGCTGTCGTGCCAAATTGAAGTCAGTGACGCCCTTGACGGGTTGGTGGCCCGTCTGCCCGAATTTCAGATGTAGCCCATAGGGGCGGCTCATTCAGCGGAATGCCGTCCAGGCAGATGGCGTCGGTGCCAGCGCGAAATGACTGCGGCGTTGCCGCCCAAAGCCATGCAGATCATGTGAACGTCCGCGGTGATGCCTTGCACGGTCATGTTCGTGAATCTTGGCGTACGGACAAGAACGCAACCACAGCCAGCCCGAAGACGACGGGTGCGGTGAAGAGCTTGCCCATGATGTTCCGATCTGATGGCGCTGCTTGATGATGTTGGCACCACGCTGGCGGGCAGGAAGGTTCGCAGCGATGCGGATGTCCTACTGAGGTGCGCTCATGCGTTTAATCGGCAAGGTCAGGGTCATCGCCGACGAGCCGCTGTAGCTGTCAAGCCCTATTTCTTCGCCACGGTTCTATAGTCCCCGTAGGCGGCATCCCGCTTGCTGAGCGCTTGGGTCAAGCCCTTGCGCATCTCCGCCAAGTGGGCTTGGGTGGATTGCGTGAAGGTAGCCAATTGCTGCATTTCGGTTCCTGCCCGGATGCCGGCGCGGATGCCCATGGCGTCCATTTGCCGATGCACGGCGCGCTTGTTGATCTGCTGCAAGTCCGTTGGCGTCATGGCGACGCGCTCGGCGATGTCCAGCACTTTTTCCTCCAGTTCATCCTCCGGGAAGGCGCGGTTTGCGAACCCGCTTGTCGCCGCCTCGACCCCGGACATGTGGTCTCCAGTCAGCATGAGTTCCATGGCCCGGCGCAGGCCCACAATCCAAGGATAGAATTGATTGTCTGGCGGGCTGATGGCGCGCACCACCGGATAGCCGATCTTGGCGTCTTGGGCCACATACACGAGATCGCAGGCGGTCGCCAGCTCCGTGCCCCCGGCCAGGCAATAACCATGCACTTGGGCGATGACCGGCTTGGCCAAGTCCCAGATCTTGAAGAACCCCTCGACCACATGGCGTGGCCAATTGGCCAAACCGCCGGCAGTGTAAAACGGCTGCTTGCTCATGACGTTGGACTTCAAGTCATAGCCGGCGGAAAAACAACTTCCCGCTCCGCGGATGATCATCACGCGGGCGGCGTCGTCTTGGTCTGCCGCCTCAAGCGCGTGGAACAGTTCGGTGCGCAGCTCGTTGGAGAGCGGATTGCGCTTTTCCGGCCTGTTCAGCGTGATGCGCCGCAGCAGCGGACGTGGCTCGTCAACGATGATTGTCTGATAGTCCATCCATGCTCCTGCTATTGCAACTGAAAGCGGTCGCCGGCGAAGGCGCTGAATGTGCGCTGCGTTGCCGCCGGCGTCAAGCCAATCGGCGCCACAATATGGGTGTGCACGCCGCCATCGGCATCCGCCTGAATGCGCGCCTGAATCTCCTCCTCCGTGCCGATGATCGCGATCTCGTCTATCAGCGCGTCGCTCAAGGCACCGGTTGTTTTGGCGCGGTCCTTGGCGGCCCAGCCATCGGCGATGACATCTGCTGTTTGCGGATGCCCGGCCCAAGCCAGGAAGCGGTTGTAAACCGGGGTGGCGTAATAGGGCGCAAAGGCGGATCGGAACAGGTTTCGGGCCGCGGCCCTGTCGTCGGTGGCGAGCACCATGGCCCGATTGACGATCTCCACCTGTCGCCAATCCTTGCCCGCCCGTTCGGCGCCAATGCGCACATGCTGCATCATTTTCGGCAAGGCGCTTTGCGGCCAAAGATTGAAAATGACCCCATCGCCAACTTCCGCCGCCATCTCGATCATCTTCGGGCGCAAGGCGGCGATGTAGATGGGCGGCGGGTTCTTAAGCGGCGCTTGACGATAACCGTGGCTGCTGAGGGTGACGCCGGAGAAATTCGATTTCTCTCCGGTGAGCATGGAGCGCACCATCAGAGCGGTCTCCTTCACCCGTGTTAGGGGTTTGTCCAAGGGTATGCCGTTCCAAGCGCCCATGATGGTTTGGCTGGAGGAGCCGATGCCCATGACGAAGCGGTCGGGCAGCAATTGGCCGAGCACGTTGACGCTGGCGGCGATGACCGCCGGCGTTCGCGTATATACCGGCGTGACGGCCACGCCAATGCGGATGGAGTTTGCGTGGTGCGCCACCGCCGCCACTTGAGTGAGCGTGTCCGGTGCGCCGGAGTCGCTGAACCAAGCATCCGGATAGCCGTTGTCCTCCGCCCACTTGATTCGGTCGATGGTCTGCTGAAGGTCCGTTCCTGCCGGTAAGGTGACCGCCATGCGCTTGGCTAACGCCATCTTTCTACCCCTGTCCGCCCCTGTTGGATGGGCCTTAAGCGGAGATGTTCAAGCCTATTCAGCAACGCTGCTATCGAACCGATGATGAGTGAAGCCCCTGCTTTCGCCCCAACGAGGCTAGAGCATTTCCTCCGCCACCAACGTCAGGGCCTCGCGATTCTGGCAACCGAGCAGCATGCTGGATACTTGGCCTTTGGCGCCTGCATCCCGCCAGCGCTGTAAACGGTCCTTGATGCGGTCCGCTGGTCCTACCAAGTGGCAAGCGTCGATCAATTCCTCCGGCACTGCGGCCATGGCTTCGTCCCTTTTGCCGGCCAAAAACAGATCCTGAATTTTGATTGCCGCTTCTTCGAATCCAAGCCGCTTGGCGTAGTCGTTGTAGAAGTTCTTGTTGCGGGCGCCCATGCCGCCGATGTACAGGGCCATGTTGCCGCGAATGGGCGTCATGCATTGCTGCACGTCGTCTCCCATCACCACCGTTATGAATGGCGCCACATCGAACTGCGTCATGTCCTTGTCGCCGGCCTTGGCGAAGCCTTGATTGATGGGGTCCTCAAACACATGGAATTGCTCGGGGTCCATCCACACGGGGAAGAAGCCATCGGCCACCTCGGCCGCCGCCTCAACCCCTCGGGGCGTGATGTTGGCGGCGTAGATGGGGATGTCCTCTTCGCAATGCAGGATGCTTTTCAGCGGTTTGCCGAGGCCGGTGGCGTCCGCGCCGGAGTAGGGCAGTTGGTAGATGCTGCCGTTGAAAGTGGTGGGTGCTTGGCGAGCGAAAATCTGCTTCATGATCCGCACGTACTCTTTCAGCCGCGTGACCGGTTTGCCGTAGGCAACGCCGTGCCACCCCTCGACGACTTGGGGACCGGAGGCGCCCAAGCCGCACAGGAAACGCCCACCGGAAAGTTCGGCGAGGCTCATTGCGGTCATCGCCGCCATGGCCGGCGAACGAGCTGGCATCTGCATGATGGCGGTGCCGACCTTGATTTTCTCGGTTTGCGCCAGGATCCAGGTGGCCGTGGTCACCGCGTCGGCGCCATAGGCTTCCGCCGTCCATGTGGATTCAAAGCCTAGGCTTTCGGCATGCTTGATGATGTCGAGCGGCATTTGCAGTTTGCGCCCACCATAACCAGTAATCACTCCCAGCTTCATTGTTTCTCCCTAGTTGATTTGTCAGACTACCGCACCAGCTGTCGGCGCTTTGCCGCCAAGCGACGCAATCAGCATGGCGAGTGGGTGACGGCGGAAGATAGCAATCTATGGCGGCATGAACAAGCAACATTTCAACTAGGCGCATGGAAGAACGGCAACAAGACCCGGCACAAGCCTCCGCCAGCGGCACCGCGGTTGAGCTGAATCCGCCGTCCATTCAAGCGTCGGCCTTGGTGCGCTCCATTGGGTCGTTGTCCTCCATCTTTTGGATATCCTTTGGTGGCGGTTTCCTCTCCGTCTTCTTTGCCGGTTTAAGTCAACTGGAGATCAACGCCACCACCGACTACATCTTCCTAGGCGAATACCAGGTGCCCAAGTCCATTCTGCCGCTGGTTTCCGTGGCCTTCGCCGGCTTTGTGTTCTGGCTCACCGCCAATCGCCTGAACATGCTGCACTACGTGCTGCGCACCACTCGGCTGCCAAGTGCCATGGTGCATGAGATATTCCGCCTCAACCCGCCGGTGCTGCATGTTTTCGACGCCGACAGCGTCAAAAGATGGGCGTTGACCACCGGCGTCAGCGTCTTCGTCATCAATTGGGCGGTGTTCTTTGGTAACAACATCGCGCTGACTTGGTCATCGGCGATTCAGCAGGGTGCGTCAGCGGCGGATTTCGATGCGCCCATGCTGTTCCTCTACCTCCTGTTCACGATCCTGGTGCTCGTTTACGGCATTCGCGCCATAGTGCCCTCACTTGGGCGCATTTTGCTCATCCTGCACGGCTTGCACTTCAAGGTTGGCTGGCCCCGGTACGCCATGGCCGTGATGCTGATGGTCTTGGTCTTCATCGCCAACCATTGGAACCAGATTCGTTCGCCCATGGAGCAGGCGGATAGCTTGCTAGGGCCGAGCGTCGCCAACGCCATTGACGGCGAGACGCTTTTCCTTAAGGGTGTGGAAGTTCAGTTGTTCGGCATTGACGCCGTTGAGGCCGATCAGGTCTGCCAAGATGCGAACGGCAAGGACTATCCTTGCGGGCGGCGGGCAACCCACGCTTTGCAGACCCTGTTGCAGCGGGGGCCAGCGGTTTGTTTTCCCCTGTTCACCGTGAATGTCTTGCGGGTTGTTGCGGAATGCGTGGTTGACGATGGCGTGGCCAGCCTCCCGACCACCCCTAGGCAGTTCATGCGCCGGGACCACCCGCGTAACCTCTCCCGCTTGATGATTGCCCAAGGCCATGCTCTCGGTGTTGGCTTGGGCAGGGGGTATTTCAGTGCGGACCAGGATCAGGCCCAACAGCAGCGCGTGGGTATTTGGCAGGGATCGTTTCAGCCGCCGAGCTCTTGGCGGCGCCGTTGAATGGACTCAAGGAGGCGGATAAATGGCCGATAAACATCCAAGAAGCAAGACCCGGGGTCGGCGGCAGGACCGACGCAGCCGCCGAATTGCAATGATTCGCTGGGGCGTGAGTGGGGGCGCCTTAGTGATCGTTGTCGGTGTGATGATTTGGGGGCTTTTCTACAGCACCGGCGTCGTGGACAGTGCGGAAATTCGAGAGGGCGATCACTATAGAACAGTCGAGAACCCGCCTCGACGGCGAGCCGGGGGCCCGATTGTCGTGACCGAGTTTTTCTCCTACGGCTGCATCCACTGCCGTGCAATCGACCCGCTAATTGAGGATTGGCGGGCTGACTTGGCCGATGGTGTGGAGTTTGAGCGAGCACCCGTGGCCTTTTCACCGGAGTGGGCGATCTTGGGCAGAGCATACTTGGCCCTTGAGCAGACCGGCGCTCTGGCCGCCAATCACGAGCGCATCTTCCGCGCCATCCATGATAACGCACGCCGATTTCTCAGCGCCGAACAGGTGGCGGATTTCGTGGACGGCAATGGTGTTTCCAAGGAGGCGTTCCTGGTCGCCTACAACTTGCCGGCGGTGCAGCGCACCATGGCCCGCAACGACGCTCGACAGCGCCGTTTGGGCGTCAACTCGGCACCGACTCTGACGGTCGCCGATAAATATGTGGTGAGCATGGGGTTCGGGCGGCGGCGGTCGCTGCAAGTGGTGGACCATCTCATTGCCCTTGAGCGCAGCAGAGCAATCGAAAGCCCGGCACAAAACGAGCGTTAATGCGCCTGAACTGCGCTGCTAAGGAGCCGTCAGGGCATTCGGCTTAAGAAACCTCTGAAAAATTCGCAGGCTTTCGCAGTGCAACAAGACCAATCTGTTTCGATGACGTGTAAGCCATTGAAAATAGATGATAAACAATCCCAGACGCCGTGCGATGGCCAATCCTTGGAAGTTAATCAGGGGTTCTCTAGGTTTAACGAGGTGGCGGTGAAACCCCGCAATGGATCGAAGGTTGTTGTTCCATTGGTTGTTGGGTCCTCGGCCCAAACACCCTTTGCGCAAGCACCCGACGCAGGGCGCAAGTTAACGCCGCCTTGGTTGCCAGCAAGCTGCTTTTAGAACAAAACCCGCGCCGTCAGGCCGAATGTTCGCGGTTCGCCATATTGATAGTAAGCCTCGTTGATCCAGCCTTTCAGCGGATTGTTGCCGAAGTAGAAGCCGCGCACCTCATAGTCCTGATCGGTCAGGTTGCGCCCCCAAGCCGTCAGTTCAAAACGCTCGCCACGGTAACCAGCCGACAGGTGCAGCGTCTCGTAGCTGCCCGAGCGGGCATCGTGGCTGTTGGAGAAGTAGAACGCATCCTTGCCCTCCACTCGAACGTTGATGAAGTATTTGGGATGCAGGTCCCAGTGGGCGGAGACGTGGAACTGATAGCCCGGCGCATGGGCTTGGTCCCGGCCGAGCTGCCGCCGCAGTTCAAAGGTGTCCACATCGCGCACGGTCAGTTGCCCGAGTTTGGTGTCAAGCAACCCAAGACCGGCTGAAAGGCGCAAATGTTCCAACGCTTGCCATGCCACTTCCGCCTCCAAGCCGGCGTTTTCGCTTTCGTTCAGGTTGTCGAGGTAGGACTTCCACTCCGCCGGTGGGAACAGCACCCAGGCTCTAGCCTGCATGTCCGTGCGCTGCATGAAGAACGCGGCTAGAGAGAACCGCACTGAGTCGGCGAGCAGGCGGCCCTTCAACCCCGCTTCGTAATTGATGAGGGTCTCCGCCTTGAAGGCGATGCGGGCGTTCAGGAAGTCTGATATGTCCGGATCGTCGTCCACTGCGGCGGCCACCGCTTGACCGTTGACGCCGCCGATTTTGAAGCCGCGGCTCACCAAGCCGTAGAGCATGAGATCCTGGTCGAAGCGGTACTCCAAACTGACGCGTCCGAGCCAAAGGTCGTCATCCGGTGCCGCCGCCACACCGGTGCTGTCTGCATAGGCGTTGTCATAGCGTTCAAATCGTCCGCCAAGGCTCAGCAGGAGATTGTCCGTCAGCGCCCACTTCACTTGGCCGTAAACCGATTGGCGCTCCGACTCAAAGTCGCTGGAGAAGGTTGATGGGTAGAAGCCGCTGCCGTCCTGCCAATGGTCGTCGTAGTTCAGCGCCACGTCGCGTCGGTAGTAGTAGATGCCGGCCACCCAGGAAAACGGGGCCTCCAAGCCGGCACGGTTCTTGGACAGCAGACGGGCGTCCAAGCCGATGCTGTCTCGTTTGCGGGCGTTGTTTTCGCCGCCGCGCACGCCGCCAGCGGCGAAGTTGGACCAATCCCAATCGAAGCCGTACTCCAGGTCGCTGTCCTCCCAAAACAAGGTGGCTTGAACGCGGAAGTCCGCAAAGCCGTCATGGACTAAGTTCAGGGACAGCCCCAAGCTCTCTTGGCGATCATGGCCTGGTTCGTCGGAGCCGGTGCGCCGTTGATTCTCTAAGGAAAAAGCGTCGTAACCGTTGTCGGCGTCGAGGAAGAACGCCGACAGGTCCAACTGAGTTGCTTCTCCGGCCAGCCAGCGCAGCTTGCCGCGCAGGCTGAGCTCGTCAAAGTTGTTGGTGTCATCAGCCCCTAGATGGTCGTTTTTGATGTGACCGTCACCCTTGAACTGATGCACCGCCAGCCGTCCGAGCAATCCTTCAGCCAAGGGGCCGCTCAACACCGCTCCGGTGCGCCATGCGCCGTAATTGCCCAGCCCGGCGATTGCGTTGCCGCTGAACTCCTCGGTGGGATCATTGGTTTTGACCAGCACCATGCCACCCATGGCGTTGGCGCCGAAGGTCGTACCTTGGGGACCGCGCAGCACCTCGACTTGGCGCACGTCGTGCAACACCGCCGCTAAGCCAATGCCGCTGAAGTCCACGCCATCAATGACCATGCCGATGGAGGCATCCAGCGGATCCTTGAACTGGCTGCGCTCACCGATGCCCCGGGCCTGCAGAAACCGCCCTCTGGAGGCGCCGGCGGCGTAGTTCAGGTTGGGCGCTGCGCCCAGCACCTGATCCAAATGCTGGGCGGCGTGCAGGTCAATGGTCTCTGCTGACAGGACGCTGACGCTGATCGGTGCCATTTCCAAGTTCAGGTCGCGGAAATTGGCGGTCACCACCACTTCCTCGATGATGGCGTGCTCGTCAGCTGCTTTCTGGCCAAAGGCTGCCAAAGGAGCGCAAAGGCCCAGCAATAGGCATAAGCAATGGAATTCAAGGCGGGAAATTTGCATGACGTCTCCTTACAAGCTGGACCTAACCGCACATCAAGCCCAAGGAGCGTTCTGCAACCTATCCCTACGCCGGTATTACTCGGTTCAGGTTCAAAGGGTCCACCGGATTTAAGGCTGCAACGGCGCAAGGGCCGCCCAGCCAGGCCAGTGTCTCAGGAGAAACCACCCCTTAGGCGGGATGATTATGCCACTTTTCAATGGCTTTTTGGCTTTACCTGCCGAGCGAGCTAACTCAAGCAAATTGCGTTGGTCGCTCTGGTGGCGCCGGCCAACCCAGTCATAGAGCGGTGCCGAGGTGAGGAACAGCAAGGTAAAGGTCAGCAGGGTTCAGGCCTCGGGTTGGGCGACGCCGTGCTTGATGAGCAGGCCGATGGCGGCTCCGAGTTCATGCAGGAATTCGAGGCCGCCTGCCGCGACGCCGGCATCCCCCTCGCATATCCTCCCGCCCCGCCGCCCGACAGTAACGGCAGCGTCACGCGCAGCAACCGCACGCTGCGCACCGAGTTCTGGTCCACCGGGGCGGCCTCCGGCGAAGTGAGCCGGGCTCTGGAGGGGTCTCTCCTCGACCACCACAACGTCCGGCCCCACCACGCCCTCGGTTTGTTGACTCCGGCCGAATTCGCGGACAAGCTTTCCGCCAGCTAACTACCTGATGAGTAAGAAATCTATTTTCACTTTCCAGCGGCCCCAATGATCAAAAAGAAAGACATCAAATTTTCTCTCGCCTGTGGGTTCATGGTCGTCGGGCTTGGGGTTTATGTTTATCTTAACTATTACCGGCTACCGTATTTTGATTCTTGGGAATTTGTTGCCATTTTAGAGCAGTATCACGAAGGTACACTGACTTGGGCAGATCTTATTGCGCGGCATGTAACACATTGGCACACAGCGGGTTATCTTGCAATGTTGGCGGGCGCTCAGCTGACGGATTATTCGCATCTGACAGAGGCATTTATATCGGTGCTGATTGCCTGCGCAAGCTTCGTGATAGCAACTTATATCTCTACAGAGAGTTTCAGGCGCACCGATATACCGATGTCTGCGTGGCCCGTGGCCGCGCTGGTGGCTTTTTTCGTTCTGTCATTTGATCAGTATGTCAACTGGCTATGGGGTTGGCAGATATCAGTTCATCTCAATATTCTCGGTATGCTCTTGTGCGTCCTTGCGTTGACTCGCTCGTCGTTGACCGTAGCTTGGCTGTTTGTCGGTGTTCTCGGTGCGGTACTGGCTATTTATAGCTTCGCTACAGGTCTTGTGCTAATACCCATTGGTTTCGCGCTGCTAGGTGCACGCCAAGCTTGCAACAAAAAGCCTATTTGGTTAGCAGTATGGGCAGTGTTCACGGTGGCCGTAGTAGGTCATGTTTACGCAGAGTTCGTGGCGGGCGGTGGTCATCAGTATCTAAACCAAGTTGATCTGTTTGCACAAGCTAATTTCCGAGCCATGTTCAACCTTTTAACTTATGCAGTTAACTTTCTGGCGGGAGCAATTGTTCGTTTTGACAAGGACCTTGCGGTTGTCATGACGTCATTCGGCTTTGTGCTATTGGGCCTACTGCTGCTACAGATCAATCAGCGGAAGCTAAGCCTGAGTGGTTTGCTACCCGTACTCGCCATCATCGCTTACGGAGCCGGAGCTGCACTGCTCACTGCTATCGGACGCGCACATTTGGGCACCGACCACGGGTTTGCTACGCGCTATGTTTCGTTTTCAAATTTTTATTGGCTTGGCACACTGCTTTTGCTGATTGGTTTGCTGGGGCTGCCAAATCAGAGTTTGACGACCCGGCGATTGATGATGGCGACGCTAGTCTTGTTGCTGCTGGTCAAAGCAGTTAATCAGTTTGATCTGGCGAAGAGAGGTGTCCGGGAAAGCAACAAAATAGAGACAACGGCTATCAAGCTGTGTCGAAGTGCGGCGAGTACTGTCGATTTGAGCGCGATAGCGAACCAATTTCAAGATGTTCATCCTTCGATTCAGTTCTTAAGAACGAATGGCTTGGGATACTTCAAGACCTGTGCGTTGACGCAAACAGGGTCACTTCGTTGAAGGGCTGATCTTTCTCTAACGGAAAAATCGTACTCAGCCCTCAGGGTTGGATCTGAAACAGCGTCGTTGTAGTTCCCAAATGAAGCTATGGGCGCAGTTTTTTATTGGCGTTTGAAATTGGCGCGCGCTTATGACGAGTGCGCCTGGGCTTTTTGGCTTGATAGGTTTCAGCGTCCGGCGAGCAATTCGATCCAATGCACTACCGGGCGGTCCGCCGCGGCCGATAAGTGCATTTGACAGCCGACGTTGGCGGTGGCGATGAGGTCGGGCTGCTCTGCGGTCAGGTGCGCTAGCTTGTCGTCACGGAGCCTTTGCGCCAATTCCGGTTGCACAATGGCGTAGGTGCCGGCGGAGCCGCAGCAAAGGTGGGCATCCTTGACCGACACCAACCGGTAGCCAGCGTTGGTCAACAGTCCTTCAACGACACCGGTGATGCGTTGGCCGTGCTGCAACGTGCAGGGCGGGTGCCAAGCCACCGTCCTGCTCCGGCCCATTTGCGCGGCATCGCCGCCATCATCAAGTTCGGCAACCACTTCGGCCAAGTCCCGGGTCATGGCCACCGCCCTAGCTGCTAAGGATGCGTAATGCGGATCTTCCCCCAGCAGGCGCTCATATTCCTTCAGCGTGACGCCGCAGCCACTGGCGGTGGAGACGATCCACTCAAGCTGGTCCAAGTGGGGCGCGATGCCGTCCAGATAGCGTTGCATCGTGCGCCGCGCTTGACTGGTTTGGCCGAGGTGGAGATTCAGGCCGCCACAGCACCCTTCTTGATCCGCCAGTACGGGCTCCACGCCCCGGGCCTTGAGATATTGCGCGGCGGCTCTGTTGACCGACGGCGTCGCCTGCCGCTGTACGCAGCCTTGAAGCAGCAAGGCTCTCCGGGTGGTGGCTGTTGTGGTTGAGGCCGGTAAGCAGGAAGGTTTGGACCCAACCTGCCTACAATCTCGACCCGCGGGCCTCGTTGTGGCTGTGGCCGACAATCTGCAAGGCTTGGACCGCTTAGGCAGGGCGGCGGCGAGATGACCGGGCAAGGCCCAGCGCAGCAAGCGGCCAACGGCCGCCCAACGAGGAAACCAGTCGCGGCTTGGCACCACCCGGCCCAGCCAGAAGCGGATCAATCGCTGCCATAAACCGCGCTTGGCTTGGGCTTCAACGGCATCCCGCCCGATCTCCAACAACTCACCGTAGGCGACGCTGGAAGGGCAGGTGGTCTCACAGGCGCGGCAGGTCAGGCAGCGGTCCAAGTGCGTTCGCGCGACCTCGGCGCGGTCGGAACCGCCTTCCTCCAACAGCGCCTTAATCAGATAAATACGGCCTCGGGGGCCGTCCAACTCATCGCCCAAGACTTGGTAGGTTGGACAGGTGGCGTTGCACAGGCCGCAATGGACGCAGCGGCGCAGGATCTCGTTTGCACGAGCCACCGATGGGTTGGCTAACGAGTCTTGGCTAAACTGGGTTTGCATCGAACAAGTGCGGATTCAGCAGCCGCTTGGGGTCGAATGCCTGCTTAAGCCGAACCATCACCGGGGAGTGCAGATTGGGAACCAAGCCGGCCCGCACCACCGCGCCTTCAGCCTTGGCGGCATAGGCCTGAACCAGCTTGGCGGACTGGCGCGTCCACCACCAACGACGGGCGCCGGCCCACTCGATCAGGCAGGGTGTTGGCGGCAGGTCCGCCGCTGGAGCGCAATTGATTTGCCACAGGCTGCCCAAGCTCGGATCGTGCTGAAAAAAGGGCAGCGTTCGATGGCGCAGATGCCGCCAAAAGCTCATATCCGATGAGGTCTCTCCGCCGATGCGTTTGGCCGCTGCGTCCACCGCCGCCTTTGGCCCGGATAGGCGCACGTTTAGGACGCCGTCATAGTGGCAGGTGGCGGACAGAGGCGAGAAGGTGCGGGTCCAGGTTCGCATCCAGGACAACCCTTGATTCGCAGTGCATTCCAAGCGGCAATTTCGCTCCTCATCCGGCATAGGCGTCAAGCGTAGGCTGACCGACAGCAAAACACCGAGGCTGCCCCAAGCGCCAGCCTGAAGTCTGGACAGGTCGTAGCCCGCTACGTTCTTCATCACTTGGCCGCCAAACTTTAGGCGTTGGCCGAGGCCATTGATCATTTCCACGCCCAACACCAAGTCGCGAACCGAACCTCGCCAAGGTCGGCCCGGCCCAGCCCAGCCGGTAGCCACAGCGCCTCCCAAGGTGCCGCCGCTGCCGATCATGGGCGGCTCAAAGGGCAAATGCTGGCGGTGCTGCCCCAGTAGCGCTTCGATCTCCTTGAGACTGGTGCCGTTGCGGGCTGTCAGCACCAGCTCCTCCGGATTGTAGCCCACAACTCCAGTATGCCCGGCCACCGGCAACAGGTTGGCGGACAGCGCCGGAACCTTGGAGTTGCTGCCGGCAATGACCAGCTTGCGGTCCTCGGCGCCCGCCTGCCGTATCTGCTCCGCCAGCGTGTCTGCTTGGTCTTCAACCATCGGCACCGATTCCTAGGGTGACCAGTTGGGCCATGAACGCCGGAGATTGCCGGCGGGGTTCAAGGAATTCGGACATCAGACCAAGCCGCTTGTCGAATGAGAAAAATCGTTTCTTTTCGGTTGCGGGAATGCCCGTTGGCGAAAATCCGGCGTGCTCCCGCCGGCCCTCGGCGCGGTGTTCGGACTAGAACCGTTCCATCCTCGGAAAGGGCAGTTCGCCGCCGTGAACGTGCATGCCGCCGTACTCCGCGCAGCGGCTTAGGGTTGGGATGGCCTTGCCTGGATTGAGCAGACGCTCAGGGTCGAAGGCTTGCTTGACCCGTTCGAACTGCGCCAATTCATCAGGGCCGAACTGCGCACACATCTGATTGAGTTTCTCCACCCCAACGCCGTGCTCACCCGTGACCGTACCGCCGGCCTGTACGCACAACTCCAGGATCTTGCCGCCTAGCTCCTCCGCCAATTCGACCTGACCTTGCTGATTGGCGTTGTAAAGAATCAACGGGTGCAGATTGCCGTCACCGGCGTGAAATACGTTGCCCACAGCTAGACCATAGCGTTGCGAGAGTTCCGAAATTTCCTTGAGCACCGCCACTAACGCCCCCCTTGGAATGGTGCCGTCCATGCAGTAGTAGTCCGGCGAGATGCGGCCTATCGCAGCAAAAGCGGCTTTGCGTCCTCGCCACAAGCGTTCTTGCTCCTCGGCCGTCTCGGCTTGTTGGATGTCGTAGGCGCCGGCCTGCTTGAGCAACTGCACGCTGTCATGCTGCAAGGCGGGCACTTCAGCGCCGTCGCCATCGAGTTCGCACAGCAAGATCGCGGCGGCATCGCGGGGATAGCCAGCGCCGACGAAATCTTCGGAGGCGCGAATGGTGAGCGCGTCCATCATCTCAAGCCCGGCCGGGATGATGCCCTCGCCAATGATGCGGGTGACTGCGGCGCCCGCGTCTTCCAAGCGATGAAAGGCCGCTAAGAGCACTACTTTCGTTGGCGGTTGCGGCAAAAGCCGCACGGTGATTTCCGTAAAGATGCCAAGCATTCCTTCGCTGCCGCACATCAGCGCCAGCAGATCGTAGCCTGGGTAGTCGAAGCCCTTGCCGCCGAGGTTCAGGGTTTGACCCTCAATGGTCTCCACCTTCAGCCCAAGCACATTGTGTACCGTTAGGCCGTACTTTAGGCAGTGGACGCCGCCGGAGTTCTCGGCCACGTTGCCGCCGATGCTGCACGCCAACTGGGATGAGGGGTCCGGCGCATAGTACAGGCCGTGCTCGGCCACCGCTTCGCTAATGGCTAGGTTGCGCACACCGGGCTGCACCCGGGCGATGCAGTTTTCCACATCCACTTCAACAATGCGGTTGAGCTTCGACAGGCCCAACACCAAGCCATTGCTCACCGGCCGCGCACCGCCTGAAAGGCCGGTGCCGGCGCCTCGGGGTACTACCGGCACTTGCCACCCCCGGCAAATGCGCAGCACTTGGCGGACTTCCTCTTCAGTGCCGGGCAGCGCCACCGCCCAAGGCATTTCGCGAATGGCGGTCAGTCCATCGGTTTCATAGGGTCGCATAGCCGCCGGCTTTGTAATCAGGGTGCCGGTGCTCAAGGCGTTACGCAGCAGCTTCAAAACCTGGGCATCGTTCATGGCGGCAGTATGCCACTAGCCACCAATCCCTGTCGATTCGCCCTCCCTTCGCTGCACCTGCCCCGCTGGGCTGAGTGCCGACTGCCGGGGCGCACACGGGGCGGTCGAACGGCGTTTGCAACAGGTCCCGTTGCTCTCAGCCTAGGCGGCGCATCGGCGTAGCTCCCATTCCAGCAGTCCTGCACTCACTCCCTGACGTTTCCGCGCATGTCGTGCAGACCCCAACCGTTCGCCGGAAAACTGCCCACCCGCGCCGTCTTCTCATCATCCCGGCGACTGCCGCAACCAGCGCAGTTCGCGCGGTTGCGGCCAATCTCATTGCCCCAGAAGTACTTGGTGCCCGTACCCGCCCGCGCCACGTACTCCCATTCCGATTCCGTCGGCAAACGATAACGCTCCCCCGTCCGATCGCTTAACCAACCTAGTGGCCATAGAGCGCCGCCTCTAGCCAGTCCAACTATTTCACGAAATGGATATAAAAACTTTAAAAAGATCATTAAGATACAGTTATTTAACAAATCAAATCGAAAAATTACACCGTGGCGAAATGCGACTAAACTTCGCTCTAATTCCCAGCTGTTAAACGCCGTAAAATTGAAGTCGATTTCAGTGGTGGCGATATCATCAGTACTAGGAAGCTTCTGAAAAATTCGCAAGTTTTCGCAGCGCGACCAGACCAGCTTTTTTCTGTGATGTGTAAGTCATTGAAAATAAAAGATAAATTATTTCAACCGCCATGTGATGGTCAATCCTTGGAATTTAATCAGAGGTTCCCTAGGCTTGCCTTTCCGTATTGACGACAACGCCAAGCCCGCATGCTCTGGCCGGTGATTGGCTCTACTTGACGATTTCCCGATCAAACAGGGACTGAATCTCGGCCGTGGACAATCCAAGGCTGGCCAAGGTTTCGCGGCTATGCTCGCCGAGGCTTGGCGACGGTCCCCGCGGCTTGACGTCGGCGGACATGAAGCGCATGGGCGCATTGACGGTGGGGTAGGGGCCATGCTCGCGGTGTTCCATCAAGGGAAACATTCCAATGGCCTGGGCTTGGGCATCCTGCACCACTTCATGCAGGCCCAGCACCGGACCCCAGATCACGCCATGTTGATCGAAGACTTCTCCCCATTCATCCCGGCTTCTTTGCTGCAGCGTGGCGTCCACGCCGTCCACTAACTCCACCATGTTTTGATAACGGCCCTTGCCGGTCTTGAAGCGTTCGTCCGCCAACCAGTCCTCGCGCCCGATGGCGCGGCAAAGGCGCTCCCAGGCACCGGCGTCGAGCATGTTCAACACCACCCACTTGCCATCGCCGCAAGGATAGCGGTTGGTCATCGGCGTCAGCACTTCATGGCGGGCTCGCCGCCGCACCGGGGCCTTGTCGTTGGCGGTGACGCCGAAATCAGAAGCCTGGGTCCACACCGCCGCCTCGAATAGGGAAGTCTCCACCACTTGACCTTCGCCGGTGTTTTCGGCCAACCGCAAAGCAGCCAGGATGGCGGCTGTGAGCGCGAGGCCGGTGGTGTGGTCGCCCTGCGCTGGCCGTGCATTGGGCACTATCCCGTCCGCCCCTTCGCGCATGGCGTCATATAAACCGGAGCGGCCGAAGAAGGCCGTCACGTCGTAGCCGGGCCGCCAAGCGTCGGGGCCAGTGGTGCCGTAGCCGGTGAGGGTTGCGTGGACAAGTTTGGGGTTGATTGCCAAGAGCTTGTCCGGGTCCAGACGAAAGCGCTTTTGCCGCTGCGCCAGTAAATTGCAGACGAAGATGTCCGTGCCTTCAATCAGCCGATGCAGCAGCGCCACACCCTCCGGCTTGTCCAAGGCGACGGCCACCGAGCGTTTGCCTCGGTTGTCCACATCGAACTGGAAGTCGTAGTCGGCGAAGTCGGATTCGACCTTTAACGGCCGGGATAGGCCGCGCATTGGATCGCCGGCAATCGGCTCCACCTTCAGCACATCGGCACCGAGGTCCGCGAGGATGGCGGCGGCGCTTGGCGCCGCCATGTAGCTGTCCACTTCCAGAACTTTGACGTCGGCTAAGGGTGCGCTCAATGGTTCCTCCGAGTTCGGTTTGGGCGGCAAATGTATCATGGCGAGGGTGAATTGGGGGCGTCTTGTCGAAGTTGCGCTTCTCGTTCATTCTTAATAGGCAAAGATTTTGGAGGAGGGAACCCCGAATGAAAACGCCCAATCATGAGTTAAGCCCCATGCAGTGCCCGATGGCGCTTGGGGATGTGGACCTTTTTGGTCCCGGTGCCGCTGAGCATTGGTACGAGGCTTATGAGATTCTGCACCGGGAGGCGCCCGTTCATCGCTTGCCGGGGGAGGGTTACACGCCGGATGGGGACGGCTATATACTGTCAAAGTACGAGGACATCGCCTTGGTGGTGCGCGACCCCGTTCGCTTTCCGCCCACCATGACCCTTGGGCTGAAGGAATTGACCAAGGCCGGTGCGCCGCCGCAGGAGCTGCCCAACATCAACATCATGATGGCGTCGATGGCGACGCTGCGTCCCACCAACGAGCTCTACCGCAGCCATCGCCAAGAGTTGACCGATCCTTGGGTTGGCCCGGGCGCCTCGCGCAATCGGGAGATGATTACCAAGCATGTGGACGACCTTATCAGCAATTGGATCGACCAAGGCCAAGTGGAGTTCATCTCCGAGTTCGCCCGTCCGCTGCCGCAGCGGGTGATGAACAGCATTCTCGGTTTTCCCCAGGAAGACATCGCCATGGTCGAGAAATGGGGTGCGGCTCAGGTTGCGGCTTTCGTCTACGGCGAAGGCCATCGCAACCTCTTGAACGAGGACCAGATGCGGCAGCAGTTCGAAGCGCTGAACGAGTTCAAGGATTACGTGCAGACCCACATCGACGATCGGCGGCGTCAGCCGAAGGACGACATGATCACCTTCCTGACCCAAGTGACCTACCAAGCGCTCGGGCGCAAGCTCACCGACGTGGAAGTGAACGGCATCGTGTACGCCATGGTCATCGGCGGCTTGGAGACCACGCAGTACGCCATTGAGGAACAGGCGCAGCTTTTGTGTGAACGGCAGGGCGTGTTCGGCGACATCAAGCAGGATCGCAGCAAGCTGCGCCACTTCACCGAAGAAAGCATGCGCCTGCGTTCGCCCACCCAAGGCCTGTCCACCCGCATTACCACCCAAGACGAGGTCTTCCAAGGCGTCACCCTGCCGGTTGGGTCTTTGTTGCATCTACGCTGGGCGGCGGCCAACATCGACGAGGAGGAATTCAAATGCCCGCATCAGCTCGTGCTGGACCGCAAGGCGGTGAGTCGGCACTTGACTTTCTCTCAAGGTCCCCGCGTGTGCCCTGGGGCGCACCTGTCCCGGTTGGAGCAGATCGTCGCTTGGGACCGACTTCTCGACCGTATTGACCGCTTGGAATACGCGCCCAACAACACCTTCATGCACCAGCCAGGCATCATGCTGGGGACGCTTGAGTTGAATCTGAAATTCACCAAGGCAGCCTAGTGCCCTGCGGCCGCGTTGCGACCCTTGGCGATGGGGCCTGTGCCATTGTCGGTGGGCCGCGCCTTGCCACAGACCTCATGCGGCTCGCTGAAATGCAAAAAACTTGTACGACAGGGCACTAATTTGATGAAGTTGGAAAAGCGAGTGGCGGCGGTGACCGGCGGTACCGCCGGCATTGGCCGTGGCATCGCCGAGGCGTTTCTGGCCGAAGGTGCCCAAGTGGCGCTGATGGCCCGCAATCCTGAAAAGGCGCACCGAATGCTCACCGCCCTGAATGCTGGCGACCAAGCGGTTTTCTTTCCGGGCGACGCCACCGCGCAGGTCGATGTGGAGGGCTTTATCGACCAAGCCGCGGCCCACTTCGGACATCTTGACATCTTAGTCAACAACGCCGGCGGCGCTGGTGACTTGCAGCCGTTGGTTGATCTTTCCCACGAGGCATTCGACCTTGCCATCAAGTGGAACGTCTACTCCACTTTTTGGGCTTGCCGACGCGCCCTCCCGGCGATGCTGGAGCGGGGGTTTGGGCGCGTCATCAACATCTCATCCACTGAGGGCAAGATCGGCAAGCCGGTCTTCACCGCCTACACCACCGCCAAGCACGCGGTCAACGGCTTGACCAAGTCTTTGGCCCAGGAAGTGGGTGCCGGCGGCGTCACCGTCAATGCCATTTGCCCTGGCTTGGTCATCACGGACATCGTGCGGGCCAACGGGCCGGCCACGGCTGAAGCCATGGGCATGACCTTTGATGAAATGGTGAACATGTTCTCGCAGGATGCCGCCATCAAGCGCCCCAACACCGTGCAGGAAGTGGCGGCCATGGCGGTGCTGCTGGCCAGCGACATCGGCGGCGGCATCACCGGCGCTACGCTGAGCGTGGATGGGGGATCAACCCCCTATTGAGGGTGCTGAAGTGGAGTTCATTCCCCTGCGGGATGGCCAAGTGCGCTTTGTCGAGCAGCTCTTCCAACCGGAAGAGAGTGAGCGCTGGTTTGCGCTGCTGCGCGATGAATGTCAGTGGCGGCAGGAGCAGATCCGCCTCTTCGGGCGGTGGCTGGCGACGCCGCGACTGAGCTGCTGGCACGGCGACCCCGAGGCCGTTTATTCCTACTCCGGGCTTAGGCTGTTGCCCGCGCCTTGGACCGGCGCGTTGCGGCAGATCAAGCAGCGGGTGGAGGCGGTCTCCGGCGTGAACTTCAACAGTGTGCTGCTCAACTACTATCGGGATGGACGGGACAGCATGGGCTGGCATAGCGACGACGAACCGGAATTGGGCAAGCGCCCGCTGATCGGCTCCCTAAGTTTGGGTGCTATGCGTCGGTTTCAATTGCGGCACAAGAATATAGATGGCTTGCGCATGGCCATTGACCTGCCCGGCGGCAGCTACTTGGAGATGAGCGGCACCACCCAACATCACTGGCGACACTGCATTCCCCGTGTGACCAGAAAAATCGGCGCGGGGCCGCGCATCAACCTAACTTTCCGCACCATCGTGACGGCAAACCAAGCGTGACGGGGAACCGATCTTAACCGCTTTCCTCGGACTTGAGGACGTCGTAAACGCGCTTTTGAAAGTACCAACGGCCGGCCACTTTGACGTAATCATCTTCATAGCGTCCGATGATGAAACGCTTGCCGCCATCCTTTTGGTGCAGTTCTTCTTGTTGGTACCAAGTGCCATGCGCCTTGCTGCCATCGACGGTGATGGGACCGGCGGAGGCGAAAAAGCCGACGAAGGAAAAGCCCGCCATGGCCTGCTGCCAGATGGGAAAGAAGTTCTCCTTGCCAGTGATGTCACCGGCGCCGGGCAGATTCCAAGTGGCGTCGTCCCGCCAATTGGCTTGCCAAGCGTCGCCATCGAAGCGCATGACGGCATCATTGTAGGATTCGACCAATTCGCGAATGGCAAGCCGATCTTCCAGCGGTCCAGTGCTAATCATGTGAGTCCCCTTGGATGCGAGAATTGGCAAACCCTAATCTAAACACGGCCTCTGGCTGAAAGCGAGAAACGGGAACTGTAAAGTCAGGCTCGTCCCGCTCTTGTGGCCGAGGTTTTGCGCGACATTTTGAAGTCCTAGCTCAGACGCTGCACCAAGGGTCGTGCGCTGCTGAGGTGAGTTGTACTGGTTATGCCGGCCGGCTAGGGGGCTGCCGACGTTGCCAGCATGGTTGCTTCCTTAAGTTATAGGCCCACGCATCAGCTTAATCAGCATCGACAGCCCCGCGCCACCGCCTGCTGAATAAATCAGCTCAGACGCATTTCGGAATGCCGGCCCCGGCGATTTTGGGCGCATTGGCGCACCGGTGCCGACGCCCCGCCGCCGGTTCAGGCAGCCTCGACTTGTTCAAAAACCAAGGAGCCTGAACACCCCACCAAGCCCTCGGCTGGTGACACCGGCTGAATTCGCGGACAAGCGCTCCATGGCCGCCCGAACGAAAAATACCGAAATGTCCTGAGCCCGTACACCGCATTGACATTCCTGTGCGATGCCTGAAGATAGCGCAACAAATTAACTCCGGGGAGAAGCCATGGGATTAAGACTTGAGGGCAAGGTGGCGGCCATTACGGGCGCGGCCAGTGGGTTTGGCGCCGCCGCGGCGCGTTTGTTCGTCGCCGAGGGGTGCAAAGTGGCGCTAGGAGACATTCAGGAGCAGGCCGGTGCCGCCATCGCTGCGGAACTAGGGGATGAGGCGGTGTTTCAAAGCTGCGACGTCACGTCCGAGGAAGACATCGCCAAGCTTGTGGACAGCGCGGTCAACGCCTTCGGCGGCTTGGACATCATGTTCAACAACGCCGGCATCGTCGGCGCCGTCGGTCCCATCGACACCACTCCGGCAGATGAATGGAAGGCGACGCTGGACATCCTGCTGAACGGCGTCTTTTACGGCGTCAAGCACGCAGCGCGCGTGATGAAGCCGCAAGGGTCCGGAGCCATCGTCAGCATGTCCAGCACCGCTGGCATTCTGGGTGGGCTCGGCCCCCACACCTACACGGCGGCCAAGCATGCCGTGGTGGGGCTCACCAAGAGTGCGGCGGCGGAGCTCTGTCGTTTCGGCATCCGCGTCAACTGCATCTCCCCGGCGGGAATGGCCACGCCCATGGTGGCCAACGTCAGCACCGGAGACCCGACCGCCATTGAGGAAACCAAGAAGAGCCTAGCCGCCGCCTCGCCGCTGAAGGGCCGTCCAGGGCTGGCCGAAGACGTGGCCAACGCCGCACTCTGGCTGGCAAGCGACGAATCCGGCTACACCAGCGGACACACTTTGACCACCGACGCCGGCATGACCACCGGCTCCTCGGCCAATCCACCGGCCTTTGATCAGTATCAACCCATGATTCGGGAAGCCGGCCGGCACGGATTGTAGCCGAACCCTGGAATCCCAAAGGAGAAACGCCCCATGCCCGAAACAGCACTAGCCAACAACGTCCGGCCGGCCACGCCGATGGCCGCTGCTGTCGCTCGCCAAGAGATCGAGTACCTGCGCCGTCGATACGCCAAGGCGACCGATCTCGTCGGCGAGGGCACAGCCGAGTCTCTCGCCGAGGGTCGGCGCATCTACCATGCCATCTTCACGCCCGACGCCCGCATTCGCGCCTCCGCCAAAGGGGTCATCCAGCTTGAGGCCCAAGGTCCCGACGGTTGGGTGGACGTGGTTCACAACGCCCTTCAGGAATATGTCTCCACCCAGCACCTCATCGGCAGCCAGTTAGTGGAGCTAGTCGAATTGGAGATGGACGCCCAAGGCGGCTTGGCTTCAGGCGAGGCGACAATGAGCAGCTATCTGCAGGCTTGGCACGCTAGAACCGACAGCGTCTGGATATTCATCGGCGTCTACACGGACAAGGTGCGTTATTTCCCCGACGTCGGCTGGCGGATCTACGACATGGAGTTGGCGCAGCTATCTGGTGAAGACCGGCCTTTGGGCGCTGCCGTTTCAGCGCAAAGAGGCTAGAGAGCGCACTTGGGATGGGGGATGGCGCAAACTGTGCGGCGGCACAGCGGGTTCAACGCAAAGAAGGGGAATTGTAAAGCAAAGCGGACAAAAGCCGTCACATAACGGCCAGTTCATCGCCCTTCGAGTCCACCGTCTTGTGGCCCAAAACGCCCATTAGCAGCTCCGCTGCGTCGAGCGCAGCAACCGCTCCCTGCGGTCGGGTTATATGGTCCGTCCACCGGGGCGGCCTCCGGCGAAGTGAACCGAGCTCTGGAGGGGTCTCTCCTCGACCACCACAACGTCCGGCCCCACCATGCCCTCGTCTTGTTGACTCCGGCCGAATGCACGGACAAGCTCTCCTTGGCTGCCTGAACGAAAAAATTCCGAAATGTCCTGAGTCCGTACACTGATGGCTATTCTCGGAGCAGGGCACTACAATGGCGCAGACTTCATTTCATCAGGCCGAGGCGCATTCGATGCATGGGCTGAATGCATGGGCGTAAGGTAGGGGCAAGCTATCAATGCGGCATCTCATCAAGGACTTCATCGCGCAGAGTTGGTTCATGAAAGCTGTTATCGGTTGGGGATGGCTATGCGTTCTGGTCATGGCGTCCAGCCTGATAGACAACTTGCTCATCATGTTCAGCGCTTAGGGCGCAATTGGCTATGTGGCTGTCCACGCTGACGGCTGAACAACGAGAGGCCTTGCTGCGGCTGGCGCACAACGTGGTCGTGTCCGATGGGCTGCTCGACCCCAATGAAGAGGGGATGCTTGATGAATTCAAGCGGGAGATGGAGCTGAACCCGGCTCACGAGCTTGAATACTTGGAGTTGAACGGCATTGAGACCACGTTCGACACGCGCAAATCCCGGATCATCGCGCTGTTGAACCTGATCCGGCTGAGCTACGCTGACGGTGCCTTTGAAATTGAGGAGGAATGCCTGCTAAGGGAGATCAGCCGCGGGTTTGGCGTTGATGAGGAGCAGTTCAATCGGCTCGATAACTGGACTCGACGGCTGATCAGCTTGGAGGACGAAGCCGGCGGCTTCATGCGTTGAAGGCTGTCTCCATTAGCCTAGCCCGCTTCGCTCACCGACTTCGGTAAACAGCCTTTTGGGTCGTTAATTTTGCTGCGACAGCTCAAACCGGCCCACGATATCCGGTCGATCTGAGCCGCCAAATTCAAGCTGGGTCGGGCTACATTGTGTCTCCATAGAAATTCTCTTCTTATTTCTCGTAAGTACTCGTTTTAATTCATTTTATTAAAAAAATAAAGGCATATTTCAACGCCAAGGATGAGATTTTCAGGCTAGCAATGTCTTCCTGGCTTCATTGAGTTGCTGGGCGATGAAGGTGGAGCCGCCTTTGTCCGGGTGGTTTTTTGCCATCAAGCGTCGATGCGCTTCAACAATTTCCTGCCGGCTGGGGTTGGAGCCAAGCCCTAAGACGTTCAAAGCCTGCTGCTGGGTCATGGCGCCAGCCTGAGCAGCGCCGCTGCTGGCTCGCTGGCGAAAGCCGGTAAAAAAGCGTCCAGCGAAAGGCAGCAAGCGCATCACCAGCTCCAACCCACGACGCAGGAAGGGCAGTAGCGCAGTGCCTGCCGCCGCCAGCCAATGCAGGCGTCCCGTGGCCGCCAGCGCAGCCAGCGCCACCACCAGAGCCAGCGTGGCCAAGGTGATGATGACCGTTTTTTTACGCGGTTGGGCGGACAGCCACAACAGTCGAAACAGCACGACCAAGGTGGCCAAGACGATAAGCCCAAGCAGTATGGGGATCATGTTCCCGTGGCGTTTTGCCGGCAGGTCAAAACCCTTGGCCGGCAAGCTCCGCCTGCTTTGCAATGGAGCACTTTTGATTCCTTGGCAAAGGTTTGGTTTGTCACCTTTGGGCTAGGCCAACAGTGATTTATGCGCTGATGTTTGCGAGCGCCCCTCATGGGGCAATTAGAGTATCATGTTGCAGGAATGTTCATTCGCCAAGCCATCAATGGATAGTGCTGATCTCAGTAAATGGCTGCAGGAATTGCGGGTTGAGCATCGTGACTTGGACGAAGTGATCCTGCATCTGCACAAAGCCGGCCACCACGATGCCATGCGCATCCAGCGGCTTAAGAAGCGCAAGCTCAGGTTGAAGGACATCATCTCCAAGCTGGAGAGCCAACTCATCCCGGATCTTGATGCATGACACGCAAGCCGCTCAGGATCGCCATCTCCTCCCAAGCCTTGTTTGACTTGCATGAGAGCAATACGGTATTTGAGGAACATGGTTTGGAGCAGTACCGACGCTTCCAGATTGAAAAGGAAGATGAGCCCCTAGCCCCGGGAGAGGGTTTTGCCTTCGTCAAAAAACTAACCAACATCAATAAGCTGGACAAGGAGCGCAGGGTTGACGTCATCCTGCTTTCGCGCAACTCGACCGATACCGGGCTGCGCATCATCAATTCCGTCAAGCATCATGGCCTTGATGTCACCAAGGCAGCGTTCTGTAACGGCAACAGTCCCTATCGCTACATTGAGCCTTTTGATTGCGACCTGTTTCTGAGCATGGACAGCAACGATGTTCGCCATGCTCTTGAAAGCAACGTGGCGGCGGCGAACCTGCTGCCTGGCCCCGTTGGCAGCGGCCGGGGGCCGAATGGCGTCAACGGCTCGGTCAGCGTGCATGAAGACCCTGAACAGCTTCGAGTGGCCTTTGATGGCGACGCGGTCCTGTTCTCAGATGAAGCCGAGCGGATCTTTCAGGCCGAGGGGCTCAACGCCTTTGCCAGCGCCGAGGAAAAGAACGCCACAAGTCCGTTGCCCGGGGGGCCGTTCAAGTCCTTCCTGCAAGCATTGTATGACTTGCAGCAGGAGTTCAAGAACGATTGCCCCATCCGCACCGCCTTGGTCACCGCCCGTTCGGCACCGGCCCATGAACGAGTCATCCGCACGCTTAGGGTTTGGAACATCCGTCTTGACGAAGCGCTCTTCATCGGCGGCATGAACAAGTCCAAATTCCTGCAAGCCTTTGGTGCGGACGTGTTTTTTGACGACCAGAGGAAGCACTGCGAAGACGCCGCCGCGCACACGCCCGTTGGTCATGTGCCAGCTGGCATCACCAACGAACGATAGCGGCGGCCGCCGTGGCGCACCGGTCGGCCCGCCTTCAGAGCCAATCATCATGCTGAAGGCCCGAGCACAGCATGTGTCCAAGATCTGTGTGCTGATTGTCGCCAACGAACCGTCAGCGAAGTCGGCCGGCAGCCCGCGCAAGGGGCGTTCCATCGGCTCGAAAACCAAGCTCCCGCTAGTGGCCGGCGTGGTGGCCAAGAATCCACCGCCATCTTGAAACGACACCGAGGTCAGTTTGCTTTTCACTCAACCGACCGGCTTTGGGAGCAAAGTTGCAACTCGCGAGAATATGGGCGAATGCAGGTGCCGATGGGCTTACCGCAGAATTTGAAGTTATCCAGCATTTGGAGCGTAGGTTTCTAAACTTGTTTTTGTTATAAGAAGGGCCCTTTTTATATCAACTTCTTCAAATTTGGTTAACATAGCAGCTTTATCTTGAGCAAACGGCAGCGATGAAGCTTCAGCAATTGCATTATATTTCGGAGGTCGCCCGCAATGACCTCAACGTTTCCGCGGCGGCGGATCGGTTGTATGCGTCTCAACCGGGCATCAGCAAGCAGATACGGCTGTTCGAAAGCGAGTTGGGCGCGGACATCTTCGCCCGTCACGGCAAACGGCTGACCCACATCACACCAGTGGGCAAAGTGATCCTCGACAAGGTTGAGGACATTCTGCGCCAGGTACAGAGCATCAAGCAGGCGGCGGCGGAGCATCGGGACGAGGGGACCGGGCTTTTGTCCATCGCCACCACCCACACCCAGGCGCGCTATGCGTTGCCGCCGGTGGTGCGCAAGTTTCGCGAGACCTACCCGAATGTGGCGCTTAGGATGCATCAGGGCTCGCCGGCGCAGTTGGCAGAGTTGGCCGCTGCTGGGGAAGTGGATTTCGTCATCGCCACTGAGGGCCTGCACCTGTTCAAGGGCCTCATCATGATGCCGTGCTATCGCTGGTATCGGGATGTCATCGTGCCCAAGGGGCATGCGTTGGATGCCTTGGCCAAGGCGCGCCTGCTGACGCTGGCCGATGTGGCTTCGGAGCCTATCGCCACCTATGTGTTTGGGTTCACCGGGCGCTCGGTGCTCGACCAAGCCTTCATGGCCGTAGGGCTGAAGCCGAACGTGGTCTTCACCGCCACCGACACCGACGTCATCAAGGCTTACGTGCGCCTCGGCGTAGGCGTTGGCATCATCGCCTCCATGTCATTTGATCCGGCGGTGGACCGAGGGTTGGTGACGGTGGATGCCTCGCACCTGTTTGCACCGTCCGTCACCCACATCGGCTTTCGCCGGGGCACCTTCCTGCGCCGGTTCATGTATGACTTCATCAATTTGTTCGCGCCCCATCTGGACCATCAAACGGTGGACGCGGCGATGGAGTGCCGCACCGGGGTTGCGCGCGAGAAGTTGTTTGAGGAGCTTGAACTGCCGGTGCGCTGAGGCTGGTAGCATGAACGCATCCGCACGGCCTGCGGATTAGGGTTTGGACTTCATCAATAGCCAAGGCATCAAATGACACACTTTAAAATTGTGTTGGCCTCTAGCTCGGCAACCTCAAAGTAAAAGCGCTTAGCAGGTCACCGATTTGGAGAGGCTAGAGGCTGGCCAGCTCAGCCCAATTGGCTGACGATTTTGGTGACGTTCTGCGAATGCAGGCCGCACTCCTTTTTGGTTGCCTCCTCCCACCACCAGCGCCCGGTGCGCTCATGGTCATGCGGGGCTACGGTGCGGGTGCAGGGTTGGCAGCCGATGGAGACGAAGCCACGGCTGTGCAGCTCGTTGTGGGGCACGTCGTAGGCGCGAATGTAGCCCCAAACATCGCGCGATGACCACTGCGCCAACGGGTTGAACTTGATTAGCCGGTGCTCCTTGGTGGAGTAGGCTTGATCCTCCTGCTCCAATGGAATGTCCGTGCGAGTCACGCTTTGGTCCTTGCGCTGTCCGGTGATCCAAGCGTCCAAGGTGCTTAATCGACGGCGCAACGGCTCAATCTTGCGCACGCCGCAGCACTCCGAGTGCCCGTCCTTGTAGAAACTGAACAATCCCTTGGTGTGGACTAGCTCAGCCACGGCGGCGGGATCAGGCATCAGCACCTCGATGGGCAGGCGATAGTGCTCCCGCACCCGTTCGAAAAAGTCGTAGGTTTCCGGGTGCAGGCGGCCGGTATCCAAGCAGAAGACGTTAAACTTGAGCCCTGCGCGATGGGCCATGTCGATCAGCACCACATCCTCGGCCCCGCTGAAGGAAATAGCCACCTTTATTGGGTCGAACCGCTGGGCTATCTTCTTCAACAGATTTTGCGGTTGGTTGCAGGCGGCTGCTATATGTAAGTCCATGGCGCATCCCCGGCGGCTTTTGAACGGAGGCTGGCGGGAGGGATTCCCGTCATTGAGCTAACGGAGTTTAGCAATGGCGGGATGGGGTAAAAATTCCATGTTGAAATATGCTTAACTCAAAAAATCACCAAGGGGGAGGCTTTTGGATATCCTGTGCTTAGACCTTGAAGGGGTTCTGATTCCTGAAATTTGGCAAGCGGTGGCGCAGCGCACCGGCCTTGATGAACTGAACAAAACCACTAGGGACATCCCCGACTACGGTGAACTGATGGATTATCGTTTGGCGATCCTGCGCCAGCATGACCTGCGCTTCTCCATGATCCGGGAGGTTGTGGAGACGCTTGAGCCTTTGCCTGGGGCCAATCAATTCTTGGACGACGTGCGCCAGCGCAGCCAACCAGTCATTGTCTCGGACACCTTCTATGAGTTCGCCAGCCCGCTGATGGCGAAACTTGGCTGGCCGACGCTGTTGTGCCACCACTTGAGCGTTGAGGATGACCGCATCAGCCATTGCAGGATGCGCCAAAGCGACCCCAAGCGCAGCGTGGTCAAGGCTTTTAAGTCCTTGAATTTCTCCGTGGTCGCCGTTGGCGACTCATACAATGATCTGCCCATGCTGGAGGAGGCGCACAGCGGCGTTCTGTTTCGTGCGCCCGCCAAAGTGCGCAATGAACACCCGCAATACCCAACCGCGCAAAGCTACGAGGAAGTGCTCCGCTTGCTTGAGGAATCAGGCTAGCGAGGCGCTGCGATCTTCGCTTGGCAGGTCAGCCGCGCAAGCCCACTCGGAATCCAGTCATGTCACAAGCCTCTAGGAACCAGAGCCTGATTAGGCCCGCTCCGTTTAAGGCAGTTCCTTGAACAGCATTGCCTCGCTAGGGAACCTCTGATCAACTACCCGGGACTGGCTATCGCCTACCGGATGGAATGATTTATATTCAATTTTCAATGGCTGACACGTCATCGAAAAAGACTGGTCTTGTTGCACTGCGAAAACCTGCGAATTTTTTAGAGGTTTCCTAGAACTGGTTCATGGTGTTCGCCGCACCGCCGGCCAGCAGCGCCTTTTCGCCCAAGAAGTATTCCTTGTGGTCATCGCCGATGCTGGAGCCGGCTAGGTCCTGGTGCTTCACGACGGCCAGATCGCGTCGAATCTCGCGTCGCTGCACGCCCTTGACGTAGGCGAGCATGCCAAGGTCGCCGAAATAGCCTTCCGACAGCAGGTCGATGCCCAGCGCTGTTTCGTGGTAGGTGGGCAGGGTGATTAGGTGGTGAAAGATGCCGGCTTCTTGGGCCGAGTCCCGTTGGAAGCGGGCGATCAATTCATCCGCGGCCGCGGCCAGGGGGGTGTCGTCGTACTCGGCCGCCATCAGGCCCTTGGGAACGACCGCCGGGTCGGGGTAGGCGGAGATGTCCTTGCCGACGGCTTGCCACTCACCGTAAACCTGCTCGCGAAACGCCAGAGTCCAGTTGAATGAGGGCGAATTGTTGTAAACCAGCTTGGCCTGACGGGCCTTCTTTCTTACCGCCTCCACCAAACTGCTGATTTGCTTCAGGTTCGGGCGCTCGGTTTCAATCCATAGCAGGTCAGCGCCGTGCTCTAGGCTGGTGATGCAGTCGAGCACCACACGGTCGAAGCCCGTGTTGTCGCGGAAAGCGTATAGGCCGTTGTCGAGCCGCAGCGGGCGGCACAGCTTGCCCTTTTGGTGGATGGTGATGTCTCCGTCGCGCAGTTCATTGAGGTCGTGCACCTCGGTAGCCTCCAAGAAGCTGCAATACTGGTCGCCTAGATCCCCCGTTTTCTTGGATACGGGTATTTTCATGGTCAGGCCCGCACCCAAGGAGTCGGTCCGCGCCACGATGACTCCGTTCTCAACGCCAAGCTCCAAGAAAGCGTAGCGAACTGCGTTCAGTTTGGAGACGAAATCCTCATGCGGCACGGTGACCTTGCCCGCTTGGTGCCCGCACTGCTTGGCGTCGGAAACCTGGTTTTCAATCTGAATGGCGCAGGCCCCCGCTTCGATCATGCGCTTGGCTAACAGATAGGTGGCATCCTCGTTGCCGAAGCCGGCGTCTATGTCCGCGATCATCGGCACCACATGGGTTTCAAAATTGTCGATGTGGGAGATGGTCGGCGCTGGGTCGTTGCCATTGGCGCGGGCCTCGTCGAGTTCGATGAACAGGTGCCGCAACTCGCGGGCGTCCGCCTGCCGCAGGAAGGTGTAGATTTCCTCAATCAGGTCGGGCACTGTGGTTTTTTCATGCATGCTTTGGTCGGGCAGGGGACCGAAGCGGGAGCGCAGCGCCGCCACCATCCAACCGCTCAAGTAAATGTAGGATTTGCTAGTGGTCTTGCGGTGCTTCTTGATGGACATCATCACCTGCTGGGCGCTGAAGCCGTGCCAGCAGCCGAGGGACTGGGTGTACTGCGAAACATCCTGGTCGTATTCCGCCATGTCCCGCCGAATGATGTCCGCCGTGTAACGGGCTATGTCAAGGCCCGTGCGGAAGCGGTTCTGCAGGCGCATGCGCAGAACGTACTCCGGGTTAATGGCGCGCCAACTCGGTTGGCTGCTCAGTTCCTCGGTGATAGCTTCAAGCTGTTGCAGGTAATTGGATGGGTCAGCAGACATTTCGATTCCTTGGTTGGGTCAAGTGCAAAAGGGGCGGCAATCTACAGCAGAGATGCTCAATCGAGTAGAGGTCAATTCTCAACCTGATGGCTGCTTGCCGCCAGTCTGAGCGGTGCTTCATTTGAAGCTGCCGTGCCGGTGATATGGAGAGTGGCTGGCCGCAGTTGCGGAGGATCGTTTAGGTCCTCATACCTCAAGGCTAGGCTCTGGATGCGTTGTTTGATAAGTTCCAGCAGCAAGTGGCCACAGCTGGTCTTTCGGCCTGTATCGGTCATGGCCCGGGCACCAGCCAAGGCCAGCCCCCGCCGCCGGTCGGCCCGAGCGGGCAGCTCGATACCGCCAAGGCTGATGAGCTCGCCGCCACTGAAATCGGCTTCAACATCACAGCGTTTAACAGATGGAGATTGGAGCGAAGTTTGGTCGCATTCCGGCACGGCGGAAATTCTTATTATGAAGTTTTGATCACCCATATTTTCAACATTTTTCCGTCATTTTCCATCCATTTCGTGAAATATCTTGGCTAGGAAACCTCTGAAAAATTCACAGGCTCTCGCACTGCAACAGATCGGTCCTTTTCGATGACTTGTAAGTCATTGAAAATAGATAATAAATTATTTCATCCGCCATGCGATGGCCAATCCCTGGAATTTAATCAGAGGTTTCCTGGTAAGGCTTCGTCGGCTGCTTCCGGGTTGCGTGGTTCGTGACCTAAAGTGGTCAAATTAGCCCAGCTCGGGTCATGTGTCGGCCTATTGTCATCCGTATTGACCAGCCGCTTGGCCAGTCCAGTGTAGCCAGTCGGCGTCAGTCCTTTGAGTTCACGACGGGCGGCCTCGGGCAGTTCCAGTTCATCAAGCAACCGGACAAATCCGGCCCGGTCCAGGCGCTGGCCTCGAGTGGCTGCCTTGAGCCGTTCGTAAGGCTGCGCCAAGCCGTACTTGCGCATCAGGGTCTGCACCGCCTCCGCCAACAGCTCCCAGTTGTCTTCGAGGTCGGCGCGGATTCGCTCGCGGTTGATGGAAAGGTGCGACAGCCCCTTCAGCGCGGACTGGCAGGCGATGCTGCAATGGGCCAGCGCCGTGCCCATGTTGCGCAGCAAGGTGGAGTCTGAAAGGTCGCGCTGCCAGCGCGAGACGGGCAGCTTCTCGGCCATGTGGCCGAGCAGGGCGTTGGCCACCCCTAGGTTGCCCTCGGCGTTCTCGAAGTCAATCGGGTTCACCTTATGCGGCATGGTGGACGAACCCGTTTCGCCCGATGCCAAGCGTTGGCCGAAATAGTCGATGGAAATGTAGGCCCAGATGTCCCGGACGAAATCCAGCAGCACCTGGTTGAAGCGCATGAAGGCGTGGAACAGCTCCGCCATGTGGTCATGCGGTTCAATTTGCGTGGTCAGCGGATTGGGTTGCAGGCCTAGGTTGGTGACGAACCTTGCGCTTACGGCCAGCCAATCCACATCGGGATAGGCGATGGCGTGGGCGTTGAAGTTGCCAACGGCGCCATTCAGCTTGCCGCTCAGCGGCACGGCGCTAATGCCTTCCAGCCGCCCCGCCAAGCGAGCACTGAAGACGCGCAGTTCTTTCGCCAGCGTGGTAGGCGAGGCTGGCTGGCCGTGGGTTCTGGCCAGCATGGGCAGGTCCCCTGCTTCCCGGCCGAGGGCGTTGATCGCGTCGATGACTTGCCGCATCTGCCTATGCAGGATTTCCCGGCCCGCCCGCAGCATTAAAGCATGGGCTAGGTTGTTGATGTCTTCGGACGTGCAGGCGAAATGAACGAACTCGGTGCGGCCGGCCAAGCCCTCAACGCGGCTGATGCGTTCCTTGACGAAATACTCCACCGCCTTGACGTCATGATTGGTGATGGCTTCCAAAGCCTTCACCCGATCGGCGTCCAAGTGGGAGAAGCTGGTGTGAATGCGGCTGACGGCGGTCGCTTGGGCCGCGCTCAACGGCGGCAGCTCCGGCACTTCTGGTAGCGCCGCCAAAGCTAGGAACCACTCACACTCGACCCGAACCCGATGGCGGATCAGCCCTTGCTCGCTGAAGATGGGTGCCAGCGCTTCGGTCTTGCTGCGGTAGCGCCCATCCACCGCGCTGATGGCCGTGGTTGGGTTCAGCTCTAGGCTCACGCCAATTGCTCCTTTAGTGTTTCAAGACCTTGCGTTAGGCGGTGGCGTTGAAAAACAAGATGCCAACGGCGCCCGCCCAATTGCCGCCACAGCCAAGCGAAGCGTATCGCCGTCAGCAGCAAGGCGCGGATGCGGGCGGCCGATTTTGGTTGGGTGAGAATTTCTCGGTCGCCGATGATTCTCAGGCGCTTGCCGAGTCCGCCAATGACTTCCATGTAAACCTCCTCCAAAGCCCTGAGCAAGCTCGTATCGAAGTCGGCCCCGGCGAGCGTGTCAAGCCGTTGGCCAAGGCTGGCCGCCGCTTGCGGATTGCGGTGCAGCAGGTTGGACAGTTTCACCACCCCGAAAGCGTAGCCGATGATCTGGCGTTGGCTGTGCTGGCGATCCAAGGCGCTAAGCGCTGCCTCCACGCCAGGTCGATAGCAGCTTGGGTCGGGAAACGCCTCATCCAAGCTTTCGGCGTTGCCGGTGAACAATGCCGCTAAGAAATGCTGAATGTTGTGGGTGTTGCGCCCAGTGGCGGTCGCCTCCACTTCCGCAAGGGCGGCGAACAAGGCGGCGAGGGCCAGCGAGCGGTAATCAAGGTCGGTCACTTCTACTGCTGTTCGCTGAGGTCGCCGAAGGATTCGATGACGCCGCCGCCAAGGCACGCATCGTCCTCGTAGAAGCAAACGTACTGTCCCGTGGTGATGGCCCTTTGCGGCACGTCGAACTGCACCGACACGTTGCCATCGGCCTTAGGCCGAACGATGGCCGCTTGGTCCGGCTGCCGATAGCGCACCTTGGCGGTGCAGGGCAAGGGCAGGGCGGGGGGATCGCCGAGCCAGTTTAGGCTGCAGGCGGTAAGGAAGTTGTTCAAGAGCGCGTCCGGGTTTTGGGTGAGGACGAGTTGGTTGCGGGCGATGTCCTTGTCCAAAACGTACCAAGGCGCTTCCGGCCGATCAACTCGGCCACCGATGGCAAGCCCTTGGCGCTGGCCCCTAGTGTAGTAGGCGAGACCGATGTGCTCGCCCAACACTAGGCCCGCCTCATCGACCATCGGCCCGGGGTTGTGCGGCAAGTAGCGGTGCAGGAAGTCCCGAAAACGCCGCTCGCCGATGAAGCAGATGCCGGTGGAGTCTTTTTTTGCGTGGTTGTGCAGTCCGGCTTGGCGGGCGATGCGGCGCACTTCCGTCTTGGTCAGTTCACCCAGCGGAAAGGTCGCATTGGCCAACTGCGCCGGGGTGAGCGCTTGCAGGAAATAGCTTTGGTCCTTGGCGCTGTCCTGACCCTTCAACAGTTTTAGGCCGGCAGCGGTTCTAGCCAAGCGAACGTAGTGGCCAGTGGCGATTTGGCTGACGCCGTGCAGTTCCGCATAGCGGGCGAATTGCTTGAACTTGATCTCGCGGTTGCAGAGCACATCCGGGTTTGGTGTGCGTCCGGCTTGGCACTCCTTCAGGAAGGTGGTGAACACGTCGTCCCAGTACTCTGCTACGAAGTTGGCCGTATGCAGTTCAACGCCGAGCTGGTCGCAGACCCTTGCCGCGTCCTCATAGTCTTGTTGGGCGGTGCAGTCATCTTCGCCATCGTCCTCCTCCCAATTCTTCATGAACAGGCCGGAAATGGCGTATCCCTGTTGCCGCAGCAGTAGCGCGGCAACGGATGAGTCCACGCCGCCGGACATGCCCACCATGATGTTGTCGGTATTCATGACGATGCTCGCGAGGCCATGCCTCGAAATGAACAGCCGATTATTCTAGCAGAGGCCAAGTGGCTATAATCGGCCCATGAGCGAGCTAACCCATCTGAATGACCGGGGCGAAGCCGCCATGGTGGACGTTTCGCGCAAGCCGGAGACCGAGCGCATCGCCGTGGCTGAAGCCAAGCTGCGGATGCAGCCGGCCACCCTTGATGAGATCTGCGCCGGCAATATCCGCAAGGGTGACGTGCTGGCCGTTGCGCGGGTGGCTGGCATTCAGGCGGCCAAGCGCTGTGCGGACCTGATCCCGCTGTGCCATCCGCTGCCGATCAATCAGGTCTCCATCGACATTGCCGCCGCGCCGCCGCGCCACCTGCTCGTCACGGCGAAATGCCGGGTCACTGGCCGAACGGGCGTGGAGATGGAGGCTATGACCGCCGCCAGCGTGGCGGCCCTGACCATCTACGACATGTGCAAGGCAATCGATCGCGGCATGGCGGTGCAGGAGGTGCGCCTGCTGCGCAAGGAGGGAGGCAAGAGCGGCCCTTGGCGCCGGTTGGACGAGCAGTTGTGATCCACGTCCTATTTTTTGCCTCGCTCAGAGAAGCCGTCGGCGTCGACTGCTGGGACTGTCCTGTTGAACGGACGGCTTCGTCCATTGACCTGGCGGCCTTGCTGGAGGCGCTGGGGTCGCGCTTCGGCAGGGCCAGCCATGCCGCCCTGACGGCGGCCAATGTGCGCATCGCCATCAATCAGGAATTCATCGACTCGGCCGCGCCGCCGCTTCTTAAGGCGGGGGATGAGGTGGCATTCCTGCCCCCGGTCACCGGCGGCTGAGCGAGCATGTGCGACATCAGAATCGAGCGGCAGCAAATCTCCTTGGCCGCGGAGTGGCGACGGTTGCGTTCGCGCCTTGGCGCCGAGGTCGGTGCTGTGGCCGCCTTCGTTGGTTTGGTGCGTGACGTGCATGGGGATGAGGCAACCGCCTTGGAGTTGGAGCACTACCCCGGTATGACCGAGAAGAGCATCGCGGCAATAGTCGCCAAAGCGGAAGCGCATTGGCGCTTAACCGCCGTTACGGTGGTCCATCGGGTGGGCCAGCTGCAACCGTCCGATGAGATCGTTGCGGTGCTGACCGCCAGCCGCCACCGAGCGGAGGCCCTTGCTGCCTGCACCTTCGTTATCGACTGCCTGAAGACCGAGGCCATTTTTTGGAAACGGGAAAGCACCGCTGAGGCCGCTCGCTGGGTGCAGGCCACCGGGGCCGACCAAGCTCGAGTGGCCAATTGGGCCAACCAAAATACCTCGCCGGAAGCCTAAGCGGTTGTGCATAAGGGCGCTGCGATGTATTCCCTCATCTTTGCTACGCCGGACCGTGGCAATTGGCCATGAAGCCTTTGCGAGACGACCTGAGGTTCGCTACTGGCCCGCTTCTGCAAATGCTGGGTGCGGATGCGGTTTGCACGGATGCAAGGAGCATAGCGCCCTACCTAGCGGATGAGCGCGGCGCCTTTAAAGGCTGCGCCCGCATGTTGGTGCGGCCGAACTGCACTGCGGATGTATCGCGGCTGCTGGCCTACTGCTGGCGGGAGCGGGTCGGCGTCGTTCCCCAAGGCGGCAACACCGGATATTGCGGCGGCGGCACAGCGTTCGATGAAGCCCACATCCTGCTAAATCTGGATCGACTCAATCAAGTGCGCGAAGTGAACGCGCACAACTACACCATGACTTTGGAGGCGGGCGTCACGCTCGCCGAGGCGCAAGAGGCGGCCGTTGCAGCCGGCCTTTGTTTCCCGCTGAGCATGGGTTCGCAAGGCAGTTGCCAGATCGGCGGAGCGCTGTCGACTAATGCCGGCGGTCTCAATGCGCTGCGCTATGGCGTGGCGCGGGATCTGATGCTTGGTCTCGAAGTCGTACTGCCGGACGGTCAGCTCATCTCAAGGACTCGTAGCGTGCGCAAGGACAACACGGGCTATCGTATCTCCGATATCTTCGTCGGTGCCGAAGGCACCTTGGGCGTCATCACCGCGGCGACCTTGAAGCTGTTTCCCATGTTGGCGGGGCGGGCCACGGCGCTGTTGAGCTTGGTCGGAGTGGAAGCGGCCTGTGATGCGCTCACGCAATTCCGTAAAGCCTGTGACGACAACATCGTTTCCTACGAGTTGATCACCCTCGGTGCCGCTCAACTGGCCGCTGACCTGCTTGATACCGAAGGCCTTTTCAGCGCCTCGGCAAACATCGTGTTGATACTCATCGAGGCCGCATCGCGCACCGATCAGCGCGCCGCCCAACTGCTGCAAGCCGCGCTGGCAGAGACGATGGAGGCAGGGCTCGTGGCGGATGGCTACGTTGCCGCATCGCAGGGGCAGAAAGAGAGGCTATGGCGGTTTCGGGAGGGCATACCGGAAGCCGAAAAGCGTGCGGGGGGTGGGATCAAACAGGATGTTTCCGTTCCAATCCAGCACCTCAGCGCTTTTATGGAGAAGGCCAAACAGGCGGTCCTGGCCATTGCGGATGCAAGGTTTTCCATTTTCGGCCATCTAGGCGACGGCAACATCCATTTCAATGTTCTGGCCCCGGACGGCGTGGATGCTGAGGCTTGGAAGCGGGCGCACTCCGCTGGAGTGACGGCGGCGATTTTGGAACTGGCCGAATCCTTCGGCGGCAGCTTCAGTGCGGAACACGGCATCGGCGTCCTGAAAAAAGACGAATTGGAGAAATTCCGTTCGCCAACGGAGCTTGATCTGATGCGAAGGCTTAAGCACATGCTGGATCCACGGGGCATCATGAACCCAGGCAAAGTCCTTTGAGCGCAAGTGCGCCCAATATGCCCTTGCCCAACTCGCCCTAAGCCATCTGATGAAACAGATGCTTTGATGAGCGGCGTGGTCGAGGCGAGACAGTCCTATCGAGTTGTTGGCCGTTGTTCGGGCCCGGCTTTGGTTGGGTTCGTTGGACAAGCTCCGGTTTTGATGGCGTGTATGGGCTCAGACACCGGCCGAATTCGGGGCAAGCTCTCCGTGGCTGCTTGAACGAAAAAATTCCGAAATGCCCTGAGGCAGTGTATTACGTCGCCTTGTTGGGGTAGAGCCTTGGATTCAACTCTTAAGTGCAGCTTCACCGATGAAGGAAAAAAAGCACCCGTCATTTCAGACGGGTGCTTTTATTTCCAACTATAAGCGGCAAGTCTCGCGTTCTAAATGCTC
Organism: Candidatus Azophilus sp.; assembly: GCA_965247035.1. GTDB lineage: Bacteria > Pseudomonadota > Gammaproteobacteria > Pseudomonadales > Azotimanducaceae > Azophilus. The sequence continues at coordinate 1,017,680 of CBDFGJ010000001.1, read as the reverse complement.
ACCAAAAACCGTACGTAGTAGATGCGGCCTCGTGGGTCATGCGTGAAGGGGTCGAAACCACCGTCTGTATTAACCAAAGGAGGCTTTTCGTTAGCCAGATTCTTAACACCCAAAGTCATGACAGACCCATCCGTCATGGACCCCATCTCTGGAAGTTCAAGATTATATTGAAGGTCTATTGTGGTCATGCTGTCGATATTGGGCGCAGTCCCGAAGTAGGCACCACGTAACGCACTTTGGGGCACATCATCCTCATAACCGTCAATATGCTTTATCGTCATCGCCAGAGCATGACGATTTTTAGACCAACCCAACATCAGATTGGCTTTGAACTCGGGCAAGGGATGACCGATAGTGTTGCCTGCATTTCGGCTACCTACGCCATCTATTTTAGCGCCTGTATCTGTGACTATGTCATATTCCAGGGTGTAGCTCAGGCCAAGGGTGGTTCTGAAATCGCCTATGTTGCCAAGCGAGAAGTCATAACCCAACATCAAATCAATGCCAGAAGTATCAAGACTCGGCGCATTGAAATAAGACGCCTGGGTTCTCAGCAGGCTACCGTCGGCTGTTCTAATCACCTTATCAGGCAGACCAGGACCTACAGAATGTACCACCCTATTAACGACACCACACATGGGTGCGTTGGGGTCGTAATCATCAGCAGATGGGACGTTCAGACCATCAGGACAACGAGAGGCGTTATCTTGATTGATTAAATCCTGATGCCCTTCGCGTGTTATCAGATCCGAATATTCATAATTGTAGTAATCAAAATTGACCGAGAGACCCTCTAGCGTACCTTCGGGCAACCAGGAGAAGCCAATATTCCATACATTGGCTTCCTCCGGATCCAGGTCCGGATTGCCGTCTGTCAGTGTTGGCCTGAACGCCAAGCCTCCCGTTCCAGAAAAGGCATCAGTTGAATTCAGTAAAGTAGTGGCACGTCCGCCTGTTTGGAGCAGAGAGCCTACCCTGAAGGAAGTGCCGAGAGATGCCCTAAGGGTGAGAGTGTCAGTTGCCCTATAGAGCAATGTTGCCTTGGGATCAAATGAACCCTTGCCAACTTCATCAAAATCTTCATATCGTCCAGCAAGAGTCAACTCAACCTGGTCTGTTAGTGGCAAATAGAGTTCGGTGAAGAGTGCTGTAGAAGTAATCGTGTTTGACCAGTCCTGGGCACCATAGATGAACTTGAAGTTATTGCTATTGGAGTTGGTGTCAATGTTTATGTCGTAATCATCTTTCCTATACTGCATACCCACCGCTAAGCCAGCAACACCGCCCCCCATATTGAAAATATCACCAGCAAAAACCAAATCTAAGACTACCTGTTTACTCTCCCTGTCGGTGGCAATCTCACCCTGCATCCATCGCAATAATTCTGTTGGATTTTGATATTTCCGTGCCGCTTCAGCCACCGTCAAAGTGGGGTCAGCAGCCCATGCCGAGGTGTCAGCAGTATTCCATTTCCCACCCGTCACCGGATCATAAACACTGGTCTGGAAGCTGTTATAAAAGTAACAACTTCCCGTTCCCAAATTTCCGGACCCTGGATCACCGGATAAGGGATCACAATCCGCACCACCCAGACCGACATAGGAAGCATCTACGTTTGAGGTTAGCGTATCAGACGGGTTTATATCGCTTCTTATTCGCTGTGAATAGGTTGCTGAGGCATCCATCGTCCAATCTCGTCCACCTAGCGCAAAATCCCATTCGGTCCCCAGATTTAATCTATAGTTTGTCCGATCATAGGTTGAAACTGTGTTAAGTGGCCTATCCTCGGTGCTGGACTCATAATGTCCGCCCATCATTCGTTGCAAAGCAAGATAAGGTAAAGGTGCGATGCCCCGTCGCTCAGCATCCAGTTGCAAGCCAAAATGATTCGGCGGTATGATTGCAAAACTAACATCTGGGTATAGAGAATTGCCTCGCTCCGAATGGTTGTCGGCAAAACTCATAGAACCATAAACCCTGAGGTCATCGCTGACATCAACACTCGCATCAACATGCGCTTTCGTTTGCGTCTCTTCCATCACCAGATTAAAGAAGCTAGAAAAATCATAAATACACAAGCCTGAAAAAGTGCCCAGTACGCCCATTGGACCGTCGTTTGCAGCCACAAGATCACAGTCAGGATCATTCCCCGGACCAAATGCGTCACTACCAGCAGGCATGAAATAACTGGGTGTATTTGTTGTAGGGCCTAAAGCGACATACCTTCCCGGCTGACCAAAAGTGGATAACCCAGAGCGACCGAAATCGTCATAGCGATCACCTATTTGTAATCCACCTCTATCAAGATGACTCGCTGATAGAGTTACATTTCCAGTGTCTCCAGAAGCGCCCATAATCACCGAAATAAGACGATCTTTTTGGTCGCCAGTCTCATCGTCCACTGCGTGATCATATTGAATTTCTATGCCTTCAAAATCTGTTCTGGTAATGAAGTTGACCACACCAGCTACCGCGTCTGATCCGTATAAGGCGGAAGTGCCGTCCTTCACTATCTCCACCCTCCCCAGAGCAATATTGGGAATGAGAGCCTGGAGGTCAATGTATCCCGCACCGACATTATCAAAACTTGTGTTGACGGTTCGCTTCCCGTTAATCAAAACAAGAGTCGCACCATTGCCGAGGTTGCGCAGATTGACATTAGCGTTACCTGTAGAGCTGTCATCACCAGAAAAGGCGTTCGCCGCGCTACCAATGGAACCAGAATTGAAAGTCAGACTAGATATCACATCTTTCATATCTGTAGCACCAATCGCATCCAGGTCCGCCTTGGAAATCACGGACAGAGGTGACGGAGAGTCTTCTGCCGACCGCTTGATATAAGAACCCGTAACGATGACTTCTTCGATCTCATCGTCTTCTTCCTGGGCATAGACCGAACTGGCTGCTCCCCCCCAAATAATTAGAAGCAAACTAATCAGTAAAGATTGTGTGCGTTTCATCATGGCTTTATCCCCTTGACATACTTTATGATGTGTTGAACAAGAAATGCGATTTGATCCCTCCGAAACCGAGCGGCGCCACGTTGGTGGCGACACGAGGGCGGATAGTATATGGCTATCAGGGCTAAGGCAAGCAGTTGTACTGGCTCAGTATATTTCGGAATTTTTTCGATCAGGCAGCACGGGACAGCTTATCCGTGAATTCGGCCGGAGTCAACAAGCCGAGGGCATGGTGGGGCCGGACGTTGTGGTGGTCGAGGAGAGATCCCTCCAGAGCTCGGTTCACTTCGCCGGAGGTCGTTTCGGTGGACGGACCATATAACCCGACCGCAGGGTGCGGTTGCTGCGCTCGACGCTGCCGTTGATGTCGGGGCGGCGGGGTGGCAGGACATGGAGGGGGATGCCGGCGTCGCGGCAGGCGGTTTCGAATTCCTGCATGAACTCGGAGCCGCCATCGACCTGCACCGAGCTCACGGGCATGCGCTGCCGGACCTCGTGGAGGAAGTCAGTGGCGGTGGCGGCGGTGGCGCTGGAGCGGACCTTGACGTGGATGCCCTTGGTTCGGGTTCTTGGCGTGGAACTGCTTGAAGACCCTGCCGTCGACATGTACGGTCATTGTGGTCGAACTGGACGAGTTCGCCGGGCCGCCGAGCTTTGACGCCCGGCGCGAGGCGCTGCGCATGGCGGCGGGAGAAGTCGCGGCGGCGCTTGCTCCGGGTGCGCCCCTCGCAGTGGCTGGCGGGGCGCAGACGGCCGGTGCGCACGCCATCGGCGAGGATCCGCCCGACGGACGCGGTGCTCAGTGTGAAGCTGGGGTCGCGGCGGAGGATGGCGTGGATGGTCGTGCGCCCGGCCCAAGGCCGGCGGTGGCGCTCGGCCTCGACCAAGCGGCGGTCTCGTTTGGCCCACTGCCGGGGCGGTCAACATCATCACTCGCAAGCCTGAGTTCGAAAACAGCTTGGGTCTGAGCGTGGGCGTGGGCAATCTGGGTTCCAGGGAGTTTGATCTGGTCGCTAACGCCAAGCTGGCGCCGGACCTGGTGGCTGGACGCTTTAGTTTCGCCCATCGTGAGCGGGACGGCTTCTACCAGGATGTCGATTCCGACGAGGCTTATGACAACCGGGACCGCCAGAGCTTCCGCGGCCAACTGCTGTTCACTCCCGACGACGCGGTCGAAGCCCGGTTCATCGCTGACTACACCCAAAAGGACGAATCCTGCTGCCCGGCTGCGTTCTGGATAGCCGGTCCGACCAGCGCCGTGGTGGCGGCCCTGGGCGGCGACATCACGCCGTTCGAAGAGGATGGCGATCAGAATGTCGGCGTCAACTTCGAGCCCTTCGAAGAAGTGGACGATTGGGGACTGTCGCTGGACGTGTTTTGGGAGGTCAACGAAAACATCAAGTTCCGTTCCGTCACGGCCTATCGGGAGTACGAAGTTTTACGGGCTCAGGACATCGACTTCACCAACGCGGACATCCTGTACCCGACGGACATAGATGAAGCGTTCGAGAACTTTTCGCAGGAATTCCAGCTGTACGGAAGTACCGGCGATTTTTCCTGGTTGGTCGGGGCCTATCTGTATACGGAGGAGCTCAAGTCCGACGAATACGTCGTTTTCTCCAACGCCGGAGGCGCCTATGTCGCCGCACTGTTCGGCAATCCCGATTTCGCACCGCTGTTCATGGGCGATCCGGCTGGCCGCGACGTGCCCGGTCAGGGATACGACGCCCTGTACTTTTCCGACATCGAGGGCTGGTCGCTGTTCACCCACAGCACCTGGCAGGCCAGCCCCGTTATCGACATCACCGTTGGATTGCGCTATTCGTGGGAGGAAAGGACGCCGGGGAATCGACCGAAGGCTAAACCCGCTGGTTGCCTGAAATCGTCTCTCGCCTGAAAAACGGGCCGCAATCGGTGGCGAAATGGGACCCTTACGAGGCGTAGGAAGCTCGGCAATGCTTGCGCTTTCGCCGCGAGTTCCCAGTTCCCGGCGAGGGCAGGAAGAGCGGCGAACTCGGGACGGCAATTTGGCCACAACTTGCCTTGCGGCGCTGGCTTGTAGTCCCGTTGGAGCGCTTGCTTGGCCTGGCGCGTCAATCTGCCGCTTGGCCGGCGGGTTCTGCCGCCCTGAGCCAGCGAGGCACTGCTGGCTTGGCGATTGAATCGCGCCCTGTCTAACTTGATTGACGCATGTTCCCGGAAGGGTTTTGGCTGCTCAACATGGCAGGGGCGTAGAACCTGCCCCGATGCCGGTTGGGGATATGCGCCGCCATTGTGCCCTCTAACCTCGAAGCGCTGTTGATGGTGTATTGCCGGACCGGCGGACGGGGCCCAATTCCGACAAGCAAGCTCCCTAGCCGCACAGCATAGCCCACCCGCAACGATGGGGCGGTGAGCCAAGTTAGCGGGAGGCCCTGCCAGCAGGGGTGAACTCGCTTGCTAAGAGCAGCCAGCCTAGGCTAGAATTGCGAGTTTTATCCGATCAACTCCCTGCAATTTGGAACCGAGCCGATGGCTTATCAGCACATTCGCATCCCGCTGGACGGCGAAAGGATCACCGTTAACGAGGACAATTCACTCAGCATTCCCGACATCCCGATCATCCCCTACCTCGAAGGAGACGGCATTGGCGTGGACATCACGCCCGTCATGCTGAAGGTGGTCGATGCAGCGGTGGAGAAGGCTTACGACGGCCAGCGCCGCATCGCTTGGATGGAGATCTACGCCGGCGAAAAATCCCTCTCCATCTACGGAGAGGGTGAGTGGCTGCCGGCGGAGACGCTTAAAGCCATGCGCGAGTTCGTCATCGGCATCAAGGGCCCCATGACCACGCCGGTGGGCGGTGGCATCCGCTCGTTGAATGTGGCCTTGCGCCGGGAGCTTGATCTTTTCGTCTGCCTGCGCCCGGTGCGCTGGTTCCAAGGCGTGCCAAGCCCGGTGGTCGCGCCGCAGAAAACGGACATGATCATTTTTCGGGAGAACACCGAGGACATCTACGCCGGCGTGGAATGGGAGGCCGACTCCGAGGATGCGAAAAAAATCATCGCCTTTCTGCAAAACGAAATGGACGTGCGCGAAATCCGCTTTCCGCACCATTGCGGCATCGGCATCAAATCGATTTCGATGGAGGGGACGGAGCGGCTGGTGCGCAAGGCCCTGCAATACACCATTGATGAAGACCGTTCGTCGCTGACCCTCGTACACAAGGGCAACATCATGAAATTCACCGAGGGCGCGTTCAAGGATTGGGGGTATCGTCTCGCCGCCCGGGAGTTTGGCGCCACGCCATTGGGCAAAGGCCCGTGGCAAGAACTCACCAACCCCAGCACCGGGCGTCGGATCATCATCAAGGACATGATCACGGATGCCATGCTGCAGCAGATACTCACCCGGCCGGACGAATATGACGTGCTGGCGACGACGAACTTGAACGGCGACTACATATCCGACGCCCTTGCCGCCCAAGTGGGCGGCATCGGCATCGCGCCGGGCGCCAACATCGGCGATTCCGTGGCGTTGTTCGAGGCCACCCACGGCACTGCGCCGAAGTACGCCGGACAGGACAAGGTGAATCCTGGCTCGCTGGTGCTTTCGGCCGAAATGATGCTGCGGTACATGGGTTGGCGTGAGGCGGCGGACCTCATCATCACAGGCACGGAAGGGGCCGTTTCCCGCAAAACGGTGACCTATGACTTCGAACGCTTGATGACCGATGCTGTTTTGCTGTCCTGCTCCGCTTTTGGCGATGCTATCATTGCCGCGATGGATTGAGCCGGAGGGCGCGAGATGTTTGTTCCCTGCACCCATTGGCAGCCTATTCGCGACTCAGTATCATAGCCGATGCCGCTGGAAGAGCCTGATGGTGAGCGCCATTTCGGCGCGGTGGCGATGCGGACCTATATGAACGGGCGTTGGCATGGACAAAAGGATGATGAAGAGGATCCGGAGGAGGATCTCGGTTCCGACCTTGGGGTGGCCACCGCCGAAGCGGAGCCGAAGCTTAAGCGTCCGCCCATGTACAAGGTCCTCCTGCTCAATGACGACTACACGCCCATGGAGTTTGTCGTCCATATCCTCGCAATCTTTTTCGGCATGGACCAAGAGAAGGCAACCCGAGTGATGTTGACCGTCCACACCCAAGGCAGCGCCGTGGTGGGCATCTTTCCCCGCGACATTGCTGAGACCAAGTCCGAGCAGGTCAATCAATATGCCCAAGAAAACCACCATCCGCTCGTTTCCAGAGTGGAAATGACGGATTAATCCACTTATTCTTTAAATCGTGTTCAGCAAAGAGTTGGAATCAACGCTCAACGAGGCATATCAGGCCGCTCATTCCGAGCGCCATGAATTCCTCACGGTTGAGCACCTGTTGTTGGCGTTGTTGGCCAACGATGTGGCGGCGGATGTGCTGCGCAAGGTGGGGTGCGACCTCGACAAGCTGCGCGAGGACTTGAGCAGCTACATCAAGAGCACTACGCCGGTGCTTCCAAGCGACGATGAGCAGCGCGAGACACGGACCACCCTCGGCTTCCAGCGGGTTTTGCAGCGGGCCGTGTTCCATGTGCAGTCGTCCGGACGCAAGGAAGTGACCGGCGGCAACGTGTTGGTGGCCATCTTTAGCGAGCAGGAAAGCCAATCAGTCTACTTCCTAAAGCAGCAGGACGTCGCCCGCATTGATGTGGTCAACTACATTGCCCATGGCATCTCCAAGGTGGCGGGGGAGGAGAGCACCGCCGAGGGTTTGGCCGAAGGTGATGGCAGGTCGGGAGGTGCCAAGGAGTCGCGCAAGGCGCTTGAGATCTATGCCACCAATCTAAACAGCCAGGCCAAGGCCGGGCGCATAGACCCCTTGGTCGGCCGGGAGCAGGAGCTGGAGCGGGTCATTCAGATCCTTTGCCGACGCCGCAAGAACAATCCATTGCTGGTGGGTGAATCCGGCGTTGGCAAAACCGCCATCGCCGAGGGCTTGGCCAAACGGATCGTGGATCAACAGGTGCCGGATGTGGTGGCGGAAAGCACCATGTACGCTCTGGACCTCGGTGCGCTTTTGGCCGGCACCAAGTACCGGGGCGACTTTGAAAAACGCTTTAAAGCCGTGCTGGCCGAATTGAAGAAGGAGGAAGGCGCGATCCTCTTCATCGACGAGGTACATACCATTATTGGTGCCGGGGCGGCTTCGGGCGGTGTCATGGATGCGTCCAACTTGTTGAAGCCTTTGCTCACATCGGGTGAGGTCCGCTGCATGGGGTCAACCACCTACCAGGAGTTTCGCGGCGTCTTCGAGAAGGACCGGGCCTTGGCTCGCCGGTTTCAGAAAATCGATATCATTGAACCGGATGTGGGAGACACCTACAAGATTCTCAAGGGCCTGAAGTCTCGTTTTGAGGACCATTACCACATCCGCTTCACCGACCCGGCATTGCGCGCCGCCTCCGAACTGGCCTCTAGGTACATTACTGATCGCTTCATGCCGGACAAGGCCATCGACGTGATTGACGAAGCCGGCGCGGCGCAGCAACTCAAACCGCCGAGCCGGCGCAAGAAGACCATCGGCGCGGGCGAAGTGGAGCAAGTGGTCGCCAAAATCGCCCGCATTCCCTCAACCCAGGTCACCACTTCGGATAAGGAGGCGCTCAAGGGCTTGGATCGAAAGCTGAAGATGGTGGTCTTCGGCCAAGACGAAGCCATCGGTCAGCTTGCTGACTGCATCAAGTTGTCTCGGGCCGGGCTCAAGTCTGGCGAAAAGCCCATTGGCTCGTTTCTGTTCGCCGGCCCCACCGGCGTGGGCAAGACCGAGGTTTGCCGGCAGCTTGCCTTGATAACAGGGGTGGAGTTGCTGCGCTATGACATGTCCGAATACATGGAGCGCCACACAGTTTCCCGGCTGATCGGGGCACCTCCGGGCTACATCGGCTTCGATCAAGGCGGCCTGTTGACGGAGGCGGTGACCAAGCATCCACACAGCGTGGTTCTGCTTGACGAAATCGAAAAGGCCCACCCGGAGGTGTTCAACCTGCTGCTGCAGGTGATGGACCACGGCACCTTGACGGACAACAACGGCCGCAAGGCGGATTTCCGCAACGTGGTGTTGGTGATGACGACCAACGCCGGCGCCATGGACATGGCCCGTCCCTCCATCGGCTTTGCTGATCAGGACCACAGTTCCGATGGCATGGAGGCCATTCGTAAGATCTTCACGCCGGAGTTCCGCAACCGGCTGGATGCCATCATTCAGTTCGGCTCCTTGAGCATGGATGTCGTGAAGACTATCGTCGATAAGTTCCTGACGGAGTTAGAGGCGCAGCTTGACGACAAGCGGGTGGCGTTGGAGGTGGACGATGAAGCGAGGGCTTGGCTGGCGCGGGAGGGCTACGATGAGAAGATGGGCGCTCGCCCCATGCAGCGCCTGATTCAGGACAAGATCAAGCGGCAGCTAGCGGAATTGGTCCTGTTTGGCCCCTTGTCCAAGGGTGGCGGTTTGTTGCGGGTGACGGTGGAGGGCGGAGAGCTTGCTCTCTCCACCGGTGAGGAAGCCACGGCCTGACGCCCCCTTAGCGCTCGTCCAGTGCTGGTCGGGGAGCTATTTCCTAAACGTGATGCGGCCTTTGGTGAGGTCGTAGGGCGTCAGCTCCACGGCGACCCTATCGCCGGTGAGAATGCGGATGTAGTTCTTGCGCATCTTGCCCGAAATGTGGGCCATCACCACATGTCCATTGTCGAGTTCAACACGGAACATCGTGTTGGGAAGGGTGTCGATGACTGTCCCTTCCTCTTCTACCGGCTTTTCCTTAGCCATATCTTCCTAGCGCGTTAAGGGAGCGGCATTTTGCCGCTCATCATTCCCGGGGTCAACATCTTGTACGGGCTCAGTACATTTCGAAATTTTTTCGATCAGGCGGCGAGGGGGAGCTTGTCCGTGAATTCTGCCGGAGTCAACAAGCTGTACAGGCTCTTGTTGCGCTTGTGCGGGCCCCTTAAAATAGGGCCTCGCAAGCGAGGCCGGAGTGTAGCTCAGCTTGGTAGAGCACTACGTTCGGGACGTAGGGGCCGGAGGTTCAAATCCTCTCACTCCGACCAATCTTCTCGTGCAACCTAGTGTCCTGTCCCACAAGTTTCTTGCATTGAGGTGCCGAGCAAGCTCTGAAACTGACGAAATTTGTGGGACGGGACGCTAGGCCATCGCCTATATGGGCCGACCGAGCATCGTTAAGGATGTAAGCTAAGGAACCTCTGATTAAATTCCAAGGATTGGCCACCGCGTGGCGGATTAAATAATTTATCTTTTATTTTCAATGACTTACGAGTCATAGAAAAAGACTGGTCTTGTTGCGCTACGAACGCCTGTGAATTTTCAGAGGTTTCCTAAAGCGCGGTGGCTGGGGATTTAGCCCGCTCGCCAATCTCGCCACTCACTCAAGACAGCGGATCGGGAGTGTTCAGGCCATCCGCGCCTGTGCGTATTCAGTGAGATTCACCAAGGCATCTCGGTAGGCGTTGGCCGGCAGAGCGCGCAAGCATTGCTTGGCCCGTTCGCTGTGCTCCAGGGCGGTGCTTTGGGTGTGGTCCAGCGCCCCACTGGCACGCACCACCTCCAGCACTTCCTCAAGCCGCACGGTTGAGCGGGTGATGAGGCTTTCCCGCACTACGTTGGCTTGGGCGGCGTTGCAGTTGGCCAGCGTGAAGATCAGCGGCAACGTTAACTTGCCTTCGGCTAGGTCGTCGCCGGCGTTCTTGCCCATGGAGTCTTTGTCGCCGGCGTAGTCCAGCCAGTCGTCCACCAACTGGTAGGCAATGCCGAACTCCAAGCCGAACGTCTTGAGCGCTTCAACCTGCTTTGGGCTGGCGCCGGACAGTACAGCGCTAGTGTGGCCCGCGGCTTGGAAGAGCAGGGCGGTCTTGCAGCGTATGACCTCCATGTAGCGGTCGTGGTCGATGCTGAGGTTGCCTATGTCGGAGAACTGCATGACCTCGCCTTGGACGATCACATTGGTGGCGTCGGCCAAAATGGCCAGGACATCCGGAATTTCGAGTTCAACCATGAGTTGAAATGCGCGGGAATACAAAAAATCGCCCACGAGCACCGAGGGGGCGTTGCCCCAGAGCGAATTGACGGTGGTGCGTCCGCGCCGCAGCTCCGAGCGGTCCACGACATCGTCGTGCAGCAGGGTGGCCGTGTGCAGGTATTCAATGACGGCGGCCAAGATGATGTGGCGGTCGCCCGCGTAATTGCAGCAACCAGTGGCGAGCAGCACCAGCGCTGGACGCAGCCGCTTGCCACCTCCCTCCACGATGTAGCGGCCAATTTCCGTAACCAGATCAACTTGGGACTTCAATTGCCGCGCAATCAGGCAGTTGACCTCGGCGAAATCCTCCTCAATCAACTTGAGAATGGGGGCGAGTTGATCGGCCGCTTGGTCCCGTTGCGCCCTGACGGAAGCTAGGTCGGACGCAGCGGCCATGGAGTTCAGCGCCATTGGCTTATCCGCCTCTCGGCCAAATGAGGCGCGTTGTGCTGCATCTTTCGTTGTAATCCCATACCTGCGCCTCTAAAATACACGTCCTTTCAAGGGCCGACCGCCGAGTGATCTATTTTATACCTGTACTTGGCCTGAGCGGAGAAGGAAAATGTTTGCGGTTTTCATAAGTGGCGGTAAACAGCACCGGGTCACGGAGGGTGAGACGCTCAAGCTAGAGCTGCTCAACGCCGCCCCTGGCGATGAGCTGGAGTTTGAGCAAGTGCTGCTGGTCAGTGGGGATGGCTTTGTTCATGTTGGACAGCCCTTCGTCGGTGGCGGCCGCGTTAAAGCCAAGGTCATCGACCATGCCCGCGACAAGAAGATCCGGGTTATCAAGTTCAAGCGCCGCAAAGGCTACATGCGCCGCTACGGACACCGTCAATGGCGCACTTCGGTGCGGATCACAGGCATCGTGGCGGGTGCTGCCGCTTGAGCCCCGTGGCGTGGTTGAGCCTTTTTCGATGAACTTGAAGCTCATTTCATCCTAACCAGCGGAGGTTGTGGCATGGCGCATAAAAAAGCGGGTGGCAGCACCCGAAACGGGCGGGATTCAGAGTCCAAACGGCTGGGCGTAAAGCGGTTTGGTGGTGAGTTTGTTCGTGCCGGCAACATCATTGTTCGTCAGCGGGGAAGCCGGTTTCACGCCGGCAAGAATGTGGGCTGCGGCCGTGACCACACCCTGTTCGCCACCGCCGACGGGCATGTAAAGTTCGTGCAGAAAGGCAAGCTGAAGCGTAAATACGTGGCGGTCGTTGCCGGCGCCTGACCGCCCCCTAAAGCCCGGTGGCGTCCCCGCGTGGGCCGGTGTCCCCATGCAATTCATCGATGAAGCGAAGGTTCAGGTTCTGGCGGGCCGTGGCGGTGGCGGCTGCTTGAGCTTTCGCCGTGAGAAGTTCATCGCCAAGGGCGGCCCCGACGGCGGCGATGGCGGCGATGGCGGCGATGTGCTGCTAGTGGCGGACCAAGCGCTCAACACCTTGATCGACTTTCGCTACAGAACGAGGCGCCAAGCCGGCAATGGCCAGCCTGGGGGCAGCCGCAACAAGCTCGGTGCCAAAGGCGAGGACTGCTTGGTGCGGGTGCCCGTTGGCACCACCGTAGTGGACATCGCCAGCGCCGAAGTGCTTGGAGACCTTGGCGGTGTTGACGAGCGCCTGCTGATCGCCCGAGGCGGACGGAAAGGCTTGGGCAACGCCCGCTTCAAATCCTCCACCAACCGGGCGCCGCGAAGAACCACCCCCGGCGAGCTTGGCGAAGAACGCGAGCTGCTGCTGCAATTGCGCCTGCTGGCCGATGCTGGGTTGCTCGGCCTGCCCAATGCCGGCAAGTCCTCCTTGCTGGCCGCAGTCTCATCAGCAAGGCCCAGGATTGCCGACTATCCGTTCACGACCCTCGCCCCCCAGCTTGGCGTGGTGCGAGTGGCGCTTGATGCGAGTTTCGTCATGGCGGACGTTCCCGGCCTCATCCAAGGCGCCGCCGCCGGCGCTGGGTTAGGCTCCCAGTTTCTGCGGCACCTGTCGCGAACTCGCTTGCTGCTGCATCTAGTTGAAGCCTGTCCGGAGAATGGTTCGGACCCGCTCAGCAACGCCCATGCCATTGAGGAAGAATTGCGCTCCTACAGCGCGGCATTGGCGGAACGGCCAATCTGGTTGGTGCTGACCAAGATCGACTTGATGAGCGCGGAGGCGGTGGAGCGCTTGATCGAACGCTTCGGCACTGCCTTTCCAAGCCGGCCCCTGTTGGCCACTTCAGCCTTGGCCAGAGTTGGCCTCGACGCCTTGAACGGTCAAGTCATGTCGGCGCTGACAGCATCCCGCGCCTTGGCGGCGAGCGATCAGGCGGTGCGGCAGCGCGATGAGGCCCTGGCGCTGCGCATCGTTGCGGACGTTTCGGCCAATGCGCTGGCCCAACTCCACCGGCGCTCAAAACGAGCAGCGCAAGACGCCGGCTTGGGACAAGTCGCTGTCGTATGGCGAAGGGAATAGTTATGGTGGTTTTTGCACGGGATGAACGCTCGAAACTGAGGGTTCTGCGGCAGCCGCAGAAGATGTGCTTGCAAGGCAAGCCGCCATCGCATGGCGTGGAAATGCGCTTGGTGGGGTGGGTCGCGGCACGCTGAAAAGCAAGAAACTTGTGAGGTAGGGCACTAGGGAACCTCTGATTACTTCCAAGGATTGGCCATCGCATGGCATCTGGGATTATTTATCATCTATTTTCAATGGGTTACGCGTCATCAAAAAAATTTGGTCTTGTTGCACTGCGAAAACTTGCGCATGCTTCAGAGGTTTTCTAGGGAATGGACATGACTGCGGCTGAAGGGGAAGTGCGGGCGCAGCTTGCGGCGGCGCGGCGAGTGGTGGTCAAGATTGGCAGTTCCCTGCTTGTTGACCCGGAGCCCGGCGTGTGCCAAGCGCGCATCACTGGTTGGTGCGAGGATATTGTGGCTGAATTGAATCGCGGGCGCGAGGTGCTGCTGGTTTCCTCCGGCGCCGTCGCCGAGGGGGTGGCGCGCTTGGGTTGGCGTCGCTCGCCAGTGGACCTACCTAACTTGCAGGCCGCCGCTGCCGTCGGCCAGATGGGTTTGGTGCGAGCCTATGAAGCCGCATTCGCCTCCCACGACCGATGCACCGCCTTGGTGCTGTTGACCCATGACGACATCGCCGACCGGCAGCGTTATCTGAATGCCCGCTCCGCTCTGACGCGTCTGCTCAGCCTCGGTGTGGTGCCGGTGATCAACGAAAACGACACCGTGGCGACTGATGAAATCCGCTTTGGAGACAACGACACTCTGGCTGCCTTGGTGGCCGGCCTGTTGGATGCGGAGGCGTTGATTGTATTGACCGATGTGGACGGCGTTTATCGGCAAGACCCAAACTTGGACGGCAGCGCCGAACGTATCCTCTTCGCCGATGCGGACGATTCGATGTTGGACCGAGGTGCCGGTGCCGGCGGCGAGTTGGGGCGCGGCGGCATGATGACCAAACTCGCGGCAGCGCGCACCGCCGCCCGTGCCGGTGCCCACACCCTCATTGCGAATGGGCGGCAGCCGAGGACGCTGGCCCGCATTTTCGCTGGCGAGCCCTTGGGCACCTGTTTGGCGGCGGCGGTGGAGCCGCTGGTGGCGCGTAAACGCTGGATTGTTGGACAAAGCCGCTGCAAGGGAGAGCTGGTGCTCGACGCAGGGGCGGCGGTGGCGGTGCGCCAGCGCGGGGTCAGCCTGCTGCCGGTGGGCGTGGTCGCCGTTCGCGGGGACTTCCGCCGCGGCGAACTGGTTCGTTGCGTCACCGAGCAAGGCGAGGTCATCGCCCAAGGCTTGGTCAACTACGCGAGCGTTGAAGCAGCCAAGATACTCGGTGCCGCCAGCAGCGAGATTGATACCCGCTTGGGCTACAGGGAGGAGCCCGAACTGGTGCATCGAGATAACCTAGTCGTGATTTGACCCTTTGTGCGAGGTCCGGCGCCCTAGCGCAACGCTTTGGTGTTGCAAAGGATGCTTGATGATCCTGGGAATGTTTGATCAATCAGCGTCACGGACGACATTGTTTTGGCTGTTTAAAATTCAGAGGCTCAAATTCTTGAAATTCATGGAAATAGGCCGTTATTTTGCGCTATGGCGTCTGCTCCCTGTCTTCAAGACGCACTACGCCCTAATTGGAATTGGTCAGAGCTTCCCTAATCCATAAGCCGCACGGCCCATGCTGCATGTGGCTCCACGATGGAGCAAGCCTGTGGCAGCGGTTTTTGCGCCAAGGGCAGTCCTCAGCGGCGAACGTCCTACGGATTGCCTGCGCTGATGCGCGGACAGTGGATCAGGATTGGGCTTGCATGTCCCGCAGGGCGGCGCTCAGTCGGGATTTGTGCCGCGCCGCCTTGTTTTTGTGCATGATGCCCCGGCTGGCCATGCGGTCGATGATGGGTATGGCTTGGTCGAGCCCGGCTTCGGCCGCCTCCGCATCTCCCCTGGCGATGGCGTATCGAACCTTGTTGATATAGGTGCGGACCATGGATTTCTTGTTGACGTTGCGCCGCCGCCGGGTTTCGGCTTGACGGACGCGTTTGCGTGATTGTGGGCTGTTGGCCAATTCGGGCTCCCTAGCGCTGAATGGATGCAAGCGGGTTAATATGCCGCCAAGGATGATTTATGTCAACTGATAACCACTCAAACAACAGTGCAGAGCGCACTAGCAGCGGCGCGGACAGCACCAGCACCATGGCTCAGGGCGCTGTGGTCGGCGGCATGACGCTGCTGTCCCGCTTATCCGGCTTCGTCCGGGATCTGCTGCTGTCCCACTTCTTGGGCGCATCCGGCGCTGCGGATGCCTTTTTGGTGGCTTTCCGCATTCCCAATTTCTTTCGCAAGATGTTTGCGGAAGGTGCCTTCAGCCAAGCGTTCGTGCCCGTTTTGGCCCGCTACAAGGATCTGAACCCGACCGAGGTCAAGGGCTTTGTGGCGGTGGTTGGTGGCAATCTCGGCTTGGTGCTGGCGCTGTTCGTTTGCTTGGGGGTTCTGTTCGCTGGTGGATTCGCCTTGGCCTTCGCGCCCGGCTTTTGGCAGATGCCGGCCAAACTTCAACTCACCACGGACTTGCTTCGGGTCACCTTTCCCTACATCGGCTTCATTTCCCTGACCGCCTTCGCCGGTGCCATCCTCAACACCCATGGCCGCTACGCCGTGCCGGCGTTCACTCCGGTGCTGCTCAACCTGAGCCTGATGGCCGCCATGGTGTTCGCCGTCAGCGTCGATACTGACGTGGTGTTTGCCTTGGCCTGGGGGGTTCTCGCCGCCGGAGCAGTGCAGCTTTGCTTTCAGGTACCCAGTCTGGTCCGTCTTGGGCTATTGGTTCGGCCTAAGCCGAGTGTTCGGCATGAGGGCGCTCAGGAAGTTGGCCGCTTGCTGCTGCCGGCCTTGGTGGCCTCATCTGCTAGCCAGTTGAACACCTTGGTGGACATGATTCTGGCGTCCTTGCTCACCACCGGCAGCATCGCTTGGCTCTATTACGCGGACCGCTTGGTGGAACTGCCCGTCGGCGTGGTGGCGGTGGCTCTTGGCACGGTGCTGCTGCCGAATCTCTCCAAGTTGGCTGGACGGGGCGATCAAGGCGCTTTTGCACGCACCTTGGACTGGGGCTTGCGCTTGGGCCTGTTGCTGGGGTTGCCGGCCTCCGTGGTGTTGGCGGTGTTGGCGATTCCCCTGACGACGATCATCTTCCATCATGGCGAAATGACGTACGTTGATGCCACAATGACCGCCTTGGCCCTGCGCGCCTTCGCTTGCGGAGCGCTGGCTTGGATGTTGGTGAAGATACTGACTCCGGCGTTCTTTGCGCACAAGGACACGGCAACGCCGCTGAAGTTCTCCTTAATCGCCATTGCGGTCAATCTGGTGCTTAATCTGTCCATGTTCTGGTGGTTTGGCCATGTGGGGCTGGCCTTGGCGACGGCCTTGGCCGCATGGACGCACTTTTGGCTGCTCTGGGGCGGCGTACGCCAAGCCGGTTTCTACCAAGTCACGCCACGGCTGGTGCGCACGGCCTGGCGGGCTATTGCCGCCAGCGCCCTAATGGGCGCGCTTTTGCTGGCGCTCTCGCCGAGTGCGGACTACTGGCTGCTGCAATCGTCGGCGCAGCACTTTGCTTGGCTAGCGGGCTTGATCTTGATTGGCGGCTCGGTCTACCTCGCCGTCTTATGGCTTTCGGGCCTGCGCCCGGCCGATCTTGAACATCGTATAATCGAATGATGGAAATCGTCGTCGGCCTGCATAACTTGAAGTCGCGCCACCGGGGCGGGGTCATCACCATTGGCAGCTTCGATGGCGTTCACAAAGCCCACCAAGCGCTTTTGGCTGAGGTTTGCGCCAAGGCCGAAGCGCTCGGCGTTGCCAGCACGGTGGTCACCTTTGAGCCCACCCCGCGTGAGTTCTTCAACACGGCGGTGCCGGCCCGCCTGACGCGGTTTCGGGAGAAGATCACCCTGCTTGGCCGCACGCCGCTTGACCGCGTGATCTGCCTGCCGTTCAACGCTCGCACCAGCGGTGCCCCGGCCGAGTGGGTGGCGGATGGCTTTCTGCATGGCTTGCTTGGAGCTGCGTCCGTGGTGGTGGGAGATGATTTCCGATTCGGCCAGGGCCGGGGGGGAGACTACGCCATGCTCAAGGAGACAGGTGCCTGCTTGGGCTATCAAGTCAGCCAAATCAATCCGGTCACCATTGGCGATGTGCGCGTATCCAGCAGTCAGGTGCGTCAAGCGCTCTCTAATGGGAACTTCCACTTGGCCGAGCAGTTGCTTGGACACACATACTTCATCATGGGCCGCGTGGTTTATGGACGCCGCCTTGGCCGGCAAATAGGAACGCCCACCGCCAACATTCGCCTGCAGCGCTATCGAGCGGCTCTTGAAGGCGTGTTCGCGGTCACCGTGGATGTAGGTTCAGGCGCTCAATACGAGGGCGTGGCGAACGTCGGCATCCGTCCCACGGTTGATGGCAAGGCGCCCCTTCTGGAAGTGCATATCTTTGATTTCGATGAGGACATTTACGGGCGTCTGCTGACTGTGATGTTTCAGCACAAGCTGCGGGATGAATGTGCGTTCGAATCGGTGGAGGCGCTTAGGGCGCAAATCGGCTATGACATTGAGGCGGCTCGCGCTTGGTTCAAGATGAATGCCCTTCGTGCCCACTAGCGCAAGGCCATTTCCTTTGCGGGTGCTGTCGGCCATGCCGATGCGATGGCATTTCCTCGCTGCCTTGGTGGTGGCCGTGGATCAATGGACCAAGTGGCTGGTTACTGCGGAGTTGGAGCTTGGCCAGCGCATTGCGGTGACGCCCTTTCTTAGCTGGGTGCTTTGGCACAATGACGGCGCTGCGTTTTCGTTGATGTCCGACCTTGGCGGTTGGCAGCGCTGGTTCTTCGTCGCCATTGGCGCGGGCTTCTCCCTCTTCATCGTCTATGAACTGCGGCGGATGAAGATCAGCGATTGGGTGCAGGGGCTAGCCCTTGGGCTGCTTCTAGGCGGTGCGCTCGGCAACATGATCGACCGGCTGGCTGCGGGATATGTGGTCGATTTTGTCCTGATTCATTATCGCGCCTACCACTTCCCGGCGTTCAACGTGGCGGACGCGGCGCTGACTTGCGGCGTGGCGCTTTGGATTCTGTGCATGCTCCGCGATAGCCGCAAGAACGGCACTTGACCCAAGCGAACGCCCTCGCTTCCTGCAAGCGCTGCTTGATCCTCAATAGCCGCCAAGACGGTGCTTAAGCGTCCAACCCAAAGTCGCTTCCGTTAGCTCCAAAAACCCCCGATGCGCAGCATGCGTTCAATGCCGATGGGGCGACGGCCGGCTCCTACTAAATCTCACTAATTGGAATTGATCGGAGTTTCCCTTGGTTTATAGCCGTTCGTCGGCTTGACGGTGCCGCTGGTCTGAAACCAGCGGTGGGTTGAGCGATGTTCATATAGCCTGCAAGCGTTCTTAAGCGGCAATGTGGATGGGCCAATGGACCATTGCGTAGAAGGTCTCACCCTGATCGAACTGATGGCTACGGTGGTTGTTCTCGCGCTGCTGGTCGG
Organism: Candidatus Azophilus sp.; assembly: GCA_965247035.1. Taxonomy (GTDB): domain Bacteria; phylum Pseudomonadota; class Gammaproteobacteria; order Pseudomonadales; family Azotimanducaceae; genus Azophilus. The sequence goes on along the minus strand of CBDFGJ010000001.1, from coordinate 998,638 downwards.
CCTCGGCCTGCCAGCCCTTCAAACATACTCACAGCGGGGCTACCGCGGCGAAGCCCAGGCCGACCTGATGGCCTGTGCCTTGGCTCTGGAGCGTTGGGCGGGCGTTCGCTTTTCCTACCAAGGCGCGGCTGATACAGACAGCGACGGGCTTGGCGATGCGGATGAGGGCTTGGTGGCGGCGGAGGTTTGCGCACCTCGGTCCGTGGCTGGGGGCAGGTACCTAATAACCGTGCGCGGCCGAGCGGATGGCTTTGTGTTGTCTGCTCATCCGCAAGGTTCCGGCCCCATGGCGGGTGATGGCTTCATGAGCTTGGATGAAGCCGTCAATCGCCAGTGGGACCGCAACGACAACGCCCATATCGCCCCCGACGAGAAGGGCTGGGAGATGTGACGTGGGTTTTGGATAACGACTGCAGGGCGCGATGATCAGGGGGTTTTCCATGATCGAGTTGCTGGTGGCCCTAGTGATCATGGGGGTTGGCGTTCTCGGGCTTACCGGGCTTGGCATGTTGAGTTTGCAGCAGGGTCGCACGGCTTGGGCCCGGGCGGATGCGGTGCGGTTGGCCCAGGACATGATGGAGCGCGTGCGTGCCAACCCAGCCGGATTGGAGCAGGGTGCCTATGTCTTGGCGGGTTCCCCGCCGAGCGCTCCTGATTGCCGCGCCATTCAGTGCTCCGCAGCCCAGATGGCGGCGTTTGATTTGGCGGCTTGGGCCTGCTCCCTAGGCGCGGACAATGCGGCTGGGGACTGTCCGGCGCCGATGCGAGCCCAGGGTGAGGTTTCCACCAATCTGGCGGGGCATGTTCGGATCGCCATATCTTGGTCGGAGAGGGGTGCTACGAGAACGCTGGTGGTTGAAGGCGGCGGCTGAATCCGCATGGGCGTCAGGCGCTTAGGCCGCGGATTTTCCTTGGTTGAACTCATGCTGGCCATAGCGCTGGGATTGGTGATCTTTTTGGGCTTGGTGCGGCAGTACAGCGGCGGTCGGGCGGCGCAATTGCAATTGCAGGCCCAGGCTGACCTGCAGGATGCCGGATTCTACGCGCTGGAGTTTCTTCGCCGCTCGGCCGTCTCGGCCGGCTACCTCGGCTGCAACGGCGGCAACGTTCGCCTACACAACACCCTGAATGGGCGTTGGTCGGACCTGTTCGAGTTTGACCTGACTCGTCCGATCCAAGGCTTTGACTATCAGGGGGACCGCAAGTCCAAGACACTGGAAGATTGGTCCCCGTCGCTGGCTGAATTGCCCCGGCAAACTGGCGCTGGCACGGTCAACGCCTTGGCCGGCGGAACGGGCATCAGGACGGATGGGCTGGCCGCGGGGGCTGATCTGTTGGTGTTCCGTCGTGTGGGCACGCCTGCTTGGCCGGTGGCTAGTGCCATTGCGCCGGATGCGCATCCCCTGACCATTGATTTGGGGCATGACAACCTTGAGGCTGGGGATGTGGCGCTCATTAGCAACTGCCAGCAAGCGGCCATGTTCCGCATCACAGCAATGGCGCCAACAGCGGGCGGGATGCTGTTGATGCGGCAGCCGGGAACCGGCCTTTACGACAACGCCTTGGATCGACAACTGTCTTTGGCTGGCCTGTCCTACGGCGGCGATGCCGGGCCGGAGGGGGCGGCAGTGGGGCCTGTGGTGACGGAAATCTACTTCGTGGCTGACGGCGCCGGGCAAGGGGTTCTCAGCTTGTGGCGGCGCTCCGGCCCAAACCGGCCGGTGGAGTTGGTTGATGGGATTGTGGATATGCAGGCTTGGCTGGGCGTTGACTTCGACTTGCAGGATGGTCGGGATGGCCCCAATGGCTACATCCGCTTCAACGAACTGGAGGAAAGCCACCGGGTGCGATCCATATCGTTGACGGTCACCGTACTTCAAGGGAGCTTGACCCGCCAGTTTGAGCGGACCATCGCCTTGCGCAACGCCGGCTAGACCGATGAACCGCACGAAGGATTGGCGGGCGAAGGCGGTGCAGGCCGAGCCGCCTTGCGCAACGCCGGCTAGACCAATGAGCACAGCCCCGCCGCATTCTCTTGGGCGGGCGGCACCAGTAGGTCGCGGTCGAGCTCCGGCATCTTCGATGCGGGCGGCTTGGCGGATTCAGCATAAGCAGGCGGTGCCGACCGGTCGCCGTCAAGCTGGCATCGCCCTGTTCATCAGCTTGGTGGTTTTGCTGCTGCTCACCATCATAGGCGTCGCTTCGGTGCAGAGGATGAATCTGCAAGTGCGCATGGCGCGTAACGCCCACGAAAACCTCATGGCCTTTCAAGCGGCTGACTTTGCGCTCCGGCAGGCGGAGGCCTTTCTCACCACAGCGCCGCCAGACCCAGCGCATTTCACGGATTTGGGCGTCGGCGGCCTTTGGCGCCCGGGGTCCTTTGGCGAACCCACACCCTGGGCTTTGTCGGGGGTTTGGGCGCTTGAAGGCAGCGGTACGCGGGTGGCCGCTTCGTTTGCTGGAGAGTTGGTGGCACCGCCCCGATACCTCATTGAATGGCTGGCCACCTTTGAGGCACCGGACAATCCGCACTTGGTTGAGGAGTCCCATGCAAGCGTGCCGCAGCGCAGCGCGATTTTCCGCATTACGGCCAAGGGCTTTGGCCCAACCGCTAACGCCGGCACCTTGTTGCAAAGCACTTTGGGGCTGAATTTGCCTACTTCCGGCGAAGGTGCCACCGAGTTTTGGGTGAGCAACGACCTGTCCGCCGCCACTGGCGATCTGCAAGCTGTGCGTTACGTGGGTGAGGATGTGCTGCCTCAATGGCGGGCCGCTTCTCAGTTGCAAGCTGCTTCGCCAAGCGAAAGAGTGATTGTGACCTCGGATGGAGGGCGTGGCGGCGTTCCCTTTGAGCATGGGCGTCTCAACGAAAATCAGCGCATGGTGCTTGACGAGGCCGAGCTGCAATGGCTGCGTGGCCTCGGCAACCCCAAGCGCTTGGGAACCATCATGCGTTCGCAACCCGTCTGGGTGGGGCCACCGCCGGGGTTTGGCCGCAATCGCGCACCCTATCCACTAAGCCTTGGCGACCGCTACGCAACTTTTGTGAAGAACGTCGCCAGCCGGCCTGAACTGCTGTACGTGAGCGCCAACGACGGCATGCTGCACGCCTTCGACGCCGCTGGCGGAAATGAGGTTTTCGCGTTTGTGCCGAACAAGCTTATTGATGGTGGCCAGAGATTCGCCAACCGACTTGATGGCCGCGTGGCGACGCCTGATCGGCTGCGCCTTTTCCTGGATCTGACGCCGACGGTGGAGGATGTCTTCATCCGTTCCGGAACAGGCGCGGCGGACAGGGCTTGGAGAACGGTGTTGATCGGTGGCCTTGGCCCGGGCGGCAAGGGCTACTTCGCGTTGGACATCACCGACCCCGCCCATAGCTTCAGTTCGCAGGATTTGGCCGCTGATGCGGTGCTTTGGGAGTTCACGGACGCCGATGACGCCTATCCCCTCAATGAGGATGGGACGCCCTTGGTGGATGCCTTGGGGATGCGCATGCGCGATGAGCACGGTGATCCGGTAAAGGACTTGGGGCTGGCCAAGGGGCAGGCCCGCATGGGCATGAGCAATGTGGAGGGCGCCGATGGTGAAAAGGAGTGGGTGGCCGTTCTCGGCAACGGCGAGGGCAGCACCGCCGGCCGTTCGGTGCTCTTTGTCCTGTTCATCGACCGCGGCCTGGATGGTTGGGTCACCGGCGAATTCATCAAGCTGGCCTCCAATCCCGCCGCCGTCTTGGATGGTCCGAACGGCCTTGGCGAGCCGGCGCTGGTCGATTTGGACCTGAACGGCACGGTGGATCGAGCCTACGCGGGAGACTTGATGGGCAATCTGCATCGATTTGATCTGTCTGATGAAGACCCTTCAATGTGGCGCGCCGAGGTGATTTTTCAGGTTGATGCGAATGGAGGCGCGACGCAGCCCATCGCCACGAGGCCCCAAGTATTCGAACACCCGAACAAGCCGGGCTTGATGTTGGTTTTTGGAACCGGTCAAGAGGCTGCTCGTGGAGAGGATCTCGGCACTGACACGCAGTCTTTGTACGGCATTTGGGATGCAGGCAATGGACTGGGCTTGAATCGTGATTCCGTTGCATTGGTGCGCCAGCCTCTAAGCAACTTCGCCGGCCGGTCGGGTTCGGCCTTTGACCATCAGCGAATCGTTCTTGGCCATCCGGTCCGCTACCGACTCCCCACCACATCCGACCCCGGCGTTCAGGGCTGGCGCATCGACTTTGATCCACCGCCAGCGGGCGTCACCTCAGGCAGCGCTGAGCATCCGGGCGAGCGGCTGCAAGGCTCCTTGTTGGCTTGGGGAAATTTGGTTCTGGTCACCACGGCCCTACCGGATGGGGGTCACGCCCTGCTGCCGCTGAACTTCCTCACCGGCACCAGCCCCAATTGGCCTGTGCTCGACCTGAACGAGGATGGCCAAGTGGATGACGGGGATATGGCGCAGTTGGGTGGAGCGACCTATGCTCCGGGCCTGTTGCTTGAGGACCTAGACCTTGGCGGTGCGCTCGCTAGGCCGCGGTTACTGCACCGACCTGAAGGCGCAGTACTGGTTTTGGCGCGAGGCGATGAGGGCCAAGCCCTTCGCCTCGGCCCGCCGCTCGGCCTCGGGATGGGCAGGCTATCCTGGCGGGAAATACCTGAATTCGATTGATTCGGAGGCTAGGGCGGTGGTACGAGTGGGCAAGCTGCGCCCATGCCCCAGCAATCGGCTCCAGTGAGGCGGATACTCAATTTGTCTTCTGCTTTCAAAAACTGACTGGTCGCAAGTAAGGGAATCCATGATTAAATTCCAAGGATTGGTCATCGCATGGCGGCTGGAATGATTTATCATATATTTTCAATAACTTACACGTCATCGAAAAAGACTGGTCTTGTTGCTCTGCGAAAACCTGCGAATTTTTCAGAGGTTTCTTGGGCCTACCGGCTACAGGTCAAAGGCCGGCCACGGGCGTCCTCCCGCACCCCGTCCTGATCGCTGTCCACGGCGTGGCGGGCGCGGCCTTGGGCGTTCAGGATGATCTGTCGGGCGAAGCGGGGGTCGCCATCGGCGGGGCAGTACTGGAAATGGCCGCTTTGCCAATCCGTCAAGCCGGAACTTCGGATTAGAAGATAGCTTCTGTTTCTAAATGATCGCCAACTGATGCGCTCGCCTTCGTTCATCGGCGGCAACCGCAGAGCGACGAACTCAGAGTCGTCGATCCGTCGGTTGCGGTTTTGATCTACGAACACCGTCGCGCCTTGGTGCCATTGGTTTGCGCCTAGGCATCGGGGGCCTTGGCCGGGGCATAGGGTGACCGGTGCGTTGCGGCTGATGGCGAGATGCCGCATCGCCTGAACGGCGCCAAGCATGGCGTTCATGCGAGTGGTGGCGCGTAGGTCGGCGGCAAGATCGACGAAGGCGGGTAGGGCGGTGCCCGCCAGCAAGGCCGCCACGGCCAAGGCCACCAACAACTCCAGCAGCGAAACACCGGCAAGGCGAAAGCCGTTGCAGGATTGGATGGGTTCGTTCGCTTGAAGACCAAGCCCGGGCCGCATCGTGCTTCTGCGCTAGTGAACAGGGGCTCGACTTTAAGCCAACCAGCGCCCATGGCTAGCGGCGGTCGACTAGAAGTTGCGTGAGATATTCGCCTATCGACATCCAAAACCGCTGTCCCTAAAATGCGCCCCTTCAGGCCGCGCCTCGGAGCGGGCCTATTGATCGCAAGTCCATTTGGAGAGAAAATCAACATGAGAATTACATGGAGCTTGGGCGCATCCTCCTATTTTGCTCTGCTTAGCGCAGCATCCTTGGTGGTTGGCTCCCAATTCAGCTTGGCGGCTGAGATCGGGGCTTCTGAGGTCATTGAGGAAATCATCGTCACTTCCCGACGGCGGCAGGAATCGCAGCAGGACGTGCCGCTGTCGGTTACCGCCTTTGGCTCGGAACGCATTGAGCAGCTCAAACCGCAGACCCTGCGGGATTTCGACGGCTTGGCGCCGAACGTCTACCTTGGCATGAACACGGCTGGGCCTAGTGCGAGCGCCCTGTACATTCGCGGCATTGGCTACACGGACATCGAGAAGTCGCAAAGTCCGCAAGTCGGGGTTATTGTCGATGGCATTCAAATGGGCTCCAGCACCGGCCAGTTGATCGACGTATTTGACGTGGAAAGCATTGAGGTCAACCGCGGCCCTCAAGGCGTGCTTTTTGGCAAGAACTCCATCGGCGGCAACATCGTAGTCAATCGGGTGCGGCCGCAGTTCAACGAATTTGGTGTCAAGATCGCTGGGGAGGTCGGCAACTATGTAACCCAGATCATTAAGGGCCGTGCCAACATCCCCTTGGTTGACGATGTGCTCGCCCTCAAGGTCGGCGCCATCTCCCGCAATCGCAATGGCTTCTACCGCAACATCACCTTGGACGATTCCGCCGGCGATGTGGATTTTTCCTCTCAAACCATTGCCTTGCGCTGGGTGCCGTCAGACAACTTTGACGCCATTCTCACCTATGACCGCATTGAGGACCGGGGGCAGATTCCGCCGCAGGATCCGCGCTTCAACGGCGATGATCCATTCGAGAACCTGGCGGACAAGAAGGAGCCGGTGAAGTACGACGTGGATCAATTGGGGCTCAGGGCCGAATGGAGCTTCGGTAACGGCCTCGTTCTGAATTCAATCACTGGCTGGCACAACGGCGATGATCTGGTGAATCAGGATTTTGATGGCGGTGCCATTAATGGTGCGGCGGTGCCCTTCGCCCAACTGCACACGCTGCGGGACCAAGAGTATGAGGTCTTCACTCAAGAGTTTCGGTTGTCTGGCAACTTCTCCGAATCCTTGGACTTCATGGCGGGTGTCTATTACTTCGATTCCAGCTTGGAGTTTCAGCAAAACACCAACAACGTGCTGCAGCTGCCGTCGGTGGCCTTGGGTCTGCCCGCGGGTGTTCCCTGCGCTGTCGCCCCCGGCTTGCGGGGCAATCCGGGCTTGGGCGACTCGCTTTGTCAGTTCCCCAACGCCCGCAGCATTCAGCGGGCCGGGGAGGATGTCGAGTCGGTAGCTCTGTTCGGGTCCATCAATTGGCGTCCCACGGACAACTTAGAGCTCACCTTTGGCGCTCGCTACATCGACGAGAAGAAGAGCGCCTTCAACGCCTACCTCGACTACACAGACGGCACTTTCGACACTGGCCCCGTCACCCAGGAGTTTGACTTCACCAGTCGTCCCGAGCGGGACGGGGTTGCCTATAGCGTCAGCGGTTCTTGGGATGACATCATCCTGTTGGCGTCAGCCAACTGGTCCATCAGCGACACCAGCCGGGCCTACGTCAGCTACTCGGAAGGGTTCCGCAGCGGCGGCTTCAGCATTCGCTCGGCCCGAGATCCGGCCGAGGCGGATTTCCAGCCGGAGGAGGCGTTCCAAGTGGAAGCGGGATTGAAGAACGAGTTCTTCAACCGGCGCTTGCGTCTCAACTTGGCCTACTTCTACATAAATCTGGACGGCGGCCAGTTCAGTTCCATCATCACCTTGCCGCCTGGTTCCATTCCAGGCACCACCACCATCATCAACAACGGTGGTACCTCGGAGTACTCTGGATTTGAACTGGAATCCCAATGGCTGATCAGCAGCGACTTCACGTTGTCGGCGAACGGCGGTGTCCTCGACGTCAAGAACCAAGAGTTCACCATTGACTGCTTCATACTTGATGGCTGCGCCACCGGCGTTCCGGGGATGACGGATCCCCGGGGCACCTTGCGCACCCGGGGTGGCAATGATGACTCACGGCAGCCGGACTGGAACGTTTCGGTTACCTTGGCGTTCGACCGGCAGGTGGGCCCTGGCCGCCTTTCCGCTAATGTAGGTTGGAAAAAAGTTGGAAAATTCCTGTTGGTGAACACTGGCGGTGGCGCAGATCAGCGCTTGTTTGAAGGCGGCTACTTTGGCTTGGACGCTCGCGTTGCCTATGAGTGGACCTTGGCCAACGACGCCATCTTGGGCATTAGCATATTTGGCAAGAACCTGACCGATGAGAGATGGAAGGAGCAGGCGCTGTTCCTAGGTGGACCCAACACCGGCTTCCAAGGTTGGGGTGCCCCGCAAACCTACGCGGTTGAAATAGGCTACAGCCTGTAGACCACAGGACGCCTGTTTTCAGTGGTTGATTGGCAGTCCACTCGGTTTCTGAGCGGACTGCTTTTTTGATCTTGGCCCCGCCTTACCCGGGCCGGAAATACGCTTGGTTTGTGGTCGCTGTGTTGGTGGCGGTGGCCTTGGTGGCATTCGTTGATCGACAGGTGATCGCCATCGTGGTGGATCCCATGAAGGCCGATTTGGGCATCAACGATGCACAAATCGGCTGGCTCTACGGCATTTTCGCCGTGTTCTACGCCATTGCCGCCTTGCCCATCGCTTGGCTGGCGGACCGGAAAAGCCGCAAGATCATCATCGCCATCGGCATTTTTTTCTGGTCTTTGATGACCATATCTTGCGGCCTCTCACGTTCCTTTTGGCATGTGTTGTTGGCGCGCATTGGCGTCGGCGTGGGAGAGGCCACCCTGACCCCGGCCACCACCTCCTTGATTGGTGATCTCTTCCCTCGGCAGCAGGTGCCTCTTGCCATTTCCGTCTTTCAAACCGGCGCCATCATGGGGTCCGGCATCGCCTTCATCATCGGCGGCTACGTTCTTGGTCTGGTGCAGGAAGCGGAGCCGTTGTCGCTGCCGCTGGTTGGGCAGTTGCGGCCCTGGCAGCAAACCTTTGTCTATGTGGGTGCGCCCGGGCTCATTATGGCGCTGCTGTTGGGGATGCTGCGGGAACCGGTGCGCCAATCAACCGCCAGCATGGCCCGAAGCGGCTTTGGTGATCTGATCGCGTTTTACGGCAGTCATTTCAAAACCTTGGCGTTGCATCATTTCGGGTTCCTTTCGCTCGTGCTGGCGGGCTACGCCTTCGTCTTTTGGACCGTCTCCTTCTTCGTGCGAGTCCACGGTTACGAAGCAGCGGAGGCTTCGTTTATTTTTGGCTGGATTTTTCTAGCGGCCGGACCTGTTGGCCCGATTCTGGCAGCCATGCTGGCCCGCCGCCTGAGTGATGGCGGGGCGCAGGACGCCAACATCGTCGCCGGCATGGTGGGTGGCCTTCTGGCGATCGTTGCCATCCTAGCCATTCAGTTTGCGCCGAACGCCCTTTGGGCCTTCGTGCTCTACATCCCGGCCATGGTCTTCATCAATTCGCCGTTCGGCATCGCCGCTGGTGCGCTGCCGGTCATCACGCCGCCCCATCTTCGAGCTCAGGTGGCGGCCGTTTACCTGTTTGTAACCTCGTTGGGCATGTTGGTGGGGCCGCCCATCGCCGGTGCGTTCAATGAATACCTGTTCCCACAGGCCGAGGGGGTGCGCTATTCCTTGGTCACGGTCACGGCTTTTTTCGGCGTGGTGGGGCTGGTCCTGCTTCAATTCGCCCGCAAGCCCTACGCCGCAAGCTTGACGGCGGCCGACCGGGGAGAGAGACGCGGCGAGCTAACTGGGCAGGTGTTTCAACAAGCTCCATCCCGCTAAGACTTGGGATCTCTTCGGCTAGCGCCGCCAGCCATCGTCCTGTTGGCATCTCCACAAGCTAGGCCCCGCTAGCCTGGCCCCAAATCTGCGTTAACAGGCCTAAGAAACCTCTGCAAAATTCGCAGGTTTTCGCAGTGCAATAAGACCGGTCTTTCGCCATGCGATGGCCAATCCATGGAATTTAATCAAAGGTTCCCTAATTGACGATGAAGTCCTCGAGTTGTGGGCTTTTCTTCAGATTATTCGTCGTCATTGGAAGATCATTCCTCCTCGTCAGCGACGCTGATAGTGACACCTCCAATCTGGTTGAAGTTGGGGTTGACGCGGGCCCTGTATTGGTATCCTTCATCATTATCCTCGAAGGGTATGAAATCGAAGGCTATGAAGCCGTCGGGAGCTTGGTCATCGTTCACAATGACAGCTCTAGGCAAATGATCCCATTCGACCGAGTAAGGACGGCAAACCGTCACACAGGCCGGGTAGTCTTTGTCCTTCCCGTGCCAGTCTGGGTAGATAGCCACCACATGCTCCAAAGGAATGACCTCTTTCCGGTCATCGGAGGAATCAGGCTCCTTCCTGCAGATGGCAATGGTGCCGTCGGGCGCATTGCTATAGATGATGCAATCCCCTAAATGCTCTAGTGTTCCAGCTTGCGTTATAGAGACTCTTAAGCTCATTTTGAACTCCCTTTACGGCGTTTGAGTGAGTTTTAGCACCGTAGAACAACACCTTGTAATTCTACGGTGCTATTGGGATTTTCTCATCTCCACGATTGCCTCAGCAACCCATCCCGCCCGTTTGATCTGATCAGCGTAACCCTGTTTGAATTCAACTCGGAGTTGCTTGCGAAACAACTTGTACTGATCGATTAGATGGTCGCCGACGGCATGCGTCGCGACGGCGCCCTCCACGCCGCCAGCTTGGCCAAGAGCCACATACTACGGCTTGGCGCAGGGCCTACCCCCGCGATGGCCTCAAGGCCCTCGCGCCGCGCCCGCCCGGAGCCCGACCCCGGCAGAGAGCCAGGCGGGGCCGCCGCTTGGTCGAGATCGAGTGCGCGAACTTCCACGGCATCCTCCACGGCGATCCCGGCCTCGGCCGCGCATCCTTTCGCGCTTGCGCTACAACTCTTTTTTCTTCACCTGTTTCGTCTTTGAGGGAGACGATTTTTCCGCCAGTGAGCAGGAGCGCCGCTATGACTTGCTCAACTTGCTCAACACCAATCTTAAAGAATTCTCTTTTTACTCTTTTATCCTCAAACGTTTGTACTCTTTTATCCTCAAACGCTTTTATTCTTTTATCCTTAAACACCTCATGAACAAGGCGCTCTACAGCATGTTCATCTTCTACTTCAATGGCGAACTCACAATCGAATGGGTAAGGGACACCCGTTGTATACAGTTCACCACGACGTGTCTTCAAACTATCGGTGGTTAGGCCTATTTTGACGAGATTGTCATAAGCAGGGTTACTAAAAATATATACTTTGCCCACTTAACCCTCCGCTACTTCATTCAGGTAACACTTACACGCCGCTCAGCAACAGCTTCTTGTACCCAAGCAGGTGCTCATTCTTTGCCAATCATTCGTGCTCACGCTCATATTTGCCGCAAATATTGCTGAGCAAGTTCCAAAATTGACGGCTGTGGTTGTTCGCCTTAAGGTACGCTAACTCGTGCGCCACCACACGGGTGGCTACTCGCTTGGGTGCGCATACTAAGCGCCAGTCCAGCGACATGCAACCAGCATTCGTGTACATTAGCGGGGTTTTTTCGTTCAGGCAGCCAAAGAGAGCTTGTCCGCGAGTTCGGCTGATGCCTGAGCCCATACATTTTTTTAGCCCTTTCGAGATTTTTTTATTCCTTTTGGAATCACCCACTTGGCGTCGGAAAATCGTTCGGTTGGCTGGTCGCTTGCGGGCCGTGAATGTCAGAGAATCCCTGCAACGTCCGCAGTCGCAGCAGGTTCTGCGGCGACCGGGTCACGGTGATGTCGCCATGTCCGCTGTGCCCCCGGAGGACCAAGTTGGCCAAGCTTCTGCCGACGGGGGAACGCACTTGGGCGATGATGGGAATGGATGCGATCACGGCCGCAAGATAGCTCATGCCGTTCTACGTTAACAGGCCTAATTGATGATGAAGTCCTTGAGCTGGTTGGCCAAGCTTCTGCAAGCTGAGGAACGCACTTGGGCGATGATGGGAATGGGTACGATCACGGCCGGAAGATAGCTCACGCCGGTGGCCTCGGCGCTGATTTTGCCCGCCGTCTGGCTGGTTTCCACATCCCACACCGAGGCTTCGTAGGAGGAGTCGTTCTCCCAAGAAAGGAAGCCGAAGCAACCGCCGCCGCCAGGCGCGACGGCGCAAGTGAGGGAGCCGCCGGAATCGATCCGTTGCGTTGATCCTTCTATCCACACTAGGTACTTGAGCTGCATCTGTTTCAGACGCTTCGCCAACTCCGGCTGGTTAATCAGCTCTGGCAGGTCATTGTTGTTGATGGGCGCGATGCGCGGCTCAAACCAAGGAAAGGTCGCATCGATGAACTGTTGTTCATCAATGACATTCATCCCCCCGCGGTTACGGCCCATGTTTTGCGCCACGCAGGAGATGAAGTCTAGTTCGGTTTCCGTAGCGGTGGGTTGGCTGCGGCGTCCGAGCACGACAATGGCATCGCCGCCGGCCATGCTCGTGTCCGTTTCGCGGATTTCCTGGACCGTAGCCGTGACGCAGCCGGTCAGCAGAGCGCAGGCTAAGGGGAGCGAAAGCATTCGGCTTGGATTCACGCCGACCCCTTCAATTCCTGTTGCAGCCACGCCTGCACCACCGGCAGGGTGGGGAATTGTTGGGTGAAGAAGGCCATGGCGTCTCGGCAGGCGGACAGAGCGGCGTTTTGCAGAGAGCCGGAAGCGCTGCCGTGATTCTGCTTATGGGAGCGGCCGTAGGCGGTCAGGCTCCAGTCGCCAAGCTTTTCGCCTTGGTTGTCATGCAGGGCGAAGCGGTAGCGTATCCAAACTTCATAGTAGTCCGACCGGGTCTGCTCCGGGGTGGAGAATTGAAGCTCCTCAATAGAGGGCGAAAGCACGCCAGCGATGTCGCTGTGGTTTGCGTCCAAGGTCTCCACCTGCCGAAAACCGACGAACATGCCGGTGAGCAGATTGGAGAACATGGGCACTTGGGCGGAGCCGAGTTCAATCTCCCAATCCCCGCCTTGCTCCAAGGATTCGCTGTGGGTGTAGTTCAGCAGGGCGTCATCCAAGTGCAGGCCCATGGGAAGCAGCAGCTTGGTTACTAAAGGAACTGGAAATTGAGTGGTCGGCACTGTCACCTTGGCACCAGCACACCCGGCCATCAACGCCAAGGCCGTCATCATGACCATGAGCCTTATAGCTGGGTGCATTCTCAAATATCCACCGTGCCCCATGGCGCAAAGCTTACTGGAATTCGGACAAGCCGACAAAGGTGCCGCCGTTGCGGTACGCCAATTCACGCATTAGGGCGGCAAAGCGGTAGATGCGAACGTTGGGGTTCTGCAGATGCACCGGGAAGCCGACGGCGTTGATGCGCACCCGGCGTTGCCCGTTCTCGTCGGCGACGTTGATGCGGTCCACGGCATCGACCACGTCCTCCACCGAATCACCGGCGTAGTCGTCGCCAAACACATAGATGCCGATGCGCTTGTCTGGTGAGTAGAAGGTGTCGATGGCGGCCTGAATCCCCTCTACCGGACTGGAGTTGCTGAATGGGGTCCAAGAGCGCAAGGTGTTGACAATGGACTGGCGACGGCTTGGCGTGTCGGGAATCCACTGGCCGTGAAAACTGGAGAACATGTATTGCCCCATGTCGTTCATCACTTGGATGCCCTTGACCGTTGGGTAGACGTCCAGGGTCTCCTGCACCTTGCGCAGCACTTGCGGCCAAGCGCCTTGGAACATGCTGCCCGAGGTGTCGATGACGAAGATGATGTACTCGCTGTCTACGGCGATGCCGCCAACCAGGTCGGTTTGGCGACGAAAGCCGGCGCCGAGCAGGTGCTCCATTTCATCGGTAAGCGTTTGCCGCGCCGTGGCAAGCTGCAAGGTTTGCCGGTTGGTCTCCTCGTGTTGCTCCTTGGTGGCCGAGAATTGACTGAGGATTCGGGTCAAGTTCTGTCTCATCCGGGCTAGCGCCAGCAAATCGCTTTCAAGTTGCCCCGAGGCCTGCTGCACCTGTCGCCGCAGTTCGCGAATGCGCCCTTGAATGTTGTACAGCGCCTGTTCGCGGCTGGCGATTTGACCGTCAAGATTGACCGCAGCTTGCTCCAGCAGGACCGGTTCCACCGTCTTGGTGATCATCAGCAGCAGGATGATGGCGCCAAATCCGCAACAGATGACGTCCAGGAAAGACAAGCTGAACTCCTCAATGGTTCTTCGGTTACGGGCGCTCATCAGGGCCAGTCTCTAGAGGGCGCCATGAAGGCCCCGCCGCTCACACGGGCTAGGTTCCAAAACGCCGCCGAGGCCAATGGGTCGCCCTCCATGGGAAATAGAATGACGTTGATGGGCACCTGTGGCGGAAACTTTTTGAGTGCGTCGTGAAACAGGTCCAGTCGGTCGGAGCCGGAAATGGTCGCTCGCCGCGGGCTGCGCTCGCCTTGGGTGGGTAGTGAATCGGTCACCAGGTAGACGTTGTCCGGCAACGGGTTCAAAGCGCGCAGCTTAACGGCCAAGCGGCTTAAGCTGGTGCCGTCTGATGGGGTCATTCCACTTAATTGGTCAATGGCGGCGGCTAGCGCTTTGCCGTCGCCGAGAGGCGTCCATTGATCAGCGTTGCCCGGCACCAAGGAGGTGGTCTTGGTGTTGAAGGCGAACATCTGAAAGTCTGCATCTAGAGGCAACTGCGCCGCCAGCCATTCAACGGTGCGCACCGCTCGCTGCCACTTTGGTGCTTGCCGCTGGCGCTCTTGCGGCATGTTGCGGCGGCGCAGGATGTTGACGATGGTCTCGTCAAGCATGCTGGCGGAGACGTCAACAGCGATCACGATGTTGCGGCCGCCCACCTTCAAGCCGGTGAGGTATTGGCGGTCTCCCTCGCCGGCGAAAGCCCTTGCCTTGGTGCCTTCGTTGGCCTTTTGTACTTGGCGCAGTCGGGCCACCTCCTGTTCGAAGGACTCCACATCGCTGGTAAGCCGCTCCACAGAAGCCTTTTGCGCGGCGGATTCCAAGTCCATCTCTTCAAACTCGCGCCGGCCTTGCTCCAAGTCGGTTTCCGTGCTGGCCAACTGGCGCTTAGCGTCGCTCAACCTTTGTTGCAGTCCTTCAAGGCGTTCCAGCCACTCAAACAGATCCTTCTCGCCATTTTGCACCTGATAGTCGAGCAGCCGTATTTCCGCCAGGCGGTCCTTATTGACCACCTTAGCTTCCTCCTCCGTTTCGTGATTGATGATTAGAAAGATCAGCACCACCGCGCCGAAGCCGCACGACATCACGTCCAAAAAGGATAGTGAAAAAACGCTTAGCCGTCGTCGTTTGGACATGTTGAACCACCTTGGCTAGCTTAGATCCCGCACTAGGCCGCTGGTCGAATGAAGTAAGGAGTTTCCTTTCAATTAGTGGGCTTTGGTTTATTAAGAGTTCCCAAGTTGCGCCTGACCCTGAGTGCTCTGTTGAAGCTTGAGTCCGGCGCGGTCATCAGGCATCTATACGCGTCGGCTCCTCCACTACGATGAATTCAAAGCGCTGGCCGTCCCGCTCCAAGACATGTCCCGGTTGCCCCGCCTCCGGCAAGCCCAAGCGATTGCCCGCCAAGGGCCAAGCGCGATGGCCGCAGAGGGCATGGGTGGCTAGCTCCGTGCTTGGCGCTGGTGCCGGGGCCGCCGCCGCTGGCAGGGTTGTGATCAACCGCAAATCGGCCACGGCGTCGCCGTGCCTTTGAATGGCCTGAGCCATCAGGTCGCCCGGCAGTTCCTGCGGGTTCAGGCCCAATGCCCGCAACGCGCCGGTAAGCCCAGGCAGTCTGGCGCTGTGCGGCGAAATCAACAACTGCGCCAAGGCAGGAATTCTCTGCGCCACCGGCTCTAGGTGTTGGGCTAGTTCTTCCTGCAAAGCGACTGGGCTGACTTGCGTACGGCGAGCGGCGTCGCCTTGCCGAACTTCCACCGCCAAGTCCACCGGGCGGCCGGATTGCGCCCAAGCGCGCAGTTGGTCGTACAGTTGTTGTTCGGTGTTGGCGGCGTGGAGGGGGTCGAAGCGCATGTCCTGCACAAATCGATCGGCCAGAAGATTGGCCCAGCCATCCATGCAGCCGTTGACGCCGGCACCCGCCACCTCCTCGACGAGGCCGCGGCCCACTTGGTCGCCGACGCTAAGCTCGGTCAGGCAGCAGCGGGTGGCGTACAGGTTGAGGAACCAAGTTGGCGCTCGCAGCGCCACCATGCTCGCCATTAGCACGGCGACGTCAACGAAGCCGCGAATCTCAATGGAGGCTTCTTCGGCGATGCCGAGCAACACGCCGAGTTGGTCCGGATCAAGGAAGCCCGGAACGGCGACGATGACCGGCTCGTCTAGCAGGGGCTTCATTTGCAGCAGATGCTGATAGGTCAGGTCGGCGTGATTGGCCACCACCTTGCCGGGCCTTGCCAACAGGTCGGCGTTCAGCCGCATCAAATATTGCTGGTTGACCTGCTGCGGATGGGTGCGGGCTTTCATCAAGGCTTCGTCGCCGAAAACCAGTTCATCGTTGTGAATGAAGGCGATGGCGGGTTGGCGGTAGACGGGACGGCCTTGGCGATAGAGGCACAGCGCCGCATCGTTGAGTTCAAGCAGCAAGGTCAAGGTCGGCGCACCTGCAAGTGGCTGAGCAAGCGTTGGTCGCAGTAGGTCTGCACGTCCAGCACCAGCCGTTCCTGCACCAGTTGTAGCTGGTGCATCAGAAACATGAGGATGATGCTGATGACCAAGGCGACAAAGGTGGAGTTGAAGGCCACGCCAAGACTGGCGGTCACTCCGGCGATGTCGCCCTCGACCGCCTTGTAGGCTTGCCCCAAAGCTTGGCTGATGCCGCGCACGGTACCGATGAAGCCGATGCTGGGAATGGCCCAGGCGATGTAGCGAATCATGGCCAGTTCGCTGTCGAGCCGGTCCGATTCGGTATCGCAAGCGGCCTTGACGGCAACGGCAACGTCCTGCACGTTGCGGGTGGAGGCGAAGCGCTGCAAGGCGGATAGCAGCGCTCTCGGCAGCAAACACCCCTGCTCTTCCGCCGGCAACGCTTGGATGGGGCGTGTGTGCTCGCGTGCGTCCTCCGGCAAAATGCTCATGCCCTCGGCCACGTTAACGATGTCCCGCTGCAACAGTTTGCGTTCGCGCAGGGCGTTTTTGCTCTTGTAGCCCATAATGGCCATGGCCCAAAGCATTAACACGAAGCAGGATTCCTGTTCGAAGTCCTTGAGCATGACGTATAGGGATTGCTCATCCGACACTGTCTGTCCGGCTGCCGCCTGCTCCGCCCGTAGGTCAAGCACGGCTTGGGCGCTGGGGCGGATCAGCGTAATGTAAACGAAGTGGACGAGTATGAGCGCCACCACTAGGGCGGTGATTTGGTAGATCAGATCGGTTGGCAGATGACGCTTCATATATCCACCGGGAAGGGTGCGGCGAAATCCTCGGAGATTTCCTCGGTGGGCAGAAAGACCTCCGGCGATGGGACCGCTCCGCCTTCATCGGCTGGCAGGCTGGACCGGTCAGCTTCCACCTGAGCGGCCTGCTCGTCCTCTTCAACCGGCTCAGAGGTCTGCGCCAATGTCATTATTGGGCTCCAGCCGAGCGTAAACAAAACGGCAATGGCGCCAGCACGGGCAAATTTCCTGGTTAGGTCCTCCAGCCCGGGTGGATGGCCAAGGCAGGCAAAGAGCGCACCTGCACTGCACAGCCGGCACATTCGGTGCGAACTAATTTTACAATATTCTTTATAGAAAGCATTGAAAATGATAGATATCCTACCTACGTTCTGCACAGAAATTTGGCGCCAAATTAGCCTAGCTTCCTTCATGTTTGCGGCTCAGCGAACCGCGCCATCCTAAAGCCGAGGTCGGGCCGGCCTTTGATGCCGTAGTCACGGAATGACAGCCGCAGATCCGTGGTGGTTCCGTGCATCCAACTCGATCCGCGAATGACATGATACTCCCCGGTTGGCGGGCCGAGGGGGCCAACGCCTTCTTCAGCCGGGTGCTGATAATAATCGTGCGTCCATTCCGCCACATTACCACCTAAGTCGAACAGGCCTTTGGCGTTGGCCTTGAACGTGCCCACTGGCGCCGCCACCGCATGGTTGTCGTTGTAGCCGAAAATGATGCGCCCGACCAAGTGGCCGGCGGAGCGGTCCGCATAGTTGCCGTGACGGTCTGGGGGAGGCAGGGTGTCGCCCCAGGGAAAGCGGAGTGGGTTGCTGCTGTCGCTCTGGTGGCGGGCGGCCCAAGCCCACTCCGCCTCCGTCGGCAGCCTGTAGCCCGTGGCGTTGGCGTCATAGCCGGATACCTTGCCGAACTCCTCCCGATAGAACGGAGGTAGATTGTCCCGTCGCGATAGCCAGTTGCAATAGAGCGCAACCTCAAGCCAACTGACTTCCGCTACGGGTTGACCATCCTTGTTCAAAGGCTGATCTTCGTAGGCACCGGAGTCGTGGCCGGCGGCGAAGCGCTTGAATTCGGCGTTGGTGACTTCCTGCACCCCCAAATAGAACAGGCGCGTCAATTCAACCTGGCGCAGGGTTTCGTTGGCGCGGCGGCCAGGCTCGCGGCGGGAAGCGCCCAGGGTAAGGGGGCTTGGCTGAAAGAGCTTCAGGGTTTGGCCGTCGGCGGTGGTGATTTCCGGGCGCAGCGCCGCCAGCCGCGCCTGCTCTAGGGTCAGGAGCTTGACCCGCAGTTGCTTCGTCAGACCCTGCCGAGGCGTCATTTCCGTTTGATATCCAGCGTATCCAGGCGCCTGAATTTCCACCCGATGGGGGTGGACCGGCAGCTCGATGGTCTGATTGGCGGGGCCCAAGGGATGGCCATCCACATAGAGCTGGGCCTCGGTCGGCACCGCTTCTACCGACACCAAGCCCATTAGCTGCACGAGGTCCAAGGACAGTGTGCGGGTTTCGCCGGCCTTGAGGGAAAGGCTTGCCTTGCGCGGTTCAAATCCAGCCTTGTAAGTCTGCACCTGGTAGGTGCGTCCGGATTGCAACTGCGCCGTCAAGGGCGAATCTCCTTGGTATTGGCCGTTGATGGTCACGCCGGCCCGCTGCGGTTTGGTGTGGATGGCCAGCAAGGCGTCCGACTTCTTCAGCCTAATCAACGGCGGCGCCCGTTCTTCCTGAGCAGCGATCAGAATGCGTTGACGGTGGGTTTGATGGCCTGCGAGCGCCAACGCCACTTCGTGCTCCCCGGCCAATATCTCCACTGTCCCCGGGGTCATCACGCCGGAGTCCTCACCATCGACTAGGATGCTGGCGCCAAGCGGTTCAGTTACGTATTTGACCTCTCCCCAATTAGGCAGCAGTTCAGCCTGCACCTGCTGCGGCTGCTGGCGCCCGACCACCGCCACGGTGACTTCCTTCATTTGGTGGCGGGGATGGGTCAACCGGAAGCGGCGCTGGCCGGCCTCCACCGGCGTATCGACCAAGGGGGTGGCACCGACCGCGCGACCGTCCACCCACAGCTGTGCGCCGGCGGGAATGGAGGTTGCGCTTATAAGCCCCGGCAAGGGTTCAAACTGGAAGCTGAAGGCTTGGTTGCGCTCAAGGCTAACTTCGAGTTGCCTAATCAAAGGGTGATAGCCCTCCAAATTCGCTTGGAGTTGGTAGTTCCCCCGCAGCAGTAGGTAGACGCCGCCGAATTGCAAGACCGGGCCGCCGGACAATGTCTCCATGTCGGCGGCTGGCGTGAATGAAATTTCCACCGAGCGGGCGGTGAACAGGAAACTCAGCAAAGCGACAGCGATAAGCGCCGCCGCCAAGAGGCCGGTTTGCGCGGGCGAGATCTTGATGCGCCGCCCGCCGATGGCGTTTTGCGGTTGGTAGCGAACCGGCTTGATGACGGGCGGCTCGCTCATTGCTGCAGGACTTCCCGACAACGAATGTCCACTGGCGCCATGTCCGGCGTCACCCTGATGCGCAGGCGTACGTCCCGGCAGCCATCGCGGCTGCCGATTAGCGTGTAGGTGCCTGGTCGCAGGCGCAGGTGTTTTTCGGCGAAGCGCCCCAGCTCGCCGATGTTGGACAGGAGCACTTCGGTTTGGTTGTCGGAGTGCAGCACCACGCCCACCGGCCTGCCGTAGTGTTGCAGCAGGGTCTTGGTTTCTGCAACGGCGGTGTGCAGGAGCGGACCCATGGGGCTTAGATCTTTGACCTGTTCCAGCGTCGCCAACGCCGCTTGGTACAAGGAGTTGGAGGATAGCTCTTCCGGTGCCGCCCGTATTGCGGTTAGGTCCTGCAAGGCTTGAGCCTGTGCGTTGGCTCGGCTTAGCCCGTTACTGGCGAATTGAATGTTGCGGTCCAACGCCAAGATGTTGCTGTGGGCGGCGGCGGCTTCCCGCCACTGCTCCGCCGCTTCAAATTCCTTCGCTTGCCGTTGCAGACGCTCTATTTGCACCGAGACCGACTGCTCGGCGATTTGCTGCAGCCCGCCCTGGGCCGACGTGTTGCCCGGATCGATTTTGAGCGCTTGGTTGAAGGCGCGTTTCGACGCTTCGAATTGCCGCCGCTCCAAGGCTGAGAAGCCAGCGGACAGATCATTGCGCAATTGCTGCGCCGAACGGCTTCTTGTGGCTGCGGCGATGGCGGTGGCTAAGCCGGGGGTTTGCGCATCCAAGGCGCGGATGCCCTCGTAGGTTTGTACCGCCTCGGCCCAGCGACCGGCCAATTCGTGGTTGCGTGCCTGTCGAAATTGGGTGATGACCTCGGGCAATCGGCCAGCCCGGGCGGTGGCGGCGAGCAAGGCGGGGTCATCGGGCCTGATTTTACCGGCCTCATCAAGATGGCTGCGGGCGCTGTTCAGTTCCCGGGCGTCAATGGCGGCGATGGCGGCGGTCAAGGCTTCATCGAACCTGTTGTGGCCGGTCTCAATCAGGGTTGCCAAAACTGCTGCCGCCTGTTGATAGAGGGTGATGGACTCATCAAAGCGTTCGCCGACGAAGGCGTCGTCACCGGTCTGCGCCAAATTCGTGGCGCTGATGTAGTCGGCCTGGCCCCAAGCGTTGATGTGCACTTCATCACCCAGCTTCAGTTCAAGCTCCACGAAATGGACGAGCGCATTGCTGGCCTCGGTTCGGGCCTGTTCTTGCCGCAGCGCCTGAAATGGCGGCAGTGCATCGGCTTGGGAAGGGCTTGTTGCCGCCGCCGATTCTAGCTGTTCAGTTGGTTTGGCCGGCGGCGCTACGGCAATGGGTTCAATGAAGTCGGGTAGGACGATGAACAGGGCGATGACCAATGCGCAGGCGAGGCCGGCGGCGAGGTAGAGCAGCCAATTGCGCCCACTGGGGCGGTGCGCGGCTTGCTGGCCGATGTGGGTAAGTGGGACCGCCCGCGGCCTGATGACCCCTGAACCGTCGGGCATTTCTCTATGCGGGTTCGGATTCGGAGGCTTCGGCTGGCTCAGGAAGCGGCAAGCCTAGGTCTTCAAAGTAGAGTTTGCGCAGGATTCGGCGCAGTTCCTGATATTGCTCGTCCACCGTGCCTTGCAGACGCACGGTTTGATTTTCAAGCTCCAGCGTGTGGGGCATGATTTCCGCCTCCGCCGCCTCGCCAATTTCCTGCAGCGCCTCGGCTTGCATGGCGGCTTCATTCCTTTTTGTTATCGCGCTCTTGATCAGCACCGTCCCGGCGCCGATGGCAACCAAACCGGAGGCGTCAATATAGGGGTTGCCGCTTTCGTAAATGGAGCCGATGCCGGTGCCGATGGCGATTGCGCCGACCAAGGCTCTATTGCGTGCTTGGGCCTTGAGTTCACGCAGGGCCAAGGCTTCGGAGTAGGTGGCGGCGCGCCAGTTCTGGTACGGCGGGTACATCTCCCGATGGTAGTTGGCGTAGTACTCATCCAAGGTGTCGATGAAGGCGTACTCGCGCTCCCGCACCCGGCGCACTCGCTCCAGGGAGGGATCATCCTCCGCCGGCAGCCGCAGCAACTTGAAGCCGCCGCTAGGCAACATTTGCGTGTAGGCGCTAAAGGCGTCCGGCGAGAACTCTCGGGCGAATTTCATTTCGGCGGTGGCGCGAATGATCTCCACCTCGGCGTCCGGCAACGCCTCCCGATAGGCGAGCATGTCGTCCGCCAACTGCTTGTAGTTGGCTTGAAAAGGGTCGACGTCTGGCGGAACGGTTGGCGAGTAGGCGTACTTGCTAGCCTCGGTGCGATAGACCTTGGTGAACCACTGCTTGCCTGTGGCGTCGGTGACCGTGAATTCCTGTGCCAAGCGCTCACCATCGGACTCCATGATCTTGCCAGTGACGGTGAGGTCAACGGCGTGGGTGGGCTGCGGAACCACCCGCACGGCACCCCAATTGCCGGTGCTTTGCAGCATATTCTTCGCGAAGTAGGGCATGAATTGCGCTTCGGCGCGGCGAATGTCCGGATTGATGAGCTGTTCGGTTTGCTCATCGAAGCTTGCGGGTATGTTGGGGTCGAGCACGGCCACGCCGATGTCCAGCAGATACTCTTCGGCCTGCACCCCCTTGAACTGTTTGGGAGGCGTCATGTCCACCGTGCGCACGGAGTGGGAGACGCAGGCGGCAAGCGCTAGGGTGAAGATCGTCAGTGCAGTAATGCGCATTTCTAAATGCCCTTGTATCGTTCATATTCCTGCCAGAGCTTCTCGCGCAGCTCCGGGTCCGGCTCCGCCATGGCCGCTTCGCGTAGTTGACGGGCGATGATGTCGTCGTCCTTGGCGTCGCCCATGCCATCGCCTTGGTGTTGGCCGCTGCCGGACCCGGGCATGGCTGGCGTTGGCCGAGCGGTTCTGGGTACGCCAGTGCGGGATTGGCTTGCTTGTTTGCCGGTTCCTGATGCGTCTGCCGTTCCTTGTGCGCCGCCGCTGGCGGGATCGCCCGCGCTTGGCGTCATGGTGCCGGTGCCAGCGGGCTTTTCATTGGAACGCTGGGCAATGACTCCCCGTTCCGCCAGAATTTCCCCGTCGAAATCTTCCAAAGCCCGATCTAGAGCGTCTTTGCCTCTGCTGTCCTGACCGCTGGGCTGAGGCAGGTTTGCCCTAGATGATGAAGTTGGCGCTGGCGGCGTTTGATTGCTGGTTTCCCAGCCGCCGGCGCCGGGCACTTCGCCTTGTCCGCCTTGCTGGCCTGCGCTCTGAGCGCCCGTGCTGTCGGCGTCGGGCACGACCGGGATTTGGGGCGTTCCGATTTGGCCCGGTACGCCGCTGCTGCCTGGGCTGGGCATGCCCTCACCTCGGCTGGGCGACCCGCCTTGGCTTTGCTTGCCTTGGCGTTGTTCGGACGGCTTGCCCTGGCTGGGTAAGCTGCCTGGTTTAGGCAAGCCGACACCGGGGATGGGCAAGCCTGGGGCCGGGCTGGGAAAGCCACTTGGACTAGGAAAGCCGCTGGAGCTTGATGCGCCGCTCGAGGAGGAGCCGCTGGAGCTTGGGGAGCCGCTGGAGCTTGGCGAGCCGCCGGAGCTTGGCGAGCCGCCGGAGCTTGGCGAGCCGCCGGAGCTTGGGGAGCCGCTGGAGCTTGGGGAGCCGCTGGAGCTTGGCGAGCCGCCGGAGCTTGGCGAGCCGCTGGAGCTTGGCGACTGCTTCGATTGCGGGAACGGTGTAATGGGTGCACAGCCCCACAGCAGGGTCAATGCAGCTAGCAGGATTAGTTTTGGCCGGGGCACCCAAAGCCTTGATCTCTGATCGTTCAGGGCGCTTAGGCGATGATGCTTGGGTGGGTGCCAATTGACGGATTTCAAGGGTGCCGCTCCCGTTGATTGGGTTGAATGGAGCCCCGATATGCCGGCACGTTCCTGAATCCAAGCTGTATAGGCGACCAGACGCCTTGGGCGTTGATCTGAATTGTTCGGCCATCAAGCGTCATCGTCTGTTTCGGTGCGTGGAAAGTACGTGAAGGCGTGGCGGTAAACTGCGCCTGCAAAGGGGGTGGCCTTACCGTCCGTCATGGCCGGCCGGTAGCGGGCGCTGCGCAAGCTGCGCCGCACAGCAAGGTCCATCATGCCCTCGGGCTCCGATTCCAGCACTTTCACGCCTTGGACGTTGCCGGTCGGCGAAATCTGAAAAGCCACCTCAACAAAGCCAGTGGTTTCCTCTGCCCGCTGGCTGGCCGGCGGCGGTCTAGGTTTTTTCGGCACCGGCAGGTACAGCAGCTTTGGCTTGGCGAAGTAAGCTGCGGCATCGGCCGACTCGACTTTCTCCAAGCGGGAGTAGACATATTCGTAGAGCGTGCTGGCCTTGCGGAAGTGCTCCCACAGGAGGTGCCAATCGGCCAGATCCAGGATGGCTTCGGAAACCGGCATGGGGCCGATGTCGGGGTCCGCTTGGAGAATGCGGATGATCTCCTGCAAAGCCCGCTCGGCCACCGGGAAATTGTTGACGTTCAAGGTCGTATTATTGTCAAAGCTGTGTACGCTTGGGTTTGGGAACCGGGTGCTGAGCGAGGTGGTTGAATTGTTATCCCGATCGGCGCTGCGTAAGGAGGGGAAGCGCTCCATGCGGTAGCTTTCGATCAGGCCCCGAAGGGCGGGCATGGTCGCCGCCGTTCCGCTCTGTCCGTTGGCGGCGTAGATCTTCAGCGCCCTCTCAAATAGGTTGCGGGCGGCGAAGATGTTGTAGGCGTCTATCTGCCAACGGGCAAGGCGATAAATGCCGGGCAGCAGAGCCAAGCTGTCCGGTCCGTGCGCCTTCAACAGAATTTCAAAGGCGTACTGTTCCCGGTTGGCGGCCTGCTCGGCATCGCCCAAGCGCTGTAGTGCCTCCGATTGCTTGTACACCGCCTCAAGCTGTTCAGGGGTGAACAGGCCGTTGCTAACACGACTGATCTGCACCGCCATGGCGTAGCTTTCCAAGGCACCGTCGTAGTCGCCTTGACCGAACTGCGCATCGCCAAGCAGGGTCAGCGGTTGAACCAAGTCCGGGTGGTAGCGATGGCGGGCGGACTCCAAGGCGCGGAGGTAGGGGCCAAGAAACGCCTGCGCCTGCTCGTATTCAGCATGTTCGATGTCAATGACCACAGCGTCGAGGGGCGAGGAGGTTTGACCGAGTGCTTGCTCGATTCCTTGCAGCTCAGCACTCTCAGCGCTTGCTTGGTCAACCGCTTCACCGGCATCGCCGAGCGCTGCTGACGGAAGCAAAGCCAAAGCCATGCAGCACCAAGCTTGGCGGAAACCGCGGCTGTTGGTTCGTCGGTTAAGCATCGCCTTGGGGTTCATTAAACGGGGGCAGGTAAACCATGTGGTCAAGCTTGGCTGCGTCGAGCTAGCGTGGCCACGCCAAACCGACATGTCTGCGCTCGGCTGACGGTTGCCCGTGCTCCGCGTTTGCTGCTTGGTCGGTTGCGTGGTTCATTGGGGTGTGCGGCACCGTTGGTATTTGAGTGTGGAACTGCCGTTTAGCCTTGTCAAGCAAGTGAACGGGCTCAGGGCATTGCGGAATTTTTTCGTTCAGGCAGCGAGGGAGATCTTGCGCGGAAATTCGGCCGGAGTCAACAAGCCAAGGGCATGGTGGGGCCGGACGTTGTGGTGGCCGAGGAGAGACCCCTCCAGAGCTCGGTTCACTTCGCCGGAGATCGCCCCGGTGGACGGACCATATAACCCGACCGCAGGGTGCGGTTGCTGCGCTCGACGCTGCCGTGACTGTCGGGGCGGCGGGGTGGGAGGACAGGGGGATGCCGGCGTCGCGGCGGGCGGTTTCGAATTCCTGCATGAACTCGGAGTCGCCATCGACCTGCACCGAGCTCACGGGCAGGCGCGCAACAATCTCATGTTCAGGCTCCTTAGTTTTTTGGACAAGTCAAGCGTGCCTGAACCGGCGGCGAGGCGCCCGCCCCGCAGCCCGTTACCCCGCAGGCATCGCCGCGCCAATGCGCCGACAATCGCCGGGGCCGACATTGCGAAATGCATCTGAGCCGATTCAGAAGTGCTTGCCGGCCACAAGGCCATGCCAAAGTCCGGTGTGTCCATTGCGCACTCATCGGTCCAATCCCAGCGGAACATCAAGCGCATAGGGGTTTGGTAACTTGACTGGTTTATCGCTGCCTTCTATGCTCGAATTTCTGCAATTGACGATCACTGGATTGGGGGTCCACCTATGACGGTTTACCGCAAAATCGAGCGCTTTGCCGATCCGCAAACCTCAAAAACGCCGGCGCAAAAAGAGCCGGATCCGGATCTAGGGCATGATTTCATTCCCAAGGAGCGCTACACCTCGAAGGAGTTCATGCGCCAGGAGTGGGATCGCCTATGGACCAAGGTTTGGTTGATGGGGGCTTGGGAAGGAGACCTCAGAAACCCGGGCGACTACATCACTACCAAAATCGGCCATGACCACATTGTCATCACCAAGGATGAGAACCATCAATACAACGCCTTCTACAATGTCTGCTCCCATCGCGGCAATCAGGTGGCGTACGGCAAGGGAGGCAACACGGAAACCTTCCGCTGCTCCTACCATCTTTGGGAGTACAACCTGCGCGGGGAGCTGATCCATGTGCCGGATGCGGAGACCTTTCCTCAAGGCGCCCCCTGCGACAAGCTCTCCATTGTGCGCCTGCCCTGCGACAGTTGGGGCGGCTGGGTTTGGTTCAGCCTCAACCCGGACGTGGAGCCGCTGCAGGACTACCTCGGCATGATTCCCCAGCACTTGGATCCCTATCACTTTGACCGTATGACCTTGGTTAGTGACGTCACTGTGGAGTGGGACTGCAACTGGAAGACCTCGGTGGACGCCTTCAACGAGACCTACCATGTCTTCGGCACGCATCCTCAGCTCGCCACCATGCTGGAGGACATGGATGTTCAAATAGACTGCTACGAACGGCACAACCGCTATCTCATCCCCTTTGGCTGCGTCAGCACCCATTTGGAGAACGGTGCCGTCATCACCAAGGAGTTGAAGGACTACATGCGCATGAATCTGCTGGACCCGGACAGCTACAACGGCGATGGTTTGGGCGTGCGGCGCGCGGTGCAGTTGAACTGGCGCAAGATTGCCGGCGGCATGGGGTATGACTTTGATGATCTCAACGACGATCAATTATCGGATGACTACCACTACCTGATCTTTCCCAACATCACCATGAACATCCACTGCAACAGCGTTATGACCTTTCGGCAGCGTCCGCATGAGACCGACCCGAACAAGATGTACTACGACCTGCAGAATTATTCGCTGCTTCCGGCCGGCCAGGAGCCGCCGCCGCGCCCGCTGCATCAGCAGTTCAAGCACGGCGAGCAGTCCATTGGCGAAGTGCTGGACCAAGACGCCTCCAACTTGGCGATGGTGCAGGCGGGAATGAACTCCACTGGCTATCGAGGGCTGTGGATATCGAGTCAGGAACTGCGCATTCGCCACTTCCACAAGACCATGGACGACTACCTGCACCGTAATCCCACCAAGTGGATGTAAGTTGGTGAAAGCGGCCCTGTCCATCGCCTCGGTGGTTGAGGGCGACATGATTCCCTGTGAGGTCGATGGGGTGAAGGTGCTGGTGTGCCAAGTGGACGGTCAGTTCTACGCCCTGCACAATGAGTGCAGCCATGCTCGGCAAGCGCTGCATTCGGGGGTGCTGAGCGGCCATCAGGTTCGTTGCCCATTGCATGGCGGTCGCTTCGACGTGCGCACCGGCGCCTGTCTTGGCCCGCCGGCGACGCTGCCGGTCGCCGCTTTCCCGGTGCAGTTGGAGATGGGTAAGGTGCATGTGGACGTGTCAGGGCACCAACCGCAGGCGCGGCCAAGGTTCGGGCTGTTGAATTGAGGGCGCTCAAGCGCCCCTACAACGGCCGAGGGTTCAAATTTTCTAAATTGAAAACGATAAGGAGCATAAGCGCATGGATCTAAAACTAAAGGGCTGCAAGGCTCTGATTACCGGCGGCAGCAGAGGCATCGGACGAGCCATTGCGGACCGCTTGGCGGACGAGGGCTGCAATGTCGCCATCTGCGCCCGCAACCAAGCTCAAGTGGCCGAAGCAGTGGCGGCGCTTTCGGCCAAGGGCGTCCAAGCCTTCGGCCAAGCCGTGGATGTGGGCAATGGCGACTCCCTGAAGGACTGGGTGGCGGCTTCGGCCGAGGCCTTGGGCGGCATCGACAACATCGTCTCCAACGTGTCCGGCGGTAATGGTCGCACCGAGGCCGATTGGCGCTCCAATTTCGAACATGACGTGCTCGGAGCGGTGCGCTTGGTGGAAACGGCCACCCCGAGCCTTGAGAAGTCGGACAACGCCAGCGTGCTGCTCATCTCCAGCACGGCGGCGGTGGAGACCTTCATCGGCCCCCATTCCTACAACGCTATGAAGGCCGCGTTGTTGAACTACTCCGGGGCGGTTGCCCAAGAGCTGGGGCCCAAGGGCATTCGCGTCAACACCATTTCCCCTGGTCCAATCTTCATTAAAGGCGGCGCTTGGGACAACATCAAGCAGCATATGACGGCGTTTTATGACGCCACCCTGAGCGGCATTCCGGTCGGACGCATGGGCAGCGCCGAAGAGGTGGCGGCTCAGGCGGCTGTGCTGGCCAGCCCCTTCGGCGGCTACACAACGGGCGCCAATATCGTCATTGATGGTGGCTTCACCAAGCGCATTCAGTTCTAGATCACAAGGGGGGAATCGGCATGGCTGAAGCCGCAGAGCAACAACGACCCGTAGACGTCTACTTGGTGGCGGCGGGCAAGTACCACGACATCGACTTCGCCCGCGTGGAGTTGTTGAAGCTCCTTGCCGAAGACGAGCGCATCCGCGTTGTGGTGGCGCCCAACTACCATGACCTGGACGGCATCAAGGCGTCGAATTTCCTCATCACCTACACTTGCGACCTGGTGCCGGAGGAGGAGGAGCAAGCGGCTTTGCGGGACTACGTCGCCTCCGGCAAGCGCTGGCTGGCCCTGCACGGCACCAATGCCATACTGAAGTTCTTGGAGGATGGCCGCGTGGATGCGCCGGATACGGCGCCAGTGTTGATGCAGACCCTCGGCACCCAATTTCTGGCGCATCCGCCGATTCATCCGTTCAAGGTGACGCTGGCCGATTCCGAGCATGAGTTGGTGCGCGGCATTGATGAGTTTGAAACCGACGATGAGCTCTATCTGTGCCGGGTTCACGGCGATCTGCACCGCTTGCTGGAGACGCGCTTTCACGGCGAGTGCCAAGGGTGGGTGCATGACCAATGGCCCAAGGACGACCCGCGGCCCGTGTACTACATCAATGATGTGGGCGATGGCGAGGTGTTGTACCTGAACTTAGGCCATTGCCGCGGCCACTACGACATGCGGCCCGTGATGGACTACTACCCGGAAATTGAGCGCGGCAGCTGGCAGGTTCCGCAGTACTACGAACTGTTGCGCCGAGCCATCCGCTATTGCGCCAACGGGGTGAGGGAGGCCTGATGGAAGTGGTTGCAACACGGTTGGTCCGTGTCAACTAAACCGTTTCGCTTCGGCGTTCAGTCCTTCTACGCCGAGACGGCGAAAGCCTGGGCGGAGCAAGCGCGCCAAGCTGAAAGCCTTGGTTACTCCGCTTTCCATTTGGCGGATCACTTGATTGGCGGCGGCCCGGCGTTGGAGAAGACCAACCATCCGCTGCAGAATTTGGCCGCCATTCCCGCCATGGCCTACGCGGCGGCGGTGACCGAGCGCATTCGCATCGGCTGCCGCGTGTTCTGCATCGACTACCACAACCCCTTGGTGTTGGTGAAGTCCGCCATGACCATCGATCTGTTGTCCGAGGGACGGTTGGAGTTCGGCTTGGGTGCCGGTTGGCTGCAAGGGGAGTACGAGGCTATCGGCTTGCCCTTTGACGCGCCCGCCACCCGCATTGATCGCTTGGCTGACGTCATTGAAGGCGTCAAGGCGTTTCGCGGCCCAGGCCATGCCAACGTCCGCAACGACACCCTGTCTTGGCATGATTTCGACGGCACACCCAAGCCCATCTCCAAACCACCCATCATGATTGGCGGCGGCAGCCCCCGGGTGCTGCGGCTGGCCGGGCGCGAGGCCGACATCGTCAGCCTCAACTTCAACAACCGCGCCGGCGTGATTGGTCCGGATGGGGTGCAAATGTCCACCGAGGATGAAACGCACCGCAAGATCGGTTGGATTCGGCAAGGGGCCGGGGAGCGGTTCAGCGAGTTGGAGATCGAGATCGGCGCCTACTTTACGGTGGTGATGGACGATCCAACGCCTGTGCTCGCCGGCTTCGCGCAGATGTTTGGTCTGCCCGAGTCCGAGGTGGCCAAGCATCCCCATGCCTTGCTCGGCGGCGTTGACGCCATTTGTGATGAGATTGAGCGCCGTCGGGAGCTGTTTGGCATCTCCTATGTGACCGTTGGCGCTGACACGATGGAGCAGTTTGCGCCGGTGGTGGATCGCCTCACCGGCAAATAGAACCGGCGGAGCAATCATGCCGTCGTCCCTTGTCGCCGCGGCGCGGGCCGAACTGCTCGCCAAGACGCCCGCCTCGCAGCGGATTTCCCGTCAGCGCAACGAGATCTTGAATTCCGGGTTGGCGGCCAACCTGGAAATGCCGCACCCCATTTTCATTGAACGAGGCGAGGGCGCCTACGTCTTTGACGCCGACGGCAATCGCTACATTGACACTTCCCTAGGCTTTGGGCTGCACATGCTCGGCCACCGCCATCCGGTGGTGGAGGCAGCCATCAAGGCGCGGACGGAACTCGGCTGGATGTTCGGCATCCACAGCACCCCTCAGATGCAGTTGGCGAACTTGCTGCACGAGGCAAGCCCATGCGCAGAGCGGGTGGTTTTCTGCAATACCGGCACAGAAGCCACCATGTACGCCATCCGAGCGGCCAGAGGCTTTTCTGGGCGAGAGCTTGTGGGACTGTTCGATGGCTGCTACCACGGCGCCCATGACTACGGCATGTGGGTGACCGACCCAGCGAGTCCCGTGGACGCGCCGGGACACCTGCCCATGGGCCATGGCGTGCCCAAGGCGCTGCACGGGCTGACCTTGCTGCTGCCGTACCGTCGCCCATCCGCCTTTGATTTGGTTAGAAAGCACCGCCAGGAGTTGGCCTTGGTGATGGTGGAGGGTGTGCAAAGCTCCAATCCGCAGCCGGAAGTGGGCCAGTTTCTATGCGAACTAGCGGAGGTTTGCCGGTCTTGCGGCGTGCTGTTCTGCATTGACGAGGTCATCACCGGATTTCGCGTGGCTTACGGCGGGGCGCAGGAGCGTTTTGGCGTGACGCCGGACCTCGCCACCTATGGCAAGGTGCTTGGCGGCGGCCTGCCGGTGGGCGCCATCGCCGGCCGGGCTGATGTGATGGAGGTCTTTAACGGCTTGGGCGTGGAGCGGGGCGTGTTCACCGGCGGCACCTTTTCCGGCAATCCGCTGACTATGGAGGCGGGCGCGGCGGCTGTGGGCTGGCTTAGGGAGCACCCTGAGGCGTACAGCGATCTTGAAGCCGCCGGCAATCGCTTGGCGAACGCGGTCAACGCCTTTACCGAAGCTCGGCAAATTCCCGCTCAAGTGAAGAACGTGGGCAGCATGTTCCATCTATTCCTTCAGCGTCAGCCCTTGCAGTCCATGCGCGATGTGGTCAACCCTGGCGGTGAGGCGGAGAAGGCGTTCTATCTGTTGGCGCTGAACCGGGGCCTGCTCGTGCCTGGCACGCAGCGGGCGTTTCTATCCACCGCGCATTCTGCAAAGGATGTGGACCGGCTGATAGAGGTGTTTCTGCAATCGCTTCTTGACGTGCAGGCGGAAGGTTTGTTTGAGCGCCATGCTGGGTAATGCGCAGGTCTTGGCGAGTCTTGCCTAGCCTGCATATTGCATGAGTGCTCGAGGGTGCGGTTCGGGCTGGTCTTGCGGCGTGCATTGACCATGGCCCGGGCAATGGCACACCTCAACCCAAGAGGAGATGCCATGCAAACAGGGAAACCGCATCGCCGACAATCAGCGCAAGGCAAACAAACCAGAACTGTTACCGTCGCCGCGGGTACATCACCGTGGCGAACGCTATGCAACAACGCCGGAGCGGCAAACATCGCCGCACCGGGCAAAAATCAACATCAATAGGACAATTCCCCTTAACTATAATTGTATGCCTACTTGAAATTACATCAAATGGCCCCCAAATGCTATTTGAGGAACGCCCATACATACAAGCGCGCGTATAACTATTACCAGCGGGAACCCATCTGATGAGAAACGATTACATAACTCATAAAGACCTAGCTAATTTTGCAGACCAACATGTCAACCTAAAAAGAGAGCATGCTAAAAAATACAGGGAGCAAGTCAAAGGCTTGCGTGATAGGCTGGAGGAGAAGTTAAACGAAGATCCAGATTTTGAATTGCGTCGAATGTTGCTATCCGGGAGTCTGGCAAAACATACGGCACTAAAAAGCATCAATGATATTGATGTTGCATTGTATATTTTGCAACCAGATTCACCGAAAGACATGCCTGAATTGTTGGCTAAATTAGTGAATATCCTCCGAAAGTTATATCCAAATATAGACCCGTCGCAAATACAGCAACAAGAGCATTCGATTCGCATTTCATACAAGGGAACGGGGCTTGATGTTGATATAGTTCCGATTGTGTATGATGGCAATGCAGAGTGGGATGGCTACTTGTATTCTTCCCGTTCTGGCAAATGGATTTTTACCAATATCAAAAAACATCTTGAATTCATTAAAAAGCGCAGGATGGAACATGGGGCAGAATATATTCAAATTATTCGCTTGCTTAAATATTGGGTTAAAGGGATACAGAAAAATAATGAGGATTTTAGATTTAAGTCATTTATGGTTGAGCTGATTGCAGCGCATATAGCAGATCAAGGTAAACTTTGCTTGGATGATTACGTTGAAGCGTTGGCGGATTTTTTCCATTTCATTGTCCGATTTAAACTGGACGAGTTGATTATGTTTGACGATTATTGCTCGACAGACCCGGCTCCGCATTGTAACAAGCCAATAAGGATATTCGATCCGGTGAATGCGGAAAACAATGTTGCGCAAAGTTATACATCGGGAGATAAAAAATCCATCCTTGATGCGGCATTGGATGCGGCGGATGCCGTGGATTCGGCCCTGTATGCGCCAACCAAAGGCGAAGCCATTCGCTACTGGCGTAAAATTTTTGGTACTTCTTTTGGAGGTTAGCGTAATGTCTACAATGACATCAACACGTACAAATACCTATGTTTACGCACGCCATATTGCTGCCAAGGTGTCTGCGGACTTAAAACGATTACAACGGCTTTATGGAATTAATAGTCCGTCAGACTGGGAAATTGATGCATATGAAGAAGAACTGCAATTGCTACTAAATGCCGGGTATTTGGATGCCGTCACATATGGTTATATGCAAAATGGTAAATGGATTGTGGCATTAAAATATAAAGCAATTGATGGCGGCGTTTCTGGTAGCGACCCCGG
Source organism: Candidatus Azophilus sp. (assembly GCA_965247035.1). Classification (GTDB taxonomy): domain Bacteria; phylum Pseudomonadota; class Gammaproteobacteria; order Pseudomonadales; family Azotimanducaceae; genus Azophilus. The sequence continues at coordinate 965,518 of CBDFGJ010000001.1, read as the reverse complement.
GGGGATGATATATGAAAGAGATATAAGCGGTTCTCATTTTACCTCGTTTTTAAGTTATTCGATGAGGTGGCACCGTCTACCTGAATGTGAAAAAGAATGTTTTAAAGAAACACTTCCGTTTCAACGCGTGGATGGGACGGAACCAAGCATTGAAAAAGGTTCCTGGGCTATAGGTAGAAGTTATACAGCGGGCGAATTGGGCGTGCAACGTTCTGCAATAAAGGTGAATTAGCGAAATGGAAGAAAAATCAATAGACGATGTTTTTGGTCAACGTACGATATTGCCAGATAGCGAAGCGGACGAGCGTCTTGCGCGTTTGGTCGGCATTGATGAACAAATTGACAGGTTGTCAAAGATTCTGGAAATGTTGTTGTTCCCTGCGCGTATTAAGGAGTGGCGTAAGCGCCATCATCCCAAAGCGGTAACTATCTTTAATTACACCAAGAACAAACATCCATTAATCATTATTGCTGGTGATGTTGGCACGGGGAAAACGGAGTTGTCGGAGACAATTGGAAGCCGAGTTGCCAGAAGCGGTAACGTAGAGATAACTTTGTTCCCAATGAGTCTGTCCACACGCGGATCAGGGCTGGTTGGTGAAATGACCAAATTAATTTCTTCCGCCTTTGGTTATGTCGAACATGCATGCAAGCAAATATATAAATCAAAGGACGGTAGCTACCGAGCGGGCGTTATTTTGCTCATAGACGAAGCTGATGCCTTGGCGCAATCACGCGACAGTGAGCAAATGCATCATGAGGACCGTGCCGGGGTGAATGCGTTGATACGCGGTATGGATATGCTAAATCGGCAACACCTGCCCGTCGCGGTGATAATGTGCACCAATAGACTGGAAGCAATTGATCCTGCCATTCTTCGCCGCGCTACAGAAATGTTTGTATTTGAACGGCCCAATGCGGAAAAACGTGCTGCCATACTAAAGCCTGCGCTGGAAGAACTTGGTTTTGATGCGCAACAAATCACTAAGACTGTTGAGGCTACCGGCAAAACTGAAGAGCGAAATTATGGGTATACATTTTCAGATATCACGCATCGATTGTTTCACGCTATTACAATGTCGGCATATCCTGACAAGTCGATTAATTTTGATGATGTTCTGAAAGCTGCCCGTCAAATAAAACCGTCCCCACCATTTAACAATATAGCTTTATAAATGTCCTGCATCATTAATTTTTTCGATCATCCATTTTTTATGATTATGGGTGGCATAAGTACTTTGGTGCTTGTAGTTGGACCGATATCTATAGCCTATTTAGTGGTTATGGGTGTTATTCCTGTTTGGTGGCGCTTGGGCATTGCTCTCTCCAGAAACAAAATTGTAATCTTTGCATGTAGCGATGACTATAATAGCTTAAAAAAAATACTGATTGATTCAAATCTATTTAAAGAAAAAAATATACTTAACATCGGAAAAAAAGATATTAATAGTGCCGAGACAGCAGACTTGCTGTTGGTTTATTGGCCGGATTTCAAGGACAAATTGGATGAAGTGTTACGTGTTAAAAATCATTCGGTAGGACTTGTCGTCTATGCTCCCCGAGAAGAAGGACTCATAAATGAGCCAGCTATGATAAAACTGAATGCTCATCATAATGTAACGGTCACTAACTTCAGAGGGCGGTTGTTAAATGATGTGTTCCTATCAATGATTACAACCAAGCGATTGAAATGACAGATATTGAAGACGAAAAAATAGTAGGAAAAATTAGCCAAGCAAGCAAAGAGTATTACGCGCTACAAAATCTTGGATTAGATGCCGATGAATCTTTGAGTTTCTTGGGGTGCATTAACGAGTACCTTGACACATTGCTTTTTATCAGGCAACACGACCACACTCAAGAGGGCGCTGTTGATATCGCGGTAGCATATGCATCAGAACCATATACTCTGAATAAGGGAAAAACAGACATCATTATATCAACGCTTAAAGAACATCTGCGCTCTGAGGGAGAAAACGTAGAATATTTTGGTGTTGAGCGAAACGGCGGCGTTGAAAAAATTATAGGTAATATTTATCAAGGTTCGGAAGAGGGAGACTATTATCCAAGCGTGGAAAGCAAAGCAGCGCATCTGCTCTATTTCTTAGTGAAAGACCACCTTTTTATTGATGGCAATAAGAGAATAGCAGCATTTCTTTTTATATGGTATTTGGACATGAATGGAATGCTACATAAGACAAAAGAAGCGCAGGTCATTCCTTATGGCATTATCTACAAACTGACAGTGTTTATTGCCATAAGTAACCCCAAAGACAAAGATGTGATTGTGGATTTGATTACACATATCGTATCTTTTCACAAAGAATTATTGTTGACCTGATCGCAACTAAATGAGCATGAGTGAGATTTATATTTAGATTTCTATTGTAACCAGTTTGTCATATTTCGTTAAACCCGCGGGCGCAGTGTCCGAGGTGCCGGCTGTCGTGCAACAATCCATCACTAACGACCAACGCCCGCAGCAGCGCCCGCGCCGCACACGCCCTGCGCTCCCTTATCTCCCTGACTCCGGTGCCGATCCGCTACCTGTTGACCGACAACGGCTCGGAGTTTATGAAAAACTTCGAAAGCGAACTCGACCGCCATCACATCACCCACTGGCGGACCTATCCGAGGTCGCCGAAAATGAACGCCCATTGTGAACGCTTCAACCGCACCATTCAGGAGAGCTTCATCGACCACCATGAGGATTTGCTGTTCACCGATCTGGACAGCTTTAACCAAAAACTGGCCGACTGGCTGGTGTTTTACAACACCGAACGACCTCACCAAGCATTGGCCCTGCTTTCTCATGTACAATCCCTAATTACGAATCAACTAGAGTGCCAGAGGTTATGGGCCTATACATCTGATTGTTTTAATTACCACGCGACGACAAAATCTCATGCACAACATTTTCTTCTCATCCATCCCATTGCTCGCGTTACTCGCCGCGTTGCTTTTGAAAAGGGGTGCCATTGATGGCACGAAGCCCGTCGCTTAGAAATCGAGCTTGATCTTGTCCGCCGTCTGCATCTCTTGCGGGCCAAGCGCCTTGTGCTTGGCGGATTTGAAGGCTTCGAGGTCGCCGATGACCATTTGCCAAAGGTGCATCCGTTCGCGTCCGTCAGACTCAAAGGTGTGGGGGCTGAAGCCCAAGGGCACAGCGGAGAAAGGGTTTTTTCCCGGCCGGTAGAGATGGGTGCGGGCGAAGGCTTGGTAGTTCGATAGCTTGTCTAGGGAGATGGCGTCGAAGAAGCAAACGGTGGGTTGGTTGCCGGCCTTCAGGCGCCTGCGCATCCAAGCTGGAAACAGCCCTCCGGTCCAGCGGGCGTTGGTCTCAATGACCTTGATGTCATCGCCACGCACAAAGTAGTCGATGCCGCAGTTCAGGCCCTCGGCAGCAACGTACCCCAAAGAGCGGATGTAGGCGCCAGTGTCGGTCAGCACTTGCCGCTGACGTTGCGACAACGGCAGGTCGTCGCATAGGTAGTTGCCAACCCACAGACCATCGGCAAACAGGATGCGACGGACGTTGGTGATGTCGATGGCGTCTTCGCTAAGGGTCAAGTCCACCGTCATTTCCGTCCATTCATCCGTGTTTAATTGCTCCTGCAGGACCACCTCTGTATCCGGCCCGAACAGCCGCAAGTAGTCTTCGGCCTCGCTGACGCCAGCCACAACCGTCACGTTGCGGGCGCCGGCCAGCCCCTTGATCTTCAACATCAACCGCTGGTTGTGGCGGGCGAAAAAAGCGGCGGTTTCACTGCTGTTCAAGCCATGCTTGGTGGTGACCAGGGTTTCCGGCGTGGGGATGCCCCGCAAGCGCGCATCCTGCGCCAGCCGCATCTTGGAGTTGGCCGCTTGGCTGATGGCCCAGGCATCCTGGCTGCCATGCACGGCTTGGTTGCTGCCGCTAATCATGTAGAGCCCGGCCAATTCGCCGGGGGCCCTCGCCTTGGCCACTTCGGTGTAGAAGGACCGATGGGGATGGAACAGGCAGTGGTCAAGCGGCACCACCGCGCCACAGACTTTTTGATGGAGCTGGTGGAAAAATTCTAGCAACTGCCGCCACGGCGGACGCAGGAAGTCATCGAACAGGGCAACCCGATCCGCCGGCTTGCCCATAGACATCAGAGCCACCTGCAGCACGGAGGTGAGGTCCCGGTTCTCCCGGTCCTCACCGCGCTGTTTTTCGTTTAGCTCCTCCCGTTTGAAGAACAGTTCGCAATCATCACCGCACATGGCAAAAAGCACTGGCCGCCGTTGGCCCGGCGCAAATGGCGCTGCATCCATGCAAACCTCTCCTAGCGCTTTGTCATTGTGCCCGTGCATCGTTGCAATTACAGTAGACTTTGACTTCATTGCCATGACTGCTCCTGGTTGGCGTTCAATCCATGCGAGGTTGCCGTCGAGAACCTGGAAAGCCAATATGAGCAATTGGCACTCTCATTGTGGATTGGCCCTAATGGAACGGAGAATCGCCTATGCTTGTTGAACAGATTTGGACCGGCAACGCCTACCGCAACTTCAACTACCTGATCGCCTGCCCAGAGACCGGCGAGGCGCTTGCCATCGACCCCTTGGATCACGAAAAGTGCTTGGCTGCGGCCCGCGCCAAGAGCTGGACGATCACCTGGATTCTGAACACGCACGAACACTTTGACCACACCGGCGGCAATGGGCCTCTGCAGCAGGCGACCGGGGCCCGCCTCATGGCCCACGCCAACGCCAGCAAGGCCATTGCCGGCATGGACCGAGGCCTCGCCGCCGGAGACCTGGTACGGGTGGGCAACACCGTGGAGCTGTTGGCGCTCGACACGCCCGGGCACACCATGAGCCATATCTGCCTGCTGTCGCAGACCGATGAACCGGCGTTGTTCTGCGGCGACACGCTGTTCAACGCCGGAGCCGGCAATTGCCACAACGGCGGCCATCCAAATGAACTCTACGAGACCTTCGCCACCCAGCTGAGCAAGCTGCCGGACGCCACCCGCGTTTATCCCGGCCACGATTACATCACCAACAACCTAGCCTTCACCCTAGACCGGGAGCCGGACAACCAAGTCGCCGTCGATCTGCTCGCCTCCTTGGAGCGCAGCCACGACCCGACCGCGGCCGTGGTCACGACACTCGGCCAGGAAAAGGCCTTCAACACCTTCTTGCGCCTGACCAGCCCCTCCGTCATCGCCCGACTGCGGGAGTCCTTCCCGCAACTAGGCGAGCAGCCATCGCCTAGGGATGTGTTCATCAGGCTGCGTGAACTGCGCAACAAGTGGTAGCCATCAGGCCATTTGGCTTTGCCGGTGGGATTGCGTAGAGTTCGGGTTTGGTGGCAACGTGGGAATTGCGGGAATGCCGAGGGGCCTGCTGCCGTTCCCTGCCACTGCAAGCTGACCGCTCGCGAACTCGGGTTGCGAACTGTAGTGAGCGCGGCCGTTGTGGCCGGTTGGTCGAATTTCCATAAGGGGAGCATGGAGGAGCATGATGAATAAAACCCTTCAAGCCCTTTGCGCTCTTCTATTGGCAGGCACTGGCTCGTCCTTCGGCGCTGGCGAGTACTCTGCCCCAGTGGGCCAAGACTATCCAAAAAACCTCTATTGGGGCGACACCCATCTGCACACCCGCAATTCAGCGGACGCTTATTCCCTCGGCAACATGAACCTGACCCCGGCGGACGCCTTCCGTTACGCCCAAGGTCAGGCGCTCACCGCCCACAACGGGATGCAGGTGCAATTGCGCCGTCCGTTCGATTTCCTAGTGGTGTCGGACCATGCGGAATATCTTGGCGGGTATTACCGCTTTCAGGTTGGGGACCCCATCGTTACGGAGACCTCCGCCGGGCAGCAATGGCGGAGTTATCTGGCGGAAGGCGATACCGCTCAGTTCTTCGCCGCGTTTGTCAACAGCTTGCAGGATCCTGCAAGCCACCATCCCTTTCCTGAGCGCACCAGACGGTTGATCTGGCGGGACGTGGCCCAAACCGCTGACGAACACAACAAGCCCGGCCAGTTCACCGCCTTCATCGGCTACGAGTGGACTTCCGCCGTGGATGGCAACAACCTGCATCGCGTGGTCATCTACAAAGACGACGCTGAGAAGGCGAGCCAGTTACCGCCGTTTTCCGCCCAGGAAAGCCTAGACCCGCGAGAGCTTTGGCAGGCGTTGGCCCGCTACGAGGCGGAAACTGGCGGCGAGGTGATGGCCGTGCCCCATAACGGCAACCTGTCCAACGGCATTATGTTCCCTGCCAGGTCTTTGGACGGCAAGCCGATTGACGCTGCCTACGCCCGCTTGCGCAGCCGCTGGGAGCCCATTTACGAAATGACCCAGGTGAAGGGGGACTCCGAAGCCCATCCCACCTTGTCTCCGACGGATGAGTTCGCGGACTTCGAGAATTGGGATTGGGACAACATCGGTCGCTCCGCTCCCAAGGAGGACTGGATGCTAGAGCACGAGTACGCCCGGGGCGCCTTGAAGCTTGGCTTGCGCTACGAAGTGGAGCTTGGCGTCAACCCGTTCAAATTCGGCATGATTGGCAGCACGGACGGCCACAACTCCATCTCCACCCCGGAAGAGGATAATTTCTTCGGCAAGTTTCCGGAATCCGAGCCTGGGCCTGCACGGCTGGAAAACGCGATGGCGGCGGACCGGCTATGGCAAAACCGGAACATTGTGGCAACCGGCTACGCGGCTATCTGGGCGCGTGAAAACACCCGGGCGGCCCTGTTTGAAGCCATGAAGCGGCGTGAGGTTTACGCCACTACCGGCTCCCGCATCAGCGTGCGTTTTTTCGGCGGCTGGAACTACCGGCCCGGGGTTGTGAACCGACCGGCCTACCTTGACATCGCCTATGCCCAGGGAGTTCCCATGGGCGGTGATCTGACGGTCGCTCCGAAGGACGCGAGCCCATCATTCATCCTCGTTGCCGCCAAGGATCCGGACGGCGCCAACTTAGACCGGGCGCAGATCATTAAAGGATGGCTGGACGGGAAAGGCGCGCTACAGGAGAAGGTCTATGACGTGGCTTGGTCCGGTAACCGCAAGCCGAAGCGGGGCAGCGGCAAGGTAGGGCCGGTGGGTTCAACCGTGAACCTTGAGACGGCGACGTTCGACAATAGCATTGGCGCTTCCAATCTGGCCGTCGTTTGGCGGGACCCGGACTTCGATCCGAACCAGCGCGCCTTCTACTATGCTCGGGTGATCGAGATTCCTCGGCCCCGATGGACTACTTATGACGCCGTCTACTTCGGCTTGGAACGGCCTAAGGATGTGCCGTCGACGGTTCAAGACCGGGCCTATACGTCGCCGATTTGGTACACCCCCTGATTTGCGGCTGCGCTGTTCGCTGGACCAGCCCTGTTGGTGCTGGGGCAACGCCCGTTTCAGGGCTCATCGATCAGATGCCGGCGAAGAATGCGGTCGCTATAGCTGGACACCCGCCAACCGGGTGGGTCGTTGCGGTCTGGCGCCGGCCAGTCGAGCGCTTGTTCGCGGCCGCCGATCATCACCCGCTTGATCCGTTGGCGCTCGCCGAGCACACGGATATCTGCCGCCGGGTCGCCATCAAGGATGAGCAGGTCCGCTAGGTAGCCCGGCGCAATCGCCCCGGTTTGACCGTAAAGGCCGATGGCGCGGGCGGCTTCGCTGGTTGCGGCTTGGATCGCCTCAAGCGGCGACAAACCGAGGTCGCGCACGAACACTTCCAGCTCCCGATAGTGCCAATCGCCATAGGGGGTGAGCGAAAAGCCGCTCTCGGTGCCGCATAGCAGGGGCACGCCAGCGTCATAGGCGCGCTTCAACATGTGGCAGCTCGATTCAATCTCTCGTTGAAAGATAGCCCGGATTTCCGGCCCTGCGCCAACCCGTTCGCCGTAGTCCGCCAGATTCGCCTGGAAGGTGAACGTGGGCACGATGGGCACCCTAGCCTGGACTACGGCTTCAAGGGCGGCTTCATCCATGTACGTGGCGTGCAGGATGAGATCGAACCCGACTTCGGCGGCGTCCCGGATGCTTTGTGCGCCACGGCAATGGCCGACCACCGGGATGTCTAAGTCATGGGCGGTGTTCACCACCAGTTCAAGTTCGGCTCGGTTCCAGGCTTGCGCCTCCCCGAGCCGTTTTTGCCGTGGCGTTAGCCCGGTGACATGCACCTTGATCCAGTCCACGCCGCGCTTGATTTGCTGCCTCACTTCGGCTCTGATTTCGTCGTGGGAGCGGACAACCTTGCCGTAGCCAATGACCCCTTCATCGGGAATCAGCCGCCCTGCGGTGCCGCCAGCGGCGGTCAGCAGGGCGTTGCCGCCGGTGGCCATGCGCGGACCGGGTACGATGCCCGCTTCAATGGCGTCCCTGAGATCAACGCCGATTTCAAACAGGCTGTCCGCATCCAAAAAGCCAGTTACGCCGGCGCAAAGGAGCTTGCGGGCGTTGACCGCTGCGATAATGGCGGCCAAGCCTTGGCGCCGGTGGAAGAACAGTTCGTCGTTGGAGCCAGGTTCGTCAAAACTGATGTGGCAGTGGGCATCGATCAGGCCGGGCATGACCACCAGATTGGTCGCATCAATGCGCTGCGCCGGCTCGCTTGGCGTCTCGTCGCCGACACTCAGAATGCGGGTGTCTTCAATGACTAGGTTGGCGCGCCTAGGGGCATTGCCCAGCCCGTCGATGACGACGCCGTTTTCGATCACTTGCTTGGCAAGGCTGCTGTTTTTTCCCATACTTGCGAAGTTTACCAATGGGAAGGAAATTATCTACTTGACCCCACCAATCAATAAAACCGGGTCGTCACCACCAATGCCATCAGACCGGATGCTTTAGTGCCGGCCGCCGTTAAGGCTGGGATGCAGATGCCAGAGACGAATGATTCCGCCAACGACATGCTGGCGCTGACCCGTCGCATCCTGCGGTTGCAGAATGCCGGCACGACGGACTTGGCGCAAGCGCCTATGCACCAGTCCTTGGATGCCTACGTCAATCCACAACGCTTTGCACATGAGGTAGATAAAGTGTTCAAGGGGCTGCCCCTTCCGTTGGCGCTCTCGGTGGAGTTGCCTGAGGCCGGGAGCTATCGAGCCATGCATGTGCTGGGTGTTCCGGTGCTGATGGTTCGCGGTGGCGACGGCCTGGCGCGAGCCTACATCAACGCCTGCCGCCATCGCGGTGCGCCCGTGGTGGCGGATGGCGGCGGCCGCAAGCGGGGAGGGCGCTTCACCTGCCCCTACCATGCCTGGACCTACAATGATTGCGGTGCCTTGGTGGGGATGTTTGGTGAGCACACGGTCGGCGAGTTGGAGCGCGGGCAATTGGGTTTGGCGGCGCTGCCGGTGGCGGAGCGAAGCGGATTCATTTGGGTGGCGCTGCGTCGCGGGGGCGATTTCGACATCAACCACTGGCTGGGCGACTTCAAGCACTGTCTAGATTCACTGGATCTCGCCAATTGGCACCTGCACCATCAGCGGCAAATTGAGGGGCCTGGTTGGAAGGTCGCTTGGGATGGGTACTTGGAGGGCTACCACCAGCAAATGGTGCATCCTGAAACCGTGGGTAAGAACACAATCGCCAATCTCATGGCTTGGGACGCATATGGTCCCCACCAGCGGATCGTGTTTGGCCGCAAATCCCTGCCGGAACTGTCCGGCAAGCCGGAGCGGGAGTGGGACCCGGCGGCCCACATCCGCCTGATTCACTCCGCGTTCCCCAATTTATCCGTTTCCGGGGTCATCGGCGGCCACTGCTTGGTGAGTCAAATCTATCCATTGGACCTAGACCGCACCCTAACGGTGCAGACCGTGCTGACGCAGACCGAACCGCAAACCACGGCAGCGCGGGAGGCGGTGGAGGCGTTCAGTCAAATGGCGTTGCAGGCGGTGCGCGATGAGGACTACGCCATCGGCTTCCGCATCCAGGAGGGCTTGGCCAGCGGCGGCGAGGGTTTTATCTTCGGCCGCAATGAACCGAGCCTTCAGCATTACCACCGCTGGGTGGAGCGCGTGGCCCAATGGGAATCTAGGGCGGACAGTTAAAATCGATTGGTTGCGCATTTCTTTATGTAGGGAGCGAGCCCGCAAGCGAAGGATATGAAAATGGGACGAGTGCAAGACAAGGTGGCGATCGTGACGGGTGTGGCTTCAGACCCGGGACTTGGCAACGCAACGGCGATTGCTTTGGCCCGAGAAGGGGCCAAGCTGGTGGTGACCGACATCGACCAAGCCGGAGCCGTTCGCTGCGCTGAGACCATTGCCGCAGCAGGCGGCCAAGCGTCGGCCTTGCATCAAGATGTGACCGATGAAGCGGGATGGAAAACCGTGGTCGATCATGCGGTAGCCGCCTACGGTGGCTTGGACGTGCTGGTTAACAACGCCGGCATTGCTGTTTTGAAGCGGATGGAGGAGATGTCCTTAGCGGACTGGAATCGGCAAATCGAGGTCAACCTCACCAGCGTCTTCCTAGGCTGCAAGTACGGCATGGAGGCGATGCGGGAGTGCGGCGGCGGCGCTATCATCAATCTTTCCTCGGTGGCGGGCTTGGTCGGCATGGCCACTTGCGTAGCCTATGGCGCGGCGAAGGGCGGCGTACGCATCATGTCCAAGTCGATTGCGGTGGAAGGCGCGGCGGACAACATTCGCTGCAACTCCGTGCATCCGGGCGTGATCTGGACCAATATGCAGGCCGCGGCCACGGGTCAGAGCGAACCCGGCCGGGTGTCGCCGGGACGCGTGCCCTTGGGCCGCATGGGTGAACCCCAGGACATCGCCAATTGCGTGCTTTACTTGGCTTCAGACGAAGCCAACTACGTCAGTGGCGCGGAGTTCACGGTGGATGCCGGCATGACTGCCCAGTAGCGGCAAGAACCCGTCTTCTGTTGCGAGGACGCAGGTGGGGGGCTGCTCCGTAGCGGCCTTAGGGCATCTCGATTTTGCTTGTTTTCAGCGCCGCGCATCGGCGCGACTGGTTTGAAGTTGGCATTGAGCCGCTGACTGGCGGACTCATGGACGGTTTTGTGTCTGTCGTGCGGTCTTTTGAGTGCGGTCCGTTCCGCCTCGCGGCCGGATTCGCATGCCCGGTCGCCCTTCCTTCACGCTGGGCGCGGGTGCCTGTCCGCGCTTGCGGCCGTCGCGTATTGCGAAACAACTTGGTAGTAGGTGTCGAGCATGCTCCCGATGGGCTCCGTGCGGTCGACGCCGGCCGGCGCGAACGCCAGCGGCGAGGGTCCGCCCGATGGACGCGGCGCTCAGTGTGAAGCTGGGGTCGCGGCGGAGGATGGCGTGGATGGTCGTGCGCCCGGCCTCGACCAGGCGGCGGTCCCGCTTGGTCCACTGTCGGAGCCGGACTCCGTGTGGGCAGGTGCTGTACGCCGCGGGTGGGCCCTGCGCCAGTCGTAGTATGTGCTTTGTGCCTGACTGCAACCATCCGGATATTTGCTGGGGAGACCGTGCCTCGAATAAGAGCGGGCTTCGCGTCTTGCTCCAGCCTCGCTGGCCCTGCGGTCGTGCCATGCAGGCACGGTCAGCGATGGTTGCTGAGTAGCGCCCGCTATTCAAAGCACTGCGGCGCTACACCAGCAACCGGTATGGCGCCTCCAACAGATCACGCACGGTGGCGAGAAACTGCGCCGCCGGAGCGCCGTCCAGGGCGCGGTGGTCCCAAGTCAACGATAGGCGCATCGTTTGGGTCTTCACCGGCTTTTCCCCAACCCATTTCAGATCTTCGCGAATGCGGTTGATGCCGAGGATGCCGGATTGGGGGGCGTTGATGATTGGCGTGAAGGAATCCACCCCGAACATGCCCAAGGCGGACACCGTGAAGGTGCCGCCGTGCAGGTCGTCCGGCGTTAGGCCGCCGGTGCGGGCGGCTTCGGCTAAGCGCGCGCTTGCCCGGGCCAGCTCATTCAGGCCAAGCTGATTGGCATGGCGCACCACTGGAACGATCAGGCCTTCATCCAACGCCACCGCCAGGCCGATGTGGATGTCTTTGCGCAAAGTCATTGCCGCATCGGTGAACACGCTGTTCATCAGCGGATGCTGCTGCAACGCCTTGGCGCTGGCGCGGATTACCAGATCGGTGTAGGAGGGCCGCACCTGTTCATCCCGCCACTCATCCGCAAGCTGGTTGCGCAGCTTCACGGCGTCATCCATGTTCACGTCCATGTCCATGGTGAGTTGGGCGGTGGATTGCAGGCTTTCGTACATGCGGGTGGCTATGGTCTTGCGCATCCCGCGCACGGGCAGGGTTTGGTCCTTGGCGCTGGTGACGACGGCAGCATCGACCTTGGCTGCGGCTTCTACGTCCTCTTGGGTGATTCGGCCGCCAGGGCCGGACCCCTGCACCTGCGCTAAATCGACGCCGAGTTCCCGTGCAAGTTTGCGTGCCCGAGGCGATGAAGGGGCCGTCTTGGGTGCCTGCCTGCTGGCAGCCGCAAGCTGCACATCGGCTTCGACGACGCGGCCGCCCGGGCCGCTGCCGCTCAGCGATGCGATATCGACGTTCAGTTCACCGGCCAGCCGCCGCGCCGCTGGCGAGGAGAGAATCCGGCCCGATGTCGCCGGAACGTTGGTGGTGGAGGTGGCGGGAGTAGCGCCAGAAGGCGGTGCGGCCGCCGCAGGGCTGTCGCCCGCGGCCTGTGGAGCACCCCCGCTCACGGCTGGTTGAGGCAGCACGTCTGGCATCGGTTCATCCGGGGCGTAGATGTAGCCGACCACATCACCCGGCTTCATGGTGACGCCTTCGCCCACCCCATGCCTGACGACGCCGCCGGCATCGGCGTCCACATCAAGATTGACTTTCTCCGTCTCCAGGCGATACAGCAACTCCCCTTGCGCCACCGTTGCGCCATCAGCGATGTACCATTCCTCCACGACCCCTTCGGTCATGTTCATGCCAACCTTCACCAAGTAGATTTCTTTGGGCAACTTAGGCTCTCCCTCCGTATGGTTGCGCCTTGCGCGCTGACGCAGCCGAATGCCGCGTCGATTGGCGCTCCATCCTAAACACTCCACGCCTACTCGCCAATTCAAGCGCCCGTTCGATGATGACCACATGGGGCCCAGAGCGCTCCACCCGCAGCTTGGCGGTTACGCCCGGCGCAAGCACCCGATCCCTTTCTCCGTCAAATGCCAGCACGCCCGGCCCCGCCACCGAGATCTCCTCATCGAAGCGGACCAAGCGGCATTGGGCGACCTCAGCCGGCTTGTACAGGCCCGGTGCGATGGGGGCCTGAATGCGGTCTCCGCCGGGTCCGAACTTCAGCAGCAGGCCGTGGTCCTCGGTTTGGGAAACGGGCCGCAGCAGGCCGCCGATGGCGGTGATGCCGACTGCCGCCGGCTCCGCACAGGTGAGCAACGCCGTATCAAGCAGTTCGGGTGCTAGCAGCGCTCTGGCGCCAACAAACCGCTCGCGGCTGAGGACAGCGTCGATCAGCGCCAAGTCCGAACGCTGTTCCGACACCGCCACCCGAATGATCTTGCGTTGTTCAGCCACTTCCTTGAGCGCCACCTTGCCGCTGGCGATCAACCCGGCCGCCGCACCGGCAATGGTGGCCTCCACCAAGCGCGGAAAAACATTGTTGGTGCCGGTGGAGATGGGAATGAGCGGCGCGTCCGGCCAACCTAGGCAGAAGGCGCGATTGGTGCCGTCGCCACCTAGGGTGATGACCACGGCGCAGCCCGCCTCCTTGAGCGCCCGCGCCGCGGAGATGGTGTCTAGGGCCGATCTCATGCGCGTGGCGTCGACTGGCTTGGCGGTTAGCCCCGAACTGTCCCTGATGGCGCCGGCGACAATGCCGTTGGCGTCATCCAAATAGGCGCATTCAACCGCGCCAGCCGCCTTGGCTCCAACGATCACCCGCCCGACGATGGCTTGCTTCTCTTGGTTGTCGAAAACCGAAGCCCGAGCCACCAGCCGCCGCACATCCTTGCCCGATGCCGGATTGGCAACAATACCGAAGATGCTCAAGGGCAAGCCCTCAGCGAGCTTCTACACCCCAAGTTGCTGCCTCGCCTCAGCCACGATGCGGTCCGCATTCGGCACGTAGTTGGCCTCCAACGTCGGGCTGAAGGGCACCGGGCTAAAGGGCGCGCCGACCCTGGCCACCGGCGCGTCTAGGTAGTCAAAAGCCAACTCCTGGATTTGCGCCGTAATCTCACCACCGAAGCCGCCGAAGCGTACCGCCTCATGAACGATTAACGCACGGTGCGTTTTCCTTACGGACGCCATCACCGCATCGCTGTCGAACGGCTGCAGGCTGCGCAGGTCGATCACCTCCGAGTCCACGCCGAACGCTTCAAGCTGCTTGGCGGCGGCGGTGGCCTCATGCACCATGCGCCCGAACGCGATGATCGTGTAGTTCGACCCTGGGCGCACGATGTTGGCCTTGCCGATGGGAATGCTGTAGGGCTCGTCAGGCACCGGCCCGGACATGGCCAAGGACATTTTGTTCAGGATGACGATCACCGGGTTGTCATCCCGGGCGGCGCTAATGATCAGCCCCTTGGCGTCATAGGGCGTTGAGGCCATCACCACCTTCAGGCCGGGCAGATGGCAAATCCAGGCTTCCAGGCTTTGGCTGTGCTGCGCCGCCAAGCTGGCGCCGGCGCCAGCCATGCTGAGTATGGTGACCGGCAAGGTCACCCGGCCGCCAAACATATAGCGCATTTTGGCCAGTTGATTGGCGATTTCGTCCATGCATTCGCCCATGAAGTCCATGAACATCACATCGATGATCGGGCGGCAGCCGGTGGCGGCGGCGCCGACGCCGAGGCCGACGATCCCTTCCTCGGATATGGGCGTGTCAATCACCCGCTCCGGCCCGAATTCCTGCAGGATGCCGCTGTAGTAGCCGTACACGCCGCCGGCTTCGGCCACATCCTCCCCGGCCACGAAGGCGTCTGGCTGCTCCCGCATCACGGTGCGCACCGCCTCGGCGATGGCGGCCACATAGGACAGTTCCCTTGGTTTATCTTGTGCTTCGGTCATGCTTTGCTCCATCAGGCGTAAACATCTTCAATGACAGCCTCAGGGGCCGGGTTTGGGCTTGATTCGGCGAAAGCGATGCCGGCATCGACCTCCTTCTGCACTTGGGCGTGGATGGCGGCGGCCGCTTCGGCCGAAAGCACGTCCTGTTCAGCGAGACGCGCCTCAAAGTTCAGGATGGGATCCTTCTGCTTCCATTCATCCACTTCCTCATCGGTACGGTAGTTCAAACCCATGCCGCGCATCCCAACATGGTCGTAGTAGCGGTAGGTCTTGCATTCGAGCAGGGTGGGGCCGTCACCGTTCCGAGCCCGTTGGATGGCCTCGCCAGCGGCCTCGTACACCGCCACGGCATCCATGCCGTCAACGATGACGCCGGGCATGCCGTAACCGGGCGCACGATCCGCCACGTCAATGATGGCTTGGTGGTTTGCTTGCGGCGTGTACTCGCCGTAACCGTTGTTTTCGCAGACGAAAACACAAGGCAGCTTGTACAGGGCGGCCATGTTGGCGGCTTCGTGGAAAGCGCCTTCGTTGCTTGCGCCGTCACCGAAAAAACTGATGGAGACGTTATTGGTTTTGCGGAATTTACAGGAGAACGACGCCCCCATGGCGATGGGCACGCCGCCGCCGACAATGCCGTTGGCCCCCAACATGCCCAAATCCAGATTGGAGATGTGCATGCTGCCGCCCTTGCCCTTGCAGTAGCCCGTGGCCTTGCCGTAGAGCTCGGCGAACATGTAGGTGAACTCGCCGCCCTTGGCGATGAGGTGTCCGTGCCCACGATGGGTGCTGGTGATGTAATCCTTGGCGGAAAGATGCACCATCACCCCGGCGGCAACGGCTTCCTGGCCCACATACAGATGCAAGGCGCCGGGAATTTTCCCGTTCTCCATCATTTTGCCGGCGGTTTCCTCAAAAATGCGGATGCGCACCATTCGGTGATGCATATCCAGAAGAATGTCGTTGGTGATTGCAGTGCTCAATGCCCCTCCCTGATGGTTTTTGGAATATATTTGCGCACTTTATAGCGGAAGGGATGCACGGTGACTAGTTTTGCATGGGAATTGGCGCGCCAGCACCCGAATGAAGTGGCTGTGCGCGACGAGTGGAAAGCTCTGACTTGGGCGGAAGTTGATGACTGCCTGAACCGGGTGGCGAATGGCTTGCATCAATTGGACTTAGGCTCCGAACGCCGCCTAGCCGTCTTTGCCGAAAACGCCGTGGAAACCGCCATGGCCAATCTCGGCGGCTTGATTGGCGGCGCTTCGGTGGTGCCGGTCAACTTTCACCTGACCGCCAACGAGGTGGCTTACATCCTCAACGACTCCGGCGCGCGGGTGCTGTTCGTTGGGCCGCAGACGGCGGAGCGGGGTGTCGCCGCAGCGCGGCAAAGCGGCGTCCATACGGTTGTTGGCTGGTGCGAGCAGCAGGGCGTTGTGCCTTGGGCGGAATGGTTGGCGGCGCAATCGGCATCTGAGCCGCCCACCGACTTGCGCCCGCGCCCGAACCTTTTGTACACCTCCGGCACCACCGGCCGTCCCAAGGGCACCGAACTGCCCCCGACCATGTTCGCCGGCGGCGAAACCGTGGCGGAGCACTTGGCGAACCTGGCCGCCAACCCGGTGGCCGAGTGGGGTGCGCACCTTGTTGTGGGCCCCATGTACCATACCGGGCCGCTGTCCGGTGCCCGGCTTTTGCCGGCCGGCGTGCCGAGCGTCATTCTCGGTCGATTTGACGCCGAGAAGACGCTGAAGGCGATTCAGGACTACGCCATCGGCAACACCGTCATGGTGCCGACCCACTTTGTGCGCTTGTTGGCGTTGCCGGAGGACGTGAAAGCGCGTTATGACCTGAGCTCCTTGCAGCGCGTCAGCCACACCGGGGCCAAGTGCCCGGTGGAGGTGAAGCGGGCCATGATCGAATGGTGGGGGCCGGTGTTCTTGGACGCCTACGGTGCTAGCGAAGTTGGCACCACCTGCATGATCACCTCGGAGGAATGGCTGCTGCACCCGGGTTCGGTGGGCCAGGCGTTGCCGCCCTTTGAGGCCATGATTTTAGACGATGAGGGCAACCAACTGCCGCCGGACACCGAAGGGCAGCTGTTCTTCAAAGACACCACCGGGCGCGGCGTGATCTACCACAACGACCCGGAGAAGTCCGCCGCCGCCCACATCGCCCCGGGCGTGTTCACGCTGGGGGAGATCGCCTACATGGATGCCGACGGTTACGTTTACATCACCGACCGCTTCAGCGACATGGTGGTGTCTGGCGGTGTCAACATTTACCCGGCCGAGGCGGAGCAGGTGCTGATTGAACACGAAGCCATACTGGATGTCGCCTGTATTGGCGTGCCTCATGCGGAAATGGGGGAGGAATTGAAGGCGCTGGCCATTCCCCATGATGCAGTCGCCGCACCCTCGCCCGAGGACATCATCGTTTGGTGCCGGGAGCGGCTGTCCCACTACAAATGCCCACGCACCTTGGAGTGGGTGCAAAACTTGGGCCGCAACACCATGGGCAAAATCAATAAACGCAGGCTGCGGGCGCCTTATTGGGAGGGATGAACAGAAACCAGAAAAAATCGAAATTTGTCTTGATGCTGGTTTTGTATGCATTAATTTCTGCAAAAACTGTATTAAAAACCAGTATGTCCGCATCCAAATTACAGGTGCTCCTGTCCATTGATGGACTTTGGCGCGCGCATGACCTGAAGCCGGCCAACAATCCAGATGAGCCAACCGGGCTGGCCACTGGGTTTGAGCGATTGGATCAGTTGCTTCCTGACCGGGGTGGCCCGTGCCGCCCTGACCGAAATTCTCTGCGACGGCACGGGCATGGGCGAACTGTGCCTGCTGGCGACGGGCTTGGCTCGGCTGAGCTGGGAAGACGCCCGCTGGATTGCTTGGATCAACCCGCCATTCCTGCCTTATGCATCGGCGCTGGCCAATGCCGGCGTTGCAGTGGACAAGGTGTTGCAGCAGGCCTTTTTCGTCGCCGTGCGGCTTTCCCCGACGGTCATTTCAACGACCGTCCCCGCCAGCCGGTTCGGGTCTCTTGGTTGCTGAGGCATTCATCGCTCCCTTGTTATCCATAGCCTTTGAACATTGTTCGCCTAATGCCATCGCCAAGTAAGCTCCTGACATTCATACAGCGATTTCAAACTGCGCCACTACCCGCTGAAATTGAACAAACGATGTTTCAAATTGGCGGTGGCGCATTGGGATGACCTGACTAGAACTGACTGTGGGCGCCGTTGCAATAAGCTCTTAGGATTGTGGGCTTCGTGCGGGCTGTGCGATGTCTTGGCTAGAGTGAGCTGTGGGTGCCATCGCAAAACGGCGCGCTGCCGGTTTGCTTGCAGCCGCAGAAGTACAGCGTTTTGTCCTCCGTTGCCGACCAGGGTTTGGGGGTCAAGCCCGTATCCTTATGGGAGCCATCGCAGAACGGCTGAGCTTGGCTGCGCCCACAGGCGCACCAGAAGTACTTTTCACCCTTGGTGACCTGCACGGGGTAGGGCGCTTTCTGAGCAACAACAGGTTCGTTCATGGTCGTCTCCTCCTTTTGAGCATCTGAAATTTGAGCATCTGCAACCCGGATCACGAGAACGTTCGTTTTTCCCACCAAGGGAAGAACTCCGGCATGTCCTTGCTAACCCGGCCTTCGTATTTGGCTGGGCGCTTTTCGAGGAACGCCTCCACCCCTTCCTTGCAGTCGGGCCCGCGGCCAAGGTAATAGACCCCGCGTGAATCGAGTTTGTGCGCCTCCATCGGATGGTCCGCGCCGAGCATCCGCCACATCATCTGTCGAATCAAGGTGACGGACAACGCCGAAGTGTTGTCGCCTATGTCCTGGGCGATGCGCCGTGCTTCGGGCAGCAACTCGTCGCGGCTATGCACGCTGCGCACCAAGCCGCCATCCAAAGCCTCCGCTGCTGGGAACACGCGCCCGCTGTAGCACCATTCGAGCGCTCGGCTGATGCCGGCGACCCGGGGCAGGAAGTAGCTTGAGCAGGCTTCCGGCACGATGCCGCGACGGGCGAACACAAACCCGAACTTCGCTGCTTCCGAGGCGATGCGGATGTCCATCGGCAAGGTCATGGTCACGCCGACGCCCACCGCGGCACCGTTGATGGCGGCGATGATGGGTTTGCGGCATTCGTATATGCGCAGGGCCAGCACGCCGCCGCCATCGGGTTTAAGGCCGCTCTTTCGGTCTGTTCTGGCGTCGGCGTTGAACGTGTCGCCGCCGGAGGACAGGTCGGCACCGGCGCAGAAGGCGCGGCCGGCGCCGGTGACGATGATGGCGCGAACCGCATCGTCCGCATCCGCCAAGTCCAATGCGTCGATCATCCCCTTCTGCATGTCCCTGTTGAAGGCATTGAGATTTTCCGGGCGATTCAGGGTGACGGTCATGATGCCGCCCTCAATTTGGGTCAAGATGGGATTGTCGCTCATGGGTGTCCCTAGCCTGTTGTTGTGTTGGAGCAAGCTGTATCTTGCATGAGTGGACAGCGTATTTCGAGAGGCGGGGCCCGCCTTTGCGGCCGAAGCCGCCGCGTTCCTAGCCGAGCACTGGCCGTCCGTGCGGCAGCGCGGTTTGCATCGGGCCGCGGTGAGCCGCTGGTATGAAGCCTTGGTGCGGCGGGGTTGGACCGTCCCTGGTTGGCCGAAGTCCGCTGGCGGGCCGGGCTGGTCCCTAGCGCAACGGTTCGTATGGGAGCGGTCCTTGGCTTTCGCCGAGGCACCGGCGTTCGAGCCCTTTGCCGTTGAATTCCTGGGACCTTTGATCCACACCCATGCACACCCAGCCTTGGGCGCTCAATACTTGGATGACATCCGCACTGGACGCAGCCGTTGGGCCGATGGAATTCAGGGCTTGTCTGTGCATCGGCTTGCTGCCAGCGGGCGAAGAAGGGGGCAGCGCCACCGGCTTGATGGCGTCCTAACGGGTGTTCAAGGGCTCGAGGGGGCCACGCATGTGGCTTGTTTGGCGGCACTCGAATGCACTGGCCTAGGGCTTTTTCTGGTCTCCCTGGATGCGCCCGGGGTTGAACGTCTCGACGCTGGGACCCTAGAGTTCGCCAACGTCGATTCGGGCTTGATCGGGCCGCCGGGCGATGGCTTGAAGCTTGCGCAATCGGCGTTGACGGCCAACTCGGCCCCGGTGGCCACCACCGCTGCCGCCGAGGCCCTGCTGGTCAAGCTAAGGCGAGCGTTGCATGAGACCGCTGACGGGCACGGGAGGCTGCTTGAAGATGACCCGGATATCAGGCGTCAAGTGGCGGGCTTGGAGGTTCAATTGACTGGATTGCAGGCGTTGGAGGCGAACAGCTTGGCGCAAAGATTGGCCGGCGCTGCGCCGGGGCCTGTGGCCGTGGCTTTGCGAGTCCGCGCCGCCGAACTCCTCCTAGCTGCCAATGAAGCCCTGATTGAGGCATTGGGATACTACGCGTTGCCCCATCTCAATGCCGAGTTGTTGGATAATGAGGGGCCGATTGGCCCGGACTACGCCTTGCCCGCCATACGGGGTATGCTTGCGCACCGTTCCGGCGTGGACTGTTCTTGGGGCGTTCAGGCTGGTCGGGAGTGGCTTGCTGCATGGTTGGTGGGTTAGCCTTGCCAACCGGCGCTCAAGTCAAGGACGGAAAAGCGCAGCATTCAAATCAACATCGCAAGAGGCATTGATGGATTTTTCATTGTCGGAAGAGCAGACGCTCCTGCAAGAGAGCATTGAACGTTTCATTCAGAATGACTATCCGTTCACGGAGCGTCAGGCAACGCTGAAGTCCGGGATCGGTTTCAACCCTAGGCATTGGCGCATGTTTGCCGACCTCGGATGGCTCGGCCTGCCTTTCCCGGAGGAGGATGACGGCTTTGGCGGCGCGGCGGTCGAGAGCGTCATCCTTTGGGAGCAATTCGGCAAGGGCTTGGTCATTGAGCCGTTTTTAGCTACGGTGGTTTTAGCCGGCGGCGCACTGAAGCTAGGCGGTGCCAAGGAGCAGAAGAGGGCCGTCCTGCCGGGCACCATTGAGGGCCGCACCCAAGCCGCACTGGCCTTCGCCGAGCCGCAAGGCCGCTACAACTTGGCCGATCTGACCACCCACGCCGCCAAGACCGCGGGTGGCTGGCGGCTGAACGGCCATAAGGCGGTGGTTTTGAATGGCCCGGCGGCGGATCTGTTCGTGGTTTCTGCGCGCACCTCAGGCGCGCAGAGAGACTCGACCGGGGTGTCTTTGTTCCTCGTTCCCACCACGGCGGCAGGGATCAGTCGACGGGACTACCCCACCGTGGACGGCTTCACCGCCTCCGAACTGATGCTTGCTGACGTTGAGGTTCAGTCCGATGCCCTGCTTGGTGAGGCCGGAGCCGGGCTGCCAGTCCTTGAGAGAGTGATTGACGAGGGCACTCTAGCGGTTGGTGCCGAGGCGGTTGGTTGCATGGAGGTGCTGTACAAGGACACTGTGGAGTACTGCAAGACCCGCGAGCAATTCGGCCAGCCCATTGGCAAGTTTCAAGTGCTCCAGCATCGCATGGTCGATATGTTCATGGAGTACGAGCAATCGAAGTCCCTCATGTACATGGCCGCCATGCGCATGGATGAGGGATATGGGCCTGAAGCGCAGAAGGCCATGTCCGCTTTCAAGGTTCAGGTGGGCAAATCCGGCCGTTTCGTCGGTCAGAGCGCGGTGCAGCTGCACGGCGGCATGGGCATGACCGATGAGTTGAACATCGGCCACTACTTCAAGCGGCTGACCATGATCGACGCGCTGTTCGGCAATGTTGACCACCATTTGAAGCGTTTCGGCTCGCTTTAGCCATGGCGCGTTGGGATCGGGAACGCTCCGCTTCAAGCATCCCGGACTGGTTCTTTGAAGCCGTGGAGACGCCGGCCGAATCCGGCTCCGTGGAGGTGGATGAGTGCGATGTGGCTTGGCGCGCTTGGGGTGGCCAGGGCAGGCGAGGGCTGTTGTTGATCCATGGCATGAACGCCCATTCTCATTGGTGGGACTTCATCGCGCCCAGCCTCGCTGACCGCTACCGGGTGGTGGCTATGGACCTCACCGGCATGGGGGATTCAGACTATCGTTATGAGTACGGCGCAACCACCTACGCCAAGGAGGTTGCGGCGGTGTGCGAGGGCACTGGCTTGGGAGAGGACGCCATCCTAGTCGGCCACAGCTTTGGCGGCCACATGGCGACCAAGGCGGCGAACCTCTTTCCGACCCGATTCGGTGCCCTCATACTGATTGATTCGGGCCTGCGCCATCCGCATGAGCCGGAGCCGGAATATCCGTCCATGGGCGGGCGCGCCAAGGTCTACCCGAACAAGGAGGCCGCGGTCGCGCGTTTTCGTTTGCAACCGCCTCAACCTTGCGCCAACACCTACATACTGGAGTACATCGCTCGGCATTCGCTGATGCCGGTGGATGGTGGTTGGACTTGGAAGTTCGATGAGGAATTGCCCATCCTGTTGCGGGATGACGACCGTCGGGCGGAGGACTACCGCAGTTTGAGCCTGCCGGTGGGCTTGATCTATGGCGCTCAGAGCCAGTTGTTCACCGAACGCACCCGCGAGCACATGGAATCGCTAATTCCGGGCGAGGTGTGCTCCGTGGCCATTGCCGATGCGCAGCACCATCTATTTCTCGACCAGCCCTTGGCCTTTACCGCTGCGTTGAAGGACATGTGCGGGAGCTTGGCTTAACTGAACGTTGGTCCGCGCTTTTGCGCATCGCTACTGGCCCTTGTGCGAGCACGCCCAGCACCGTCTGCTTGGTTGCTAGCCCCTGTCCTTGGCCCGATCGGTGCTCATCGCTCATCCCGCCACCCTGACCAATTTCCGCTGTGTCCTGAACCAGATGGGTACGGTGGCCCGGGCATGCTCCAGATCCTTGCGGTCGTCGATTTCGCACCAGTCGTACTCGCCGGTGGTGACAACGCCCACATGACCTTGGCTGGCTAGGGAATCAATAGCGGAGAGATACCAGCGTGTCAGCGTGGAATCGACGGCCATCATGGATTCCAGGCGCTCTCGAAACAGGTCCGGCCCCGCGCCTTGAAATCGAATCATGCCAATGGATTCGCCGCTGATGTCGGCGGCTGGCAGCTTCTTGTCCACTTGCTTCAGCTCTCCATTCGCCACCACGACCTTCATGTCGTCATCGTCGTAGCTGTCCTTGATGTTGGTGACCAAGGTGATGGGATGCCTATCCTTGCTGTTCAGCAGTCGGGTGAAAACTTCCGGCTCGAACAGGGTGTCGCCGTTGATCACCACAAAGGGCCCCGTCATTTCATGGCGCACCACCCAGCAAGTGCCCAGATTGTCGCAATGGGCGTAAAAGGGGTTGTATGCGGTGCGCACTTGAAACCCCTCAATCTGGCTGACGATTTCGTTGACCGCTGAGGCGCGGAAGCCGGTGGCGACCACCACCTCCGTGGCGCCGGACGCCTTCAGCGCCTTCAATTGCCAGCCGAGTACGGTCCGCTCCCCCAGCATGAGGGCGCTTTTGGGCCGATCTTCGGTTAACGGCAGCAGCCGCTTGCCTTGGCCAGCGGAGAGGATAATCACTTTCATTGCAGGGCCTGCGTTTAAGAAACAGCGCGAATTGTATACGCAGCGGGCGCAATTGCCCTATTACGCGTCGGCAATGCCCTTCCGGGCTTGTATTCTCTGATTCCACCGCTCTAGGTTTTGCAACGGCCTTCTAACGTAAGCGCTAGTTCGTATCAAGACCAACATTAGCTGGCGCACCAACTCGCCAACCCGATCCAACGGACGGTTCACGTCTAGGAACAGCACCACCCGGGGTTCGTCGGTGTTGTTGTGCACCTCGTGCTCGTAAGTGTCGTCAAACAGCATGCAGCGACCATACCGCCAACATCGAACTTCGTCGCCCACCCGAATCCAGCAATCCTCCGCACGGGCCGGAATGGCCAGTCCTAGATGGCAGCGCACAACAGCATTGGTCGCTCCTCGGTGGCGCGGGATCTGGTAGCCGGGCGCCAAGATGGAAAACCAGGCGTTTTGCAGGTCGGGCAGCGCATCGAGCGCCTTGGCTGTCTCGGGGCACAGAAGGCGGTTGTGCTCAATTCGATGGCCGTACACCTGGAACGCAAAGATCTTCCAATTGTCGCCCTTGGAGATGCGCACCTGATCCGGCGACATTTGGTGAAAGGTGGGGATATCGTCCAGGCGAACCATCACCCGGTGCATTTCAGCCCGAATGGCGTCCGCCTTGGCCTCCAGAGAGGACACCCAAGGAAAGGTGGCGTTGTCGATGAAGGGCGTGGTGGCGATCTTGGAGCGACGGACAAAAAAGACGTTGACAATCCGCGTCGCGAGCTTGCCGATGCGCACGCCCAAGCGCCCTTGCTGCTGGTCTACAGTGGCATCCATTGAATTGGGTCGCTGAGTGACAGGTGCATGGGGCCGCTATTATGGAACAGTTCCCCGTCAAGTGTGTAGGGGCCGTCAAACTCGAAGCCAAGCTTCGATGCCTCGCCGCTTTGATAGCCCGGCAGCAGCCCTAGCGCCGGGTCGCCGCGCAGCAGCTTGAAGCTGCGTCGTAGCAGCCCTTGGGCTTCGGCGAACACCCAAGTGTTGTGCAGGCCGCTGTGACCGCTGTTCCAGTAGGGACGGCAGCCAAAGATGAGCCTATTCAGGGTGGTTGCAAGCATGGTGAAGACGGCCCGCTGCTCGCCATCAAGCATGACCAGCTGGTGGCGGCTTGGCTGCATACACTCTCTGGCGCCAGCCCAAACGGTGCGTAGCCCTCCGCCAACACGGCTGCGTGGTCGGTCTTGATTCCAATAGGCGATGCCGGAGCACAGAGCGCCGAGGCCGAAAAACCAGCCGTAACGCACCTCTTGGGATGCCCTCACCTTGATTAGGGAACGACTTTGAGGTGTGGGGGGAGTGGTTTGCTTGAGCAAGTTATTCAATGTGGCCGCACATTCGCTGAAGCGCTGATGCTGATTGATATCCACTGCCGACATGTTGGTGCGGCCACTAGGCAGCACGGCGATCATGGGCAGGCTGTTTGCCGGCGCACTGGCCAAGAGCGTGCTCACCACCCGCTGCAAAGTGCCGTCGCCACCGGCGACGATGACCAGATCGTGGCCGGTTACGTTCGGCAGGTCGTGGTCGCCAAGCACGATGGTTTCGCCATTGAAGCGGAACTTGCAGTCGCCGAACCCGGCCCTTGGGTTGGTCAGGAGGATTGCTGTTGGCATTGCAGAAGTCTCTCGGCGAGGGCGTGGTCATCCCAGGTGTCCACGTCGATGGCGGCGCGGGGGTCGTCAACGCCGACCCAGTCGATGGCGCAGCCGGCGACCTTGGATATGGCAGCCAAAGCCTGCTTGACGCTTAGGGCGCCCGATAGGTATGCAGCAAGAGTATGCCAGCCAAGGCGTTGGGCGATGCGCCAAGGACTTTTGCGCAGGTCCTGCATCTGGCCCCAAAAGGCGATGGCCTTGGCGGCCTCGGCGTTGGCCAAATAGAACAGGTTGGTGCTGCAACAAGCGCCGTCGGCGAAGCGCAGCCGGGTGCGCTTGGTTTGCGGAAAGCGCGCCTGCACCAAGTGATGGGGCGTCATGCCAACCACTAGGTCCGAACCCTTGGCGGCGGCGGCGCAAAAACGGTCCAGGATGTCCGCCGTCAACAGGGCATGGTCGGCGGTGGTTAGGATGATGGGCCAAGCGTTCAACTGCTTGATGGCGCGCAGTGCGCTGATTGTTGGTTCCGCTGCCGGTGCCATCCAAGTGAAGTCTCCCGCCGCGAGGGCTTCCCGGACCGGCTTGGCATGGCCGCCGCTTGCCAGCGCTGGGCCGACCAGCAAACCGCCATCAATGGAGGCGCAGCTGCGCAGCGCCTCCACCACCCGGACCAACGCCGGCACGCCGGCCACAGGCGTCAGCGGCGTGGGCGCATCCGCCCCCCGTCGTCCTCGGCTGCTTGGCCTTTGGCCGGCTAGAACAATGGCCTTCATGGTGGCGCCAGCATTTTTTCGTAGATTAGATAACGTTTGCAGACTTGCCCGCCGATGCGTTCGATGATCTTGCGCATGCCCTTGTTGCCTTCCAGTATCCAGGACAGTTCGTTGGTGTCGATTCCGTGCCTTAGGGCAACTCCGCGCGCTTGCAGGATGAGGCTCATGGCGATCGCGCCGCCGATTGGGCTGTCATGCAGATGGCGGCGCACACCCATCAGGGGCACTCGCGAGCTTGTCGGGCCCTTGACCTTTAGCCGCCACAACAGCTTCATCCACCCCCAAGGGAGCAGACGGCCGTTGAGGTCATGAGCAGCCTCGTTGATGTTGGGCAGAATGATGATGAAGCCGACTTCTTCGCCGTCCAACTCGGCAATGCACACCATATCGCGGGGAATCACCAGCAGCAGAAGTTCGCCGAGGTCCTTGAATTCGGCTGCGGTGAACGGCACAAAGCCCCAGTTTTTGGCCCAAGCGTCGTTGAAGATGTTGCGCAGCAACTCAAGTTCAGCAACCTTGTTGGTGCGGTCGATGGGGCGCATTTTGATCCGCTTCGCCAGCCGCGTTCGCAGGCGCGTCACGGCTTTGGGTTCTTCGTAGGCGGTCGCCAACTGGTAGGCCAGGGTCTGTTGGCAGCGCCGATAGCCCAAGGCTTCGATGCGCGGGTGGTAGTAGGGGCGGGCGTGGTTCATCAGAAAGGAAGGCGGGCTATCGTAGCCTTCGGCAAGCAGCCCAACCTCCTGATTGATGTTGAGGCTCAGCGGGCCGAGCGTGCGCTTCATTCCCTGTTCGTCCAGCCAGCCCTCGGCGGCGGCGAAGAGCGCGGCGAAGGTCTTGGCGTCGTCTTCGCCTTCGATCAGCCCAAAGAACCCGGTACCGTTGCCATGGTGTTTTTGGTGCAGGGCGTCCACCTGAGCCGAAATGCGCCCCACCGGACGCCCGTCATGATAGGCCACCCAGGCCTGCCAGCGCAGATGGTCGAAGATGGGTTGACGAGCGGAAAGGGCAATGCGCCGCTCCAACAACAGTGGTGGCACCCATGCGGGATCATCCTGATAAATGCGCCAAGGCATCTTGATGAACGCCTTGAGTTGGCGTTTGTTGGTGACCGGGATGACTTCAATCATGCGCTGTGGTGCCCGTGGTTTGCGTTGGACTTCTTGCCGCTGAAAAAAATGGCATTCATGGTTAACAAGCCGCCCTCCGCTTTGGCGAGACCGCCGGCGCAATCCAAACTGAACGGGTTCCTTGACGCCATGTCCGGCTCAAAGCGCCCTCCGCTGCGCTTCGCCCTTGAGCCGGCTATTCTACTCAGCTTGCCGGGCAAGTAGAATTCATGCCAATAACGGCAACGAGGTAGTGCAGGGATGGCCACGGCATTGAGATCGGACCCCAAGGTCAGCAAGCTGGCGGTGGCTCTTGGCGCGGAAGTACGCGGCCTGAAGCTGGTCGTCGGTGAGGAGCAGGCCGACTGGATTCGCGCCCAGCTGCTGGAGCACTTGGTGCTCTTTTTTCCAGAACAGTGCATCGGCGTTGACGAGCACATCGCCTTCGGTCGTCAATTCGGCCGCTTGGAGCGCCATCCCAATCTCAAGAATCCCTTCATTCAACGGGAGGAACTGCTTGAACTGGCGGCAAGTCAGGGCGGTGTCGCTGATGAGTGGCACACGGACCTGACCTTTCAGGAGCAGCCGGCGGTGATGTCCGTGTTGCATATGGTGCGCTGTCCCGACATCGGCGGCGACACCATGTGGAGTAGCCTCTACGCCGCCTTTGAGGCGCTGTCACCGCTGATGCAGGATCTATGCCAAGGGTTGACAGCCCTGCACGACGCCAAGCCACAAAACAGGCCCGGCAGAATGGCGGTGCATCCGGTGGTCCGCGAACACCCCGAAACCGGCCGCAAGGCTCTCTACGTCAACGAGCACTTCACCCGCCGCATCGTCGAGGTCAGCGCCGAGGAAAGCGACGTGCTGCTTCGCCACCTCACCAATTGGGTCAAATGCCCGCAGTTCACCGTGCGCTACCGCTGGTCGCCCGGCTGCGTGGCCATTTGGGACAACCGCTGCACCCAGCACTTCGTCCTGAACGATTTTGCAGGCGAGCGGGTCATACAAAGGGTCACCGTGGTTGGTGACCAGCCGCAAGGGGCAGGCCCCCGCTGGCCGCCTTGGCCGCGCCCGGAGCGGCTGTCGGCGGCAACCCAACGTGACCGACAACTGTTCAGCTATTTGCGCCAGCGAACGGGCGTGTGATTTTTCACCCCACTAAACCGCTCCCACTCAAGCGCTTGCCGCGCCCGCCCGATCTTGGCCGCCAACCGCCGCCGTCGGCGCCGTGAACTGTTCGGCAGGCGGGATTTCGCGGGATGCCGCCCGCAACGCCGGCGCTAGGAGGTCCTTGATGCGCCCGCTCAACCCGCCTAGGGACGCCTAGGACGCGACCTAGGTGCTCACATGGCCTTTTGGGATGCCTGCCCGCGAGATCGGCCGTCAGCTCGCGCTGGTTGACCAACGGTGGTTGAATATGGTGCGAGGGCTTGTGAGCAGGTGGTGATTCGGCGAAATGAACCGAGCTCTGGAGAGGTCTCTCCGCGACTGCTACAACCGCGGCCGTAGGCACCAGCGCAGGCCGCGGGGCAGTTGCAAGATAGACAGGCAATTACTCCTTAAGCATTTGTGTTTGTAGGGACTCTGCCGAAGCCATAGACAGCCTCAGCGACAGATTCATACTGTTTTGTGTGGTGCTATGGCTGCCGGTTGTCCGGCCAATTTGATAACCTGCATCAAGCGCCAGCCTAGCTGTCAGGCGGTAGCTTCCGTTCAGCGAAAAAGTGTAGTTGAACCGCTGGTGGGAACTCTCGGAAGCCCCGGAAATTCCCAGTTCGGGATAGACGAATTCCTGCCGTATCTTCGAACCCAAGAAGCCCGCACCGGCCCCGGCGAACAAGGAAACCCTTCCCCGCCGGTAGAAGGTCCGGTAGCCGTTAACCGAAGCGCTGACCGTCACAGCACGGAAAGACTGAGAGGTAGGCAACGGACCCAACAATTCGCTTAACGAATTGGATTCAAATCGAGAAGCCCCGAACGACACCCTATCCCGGAGAGACAGATAGCGCCCCAGCGACATGTGGAAGCCCTTCCCATCGCTTTTCTGGTTTATGTCGCTGGAAGTGGCGGCGCTATTGTTGAAGCTGGCCCCGAGTGTGCCGTAGACCAGATCAAACCGGCGGGCATCTCCGACCGAGGGCAGAGCAAGCAGTGCTGGCAACGCCGCCATCTTGAACAAATTCAATGGCTATAGTGCCGCTTCTTCGCCACCTTGTAAGTCGCCTCAATTACCCCGCAAACAAACACTCCCCCATAGAATAGGCCCAAAATGACGCTTGTCTCCAACCAACTCGATAGTCCATGGAGCCATAAAAGAAAGGGAATCACCAAGGCAAGGGAGATTGGGAAATCGACCGTGTAGACGCGGCGCTTCTCCGCA
The DNA here is from genome assembly GCA_965247035.1 of Candidatus Azophilus sp. Lineage (GTDB taxonomy): Bacteria > Pseudomonadota > Gammaproteobacteria > Pseudomonadales > Azotimanducaceae > Azophilus. The sequence continues at coordinate 936,069 of CBDFGJ010000001.1, read as the reverse complement.
ATTGAGTGCGCTATTTCAACGAAAATAGACATATTGGAAATCTTAACGAAGACAGGCGGTGACCGCAACCGCCACCGCAGCCAGGCAAATCGGGACCGCCGGTCCAGTAGTTAAGGTACATGACCAACCAACTACAGCCACGCCAGCAGCCAAGGCCCCTACCGCCAATGCGTCACTTTTGGCAGTCTCGCAAGCGTCAGAAACTGCTTGCTTGGAGTCATCAAAGGTCTGTACTGGTGCCCCTACACAATCCATCCATCGGATACATCCTGGGCGACATGGCCGGAAAATAGTGGCATGGATCTAGGCGTTTCGCAGTCACCACAACCTCTTCAATTTCCTCGACGCCGTCAGGCGACGATGCCCTCATTCAGCGAACCTGAACGAAAGCCGCCAAGGTCCAAGGCGACGAAGCGATAGCCGCAAGCCTTCAGGTCGGCTTGGAGCTTCTCGCGCAATGCAAGTGCCCGGTCGAGTTCTTCGGCGGCGACCTCCAGCCGAGCCACTTCCCCATGATGGCGTACGCGGAACTGCCTGAAGCCCAGTTTGGCGAGGCACTCCTCGGCCTCCTCCACTTGGGCAAGTTGCTTGACGTCGATGCGGGTGCCGTAGGGGAAACGGCTGGACAGGCAGGCCGATTGCGGCTTGTCCGCGTTGTCCAGCCCTAGGTGTGCGGCTAGGGACCGAACACCGGCCTTGTTGACGCCGGCCTCGACCAAGGGTGAGCAAACGGCGAAGTCCTTGGCTGCAACAAGACCTGGCCGATGGTCGCCGAGGTCGTCGGTATTGGTGCCGTTCAAGATATGGGCGATACCTTCCTGCTTAGCAATTTCGGCCAAGGCCGTGTACAGGGAGGTCTTGCAGTGAAAGCAGCGATTGATCGGGTTGGCCCGATACGCCGGCTTGGACAATTCGTCGGTGACGATGACCCGGTGCCTCATGCCCCATTGCTCGGCCAATCGTTGAGCCAAATCCAAGTCGCTGCGCTTGAGGCTGGCGCTGCCGGAAGTGACCGCTAAGGCTTTGTCGCCAAGCGCTTCGGCGGCGAGATGAGCAACTAGGGAACTGTCCACGCCGCCGGAAAATGCGACGATGGCGCTGCCGAGGGCGTTCATCCGCGCCTTCAGCGTTGCTAGCTGGGCTTCAAGCTTTCTGTTGAGGTCGGGCACTACTGCAAACCGAGGCCAAATCTCCAAGGGGACGGGGATCTAATATGCCTAGATCAAGCAGGCTAGTCCAACCCGCCCGAATTCTCGGCGCCGAGGCGGGAGGACCAACGCGAAACATTCCTTTGGCGCAAGGGATCCTCTGATTAACTTCCAAGGATTACCATAGCATGGCGTCTTGGATTATTTGTCATCTATTCTCAATGGGTCACACGTCATCGAAAAAAATTGGTCTTGTTGCTGCGAAAACCTGTGAATATTTCAGAGGTGTCCAAGACATTCCTTTCGCGCGAGATATTCCCTTGGCGCAAGGCATTCCCTTGGTACACGCAAGAGCAGAGATGACCGAGGTCGCCACCTCCGATTGACTCACCTCAATGCGCTGCCGCATGGAGGAATGGCTGCTGATGCCGGCTCATCTCGGCTTGTTGATCTTGTGCGCCAAGTATCCGGCGCCGAAGCCGTTGTCGATGTTGACCACCGCTAGCCCGGCCGCGCAACTCGACAACATGCCCAGTAGGGCGGCGATGCCGCCGAAGGATGCGCCGTAGCCGACGCTGGTGGGCACGGCGATGACTGGTGCTTCAACCAAGCCGCCGACGACGCTGGGCAGGGCGCCCTCCATGCCAGCCACCACAATGACCACCTGTGCTTGGCGAATTTCGTCAATGCGGTTGAGCAGTCGGTGCAGGCCGGAAACGCCCACATCGCGCACGCGCAGCACCGGGTTGCCGTAGAATTCCGCCGTCACCGCCGCCTCCTCCGCCACCGGCATGTCGGAGGTGCCGGCGCTGACCAAGGCGATTTGCGTGCTGGCTCCGGCTGGCTTGGACAGCGTTGCTGTGATGGCGCGGGCGTCTTCGTGGTAGTGGGCTTGCGGTATGCGTTGCCGCACCAGTTCGTAGGCATTCGGGTTGGTGCGGGTGACCAATGCGTTTTGGCCGCTTGCGCACAGGGATTGCGCCAAATCTGCAATCTGTTCCGGGCTTTTCTGGGCGCCGTAGATCACTTCTGATGCGCCTGTGCGGGCCAGCCTATCGCTGTCTAATGTGGAGTGTCCTAGATCCTGAAGAAAGGCGCTACGGATTTTCTGGACTGCTTGGTCCAGCTCCATTTGACCATCCTGAAACGCTGCTAGGATGTCACCTAGGGACACGCTAAGCCAACATGCGGTGGGCGGGAGCGCAAAGGTCCGCTATGGGCAGGCCGTAGCTGCAGGCGCTGCGGCAAGGCGCTCCATCACAGCTAAGGCAGGCGGCGGCGTTGCGCTCCAAGTTCGCATACTCGCGGCGAGCGAAATCCAAGTCTTGGTAGTCGGTGGCGTACATGCGCGTGCGCAGCACATCGGCGATGGGGACCTCGTAAGGACAAGCGCCGGCGCAGTCGTTGCAACCCTGCTGGCAGTAGCTGGAGCCGTTCAGGGAAGCGTAAGTGCGCAGCAACGCCTTGTCTCCAGCCGCCAGCGAGCGCCAAGCTGAAGCGCCAAGATATTCGTCGATCTTCGCTTCGGTGGTCATGGAGATGACCAAGGCATCGACGAATTCTTGGGATAGGGCCCAGCGAAAAGCGGCTTGGGCGAAGGAAGCATCGCCCGCTTCATAAGGCCGCATGTCGTTTAGGCGCGCGCCCATCAGGCATTTCATGGCGATGACGCCGACGCCAAGCTGCTTGGCGCGGCGCAGCGTCCGGGGCAGTTCCGGGTGCCGGGCGATGCGGTCAAAGCCGCGGGTGAAGCTCTCGTGAAACTCTGGGTCCTGACCGAAATTGAGCGCGACCAACACCACATCCACCATGTCTTGGTCGAAGGCATGGTCTAGGCATTCAACTAGGCGTCCGGCATGCCCGGACATGCCGGTGAAGCGAATTTTTCCTTGCTTCTGCGCCCGGGAGCAGAACTCGTGCCACTCCGGGTTGTCGAGCCGCGAACTGTGGTTGACGGCGTGATTGAAGTAGATGTCTATATGGTCTGTTTGCAGGCGGCGCAGGCTGCCTTCGAGCTCCGCCATGATGGCTTTCTTGTTGGTCGATGCCCCGGCTAGGCTCTTGCTGGCGATGATGACCTGATCTCGCCGCCCCTTGAGCGCGTTGCCGAGCACCGACTCGGACTGCCCGCCGGTGTAGCTTTCCGCCGTGTCGAAATAATTGACGCCCTTATCGAGCGCATGATGCACCAAGCGCTCCTCGCCGGTGCGCAACCGGCTGGAGCCGAAGGAGATGTCTGAAATGTTGAACCCGGTTCGCCCCAAGGGGGCGTAGCGCCGAACACGGTTGGGGGCGCGGTCGGGCCCGGCCGCCCGTATCGGCGGCGTGGAGGCAACGGCGGCAGTCAGCGCCCCCGCTTTGAGGAATCGCCTGCGAGAGCCCATGTTCGCCTCCTTACCACCCGCGTTGTTGTCAACTCATCATAGCGCATCGGCCCGCAATTGTGTGGGCAGGGTCGCCCATCGTTTGGTGGCCGGGTCATCGCTTGTGTGCCAAGAAGTCTCTGAAATATGCACAGGTCTTCGCAGTGCAACAAGATCTATTCTTTCCGGTGGCATATAAGCCATTGAAAACAGATAATAAATAGTCCCATGCGCCATGCGATGGCCATCCATGGAGTTCAATCAGAAAGGCTGTTGCGAAATTCCGACTGACCTTCAAGGCGACGACCTTCAACCTGCTGAAAGCGGCCAATTGGATCAAGTTGATGACCGCCTGAAGGCGAGGTCCATCCGCATTTGTCCGAGACCGCAGGTTCTGGGGCCACGACAGGCTGGAAACCCGCTCAAAACACCAGCTCCTCGCCAGAACCTTGGATAACAGGCCAGAATAAGCAGATGTAACCCAGTTCACACCGGTCTTTCAGAGGTAGTTATACTTTCTAGCGCATAGAGATACGAAAACGTATATTCGCATCTAAAATACTGTTTTTGTTATATTATTTCAAAAATTTCTTTTACCTCTTGTATGGTCTAAGCACACGGAAGATCCTGTAAACGGACTTATGGTGTTGATTTATGTGTTGTCATTCTCACTCCGTTCAGGAGCTTCCCGATGACCTCCTCTCGAAAAAAATGGCCTCTGCCCACTACACTCTGAACAAGCAAACTATTGATCAACTTCAGCCGCGTGACACGGCCTAGATCGCATGGGATGAAAAGCTCACCGGATTTGGGGTGCACGTCAATCCCTCAGGCGTCAAGCCGTACCTAGTCAACTTTAGACCCGGCGGCGGCGGAAAAGCTCCTAACCGCCGGATCGTCCTAGGCCGCTGCAACGCCATTAACTACATCGCCTCTAAACCAGCGGAAGCGGATGCACCAGACCGTTGCCTGACAGCCCAATTCCCCTCTGGGCAGTTTCAGTATGTGTGCTATTCTGCACCAATAATATGATCTCACGCCGTCTAGGAGAACAAAATGGGCTCCGTCAGAAAGACCATCACGCTAACCGACCAGCAGGGAAGGTGGGTCAAGCAGCAGATCAAGGCCGGCAGGTATACCAACGACAGTGAATATATTCGAGCCCTGATCCGCCAGGATCAGGAGCACAACACCAAGTTCCTTGCCTTGAAGCAAGTTATTCAGGACGGGCTCAATAGCGGCGTCAGCGACAAGACCGTCGCCGACATCTGGGCCGAGGCCGAAATCCGCCACAAAGCCAGGCGGAATGGCTAAGGTCACGCTGTCGCGCCTGGCCGACAGCGATCTCGGTATTATTGCCGACTACACCATCGAAACCTTTGGCGTCAAGCAAGCAAGGCGTTACCGCGACGGCTTCAATACGTGTTTTCAGACCCTGGCCGAGGCACCGCTCATCGGCCGCGCCGCCGACTATCTCGCCGAGGGCCTTAGAGCCTATCCGCACCGCTCGCACGTCATCTTTTACCAGCAGACGGATCGCGGCATCTACGTCGTCCGCGTGTTCCATCAGAGCATGGACTTCCAGCGCCACTTTTAATCCGGCCTTGTTGCGCATCCGGAAGGCCAGGGCGCTGGAAGCCGCGCGTCAGGCGGCTCTTGCGTGGACGCCTCCGGGTTTTCGCGCCTTTGATAAGGGGGAAGAGACTGAGCAGCCCGAACCGGAAGCACCCGCCGCCACCCCTGAAGCCCGCTGCCACCCCTGAAATGGAGGGCGGAGCGAGGGAAGAAGAATCTGGCGAGTCTGACGAAGACAGGAGGACTCGCACGATCCGATGCACCGTCACGACCGCTGAAGTGATACCGACACGCGACGGGTACGAGGCCGTGCCGATCTCGACAGAAGAATGCGAGATCGACGCGCCCTGTGATTTCTAACCCTACGGCAAAGGGGAACCACCATGGCTTTTGGCATGAATGAAGTCAATCTGATCGGCCGTCTGGGCGCCGATCCCGTGATCCGGACCACCGATACCGAAATGCGGATCGCCAATCTGTCGGTGGCGACTGATTCCAGTTGGAAGGACCGCCAGAGCGGCGAATGGATCAACCGCACCGAATGGCATCGCGTTGTGACCTTTCAGGCGGGCCTAGTCGATCTGCTTGAGCGCCAGGCCCGCACCGGCAGGCTGGCCCTGATAAAGGGTAGGTTGCAGACCAAACGCTGGCGCAAAGACGGCGAAGAAACCGACCGCTATTCGACCGAGATCCTCGTCGCCCCCGATGGCCGCATTCAGTTCCTCGATAAATGGGATGGCCAGAAACCGCCGTCTTCGCCCGACCCCAAAGAAGACGACGATATCGATATCCCCTTCTGATCGACCCCTTGATAACTGACTGAGCCGGAGCCGGAAACGGTTTCGGCTCTTTTTTGGAGAATCCCTATGTCTGCCTTTCACATCCCACGCCCGGCGCTGATTTCCTTCTCGGGTGGGCGAACCTCGGCCTGCATGCTAGTGAAAATCATCGAAGCCTATGGCGGCAGCCTGCCAGATGACATCCATGTCGCATTCGCCAATACCGGCATCGAACGTGCAGAAACACTCGATTTTGTCCAGCAATGCGCGGCCGAATGGCGGATTCCCATCTACTGGCTGGAATATGACTGGAACGCGGACCACCGGCTGCGCATCGTCGATTATCACACGGCTTGCCGCAACGGCGAACCCTATGCGGCACTGATCGGCCGCAAGGGCTTCGTACCCAACGTGACCGTCCGCTTCTGTTCGAGCCATTTGAAGCGCGATCCACTCGACCGTTTCGTCCGGTATTGGCTGGAGCTCGATAAATGGCGATCGGTGATCGGTCTGCGCTTCGGCGAACCGCGCCGGGTCCAGGCCATGCTCGCGTCCAATTGCCGGAGATGGCGGACTGGAAGCCGGCCCTGCCTGCCGCCAAATGACGCATGCATCACCAAGCCGCAGGTCGATGAGTTGTGGCGGCGCCAGAACTTCGATCTGGGCCTGCATTCCGATGAAGGCAATTATACGCTGTGTTTCCTGAAGGGCCGCAACAAGCTGCTCCGCATCATCAACAGCAATCCCGCGCTCGCCGATTGGTGGATCGCGCAGGAAGCAGCGGTTGCAAACCGCGCCGGTCCGGACGGGAAAGCAGGCGAGACCCTCAAGCGCTTCCGGCTTGGCGAAACCTATACCCAGCTTCACGATGCGGCGCTGGCCAACCCCGGCTTTTTCCACCTGCTCGACGAACCCGCCGCCCACGATTGTTTCTGCACCGATTGAAGGCCGAAATCGCCCTACTAATCGCTAAATACGAGCACCCTCAGGAACGCGCTGGCGTCGGCTCGATAGAGGAAACAGTCACAGTTGCTTTGCCAGTCTCTCGTAGCAGCGGATGTTAAGAATCCCAAGGGTTTCTCGTAAATTCTTTGGAAGTTGGCCTCCGATCGCTAAAATGCAATCGACGAGTGGTATCTTGCGATCATATATCTGCTGTGCCTCCAGTACGGATTTGTATTTTACACACTGAAAAATTCCCCTAAGCAATTCGCTAAATGAAGCGCTACTGGTTTTAACCTCGACGGCAGTGGCAGGTTTATTGAAATAAACATCTACCTTGTCACCAGATAAAAGCTGGTATTCCTGCTCTCCTTTCTTATCATGTTTCAATCCAATTACAGTAGGACAGTCAGCAATGAGACGTTTTAAATCTTTATGCTCCTCGCTTTCCGGTCCAGTATGCCACTCACTCGGTTTTGGACGACGACGTTTCTTCTTATTGGTAAATGAACGAGCCTTAGGAAGCCCGTGTGCACGGAGTACCTCTGGCCATTTTTGAAAATTGAATATCTCTGTATGAGCACGTTCAATGATCGACCTCTTTTCCCTATCACTAAGCTCATCAAGTTTTACTTTAGGATCAAGAAAATCAGAACAGAATCTCGCAATGAAATCAATTGCGCCTTCCCCAGGCAATCGCGTTCTCTTCCTTACCACAATCAAATTGATTGACGGCACTTTGATTCCGTACGTTTTTGCATATCCCTCACACGCCTCACCAATCCACCAAGCCGGCCCTCCGTAAAGGCGAGGATTGCCCGGTTCCTTGTCTAGCTTCTTCGCGATCTCAGCATCCCATTCTGTATACGTGATCTCACTTCGTCGCCGGGCGAACTCAACAAGAACGGGAAACCCGTGACGCGCCTTACGAAGTGCCCAGCTGTCGTCCATGTCCACTAAACGTTCGAGTTTCATCTAATAATCCCCTGTCAAAGCCAATCCATAGTCGAGACCTCCTTAATCAAGAACGCCAACCCAACCTGAAGGCCACCACGGAATACCGCAGGTTGTGTAGGCATATTTCCCAGCCTTCAAGCGTCCGGCATGCCCGGACATGCCGGTGAAGCGAATTTTTCCTTGCTTCTGCGCCCGGGAGCAGAACTCGTGCCACTCCGGGTTGTCGAGCCGTGAATTGTGGTTGACGGCGTGATTGAAGTAGATGTCTATATGGTCTGTTTGCAGGCGGCGCAAGTTGCCTTCGAGCTCCGCCATGAGGGCTTTCTTGTTGGTCGATGCCCCTACTAGGGTCTTGGAGGCGATGATGACCTGATCCCGCCGCCCCTTGAGCGCGTTGCCGAGCACCGACTCGGACTGCCCGTCGGTGTAGCTTTCCGCCGAACACGGTTGGGGGCGCGGTCGGGCCCGTCCGCCCGTAACGACGGCGTGGAGGCAACGGCGGCAGTCAACGCCCCCGCTTTGAGGAATCGCCTGCGAGAGCCCATGTTCGCCTCCTTACCACCCGCGTTGTTGTCAACTCATCATGGCGCATCGGCCCGCAATTGTGTGGGCAGGGTCGCCCATCGCTTGGTTGCTTCCTAGTCGCGCGTTCACTAAGGCTTCTGCTACGCCGGCAAAGGATGCACGCCTATTGAGCCGCCGTGAACTGCTTCCATACATCCAGCGCCACCGCCAAAGCAGGGGGCGGCTGCACGGGGTCTATGCGCACTAGAATGCCGAATTGAGGATGGTCCAGATATTCCAGCTCGCCGCTGCGCATGGTGCGGCTTTCCTCCAGAGCGACATATCTGAAGACTGAGGGGGGCTGCGCTTTTGCCGCCGGCGGAGTCTGCGCAACGGGAACCCGGGCTTGCCGCCACAGCTTGGCTTGAAAATGCAGGTAGCGCCCAAGGGTCACTTGCAGCGTTCCCTCCAACTCATGGGCGCTGCCATATTGCGCACCAGCTTGCAGCAACAGCGGCTCCCCGGCCGAACGGGCAGGAACTGGCTGCATCCAGCGTCCGTGCCAGAGCAGTTGCAGTTGCCGCGCTTGTTGGATGCGATTGGCCTCGGCTTTGAGTACTAGGCGTTCCCAGTCAAGCCAGCGATAACCGTCCTGCTGAAAACGGGCGGCGGCGCGCAGCAAGTCCAGCAACGGGTGTGGCGCCAAAACGGGGTCAATAGCGGGCGGTGGTCGCGCCTTCCTTGCTGGCCTTGCTGGCTCAAGCGGCGTTGCCGCGGCGGTAGTCTGCTCGGCGGCGGCGAGCTGTAATAGCGGGAAGGTCAGGCAGGCGCGGGTGGCCGGGTCGAGTTCGGCTGCGCGGGGAACCTGCGCGTTTGCAAAAGCTCTTAGTGTGGCGGGGTAGGAGAGCCCGCCAAGTTGAACCAAGTCTTCAGGGCCGGTCTCAGCGGCGCGCTCGGTCCGGTCAAAAACAATGATCTCAATGGCGTACCATTGGCCCCGAATCAACTCCCCTACATCCTCTATTTGTTGGGCCGGGGCGGCTAGTATTTGGGCCGGGGCGGCTAAGACCGGCCATGCGGCGAGCAACCCTAGTGCCCAGCTTGTTCGCGCGGCTATGGTACCGAGGCGCGTCATGGTGGTGCCATGTTTTCGCTTCCTACACAGATTTATGAAAAAAGTAGCGGCATGGCTATGGTTTCCTGTGCAGGGTGGCCTGTGGGATCACGGGCAGACGGGTTTTGGTGCGGCGAGCGCTCATCCGGCCGCGGCCAAGCTGCTTGGCGCGATTGCAAGGGGCGCCAGCCGGTCGAGCAAATCGTTCGCGAATGCAAATCTAGCCTCCAAAGTTGGCAGAACGCGCTTGATGCGCAGCAGGTTGGCGCCAGCGAGGCGGTAGGTGTCCGGCTGCCTTTGCATCAGACCGATAACCGTGTTCGGGTCAACGTTGGTGTCGTTGCGGAACTCCACCTTGCCGCCCTTCTCGCCTAGATCCAAGCGGCTAATGCCAAGCTGACTCAATTGCAGTTTTAAGGCCGTCACCTGAAATAGTTGCAACAGGGGCGTTGGCATCCGTCCGAATCGGTCGATCATCTCCGAACGCAGATCGTCAAGAGCGGCCTGGTTGGCGGCGGCGCTGATGCGTTTGTAAAGGATCAGCCGGATTTGCACGTCCGGCAGATAGTCCTCCGGGATCAGGGTGGCGCAATGCAGGTTCATTTCTTGGCTTACGGGGGTTAACGGGCGGTCAACATCGGGTGTCTGGCCGGCGCGAATGGCCTTGACGGCAGCATCAAGCATGCTCATGTACAAGGACAACCCGATGGACTCAATCTGCCCGGATTGCTCTTCGCCAAGCAGTTCCCCTGCGCCGCGAATCTCCAAGTCCTGGGTGGCGAGAGCGAAACCGACGCCGAGCTCCCCAGCGGCTTCGATGGCTTTAAGCCGGTTGACCGCATCCGGCGTCATGGCGCTCGGGTGGGGCGTTAGCAGGTAGGCGTAGGCTTGGCGATGGGAGCGCCCGACGCGCCCCCTCAGCTGATGCAGTTGGGCCAAGCCGAACTTGTCCGCACGGTCGATGATGATGGTGTTGGCGTTGGGGATGTCGATGCCGTTCTCAATGATGGTGGTACACACCAGAACGTTGAGGCGGCGGTGGTGGAAATCGTGCATCACCTGCTCCAGCCGGCGCTTCGCTATCTGCCCGTGGCCGATGCCGATGCGCGCCTCGGGAGCCAGCTTGGCCAGCGCTTGGGCGGTCTGCTCAATGGTTCGCACTTGGTTGTGTACGTAGAAGACTTGACCACCCCGAATCAACTCCCGATTAACCGCTTCGCGAATGATGTGGCTGTTGCTTTCGTGGACAAAGGTGTTGATCGACAGTCGCTTGGCCGGTGGCGTAGCGATGACGGAGAAGTCGCGCACGCCGCTCAGGGCGAGGTTCAGGGTGCGGGGGATGGGGGTGGCGGTGAGGGTGATGGCGTCCACCTCCGCCCGCAGCGCTTTCAGGCGCTCCTTTTGCCGCACGCCGAATTGATGCTCCTCGTCAATGACGATCAATCCCAGCGCCTTGAAGTCGATGTCCGCGCCAAGCAGCCGATGGGTGCCGATGAGAATGTCGATCTTGCCTTCGGCCAAGCGTTCGCCGATGCGTTTGATGTCGCCGCCGCTGCGCAGCCGGGAGACCATTTCCACATGCATGGGCCAATCAGCGAAACGCTCCTGGAAGGTGTCCAAATGCTGTTGGGCGAGCAGGGTGGTGGGCACCAGCACGGCCACCTGCTTGCCGCTTTGCACCGAGATGAAGGCGGCACGCATGGCCACTTCGGTTTTGCCAAAGCCCACGTCGCCGCAAATCAAGCGGTCGGTGGACCTTGGCGAACCGATGTCGTCAATCACCGCCTGCACAGCCACGGCTTGGTCGGCGGTTAACTCGAACGGGAACTGAGCCGCGAAACGGTCGTACTCTTGTTTGTCGCAGCTTAGCGCGGCGGCTGGCCGGGCGGCGCGGCGGGCGGATAGGTCGAGCAGTTCGGCGGCCACATCCACCACTTTCTCGGCGGCGCGGCGGCGGGCTTTTTGCCACTGATCCGAGCCGAGGCGATGCAAGGGGGCTCGGGCTTCATCGCCCCCTGCATATCGACCAACCAGATGCATTGACGTGACCGGCACATAGAGCTTGGCCTGATCGGCGTACTCCAAGGTGAGGAACTCGCAGGAGACGCCATCAATGGTTAGCGTTTGCAGGCCCAGGTAGCGGCCAACGCCATGCTCCAGATGCACCACCGGCGCGCCGGTGGAAAGCTCGGTCAAGTTGCGGATGATCTGCTCCGGATCCAGCCTACGGGAGCCGCTGATCCGCTCTTGGGCTGGGCGCTGTCCGAAGATTTGGCTTTCGGTGACGACTAGGGTTTGGTCAAGCCAGATGCCTTGCTCGACAGGCGCAACGGCAAGCCCGTATTGAAGATCTTGGGACAGGAAGTCCAGCCAGCCGTCGCAGTTCGTCGGATTGACGCCGGTGCGCAGCAGGAATTCCTCCAGCAGGGTGCGCCGCCCCATGCTTTCCGCAAGGAATAGGATGCGCTCTTCGGGATGCTCGGCAATGAAGTCAAGCAGCAGCTTGGCTGGGGATTTGAGTCGGACGTTCGCCTGCAGGTCCGGCAGAGGGCGGGCATCGAGTTGGACGCCATGCTTGAAGCCATCGTCCAAATGCACTTGGGGATAGCGCTTCAATTGGCCGTGCAGTTCGTTTGGGGGCAGGAATAGAGCGGCCGGCTCCAAGATCGGGTGTTCGATGTCGCTGGACAAACTGCGGTGGCGGCTTTGCACTAAGTCCCAGGAACGTTCCACGGCGCTGTGGATCTCGGGCTGCTGGAGGATCAGAACGTTTTCCGGCAGGTGGTCGAACAGGCTTGCCAGCCTTGGATCGCCATCGAAAAACAACGGCAGGTAGTATTCAATCCCATTTGGGCAAATGCCCGCGGAGACATCCTGGTAAACACTGCATCGGCGTACATCGACGTTAAAGCTGTGGTGCCAATTGCCGCGAAAGCGTGCGATGGCGGCGGCGTCGAAAGGGAATTCCTTGGCCGGCAGGACTTCAATGCGCTCCACCCTTTGCAAAGTCAATTGAGTGTCCACATCGAAGTAGCGCAAGGTATCGATCTCGGTGTCGAACAGATCAATCCGCACGGGTTGCGCCAAACCCATTGGAAAGATGTCTATCAACGAACCGCGGATGGCGAACTCACCCCGATGGGAGACCGTTTCCGCCGCCAAGTATCCGGCTGCTTGCAGCCGGGCCCCTTGTTCATGAAGGTCGAAGCGGTCGCCAACGCGCAACGATAGCGCTTGGCCGTCTAAGTAGGTGGGGGGCGGCAGACGCTGCATTAAGGTGCCGACCGGTGCCACCAGCACCGCCGAGCGGGCGTTTGGCAGCCGTTGCAGGGTGGCCAGCCGCTCCGAAATGATGTCCTGATGCGGTGAGAAGGCGTCGTAGGGCAGGGTCTCCCAAGCGGGAAAGTGCAGGATGTTGGTCCCTGCGGGAGCGTAGAACGCCACTTCCGACAAGCACTGCGCCGTCGCCGCGGCGTCAACGGTGACGATGAGGGTCAGGCCATCGTGGGCTGCCGCCGCTCTGGCGGCGTAGTAATTGGCTGCGCCATCGGCCAAGCCGCGCCAAGAGCGGCGCTCTCCGGGTTTGGTCGGCAGCGCGTTGGCGGGCAGGGCGCTCTGAGCGGACTGGGCCATCATCGGTAGCCAGAATCGTTGCGGGATGGAGGCGGGAGGCGGCTATTTTAGGGGAAGCACCGCCGGGCCAGCAAGCTTGGCGGTGTGTGCTGTCCTATCTTTCGATTAAGCGCTGTTAAACTGGCGCATAGGCGGACTAGCCAAGGCTTCAAAGGTGTTGATCCCGCATGTGGCGTCTAAGTTTCGAGCTCCGACACACCCTTGAGCCCGCATCGTTGACGCTCATCTTCAGCACAACCAGACATAGTGTAGGCCACGTGATGTTTTCCGCCCTAGGGCTGACATGCGCCAACTCAACTCTCATTCACTTCAATCGGTTGACGGACAACGGCTCATCAACCAACCCACGATGCGACGAACGCTTGGGGGTTGCCCTTGAGTGATCTGGCTGAACTGAAGAAATTAGCGACCCTCATGTACGAGGAGATCGGTGTTCGTTTGCAAGATCCTGCGCTCAAGAAGGTGGTGGGGTGCCGCAATATCACCGCGCTGTATGGGCCACCGATGGTGCGGCCCGATGTGGCACTGGTTTCCTTTCAGGGCGGGGGTGGAGACCGGTCTCCGTTGCGCCTGGAATGGCCTGATCGGCTGTTGTACCTTGACGACGAGTTCAAGTTCGGAAGGGAATTGCGCCGAGCGTTCAAAGAGGCTGGCCTGTATGACACCTTGGAGCATCGGACCGTTGCGATGGCGGCCTGCTTCCCCGAGGCGCCGACGAGCGAGGCTGGAAAGTGGTCCGCGAAGGGTGGCCCCCGAGCGGATTGGCGGGAGTTCTCGTCGTGTTGGGTCAGGCGGATGCTGCGAGCGATGCAACCGTGCGCCGTGCTCGTATTTGGAGGGCGGGCAAACGAAGCGCTTGGACTGGCCGATCGCTGGCGCGATGCTGAGCACCGGCACACGGACGAGCATCTGGTCTACGAACGCACGGAGATCGAAGATATCCCGGCGGTGTATTGCCGCCATCTGTCGCAGGGGGCAGCAAGAGGTGAGGTCCAAAGATGCTTGCTAGAGATCAAGCGCCTCGTCGAGGTCGGTGGCAAAAACATCCCGGCGTAACGCATTCTCGCGTTTATCGCACGAGAACTCCCCGTTCTCACCGTTAGAGCCGGCAACCTACCTGCCCGCCTTAGAACCACTTCGCTGCCGGACATCGGCCGCGCGAAGCTGCGATGGTGCCTAGGTGGAGCAGAGCGGGCCGCAAGCGCATACAAGCGCATACAAGCGCATGGAAAAGAGGCTGCTGATCTAGGACTTTTGCAGTCCATGCGGGGCTACGACATGCGGGGCGGGAATCGTACTCGGCATCCGGCTTCGCGCTGATGCGCCTTGGGAACTGCATCTGTCTTCCGATTCGGCCGCGGCCCTCTCGCTTTCCCAATCTTCAACCAACAGGTTGCGCTGCCAGTTCGTGTCCGGACCCTCGGTCAGGTCCACCGGCAAGCGCTTGTAGGGGGGCGTGCAACAGTCTCACATTCAGGCTCCTTGGTTTTTGCACAAGCCAGGTGCGCCTGAACCGGCGGCGGGGCGGACGCCCTGCCGGCACCAGCGCACCAATGCGCCGCGGCCAAAATTCCGAAATGTGTCTGAGCCGATTCAATTGACACCAGCCGAATTCGCGGACAAGCTCTCCATGGTCGCCTGAACGAAAAAATTCCGAAATATCCTGAGCCCGTACATTCCCTTGAATTGGCGGTGGGGCGACTATAGAATTCGCTTCCCCCGCACACGGAACCTCATTGGGAGACAGGCTAAGCATGAGTAGCGTTGAAGAACGAGTAAAGAAGCTGGTTGGCGAGCAACTCGGCATCAATCAGGAGGAGGTCAAGGATGAAGCCTCCTTTGTCGAGGATCTTGGTGCCGATTCGCTTGATACGGTCGAGTTGGTCATGGCGCTTGAAGAAGAGTTTGAAACCGAAATTCCCGACGAAGAAGCGGAAAATATCACCACGGTAAAGGAAGCGATCAACTATATCCGTTCCCATCAGTAATTCAGGCTACTGCATTGCATAGAGCCGTTGAATGGAAGTCCGGATCCATTAGACAGGCGCATCTTTCCCGCCGTTGAGGGCCGCTGAGGCAAGCGGCTGCATCGGGTAGAGGAACCAACGTATGACGAAACGTAGGGTCGTGGTCACCGGCTTGGGTTTGGTTTCGCCCATCGGCAATACCCTTGCTGAGGCTTGGCGCAACGCCGTGGCAGGCAACAGCGGAATTGGTCTCATTGACCACTTCGACACCACTGGCTACGCCGTCACCTTTGCCGGTCAAGTCTGGAACTTTGATCCGGAACGCTACATGGACCGCAAGGAGGTGCGTCGTCGCGACGAGTTCATCCAATATGGCATTGCCGCCAGCGTTCAGGCCATTGAAGATGCCGGACTGCCGGCCCACCCGGAAGACGCCCACCGTTACGGCATTGCCGTAGGCTCCGGCATCGGCGGCATTCACACCATAGAAAAGACCCACTCCACGTTGGTCAACAGCGGGCCGCGGCGCGTATCGCCTTTCTTCGTGCCCGCCAGCGTCGCCAACATGATCGGTGGCAACCTGTCCATCATGCAGGGCTACACCGGCCCCAACATCGCCGTCGTGACGGCCTGCACCACGGGCACCCACAACATCGGCATCGCCACACGGTTGATTCAATACGGAGATGCCGACGTCATGGTGGTTGGCGGTGCCGAATACGGCTCCTCGCCGATTACCGTAGCGGCCTTTTCCACCATGAAGGCGCTGTCGCTGCGCAATGATGATCCCCAAGCGGCCAGCCGCCCCTGGGACCGGGACCGAGATGGCTTCGTGCTTGGCGAAGGCGCTGGAGTGCTGGTGTTGGAGGAGTTTGAGCGCGCCCGCGCCCGGCGGGCAAAAATCTATGCGGAAGTGCTCGGCTTCGGCATGAGCGCCGATGCCAACCACATCACTTCCCCGCGCGAGGACGGCGCCGGCGGCATCGCCAGCATGACCAACGCGCTTGCCGACGCGAAGCTGAATCCCGAGGACATCGACTACATCAATGCCCACGGCACCTCAACGCCTTTGGGGGATATCGCTGAAACCAAGATGATCAAGGAGGTCTTCGGCGCTGATACGCGAGTGCTTATCAGCTCCACCAAGTCGATGACCGGGCACCTGCTCGGCGCCGCCGGGTCGGTGGAGGCCATCTTCACCATCATGGCGATACGTGACCAAGTTTGTCCCCCCACCATCAATCTAGACAATCCAAGCGATGGATGCGATTTGGACTACGTGCCCCATACCGCCCGCGAAGCGCGTGTGCGTACCGGCCTGACCAATTCATTCGGCTTTGGCGGCACCAATGGCACGCTGATATTCGGTGCTGTCTAGTGGCCAAGGCACTGGTTTGCATCGTCTTTCGGTCCATTCTCCTTCCTTTGAAGTCACGCCGACCGGCCGGAAAGGGCGTTAGCAGCGTTCGCGAGCGCCCTTTAGGCCACGGCGATGGAGAGTTCCGCATAGGGCGGCTGGCGTCCCCGCATGGGGTGCTTATTCGGGAGCACCTCTGACGCCCTGCCGATGGAGCGGTCCGCACAGGGCGGCTGGCGTCCCCGCATGGGCCGCTTAACCGCAACGCTTCTTTTCGCCGCCTTCATCATTGCGGCTATCCTGTTCATTGTTGCGGCTTGGTGGGCTGTCAATTGGTGGGAGCGGCCCTTGTCGGTGGCCCGACCCATCACCCTGACCATTGAGCCCGGCGCCACGGTCTCGATCGTCGCCCATAAGCTTAGGAAGGCTGGCTTGGTGCGTCACGAATGCCTGTTGCCTTGGGCGATGCGGGTCAGGGGTGAAGCTCGGGCGCTGAAGGCGGGTGAATACGCCGTGGTTCCCGGCCAATCCCTTGGTGAACTCATGGCGAGCTTTGTTGCCGGAGATGTGGTGCGCCATGAGTTCAGAATTGCCGAGGGCGTTCGTATCAAGGATGTGCTGTTGGCCTTGCGCACTGAGTCAAATCTGGAATGGACCCTAGATGGTGCCACTGCTGAGACTTTGCTGGCGAACCTCGGTCTGCGGGTTGGGGTGGAGGATGCTGCCATCAGACCGGGGCAGGCGTTAACCGGCCGCAGCGCTTCAGGATGGCGCAGCGGAAACGAGGGCGTCATCCTTGACCATGCAGAGGGCTGGTTTTTCCCGGAGACCTACCACTACACTGCTGGCGAGCAGGATCGCTCCCTGCTCCTGCGCGCCCATGCCAAGATGGTGGTGGAACTGGAGCGGGCTTGGCTGATGCGGGTACTGGACCTGCCTTATCAGACGCCTTACGAAGTGCTGATCGCCGCTTCGTTGATTGAAAAGGAAACCAGCCGCGCCGAAGACCGGCGCCATGTGAGCCAAGTATTGGCGGCTCGGCTGCGCCGGAACATGCGGCTGCAAATGGACCCAACGGTCATCTACGGTTTAGGTGATGAATTTGACGGCGACATCACGCGGCGCCAATTACGCCAGCCCACACCCTACAATACCTATGTACACAAGGGGCTACCGCCCACGCCGATCGCCCTGCCAAGCCAGCAGGCGCTTATGGCGGTGGTGGCGCCGAGCGGTGCGCCGTACCTGTACTTTGTGGCTCGGGGCGATGGCTCCACGAAGTTCTCGGAAACCTTGGCGGAGCACAATGCGGCGGTTCGGCGACATCAGTTCAACAGATAGATGGCCCTCGTGTTGCGGAGATGAGCTTTCGTGGTTGTTGAAGGCGAATGCATCGCTTTAGTGGGCATGGATGGCGCCGGCAAACAGAGGAGGGGCTAACGCAGGCGGATTAAGGGCGTCCAACCCCTGCTTCGTGACGCGGTGTTGAGTTCGTCGCTATCCCTAGGCCAAATGGTGCACACTTGGTTTAAGGAACCTTGGCAAGTGGTTGAATCCAGAATTCCAAGGGCTGAGTCCAGCGATTATGGCAGGTAAATTCATCACTCTGGAAGGCCTTGATGGTGTCGGCAAGTCCACGCAGATGGCTGGCGTTCGAGCCCTGCTCGGGGAGGCCGGGGTTGAATTCGTCGCCACCCGCGAGCCCGGCGGGACGCCGTTGGCCGAAGCAATCAGAAAGCTGGTGTTGACCCCCAGCAAAGAACCCATAGCAGCCACGGCTGAATTGCTGCTCATCTTTGCCGCTCGAAGCCAACATCTTGAGACGGTGATTCATCCGGCGCTCAAGGCCGGCCTGTGGGTGGTATGTGAGCGTTTCACCGACGCCACCTACGCCTACCAGGGCGGTGGGCGTGGCGTGAGTGCAGCGACCATTGCGCAGTTGGAGCAGTTGGTGCAGGGTGGCTTGCAGCCGGATTTAACGATCTTTCTAGACGCTCCTGTAGAGCTGGTTGCGGAACGCTTGGTGGGCCGTTCCGCAGACCGCTTCGAACGGAAAACAGCGGCGTTCTTCACCCGTGTGCGTGAAAGTTACTTGGCCCTAGCGCAGCGGCGCAACCGCTTTGTCGTTGTGAGAGGGGACGCTGCCCAAGCTGATGTGCGAGCCGCCATTGCCGATGTTTTGGGCCCGCTTTTGGCGACGGCGAGGGAGGGCTGATGGATTTGCCTTGGCATCAGCCGAGCAAGGCCAGCTTGAGCATAGCGCATCGCTCAGGGCGGCTGCCGCACGCCTTGCTTGTGAGCAGCTATCCGGGTTGGGGCGCTACCGAACTCGGCAATTGGTTGGCTTTGGAAATACTTGATTATGGGCGGTCCGTCGATGCGCGGCGACTGGCGCACCCGGACTTTCGTTGGGTTGCCCCGGAGCGGAGCGTGATCCCCGTTGATGCCGTCAGGCGTCTTTGCGAATTTGGCCAAGGCGCGCCGCAAATGGCTGCCGCCAAGGCCATGGTGGTCGAAGACGCCGACTGCATGAACATAAATGCCGCCAATGCCTTGTTGAAGTTTTTGGAGGAGCCGCCAAGGGACACCCACTTGATTTTGACCAGCCATCGCGCCGGCGCTCTGCCGGCCACCATTCGCAGCCGTTGTCAGAAGGTCATCGTTAGTCGAGATGTGGCCGCCGCTCGGGCTTGGTTGACTGATGGCAAGGCGCAAAGCCTGCTTGATGACTACGATGGCGCTCCTCTTTTAGCGGCGGCTGGCGCGGCTGATGGGGAGCGCCCTATGGTGCAGGTTTTGGCTGAGTTGAGGTCGAGGGATCCCGAGCGGCAAAAGCAGGTGCTAGATGAGTTGCTCGGTTTGGACCCGGTGCGGTTGAGCGCCCGCTGGATGCGCTGTCTCTTGGCCGCAATGACTGGCTGTGCGTCCCCATTGAGCACCGGTGCTGACCGGGCAACCTTCGCCTTTTTGGACGAATTGATGTGGTTTCATTTGCAGGTCTCCCTATCGAGCAGCGTCAACCTGCGGCTCTGGATGGAGAGGCTATGCCATCGTTGGCGCGACATGGCGGGCAGCGACCGGTAAGCCTTTCCCTGTCAAGACTGTTGCGAAATCCCGCTGATTGCCCTAGCCGCCGGTCTTGCGGCGTGATTCATTTCCATTGATGGGAATGTCCGGGCATGGGAGCGGCTGGATGGATTTTTCACGGTCCTGATTTCGGAGCGGTTGGCGCAGGACAACGTTGCGCGCCAGGTTGAGGCCCTGATCGACTAGCAGCGCGTGGGCAGGACGGTCGGCGAGGTCCGAGTTCATGCAGGAATTCGAAACCGCCTGCCGCGACGCCGGCATCCCCCTGTCCTCCCACCCCCCGCCCCGACAGTCACGGCAGCGTCGAGCGCAGCAACCGCACCCTGCGGTCGGGTTATATGGTCCGGCGACCTCCGGCGAAGTGAACCGAGCTCTGGAGGGGTCTCTCCTCGACCACCACAACGTCCGGCCCCACCATGCCCTCGGCTTGTTGACTCCGGCCGAATTTCCGCGCAAGCTCTCTGGCTGCCTGACCGAAAAAATTCCGAAATGTACTGAGCCCGTACACCGGCCGAATTCGCCGACAAGCTCTCTTTCGGGCTCATCGCGCCGATCTCCTACAGCAAATTCCGAATGCGCCCCTTGTAGATGCCGCTGCATTGCGGATGATGGCGGGATCATCCCAACTAAAGGCAGACAGTGTGGTGAGCTCCGATCAAGCGGGCAGGGGCATTCTTTCCTTGGTGATTAAGGACAAAGCGCTGTTGCAGGCGGCCTATATGCCTTTCATTCGCAACGGCGGCCTCTTTGTTCCGACCTCGCAAACATTCGCTCTAGGCCAAGAGGTGTTCCTGCTGCTGACGCTGATGGGTGAAGCTGCCCGCATTCCTGTTGCCGGCAAAGTGGTTTGGATCACGCCACATGGCGCTGAAGGCCAGTGGACCACTGGAATTGGCGTTCAGTTCAATGAGCCGAACAGCCCCTTGCAGGTGCGCATCGAAGGTTTGCTGGCCAGCTTTTCCGGTTCCGATTTGGGAACCCAAACCCTTTAGCTGTGATGGTCACTAGCTTTGCCGGTCATAAGCCACGGCGAAACTCCTCTTGGTACAGGTCGTAGTCGGTCTGCACCATGCCCAGCTTGCGGTAGGTCGCTTGAGCGCCGAAGTTGCGCTTCTCGACGTAGAGGCGCAGGCCGCAGGCTTGATCGTCGGCCAGAGCCGCTTGCCGCACCCAGTCGTGCATCAGGCTGTAAACGCCTTGGCGGCGGAAGTTGGGTGCTGAATAGACGCTTTGAATCCACCAAAAACACCCGTTGCGCCAGTCGCTCCACTCATAGGTGACCATTAGGGACCCGGCCGGACGGCCATCACCTTCGGCCATTAGATAGAAGCCTTTGTCCGGGTCGGCCAGCACGGCGGCGACGCCGGCCGCCAACACCTGTTGGTTCAACTCCTTGCCCTCACTTTCCCACGCCATGGCGAGATTGAACTCCACGATGGTCTTTTGATCGTCCGTACGGGCTGGTCTCAGGCTGAATTGCATAGATGCCTCCAAAAGAAATCCATAATCAAGTTGAAGCGGTGGATGGCTACGTGTTTTTGCTGCATGGCGTGCTTCGCCCCGGGGTAGGTCATCAATTCGAACGGCTTGTTGCGCTTTTGCAGCGCCTCCATCAACCGCATCGAATGGGTGAACACCACGTTGTCGTCAGACATTCCGTGCATGAGCAACAGTTTACCTTTAATGCCATTGAGATAGGGAAAAACGGCGCTTGCCTCATAGCCTTCGGGGTTGGTCGCCGGAAGGCCAAGATAACGCTCAGTGTAGCAGCTGTCGTACAGCGTCCAATCGGCCACTGGCGCCACCGCCACGCCCGCTTGGAACAACTCCGGGGCGCGAGCTAAGCACATTAGCGCCATGTAGCCGCCGTAGCTGTGGCCGAATACGCCGATGCGCCGCTCGTCCACCCAAGGCAGGGCAGCGGCGAACTCCGCCCCCCGCACTTGGTCGCGTACTTCCGCATCGCCCAAGCGCTGATGAATGGACGCTTCGAATGCCCGGTTCCGATTGCTGCTGCCTCGGTTGTCCAACTCCAACAGGCCAAATCCCTTGGCGGCGAATAATTGCAGCAGCAGCGGCGGCCAGTCATTGCGCACACGCTGCACGCCGGGGCCGCCGTAAACCTGAACCACCAAGGGAACCGGGTCGGCAACCACCTTCGGCTTGGTCAGACGGTAGTGCAGCTCTTGCCCATCTTCGCTGCACAGGACGCCGAGTTCCGGCTGAACATGCTCGGATTGGTAGGAGTGGTAGGGATGAAGCCGTTTCACCGACAGGTCGAACAGGGTTTGCATGGGCTTGCCGGGTTGACCGAAGCGGATTTCACCGGCGCGGTCGAGACTGGAGAAATGGTCGAAGAGCCATTCGCCGTTGTCCGCCGCGCTCAATTCGTGCCAGCCGGGTTCGCTTAAGCGTTCGCGCCCGCTTGATGCCAAGTCGATGCGGTATAGGTGCTGCTGCGTGGGGGTCTCAAACCAGCCGGAGATCAAGGCGTGCTGATTGTTGGCGCTGAGGATGCGGTTGACGCGCCCGAGGCCCCGCGTCAACTGACTGCACTGGCCGTCGCGGTAGCGATAGAGGTGGCTGGCGCCATCCCTTTCCGAGGTCCAGAGATAATCGTCCTTGTCAATGGCCTTCAAATTGTCGTGCAGATTGATCCAAGTGCTTGAGGATTCCTCAAGCAGCGTGTGACGGCCTAGTTCGGGCAAGGAATACAGGTTCAAGCGCAGATGGCTTTGGGCGCGGTTTAGGATTTGCACGGCTAGACCTTCATCCACGAAGCCCACCCGGGCGAGGTAGTCATTGGTCTCTGTGCAGAAGGGAACCCACTGGATGTTGTCGTCTTCAACGTCGTAGAGGGCCAAGGTTGAAACGGGATTCGCTTCGCCGGCAAAGGGATAGCGCTGCTCAACGATGGTGAGACCATCGGCGTCGGCTTCATAGCGCTCGGTGGGCTTGACCGGGGACAGGTCCACCTTGGTGAAGGCGATCCATCGGTCCTGATTTTGCCACCAGTGGCCATCAAATCTATGCAATTCCTCCTGCGCCAGAAAATCGGCGATGCCAAAGCTGATGTTGGCGTCCTCCGAGGCGGCGACGATGCGCTCAAAGCCGTCCTCCAAGCGCCGAATGTGAAAGTTGCCTTCGGCTACGTAACTGATCCACCGGCCTGTTGGCGAAAGCTTGATGTCGGTGCAGCGCCGACCCTCAGGCGTTGCTTGGCGTAGCCGCCCAGTGGCTGAGTCGAGCAGCCAAGCAGCACCGGAGGCGGTGAGCAGGATGCGGTTGCCGTCCGGGTGCCATTGGTGATTGGAGATGCCGCCGGCGAATTGGCGACGGCGCTCCATCGCCTCTTTTTCAGCGGCGGTTGGCTGGCCGTTAGCGGCCAGCTGCGCCCCCTTGACCCAGCATTCCAAGCGGCCGGTCGCCAAGTTCAGACGCCACAGGTCCATGCCCTCGAGATCATCGGTGGCGCTTTGCAGGAACGTTAGGCAGTCAGCCTTGGGCGACACTTGCAAGTTGTGTGGCGTGGCGGCGAACAGGGGTGGGCCGCTGAACAGGCGCTCGACGGTGAGTTTGGCCACAACTTGAGCTTAGCAAGCCGCCTCGACCGAGGCGAACGCCTCGCGGGTGAGGTTGCGCGTTCCTTGGTCCGTCACCAGCACGTTGTCTTCAATTCTGACGCCGCCGTAGGCTGTCCAAGCTTCGATTTTTGGCCAGTTCAACTCCTGCGCCTTGGCTTCGGCGCGCAACGCCTGAAGCAGAACGGGGATGAAGTAAAGGCCCGGCTCAATGGTGACAACCATGCCGGGATCGACCCTTCGAGTCAGGCGCAGGGCGTCGTGACCCCCGGGCGGCAGCCTTTCGCCACCCTCGGGAGCAATTTGGCGACCGCCAACGTCATGGGTTTGCAGACCGAGCAGATGGCCCAACCCATGCGGCATGAAGGTTTGCGCAAAGCCTTGCTCGAAGGCGGCGTCGGCGCTGCACTTCACTAATTCAAAGCGTTTCAGCAACGTGCAAACGCGCCGGTGCATGGCCAAGTGTAGGTCAACGAAGTCAAGCCCCGGCTTGATGCCGTCAATCAACCCGCGCTGTTGTTCATCCATTGCTTCGATGAGTTCGGCAAAGCCACCGTTGACTTGGCTGGGCCAGGTTCTGGTGATGTCGGACCCGTACCCGCAATGGCTGGCGCCGGCGTCGATGAGCAGGCTCTTGCTGCCGGCTGGTCGATGGCGCTCGTAGTGCTGGTAGTGCAGGATCGCGGCGTGCTCGTCTAGGCCGATGATGCAAGGGTAGGGCAGGTCCCGCTCCGTCTGGCCCGAGGCTCGAAGATAGGCGCCCAAGATGTCGAATTCGCTGCCGCTGGAGAAATAGGCGGCTCGTGCGGCCAGGTGGCCGGCAACTCCCAAAGTGCTGGCGTGGCTTAAGCAGGCGACTTCGAAATCGGTCTTCCAGGCGCGCCGGTAGTGCAGATGGTTAATCAACAGGGTTGGATTGTGCGGCGTTGCCGGTTGCGATGGCGCTTGCTCGCCGATGAAGGCCACCTGGCGCTTATTGAGCTCCGTCTGCAAGGCCTGCTCAAGCTGCTTGCCATCGTCAAACAAGCACAGGTCGAAGTGCTCTGCGGCCCAATTAGGTATGGTGGGCGGCAGATGCCAATAGTCCTCGCTCGTCAATAGGTGGAGCTTGGGCCGGTGCGGGGGCGCGAAAAGCAGCGCCGCGCCTTCGCATTGCGGGTGGGGGAACCACAGGGCGAAATGGGGGTTGGGCCGAAAGGGCGCTTCCAAATCGTCAAACAGATGCATGCGCGCCCGCCCGGCGGCGACTATGACTGCGTCATGGCCGCTTGCCACGAGGGCTTGCTCCCATTGCGCCGCCACCGCATCCAAATGGTCGGGGTAGTGTTGCCAGCAGAAGTCGTCCATTGCGCACCTATCATAGCGAAAGGAGGCTCTCTTTGGGCCATGGCGATGCCCCAACCGCGGCCTTGTTGTCAAATTTCTAATTTAAAAACAATAGATTGAACAATCGCCTTTGGGGGGCGGCCCTAAGGGCCAGTCAAATTCCGCTAGGGAGAGATGGCGGTGACTCCACGCTTGAGTCGTAGGGGCATGCCTTTTTCCGGGGTGTGGCCTGTTTTTCGTGCATTATTATACCAATAATTGCCGTATTTTCTATTGAAATCAATGTGTTATATTTTCTAAGAAAACTCTATTTAGGAATTGCCTTGGCGATCCGAGTTGAAGCAATCTGCATTCTTGGCTATCTGTGATAGCGCTTCCCCTGCCAAGCAGGTGCAATGTTTGGGTTGGATGCCTGTTCGCGTTGGCCGCTTGCATCAGGTTCATGGCCCCGCCTTGAAGGTCAGTCGTGATTTTGCAACAGTCTTAGCGGGCAAATTTGCGCATTGCACTACCTTTGCGCCACAATGCCTGCCCACCAAGTCAGGCCCATTTGAAGGAGGATCGATGGCGCAATTTGCCTATACCGCCCCGTCAAGCATTGCCGATGTGCTCGGCGTTTTGCGGGAACACGCGCACAATGGGGAACGTGCGCAGTTGCTAGCTGGCGGAACGGACCTGCTCGTGCAGATGCGAGGGCCGGACAAGGCCGCCCGCACCATCGTCGACATCAAGAAGATCGATGAGGTCAATCGCTTGGACCTCGATGGCGATGAGATTTACATCGGCGCCGCCATCCCCAGCGCGGTGCTGAACGAAAATGAAGGGTTGAAAAGGCTTTTTCCTGGCCTGATCGAGGCCGCTGACCTGATCGGCTCCACCCAAATTCAAGGCCGCGCCACCCTAGGCGGCAATCTCTGTAACGCCTCGCCGGCGGCTGACACCATTCCAGCCATGATCGCCAATAGGGGAGTTTGCGTCATCGCCAGCGGTGGCGGTGTGCGGGAAACGCCGGTGGATGGGTTTTGCACCGGGGTCGGCGTCAATGCGCTGGCAGTGGATGAATTTCTGTTAGGGCTGAAATTCCCTCGTCCGGCCCCCGGCACGGGGGATGCCTACCTGCGCTTCATTCCGCGCACGGAAATGGATATTGCCGTGGTGGGTGCTGGCGTCAGTGTCACGCTTGATGAAGCAGGAGTTTGCACGGATGCTCGGGTGAGCATTGGTGCCGTGGCACCGACACCGCTTAGGGTGGACGCCGCCGCTACCGCTCTTATTGGCAGCAAGGTCGATGACGCGGCCTTGGCGGCGGCTGGCGCGGCTTGCACGGCGGCATCATCTCCCATTTCGGATAAAAGAGGCACCAAGGCGTATCGACGCCAAGTGGTGGCAGTGCTTTGTCGGCGCGCCGGTGCCATCGCTCGGGACCGGGCACGAACAGCATCTTAAGGAGCGGCATCAATGAGCAAAATACACGTTCAAACCACCATCAACGGCGAGAAAATCGACTTTCTTTGCTCCCCTCGGCAGTCCCTTTTGGAGGCGCTGCGCGATGAGGTGTGCCTGCAGGGGGTCAAGGAGGGCTGCGGCACAGGCGATTGCGGCGCTTGCTCGATCATTTTCAACGACTGCCTAGTGTGTTCCTGCCTCATGTTCGCCGCCGAAGCACAGGGGCAGCAGATGACCACCATTGAGGGCATCGCTGACGCCGATGGCCTGCATCCCTTGCAGGAGAAGTTTCTTGAACATGCGGCGCTGCAATGCGGTATCTGCACACCAGGGTTCATCGTTGCCGCCAAGGCGCTCTTGGACCGAAACCCAGACCCGGACGAGACCACCATCCGCTATTGGCTGGCCGGCAATCTCTGCCGCTGCACCGGGTACGACAAAATCGTTCGTGCGGTTCAAGACGCCGCTAAGCAAATGGCGGTGGCGGGTGAGGGTTGATCGGCGATGCGCAACCATGCAAACCCCTACGTAAAGTCAGCAGCGGCGGGGTGCGCACGCAACCGAGGATGGTCCTGATTGACTGTGGAGACAAGACTATTGAAGTCAGTCATGCGCTTTGACGACTGGCTTCGAGCCGTTTTCCGGCCATGTCTGATCGTGCCAAAAGGCTTGGCTCGACTCGAAATCAAAACGCCTTACAGGAGGTTTTAAATGGCTGAAGCTATGGATTATCAATATGTGGGAACCAGTCCGGTGCGTCCGGATGGGGTGGACAAGGTAACCGGTAGGGCGCAGTTCGGCGCCGATCAAAACCTGCCGAACATGCTGCATGGCAAGGTTTTGCGCAGTCCGCATGCCCACGCCCGCATCAAGCGGCTGGACCTGTCAAAGGCGCTGGCCATGGAAGGCGTTTACGCCGCGGTTTCAGGGGCTGACTTTCCCCATGTGGCTAGCGGCGAGGTTGCCGGCGAAGCTGGCGGTGACGTGGCCGACGTGGCCTACAACATCATGGCTCGGGACAAGGCGCTCTACCACGGACATGCGGTGGCGGCGGTGGCCGCTAGCTCCTTGGAGATTGCCGAACAGGCCCTTGACGCCATTGAAGTGGACTATGAAGTTCTGCCGCCGGTGCTCGACGTGCTGGAGGCAATGGCGCCGGATGCCCCTCTGCTCAACGAAAACTGCTTCACCCAGAATCTGCCAGAAAAGCCGGAAAAGCCCAGCAATATCGCCTCGGTGATGCGGTTGGCGCGGGGCGACTTGGAGACCGGCTTTGCCGCAGCAGAGGTAGTTGTCGAGGGGGAGTACCGCATTCCCATGGCGCATCAGGGCTACATCGAACCCCACGCCTGCACCGCCACGGTGAACGAGGAGGGCAAAGCGACGGTCTGGTGCTGCACCCAAGGCCATTTTGACTTCCGTATGCTAACCTCGAAGATCCTCAAGTGGCCGGTCAGCGATCTTAAGTTCATCGCTTCCGAAATTGGCGGCGGCTTCGGCGGCAAGACCGTGGTTTACCTCGAACCTGTGGCTATCATGCTGTCCAAGCAGGCGGGCCGCCCGGTCAAGATGGTGATGACGCGGGAGGAAGTGTTCCGTGCCACCGGTCCCACTTCCGGTACGGTCTGCCGGGTTAAGGTGGGGGCGAGGCAGGATGGCAAGATCACCGCCGCCAAGGCTTGGCTGGCCTACGAAGCGGGAGCCTTCGCCGGTGCGCCGGTCGGTCCCGGCGCCATGTCCATATTTGCGCCCTACGAAATAGAGAACTTCTTGATTGAGGGCCACGACGTGTTGGTGAACAAGCCCAAGGTGGCCGCCTATCGCGCCCCCGGCGCACCGCAGTCCATGCACGCCATGGAGGTGGCGCTTGACGACATCGCTCGGGAAATTGGCATGGACCCGCTGGATTTGCGCATGGTCAACGCAGCCGACGAGGGTACGCAGGCGCCCTATGGTCCGAAGTTCCCCCCGATCGGCTTCAAAGCCTGTATTGAAGCAGCCAAGAAGCACCCGAATTACACCGCGCCCTTAGCTCAGGGAGCTGGTCGCGGCGTCGCCGCCGGCTTCTGGTTCAATGTGGGCTTGCAGTCAAGCGCTGAGGTTCGCATCAATGAGGATGGCTCCGTCATCGTCATGGAGGGCAGCCCGGACATTGGCGGCTCCCGCGCCTCCATGTGCCTGATGACTGCTGAAACCCTGGGCGTGCCCTACGAACAGGTGAAAACCTATATCGGCGATACGGAGAGCACAGGTTTCTGCAACGTGACCGGCGGTAGCCGCACGACTTTCGCCACGGGCATGGCCGTGGTTCGGGCCTGCGAAGACATCATCGCCCAATGCAAGTCCCGCGCCGCCGCAACCTGGGGCATGGATGAGGAGCAGGTGGATTGGCAGGATGGCCAAGCCGTGCCGGCCCCGGGTGTCAATGCGGACGTCAACCCGTTGAGCTTGGCGGATTTGGCCAGAGGGGCGCCGAAGACGGGTGGCCCGCTTCTTGGCCGCGCCTCACTCAACGCCCAAGGTGCCGGAGCCAGTTTCTCCATCAACTTCACTGATTTGAAGGTGGACCGGGAAACAGGCGCGGTGGAAATCCTTTCCTTTACCGGGGTGCAGGATGCGGGCAAGGCCATTCATCCGGCCTACGTAGAGGGGCAGATGCAGGGCGGAGCCGCTCAGGGTCTCGGCTGGGCGCTGAACGAGGAGTACATCTTCAATCAGGATGGCGTGATGGAGAATGCCAGCTTTCTGGACTATCGGATGCCGGTCGCCTCGGATTTGCCCATGATCGATACGGAAATCGTTGAGGTGCCTAACCCGAGCCACCCCTACGGAGTGCGTGGTGTCGGCGAGACTCCCATAGTCGCCCCCTTGGCGGCGGCGGCCAACGCGGTTCGAGACGCCATCGGAGTTCGCATCAACGATCTACCCATGTCGCCGCCGCGGATACTGGCGGCTTTGAACGAGGCGGGTGCCGGTTGAAGCCGCCACGGCGGCAAGCCACCCGCTGTCGCGCAAGCAATAGAACGGGTTTGGCGGCGGCCCAATGCGAGCGGTCGGGTCTGAAGTAGAGCGCCCAGTCGAAACCCGCCTGATCAGGCCCCATTCGTAGAGGGGGTTCCATATACAGGCATCGCCTCGGTAGAGTCGCTGGGTGGTTTGTCGGCAGGCGTTGCGCCGTTTCTTTGGAGGGATCATGGCCACAGTGGTGTTTCCCGATCACTTGCTCCAGCATACGGGCGGGCAGCGGGAGATTGAGTTGATGGTGGGCAATTATCGCGATCTGCTGCTGG
This sequence comes from Candidatus Azophilus sp., assembly GCA_965247035.1. GTDB lineage: Bacteria > Pseudomonadota > Gammaproteobacteria > Pseudomonadales > Azotimanducaceae > Azophilus. The sequence continues at coordinate 907,000 of CBDFGJ010000001.1, read as the reverse complement.
CGCTGAACGAGCGCTGGCCCGGCATCCGTGAACCCCTTGGCAAGTCGGCCGTGGCCATAGATGGGCAGATCTATCAGGATGCCTTCCTGGAGCCGATCAGCGCCAACAGCGAAGTGTTCTTCATGTCGCGCATAGAAGGCGGCTGATGCCGCTTCCGCCCGCCGTTGCCGGTTGCGGGTCGAACCAGGACGATGGGTCGCGCCTGATCGGACCTGTTCCCATTGGCTGTTAGAGCAATTCCATTCCGGTGGCCTCTTGCAGTTCACCGAGGGCTTGATCCTCTGACAGCACCTTGATGGTCGTCATGCCCAAGGCCCGTGCTGGCTTCAGGTTGATGCCAAGATCATCCAAAAACACGCAGGCGGCCGGCGGCGTCCCCAAGCGCTCGCAGGTGAGCTGGTAGATGGCGGGGTTGGGCTTGCGAATGCCCTCGATGCTGGATTCCACAACCAAGTCGAACAGAGCCATGACGGCCTCGGTTTGTTGGCGTTTGGCGCCCGAACTGGCCATAGCCGGGCCGAAGCCCGACTTGACGTTGTTGGTGATGCAGGCTGTCTTGAAGCGCTCGCTGCACTTTTGCAGGGCCGCCACCATTCGAGGCCGAATCTTCCCGCTTAGCAATTCGATCACTGACCGGCCCGACACGGGGAAGCCTCTGGCTCGGGACTCCGCTTCAAATAGCTGATCGAACTCGTCCAAGGAGATCTGGGCGGATTCGAATTGCGCCCAAGCGTTGGCCTTGGGATTGGTTGCATTGATGCCGCGGATGAAATTCCGCGGCAGGTTGTGGGACTTCTCATAGCGGTTGAAGGCTTCGAATGGCGAGCTGGTCAACACGCCGCCGAAATCCCAGATGACTGCTTGCACCAAGTTCATCTACCCTCTCTCCCATTGGGCTTCTGCTGGGTCAGAACCCCGCCGCCAGCCCTTCCTTGCGGTGGTCTGAACCGCCGATGTAGCCATCGTCGGTTTTCAGGATCAACTGAGCGCCGCCAAAAATGTATTCGCGTTCATCAAAACGCACATTGTGGCCTCGCGCCGCCAGCTTCTTGGCCACGGCCGGGTCGAAGCCGGGTTCGAGGCCAACGCTGAAGTCCGGGTAGACATGCCAGCGAGGGGCGTCGCTGGCTGCTTGCGGGTTCTGCCCATGGTCAAATATGCGCCGCACCATTTGCACATGCCCTTGCGGCTGCATGTGCCCGCCCATCACGCCAAAGCTGAGGCATGGCACCCCGGCTTTGGTGACGAAACCTGGAATAATCGTATGGTAGGGCCGCTTTTCCGGGCCGACCTGATTGGGATGGCCCTGTTCAAGGCTGAATCCCGCGCCCCGGTTTTGCATGGCGATGCCGGTGCCGGGAATGACGATGCCGGAGCCGAAGCCCAAGTAATTGGATTGGATCAGCGAAACCATCATGCCGGAAGCGTCGGCGGCGGCGAGGTAAACCGTGTCACGGCTGGTCGGCAAGCGTACCGGGGGCAGGTGGCTGGCTTGGTTGGTGATGCCTGCCGCCGCTTGGCACAGGGACCTTTGGTCAAGCAATTCAGCCGGCCGCAGGCGCATGGCTTCGGGGTCCGCGATATGGTCGAAAGCGGCCCGCATGGCGATCTTCATCGCCTCGATCTCCAGATGGACGCCGGCGGCGGAATCCAAGGGCGTGGCCTCCCTATGTTCCAGGATGCCAAGAGCGATTTGGGCGGCAAGGCCCTGTCCGTTGGGGGGCAGTTCATACAGGGTTGCGCCTTGGTAGCGGCTGCCGATCGGCTGCACCCACTCCGCTTGATGGTTTGCCAAATCCGCCTTGCGCAAGGCGCCGGCAGCGTTCAGCGCCGCCGCCTCCATGCGCTCGGCGATTGCACCCCGATAGAAGGATTCTCCTTCCGTTTCGGCGATGCTGGTGAGGGTTTGGGCTAATTCAGGACGTCGGAAGCGTTCTCCAGGCGGCGGCGCTGGCAGAAAGTGGGCGGCGAAGGCGGAAAATCCCCCTAGGCTTTTTGCGGCGAGGCTCCAATAGTAGGCCGTTTTCGGCCCCACCAGAAAGCCTTGGTCGGCATAGTTGATGGCGGCGCTGAAAAGCCGCTGGAAGGGCAAGCGCCCAAATCGTTTTGAAAGGGCTGTCCAAGCGCTAACCGCGCCGGGTACGGTGACCGCATCCCAGCCGGTCCAAGGCATGGTTTTTCTGCCCGCAAACCGCTCCGGTGACCAGAGTGCAGGGGATCGACCGGAGGCGTTCAGGCCAAAGAGTTGGGCACCGTCCCAGACTTGGGCGAAGGCGTCGCCGCCAACGCCGTTGTTGGTGGGCTCCACGACCGTAAGCGTGATGGCGCTGGCCAAGGCGGCGTCTACCGCATTGCCGCCATCGCGCAAGGCGTTCAGCCCCGCCTGCACCGCCAACGGCTGGGAAGTGGCAACTAGGTTGGCCGCGCACACCGGGGAGCGAGCAGAGGGATAGGGCTGGTCGAAACTAATCACGCCGCCATCCTAGCAAACTCGGTTCCTATACGGCTGGGGCGGTTGGGTTGATGATTTCAACAAAGCAGTCAATTACCCAAAGTTCCAATTGGGGATGAGTGGAGCTTTCTACAAGCGAGAGGTGCCGCTGACCAAGGTGGTGTAGATGTTCTTTCGCACTTTTTTCTCGGGAGCTCCCCGGGCCGTCATCATGCTACCGAGTGGATGGTCTTCTGAGATGCGTCCGAGCACCCTAAAGGCCGTGCTGAATGCTAAGTTGGTTAAATGGCTTGGTTCGGCGGGCCTTCGTGGCGCCTCTCACCCAAGACCCCAGGCTCCGAAATAGACCACTGGTGCAGGGCGTCGTAGGTGGGAAAATGCTTGCTGGCCGCCGCTGCTACATACTCCGTGAATTGGGCCATCGCCGACTGCCGCACAGCGCTCGGGCTGGGCCGCCACAACGGTTCGGTCATCTGTTTGGGGCGTTCATAGGGACGCGCAGACGTGGCCGCCATCGACCACAACAGTGCTTCCGGTCATGTAGGAGGACGCATCGGATGCGAGCAGCAGCAGCGGACCGTCCAAGTCTTTGAATTCTCCGTAGCGGCGCATGGGAACGCCCTTTACGAACTCCGCCGAGCTGGCGCTTTCAAGCAGCAGGCGGCTCACGTCGGTCAGGATGTAGCCGGGCGCTAAGGCGTTCACGCGGATTTTATGCTTGGCCGCCTCCAGCGCCATCACCTCGGTCATGCGCGTCAGCCCGCCCTTGGAGACGGCGTAGGGAAACTGTCCCTTTATGGCGCGCCGGTCAGTAATGGACGAGATGTTGATGATGTTGCCCCCGGCTTGGCCACTGGCCCGCACCTTTTCGGTGTAGAGCTTGGCGGCCAGCCAGGTGCCTTTTAGATTGGTGTTCAGCACATGGTCCCAGTCCGCTTCATCAATGGCCTCGTAGGTTTTGGCGCCGGATTCGACGCCGGCGTTGTTGATGAGGGTGTCGATGGGGCCGAAGACATCTTCCGCCGCGTCAAGAAAATCCTTGATGGTGGCTGCATCAGTGACGTCAAGATGTGCGCCGAAGGCTGCGCCGCCCTGGTCCTGAATATCCTTTACTCGGTCGCGAATGCGGTCCACCCTGCGGGCGCCCAAGCTCACCCATGCACCGGCATCGGCCAGCACGCCGGCGAAATGACGGCCGAAACCGGAGGATGCGCCAGTGATGACGATGTGCTTTGCTGTGAGGTCGAACAGGCTCATGCGCAGTTGCTGCTTGCATTAATTGGGGAAAGGTTAACAAATGCGCCCGGTGCCGCCCAATAACCTGTTGTTGGGGCCCCAAGGCCAAGCGCAACTACAGGGTGGCCCTGGGTAGCATGGCATTGGTACTGGCATACAATTCGGTTCCATCGTATTCTATGGCGATGAATATTCCAAACCCCTACGACATATCGATTGAGGACTTTGACCCCTCTACCCCCGAACTCTTTCAGCAGGACGCCCATTGGGAATACTTCAAGCGCTTGCGCGAGGAGGACCCGGTGCATTACTGCGCGGAGAGCAAGTTCGGGCCTTATTGGTCGGTCACCAAGTTCGACGACATCATGCAGGTTGACCGCAACCATCAAGTTTTCTCCTCCGCTGAGGGCATCACGTTGGGTCCGCCCATCTCGGTGCCGGAAGAGAAAGTGCTGCAAACGCCCATGTTCATCGCCATGAACCCGCCCAAGCATGACGTGCAGCGGGCCACCGTTCAGCCGGTGGTGGAGCCGCGCAACCTCAAGGCCATGGAAGGCGCCATCCGCGAGCGCGCCGCGCACATTCTTGATGGGCTGCCGGAAAAGGAGACCTTCAACTGGGTGGACCTAGTGTCCATTGAACTCACTACGCAAATGCTGGCGACCCTGTTCGACTTTCCCTTTGCGGACCGACGCAAGCTCACGCGCTGGTCGGACGTGGCCACGGCGGAGCCGGGCACGGGCGTGATCGAGTCGTTCGATCAGCGGCGGGAGGAATTGATGGAGTGTCTGGACTACTTCAGCCGGCTTTGGCGGGAACGGGCTGACCGCCCACCGGGCCATGATCTCGTCTCCATGCTCGCCCACGGGGAGAACACGCGGGAAATGGCGCCGATGGAGTTTCTTGGCAACCTGATCTTGCTGATCGTTGGCGGCAACGACACCACGCGCAACTCCATTTCCGGCGGTGTGCTGGCCCTCAACCTGTACCCGGATGAATACCAAAAGCTGCGGCAAAATCCCGGGCTCATCCCCAACATGGCTTCGGAAATCATCCGCTGGCAGACGCCCTTGGCTTACATGCGCCGTACCGCGGCGGCGGATACGCAATTGCGCGGCAAGGAAATTAGGGCCGGCGACAAGGTGGCGATGTGGTACGTCTCGGGCAACCGGGATGAGGAGGCCATTGAGGATCCCAACCGCTTCATCATCGACCGCAAAAACGCCCGCCGCCACCTGTCATTTGGTTTTGGCATCCACCGCTGCATGGGTAACCGGCTGGCGGAGATGCAGTTGCGCATCCTGTGGGAGGAGATCAGCAAGCGCTTTCGCTTGGTGGAAGTGGTGGGTGCGCCCGTACGTACGCTGTCGTCTTTCGTGAAGGGCTACACCGAGCTGCCGGTACAGGTGCATCGCGCCTGATGGCGTAAAACAAATAGGGTTCATGCAGAAGAGAACCTTGGCTTTGGAAGGGGCCGTCAACCTGCGTGATTTCGGCGGCTACGAGACGCTGGACGGTGGCCGGGTCCGGCCCAACCACCTGTTTCGCTCCGGTATTCTGTCCGGCTTGACCGAGGCCGGACGCGCCGCCTTTGCCGAATTGGACGTCAAGTTGATTTGCGACCTCAGACGTGCGGACGAGAAAGCTGGTGAGCCGACGCCGATGTTCGCCAACGCCCCCTCCGGGGTGGAGATTCCCATTGATCCAGGCAGCGCCATCATCATGCGGGAGCGGCTGACCGAAAGCGGCCTCACCTTGGCTGACAGTATTGATTTCATGGTGAGCATCAACCGCGATTTGGCCCGTGACCATGCTGAGGACTACGCGCAAATGTTTGTCTACTTGATGGCCCTTGAGGAAGGCGCTTTCCTAGTGCATTGCTCGGCCGGCAAGGACCGCACCGGCTTCGCCTGCGCCTTGATACTGCAGGCGCTTGGCGTGCCTCGGGCGACGGTGCTTCAGGACTACCTGCTAACCAACGAGGCGATGGACTACGAAGGCTACGTAGTGCCCCGACTCAATTCGAGGCCGTGGCTGCAACAACACTCCAGCCGGGAATCGATCATGGCGCTGTTTGGCGTCCGGCCGGAGTACTTGCAGGCAGCATATGACGCCATCGCCAGCGAATTTGAAGATGTGGAGCAATACATCGATCAGGCGATCGGGCTGGGTGTGGAAGGGCGGCGGCGCCTGCGCTCGCGATACGTGGTTAATGGTAGCAACGCTCCCGACCTTTCGTAAGCGGGCGGAGTTGAAGCTGGCGGCGGCTAGCGGGGCCGGCTAACGGCGTGGGCGGCTGCCGCCAGCATCAGCGCCAGAGCCGCCCACGAACCCGCCAGTCAGCGGTTCAACGCCAACTTCAAGCCAGTCATGCCGATTTGCAACGCTGAAAACAGGCAAAAACCGAAATGCCCTTAAGTCGTTAGTTTTTCCATGAAAGGCTGATATTATGCGGTTTTCCGCCACTTTGAAGTGTCGAACAGATGATCGGTGCCGATCGGGCAGCCTTGGCTGAAGCGCAGCCCCAATGCGCAGAATTCCGTCTGCTGCCATTTTCCTTCGCCCGCCGTTACGGTGCCGTCATCACGCCAGTGCGGAACACGGATGGGGGCGAATTGGAGGTGGTTTGCCGGCAGGTGCCGGTTCTTTCCACCTTGGCGGAAATCAAGCGCTTCGCCGGACAGCCCTTGCGCTTGAAGCTAGTGAACGCTGCCGAGTTTGAGCAAGTGCTGAGCGCCGCCTACGCCCGGGACGCATCCGAAGCGCGGCAGATGGTGGAGGACATGAGCGATGATTTGAACCTCGTCAGCGTCGCCAACGCCCTGCCGGAAACCGAGGACTTGCTGGAGCAGGAGGACGATGCGCCCATCATCAGGTTAATCAACGCTCTGCTGGCTGAGGCCATTCGGGAAAGCGCCTCCGACATCCATGTGGAAACCTTTGAAAAGGATCTCGTCGTGCGCTTTCGGGTGGACGGCGTCATGCGGGAGATGGTCCGTCCCAAGTGGCAGTTGTCGCCCCTGCTGGTGTCGCGCATCAAGGTCATGGCGAAGCTTGACATTGCCGAAAAGCGCGTTCCCCAAGACGGGCGCATAGGCCTTCGCATCGGCGGACGGGAAGTGGACGTGCGCGTGTCGACCATGCCGGTGAGCAACGGTGAGCGGGTAGTGCTGCGCCTGCTCGACAAGCAGGCAGGGCGGCTGCAACTGTCCCGACTCGGCATGTCGGAAAGAGACCTTATCGGCGTTCGTGACCTAGTCCATCGACCGCACGGCATTTTGTTGGTGACCGGCCCCACCGGCTCCGGCAAAACCACCACGCTGTACGCCTCCTTATCGGAATTGTCCAAGGCCAGCATGAACATCCTAACGGTGGAGGATCCGGTCGAATACAACCTGGATGGGGTGGGGCAGGCACAGGTGAACACCAAGTCAGGCATGACTTTCGCCCGCGGGCTGCGGGCCATTCTGCGGCAGGATCCAGACGTGGTGATGGTGGGCGAAATAAGGGACTTGGAAACAGCGGAAACCGCCGTGCAGGCCAGCCTCACCGGGCACTTGGTGCTTTCAACCCTGCACACCAACACGGCTGTCGGGGCCGTGACCCGCTTGGTTGATATGGGCGTTGAGCCTTTCCTGCTTTCATCCAGCCTCATCGGCAGCCTAGCTCAGCGCCTTGTGCGGGTGCTGTGTAGGCAATGCGCCCGCCAACGCCCAGCCACGCCCTTGGAGTTGGACTTTCTGCAAGTGCGCTCGGCCAGCGTATCCGAACCCGTGGGCTGCGATGCCTGCGGGCACAGCGGCTATCGGGGCCGCACCGGCGTCTATGAACTGGTGATGGTTGACGAGCGCATGCAGCAGTTGGTCCACGACCGGGCCTCGGAGCACGCTCTGGAGGAGTGCGCCCGACGTCAGTGCCCCGGCATCCAAGACGATGGCCGAGCGAAGGTCCTTGCCGGCGTCACCTCCGTAGAGGAGGTGCTGCGGGTTACCCGGTAGGCCATGCCCGCGTTTGAATACACTGCCCTGACCGCTAAGGGCCGGCGCCGCAAAGGGGTGCTGGAGGCGGACAGCTTGCGCCAAATCCGCCAGCTTTTGCGTGATCAAGGCTTAGCGCCGCTGACGGTCAACGTCACCACCGAGCAAAGGGGGCGGGAGCGCCAGGGTTCGGGCCTTGGCTTTCGGCGACGACTGAAGGGCCTTGACCGAGTGCTGGTGACCCGGCAACTCGCTACGCTTATAGGCGCTGGCCTGCCGGTGGAGCAAGCCCTTCTGGCCGTGGCGCAGCAGGCGGAGAAACAACAAATTCGAGCGTTGATGATGAGCGTGCGCAGCCGGGTGCTGGAAGGGCACACCTTGGCGTCCAGCCTAGCCGAATTTCCAAGCAGCTTCAGTGAGCTCTACCGCTCCACCGTGGCCGCCGGCGAGCGGTCGGGCTTTTTGGACCGAGTGCTGAAGAATCTGGCCGACTTCACCGAGCGCCAGTTTGAAGCTTGGCGCAACGTTGAGATGGCGCTGGTGTATCCCATCGTCTTGTTCGTCCTCGCCCTAGGCATCGTTGCGGCGCTTATGATCTTCGTCGTGCCGGACATGGTGCGGGTGCTGGACACCATGGGACGTGAACTGCCTTGGATGACGCGCTTTTTGATCGGTGCGTCAGACTTCGCCCGCAATTGGTGGTGGGCGCTGCTGTTGACCCTTAGCGCCGCGGCCTTCGGCGTGACCAAGCTGCTGCGGCAGTCGTCCGTGCGTCTGTATTGGGATCGGCAACTCTTAAGTATGCCCCTGATCAGGCGCATCGTTCGCGCCGGCAACGCCGCCCGTTACGCCAACACCTTGAGCATACTCAACAGCAGCGGCGTGCCGTTGGTTGACGCCATGGGCATCGCTAGCGAAGTGGTCGCCAACACTTGGCTGCGGTGGCGGCTGCAGGACGCCACTCAAAAAGTGAACGAAGGAGCCAGCCTGCACGCGGGGCTCAAGGATGTGGGGCAATTCCCGCCGATGCTGCTGCACATGGTGGCCAGCGGCGAGGCATCCGGTGAACTCGACACCATGCTGGAGCATGTGGCGGGGCATCAGCAGGCCGAAGTGGAGCGCATCGTCAACACTTTGGTAACCTTGTTTCAGCCGCTGATGCTGCTATTGATGGGAGGATTGGTCATGTTTATCGTGATGGCGGTCCTTCTGCCTATCCTGAATATGAATCAACTTGTGTAGACTGAAGGGAACTTCAGCAAGAGCACTTTAACGGAGCGCGGGGCAATGAATGAGCAAAGCCTAACGGCGAAGCGAGTCCTTGAACCGAGGCATCACCGGCCATCAAGCCGGGAGCGTCGGCGCGGCCTGTTTGGCGACCTTCGCCGGTGGCCAAGGAAGCACAAGGGGTTCACCCTGATCGAGATTCTGGTGGTGGTGGTCATCCTCGGCATTCTTGCTGCGGTGATCGTGCCGAACCTGTTGTCGCGCCCGGACCAAGCCCGCATCACCGCGGCGAAAGCGGACCTCGGGGCTCTCGCCTCGGCCTTGGACTTGTACCGCTTGGACAACTTCAACTACCCATCTACCGATCAGGGCCTTCAAGCACTGGTCAGCCAGCCCTCCGGGTATCCCGAACCAAAAAACTGGAATCCTGATGGCTACGTCAAGAGCCTGCCAACTGATCCTTGGGGCAGCCCCTATCTCTACGAGCGCCAAAGTTCCGACATACTGCTCCTTTCGCTCGGGGCTGATGGCGTGGAAGGTGGCGAGGATGCCAATGCCGACATCCGCTATGCAGACATCTGATGCCGCATAACATTTGCTGACCAATCCGTTGTTGCCGCAATTCGCCCTGAACGGTCCCGCCAAACTCGTTTCCCGGCTTGTTGGCCGCCGAGGCAAGCCGGCCGGGTTTACGTTGCTGGAGATCCTGGTGGTCATCGCCATCGCCGCTGTGCTCACCGGCATGGTCGTGCTGAATTTCACCGGCGCTGATGACGCCCAACAGCTGCGCGGCGTGGCGGAGCGCATTCAAATCCGCATTGAGATGGCCCGTGACAACGCTCTGCAACGCAACCGTGAGTGGGGCGTCAAGGTGGAGCGGAACAACTACCAGTTTTTCGAATTCGACCCCCAAACCGGTGATTGGGTGGCTCAGAACTACCGCCCCTTCATTGCCGATGGATTGACATCTCGGATCGAATTCCAAGTGCAGGTTGAGGGCTTTGAACCGGTCGATGGTGACGACGAGGACCAAGAGCAGCCGGACATCATTCTCTTCTCCAGCGGCGAGACGACGCCATTCAAATGGACGGTCAGGCCGAATTGGCAGGCCGCGCCTTGGGTTATTGAAACCGATGGCCTAGGCATGGCGGTGGTGTCGCCCCGAGTCTGAATGCACCAGCGCAGCAATCGGCAAGCCCTTGGAAGGGCACTGAATAAAGGCTTTACGCTGATTGAAATGCTCATCGCCTTGGCGGTGTTGGCCACCACCGGCTTGGCCTTGTCGTCCGCGGTGAGCAACTATGCTGCCCAAACTTGGTCCTTGGAGCGGCGGGTCGTGGCCCACTGGGTGGCGGAGAACCAACTGGCGCGCGTTCATCTCAGCCGTCTGAACAACCAAGCGCCCATTGAGGCGGGCCGCCAGTCGGAAACGCTGATCCTCGCCCAGCGCCGATGGCGGGTGCGGCAGAACCTCATCGCCACTTCCAGCGCCGGCCTGCACCGGGTTGAAATCGAGGTGTTCGAGTTGGTGGATGCCGAAGAGATCGGCCCCCTAGACACCTTGGTCAGCTTCATCGGACGTTACTGATGGCGTTGCGTGGATTCACGCTGATAGAGATGCTGGTGGCTTTGGCCATCTTCGCTGTTCTGGGCGTGATTTCAGCGACGCTTATGTCGCGCATCCTAGCCGGTCAGGAAGTCTTGGACGCACGTTCGACGCGCTTGGCGGAGGTGCAGCGGGCCATGCACGTTCTGAAGCGGGATCTGATGCAAGTCACCAAGCGGCCCATCCGCGATATCCTTGGGGAGCCCTTGCACTCCGTGTTGATCGACAGCGACGGCCTGATTGAATTCTCCCGCTTGGGCTGGCGCAACCCTCTACAAATCCGGCGGGCGGAGGTGCAGCGTGTCGCCTACCGACTGCACGAAGGCGACCTGCAGCGTGTTTATTGGAACGTTCTTGATCGCACCCAAGATACCGAACCCGTGGTGCAGCAGTTGCTGGCGGACGTCACCCAAGTCGAGTTTTTCGCCTTGGGGGTCAACGGCGAGGAGCATCACTTCTGGCCCTTGCGTGACAACGCCCCGGAAAGCCAGGAGTGGCGACTCGCGGCCGTCATCATGCGCCTGGAATGCGAGCCCTTTGGCGTGGTGGAGCGAATCTGGCTGGTGGCGGGCGCGTGAACGCGGGTCGGTCAAACCGCAGCCAAGGGGTGGCGCTCATCAGTGTGCTGCTGGTGATGGCCGTGCTAGTGGCGGTCGTCTATCGGTTGAGCGCCCGCCACAGTCTCAACCTAGCCCAAAGCCAGAACAGCATCGGCTTTGACCGAGCCTTGGCTTACGCCTTAGGCGGTGAGGCCCTAGCCCGCCAAGTCCTGATTGAAGACCTGACCAAATCGGACACCGAAGTCGATACCCTGTTGGAGCCTTGGGCCCAAGCCATTCCGCCCTTTGAGGTGGATGAGGTGGGCTTTCTTGAAGTTCAGGCCCGAGACCTGAATGGATGCTTTAACCTGAACGCATTGGTCGGGGAGCAGGGCGACCTCCACTTTAGCCGCCTCAAGACCTTGTTGCAAAGCCTTGGGGTTCCGGCAACGATTGCCGACGCCGCCTGGGATTGGATGGACGCCGATCAAGAGGTGTTCGGCTTTGGCGCCGAGGATGATCACTACTTGATGCAGCAACCAGCCTACGCCACATCCGGCCGTCGGCTAATGCACGTTTCCGAGGTTCGTTTGCTGCAAGGCGCTGACGCCAAACATCTGCAAGCGTTGATGCCCCATGTCTGCGCCTTGCCCAGCGAGGTGTTCAAAATCAACGTCAACACGGCCACAAGCCATTTGCTCGCGGCCTTGGAACCGGAGTTGAGCGAAGCGGAGCTGCAGCACCTCACCAGCTCCGAGCGGGTCTACGAAAGCGTAGCTGACTTCGTCTCCGAGCATCAGGCATTCGCTTCCACCACCGAATTTCTGTCCGTCGCCAGCGAGTACTTTGAAGTGCAGGTGCGGGTGCAACTTGGCGGCAGCATTGCCGTGCTAACATCTGTTTTGCACCGTGATCCTGAAGGTCCCGTCATCAGGTTGTTGTCGAGGGACTTGGGAAGGGATTATCAGTCGCGTTTTGAAGCCAACACCGAAGATGCCTAATAGGCCAACACTGCGCCCATGCAACCAACCCTGTTCATCCGCTTACTGACAACTGCCGAGAGCCAAGGCGACGCTTTCAGCCTGAGCTGCGAATGGCTGTTCAAGGCAGGGCAGGGCGGAGGTCAAAGCCAAGGCGTTGCGGACTATGCGGGTTTGCAGGAGTTGGTGCGCGGGCAAGGCGATCTACCGAACCTATCCGATCAGCCCGTTCAGGTTGTGGCCTTGGTGCCGGTTAATCATGTTCTCTGCGTGCAATGCGTCGTGCCGGGCGGGCGCTCGGCGCAAGTCCGCCAAGCGCTGCCCTATGTGGTGGAGGAGTTCCTAGCGGAGGATGTGGAGAACATGCACATCGCCACCGGCACCATCAAGAGCGGCTCGCCCGTGCGTTGCTGCTTGGTGGCCAAGTCCATGCTCGACAACTGGCTGGCTGGCTTGAACGCTCTGGGGCTGCGCCCCGGTCACTTGGTGGCGGAATCCGAACTGCTGCCGTCAGCGCCGCAAAGCGCCAGCGTTCTATTTGACGGCCACAGCGCCATCGTCCATGCGGACCACCAAGCCGCCTTGGTGGACCGCGCCAATCTGGGTTTGGCTTTGGGCGTTCTGGAGGTGAATGCAATCGAGTTCGTCAATGGCGAACCAACGGCTGCTGAGTGCGCTGGCATCGACCCCAATGTAACCATCGAAACAGCGAACGAAACGGGGCAGGGCACCATTTTCTATTTGGCTGATCGCTGGCCCGAAGGCGAGGCGATCAACCTGCTGCAGGGCGCGTACAAACCTACGCCGGTCAAGATACCCGGCGCAGTCCAGTGGCGCGGAACCGCGGCGTTAGCCGCCCTATGGCTGGTGCTTGGCTTCACCGGCCTAGCCGCCAAGGGCTGGTGGTCATCCAATCAAGCAGGCGCTTTTGAGGCGAAATCCCTAGCGCTGTACCAAAGCATTTTTCAGGCTGACCACACCGCCACCGTGCAGAATTTGCGCCGTCGCCTCGGTTCTCGATTGGGCGTGGACGAGACTAGCGCCAGGACCTCCTTAGTGGACTTCATAGGCCATTTGGCGGCGGTTGTGGAGCCTTCCATGAGCGTCAAAGGCGTCGACTACAACCGCGCCCGAGGCGAATTCATCGTGCAGCTTGTGGTCGAGCGCTACGCCGATGTGGACCGGGTTCGTGAAGCCTTGGCCGGGCGGGCGCTGCAAGCGGAGATTACTTCCGCTGAGCAGGCCGAAGAAGGCGTGAGCGCCCGTTTTCGGTTGGGAGGCGTCTAGCAAGTGCGATTAACTCCAGCCGCTTGGCGCGACTCCGCAGCGGCCCGCTGGTGGCGCGAGAAGCCCGCCAACGAACAGGTGCTTTATGGCGTCTTGATCGGGGTCGCCGTGCTGACCTTCATTTGGCTCGGCCTTTTGCGTCCACTAATGGATTGGCAAGAGCAGCAAACGCAGCGCTTGGAGAATGGGCAGCGGCTATTCCATTGGATTTCAAGCAATGAAGCGCACGCGCGAAGGGTCGCCGACAGACGAGCGGCGGGCGCTCCCGCTGAGGCTGGCGCCATCATCCCAACAATCACTCAGGCGGCAGATGCAGCCGGCGTTAGGCTGAGCCGGCTGCAACCGGACGGCGGTGGCGTCAGCGTCGTACTGCAGCAGCAGCGCTTTGACCACGTCATTGCCTTGGTCGCTCGCTTGGGTGCCAGCGGCGACATCATCGTGACGCGAGCTTCCATTGACGCCCACCGAACACCTGGCTTCGTCAACGCGCAGCTGAGCTTGGCCAACGCGGGATCGGACGGCTAACGAGATGATCCCTCTGGCTGATTAAACGCGCCTTCATGTTTAATAGGGAAATCCAGCAGATGATATTGTCGGTGCCTTGGGTCTGGTGCTGATTATGCTGTGGCAGTTGTGGGCGGAATTTCAGCAACAAACCATCGCCGCCAACGATCCCGCAACGGGTCTGGATGTGAACCAGCGCACCGAGGCCGCCGGCGATGCTTCCGGTGCCCAAGTTGGCGATGTCCCCGAAGCCCCGGCATTGCCGACGTCATCTGCCAATACCGGGCAAACCATCGCAGCGGTCGGCACGCAGACTTCCGTTGCCGGTGGCCGATTAATCAACGTCACCCATGATCCAGAGGTGTTCGATATGTTATTTAACATAATATATATTATACGCATGTTTAATTGGGGCGATCTCAACAGCGCCGCCAGAGGTCAGCCGCCCATGGCGCATCCTTGCTAGCCTATCCCGATGCCCGCGCAAGGAGCAAAGATTGCATTCTTAGACCGAGACGGTTTGATTAACGAGGTCTCGGACCCGTCTGGCTACGTGAAAACTTGGGATCAGTTCCGTTTTGCCGAGGGCGTGTTCGACATGTTGAGAGCGCTTTCGAGCAAGGGTTATCGCTTGGTGGTGGTCACCAACCAGCAAGGCGTGGGCAAGGGTTTGATGGATGATGTAGCGGTGCGGACCATCCACCGCAACATGTGCACAGAAGTCCGTCGCCAAGGCGCGGTCATTGAGGCCGTGTACTTCTGCCCCCATTTGGAGCAAGACAATTGCGACTGCCGCAAGCCCAAACCCGGCCTCATTCGCCAAGCCATCGACCCACTGGCCGTCGCCGTGAACTTGAGCGCATCCTGGATGATTGGCGATTCGGCGCGGGATATAGAGGCGGGCGCGGCTGCCGGCCTCAAGACCCTGTTGGTCAGTGCACGGGTACCGGACGGCATGCAGGTCACTCCCACCGCCGTGGCCGCCGACGTTGGCCAAGTTGCTGATGTCTTGTAGCAAGCTCCCTCGCCATCGGCAACTAACAGGACGAGTTCAGGGGAACTGGCATGCAAGCGGCCGCGTCCGAAGTAGAGTGGATGCTTATCTGCCGATGCACAGCCCCGTCAGGGACTTTTGTTTCTAAGGCTTGAAGATATATTACTTGGTTTAGGCAGGCTCACTGATTCATTTAGAGAGTGGTTTTGGTGTGGCGTAAAATTTAATTTTTATATTAGTTTTAGTGGCTTACGTGCGTTTCATAGAAAACAAGTGAACTTTTTTCCAAGGCGGTGACCGACAAACCAACCAAGGGTCCTCCGGATTGCTCGACTGCTGGCCTTTCTTAGTCAGCTTTCTTAGTCCGCGTTGAAGGAACCGGCCCGGGTTTTACCCGGTTATGGAGTGATCGGGCTGGGAGAGCAACTCAAGCAAGTATTCCCCGTAGCCGCTTTTGCGCAACGGCTCGGCCAAGCGCCGCAAGTCCTCGTCGTCAATCCAGCCGGCTTGCCATGCCAACTCCTCCGGTGCGCCTAGCTTCAACCCCTGCCGCTTCTCAAGGGTTTGAATGTAGTGAGCCGCCTCCAGCATGGTGTCCGGCGTGCCCGTGTCCAGCCAAGCGTTGCCTCGCGCCAACTTCTGCACCCTAAGCTGTCCGCGCTCAAGGTAAGCGCGGTTGACATCGGTGATCTCCAATTCACCCCGCTTGGATGGCCGGATGGTCTTGGCGATGTCCACAACATCCGCATCGTAGAAGTAAAGCCCGGTGACCGCATAGCGGCTACGGGGACGGGCCGGCTTTTCACGAATGGAGACCGGCGCTTCATCCTGACCGAACTCCACCACGCCAAAGTCTTGCGGGTTGCTCACGGCGTAGGCGAACACCGTTGCGCCCTGGGATTGGCTTGATGCTTCCAGCAGCAGGTTGGGCAGGTCGCTGCCGTGGAAGACATTGTCGCCTAGTATTAGAGCCGAAGGCGCCCCGCCGATGAAGGCTTCGCCCAACAGGAAGGCTTCAGCCAAGCCGTTGGGATGCTGCTGCAGCTTGTAGTCTATGGACAGCCCCCAGCGGTGCCCGTCGCCCAACAGCCGTTTGAACCGGGCTAGTTCCTGCGGGGCTGAGATCAGCAGAATATCTCGTATGCCCGCTTGCATCAGGGTGCAGAGGGGATAGTAGACCATGGGTTTGTCGTAGACCGGCAGCAATTGCTTGCACACACCAAGGGTGGTGGGATGCAGGCGGGAACCGAACCCACCCGCCAAGATGATGCCTTTTCTTTCCAAAATCAGTGCCTTGGGCGTTTTTTCACCCTGCCTGCCCCAGCGCTCGCGCCGTTATAGGCCGAGAACCAGTTTGGCCATGATGTTGCGCTGAATTTCGTTGCTGCCGGCGTAGATGCTTGCCTTGCGGGTGTTGAAGTAGGATTGGCTGACGCCATTGGCGTGGACTGGGCCAGCGGGCTGAAAATTGTCCCCCGCAAAGGGCGTGGAGTTGTCTAGGGGGAAGACATGGTTGCCGTACAGCTCCAAGGTCAGTTCGGTTACCGCTTGCTGCAGCTCAGTGCCACGGGTCTTGAGCATGGACGATTCCGGGCCAACGTTCTGCCCGGCGGCAAGTGCTCCTAGGATGCGCAGTTCAACGGCCTCCATGGCAAGCACCTGCACTTCCAAGTCGCGCAGGCGAGCGGTGAAGTCCTCGTCAGCCGCCAGTGCGCCGCCGTCACCATTGGGCTCGGCAGCGGCCAGTGCCTTCAGAGACGCAAGAGACTCCTTCAGCGCTGGCGAGTAGGCATTGCCCCGCTCAAACTCAAGCAAGTACTTCGCGCAAGTCCAACCCTTGCCCTCCTCGCCGATGAGATTGGCCTTCGGCACCTCCACATCCTCAAAATAGACCGTGTTGATTTCCTGCAGGCCGTCTGGCGGTTGGTCCAACGTGATGATTGGCTTGACCGTGACGCCAGGGGTCTTCATGTCGATGAGCAGGAAACTGATGCCAATCTGACGCCTTTGCTCAACGCTGGTTCGCACCAAACAAAAAATCCAGTCCGCATGTTGGGCAAGGGTGGTCCAGGCCTTGACGCCGTTCACCAAGTAGTGGCCGCCCTTGTTCTCCGCCTTCATGCGCAGGGAAGCCAAATCGGAGCCGGCACCTGGTTCGGAGTAGCCTTGGCACCACCAAACGCGGGAATGAAGGATGTCCGGCAGAAACCGCTCCTTCTGCTCTGGGGTGCCGAACTTCATGATGACCGGTGCCACCATGGTGATGCCGAACGGCAGCACTGTCGGGGCACCGGCTCGGGCCATCTCCAAATCGAAGATGTAGTTCTGCGAGGGCGTGAAGCCGGCGCCGCCGTGCTCGACCGGCCAATTGGGGGCGGCCCAGCCCTTCTTCGCAAGCTGTTGCTGCCAGCGCATCTGATCCTGCCTGGAAATGCGCATCATGGCGCTTTTGGTCCGGCGGCGGCGGGCCTCGGCTGGCCAAGCCTCATCCAACCAAGCCCTGGCCTCGTGCTGAAACTGTCGATCTTCTTCTGAGAAGGAAAAATCCATTGGCTGCTCTCCATCCTTCCGCGCAGGCTCCGGCGCTACGAGGTTTGTAGCGCCGACATCGCCCGGCGAATTGCGGAATTCTAACACTGGGGAATGCATCATCTCCGAAAAACAGTTACGGTTGTGCGCACTTGGAGCAGGAGGGCCTATGTCGAATAGCGGCGAAGCGCGGGAATTTTCACCCGCCTACCGCTCGTATGCCTTAGGTCTATTGACGGTGGTCTATGTCTTCAACTTCATAGACCGCTCCATCCTCGGCATTCTGGTAGAGCCCATCAAGCAAGACTTGGGCGTATCCGACACCTTGATGGGCTTTCTTGGCGGCATCTCCTTCGCTGTTTTTTACACCTTCCTCGGCATACCCATCGCTCGCATAGCCGACCGCGGCTCCCGCCGCAACGTGCTGACTGTATGCCTTGCTCTTTGGAGTGGCGCCACCGCTCTTTGCGGCTTGGCGGGCAATTTCCTTCATCTATTGCTCGCCCGCATCGGCGTCGCCGTGGGCGAAGCTGGTGGCAGCCCTCCATCCCATTCCATGATCTCGGATATGTTCCCGCCTGAGCGACGGGCCACCGCCTTGGCCATATATGCTCTCGGCATTCCCATCGGCACCATGCTCGGCAACCTCGGCGGCGGTTGGATCAACGAAGCCCTTGACTGGCGCACGGCCTTTTTGGTGGTGGGTCTGCCTGGTGTGCTGCTGGCATTGATCGTTCGCTTCACCCTGCGCGAGCCGGTGCGCGGCGCTGCTGAAGGCAGGCGGGTCGATAGCGGTCCAGCACCCCCGGTAGCAGAAGTGTTGCATCTGCTATGGTCCCGACGCAGCTTCCGCTACATGGCCTTCGGCGCCAGCCTGCACGCTTTCGTCGGCTACGGCGTGGTCTTTTGGATTCCGGCGATGTTCAATCGCAGCCACGGCCTCGGCTCTGGCGAAATGGGCACCGCCCTATTCTACTTGGGCTTCGCCTCCATTCTGGGGACCTGGCTTGGGGGTTATTTGGGCGACCGAATGGGAGCGCGGGACCAGCGCTGGTACTTATGGCTGCCGGGCTTGGCCACCTTGGCTTCGGTGCCGTTCAGCTTCTTCGCCTACACCTTTGACGCACCCTATCCCGCATTGGCCATGTTGGCCCTGCCCTACCTGCTGGGCTCCTACTATCTTGGCCCCACGTTTGCCCTGACCCAACGCCTAGTGGGACTGCGCATGAGGGCGCTGGCCACCAGCATCCTGCTGTTCATCCTCAACATCATCGGACTGGGCCTCGGACCTCAACTCACTGGTATTGCCTCCGATATGCTCCTTGCCTGGACCGACCTCGGCGTTGATTCCCTGCGATGGGCCCTCGTCATTGCTTTGGTGTTCAATCTGGTTTCTGCGGCGCTGTACTTGGCGGCCGGCAAAACCATTCGAGCGGATCTGGCGGCAAGTCGAGACCTGAATTGATCCAGCCTCGGCACCTTTTTGAACCCTGACTGGTCGGGTCTGAACAGGCTCTAATCATACGCCCCGATCACGCAGACGGCCGCCACGTTGCTCATGGGCGAGCCGCCGAGGTTGTGCGTCATGCCGATGGACGGGTTGGGCAGTTGCCGCTCACCTGCCCTGCCCTGCAATTGCAGGTACATTTCGTACAGCATACGGATGCCGGAAGCGCCGATGGGATGGCCAAAGCACTTCAGCCCGCCGTCAATTTGGCAGGGAATCTGGCCATCGGCATCATAGAAGCCGTGCATGACGTCCTTGATCGCGCCGCCTTCCGGTGAGAGCTGAAGATCCTCCATAGTGACCATTTCGGTGATGGAGAAGCAGTCGTGGCACTCGAACATGCTGATCTGCTCCCGGGGCTTTTTGATGCCCGCTTCGTCATAAGCTTTTTGGGCGGCGATGCGGGTGGTGTGGAAGTAGCTGCCGTCCCAAGAGTTGTGGCCAGACTCAGAGCCGTTGGATAGGGAGAGCTGTAGCGCCTTGACGCCGACGATGTTCTCCTTGCCCAGCCCCTTGGCGATTTCAGGCGTGGTTACTATCGCCGCGGCAGCGCCGTCGCTGACCCCGCAGCAGTCGAACAGACCCAAGGGATCGGCGATCATCGGGGCATTGACGGCCTGCTCCTCGGTGATTTCGCGGCGCAGGTGGGCTTTGGGATTTTTGGCCCCGTTGGCGTGGCTTTTAACCGAAACATGGGCGATGGCGCGTTTGAGGTCGTCCCGGTCCACCCCATGCTTGGCGCGGTAGGCGCTGGCCAATTGAGCAAAGTTGCCCGGTGCCGAGCCATTGGCGGACCATTGCGGCGCAAGGGTGCCGCCAAGGCTGCCCGGCAGCCCGCCATAGCCCGTGTCCTTCAGTTTCTCCACGCCTAGCGCCAAGGCGATGTCGCACGCGCCGGACGCCACTGCATAGACGGCGCCGCGGAAGGCTTCGGAGCCCGAGGCGCAAAAATTCTCCACCCGGGTGACGGCGATGTTGGGCAGGCGCAAGGCCACCGATAAGGGCAAGCCGCCTTTGCCGACGTTGATTTCTTCGAAGTGGGTGGAGAACCAAGCTGCGTCGATTTCGCTGACATCGATGCCGGCGTCTCCGACTGCTTCACTGAACGCCTCCACCATCAACTCCTCGGCACCGCTCTCCCATCGCTCTCCGAATTTTGAGCAGCCCATGCCTAGGATGGCCACCTTGTCCTTAATGCCTGTTGCCATGCTGGATCGTCCTTATGCTGGTTGCGATAATTGACCATAGCCTACACCAGAAGGGACTGGCATGGCTGCTGAAAACGCCTTGATGCGGCCTCAGTTCAACGCCGGCGCAGCCTTCCAAAAGTAGCGCACAAACCCGCGTCTTGAATCCACCGACTTGATGCGGAAAACCATGCGCACCTGCATGTCCACCTCAACCTCGCCAACGGCCATATCGGTGAAATCGGTCATGAAGCGGCCGCCTTCATCAAATGTAATCATCCCATAGTGGCTTGGTGGGTCCGCCGTGTAGGCTAGATAGTCCGCCGACCAAGTGAGAACCTTGGCGGACTGCTCCCGGAACGGCCAAGGCTCCTGCGTGCCTTGGGCATGGCATTGCGGGTTCACACATATGTCGGTGCGGGGAAATTGCAGCACGCCGCACCGTTGACAGCGCCCACCGACCAATCCCAACAGCATCTTCCGTTTGCGGTAGGTGACGGACAGCGCCGTCTTGTAGTCGTTGTTCTCCGCCCGCATGCCCTTTTCCAAGAGAATTAGGTCGTTGAAGGCGAGGAATTTTTGGTAGTTGCCCTCTTCTTGGCGGTTGGCGAGCGCATCCGCGATGCCTCCCGCGCTCCGATAAGTCGCCAGCGCGTCAGTGGCCCGCAACACAATGGCGTCGCAGCCTTGGCCAAAACTACAGAGCAGCAGGTTGTCACCGGGTTGGGCGCGGGTTTCCAGCACATGCAGCAACATCACCAGCGGATGCGCCGCGCCGCTCTCCCCCATCACGCCATGCAGATTGTCCGCGATGGCGCTACCGGCAATGCCCAGCTTCCGCGCTATGCCCGCCACGGCCCGGCCGATGGTGCAGGGCAGGATGAAGTGGTCCACTGCCGACGCCTCAAGCTCCGCTTTGGCAAGGGCGGCATTGATGCATGGCGGCACGATCTTGGCTAGGCCCTCGTCTCGAATCCACCGCTCCTCCCAAGTGTAGTCATAATCCTCACCGGCGGCGCGGAAGTGGTCGATGAAATCCACGGTGGCGCTTTGCACGGCGACGAATTCGGCCAAAACCTCGCCGTCGCCGACCATCAGCGCCGCCGCGCCATCGCCATAGGCCAACTCGCCAAGGCTGCCCGCCTTTGCTTTCCGTTTGTCGCCGGCGACGATCAAAGGGTGTTGGTACAGCCCGCCCTGAACGGCGCCAAAGGCCTGCAGCAGCGCTCCAGTACCGGCCTTTTGACTCGACGTGACGTCTAAGGAAGCGATGCTTTCCGGCAGCGACAGAGCTGTTGCAAGGATGCCGGCATTCTGGCGGTCGGCGAATGGTGCGCTGGTGCTGGCGAAGTAAACCGCGTCCGGCGATGGGGCCTCGTGCAAGCAGGCCCGGGCGGCCTCCGTCGCCATGGTGACGGCATCCTCGTCCCAATTGCACATCGCCCGTTCGCCCTTGGCCTTGGCGGCAAGGCCCGGATCCGCCCACCGATGTGCATCAACAATGGCTTGGCGCGTTAGGCGCCGTTTGGGAACATAGCCCCCGAAAGCAGTGATGCCGACCACGCAACCTCCCTGAACTGAAAAGCAACGGCATTCTAATGGACCAGCGCGGACAACGACAATGACTGTACGGGCTCAGGATATTGCGGAATTTTTTCGTTCAGGCGACCATGAAGAGTTGGTCCGCGAATTCGGCTTGTGTGAACAAGCTGTACCGGCTCAGTACATGGTGTTGCGGAACCTGGCAGCGGGAGCATAATTTCGCGATGAACGTTGACATTGAGGGGGTCAAAACTCGCTTTCTTGGCTTGCAGGAAGATATCTGCACCGCCTTGGAAGCGCTTGACGGCACTGCTCGCTTCTCCTTGGAGCGGTTGCCCTCAGCGGGTGGTGGCTTCGGGCAGCCACGGGTGCTGCAGGACGGCAAACATATTGAAAAAGCCGCAGTGCAGTTTACGCACAGCTACGGTGCCGCCCTGCCCGCCGCCGCCAGCGAACGCAACCCGCAGCTCGCTGGAGCGGGTTTTCAGGCCGTCGCCATATCCGTCATCGTGCATCCGCGCAATCCCTATGTGCCCACCACGCATATGAATCTGCGTTTTTTTCGGGTGGCCGCAGACCCGCCCGTTTGGCATTTTGGCGGCGGCTTCGACCTGACCCCTTACTACGGGTTTATTGAGGACTGCGTACACTGGCATCAGGCGGCAAGGCAGGCGGGGGGGATGCACTACCGGCAAATGAAGCAGGCTTGCGACGCCTATTTTCACCTCACCCACCGCAGTGAATCCCGTGGCATCGGCGGGCTGTTCTTTGACGATTGGAACGAAGGCGGCTTTGCGGCCAGCTTCAACCTCACCACAGCCATCGGACGCGCCTTTTTGCCGGCCTACGAGACGATCTTCAAGTGCCGCAACGCAATGGTCTATGGCGAGCGGGAGCGGGAGTGGCAGCTATGCCGGCGGGGGCGCTACGTGGAATTCAACCTAGTGATTGACCGCGGCACCCGCTATGGCTTGCAGAGCGGGCGGCGCATCGAATCCGTGCTCGCTTCCCTGCCGCCGTTGGCTCAATGGCGCTACAACCACTCGCCTGCTCCCGGCACGCCGGAAGCGGAACTGCTTTCTTTCTATCTACAGCCCAGGGACTGGCTTGAGCTGCCCATCGAGCAGCCCATGGCGGAGCGCCGCCCGCGTTAGCGCTGTTGAACCTCCGGTTTGTCTTCAACCGAAGCCACCCCCTTGACGGAACCGGCAATGTCCAGCGCCCGTTGGCGAATATCCGCAGTGGCGACGCGTCCGAGCCAGTTGACAACACCGCGCTTAGCTTCAACGTTCAGGCGCAAGCCCTTGACCGTCCTGTCGTTGACTAGCCGGGTCTTCACCTTTAGCTGTATGACGGAGTCGTCGGTCAATTGACCAACCGTGCGGGTCTGCCCGTCCCGATAGCTTTGGCAGCTAGCCGACACTGCGGCGAACAACAGCAGGCATGACAAATAGCATCCAATCTTCATTGTTTGGTACTCGTGCTATTCGTAGTATGGCGTTTATTCTAAATCGGCAGCCCAACATGGGGCATTGGGGATTCAACTCATTCGAGGGAGCTTTATGTCCAAGCAAACCATTCTGGCTGAACGGCTGAAGTTTCCCGAAGGCCCCATCGCCCTAGTCGATGGCAGCGTCATTCTGGTTGAGATTGCCCGTGGCACCCTTTCCCGGGTGTGGGATGGCCGTGTGGAGGTCATCGCCGAACTCGGCGGTGGCCCCAACGGTGCCGCCATGGGGCCGGATGGCCGTTGCTACGTCTGCAACAACGGTGGTTTTGTTTGGGTGGAGCACCGGGGGCGCCTATTCCCTGGCGAACAGGGGGCGAACTACAGCGGCGGACGCATCGAGGCAGTTGATCTGACGAACGGTCAAGTCGAAACACTTTACACCCGCTGCGACGGAGTACCGTTGAAGGGCCCGAACGACCTGGTCTTTGACGCCACCGGCGGCTTCTGGTTCACCGACCACGGCAAGACCCGGGCTCGGGAGCGGGACCGAACTGGCGTGTTCTACGCCCACGCCGATGGTTCGTTCATCCGCGAGATGATCTTCCCGCTAGAGGGTCCGAACGGCATTGGGCTCTCGCCAAAGGAAGATGAGCTCTACGTGGCGGAAACCCCCACTGGGCGGGTCTGGGCCTACGAGCTAGCGGCGCCTGGTGAACTAAAGGGTGAACGGCGTGACCGCCCCGACGGCGGACGTTTGTTGCCGGGCCACCCCGGTTACTACTTGTTCGACTCCATGGCGGTGGATGCCGAAGGCAATGTCTGCGTTGCAACCATCGTCGATGGTGGCATCACGATTCTTTCGCCCCAGGGCGCTGCGCCGAGCCATGTCCCCTGTCCGGACGCCCTCACCACGAACATCTGCTTTGGCGGCGAAAACCTCAGAACGGCGTTCATCACCCTATCGTCCATTGGCCAACTCATTTCAATGCCTTGGCCCACAGCCGGCTTGCCGCTCAACTTCCTTAGGGCGCCTTGAAAAATTGCGTCTGCTCTGACGGTGGCGTAGATATTGAGTCAGGAAATGTACTGAGCCCGTCCAACGCTTTACTTGGGCAGTCATGGGAGTAAGATGGCCTTCGCCATCGAGGGGACTCATTGGAGGTAGGTGTATAGTGCGCAGAATCATCAGCGGCAGTGCCTCTGAGGAGAACGACGAGCAGATCAACTTGACGCCGATGCTTGATGTCGTCTTCATCATGTTGATTTTTTTCATTGTCACCGCCACCTTTGTGAAGGAAGTGGGGCTTGACGTCAACCAACCGGAGGACGACAAGCCCAAGACCATAGATCCAAACAAGAGAAGCATCGTGGTGCGCATCACCAACCGGGACCGCATCATCATCGCCCAACGGGATGTGGATTGGCGTTCCGTGCGGGCCAACATCGAGCGGCTCCATGCGGAGAATCCGGAAGCGCCGGTCATCATTCAACCCCATGCGGATTCGCAAACCGCCACCACGATCCATATTATGGATTCGGCCCGGCTCGCAGGCGTATTCAACGTTTCCTTAAGCTCGAATTAGGGCGCTTTGGCCTGCTTGCTTAGGGCGCAAGGCACAGCCGAGTTGGTGGCGCCGCAGTGCGCTGGGAAACGCCGCTAAAGCCTTTAAATACGCCCGATCAGGCCGATTAGAGCGCCTGTAAAGCATGAGACTAAAGTGCCTGAAATCAAACATTTGTAGCCGAGATCTAACAGGTCGCTACGTCTTTGCGGCACCAAGGTGGACATGCCACCGATCAAAATGCCCAAGCTGCCGAAGTTGGTGAACCCGCAAAGCGCATAGGTGAGCACGAGGCGCGAATGCGCGCTCAAGACGTCAGGCTCCAGTGCCGCTAGCTGCAGATAGGCCACCAGTTCGTTCAAAACCAGCTTTGTGCCAAGCAGCCCGCCTGCAACCCGGGCTTCTGCCCAAGGTATGCCCACCAGCCAAGCCACGGGCGCAAAAAACCACCCTAGGATGCGCTCCAAGGTCAAAGGTGCGCCACCGAAGTCAATGACCCCAAGACCTTGGTTAATCAGCGCCACCAAACTCACAAGCACGATCAGCATTGCGCCCACATTCACCACCAACCGCAGGCCGTCGGTAGTGGCACGGGTGATTGCGTCCATGGTGCTGGAGTAGTTGAGCGAGGCCGGAACCGGTGCAGCCTCCGTGCCGGCAGCCCCTGGAATGATTATGCGCGATATGACGATGGCACCAACCACGTTGATGACGGAAGCAACCATGATGTGCCCTAACGCGCCTTCAATCACATCCTGTAGTACGCTTGCATAAAGCACCATGACGGAGCCGGCGACCGTGGCCATGCCGCAGGTCATTATCGAAAACAACTCGGAGCGGGAAAGTCCGGCGAGATGGGCGCGCACGATCAGGGGCACCTCCACCATGCCGAGAAACAGGCTAGCGGCACCAACGGTCCCCACTGGCCCGCCAACGCCCAAAACGCGCCGCAGCAGAGCGCCGAAGGCCCTGATGACAAATGGCAGAATACGCCAATGCCAAAGCACGGCCACCAATACGCTGAAGATCAGGATTTGCGGCAGGACGCGGAAAGCGAGTAGGTAGGCGGCGCTTTCGACATCCACCCTGAATGGCGGCTCGCCGCCGCCAAGATAGCCGAAAACGAAGCTGGTTCCAGCCTGGGTGGCCCGCTCCACCGCTAAAACCAAGCCGTTGGCGCCCAACAGCAGCTCGCTTAAAAGCGGCACTTTGAGCAGCAGCAAGGCGACTACAACTTGCAGCGACAGACCGGCAGCAACTAAGCGCCAGTTCACCTGCTGGCGGTCTTCGCTAAGCAGCCAAGCGACGCCGGTTAGGGCGGCGATGCCCAATATGGCCTGCATTCCCGCCGTGCCGGATCAACCAAGAAGAAAGGCGGTCACGACTTGGTCGTCGATAAAGCGAAAGATGCCAGCGCCCTCGTTAAGCACTCGATTCGGCTCGTGAGGGCCCAAGTACCGCAGGCGGAAGGCCGAGTGCCGCCAATCCAAGGAAACCTCGACTTCCAAGAAACCGACGTAGACGCCGGTCGTTGGATTGACTGCTTTGTATGCAGCTTCCTTTGCGCTGAAGACTACGACCCCTTCGCGCCCGTCCTGCCAAGGACATTGGCGCTCACTAGCGGTGAGGACCTTGGTGTGCAGCTTCGCTTTAAGTCGATCAACAAGTTCAATGTCAATGCCTACGCCCTGAGCGACCTCAACCCGCGCCACCAACGCCGTCGCCAGCGTCTCCGTATGGCTGATAGAGCCGATGAAGCCGTTGGGCCATTGCGGGCTTCTGCCTCGGCGGAGAATAGGCCCGCCATCGGCGCCGAGCCGCCGCAGCGCCGCTCTGGCATAGTGGCGGCCGCTTGCGAATTGCCGCCGTCGCTTTGGTTTGGCCGCCTCAACGTACAAGGCTTCCGCAGGCGGCAGCGGATAGTCCGCCACCGGGCCAGCCAAGGCGACAGCCCCGGCCGGCAGGTCCAAGTTCAATTCCATTAAAGCGCCATCTTGATGGGTTTGCGCCTAGTGCCGCCAACTCGGCATGTGGCAAAGCCAGCCGCTTTGCCTAGGCCGTGCGAACACTCTACTATTTTTTCCGGTGGCAATAGCTTCGCTCAGGCTGTGTCCATTCTGTTGTTTTCGCATTCACCGAAAAATGGGGCAAGTTCCGGCAATTACTTCGCTTAGAGCAGCGCCTATTATGTTGGGCTGAATGGAGCATTGCGAGGGAATTGAAAGACGGTGCCAGCGCAGAGGTTCAAGCCTTGCGCGTTCATCTTCGATTGCCGCCATCGCGTCAAGTCTGGCCGCACGAGGCCATGCGGCGCATGATAGTCTGGCGTTGGCAACATGAAGGCTTGAAGGACAGGGCTGATATGCCGAGCCATTTTGGGAGTAATGTGGAGCAGCTCGGGCAGCTGTTGGCCACAGCGCGGAAAATCGTCTTTTTCACCGGTGCCGGCATCAGCACGGAGTCCGGCATTCCTGATTTTCGCAGTCCTGGGACGGGCCTCTGGACTAGGATGAAGCCCATTCAGTTCCAGAACTTCATCTCCTCGGATGAGGTGCGCCAAGGGTCTTGGCGACGGCGCTTCAGCGGCGACCGAACGCTGGAGAATGCCAAACCCAACGTCGGCCACCTGAGCATCGCCCGTCTGGTTGAAGAGGGCCGCTGCTTGGCCGTCATTACGCAAAACGTGGACAATCTACACCAAGACGCCGGCGTGCCCGAGGAGCAGGTCATCGAGCTGCACGGCAACGCCAGCTATGCCAGTTGCCTATCCTGCAGCACACGCTACGAATTGACTGACTTGGAGCAGCAATTCGCCAAGCAAGCGCGAGTGGACCCCTGCCGACGTTGCGGCGGCATCATCAAGTCCGCCACCATATCGTTTGGCCAAGCCATGCCGGAGCAGGAGATGCAGCGCGCCCAGGCAGCCACTGCGGCCTGCGATCTGATGGTGGTCGTCGGCTCGTCGCTGGTGGTTTATCCGGCCGCCGGCTTCCCGGAACAGGCCAAGCTTCTTGGTGCCAAGCTGGTCATCATCAATCGCGAGGAAACGCCCTTGGATGGCATAGCGGACTTGGTCATGCATGGGGAGATCGGCCCGACCCTTTCCTTTTTGGTCAACCTGAACTGAAGCTTTGGCCAACCCGAGCTGAAGGCCCCTAGCCACCTGCCAGCCAACGGTCGATATGGCCTTTGGCGGCGTTCAGGCGGCTGCGCAAATCACCGCCCAATTCCGCGTAGGGGCAACCGCTGGCCGCCACAACCCTTTGATGGCGGCGATGCAGCCCATCTCGGTCGCCGCCGCTTTCCCTTAAGGGATCTGGCACCCAAGGGATATCGGGCTTGGTGAGCAGGTAGGCGGATGGAGCGGCTTTGGCCAGTGCTTGCGCAAGCTCTTGCGGCAAGACGCCGAATTTCACCTCCCACCAGACCCGCAGCACCAGCAAGTCGGTGTCGCATATAATGAGAGAGGGTGCAGCCGCCAGTGCGATTTGCTCCCGGCGCATTTGCTTCTGGGCAATGCGCAACACGTCCTCCCGATCGTAGGCTTGTGCATCGACCGACATCGATACGCCCCCCGTGTCAGCGCAAGGCACCTCGCTTGCTGCGCAAGTCCGGCTGTACTTGCGGGTCAGGTAGGACCGGGCCACCTCCGGTACCAAGGGCGACTGATAGCTTAGCGCCAACGCTTCAGCTAGGGTCGTCTTGCCGGTGCATTCCGCTCCGGTCAGGCAGACCTTAAGAGTATGGCTGACCATGCCCTGTCTATGGCACAGACGGCGTCAAGACGCAAGGCGGCAAGCACCTTGAAGCTGGTTGTGGCAAAATCAAGCGGTGGCAGGATCAGCCAATGTGGGATGAGCAAGGAAACCAGGATGGCTAAATGCATCGCCATCGTAGAGGACGACCCGGACCAAAGGGCCAACTACGCCGACGCCATCATCAAGAAGGGCTACGAGGTCGTTGTTTACGGCAGCCGCCAGGAAGCCCGGAGCTGCATGGAGGAGCAACTGCCCGATCTAGTGATCCTAGACATCATCCTAGGCGACGAGGTGGACGCCGGCTTTCAGCTTTGCCGGGAGCTGTTGTCTCGCTCCCCTTCCCTGCCGGTGATCTTCCTGACTGAGCGCATCGACGAGATCGACAAGATCTCCGGCCTGCGCTTGGGCGCTTGGGATTACCTGCCCAAGCCGATCTCCCTAGACTACTTGGCCGAGCGGATATCCTCCTTGTTGCGCATCAACGAGGTGCGCTTGGAGAATTCGGAACGGGAAAGCTCCACCGCCCGCCGCATTGGCCGTCTCATGCTGGACCAAGACGCTCTGCTCGTTTCCTGGCGCGGCCACCGAATCGGCCTGTCCGGCACCGAATTCCGCATGCTTGCCAAGCTGGTTCGCGCTCCCGGACATGCGGTCAGCTACAAGACGCTCATGGACGCCACCATGCAGAGCTTGGTGACCAACAACACCATCAACACCCATATGCGCAACATCCGCAAGAAATTTGAGCGTGTTGATTCAAGCTTCGCCTGCATCAAGAGCGAATACGGTTTCGGCTACCGCTGGACGGTGCTATGAGCTTGTTTAGCCGGCTTCGCGGACCACGCATCGGCACCAAGCTGATGCTGTTGAGCTTGGTGCTGTTGGCGCTGCCCTGGTTCAGCTACCGCCAATTCCTTGAGATGGAGCGCCTGCTGGTGCAGGGTCAATCCCAAGCGCAGTTGTTGACCGCCCAAGGCATCTCCACCCTGTTCAACGGGCGCGAGGATCTGTTCAACGACTTACCCGTCACCATTGAGGATTATGAGTCGCTGTTCGCTCATCCACTTGAGAACAGCATTCGTTTGGACGGCCGTTACGACGATTGGGATGACCCAGATGCGGAGCGGTTGCTGGCGTTCGGCCCCGCGCCGGGCAGCGATGGCAGCTTTCACCTGTCGTTGGGTGAGCGGGCCGGCAACCTGTACGCCTTCGTTAAGGTGGACGATCCACAAATCGTCTATCGGGATCCAGACTACCTGCGCTTGGACAACGCCGACCACCTGCGCCTGTCATTCATTCGCCCCGATGGCGAAGATGGCCGCATGAGCTTGGTGCCCGACCAGTCCGGCACCATCACCGCCTACGCGATGGATGAGAATTGGAGCTTCGCCGCCCCGGGTGCGCCGGAACCTAGGGTGCTCGGCGTCTTGGTGCCAACCGAGGTCGGCTGGAACATGGAGTTCCGGCTGCCCTTGGACTTGCTGGGTTCAAGCCGCTACTTCGGCGTAGCCGTGGCCGACGTGGACGACCCCGAAACCCGCCAGCTCGCCCATTTTGAGCAAACTTTGCCCAAGGCCGGCAAGGAGAGCTTCAACCTAGTGGTGCTGCGCTCGCCGGAGGTGCTGAACATCATCCAAAGCCTAGGCTACTCCGGCGCGCGTATTCTCGTCATCGACGCCCAGCATCGAGTCCGGGCGGAGATGGGCGCTGAGGTCAAGCCGCGGCCGCCCAACGATAAAGGCGCTTTGTTCAGTTGGATTCGTGGTCTGTTTGAAGCCATTAGGCCGTTCGTGCATCGCGTCACCACGCTTGAGCCCTTGCCGACAGAACCGACCGGAACCGCCGCAATCAGCGCCTCCGCCGAGGACATCATCAGCGCATCGCTCGACGGGCAGCCTATCGCCCAACGCCGTCTGGTGAATGATGAGTTGGAGACCATCATGGCCGCCCACCCCATCGTGTCTCGGGATGCCATCATCGGCACCGTGGTGGTGCAGCAAAATGTTGACGACATCCTGAGCTTTCAGCGAGCCGCGCTGGAGCAAGTCGTTCTATACTCCATCGCCATCCTTTTAGCGGTTTTGATCGCCTTGCTAGGCTTCGCCGGCCGGTTGGCTTGGCGCATTCGCCGCCTGCGCCGGGAAGCGAACCAAGCCATCGACCAGCATGGGCGCCTGAAGACGAGCGCCCTGCGTAGCGAAGTGGACTGCGGCGATGAAATTGGCGATTTGGCGCGCAGCATCTCTAACATGTTGTCTAAGCTGCATCAGCACAACAACTTCCTAGAGAACATGCCGCGCACCTTGCGCCATGAAATAAACAATCCCCTCAACACCTTAAGCACTTCTTTGCAGAACCTTGCCCAAGCCAGCGCCGAAGTGCAGGACAGCAAGTATCTGGCTAGCGCCAAAAACGGCGTGATCCGCATCGGCTCCATTGTGCAGACTTTGGCTGACGCGGCGAGCTTGGATGAGTCGCTGCAGGCGGAGGAGCTCGAAATCATCGACATTCAGGAATTGCTGAAGAGCTACATCGCCAACTGCGCACCAAGCCACGGCGGCTGCGAATTCATCTACTACGGCGTCGATGAACCCGTTTACGCCGTCGTGTCGGATTACCGAATTGAGCAGCTGTTGGACAAGATCATTGGCAACGCCGTTGACTTCCACCGCCCGCACACCCCCATCACCGTTGTGCTTGACACCAAACGCGATTGCCTGCGCATCACGGTCGCCAATCGGGGGCAGATCCTGCCGCCGAATTCCGACAAGGCGCTGTTCGATTCCATGGTGAGCCATAGGGAGCCGGGGAATCGGCTGCATTTTGGCTTGGGGCTGTATGTGGTGCGTATGATCGCTGAGCACCACGGCGGTCACGCACGGGCGCTGAATCTCACCGATGGCAGCGGTGTTGCGGTGATGGTGGAGCTGCCGTTAGCGGCCCCTTCATCAGCGCGGTTGGAGCAAGCCGCAGCTAGGGCGGCCATCTGCGCCAATGAGCAGGAGCAGCCCGTTCAGGCCAGCGAGTACCGGGCGGCGAGTTGAACCCGGCCTTCCGTCGCCAACAGGCCGTTGGCGACCATGTGCTCCACAGACGCTAGCACGCTGCGCGCCGCGGCCGGGTACATGAACTCCGGCAGTTCAACGTAAATCCGAGGCACCATGTTCTGGATCAGATGCACGCCCTGCTCGACGCAGTGCAGTATTTGCTCTTCACGATCTTGCCGATGCTTTACGAAAGCCCGCACAAGGGTCTTGGGATCATCGACCATCGGACCGTGGGTGGGCCAATAGGCCGAGTCATCGCGGTTAAGCAGTTTCTCCAAGCTGGCGAAGTAGGCGCCCATGTCCCCATCCGGCGGCGAAATGATGCTGGTGGACCATCCCATGACATGGTCGCCGGTGAACAGCATCCGCCCCTCACGCAGTTGGTAGCACATGTGGTTGGATGTGTGGCCGGGGGTGTAAACGCATTCCACGGACCAGCCATCGCCTGTTAGAACATCGCCATCGCGCACCAACAAGTCTGGTTGAAATTCCATATCGCCGCCCTCCTCCACCGGCACGCCCTGCTCCAGCTTGCCGGCTCCGTGCGGGCCGTAGGCATAGGTTTGGGCATTCGTGTGCTCCTTAAGCAGACGGCAACCTGGGGAGTGGTCCATGTGCGTGTGCGTGATGAGGATGTGGCTGATGGTTTCTTCCTTAA
The DNA here is from genome assembly GCA_965247035.1 of Candidatus Azophilus sp. Taxonomy (GTDB): domain Bacteria; phylum Pseudomonadota; class Gammaproteobacteria; order Pseudomonadales; family Azotimanducaceae; genus Azophilus. Next base: position 874,958 of record CBDFGJ010000001.1, on the reverse strand, counting down.
GCCCGGCAACAAGAGCGCCTATGTGTACGCTGTCCGCCGGGCCTGGATCAATCACCGCCACCTGCCCTCGACCAAGGATGTAGGTGCCGGTCCCATACAGGGTGAATGGGCTCGGATTCTCGGCGATGATGCGCCGAACGCCGGGTGCAACTTGCTCAACTTTACCGTATGCGAAGTCCAAGTGGCGGCGAAAGGGTATGCTAGCTGTCATGGGGCAACGGGAGGCTGCGGGTAGGCTAGCAACGATACCGGCCCCACTGCGCCATTGTCCACTCTTTGTACGGACTCAGGGCATTTCGGCATTAAAACGAGTTTAGGGCAAGCCCAATCCGAACTGCCGGGTATGAATTAGAGCGCGCTTGGGGCGCTCACCTACTGGCGCGTTAAGCTCGTACCTGCGCCCATCCACCGACACGACGGCGGGCCATGCACCGGCAGTTAGGCACCCCAAGCCCGCTCAGAACCCGGGACCGATCAAGCCCACTCCGTTTAAGTTAGTTCCATGAAAGTCATCACAACATCCACGGCTAAGCCGAACATGGGCTGACGATGGTGCCGCATCCATTCACTGCCAGGATTGGCGTAGCGCTCGCCATTCCGCCTCGTCCGGCGTCACCGTCAGCGCCAAGTCTAGGTAGAGCTTGGCTTGGTCGTGCAAACCGACGTCAAAAGCCTCTTGGGCCACTTCGGCCAAGCGGAATGCCGCTTGGCTTAACAGCTTGCCAGCTTCCTCATTTTCCGGGTCCAACCGTTGAATCTCGCGCAGCAGTGCGACGGCGCTATTCTCCTGTGGTTCGGTGATGAAGCCGCGCTGCAGCAAGGCCCGTGCCCCGGCCAGTTTTTGCTGCACCAGAACGATTGCCTGCCGTTTTTGGTCAAGGCTGGTCTTGATTTCCACGACAGCGGCGGCATTGATGCCGGCAGCCCCAGCTTGGTCCATCAACGCCTCCACAGCGGCAAGGTCGCCTTGCTCCAGCATTCGGGTGGCGTCGTTAAGCAGGCGCGAAGTCACTTCGTTCAGACCCTGCAAAGCGATGCTGTTGTCCGGTGCCGTGGCCAAGACCCGATGGTACAGTTGGGCCGCGTTCTCACCCAAGGGATGCACCAAAAAGCCTTGAGCACGGTAGGCGCCCGCTTGCTGCAAAAGCTCCTCTATGGTTGCCAAGGCGGTGGCAGCCTGTTGAATCTGGTCGCGCACCAAGGCCAGAACAGGCAGGTCGCCGTTGGCGATCGTCGCCCTTTCCAGAAAGATGATCGCTGCATCCACATCGCCTCGGGCGGCAGCTTCACGCGCCAATTCACCGTAGTGCTCCGCCAACAAGATGAGTTCCGTCAAAGCACCGGGATGGCCCGGTGCCAAACGGAGGATTTCCTGATAGACCTGGATAGCTGCGGTGGCGGCGGGAATGTGCGACATGCCCTGACTGCGCAGCAGCGCTTGCGTGGAAGCCAGCAGTGCATCCACTGCACGACGGTTGACCAGCTCCCGCTGCAACTCCACAAATTGCTCGTTGCCGGGGAAGGCCAGCTCCATCCTAGCCAGTTTTGCCGCCGCCCCATTGAGATCGTTTTGCACAAGGGCATCCCGAACGCCTTGGGTGGAGGTCATCAGCAGACCCTCTATGGCTTGGTGCGCCGGGCTATGCTTCGGGTCGAGTTCGAGTACGCGACGATAGCCGGCCACTTGGGCCGAAAGACCTTGATTTGGATCCTGACTCAAGGATTCGGCATCAGCCCAAGCGCTCTCGATCACCGGATCCTGAGTCAAGCCGAATTGCACCAGCAGCGTAGAGACCCATAAAGGCTGTTGGCGCACTAGATAGGCCCCTCCAGCCAGAATGGCCATGGCCAAAACCACCGTTCCAATAACCCCTGTGCTGCGTCGGTTGCGGGCGCTCTGATCCACCCTTTTGGACTCAAGCAAGGGCTGGCCGACAAAGGCATCCACGGCCGGTATCTCATGCGGGGCGACAGCCGCTGTCTTGATGGCCTGTTGATCAAGCGCATCGTTGGAGCGCGCCGCCTTCAGCGCACTCTTGAAGGCCGTGCCGGACTGAAACCGATGCGCCGCATCCACCGACATCGCTTGGTCAAGCACGGTCTGAATGGGCTGCAGATGGGCCGGCAGCTTGGTCCCTCCGCGCTGTTGGCTGGTCCGTGCGTCGGAATACGTCCGCTGAGGAACCACTCTGCCGGTCAACGCGGTGTAGAAAGACGCGCCCAAAGCGTATAAATCAGGCCGTTGGTCCAGCGTTTCGACCACCGTCGTCAACGGATTCCTAAGGTCCTGCTGACTCAAACGCGCCGGTTGGTCGGTGCCAGCGATGCGTACCAAGGGGCATAGGTGGGTCAAAACCGCCTCCGCCTCAGAACGAAAAAGGATGCTGGAAAGGCTCACTTCCCCGTACGCAACGCCTAGGCGGTGCGCATGGTCAAGAGCGCCGCAAAGATCACCGTAGAGGTCGATGAGCTGATGAAGGCTAATGCCCGCAGCGATCTTTGCTTCCAAGTCTCCGCCTTCGAGGTGCTCCATAACTAGATAGAGAAAGCGTTCGTGGACGCCGGCGCCATGGATCAGGGCAATGTGGGGATGACGAAATCCCGGGCGCAGCAAAGGGTGGTCTTTAAGCTGTTCTAGCCGAGAGGAGGCATCGCCGCCGCAAGAGGTCACCTTGAGGGCGACCCGGCGCGGCGGATGCTGCTGTTGCGCCAAGTAAGCCCGCGTCCGGCTAGACCGGCCAATCTCCCGTTCGATGTGAAAGCCGGGAATGTGCATGTCTCAAAAGAAAAATTGGATTTAGATAAATTTTATAATATATTGAATTTATTAAAAAATATGGAAGAAATATAGGAATGTAACCCGTGGTCAGGCATCGAAGCCACGCTCTCACCGGCCTGACTGCCCATCACCATCAAACCGGATCAAGGTCAGATCTCCCTTAATCAGGTTGCCCAAAACGACATGGCTGTTGGCGGCAATCAACTTGCCGTCCAGGCTTGCGGCCAAGCCTCGGCCATGGGCAAGGCCGTTGACGCAGGAATCGCTGTGGAACATCCATGCGCGGTTCTCAAGCTGCAGTCGGCAGCGTTCATTCTCAATCAAGGGGGTGCTGGAGATGAGGATGCCGTCGCTCCACTGCTGTAGCTCCAAAGTTTGGTCCGGTTGCTCCTTAACCCCGTAGCCGTCGATTTTGCTGTCTCGAAACTGCCCCCTGAAGACGGTGCCGTCACGCCAATGGAACACCCCTAGCCCGTGCAGCCGTCCGGCTAGGAAATCGCCGTAGTAGCGGTTGCCGTTGGGCGAGGTGAATTCTCCCCGGCCAGTGCGCTCGCCATTATTGATGAACTCGCCTTCGTAACGGCGTCCATTCGGCCAGGTGAACACGCCCTGGCCATTCATTTGATCGTCGTTGAACTCGCCTTCGTAGCGGTCTCCGGTGGCCAAGGTGAACACGCCTTGACCGTGCATGCGGTTCTGTAGGAAATCACCCTCGTAGCGGTTGCCGTTGGCCCATTGGTAAACGCCCTTGCCGGTGCGTTGACCATTGACTAACAAGCCATCGTATACGTCGCCGTTCTCAAACTCGATCGGGTCCGCCATGACCGGCTGCACAGCGATTAACAGCAGCAGCAAATAGAGTGCAACTTGGTGGGACGGCGGCATCTTCTTTACACTTCAGGTTTTATTGCGGCGAACCTTACTGGAAATGAGCCAAATCTTCTTCGCTACAATGTGCTTGGGCGTCGGCTGCGTAAGTGGTTTTCTTGGTGGCCTGCTGGGCATTGGCGGCGGTATTGTGGTGGTGCCGACGCTAATCATCCTCTTTGACTGGACCGGGCTTGTGCCGTTGGCGCACAGCACCGTGGCCGCCGTCGCCACCTCCTTGGCCTGCATTCCCTTCGTCTCCGCATCAGCCACCTTGGCGCAAATTCGAGCGCGGCAAGTGGAGTGGAGCATTACACGCCGCTGGGCGGCGCCAGTGGTGCTCGGCGCGGCGGTGGCCGGATATTTGGCGCCCATGCTGCCGGTACCGTTCTTTCGCGGCTTCATAGGAGCCTTTCTGGGTTTGGTCTCCATCGCCATGCTGACTCATTGGACGCCGAGCCCGCACCGAAGGTTCCCCAAGCCGGCGTTGGCAAGCGGCATTGGATTCGGCACCGGGCTTGTGGCCGGCATGGCCGGCATTGGCGGCGGCAACGTCATGGTTCCAACCATGATCTACTTCAATACGCCCGTTCATCGCGCCACAGCCACTTCAAGCAGCCTCGGCGTGCCCTTGGCCACGGCCGGTGCCTTGAGCTACGTTCTGTTCGCGCCGGCAGTTGCCTCAGCGCCTCAATACATGCTGGGATACGTTCACATGCCGAGCTGCCTTGCAATCGTTCTTGGCGCGGTGGTGGCGGCACCAATCGGCGTTTGGGCGGCGCGGCGCATTCGGTCGCAAGCACTGCGCCGGTTGTTCGGCATCCTGCTGATCTTGGCGGCGGCACGTATGATCTACTCCGCTTGGATGGTTCCGTAGCCTGTTGGCTGTGGGCTGTTCCTCGGCTGCTTCCTAGTCAGTCAATGTGCCGGATTTGAATGGCGTCCTGGCCAGCCCTGAGGAGCACATCGGAGATGACCACCACCTTGGCGCCCGCATTTAGAATCTGAAGATCCCGCAGGAGACTGAACGCCCGCTGCAAGGTCTTCTCCGGCTCCAAGCTAAAACTGGTGCGGAAGGCGGCCACCGCCCGGTTCAAGCACAAACGGCGTCTAGTGCGGCTGTTGTTAGTAATGGCGTAAATCGGCACCTTGGGCGGGCGGGCGTTGGTCACTAAATTCGCCATGATGCCGCGGCGGGTGATGACGATGATGCCATCGGCCTTGATCGACTCCGCCAAAGCCACCGTGTGAATGGCGAGTTGCTGCTTGTCCGTCGTTGCCATGAGCGTGTGTTCGTAGCCGAGCCCAGGGTGCTTTTCCGCCATCTGCACAATCTGCACCAACTGCTCCACGCACCGCACCGGATAATTGCCGATGCTGGTTTCTCCTGAGAGCATCACGGCATCCGTCCCTTCGTAGACGGCGTTGGCTACGTCGGTCACCTCGGCGCGCGTGGGTATGGGGTTTTCAATCATGGATTCAAGCAGGTGGGTGGCGACGATGCAGCGCCGGCCCCAGCGGGCGCAGGCTTGGACAATGCATCGTTGGATGTTGGGCAAATCAGCGATGTCCGTCTCGATGCCGAGGTCGCCTCGAGCGACCATCACGCCATCGGCAACCTGGGTGATGGCGTCGATGTTGGACACCCCTTCCTGGTCCTCAATCTTGGCCAACACTAGGGTGCGCCCTCGCCTTTCCTCAACGAAGGCACGGGCCCGCTCAACATCTTCGGGGGTGCGAACGAAGGAAAGGGCGATGTAGTCCACCTCATGCTTCAAACCGAACTCGATGTCAGTACGGTCTTTGGCGGTCATTGAGGGCAGGTTGATACGCACCCCCGGCAGGTTGACGTGCCGCTTGCTGCCGAGCCAGCCACCATCGATGACACGGCAAACGAGCTGCTTGCCCTTGGACTCAAGTACTTCAAAGTTAATCAGGCCATTGTCCAAGGTGATGCGGTTGCCAGGTTTGAGAACGTCGATGAGCTCCTGATAGTTAACCTGGATGGAGGTGGTCTCCACATCGTCGCTGCCGCGCACGGACAGGGTGACCACTTGCCCAGTCTGCAGATCCAAGGGCTCGCTCAAATCGCCCGTGCGGAATTCTGGCCCCTGGGTATCGAGAATTATCGAAATGGGATTCCGCATCTTGCGGTTCAAGGTTTTGACCCAGCGGATGATTTCGCCGGCTTGCTGATGGTCTGAATGGGACATGTTCAGACGAACCAGATTCATGCCCTGCTCGGCCATTTGCTCCAGCACGGCATACTTGGCCGTGGCCGGACCGATCGTGCAAATAATTTTGGTGCGGCGAAAGAACATGGGCAGTCAACAAGCTCAAGAGCCCCGGATTATATACGCTAACGAGGTGATGCCCTTTCATGGAACTACCAACCATCTTAAACAGAACGGGTGCGATAGGGTTCTAGTTCCGGGCGGGATTGCGAGGCGGACCTGCCGGCGCACGGCCCCATCGTCGTGCCGGGGAATGGGCGCAGGCACGAGCTTAACGCGCTGACAGGTCAGCCCCGCAAGCCCACACCACTTCAGACCCGGCCACTCGGCGCACCAAGCCCCGTTGCTGCGTCGGAGATGGGCGCAGGCAAGAGGGCACCTTGATTGTTGCCTGTTTTCAGTGCCGCACGTCGGCAAGCAGATTCATGGCGTAGCGCTTGATTGCCATAGCAGCGGCCCCTTGCGGCTAGATCAAGCGCGCAAACAAACGCACGGCGGAGATGCTCAACGCCCTGACAGCACGCATGAAGCGAACATCCACCGGCGTCAGCAGGTCCATGTGCCTCTTCATGACGAAGCCTAGAACGCGCAGCAGATTGTTTCGGTAGTAGTCCGGGCGCGCGGGCGCGGAAGGATCTAAGTGGAATTGGGCCGACAGCGGGGGTGGCGGAGGGTTGCGCAAGTGAATACCGGGAAAATCAGTAGCCGGGTTTCTCCCGTTCGCTCTCCCTTCCGCCTCGAGTGGCGGCCAGATCCTCGGCGGCGGAGCGCATCATGAAGCCGATGTCAGAGCCGAGCGTGACGAAGTTGAAGCCGAGCTTAAGATAGCGTTGCGTATAGGCCAAGCTTGACGTGTGAATGCCAACGGCCATGCCGTGTTTGCGGCAAGCCTCCTGCACGCTGGCCACGGCTCGCGCATGGGCCGGGTTGTCGTTGTCGCCTTGGGGCGTCAAGCCGATGGCGAGCGCCAAATCCGAGGGGCCGATGTAGATGCCGTCAAGGCCCGGGGTGGCGGCAATGTCCTCCACGTTGCCAAGCCCTTCGGCGGTTTCGACCATGGCGATGCAGGCGATTTCCTGGTTCGCTTGCGCCGCGTAGCCCTTGCCGCCGTAGAGAGCGGCGCGAATCGGCCCGAATGAGCGATTGCCAGCAGGCGGGTAGCGGCAAGCCGCCACCGCCCGTTCCGCATCCGCCCGGTTGTCCACCATCGGCACGATGACGCCGTAAGCGCCCGCATCCAGAGCCTTCATGATCTCGTAGGGTTCGTTCCAGGGTACACGCACCAATGGGGTGGTCTCGGTGGTGGAGATGGCGGGCAGCATGGCCGTGAGGTCTTTGTAGTCCAGCAACCCATGCTGCAAATCTATGCAGAGCCAATCAAAGCCTAGGTTCGCCATGATCTCAGCCGTGTGGGTGTTGCTGAGTAAAAGCCAGCCGCCAATGGTTTGCTGGCCGCTGCGCCAAGCCGCCAATGCCTTGTTGGTACGCACCCTGCTCCCCAGTGGCTGAAGTTGCAAATATAACATGCCGCAATCCCCGTTGGCCAAACAGCCTGAGTCCCAAATCCGCGCATAGACCCCCCTCGAATGAACCGGCCCTGGCTGGTTTGGGCGACGGCGCTGCGGGGCAGATGGCCGTTGAGCTGTGTCAATCCCTCCGTATTGCCGCGTGTGCCCTTGGAGCGCTGGCAGCCCTACCCCATGAACCGAGGCCTAAATCGCTGAGTCCGCACGCTTGGGGGCGGGCCTTTTCTCCAAAGCCCGTCGATGACGCCCCCCTGCGATCAAACGGATCGGCCCGAATATGGCGTCAAACCGTCCCCTAGCCCGCTTCGCTCACCGATTTCAATAAACAGCCTTTATGGTCGTCAATTTCGCTGTGACCCCCTTTTACCTAGGCAGGAGCGATTTTGAGGGACGCAACTTTCAACTCCAAGGGTGAGATTTTCGGGCTAGCCGCCTCTACTTGCCGAATTTGTGGCGCAACGTGTACCAGCTTGGATAAGGAATGGGTCGGGGATCTTTCTTTGACGTCCAAAAGCGCACCACGCGCCCGTCCGAGAGGCGCAGGGCTTTGGCCACATCCTTACTGGACAGACCCTTTCGGTCCATCCACTTGCGCAGCTCTTCGGGCGTTGGCGGGTAGTTCTTCATGCTCCGGTTGGGCATCGGGATGGTGGGCGCGTGTTGGTGATTCGCCCGCAACGGTTGTGGATGCTACAACAGCAAGAGACGCTAGCTCCATCGTTGTTGCACCGCTGTTGTCCGTCGTCGCTGAAGTAGGAAGCCAACGCCGTCGGCTGGTCGCGCAACGCCTCTTTGGGCACCTGTTCCCAATCGCCGCTTACGGCCGCCAAACTCCCTTGTCTGGTTTGGCCTCCATGGCCGCTAGCCGGTCGAGGCCCCTAGTGTGTAAAGTAGATTCCAGCCAAGGCCAGAGCGCCGCTCACCACTAGGCCCAAAAACGCCTTGAACGCGTCCGTGCCAACCTGCTTGCCGGTGGCTAGGCCAAGCCCGCCGCTCTGAAACGCCATAGCGATCTCCCGCCCGGCCAGCAGCCCTAGGAACACCCAGGTGGTGCTCATCGGCATGTTGCTCCACTCCTTGAAGACCAGCAGGATGAGGCCGAACAGCAAGTCGATGATGGTGGCCGAGCGCATGTCAGAGGTCATCGACTTGCTGGTGACGATCTTTTGAATGCGCCCGCCACGCTGGTAGTAGATGACGCCCTGCATGGCCAGCAACAAAGCGATTGCGCCGAATAGGGTCCCAAAGTCCAGGACACGGGGCAGGAACACAAAAATGTTGGCTAAATCCTGTATCAGCCACTGGCTCCAAAGAAAGGCAGTGGCCGACCACTGCATAAACACCCAATGCGGAGCAGTCGCTTCAGGCAAATCCAATGTGCGGCGCAGATAGTTCGTCAGCTTGCGCATCGCCAAGAACAGCAGGATGGCGACGATGAAAGCGACCGCATAGCCGACCAAGGACTTGACCAGCATGGCCCCGATGTTTCCAGGCGCGAACACGCTCAGCACTAGGAAGGTGGTGCTGACCGGGACGCCGAAACGGGTCAGCACCAGCAGAATGAAGGGAGCCAGCACATGCAGCCAGCTCACCCCGCCGGCCGGCATCGGGAACTCAGCCAAGCGGTCATAGGCGGCGTCGCCATCGTGGGTGGCCCAGCCGTAGACCAACACCACCACCATGATGCAGCCGCTGAAAAGCCACAGCATCCACCAAGGACGATGAGCGTTGGAGGACAGGAAAGTGCCAAGGGTTTGAATGGAGTCGTTGGACACCACCGAGTAGGCCGCCAAGGCAAAGCCTGCAAGCATGAGGATTTCCGCTAGCGGCATCTGCCTCCCGCCCCTTTATGCACTCACTTTTTGTTCCCGCCCACCCACAGCATCCAGCGGGATGCGCGGTCTAATGGCCCGAGCAGTCCGCTGGGCCGCGTCGGCTGCAAAGTGTATCTAAAGACTGTTGCAAAATCCGACTGACCTTCAAGGCGGCGACCATGAACCTGCTGCAAGCGGCCAATCGGGTCGCGTTGATGGTCGCCTGAGGGCGGGGTCCGCCCGAATTCGCCCGAGACCGCAGGTTTCAGGGTCACGACAGGCCGGAAACTCGCTCAAAACACAAACTCCTCGCCAAAATCTTGGAAAGCAGGCTGGAATAAGCAGCTTCAACCCAATTCGCCCCGGTCTCATCTAAGCGTCCAGCCAACAACCACCAAGGAACCTCTATCCTATGGGCGGCGCGGGGGGCAAATCCTCTTCAGGGAAGGTCGAAGCCAAGCCTTAAGGCAAACCGATAGCCGCGCCCCGCCCGGAAACAGGTTGAGACAGGGCGATTCCTGCATGGCGTTGCTGTGCGTTGTCGGCTAGCCGCGCTCGGCCCGGCAATAGGTTGGGACCGGGATAGCGCCTTGGTTGTTCGGTGCAGTTGCCGCCCTTCCGGGGCGCCAGATCAGAACCCTGATTAGTGACGATGCTTAATGCCCTGCTCCAAAGTCGGCCAAGCCGCCAGCAGATAGAGGGTCATTGACCACAGGGTCATCAGGCAGGCGACGTAAAGCAAGAGGTAGCCGGCGATCACCCAAACCCGCTCAAAGTCCGGCGGCTGCGCTAGCAGCATGATGATCGCCACCATCTGCAAGGTGGTCTTGATTTTGCCTAGGAAGGTAACGGCCACCAAGCCGCGGCGGTTCACCTCCGCCATCCACTCGCGCAAGGCGCTGATGAAGACCTCTCGACTAATGATGATGATGCCGGCAAGCGTCATCCAAGGATTGTGGTGGTGGCTCACCAACAGAGTCAGGGCGGTCACGACGATGAGCTTGTCCGCAACCGGGTCAAGAAAGGTGCCGAACCGGGTTGTCTGCTCCAATCTGCGGGCTAAGTACCCATCCAGCCAATCGGAAAAGGCCGCCAAGGCGAAAAGCGCACTGGCCATTAGGTAGGTGGCTGCACCCGGCAGCAGATAGGCCAAGGCGAACACCGGCACTAGGGCGATCCGGGCTAGGGTCACTAGGTTCGGCAGGTTGACCGAGCGCACTGAGCTTACTCCGTATGCAGAGCGGCGAAGATTCCCTCGGCCAACCGGCGGCTGAAGCCGGGTGCCTTGGCAATCTCTTCAACGCTTGCCCCCTTGATCGCCGCCAACCCGCCGAAGTGAACCAACAGGCTGCGGCGGCGCTTGGGCCCAACGCCGGGCACTTCATCGAATTCGGACCGCCGCCGCTGTTTTTGACGTCGTTGGCGATGGCCGGTGATGGCGAAGCGATGCGCCTCGTCGCGGATGTGCTGCAGAAGATGGAAGGCGGCGGATTGTGGCGACAAGGCGATTTCACCATCCTTCACCATGAGACGTTCAAAGCCCGGCTTGCGGCCCGGGCCCTTGGCGATGCCCAACACCAGCACGTCCTGAACCTGCAACTCATTCAGCACTTCTTCAGCCCGGCGCGTTTGACCCTTGCCTCCATCGACGATGAGAATGTCCGGCAGTTCGCCCTCCCCCTGCTGCAAACGGGTGTAGCGGCGGCGCAAAGCCTGCTCCATGGCTCCATAGTCATCTCCAGGCACCACATTGGTGATGTTGAACCGCCGATAATCGGATTTTACCGGCCCTCGCGCGTCGAAGACCACGCAGGACGCCACAGTGGCTTCGCCAGAGGTGTGGCTGATGTCGAAACACTCCAAGCGCTGCAGCGCGTTAGCGAGCCCCAGCGCCTCCTGCAGCGCGACCATCCGCGCCATGACATGACGCTTGTCGGCTAGATGGGCGCTTAGGGCAACGTCGGCGTTGTCGAGGGCAAGCTGCCTCCAGCGGGCGCGCTGGCCGCGCACGCCCAACGCCATTTCAACCCGACGACCGCTGCGCTCGCGCAGGGCGACGGCTAGAATATCACCATCGTCAACCGGCAGGGAGGTGATGATTGTCTTGGGCACGTCGTGGTCGGTGCCGGCCAGATAGAACTGCGACAAAAACGCCTCCAACAGCACTCCTTCGCTGACGCCAAGTTCATTGCGTGGAAACCAAGTGCGCTGCCCAAGCATTCGCCCGGCGCGGATGAACAGAACTTGGATGCACGCCAGCGCCCCGCCGCTGACCACCGCAAACACATCCACATCGCCATCGGCGGCATGAACGTACTGCTGCTCCTGCACCCGGCGTAACTGGGCGATTTGATCCCGGTACTTGGCGGCGCGTTCAAAATCAAGCTGCTCAACCGCCGCTTCCATGTTCTGCTTGAACGCATTGAGAACCTGGTTGCTGCGTCCCTCAAGGAACAGCACGCCCAAGGCGACATCCTGCTGGTACGCCTCCTTAGAGGCGTAGCCAACGCAGGGCCCGCTGCAACGTTGCATCTGGTACTGCAGGCAGGGCCGAGTGCGGTTCTTGAAGAAATGGTCGTCACACTGGCGGATGCGGAACAGCTTTTGCAGGATGTTCAGGCTCTCCCGCACCGAACTCGCCGACGGATAGGGGCCGAAGTACCGCCCTGACTTGCGCTTGGTGCCGCGATGGAAGCTTAAGCGCGGGAAGTCCTCATCTTCCGTCAGCCAGATGTAAGGGTATGACTTGTCGTCGCGCAGAACCACGTTGTACGGCGGGCGCTCCTCCTTGATCAGGTTCTGCTCAAGCAGTAGGGCCTCGGTTTCGCTGTGGGTGACGGTCACATCGATGTCACTGACTTTATTGATGAGCGATAGGGTTTTGGTATTAAGCCCGCTGGCACGGAAATAGCTGCTGATGCGGCGCTTCAGGTTGCGCGCTTTGCCAACGTAAAGAACCCCTCCAGCGCCATCAAGCAGGCGGTAAACGCCGGGCTTTGGGCTGAGATTGGCGAGGTCGAAGGTGCGCTGGGCAGGCATCATGGCTGCACAATATAACCCGAAAACCAAGCCGCATGGGGACCTCAGCGCTCGGCTATCGGCGCCGCCTTGGCGCAGCGAACGTTCTTTTGCTCCGCATGGACGCAGGTCCAAATCCCATCGCACTCAAACCCTTCGCAACCACCCTAAATTTCAAGCTGATGCAGTACCGGTCAAGCCGGTGGCTTCGGGGCGAGTCAAGCCGTGGCGCACCGCCAACAGGGTGAGCTCCACATCGCTTGAGACATCGAGCTTGTCGAAAATCCGATACCTGTAGCTGTTCACGGTTTTGGGGGACAGGTGCAGGTTCTCGGAGATTTCGATCACTTTGTGGCAGTTGATCACCATCAGCATGATCTGCATTTCCCGACCCGACAGCCGATTGAACGGTGAGCCTTGGTCTGAATCAAAGGCATCGACGGCGAGTTGCTGCGCAACCTTGGCGCAGACGTAGCGACGCCCGGCATACACCTTGCGAATGGCCAAGTGCAGTTCTTCCTGATGCACGCCTTTGGTCAGATAGCCGGTTGCGCCCGCCCGCAACATTTGCAATGGAAACGGGTTCAGATCGCAGGCGGTTAAAGCAATCACTTTGATATCAGAATTCATGCGGCTGATGCGCAGGGTTGCCTCCAGCCCGCCGATGCCTGGCATCAGAATGTCCATCAAAACAACATTAGGCAGCAGATCTCTGGCTAAATCGATCGCCTGCTCCCCGCTTTCCGCCTCCGCAACGATGCTGAAACCGTTGGTTTCAGGTAGCATTTTCCTGAGACCCGCCCGAAACAAACGATGTTCATCCACCATCAGGATTCGAATCATCCCCTAAGCCCCCCAGTAGTTTCTTTCATTAGATTAAATAGATATAAGGACACACTACCAGTTAGCTTGAGTTAGGCAATGGCGGCTGGGCGAAGTCGCATGGGCTTTTCAGAAATGTCACTGACTCAATGCCGCATTGATATCAAGTTGTCAGCCGGTAAATGCCTGTAGTCTGGTTTAGGCGCGGCCAAGAATCAGCGCATGCACGTCATGGGCGCCCTCATAGGTGTTGACCGTCTCCAGATTCATGACGTGGCGTATGACGTGCAACTCGTCGGAAATGCCATTGCCGCCGTGCATGTCCCGGGCCATGCGGGCGATATCCAAGGCTTTGCTGCAATTGTTGCGCTTCATTAGGGAGATGCTCTTCACCGGCAAACGTGCCTCGTCAAGCAAGCGGCCGATGCACAGGCAGCCTTGCTCGGCCCCTGCCCGCCGCCGGAGCGGGGCAGCCGGAAAACCTTGCGCCGAGGCGACACCGGAGAGCGCGGAGCGCCGTGTGGAGCTAGAGAAACTTGACGGCGGCGATCATCAGGCCGACCATGGCCATGTTCAGCCCAACGACCCACATGATAATGCCGTTCTTCGCGGTCGCGATCTCGGCCTTGGTCTCTTGGCGCAGGGCTTCGATATCGGCCTTGACCAGTTCGATATCGGCCTTGGTGGCGAGGTTGTGTTCGAGCAGCAGGGACTGCTCGCGCACCACGGCCGCGGCCTGCGGCTCGGGCATGCCCGTTTTCGTCAGCCGCAGCACCGCCGCGTGGGTGTCGTAGACGATCGTCGTCTGCATCATGGTCATAGTATAGGCCCCCTTGCGTTCCGTTTGAAATGCCCGCGACGGCGGCATGAAGGTTGCGGTGGGAGCGGCGGCGTCGGGTGTGCCGGTCGGTTCGGGCATGGGAGCCTCCGCGCCCGGTTTTGCCGACAGGTTTGGGCATGGCTTTGGCCATGGTTCTGTGCTCGGCTTGCCTTGTGGCCGGTGCCCGGGCTCAAAAGGTGAATCGGCTCAGACACCGACCGAATTCGCAGACAAGCCCGTCATGGCCGCATGACCGAAAAAATTCCGCAATGTCCTGAGCCCGTACACCCCATTCCCTTAACGTCCAACCACAGCGATAATGGGGCAACGATCTGTCAGGGGATGCACCTATGCGTTTCATCACGTTCAACGCCAACGGCATTCGCGCTCGCTTGCATCAAATCGAAGCGATCAGCGAAGCGCATCGCCCGGATGTCATTGCAGTTCAGGAAATCAAGGTTCAGGACTTGGAGTTTCCTGTTGAAGCAGTGCAATCCATAGGCTATGAACATGTGGCGATCTATGGACAAAAGGGCCACTACGGCGTCGCCCTGTTTTCCCGCACGCCCCCGACGGATGTGCAATGCGGCCTGCCTTGGCGGGAAACCGACCAACAGCGCCGGTTCATTGCCGCCCGCTACCAAATCGGCGGCCGTGGGGTGCGCATCATCAACGGCTACTTCCCTCAAGGCGCAAGCCGCGATCACCCGGTCAAGTTTCCCGCCAAGGAGCAGTTCTATCAGGACCTATCGCGCTATCTGCGGGAGCATTGCGATCCGAATGAGCCGCTGCTCGTGGCCGGAGACATGAACATCGCCCCGCATGATGCCGATATCGGCATTGGCGAGGACAATAGGAAGCGTTGGCTTAAAACCGGCAAAACCAGCTTTCTGCCCGAAGAGCGGGATTGGCTGGAAAATTTGATGAGTTGGGGGCTCACCGACCTCTACCTGCAGCATGTTGGGGACGGCGAGCGCCTATACAGTTGGTTCGACTACCGCAGTCGAGGCTTTGAACGTGACCCCAAGCGCGGTCTGCGCATCGATCTGGTGCTCGCCACCCCGGTGCTGGCGAAAGCCTTGCAGGGCTGCGGTATCGACTATGAGATCCGCGGTGCTGAAAGGCCTTCGGATCATTGCCCTGTTTGGTGTACCTTCGCCCCCGCATCTTGACCGAAGAGCCTTGAGCCGACCGCCCTCCAATCAGTCTAGGTCGCCGTCTGGCCGGGGTGCCTTGGCGGTGGCGGGTCAAACAGCTTTCAGTCGTCCTTCCCCAAGAGGAATTCAACCCCATCGGCGCCAATTGATTGCAAGCTCCTCGCTTCAAGGTCATAGGCGATCTTGGAGCTGGTGATGGAAACACCACCAGCCTGCAGCACGGCGTTGTCTTGCAATTCAACGATCTGCCGCGTACCCCAATAGATGACGCGCCCGCCTTCGCCGGTTGTGATGTCGCCGTCATCATTGGTGAAGGATATCCTCGCCGGCGCACCGATGACGATAATCCGGTCAGGCTCCTCCAGCGGGCCGATCACCTGCGCTGAGTCCGCCTTCACCCACCAGTCGCGGCCACTCATCTCAAAGTTGCCCTCGAAATTCAACGACTTCTCTTGGTCCGGGCCCTCTTTCGCTTCCCAGGCACGGTCCGCCCGAATTACTATGGGCTCATCAAGGATTGAAGATGCGCCGGCAGGCGCGGTTGCACCCCACAGGGCCGCGAGCAAAAGCCACACTGCGTGAACGGGGTTGCCCCCCCGAAGGGAGAATTGGGCCAATGGGTCGAGGCTGGTTCGACTCTGTGGCCGGTGTGGATCTTGCGCGGCGCTGCGGTTGCTTGACCAGAGGCATTGCAGCGGTAGCATGACCATAGATCGATATTTGGCCCGTGAGACAATCAAGCCGTTTTGCCTGATCGCCCTGTTTTTGACCGGGGTCTTCATCGCGCACAGCCTGACGCGGTTTCTCACAGAGGCAAATGACGGGCTGCTGAACACTTCGATCATCTTTGCGTTGATCGGCCTCAAGGCCCTCATAGCTCTTGAAGTGCTGCTTCCCATATCGCTCTACATCGGCATGATCATGGCTTTGGGGCGGCTTTTTTCAAATTGGGAAGTGGTCGCCATGCGGGCCGGCGGCCTAAGCGAGTACCGAGTGATGCTGCCGGTCCTAAGCGTGGCCTTCATCATCGCCCTCCTGGTTGCGGTTCTTTCCTTGTGGGCCCGCCCTTGGGCCTATGGTCTGCTCTATCAGTTTGAAGCCAACGCCAAGGCGACGGCTGAAGTCGGCACCCTTTCGCCAAGGCAATTCCATATCTACGGCAAAGATGGCCGAACAGTCTTCCTGGACGATCGAGATGAAAACACTGGCGAGTTGCGCGGCATCTTCGTTCGGTCCCGGCGTGACGGTGTGCTTGAGGTCATTTCCGCCGCCAGCGGGCACTTTAACTCATTCGCCCGCGCCGATGCACATCTTTTGCAGATGCTGGGCACCTTGGTTTACAAGCAAACGCCTAGCGGAGAGGAAGTGGTCGGGCGATTCAAGGATTTGAAGATATGGACCGCTGCCCTTGAAGCCGAACCCTTGGGACACAAACCGAAGTCCGCGCCAACCGCCCAACTGCTGGCCTCAGACCTGGATGCGGACCGGGCCGAGAGGCAATGGAGAGCATCAACGGCTTGTTCGACCCTACTGCTGGCGCTGGTGGCGGTGCCCCTGAGCCGCACGCGGCCCCGCAGCGGCCGCTCCGCCCGGCTGCTGCTGGCCATCGTCATCTATGCGATCTACTTCAACCTCATCGGCATCGCCCGCTCTGAGGTGGAGCAAGGAGCCTGGGATCATATTTGGTGGGTGCCGGCCGGCCTCGCCGCCAGCGTCGGTGCCGCTTGGCTGGCATTCCGCAGGAGCGCCCCTTGACCCTGCTCGACCGCTATTTGCTGTTAGCGCTGCTGCGCGGCGGCACACCGGTCTTCCTGTTGTTTATGGGGTTGTTCGGATTCATCTCCTTGGCCCAACAGTTGGAGGATGTGGGCAAGGGCGCCTTCGGCACCCTTGAGGCGGTGCGGGTGACCGGGTTCTCCCTGCCCCGCATCGCCCTGGACGTGCTGCCGGTCACTTGCCTGCTCGGCACGGTCTTGGGTTTGGGCGCTCTCGGTACCGGCTCGGAGCTCACCGCCATGCGCGCCAGCGGAATCGGTATGGCGCGGCTGGCGCGTCCGCTGCTGTTGCTGTCGTTAGCCATCATGGGAGTTGCGTTCGTCACCCAGCAATTCGTCATTCCCGCCTTCGAAAGCAGGGCATCCCATCTGCGCACGCAAAGCTTGGCCAACACCACTAGGGAGGGGAGCGCCTATTGGACCCGCAGCCAGTCCAGTCTAATGCGGGTGGGCGGCGTCCAGTACGGTGCCATGCCGGCGGACATCGAAATCTACCGTCTTGACGAAGTCGGGCGGGTCGTTGAGCTGATCCAGGCAGATGGAGCGGATCTGGTCGCACCAGGAGAATGGTGGCTGAACGGGGTGCGCATAACGCGCTTCGAGACGGAAACCGTTGAACGAAGCACAGTGCCGCGGCTGCGCTGGCCGGGCGAAATTGATCCCGCTCAGTTCGTCACCCTAGCGCGGGCCGAGCATGCCTTAGCACCCACGGAATTGGTGGGCTACATCGACCATCTTGATCGCAACCGCTTGGATGCGCATCGTTTCCGCATTCTTCTGTGGCAGCAAATTAGCTTGCCCATCGGCGTTTTGGCCATGGTGCTGTTAGGTCTCCCGTTCGCGACCAACGCCTCCCGGACCGCACCCATGGGCACTCAAGTGACTTTTTGCGCCTTGATCGGGCTGGCGTTCTATCTTGTGGAGCAGGCTAGTATGCAGGTGGGCTTGCTGTATCGCTTGCCGGCTGCGTTAACCGGCTTAGGGCCGGACTTGGGCGCGTTAGCGGCCGCGTTGGCTATCATTTGGTGGAGACGATGAACTCCGCAGACTCAGCCAGCCGAAAATCAACGCCGTCCTTAACCCGCAACTCCATGCGCACTTCAAAGCCGGCCGTGGCCGGCTTGACTTCAAACAAACGGAATGGCGCATGGTCCGTGGAGGCGGAACCCGTAGCGAAGATCTGGGTGGTGCCGATGCTATAGCTGCGGTTCCAATGGCCGTGGCCGTGCAGCACCAAGTGCGTTTGATCCAAGAGCGCTTGCAGGTCACGGGCATCGCGCAGTGCCAGGCGCTTGGGCATCGTGCCCAGCAGCGGCGGATGGTGTACGACCACCATCTTCATCGCCTCAACCGGAGCGGCCGCTAGCAAGTCGGCCAAGCGCTGCTGCTGGGCGACGCCTAAGGCGCCGGCAGCTGATCCAAGCGACGTCGGGATGCCGCTGTTCAGGCCGTAGACGCCAAGGCCATCCGCTCGCCAATAAGACGGGAAGCGCATCCACCAACGAGGTTCACGGGCTTCCTCGGCGGCAGCCGATGGCGCAAAATGCAGGTAAGCTCGCCAATGTTCATAGCACGGGGCCCAAGAGTCCGCAGCGTACAGATCGTGATTGCCGGGGATCACCAGCACCTTGCGTGGCGGCCCAAGATCGCGCAGCCACGCCCCCGCCGCGGCCAGCTCCTCCGGTGTGCCAACCTGGGTCAAGTCCCCGGTCACCACAATGAGGTCCGGCGCCAATTCCATCACTGCCGTGCACAGCAAATCCAAGTTCTCGCGCCGATGGTGATGGCGGCGGCGGTGGTGCCAGGACAGATAGCCCAAGCGACGTTTGCCGCGGAAGCGCCTTCGTGGAACTTCCGCCAGATCTGTCAAGTGGGGGTCTGAAATGTGGACTAGACGCATAACGTGCCATAATCGCTCTTTCCCTTGATTGGTTGCAATGACCACGGCATACATTATTGGCGAAACCGACGTGCTGCTGTGGGGGTTGAGCAGCCGCGAGCGCTTGTCTCGGCAAGTGAGGGCCATCGATGGGATCAAGGTGGCCGAGACTTTGGATGGGGTTGAAGACGACCTGCTGCTGCTGCGGGCGGACTATCTTTACGAACTGCGCACCCTAAGCGGGCTTCTTCAGCGCCGAGGCTTGCTGATGGACGGCCCCATCGCCGCCGCTGCCGCCATCGACGCCAAAGACGCGCCAGCGGCGAGGGCCTTGCTGGCGGGCAAGCCGCACGACCGGGCATTGGTCCAACTGACCGCCGAAGACCTGCGCTCGTTCGAAGGCTGCTTGCGCATGAATGCGATGCCCCTGCTAGCGCCCATCAGAGCGGACGCCGCACCGGCGCTCGAGGACCGCTTGTACGGTTTGTCCTACAAAGGCATTACGGACTTCGTGACCAAGTGGTGGTGGCCGGTGCCGGCCAAGGCTGTGGTGGGTTTTTGTGCCCGTCGCGGCCTTTCGCCCAATAGCGTCACCTTGGCCGGATTTCTCATGATGCTGGCTGCATGCTGGTTGTTCTACAACGATTGGCACCTGCCCGGGCTTGTTCTGGCTTGGATCATGACCTTCTTGGACACGGTGGACGGCAAGTTGGCGCGGGTCACCGTTCAATCAAGCAGGGTTGGCCATTTTCTCGACCACGGCATGGACATCATCCACCCGCCTTTCTGGTACTGGCTATGGGGCCTGTCGGTGACGCCCTTGGCCCTAGCCTTCGGCTTGGACTTCAATACCGCAATAGCCCTCATGCTGGTCGGCTATTTGGGCGGCAGGCTGATTGAAGCGGGGTTTCACGCTCTAGGTCAGGTCAGCATGTTTGCTTGGCGCCCGTTCGATGCGTACTTTCGCCTCTTCGTCGCCCGCCGCAACCCTTGCTTGGTGCTGCTGACCTCAAGTTGGCTCATCGGCGCCCCGGAATTAGGCTTCTGGTTGGTGGTGGCTTGGACTTTTCTGTCCTTCCTAGTGATGTTGATGCGCTTCGGCATAGCCTGCATCGTGCGGATTGGGTGCGGCCCATTGGAGTCCTGGCTGGCCGATCCGCAGGCGATGAACCGCTTTCCGAACGCCTACCGGACGTTTTCCTCCACGCGGCGCGCCTACAATGCCTGAATGGGAAGAACCACCCCCCGAACCAAGCGGGGCCAAGGGTTCCGGCGCAAACCGATTTTCGAGTCTGCGCGCAAATGCGGCGTTCGGAGCAACGGCCAAGGGCTTAAGCGACGGTTTGATCGCCACCCTAGTCGAGCGGATCGTTGAACGCTACGGTGAGCGCATTGATGCCATCATCCTTTACGGCTCCTACCTGCACGGCGCCCGCGACGCCATGCCGGACCTCTATGTGCTGTTGGACAAGTATCCGTCAAGGCCGCGCTCGCACGGCTGGCTGGGCACCATGCTGCCGCCCAATGTTTATAGAATGGTTGCAGGCGAGCGGGCAGCCAAGATCAGCGTACTGACCACAAGGCGGTTGATGAAAGCCGTGGCCTTGGACCTGCACCCTTACTTTTGGGTGCGGTTTGCTCAGCCGCAGCAGTTGCTTTTGTGCCGCAACCAGAGAACTCAAGAGCTTCTGGACACCATCGTCGCCCACGCTATCGAGCGCTTGGCGACGGACTTGGCCCCAACAGAATGGCCGGACACAGCCGCCGCCTACTGGCGAACCCTGTTTGCCCGCACTTACGCCGCCGAAATGCGGTCTGAAATGCCACAAAAGCGGGAAGCGCTCTACACCGCCAACTCAGCTTATCTCGATCAGCTTTATCTTAAGGTGAAGGACATCGCAGCTAGAGTTGACGGCAGACGCCGCCCGCCTTGGTTATTGGTGCAGGCTGTCGGCAAGATTTTGTCCGCCCTGCGCATCCTCAAGTCGGTGTTGACCTTTGAAAATCCGGTGGACTACATGCTCTGGAAACTGCAGCGGCAATCCGGCGTCAGCCTTCAGGCCAGCGAGCGGCAACGCCGCTATCCATTGTTGTTCGCTTGGCCGTTGATATGGCGTCTTTACCGTCTGGGGGCGTTTCGTTGAGCGTCGGCTGGCGGCTTGCCCGGAACTTTGGCTGGTTGCTTGGTGGACGGGTCGGCTCGGCCCTGCTGGCGCTGGCGGCCACCGTGCTAACGGCCCGCTCGCTGGAGCCGGAGGTCTTTGGCTTAGTCATCTTGGTGCATACGGTGGCCGTCGTCATCAAGTTCGCGTGCAACGTTAAATCCGCGGGCGCCGTCATCCGGTTTGGCGTGCCCCTGCTGCAGGCAGCGCCGGACGCGGAAAGGAGCGCGGCTTGGCGCAGCCTGATTGGCTCTTCACGGCGATTGGATTGGCTGACCGCCCTCATCGGGGGACTAATCGGCGCCTTGACGCTGTTGATTGCGGCGGAGCCGCTTGGCGTTGCGCCGGACATTGCGCAGGCGGCTTGGCTCTACGTGGCTGCCCTGCTCTGTTCGGCAACGGGTTCCGTGCAGGGCGCACTGCGCGCCTTGGACCGGTATCGTCTACTTGGTGCCGTGCTGCTGCCCGGCCCGAGCATACGCCTGGCTGGAGTGGGAATTTGCGTGGCGCTGGAGGCACCACCTAGCGGCTATGTGCTGGCCTGGGCGTCGGGCCTGCTGGCTGACCACCTGCTGTTACTGGCCTGCGGAGCCCGCACATTGGGCGCTCCCTACTTCGGCGGCCCGATCCGTCCGTCCTTAACGGCGAACCCGGAACTGCGCCAATTTCTCACCGTCATCTACCTGCAATCCATCGTGGACATCTTTCCGAAACGGGTGGTCACCCTTGCCATAGGCGGCTTGTTTGGCGCCGAAGGCGCCGGCATCTACCGATTGACTAGAGACCTCGCTGAAGTCGTGGATAAGCCCGTGGTCATGCTGCGCCAAGCCATTTTCCCGGACCTGAGCCGACTCTGGCCAAATCAGCGCACCCAGTTTCTGGCGTTGGCCCGGCGCGTCAGCTTGATCTTCACTCTGATCGGCAGCGCCTTTGTCCTCGCCGCCATCACCTTTGGTGAGCAGTTGCTCGTTCTTCTGGCCGGAAAGACCTTCCGAGAAGGAGCGCCGCTTTTAGCCCTGCTGCTCGCTGCCGGCACCCTGGACTTAGGCGGCGCCGCCCTGCGTCCGGCCAGCTACGCCATGGGCAAAGCCACGCAGGTGTTCCGCCTGCAAGTTGTTGCAGTCGTGCTTTTCTCCTGTGCGCTGTTCGGCCTTGCGCCAGTGCTGGGATTGACCGGCGCTGGCTGGGCCACGCTAATCGGCTCAGCCATCAGCCTAGGCGGCATTATCGCTCTTGTGCAGCACACCGCCGCACGAGCCGGCGTCAGCTCCAAATATCCCGTCCGACAGGCCGGCTGAAGGCCAAATCAATCCGTGCCGCGCACGACCTGCACCAACGTTGTTCACCCTGGCTAGTAACGGTTGCTGCACTGCCGTCAAGTTGCAAAACCGCGGCGGCGCATTAACCTTGGTGCAACAGCAATGGAGCAATCAGGATGAGTGATACTGCGGGTGCTGCCCTAAGCCGTATGGCATGTCCTGACCAAGTGGACAGCCAAGCGGACCTTTGGCCCGTCATGCGCCGAGAGGCCCGGCTGAAGGCTGAAGAAGAGCCCAGCCTCGGCAGCTACTTCTACGCAACAGTGCTCAACCACCACAGTTTTGGGGCGGCGCTGAGCTTTCGCTTGGCCAGCAAGCTGGACAATCCCATGTTGCCCACCATGCTCATTCGCGACGTGATTCAGGAGGCGATTGACGCGGACCCAAGTATTTTGCGCGCCGCTGGCACCGACATACTCGCGACCTACAAGCGCGACCCGGCTTGCGAGGACCTGCTAACGCCTTTCGTGTTCTTCAAGGGCTTTCATGCCTTGCAAGCGCAGCGCATCGCCCATTGGCTTTGGCAACAAGGACGGAAGACCCTCGCGCAGTTCTTCCAGAACCAAATCAGCGTCACCTTGGGCGTTGACATCCACCCGGCCGCCAAGTTCGGCGCCGGCATCATGCTCGACCACGCCACCGGGCTGGTGGCCGGCGAAACCGTTGTGGTGGAGGACGACGTATCCATTCTCCACTCCGTCACCTTGGGCGGCACCGGCAAGGAAACCGGCGACCGGCACCCCAAGATTCGCCGCGGCGTGCTGCTGGCGGCTGGCTGCAAGATCATCGGCAACATCGAGGTGGGCGAAGGAGCCAAGGTGGGCGCCGGCAGCGTGGTGTTGGAGGATGTGCCGGAGCATGTGACCGTTGCCGGCATTCCGGCCAAGATCGTCGGTCAAACCAAAGGCTTGCCCGCCCACGCCATGGACCAGAGGCTGGACTAGGCCAATGGCGGAACCGAAATGCCCCGAGTGCCAGGTCAGCGGGGTGGATTACATCGTTGCAAAGACAAGCAGGCAGCGCTCGAAAACCAAACAGCCTTGGTTTTTGATCGTACATTGCGACAATTGCGGCTACGTCTACGACATTCTAGCCAAGCACGTATTCCAGATTCCGGTTACGCCCAAGTTCATTCTGGAGCAGTAGCGCCCGGACGGCTCTAGGGTTTATCCGAGTCGTTCCTTAGCCCGCTGGATGAATTGGCCCATCACTGCCGCTGTTTGGGCGCCCGGCAAGGTGAATCGGCCGGCAAGCAGATAGCAAGGCACGCCCTGAACGCCCAGCTCCACGGCCCGCGCAAGCTGCTCGCGCACAGCTTGCGCGCCTTCCTCACCGACTAAATAGGCCGCTGCCTCCGCACCATCAAGACCGACCTGCTCGGCTGCTTTGACCAACGTGCTTGCTTGCGCTATGTCTTGGCCCATGCGGAAGTGGAACTCAAATAATTTCCCCGCCAACTGATGTTGAACGCTTCGGGCTGCGGCCAATTCCATTAGGCGGTGCGCCGCAAGAGTGTTGGGTTGGCGCTTGATGACGGCATAGTCAAGCTCAAGGCCCGCATCCTTGGCTTCTTCCGCAAGTCTTTTGGGGATGCGCCCGGGATCCGCATCCTCGCCGTAGCGGGCTTGCAAGTCATTGATGCGGTCGACGCCTTCAGCCGGCAAGCCCGGATGCAATTGGTAGGGCCGCCAACGCAAAGTGACACCATCGCCAACAGGCGTTTGCAAAACCTGATCCAGCCTTGCTTTGCCGATGTAGCACCAAGGGCAGACGATGTCGGAGAATATTTCGATTTCCATGCAGTGCGCCCTCCGTGCGCATGAAGCCTTAGTCGCGCCAAGTTTGGGCTTCCGAGGTTGCCTTGCCCCCATGCAGTACCTAGGAGGCGCTGGGGCGGCCTAGGGTGCCGCTTCATGTCACGCTTAGGTAATTTGGTTTAACCTATTGAAATATAATAATATTATTTTGATTGAAGGCGATTTGATGGAATATGAAAATTGAGCATAACAGGGTGAGCCTATCCCCTTCTAGTTGGTAATTATATAGACTGCGGTCTAGTCGGATTAGCTTGAGGAGCGCATATGCAAGTAGGACTGGTCACGGGCCGCAACCGCATCGAACTCATCGACATGCCGCAACCGGAGCCAACCCCTGGCAAGGCGGTGGTGGACATTGGCTACTGCGGCATCTGCGGCACCGACCTGCACGCCTACTTGTCCGGCGAACCCTATAATCCCGCCATCTGCGGCCATGAATGGGCCGGTGTGGTCAGCGCCGTCGGTCAAGGTGAAAATGGTTTGAAGGAAGGTGATCGAGTGGCCATCGGCGTTGCGGCAGCTTGCGGGCATTGCCGAACCTGCCGTCGAGGCGATGCCCACCACTGCGAAACCGTTTTCATCAGCGCCATCGGCATGGGGCCCCTAGCCGCTTCCCACGGCGGCTTTGCTAGCGCCATCGCTTTTGCGGCTAGCCGCCTGTACCAAGTGCCGGATAGCATCAACGACGAGGACGCCGCCATTTTGGAGCCTGTTGCGGTGGCCGTTCACGCCCTGCGCCGCACCCACATCCAGCTTGGCGATTCCGTGGCGGTGATTGGCGCCGGCCCCATCGGCTTGCTGGTTTTGCAAGCGGCCAAGGCGGCCGGCGCCGGCCACTGCTTCCTGTTGGAGCCGGTGGCGGCACGCCGGGAGTTAGGTGGCCAACTCGGTGCGGACACTCTAATTGATCCCAGTCAGGAGGATGCTGCCGGCATCATCAATGGTGCCCTGAATCAAGATGGCTGCGACCTAGTGTTTGAGTGCGCCGGCGTTCCCGCCACCATTCAGCAAGCGGCCAATCTAGTGCGTCGCGGCGGCTTGGTCTCCCTCGTTGGCGTGGCCAACCATGCGGCCGAGATTGACGCCGCTGGATGGCTGGCCAAGGAAATTCGTCTCAGCTCATCAATCGCCTATCTGCACGAAGAATTCGAAATCGCCAAGGAGTTGGTGATCGATGGCAGGATTCGCTGCGCCCCGTTGCATACGAGCACGGTTGGCCTGAATCAGTTGGGCCAAGCCTTCGCTCAGTTGGCGTCCCATCCGGCCGAAGTGAAGATATTAGTTGACCCACGGATTTGAACGCCGCCCCCACCAACAAACGCCTCTACTCGGTCAACGGGATGGTGGTGGGTGCCGTCTTGGGTTCACTGGCGGCGGCGATCTACATGGCCGCTTACAACTACGTCGCCCTCGGGCAGCCAACGCTCGCCAAACGCATCGTTCAAATCGGGATCATTCTCTATGGGGCCATTTTGCTGCTTGCCATGACGCTGCCCGAGTCGCAATGGGTGATGCTGCCGCTGGCCCTGCTGCAAACCGGAATGGCATGGTTTCTAGCCAGTCGGTTGCAAGGCCTGGCCATCGACCACCATCGGCAAGCAGGCGGCCAAGTGCAAGGCTGGGTCCAAGTGGTGCTCGTCTCCTTGGCCACTGGCGCAGCGCTGCTCTTTCTGGTGTTCATCGTTGCCCTGTCCCTGTCGTTAATCGGACAGATGCCGACCCTCTGAGCCACCCCAATGTCGCGCAAGCAACATAACGGGTTCAGGGGAAGATGCGAGCGGCCGGTTGTGGAAGGAGCGGGCTTAGGGCATTGACCGACCGGCGCGATGGACGCGTCAAGGATCCGTCCGCGCCGCGCCGGGCTGCGGACTCCGGTCGGCACCAGTGCGCCAATGCGCCGAAAATCGCCGGGGCCGAAATTCCGGAATGTGTCTGAGCCCATACAATAGGCAGTAGGCGGCAAGGTGCTTTTTCTGGTGGTAAGACCCATCCGCGGCATGACACCTCCATTCGCTACTGACCCAATATCTACGCCACCGGTCAGATCAGACACAATTTTTCGAGGTGTCATAAGGTGGTTCCATGAAAGCAGCCGGTTAAGGTGCTTGAAACAATAGCTCGCAACCGGTGCCGGCAAGCAGTTCGTCCACGAAGGCGCGATCTTCCGGGTCTAGGCGCGCCCGCTCCTGACGTAGCCACTGCAAGCATTTCGCTTGATAGGGAAAAGGTTTTTGAATCCAAGGGCGACCGTCGATTTCAGTTTGCACCTCACCTGCGGCGAGGTCGATGGCTTTGGCGTTGGCGAGCAACGCCGGCGCATACACATGGCCGATTTCCCGCAGCAGGCCAAGCAGGGAGTCCGGCAGGTCCTGACGGTGACGCCAATGGCCCTCGGTGGGTTCGAGGCCGGACAGGTCATCGACCATGCTAACCCAAGCGCACACCCGAGGAGCGTTGTCCATGGCGATGTTCATCGGCGTCGGGTCGAAGCCGGTTAACTGGGTCAATTGACCGAACAAGGCGAAGTCGGCGGCGCCGGGGCGTTGTCCCAAAAGAAAAGGCCCATTTTGGATATGGGCGTCAAAGATCTTCAGAAAGCGCCGATAGCTGGCTTCGATGACCGGAGTGGTCACTTCGTTGCTGCCCACTACTGGCAGACGCCCAATCTGCCGCTCCCGAATGAAGGTGGACATGGGGGCGATTTCAGTCTCGCTGCCGGTCAGGCTGCGCCATCTGGGCAATATGTCGCCGCCACGCTTGATGTCGGCCGGGTAGCTCCATCGATAATGGAACATGGCCTTGGTCAACCATTCATCGCCATAGTCCTCAACCAAGGTGTCTATAAACGCCAAGGCCGGGTCTGGCGGCGCGGCTGAACGCCCCATGACCATCCGTTCCAAGCGGCGAATGATGGGGGTCGAATCCACCATCGCCTCCAATTCCCCAGTGGCTCCTTCGAAATAGAAGGTCGGCAGCAGGGCGACCTTGGGCGGCGGCAAATCGGCCTCCGGCTCGTCTCCGTTCACCATGCCTTGCAGCAAGCGATAGGGGATGCGCCGATAGCGCAGAAGCGCCAGCATCTTGCGCGTGTAAGGAGAACCCGGTGCGCCCTTAAGGGCGATGGGGGCGTTGAGCACTGGGTTCATCTTGACCACCTGCAACGAGCAAACCGGTACGCATGAGAACATAGTGCCCTTGGCCAATCCAGATCAACCGCCAAACGCCTTGGCGGCCTGCGCGGAGGGAATCTCGGTAGCGAATTCGCCGCCCTGATTTCCGGCGGCGCAGTCTGCTAGGCCAAGGCCACCAGAGCGGGCGTCCAAGTGGCGTCACGAAAGCGGCGGTGCAGGAGGTTTGCGCAAGCAGGCCAGCCGCCCAGCTCCGTATGCAGAACCTTGCCCAACCAAGCTTCCGAACCATCCAGCCATTGATGGTAGAGGATGGCCGCGAGATCGCGTGCCGCTTCCCGGCACCAATCCTCAGGCACTAGGCTTTCAGGTAACTCCGGGTCCGTGAGAACGATGCGCCGGTACTCGTGAATCAGGCTGAAACGCAGTTGGAACGCCTCCTGCGGCGATGGCGCCGGGGCGATGGCCAAGGGCGCGAATCGATCCACGAAGGTGCTATAAGACTGGTTCAACCCATCTAGGGCCCAAGCATCCCGACACAATTGCAGCAGGCTGTCGCCAAGCGTCGCCCCCTCGGCCCGAAAGACCGGCACATCGATCTCAAGCTCCCTTAGCACCGCCTCATGCTCGCGCCCGAAACCGGCGTGAATCAGCACATGGCCGCGCAGACGGTTAAAGCCAAGCCAGCCAAGCTGCTCCGCCAATTGGTCACGCTGACCGGGCAACAGGCTGCCGGCGAGGATGATGGTCCACAGGCCATCCCACTGCGGCCGCGAAGGAGCATATATGCGAGCCGCAGCCCGTTGGTATTGGCGCAGCCCAAAGGCGCTGAAGTGAAAATAGGTCCGCCGTCCGCGCCGGCGCGATTGCAGCCAGCCCGCCCGCACCAGCCGATTGCAAGTGGTGCGGACCAGATTTTCGCTCAAGCCAAGGGGCTGCATAGCCGCAATCAAGCTGCCAAGCCAAATGCGCCGCGGCTGCACGGACACCACATCACCCATGAAGGTGATGATGAGCGACCGCGCCTTAGCCGCGCCGAGGGCGGATCGCACCACTTGTGCCGCATTCATCTAAAGCCGCCTTTCATGCAACTCCCTTAACGGAGCGGGCTTGATCCTGGCTGGGTGCCAAGCCCATTCCTCTTCAACCCCAGCCACCCGGCGCACGGCCCATCGTCGTGCCGGGGGATTGGCGCAAGCCCGAACTCAACGCGCCGGCGGGCAAGCGTCCTAAGTCCACTCGGCTTCAGACTTGGCCAGCGGGCGCACCGGCCCCGTTGCCGTGCCGGGGGATGGGCGTCAACACGCCGGCGGGCAAGCGTCCTAAGTCCATTCTGCTTCAGGCCCGGCCAGCCGCATTGAATCTCCCCCGAACTCGTCAGGTTGCTTGCGCGACAGCGGGATGATTTGCCGCCGTGGATGGTCAGGCCAGACGGCGCGCGCCTGCGGACAAACCGGCTGGATGCTCGACGGGCGTCGCCAAGCCAGTGAACCAATGCGGGGCCGGAAGCAGCATGGCGGTTGTGCTTCATACGTCAAAGTCCAGCGATACTTGCGCCGAGAGCGGATGGCTTTGGCAGCTCAAGATGAACCCGGCAGCAACTTCCGCCGCCGCCAAGGCATGGTTGACGTCCATATCCACCTGCCCTTTAAGCAGCCGCGCCTTGCAAGTGGCGCAGACCCCATCCCGACAGGAGAACGGCACATCCAAGCCTTGAGCCCGCGCCCGCTCAAGCAGGTTTTCGCCATCGCATTCCAAGTCAAACTGATGGGAGCGACCTTTGAAGCGGACCGTTACGCGGGAAAGCTGACTGCCGTACCGCCGCGCCCGTTCTTCATGTTTCTGCACTCGATGCGCCGCATCCTCGGCCGCAGCGGAGAACAGCTCGTAGTGAACGCGCTCCCCGGCGACGCCTTCGGCGCGTAGGCCGCGGTCCACTTCCGAGATCATGGACTCCGGCCCACACAGGAAAAACTCATCGAAACTGTTCAGGGGCAGCAGTCGTTTGATGAACTGCACACCCTTGGCGTTGTTGATGCGCCCATTGAACAGTTCGTTGTCCTGCAGCTCCTGGCTGAACACCGGAATGAGATGAAAGCGGTCAAGATAGCGGTTCTTCAGAAACATGAGTTCATTGCGGAACATCATCGACGCCGCAGTCTTGTTACCGTAAAGCAAGGTAATCCGATTGCGCGGATGCGCGGCCAAGGTGGTGCGGATAATGGACATGATCGGCGTGATGCCGCTGCCAGCAGCCATGCACAGATCATGGACCGGCAACCTACGGCCTTCAGGAGCCGTGAAGCACCCATTTGGCGGGCCGACCTGCAGCCGCTCCCCGACCTTCAAGCATCGGTTGGCGTAGGTGCTGAAGCGTCCGTCCGGCAAGTGCTTGATAGCCACTTGCAGCGGCTGCCAAGGGGCGCTGCAAATGGAGTAGGCGCGCCTTAGGGGAGCGCCGTCAATGTCCACCTCAAGAGTCAGGTACTGCCCCGGAGCAAAGGCATATTGCGGCTTCAGCGCTGGCGGCAGCGCGAACTGCACCCGCACTGCCGCCGCCGTCTCCGGCGTCACCGCAGCCACTTCGAGTTCGTGCATGTCCATGCGGCTACAGCAGCGTCTTGAAGTAATCGAAGGGCTCAAGGCAGGCGTTGCAGCGGTAGTGAGCCTTGCAGGCCGTTGCGGCGAATTGGCTGACCAGCATGGTGTCGGCGCTGCCGCAGCGCGGGCAGGAAACGCCTTTTGACGTTGGCGGCGCGACGCCGTTGATGCTGAGTTGGCGTTTGGCGGCGCGGCTCATTAGCGCTGTGGTCCAAGGCGGGTTGGTTTGGTCGATGATGCGGGGTTCGCCAAAACCAGCCGCCCGTAGGCAGGCGTCAATGTCTTCCCGAATGACATCCAAGGCGGGACAGCCTGAATAGGTGGGCGTAATGGTGACCACCACTTCCCCTTGCCGCTCCCGCACGTCGCGCAGAACGCCTAAGTCCCAGATACTGAGCTCCGGCAATTCCGGGTCTCGCACCGCATCAAGCAGCTGGTACAGGTCGGGCCGTGCGGACGCTCGCCGCTGCTGGGCGCGAGCTGCATACTCAGGGGTCTCCAAGGCGATGGCAGTGGAATGCGTCACCAACGCGCTCCGGGATGGATTCTCGGCAGATGCTGCATTTCCGCCAACATGAACCCCAAGTGCTCCGTATGCACGCCCTGACGGCCGCCAGCAATGGACCAATCGCCAGCGGGAGTCTCCAAGGTCGCCTCCGCCAAAGCGGCGGACACGGCTTCCGTCCATGCCGGCAACAGTCGGCTGCGGTCCGGCAACAGGCCGGTCGCCACCAAGTCCTCCTCCGCCGCAGCGTTGGCGAACAATTCCTGATGAAAGCCCCAAAGATCATCCATGGCCTTCTGCATCCGGCCATTGCTCTCCTGCGTGCC
Organism: Candidatus Azophilus sp.; assembly: GCA_965247035.1. GTDB lineage: Bacteria > Pseudomonadota > Gammaproteobacteria > Pseudomonadales > Azotimanducaceae > Azophilus. The sequence continues at coordinate 844,409 of CBDFGJ010000001.1, read as the reverse complement.
GTCCCCAAGCCGCACCAACCAAGCGCTGGAGTGACGACGATGGTAACTGGCCTCCTTGTTCGCCTTGGCGCCAATTCCAGCCAGCACAGGATCGGCGCTAGCGGCAAGCTGGGCTGAATGCAGGTCATCAAAAACGTCAATCAGGAATTGCCGGACGCAGGCGGCGGCGAAGTCCGTACAAGGCAGCTCGTAGAGCAGCAGGTTCTTGAACTCCCGTGCGTCACGCTGAAAGGCGTAGGTGTCCTCATCGCAACCGCCGAGCGCCTCGGCGTAGCCGTAGTAAAGCCGCGCCCGTCCGAGAAAATCCAAGGCCGTGTTGGCCATGGCCAAGTCCTCCTCAAGCATAGGCGCCTTGCCGCACCACTCGCCAAGACGCTGGCCTAGAACCAAGGCGTCATCACCCAAGGCCACCACCGCATCAAGCAGAATTGAGGATTGTTCGGTCGTCACGGCTAGACCTCTTGATCGCGCGGAAAGGGTGACGGCCGAGCGCGATGCGCACCCGCCCACCGCCCTTTCATGGGCCTGCACCATCGCCTCGTTAGCCTTCTGATTTGAAAGAAAAAAGTCCTACACTCAAACAACCGCGTGGAAAGCAGGCGGTGCCGGACTGCGGGCGCAGCTTGAGATGAACCGATGAGCAGGCTCACAGGTTTTTAACCTCGCTGGGCAGTTCGTAATAGCTGGCGTCGCGATAGGGCTTGGCGTCGGCCGGGTCGAAGAACGCTGGCGCATCCTCTTCTTGGGAGGCGATGATGTCTGCTGAGCGCACGACCCAAATGCTCACGCCTTCCCGGCGGCGGGTGTATATCTCGCGGGCGTACTGCAACGCCATCTCGGCATCCTCGGCGCGCAGGCTGCCGGCGTGCTGGTGCTCCAAACCGCGCCGGGAGCGCACAAAGACTTCAAACAGCGGCATTTGCCCGCTGCACCCCGTTCAAGCTCCGTTTCCCCGCATGGGCCGCAACCGCTTGGCGCACCCAAGCGCCGTCAGCCCGAACTTGCCGGTGATGCTGTAAGCGCTGCCGGTTGCAGGGACCATCACCGCCGACAACGCGCTGGAACTCATCCCAGTCTATGGCGCCGATGCGGTAGTGGCCGATCGCTTCATCCCATGCCAAGTCCGGGTCGGGAATTTTCAGACCCAGCACATCGGCTTGGGGAACCGCTTGGTCGATGAATTTCTGGCGCAGTTCATCGTTGCTGTAGCGCTTGATCTTCCAGGCAAAGGATTGGGACGAGTGAATGGATGCGCCATCCGGCGGCCCAAACATCATCAGCGTCGGCCACCACCAGCGGTCAAGCGCATCCTGGGCCATGGCCTGTTGCGCCGCCGTCCCCCGCGACAACGCCAGCATGATGTCGTAGCCCTGCCGTTGGTGAAAGCTCTCCTCCTTGCAGATGCGCACCATCGCCCGAGCGTAGGGGCCGTATGAGCAGCGCTGCAGAGGGATCTGGTTGACGATGGCGGCGCTGTCCACCAGCCAGCCGATGGCGCCGATGTCCGCCCAGGTGAGCGCTGGATAGTTGAAGATGGACGAATACTTGGCTTGGCCGGCGTGCAGGGCGTCCACCATTTCATCCCGACTAGCCCCCAGGGTTTCAGCGGCGCCGTACAGATAGAGCCCATGGCCACCTTCATCCTGCACCTTCGCCAGTAGAATCAGCTTGCGTTTAAGCGATGGCGCCCGGGTAATCCAACTGCCCTCCGGCTGCATTCCAATGACCTCCGAATGGGCGTGTTGGGAGATTTGGCGCACAAGGGTGCGGCGATAGGCGCTTGGCATCCAATCCTTGGGTTCAATGCGCTCATCGCGCTCGATGCGGGCCTGAAAACGGGTTTCCTCATCTTGGAATTCCGTTAAGGAACCGGTCATGGAATCACCTTCAGGCTGTTGGTGGAAGCTCAGAATAGCACAAAACAATACAAGTAAGAAAAAAGAAATTCTATTTTGTATTGCTTGGGCCGCCGCCAGCTCATGTTTGATCGGTGGTTTTCGTTAGCAACTGGGTTGTTCGGCCAATGAGCTCGGTTGGGCCGCGCCGAACTTGAAGTCATCGCGCTTTCTTGTTTCGACGGTCCCAATCCGGAGGGCCGGGCCGGGTTTGTCGCCAGCGGCGTTTCGTCGGCTCATGCGGTCAGGCCACCTTCGCTCAGCATCATAAACGAGTTCACAATGGATATAATGCTCGGCTACGCGAGCGCCATCGCTGGCGCGCAAAGAACAATTGGCCCCAAGACGGGCAAGACAGGTTTCTCTCACTGGGCAAATCCTTGACGCAACATCACAAGCTCATCATTCTTGGCTCCGGCCCAGCCGGATACACTGCGGCTCTATACGGTGCCCGGGCCAACCTGAAGCCGGCCTTGGTTACCGGGGTGGAGGTGGGGGGTCAACTCACCACCACCACAGAGGTTGAAAACTGGCCCGGTGGCCATGCGGCGCTGCAAGGGCCCGAACTCATGCTGCAGATGGCCGAGCATGTGGAGCGCTTCGGCGCATCCATCATCAATGACCAGGTCCTCGCCGCCGACCTCGGTGTGCGCCCGTTTTTACTGACGGGCGAATCTCAGCAGTACAGTTGCGACGCCCTCATCATCGCCACCGGCGCTTCCGCCCGTTACCTAGGGCTACCATCGGAAGAAGCCTACAAGGGCCGCGGGGTGAGCGCCTGCGCCACCTGCGACGGCTTCTTCCACCGGGGCAAAGACGTTGCGGTCATCGGTGGCGGCAACACCGCTGCAGAGGAGGCGCTATATCTCTCCAACATCGCCCGCAGCGTCTTTTTAGTGCATCGACGCGATGAAATGCGGGCGGAGAAGATCCTGCAGGACCGGTTGTTCGCCCGCGAGAACATTCAACCCCTTTGGCACCATAGGTTGCAGGAAGTGCTTGGCGACGAAGCGGGCGTGACCGGCGTGCGCATCCGCTCCACCACAAACGCATCTGCAAGGCGCATTGAGGTGAGCGGCGTCTTCATCGCCATCGGCCACACGCCAAATACCGGAATTTTCAGTGGTCAGCTTGAAATGAACGGCGGCTACATTGTTGTGGCCAGCGGACTGGCCGGCGACGCCACCGCCACCACGGTGCCCGGCGTATTCGCCGCCGGCGATGTGGCGGACCAGGTGTATCGCCAGGCCGTCACCTCCGCCGGCTTCGGCTGCATGGCCGCGCTAGACGCGGAGCGATACTTGGGTGTGCGCAACCCTTAGCCCCTGATGCGTCGGCGTTGGTTGACGGAGCGAGGCTTGGCGCAACGCCCGAGGTCAGACTTCAGGGCTGCGCGGATTGGCCTCCATGAACTGAAGCACCGCCTCGGACAGAGGCCCCGGCGCTTGCTCCTGCACGAAGTGGCCAACGCCCTCGATGGTCACATGCTGCTGCTTGGTGCCCGCAATGCGCTGCTGAAAACGCACATGCGTTTCGGTGGTAACCACTGGCAGGACGGCGCCAGCCAAAGGTTTTGCACCGAGCCCAGCAGCGTCCGCGTGCAAGCGGTTTTTTGACGGTTGCGCCCTGCTCCCTTGCTGGCGGAAGGGCCGGCCTGTCCATGCTTTGACCCCAACCTGCAACGGCGCAATGGCAATCGCGCAAAGCAGCGGACCTCACAGGGTAAGAATGACCGTTTAGTTGCAACCGCAGGCACAGTCCTGAACACCCATAAGGTCGCCACGCCGATTGGTGCCCGCAATGCGCTGCTGAAAACGCACATGCGTTTCGGTGGTAACCACTGGCAGGACGGCGCCAGCCAAAGGTTTTGCACCGAGCCCAGCAGCGTCCGCGTGCAAGCGGTTTTTTGCCGGTTGCGCCCTACTCCCTTGCTGGCGGAAGGGTCGGCCTGTCCATGCTTTGACCCCAACCCGAAACGGCGCAATGGCAATCGCGCAAAGCAGCGGACCTCACAGGGTAAAATGACCGTTTAGTTGCAACCGCAGGCACAGTCCTGAACACCCATAAGGTCGCCCCGCCGAAGCGCTTTTTTTTCGGCTGGTTCATTGTCGGATTTACCTTTGTCGCGCAATTCGCCGCGATGGGCACCCTGTTCTACAGCTACGGCGTGCTGCTGAAGCCGCTGAGCGAGGCGCTGAATGTGGAGCGTTTCCCCATCTCGCTGGCGCTGTCGCTGCAAATGTTGGTGAGCGCCGCCATCAGCCCTTGGGTGGGCAAGTGGATCACGCAATTCCCCATCCGGCGCATCATGTGGGCCGGAACGGCAGCCCTCTCACTCGGCTTCATCGGCATGGGGTTGGCGCAGAACTTGGTGCATCTGTACTTGAGCTTCGGTTTGGTGCTGGGCTGCGCCATGGCGTTAATCGGGCCGCTGCCGAACAGCACGCTGTTGGCCAACTGGTTTATCAGGCGCCGGGGCACGGCGCTGGGCTTTTCCCAGCTAGGCATTTCCCTCTCCGGCGCGGTCATTGCGCCGCTGACCTCTTGGCTGGTGCAGACCGAGGGCTGGCGCACGGCGGTGATCCTGCTCGGCATAGCGCCCGCCGTCATCCTCGCCCCCCTAATCTGGAAGTTTGCGGTGAACCGCCCAGAGGATAAGGGCTTGATGCCGGACGGGGACGCCCCGGCAAGTGAGGCGAACCAAGCGGTGGAAGCGGCTTCGGATTGGACTTTCGCCCGGGTGCTGCGGGACCGGCGCATTTGGCTGCTCGTGGCCACGGTGGGGCCGAGCTTTGCCAGCATTGGGGCTGTGCTGCTGACGTTGCACTCCCACGTCACGGACTTGGGCTTGTCGGCGCTTGAAGCCTCCTCGCTGGTGGCCCTGACGACCCTGACGGCAGCGGTGGCCAAGCCCCTGTTCGGCATTTTGGCGGACCTACTCAACAAGCGCCTGATGATGGCGCTGTCGTTGTTCTGCCAAGCTATTGGCCTAGTCATGATCGTCAACTTGGAGCACTATGCGGGTTTGGTAGGGGTCGGCCTGTTCTTCGGCCTCGGCTATGGGGCGGTGATGCCGATGTGGTCGGTTTTGACCGGCACGTTGTTCGGTCGGGAGGCCTTTGCCCGAGTGATGGGGCTGATGACGCCGCTGACCACCATGTTCTCGCTGATCGGGCTGCCGTTCGCTTCCTTGGTGTTTGACTTAACCGGCAGCTATCTGCCAGCGTTCAAGACGCTGATAGCCGGCCTTGCCATCTCCTTGGTGGCAATCTCTTTGCTGCCGCTGCCGGATCAGCAGCGGCCGTCAACGAGCCAATAACGACCTGTCGAATTAGAGAACAAGCCATGAAGGTTTTGGTTGAAATCACTCACTATCCTCTACGGGACGATCACCTTGCAGTCATAGACCACTTCCTAGAGCTACTGCATGAGGAAGATCGGGTTGAGGTGAAGACCAGTCGCATGAGCACCCTGCTCTATGGCGACTACGATTTGGTGATGGAAAAGCTGAAGAACTGCATTGCCGCGTCCCACGCCCAATTCGGCAGCTCCGCCTTTGTGTTCAAGCTGATCCCCGGCGCCGCCCGCACCCTCAACGGTTACGAATAGTACAAAGACATGCTGGAGAGCCTTGGCTTTGGGTCAGACGCATTGGCCGCAGCAGCAACGGCTCTTTTCAGTTGGCGAACCGTGCCCGAAGCCTTGGCGGTGGGCTTGGGGGTTGCCTATCTGCTGCTGGCGGCGCGGGAGAAAATAGGCTGTTGGTACGCCGCATTCGGCGGCACAGCCATTTCTGTGGCGGTGTTTTGGGACGCCAAGCTGCTCATGGAGTCTCTGCTCAACCTGTACTACATGGCGATGGCGGTTTATGGGTGGATTCAGTGGCGGCGGCCGATCGGCGCAGATGCCGGGCTGCCCATCAGCCGCTGGCGACCATCCTCCCATCTGCTGGCCATCGGCGGCATATTGGCGCTCAGCTTGATCTCCGGCGGACTGCTGGCTGAGCGTTCCACGGCCGCATGGCCCTATCTTGATTCCTTCACCACCTGGGCGAGCGTGCTGACCACCTTTATGGTGGCCCGCAAGATATTGGAGAATTGGATCTACTGGTTCGTGATCGATGCCGCTTCCATCTTTCTATACGTTGACCGCGGCCTTTATCTTTACGCCTTGCTGTTCGCGTTCTACTTGGTGATCTGCGTAGTCGGATTCTTGGGTTGGCGACGAAGCTGGTGCCGGCAGCCCGCCTAAGGCTGCGCCGCCGCTAGCTGATTGTTCTTTTTTGACCTGCAAGACCAACCCCTCCCTGCCCTCTTTTCTCAGATTGCCGCGCTGGACTTCGAAAACACTCAACGACGGAACAAGCTGCTGGTGCGAATAGGGATGCGAAGCCGGGTTCAGGTTTAGATCCTGCTGGCGAATCATCTCTCCGGCGTTGAGGATATCGTAGCGATGATGCATGGACGGCCGCGCAGGCTTCACCGAGCAAAAGACCTGAGCGACCTGGACATGGAAAACATTTCCTTCGTTTAACCAATCGGAAAGTCTAGTGATGACCGCTTTCCGCGCAATGCTTTGACATTGGACAGGTTGGCTTAAACTAAGCTAATCCAACCGAGCAAAGTCAAGGCAAATTTCGCCAAATAGCGGAATATGGGCAGCCCGATGATGCCAAGAACAATCAGGGCCAGCAAGACAAAAGCGCCGTAGCGCGCATTGAGGACGCGATATCGCTGCGCCAAGTGGTCGGGTAGAAAATGCGGCAGGATATAGTGGCCATCCAAGGGCCCCAACGGAATCAGGTTGAAGACCATGAGCAGCAGGTTGATCTGCGCCAAGAGAACGAAAAAGATTTCGCCGCCAAGATTGTCCCAGCCTGCATTGCGAAGCAACAAATAGGCGTTCCAAGTGACGATGGCGAGCAGCAAATTCATGAACGGGCCGGCGGCGGCGATCCAAAGATCAGAAGTTTTGGAACTGAAATTGGCGGGGTTCGTCGGCACCGGCTTGGCGTAGCCAAAGCCCACCAGCACCACCATCAATAGCCCTAGGGGGTCAATATGGGCCACGGGATTGAGCGTCAGCCGGCCAGCCCGTTCAGCGGTGTTGTCGCCATGCCATTTGGCCATCAATGCATGGCCAAATTCGTGGAACGAGAGGGAACTGACCAAGGCGATCAGCAGCAAGACAAAGACCAGATATTGGCCGTTCTGCAACAAGTTAATCACGCCCGCGCCCTACCCGGTTTGCCGTAGCCAGCTCAATGCGCCAAGCAAAGCGGGGGCAATGGGACAAGGCTGCGTCCGGCGGGGAGTTTGTCCTGCAACCGGCATCAAACCGCTGGTCATGCAACGCAGCATCGCAAGAAGCCTCTGCAATATCCGCAGGGTTTCGCAGTGCAACAAGGCCAATCTTTTTCGATGACGTGTAAGCCGTTGAAAATAGATGATGATGATTCCAGACGCCATGCGATGACCAATCCTTGGCAGTTGATCAGAGGCTCCCTAATCAAGCATGGCGCTCTTGCTGGCTTGGGCCGCCCATGCAATGGCCATGCGCTCATTCGGTTCATAGGTGGCAACCGGCGTCGTCGGCCCACGCTTGGTCGCCTCAAGGACCTCCATTCTGGCAGAATACGCCGCGGTCACAAGTGCCGGCGCATGCTTAGTGCGGGGTTTGGGTGGCCGGACGTTCGTTTCACCGCGCTGCAACCAAGGATCAAAGAGCAAAAAACCATGACTGAAAACACATCTTTTGACAACCGCGTGACGCGGATGCTCGGTGTCGATACGCCCATCGTTCAGGCGCCAATGGGATGGATCGCCCGCTCCCAGCTCGCCTCGGCGGTTTCCAACGCCGGGGCGCTTGGCATCATCGAAACCTCCTCCGGGGAGCTCGACGCCGTGCGCGATGAAGTCATCAAGATGCGCCAACTGACGGATAAACCTTTCGGCGTCAACATTGCCCAGGCTTTCGTGCGCGACTCCAACATCGTGCAGTTCGTCATTGACCAAGGCGTGCAGTTCGTCACCACCTCCGCCGGCAGCCCTGAACGATACACCGAGGCCCTGAAAGCTGCTGGGCTAACCGTCTTTCACGTCGTGCCCAGCCTAAGCGCGGCCAAGAAAGCCGTCGCCTGCGGCGTGGACGGCCTAGTGGTGGAGGGCGGCGAAGGCGGCGGCTTCAAGAATCCTCGGGAGGTGGCCAGCATGGTGTTGCTGCCGCTGGTCCGCTCCCAAGTGGATGTGCCCATCATCGCCGCCGGCGGCTTTGTGGATGGCCGCTCCATGGCGGCGGCTTTCGCCCTTGGCGCCGAGGGCGTGCAGATGGGCACGCGCATGGTCTCCGCCTTGGAGTCCCCGGTGCATGAAAACTGGAAGAGCGCCGTTGTGAACGCCCGGGAGACGGACACGGTCTTTCTAAACCGCCAAAACTCCCCCGCTTTGCGGGCGCTGCGCACCGCCAAGACTACGCGGTTGGAATTTGATAATGAAACCAACGCCATGCGGGAGTTCGGCACGGCGCTCGACCTCTACTTCGGCGGCGATATGGAGGCGAGCATCGCTTTGTGCGGGCAGGTCTGCGGCCGCATTGACGCCGTGCGCCCGGTGGTGGAGATCATCGCCGAGGTTCGGGCGCAGTTCTTTGCCGAAATTCAGCGCTTGGCGCGGCAATACCTGCCTATGGTGTCCCATTAGTTGGGGCAAGCGAGCACGGCTAGCCGTCGGCGTTAAGGCCTCGGTTGGGGCTTCCTCATCGCACCCAGCATCGGCGCGGCGCCGACGCCCAGCCCCAGCAGAAGGCGATGGCCACAGCCGCCTAGCGGTTGAATTCAAGCGGCTGGCCGCAGGGCCCCGCCAGCAGCTTGCCATCCTTGAACCGCTGCACGCCATTGACCCAGGTGGCCTTGATTCGATGCTCGAATTCAATACCGGCGAAGGGGCTCCAGCCGCACTTGGACAGCAGATTGGCGCCGCCATCCGTCTTTCCTTTCTCCACCAGCACCAAGTCGGCGTGATAACCCTCTCGAATGAAGCCCCGCTCCCGAACGGCGAAGGCGGCGGCGGGGGCATGGGCGGTCTTCTGCGCAATGGTGGAGGGAGTTAGGAAACCGCTGCGGACCTGCTCAAACAGAGACACCAGGGCATGTTGCACTAAGGGCAGGCCAGCCGGCGCTTGCAGGTAGGGACGCGCCTTCTCCTCCTTGGTATGGGGCGCGTGGTCGGTGGCAATGATGTCAATTCGGTTGTCCGCAACGGCCTGCAGCAAGGCGATGCGGTCCTCAGCGGATTTGACCGCCGGATTGCATTTGATGTCCGCGCGCTTCTCGGCGTACCAGCTGTCATCAAAAAAGAGATGATGCACGCAGGCTTCGGCTGTGATTCGTTTCCCATCCAAGTCGCCAGCCGTGAAGAGCTCCATTTCCCGAGCCGTGGTCAAATGCAGCACATGCAGTCTGGAGCCGTGCTGCCTAGCCAAGCTGACGGCTAAGCTTGATGATCGGTAGCAAGCCTCGGCGGAGCGAATGCGGGGGTGCTCGGCCATGGGAATGTCCTCCCCATAGCGCTCGCGCGCCGCCCTTTCATTGGCTTGAATGGTGGGGGTGTCCTCGCAGTGGGTGGCGATCAACAGCGGCGTCGAGGCAAAGATGGCCTCCAGCGCTTGGGGGTCGTCCACCAGCATGTTGCCGGTGCTTGCACCCATGAACACTTTAACCCCGCAGGCGGTGGCTGGATCGATTTGCTTGATCGCCTCAAGATTGTCATTGGTGGCACCGAGGTAGAAGGCGTAGTTGGCTAGCGAGCGCTGCGCCGCACGCTGGTGCTTGTTGTTCAAGGCGGCTTGGTTGACGGTCTGCGGATTGCAGTTCGGCATTTCCATGTAGCTGGTGATGCCGCCGGCTACAGCGGCGGCGGACTCGCTAGCTATATCGCCTTTATGGGTGAAGCCAGGCTCCCGAAAATGCACCTGATCGTCGATCATGCCGGGCAAAAGCCAAGCGCCGCCAGCATCAACCGTTTCGCAATCATAGCTTGGAGTAGCGCCGATGGCCTCGATGCGGCCTTGGTCGATCAGCACCTCGCCTTCGATAACAGCGCCTTCGTTGACGATGCGGGCGTTGACGATGCGCACCCTGCTCACGGGTGAATGAGAACCTCGCCTTCAAGCTCGACCGGCACGCCGAAAGGCAATTCAGCCATTCCAACAGCGGACCGGGCGTGGCCCCCCACCTCCGCGCCGAACACTTCAAGGATCAATTCCGAGCAGCCGTTAATGACCGCCGGCAGGGCGTTGAACCCCGGTGTCGCGTTCACCATGCCGAACAGCCGAACCCAGCCCGCCACCCGGTCCAGGCTGCCAAGCTCTTGCTGCAGGCTGGCCAGAAGCGCCAAGCCCACCTTGCGCGCCGCGTTCCTAGCCTCTTCAGCGCTGACCTCTGCGCCAACCTTACCCAAGGGGTGCGCCACCTTACCGTCCGCATCCAAGGGCAGGTGACCCGAAAGGACAGCCCGCTCACCCTGAACGCGCACCAATGCAAAGGGCATGGGACCCAAGTTCATGGGTTTGGGCAAGACAATGCCCCTCTCCTGAAGATGTTTTTCGATTTGGCCCATGAGCAGTCATCGCATCCCAAGCAAACAGACTACGCCGAATTGCAACGGAAATGAAGCCCAACGAATGGGCTATGCGATTGGAATGTGCGGTTTTCCCGCCGCCTGGCTCCTGGTGAATGTGTTTTTACTCAACATAGTGAGTGATTTGTCAATTGCTTTTCAGATCTTATGCTTGCGTGTTTCTCCGTGTCATTCCGTGCTTGAGAGAGTTGTCCATACTTACGCTAAAACCTTATGCCAAATAATCCGCCGTCCTCCGTAGCATCGGTCAAGGCAACCGGAAGTACATATTGCTCAAGATCAAAGTCGGCAATTGTTTCTTTGAGGGCATCATCCTCATTCATGGTAACAATGTACTGAAACCCGAACTTATCCGCCATTTCCGCCCCGGCCTTCAGAGCATGAATTACTTGGCGACCATCAACGCCATCAAACAAATGACTGTCATGAACCAGAAAACCAGGGCCAATCTTGCGCTTCGCGCAGACCTGCATCAGCATCATGTCAAAACAAAATATCTGCATGCTCTTTATGCCTTTGCTTTGCGAGCCCTGCATCGGGAAGGAAAATTCAGGACCGTTCGTGGTTATATTTACAACCATCCTTCCGGCTGACTCATACAGTCGCTCTGATGTCGCTTCAAATGCCAGTATCGCTTTGTTCAGACGTCTACCTTGCTCCGACAAATCACGGCGCAGCCGTAGGGCTAATCGGTTGCGCTCAATATCCAGCTCGTTTTTCCTTCCTTCCAATTGCTCGGCTACATCAAAGCGTTGGCGTAGAGATTTGGCATCAGCCTGCTTTCGTCCCACTTCTGCCTGAAGGAGAGAAAACTGATCTAGGGCTCCATGACTATTTAGAAGTTTCATGATCTCAGCGCGTCTCTGATCAAGGCGATCCTTCTCCTGTTCCCGCATATTGATACGCTGCTTGGTTGAGTCCATTTCTTCCTTTAGATAATCCCGCCGGTTCCGTATCACAGAGTCATGAAAGCTGCTGACTTCCTCGTATCGTTTGACAGCTACGTTAGGCAACACGATACCAGCTTCTGCATAGATATCTTCCAATTCAGTCAGCGGAGGAGGAGATTCCGACTTCATGGCAAGCTCAAGGTCACGCACCAAGGCTGTATCGATCACATTCGCATTGGCAAGCTTATTGAGTTTCTGGGTCAAATCATCGGCCTCCAGTTCCGATTCTCTGTAGTGAGGCAATATCTGAAAGGACTCAACCTGCTCTTTGAGTTGGTTTAACTGGTCTTCGGCAACGGTCAACTGTGTACGAAGGTCGGCAGACTTTCCGATAATTCTGCCAAGGTCACCAGCACTGGCAGCCTTCCTAAGTTCCATTAGCATCTTCTCTTGGTCACGGACAGCCTGCCAATCCCGTGCTATTCGCCAATCCAAGCCAAGCATATACATCAACGCGAGTTGGTGATCGCCTGATGACTGCATGGTAGCCTGTCTCTCTGGAGTCGTGAATGCCCCGGATAGTTGTCGACGAACAAAGTATGCAAACAACGATCGAAATGTAGGACTGCGGCCGGGTTCCTCTGTTTCTTGAATCTCAAACATCTGCTCCCCAAGATCTAAAATCCATTTTAAGTTGGGAGAGGAATATCCCTGCAACATCTCGTTGATGATGTGAATCTTCGACTTATTCTCGCCAGATCGTTTTACCGAAACTTGCCTTCCGGCAAGATCAAAATCCATGGCAAAGGATTGGTGGAGCAATGCTTCCGCACGAAACAACGAGTTTTTGCCTGTAGCCGCACCGGTCAGGAAATGAATAATCTCAATTAGGCTGGTCTTGCCTGCCCGATTCCTTGTCTGCTGTTCACTGGCACCCGGTTCCTTTTTCGCAATCAAGATGTTCAGGCCTGCATTGAACTTAAGCGGCTTAAAAGTGGGAAGGCTGCTGAAAATGCCGTGGATCATCGCTTGTATCGGATCAAACGTCCGTCCTCCAGACTAACCACGCCAATCATGAAGAGAAGATCGAGGGCTAGTACAAACCTGTCATAGCGGATCATTCGCCGAGAATCGGTTCTTTCTTCATGAGTCCGCAAGCGCTCCCAAAGCGCTGAAACCGTCATGGGCTCCTGAATATGCTGCAGGATGCGACTACCTACGGTCAGCAAGGCGCGTTCTTGGGATAAATGCTTGGATGGCAGAATCATAACGTATTATCCCGAGGTTCCTCGAAAATATCACAACGCTCAAAGTAATATGCCAACACAGTTAAAACAGCCAGTTGATGTTCAGGTGTGCCTCGATCATCTCCACCTGCCCATGTTTGTAGCTCCATAAAGATTTGATTGGGTGTTAGGTTTTCACGAAATTCGTGATACTTGACCTTGAACGCCTTCGCAATTCGCTCGCCTAGCGTCTCATCGTGCCAGTTCTGAAAGAAGTCTTCTACCAGAGGTGCTTTACCCATACCGCCTTTCAGAAGGGTTGCCACGCTCTCGGACAAGGCATTCGCTTCAATTTTCTTGGCAGGGACATCCTTCACCTTGTCGTGGGAGGGTTTTGACGTCGTTGCAATGCTCTCCAGTATCGGTTGCAAGTCCTGAAAACCAAGATTTGCCATGGTCTCGTCTGTCGGAACGGCTCCGAGCCAAGTGACAAGATCGTCATCGCCAATCTTTCGGAAGACCGTACGCAATTCTTCTATGCCCCACGATTCCAGCTTGATGCCAGAGTTGGCCTGTTCGAAATCCAACAACAGCTTCTGAACATGAGGCGGTAAGCCACTGACGGCATTGTGAACAAAGACCCACTTGTTAAAATGCTTTCTCCAGTACTGTTTCGCGCCTTCAAAATCTTCCTTTATCTTCTTGATCGCTTTCGCTTCTGTCATCTCATTCGGTGCATAAACTTGAAACAGGCATTTTTCCGACTTGAGGAAACCGTCGCTCTTCCGGTCGCCGCGATTGCCCCAGGGGCGAGATGCCATGAAGTCAGCCTTATGAGCTAAGCCCATCAGTTGCTCAAACAGATCCTGAAATGCAGTGCCCTTTGCTCGCAGGAAACGGTTTTCAAATCTGGATTCGTAGTAAGCCTGCTGAAGATTCATGATGCTTCGTCTTCGGATGAGTTCCCCCAGATGCGGGCGAGGATGGCTTGGATTTTTTTCTCCATCCGCTTGATGAGTTCGCGGTTGACGGCTACCAGTGCTTGCTCGGCTTCAATCTCCGCCACGATGGCTTGTTGGGTAGCGAGAGATAGGAGAGGGATTTTGTATTCCTTGAAGAATCCGTTGTAAAAGCTCTGCACAGTAACGCCCAGTTTGATGCCATCTGCTAGGATCAAAGTAGACCTTGTCTTAAATACATAGAATAGAAAATCAGATGTAATTTTGTCACTCTTCGGCTGGAATGCAAGCAAATCTTGGTTGATGCACATTGACCGCGAGAGTGTTGCTACTGGGAATGAGTGCTTGAGAATTCCCGAGCGGACGACGCAAACGATGGTTTTGGCAGGGAAGATCTTTGTGGCGCTACCGGAGATGGCAGCCTCCGATATGTGGTCTTTCGTGTCAACGATGAGGTCGGACTTCATGTCCTTCGGTGAGACCCAAGGAATCTCACCGACCCAATAGCTTGGTTCGGCCTTAGATGGGGTGCCACCGCTTGAGATTGTGAAGTGTTCTCCGAGAGACACCATGGGCCAGTCGGGGTGGATGGGGATGTGGGGGCGGTAGTTGTCGAGGACGGCGCGGGCGCCGTCGATGACTTTCTGGTAGCCCTCAATCTCCGCTACGATTTCTTTTTGTATTGCCAGCGGTGGCAGGGGGATGGTGACCTTTCCAAACTCCAGACTAATTCCACCAATGATGCCCTTGATGAGGGGTTTGAGCTTTCTCTGAAAGGTATCATCTCGAACGTAGCGATAGAGATAATGCGGATCAATAGAATCTCCGGATCGCAAAATGAAAACATGCTCATTGACGGCGGCTGTCATCTCGTGATTGAAGAAGGCAGTTTTTCCTGTTGTGGCACCGTCCTTGACGATGAGAACATCACCGCTCCGAAGAATCCCCTTCGTCATTCTCTGGAAGTGTTCATGCGAGATGTATTTCATTTTATCAAAGCGAATCCCTCCCTTTTCGTCGATTTGTTCCCCACCAATACTCGGAACGCCTGCATCAAGTGCGCCACCTTTCTGCCGTGACCCGCTTTCAATTTTTGCGATCGCATTGAGTGCCACCATAGGCCAGTTGCCTTTTTCGACAACCCCCTTTCTATACCTTTCCCCACTAAGATTATAGTCGCCATTGGCAGCGATCTTTTCCTTGGACACGATAAGCCCGGTGGTGATGGCGAGTTCGTCTGTTGGTGCTTTGGTGCGGAGTGCATGAAGGTAGGCGGCGAGTTCGGTTTGCACTTGCGGCAGGTCGTTTTTTTCAATGGCACGGCGTTGCGCGCCGAGGCCGAAGCCGTCGTTCGCCACTTTGAAAAAGGCGATGGTGTTGCTTTGGCGGGCGAGAGATTTATCAAGGATGAGGATGCTGGTTTTCACGCCGGAGTAGGGATTGAAACAACCCGCCGGCAGGGAGACGACGGCGACAAGGTATTCATCAACGAGCATCTTGCGGAGTTGTTTGTAGGCGGTCTGACTCTGAAAGATGATGCCTTCGGGCACGATGATGGCGGCGCGGCCAGCGGGTGTAAGGTGCTCGGCCATGTAATCTACGAACAGAACTTCGCTACGCTTGGCTTGGATGCTGAAGCGCTTGTGGGGTTTGATGCCGCCTTTCGGTGACATGAAGGGCGGATTGGCGAGGATGACATCGGCATACTCGTTCCATTTGTCTTCGGAAGTGAGGGTGTCGTATTCAAAAATGTGCGGGTCTTTGAATCCGTGCAGGTAGAGATTGACCAGCGACAGGCGCACCATGTCGGGCGATATGTCGTAGCCCTTGAAGTTCCTGGCGAGGCGGCCGCGGTCGTCAGGGGTGAGTGTGTTGTTGCCTTTGTTGTCTATGTTGTTGCGAAGGATGTGCTTGTAGGCGGAGATGAGGAATCCGGCGGTGCCGCAGGCGGGATCAAGCGCGGTCTCGTTTTTCTTTGGGTCAATAACCGTGACCATGAAGTCAATGATGTGGCGCGGCGTGCGGAATTGTCCGGCGTCACCTTGAGAGCCGAGAACAGAGAGCAGATATTCAAAGGCATCGCCGAGACGCTCGGAGTGGTCGTATTCAAACTCGTCGATGATTTTGAGAAAACTCTTAAGCGTTTCGGGGTCGCGATACGGCAGGTAGGCATTTTTGAAGATGTCGCGGAAGAGAGTCGGGATGCCGGGATTTTCGGGCATTCTGGTGATGGCTTCGCCGTAGAGATTAAGCACTTCGTGACCGCCGAGCCCGGAGCGCATGAGTTTGGGCCAGCCGTAACGCGCCCATTCGCCCGCAAAAAATTTGCGCTTGCCGCCCAACTCCTCGGATTCAGCGTCCATGTCATCCATGAACTTGTAAATAAGGGCGATGGTAATCTGCTCGACTTGGGATTTGGGGTCGGGAACTTTGCCGACGAGGATGTCTCGAGCGGTGTCAATACGGCGCTTGGTGTCGATGTCCAGCATGGGCGGCTTAGGCAGCGAACTGGTTCAAGGGGACGTAGTCTTTGATGTATTCGGGAATGATCATGCGATATTTCTCCGGGACAGCGCTGAAGTCACGGGTGGAGAATACTGCATTTGTTGCCAGATCGACAAACTGCTTACTTTCAATAATGTGTCTCACCTGGTCGCTGGTGGCGTAAGCCTTGAAGTAGGTCTTCATGGCTGGAATGGCTTCCGTTTCGTTGGGTTTGTAGTCGGCGACGAACTTGGCGAACTCCTCTTCCAGCAGCTCATCTTTGGACTTGAAGGCCGGGATGAGGTCAAAGATTTTTTCCAGAATCTCGCGCAGCGTAAGGCGACGGTCCACGGCAGCGGCTTTGCGTAGTTTATCCAGAGTATAGTATTCCTCCGGCTTGTCAAAGACCTTTTTGTTGATGTGGTCGATGACGCGATCCCACTCCCCTGCTTCGATGCTGGCGACGATGAAGTCGTTGTCTTTGACCGTGTCCTCGAATTTATCGAAGAACATGCGGTCGATTTTCATTCCTTTGTAGTCAATCCTTTCTTCCTGGACGGATGCGATGATGTCGACACCGAGATGTTCGTATATATTGCTTTCAACTTCGGGTCCATCACCTCCACCCCCTGTGCCGGTGCGCTTTCTTTTGGGAGGAAGTTTCAATACTTCGTCGTATTTGAATTCTTTTTCAAAATATTCGCAGTTGGCGAAAAAATCGAAAAGTTTGAAAGTAGTTTTTACCGGATTTTTCAAGTTTTCCTTTATGTCGTCGTCGAACAGTATTTCGCGGAAGTCGTGCTTGCGGGTGCCGCGTCCCTTAATCTGAATGAAATCAGTGGGCGAGAAGATTGGACGGAAAAGGCACAGGTTAAGAATGTCTGTGCAGTCGTAGCCGGTCGTCATCATTCCGACCGTCACGCAGATGCGCGCTTTGCTGGTTTTGTAGATTGGGGTGAAATTGGTATGACCGAGAAGGTTGTTGTTGCTGAATTTGCTGGTGAACTGTTGTGCTTCGGGTATTTGGGAGGTTACCTGCACGGCAAAGTCGGATTGATATTTGCCGGGGAATTGATGATGCGCTATTTGATTGAGAATCTGCGTCAACTTGGCGGCGTGGTTCTGACTGACGGCGAAGATGATCGTCTTGCCGATCTCGTCGCTGACGGGATCGCGCAAGGCATTTTCGAGGAAGGCTTTGCAGAAGAGTTGGTTGGTGGATTCGGCGAAGAAACGTTTTTCAAATTCGCGTTGTTTGTAGGACTCTTGCTTGTCTTCGCCTTCTGCATCGGTGAACGCCACGACGAAACCTTCTTTGGAAAGAAGTTCGGTGGTGACTTCGGTGCGGGCGTCGATGACGGTGGGATTGATAAGGTAGCCGTCTTTAACGCCGTCGATAAGCGAATAGCGGTAGGTGGGTTCGCTGTCCTCGCAACCAAAGGTGCGATAGGTGTCAAGAAGCAAGCGGCGTTCGGCTTCGCGCGGGTCGCGGGTGCCCGGTTTTGAACTGTCAAATTTGCGCAGGTAATTGCGCGGCGTGGCGGTGAGCCCCAGCTTAAAACCAATGAAGTAATCGAATACGGCGCGCGCGTTGCCGCCGATGGAGCGATGGGCTTCGTCGGAGATGACGAGATCGAAATCGGTCGGCGAGAAAAGTTTCTGATACTTATTGTTGAAGAGCAAAGATTGCACGGTGGTGACGACAATCTCTGCGCGTCGCCAGTCATCCCGATTTTCTTTGTAGATTACGGTCTGGTAGTCAGCAGAGAGCAGCGCGACAAAGGTCTTCTGGGCTTGGTCTTCCAATTCAAGGCGGTCCACCAAAAACAAAACGCGCCGGACATTGCCCGAACGGAGAAATAGTTTGATGACGGCCGCGGCGGTGAGGGTCTTGCCGGTGCCGGTTGCCATTTCAAAAAGGAAGCGGTCGTTGCCGTCTTTGACGGCTGCTTGCAGATTATGAATGGCTTGCTTTTGGTAAGGGCGCAGGAAACGAAGTTTGTGGCCGGCGATGTAGTCGGGGCGTTCGGTTTGGTTGAGCCACCCGGCTTCCGAGGCGTAGTTCGGGCGTTGGGTGAGCACGATGTAGTCGTCGCCGATTTTCTCTTCGATGAGTTTCGTGGGATTGGGTTCGGTTTTCGCGTAACCGAGGATGGAGGCCGGCTTTGGGAAAGTGATGATGAGATATGGGTTGCCACGCTCAAGATCCCAGAAGTAGTGCAAGTTGCCGTTTGAGAGAATAACGAAACGGCAGTTTTGAGCGCGGGCATATCTTCGCGCTTGCTCCTTACCGACTAATGGGTTTTTATCTTCGGATTTGGCTTCGAGAACAATAAACGGAAATCCTTTTGAATCGAGGAGAAGGAAGTCGATGAAACCGTTTGTGGTTTTCTCGAAATCCTCACCCATGTCATTCAGTTCCTGGGATATGATTTTGGTATTGAATTCGAGGCGGATATTGGCTGGGCCTTTTTCATCGTCGAAGAAACGCCAATCGGCTTCTTTGAGAAGGCGGTTGATCTTGATGCGGGCTGTGGCTTCTTTGGCGGTCATGATGTGGCTGGCATAGTCATGCTGCCTTCTCATTAATATACGCACAGAAAGTGCCTATGATGAATAATCGAAGCGATCGGGGGATGCGCACGTGACTTCCAATAATTGTCACCGCGTTTGCCATGGATATGGACACTTTCATTGTTGGTTGCTTAGGGCATTTGGGGAAAAACGACGAGAAATTTTTATGAACAGATTTGCAGAACTCCATCATGAACCATAAGACGTATTTGCCTCGAACAAACTTTCGATATAAAGAAACTTTTTTGAAGTCGGCATTGATCGAAGAAACATCCATTGCTCGATCAAAAGGAATACCTGCGCTCCTATGAATATATTCCATTCTTGACAATTCCGCTTTGAGTGATCTTTCAAAAACTACACATCCATTCTTGACTGAAAATATTTTGCTGATCTCAATATTTCTCAAATTTGCTTTTTCTTTTCTCTTCCGCCAATAAAGTATTTGCGCCATTACAGGAATCATCGCTACGAGGAAGACTTCCAACTCGGCTTCAAATTTGTCGCACGCTTGATCCATTTTTTCGTGGCTGACATCTGAAAACCCGCAAATTTCAGTTAAGATTCGACGACATGTTCCTCGAGTTGCAATGGAGTTTTCTATTGAGTATTTATCGGTAATGTAAATATTAGTATCGCTAGGTAACCTATCTGGAGTCAAGCTGGACAGGTCTCGGTCAATAAAAAAGCATACCCGCTTCTTGGAGAAACGCCGCCAGTCAAGATGTTTATGGATTTGAACAACTCCATCTCTGTTGCCTGCAGGCCATAGCTCTACCTCCCAATCATCAGGAATGAGTTGTTCAATAAATCCGCAATAGAAACCGAGGTCATCCTTACCTTCAACAAAACCGTAGACCACTTTTTTTGTTTTTGAAAATCTCGCCAAAAATTCGTGATGACTTGAAATTTTACTACTTAATGCAGCATCATGAACTTCGCGCATACTCATGAGATAGATACCTAAAGAATGAACTCTCCGAGACCATGGGCATATTTCTTCAGTTCGTTGTCATAGATAAACGGGGAGTGTGTGACGGCGACAAGACCTGAGCAGAAATCGGCTTTGCGAATATCTAAAAGAAATTTTCTTTGCCAATCAACAGAAAGGGATAATTCTGGTTCGTCAATCAAGACAAAATACTTTTTACCACCTGATAAATAGAGGTGACTAAAAAGCGAGACGACCTGCTTTTCACCAGAAGAAAGATTTTTTAATTTAATATCACGATCTAAATCATTCTTTTTTTTCTGAACAATTTCTAAGCTGAAATTAGACGTGTCATATTCAAACTCTTTATCTACCATGTAATCATTGCATGCCTTACAAAAATTCACGATTTTGGCCTCCTTTTCTTCAAGTTCTTGATGGAATGTCATCAGCTTTATGAAATAATGACAAATGACCTGAGAGTGGACGTTCTCCTGCTCGCCTTTTTTGATATTTTGTATGATTTGCCTTAGATGTTGTTTATTCTCTAGCGACAGCGCTGGTTTCTGAACCCGGTTAAGGATACTGTCGATAGTCTCAGAAGTCGCTTTTTTGACTGGTTCGAAATCTACAGATGTGTATTCTTCTTCTACGATATCTCCGAGATAGCTAAAAGTGAGGTTGTTGAGATTGGTTCTGGCGAACTGATCAAGGTCTCTATAAATTTCTTTGATCGCATTCTCAACATCCTTCATTCCAAATTCAACAAGTTCAACATGGGTGTCTGCTTTTCGACTGGAAGCAGGTATTCGACGTCGTCTCATAAATTCACGCTCATCAAGGTCTTTGAAGATAAGACCAAACTCTTGTTCGATCCGGCGATAGGTAGGGAGGTAAAGCAGTTGCGCGCCCAGCGAACCCTGGATTGCTTTCATGGTGTTTAACAGGGCCTTCGATTTTTTTTCTGTACCCTGACTGAATGGGGCCACCTCATCTATGAAGAAATGTAGGGGAACTTCGTATTGATCACAAAACTCCTCCAATTCCTGAATCGATGGCGAACCCTCAGTTCGTTCAAGTAATCCCGAGAAGTGGCGCCGAATAGACGGTGGAAGTCGGTTGAGTAGATTTCTGTCGATTTTGGGTGGCGCGTTTTCTACATGCGAATAGAGGATAGTGTGCTCCTTTTTTCCTGTTGTTAGCTTTACATACTCAAACTGGTATTTTGCCATTGCGCTCAACTGCCCTGAGAGAAGGTAGTAGAGCAATTGGAGTATAGTCGTTTTTCCAGTGCCGTTCTCACCAACGAGAATTAGTGTGTTGTTAGTGAAACGTAGGTCTATATTCTTAAAGCCGTGTAGGCCAGAAATTTCAAACCGAGATATTTGACTCATAGTAGATCTCTTCATTTTCAGAAATAGTGTGAGGCATAAAATATTTTTTGGGTATTTGGTGGGAGGCAGCCTAACCCAGCTGCAGTATAACTCTCACTTATTTATCACCATTCAAATCAATTTGCACATTTTTGGCGGCAATGCCCTGCTCCAGCATTGCCGCGATATTGTCTGCAAAAAGTTTTTCCAGATGACTTGAGCCTCCCGTATCCGAAAATTGAATGGCTTTGGTGTATTGGTTGGGGCCTGCCCGCACCATAGGCAGAAATTCCAGCCGGGCAAGGATGTAATTTATCAGCAATCGCACCACCCGCCCATTGCCAGCGCCAAATGGATGGATGCGAATGAACCGTTGATGAAGTTTGGCAAGAAAAAGAACAAGGGTTTTTCATCCACAGCGTGGCCATAAATTGAAGCAACTGGATTTCATTATAGGTCAACGTAGAACCTTCAAACTGGTTGGGCAGATGATTGAAGCGCATCCGAATCCATTGCATAGGCGCGGCATGATTTTTTTAGCATGGGTTGTACCGCAAGCCACTTGGTATAGAGGTAGAGAAGTTTGTTGGGTGTCTGGATCATGTTGTTGGCAGGCGATCTGGTATTGAGCACTTCGTGAAAATTCTACCGCTAGATATACCCTATTTTCTTTGCTTGTTTCTGTAGATCTTGTTGTAGTTTTGCTAACTCTAAAGGATTGTCATGCCAGTGTTTTATTGCATACTGTGGTGTTCCGGTTTGAGAAATTCGTTGGCATCTCTGACATTGCCAAAGGACGGCTCCCGATGGGCTCTGCATCAAGTCTCTAATAATATACTTACCACCAAAAAATTCCATGCCTACATGAGGACACATATTTTGAAACTTAACTAGTTTTTTCTGTTCTCTTATTTTCAACCATTCGTTTACATCAAATCTAATAGCAATTTTAACGGCTACTGCGGTTACTACGATAACTATTACTATAAAAAAAGTATAAATGGCTACTTCCATATTAGGCATTGTTTTTATTTCCTAACATAAATTATTAGCGCTATTATCTATCGGTTCATACCTCATATCAAAGGATATGCATTCTATTGCTGAAAATATCTTGTACACATCAATACTATTTTATTTTTGAGTGCGAGTGCGGACGTTAACTGACCACTACTGAGTAGTTATCTACCTCATACGAGGCAAGACAATTCCCCAAAAATTGTTTTTGAAGTAATGTTTCATCTATCCATCTCCGCCTCTGTCATCAACGGTGCCGATATTGTCCAGGCGCCAGGCGCGCTATCTATCAAACAAATACGCCACACACAAAATCAACCCGCCAATCAGCAACGTGGAGTTGAAAATCCAAAACCCATCGCCCACCCCGCCGCTTACCTTGTATATGAAGTTTTCCATAACGATGGCGATGACAAGATACGCTGCAATAATGATTGGCACGAAGACGATTTTTTGATGCGTCGGCATCAGTATTTTTGCCGCGATTAAAAGCACGATTACTTCAAGGGAGTTTACCGCCAGCCAGATGTTTTGATTTAGGTCTTCGATGATGGACATATCCGAAAGAAACAAAGCATTTTGAACGAGAATTAAAACGGCGGCGGCGCCTGCCACAAAATTTCGTGATGATTGCATGTTAGCCACCTCTGATTGTGCGGTTTGGCTACGGACGAAGTGTAGCTAAAATATGGTTGAACGCAAGCTGCGAACCGGCGTTATTGCCCACAATAATTGTTGAATTTCAATAATGTTGGATTTTTGGAGCATTATCACCGGTAGCAGGCCAGTAGTGGCGGCACCCGTTGGCGTTATGCTGCCCGAAGCGGATTTTCCATCAATCAATTTCATCATAAACGTTAATGGCGGCTTCAATATGGCTGACTTCCCTCTTCCCAATCTATCGAACGATCTGGGTGGCCGTGTGGCACTTGGTTACCGGCAAGACTTCAGGGCTCGGCAAGCGCTTTGCCATTGTCCTTGCGGCCTGCGGCGCCAGGGTCGCCCTTACTTGGCGGCGTGTTTGAGCGCCTTGAAGAACTGGCGCAGGAAATACGCGCTTCCGGCGGTGTATGTGAGCCCATTCCCTTCGACATCACGCAAGACGACGGTCAGGGTTCCCGCTGACACACCTTAAAGGTAGGGGATGAGATGCTTTGCGATGGACTCCAGCACATCAATGCGAGGTTCAAAGGATGGCAGGTTCATCACCTGATTGAGCCCTGCTTCTTCCAGCATCCTTAATTTCGCGAGGAGTTCATCCCGTGTGCCTATCAGGCAGGTCGATTGCAGCACTTTTGCGGTAAGGAATTTCTTTTCCTCCGGCAGCACCCAGCAGTTATGACCCATGTGAATGCGCTGATGACGCCTGTCTTCGGGGAACTGCGCCAGCAGCTTTGTATAGTCATCCCAAATTCCGGCCAGGGCATTGGGTGGCTGGTGTCCAAAGTTTCGCCACTGGTCATAATTGTAGTGCAGCGCCGCCATGGCCATGGCACCACATTCATGCTTGATTCTCGGGGAATCGATATCCTCGCCCGGCTCCTGGATAATCATTGCAGTCAGCGCCGTGGTGTAAAAACGGTTACGATCAAACCCCGGGCCGGCGTTCTTTTCCAGCATGGTCCAGAGGTTTCCCATAACGGCGGGGCTGCTTGGCAACATAAGAACGGCGCCGTCTCCATACTGGCCGGCAAGCGCCAGCGACCTGGGCCCGAAACCCGACACATAAAGCGGTATGGGATCAGCGAAATTGACAAACCCCTTATCCGGCATGATGTGGCGAATGGGAATCTCCCCGCCATCATGCTGCATCATCGCCTCTTCACCCTTCAGAAGAGGCTTGAGTTCCTGCAGGTAACGCTCAAAATCCGCGATGCGCTGTGGCGGCAACCCCATGATGCGCATGGCCGTATTACCGGCGCCTATGCCGCAGAAGGTTCTGCCGGGCGCAAGGGCGTTGATGGTGGCGATACCCGCCGCATTAACGGATGCCGGGCGGGTCCCGCTGATCGCAACCCCGGTGCCGAGTTTGATTTTGTGGGTCTTGTCCGCCGCCAGCGCAAGGGCCGCATAACAGTCAGACCAGATCATCTGGCTGTCCGCCAGCCAGGCATGGCTGTAGCCAAGATCCTCCGCATGCACCACATAACCAATATCGCCGACGTGGCTTGGTACGCAAATACCTATATCCATACAAGCTCCTTATCGTCTTCCTGTTATCTTCTCATGGCCTGCTTATAAGCCCTTCGTGATAGCCGCTGCACAGGCGGCTAGTATCCCCCCGAGGTCGTTCAAATGCCAATGCAATGCTCCCGGCACATAGGCTCAGATGCACAGGGCGCTCCTCAACCCCCCGTCACGCGGCTGCGCCGTGCCTGGATTGCCCGGACAAGCCGGGCAATGACAAGCTCTTATTCGCCATTCTTGTATGCGTTCAACTATTCGATGACAAAATAGGATAGCGTCATCGACTAGCTGACACACTTAGGAGAGCATCATGAGGGACAATAGCAAAGACAGTACGATTGAGAGGAATCGTATCCGCTACTGGCAGCATATGCGCCAAGGGTACGAGGTCGTCAAAGCCGACAAACACCCCAAATTTCGTTTTGTGTCGGACTTCCACAAGCATCACAACACCCATCGACAGGTGTTCTTGAAGCATTATCACCGGTGTAAGGCGAGTGGCGATGGGCGTGACCCGCTGCCGCAGCGCCGGGGCCCGAAGTGGCAAGAGCGGCGTAGTATGACTAAGGTGGAATAGCTGGTGCTGGAACAGCGCCGGCTGGGTAATAACCGCTGCGAAATCTATGCCATACCATCGCCCTAGTTGAAAGATGAGTGCCCTTACCGAGTGCCATCCACCGGGTCATGCGCCGCTATAACCTGAATCCTGTACAGCCCAAGATGAAAGCCGACAAACGCAAGATCATCAAGCAAAAAGCAGGTGGGCTGGGGCATATGGACTGCCACCATCTGAGTCGGGATCTGTTTCCCGGGCAGCCCCGCCACTATCTGGTGTGCTTGCTGGACGATTGCACGCGCCGACCGGGGAATTGGGTGCGCAGGTTGCGTCCGAGGCGCTCTCGGTGGGATTTTTGATGGGCTTGGCGCCCCTTGGGGTCGAGGCGCAATGCCACCATGCGCATTTTGTCATCCGCATCGGCGATCAGTCTGGCGCTGGGGCAAGCCAGACGTTGTTGTTTACACCAGGATTCCCAGTAGCACCCGGACTTTGTGCGCTCCGAGGTTGGGATGGTACTGGCGCAGGTGGCGGATCTGCTCGCGCACCTTCCGGCCACTGACGCCGGCGCAGGTGGTGCGGCACCTTGCTGCGATCAGCAAGCTCTGCCATACCCCGTTCGCGGGCGGTTTTTCGCTAGGCGTATAGGATTGAGCGGCTGACATTGGCATAATCCATGGTTGCCTTAAGGCCCTGTTTTTCCTAGAATATAAGGGCGTAGCGTTTCTGTTGGGCGGAAGTACTATAATAACTATCAGCATTTACGGGAATCCTTTGGGAGTAGATAATGGAAACTTGTATTAATAGCCTCATCCTACTCGTTACGTCGAGCCCTTGGATTAGTGGTGGCCTCTCTTTAACCACAATCGCCGGCATCGCTAGCGCGGTTTTTACTTTCCGTCGTCGTCCAAAGTCTTCCCAAGAGGAGTTTGGCCAGCATTTAAACGACAGCGCACTGCTGTCTCCCCCGATGAAGAGGCCTGCTTATAGCGATCGCATGGCATATGTATTAGCAGAAATGTCCGACCTTGCATATTACGAATTTGAAGGGCCTAACGGCTATATTGATGACATGATGAAAGTATCAAAAGAGCTTGATTTCACAGAGAGCATCAATGTCCGCGATTTTTTGGAAGGGTTTGCTGGTGGTTTAGTTACCAAAAAAAACATGAGTGTTGATTTTCTCAAAAAGATCCTCCAAAGATCTGGCTTCGAATTATTGGGTACCTTAAACGTCATGGAAACCCAAGGGTTTTGCTGCAAACGAAATGTTGATAATGAACCAGCATACATAGTGCTTGCATTTCGAGGGACAGAGAAAAAAGTTTCAGATTGGTTAACCGATGCCAATGCTATCCCAATTCAGCAAGGCAGCACCAAAGTACATAAGGGATTCCATGAAGCGTTTACTGCGGTGCAGTCTCAAGTAGAAGCAATTCTCAATCGAGTAGATTGCCAGGATGAGAATGGCAATAAACTTCCTATATTCATTACGGGTCATTCACTTGGCGGCGCGCTTGCAATACTCGCTACTAAATTAGTGGCTTCCAATATCGATGGTGCATGCTATACCTTTGGAGCGCCCAGAGTTGCAAACTATGAATATTTTGAATCGGTTAAAACGCCGATTTATCGCATCGTTAATTCTAGCGATATTGTACCAAGGGTTCCGCCAGTAGCCGTGGTGATTTTGCTACTGTGGTTAATTCGGGCTCTGTCATGGGTATCTGGATTGATATCTTCTAAGATTTCCGCTGTATTAGATAAGTTTGAAAGTATGCTGGATAAACTCAACGGCTATCGCCATTTTGGCGACTTGCGCCACCTCACTGATGTTGCTGAAGGAAGATTTTCCGATGTCAAACTTCTCCTTAATCCGCCTATGATTGATAGAGTGCTATGGATCTGCCATAGCATCGCCTCCAATTTTCTTATGCCGATGAAAAGCCATAGCATGTTAATTTATCGTAGGAAATTGATGCATGTAGCAAATAGCCGAAATAGCCAATAAAACACAACACAAACATCACTTATCGTCATCATTCAAATCAATTTGCACATCTTTGGCGGTGATGCCCTGCTCCAGCATTGCCGCGATATTGCCTGCAAAAAGATTTACCAGGTGACTTGAGCCTCCCGCATCCGCAAATTGAATGGCTTTGATGTATTGGTTGCGGTCTGCCAGCACCATAGGCAGAAATTCCAGCTGGATGAGGATGTAATTCATCAGCAATCGCACCACCCGCCCGTTGCCATCGTCAAATGGATGGATGCGAATAAATCGGTGATGGAGTTCGGCAAGAAAAGGAACAATGGCTTCGCGTTGGCTTGCAGTGCCCTGCTCAAGCCAGTGTCGAATCCATGCTGTGAGTTCCATCATGAGCGCCGGTGTTTCTTCGGGAGTAGCAAAATAAAACATCTTGCCCTCGCCGGTCAGGACATGGTTGGGCTGGGTTTTGTATTGTCCCGGCAGGATCTTTTTGCGGGTCGGTTCGCCGTCTGGCGTTTGCGCTACTTTATAAAAAGGTTCTTTCAAACAAATCTGATTCAAGTCTCTGATGTCACCTTCGTTTATAGGTCTTTCATCCGCCGCAAGATTATGCGCATGTTCAAAAGCCAGGTCGTGGGCTTTCATTTCCTCATATTCTCGCAGTGCATGATCCCCCGCCGCACGACCATGAATTAAAAGCAACTGGGTTTCACTATAGGTCAGCGTAGAACCTTCAAACTGGTTGGACAGATGATTGAAGCGCATCCGAATCCATTGCATAAGCGCGGCATGATTTTCTTTTGGCAGGGGTTGTACCGCAAGCCACCTGGCATGAAGGGAGAGAAGATTGTCGGTTGTCTGCGTCATTTTAGCGGGAGATTTGATATGGAGTGATTCGTGACAATTTTATCGCTGAAGAAGCCCCATTTTCTTGCCAGTAGCAGTATCGGAAATATAGTCGAAATGGTTGTTCCCTTAACGCTCAAAATCCGCGATGCGCTGTGGCTGGTGCTGGAACAACGCCGGCTGGGTAATAACCGCTACGGGATCTATGCCATAGCATCGCCCCAGTTGAAAGATGAGTGCCCTTCACCGAGTACCATCCACCGGATCATGCGCCGCTATAGCCTGAATCGTGTACAGCCCAAGATGAAAGCCAACAAACGCAAGATCATTAAGCAAAAAGCAGGTGGTCTGGGGCATATGGACTGCCGCCATCACAGTCTATTCCTATACAAAGATGGGTATGAGCTGGACGGTCCGAGCGGTGCATCACAAGCCGCTAAAGAACGTCGGTTTCGTCATGACCGGCGAATGGGGGTCGGACGCGATTTTCTCTGCACTTTCCCATCTCTAAAGATTTTCGTTGTTCGCACCGTATCAGCATCACGATGCGCCACGTTAAAGCTTGCGTAATTGATTTCTTCCGCATTGCACCTAAAGCAATCGTTGAAAGCCTGTATGACGCCAACGTCTTTCAGCGTCCGCCGCGGCGGACTGGCATTGTTTCTTGGACGGGAACAGTCGCTGGCAGCAAATACAGGCAAGGCGGAGGCAACGAAAACGGGCCGATCTCCGTGATGCGGGTCGGATTAGCAGCTACTTTCGGACAGGGCCTGCCTATCGTGCCGCAGACCATATCCCAAATGACCACTCCATCAACACGTTGCTGGCGAGAGATGATTTCCGCACTCAATCTGGTGTGAATGCCAGACCAAGCGTTGTGGCGCGGATCAGCGCCAGGGTTTGTGCATAGACTCCAGATGATGAACTCATCCGCGTTGGGCGGGCGCTCAAAAATATTGGTGTTGTTGCCATCCAAACATCCCTTGAGCTCAATCCCTGCGGTACGGCCGGTCAGAAGCTCCACTGTGTAGTCGTGGCGGTTGGCGTCGCCTGTCGATTGCCATGCTGTAATGAACTTCCCAGCCTGCATATGGTCGAGAACCTGCTGGGCTAGTTCGCGCTTATTCGCCATTGCTGCGGAGAACTGGCCGCGCACCCGCTCAATCGCGCCCCTGAACAGCCCGCTGTCGTAAAACTCACGTTCCGTCAGGCCATGGTTGCCAAGGGTGTGCGATTGCGTCTTTAGGGCTTCTGAGAATTCCTCAATCCGCTCTCGAAGCTGCCTGTTTTGTTCGCAGGGGATGACGGTCATGCAGCCGCTTTTGCTTTGGACGTTGACGCCAGCATGGGTTCCAGGATCTCGTGCGCCAAGTGGCGAACCACTGGCACCACGACACCATCGCCGGTGAGGTGATAGGCTTCATTGTAGTTGTTGGGCAAGATGTAATTGTCTGGCAAACCCATCAAGCGCGCCGTCTCAAGGCTGGATATGAGTCTGGAACGCACCTCGTTGTCCTCAACCACGACAATAAGTTGACGACTCGACCCCCCGGCCGGCGTTCGCAGGCAGCCAGCGATGTCATCAAACCGAATTTCCGCACGTTGGACTTTCCGCCCGGCCTCATCCCACCGTGTTCTTTTGTATAAACCCCCAACCATCCGGCACCCTTGTCGCTTAGCTTGGCGCACCTTCTCCCGATTGACTTCACTCATCATGTCGAGCAGCTTTCTCGTCTGCGCCGATGTGTGCCACTCAACGTTGGCCGGCTCTTCCTCAATCAGGTCGGTGAGCCCCAGTTTCCTCGTCGGCGGGGCGTCCATCGTCCACCAAATCCAGCGTTCCTTAAGCACTTTAGGCAGTTTTTGGTGCGCCATCCTGAGCGTTCGAGGGTGAAACGGACCACTTGGCTTATCACCATCAAGCGAATTCGCCAACTCGGCATCATCCCGCACTGCAATAATGAACAGCCGCGGTCGTGATTGGGGCACGTACAGAACGGCATCCACGACCAACGCGCCGAAGCAGTAGCCGCCATTGTGCAGCGTTCGGCAGATCGCCTCGAAATCCTTGCCGCCATGGGAGGTCAACGTGCCGCAGACGTTCTCCAAGACGATCAAGGACGGAGCCCTGCCCTCGTCGTTGAGTGTCGTCATCAAGTCCCAAAATGGCCAAAACGTGCCAGATCGTTCGCCCCTCAATCCGGTGCCGTGACCAGCAAGAGACAGGTCTTGGCAAGGAAAGGATGCCCAAACAAGATCCGCCGCACTCGGCAGCATATCGGGCGTTACCATCCTGACATCCGCGCACAACAACTCGTCGGCACCCCAGTTAAGACGATAGGTTGCCGCCTTCTTTCTGTCGATATCATTGGAGAACAAGCAGCGCCAACCAACACCGAGGCCGGCGCGCGCCATCCCGGCGCCGGCGAAGAATTCGTAGAAGGCACCGAACGCCCGCGCCACCTAACCTCCGTCCATTGGCTGATGTGTGGTCTGAAAGACCAATGATGCTATCACAGCCCAGCCAGCATCATCAGACCGTTCGTCGGTGGAGGGCTTGCAAACCGCCTTTCAATCAGACCGCGCCGGCACCGGCTTCAACGTGGCCTCAGGGCTGCGCCATGTACTCGTCTAGCGTCTTGTGGAACCGACGGATGCGGGCCTCCTGATAGTTGCCCAAGGTCTCCCCGGTCTTCAATGACGCCCTGATGCCGGCGTGCTGGCGCTTGAAGTTGTTGGTGTCTTGATCGAGCACATGAGCCAAGCGGTTGGTCTCAAAGCCCTTAGCGGTGGTGTAGGAATCATCCAACTTGAGCTTGACCACCTCCGCTGGCGCCGGCCGTGGGCCGTTCTCCGGCACAGGGTGAAGCAGCAGGATTTCGTGGATGCAGGTGTCCACCGTCCGGGGGCGGAACCGATAGATCAACGGAATGGCGATGCCAGGGAAAAAACAGGCATTCGGAAATACATGGTACTCAACCGAGTCCAGCATCTTGCTGTTGGTCTCGCCGGAAAGGTCCACGTCCAACTTTTCGCCAAAGCTCTGGCGCAGGATGTCCGCATGGCCTTGCCGGGCGGTCGTGCCATTCGGCAAGGCCTTGTCGTCGTAGCCCATGGCCTCGAACAACTCCGATTGGGAAAGTTCCTTGCCGTAGTGCGGGTTGCCGTTGGAGAGAAGCTGGTAGAAGCGCGTGACGTGGCGACCGAAAATGTCGTACTGGGTGTTGGCCCAGCCGGAAAGCCGCAAGCCTTCCGGATGGGTGGCCAGCACATGGAACGCCTCCATGAAGCCCTCCATGCACATCTTCCAATTGCCCAGCAGCTCCTTCTCCATGTGCAGGGCCACATACCGTTCGCCGAAATTCCAAGCGCTGAAGTGCTCAGGCATCACCTCCAAATAGTCGTGCAATGGCTCGGCGTTGCGGTCTAAGTTGATGAAGACGAAACCAGCCCAGACATCGCAGGGCACCTTCGTCAAGCGGAAATTGGTCTCGTTCACATGGGGGAAGTCCCAGCGGCAGGGTATTTCGCGCAGATCCCCATTCAAGTGCCAAGACATGCCGTGGAACGGGCAGCGCAGGAACTGCTTGCCGCCGCCTTTGGAGCCGGCGTCGCAGAACTGCATGCCTCGGTGCGGGCACGAATTGACGAAGGGGGCTGTTGGCTTTGGTTCGAATTTTCACCGCGAGTCGTCAATGCCTACTCCTCGGTAATTTCGTGAACGTTTTTGTCGGGTCGGCGCAATTGATAAGAATTAAATCACGCTCGCGATTTTTACCGGTATAAAAAATTTGCCGCGGTTACGCAGGTGTTCGACGAGACCCCGGTTGCCGTAGATGTCGGGGTGGATATGGCGGAACTGCCCGAGCAACGTTCCCTCGACCTCGGCGTAGCCTAGATTGAATTTCACCGTTTCAAAAAAAGAAGATGTAGAAACTTAGGCTGTCGAGAATCGGCAGCGTCATTATGGGTTCATCGCTCAAATGCCAAAATTAGCCCAGCGCAATGGGCATCATAGTCCGTGGATCATTAGTCCTCATTCAGGCACAGTTCCAGCATGTCTGAATTCCGCAAAAGCCTGAAAATCCTTGGTGAGACAATCCGCGACGCCCGTAAAGCCAAAGGTTGGACGCAGGAAGATCTCTCTCACGAGGCGAGTATTGACCGCTCCTACATAGGAGGAATTGAGCGAGGTGAGCGCAATATTACGTTCTCGATGCTCTGCCGGATAGCTCAAGCACTCGGAAGCGATGTTGCGGTTCTAACCCAAAACCTTCCATTCGAATGAGCACAAGAACCAGAATAGCAAACAGCGGCCTAACAATCTACGACCCGATTCCCCCAAGTCAACCAGATCTTCTGATTCCTGCGAAAAAACTTGAGCGGATTTTGGAAGAGGCTTTGATAGGAAACGACTACGGGAATATGGCGCTGCGAACACGGTCAAAGGCAGTCAACCAAGACATATGCCGAGCACTTGGCTATCCTGTTCCTCAATCCTTCAAAAAGACAAAGCCACGATTCGTAGGCCAGAATTTTGACAAGTATGTTCAAAAAGCGAACAATCTACAGATTTGGAACGACGAACTTGATCAAATTCGTCGCTACGTAATCATTCGCCAAGCCGATGATGGACGGGTTTCAAGGGTGCGTGTCATCACGGGAGCGGACCTCGGTCTTCTTGATACAACAGGGGCGCTAACTCAAAAATATCAAGCCCGCCTTGATCCAAATATCGGAGTTTCCACAGAACTAATTTCGGCGAGCGATACGGACATTCTCTTACCATTATTCAACTTTAGACGCGTGTACGAAAACTCGCCTAGTAGCCCAACTGATTTACCCACCATTGGAAGCCTAGTTCCGATTAAGCAAGTATTTGAAGCACTCAAGAATTTGGTTGGCGAAGAATTTGACGACGCGGGCTTGGATCAGGAGCGTAATCGGGGAGCAGCCCTCCACCGTCTTGTTTGCGAACGACTCGGATACAATAGTTATGCCGATAACGGCCGCTTTCCCGATGTGCGTAATCAATTGCTCGAGGTTAAACTCCAGACTAGTCCTACGATTGATTTGGGACTCGTTCTTCCATCCAGTGTCAATCCACTAGATGGGATCACTATTGAAGGCGTCACGATCCGCCACTGCGATATTAGATATGCTTTATTCCACGGTGACACGGACGGAGACCGAGTAAAAATCAATCACTTTTATCTCACTACTGGACAAGATTTCTTCGGACGCTTCCCCCAATTTGGGGGCAAAGTCCTCAACAAAAAATTGCAGATTCCCCTGCCGTCAGACTTCTTCGACCGGTAACCCAAACGATTCAACGACTAGACGATTAAGGTCGGCAATCAAACTCTGTTCGAGATCCGGAGCGGCATACAATTCTTTCGATATACCCACGATTTTAGAAGCCACGTCGCTTTTTGGGTTTGGAAGCGGGAATTCAGAAACATATTGAGTCATGAATCTTCTTCGTCCCGAATATAGTTTGTTTGCGAAATGGGAGTCATAGAAGTTTTCTATGAAATGCGAATTAAACACTCCGAGGGTCAACCAGTAGATATCTGTGAGCTCTTCTCCCAAGGTGAACCAATAGCAATCTCCGTTAACTACATTGCCATCCAAATCAAGCCAAAATGTTGGTTTTTCGGCAATGTCTTTGAAAACGATTTTCGGAAATTCCCAAGATTCAGGATCCTGAGGCACCCAAATTTCGAACCATTCCCGACCAGCATCCGTTACGTATTTTCTGTCCTCTAACTTCTGCCGATATTTTTCCAAGTATCTCGCCGCATTTGGAACATTTTTTAATTCTAAAGCCTGTTTCCTCCCATTTCGAGTCTCATGGGTGTATAGGATTTTATTCACCGGATCTAGACCCCTAAATCGATTGGCGAGATGGTGAGTAATGATAGGCTTAAGCGTTTCGGGAAGACAATTACAGCATTCTGAGTTCCAGTCTTTCCTAATAAAAACACTATCAGATGTGGTTTTTACGCCAACTCGAACTTTTGTGATATCACCGATTCTCTTCCATGTGCTGGCGGTTACAGTCTGCGTCCAAAGATTACTCTTCCTGTTGCGAAGTTTCCAAACATCCCCTCCGTTTTTGGATATTTGAAGAATGCCCCGCTTTACCTCGTATCGGGACTCCGAGCTACCTAAGTCTATAACACCTTCGGAGTTTGTTGACAGAAACGAAAACAGTTTGATAGGTTCCGCGCGCTTTTCTTTGGAGCTTACGCTGTAAACTGATGTAAACAGCGTTTTCTTCTTCGGGCTAATTTTCTTAATTAGAAGAACGCAGGGCAGGACAGCCGCATCAAACAGCCTTGTGTCCCCAAGATCCCAAATATGCAATACATCAACAGTGTCGCGTAGCCGAGATCTAAGGGATGAACCTGCGCGGGTGGAAAGAAAACGATTTGAGGTAATGATTCCTGCAACCCCGCCAGACCGAAGAATTTCAATTATTCCGAGCACAAATGGGAAGCTAAGATCAACCCTCCCCCGAAGGGAGAATTTCTGAGCCAATGCTTGGGCCTTGTGGGATCCAAGAACTTGAGTTCGAACGTAGGGGGGGTTCGCGATTACTATATCAGCGAGCTCTGCTGAATCTACTTCAGTAAAAAAGTCAGGTTCTACTCCTGTCAGTTTATCCAAGAAATCTCCTTCAACGATCTCGACTTTACTTGACAGTGATCCAAGACGGCGTCGCGCGTTTGTAACTGCAACCGGGTCACTATCCATTCCTCGAATGGATACGAAATGGTGTGTCTTTGTTGGCACCTCTGACAGAATTGCCTCTAGGAGTTCGCCTCCCCCAACCGCGGGATCGAGAATATCTATCTTCGCTTTATGTTCAACAGTTCTATCAGCAAACCAAGCCGCAACGACTTGCCGCGCAAGGAATTGAGCAAGTTCAGGAGGCGTATAATGAGCACCCCGTGATTTCTGGGCTTTGGCTGTCAGGTGATTCATTAAATGAGTATTATAGTCATCATTCAGTCATTAGCAAGATATTTTTCGGAATAGCAGGCCGAATCTGAAATCCCTGCCAGTAAACACGTATGTATCTTTATTGGACCGCAGAAGTCGTATGCGTGTTGCAGTTTCAGTCGAGAATGAGTCGCACACTCCGATCTTCTCCAGAATCTCCTTCACGGCCTCGCCATCTCTCGCGCTTCGGCTTCAATGACGTTCAGTTTCACAACGATCTTCGCGATGGGCCGGTAGGTTTCGGCGTAGTCTGGTGTAGATGTAGTGGCTCGGCGAGATGTTGTAATCGTTCTTCGCGATTTCGGCGTGCTCGATGATGCGGCTGAGTTTTTCTTCTTCTTTCCAGTCAATGAGAGTGGCGGCGATGTAGTCGTCGTCGATTTCCTCTTCGACGAGTTTCGTGGGATTGGGTTCGATTTTCGCATAGTCGAGGACGGAGGTCGGCTTTGGGAAAGTGGTGATGAGGTATGGGTTGCCACGCTCGAGATCCCAGAAGTAGTGCAGGTTGCCGTTTGAGAGAATAACGAAACGACAGTTTTCGGAGCGGGCATATCTTCGTGCTTGCTCCTTGCCGACTAATAGATTTTTATCTTCAGATTTTGCTTCGAGAACAATAAACGGAAATCCTTTTGAATCGAGGAGAAGGAAGTTGATGTAGCCGTTTGTAGTTTCCTCGAAATTTTCATCCATGCCACCCAGTTCCTGGGAAGTGATTTTGGTGTTGGATTCGAGACGAATGTTGGCTGCACCGTTTTCATCGTCGAAAAAACGCCATCCGGCTTCTTTGAGATGTTGGTCTATCTTAACGCGGGCAGTAGCTTCTTTGGCGGCCATTGTGGGTGGTGGGGGGGGCATGAGGATCAGGTTGGGTTAAAAGCGGAAACGTTTTCGGCATCAAACCATGCCTCCAGAGTGCTCAGAGCGATTGGTGAAAGATACTGTGTAAACAGTAATACTAAATTTGTTCGTGGTCGAGAACAACAAACGTAAAAAAGGTTGCGGTTGCGCTTGTAACTGTCCTTCTTGCCGTTTGGGCAACCATTTTGAGCCCACTCTAAAAATTGGTTCCAGTTGTATTGGTTCCAGCCTCGTCCAAGCACAACTAACACATTCTCAAATTCAGCTCCTTTTACGCCGTGCTTGGTTGAGAATGGCGTATGATCATTAATAAACTCTGCGAGTAAGATTAGCTCAGAATACGGTAGTAACTTCAGTTTTTCGATTTGCCGTAATATCCGAGAATCATCAATGTCTTCTCGTTCTGCTTCAGCGAGCTTCTTTTCAGTGCGCAATACCGCATCTGGAAGACGTGGTCTGTGAGTTTTCTTAAGAAGGTCAATGACCTCGCCGATAGTTCCAGTTTCGCGGAGATCCACCAAGCGTTGCATATCTTGCGCCCATCCTTGTTTATCTTCCGCATTTGCCAAGTGTCCCATTCTTCTCCCAATTGCCAAAAACATCTGTCCAAACTTTCCAGCAGTAAAGGCGGAACATGCTGGCTCAATTGTGTCCACAAAAAATGCTATGTGCGGATCTTCTTTCCGAATGAGAGAGTCATTGAACTCAAAGGTGTCGAGGATTTGCTGGTAATTTTGTTCTGCCGCGAGAACTTTGTGGGTGAGCATCAGAATCTTTGTTTCCTGTGGCGAGAAATCCCAACCGGAAATCTCAAGAGATTTGCGGAGCGCCTCCAGGTAAGCATGCACAACATCGCCTGGAAGATCGCCCTTCCAGTGTCCCCCGGTCTGTCGCTGGCCTGCAAAATTATTCGAATGGTAGACCTTCGCTGTCCCCGTAGCTGAAGGATCACTTACGTACTGGCGCAACTCAGGACGAATTTTATTCAAGACCATTACGATGTTGGGAACTGAACGAAAGTTTGCTTCCTTTCCAATTGGTTGCAGATTATCATGCTTAATGATTCCCGCGCCTGTTCTATAAATCCGTTGCCAACTGTCGCCGAACAATCCAATCAGAGGTCCTTTTTTTGGTTCTATGAAGTTCTGAACCAAGCTCTTGGCTAATTCTGCGTCCGTATCCTGATATTCGTCGATGAAGAGTACGGGAAACCGATCAGTGAGGATTCTTTGAAACTTTGGATACTCAAGCAGTGAAGCCATGAGCTTCAACACATCGTCGTGGTGAAGTAGAATCTCGGAATCGTCTACTCGGCGATACCCCAATTCATAACCGACTCGTTGCCCCCCAATTCCTCCTGCTTCTTCGATCTGCCTGTTCAGTTTGTCAATACTGAGCACTTTCTGTCTAAGAAATGGTTGGAAATTTTTGCAGAGTTCCCAACAGAACGAATGGATGGTCGATGCATGGATGGCAGGATGCCCATCGGTTCGCTTGATTACCTCGTCGGTTGCGACGTTTGTGTAAGTGATACATGCAACCTTTTGGTGTCGACGAATCAATTGGGCACCCTCTTCTTTAATGATCCGTTGCAACGCTTTGACCAGCGAATAGGTTTTTCCAGCCCCCGCTCCTGCCTCTAATCGGAAGTTTTTTCGGTCCTGAATGCACTGGAACATTTGATCTAGTGCCTTTTGCGCCGCAACTTCGGCAGGACTTAATGTGGCAGCCTCAGGCATCAGGAGACTCCTCTGATGGATCTTCCGGTTGCTCAGTGTCAGAGTCGCCGGTCTCACTACATGCCAGCCAAGACAAACCTTCGTGAATATATCGGGGGATTATCCAGTCCGTATCAGTGATAGCATATTTTAAGGCGAATTCAGATTTTTTTTCTTCACTTGCAGCCTGCCATGCTTGGGCTTCCCGGTCCTCCGCAGTCTCGCCTAAAATTTCAAACTTGCCGGAATTAGCCAACATAAAGGCGTCTTCAAAACTTCGGCCACACGCGTCAGCCTCCACCTGAGGAATCTGGTAGGCAAGGCGCCGCGTCCCGGTAATTTTCTCAGCGGCAGACTTTGCCTGAATATCTGTCAGTGTTGGATTGTTATCACCGCTCGGATTAAACCACCGATTGATCGTAGTGTTACTTGAACGCGTTCCTTCGGATACCTTGCACTTTTTCCACCGCCTCTCATCTCGTTCATTCATAGTTTCTTTCGTGGAATCTAGATCGGTAATGACGAGAGTTTTCAGTCCTAGAGAATCCAAGAGGTTATAGAATAGATGTGCATAGGCACCTCCGACTTCCATAATTGAAAGGTATAGAGCCCCAAGGCTGGACTCGTGCTCTGCATCGAATTTCTCAATCATCTTGGGCAAGAGGAGTCGCTCTGCTGTACCTTCAATCAAAATTGCTGCGTCCGCGAATAGCAGGTCACAACGGATTAAGGTCATGTATTGGTGAAGGAATTTACGGACACTATCCTTTTCTCCAATCAGCTCGGTTTGGAGGTCTCTAGATTTGGTGTGCGAAATGGGCGACTTTTCTTCAATTGGAGTAACCAGAAAATATCTCATGGCGTCAAAGGATGCTTCGTTCGCGATGTGCGAAGAATGTGTCGTTATCACAAACTGTACAGGCCAGGAATTACCTTCGCTATAGGCCGATTCAAACATTTCACGAATCTCATTTATTTTTCGTATAAATACCTCTTGCATCTGTGGGTGAAGATGCGCTTCCGGCTCTTCAATGAAGATGAGATGGATTCCCGACTCCAGTTGGCGGGTAGAAAAGTCGCGAAAAAATTCAAAGAGCTTAAGCAATATAAAAATTAGATTTCTTGATCCAAGGCCGTTGTAGGACTCAGGCAGGTCAACATCATCAAGAACTGGGCTTTGATAGCCCACGGTAGTGTGATTAGATAACAGTTTCTCAACATCCAGAAGTGTTTCAGTGCGTAACTTAGGGTCTGATAGTCCAGGGTAACCAAAGAGTTCAAATGTCGGAGCTAAGTCGGATAATTTACTGTTGAAAGCGGTGTCAATTTCGGTTTGAACTTCGTCGACGGCAGTCTTTAAAGCCTCTACCAGAGCTTGCTCATCGGGTCTTGCCTCAGCTGAAGATGCGGATGTGAACAAGCGCTCAAACACTTTGCCCAACACGGCATTTTCTTTGTTTGATGCATCGTCAAGGGCACGCTGCGCATTTATGAAGCCGAATTGAAGGACGGCTTGAAGATTTACAAACTCAAGGTCTTTGGTGTTGGTCGAGTCGTTAGGATCTTCCGCTCTGATACTGACCATGAACAGCTTCGGAACACGTTCCCGAAGGGTTCGGAAGCAGGCGTTACGGTCTTTTTCAATATCCGCAAAAAGTTCTGTAATTTTCCCTTGTGCTAGTTCATATGTGGCAACTATTTTCGCGGTTGTGCATTTGCTATTAAGGTCCACCACGAAATCGGATAG
Organism: Candidatus Azophilus sp.; assembly: GCA_965247035.1. Lineage (GTDB taxonomy): Bacteria > Pseudomonadota > Gammaproteobacteria > Pseudomonadales > Azotimanducaceae > Azophilus. Next base: position 805,514 of record CBDFGJ010000001.1, on the reverse strand, counting down.
GGCACCAAATTCCTCTGTATCCCCATATTCTATTATTAGGCTGACTGAAATCGTTGGCAGAAGCTGGCGAACTACATCATCTTCTTTGCCTGCGTGGTGCTGTTTAAGCGCGTTCCAAAACTGTTCATGCGTTCCTAGTGAGAAATCTTCGAGTCGAAACCGAGGAGGCTGTACATCCAGAAGCCTGCGAAATAGCTCTGTAAGTGATGTCTTGCCGCTATTATTCCTCCCGACAATAAGCGTGCTCCTGTCTTCAAGACGGATCTCCACGTTTGCAAGAAGCCGAAAATTCTGAATCACTATGCTTTTAACTTTCATTGGATACCTATTATCAACTCGCATCTCCGCAGTCATCAGTTCGTGAAATAGGGCTGTGCATTATCTGATTTTTGCCGGATGGTTGACAGGTTTTGTATGTTTTCCCTTTGTTTGGGGAATGCCGGCCGGCGTTCGCAGGCAGCCAGCGATGTCATCAAACCGAATTTCCGCACGTTGGACTTTCCGCCCGGCCTCATCCCACCGTGTTCTTTTGTATAAACCCCCAACCATCCGGCACCCTTGTCGCTTAGCTTGGCGCACCTTCTCCCGATTGACTTCACTCATCATGTCGAGCAGCTTTCTCGTCTGCGCCGATGTGTGCCACTCAACGTTGGCCGGTTCTTCCTCAATCAGGTCGGCGAGCCCCTGTTTCCTTGTCGGCGGGGCGTCCATCGTCCACCAAATCCAGCGTCCCTTAAGCACTTTAGGCAGTTTTTGGTGCGCCATCCTGAGCGTTCGAGGGTGAAACGGACCACTTGGCTTATCACCATCAAGCGAATTCGCCAACTCGGCATCATCCCGCACTGCAATAATGAACAGCCGCGGTCGTGATTGGGGCACGTACAGAACGGCATCCACGACCAACGCGCCGAAGCAGTAGCCGCCATTGTGCAGCGTTCGGCAGATCGCCTCGAAATCCTTGCCGCCATGGGAGGTCAACGTGCCGCAGACGTTCTCCAAGACGATCAAGGACGGAGCCCTGCCCTCGTCGTTGAGTGTCGTCATCAAGTCCCAAAATGGCCAAAACGTGCCAGATCGTTCGCCCCTCAATCCGGTGCCGTGGCCAGCAAGAGACAGGTCTTGGCAAGGAAAGGATGCCCAAACAAGATCCGCCGCACTCGGCAGCATATCGGGCGTCACCATCCTGACATCCGCGCACAACAACTCGTTGGCACCCCAGTTAAGACGATAGGTTGCCGCCTTCTTTCTGTCGATATCATTGGAGAACAAGCAGCGCCAACCAACACCGAGGCCGGCGCGCGCCATCCCGGCACCGGCGAAGAATTCGTAGAAGGCACCGAACGCCCGCGCCACCTAACCTCCGTCCATTGGCTGATGTGTGGTCTGAAAGACCAATGATGCTATCACAGCTCAGCCAGCATCATCAGGCCGTTCGTCGGTGGAGGGCTTGCAAACCGCCTTTCAATCAGACCGCGCCGGCACCGGCTTCAACGTGGCCTCGGGGCTTAGTCGCTCTACGCCGCTGCCGCCGTTGTCTCAATACCGTTCGTCATCAAGGCGGTTCACGAGACCCGATGGTTGGAGCTTGAGCAGATGCCGGGCTGACGCCCCTGCCCCGGCCGGAATCAACCCGTCAAGCAGTCCTCAGGGCTGCGCCATGTACTCGTCTAGCGTCTTGTGGAACCGACGGATGCGGGCCTCCTGATAGTTGCCCAAGGTCTCCCCGGTCTTCAATGACGCCCTGATGCCGGCGTGCTGGCGCTTGAAGTTGTTGGTGTCTTGATCGAGCACATGAGCCAAGCGGTTGGTCTCAAAGCCCTTGGCGGTGGTGTAGGAATCATCCAACTTGAGCTTGACCACCTCCGCTGGCGCCGGCCGTGGGCCGTTCTCCGGCACAGGGTGAAGCAGCAGGATTTCGTGGATGCAGGTGTCCACCGTCCGGGGGCGGAACCGATAGATCAACGGAATGGCGATGCCAGGGAAAAAACAGGCATTCGGAAATACATGGTACTCAACCGAGTCCAGCATCTTGCTGTTGGTCTCGCCGGAAAGGTCCACGTCCAACTTTTCGCCAAAGCTCTGGCGCAGGATGTCCGCATGGCCTTGCCGGGCGGTCGTGCCATTCGGCAAGGCCTTGTCGCCGTAGCCCATGGCCTCGAACAACTCCGATTGGGAAAGTTCCTTGCCGTAGTGCGGGTTGCCGTTGGAGAGAAGCTGGTAGAAGCGCGTGACGTGGCGACCGAAAATGTCGTACTGGGTGTTGGCCCAGCCGGAAAGCCGCAAGCCTTCCGGATGGGTGGCCAGCACATGGAACGCCTCCATGAAGCCCTCCATGCACATCTTCCAATTGCCCAACAACTCCTTCTCCATGTGCAGGGCCACATACCGTTCGCCGAAATTCCAAGCGCTGAAGTGCTCAGGCATCACCTCCAAATAATCGTGCAATGGCTCGGCGTTGCGGTCTAAGTTGATGAAGACGAAACCAGCCCAGACATCGCAGGGCACCTTCGTCAAGCGGAAATTGGTCTCGTTCACATGGGGGAAGTCCCAGCGGCAGGGTATTTCGCGCAGATCCCCATTCAAGTGCCAAGACATGCCGTGGAACGGGCAGCGCAGGAACTGCTTGCCGCTGCCTTTGGAGCTGGCGTCGCAGAACTGCATGCCTCGGTGCGGGCACGAGTTGACGAAGGCGCACAGTTGCCGGGATTGATCGCGAACAACCACAACGGAGTACGGGCCGATGTCGTAAACATAGTAGTCGCCCGGGTTGGGCACATGTTCCTCGCGGCAGGCCCACTGCCAAGTTCGCGACCACACACGCTCAATTTCACGGTCGTAGAACCCTTGGGAGGTGTAGCGGGAAAAGGGTATGTCCTCATCGCCGAGAAAGGCATAGGACTTCTTCAGCAACAGCGGCGGCACGCCGTCGTTTTCCCCCCGCACCACTTCCCTTGGGCTTGGCCCCGGGCAGCGAGCTTCCCCCGGCGCCAAGCCAAGATCGCCCGGCGACATCAGATCCTGTAAATCCTGTGCCATGCGGCAAATCCCCCTGTACGGATGGCGAAACCATAGCACTACAAATACATTCGTGCTAGCAACAGTCGCTAAACGCAACTATGGTAGACATCGCTTGCAACTAGGCGTACTTTTGAACAAGGGGAGAACACCGTGCGTGAGCCGCAAGTTCAATGGGCCATGCGCTAGTTCGTAGAGGCCGAGCCAACGGCTCCATCCCGTACCTGAGGCATCAAGGCGGTGAACGCGGGGTCAGGTTGCTGCATGAAGCGAAGCCAAGATTCGGCCAAACGAGAACCTCCCTCGAACGAAGGCACCGCGCTTGGTGTACTTCGCTTTTCTTGTTCGCCGGCTTTCAGTGCATCTATCTGCTGCTTGGGCCGGGCGATTTCTATTGGATGCTGCCGATCGCCGTCTGCACTGGCTTCTGCGGTGGCACCTTCCGGGTCTTGCCGGACTCCATGAAAGCGGACGTAATCGACTTGGACAGATTGGAGAGCGGCGAGGACCGAGCCGCTTGGTTCTTCGCCGTCTGGTCCTTCACCATCAAGGTGGCGGCCGCCATTGGCCCCGCCTTGGCCGGTGCCAAGATTGATGTCGCAGACCCACTCGTCGTGCTTGGCCACGGTCAGTCGGCCGCCGCTAGCGGCCCATCAGTCCGCCGGCCATGACGAAAGCCGTCCCGAGGCGGTGGCCAAACGCCACAAGTTGGGCTATCGCACGGCGCGGGAGAACATCGCCGACCTTTGCGACGAAGGCTCGTTCATGGAATACGGTTCGGTGGTCGTGGCCGGTCAACGGCGGCGGCGCAGCATGGAGGACCTCATCAAGAACACCACCGGCGACGGCATGGTCTGCGGTCTCGGCCAAATCAATGGCCAACTATTCAGTCCCAGCCAAGCTCGGGCCTTGGTGGTGTCTTACGACTACATGGTGCTGGCCGGCACCCAAGGCATCAAGAACCACGCCAAGAAGGATCGTTTATTTGAACTGGCCAAGCAAAATCGACTGCCAACGGTGCTGTTCGCCGAAGGCGGCGGCGGGCGTCCTGGTGATACGGACGGCTCCGGCGTCGCCGGCTTGGATTGCTGGGCCTTCACCTACTTCGCCCGGCTATCCGGCCTAGTGCCCCCACACCGGTGATGAACCCCCGGCGTTTATCAAACCAGGTGGCGACCAGTCTGATGAAAGGCAAGTTATTGTTGGCTACGCCGAAAATAGCAACCAGTATAAACGCCAGCCACAGATGCTATATTTCACTGAGATAAAGAGGAATAGTTATCAGTATGACTGCCATCATTAACAATGAAGGCAAGAGTGTACGGCGCACCCCAAATCAATCCACTAGCCTGCCGAAAGCAGGATGGACCGCCGCACTAATTAAAGTCAGCAGAGAAATTGATAGCGTCATGTCTGAGCGGCTCCAGCCGAAATTCAACTCCAAATCTTTGATAATAAATGCAAAACTTGCGTACACCAGTGGACCTGCATTGCCAAACATACCCACAAAGCAAGCAAGAATGATTGGCAAACCGAAGACCGGTTTTTGATACCAGTTGGTCGAGTGGTTAGGATATGGATTGTGCATGTTTCATCTCATCAAGATGCTAGTTTGCTGATGCCTCACCTCGTCATTCTCGCCTTCTTTGATCCTGGCGGGGTACTGGATTCTTGGCATCATACACCGTTGCCCGATTTGTCCAGTATGTGGTGGCACCATACAAGAGTAGCAGTTGCATGCAGAGTATGATGTAATTAATCTTAATAAGAGTCTATTAAGAAGAGGTCTAATCCATGAATGTCATTTTTCGATACCTTATTATTGCGGTTATATGTATGGCAGTTCAACCGCTCCGTGCTAAACCCGCATCTCTACATGGTGTCTGGCAGCCTGTTACCTATGTCATCCAGGGTGACACCTATCCTATGACGGGGCTGATGATCATCACACCTAAGTACTTCTCTGCCAATACACTGTTCAAACTTGAACAAGATGCCAGCTTAGATGCCAACGCCAATGCCGGGCCCTACCATTTGGCAGATGGTAAAATTGTTTTGAATCAGTGGATGCAGTTGCATTGGCGTCCAGGCAAACCAGGAGAGCATTTTCTGGCACAAGAAGTCGTGGAGGAAATACCTTACAAGATTGAAGGCGACAAACTTATCTTCTTTTTCCCGTCTGGGAACATGTATATTTCAGAACGGCTTGAGTAGTCTGGCGATTTACCGCTCCCTGTGCATGAACCTTTTTGGGTCTACGCGCCAGCGGAAAAATTCGACCACATAACCCCCAGGATCATGCATTCTGAATTCTTCAACCAAACCCTGCGCGCCCACTTCTATCCCATGGATCATATTAATACCTTCTATGGACTGAAGTTTCTGATACCAGGCTTCAAGGTCATCAGTCTCAATAGATAGCAGCGCTCCCTTTTCTTTTGCCGGTACTAAGGAGCCACCACTGGCGTTCACCAAGCCTATATGGGATGAGGGATTTAATTCAAAAATGATGACCCAGCCTTCGTCGGCATGTTTTTTCAAACCCAATTTATGTTCATACCAGGCAGCTGCTTCTTTCAGGTTGTGATAGTAAAAAAATGGTACCCCTGCTTTTATCGGAGGATTTGGTTTTGCTAGCAGGTCATCAGAATGAAACAGTAGCACTAAGCAACATAGACCCAGAATGGTTGTTGCCAGTTTGCTTAGAGAGAGCGATCTATTCATGGGTTAAAATCCTTTTCGAATGCTCAAACCATACTCGCTCGGACGAGAAATAGAACCGTCCACATATTCCAAAGGCGCACCAGGTGCGGGAGTGCCATAGAAACCGCTAGTAACAAACTGCTCATCCGTAGCATTTTTAATGAATAAGGACAGGGAGAGATCTTTAGCCTGATCGAAATAAGTGAGCGTCAAGTCAATAAGATCGTAAGATTTGCGTTTGAGTTCTTGGGAATTACCCGCATCGTTATACATCTTGTCGCTGTGAGACCAGCCCAGGCGGGGCGTTAATGTTTTTGTGTCACCTAATCTGGCCTCGTATGATATGGAGAAGACTGTCTGCATCTTTGGCACTCGCGGTAAATCCTTATCCTTGGTTACCCCAGCCTTGATCGCGGCAGGGGAAAGGCTGTCGTACTCGCCATCCAATGTAGCTAGGGAAAGAGCCAGTTGTAAACCATTGGCAAACCTGGTGACTGCTTCAGCCTCAAAACCAGAAATTGTGGCATCGCCGGCGTTTCTAGTGACGGAAACACCTTGACCTGCGCCCTCCGTTACGGTGACTTGAAGGTTCGTGTAATCCGTCCAGAAGTAGGCTGCAGTAAGGCGCAGGCGGCGCTGGAACAAATCGGTCTTATAGCCAATTTCGGTGACTCTGGCTTCTTCCGGACCAAAAAGAGGCAGGTCGGGCAGGTTGGCGTTACGTTGTTGGAAACCACCCCCCTTAAAACCTGTGGAATAACTGATATAAGCTAACCGATTGGGGCGGAAGCTCCAGGCGATATTGGCGTGGTAGTCAACCTGCTTTTCTTCTGCTTTACATTCAAAAACCGTGTCGGAAACATTACTGCAAATAGAAGGGACAACTCTGCCAGTGGTGGCATCCACATTCTTATTTGGATCCCGGAACGCAAGTCTAAAGCCGTATGTCGGTGCATTGTTAGGGTTAAGCCAGCCGATAGCGTCACCACCAGTAGAACTAAAGGCAGCTACCTGGTGCTGACCGTCCATGCTGAAGGTCTTGCTTTCATCGGTGTAGCGAACGCCCAGTGTAAGCTCAACCTGCTCTGATGCTGCCCAGGTGACTTGACCAAAGGCAGATGTGCTTTCCGTCTCAACATCACCACCGCTGAGGAGAGAAAAGTTGTTAAAGCGGACATCATCATCCATGAAACCATCTTCATTGAAGTAGTAAAGCCCGGCAAGCCATTGCAGACTTTGATTACCATCCAGTGCCCCTGACAATTGCAACTCCTGACTATAGGAATCTACATCTATAAAGCTATCCACCGAGATGACCGGTATCGCCGAGTGATCACCATCTCGCCCAAAATTGGTCTCTAGGCTACGGTAGCCACTAATGGATTTGAGGCTCATAGAGCCGCCCAGGTCCCAGTCCAGAGTTAACCCCCAGGAGGAAATGTCTAAATCATAATTGAGTTTCAGGTCAGTGTTATCTACTAAACATTTATCGGCATTCCTAGCACTACAACCAGCAGGAAGTCGGTCTTCGTTCCAAAAATAATCAGCCGCTTGTCCGCCAAGCTTATCAGCCAATCCTGTAGCAATAGCAGTATTTTGGTTACCGGCCCCTTCACCTGCAGCCAACAATACATTGGGGGCTCCGTTGGAACGATCACGTAAGGTGCTCCACATCAGGTCGGCGGTAAAGCGGTCCGTGTCATAACGCCCCTGGACAACAAAAATTCCCGTGTCTTTATCTCCTGTGGTGTCGTTAAGGCGTGGGCGGTCAACGAAGCCATCCCAGTTTTGCGTCAAGGCAGAAAAGCGAAACGCTAGATTATCAGAAACCGGGACGTTCATATGACCCTTCACATCTACGCGATCGTATTCACCCATCACCACTTCAACATCACCACCCCATTCAGCATGAGGTTTTTTAGTCACTACCCGAAGTGCACCCCCAATGGTATTGCGGCCAAACAGAGTGCCCTGGGGGCCTTTCAGTACCTCAACACGTTCAATATCCAAGGCATCAATAACGTTGCCGATAGAGTGCGTAAGATAGATGTCGTCAATATAGATGCCGACGCCAGGTTCGGTGACTAGGGTAAAATCAGTCTGGCCAATGCCCCGAATGAATACCGATGCTGACGAAGCAGAACCGGAAATGGAGGTAGTAGAGTCAAAGACCAGCCCGGGTGTGTAATGAGCTATTTCATCAATGCGGGCAATGTTTAGTATGCGCAACAAATCACCGCTGAATACATTTACCGACATAGGCGTATCAAGCAAATGTTCCTCACGGCGACGTGATGTCACGATGATTTCTTCAATGCTTACTGCTGCTTCTTCGCTTCCCTCCTGCCCTAAGGCTATCGGGCTGCCAACGGAAAAGGCACTAAGAGTAACGGTTAGTAGTAGAAGCTTCTTCATATCAACATGTTTGCTCATATACATTTGCCTTCTCCTGGTTTTTGTTGGTGCTGTCAACCGAACCCTCGTTCAATTTTTTAAATAGGCATCTGGCTTTATGCTGAAAGGGGAAACAGTGTAAGCATACAGCATCCTACATTGAGGCTATTAAAGGATGTTAAGAAATGTCAAGGGCTATTTAGGGTTTCCGCCCTATACATAAAGCAACTCCGGTACTATCACCCATGCCCCACAACAAACGGTGGCGGCCCTTGGAGACAAGGTGAAGGCGCGGCAGCTAGCGGCAAGCTGCGGCATACCAGTCTTAGGCGGCAGCGACGGCCCAGTTGCGCTGACTGAAGCCCAAGCTTTCCTTGAGCGCCTTGCCGGCGCTCCCTTGATGATTAAGGCGGTCGCTTGGAAATACCCGCTGACTCAGGAGGCGCACCAGAAAATTCGGACACAACTGGAACAACGGCGCTGTCAATCGGAAAATCCAGCATAATTGCGGCGCTAACTCTATCGGCAGGCAAACCAAGCAACTCAAGATGAAGAAACTATTGATTGCCAATCGGGGTGAGATCGCCATTCGCATCGCCCGAGCGGCGGCGGAAGCGGGCGTCACCACCGTGGCCGTCTATCCGCAGGAGGACGCCCACTCGCTGCACCGTTTTCGTGCCGACGACGCCGTGCGTCTTTCCGGCCGCGGTGCGAACGCCTATCTGGACACTGAGCAGATGGTCGCCACAGCGCAAGCGCAAGGCTGCGACGCGGTGCATCCAGGTTATGGATTCCTGAGCGAAAACGCGGGCTTTGCTGCCCGTCTAGAAGCGGCCAGGATCAAATTCGTCGGCCCCACTTCCGTCACGCTGGCCGCCCTTGGAGACAAGGTGAAGGCGCGGCAGCTAGCGGCAAGCTGCGGCATACCAGTCTTAGGCGGCAGCGACGGCCCAGTTGCGCTGACTGAAGCCCAAGCTTTCCTTGAGCGCCTTGCCGGCGCTCCCTTGATGATTAAGGCGGTTGCCGGCGGCGGCGGGCGCGGCCTGAGGCTGGTGGAGCGTCCTGACGAGCTGGCGGACGCCTTTGCCCGCTGCGCCTCCGAAGCGGACAAGGCTTTTGGCGATCCCGCCCTGTACGTTGAGGCGTACCTGCCCCAAGCGCGCCACGTTGAGGTGCAGATACTCGGCGACGGGAGCGGTCGGGTCAGCCACCTCTGGGAACGGGAGTGCAGCATTCAACGACGGCGGCAAAAGATCGTTGAGGTCGCCCCCTGCCCAAATCTTGACGACAAGTTGCGTCACGCGCTTACCGAGGCCGCCTTGCGCATCGGCGCAGCAGTCGACTACCGCGGCGCTGGCACGGTGGAGTTCTTGGTGTCCGGAGCTCGGTTCGCCTTCATCGAAGCAAACGCCCGTCTGCAGGTGGAGCATACGGTGACCGAAGAGATCACCGGCGTCGATCTGGTGCGTGCCCAACTCGACATCACCGACGGCGGCACCCTAGCCGACCTCGGCTTGCAGCAAAGCCAAATTCCAAAGCCGCGCGGCTGCGCCATCCAAGTGCGCCTGAACATGGAGACCCTGACGCCGGAAGGCGGCGTCAAGCCAAGTGGCGGCACCTTGGATCTGTTCGAATTGCCCACCGGCCCCGGCATCCGCGTAGACACCTTTGGCTACGCCGGCTACACCAGCAGCCCGGCTTTTGACTCTCTGTTGGCGAAGCTAATCGTGCACGCTCCCACCGGCGGCTTGGCCGACGCCGCCGGCAAAGCCTACCGGGCACTGTGCGAGACGCGCATCTCAGGAGTGGCCACCAATTTGGAGTTTCTGCGCAACCTATGCGCCGACCAACGCTTCCGCCAAGGCCAAATTCACACTGGCTTCATTGATGAGCACCTGGCCGAATTGCTGCCGATCAGACAGCACCGGATGCTGGAGCCCAATGCGGGCGGCCAAGCCGCGGCGGCCCCCGCCTTGGCCGGTGCCAAGATTGATGTCGCAGACCCACTCGCCGTGCTTGACCACGGCCAGTCGGCCGCCGCTAGCGGCCCATCCGCACCAACGGCCCTAGCCTTGGTGCAGGAGGACCTGCTGCCGGGAACGGCCGCAATAAAGGCGCCGATGCAAGGCACCATCGTCAGTTTCGACGTAGGGCCGGGCGATGAGGTTTGGCTGGGGCGGCAAGTGCTCGTCATGGAGGCCATGAAGATGGAGCACATCGTCAACGCACGGATCAGCGGCTTGGTGCAGAGGCTAGGCGTCAAGCCTGGGGACACGGTGTTTGAAGGCCACCCGCTCGTCTATCTTGCCGAGATGGATGTTGAGGCGCCAAGGACTGATTCGGAACGTCAGCAGAACCTGGACCACATTCGAGCGGACTTGGCCGAAGTGATGCAGCGCAAGTCCGCCGGCCATGACGAAAGCCGCCCCGAGGCGGTGGCCAAACGCCACAAGTTGGGCCATCGCACGGCGCGGGAGAACATCGCCGACCTTTGCGACGAAGGCTCGTTCATGGAATACGGCTCGGTGGTCGTGGCCGGTCAACGGCGGCGGCGCAGCATGGAGGACCTCATCAAGAACACCACCGGCGACGGCATGGTCTGCGGTCTCGGCCAAATCAATGGCCAACTATTCAGTCCCAGCCAAGCTCGGGCCTTGGTGGTGTCTTACGACTACATGGTGCTGGCCGGCACCCAAGGCATCAAGAACCACGCCAAGAAGGATCGTTTATTTGAACTGGCCAAGCAAAATCGACTGCCAACGGTGCTGTTCGCCGAAGGCGGCGGCGGGCGTCCTGGTGATACGGACGGCTCCGGCGTCGCCGGCTTGGATTGCTGGGCCTTCACCTACTTCGCCCGGCTATCCGGCCTAGTGCCCCTGATCGGCATCACCGCCGGGCACTGCTTTGCCGGCAACGCCGTGCTGCTGGCCTGCTGCGACCTCATCATCGCCACCGAGGACGCCAACATTGGCATTGGCGGGCCGGCCATGATCGAGGGCGGCGGACTCGGCATCTTCAAGCCGGAGGAGGTCGGCCCCATGTTGGTGCAGAGAGCTAACGGCGTGGTCGATATCGCCGTCGTCGATGAAGCCGAGGCGGTGGCGGTGGCCAGGCAGTATCTGTCCTACTTCCAAGGCCCGGTGCAGGAGTGGGAAGCGCCGGACGCGCGGGCTTTGCGCTTCATCGTGCCGGAGAACCGCCTGCGCTACTACGACATGCGCGATGTCATTGCCGGCATCGCCGACCTCGGCACCCTGCTGGAGATTCGCAAGGACTGGGGGCCGGGCATCTTCACCGCCTTCATTCGCGTGGAGGGGACGCCAATGGGGGTCATCGCCAACAATCCGGGCCATCTTTCAGGTGCCATTGATGCTGAAGGCGCGGACAAGGGCGCTCGCTTCATGCAGTTATGCGACGCCTTCGACCTGCCCATCCTAAGCCTGTGCGACTGCCCGGGCATCATGGTGGGGCCCGAAAGCGAGAAGACCGCCTTGGTGCGCCATGCTGGACGTCTGTTCGTGGTAGGTGCCAACATCGACGTGCCGCTGATGACCATCGTCACCCGCAAAGCCTACGGCTTGGGCGCTCAGGCCATGGCCGGCGGCAGCTTCAAAGCGCCCCTGTTCACCGTGAGTTGGCCCACGGGCGAATTCGGTGGCATGGGGCTTGAAGGTGCGGTTAAATTGGGCTACCGCAAGGAGCTGCAAGCCATTGAAAACCCAGCTGAACGCAAGCAAGCTTACGAAGCAATGGTGGCCAACATGTATAAAAAGGGCAAGGCGGTCAACATGGCCTCTCACTTTGAGGTCGATGAAGTCATCGATCCGGCCGACTCGCGCAAGTGGATCAGCACCGCCCTTCGGGCAGTGCCTGCGCCGCCAAACCGACGGCGCAAGAAACGTCCTAATGTGGATACTTGGTAGGTTACGTGCCGTGCAGTACATTGTGCCGCCCTGTTCTGCGCGACCAGATCAACCCAAGAGCCAAATTGCCGCTGCGCCACCCTCCATCCATTGGCCCAAGGTGCCGCCTTGGTCGCTCTCCTGCTTGGAAATCCGCCATTGAGCCAAAATCCCGCCTACAACATCACCTTTGATCCTAGGGTGCGCCGGTCGCCATACTTTGAGGCCACCTTGCGCTACGGCGCAAGCGCCTTCACCGTCTACAACCACATGTACCTGCCCATGGCCTACTCGCCGGAGCCTGGACGCGACTACTGGAATCTGGTTGAAGGGGTACAGCTCTGGGACGTGGCCTGTGAGCGGCAAGTGGAGTTGCGCGGCGCCGACGCCTTGGCTTTTGCCCAAAGGCTCACGCCTCGGGATCTTGGCCGGTTGGCGGTTGGGCAAGCGGCTTACGCTCTCATCACCAATGAAACCGGCGGCATACTAAACGATCCGGTGGTGCTGCGGGTGGCGGAGGATCGGTTTTGGTTCTCCCTGGCCGACAACGATATCCTGCTTTGGGTACAGGGGTTGGCCGCCTCTGGCCGCTTTGACGTGGAAGTTACCGAGCCGGACGTCTCCCCTTTGCAGGTGCAGGGGCCACTCTCCACTGAGTTGTTGTCCGGATTGTTCGGCAGCTGGGTGCAGGAGTTGCCATTCTATCATTTTCGGTTGTTCGACTTCGACCGTATCCCGCTGCTGGTGGCCCGCATGGGCTACAGCCATGAGCGCTGCTTTGAGTTGTTTCTGCGCGACGCCAGCTTGGGCGATGCGCTTTGGGAACGCCTTTGGGATGCAGGCCAACGCCTCGGTGTCAGCGCCGGTGCCCCCAACTTGGCGCTGCGCTTGGAGGCCGGCATCCACTCCTATCTTCGCGACATGGACGCCAGCACCAACCCATTCGAGATCGGTTTGGGCTGGACGGTGCAGCTGGATTCGCCCGTTGAATTCATGGGACGGGACATCCTGCAAGAGGTCGCTGCCCGCCCTCTTCAGCGCAGGATGTTGGGCGCGGAAATCGAGGGGCCGCCGCTTTGGAACGGCAACCCCCTTCGCCTAAGCGTTTACGCTGGCGGCCAGCCCGCCGGCGTCATGACCAGTTGCGGCTATTCGCCCCGCTTGGAGAAGAACCTCGCTTTCGTGATGCTGAACCAGCCTTTTGCTGAACCCGATAGGCAGGTTCAAATTGAATTCCCGGATGGAATGCGCGCGGCTAGGGCCGTCACTCGGCCCTGGATCAAAAGGAGCAGATAAGTCGCCGGGAAACAGCATCTGCTTGAGACCAGTGGCCAAAAAGGTGAAGGAGGCAGAAAATACACAGCTACCGTGTCATCCCGCAAGAACCCGTTTGGCCATTGCAAACGTCGGTTTGATTTTCTCCTCAGAGCCCAATTTTGCGCAGCCGTATTAAGCGGTCATTGCTGACGATCTGCCGCAGTCTCGAACATCGTCCGGCCTCGTATTTGCGGCTTGGCGCGGCATCAAAGTGGGCGTGACGCACGGTAATATGCGCTACCATGCCCGTCATCCGACCAAGGCTCAAAATCACACCACGAGAAACCATGATTGGGCAGAATTTTCGCGCTGCCACTGGCGGCCTGACCCAGAATGCCGGCTAGCTTCGCCATGACTCCCCCCTTGTCTCGCCTGCTCCCACTCATCCTTGCAGGATTGCTGCTGGCATTGCCGGGATGCAGCGACATGGAGAAGGAAACTGGTCAAGCCGAAGTCCAGGACGGGCGGGACGCGCTTGAGGTGGCGTTGGTGGCTCCGGTTCAAGTGCGCGTGAGTAGGGTGCGACGGGCCGAACTGCGGTCCCAGGCGACAGTTGTCGGCGTCGTTGCAGCCTTTCGCAAAGCAACGGTCGGGGCCGAAGTGGACGGCCGGGTCGTGACCCGGGCGGTGGAGCCGGGCGGGCCGGTCAGCACAGGGCAAGTCTTGGTGGCGCTTGACGCTGAACGTCCCCGCATCAGTAGGGACCAAGCCGCCGCCCTGCTGCGCATGCACAGGGTGAACGCCAAGCAAGCCGCCACCGAATTCGAGCGCGGCCGCAATTTGTTCCAACGCAACTTCATCAGCCAAGATCGCTTGGACGCACTCGGCTTTGCTGTGCAGCGCACACGTTCCGAAGTGGTGGCCGCCAAGGCCCAGCTAGCGGCGGCTGAACGCGCTCTGGCCGATGTATTTGTGCGTGCGCCCTTTAACGGCATCGCCGAACTGGTCCACGTTCAGGTCGGCGACTATCTAAAAAAGGGCGTTGCCGTGGCCACCCTAGTGGATTTCTCGCGTGCCCGCATACGCGCTGGGGTGACTGCCGCCGAAACCGAACTGTTGGGCGGGGCGGCCACTGCGGAACTGGCTTTGGACGCCCTCGGTGAACAGCGGCTAGTTGGCGCAATCAACAGCATCGCCCGGGTGAGCGATCCGGCCACAGGCACCTACGCGGTGGAGATTTGGCTGGACGCTGACCAACTGCCGTTACGCGAGGGCATGTTGGTCACGGTGCACCTGCCCTACGCCGCCGGACCAAGCCGCCCAACAGTGCCCAAGGCCGCCGTATTCCGTCGTCAAGGCGCCTTGCACGTATTCGCCATCAAGGATGGTCGGGCTCACCTGACGCCGGTGCGCACCGGCCGCGCCGACAGCCAGTTCATCGAGGTCGTTGACGGGCTTGCCGAAAACGACATCGTGGTCATAGACGGCCAGTTCGCCTTGCGCGACGGGGCGCCGGTCATGATCGTGCAGGAGAACTGAACACCTTGACCACTCTGCTGCGCTTTTTTATCAAGCGACATCTCTTGGTCAACATCAGCGTTGGGGCCTTGGTGGTGCTTGGCTATCTTTCCGCCACCAACCTGCCTCGTGAATTCATTCCCAATGCGGAACTGCCCCTGTTCTTTCTGACCGCCACCCTGCCCGGCGCTTCCGCTCAGGACGTGGAGGTCAAGGTGACCATTCCCATTGAGGAAGCCTTGGAGGAGGTTGAGGGCATTGAGGAGTTCACCACAGTGGTCTCCGACAGTACGTCCTTCACCACCATTGAACTGTACGACGACTACAACAAAACCCAGATTGAATCCACCGAATTGGATCTGCTTTCGGCCATCGACGCCATCACCGAGTTTCCCGATGAAATGGAGGATGAGCCGGTACTCAAGCAATTCATTTCCTCACGCCTCACCATCCTTGAAATCGCTCTTGCAGGGCCGGAGGGGCCACTGGTTGAGACCGTTGAGGCCATGGAGGAGCGATTGAAGCGCTTGGATACGGTCTCCAGCGTTCGTCGTGTGGGGCTGGCGGACCCCGAAGTGCGCATTTTGGTGGATCCAGTTCGGGCTCGGGCCCACGGCGTCACTTTGACGGATGTCATCGCCGCCATTCAGAACCGCAACGTTTCCAGCACCGGCGGCCTGCTGGAAAGCGCCGAAGACCGTCGCCAAGTGGTGATGTGGAGCCGCTTCCACCAACCCACGGACGTTGGCGAGACCATCGTGCGCTTCAACCCCGAAAGCGGTCCGCTGCGCATCCGCGACATCGCCCGCATCAAGCAAGGGCGAGAGGACACTGGCCTGATCGTCCACACCAACGGCAAGCGGGGTGTCACCCTGCTGGTGCAGAAGCGGGAAACCGCCGACATCATCGACACGGTGCAGCAGGCTCAGGCCGTGGTTGACGCGATGACCATACCAACTGAGGTGGACGTAACCCTGACCAACGACGAATCCGTCATCGTCAGGAATCGCCTGCGCCTGATCGCCAACAACGGCCTCATCGGCGCCGTTCTGGTGACCTTGGTGCTGTTTGCGTTCGTGCGTCCGAAACCCGCCTTGTGGATATTGGTGGGCATTCCGGTGGTGTTCACCGGTGCCCTCAGCCTGATGACGCCTTTTGGCATGACCCTGAACGTCATTGCCATGACCGGGTTCATCATCGTGCTGGGCATGGTGGTTGATGACGCCGTGGTGGTGGCCGAACGCATTGTGCTCAAGCAGGCCGGCGGCTTGTCCCCTGCGGAGGCGGCTTTGGCCGGCGCCCATGAGATGTTGCCGGCGGTGACCGCCGCCGCCATGACGACCATACTCGCCTTCGTACCGCTCATCTTTCTTGGCGGCGCAGCCGGCAAGATCGTCTGGCATATCCCAGCGGTGGTGGTGATCGTGTTGGTGTTCTCGCTGCTGGAGTCCTTTGTTTTTCTTCCCGCCCACATGTCGAGCATCAGTCCGGGTACGGACCTCCGGCCGAGGAATTTCATTCGCAAACTGGAGGCAAGGTATCGAGCGGCGCTGCATTGGGTGTTGCGCCATCGTGGCCTGACGCTAGCGGTCGCACTGGCCATCCTTGCCGGCATCCTAGGGTTCATCCGGCCTTTGGTGCCCTTCTTGCTGTTTCCTCAAGACGACGCCGATCGCTTGTTCATCAAGATCACCAGCCCCACGGGCACCGCCTTGGAGCAAACCGAGGCCATTACAGCCGCTATTGAGGGCCAGATCATCGACTTCGCGGCCGCGGACTTGGAAGCGGTCACGGCGCGCATCGGGCATCAGAACACCAGTTCCCTGGACAAGGTTTTTGGCGATGCGGACAACGAAGCCCTCATCATCGTTCAATTCAAGCGCTTCGGGCGCACCTACACCAACGCCGAGTGGATGGAGCGAATGCCAGCCGCGCTGCGCATCCCGGACGGCGTGAAGCTGGTTTACCAATCGGAGTATTTTGGGCCGCCGACGGACCAGCCGGTGACCATTCACATTCTGTCAAACGACGACAGCGTACGCCGGGGGGTGGCCTTTGAAATCGAAAACTACTTGCGCAACACCCCCGGCCTCATCGAAGTGGATGTGGACGAACGGCCCGGCACGCCCCAATTGGAATTGAATCTGAACTACGAGAAGCTGGCCCGCCTTGGATTGGATGCGCGGGCGGTTGGCATGACCCTAGCCGCCGCCTTCCACGGCATTGAAGTCAGCGAACACAGAGACCTCGACGACACCACCGAACTGCGCGTTCAGTTCGACCCGGCCGCACGGTTGAACCTCGACGCTTTGCTGGAGACGCCCGTGCGCACGCAAGCTGGGGCACTCGCCCGCTTGCGGGATGTGGTCGATCCCTTAGAGACACCTTCGGCAACGCGCATCTACCATCGCGACGGATTCCGCTCCGCCACCATTCGCGCCAGTTTCTCCCAGTCCAGCGGGCTGACAGCGCTGAACTTCGCCAGCCAACTAGAGGCTGAAGTCTTCCCCCGCTTCAAGGACATACCGGGCCTGTACCTCTTTAACGGCGGCGAGGCGGTGGATACTCAGAAGACCACCAGCGGCATCGCCCTAGCTGCCGCCTTGGCCGTAGTTGGTATCGGCCTTGTCATTTGGCTGATGCTCGGCTCGTTTCTGGAGGCGCTGTTCGTGATGCTCATCATTCCTTTCGCCATCGCCAGCGTCTTTTTGGTGTTCTTCCTGCACGGCAAGCCAATGACCATGTTCGCCATGATGGGAGCGGTGGGCTTGATCGGCGTGGTGGTCAACGGTGCCATCGTCATGGTGGATTCGATTCATCGGCAGCAGGCGGAATGGTCCGCGCCGAACCCGATAGCTGCCAAGCGCCAAGTCATTGACGCCGTGACCGAGCGGCTGCGGCCCATCCTCATCACCACCCTGACCACCTTGGGCGGCGTTCTGCCCACCGCCTACGGTTTAGGCGGATATGATCCCATCGTTAGCATCATCTCTTTGGCCTTGGGCTGGGGGTTGGCGATATCCACCTTCGTCACCCTGTTCCTAGTGCCAGTGCTCTACTCCTTGGCGACCGACCTCAGCGCCAAGATCCGTTTTACGCGGGGCGACCCAAGCGGCTTGACTGGCACCTCCGACTTGCCGGCACGGTGACGATCGGGCTTGCCTAATTTCCAGCAAGCAAACGACAGGGCCGCCCGTGGTTCCGACAGTGCCCTCTCAGCTAAGAAGCTTCTGAAATATTCGCAGGTTTTCGCAGTGCAACAAGACCAATCTTTTTCGATGACGTGTAAGCCACTGAACATAGAAGATGAGTGACCCCATTCGCCATGCGATGGCCAATCCTTGGAAGTTAATCAGAGGTTCCCTAAACAAGAAAGCGTGTTCGAGCCGCCACCGTTGCACATTGGAGAGGTAAACAGCTGCACAGATCGCATGGAGCCAGCTTGAACGAAGCGAGCCTGATCGGGGTTGCGAGTTGGACAGGTAGGCAGCGACACAGATAGGGATTCGTGTTGACGATGCGTTCTGGCTGGCGCCAAACGGGGAACCCCCTTGCCTAACCGATTGGCATCTGTATGATGCGCAGCCATGAAACCAAGCTGCGTCACCTTTTTTTGGAACATCTACTTTGGTCGCTTCACCGTGACGTAGCCACCCTTTGTCAAAGCAATGAACGTGAACGGAAGGTGGCCACATCGGGTGCCTTCCGAAAAGAAGGCCCCGCCAAGCAATTTGCGGGGTTTTTTTACCTCGAAAAAGTGCCGGCGCAAGGAGGATTGAACGATGTCCGAATTGGAGAACATCAACATAGAGGAGCTGAGAGTGCTCGTTACACCTGCTGAGTTGAAAGCGCAGCTTCCGGCCTCGGCTGAGGTGCGGGCCAGCGTGCAGCGGGCGCGGCTTGAAGTGAACGCCATCTTCAATCGTCAGGATGCGCGGCTGTTGGTGGTGGTGGGACCTTGCTCCATTCACGACATCGAAGCGGCCAAGGACTACGGTGCCCGACTGGCCAGCTTGGCACAGGAGCTTGACGATGCGCTGCTGCTGGTGATGCGCGTCTATTTCGAGAAGCCGCGCACCACTGTGGGCTGGAAGGGGCTGATCAACGACCCCTACCTGAACGACACTTTCAAGGTGGGGGACGGGCTTGGCATCGCTCGGCGTCTGCTGTTGGACCTAGCCGCTTTGGGCCTGCCATTGAGCACTGAGGCGCTTGACCCCATTACGCCGCAATACCTGCAGGATCTAATGGCTTGGTCCGCCATCGGCGCCCGCACCGCCGAGTCTCAAACCCACCGTGAGATGGCTTCGGGCTTGAGTTCCGCAGTTGGCTTCAAAAACGGCACGGACGGCTCCTTGGCGGTGGCCATCAACGCCATGCTTTCGGTGGCGAAGCCGCATCGGTTCCTCGGCATCAACGCGGCCGGCCAAGTGGCCGTCATCAAAACCCGGGGCAACCCCAACGCGCACATCGTGCTGCGTGGCGGTGTCAATGGCCCCAACTATGATCGGCGCAGCATCCGCGCCTGTGAACTTGAACTGGCCCAAGTGGGATTGCGCCCCACCATCATGGTCGATTGCAGCCACGCCAATTCCAACAAAAAACCCGAAGCGCAGCCGATGGTGGCCAAGACGGTGCTGCAACAGGTGACGGAGGGCGATTCCGCCATCATCGGTATGATGCTGGAAAGCAACATTCACGGCGGCAGCCAAAGCATTCCTGAAGACTTGTCGAAACTGCGATACGGCGTCTCGGTTACCGACGCCTGCATGGATTGGTCCACCACCGAGGCGCTCCTTAAGGACATGGCGGATAGCCTACGTCCAGCAATGGCGGCGCGGAGTGGCCACCGAGCGGCCTAACGCCAAACCGAGGAACCCCTGATTAAATTCTAAGGATTGGCCATCGATGGCGACTGGAATCAGTCATCTTCTATTTTCAATGACTGGCACGTCATCGAAAAAAACCGGTCTTGTTGTGCTGCGAAAACCTGCGAATTTTTCAGAGATTTCCTAATGCTCGTCCGTCGCCTGCAGGCGATGCTTTGGACCTACTGACCATACCTGCTTTGCACCGAGTGCCCTGCCCTACTGATAATAAGCGTTTTCGGTCATGCTGTGGTCGGTGGCGTCCTGAATGGCGGTGAGGTCCGGAATCTGCGCCATGAGCGATGTTTCAACGCCCTGCTTAAGCGTGATGTCCACTGCGGCGCAACCCTGGCAACCACCGCCGAATTGCAGCACTGCGATGTTGTCCTCAAGCACTTCAACCAAGGTGACCATACCGCCGTGGGAGGCCAAACCGGGATTGATCTCGTTGTAGAGCACATAGTTGATGCGATCCTCCAAGGGGGAGTTCTCATCCACATTGGGCACGCGCGCATTGGGTGCCTTGATGGTGAGTTGCCCGCCCATGCGGTCATCTTGGAAGTCCACCACTGCGTCTAACAGATAGGATTCGCTGCGGGCTTCAACCCAAGCGCGAAAGCCGGTGTAGTCAAAGGGAATGTCGTCCCCCTGACGCTCACCGGGCCGGCAGTAGGCGATGCAGGTCTCGGCTTGGGGCGTTCCCGGCTGGGCCACGAACACTCGAATGCCCACATCAGCATCCTCCTGCTTGGTCAACAACTCCCGCAGATAGTCTTGAGCCTTTGCCGATATTTCAATCATGTCAATACCCGACCAATTTAGTCAGGTATGGTACTGACTTTGGAGCGAAAGACCAAGCGTTTCATGGTCCATTTCGCCCATGACGCCGTGGTGCCGTCCGCTGGCGAGGCGCGCTGCTCACCCCGGAAGAGGAGCGCGAGGGCCGCTTGGCTGCTGAGGCGCAAGTAGACGAGCCGAGGCGGTCTTGCACACCAGCTAGAAGGACATAGCTAGTAGAAGGAAATAGCCAGCCAGATAGAAGGAAATAGAAGGAAGAAATCACTGCGTTCTAGGTTGCGTCCCATCCAAATTCGCTTTCAGCTCATGAATTTCATTCAATTTGCCGGTCCATAGCTTTATTTGCGTCAGAGCGCGTCCCCCGATAGTCTCTTGTCGATGGCGGTTCGCCACCCCCTGCCACTGAGCATGCACCCTTAATGACCACGCACCCCCCCCTAGAGTCCTTGCTGCAAGAACGCATCCTAGTGCTTGATGGGGCCTACGCCACCCAAATTCAGGCGCAGGGGCTAAGCGAAGAGGACTATCGCAACAGGGCGCTAGCCGAGCATGAGCACAGCCTGAAGGGCAACTGCGATCTCCTATGCCTGACCCAACCGGATCTGATATTCGACATCCATAGCCGCTATTTGGCGGCCGGCGCCGACATCATTAAGACCAACTCCTTCACCGCCACGACCATCTCCCAAGCGGACTACGGATTGGCCCATCAAGCAGCAGCCATCAACAAAGCGGCGGCGGAAATCGCGCGCCGAGCGGTGGACGGCTTCGCTTCAGAGCGCAGGCCCAGGTTCGTCGCCGGGGTGCTTGGGCCAACCAACCGCACCGCCAGCCTGTCCCCGGACGTAAGCGACCCAGGGATGCGGAACGTCAATTTCCAAGCCCTGTTCCAAGCTTACGCCGAAGCCGCGCAAGCGCTCATCATGGGCGGCGTGGATTTGCTGTTGATCGAGACCATATTTGACACGCTGAACGCCAAGGCGGCCATCGCCGCCGTCCAAGCGGCCATGGCCAAGGCTGGACGAAAGCTGCCGCTCATCCTCTCCGGCACCATTACCGACGCTAGCGGGCGCACCCTTTCCGGGCAGACCGTGGAGGCTTTTTGGCATTCCGTGGCTCACGCCAAGCCTTTGGCCATCGGCTTCAACTGCGCCTTGGGCGCGGAGCAATTGCGCCCCTACGTGGAACGCTTGGCCCGCGTTGCGGATACCTTCGTCAGCGTCCACCCCAACGCCGGCCTGCCCAACGCCTTTGGCGGCTACGATCAAACGCCTGAGATCATGGCCAGCACCTTGGCGGAGTTCGCTGATAGCGGCTTGGTCAATTTGGTGGGCGGCTGCTGCGGCACGACGCCGGCGCACATCACCGCCATCGACGCCGCTATGACCCACAAGACGCGACGAACGCCGGCCGCACGCCGGCCGGGCCTGAAGCTATCGGGGCTGGAGCCTTTGACCATCGACGAGGACGCCTTATTCGTCAACATTGGCGAAAGAACCAACGTCACCGGTTCCGTCAAGTTCGCCCGCCTGATTCGCGACGACCAGTATGAGGCCGCGGTCGAGGTGGCGCGGCAACAGGTGCAGGCTGGAGCGCAGATCATCGATGTCAACATGGATGAAGGCATGCTCGACTCCCGTGCCGCCATGGTCCGCTTCCTCAACCTGATTGCGGCGGAACCGGACATCGCCCGGGTGCCGGTCATGATCGACTCAAGCAAGTGGGATGTCATCGAAGCGGGTCTTGAGTGCGTGCAGGGCAAGGCGGTGGTCAACTCCATCAGCCTAAAGGAGGGCCGGGACGCCTTCGTTGAAGTAGCACAGCGCTGCCAGCGGCATGGGGCAGCGATCATCGTTATGGCGTTCGACGAAGCAGGTCAAGCCGACAGCTTTCAGCGCAAGGCGGACATCTGCCGCCGCTGCTACGATATCCTAGTCAACGAAGTGGGCTTCCCAGCCGAAGACATCATCTTCGACCCCAACATCTTCGCCGTTGGCACCGGCATTGAGACCCACGCCAACTACGCCCAAGACTTCATTGATGCCTGCCGGTGGATTCGCGCCAACCTGCCAGGTGCCCACACCTCCGGCGGCGTCAGCAACGTCTCCTTCTCCTTCCGCGGCAACAACGCCCTGCGCGAAGCCATACACAGCGTGTTCCTCTATCACGCCATCGAAGCCGGTCTGTCCATGGGCATCGTCAACGCCGGTCAGCTCGGCATTTACGCCGACATTCCCGATGAGCTACGGGAACCGGTGGAGGACCTGGTTCTGAACCGACGGGCGGACGCCACCGAGCGCCTGCTCAGCATGGCGCAACGTTACACGGGCAGCAAAACCCAAGCGGTGCAGGAAGACCCGTCTTGGCGGTCGCAGCCGGTGCGCGAGCGGCTCAGCTACGCCTTGGTCAACGGCATCGATCAATTCGCCGTTGAAGACGCGGAGGAAGCTCGACGCCATGCGCAAAGGCCCCTAGACGTCATTGAAGGGCCGCTGATGGATGGCATGAGCCGCGTCGGCGAACTATTCAGCTCCGGCAAGATGTTTCTGCCGCAAGTGGTCAAGAGCGCCCGGGTGATGAAGAAGGCCGTCGCCCACCTGACGCCCTTCATCGAAGCGGAAAAGGGCTCTCGAGCCAGCGTCAAGGGCGTGATCGTCATGGCGACGGTGAGGGGCGATGTGCATGACATCGGCAAAAACATTGTCGGCGTCGTGCTGCAATGCAACAACTTCCGGGTCATTGACTTGGGCGTCATGGTCCCGGCGGAACGCATTCTAGCGGCGGCGCGCGAGGCCAAAGCTGATTTGATCGGGCTGTCTGGTCTGATTACGCCCTCCTTGGATGAAATGGTCCATGTGGCCGGCGAAATGCAGCGCCTAGGCTTCCGTACACCCTTGTTGATTGGCGGCGCCACCACCTCCAAGGCCCATACCGCGGTGAAGATCGAACCAAACTACCACAACGGCCCCGTAGCCTATGTTGCAGACGCCTCCCGAGCCGTCAATGTAGCGCATAAGCTCACATCGCCAAACGCGCGAGATGACTTCACAACCGGCCTGAAAAGCGACTACTCCGCCATTCGCCAACGCAATGCGTTGCGTCAACGGAAAGTTGAACTGCTGAGCTTGGCGGCGGCGCGGGAGAACAAGCTGCGCCTCAATTGGACCAACCAAGCGCCGCCAACGCCAACCGAACCCGGCCTTCGGGCTTGCGATTTCGAGGTTTCGGAACTAGCGCCCTACATCGATTGGACGCCCTTCTTCAAGACTTGGCAACTCGCTGGCAAGTATCCCAACATCCTTGAAGATGACAAGGTGGGCGCAAGCGCGCGCGACCTGTTCGCCGACGCCCAGACCATGCTTGAGTCGCTCATGGATGGAGGTGGCCTGCAAGTGCGCGGGGTCACCGGCATATGGCCCTGCCGGCGTCAGGGAGATGACGACATTTGCTTGTTTGCGGACCAATCAGGCCAGCGCACCCTAGCCGTGGTCCATCATCTGCGCCAACAGCGCCTGCTGCCGGAAGGCAAGCCCAATCTCTGCTTGGCGGACTTCATCTCGCCAGAAAGTGACTACCTAGGCGGCTTCGCCGTCACCGCCGGCATCGGTATGGAAACGGCGCTGGCGGCCCACTCCGGCGACGACTACTCCAGCATCATGCTCAAAGCACTGGCGGACAGATTGGCGGAAGCCGCGGCGGAGCGCCTGCATCAATTGGTGCGCAAGGACATTTGGGGCTATGCCGTGGATGAGGAACTGAACAGCGCCGAACTCATTACCGAGCGCTACCGCGGCATTCGCCCGGCGCCCGGCTACCCGGCGTGCCCGGAACACAGCGAAAAGCACACCTTGCTGCGTTTGCTGGACGCCAAGCACACCACGGGCATTGAACTGACGGAGCACTACGCCATGCACCCGGCCTCTTCGGTGGCTGGCTGGTACTTCTCCCACCCGGAAAGCCGCTATTTCGGCGTCGGCAAGATTGATGAGGACCAGGTGCGGGACTACGCCGCACGCAAAGCCTGGAGCCTAGCAACGGCGAAACGCTGGCTACGCCCGAATTTGGCCGGTTGAACTATCAATGCCCTACTTGAGAGATACAGCCACACCGGCTTTTTTGGTAAATTATGTAGCAAAATCAGTAGGTGTCAGCGACGTTCGAGCTTCCACCGCTGATTCAGTTCCGCCTTCGTAGGCTGCCGGTTCTCGCTTTTCGGTCGATCCCGTGCGGGCGACAGGAGCATCTTGAATGCGTCCGTGAAGTCGTTCGATGGGGGACCTCACGGCCGTTTTGGTTCTATCTATAGGCGCAATCGTTGCTTGGTCAAATGCGGCCTGATGATAGGGTGCCAATTGGCTTGGGACCGGCCTCACGCCCATGTATCGCTACGACAGCTTCGATCAACAGTTCATCGACGAACGCGTCGCCCACTTTCGCAACCAAACCCTACGCTACCTGGCTGGGGATTTGAGCGAAAATGAATTTTTGCAGTTGCGGCTGCGCAACGGGCTTTACATCCAGCGCCACGCCCCTATGCTGCGGGTGGCGGTGCCCTATGGTGTGCTTTCCAGCGATCAGCTGCGCATGTTGGCGCACATTTCCAGACGCTACGATCGAGGCTACGGCCATCTGAGCACTCGTCAGAACATGCAGTTCAACTGGCCCGAAGTGGCGGACACTCCAGACATCTTAGCTGACTTGGCCAAGGTGCAAATGCACGCCATCCAGACCAGCGGCAGTTGCATTCGCAACTTAACCACCGATGAATTCGCCGGCGTGGCGGCGGACGAGGAGATCGACCCGCGCCCATACTGCGAGCTGATTCGGCAATGGTCCACCGCCCACCCGGAATTCGACTGGCTGCCGCGCAAGTTCAAGATCGCGGTCACCGGAGCACCAAAAGATCGGGCGGCGATCCATGTCCACGACATCGGGATCATCGTCCGCCGGGCGAGCTGCGGCGATGCAGTCGCTGACATTCTGGTCGGCGGGGGCTTGGGCCGCACCCCTGCCATCGGCTCGCTCATTCGCGAACGGTTGCCGTTGTCCCACTTGTTGACCTATCTGGAAGCCATCATGCGCGTGTACAACCGCCACGGGCGGCGAGACAACAAGTACAAGGCGCGCATCAAGATTTTAGTGCGGGCCATGAGCGCGCAGGGATTCAAGGCCAAGGTGGATGCGGAGTGGGAGCATTTGAAGGGTTCCCCAAGCACCTTGACCGAGGCCGAAATGCAACGCATTCAGGCACACTTTCAGCCGCCGGACTACACTGACCGGGCCGCAGCAGCAGGGGCGTTGGCGACCCATCGGCAAAGCAACCAGGCATTTAATCGTTGGGTGTTGCAGAACGTTTCGGCGCACAAGCAAGCCGGCTACGCAATCGTCACCCTGTCAACGAAACAGACCGGCACCCCTCCGGGAGATGTTTCCGATCAGCAAATGGAAGCGGTGGCGGATTGGGCCAATGCGTACGGCTTCGGCGAGGTGCGCATCTCCCATC
Organism: Candidatus Azophilus sp.; assembly: GCA_965247035.1. GTDB lineage: Bacteria > Pseudomonadota > Gammaproteobacteria > Pseudomonadales > Azotimanducaceae > Azophilus. The sequence continues at coordinate 779,556 of CBDFGJ010000001.1, read as the reverse complement.
AACAGAACTTCGTGCTGCCGGACGTTGGTCAGGACCAGTTGTTCGCGCTTTGGCGGGCGGCCTGCGAACAGCGCCTCGCCACCCCCAACGCCGGGCTAGCCACGGACATCATCTGCTGCCCCGGCGGCGACTACTGCTCCTTGGCCAACGCCAAGTCCATTCCCCTGGCGGAGGCGATACAGGGGCAGCTTGAGGACTATGACTACCTGCATGACCTAGGCGAAATCGACATCAACATCTCCGGCTGCATGAACGCCTGCGGCCATCATCACGTCGGCCACATCGGCATCCTCGGCGTCGACAAGAAAGGGCGGGAGTACTACCAAGTATCCATTGGCGGGCACTCCGGCGCGGACGCCTCCATTGGGCGGATCATGGGGCCTTCATTCTCCCGGGCCAAGGTTGCCGAAGTGATTCGGGACATCCTTGATGTGTATTTAAGCCACCGCTTTGCTGGCGAGAGCTTCTTGCATTGCTATCGTCGCATCGGCATGGAGCCGTTCAAAACCAAGGCCTATGCCAAGGCTGCTTAGGATAGATGGCGAGATCGAAGCGCCGCCGCCGCTGAAGGATCTGGCAAGCTGGACGCCGGATTGCGGTGCGGGCCTGAAGCTGGCCGTTGATGACGAAATTGCCGAGGAGATGCTGAGCGCCGCCCAGATCGCCATAGACTTCCCGGCGTTCAGTGACGGCAGAGGTTTGTCCCTAGCGGTCCTGCTGCGCACCCGGCATGGCTATCAGGGTGATCTCATCGCCGTCGGCGCCGTTCACGGAGACTTGCTGCACTACATGAAGCGGTGTGGCTTCAGCGGATTCGTGCTGGGGGAGGAACAAGAGATCCCGTCGCCAGAAACACGCAACCCCTATTCGGAGTACTATCAGGCATCCGCAACCGAGCCGTTGCCTGCGTTTCGCCGAACGGGAATTAGTGATTGAACCGCACTCCGAAATCGTCAATTCGTTCTTCCTGATCTTCTCCGGAGCAGCGGTTCTGGCCACGCTGGCGCTCTACGGCCGGCAACCGTTGCTGCTGGCCTACATCGGCATCGGCATTCTGCTTGGTCCGCACGGAACCTCCCTAGTGACGGATTCCGCCCTGCTGGCGGAGATCGCCGAGTTCGGCATCATCTTCCTGTTATTCCTGATCGGCTTGGACATGCAGCCATCTAAGCTATCAAGCATGTTTGGCAAGTCCCTGCTGACGGCGCTCGGCACCTCAACGGCGTTCTTCGCCGTTGGCTTCCTGCTCATGGTGGCCTTTGGCTACAGTTACGGGGCCGCCATCGTCACCGGCATGGCGGTGACGTTCTCAAGCACCATACTGGGCGTTAAGCTCCTACCCACCACGGTTCTACACCATCGGCACGTCGGCGAAATCGTGGTGAGCTTGCTGTTAATACAGGATCTGCTGGCCATCATCGCCCTCGTGCTAGTGGCCGGCTATGACAGCAACGCCCAATCCACGTTCATGAGCCTAGCCACCATCGGCCTAGCCCTGCCGGCGCTGGTGGCCAGCGCTTACTTGGCCGTGCGCTTTGTGCTGCTGCGGTTGATTAAGCGCTTTGACGCCTTTCACGAATTCATCTTTCTGCTGGCCCTTGGTTGGTGCCTTGGCTTGGCGTTCGTGGCCGAGTGGGCCGGGCTTTCCATGGCCATCGGCGCGTTCATCGGCGGCGTCTCCTTGGCCACAAACCCCATCTCGCTGTACATCGCTGAAAGCCTGCGCCCAATACGAGACTTCTTTTTGGTGCTTTTCTTCTTTTCCGTGGGGGCGGAGCTGGACATTGGCGTAGCGCTGCAGGTGGCCATGCCGACCATCCTGCTCGCCGCCATTCTTTTGGCCTTGAAGCCAGTGGTGTTTGCCTACCTGCTGCGATGGCAAGGCGAAAGCAGAGCGGACTCCCGGGAGGTGGGCTTTCGCCTAGGCCAAACTTCGGAATTCTCGCTGCTGCTAGCCACCGTTGCGATGGCGGGAGGTCTGATGGACAACGAAGCCGCCCACATCGTGCAAGGCGCGACCATCCTCACGTTTATTGCTTCGAGCTACCTAGTGGTCCTGCGCTACCCCAGCCCCATCGCTATGGACCCTGCCCTGAGGAGGGATTGACTTCAGGCGGTCGATGAACGACCGCACCGCGCCTAAGACCCATCGCTATCAACCCAGCGCTCAGGAGGGATTGACTTCAGGCAGCCTCGGATCAATTCACAGGTTCAGACGGCAAAGGGAAGTGGTGCCGTTTGCGCCCCGCTTCAGGCCCCCGGCGTCCAATGAAAGAGCCGCCTGATGCCGGTTTCCACTTGCGCGAGCAGGCGGTCTACGGGCTTTTTGTGCTCCACCCAACGCACTTCAAAGACATCGGCCTCGCGGCAACGCGCCATCAGGTAGGCGTCGCTGGTCATAATCTCATCAACCAATTTCAATTTAATGGCTTGTCGGCCATACCAAGCCTCGCCGGTGGCAACCTTTTCAAGCTCCACTTGGGGGCGTTTCTCAGCCACGAACTCCTGAAACAGCACATGCACATCCTGAAGCTCCTCGGTGAGTTTGCGCCGGCCTTCCTCCGTGTTCTCCCCCAACAGGGTCAGGGTGCGCTTGTAGCGCCCGGCGGTGATGGTCTCCACATCCACATCGTGCTTCTTCAACAAGCGGTGGATGTTGGGGATCTCTGCCACCACGCCGATGGAGCCGACTAGGGCGAAGGGAGCGGCGATGACCCGGTTCGCCACCGCCGCCATTAGGTAGCCGCCGCTGGCCGCCACTTGGTCCACCGCCACCACGAGATTGAGGCCACGCTCCCGCACCCTTTGCAATTGGGACGCGGCGAGGCCGTAGCTGTGTACGCGGCCGCCGAAGCTCTTGACGCGCACCAGCACCTCATCGCCATCCTCGGCCTTGGCGAGAACCGCATTGATTTCGTGGCGTAGATGGGAAACCTTGGAGGCATCCAGATCACCTTCAAAGTTGAGCGCGTAGACCCGGCTTCTGCAGGCTTTGCCAGCTGCCTCTTGCCCTAGGGCGACCTGCTTTGGGGCGACTTCCGCGTTGGCCCCTACTTCGGCTAGTTCTGATCGGGCCTTGCCTTGGGCTTCTTCTTGTGATTCTGCTTGCGCCTCTCCTTGGGCAAGTTCCGGTTGGCCTTCTGCTTGCGCCTCTCCTTGGGCGGGTTCCGGCCGGCCGTCTGCCTGGGATTCCGTTTGGATCTCTCCTTGGGCAGATCCTCCCTGCGCCTCATCCCCGCCGGCGGCACCACCCGCTTCATCCGCAGCCGGGCTGGTGGCGGCACCATCCTTCGCCGCCTGTCGCATCATCTTTGCTTCCTGCTTGGCTTGCTTCGCCCGCGCCTTGGCCTCGCGCCGAGCAGCCTTGCGGTATTGGCCCGGCGTCAGCATGGCCTGCTCCAAGCCATGTCGAAGGTTGTCGAGATAGTCGTTGAAGCGCATCACCTCAAGAGCGCCCTCTGGCGTATGGCGGCGGCGAGCGCTGATCGAGGCTAAAACAGACAACACCACGCAGATGGCGGCCACGATGGTCACCGCTTGCGCCAGAAACATCAAAAAGTCATAGAGATAGGTCATAAGCACTCACTTCGCCAACGATGGCATAGTTTAGTGATTTGCGCCTTTGCGAACCACAGCAAAACCGGACAGTTCAAACCCCACAGCGAACCCTTGGGGCCATCCCCAAGCGGCCCATAAAATCCCATGCTGACCGCATTCCGAAAGCTTGTCAGGGCTGCAATTTTTTCCTTTTTAAAACAATATGTTAGGCGAAATCATGGAATAGATCTGAGCGCGTGTTTCGCTTCCTCGCCAACAGACCCTAAGGCCGCTTGGACGAATGCGCCGGGGCAATTCCAAGGATTTTCTCCAAGCCCAGCGACATCCTACCTTGACGCAGTTTTTTTTGGGAATACGTATTTTTTCTTTTGCAACAATAAGCCAAGCATGAACTTGGCATGGCGCAGCTAGGTCGGCGCAAAGTCTTGCCCGTAAGCGCCAGGTCCACCAAACTAGCCGGCTTTGGCGGCAACCTGCTAGCCAGCTCACGGAAACCCAGCAAAAAGGGCGCAGACAATGAGCGGAACAAACGCATTTTGGCACAATTTTCTCGGCGATGCGCCCAAATGGTACAAACTGACCATCCTCGGGTTTCTGGCCATCAATCCCATCCTCCTGTTCACCGCCGGACCGTTCTTCACCGGCTGGGTGATCGTGCTTGAGTTCATCTTCACCCTCGCCATGGCTCTAACCTGCTATCCCCTGCAGTCGGGCGGGCTGTTGGCGCTTCAGGTGGTGGTTCTAGGCATGACTTCCCCCGCCATGATCCGGGACGAGATCTTCAGCAACTTCTCGGTCATCCTGCTGCTGATGTTCATGGTGGCCGGCATCTTTTTCATGAAGGATCTGCTGCTATTCATCTTCACCAAGATCCTACTTGGCATCCGCTCCAAGACCCTCATCGCCTTCCTGTTCACTTCCGTCTCCGCCCTGCTCTCCGCCTTCCTTGATGCGTTGACGGTGATCGCGGTGATCATCAGTGTCGCCACCGGGTTCTATGCGGTCTATCACCGGGTGGCGTCCGGCAAGAACTTTGACGACGACGGCCATCAACACGAGCATGATGAGGACGTGATCGTCGCTCACCAGCAAGACCTGAGTCAGTTTCGAGGTTTTTTGCGCACGTTGCTGATGCACGGCGCCATCGGCACTGCCCTCGGCGGCGTCTGCACCACGGTTGGCGAGCCGCAGAACCTGCTCATCGCCGGCAAGATGGGGTGGGAGTTCAATGAGTTCTTCATGCGCATGGCGCCGGTGACCATGAAAGTGTTTGCGGTCGGCCTCATCTGCTGCATTTTGCTGGAAAAACTCAAGATTTTTGGTTACGGCGTTACGATGCCCACACAGGTGCGGGCAGTCCTCACCCAGTTCGATCAGGCCAAGACGGCGCGCCGGACACAACGGGAAACCGCCCAGTTGATCGTGCAAGCCATCGCCGCCTTGCTGCTCGTGGCCGCTCTAGCGCTGCACTTGGCGGAGGTCGGGTTAATTGGGCTGATGGTGATCGTGGTGCAAACCGCCTTCAACGGCGTCATCAGCGAGCATAAGCTGGGGCAGGCGTTCACCGAGGCGCTGCCCTTCACCGCACTGCTCGTGGTCTTTTTCGTCATCGTCGCCGTCATACATGACCAGGGCCTGTTCGATCCGGTGATCAACTACGTGCTGAATCAAGATCTATCGTCCCAGCCGGGCCTGTTCTACATCGCCAACGGCCTGCTGTCCGCAATGAGCGACAACGTATTTGTTGCCACCGTTTACATCAATCAGGTCAGCAGCGCCTTCCATAACGGCGAACTCAGCCGCGAGCACTTCGAGCTCCTAGCCATCGCCATCAACACTGGCACTAACATCCCCAGCATCGCCACGCCCAACGGCCAGGCCGCCTTCCTGTTTCTGCTGACCTCCTCCGTAGCGCCCCTCACTCGTCTCTCCTACATGCGTATGGTGTTCATGGCCCTGCCCTACACCATCGTCCTTGGCGTCACCGGCTGGGTCGCCGTGCGCTTCTTTCTGGTTTAACAGAGCCCAATCTCCTACCTTGCGGGCCCCATCATGGTGGAACTCAATGCTCTGCGAACCCTGAGCGGAACGGTGTCGCTCGACACCCATCGCTGCCCGGACATCGCCGCTCAAGTTGATCTTGAAACCTGTGAATACGACGCCTCCGCCGGCGCACAGACCTTGGCGGCGCGCTGGAAGGACCCAAACTTCAACGCCAGCCAGAGAGCCTTTTACTATGCCGGGGTGCTGGAGAACCTCTCTTGCTGCTGGTCAATCTGGGAGGTCATCCGCAACGGCGTTGAACCGAACCCGAATCTGCCGGCCATCATTCAGCAGTGGGCCTGGTCCTCGCCCATTTGACACCGGCCGATTGAGAAGGACTCCTAAGCGCCAAGCTGCGCCATCATCTGTTCGTGGCGCGTCAACTCTTCCGCCGTGGCGCGGATGACCTTCAGCTTAGGGCGGTCCGCCGACAACGGCTCAAACGCCAAGGCGGCGTCCGGGGTTAGATCCTGATCCTGAGGGCTTGCAAACATGGCGGTCTGACCGCCGGTCATGGCGAGATAAACCTCAGCCAGAATTTCCGCATCCAGCAAGGCGCCGTGGTTCTGCCGGGCTGTGTTGTCCACATGCAGGCGACGGCAAAGCGCATCTAGGTCGTTCTTCTGGCCGGGGAACTTGCGCCGCGCCAAAGCCAAGGAATCCGTCACGGTGCAAAGGTCCGCAACGCATAGGTGCTGCTCCTTCGGCAACAGCGACAACTCCTTATTAAGGAAGGCTGTGTCGAAGGGCGCATTGTGAATGATGAGCTCCGCGCCTTTTATGAAACCGACCAAGGCTTGCGCAATTTCGGTGAACGGCGGCTTGTCGCTCAGGAATGCTTCGGTGATGCCATGCACCTCCAGCGCACCCTGGTCAATGCGTCGGCCTGGGTTGACGTACTCGTGAAAGGATTTGCCCGTAAATTGGCGATCGACGATTTCAACGCCGCCGATTTCAATGACCCGGTGGCCCTCCTCCGGCTCTAAGCCGGTGGTCTCCGTATCCAGAACAATTTGTCGCATAGGGCCCCGCTAAGGCGACGGAGCCTCGGCGGCGTCCGTCGCATCCTGCATGGCGTCGATGGCGTCGTTGGCGGCTTGGTCAACCCGTTCGTTTTCGACATGGCCGCTGTGACCCTTCACCCAGTGCCATTCAATGTGGTGCCTTCCGGCTTGGGCGTCGAGCCGTTGCCACAGATCTTGGTTTTTGACCGGTTCCTTCTTTGACGTGCGCCAGCCATTGGCGCGCCAAGTCGATATCCAGTTGGTGATCCCCAAGCGCACGTATTGCGAATCCGTGGTGAGCGCAACCCGTTTAGGCGCCTTGAGCTGCTCCAACCCCGCTATGGCGGCCATCAACTCCATGCGGTTGTTGGTGGTTGCAGGTTCGGCCCCGGTGACGAGCTTCTCCACATGTTTGTGCCGCAGGAGAGCGGCGAACCCGCCTGGCCCCGGATTGCCTCGGCAAGCGCCATCGGTGAAGATCTCAACCATCAGGCCACACGCTTGTTCTGGGGTCTGAGCCGGGGGTAGGCCGAGGTCGCTAATTTGCCGCGGCGGAGCAGTCGGGTGGGCGGGTTGAAATGGATCCCCTGCGCCTGCTTGACGGCGGCAATCAGCAAGGCGCCAGCCACCGGCGGCTGCGTTTTCCCAAGCCAGGAGGCCACTCCGCCGGCCGCATCTCGGCCGATGTTCAGCGGCGCGCCATAGCCCAAATACTCAGGTCGCCCGTCCAGTTCAAAACCGAGCAGCGCCAACCAGTCGAAGAGCCGCAGAGGATTGATGAACTTCAAGCCGGAAAAGACATCATCGCGAAAACGGCCGTAGAAGCTGCGCAGGCCCCAGGCGCTGAAGACGTTGAAGGCGCAGATGATCAGGCGGCCGCCGGGGGCGATGACGCGACCAACTTCCCGCAGGGCGCTGCGTGGATCCTCCTCGCCTTCCAGGCTGTGGTGCAGCACCAATCCGTCAACGCCTTGGTTCTTAAGTGGCAAGGCGGCCAAATGGCCGACCAAGGAGGTCATGCCGACCGATGGCGGATGGCTTTTCCCGGCAAGGTCCCGGGCCAGGTAGAGGCGGCTGCGCACCATGCAGCGCTTCACCCCCTGAGCGGCATCGGGAATAGGCCCCGACCAAACTAGGACTTCGCCGTTCAATCGCCTGACCCATTCATCCAATCGGGGCTGCTCCTCGGCCAAAAGCCGCTCTCCAAAGCCGGTGTTGAACCAGTTCACGCCAACCACGTCGGTTGCGGCACCAGCGCGGTGCGGCAAAGAAAACCAGTGGAATAAGAGGCCGCATGTGGTTGCTGGGCCAAGCGCGGCGACGCATCACATGCTTCGTGCGCCGAGACCGTGAAGCAGCAACTTGGCATCAGGGTCACAAGCAGCCTTCCCAGCGGCGCGGACACTGCTTCCGGCGATCGGCCGCAGACGCATGGGGCGTCAAAACGATGTTCCTCCAGCGCCGAACTCGACCAACCCGCCAGCGCAACTTCTCGCCTATTCCGCTTGCAGACCGCGGCGCGATATGTCCGCCGCCTTAAAGTAGCTCTGATAGAAGGCATCGAAGTCCAATTGCCGAATGTTGTTAAGAAATATGTCACGCAAGCTGTCCACATAGACGTCCGCCAAGGCCGAAAGGTCCCCATCAACCACCCGGGTGACCACCACCACCGCCTTGCCTTCATCATCCAAGTTGGCATTGCCAATGCTCTTGTCGCCTTCTTCCGGCCGCGCCAGCGCAAAGGCGGCGTCCAGCACGGGGCGCGGGGCGCGGCGGTCCGTTCGTCCAGCTTGCTCAATGGTCTGCCAATCCACCCCATGCTCATCGGCCACCCGCCCTACACCGTCACCGGCCTTTAAGCGCTCCAAGGCGGCATCATAGGCCTTAAGCAAGGCACCCTTGGCTACCCGCTCCACCAGCAGCGCTTCTATTTCGTCGCGCACTTGCTCCAATGGTCTAAGCTCGGACGTATGATGATTGAGAACCCGGGCAACGACCGCTCGCGCATCGCCGTACTCAATCGCCGCCGTGTTGTTGCCGTCGTAGAGCGCATCCGGGGCAAAGACCGCCTCGCGAAGATCGGCTTGGTCGAAGGCGCCCTCGCCGCTGGTGCGGCTGACGCCTTCAACGGACTGCTCAGCCAGCCCAAAGGTCTCGGCAAGGCCGTCCAAGGAGTCGCTTTGCTCAAAGGCCAGGTTGTCAAGCTCCCGCACTAGGTCTTGATACAGATCTCGCGCCGCAGCTTGGCGCAGGCGTTGCCGAGTGCCCTCCCTTTGCTCCTCGAAACTTGGAAACTCCACGCGTTCAATGCCATCAAGGCGAATGAGGTGGTAGCCGAAGGCTGATTTGACCGGCGGCGAAACTTGCCCTTCCTGCAGTTGCCATAGCGCCTCCTCAAAAGCAGGGTCGAACACACCCCGGCCGGCGGTGCCGAGGTCGCCGCCGCCGGCGGCGGAGCCTAAGTCCTCGGAATGGGCCTTGGCCAATTCAGCGAAGGATTCCCCAGCGGCAAGACGCTCAGCTAACTGCCGCAATTGCGCCTGCGCTTGTTCCTCCGTGCGCCCATCCTCGGTGCGAAGAAGAATGTGGGAACTGCGCCGCTGATCGCCATCCCCGGCTTCGGCCTTGTCGGCCTCGTAGTCGCGCCTGAGCTCCTCGTCGCTGACCGCTATGCGCGGGTCGTCGAGCAACTCATTCCAAGCCAACTCCACATAGGCAACATCGACCGTCTCCTCCGACATCATTTCAGCCTCATGCTCCACATAGTGCAGTTCAATGTCGGCTTCGTCGATCTGAACGTCCTCACTAGAGTGCTCAACAGTGAAGGGAAGCCAAGCCAAGTCCCGGCGTTGCTCCAACAAGGGAACGAGCAATCGGGTTTCCCAATCCGTGGTGAAGGCGGTTTCGCTGATGGCTGAGCGCAGTTGATTAGTGCTCATTTGGGCCGACAGTTCGGTCAGGTAGCGGGTAGGAGTATAGCCCGCGGCGGACAAGGCTTGTTTATAGGCACCCGGGCTGAACTCGCCCTCAACCTGAAAGCCCGGGTCCGCACGCACCTCCGCATCCATCTGGGCGGGCGAGGCCACCAAGCCCAGATCCTCCACCATCTGCCCAAGCAGCGTCAATGAGACCAAGCCGTCTAACGCGGCTGTTTGAATCGACAGAGGGTCCAGATCATCGGCGTCGATCTGGTCGCCGCGTTGGGCTAGCAGCCGGCGGCGATATTGATCTGCCACCTGCATGAGCCTGCCTTCGGTGATGTCCTCGCCGTTGACGCTGGCGATGATCGGGTCGCTAGGGGTGAAGATGTTGAAGGCGCCGAAGCCAAAAAAGGCGAGCGCAAAAATCAGCACGGCGACAATGATCTTGAAGCCCATGCTTTGGGTTTGATCCCGCATTTTTTGCAGCATGGTCAGTTACCCCAGAAAGATGCCCGGCTTTGACGAGGACGAGCCGCGAGACATGCCCTGCGTTCCTTGCACCACCGCGTGGTGGCCGCTCACTGCGGGCATCTTAAAGCAAACTGCACAGCAGTAAATCAACCCACAGGACATTGCGCGGTCATCAATTAGAAAACGCCAACTCGACAAAGCGAGCCCCAACCCGCTTGCCAAGCCCATCTTAGCTTAACGCCTCAGCACTGGGCCCTTGACAACGCGGCGGATAGGGGCATCCCAATCCGCAAGGCGGGAGTTCAACGAGGCGGAACCGGACCGATCTGCAAATCCGACAACCGCCTAGACTTGCTGGGCGACACACAGAGCGCCGCAATGACAGCAACGGAAATGACCCTGAATGCATCAAGGCATCCCTCGCCGAGCGGGCCCTACTTTAGCATCAGCTTCCCATAGGAAGCCGCCGGGCTAAAGAAATTTAGTTCAGGGCGTCCTTCAATGCCTTTCCAGGCTTGAACGCAGCTACCCTTGAAGCCGCTATCTTAATGGGATCGCCGGTTTGCGGGTTGCGGCCGGAACGAGCAGCACGGTTCCGAACTAGGAAAGTGCCAAAACCTATCAAGGAGACCGGCTCGCCTTGGGTGAGTGAATTGGTGATGGCCTGCAAGGCCGCGTCTAATGCGCGGCCCGCATCGGCCTTGGATATGCCTGCTTCTGTGGCAATGTGATCAATGATTTCAGATTTGTTCACTCGTTCCCCTCGCTGTCGATGGTTTTTAGATTATTACTGGCGCTGTGCGCCGCCCATATTTGGCGCACAGAATCGTCCGAATTTGACGCTATGCACCCCCACTCACAAGGACCACCAAAGCTTCTTCAGCCCTCGCAAGCGCACTTATATCAATATGGCCATTAGCCTGCAAGCACCTACCCTCCTAAGAGGCAAAAACGGCGGTGGATCGCCTGCAGTTCCTCGTCGGCGCACCAATCCGCATGGCAAGCCACCGTTTCGTCGGCGTCACGCCGACACTCAGTGGCCTTGAGGCTGCACAGGTCGGCAACCGCCCCATTGGCCTTTTTGGCGGCGCACCTCGGCGCTAATCCTCTTGCCCGGCCTTCACCGACTTTTTGTTTTCATACATCAACAGGGGCTTGCTCTCGCCGGTGATGACGCTTTCGTCAATGATGACCTTGGCCACGGAATCCGATGACGGCAGGTCATACATGGTGTCGAGCAGCACTGATTCCAGAATGGAGCGCAGGCCCCGGGCACCGGTCTTGCGCTCCATGGCCTTTTGGGCGATGGCGCCAAGCGCATCATCGCGAAAGTCGATCTCGACATCCTCCATTTCAAACAGCTTGCTGTACTGTTTGGTCAAGGAATTCTTGGGCTCCGTCAAAATGCGCACAAGGGCGTCGCAGTCCAACTCATGCAAAGTGGCCACAACCGGCAGCCGACCGACGAATTCTGGTATCAGACCGAAACGGATGAGGTCCTCCGGCTCCACTTGGCGCAAGGTTTCGCCGATTCGCTTGCGCGACTCCTCCCCCTTCACTTCGGCGTTGAAGCCGATGCCGGACTTGTCCGAACGGTCGAGAATCACCTTGTCGAGGCCGGCGAACGCGCCGCCGCAGATGAACAGAATGTTGGCCGTGTTCACCTGCAGGAACTCCTGCTGCGGATGCTTGCGCCCGCCTTGCGGCGGCACCGAGGCGAGGGTGCCTTCAATCAACTTCAGAAGCGCTTGCTGCACGCCTTCGCCGGAGACATCCCGGGTGATTGAGGGGTTGTCAGACTTGCGTGAAATCTTGTCTATTTCGTCAATGTAGACGATGCCGACTTGGGCCCGTTCGACGTCGTAGTCGCACTTCTGCAGCAGCTTTTGAATGATGTTCTCAACATCCTCCCCCACATATCCCGCCTCCGTAAGCGTGGTGGCGTCGGCAATGGTGAAGGGCACGTCGAGCAGACGGGCCAAGGTCTCGGCCAACAGGGTCTTGCCGCAGCCGGTGGGTCCGATCAGCAGGATGTTGGACTTGGACAGCTCAACATCATCCCCCTTGCCCTTGTAATTCAACCGCTTGTAGTGGTTGTAGACCGATACGGACAAAACCTTCTTGGCGTAATCCTGGCCAATGACGTATTGGTCCAGAATGTTGTTGATTTCGGCCGGGATGGGCAACCAGTTGGCGTCGCCGCTCTTGCCCGATTCCGTCGTCTCCTCGCGTATGATGTCGTTGCACAGATCCACGCATTCATCACAGATGAAGACCGATGGCCCCGCGATGAGCTTGCGCACTTCGTGTTGGCTCTTGCCGCAAAAGGAGCAATACAGAAGCTTGCCGGCATCGTCCCCCCTACCGCTTTTGTTTGCCATATCCTTCCCAGTGTTTCCAGTCACGTTACCTTGCGTTCTCTCAAGCGATAATGCAAGTACCCGCTAGTTCCGTTGCCACAACTTAAGAAACCTCTGAACTATTCGCAGGCTTTCGCAGCGCAACAAGACCAGTCTTCCGCTGGCGTGTAAGCCATTGAAAATAGATGATAAATGATTCCAGACGCCATGCGATGGCCAATCTCTGGAATTTAATCAGAGGGTCCCTGAGTTAACGGCTTTTCAGCTATCGGCCAACCACCTTGGCCAGTTCCTTTCTTGGTCGCTGCACCAAGTCAATCAGCCCGTAGTCCTTGGCGCGGTCCGCGTCCATCCAAAAGTCCCGGTCGGAGTCCGCTCGGATACGCTCCACCGACTGGCCGGTGTTCTCCGCCAAGAGCTCGTTCAAGCGTTCGCGCAGCAGGAGGATCTCCTTGGCTTGAATTTCAATGTCCGCGGCCACGCCGCGCATCCCGCCCACCGCCGGCTGATGCAGCATCATGCGCGAATTGGGCAAAGCGTAGCGTTTGTCGGGTTCACCAGCCGCCAGCAGGAAGGCGCCCATGCTCGCCGCCTGACCGATGCAGAGGGTGCTGACATCGCAACGCACGAACTGCATGGTGTCGTAAATCGCCATGCCGGAAGTGACCGACCCGCCAGGGGAATTGATGTACAGGTGAACGTCTTTGTCCGGGTTCTCGGACTCCAGATAGAGAATTTGCGCGATCACCAAGTTGGCCACCTGGTCCTCCACGGGACCGACCATAAAGATGATGCGGTCCTTCAAGAGTCGCGAATAGATGTCGTAGGAGCGCTCGCCCCGGGCGGATTGCTCCACCACCATGGGCACGAGCCCCAAATTGGCGATTTCAAGATCGGTCTTGTCCTGACTCATGTTGCGCCGCCTCCTTACGGCCTTCTCTTTAGTCCGCGTTCTGACCATCCCGATTCAACGCAGCGCCTTGGGACGTTTCCGCAGGGGCCGCTGAGCGCGCTTGCTCCGCTTCTGCATCGGCTGACTCCAGGGCCGTTAGAACGCGGTTGAGCATAACGTCCTCGTAGGTGCTTGACTGCAGCTTGACCTGGGCGCTAGCCAAAACCACATCGATAGCCTTGGCTTCAATCACCTTATCTTCAATGGTGGCGAGTTGCGATTTGTCTCTATAAATGGCGCGGACGATCCCCTCCGGCTCCCGGTAGGCATCGGCCACCCGCTCGATTTCAGCTCGAACGTTGTCTGCATCAGCCTCAAGATGGTGTTCCCGCACGATTTGACGCAGGATCAGACCGTTGGCGGTGGTCGCCTGCGCCGTCGCCCGAAACTGCTCATCAGGCAGTTTTGACGCATCAATTGGCCTGCCAAGCTGGGATGACGAAGCGAGTCTCGCCTTGATAGCGAGGATCTCCTCATGCACTAGGGACTCAGGCAAGGGAACTTGGTGCCGCTTGCGCAATTCGGCCAGCACTTGGCTTTTGATCTGCATTTGCACCCGGGCATCGAGTTCCCGCCGCATGTTGGCGGTCACACTCTCGCGAAAATCGGCAAGACCACCTTCGCTGATGCCCATGGAGATAAAAAAGGCTTCATTAAGCTCCGGCAGCACCGCTTCCTCAACTCCCCACAGCCGAAGATCGCTCTCAGTGCGGCGCTCTTCGGCATGATCCGGCAAAGCCACCGCTCGCCCCGGGGTGAGCGCCTTGGTTTCGCCCGCTCGCATGTTCAGCACCGCCAAGTCAACAGACTCGGGTGCTTGGCCCTCGCCGACGACGAACTTGACCCGATCGTCTCCGCGGTCCGCTGTTTCATCGTCGCGCCCGTCGTTAAGGCTGGCCTCCACCAAGTCCCCTGATCGGGCTGGACGGTCCACCGGCCGCCAGGTTCGCCGCTGTTGGCGCAACTTTTCCGCCATTTGGTCCACATCGGCATCGGTGATCTCAGCCTCCGGCCGCACCACCTCGATGTCGCCAAAGTCCGCAAGCTCAATGTCGGGCAGAACCTCAACGTTGGCGGTGAACTCAAAATCCACCTCCGGCTCTATCTTGACGATATCAAACTTAGGCGCACCGGCCGGGAACAGGCGTTCCTGGGTCAAGGCTTTCACATAGCACCGCTCGACCAACTCTTCGGCCACCTCGGACCGCATTGCCGGTCCGAAACGGCGCCGCACTTCCTTCATCGGCACCTTGCCCAGACGAAATCCGCGCAATTCGATGGTCTTTTGGGCCTTAAGCAGCCTATCGCCGACTTGTTTCTCAAATTCCTGCGAGGGGACGCTGATGCTCAACCGGCGCTTCAAGCCGGAAACAACTTCCACTGACACCTGCATGGGCCTATCTATGCTCCCTAAAATGAATGGGGTGGACGATGGGATTCGAACCCACGACCATCGGGATCACAACCCGGAGCTCTACCAACTGAGCTACGCCCACCACAGCCTTGGAACGCCAGCCGCCTTCAGCTCTTGGGCGGGCTTGGCGCGCTCGGAAGGACTCGAACCTTCAACCGCCTGCTTAGAAGGCAGATGCTCTATCCCGTTGAGCTACGAGCGCCAGTCGGCGATGGTCGGGGTAGAGAGATTTGAACTCCCGACACCCTGCTCCCAAAGCAGGTGCGCTACCAGACTGCGCCATACCCCGATATGTTCGAATCGAAATGGCGCGGGAATGATACTGCCACCACCACTAGCGGTCAATTCTTGTACGGGCTCAGTACATTTCGGAATTTTTTCGATCAGGCAGCCAAGGAGAGCTTGTCCGCCTTCGTGACACACTCACAAGTCATTGCGCCAACCAGTCGGGATTGGCCAAAATCCTCGTTTGGAGCACCGCATACCCCCTTGCGCCAGTTGGCTCACTAGCGCGAGGGACGCCAGTGCTTAATACATTTCCTCAATCAAATCAGCGTATTTCTCGTGTACCACCTTGCGCTTCAACTTCTGTGTAGGAGTCAGTTCGTCATCCTCGGGGTCAAGCATTTGATCAATCAGCCGAAACCGCTTGATCGTCTCCGCCCGGGCGAACTTGCGATTGACGGCTTCGATTTCGTCGCCGATGAGGTCCTGCACGGCTTGGGTGTGGCACAGGCTGGTGTAGTTGGTGAAAGGCACGTCATGGTCCTGGGCGAACTTGGTGACGTTCTCATGGTCGATCATCACTAGGCAGGCTAGGTAGGGGCGGCTGTCGCCGACCACCACGGCGTCCGTCACATAGGGGGAGAACTTCAACTGATTCTCGATTTCACTGGGCGTGATGTTCTTGCCGCCAGCGGTGATGATGATGTCCTTCATGCGATCGACGATATACACATAGCCGTCCTCATCAACGCGTCCCACATCGCCGGTGTGCAGCCAACTGTCTCGAAAGGTCTCAGCGGTCTTCTCCGGCTTGTTCCAATAGCCCCGAATGACGCTGGCGCTGCGAATGAGGATCTCGTTTTGGTCGGAAAGCCGCACTTCAACCTCCCGGTTGGCGCGGCCGACGCTGCCAATTCGGGTCTCGCCGGGTAGGTTGGCGGTGGCGAGACCGGTACATTCCGTCTGCCCGTAGACCTCGAACATGGGCTTGTTCATGGCCCAGAACCAATCGATGAGTTCCGGCGCGATGGGGGCCGCGCCCGTGGACAGCCAACGGCAGCGATCAATGCCCAAGAAAATGCGGATGTTCTTGAACACGAGGAAGTCCGCCACCGCGCCGGCTAGCCGCAGCAACCAAGGCGCGCCTCGCCCAGCCTTCAGGTGGACGGCGCGGGCCAGCCCCACCCGCATCGCCAAACCGTAGGCGAAACGGCCGAGGGCGGTGCCGTCCTTCAACTTGATGGTGATGGTGGAGTGCTGCTTTTCCCAAACCCTAGGCACTGCAAAAACGACCGTGGGCGCCATTTCCTGCTGATCCTGAACGAAGGTCTCGGGCGACTCCACCAAATTGACCACGCAGCCGGACTCCATGCTGCAAAAGGTGTAGAACATGCGTCCGGCCACATGGGCCAACGGCAGAAAGCCGAGTTGTTCGTCCGTGGGGTAAATGCCGTAGATGCTTTGCAGGTTGCGCATCATGAACATCATGTTGCGTTGGCTAATCATGGCCCCCTTGGGCGGCCCGGTGGTGCCTGAAGTGTAGGTCAGGATCATCAGATCATCGGGCTGGGCAGCTTTGATCTCCTGCTGCCAAGCTTCGGGATGGGCCTTGCCGTACTCGGCCCCCAAGGCCGCCAACTCGTCGTAGCTCATGCACTGCTCGTCACGAAAGTTGCGCAGGCCCTCCATGTCGAAAATGATGATTTTCCGCAGCGTCGGCAGGCGGTCGCGCACCTCCAGCACCTTGTCCAACTGCTCCTCGTCCTCGGCGAAGTAGAAACTGGTGCCGCTGTCCTCAATCAGGTAGGCCACCTGTTCTGGGGAATCCGTGGGATACACGCCGTTGGCGACGCCGCCGATGCAGTTGATGCCCAGATCGGCGAACATCCACTCTCGACAGACCTCCCCTGCTATGGAGCAGACGTCGCCGCGCACAAGCCCCAGCGCCTTAAGCCCCAAGCCGACCAGACGTGCCTGTTCGCCGTAGTCAGCCCAGCTGTATTCGTTCCAAATGCCGAAGTCCTTCTCGCGCAGAGCCACCTTTTCGCCCCATTCCGTCACCCGCTTCCAGAACAGCGCTGGAACCGTGACGCAGCCATCTATGACTTGTCTATTCGCGGTCATCGCCAAGTCCTCACCGCCTGCGACGGATTGCGCCCCTACAGAGGCCATCTATGGCTTGCCCATTCGCAGTCATCGCCAAGTCTTCCTCTGCTTCCAGCGACGGCGACCGCGCACCCCCTCTTCCTTAGCGCCCAAATAGAACTCCTGAATGTCCGTCGCGTTCTTCAGGCGCTGGCAACTGTCCTCCATGACAATACGGCCAACCTCCATTACATAGCCGTAATCGGCGATGTCCAACGCCATCTTGGCGTTCTGCTCCACCAGTAGCAGGGTGACGCCCATCTCCCGGTTCAACCGCTGAATAATAAGCGCAATCTCATGCACAAGGCGGGGCGAGAGGCCCAAAGAGGGTTCGTCAAGCAACATGAGCTTAGGACGCAGCATCAGGGCGCGACCAATGGCGAGCATCTGCTGCTGGCCGCCGGAAAGCACTTGCGCCGGCCGGGTGCCGAACGACCTGAGTGCCGGGAAGTACTGATACACCTGCTCAATGTCCCCATCAATGCCCCGGTCGCGGCGAGAGTAAGCGCCCATGCGCAGATTCTCCTCCACCGTTAGGAAGGGAAACACTTCACGTCCCTCCGGCACATGCCCAATGCCAAGCCGCGCCACCCAGTCCGGATCCCGAGCCTGGATCTCCCGGCCCTGATATCTGACGCTTCCTTTCTGCGGGTCCATGGCGCCGCTAATGGTCTTAAGCACGGTGGTCTTGCCGGCGCCGTTGGCGCCGAGGACGGTGACGATCTGCCCTTCCCGCACCTTCATGCTGACGCCGCGAATGGCCATGACGGGACCGTAGTAGGTCTCGATGTTGCGCAGTTCAAGCAGGTCGGCCACGGTCAATCCCCGAGGTAGGCGCGCAGCACTTCCGGGTGGTTCTGCACCGCCGCCGGCTCGCCGATGGTGATGAGGCCGCCATCGGCCAAGGCCAGCACCCGGTTTGAAGCGCGGCTCACTAAGTTCATGTCGTGCTCCACCATCATCACCGTCACGCCGAGTTCCTCATTGATGTCCTCCAGCCAGAAGGAAAGGTCCTCGGTTTCCTCCGGGTTCAGCCCAGATGAGGGTTCATCAAGCAGCAAAAGCTTCGGCTTCAGGCACAGCGCCCTGGCCATCTCCACCATCTTGCGCACGCCAAAGGGCAGTTCGCCAATCACCTTGTGCCGATGGCTTTGCAGATCAAGCAGGTCGATGATTTCCTCCACCCCGGTGCGCAGGGCCAATTCCCTTCGGCGCACTGAGGGAAGGAAAAACAGGTCGGAAATCAGGTTGCTTTGACGATGCACATGGCAGCCGATGAGCAGGTTCTTCAGCACGGTTTCCTGCTCGAACAACTCGATGTTCTGAAAGGTGCGGGCAATTCCGGCTTGGGCGATGGCATGGGCCGGCATCTTGGTGATGTCACGACCGTCAAAAGTGATGACGCCTTGGTCGACACTGTAAATGCGGCTGATGAGGTTGAAGATGGTGGTCTTGCCCGCCCCATTGGGGCCGACGATGCTGAATACCTCCCCTGCCTCCACCTCAAACGACAGATCCCGCACCGCCTTGACGCCGCCGAAGCTGACGGCGATGTTGTCCGCCGCCAGCAGGCTCACCGCAACCGCTCCGTACGCAGATAGCTCTTCTGGCGCTTGTGGGTGGCGCGGCGATAGAGCGGAAACTCCTCGAAGAAAAGCCGGATCTTGCGCCAGCGACCATACAGGCCCTGGGGTTCGTAGATCAGGAAGAGCACCAGAATGAGGCCGAAAATGCCGGGCTGAAGCCCGGGAATCTGGCTGATGGCGGGGGGAGCAGTGTCCCGTAGCAACGCGATAGCCTGCGGCAGCAGGCCGATGAACAAAGCGCCGAAGATCACCCCGTGCAAGGAGCCAAGCCCGCCAACCACCACCATCAGCAGCAATTGTATGGATGTGGTCAAGTTGAAGGTATCCGGTGTCAAATGGAGAATTTTGTGGGCGAACAGTCCGCCGGCAAGCCCGGTGAAGGCGGCCGAAAGCCCGAAAGCGAGGCTTTTGGTGTAGGCGATGTGAATGCCCATGCTCTCCGCCGAGACTTCCGAGTCCCGCACCGCAGTCATGGCTCGTCCGGTTGGGCTGCGCAGCAGGTTCAGGGCGGCCACCAAGGACAGCGCCAGTAACAAGAGGCACAGGTAGTAGAAGGCGACTGGCGTGGAAAGATCGACGACGAACTCAGCCCGGGGCACCGCCATGCCGCGGAAACCGCCGGTCACGGAAACCCAGTGCGATAGCACCTGCTCCACAATCACCAAAAAGGCCAAGGTGGCGATGGCGAGATAAATGCCGGTCATGCGCAAGGCCGGAATGCCCACAATGGTGCCGGTCAAACCGGAGAACCCGGTTGCCGTGGCCAACGCCAGCGGAAAGGGCCAACCTTGATTCAACAGCCAAGCATGGCAGTAAGCGCCAATAGCCAGAAAGGCGGCGTGCCCCAAGCTGACCTGACCCGCGTAGCCCACCAAAAGCATCAGCCCAACACCGGCTATGGCATAGATGTACACCTGCGCCAATTCACCCAGCAAGAAGTCCCCCAACAGCTGCGGACAGGCCAGCACCGCCAAGCCCAAAACCGCATACCAGAAGCGCTGCCCGGCATGTTGAAACAGGTCGATGTCATCGGCGTAGCTGGTCTTGCGAATGAAGCGCACGGGCGTTTGCGCCTAAACCTTCTTTTGCTGCATGGCGGCGAACAGTCCTTCCGGCCGAATCATCAGCATGGCCAACAACAGCACGTAAGCGGTGACGTCGGAGAAGCCGGGCCATAGATAGCGCGCGGCGAACTGTTCGCTCACCCCCACCAGCAAGCCGCCGAGAATGGCGCCAGGCAAGCTGCCAAGGCCGCCGACGATGGCAGCGGCGAACGCCTTGATGCCGATGAAGCCGATGTTGGGGTCAATCACCGCTCCGGGCGTCAGCACCCCTGCGCAGGCCGCCAGCATGGCCGACAACGCCCACACCAAGCCAAACACCTTCTTGACTGGAATGCCCATGTAAAACGCCGCCAACTGATTCTGCGACATCGCCAGCATGGCGACGCCAAGCCGGGTAAAACGGAAAAACAGATAGAGCAGGCCGCACAGCGCCAGCGTGCCGCCCACCACCGCTAGGTCATCGCCGCCAACGGTAATGTCCCCTAAGCGCCACACCACCCCACCGTAGGGCACGTCCAGGGTTTTCACCTCATTGCCCCACCGCTCCCCGGCGATGGTGCGCAAAATGAAGCCGAGGCCGATGGTGAGCATCAGCACCGCAAAGTGCGGTTCGCCAAGCATGGGCCGCAGCAGCAGCCGCTCCAACAAGGCCCCAAACGCCGCCATAACGACCAGGGTGGCGAGCAGGCCCCACAGGAACGGCCATTCCAGAATGTTAATGAAGGTGAACGCGATGAAGGCGCCGATCATCATGATGTCGCCTTGGGCGAAGTTCACCATCTCGGTGGCTTTGTAAATGAGCACGAAGCCAAGGGCGATCAGTCCGTAGACGCAGCCTTGGGATATACCGCTAAGAAAAAGCTGGATGACCTCCATGAGGGGTTCTTACATTCCAAGTACGCAGCATTCTACCCCCTTGCCCACTGATTTGACCGCTAATCCGGCGATCTTGAGGGCACAATTCTTGGCTCGCCTCTCTAGTATGGCGTTGGCTGCGTTGTTGATCCCAAGCATCTGCACGGCGACCCGATGTGAGGCGATGCCAAGACCAACTGCACCATTTTATGCGCATAACAGTGGAAGGAAGCTGAGTTCTGTGCCATCCAGAGCACATTTTCACCGTCGCCGGCCCGTTCGATGCTCGAACGGCTGACTTTGGCGAAACTGACTGCTTGGAGAAAGCAATCAACCGGTAAACCGGTTTTGATTGATGGCGCCCAGCAGGTGGGCAAACCTTGGCTTGTGGCTAAATTTTTCGGGCCAAGAGCGTTCCGCAAAGTGCATTGGCTAGACTGCCGCGCCGAGCCTCGTCTGTCCGGCCTTTTCGCTGCAAGCCTAGACCCTTGGCAATTGTCGACAACGTTGAAATCGAACTGAACGAGCGCGTGGACCTTGACGGGATCTGCTGTTTTTCGACGAAATCGGCGAATGTCAGCGAGCCGTGAATTCGCTGAAGTACTTTGCCGAACGCTTGCCAAAAGCTTCCGTTTGCGCATCCAGATCGAACATCGGCCTACTGCGGTCGTTTCCGGTCGGCAAAACGGACGCACTGGAGCTGTTGCCCCTATGCTCTGAGGGATTCCTGATGGCCTCGGGACAAGGCTCACTGATCGGTGCCTACCGCGCCAGGCGTCGCAAGGCCGCAGTGCATGGCAGTCTATGGCCGCACCCAAGCACGTAACCTACGCTCTTATATTGGCCGATATGCGCCGCATCGATCAGTTAAGTTCATCGGCTGCCAAGGCGACCGGCGCAGCAGTCCAGCTGAGACTTGGCCGCTCTACGACGCCCAATTCATAGGCGAGTTGTAACAGAAGCTGATTGCCGAGCGACTCCCATTGGAGCAGCCCCGGTTGCTTCTTTCATCAACGCTCGACAAACCAAGATTTGCCTCGGGTGGGCAAGCCAAGCCCATTGGTGTAAGATGGCGTTAACAGTGTGCCTTTAAGATGCTGAAAGTGTTCGTGGACATCAGGTTTCATATCTATTAGACCAACACAATGGGGAGATTCAGATGAAAGGACGCCAGACGTTGTTCGATCCGACTGCGCTTCCATCCCGCTTCCTCGGCCCTCTTCGAGGCAGGCGGTTCGTCACCAGCCTTTTCGCCTGCTGCCTCGCGTTGCCGCTGGCGGCGCAGGAAGCCCCCGCTCCTGAGCAGGCCGGGGTGGAGCCGGAACAAGACGTGGAAGTCGTGGAAGAGGTCGTGGTGACCGGTTCGCGCATCAAGCGCGACGCATTTAGCAGCAGTTCGCCGATTAAAGTCATCACCAGCGAACGGTCAGCCTTGGCCGGCCTGCTTGACACCAAGGACATCCTGCAGAATTCAACCATCGCATCGGGCCAGCAGATCGACGATTCCTTCTCCGGCTTCGTCACGGACGGAGGCCCCGGCGCCAACACCTTATCGTTGCGCGGGCTGGGCGCGCAGCGCACCCTGATATTGGTCAACGGCAAGCGTTGGGGACCATCCGGTGTACGCGGCTCCACCAATTCCGTGGACTTAAGCGCCATTCCCTCATCAATCGTACAGCGCATTGAGATTCTCAAGGACGGCGCATCCTCCGTTTACGGCGCTGACGCCGTAGCGGGCGTAGTGAACGTGATCACCAAGGAACGTCAGGATGGTTTTCAGTGGAACCTGTCAGGTTTGGCGCCGGGGGCCGGCGGCGCGGAGAACTACGTCATCGACGGCGCATGGGGGATGATTGGGGGCGATTATTCCTTCAACATCGCCTTGAGTTACGATCACCAGAAACGATTGGTGCGGGCTGATCGCGATTGGGCGGCCTGCGACCGTCGCCCCCGCATCACTGATCAGGACGGCGACGGCACCATCGACAATCGACATCCACAGACTGGCGAGGAGCTCTGTTTTGGTGACATTTACGGCTTTGCTGTGTCTCCCTTTGGCTTCGCTCGCTATGACCCAAACCTTGGCCCAGGTGCCGACCCGGCGACGCCGGGTTTTGATGCCGACATCAATGGTGATCTTGGCATACCCTATTTCACCCTGATGCCGGCAACGCCCTTGGACAATTCCGGGGAGTTCTACCGAGACACACGCAATCCGGACATAGCGCAGATCGTCTCTGAGTCCAAGATATGGTCGGTGACGGCCTTTGCCGACAAGGATTTGAATCTGTTTGATCGAGACGTCACAACGTACTTTGAGTTCTATTACAGCCAGCGCGACACCGAGGCCAACGGCGGCCATCGCCAGTTCTTTCCCCTTGTGCCCGCCACCAATCCGACCAATCCTTTTGGTGTTTCTGGGCCATTGCCAGCGGCTTTCGGCCGAGGATTTTCGGTTCAGCCCGTCATGATGAGCTACAACTTGCAGGATCCAGTCACCTACGTAGGCTTGGAGCGCTTCAATACGTTCGCGGGACTTCGGACTGACCTTGTTGGATCCTGGAGTTTGCACGCCCACTTGGGCTACAGCCATTCAAAAGGCACCTACGAGGAGGAGAACTGGCTTGATGACCGGGTTGATGCTTCGCTGGACGCCGTTCTGGACGCCGACGGCAGCCTCGTCTGCCGCGACCGCATGAATTTTCCCGGCTGCGTCGCGGGCAATCTGTTCACCGCCGACGCCTTGCTTAGCGGAGTGCTGCCAGCCGACTACCTAGCTTATATCAGCAAGAATACAAAGGGCGAGACCATCTACAAAAGCCAGCAGTTCTCCAGCTACATCACCGGCAACCTGTTTGAGGTTTGGCAAGACGATGTAGGGCAATTAGTGCTCGGCATCGAGGTGCGCCACGAGGAAATTGATGATGAACCCGACATTGAAGCCCAAAATGACAACATCTGGGGCTCATCCACGGCTTTGATCACCAAGGGGACGGACACCGTGCGGGAGGCGTTCTTGGAATTCGAAATACCGCTGCTGCCACGGAACACGCCCTTGGCCGAGGAGGTGTTGTTGAATTTGGCGACCCGCTACACGGACTACAACTCCTACGGCGGTGATTGGACCGAGCGGGTGCAACTGAATTGGCAGGTCAACCCGCTGCTGCGCGCTCGCGCTAGTTACGGCACTTCATTCAGGGCACCGGACCTGTTCGAGCAACACTTAGGGGATCAGACCGGGTTTTTGCAAGGGCTCTTGGACCCCTGCGTGCAGTATGGGCAGGATTACCAACAGGGAGACCCAATTTACGACAACTGCATGAGCCTTGGCCTGCCTGCGGACCACGGTTCCGATGGCCAGCCGGGCATTCGGGCAATCACTGGCGGCAACGCCGACCTACAAGCCGAAACCTCCAAATCCTGGACTGCGGGGGTGGTGTTGACGCCGGAGGAGTTGGGCTTGTCGCTGGCGCTGAATTACTTTTCAATTGAGTTGAAAAACGAAGTGGCTTCGCCATCGGTCGGCTACATTCTCTTCCAGTGCTTGGGATCTTCCAATTTGAGCAACCCTTTTTGCAGTCGCATCGCTCCCCGGGATGCGGCCGGCTTTCTCACCGACGTGGATGCTTCAGTGCTGAACATTGGCGTGCAGAGAACCAAGGGCGTCGATGTGGATTTTCTCTATGAGCGGGAATTTTCGCGTTATGATTTAGCCATTGATCTCACCGCCACTTACACCGATGAACAGTATTTTGAGTTGTTCGATGAGACGTTTGACGTTGACGGCAGATGGGGCTTCCCCCACTGGAGAGCCCAGTTGGACGTCTACGTGGATTGGCGCGACTGGCGTTTCCTCTACAGTGTCTCCTACGTTGGCCGCACTGCTGAAAGCCCGGTGTTCGACCCGGATACAACCAACGTGGATCGCATCAACGAGACCAACGCCAAAGACTATCATACTATATCGGCGCGCTACACCAGCCCCAATGATTGGCAGATGATCGCCTCGGTAAGAAACCTGTTCGACCGTGATCCACCCATCGTATCGGACGGCCAAGGTTCCGACTCCGGATTCCGCATTTTCAACACGCTGCCGGGCACAGGCTACAGGTTGTTGGGCCGCACCTTTGTGTTGCAGGTTTCCAAGGCGTTTTAGCAGTACCTCGATAATTTTTTTGGAGGAAGTCAGATCATGGTCGGATTGAGGGGTCTAGGGGCGTGCGCTTGCTTACTTTTGGCATCAGTTTTTTCGGCAACAATTGCGTCAGCGGCCGAGCCGGATGATGATCGGATACCCATCCAAGCTTGGGTGCATGATCCATTGATCGACAGCGTGGCAGTCAGCCCCAACGGTAAGAGGCTGGTGGCGCTGACGTTGAGCGATGTCAACAAGGCTCCGGAGATCACCTTGTGGAGCCTTGACGACATGTCTGCACCGCCAAAAAGGTTCGCGCCCAAGGATTCCAAAGCCTTGTCCGTATTCTGGCTCAATGACAACAACCTGTTCGTGGTTGGCAGGCAGAAATTCGATATCAGAGTTGGCGGCCGACCGACCCGTTGGTTCCGCAGCAAGGTATACATCTACCACGACATCAAGCCGGGCACAAAGAAATTTAGGCCCACGGAGCTTTTCAGCAGCTGGGGCCAAGACTTCGTTGGCAGCGACTTGGAGAACCTGTTGCGGCATGATCCCAACAAGGTGCTGATCAGCCTGACGACACCTGAATTCGCCACGGATTTCTACGAGCTCAACCTCACTAACTTCAGAACCAAGCGGGTATACCGGGGGTCGCCGAAGAAGAGCGTGGAGACCAACTTTCGCGGCGAAGTCTATGCTCGACAAGAACTTGTGTCCGGGGGCAGCAAGGGCACCCACATCAATTTCTCCTACCAAAACCCGAAAACGGGCGATTGGGATGTCCATCACAGTCTGTACGCGCGGGAACGGGAAGGCTTGCAACCCGTAGGGCAGGACTTGGATGGTAGAACCCTGTACATGCTAGACAACACCGGCCGGGACAAATCCGTAATCCGCAAATACGATGTCGTCACTCGTCAAGTTAGCGAGCCGCTATTTGGCGGCCCCGACGTTGAGGCTATAAACATCATGCAAGGCCAGCATCCGGCGGCTTACGGGCAACTACTCGGCTACACCTACACTGATGACCGGATCAGAAGGGAGATAATCCATCCGGAGATCAAGGAGTTGTACGATCTAATCGACAGTGCGCTGCCGAATCGGTACAACAACATGACGTCCATGTCGGATGATTTGAGCCGCATCGTCGTCTCGTCAAGCGGCGACCGAGAGCCGGGGGCCTACTACTTGTTGAGCGATCGTAAGAACTGGACTTTTCTCGGCCGCTCCCACCCGAATCTGGACCCCGACAAGCTAAGCGAAATGGCTTACGTCGAGTACAAGGCTCGGGATGAGCTCACCATTCCTGCGTACCTAACACTGCCTCGCTCTGGGGAAGCCCCCTATCCGGCTGTGATCCTACCTCATGGCGGGCCTTGGGCGCGCGATTACTGGGGTTGGGATCTATGGGTTCAGTTCTTGACCAACCGCGGTTACGCCGTGCTGCAGCCCAACTATCGAGGTTCCGATGGGTGGGGACAGAAGCTATGGCGTGCGGGAGACCGGGAGTGGGGCCAAAAGATGCAGGACGACAAAGACGACGGAGCGGCTTGGTTGGTGCAGCAGGGCATTGCGGCTAAAGACCGCATCGCCATTTTTGGCTATTCCTACGGCGGCTACGCGGCCATGGCGGCGGTGGTCAGGCCCAATTCCCCCTATCAATGCGCGATTTCAGGGGCAGGGCTTGCGGAGTTGAGGTCATTCAACAAAGTCACCTTTGAAAACGTCTTCATTAGGGAATACCAAAACCCCACCATCGGCGGGTTATCACCCATCGATCATATCAAGCAGGCCAATATTCCGATCCATATTTTCCACGGCGACCGGGACCAGCGCGTACCGGTCATTCAATCCAGAAAATACTACCGGGCCTTGAAGAATGCTGGCGCCACAGTCGAGTACACGGAAGTGCCGGACCTCTGGCACAGCCTGCCCTGGTTCCCAACCCATCGCGTAGCTGTGCTGGAGATACTGGAGGATTACTTCGGCAATCGCTGCGGACCAAACGGGCTGTAGTTGCGTCATTGACAGGATCAGCGTGACGCCCTGGTCAGCCCATGGCGGCGCAGGTCGCCGCTGGCCGCTGCATGAACCAGCACAATCAACGTGGACCCTGATGGCGGTGGCCGTTGCGATTGTGGTAAATTCCGCCGCTGACATTCGCGATTCCAACAGGAGCGCCCTATGACACTTCGCATCAACTCCATAGCGCCGAACTTCACCGCCGAAACCACCCAAGGCAGCATCGACTTTCATGAATGGGTCGGCGATGGCTGGGCAATCCTGTTCTCCCATCCCAAGGACTTCACCCCGGTCTGCACCACGGAATTGGGCTACATGGCCGGTTTGCAGCCGGAATTCGCCAAGCGCAACTGCAAGATCATCGGCCTGAGCGTGGATCCGGTGGGGCGTCATGCAGAGTGGTCGAAGGACATTGAGGAAACCCAAGGCCATGCGGTCACCTACCCGCTAATCGGCGACCCGGAACTAAACGTGGCCAAGCTCTACGACATGTTGCCAGCCGCAGCGGGAGATGCCGCACTAGGCCGCACCGCCGCGGACAACGCCACCGTGCGCTCGGTTTTTGTCATTGGCCCGGACAAGACCATCAAGGCCATGCTGATCTACCCCATGAGCACCGGCCGTAATTTCGATGAGGTGCTGCGCCTGCTTGACTCCTGCCAACTGTCCGCCAAACACAAGGTGGCTACTCCGGTGAATTGGCGCCAAGGAGAGGATGTCATCATCGTGCCGACCGTTTCCGACGAAGAGGCGAAAAAGAAGTTCCCCAATGGTTGGAAGGCGCCAAAACCCTATTTGAGAATTGTTCCACAGCCACAGTAAGCCGCCTCAAGATGGCCATTCCGACCGGCCGTGCAACCCCCCTTGCATGGCTGATGGGAAAGGCGCTAAAAGTCCCAACCCGGTTGCGGCGGCGGCAAGCGCAAGGCTTCGTCAAGACGCTTAAGCAAGGTTGGGTCATCGGTTTGCAGATCGTCGGTAATCGCTAAACTTGAGGCTGGCGCCACGCCACACCACAGGCGGCTGAAGGCATTGACCGAGGCCTTCAAGCTGGGCCAGTCAGGGCTGTGTCCGAATTCGGCGACGGAGCACTCCGCAACACTCACCCGGTACTCGCCTTGGCAGCCTCGCCAAGGGCCCTCATCCAAATGAGCCGCTATAGGATCGGTGAGGACCAAGTTGAATCGCACCTCGCCGCCATGCCAACGCCGGCGGGCAACGCAGGCGGGTAGGTCCAGTATCCGCAACTGCCACCAAGCGGCGCTGTGGTGACCGGCGGCGAACTCGGATTTCCTCGTGTTGCGGCGATAGCGGAAAGGCTGCCGCAGCAGATCCTGGAATTGAACGTCCTGGGGTTCATTTATTTCAATCAGTGACACCTGATCGCCCAATGACTGAAGCAACGCCAGCAATTCCAAAAGTTGGGGCGTATTCCGATAGGCCAGCATCTTCACCCGGTAGGGACCATGCTCCACCTCCCCGGCATCAACGCTCAGCCAGATGCAGTGGGTCAGTTCGCCATCCTCTTCATAGCCAAGGCCAAAAGCGCCTGGGTGCGCCAATTCCGCCTTCATCAACTCCGGCGGATACAGCACACAACTGCCGTGGCCCCGCCGCCGCTCCATCATGGCGCTGTGAACCGTGCGCCAGTCGTCCTGGGTCAGCCGCTTGGGCGAGCGAAATGGATGCTCGACGATCAAGGTCGTTGGGTCAAAGCGAAAGCTGTGGTCATAGGAGCCGGTGCCAAAGCCAAGGCGATCATAGAAACCTTGGTCAAACATACCGAGCATAGCCAGTTCAGCGCCATCCGAAGCGGCGGTGGCAAGCTGGCGGGCGGTGAGTTGCTGCGCCAAGCCCAACCGACGGGCGACGCGGCTGGTGGTGACCGCCGTCACCGTGCACATGGGCGCATCTTCATCTTGGTAGCGCATGCCTCCGGGCGAGGTATGCACCATGCACTCCGCCTCGCCGTTCAGGGTGGCGACCAGACAGCGCCCCACAGAAAGAAGATCCCGCAATCGCTCAGCGCCCGCACTGGTTTCGATCCAACCGATTTCAAGCCAAATGCGCTCAACCGCATTGAAGTCTCCATCTGCATCGTAGGTTCTGATCTGCATGGTCATCAGTTTGGAATTGGGGTTGTGGATTTTAGCCCATTCAGGTTCATTTGATGGCAAGCTGCAACTTTGCTAGCTTGGGTCTGTCTTAGGGTTCTTCCGCCCCAATGACCGGGACGGCCCATTGGGGGTGACTACCTGACGCAAACCACCCTGCATTCGTGCCGGCGGCGGGATAGGGTTTAACCTGCACACGGCGGCATGAGGGTCCGTCGCGAACGTCGTGCATCAAGCCGACCTTGTTTAGTCTGCGCACGGGTGAACGAGGGTCAAGGTGTCCTAGGACAGCATGGGGTCATGTAGTTTAACCTGCACGGGAGTGCATGAAGAGGGAGCCATGAAGCTATCCGTTGAATTTCCCAGCGTCTGCTACCGGGAAGGGCCGCAGGCGGTCGCCCGGCTGGCCAAGAGCATAGAAGACATCGGCTTTAACCAGTTGGACATCTTCGATCATGTGGTGATGGGCTATCCCGCTCCAACCCGCCCGCCACCTATCTATCCTCCCCGCATGCCCATCATGGAAGCCTTGATGACCCTCGCCTACGCCGCCGCAGTAACAGAACGCATCGGTCTCGGCACCGAGGTCCTCGTGTTGCCGCAACGCCAGCCCATATTGGTGGCCAAGCAGGTGGGCACCCTAGACATCCTCTCGGAGGGCCGGGCTCGCTTAGGTGTGGGGGTCGGTTGGCAAGCGTCTGAGTACGATGCGTTGGAAGAGAACTTCTCCAACCGGGGGCGGCGCATGGACGAAGCAATCACCCTGCTGAGGACCTGTTGGGCGGACAAACAAATTGACTTCAACGGTGCGTTCTACAGCTCCACGGCCATGGCCATGGAGCCGAAGCCGCCCCAAGGCGGTGCTTTGCCTATTTGGGTTGGCGGAACATCGGACCCAGCCCTGCGGCGCGTTGGCGCACTGGCTGACGGCTGGCTGGCCCCCGCCATCGAAGATCCGAAGCAGGTCGCGGTCATGGTGCAAACCATCCACCGTCATGCGCAACAGGCGGGCCGCGATCCAACCGCCATCGGCCTGCAAATGATGCTTGACATGCCACCCCGCGACGGCGACGGCAAGGGGTTCTACAGCGACCTCGACGTGGTGCTGCGACGGGCCAACGCGGTGGCGGCGATGGGCTTTCAGTGGGGCGCCATAAACGCCACCGCCATCTTTCAGGCCGGCTATCGCAACGTGGATGCAATCATCGACAAACTCGGCGAACTGCACGAAGCCATCAGGGCTGAAGTCCGCGGACCGTAGCCCACTGGAGGTCGAAGCCGAAGAGGCTTCACAGCGCTCGGGCCTGCATCAGGACAACCATGCAACAAGACAACAAAGATGGCGTTCGGCAACGTTACTGGCGCGCCAACCTGAAGCTTATGGGGGTGCTGCTGGCCATTTGGTTCATCGTCTCCTTCGGCTTCGGCATCCTGCTGGTCGAGCCGTTGAACCAAATTTCCTTTTTTGGCTTCAAGTTCGGGTTCTGGTGGGCCCATCAGGGCAGCATCTATGTCTTCATCCTGCTGGTCTTCGCCTACGCCGCCGTCATGCGACGCATTGACCGCAAGTACGGGGTTGACGACCAGTTGGAACAGCCGAAGCGCAACTAATTCCATGCAGGTCGAAGCCCTTACCTATCTGTTCGTCAGCGGCAGCTTCGCCCTCTACATCGGCATCGCCATCTGGTCACGGGCCGCCTCCACGAGAGAGTTTTACATCGCCGGCGGCGGCGTCCACCCCATCGCCAATGGCATGGCCACAGCCGCTGACTGGATGAGCGCCGCATCCTTCATCTCCATGGCCGGCATCATCGCCTTCATGGGCTACGATGGCACCGTCTACCTCATGGGCTGGACCGGCGGCTATGTGCTGCTGGCCTTGCTGCTGGCCCCCTATCTGCGCAAATTCGGCGAATTTACGGTGCCGGACTTTATCGGTGCCCGCTACTACTCCAACACGGCCCGGGTGGTGGCTGTAATCTGCTTGGTGGTGGTGTCGTTCACCTATGTTGCCGGGCAGATGCGCGGCGTCGGCATCGTCTTCAGCCACTTCCTGAACGTATCCATCACTTGGGGCGTGCTCATCGGTATGTCGGTGGTCTTCTTCTACGCCGTGCTCGGCGGCATGAAGGGCATCACCTACACCCAAGTAGCTCAATACTGCGTGCTGATTTTCGCCTACCTAGTGCCCGCCATCTTCATATCGCTGCTGATTACCGGTGTGCCCGTTCCCCAATTCGGCTTTGGCGCGGAAGTCAGCGACGGCAGCGGGCTCAGGGTGCTGGAGAAGCTCGACCGAACCCTGGTGGAGCTCGGCTTCAGCGCCTACACGGACGGCAGCAAGGAGATGCTGGACGTATTCGCCATCACCATGGCGCTGATGATCGGCACCGCTGGTCTGCCCCATGTCATCGTCCGTTTCTTCACTGTGCCCCGCGTTTCCGACGCCCGACTCTCAGCTGGCTACGCCCTGCTTTTCATCGCCGTGCTCTACACCACCGCCCCGGCCGTCAGCGCCTTCGCTCGGCTCAATTTCGTGGATACGGTGCATAACTCCTCCTACGCCGAAACGGCGGATTGGTTCAAGCGCTGGGAGGATATCGGCTTGGTCGGTTGGCTGGACAAAAACGCCGACGGCACCATTCAGTACGCTCCCGGCGCAGCCTTTCAAGGCCCGCCAGTGTTCACTGAGGAACGCGGCGAACACGGCCAGCGTGCGGTGACCAATGCGCCCACCGATACGGCCAACGAGGTTTATGTTGACCGCGACATCATGGTGCTCGCCAATCCGGAAATCGCCGCTCTCCCCGGTTGGGTGGTCGCTTTGGTCGCTGCCGGCGGCTTGGCGGCGGCGCTATCCACCGCCGCCGGCTTGCTGCTGGTCATCTCCGCCTCGGTCTCCCACGATCTCATCAAGAAAACCCTGCGTCGGGGCATTACCGACCGGGAGGAGCTGTTGTACGCCCGCATCGCCGCCGTCGCCGCCATCCTGGTTGCCGGCTACTTGGGCATCAACCCACCGGCCTTTGTTGCTGAAGTGGTGGCTTTCGCGTTCGGATTGGCGGCGGCCTCGCTTTTTCCCGCCATCCTGCTCGGCATCTTTTCGTTGCGCACCACCAAAGAAGGCGCCATCGCCGGCATGTTGGCGGGCCTGATCTTCACGTTCACGTACATCGCCTGGTTCAAGTTCATTGAGCCGGGGCAAGACAACGCTGAGCACTGGTGGTTCGGCATCTCGCCGGAGGGCATTGGCGCCTTGGGCGCTCTATTGAACTTCGCCACCGCCTTAACGATCAGCCGCTTCACGCCGGCCGTTCCAGCCCAAGTTCGCGCACTGGTCGCCTCCATTCGCGTACCCGTTGGCGTGGAGAGGCTGCACGACGACCGCTGATGAAGCGGGAGATGTGGAGCGGGAAACGGGACTTGAACCCGCGACCCCGACCTTGGCAAGGTCGTGCTCTACCAACTGAGCTATTCCCGCATTGACGGGGTGGCATCGGACGCTTAACCTTTGCCGCCGCACGATGCGCCATTCTAAAGCAAGCAACAGCAAGAACAAGAGCGTGTGCGGGCTCAGGACATTTCGGAATTTTTTCGTTCAGGCGACCATGGAGAGCCTGCGCGGAAATTCGGCCGGTATCAACAAACTGTAGCTCAGGACATGCATCCGATCGATCAGCTCAAGGGGAGCGCGCAGGCGCTCGCGGGGGCTCCGAATCGGCCAAGTCCAACGGCAGGTGCTTGCAGGAGGGCGGGCAGGCGTGCAAAAGTTTCATGTTCAGGCTCCTTGGTTTTTGGAAAAGCCAAGTGTGGCTGAACCGACGGCCGGGCACCGGCACCAGCGCGCCAATGCGCCGAAAATCGCCGGGGCCGAAAGTCCGGAACCTGCCTGAGCCCATTCAGGGCGGGGAATAGAATACGGAGGCGCACCTGAGCCGCAAGGAGCGCCATTGACCTTCGGCATGAAGGTGCGAATTGGCATCGACAAACGCAACGACTGCAACAACCGATGCCTGCGGGATACCGGGGGATGAGGCTTGGGGGCCTAGACGCCTAGGTTGCCGACCGTGGTGCCGTCACCGGGGCCTGTGGCAGGCTGAAAGATGAGGCTCGGCGGACGCTTTTCGCTCGGTGCAGGGGGCACCAGCCGTGAGCCTGCGGAGTGCTGGCGGATGAGGCGCAGCGGACACATTGCAGAAACGCTCGTGGGGTGGCCGGCAATTGTTGGCGCGGCCCTGTGTGTCCTGACTTGGCTTACTGCGGCTCCGGCCACGGGTGGCTGGTTCTGGGAATTTGGCAACGCTCTAGGTTTCGCCGCGCTAGCCTTGATGCTGGCCCTGAGCTTGGAATCAGGCCGTGGACTGGCCGCTGGCATACATCGGTCCTTGGCTTGGCTGGCCGTGGCGGTTGCTGTCGCCCACGGCGGCTGGTTCCTGCTCTTCGACGCCACCGTCATGGAGTACCTCAAACCCACCACCCCGCCGTACATGGCGGCGGCGGTGGCGGCCTTGTTGCTGACGCTGGTGGCGGCCCTCAGCTCGGGCAAGCTGCGAGCACGGCTATTCCCGCCCGGACCGAGCTTTCGATGGTTGCATTGGAGCCTATCGGTCATGGTGGCGGCCCTAGCCGGCTACCATGTCATCGGCAGCGGGTTCTATCTCAACACTTGGTTGCAGGTCTCTTTATTTTCCTTGCTGCTAACCCTAGTGACGTTCTGGCCGTTATGGAGGCGGAGGACTCGCCGCGCCCGCAAGCCAACTAGCCAACAAGAACCCTCAACAGCGAACCATCCCGAATGCGGGAGACCGGCTAGTCCCGCCGACAAGCCACTTGGCCAACGGACCCAAGCGCTTGCGCCGGCAAAACAGGTTTTTCGCCGTGCGGCCCTATTGGCGTTGATGGTGGGCGTTGTGCTGTTTGCACCCAGAAGTTTTTAGTGCGCACGCTGGCCGCCGCCATCGCCGCCTCATTGGTGCTAGCGGCTTGGTTCTGGCAGTCCAACGTGCGGCAGCGCCTAGTGACGGCGGCGCCGACCTTGCCGGTACACTTCGCCCACGCCGACCACCGCAACGAGAACTGCGTTGGCTGCCACCACAATTTTGCCGACCATACCGGCGATGGCCTCTGTTTCGACTGCCATGAACGCTCGGCGGAAGTCGGGCATCTGCTTGAAGCCCAGTTCCACGACATGTGTCGTGGATGCCACCTACAGCGGCAGGCGCAAGGCTTGGAGCACGGTCCCACCCGCCACTGCCGCCAATGTCATGTCACCGACCCCTTCCCCTGATCTTTCCCCATTTTTGACCAACGGAATTTGCAGATCCTAGAAGCTGACCGAAACATGATCCCAACGAATTAGGTGGATGAGACCGGTGCGAATTGGGATGAAGCTGCTTATTCCGGCCTGTTTTCCAAGATTTTCGCGAGGCTGTTTTGGGCGGATTCCTGGCCTGTCGTGGCCCTGAAACCTGCGGTTTCGGGCGAATTTAGACGGCCCCCGCCCTTAGGCGGCCATCAACTCGATCCGATTGGCCGCTTGCAGCAGGTTCATGGTCGTCGCCTTGAAGGTCAGTCGGGATTTCGCAACAGTCTTGGCTAGGCAAGTAGCCAGCGTTCCCTACTTCGGCTAAATACGCTTTCAGTCCGTGGAGGTGATTGGTCGGATAGGCAAGTGGCCCGCAGGCCCTACTTTCGGCTCAATGCACCTTCAGCCGAAGGAGGTCATTGGCCGGATGGGCAGTTAGCCAGCAATCCGCTACTCGGCCGTCAAACCAGCTTGGACGTCCGCTTCCACAGCGGTGGCGTCCCGTCTGGAAGGCTCTCCCATGCCGCCGCCGCCGGGCGTTTCCAGCACCAACACAGCCTCCGCTGGCACCAGATCCTTACCCTTGCCCGGCAATTCCCGACCGTCCTTCAAAGACACTCGCCCTGGCGCTCCGGCACCGCCGCCGTTGCGACCACGGGCGGGAAAGCGGATGCGGTCGAACATCTTGGAAATGTAGAAGGGTGCGCCTTCACGATGGGCAATCTCAATCCGCTGCCCGTGGCCGCCGCGAAACCGGCCCGCACCGCCAGAATCCGGCCGGTATTCCTTGCGCCAAATCACCAAGGGTGAGGTCGCCTCGTTCACCTCCGTTGGCGTAGTGCGCACACCGCTCGGAAAGGCCGTGGTCGATAGGCCGTCCTTGGTCGGACGGGCGCCGGTGCCGCCATTGAAGATGGGATTGATGACGAAGTCCTCCCTTGGCGAATTGCCGCCCCCTTCGGCACCAAGGAAAACCGGATTCCATATACACGAGGCGCCTTCCGCCGGAGTTCGCCCCGGCAGCGCCTGCTCCAAGCAGCCAAGCACTACGTCAGGCAGCATCTGGCCAATGGCATGGCGGGCGGAAACAGCGGCCGGGCGTTCGGCGTTGAGGATGCAACCCAAGGGCGCGGTCACTTCAATGCAACCCAAGGAGCCTGCGTTGTTGGGGATGTCATTGCCAACAACGCAGCGGGCTCCGAACGAAGCGTAAGCCTGAGTGTAGGGCAGAGGCACATTGATGCCAAAGCGGGACGTCCCGGAAGTGCCGCTGAAATCGATTCGCATCAGTTCGCCTTGGATGGTCAGGGTCGCCTTCAAGTCCAGCGGCTCATCGTAACCGTCCACGCGCATCTCGTAGGCGTGGTCACCATCGGGCAGCGCTGCGATTTCGCGCCGCATGGCCTTGGCCGACGCCTCCAGAATGGACTCGCCGGCTGGATTGAGCGCCGACAATTCAAAATCCTCAAGCGTGTTGAGCAGTTGCCGCCCGCCGGTATCGTTGCAAGCAACCAAGGAGTAAAGGTCGCCTTGGGCGACCACCGGGTCGCGCACGTTGGCGGCGATGATCGCCATCAGGGTTTCATTCAACTTTCCAGCGCGAAACAGATGGCCGATGGGGATGGTCAAGCCCTCCTCAAACACTTCGGAAGCGTCCGGCCCGAATCCCCTCCCCCCCACATCGGCGATGTGGCTGGTGCTGGCGAACAGGGCGATGGGCGCTGTCTGGCGAAAGATGGGCGTCACCACCGTGAAGTCATTGAGATGGCCGGTGCCGTCCCACGGATCGTTGGTCAAGAGCACATCGCCCGGCTGCAGGGTGTCAAGCGGATGTCGTTGCAGGAACTTGCCCACCGATGCGGCCATGGCGTTTACGTGGCCGGGCGTTCCGGTGACAGCTTGGGCAAGCATGTCGCCTCGCGTATTGAACACGCCAGCCGAAAGATCTCCAGCCTCGCGCACCACCGTGGAGAAGGCCGTGCGCATCAGGGTTTGCGCCTGCTCCTCGACGATGGCGAGCAGCCGGTTCCAAATCAACTGGGTGCGGATTAAGCCGGAATCCTCAGCCATGGGAAACCAAAACCAAATGGCCTTGCGCATTCACCACGCCGCTGAAGTCAGAGGTGACGACCGTGGTGGTCTGCGCCTCCACAACCAAGGCGGGGCCGTTGAACCAATCCCCCGGCGCAAGAAGCTCGCGCCGATGCAGTGCGGCTTGGCAAGGTTCATCCGGCGCACGGTCGAAGATCTCCACGGCTCCTGCCGCCGCCGCCGCACGCAGGCGTTCAGGCCAGGGCACGGCTTCAATGTCCGCAGGCTCCGTGGCAAGGGCTAGGGTCCAACTCAGGATTTCGACTTCCTGGCCCGGAATGACTCGGCCGTAAAGAGCCGGTAGGTGCTGGTGAACGCAGCGCCAAGGGAAGCGACGAATTGCGCCTCCGCCGCTGCCGTGGAGTCAATTTCTTCGGTGATCAGCGGCGCGTTGACCGCGATTTCATAACCCTGCCCCACATAGCGCATGTAGGCGCGGTGGGTCTCCACCAAGGGGGCCTCGGTGGCTGAGCGGACCACAGCCAGAGCTTCCGCTCGCATCTCGGCAATTAAGGTGCGAATCTCCCCGATGCGGATGCCGCTAAGCTTCATGTAGCGGCTGCGCACCACTTCAAAACTGACCGGGGCGAGCAAAAAGCCCAAGGCGGAGCCGACCCCAGCATCCTTGGGAATGAGGATGCGGTCAATCCTCAGCTTGCGCGCCAACTGGCAGGCGTGCAGAGGTGCCGCGCCGCCGTAGGCGATGAGGGTTCGATCGCCGGCGTCCTTACCCCACTCCACCGCATGGGCGCGGGCGGCGGTAGCCATGTTTTCATCAACGACTTCGGTGATGCCAATGGCGCCGGCGGTGGGGCTCAGGGTTAGCGCGTCAGACACCTTCGACTGAACCGATCTTGCACTTGCTGCAAGGTCCAAAGGCATGTCGCCGCCGGCAAAGAAAGCGGGCTGCAGCTTGCCGAGCAGCGCATCCGCATCGGTGACGGTGGGCAGATCGCCGCCGCGTCCGTAAGCAGCGGGGCCAGGCTCCGAACCGGCGCTAGCAGGGCCGACGGTGATCCTGTTCAGTTTATCCACAGCGGCGATGGAGCCGCCGCCAGCGCCAATTTCAACCATCTCGATCACGGGAATGCGTACCGGCAGCCCGGAGCCTTTCTTGAAGCGATAGGCACGGTCCACTTCAAAGGCGCGGGAGAGCAGCGCCTCACCTTGGTCGATCAGGCATATCTTGGCGGTGGTGCCGCCCATGTCGAACGAAAGCGCCCGTTCAAACCTGCATTCACGGGCAATCCGCTGCGCCAGCAAAGCGCCCCCCGCTGGGCCGGACTCCACCAAACGGATGGGGTAGCGAGCGGCGGTGCCAATGTCCGTCAGCCCGCCGCCGGAGGTCATCAGCAGTATGGGGCAGTTGACGCCTAAATCGCGCAACTGCCGCTCCAAGCTATGCAGATAAGCTGCCATCAGCGGCTGCACGTATGCGTTGGCGCAGGCGGTGGACAGGCGTTCGTATTCGCGGATTTCCGGGCAGACCGCACTAGATAGAGTGATGGAGACATCGGCAAGGCGCTTGCTCACGGCATCCGCCGCTCGCTGCTCGTGCCGCCCGTTGCGGTAGGCGTGGAGAAAGCCAATGGCGACGCTTTCCACCCCGGCCGTCGCCAAAGCCTCCACCGCTTGGTCTAGGGAGCTTGCGTCAAGCGGCCTGAGCACCGCTCCGTCTGCGGCGATGCGCTCCCGCACCGGTATGCGCAAGTGGCGCGGTACTAGGGGCAAGGGCCGTTCGATGTTGATGTCGTATTGCTCAAAACGGTTCTCGAAGGCCATTTCCACCGCGTCCCGGTGGCCTTCTGTGGTCAGCAGGGCGGTCACCGCCCCACGCCGTTCAATAAGCGCATTGGTAGCCAGGGTGGTGCCGTGCAGAAAAAGAGTCATTTCCCCGGGCGTGCGGTCAGCAAGGCGCAACACCATGCGCAAGCCTTCAAGCACCGCATTTGCCGGATCGACGTAGCTGGTCAGCACTTTCTTTGACCAGCGCCTTCCCTCATCGTCTTGCGCAACCACATCGGTGAAGGTGCCGCCAATGTCCGCGGCAATTCTGACACCTGCCATTGCAATCCTTAGTTGCCGGTCCGTATCCGCCAAACCGAGGAATGGAATACTACCACCAACATCCCGGCGACCATGCAAGCTGCGCTAAAGACCAAGGCTACCCGCACCCCTAGTTGCTCCACTAGGAACCCGCTAAGAAGCGCACCGAGAGGGCCAGCGCCCATGAACGAAAATGCATGGAAGCCCATCACTCGACCACGCTGATCTTGCGGCGCCAACTCCTGCATGATGGTGCGCGCCATGGTTATGGCCACCCCGCCGCAAGCCCCCCAAGCAAAAAGCACGCCAAGGAAGATGGGGAAACTAGTCGCCATCGCCACTACCGCCAACACCAAGGCACCAATGGCCTGGGCCAGAATCAACGCCCGGCCCTGCCGCGCCACATCACCGATGCGCAACAGCAGTAGGATGGTAAAAACCAAGCCGATGGAGTTGCAAGCGTTCATCAGGCCAAGGTCCGCCGCCGAGCCTTGAAAGACCTCGCGCACGAAAAGCGGCAAGGTGACGATGTAGGAACCCATGAAAAACAACCCCATAATGAAGTTCTGCAGCGCCACCATGCGCATCACCTTGTGGCCCAACACGGTTTTAGCGCCTTCAATGATGGATTCAAGCAGCGAGCTTCTCTCCTTGACCACGGCGGGGGATCTGAAGTCGATGGCGCGAAACCCGAACACGCCAGCAGCCAGCACCAACGCCTGCAAGGCAAGGATGAGCACCGGGCCGACCTCGTCGGCTAGGGAAGCAATCAGAAACCCAAGTATCTGCATGCCGAATTGGGCTACGCTGGCCAACATGACGGTGCGCTGCACTCGGCCATCCGCCACTTGATTGAGCAGCCCATCCCGGGCCGGCGTCACGAATGCCTGGGCGGTCCCCATGACCAGCGCATACACCAACATGCCGCCGAAGCTGATGGCTTCCGCCACCACCAAGCCAAGCAAGATGACAGGTGCGGACGTGGCCACAGATTGAGCGATCACAGCCATGCGTCGCCCACCGTATCGGTCAGCCAAGCCGCCGCCAGCCAACATCAGCAGGGTGCCGGGCAGCAGCAGCGTCATTTGCGCCACCCCCACCATTTCCGGCGACTCGCGCAGCACCATGGTCACCAGCCAAGCAAATGTGACGTTCTGGATACCCAGCGCGAGAAACCAGGATCCCGTGCCGAGAAGGTAGTAGTGCAGTGGCCGCATCTTGCGCAGTGGATTGTTTCCCGGCGGCTGACAATGGCTTGGTCTTCTGCGATCCAAAGCCAAGCGACCCGCAGAGGCCACATGATACCCTTAACAGCGGCTTGCGCTGTAAGAGCAGCGCCGTCGCCCAACGCCGAAATTTGGATTGGCCTTTGTGTGCCCTAACCACCGAAGCGGCCGCCTATTGCCGCAAGCCGCCATCGGGGCAACGTTCCAACCTGAAGATGCAATGAAAGCGTGGGCAGGAATCTTGACCTCAAAGTCCGCCAAGGCCATGTTGAGCATCCAATTACTCACGGAGAAATCCATGCGCGCACTAGACAATACCGAAATGGACCAAGCCAGCGGCGGCTGGATGGTGTCTAGCTGGTGCTGCCATCAAATTCCCCGGTTCGCAATACGCTTCCGTCATCGCGCCGATGCCGCGCAGCCGCAACAAGCGCAGGGAAAACGCGTCAACCAAGGCGGGAGAAACGCCGGCGGGCTGGGCGGACGAGCCCGTCAGTCAGCGGCTCAACGCCAGCTTCAAGCCGGTCGCGCCGACGTGCGGCGCTGAAAACAGGCAAAAATCTAGGTGCTCCTTAAACTGCCCGGGCCTGATCGGGCCTCTGTTTCGAGAGGGTGTGGGGCGGGCTGCGGGCAAGAATTAGACTCGTTTTCACCTTTTTTCGCGATCAAGAGGACAGGACGCTACAAGTGCATTCCAGACCTTTCACTGGCATCCTATAGGTCTTTGTGCGAGAGGTGCCCGCTCGCGCTCCCCGGCTGAAGGCTCTAGTTGCGCCAAAGCCGGACCAAGTGAGCATCGGTGGCGGCTGATTCCCTGTGGCTTTTGTAGCAAAAGCCGTCCGATCAATCCGCGGCGCTGAACTTCCACGGCGAGGAACGCTGGCGCAACCAACAAGCTGTTAGGCAACATGCCATCACCACTGCTCAAACGCGCAATCGATTTGCTAGCCGCTCGAATGCACTGGCCTAAGCGCCATCCGGCAGAGAGATGCCCAACAGGAGAACTGCTTGCGCCATGAGCGATGAAGACCGCCGCAGCGAAGATTGGTTGGTTGTGCGCTCCGCCTTGAACCGGCGCAGAATCACTGAAGCCGCATTGGTGCTGGCGGCCATGCAGATACCGCATCGGACTCGGTGGGGCAACCATGCGTGGATGCTTCTAACACCCATTGACGAAGTGGAGAACGCGGAAGCGCACCTTCGCGCTTATGAGATGGAGAACAAACGCCCTGCCTTGCCGCCGCCGCAGGCTCAGGTTTTCCATCGCGGCTGGGCTGGCGCCCTGCTCTTCCTCATCGTGATTTGGTTGCCACCCAACCTAGAGGCTTGGGCAACATTCGGCTGGAATTGGCGCGAGATTGGCCTAATGGATGCTGGGTTGGTGCTGAACGGGCAGTGGTGGCGCGTCGTCACCGCACTGACCCTGCACGCGGACTTGGGCCACATCGTCGGCAACTCGGTCTTTGGCGCGGTTTTCGGCATCTTCGTCGGCCGGT
The DNA here is from genome assembly GCA_965247035.1 of Candidatus Azophilus sp. GTDB lineage: Bacteria > Pseudomonadota > Gammaproteobacteria > Pseudomonadales > Azotimanducaceae > Azophilus. The sequence goes on along the minus strand of CBDFGJ010000001.1, from coordinate 738,520 downwards.
ATTTAGGCATTGGCTTTGGTTGGCTGCTGGTTCTCTTGGCCGGCTCTCTGGGCAATTTGGCCAACGCCCACCTGCAAGCCGAGACATTCACCTCCCTCGGTGCCTCCACCGCCAACTTCGCCGCCTTGGGCTTGACTGGCACCTTCATGTGGCGGCGCACCCGCACAGGCAGCCGTGGATGGCGTCAGAACTTCGCACCCCTGTTCGCCGCCATCGCCCTGTTGGCCTACACTGGCGTTGGTGGTGAAAGGACCGATGTGCTGGCCCACTTCACCGGCTTTGCCGCCGGCGTCGGTTGCGGCCTGCTGGCTTCGTCCTTTGACATTCGGCGCTTGGGTCAGAGCGGGCAAGTCATCTGCGGCTGCTTGGCGCTGTGGCTTTTAGCCTACGCCTGGTTCAAGGCCGGGACGGTGGCGGCGGGCTGAGATGAAGTGCGGTTTGCGTTGTTGGTATGGGCTGAGTACGGCGGTCAAAGTGGTCTGTGAACAGCGGATTGAAGCCGAAGTGCAGCCTACGCAAGTCACGTGGATTCGGTTTTGAACGCTGTCTTCAGTTTGCCAACTGCAGGCAACATGGCCGAGCGAAGATTGCCACGCCAATGGAAATCGGTGCGGGGGAGTGTGCGTGCGCGCGCTTCAGCGCTGGTCGCTGGTGCCGCATTGCTAGCTTGCCCCCTGTGGGTGAACGCCCATGGCGGGGTGGTGGCGGAGGAAGACACATGCCTGTTGCGCATGGGCTTTCTACAGGCTCACTTTACGCTGTACCTACCGGAAAGCCGAGGTTCAGTGGCATTCTGCGAAAACCTGCCCGAAGTCGGCTCCAGTCTTTTCGTCATTGAGTATTTGCACGAAATGATGAAGCAGATGCCCATCGACTTCCGCATCGTTGCTGACCATCAAGGTTTTGGCATCTTCGCCAATTGGGACGATGTGCAATCCATTCCCGACCTTGAAGCGCAAACGGTGCTGCACCACACCTTGGCGCCAGAGCAAACCGGCGTATTGGCCCTGCGCCATCAGTTCGAGGAAGCGGGCGGCTACATCGGCATCGTGGTGGCGGAAAACCTCGCCAACGGCAAAATCTACAATGCGGTGTTCTACTTTGAGGTCGGCAGCACGGGCTACGGCCTGCTGCCTTTGTTCGCCGCGATCATCGTCGCCGCGCAACTGCTTTTCTGGTACAGCACCGGCGGCTTGCAACGATTTATGCGGCGCGGCCGCCACCGCCTGCCGTTCAAAGCGCAGCAATAGGCGGCAACGCTCCCGAAACCAACCGCCATCGTAAGGCGTGTCAACCGACTGTCCATGGAATCCATCCCGATTTTCGGTGGTCATGGCTATCGAGGCATTGATCTCATGCGTAGCCATGAGCCGAGCCCTGACGACAGCCATTTTTCGTCAAGGACGGCCTTATGCTGGAGGAAAACATGATCATTGAGACTGGTGCGAATTGAGTTGAATCTGCTTACTCCGGCTTGTTTCCCAAGACTTTGGCGAGGAGTTAGCGTTTTGAGTGGGTTTCCGCCGGTCATGGCCCTGAAACCTACGGTCTCGGGCGAATTCGGACGGCCCCGTCCCTAGGCGGCCATCAACTCGATCCGATTGGCCGCTTTCAGACCGTGCGCATTGACACCGCCCGATGCGCCCTTGAATTGGATTTGACCCTCTCGCCGCGAGCCAGCTTGCTACTGTCGTGAAGGGCCGTCACATTAGCTTGTTGCCCGGTTAAGGTACAATTGGCGGCATGAGCCACCGGCTACCCGCCGATTGCGATTGAGTCTGTTTGAAACCGCACACCGAGCCCATGTCCAGCATTCTATCCGTCAATCTTGAAGATCTGCTCTACTGCCGGCGCATCGAATCGGAACGCGTGGAATTCAAGGCGTCTTGGAATCCTGACACCACGGGTCCTCAGGTACTGAAAACCATCTGCGCGTTCGCCAACGATTACCACAATCTCAACGGCGGCTACATCGTGGTGGGCGTGGCGGAAAAGGACGGCAGGGCTGAAATGCCGCCGGCGGGGCTCAGGGCGGTAGAAATCGCTGACGCCCAGAAATGGATACGCGCTCAATGCAAGCGGCTTGAGCCGACGTTTCAGCCCATATTGTCCCCCGAGACCATCCACGGCCGGCAAATTCTAGTGGTTTGGGCACCCGCAAGCGAGGTGCGGCCGCACCGTGCGCCTGACGGCCCGAAAAAACAGCTTAAGTACTGGGTTCGCCTCGGAGCGGAAACCGTAGACGCCGGCGGGCGTGGAGACATGCAACGCCGCTTGGTTGAGCAGACGGCGAAAACGCCGTGGGATGATCGACGCGCCCCCAACGCACAGATTGAGGACTTGCGTGAAACCAAGGTCAGGGAGTTCCTGCACGATGTGGGCAGCGGTCTGCTGAACGAACCGGATGCCGCTTCGGTCTACAGAGCCATGCGTCTCACAGTGTCGGTCAATCAACACGAGGTGCCGCGGAACATCGGCATACTGTTCTTTTCCAACAACCCCGCCCAGTGGTACCGAGGGGCCGAAATCGAGGTGGTGCAGTTCGCCGCTGACCGGACCGGCGATGTCCTAGAAGAACGCACGTTCTCCGGCCCCCTTCAAGATCAGTTCCGCGAGTGCCTGAACTATTTGGAAAACCTGTCCGCGACTCACCTGCAAAAACAACGCGACCACAGCCAAGTACGTGGTTGGGTCAGCTATCCCTTGCCGGCGCTGCGGGAAACGCTCGTCAATGCGCTGTACCACCGAAGCTATGACGAGGATCAGCCCGAGCCCATCAAGGTCTATCTCTACCCAGGCCGCATTGAAATAACCAGCTATCCCGGGCCGGTGCCTGGCATCGAACCCCATCACCTTACCCGCGAGGGCCAGCCACCCGCCGTACCGGCGCGTAATCGCCGTATCGGCGAATTCTTCAAGGAGTTGAAACTGGCGGAAGGACGATTAACCGGCCTGGCCAAGGTTTTCCGGGCGATGGAGGACAACGGATCTTCATCACCTCGGTTTGAATTCGATACCGAGCGCACTTACTTTCTGGCAACGCTACCCAGCCATCCCGAATACGCCAGCCTATCCGCGGTGCGAGACGTCGCCCATCTTCGCGCCCTTGGCAATGATGACGAGGCGCACCGACGGCTTGTCTCGTCGTGGAACGCCAATCCTGTTTCCGCCGTGCTGACAGCGGAACTCATTCGCTCCTGCCATAAACGCCAGGATTTGCCTAGCGCCGAAAACGCATGGTTGGAATTCAGGCGTCAGTCACCAACCCACACCCTGCCCCATGTGGCCAATACAATGATTGAATTTTGGCTGGACACCTACGAGACCGACAAAGCAAACAAGTTGCTTGACGAACTGCGCCTGAGCGCCCGAAGCCAAGACGCCGTGGACGCCGCGATTCTAGCGCGGCGACTGAACAACCAGCGCCGGGCGCACGAGTACTTCGAGAGGGCGGGCGACACCATTCAATCAGACCCCCGAGCATTGCATGAATTCGCGCAGACAAAAATGCAGTTGGCCCAAGCTGCCCACCGGCACAAAGACAGGGCATCTGACCGTAGATTGCTCTCCGAAGCAAGAGCACTTCTTGAGAGGGTGATTCAACTCGATGCGCCATCCACCCGTCACGCGTGGGCTTGGCGCGATCTTGCGCGGGCGCGGAACTGGCTAAGGGCACCAACCAGCGCCGTCGAGGAAGCCTATGAAAAAGCGATGGCGCTGCTCCCTGGAGAGAAGCGGTTTGCCGAGGAGCTAGCTCAGATCCAGTCCAGCCGCAGTAGACCGGGCGGCCGTTAACCGTACCGGCGCAAAAAATGATGGCCAGCGCAACGACGCCGAACTATGCGCCGCCATACTCGTAAGCGGCTTCGCCATTCTCAACTCACAAAATCGACATCGCTTGCCGCGCAACCCGATCCGATGCGATAGAGCGGCGGCATCGCAGTTCATTGGGCTTGGGGTATGGCCGCTCGTTCAGGGCGTTAGACACCGCCGTCGGCCATTATCCAGGCAATGGGCGCTCAAGGTGAGCGCAGGCGGAAACTAAACGGCAAGGTCCGCGCCAGCGTCTGCTGTCCAGCGCGCAGAATGTCCAGCGTTTTCTGCTGCAACTCGGTGGCGGTCGGCAACGCCACATTGAGTCGAGCGCCCGCACCGCGTTGAAACCAAGGCTCATATTGGCTGCGAAAGCGCGAGAAGTGCCAAGCCGCCAACAGGTGCGCGCCGTCCCAACGAGGTGAAACCTCGGGAATCTCCATTGGAAGCCTCCGCAGGGTGTTTGAATCTCCCTTCAGCAAAGCAGCAAGTTGCCGGCCGAGCCCCGCCCCCTCGATGCGGCAAACACTCAAGTCAAGCCCGGCCAAAGCCAAGCCCTGCTGTAGTGTTTCGCGCAAATCGGAAATTTTCTCCGGCCACCCAATCGTGCTGAGACCATGGCCGGGAAGGTCCAATCGCAGAGCGTCACGATCATTCGGGGCCTGGGCGGATGATTGTCCCGCATCGTGCAGCCAGATGGTGGCGTCGTCGGCCCCACCCTCCAAGTAGAGCTGACCTTGGGGCAAATCGATGAACTGGCGTTTCGATCTCGGCAGCACCAAGGCGTTTGGATCGGCTGCATGGCGGCCAAGCCAATGCGCGACCTTCTGCAAGACATGCACTTGGTCTGCGGCTGGTTCAGACCTCAGCCACCGCCATTCGGGCACTCGGTCTAGATGCGGCGAAAGCACATCCGCCGCGGCGCAGGTCAATAGGGTTGGCGCTGTAAGTTCCGCCAAGCGCCTAGTGCCGTCAGGCTTGAGCGCCGGGGCGTAAGGGGCTCGATAGGCGTCCCCAGCATTCAAAAAACCCATGGCTTGGTCATGCAAGCGATCCAGGTCATTGAGATCTTGATCAACGCTTCGGGGTTGGTCTTGCCGATGCCATGGAAAAAACCAGTTTTGGTCAATGATCCGCGACCAAAGCGCGGCCAGATGTGAACCATCCTCTTGCGGCACTAGTGGTCGCAGATAGCCTTCACCGAACTGCGCCGCCTCCGCCTCGGTCCACAACGGATAGCCTTCGCAAACCAGCGCCGCGATGCGGTCTGGATGCCGACGCGCCAGTTCGGCGGCAAAAACCGCGCCGGTGTGAAAGCCATAGACTCCCACCCGGGGTAACTTCAAGACCTGGAGCAATGCGGCCAACGCATCGGCGTATGCAGCAGCCGAAGCAGTCCGGTCTGGCAACGGGTCCGAAGCGCCATTGCCCGGGGTGTCGGGGGCGATGACCAGAAAGTCCTGACACAAACGCTCAATCACGGGCAGCAGCGCATCGGCGGCATTGGGAGAGCCGTGAATCAGCAGCACCGGCGCACCAGCACCGGCGACCAGCAGGCGGACATATCTTGATTCAACCGGCACCATTGCCTGCTTGATTTTCGTCATGCGAGGCTCCCTGCCAATGCCATTGACCAGAGTAAAAAGCGCCGCCCAAGCCAAGCTATCCTATGGCGCACCGCTACTCCTTAACCCCAAATAAGGCTGGTGCGTGATTGAAGCCGATAGGGTTCATCAGACGATAGGCGAATTCGGTGGGTTGGTAAAGATCTCGACTCATTTCATCAATGCGCAGCAAGTGGCCGTTGCGCTCAATCGCCAACCGCAAACACTCAAATGGGCGGTCACGCCAAGGTCGGCGTATAGGTGTCTAGGCCGGAACGCAACAGCTTGCCGGGCAGCGTTCCCGTATGCCGGCCCTCGCGCACAATGCAGCGCCCATTGACGAACACAGATCGAATGCCCTCGGCCTCCGCGTACACCCGATGCTCCCCAGCGGGAACGTCGGAGCGGATGAGAATCGGCCCCGGGGCCACGGTTTGCGGGTCGAACACCACGATGTCCGCCTGCCAACCAAGCCGCAGCATGCCTCGTCCCCGCAACCCAAAGAGTTCCGCTGGCACCTGGGTGAGCTGATGCACTGCTTCCTCCAAGGACATGACTTGATGCTTGCGCACCCCGTCGCCGAGCATTCTGGATGTGTAGGCGAAGGTGTCGATCATATCGAGATGGGCACCGGCGTCCGAGGCCCCGACCACCGTGCGCTCGTCCGCCCACAGCCGCCCCCGCTGTTGCCACAGCGATGGGTCGTCGTCTTGGCCACCGCCAAAATCCAGTGGAATGAATGAAGTGCGCAAGCCCTCGGCCAAGGCCAAGTCCAGCATGACGTCAAAGGGTGCTTCGCCTTGTTCCTGTGCAATATCGCCAATGGTGCGGCCGCGCAAATGCTCATGGGCTGGATCGAAAACAACATGCACCACCCAGCGACGCCAATCCGAAATGGACTGAAACGGCCCGCCGGACTTGGCGCTGGCATCCAATGCAGCGCGACGGCTCGGATCCTTGAGCACTTGCATCCGCTCAGCGACGGACATCTTGAACAGTGGCGCCCAGCCCTCCATGGCGTCGAACACCATGCCACCGTGGAGGTTCAGCCTTAGAACCATCGGGCCGGGCATGGTCAAGGCCACCGCCTTGCCGCCGTTGCGGCGGGCTATGTCGCTGATGCCGAGCTGATTCTCCATCAGCTCACGCGGGCCGGGATTCAAGACATTCCAGTTAACCGGACGCTGGGATTCCGTGGATAGATCCGAGATCAGCTGCCGCACATCGTCAGTGAACATGCCCACCCCAGGCAAGAATTCAATTGAAGTTCCTTCGTGCTCCCTCACCACCCGCGCCAGTTCAAGCATCTCTTCAACAGAGGCGTGGCGAGAAGGCACCGGCAGCCCTTCGCCATCGTTGTGCGTGGTCGATAGCGAGGAGGAGAAGCCCATGGCGCCTTCCTTCAGGCTTTGATCCAGCAAGGACTTCATGGCTGCAATCTCGTCGCCAGTCGCCCGCTCGCCCACCGCCCGTTCGCCCATCACCACTCGGCGAATGGCGCTATGCCCCGCCATAAAGCCGGCATTCAAGCCTAATTGGCCTTCAATTTGGCCTAGGTAGTCACCGAAACTGCGCCAGTTCCAAGGCACCCCGGCCTTCAGGCTCTTCTCCGGCATGCCCTCCACACGAGCCAGCATCCGTCTTAGGTAGGGGGCGGCCTCCGCGCTCAATGGAGCGATGCTGAAGCCGCAGTGGCCGCAGAACACCGTGGTGACGCCGTGAAAGCAGGAAGGGCTTAGGGCGGGATCCCAAAACACTTGGGCATCGTAGTGGGTATGCACGTCGATGAAGCCCGGCGTGACGGCGCAGCCTTGGGCGTCCAGAGTTTCCTGAGCCGGCTCACGCACTTGGCCAATGCTGTGGATGCGCCCATGCTTGATGCCCAGATCGCCCTGCTCTTCCGGCGCACCGCTGCCATCAATGATGCGGCCGTTCCTTATCGCCAAATCCAGCATGGATTTACCCCCTGCCCTAGGCGCAATGGCAACTATAATGGCGCAGTGTCGCCTGCAAGTGCAATGAACAGATGCTACTGTGCTGTCCCGCAAATAACTATGCCCATCTGCGGGTCGTTTTTGCTCATTGGCTGGGTTGCTCCCGCCGAGGTGGCACCCGCCACAGGGTGTCGGTGCGCCTAGCTAGGAAGCAAGCTGCCCCAGCGCCCTAAACACAGTTATTTACGAGACAGCACACCAGCGGATCGACACCGTGAAAACCGGTGGCGGCCCTTACGGCTCGGTGCGCTTGGCCGTGCTTTCGGTGGCGGGAACAGATCGGCAAACAAAGCCTGAGGCCATTGTCACGGCAATGGGCGAAACAGCGAGGGAAAGTAGATTCGTGGATAAGAACAGTTGGCCAGGCGCGGTTTATGGCTGGTACGTCACCTTCGTGCTGCTCTTGGCGTTCACCTTTTCCTTTGTGGACCGTCAAGTGCTGAACTTGCTTGTGGAACCCATCCAAGCTGACCTCGGCATCTCCGATAAGCAGATCAGCCTGCTGCAAGGCTTGGCGTTCGTATTCACCTATGTCGGCCTGAGCGTCCCTATAGGACGCATGGTGGACCGCTTCAACCGGGTCGCCATCATGATGGGCGGCGTCGTCGTCTGGAGCGCCACCACCATCGCTTGCGGACTGTCCCGCACCTACCCCCAATTGTTCCTCTCCAGGTTGGGGGTCGGCGCTGGAGAAGCCGCACTGACCCCGGCCGCTTGGTCGGTGCTGTCTGACTACTTCCGCCCGGAGCGGTTGGTGCGTCCCATCAGCGTTTACTTGATGGGGCCCTATCTTGGTGCCGGCATCGCCATGATCGCCGGTGCCGAGGTACTGGACTGGTCACGGGAAACAGAGCGAGTCACCCTGCCTCTGCTAGGGCAATTGACGCCTTGGCAACTCACGTTCATCGTCGTCGGCTTGCCCGGTGCATTGATCGCCATCTTGTTGACGACCGTGCGCGAGCCGCTGCGCAAAAACCGCGAACGCATTGAAGCACCGCCTTGGGCGGCTGTAGCGCACTATCTGCGAACGCACTGGCGCGTCTACCTATCGCTGCACATCGGTGTGCCATGCATTGTGATCATGCTGTACGGCATACAGGGATGGACGCCCACCATCATGGTGCGGGTTTATGAATGGGATCTCGCGCAGGCCGGGCGCGTGTACGGACTGATCGCTCTATTAGCCGGGTCCGCAGGAGTGCTTTCGGGGCCGACCATCGCTCGTTTGGTCGGGGGGCGAAGTCCAGCCGACCGGTCTCTGCACATCGCCGCCTGCGCTGCTTTGGGCGCCACCCTGAGCCTGTTGCTGCTGCCTTGGCAGGCAAACCCGTACGCCGGGCTTGCCTGCGTATGCCTCGCCAGCTTCTTCGTCACCCTGCCGCTGGCGCTTATGACCTCCGCCTTGCAGTTGATTACCCCCAACGACATGCGAGGGGTGGTGTCTGGGCTCTATGTGGTGACCACCAATGTGATCGGTTTAGCCCTCGGCTCATTCCTGGTGGCAAGCGCCACCGAAGACGTCTTCGCCGACCCCAAGGCGGTGGCCAAATCCTTAGCGCTGGTCTCCGCCGTAATCGGCCCGCTGGCGGCTTGGCTGCTGCTCAGCGGCCAACGAGCCTATGTTGGTCGAATTCGGGCACTGGAGGGGGAAGCTGATTCAAAACCCCTACTCGGAGAAGCATCCGAACGCCGGCCGCAACACGCTAGAATACCAGCCGCAACACGCTTTCCCCGACACAGGAAGGTTTGAGCTTGCCTTCGACCTCCACGCTTAGTTGGTTGACCACTTCGAGCATATCGCCCTTGACCTCGACGCTGAGTATTTTGCCATGGGTACGGATGCGGTCGCCCACCGCTACCGGCGCTGGAAAGCGCACCTTGTTCCACCCGTAGTTGATGCCCAGCTTCATGCCCGGAAGTGCGGGTAGCCCCACGCCTTCGCCGCCGGGCAGAAAGCTCATCAGGGACATGGTGAGTTGCCCGTGAGCAATGGGCGCACCGAAGGGTCCGGCCTTGGCCCGTTCGGGCTCCACATGAATCCATTGATGGTCCAAGGTGGCGTCGGCGAACAGATTGACCCGCTCCTGCGTCATCTCAAACCAATCCGTCGGCGCGGACTCCTGCCCAATTTTAGCGGCGAGCTCCTCGCGGGCGTTTTCTTGCGCTTCGTTAGCCATTCCTGCCTCCAATTCAAAAGAAAGTAAACCGCATTATGCGGATGCCTTCGCCAAGGGTTCAAGCAAAGGGTGACTTTACACGGATGCGGTCGCCCTCGTACCCCGCAAGCGTTAGCTTGTTTGTAAATCGCTGACTACATCTCTTCTCGGTCCTCGACACCCCGTTCCGCGTCGGCTTGCCGGGGTTGGTGAAGGACCGCCACGCGCCATGATCATCGACCAGCCGTCAAGAGCGCGACCGCGCAGTCTCGGGCCATTGTTGACGACCGGGATGTCAGGATGCCGGCGCTCCCGGGCCAAGCGCTCCAGCATGGGCACGGCGCGCTCGCTGGGTGGCGGGAAGTCCACTTCGATGGCTGGGTATTCCTGGGTGCGGTCATCCTTGAGATTGGCCGTTGTGCGGGCTGAGGGCATTTTGGAATTTTTTGGTTCAGGCGACCATGGAGAGCTTGTCCGCGCATTCGGCCGGTGTCACCAGCCGATGGCTTGGTGGGGCCGGACCTGGTGATAGTCGCTGAGATACCGGCCCAGTGCCCGGTTCACTGCCCTGACTGTGAGGTCGTCCCGGTGGACGGACCGGAACTCGGCGCGCAGGGTGCGGTTGCTGCGCTCGACGCTGCCGTTGATGTTGGGGCGTCGGGGCGGGAGGACGCGGAGGGGATGTCGCTGCCAAGCGCCAACCGTAGCCTCCGGCGGCATGCGTTATAATCAACCCGTCCCGAAACCGGAGGTGGGATGATGCAACGTGAATCCATGGAGTTCGATGTAGTCATCGTTGGTGGTGGTCCGGCCGGCTTGGCCGCCGCTTGCCGCTTGATGCAGCTTGCCGAGGCCGAGGGCAAGGAGCTTTCCGTCTGTTTGGTGGAGAAAGGTTCGGAGATCGGCGCGCACATTCTCTCCGGCGCGGTCTTTGAACCCACGGCCCTCAACGAACTGTTCCCAGACTGGCGTGAACGGGGTGCTCCGCTCAACAATCCGGTCACCGCCGATAAGGTTTACTACCTTGCAAACGGCAAAGCCGCCATTCCCGTTCCCCACTTGCTGCTGCCTCGGGATTCCCGAAATGAAGGCAACTACGCCATCAGTCTTGGCAACCTGTGCCGCTGGCTGGGCAAGCAGGCCGAAGCGATGGGAGTGAATATCTTCCCCGGCTTCGCCGCCAGCGAAGTGCTCTACGATGAAAGCGGTCGGGTGCGGGGCGTGGCCACCGGGGACATGGGCCTAAACACCGCCGGCAAGCAAAAGAGCACCTATACGCCCGGATATGAATTGCTGGCCACCTACACCCTGTTCGCTGAGGGCTGCCGCGGGCATCTCGGCAAGGGGTTGATCCGCAAGTTCAATTTGGATGTTGGCTCAGGCACCCAGCACTACGCCATTGGCCTAAAGGAGCTTTGGGACGTGGAGCCGGAACGGCATCGTCCGGGCGAGGTGGTGCACAGCGTCGGTTGGCCACTCGGCCACCTGCCCGGCGCTCCCACCGGCGGCTCCTTTTTGTACCATTTGGAAAGCAATCAGGTCGCACTCGGCCTCATTGTGGACCTCTCCTACCGCAACCCCCACCTCAGCCCGTACGACGAATTCCAGCGACTAAAGCACCATCCTCTCATCGCCCAGGTCGTCAGCGGCGGCACCCGGGTGGCCTATGGCGCCCGCGCCATCATCAAGGGCGGCATACAAGCGCTGCCGGAAACGACCTTTCCCGGCGGGGCGCTCATCGGCGATGATGCGGGTTTTCTGAACGTGCTGAAGATCAAGGGCAGCCATACGGCAATGAAATCCGGCACTCTGGCGGCTGAAACCGTCGCTGAGGCCATCTTCGGCAACGGTGACCAAGAACTTGCTGGGTTCCAGCAAAAGTTCAAGGCATCCTGGCTGCATGATGAATTGCATCGGAGTCGAAACGCCGGACCGGGCCTGCACAAATTGGGCATGTTGATGGGTAGCGCCCATGCCGTTGGCGACAGTTGGTTCAAGGGTTTGCCCTACACCCTGCAGGATTCCAAGCCGGACCACGCCACCCTTCTACCAGCCGCCAAGACTGGTAAGATTCACTATCCGAAGCCTGATGGCGTCCTTTCTTTCGATAAGCTGTCCTCGGTGTTTCTCTCCAACACCAACCACGAGGAAGATCAGCCCTGTCATTTGCAGCTAGCCGACGATGGCATTCCAATTGGCCGCAATCTGCCGCACTACGATGAGCCGGCGCAGCGCTACTGCCCCGCCGGCGTTTATGAAGTGGTGCAGGAAAATGGTCAGCCACGCTTTCAGATCAACGCCCAAAACTGCGTCCACTGCAAGACCTGCGACATCAAGGACCCGGCGCAGAATATCACTTGGGTGGCGCCGGAAGGCGCGGGCGGGCCGAACTACCCCAATATGTAGCTTGGCAAGACGACCTCTCGAACCACCTAAGTTCCCTAGCATCGGCTCATGCATCCGTCCCAGTTCGGACAGCGTTTAGCGGGCCTAATTCGTTGGCCCCAAATCGAAGCGTTCGCCACCGGTCGCCAGCCACAACCGTCCGTTGGCCTCCTCTGCCAAGTCCACTAGCTGATAGTACGGCGGCCGAGCGATCAGGGCGTTGAGCCCAAGGCGAACCTCGGCATAAGGACGCAGCCCTGTTGGCCTATCCTCCAGCCAAAGGGGGTGGTCCGAATCCAACGGGAATACTTCATCTAAGCTGGTGCGCAGCAGGATTTGCCGGGCAGGCCCTTGGCCTGCACACTCGCATTCAACCACCAGAAAGGGTGCGTCCTCCACTTCGATTTTCAGTTTTTCATGGGGCGTGACCAAGTAGTAGCCCGCGCCGTCCTTGCGCAGAATGTCGGCAAAAAGCTTGGCCAGCGCCAGACGTGTGAAGGGAGCGCCCTGATGATGCCAAGCACCCTGCCGGTCTATGTTGATGTCTATGCGGCCCTCCCGCCTGGGGTGCCATTGCTCCACCGGTGGCCGACGGTGGTTGGCCAAGAGCGACTGCAACCGCTCGAACGGTGCCGGGGATTGGTTCACGCCAACGGTTGGCCCAGCGCTCATCCGCCGATGAACTTCATCGCCGTCACTTCGCCTCGAAAGCTATAGTTCTGCTTGTCCCCCAGCGCACGGGTCAACAACTGCCGCAGCCGTGCCAAGGCTTGAGGGCGTGGCAGGCCAAGCACTGGGCGCATGTCGTGGCGGCGGGCGTTGGAGAGGCAGCCGTAGAGCCAGCCATTGGAGGAAAGCCGTAACCTAGTGCAGGTGCTGCAGAACGGCTCACTCTCGTTGGCGATAACGCCGAACACCCCGCGCTCCGGCACTTCAAAGCGCGCCGCCGTGGAGTCCCAGGGCGCATCGGTGCGGGTGTACTCGTATTGCGTGCTAATCAGATCCAGTATCTCGCCCATGCTGAAGAAATCATGGGCGAATTGATGACCGTCGCGCAGATGCCCCATTCTCATCAGTTCGATGAAGCGAAGCTCTATGCCACATTCGAAGCAGTAATCCAGCATCGGCAGGATTTGGTCGACGTTCTTGGTGCGCAGCGGAACCATATTGATCTTGACCTTGATGCCGGCGGCCAGCATTTGCTCCACGCCTAGGAGCACGGTGGCCAAGTCCCCGCTGCGGGCGATGGCCCGGAAGACGTCCGCATCAAGGGTGTCCAAGCTGATGTTGATGCGGCGAATGCCGGAGTTGATGATTAGGCTGGACTTCTGCGGTAGCAACTGTCCATTGGTGGTGATGGAGACGTCCGCCAAGGGTGCGGTCATAACAGCCGACAACAGAGCGTCGAATTTGGGTGACAGCAAGGGCTCGCCGCCGGTGATGCGCAGTTTTTCGATGCCGGCCGCATCAATGAGCAGCAGCACGGCATTAACCATTTCGTCAACGCTGAGTTCCCGCACCGCCGCCTGCAGCCGCCGGCCGTTGGGCACGCAGTAGGTGCAGGCGTAGTTGCAGGCGGCGGTTAGGCTAACCCGCAGGTTGCGAAAACGACGCCCTTGGGCATCAAAGATCACTTTCGACATCTCTTTCAACGTGCTGCTGTCCTGTCGCATCAGTTTCTTGCATTTCAGCGTGCCGCGCGGAGCCTGTGGCAAGGCGCGGCCGGCCGGGAACGGTTCGATCCACTGCGTGGCCAACCTGTTGCACTAACCCAAGCCTCCATTGAGATAATGTAGTATGCCTCTATTACATACAGGTCAGGAAGGAAATTCGTGTTTCCGTATCCAATGTGGGTGGCCTCAGTTGAAAAGGGTGGGCTTGGGGCGCTTACCTGCCGGCGCGTTGAGCCCGTACCTGCGCCCATCCCTCGGCCCGACGATGGGGCTGTGCGTCGGCGGGTCAGCCACCCAAGCCCATGCGGAACCCAGTCACAGTCAGGCCCGCCCGGTTTAAAGTGAGTCCCATGAAAAGCATCACCTCGTTAGCCTTTTGCCGCGATTAGGAAGTTTAGGCCGGACCGTCCATGAATTTGCACCGCCTCCTCATCAACTGGCTGACCAGACTGCGCCCGCCGCAGCCGTTCCCCTTAAGCAATTTCGACCGCATCTGCCAAGAACTGAAGCCCTGCGACATCATATTGGTAGAGGGGCGCAGCCGCGCCAGCGACGTCATCAAGCAGGTCACGCAAAGCTCCTGGTCCCACGCCGCCCTCTACATCGGCCGCCGTTACGACCTTGAGGATGAGCAGGCGCGGCACCGGCTTCAGGAAGCCTGCGACCTGCCGGCCAGCGAACAACTGGTGATTGAGAGCCTGCTAGGGTGCGGCACGCTGGTGAATCCCCTCAGCGTCTACAAGGAGGACCACCTCCGCCTGTGCCGTCCTTTAGGGCTATCCCATCCGGATGCGCAGCAGATACTGACCTATGCCGTCAGCCAGATCGGCAAGGCTTACGATCTACGGCAGATATTTGATCTGATGCGCTTTCTGCTGCCTTGGTCCCTGTTGCCCGGGCGCTGGCGCTCAAGCCTGTTCCGGCGGCGCCCGGGCGATCAAACCAAAACCGTTTGCTCCACGATGATCGCGGAAGCCTTGGGTTTGGTGCAGTTCCCCATCCTGCCCTTGGTGCAGCAAAGCGAAGGCGAGCAGGTGCGGCTATTCCGGCGTAATCCCAAGCTTTGTACGCCCAGCGATTTTGACTATTCGCCCTATTTTCAGATCATCAAATATCCATTCATGGATTTCTCCGCCCACACCGGGTATCGACTGTTGCCTTGGTCTTCAACCACTGCGGCCACGGAACACAGCATTGCAGCGCGTTCCCCGGCAGACTTGGATGGCGCACCTAGTGAGGAGGCTTCGCTGTAAATAGACCGGAACCAGGCTTGGTCGCGCCACTTTGCGGTTCCGGGGGCGGCATAGAACACCGAACGAGGGCTTGGCTTGGACTAGCGGGTGCAGTCAAGAGGTGCCTCGCTGCCGCAAACCAAAGCCGCCGCTCCGCCGCCTGCCGGGGCTGCGCGATCAGCCAGCGGCTGTATTGATGAATGAGGGGATTCGCCGCATTGCACGGCAACTTTGAAAGGGCTTGCAGTTGTTTCAGCGCAGCGCAGACGCCAGCTTAGCGGTGAAGCCGTTGGCCCAGAACACCCGGTTTGAGCCCTTGACCAGCACCAGGTCACCCTGCTTGAGCTTAGCCAAAAGCCATTGCAGGAGTTCCTCATCCGCCTGCTCCCGCCAAAGCCCCTTAAGGCGCTTGGGCAACTTGGACATCAGCGGCCTCATGCCTTTCCCAACGCCAACCACCAAGTCGATGTGGGCGCAGGCGGCGGCTAGAGCCTCGTGCTGCCGAACGCTGTCCGCGCCAAGTTCCAGCATCTCACCCAACACCGCTACGCTGCGTCCAGACGGATTGCGAAGGTTCGCCAACGCTGCTGCCATGCTGGCCGGATTGGCGTTGTAGCTGTCGTCCACTAGGGTCAGACTGCCGCATTGCAGCAAGTTGCCGCGTCCCCCGGGCACCAGTTCATCCCCTAAGTTGCAGGCGTCCTCGATGCCCCGGCCCAAGACATCAAGCAGACAGAAAACCGCCGCTAAGGTCGTTGCTCGGTGGAGGCCGCCGCCTGGAACCCGTGCATGGAAACGCCGCCCTCCCAACTGATAGTGCGCAGCCCTTCCCTCGCAGCGCAAAAGCCGGCAATGAGCACCCTCGCCTAGGCCAAAGGTCCACACCCTGAGGCTGTCCGGCAACCCCTCTTGCGCGATTGATTGTTCAACTACTAGATTAGAATCTTTTTCTAACCCATTATAAATACTTAATTTTTCTTTTCTTAAGGCATCTAGGTCAGAAAAGAACTCCACATGGGCCGGATGCACGTTCAACACTAGGGCAGCGGCGTTGGGCCGCACCAGTTTGGACAGCATTTCAATTTCCCCTGGATGGTTGGTCCCTATTTCATAAACGGCGGTGTTCGTCCCCGCCGGGGTTGCAGCCAAGGACAGTGGCACACCGAGGTGGTTGTTCAGGCTGCCCTCGGTGGTGAACGCCTTGAGGGCGGCGCCGAGCAGGTTTTTGGCTGTGGTCTTGCCGCTGCTGCCGGTGACCGCCACAACCTCTCCCCGCAGTGCGTTGCGACGCGCTCGGGCCAGGGCCCAAAGGCTATCGAGCGTATCGTTCACCCGCAACAGCGTGCCGTTCAGGTCCATGTCTTGATGCACTAGGGCACCGACGGCACCTCGATTCAGGGCATCCGCAACGAAGTCATGACCATCCCGGTTGGAGCGGCTTGAGGCATGGAATCTCGGACCGGGGTCGCCCGTTAGGGCGAGGAAAAGGTCGCCGGCTCGAATTCGCCGGGAGTCTATGCATAGACCGGTGACATCCGGGCCTTGACGTTGGGGTGCCCCAACCGCTTGGCACAGTTCCGGCCAGCGCCACAGGGGCACCATCAGGATCCGCCGCCTTGATCTGGGCGGAGTTGGAATGAAATGCTTGAGCAACTCATGTGCCCTTCTGCTTGCCAGCGGCATGAAACCTGATTGTTTCATGTTACGATGACGGCCATGAACAAGCTAAATTTTCTTCAGCGCATTGGCCGCTCGATCACGCGCATACGCAATTTCGTGATGAACATGCTGTTCCTGCTAGTGGTCGCGGCCCTCATCGTGGTGGCCGTCGGCAGCTCGGATGAGGTCGAGGTGCCTGAGGACGCCGCTCTGGTGCTTAATCCAGAAGGCCAATTGGTCGAGGATAAGCGTGTTCGAAATCCCTTCGAGAAATTCTGGCAGGCGGCCCCAGGCGGGCAGGAAGTGGGCATCAACGACTTGGTGCGGGCGGTGGATCAAGCGACGGAGGATGACCGTATTCGCTTGATTGTGCTGGATCTTGAACAACTGAGGGGCATAGCGAGCGCCCACGCCAGCTATCTTGGCCAGGCCCTAGAGCGGTTCAAGGCCGAAGGCAAGGAAGTTGTGGCCCATGGGTACGCCTACAGCCAAGGGCAATACGCCATTGCCAGCTTCGCTGATGAAGTTTACATGCATCCCTTTGGCGAGTTGCTGTTCGAAGGCTATAGCCGCTTCCTACTGTATTTCAAAGGGCTGCTGGAGAAGTTTCACGTCAGCACCTACGTCTTTCGGGTGGGCGAGTACAAGGAAGCGGCCGAGCCGTTCACCGAAAAAGCCATGTCACCGGCGGCGAGGGAGGTCAACCAAGCCATGGTGAATGATCTCTGGAGCGCCTACCGGCGGCTGATCCTAGCCAATCGGGAGTTGACCTCAGACGCCTTTGATCGCTATTCCAAAGAGTTTCCCTCCGTTCTTTCCGCGGCGGGCGGCGACATGGCTAAGGTGGCGCTGGAATACGGCTTGGTGGATGAACTGATGACCGTGGATGACGCCATGGCAAGGATTGCAAGCAAGCTTGGTGCAAGCGATAGCGAGGACTATCCGCACATCCACTATGAGCAATACCTGAAAAGTCTAGCGCCCAACCCGCCCACTGCTCGCAACCTAGGTCTTATTTATGCCCGTGGCGTGGTCGTCATGGGGGATGAGCGCAACGCCGTTGCCGCCGATAATCTGGTCGAATTGATCCGCGAGGCGCGCAAGGATGACTCGGTGGCGGCGATCGTTATCCGCATAGACTCCCCTGGCGGCAGCGCCTTGGCTTCGGAACTCATCCGCCAAGAGCTCGAACTGGCGCAGCTGGCGGAGAAGCCCGTGATCGCCTCCTTGGGACCGGTGGCCGCATCCGGCGGCTACTGGATAGCATCCACCGCCGACCGCATTATCGCCCATCCGACCACATTGACCGGTTCCATCGGCGTTATCGGGTTGGCGCTGACGTTTGAACAAACACTGGCAGACATCGGCGTAGACGGCGATGGCGTAGGCAGTTTGCCTTTGTCCGGTGCCCACCCGGTGCTGGGTCTGAACAAACCCATGCAGCAGGTGATTGAGTCCAGTGTGGAGCACGTTTACGACCGCTTCCTCAAGCTGGTCGCCAAAGGCCGTAACATGACGCCGCAAGCGGTGGACGAGGTCGCCCAAGGCCGGGTTTGGCTGGGTGAGAATGCTTTGGCGATTGGCCTGATAGATGACCTTGGCGGGCTGCCTGATGCCTTTAAGAAGGCGGCGGAAATCGCCAACCTTGGCGAGGACTACGGCGTTAAGACCTTTCGTCCATCAGTGCCGCTAAGCGAATTGCTGCTGCAGGAAATCACGAACTCCATGGACGCACGTGCTGTGCTGGCATCAAGCCAGTTCGCCGCTATAGCGTCCGTTCCCATCGAACTGCGCCGAGCTTGGTCCCTAGTAAGCGCTGTTCAAGATGGGCCGCAAGTTCATGCCATCTGCGAGGCGTGCCTAGATCTCCTGATCGCGGGAAAGGGGTGAAAGGGCCTCGTTAGCGCTTCTTTAGGAAACCTCTGAAAAATTCGCAGGCTTTCGCAGTGCGACAAAGCCAGTCTTTTTCGATGACGTGTAAATTATCGGCAACCCTTGTAGCGGTTTTTGTTCGCCAACGGGATGTGCGCACGAATTCAGGAAATAAACCGGCGAGGACGCTGACCCTGCGGTTGCATTCAACCGAAGCGAACGCCATCGAGGGACTGCAACGCTATACAGGCGACAAGACGGCAACACGGGCATTGCTGACGGCGGTGAGGTTCTGGCCACAGCATGGCGGGCGGGTAGAGCGGTTGAAGATGCGCGTTGCCGAACTGGAACGGGTGTTGCATCAACTGGTGAGTCTGCGATGGCCAGTCCCGGGAAGTGAATCAGAGGTTCCTTAGAATAAGCGAAAACGGGGCCGGGGCCGCGTAGGCTCTTTGGATGTTCGACGGGTGGCGGCGGTTCGCCGCCGCCGCATGCGTTGCTGCAGTTTCCGCCGCTTGCTTTCGAGGTAGTCCTCCCGCGATACCTTGTCGCCGCGTTTGCGCCCCCTCTCGCCGGCGCGGAAACGGCAAAAATCCTCAAAAGCGTCTATTTCGTGTTGTAGTTCCGTGACCACCAGTTCGATCATGATGGCGTCATCAATGTAGCCAAGCACCGGGATGTGGTCCGGGATGATGTCCTCCGGATCTGCAAAGTAAGCCAAGGCGGCCAGAATGTTGCGCCGCTCCTCCATAGACAAGAACCACTCCGGATCCATCAACATCTCGGTCAAGCGCTTGAGCTTGTCAATGCGCTGCTGCGCGAACGCGGGTGCGTTCAACGCCCTCGCCTGCTCGACCATGGCGTTCGCACGATTGATGATTTCGTCTTCGTCAGTGGCATCCAATGAGCAGCGAGTGCGCTCCATATTGGCTTTGAAGTAATCCAGATCCTTGTCTTCAAGATCAAAAACCACTTTCAATGGCATGTTGCCCCCTTGTCTTCACGCATCCGTCTTCAAAGCGCTCATCGTTGGTCAATTCCCTACCTTACTATAAGTTGCTTGAGTTGACCTTGCTTCGGTAATCGACGATCAATGCCTTGATTTCCTTTCGCATCAGCACCAGCCCGAGCAGGTTGGGCAGGGTCATCAGGGTCACAGCAACTGCCGAAATCAGCCAAACCAACGAAGTATCGATCACCGTTGCGCCGAAAAAACCCGCCACGTACACAATCCTGTAAGGGACGATTGCCCGCACCCCAAATAGATAGGTCATGGCGCGGTCGCCGTAGTAGGACCAGGCGATGGCGGTGGAGAACGCGAACATAACCAAGCCCACGGTCACCGCGTATTGGCCAAATTCGCCAAAGAAGCTGCGCTTGAATGCCTCCGCGGTGAGGGGCACGGAATGCAGGAGGGACTTGCCGCGAATGCGCACGCCATCGGTGGCCAGCTCGCCCGCTTTGATGTCCAGCTTGCCGGTATAGGGCTGCCCATCAACCAAGAAGCGTACTTGCTCCGCGATGGAACGATTGTGCAGCGTGGTTATGTTGGCAAGGCCGCCCTCGCCGCCGACGACCTCCACTTGGCCGGTGAATGGCTGCACCGCGCCGTCCTCACCAGCGCCGGGATTTAGGTGGGCGAACAGTAATTGAACGTCGGCCGGGTTGTCTTCGCTGTATTCGCCAACGATGAACTCGGTGTCGAAGTCGTCGAATTCGATATCGAACTTCTCGTTCCATACGCCAGAGGACAGGATGACCAAACCGGTCAACGTGCAGATGATGAGTGTATCGATGAAGGGCTCCAGCATCGACACCATACCCTCGGACGCCGGATAGCCAGTGCGCGCCGCAGCGTGTGCGATGGGTGCGGAGCCCTGCCCTGCTTCATTGGAGAACAGGCCGCGGTTGACCCCTCGGTTGAAGGCGTAGGCGAAGGAGGCACCTAGGAACCCGCCTGTGGCGGCGGAGCCTGAGAAGGCGTCGGTGAAGACCGCGGCGAAGGATGGGCCGATGTTCTCGAAGTTGGTTATGGCCGCGGCCAAGGCACCAATGGCGTAAATGCTGCCCATGAGTGGAACGATGCTGGCGGCGACCAAGGCGATGCGACGGATGCCACCAACCACCACCAAGCCGAGGAGGCTGGCTAGGATCAACCCCGAAATCCAGGTCGGCAGGCCGAAGGAAGCTTCAAGCCCGGCTGCCATATTGTTGCTTTGCGGCAGATTGCCGGTGCCAAACGAACTGATGACCGTGGCGACGGCGAAGAATATGGCTAGGTACTTGTAGTTCAGGCCGCGTTCCATGTAGTACATCGGCCCGCCGGCAATGTGGCCATGCTCGTCGACGATGCGGTAGCGGTGGCTGATGGTCACTTCCACCAGCTTGATGGCCATGCCGAGAAAAGCGGTCATCCACATCCAGAACAGAGCCGCCGGGCCGCCCAGATAGATGGCGAAGGCAACGCCGCCGATGTTGCCGGTGCCCACCGTACCGGACAGCGCTGTCGATAGAGCTTGCACTGGGCTGGCGTCGCCCGCCTCCTTATTTGAGTTGCCTCCCCAAAGTTCCCGCCAAGCTTGGCGAAAGTAGCGGAATTGTGGGAAGCCTAAGTAGAGTGTGAAGAACAGCCCCACACCCAACAGCAGGAACGGAAAATAAACGGCGCTGCCTAAGAAGCCGTCGAGCAGTGTGAAAAGGTCTCTAAGCATGAGGTTAGGGCGTCCTAGTTGGGAGCCTTGGCCCAAACAGGGCGTCAAGCATGAGGTTGTGCAACAGGTTCTGTTCGATGACGCCGCCGAGCGCATCAGCGTTCAGGCCCATGGCGTAGGCCGCCACATCCTCCCCAGCATGGGTTTCCAGCATGGTGGGATAGGCGGCGAGCTGCATGAAGTTCTTCGCTTCGGTGTCCACTTCCTTCAGGTCTGGCAGATGTTCGCGCCAGCCCGGTCCATTGGCGTAGCCCAGCGTAGTATAGGGGTTGCCCCGCGCATTGAGCGCGGGCGTGCCGGGGCTCGTTTCCACTTTGCCAAGGATGGGATTACCGCGCCTAGGGTAGCCGCTGATGGTGAGCGTATGGCTGTGGTCGGCGGTGACTAGCAGTAGGGTCTCAGCCGGGTTCGTCATGGCCACCGCCTTGGCCACTGCCGCGTCCAAAGCGATGACATCAAACAGTGCGCGGTGGGCATTGCCGAAATGATGGGCATGGTCGATGCGTCCACCTTCAACTAAGAGGAAAAAGCCTCGGCCGCGGTTGCTGAGCCGATTGATGGCAAATTCCGTCATTTTAGCCAAAGAGGGTTCTTGGTCCACTGTCCGGTCCGCCTCAAACTGCATGTGGCTCGGCTCAAACAGACCGAGCACCTGCGTGGTCTTGGCGCCTTCGAGCGCTTGTAGTTGGGCCAAGCGCCAAGCGTAGGCGCGGTCTCCCCCTTGCAGCCACTCATCGACCAAGTTTCTGCCATCGGCTCGCAGCCCCATTTGATCCGGGTATTCCGGATCTTGCCGCTCGGCACCGAAGAAATGGGATCGACCACCGCCAAGCAAGACCTCAATTCCGTTGCCCCATGGAAAGTCGATCAATTGCTCGGCGATGTCGCGGCATCCGGCCTCACGCACCTCAGGCGGCAACAGGGCGTCGTTCTCCCAGTCTCGGTCGGCGGTATGGGCGTAGGTGGCGGCGGGCGTGGCGTGGGTGATGTTTGTTGTGCTGACCACCCCGGTCACAAACCCGGCCTGCTCGGCCCGCTCAAGCACTGTGGTCAGCGGTTCGGCCAAGGCCGCGGCGCAGTCTCCTCGCTGCACCCTGGGCCCGACGCCCAGCACCCCGGAGTGTGTTTTTTTGCCGGTGACAATGGCTGTTATGGTGGCGGCGCTCTCCGGCACCTGCAAATCAACGCTGTAGGTCTTCACCAAGGCAACGTGGGGAAAACGCTCAAAGGAAAGGCTGTGATCCTCTCCGCGGCCGCCAGCTAACTGGCCTGCAAGGATGCGGCCGGCGGTTACCGTGGAAACGCCCATGCCGTCACCGATGAACAGGATGACGTTTCGTCTTGCCTCGGCCTTAGCCGATTCCGTGGCCGCCAGCAGACAAAGGGCGAAGGCTAGAAGAGCCGCTAAACCTGCCCAGCGTCCAGCCAACTGATTCATTGTGCTTCCCGCATCGTCACGAACTCCTCCGCGGCGGTTGGGTGAATGCCGATGGTAGCGTCAAATTGCCGTTTGGTGACCCCGGCTGTGATGGCCACCGCCATCCCTTGAATGGTCTCCCCCGCATCCGGCCCCACCATGTGTACCCCAACCACGCGGTCATTGTCCGCATTGACGACCAGCTTCATCAAGGTGCGTTCATCGCGCCCGGTCAGCGTGTGCTTTAAGGGTCTAAAAACGGATTGGTATCGATCAACACGCTCAAAGCGTTGCCTCGCTTGGGCTTCAGTCAAGCCAACCGTGCCGATGTTGGGCTGGCAGAACACCACTGTGGCGATGTTTTCATAGCTTAGGCTGCGTCGTGCGCCGTTGCCGAAGAGATTGTGCGCCACGCACATGCCCTCGGCGATGGCCACCGGAGTTAACTGCACGCGGTTGATGACATCGCCAATGGCAAGAATGTGCGGCACGGTGCTGCGGTAGTAGTCATCCACGATCACCGCGCCGTTCTGGCCCAAACGAACTCCCGCTTGCTCAAGCCCCAAGCCGGCCACGTTGGGGCGGCGGCCGGTGGCGTAGAGCACAAGGTCAGTGCGCAGTTGCTCGTCATCGGCGAGGCGCAGTGCTGTCTCGTCGCCATCCTGCTCAATGGCGGTTATGGTAGCGTTGAACCTAAGGCTGATCCCCTTTTTCTCCAACTCGACTCGGACGAACTCCCGCACCCCCTCATCAAAGCCGCGCAGGAATAAGCTGCCTCGATAGAACAGTTCCGTGCGAACGCCTAGACCGGCGAATATGCCCGCAAACTCTACGGCGATATAGCCACCCCCCACCACAGCGGCGCGTTGCGGCAAATGGGGCAGATAGAACGCGTCGTCGGAGACGATGGCGAGCTCTCGACCTGGGAACTCCGGCAGCCAAGGACGGCTGCCGGTGGCGATCAAGATGTGCGCGGCAGTGCAGGAGCCGCCGTTGATCTCCACCGTATGGGCATCAGCCAGCTGCGCTCGGCCTTCGTGAATGTCTACGCCGGCTTCCCTGAGCAGCTTGCGGTAGATGCCCTGCAGGCGTTCGATTTCCGCTGTTTTGTTGTCTCGCAACGTGGGCCAGTCGAAGTCTGGTTGCGGGGCTCTCCAGCCGTAGGCGGCGGCGTCCGCAAAATCCCCGGCGAAGAGGGAGCCGTAAGCGAAGAGTTTCTTCGGCACGCAACCTAGGTTAACGCAAGTGCCGCCCAAGTGGGTCGACTCCGCCACCGCCACGCGGGCGCCCAAGGCGGCGGCTACGCGGGCAGCGCGTACGCCGCCGGAGCCGGCGCCGATGACGTATAGATCGTAGTCGTATTGTCTGGTCACCCGGTTCTCCTGCAAGCGGGGTCATGTTGCAACTGCAACCCGGCGAAGCGGTCCGTTAGCCTCTATATTAGCCGAGACCGGTGCGAATTGGGGCACTTCGATTTTTGCCTGTTTTCAGCACCGCACGTCGGCACGGCTGGTTTGAAGTTGGCGTTGCGCTCACTGGCGGGCTCGTCCGCCCAGCCCTCCGGGGCCTCTCCGGCCTTGATTGACGCGTTTTCCCCGCGCTTGGCGCGGCGCCGGCACGATGGACGCGTCAAGGATCCGCCGCCCCGCGCAATACAGCCCTGACCGCCCTGCCGCGCCAAGTGCTGATCGAGCAGAGCGAATTTTCGAAGCGCCCTTGGGTTGGGGCTGTTTATTCCGACCTGTTTGCCAAAATTTTGGCGAGGGTGTTTTGAGCGGGTTGCGGCTGGAATCATTGATCTTCTATTTTCAATGACTGACACGTCATCGAAAAGACTGGTCTTGTTGCTCTGCGACAACCTGCAAATTTTTCAGAGGCTGCTAAGGTCGTTCCATGAAAGGCATCACATCGCCAGCTCTGTTGCTGCAACTACGAGTGAGCGGAAAGTAAGAGCAGGTCAAGCCCCATGCAACAAAGATTGGCGAATCCAGTACACTGTGTGCTTTTGCGAACCCGGTGATCCAGCATGAACGGCGCTCGGGCGCTTCTACAAACCCTCGTCAACCAAGGCGTTGAAGTGTGCTTCGCCAACCCAGGCACTTCGGAGATGCATTTTGTCGCGGCCTTGGATTTGCAGCAAGGCATGCGCGGCGTGCTCTGCCTGTTTGAAGGCGTGGTCTCCGGCGCTGCCGACGGCTACGCCCGCATGGTCGGCAAGCCGGCCTGCACCCTGCTGCACCTTGGCCCGGGCCTCGCCAATAGCTTGGCCAACCTGCACAACGCCCGCCGCGCATTCTCCCCCATCGTCAACATTGTTGGCGATCACGCGACCTATCATCGCGCCCTCGACGCACCCTTGACTTCAGACATCCTCGGCTTAGCCCGGCCCGTTTCCGGTTGGCTGCGGCTGGCGGAATCGGCTGACCAAGTGGCGACGGATGCGGCGGCGGCCGTGCAGGCGGCTCTAGGCCCACCCAACTGCATCGCCACCCTAGTGTTGCCGGCGGACAGCACTTGGAATGAACCTGCCCGCCCGGTAGCCGCTCAAGCAATTCCGAAACTCAAAACCCCGGACCAAGACAACATCAAGGCGGCAATCACCGCTTTGCGCAGCGGCGAACCCTGCGCGCTGCTAATGAACGGCAGAGGCGTCACCGAAGCCGCCTTGCGCTCCGCTAGCCAAATTCAACAAGCAAGCGGCGCTCGGCTGCTAGGCGACACCTTCATTGCCCGAACGCCCCGTGGCGCGGGGCGAGTGGATCTGCCACGCCTGCCCTACTTCGCCGAGCAGGCCGAACCCGTTCTTAAGGGTTTGAAGCACTTGATTCTGGTGGACACCAATGCCCCGGTCAGCTTTTTCGCCTATCCCGGCCGCGCCAGCGAACTCAGTCCTACAGGCTGCACAGCGCATAGGCTGACCACAAGGGGAGAAGACGCCGAGGCCGCACTAGCGCAAACAGCTGAGGCGCTCGGCGCGTCCCGCTTAGCGCCGCTGGTCAGTGAGCGGCTGCATCCCGGCCCGATGCATGGCCCCATAAACGCAGCAAGCGCTGCTGCGGTGGTGGCGGCCCTGCTGCCCGAACAGGCCATTGTGGTGAATGAGGCGCTCACTTCCGGTGCCGCTATGGCCGGCCCAACGCAGAGTGCGGCGCCACACGACCTCCTTGACGTGACGGGCGGGGCCATCGGCATGGGCATTCCGGCCGCTGTGGGCGCTGCAATCGCTTGTCCGGACCGTCAAGTTGTGAGCCTGCAAGGGGATGGCGGCGGTATGTACGCGGTGCAGGGGCTGTGGACCCAAGCGCGGGAAGGGCTGGACATCACTACTATCATTTTCTCGAACCGCAAGTACGCCATACTGCAAATGGAGTTCATGCGCGCCGGCACGCACAATCTTGGGCCCAAGGCTATGGACCTGCTTCAGCTTGATCGGCCGGACCTTGATTGGGTGGCTATGGCGGCCGGCATGGGCGTGCCGGGGCAGTGCGCCGAGACGGCGGAAGACCTAGCTGCGGCTCTTGCCAAGGGTTTGGCCACCCCGGGGCCTTTCTTGATTGAAGCGGTGATGGCGAGTTAGTGAACATCAGCGTCTTTGGGGCAGGCTACGTCGGCTTGGTGACCGGCAGTTGCTTTGCGCAAGTGGGCTATTCCGTCGTCTATGTGGGTGGATGTGGATGCGCAGTGAATCGGCGTTCTTAACGCTGGCCGGGCGCCAGTCTACGAACCGGGTCTAGATGTTCCTAGTGCGCAAGAACAGCGCCGCCAAGGAAACCTCTGAAAAATTCGCAGGTTTTTGCGGTGCAACAAGACCAGTTTTTTTCGATGACATGTCAATTATTGAAAATAAAAGATAAATGATTTCAGCCGCCATGCGATAGCCAATCCATGGAATTTAACCAAAGGTTCCCTAGAGCATTCAGTTCAGCACCGGCGCGCGTGAGGCCGTTGAACATGGGGACTTCATCTTCATCGCCGTGGGCACGCCGGCTAATGGCGATGGCTCCTCTGGCCTGAGCCTTGTGCTGGAAGTGGCGGAGCAGATCGGGTGGCACATGTGAAGCGCCAAAATCGCGGTTCACCAGTCCGCCGTCTCCGTCGGCACCGCCGGCCGCGTCGGGGAGATCATGGCGGCCAAGCTTGGCCGCCACTGACTTCCTCCACGAGGCCCTGCAGCGCCTGCCCGTGAGCTCGGTGCAGGTCGATGGCGGCTCCGAGTTCATGCAGGAATTCGAGACCGCCCGCCGCGACGCCGGCATCCCCCTCGCATGTCCTCCCGCCCCGCCGCCCCGACAGTCACGGCAGCGTCGAGCTCAGCAACCGCATCCTGCGCGCCGAGTTCCGGCCCGTCCACCGAGGCGACCTCCGGCGAAGTGAACCGAGCTCTGGAGGGGTCTCTCCGCGACCACCACAACGTCCGGCCCCACCATGCCCTCGGCTTGTTGGCTCCGGCCGAATGCACGGACAAGCGCTCCTTGACCGCCTGAAAGAAAAAATTCCGACATGTCCTGAGCCCGTACAGAAATTGACCAGCATGGGGTCGGATTGATAAGCTGCACGGCCAACACCGAGAACTTGGCTGCGACGACTCATTGGCTTGCGGCGAACTAATGGAGGTTTCATGGCGCAAGACAGCGCAAAGGTTGCCCGGCTTTACATTGATGGCAAGGAAATAGAGCTGCCGGTGAAGAACGCCATCGCCGGCCCCTCGGTCATTGATGTGAGCAAGCTGACGAGCCAAGGTTATTTCACTTACGACCCCGGCTTTGTGTCCACCGCCGCATGCGATTCCCGCATCACTTACATTGACGGCGAAGCCGGCGTCCTTCTGCACAGGGGGTACCCCATTGAGCAACTGGCCGAGCAGTCGGACTACTTGGAGGTTTGCTATCTGCTGCTCAACGGAGAGTTGCCGGACGCCGCCGAGAAGAAGAGCTTCGTCACTAACATCAACCGCCACACCATGGTGCATGAAAAGCTGAAGGCCCTGATACAAGGCTATCGGCGCGATGCGCATCCCATGGCCATCATGTGCGGCGTCATCGCCGGGCTTTCGGCCTTCTACCATGAGTCCTTGAACATTGATAATCCGCAGCACCGGCTGAAGACGGCTCATCGCCTGATAGCCAAGATGCCGACCTTGGCGGCGATGAGTTACAAGTACGCTCGCGGCGAACCCTTCGTCTACCCGCGCAATGACCTAAGCTACGCCGAGAATTTCCTGCACATGATGTTCGCCACCCCGTGCGAGGAATATAGGGTCAGCCCAGTGGTGGCTCGAGCGATGGACCGCATTCTGCTACTGCACGCGGACCACGAGCAAAACGCCTCAACCTCCACGGTGCGCATGGCTGGCTCCACCGGTGCCAATCCATTCGCCTGCATCGCTGCTGGCATAGCAGCTCTTTGGGGGCCGGCCCACGGCGGCGCCAATGAAGCCGTGCTGAACATGCTTGATGAAATCGGCGACGAAAAGCGCATTAACAAATACATCGCCAAGGCTAAGGACAGGGATGACCCCTTTCGCTTAATGGGCTTCGGCCACCGGGTTTACAAGAGCTACGACCCGCGCGCCAAGGTGATGCAGGAAACCTGCCGCGAGGTCTTGGACGAGCTTGGCGTAGAGAACGACCCGATGTTGCGCATGGCGCAGCGACTAGAGCAGATCGCGCTGGAGGACAGCTACTTCGTCGAGAAGAGCCTGTACCCAAATGTTGATTTCTACTCCGGCATCATCCTGAAGGCCATCGGCATTCCGGTGGAGATGTTCACGGTCATCTTCGCCATCGGCCGGACACCGGGCTGGATCGCCCATTGGAATGAGATGATCGGCGGCGCCTACCGCCTAGGCAGGCCGCGGCAGCTTTACCAAGGGCCGACCACAAGAGATTACGTACACATCGACCAGCGCTGACCGTCGCGCCCGCGGCAAAACGGACTCGCCCCTTAAGGTTGAGTCTGAAACAGCACCCCTCGGATCGCGTTAATAGGCCCTAGTCCTTAAGCCTAGCGATGAGGCTTGAGGTGTCCCAGCGGTCGCCTCCCTTAGCCTGAACATCGGCGTAGAACTGATCCACCAAGGCGGTGAGTGGCAGTTTGGCGCCGACCTCACGGCCGGCGCGCAGTACCATGTCCAGATCCTTGCGCATCCACATGACGGCGAAGCCGAAGTCAAACTCTCCCTTGGCCATGGTGTGGGCTCTGTTCTCCATCTGCCAGGACTGGGCTGCGCCCTTGGAGATCACCTCCACCGCCGCTTCAGGGTCAAGGCCCACCCGCTGGGCGAAGTGAATGCCCTCGCTCAGCCCTTGCAGCACGCCGGCAATGCATATTTGATTCACCATCTTGGTCAGCTGGCCAGCACCGGCCGGCCCCATCAGCCGCGAAAAGCGGGAATAACAAGCCAAGGCGGATGCTACGCGCTCGTAGTCGGCTTCGGCACCGCCGGCCATAATGGTGAGAGTGCCGTTTGTCGCCCCGGCCTGCCCACCGGAAACAGGCGCATCAACAAACCCGACGCCTTTTTTCCCGGCCGCTGCGGCCAGCTCTCGGGCCACCTGTGCTGAGGCGGTCGTATGATCCACCAGCGCACTGTGCGCGGACATGCTTTGCAATACACCGGAATCCGCCAAGGTGACGCTGCGCACATCATCATCATCACCAACGCAAAGGAAGACCAACTCCGCATCAACGGCCGCCGCCGCAGGCGAGTCGAAGCGCTCGCCCCCATGTTCAGCCACCCACCGTTCCGCCCGGGAGCTGGTGCGGTTGTGGACCCGCATCCGATATCCGGCCTTGGCGAGATGTCCGGCCATGGGATAGCCCATGACCCCTAGACCGATGAACGCCGCCTTGGTCCCTGCCCCTGCCACAGATTTACTCCTGCCGCTTAGTGTTTTGTCTACTAGAAAGCCGTTTGCAATTTTGGTTTATTGGCAACTTCAAAATCCAAGCCCCAAGCAGAGGCATGGTGGCGCTTGCGCTAGCACCTGCTAAGGAAACTCGTCGTCGTGCTCCCCCAACATAGGAGCTCGTCGGTCGGGCCCCCGTTGCCCGTTCACCTTGATCGGGCTGGACAACATGCGCAAGCCACCCTCCCGTTCGGGATGCGCCACGGTGTTGAGCATGCCCACCTCTTCGGCGAAGGGGTTATCGAGCGCCGAAGCGATGTCGTTGACCGGCGCCACGGGCACCACACCCGCAAACAGTTGCACCCAATGGCTGGTGGAGGCTTGGGTCAGGGTCTGCTCGATCTCATCCTGCAGAGCCTGCCGGTTGGCCAGCCGAGAGGCAGCGTCGCCAAAACGCTGGTCCTGCTCTAAGTCGAGCCGCTCTATGGCCGCGCAAAACAGTTGCCAAAACTTGGGCGTTTGGCACATGACGAAGAGCCAACTATCGGCGGTGCGGAACAACTGGCTGGGGGCAATGCTGGGATGGGAGGACCGGCCAAGGCGGGTCGTGCGAAGGCCCTCGTTCAAGTACCACACGGCCGGATAGGACAGCTGATGCAAAGCGGTGTCGTAAAGGGAAGCATCCAGATCACAGCCCTGTCCGGTTTGCCTTGCGCGCAGGACGGCGCTGACCAAGGACAAGGCCATCATCGCGCCGGTCATGTAGTCCACCATGGATAGGCCGAAGCGAGCCGGTGGGGTGTCCGGCTCGCCGGTGAGGCTTAAGAATCCGCACTCCGCCTGCATCAAGTAGTCGTAGCCAGGCCATGCGGCGCGGGCGTTGTCACGTCCGTAGGCGGATAGGTGCGCGCAGACCAAGGATGGCTTCAGGTGGGATAGATCAGCATAGCGCAAGCGCAGTTTCTCCGGCTGGTCGCCGCGCAAGTTGTTGGCCACCGCATCCGCATCCTGCACCAACCGTTCAAACCGGGTGCGTCCGGCGGACGATTTCAAATCTAGGTTGACGCTCTTCTTGCCGCGATTGAAGGCTTGGTGGAACTGACTGTCCTGCTCGCCAAGCAAGTAAGGACCGACCGAGCGAGAATAGTCGCCGCCAGTGGCCCCGTTCTCCACCTTGACCACTTCAGCGCCGAGGTTCGCCAATAATCCGGTGCCGTATGGCCCGGCCCCATAGTGCTCCACGCTGAGTACCCGTACGCCCTGCAGTAAATCCATCAAATTGGTTTCCGTTCAATAACTTGGCAGTCCATGACTGCCTATGTAGCGCCCGACCGCAATTGGCCACAGTCGGCGGCCGCTCAGGACAAAAATCATTTGACCACATTCTACGACGACCGGAGCTTTGGCCAACGCTCGGTTCAATCCGGCCTAGGCCTGATTGTGAAATGCTGGCGTTTTGGGCGCAAGCAGATGGGTCTCTTTTTGGCAGCGGGCCTTGATCTCCTCAATGGTGCCGCCGTAGTTGAACACTGGAACGTCATCGCCGCGCTGGGCAACGAGTTCGGCCCGCAGTTCCTCGGTGGCGCGCGCACCGACCATCGCACCGTCAATCACCACGCCGTAGCGGCGAGCACCGTCCACGGACACTAATCCGCGGCAAACGTCCGCCAGCACCAATTGGGGGTCCCGCGCATAGGGGTCACCCCAGCCGCCGCCGCCCCAAGTGTTGAAGTAGAGCAGATCGCCGGTCTTGACCTGTATATTTTCGGTTTTCGCCGGCAGCCAGGTTTCGCTGCCGTCCGCACGCAGCAAACGCTTGCTGGAGCGCATGCCGGTCTCACCGCCGTTTACGCCCCAAGGGTAGGTGAGCCAGCGCTCGTCGTGGATGCCTATTTCACCATCGCACAGGAAGCGGTAGGCGACGCTGAGGCCATTGCCGCCTCGATGCAGGCCGGCGCCGCCGGAGTCAATGATCGTTTCGTAGCGTTCGATGCGCAGCGGGAAATAGGATTCGATGAATTCGTTAGGGACGTTGGTGAAGCCTGGCCACAGGGAATGGCCGTCGAGTCCGTCTCCTATTGGCCGGCCGGGAATGCCGCCAAAACCGATCTGGAACAACTGGAACCATTCGCCCTTGTCATCGTAGCCGGAATAGAACAGGTGCGGCGAATCGGAAAATCCGGCCGCGTTCAGCAATTGATCCGGCGCGCCCATGCCCAACAGGGCACCGAGCACGTCGAAGATGCGGCCAAGGGCATGGGTGCGTCCCGACAACGCCGCCGGAAAGTTCGGTTTCAGCAAGGTTCCCTGGGGTATGTGCACATCCACCAAGTCATAGAACCCATCGTTGAACGCGATCTGCGGATCGACGATGTTGATGGTGAAGGAGCCGAAGAACATCTTGAACATGTCTTCGTTGAGATAGAAGTTGACCGAGCTTTGAGCTTGCGGGTCGGTGCCGTCGAAGTCGAAGATGGCCCGGGAGCCTTCGCGCCACAGCCGGCACTGGATCTTGTAAGGTCCCATGCCCATGCCGTCGTCACAGATGTAGTCGGTAAAGATGCGCGGTTGTTCCGGCACCACCATCTCAATGACCGCCTTCATCGCATCGTAGTTGCGCTTCAGCATGATTCCCATAGTGGTGTGGAGGATGTCGTCACTGAAGCGTTCGGTGAGTTCCAGAACCCGCTTGGCCGCAGTATTGCAAGCCGCCACCAAGGCGTTGAGGTCGAAGCGGTTCCACTCGGAGGTGCGCACGTTGTGCAGGACCAACTCCAGAATGTCGCCTTGCAGTTCACCCTTGCGGTAGAGCTTGATCGGGGGAATGCGGATGCCCTCTTGGAAGATGGTGGTGGCCCGGATCGGGATTGAGCCAGGCACCATGCCGCCGTTGTCCGACATATGCCCGAACATGGCTGTCCAAGCGATGTGGCGGCCGGCTTTGAACACTGGCTTCAGCACCAACCAATCTGGCAGGTGGGACACCGCCGCGTTGCAGAGATAGGGGTCGTTAGTGAGGAGGATATCGCCCTGTTCAACTTCGCCATCGTAAGCTTTGAGGAAAGACCCGATGAAGGAGCCGAATTGCCCCACCACCATCTTGCCTTCAACATTGGCGATCATGGGAAAGCAATCTCCCTGCTCGCGGATTCCGGGCGACATGGCGGTGCGGAACAGGACGGCATCCATTTCCACCAGCGCGTTCTTGAGGGCGTTCTCGATGATGTCCACGGTCACCCCCTCCACAGCAACGCTTCTGAGCGGCTTGCTGTTGCTTTGGATAATCCTTGCAGACACGGCGGCCCCTTACCCCTGCTGATCTAGCCTGAACATGGCGCCAACCAGCTTGTTGAAAGATAAAATTTCATCACCGCCCTTGGCGTCATGTGCGGGTTATCAGCAAATTGCCGACTGAATCCACTTGAGCCTGATGGTCCGGCAACACTAGGGTGGTGGAATCCATTTCGCAAACAATGGCCGGTCCTGGCACCAACAGACCTTCGTTGAGCCCGCTGCGGTCATATATTGCTGCGTCGTGGTGTTCGCCTTCGTAGTAAAACCGCGAGTCGGCGACCAAGCCCTGCCGCCGCTTCGCCCCCGTCCGTCCGAGCCGCAGTTCGGCAAGGCTGTTGGCTCTAGCCTTGACCACCGCACGGATCATCAGTATCTCGTGCTCATCGCCTAACTTGAACGTAAACAACTGCTCGTGCTCGTCATCAAAGGCTTCCGTCAGGCGGGCGACGCCCAACGCCTTCAATTCGTCCTCGGTGAATTCCACGGTAATTTGGAAGGCCTGGCCAGCATAACGGAGGTCGGCTTGAAAGGTGACTTCGTGATTCGACTCGGCAATGCCGTCGGCCAGCAAAGACGCCCCGGCCTTGCGCTGCAACTGAAGCAAATCGGTCAGCAAGCGGTGCGCGGATATTTCCTCGGCCATAGCGACGTACGTGCGAGCAGCCTCGTCCTGCACCCGAGTGGTGGCGTCGCCATACGCGCACAACACGCCAGGGCCAGGCGGTATGATCACCGGCCAAGCCCCGGTCAGAATGCCTAGCGCATTGGCGTGTAGAGGCCCGGCGCCGCCAAACCCCACGAGCGAGAAGTCCCGTGGATCATAGCCCTGTTCAACCGACACCAGCCGCAGCGCGCCAAACATGGATTCGTTCACCACTTTGACAACACCCTCGGCTGCATCAAGCAGGCTGATGCCCATGGCGTCAGCGATCTTCTGCACTGCTGCCTCCGCCGCCCGCCGGTTGATTTTCATGGTGCCGCCGAGTTGCACCTCCGCCGGCAGATAGCCGAGGACTACGTTGGCGTCGCAGACGGTGGGCTCTGCGCCGCCTTTCATATAGCAAGCTGGGCCGGGCACCGCGCCGGCTGATTCCGTACCGACCCGCAGAGCTTTGGTCAGCTCAGGAACAAACGCGATGGAACCGCCGCCGGCGCCGATAGAGCGCACGTCCACCGAGGGTGCGCGCACCTTCACGTCGCCGACGAAGGTTTCGCGGCGGAGCCGGGCGCGGCCGTTCTGAATCAGGGCCACGTCGGTGGAGGTGCCGCCCATGTCGAAAGTAAGGATGTTGTCGAAGCCGGCCCGGCGGCGGCAATACATGGCCCCGGTCACGCCGCCGGCCGGTCCGGACATCAGCAGATTCACGGGCGATTGCGCAGCGGCGCGGGCCGATGCCAAGCCGCCGTCGGAGCGCAGGATGGAAAGTTGCGCGCTCGGCCCCAAGCGTTCGCTTAAGGACCGTTGCAGGCTGTCCACGTACTTGGACACTTCCGGCTGGACGTAGGAATTGACCACGGTGGTTTCGGTGCGCTCGTATTCCTGCATCTCCGGCGCCAATTCGCTGGAAATGGAGATGGGCAGCGCGTCAAATACCTGTCTGGCGACCTCGGCAGCGCGGCGTTCGTGCTCGCCGTTGACGTAGGCATTGATAAAACAGATGGTAAGCGCCTCAATCCTTGCTCGCGCACGAAGGTTTTCCAGTTTCTCGCGCAACCCACTCTCATCAAGGGCGGTAATCACGGCACCATCGGCGGCGATTCGCTCATGGGCTCCGATGGTCAATTCCAAGGGGGCAAGTAAAGGTTTCTTGATAAAGGTGACCCAGCCCCCCCAATCCGCCCGGGCAGAAGGAACGGGCAACCTGCAGGGTCTGCTCGTAGCCTTCGGTGGTCACCAAGCCGACCTTGGCTCCGTGGCCGGTCAACACGGCGTTGGTGGCGACCGTCGTGCCGTGCATCACCAATTTGATCTGCGCCGGGTCAACCCGAGACTGGTCACAAATGCGAGCGATCCCGTCCAATACGCCGAGGGCAGGATCCTCCGGCGTCGATGGCACCTTAGCGGTCCAGGTCTCGCCGCTGCCCTCGTTGATCAGCAACAGGTCCGTGAACGTACCACCCACGTCCACGCCCAATCTATAAGTCACGCGCCCTCCTTGGAGCGTAACCAAGGTAATGTCCGCCCGCCGACGGGACGACCGACGAGTGACTCGATGTAACTGACCACTTGCAGCAAAGCCGGCAAATCGACGCCCGTATGGAAGCCCGCTTGGTGCAGCAGGCTGATCAAATCCTCCGTTGCCAAGTTGCCGGCCGCTCCCGGCGCGAAGGGGCAACCGCCAAGCCCGCCGGCGGAGGCATCGAATTTGCGGATGCCGCACTCCAGCGCTTGCCATGTGTTGGCGAGGGCCAGGGCTCGGGTGTCGTGCAGATGGGCGGACAGCCGCACGGCTTCAAAGGCGGCGATCAACCGGCCAAACAAAGACTTGGTTTGAGCCGGATTGCCGGCACCGATGGTGTCGGCGATGATGACTTCCTCCGCACCGGCCGCAAACATCTTTGCCGCCAGCCGCTCCACGACAGCGCTCGACACCTGGCCTTCAAAGGGGCATTCAAAAGCGACCGCAACGTAGGCCCGCGCCCGCAGGCCGTCCATGCACGCTTGTTGCAGGGTCTCCCTGCAAACGCCCACCGCCTGGTCGAGACTCATGTTGATGTTCTCGCGATTCATGGTTTCGGTGGCCGCCAACACCAAGGCGACGGAACGCATTCCGGCCGCCCGCGCTAGCTCGTAACCTTTGCGGTTCGGCACCAGCGCGGTGAAATCGGCCTGATCCAAGTCAAGGGTGGCCACCACTTCCGCTGCGCCCGCCATTCTCGGCACCGCCCTTGGGCTGACGAAGCTGGCCACTTCCACCGCCGGCACACCCGCGTTCACCAAGCCTTCAATCAACTTGGCGCGGTCGTTCGCCGAGACGGCGACCGGATCATTCTGTAGGCCGTCCCGGGGGGAGACGTCATTGACGATCACTTGCTCCAAGTCAGTGCCCCCGGTCAGTCCTGCTGCAATGCCCCGGCCGCAATGCCGGCGGCGATGCGCTCCTTCGGCAGCTCGGCCCACTCTTCAAGCACCGCCCACGTGTCCGCACCGAGCAGTGGCGGCGGCGTAAAAGAATCACCGTCATCGATCGAAAGCTTGATGGGGTTGCCCGGCACCCGCGCACTGCCGCCGGCGGGGTGGCGCAGTTCAACAAACATATTGCGATGATGGATCTGAGGATCGTTGAGCGCTTGGGCAAAGTTGTTGACCCGGGCGCAGGGAACGCGGGCCGCTGCCAAAGCATCCAGCCATTCGGTAGCGGGGCGGGTCTTAAGCCGCTCTGCGATCAAGCCTTCGATAAACGCTTTCTCCTTCAGGCGCATGGGCGCCGTGGAAAAAAGAGGCGTGCGCAGTTCCTCGATGTCCACCACGTCCAGCAATGGTGGCCAAAAGAGGTCGCCGATCACAGCGATGATAATGGTGTCGTCGGCGGTGGCGAAGGTGTTATAGGGGGTATGCACGAAGTGGCTGTTGCCGATGGGCTGCGGGATTTCGTCAGACATGGCATACATGGTGGCCATATAGTTGAGCAGGCTGACCTGCACGTCCAGCATGGAGATGTCCACATGTTGGCCGATGCCGGTTCGTTCCCGCGCCAAGAGCGCCGCTTGCACGCCCATGACGGCGAACATGCCGCCACCCAAGTCGCCGATGGGGATGCCGGCGCGCACTGGCTGGTCCGGCCCCATGCCGGTAATTGACATGCCCCCGCCTAGCCCTTGCACGATCTGATCAAATGCCGGACGCTTGCAAAGAGGGCCATCTTCGCCAAAGCCGGTGACCGTACAGGTCACGATGCGCGGGTTGTGCGCCGCCAAGGTGGGGTGATCGATCTTCAGCCGCTTGGTCACGCCGGCCGAAAAGTTGTCGAGCACCACATCGGCGTGCTGCACCAGCTCGTAGAAGAATTCCAGCCCGGTTACGGACTTGAGGTCAATGGCGACCGAGCGCTTGTTGCGGTTCAAGCAAAAGAAGTAGGCGCCCATGCCGCCAAGGGAGTATTTCGGGTCATCCTCCAGCAAACGGCGCGTCCCCTCTCCCTTGTCCGGCGGCTCCACCTTCACCGTGTCGCAACCGAGGTCGGCCAGAATCATGCCGGCATAGGGACCGGACAGCATGTGGGTGAGATCGATCAGCCGAATCCCGGCCAGAGGCTTGTTAGCCATATGCGCGGTCGCCTTGTTGAGCGTTACAGTCACCAAGCCGGCAAATTGTATGCGCTTTCACCCTTATTCGCGAAATCCCGAGTGCGCTGAATGCTCGCCTGCGCCGCACGGAATGAACGCGCCGGATCGGGACGAGTTCAGGTTGAACAGCTAACAGCGCTGCTATACTGCCACCGCCATCTTCCATCAAGGGAGTTCGTCCTGATCATATCCATCGCCGTTCATGGTGCCCCGCACAGTTCCGCCGCCGCCGGGACAGCGCTGCGTTTCGCCCAAAGCGCCCTCGGTTTGGGCCATCAAATCCATCGGGTCTTCTTCTACCACGATGCCGTGCTAATCGCTGCCCGCCATAGCATTGCGCCTAGAGATGAACAGGACGTTCAAGCTGGCTGGGTGCAGCTGCACGAAGCCCACGGCGTGGAGCTTGCGCTATGCATCGCCAATGCGTTGAAACGCGGCATATTGAACGCGGAGGAAGGGGACCGCTACGACCAAGACGGCGCCACCGCCCATGCGGCCTTCACCATCGTCGGCTTGGGGCCGCTGATAGAAGCCATGACCGCATCCGACCGCTTTGTGACCTTTGCCGCTTGATGGTCAAGCGCATTCTGTTTTTGCTGAACCAAGCGCCCTATGCTTCCAGCTATGCGCTTGAAACCTTGGAGTCCATCTTGGTCGCGGGCGTGTTTGAGCAGGAGGTCAGCTTGCTGTTCAAGGGCACTGGGCTGCATCAACTCTTGCGCGGGCAGGAAGGCGCGGCCCTTGGCCGGCGCACCATCGCTAAAGTGCTCAGCGCCTTCCCGGACTACGGCCTAGAGCGTTTTTTCGCTTGCCGGTCCTCCATGGAGCGCCTGCACTTGACGGCTAGTGATTTCTGCTTGCCCGTGACCCTGCTCGGTTACGCCGAGCAGCAGCGTCTCATCAATCAACAGGACATTATCACGGGCTAACCATGGCGACGCTCCACTTGGTGAACAAGGCTGCGGCTTGGCGGGACTGCGAGCCGTTGCTGTCCTCGGAAGACGCCGTGTTGTTGATTGAGGATGGTGTTTACGCAGCACGGCAAGCCGCTGGCGCGAGCGCCGACATTCAAGCCTTGGAGCCGGACATTCGTGCCCGGGGCCTGATTGGTCGCCTTCCAGATCGGGTTCGTGCGGTTTCTTTTGCTGACTTTGTCAACCTCGTGGTCAGCTATGACCGCGTGGTGACTTGGACGGTCTAGCACCGCACCCCTTCGTCAGGGATTTTGAGATGAATTCCGGCAAGCAAGAGGTCCAACGTGGTGATGCCTTTGGTGGAACTACCTTGAACGGAGCGGACCTGATCGTGACTGGGTTCCGAGAGGGTTTAGGACGCGGGCTACCAGCGCACGGCCCCGTTGCTGTGCCGAAGGATGGACGCCAGCACGAGCCGGGCTGGCAGGTCAGCGCCCCAAGCCCACTCCACTAGAGGTTTAAATGCTGCCGCCAACCGATAGAGAAGGCTATCTGCGCAACTTGGCCGACTGGACCCCAACAGTGGCCGAGCACATCGCTCGCGGTTGCAGCCTTAAGCTGACCAATGAACACTGGGAGATCATTCACCTAATGCGGGCGTATCACGACGCCCACGACCTCAGCCCGACCATGCGCCCCCTCGTAAAGTTGGTGCGGACTCGGCTAGGCGATGACAAGGGCAGCAGTCTGCACCTGCTGAAACTGTTTCCCGGCAACCCGGCCAAGCTCGCCGCCAAGATCGCCGGACTGCCGCCGCCAACGCTTTGCATTTAAGGGCTCCTCGATTTTTGCCTGTTTTCAGCGGCCCAGGTCGGTGCAACTGGTTTGAAGTTGGCGTTGAGCCGCTAACTGGCGGGCTCGTTCGCCCAGCCCTTAGGGGGCTTCCCGCCTTGATTGACGCGTTTCCCCCGCGCTTGTTGCGGCTGCGCGGTGTTGGTGCGGTGGACGCGTCAAGGAGCTGCTGTCCCTAGCCAACAACGACATCGAGGATAGCTCCACCTTGGCCGGCCTGACCGAACTGTCGTGGCTGGTTCTGGCCAACAATCGGATCGCCGACCTCTCGCCGCTGCTGGACAACCCGGGCCTCGACTCCGGCGACTCCCTGAGCCTGCTCGGCAACCCCTACGATGCAGCCTACACACTCCATCCACTACCGACCGAATATCTACGCCAGCGTCAGATCAGACGCAATTTTTCGAGGTGCCATTAAGCCGATGGCGCGTCAATTGGGCATTGCGAGGTCGGACCGCGCCAATCCCGCCTATGAGCCGGCAAAGCGATGCCGGACCACTTCGCCTATGATGATGACTGTTGGCCCCCTCACGTCGGCGTGCGCTACCGCTTCAGGCAAATCACGGATGGGGGCTTGTATCTCTCGTTGTTGCGGCAGGGTAGCGTTTTCGACCATCAGGGCTGGGGTTTTCGGGTTCATGCCTTGTGCGATCAACTTGGCGGCAATCTGCGGCAAGCCAAGCAAGCCCATGTAAACCACCAATGTCTGATGCGGATTGATTAGCTCAGACCAATCTAGGTTGACCTCATTATCCACCCGGTGGCCGGTGACGAAGCGCACGGATTGGGCGATGTCGCGATGGGTCAAGGGCACGCCGGCGTAGCCGGCCGCGCCCAAGGCGGCGGTGATGCCTGGAACCACCACTAGGTCAATGCCTTGGGTGGCTAGGGTCTCCACTTCCTCTCCGCCGCGGCCGAAAATGAAAGGGTCGCCCCCCTTCAGCCGCACCACGCAAGCGCCTGCCTCAGCGTGCGCCACTAGCAGCTGGTTGATACCGGCTTGGCGCACGCCCGTAAAGTGACGCCTCTTGCCAACATGGATGCGCTCGGCGTCGCGCCGGGCGTAGTCGAGAATTTGCGGGTTGACCAGATTGTCGTAGAGCACCACATCGGCCTGCTGCAACAAGCGCAAGCCGCGCAACGTGATGAGCTCCGGATCCCCCGGCCCAGCGCCCACTAGCGCCGCCAAGCCGCTCGAAACGCCCTGTTTGGCGGCCACCAGAGCTTGATTAAAGGCGTCTTCCGTCCCGGGTTCATCGCTACTGAAAATCCGCTCGGCGATGGCGCCGGTACTCAGCCGGTCCCAAAATCGCCGCCGCTCGACGGCATCGGGCAACGCCGCCCGCACCCGGTCCCGGCGTTTGGCGGCGTAAAGGGCAAACGCGCCCAAGCGTGGCGGCAGGCGAGCCTCCAGCCAGCCGCGGACAACCCGGGCTAAAGTAGGCGAACGCCCGCCGGTTGACACCGAAACCTGCACTGGGCCGCGGTCAACAATCGCGGGAAAGATCGCCGAACAGAGCTCCGGCGCATCGACCGTGTTGATCCAAACCCCAGCAGCTTCGCAATCGGAGAACACCTGTGCGTTGACCGCCGCTGCATCCGTGGCGGCGACAACCAAGCGTCGACCCAACACATCATCCGGCTGGTAGCGGCGTTCGCTTAACTGAATCGACCCTTCGGTCGCTAGTGCGCGAACGCTATCACGGGCGACCTCGGCGACAACCTGGACCGCCGCCCCAGCCCGCAGCAGCAACTCGACCTTGCGCACCGCCAAGGCACCGCCGCCCACCACCAGGCAATCTCGATTCTTAAGGTCAAGGTGAAGCGGAAGGTAGTCCAATAATCCGCTCCCTCCGCATCAGAAGGTCGTTAGATCTAAGGTGGTGGCACCACCCATGTAGTTGCGCAGAACCTGCGGAATCTCGATCCGACCGGCCCTGTCCTGGAAGTTCTCCAACACGGCCACTAGGGTTCGTCCAACCGCGAGGCCCGATCCGTTCACCGTATGCACGTATTCATTGCCTTCAAGGCCCGCCGCTTTGCAGCGCGCCATCAGGCGCCGGGCTTGGAAGTCGAGAAAGTTGCTGCAAGAGGATATTTCCCGGTAGCGTCCCTGACCCGGCAGCCAGACTTCGAGGTCAATGGTCTTGGCGGTGGCTACGCCCAAGTCCCCGGCGCACAGCGCCACAGCCCGATACGGCAGCCCAAGCCGTTGCAGGATGGCCTCGGCGTGGGCCGTCAATTCGTCAAGGGCCTCCCAGGAGCGGCCAGGCTTGACGATCTGCACCAACTCCACCTTCTCAAATTGATGGTTGCGGATCATGCCCCTAGTGTCCTTGCCGTAGGCGCCGGCCTCGCTGCGGAAGCAAGGGGTGTGGCAAACATGGCGGATCGGCAGGCTGTCGGCGTTGATGATCGTGTCGCGATAAAGGTTGGTGACCGGCACTTCCGCCGTAGGAATCAGGTAGAAATCGCCCTCCCCGGCAATGGCGAACTGATCCCCGGCGAACTTCGGCAACTGGCCGGTGCCGTAGAGAGATGCTGAATTGACGATGTAGGGCGAATAGATTTCGGTATAGCCGTGCTCATTGATGTGGGTGTCGAGCATGAACTGCGTCAAGGCCCGTTGCAGACGCACGACCGGGCCTTTCATGACAACGAAGCGAGCACCGGAGATCTTTGCCGCGGCCGGGAAGTCCAAGGCGCCGCTGCTGCCGAGGTCAACATGGTCCAAGGGTTG
Organism: Candidatus Azophilus sp.; assembly: GCA_965247035.1. GTDB lineage: Bacteria > Pseudomonadota > Gammaproteobacteria > Pseudomonadales > Azotimanducaceae > Azophilus. The sequence continues at coordinate 697,069 of CBDFGJ010000001.1, read as the reverse complement.
GAAGTCAAATTGCGGAATTTTCCCCCAGCTCCGCAACTTCCGATTGTCCGACTCATCGGTGCCCTGTGGCACGGATGCATCAGGCAGGTTGGGAATTCCGAGCAGGAACTCGCGCAGACGCTCCTGAAGCGCACTGAATTCGGACTTGGCGGCGTCGAGCCGCTGTCCCAAATCACCCACTTCCGCCACCAAGGGGCTAATGTCCTCGCCCCGAGCCTTAGCGGCGCCGATCTGTTTTGACCGGGCGTTGCGCTCCTGCTGTAGCTGCTCGGTTAGAGCTTGCAGCTCTTTGCGTTCGACCTCCAACGCTTGAAAAGCGGCCACGTCCAGCTCGAATCCCCTAGCTTTGAGCCGCTCCGCCACCGCCTCCGGCTGCTTTCTAAGCAGTCTGACGTCCAGCATGGATCAAAACTCAGCTAGGCGATGGCCTAGCCAAGCGGCCAGCGTGCAGCCAACCAAGCTCAAGGCGACGTAGGTCAAGGCGAGGTCCAGCCGGTTGGAGTGCATGAGCAAAATGGTCTCAATTGAAAACGTGGAAAAGGTGGTGAAGCCGCCCAGCAGGCCCACCACCAAAAACAACCGCCCCCATTCCTGGAACCAATGCAAATGGGACCAACTGCCCCAAGCCAAGCCAATGCCAAGACAGCCAGCTAGGTTGATGAGAAGGGTTGGCCAAGGGAACGGCCGGTCGCTGACCAAAGCTTGGGAGATGACATAGCGCCCGAGCGCCCCCAAAGCGCCGCCGAGGGCTATGGCCAGCCAACCGCCCATCATGACATCATGAATGCAGTGTTTGGCGGTCCAGCGCCTGCAGGCGTTCAAGCCGAGCCTTGATCTTGGCCTCCAGTCCTTGGTCCATCGGCTTATAGTAGCTGCGCGGCGCGAGTTCGTCCGGGAAATAGTTCTCCCCGGCGGCGTAGCCCTCGGACTCATCGTGCGCGTAGCGATAGCCCTTGCCGTAGCCTAGGCGCTTCATCAGGCTGGTGGGCGCATTGCGCAGGCGCATCGGCACATTATAGGACGCCGTTTCGGCAACATGGGCCCGCGCCGCGCCAAAGGCGCAATAAACCGCATTGCTCTTAGGTGTACTCGCCAAGTAGATGACCGCTTGCGCGATGGCCAGCTCTCCTTCCGGCGAACCCAAGCGTTCGTAGGTGTCCCAAGCGGCAAGTGTTAGTTGCACAGCCCTTGGGTCGGCGTTGCCGATGTCCTCGCTGGCCATGCGCACCAGCCGTCGGGCGATGTAGGCCGGGTCGCAGCCTCCTCGAGCATTCGGCAGCACCAATACAGAGCGGCGTCTACGGCGCTGCCACGCACCGCCTTGTGCAAAGCGGATATTTGCTCATAGAACAGATCGCCGCCTTTGTCGAATCGACGTTTGCGGGCGTCGGCGGCACGCATGACAAGGGCTTGGTCAATGCGCCCTTCAGCGAGCTGCGCCATCGTCTCCAACAGGTTTAGCATACGGCGGGCGTCACCATCCGCCAACTCAATCAAGAGGTCCGCAGCCGCGTCCTCCGCCACCACGTCCAGAGCGGCTAACGCCCGGTCGAGGATTTGGCGCAGAGGCACGGCGTCGAGCGGCTTGAGCACATACACCCGAGCGCGGGACAGCAAGGCGGGGTTGACCTCGAAGGAAGGGTTTTCCGTGGTGGCGCCGATGAAGGTGACCACGCCCTTCTCTACATGGGGCAGGAAGGCATCCTGCTGCGCCTTGTTGAAGCGATGCACCTCATCGACAAAGAGCACGGTGCCCTCGCCAAGCTGACGCGCCGCTTCAGCTGTGCGCACTGCTGCGCGCACTTCCTTCACGCCGGCTAAAACCGCGCTTAGGGAAATCCAACGCTGACCGGCTGCGTCGGCCAGCAGCTTGGCCAAGGTGGTTTTGCCTGAGCCGGGAGGCCCCCACAAAATCATGGAATGTAGCCGACCCGCCGCAACTAGGCTGGCCAGCGGAGCGCCTGCGCCCGCCAAGTGCTCTTGTCCGGCAAATTCGGCTAGGCGGCGCGGCCGCAAACGGTCGGCTAGGGGCCGTCCGTCATCTGCTGTTGGTTCGTGGTTGTGCATGTGCCGTTCGTGCGTGTCGCAAGTGCCAGCTACGTTCTTGGGGGCGAGCGCGGTGGTCCAGTTTGCCCTAACGCCTCCGCAGCGTTGGAGCTTGGGCAGCTAGTGGAATTCGATCCCTTCTGGCAAATCCAGCATGAAATCATCGGATTGTATCACCGCCGCCGCGGAAAACTTGCTGAACTGGATGTCTGTTCTATGCCCTAGCGGATCCTGGATGGCGATTGCCTCCAAGGTGCTCGGGCCAAAGGTCAGGATGACCTCAGACACCAAGGCGGCGTCGGAGTTGGGGCGCAACCTGAAGGCGCCTTGATCCAACCGCTCCACTTGGTAATCCTCCTGCAGCACTGAGGCCGGATGCATCAGCAGCGCCACGGGTGCGCCGTCAAGGAACTCATCCATAGGGTGCGTTGTCACTTGCTCAAGATCCGGGTCGTAAATTTTCAGTTCGTCGCCGTCAGCGACGATGATTTGGGGATGCGGGGACACCACTTCCCACCGAAGCTTCGGATTCAGCAAGCGCACGTAGCCTGTGGCTTGCTCCAGCACATGCCCGGCCGGGCCATATTGTGTTTGGCTGAAGTCCGCTGCCAAATGGGTTATGGCTTCAATTCTCTGCAAGAGGTCGGACTTGGCATCGGCCCAAACCGGCGCCCAAACGAACGCGCCCAAGGCGCAGGCTAGCAGGAGAAAGCGAGTCAAGGAACAGGGCGGAGCATGGGCGCGTCAATCTGGCGGCGGCGCCAAGACTTGACGATTGTTGTTGCCATCAGGAGGCGACACTAGGCCCGCTTCCTCCATGGCCTCAATCAAGCGGGCGGCGCGATTGTAGCCAACGCGCAACTTCCGCTGCATGGACGAAATGGAAGCGCGGCGGGACTGTATGACGAATTCCACCCCCTCGTCATACAGTGGGTCATCCTGTTCAGCGGAACCGCCCTTCGGCTCGATCGCAACCAAGGACAGCTCACCGCCGCCACTGATAATCTCCTCCAAGTAATTTGGCTCGCCTCGCCGCTTCCAGTCCTTCACCACCCGATGCACTTCTTCGTCGGCGACGAAGGCGCCATGCACACGAAACGGCACGCTCGTGCCGGGGGGCAGAAAGAGCATGTCGCCATGCCCGAGCAACTGCTCCGCCCCGCCCTGATCGAGAATGGTTCGCGAATCCACCCCGGAGGACACCTGAAAGCTGATGCGGGCGGGAATGTTGGACTTGATAAGCCCGGTGATGACATTGACGGACGGACGCTGGGTGGCTAAGACGAGGTGGACGCCAGCAGCGCGGGCTTTCTGGGCGATGCGGGCGATGAGCTGCTCCACCTGTTTGCCAACGACCATCATCATGTCCGCGAATTCGTCGATGACGACTAGGATCAGCGGCAGGACGCATAGGTTGGGCGCATCCTCTCCCTCAAGTTCAGCCGCCAACGGATCTGGAATGCCCTCGCCTTTCTTTTCCGCATCGCGGATGCGGCGGTTGTAGCCAGCCAAGTTGCGCACACCCAAAGATGCCATTACGCGGTAGCGCCGCTCCATTTCGCCGACGCACCAATTCAGTGCGTGCCCGGCTTGGGTGACATCCGTCACCACTGGCGTCAGCAGATGGGGAATGCCCTCGTAGACGGCAAGCTCCAGCATTTTCGGGTCCACCAGAATCAACCGCACTTCTTCCGGGGACGCCTTGTAGAGAATGCTCATCAGCATGGCGTTGACGCCCACGGACTTACCCGAACCCGTGGTGCCGGCGATCAGCAAATGCGGCATGCGGTCGATTTGGGTCACCGCCGGAGTACCCGCCACGTCCTTGCCCAAAGCCAAGGACAGGGGCGATTTTGATTTCTTGTATTCCGGAGAATTGAAAATCTCCTTCAGGCGCACCATCTCCCGTTTCTCGTTGGGAATTTCAATGCCCACTACGGACTTGCCGGGGATCACCTCCACTACACGAACGCTGATGACCGTTAGGGAGCGGGCCAAGTCCCTAGCCAGCTCCGTGATTTTCTTCGCCCGCACGCCGGGTGCTGGCTGCACCTCAAAGCGCGTCACCACAGGCCCGGGCGCCACCGAAACCACTTCCGCCTCGACCCCGAATTCGCCCAGCTTCAACTCCAATTGCCGGGAGAGGGCATCCAGGGACTCTTCCGAATAGCCGCCGCCATCGTCCGTTGACCTGTCGTCGAGCAAAGCCAGGTCCGGTACCGGGCCGAGACCGGCCGTATCAAATAACTCCTCTTGCTCCTCCTTGGGCTTGGGTTTGTCCGGGGCTCGCTGCTTGATGGACGGCGGCTGGCGTTCTTGGCGCCGCTTGCGCACCTCAACCGTCTTGCGCTTCCGCTCCACGACTAGGCTGCGCGTCTTCGCCTCAGTTGCACGGTGTTGCCGCCAAACCTCCAGCCGACGCGACAGGAAATTGAGGATGGCGCTCAGCAGGTAGTGAATGCCCTGCCCCAACCGCTCGGCAACGCTGAGCCAGGAAAAGCCGACCGCGGCCTGGACTCCCGCTAGAATCCCTGCGACGCAAAGCAAGGTCAGGCCGACGACGCTGAACACCGGCTTGCCGACCTCCACCAGCGCCAAGCCCAAAACGCCGCCAGAGCCATTGCAGCCCGACTCGCCCCGGGCCCTTGGTGCGCTGTCATTGTGATCGCCAACGCAAACCGGCATGTCCTCGTCCACCAACACATGAACTTCAATTAACACGCAGGCGCAGAGAATGACGCAGGCCCAGCCGATGGCGCGGGCAGCGCCAGTGAGCCAAGCCGGCCGATTACGGGGCCGATAGATCAGCCAAGCACCTAGGGTCAAAACCACCGCCGGCGTCAGCCAAGCAACCAGCCCCAGAAAGTACAGCAGCAAATCGGAAACAAAGGCGCCGCTGTTGCCCACCCAGTTCCGTACTGGCTGGCCATCAGTGCTGTGGCTGAACGAGGGATCTGCGTTCTGATGGGAAGCGACAGCAAGCAGCAGCAACAGGGCGAGAGCAATGAAGCCGATCAGGCAAATTTCACGGAAAGGCGCACGATGGGTGGTCAAGACGCGGGCACCGGCTCAAGATTTATCGCCCGGAAGTTTAGTCGCAACGGTCAACAAGGACAAATCCATTGTGCATTTATCCATGACCAAGCCGTCTGCATCCGTTCTGAGACCGGTGCGAATTGGGTTGAATCTGCTTATTTTGGCCTGTTTTCCAAGGCGCTGGCAAGGAACGGCGTGTTTTGAGCGGTTGCCGGCCTGCCGTGGCCCCGAAACCTGCGGTCTCTGGCAAATTCAGACGGATCCCGTCCTTAGGCGGCCATCAACTCGATCCGATTGGCCGCTTGCAGCAGGTTCATGGTCGTTGCCTTGAAGGTCAGTCGGGGTTTCGCAGCAGTCTTGTTCTTGAGCTTTAAGGCCCGGCAGTCAGCATGGGAAACTCGTCGATATGAACGGCGACGATGGGCTACGCCGGGTCCAGGGCGGTCTCGGTCCAAAGCGGCCCATGGCAATCAGCGGCGAAGCGTGAAAGTCGCCGCTGGCGATGATTCGGTTTATGCTGCCCGCTGGCGGCCAAATCCAAGCTGAGCATGCGCCCGGACAAGCAAAAAGTGATTGATGAGGTGCGGGACGACGAGCAGGTCCGCTCGTTCCTGGACAAAGCCCCCCTCGCCCAAGGGATGGACCCGGACTTCAGCGTCTTGCTCTACGCCTACCGCAGCATGAGGCCGCATGATTTCAGCGCCTTCATCGCCCACTTCCAAGAAGCCGGGCGCAACTTGGAGGCGGAGAACGACCAAGGGCGGACACTGCTTGAAGTCATCGCTGAGCACGAGAAGGCTGGGCCGTTCCGGGACATCCTGAGCGCCGCTGGCGCACGGCGGTGAAGCCCCATGGCGGTGGCCTTCATAAGCGATCAAGCTCCCTTCCCTGATGCCAAGAAAGCGGACGACTCCATCGGCGGCCTGCTCGCCATTGGCGGCGACCTATCGCCGGAGCGGCTTCTGGCCGCCTACCGAGCCGGCGTTTTTCCTTGGTTCGAGGACGACGCAGCGCCCATTCTTTGGTGGAGCCCGGACCCTAGGGCGGTGATTGAACCCGGCCGCATGAGGGTAACGCGGAGTTTGGCCAAGCGCATGCGCAACGCCGGCTTCAAGGTTTCCTTCGATTGCGCCTTCAATGAAGTGATCAGAGGCTGCGCAGCAGCCCGGGACGGACGCTCAGGCACCTGGATCACACCTTCCATGCAACAGGCCTATCGCTGCCTGCACAGGTTGGGATATGCTCATTCGGTTGAAGTCTGGCTCAACGGCAACTTGGCCGGCGGCCTGTATGGCCTGTCCTTGGGCGGTTTTTTCTTTGGCGAATCCATGTTCAGCCGCATCAGCGATGCCTCAAAAGTGGCCTTCCACAAACTTTGCGAGCAGTTGCACGAGTGGCGCTTCCGCCTCATCGACTGCCAAATGCCCAATGACCACCTTCGCAGCTTAGGCGTGGGAACCATGTCCCGCGCCGCCTTTCTTGACCTGCTCGCCGCTAACGACGAGAACAAAACGCGCCGGGGGCCTTGGCGCACCCCACAATGCTAAGCAGAGGTACAACCCGCCGTTTACATGTGGAGACTTTCTGGCTGCTTGGCGGCACCGTGCCGGCCAGCGCTAACCGAAGTACAGCCCGCCGTTTACGTGCAGGGTTTCGCCCGTGATGTAGCTGGCCCGGTCGCTGACGATAAAGGCGACCGCCTCCGCCACATCCTCGCCGGCACCCATGCGCCCGAGGGGAATGCGCTCCAGCAATCGCTGTTTCTGCGCTTCGTTCAGCGTCGCCGTCATATCCGAACCAATGAAGCCCGGCGCCACCACATTGGCCGTCACGCCACGAGAAGCCACCTCTAGGGCGAGGGAACGAGTGAAGCCCTCCACCGCCGCCTTAGCGGCGGCATAGTTGGCTTGGCCCGGGTTGCCAACCCTCGCGACCATCGAACTGAGGCTGACGATTCGACCCCGACGGGCCCGGATCATGCCCTTCAGCACAGGCCGAGTGACACGGTACAGGCCGTTTAGGTTGGTGTTGATGACCGCGCTCCACTCCTCGGCCGACATGCGCAACAGCAGGTTGTCCCGGGTAATGCCGGCGTTGTTGACCACCACCAACGGCATGCCGCAGGTCTCGGAGAGGTCCGTGAACAGGGCATCCACGCTGGCTTGGTCAGCAATGTCGAGCCGGTGGCCAGAACCATTTTCCGCCAAGCGCCTGTCAATGGCGGCGGCGCCAGCGTTCGTAGTGGCTGTTCCCACGACAAAAAACCCGTCCTGCACCAGCCGATCGGCGATGCTTTGGCCAATGCCCCGAGTCGCGCCAGTCACCAAGGCAATGGTCTTGCTATCTTGGGATGCTGTCATAATTTAAATTCTTACTTTATATAATTGGATTAATTTATTAATAATATTAATTTTTTGTTGTGGTCCGCCAATCTGCGTTGGATGAATCTTGGCTAATCCGCGCTGAGGATTACGAACGGACTAGGCCTTGCAAGCCTCAAGCTCCTTGGCGAGGCTGTCCAAGGTGCCAATGCTGGCAGCTGTCAAGGAGCGCTCAATCCGCTTGGCCATGCCCGCCAACACCTTGCCGGGACCGCACTCGATCAAGTGCGTGACGCCGTTTGCAACCATCCGTTCGACGCATTCCACCCAGCGCACTGGTTCGGATAATTGAGAAAGAAGCGATTGCCGCACCGCGCCAACTGTGGTGGCGGGAGCAGCGGTGACATTGTGCACCACCGGAATGCTGGGCGGCCGAAAATTCACCCGGTCCAAGGCTGCCGCCAGTTCTTCTCTGGCCGGCAACATGAGAGCGCAGTGAAATGGGCCGCTCACATCAAGCATGACGGCGCGTTTGGCACCCTGCTCCTTGCACGCCGAAGCCGCCTGCTGCACAGCTTTGGCGGTACCGGCGATAACGGTCTGCCCCGGCGCATTATAGTTGGCCGCAGACACCAAGCTTCCGCTGGCGGCTATTTGTGCGCAGACCGCCTCCACCGTGGTTGCATCAATGCCGAGCACCGCTGCCATGGCCCCCTCGCCCTTGGGCACGGCTTGCTGCATCAATTGGCCGCGGCGATGCACCAGGCGCACCGCATCGGTGAAGTCCAGACTGGCAGCGCAAACCAACGCGGAATACTCACCGAGGCTATGCCCTGCCATCAGCTCCGGCGGCGAACCGCCATTCCGTCGCCAGATGTCCCAGAGCGCGACGCTGGCGGCCAAGAGCGCCGGTTGGGCAATTTCGGTCGCGGCGAGCGCCGCCGCCGGCCCCTCGGAGGCGATGGCCCAGAGGTCGATGCCGATGGCGTCGCTCGCTTCGGCGAACCGCGCCTGAACGCTGTCGTAAGCCGCCGCCGCATCAGCCAACATGCCAACGAACTGCGAACCTTGGCCGGGAAAGACGAAACCCAAGTTCATGCTGGCCGGACGCATCGCCCGGTCAATCCTCCTGATCGTATTCGTCTTGGTTAAGTACCTGCTTGCCACGGTAAAACCCGTCGGCGGTCACATGGTGGCGACGGTGGGTTTCGCCGCTAGTCTGGTCAATTGAAAGCGCCGGCGGCTTGGGCCGATCATGGGAACGGCGCTTACCCCGCCGAGCCCGGGACACCTTGCTTTTCTGAACTGCCATCTATATCTCCTTCTGCCTGAAATTAGAGGTTGCCGCTGGACCTGCGCCAAGGTCCAAGCGCCTGAAATGGATTCTCAACCGGTGCCAGCACCGTTTCCGGGCACGCCCGCGCAAAGGCCTTCGGACAAGCCTGGTCGGTGCAGGGCCGCTCCGGCAGGGCGAGAATGAGCTCATCTTCAACCAACTCCTGAAGCGTTGCTAGATCGCCTTGCACTAGCAACACCGGGAACCTAGGTCCCAACCGTCTGGCCTGCTCGTCGCTTTTGACCACAACTAAGAAAAAAGCGGATTCCAAGTCCACTTCCACCGAGTCGAGACACCTATGGCATTCAACAGCCAACCGAGTGGCGACCTTGCCGTCCATTTCGATGTGGCCCGCCTCGTTGAAGTGAAACCGGAGCTTAATCCAAACAGCCCCCCGGCAACTGCACAATGGCGCAAACCGCGTGAAAGCGGCGGCACTGACCGTTCGCTCAAAGCAGGCGTTGCGTTCGGCCAACTCCAATAGGCAAAACCGTTCCTCCACAGCGTTGGCGGCTACAGCACTCATGGCTCAGCTAAACCGATGCAGCCGAGGCTTGGCGAAACGATGCCCTGCATGAAACGACCTCCGTCACCTTGCAATTGAGCCGACGTTGCCCGGACTTCAAGCGCTTGGTTCCCGCACCAAGTCAATCTGGCGCAAGCACTGGTTTAGGCCAACTGGCTAGGCCGCCGAGTCTAGGTCGCTTTTCCAGCGAAACCAAGGCTAACCCATCACGGCAACCTTGAGCTTGAACAGCACCAGACACGGGCGCACTGATCAACCTTGCGCTCGTGGTCACGAAAATTCAGGCGGCATCTTAGGTATCGATGCGCGATCTGTAAAGCAGTTGTGCGGGCTCAGTACATTTCGGAATTTTTTCGATCATGCGGCCATGGCGAGCTTGTCTGCGAATTCGGTCGGTGTCTGAGCCGATTCACCTTCTGAGCCCGGGCACCGGCCACAAGGCAAGTCAAGCACAAAACCAGGGCCAAAGCCATGCCCAAACCCGTCGGTAAAACCGGACGCGGAGGCTCCCATGCCCGAATCGACTGGCACACCCGACGCCGCCGCTCCCACCGCAACCTTCATGCCGCCGTCACGTGCGCCGTCGCGGGCATTTCAAACGCAACGCAAGGGGCCTATACTATGGCCATGATGCAGACGACGATCGTCTACGACACCCACGCGGCGGTGCTGCGGCTGACGGAAACGGGCATGCCCGAGCCGCAGGCCGTGGCCGTGGTGCGCGAGCAATCCCTGCTGCTTGAACACAACCTCGCCACCAAGGCCGATATCGAACTGGTCAAGGCCGATATCGAAGCCCTGCGCCAAGAGACCAAGGCGGGTATCGAGGCCCTGCGCCAAGAGACCAAGGCGGGTATTGCGGCCGTCCAGGCGAATGTCGAGAAGCTGAGCCTCAAGACCGCGGCCGATATCGCGACTGTCCATGCCAAAATCGAAGCCGCGAAGAACGGCATTATCCTGTGGGTCGTTGGGCTGAACGTGGCCATGGTCGGCCTGATGATCGCCGCCGCCAGACTTCTCTAGCCCCACACGGCGCTCCGCGCTTTCCGGTTTCGCCTCGGCGCAAGGCTTTCCGGCTGCCCCGCTCCGGCGGCGGGCAGGTGCCGTGCAGGGCTTGGCATGCCACGCGGGGCGAACCCGGCCCGCTTTCCGAGCCGTCCCTATACGCCCTTCGACCGCGCCGGCGGACGTCTTCCATCGCCATGACGGGGGACCGCCACCATGGCCGCAAGCACGCTCGCCTTCATCATCCCGGACATGAAGTATCGTCTCAAGGACCAGAACGGGCTCAGGGCATTTCAAGGCTGTTGCGAAATCCCGAAATGTGTCTGAGCCGACACAGGCGGCCTGCCTAGCATCTGTAAAGCACAGGCGCTGAACAGGTATGCTGATGACCCTCCTAACAGCCAACCTGAACTATGCCCGAACTCATACTTGCCTCTTCGTCCCGCTATCGCGCCGCCCTCTTGCGGCGTCTTGGCCTGCCCTTTGCTGTGCAAAGCCCAGACATTGACGAAGCCGCCTTGCCCGATGAGCGGGCCGAGGCGCTTGTGCAGCGGCTGGCAAGGGCGAAAGCGGCCAATGTCTTCGCCATGCGAGAGAACGACATCATCATCGCCAGCGATCAAGTAGGCGTCGTCGATGGGCCAGGCGGCGAGCGCATCCTTGGCAAGCCCGGCGACCGGCAGAGCGCCATCACCCAACTCAAGGCGCTATCTGGCCGGGAGGTGCGCTTCCTGACCAGCCTGTGCGTGTGCCATCCCGGTGGCGAGCAGCTAGGGGTGGATACAACCCGGGTTCAGTTTAGAAAACTCGAAGCGCATGCAGCGGCTCGCTATGTGGATCGGGAAAAACCGCTTGATTGCGCCGGGTCATTCCGCTCCGAGGGGCTCGGCATCGCCTTGTTCGAGCGAATTGAAGGGAATGACCCCAACGCCTTGATCGGCCTGCCCCTAATCCAACTCTGCGAGATGCTACGTCGCATCGGCATCGATCCGCTCGGTGAAGGACAGGCTGCTTGAAGAAGATTGGCTGCCGAAGGCTGCGGCCTCTCCCAAAAAATTGGACTTTTCGGCGTTTTCCCCTGCGGTGCGGGCTGGTTATTCAAACAATCATGTCGCGATCAACATTGTCAGATGCCCGTCAGCTTGCCGCCGAATCACCGCAGAGGTGTTGCCAGGCTCGGGCAAAAAGCGATGGCAGCGGCGCTTCAAAGCGCAACCTAGCACCTTGCCACTCCAAGTTGATGCAAGAGGCGTGCAGGCACAACCGGCGCACCGCTGCCTGCTTTGTGCGCAACAGGGAGTCCGACGTCTCGTACTTGTCCTCGCCCAACAAAGGATGGCCGCTGGCGGCGGCGTGAACGCGGATTTGATGGGTGCGGCCGGTATGCAGGCGGGCCTGCAGCCAAGAGGCGATCTCACCCACCCGCATGAGGTGGAACCCGGTGTGCGCCGGCTTGCCATGGCTCGCCACGCGCACTCGCCGCTCGCCGGTGGCGGTGACGAAGCGATGCAAAGGCAAATTGACGGATGTGAGCCGCCGCGGCCAGCGCCCACACACCAGCAGTTGATAGGTCTTGTTTATGCGCCGCGCCCGTTGCAAACTATGCAGTTCGACCAGCGCCGGGCGAGACTTGGCAATCAGCAAGCAGCCGGAGGTGTCTCGGTCCAGCCGATGCGCCAGTTCGAGGAAACGGTCGCTGCGGTGGCGGCGCAGGGCCTCTATAACACCTAGCTTGATGCCGCTGCCGCCATGCACGGCGAGGCCGGCCGGCTTGTCGAGCACCAACAGATCTCGGTCCTCAAAGAGAATTTTCTTCTGCAACTGAACGAACGTACTGCTTTCCGCTTGCAGCCCTGCACTGGCCTGCTCCGATCGGGAGGTGTCGGCAGCCGTGGTCCAAACCGGCGGCAGGCGCACCTCATCCCCAGCTTGGACCCGGTAGTCCGGTTTGATTCGGCCACCGTTGACACGTACTTCGCCGCGGCGAAGCATCCTATAGATGCGGGATTTTGGCAGCGGCTTCAAAACGCGAGCGAGAAAATTGTCGATGCGTTGGCCGGAATCCTCCACCTTGACGCAGCGGGCCGGTGCCTTCGAGCCTGCAAAAGATTCGTTCACCACCCCAACTCCCCACTCGCTTCAAGCCCACAGAGCGGGACCGAAACCGCCCATCTTAGCCCGCATGGTGCAAATTTTTGCTGATTGTTCAAGATCGGTGTTATGATGCCGCCCGCAATGCCTTGTGTCACCTAGCGGCGGCTTGCAGACCCATTCTCTTACAAATTGGTCTGAGCAAGCCTTTTGAACTTGTACGTCGTGGTCTTGGCTCTGCAAGATGCAACCAAGCCGAAGTGGCTTTGATATAGCAAACCAACGAACAGACATTAAATTTAAACCAGCGCCTTGCGGCCAATGCAAGGCACGGAACGGAAGAATTAAGGCTTAGCGAAACTCGCTGGATGCCCATGAAATGAACCATCTACCGCCAATCAAAGGAGTGAGACCTTAAAGCAAAGCGATGCAGTTGGAGTAACTTGTTCTTAGGCGCAATTCGTTTGGACGAGCGCCTCACAATCCGAATACATCCCCTGCTCTTTCGATTGGCGCAGATCTTGGCCGTACTGGCCAAGTGGTCACTTCACCCGTTCCCTCGGTCGCATTCGGCGCACCAACAGAGGAACAACCAATGAAACGCATGTTGATTAACGCAACCCAACCTGAGGAGCTGCGCGTAGCCCTCGTAGATGGCCAAAAGCTTTATGATCTGGACATCGAAAACCGGCGTCGGGAGCAGACCCAAGGCAACATTTACAAGGCCAAGGTCATTCGCATCGAGCCAAGTCTTGAAGCGGCCTTTGTCGATTTCGGCCCCGAACGGCGCGGCTTCCTGCCACTGAAGGACATTTCACCGCAAAGCTTCAGCCAGCCGCATGAGGGCGGCCGCAAGAACATCAAGGAACTGCTCAAGGAAGGTCAGGAGATCGTCGCTCAGGTGGAGAAGGAGGAGCGCGGCAGCAAGGGTGCCGCAGTGACCACCTTCATCAGTCTTCCTGGTCGCTACATGGTCTTGATGCCTACGGATCCTCGGGCCGGCGGCGTATCGAGGCGCGTTTCCGGCGATGAACGCAATGAATTGCGCAATACCTTGGCCGAACTCGACTTGCCGCCCGGCATGGGGATGATCATCCGCACCGCTGGCGTTGGCCGCAGCGTTGAGGAACTTCAGTGGGACTTGAACTACCTGTTGAAGCTATGGGCGGCGATTGAGGCGGCGGGCGAGGCTGAAACCGCCCCTAGGCTGCTTTATGCGGAAAACAACCTCATCCTGCGCGCCATTCGCGACTACCTAAGCCAAGATGTGGGGGAACTCATCATCGACAATCGGGACGCATATGACGAGGCGCAGACATTCATCGACCAAGTCATGCCCGGCTTTCGCCAACGGGTGAAGTTCCACGACGACGCCATACCTCTATTCAGCCGCTACCAAATAGAAAGCCAGATCGCCAGCGCCTTCAACCGCACCGTCAAGCTGCCTGCCGGCGGCTCGGTCGTCATCGATCCGACCGAAGCCTTGGTGTCCATAGACATCAACTCAGCCCGTGCCACCAAGGGCACCGACATCGAAGAAACGGCCATGACCACCAATCTGGAGGCGGCGGACGAAATCGCCCGGCAGCTTCGGCTGCGGGATATGGGCGGGTTGATTGTCATCGACTTCATCGACATGTCGCGAACGGAAAACCAGCGGGCGGTGGAGGACAGGATGCGTAAAGCGCTGCACCAAGACCGAGCTAGGGTGCTGGTGGGCCGCATCTCGCAATTTGGTCTGATGCAGATGTCGCGGCAGCGCCTGCGCCCGTCCTTAGAGGAGCTGACAACTGAGGTTTGCCCCCGCTGCAGCGGCCAAGGGCGCATTCAGGATATCAAGTCCTTGGCGCTCGCGATTCTGCGTCTTGTGGAGGAAGAGTCGCTAAAGGAGCGCCGCAGCCGGGTACGGGCCTTGGTGCCCCTCAACATCGCCTCCTACCTGCTGAACGAAAAACGCCAAGAGGTGACGGATATCGAACGTCGTACTCGAACGCACATCGTGATCGCGCCAAACGTGAACATGGAAACGCCGCAGTACGAAGTGCAGGGCTTTCGCGACGACAAAGAGGAGGCCGGAAGCGATGTGCCGAGCTACGAACTGACTGAATACTCCGCCCCGGAAATCGAGCAAGTCAGCGCCAACAACGGCGCTTCCCGGCAAGGCAGCAAGCCGGCTGTGGAGGTGGTTCGGCCCTCAGCACCCATTCCGATGCCGACGGCAAGAAAACAGGATCGCGAAAAAAAACCGGGATTGATTAAAGGGTTTTGGAACAGCCTCTTCGCCGAAGGCTCTGAGGTCGAAGAAGAGGCAAAGGCTACCCGTGGCCAAGGCGATGGCACCAGATCTCGTCGCCAAGGCGGGCGCTCCGGTCAGGAGCGCAGCGCCAAGACGGGAGACAAGCACACCGCCAAGGACGATGCCAACAAAAGCGGCAAGGCCGGCAAATCCCCCAAGCAAGGAAAGGCTGGCAACAACACCAGGGCGGGGTCACGCAAAAGCGAGCAAAAGGCCGAATCCAAGCGCGATGACAAGCCTTCGACAAGCCAGAATCGGGAACGGAGCCAGACAAAACGACAGCCTCAAAGGCAGCAGGACTCGGCTCGCAGCCGGAATCAGGGTGCGCCCGACCCATCCAGCAACCGGCGGGAGCAAAAGGAGCCGGAGGCTGCAAGCCAAGCGAGTCGCGCGCCAAGCGACGACGCCCTAGCCCAAAGCAAGCGCCGTCCGCGTCGGGATCGGGGCAAGGTGGCTGAACAGGTGCGCCAAGGCGGTGCAACCACTCAGGCGGCGCCAACTCAGCCGGACGACCAAAAGGTGGAATCGGCGGCGCCGGCCGAGGCCGACGGCCTGAGCGTGATGGATGGGGACCTCAGTTCCCAGCCGCAGCAAACCACTGCTTGCGAACCAACCTTGGACGCATCTCCTATGGCCAATGATCGATCGGCCAAGGATGAGGTGGCCACAAGCGCAGAACAAGGCGCAGCCGATGTCACCGCTCAAGAGGCTAGTCCGCGCAGGGCCTACAACGACCCTAGGGAAGCGCGTCAACGCCAAGAGACAGGAACCTAATAGCTAAGGAACCTCTGAAAAATTCGCGGGTTTTGGCAGCGCAACAAGATCAGTCTTTTTCGATGACTTGTAAGTAGTTGAGAATATGGGATAAATTATTTCAGACGCGATGCGATGATCAATCCTTGGAATTTAATCAGAGGTTCCCTAAGGAAGGCAGGGGCAGGCTGAAGTGGACGATTCAGCTTGTCACAGGCAGGTGGGCTCCAGTTCCAGCCTCACGCCAAAGCGGTCCAGGACCGATGCGCGGATGCGTTCGCTAAGGACTAGGAAGTCCGCCCCTTCCGCCCCGCCTAGGTTGATGAGAACTAGGGGTTGCCGTCGCCATACACCCACCTTCCCCAAGCGACGTCCCTTCCAGCCGCAAAGGTCGATGAGCTGGGCCGCGGCGAGCTTGACGCCGCCATCCACCGCATGGGTGACCAAGCTTGGATGATACTCAGCCAAGCGCGCAGCGACCAACCGGGGGATGATCGGGTTTTGGAAGAAGCTGCCAACATTACCCCGATGGCGAGGGTCCGGCAGCTTCCTGCGGCGGACGGCGATGATGGCTTCGGCGACTTGGCGAGCCGTTGGCCGACTGCATCCGGCGCGGACAAGCTCCCGCTTGACGTCGGGATAATCCAGCACGAGCCGGTTGCTTGGTCCCAAACGCAAGGTCATCGCTAGCACCACGTATCGGTCGGGAACCTGTTTGAAAATGCTGGTTCGGTAACCGAATGCGCAATCTTCGGGCCGTAGGGAGCAAACGCGCCCTTGCCATCGGTCGAACACCCTAACTTCAACAAGGCGCTCAGACAGCTCAACGCCATAGGCGCCGATGTTCTGAACCGGAGCGGCGCCAACGCTGCCTGGAATGAGGGCTAGGTTCTCCAAGCCGCGCAAGCCCTGCCCCAAGCTACAGCGCACCACGGCATGCCAGTTTTCACCAGCGGCGGCGGTCAGCAGAACATCCTCGCCCAAACGCTTCAGCGTCAAGGAGCGCCATGCCGCCTGCACCAAGGGCTTGGTTACCCGCCGCGGCAAAATGAGATTGCTGCCCGCACCCAGCACGAGTGCATCGTCTCCAGCTTCCGACAGGGCGTCAATCAATTCCTGTTCGGAGCGGGCGATGCGAAGATTCTCCGCCATGCAGGGTACGCCAAGCGTGTTCGGCAGCAACACCGAAGTCCGGGTTTTCGGGGAGCGATCCATCCGCTTCCGATTCTACGCCAGCACGAAATCAACTACTTGGACCACCTGTTCATCGGCCTAAGCCACCCAAGGCGGCAAGCCGGCCCGTTAAGCTCGGGCCTGCGCCCATTCCCCAGCAAGACTTTGGTGCAGAATGATGGTGTTCATATCGGCCGGAAACCGTTCCTGACGAGTCTGCTTGCGGTATTTTTCAAATCCGTCGGTCAGTGATTGTTGGTGCGCGGGTCTTCCTGCATGATTAGAAGTTACTGCTATTATATTTCACTAATTGGAGCTAATCGGAGTTTTCCCAAGTCTCAAGCCTGCCCGGTTTAACCTTGGTTCCATTACAGACATCGCTTCGTTAGCAGTTCAGTAGATCCCGTATCCGTTGCAGGTCCGCTGGCGTATCGACGCCTTGCGGCACTGACCGGCAGGCATCAAGCGCCAAAATCCGCATTCCGTTCTCCAGTGCCCGCAGTTGCTCCAGACCCTCCACCTTCTCCAACGGGCTGGGCGGCATGGTGACGAATCGGTGCAAAGCGCTCGCCCGGTAGCCGTAGATGCCAATGTGCCGCCGCCAAGTCGCCGCCAACTCCGCTGTCGTGTTTGGGCGCCCGTCACGCGCCATCGGAATGGGCGATCGGGAAAAGTAGAGGGCGAAATCCCCTTCGTCTCTAACCACTTTCACAATGTTCGGATCGTCGATTTGGCCCTCGTTCAGGACCGGCTCGCATAGGGTCGCCATTGCCACCCGCTCATTGGTCACCATAGCCTCGGCAAGCTGACGGATGATGGCCGGCGGGGCCAAGGGCTCATCGCCCTGCAAGTTTATGATGACCGCATCCTCCGACCAGCCCATCCTGCCCACCACTTCACACACCCGGTCCGAACCGGACCGATGCTCCGGCTTGGTCATGGCGGCTTGGTGGCCGGCGGCGGCGACCACCCGCAAGATGCGCTCGTCATCCGTAGCCACAATGACCTCTGTTGCTCCGGCCAATGCAGCTTGTTCGGCCACTCGAACGATCATGGCCCGTCCGCCAATGTCGAGCAGGGGTTTGCCGGGCAAACGGGTTGAGGCGAATCGCGCCGGGATCACGATCTTGAATGGAATCATTCCAGGATGCCCTTGCCCGCCAGAATCCCCCGCAAGCGGCTGATGTCCTCGGCGGCCAGCTCCACGCCAACCTCCAACCGCCAACAGTGCAGCAAGGGCCGCTTCAGACGGCACAGCTTGACCGCATCCTTGTCCGTGCAGACCACCGGCAAATCATCGTCAAAGGCGACTTCCTCGCCGTTGAAGATATGGTGGTCGTCAAGGCCGTGCAGCAGAACACCCAGACCCATTTCCCGCAGGGTGCGCGCAAATCGATCCGGATTGCCGATGCCCGCTACGGCCCGGACCCGTTCGTGTCTTTCAACAAACTCTTCAGGGGTCAAACTGAGGCCGTTGCCCAAGTTGACCAAGGCGTTGGGGCGCATGCACATGAGTGCTTCATCTGGCGCCACCCCCGCAAAACGGCTGTTGCTGACCACCCAATCCACCTCCCGCAGGCGGCTTGCCGGCTCCCGCAAAGGCCCGGCTGGCAGCAGCCGCCCGTTGCCGAATCCCCGGTCGCCATCGACTACGGCAATCTCGACATCCCGGACTAGGCTGTAGTGCTGAAGCCCGTCATCGGCTATGAGGGCATCCACCTCGTTCGCTTCAAGCAACTTCTTGGCCGCCTTGAT
The DNA here is from genome assembly GCA_965247035.1 of Candidatus Azophilus sp. Taxonomy (GTDB): domain Bacteria; phylum Pseudomonadota; class Gammaproteobacteria; order Pseudomonadales; family Azotimanducaceae; genus Azophilus. The sequence continues at coordinate 678,731 of CBDFGJ010000001.1, read as the reverse complement.
CCGATCCTTGCAAACAACCACAGGGCAGCCGGTTCGGTTGGCGATCAACACCGGTTCGTCGCCGTACAAGGCGGGATCCGCATCGACCGATGGAACCGCTAAGGGATTGCGCCCAGCCTTGCCGCCATAGCCTCGGGCAACCACGCCCACACGCAAGCCCTGCTCCTTCAGCCAGAGAGCCAACCAGATGACCAAGGGCGTTTTGCCGGTGCCGCCGACGCTGATGTTGCCGACAACGATCAGCGGCACAGGCGCCCGCCACCTTGGCGCCTTGCCAACAAGGAACCGCCAACGCCGACGCTTGGCCAACCATCCAAACAACCAAGCCGCTGGCGTTAGAAGAACGGTCCACCAAGCACCCTCATGCCAAGCGCGCAGAAGTGGCGAAAAGGCGCGTTCAACCGGTCGACCCAGCCCAAGGCGCGACAGCCGGCCGGCAACGCCCGCTTTGGTGTTCGCCATCGCGGCTTCCTCGCCCTGCAAGCCGTTGTCGTACAGGCTGGCGTAGAGTCCGCCTTGGGCGAGAAGAGAGTCATGATCGCCCTGCTCAACGATGCGGCCCTGATCCATGACGTAGATCACATCGGCCGTTTCCACGGTGGACAAGCGATGGGCAATGACGATGGTGGTGCGCTCACGCATCACTTCCTCAAGAGCTGCTTGAATGTGCCGCTCGGATCTGGAATCCAATGCTGAGGTGGCCTCATCCAGGATGAGTATGGGAGCGTCCTTCAACAGCGCCCGGGCGATGGCGATGCGCTGACGCTCCCCCCCGGAAAGCATGGAGCCGTTCGCCCCCACCAAGGTGTCAAGGCCTTGGGGAAGCTGATTGACGAATTCCGCCGCTTGGGCGCAGCGGACGGCATCCTCAATGGCGGCGGCGTCGGCACCAGCCAAATCGCCGTATGCGATGTTGGCCCTCAGGGTGTCGTTGAACAGGTTGACCTGTTGGGTGACCAAGGCAATCTGGCGGCGCAGGCTGGCGAGGTTGTATTCCTGCACCGGGACCCCGTCGATCAGCACCTCGCCGGAATTCGCCTCTTCAAAGCGGGGAATCAGGCTTGCCAAGGTCGATTTGCCGCTGCCGGAGCGGCCCACCAAGGCAATGGTCTGGCCCGATTTGACGGTCAGGCTGATGTCGCGCAAAACCGGCTCCTGCTCGGCGCTGTAGGAAAAATTGACTTTGCGGAATTCGATTGTCCCTTGCACCCGCTCAATCCTGACCTCACCTTGATCCACTTCCGGTTGGGCGTCGAGTTGGGCAAATACGTCCTCCGCCGCGGCCAAGCCCGTCTGCAGCCGGGAGTTCACCTCGGTCAGCTTGCGAATGGGCCGCACCAACATGCCGGCCAAACCGATAAACACCACTAGGTCGCCCGTGGAAAGGCCGTGCGCCAACTCCGGCCGGGCCAACAACCCGATCAAAAACGACAAGGCGATCACCACTAGGATCTGAATGATTTGGGTGCTGCCGACCTTAGTCGCCAGCATCTTCAGGTTGCGGCGGCGGTTGGCGCTGCTCGCCTGCTGAAACCTCCTGCGCTCATAGTCCTCACCGCCGAAAATGCGCACCACCCGATGCCCGGACACGGTTTCCGAAACCACATGAGCCACATCGCCCATGGCGCTTTGAATGCGCTTGGCGATGTTGCGAAACCGACGGCTGGTGTACAGCACCACCAGAGCGACGATGGGCACGGTGCCAAAGAAGATCAGGGTGAGCTGCCAATTCAGATAGAGCATGTACGCCAGGAAAACAATCACCTTGCCGCCATCATGAATGACCGACCTGAGAGCTTCGGTGCCGGTGTCGCGCAACTGCCCCACGTTGAAAGTGATGCGAGCGACCAAACGGCCCGAGGAGCCGCTGTCGAAATAGGCGCTCGGCATATGCAAGAACTGATCAAAGAGGGCCAGCCTAAGGTTGTGCACCACGGTGAAGGAGACGTGGCCGAGCAACATTTCCCCGCCCATGCTGCCCACGCCTCGCACTAGGGCGGCACCGACCATTGCCAGCGGAATGAACAGGGCTGCATCAGCCAGCCCCGCATCCCAATCGTCAATGAGATTGCCGAACTGCCGCACAAAGACGGCTTCGGCACCGCTGCCGACCAGAAAACTGATGACCGAAGCCGCAAATAACGCCCAGTAGGGTCGTACATAGGTGAGAAGCCGCTTGTAAACCGACCAGCCAACCGCCGCCTCGCCGCCGCTCCGGCTCATTCAGAACATTCCTTTAGGTAAACGCTGTTGAACTGCATCAGAATCATCCCTAATCGACCTGCTGGCCTGTCCCGGCATCCAATCTTCGACAACGGCTGTTGAGGAATCTCCGATCAATTCCCAAGCTTTCGCAGCCCGGCGCAATTGCGCCATTTTCGATTGTATGTAAGTCACTGAAGATACCTATAAATCCGACTACAAGCGACACCAAGACCAGTGCCGGTGAAAATCGCTCAGGGTGATCTTGAACGATGCCTCAGTCACTGCCGGTCGGCTTGGCCACTTCCATCAGCGTCATCCACCGGTGAGTGGGTGAGGATGCGGATGCGCGTTAAGCCCAGCTTGCCGGCGGCGTCCATGGCCAAGACCACGGCTTTGTGGGCGGCCAGCGCATCGGCCACTACCAACGCGCTCGTGCCGTCTTGCCAAGCGCCGGATGCCTAGGCCGAGGCCAAAATTTGCATTAGAGCGTCGCGCTCACCTGCGCCGGCCGGTTGGCCATTGACCGTCAAACGTCCATCCCGATGCACAATGATCTCAATGGCGGCCGCATCCGCTTTGCGCTTCGCGCCATCGGCCTCGGGCAGTTCAATTTCGAGTCACTGCAGGTGATTGCGGGCGTAGCAGAAGTTGGTGGCGTCGACGAACCCGGGTATGGTGCCGCAATCAAAGCGCTTGCCCTGAAACTTGTAGGCAATCACCGCCCTTTGCTTGGCTTGGTTGAGCAGGGCGTCGGTGATCTGCACCTCTTTGTTCCTGCCCGCTTCTGTTTCATCAAGGATTTCAAAGATGTCCGGCGTCAAAATGTAACGGCCGACGATGGCGAGATTGCTTGGCGCCTCGTCCGGCGGCGGCTTCTCCACCATGTCAGAGACGCGGAAAATGCGGTCGGTGACCGGCTCGCCGGAAATGATGCCATAGCGGTCCGTATCCTCGGGCGGCACCGCCGCTATGGCTACAACGCTGCACCTGAACTGCTTGAAGACGTTGACCATCTGCGCCAGGACGCCGTGGCCTTCGCCAAAGCACAGGTCGTCGGCGAGCAGCACGCCAAAAGGCACATTGCCTATCAGCGTACGGCCGCTTTGGATGGCGTCCCCCAACCCGCGTATCGTGGTTTGCCGCGTATAGGAGAAGGTGCATTCATCAATTAGCTTGCGAATGCTCGACAGCAGCGCTTCCTTGCCTGTACCTGCGATTTGATGCTCGGTTTCGTAGCTGACATCGAAGTGGTCTTCAATGGCGCGTTTACCACGGCCGGTGACGAAGGCCATCTCGGTCATCCCCGCGCCCAATGCCTCCTCCACCCCGTACTGAATCAGAGGCTTATTCAGAATGGGCAGCATCTCCTTCGGCATGGCCTTGGTTGCCGGCAGAAACCTAGTGCCATAGCCAGCCACCGGGAACAAGCACTTATTGATCATCAAGCATCGTCCTGCATCAGGCGCATCAGCGTCAGGGAGGGCATCTTAAACCACCTGCAATTTGTATTCCCCTCCCCGCCAACCCACCTGAACCTCCTCGCCTGGGCTGATCTCGCCGGCCAAGAGCTTGGATGCCAAAGGATTCTCTATGCGCCGCTGCATCACCCGCTTCAGAAGACGGGCGCCATAGACTGGGTCGTAGCCTTCATCCACCAGCGCATCCCGCGCCTCGCGTTTAAGGCCAATGGAGATGTCCTGTTCCTTAAGGCGGCTGCGCAGCAGGTCGAACTGCAGCTCGGCGACCTGCGCCACATGCTCCTTGTCTAGGGCATGGAACACCACTAGATCGTCGATGCGGTTGATGAATTCCGGGCGAAAGTGCTGGCTGACCACGCCAAGCACCACGTCGCGCAAACGCTTGAAGCCTTCGCTAGCCATGGATTGAATGGCCTCCGACCCCAAGTTCGACGTCATCACCAAGACGCAGTTGCGGAAGTCCACGGTCCGTCCGTGGCCATCGGTGAGGCGGCCGTCGTCCAACACCTGAAGCAGAATATTGAGGACATCCCCGTGCGCTTTTTCTATTTCGTCCAGCAAAATCAACGAATACGGGCGGCGGCGCACCTGCTCCGTGAGGTAGCCGCCTTCCTCATAGCCCACATAGCCCGGCGTCGCTCCGATGAGCCGAGCCACCGAGTGCCTTTCCATAAATTCCGACATGTCCACGCGCAACAACGCATCCTGGTTGTCGAACAGCACTTCGGCCAGCGCTTTGCACAACTCCGTCTTGCCGACGCCAGTGGGGCCGAGGAACATGAAGGAGCCGTTTGGCCGGTTCGGATCCGAAAGCCCGGCGCGCGAGCGGCGCACCGCATCGGCGACGATCGAAACCGCTTCATCCTGGCCGACGACCCGCTCGTGCAGTTGCCGCTCAAGGTGCAGCAGCTTCTCCTTCTCCCCCTCAAGCAGCTTGGCCACGGGGATGCCGGTCCACTTGGAGACCACCTCGCCGATTTCCTCTTCGGTGACCTTGTTGCGCAGCAGCTCATGCTGCACCGGCTCCGTGGTGGCGGCCAACTGCCCTTCGAGTTCCGGAATGCGCCCGTACTGCAACTCCGACATGCGCTCTAAATCGCCGCGGCGCCGGGCCGACTCATACTCCATGCGCACCGATTCCAACTCCTCCTTGATGTCCTGGGCACCGCGCAAGCTGGCCTTTTCCGCCTTCCAGACCTCATCCAAATCACTGTACTCCCGCTCCAGCGCCTCTATGCTTTGCTGAAGATCCTTAAGCCGCCTCTTGCTGGCTTCATCGCTCTCCTTTCTTAGCGCCTGCGCCTCCATTTTCTGCTGGATCAGCTTGCGCTCAAGGCGGTCCATGGCCTCCGGCTTGGAGTCGATTTCCATGCGGATGCGGCTGGCGGCTTCATCAATCAGGTCGATAGCCTTGTCCGGCAGCCGCCGATCGCTGATGTAGCGATGGGACAGTTTCGCCGCCGCGACAATGGCCGGGTCGGTGATGTCCACCGCATGGTGCAATTCATATCGCTCCTTGAGCCCGCGCAATATGGCGATGGTGTCCTCCACGTTCGGCTCATCGATCAGCACTTTCTGGAAGCGCCGTTCAAGGGCCGCGTCCTTTTCGACGTGTTGGCGGTATTCGTCCAGGGTGGTGGCGCCCACGCAGTGCAGCTCGCCCCTAGCCAGAGCGGGCTTGAGCATGTTGCCGGCGTCCATTGATCCCTCAGCCTTGCCAGCACCCACCACGGTGTGCAGTTCATCCACAAACAAAACGATGTTGCCTTCCTGCTTGGCCAGTTCGTTCAGCACCGCCTTCAAGCGCTCTTCAAACTCACCGCGGAACTTGGCCCCAGCGATCAGCGCCCCCATGTCCAGCGCCAAAATGCGCTTGTTCTTCAAACCCTCCGGCACCTCGCCGTTAAGGATGCGCTGGGCCAAACCTTCGATGATGGCGGTCTTGCCGACGCCTGGCTCGCCGATCAGAACCGGGTTGTTCTTGGTGCGTCGCTGCAGCACTTGGATGGTGCGCCTAATTTCGTCGTCCCGGCCTATGACGGGATCAAGCTTACCCCGCTCCGCCTGCTCGGTTAGGTCAATGGTGTATTTCGCCAAAGCTTCCCGCCGTTCCTCCGCAGCGGCGTCCTGCACCTTCTCACCGCCTCGGGCTGCTTCAATTGCTGCGTCGAGGCGCTTCAAGTCCACCCCGCTGCCGACGAACACCCGGCGGACCACCGAATCCTTGGCTAGGGCGCGCAAAGCCTGTTCACTTGACAGGTATTGATCTCCGGCCTTCTGAGCCATGCCATCGGCCAGCGTCATAGTGCGCATCAGAGCCCGGGACGGCTGGATGTCGCCGGTGGGTGATTTCAGAACCGCCACTTGGTCCAAGGCCGCGGCAACGCCATCGGCGATCTTGCCGGCCTGTCCGCCAGCCTGCACCAGCAAGGGCAGGAGTGTGGTCGGGCCGGGTTCCAACAGCACCGCAAGGAGGTGAATGGGCTCCACAGAGGCGTGATCCTTGCCGGACGCCAAGGACTGGGCGTCAGCCAAAGCGCCCTGCAGGCGGGTGGTCAATCGATCCATGCGCATGGTTTCAGCTCCTAGAACCTGTTGCTTGTTGAGCTAAATGCGCCCGGTTTTACACTTTTCAACGGTTAGCCGCTGCTAGCGGCGGCGGTTGATTGATCCACCAAGCCAAACTAGTGCCAAGGGCCGGGCGCAAGGCGCGCACCTGCCCGGGCCTTGCCGATGACCAGAACAACGCTCCCTCCACGCCAGTAACCCACAGCTTGGCGCCGGCCATTCGATAGCGGTGCAACACCGCCGGGTGTGGATGTCCGTAGCTGTTGCGCCAACCGGCGCTGACAAACACCAACGCCGGATTGACCGCTTCAATGAACCGCTGCGAAGAAGAGGTGTTGCTGCCGTGGTGTGGCGCAAAGAGCAACGTGGCCGGCTTGATCCCGCTATCGACCAGCAACCTTTCGGCGCGGCGACTGATGTCGCCGGTCAGCAAAACCCGCTGCCCACCGGCGGTGAGTTGCAGGACGCAGGAGCCGTCGTTATCGTCCACCCAATCATCTTCAGGTGGGTGCAGGACTTCAAATTCCACCCCATCCCAAGACCATCGCCGACCCCGGGCGCAAGGCGCTCCGTTTAAAGCCGGCGTATTGGCGATGACCGATGCGGTGGGCGCGCCCGCCAGCACGGCCGCGGCGCCGCCCGCATGATCGCTGTCGCCATGGCTGACCATGAGGCGATCCAAGCGAAGGGGGCCGGTGGCGGCGATGGCTGGCAACACCACCGCCTCGCCGAGGTTGAAGCCGGAGGTGGTGCTGGCGCCCGCATCAAACAACAAGCGGTGCCGGCGCGTATCCACCAGCACGGCACTGCCCTGCCCCACGTCCAAGCCGATAATCCGAACCTCACTGGCGGCCGGGCGTTCATAAAGGACAACAAGCCCCACCAACCAAAGAGGCAGGCAGGCCAACCGAGCGCGCCAATCCGGTGCCGCCAAGCCGCAAGCGAAGGCGAGAATGCTGGCGATCCCCTGCCACAGGGCCACCGGCGTCAGGCTTGGAACGCCCACGTCCAACGCTTCAAGGCCAGTTAGCAACGCGGTCAAGGACCAATCGGCCAGGCCCCAGACGAAGCTGGCGAAAGGCAGACCGAGGATGCTGGCGCACAACGAGAACATCACCAGCGGCACCGCCACCAAAGAGACCCAAGGCACCGCTAACAGGTTGGACAATCCGGTTATCGGCGTGACTTTCCCAACTGCAATCGCCATCAGGGGCGTCATAGCAAACAGCATGAGCAGTTGCGCCCGCACCAGCCCGGCAACCCAGCCAGCGGTTGGAAAGCGGCCGGCAAAGCCAGCGATCAAGGCCGCCACAGCGCCGAAGGAAAGCCAAAATCCTTGGGTCAGTACGGACCCTGGGTTCAGGCAAATCACCAATACGGCCGCTAGAAGAAACCAACTCCACACCGGCGTTCGACGCCCATAAGCCAGGGCAAGCACGCCAAACACGCCCATGATGCCAGCGCGCAAGGCCGGAACGCCGGCCCCGCACAGCCAAACAAAGGCGGCAATCACCGCTAAGGAGAAGGCGGCGGCGACCCAGCCGGCCGGCACCCGCAGCAACAGTGTCGGTGCTAGGCGCACGGCGCCAGCGCCAACAAAATAGCCCAGCATGGCCACCAACCCCACATGCAGCCCTGACACCACCAACAGGTGTACGGTGCCCGTGCGCCTCAGCAGCGCCCAGTCCTCTTCGGTCAACCCAGCGCTGTCGCCGACCGCCAATGCGCGCAAGTGGGCGGGGTGGCGAAGGGCGGCCGTCTGCTCAGCAACCATCAGGTGCAGCCGTCGACGCCGGTCCGGGGGGGCTTGGCTATGGCGCTGCCCCGAACGAATGTACCCCGTGCCGTTGATGCCCCGTCCCATCAGCCAGCGTTCGTAGTCAAAGCCGCCCGGGTTCTGGTAGCCCCAAGGCGGGCGTACCTTGGCTTGCACCCGCCAGACTTCGCCAACTTCGACCGGCGGCGGGGAATACCAGCTTAAGCGCAAGCGGCGCCCCGTCAGATCCGCGCAGCGCGGGGCCGTGTCCCGTAGCACCTCCGCTTCAAGACGCAACCGCATCTGTCGGTCCTTGGCCCCGGCGGACGGCAATTGCTTGGCCTCCTCAACGCGGACCAGCAGCTCTCTGGGGGACTCCGCCACGCAATGGGGAACCCGAGCTTTGGTTCCGGTTGCGTATAGCTGGTAAAGCGAGGCGGCGGCGGCGATCGCCAAAACCAAGCGGATTGAGACGGCGATGGCAGGCATAATGCATTTATGCCAAAAAAACTCCTGCGCTGGCATCTGCCGAATGTCGATAGATTGCGTGCGAATCCTGCCCTTCGTCCCTTGGGCACATTGCTGAACAGACGCGAAATCTGGCAATTGAACCGGCACGCCTTTGCCGGCGCCACCTTCATTGGCTTGTTCTGCGCCTTCCTGCCAGTGCCCTTTCAGATGTTGGTGGCCGGTGTGCTGGTGGTGCTGTTTCGCTGCAACCTGCCCATCGCCATCAGCTTGGTCTGGGTTTCAAACCCGCTCACGATTCCGTTTATTTTCTATTTCGCTTACCGCTTGGGTGCTTGGCTGCTCGACATCCGCATGGAGGCCGAATCCATCGAGCTCAGCCTTGGCTGGCTAGTCGCCAACCTAGAGCGCATTGGCTATCCATTGATCTTCGGCAGCCTGCTGTGCGGTTGGGTAGCGGGGGTGAGCGGCTTCGTGCTTGCGCGTCTGATCTGGCGGCTGCGTGTCATCAGGCGGTGGCGGGCGCGCAAGGCTCGGCGGGCGGCGGCCGCTAGGAAAGGTGCAAACCCTCCACCGGGTTCTGCGCGGCCGCCCACCGGGCCGGAACCCAAGCGGCCATGAGGCACAGCAACCAAGATGCGCCGCCAACGAAGGCCAGATCCAGGGCCTTAACGCGGGCAGGCACGGCCTCAAAGTAAGAGCCCTCCAGCAGGCTGAAGCCCAACCAAGACTCAATCTGCGCGAAGGCGGGCCCAACGTTGAGCGCCGTCAACAGGCCAAGAATCAACCCCACCGCGACGCCGAGGCTAGCCACGGCCATACCCTGCAGCAGGAACACCCGCTTGATCAGCGCACCGGTGGCGCCCAGGGTCTGGAGCACTGCGATGTCGGTGCGTTTGCCGTTAACCACCATGGCCTGGCCGGAAATGATGTTGAAGCCGGCGACGGCGACCACGAGCAGCAAAGTCAGGAACATGAGGGCCTTTTCGATGCGTACTGCTTGGAACAGCTCGCCGTAGGTTTGTGTCCAAGCCTCAATCTGCGCTTTGCTCCCACGGCGGCGCCAAGCGGCGGCAAAGCTGTCCGCCATCAATGGGTCGGCAAGGGCCATCCAAACGCTATCGACGCCCAACTGACGGCGCTCCAAGGCGGAAAAGGACTGGCGCGAAACCAACGCCAAGCTGTAGTCAAAATCCGCGCCCAATTGGAACAAGCCGCTCAGCCGATAGCGCTTGAACCGGGGCCGAATCGATCCGGACGCGGCTTCGGGGATGGTGAGCAGCACGTCTTCGCCAAGCGCGACGCCAAGAGCACGGGCCAAGGGCAGCCCCAAAACGAGCCCGTCCTGGCCCTGCAATGCCTCAGCCAAGCCGCTGCCTTGCATCTGTTCATTCAAATGGGCCATGGCGGCAGCCCCGTCCTGGTCCAGACCGTAGACGGTGACGGTGGCCACGGTCCCGGCGCTGGCGATCATGCCGGAGGTGGCGAAGAACCGATGCGCCCCGGTCACGCCCGGCGTTGCAGCGAACTGCGCTAATTCGCTTTCGCTTGCACCGGTCAACAGCAGATGAGGAACGGTGCTGAGTATCCGCGAGCGCAGTTCCGCGTCAAAGCCGTTCATCACGCTCACGACCACCGTCAAGACCAGCACGCCAAGGCTGAGACCGGCAAAGGTGATCCAGTTGATGAGGCCGGCGTAATGGTTGCGCCCGCCCCAAAGGTAGCGGATGGCGATCCAGACGCTAAGCCTCATGCCCAAGGCCGCAGCTTGCCACCGTCTAGGTGCAAGGTGCGGTGCATGCGGGCGTTCGCCAACTCGTCGTGAGTGACCAGCACCATCGCCACGGCGAATTCCTCGCTTAGGGCGCACATCAATTCAAGCACCTGTCGGGCGTTGTCCTTATCCAAGTTGCCGGTGGGTTCGTCCGCCAGCACGATGCTTGGCTTGGTCACCAACGCCCGGGCTACGGCCACCCGCTGCCGCTCGCCTCCGGATAGGGCATGCGGGCGATGGAGCAGGCGCTCCTTCAGGCCAACCGCCTCCAGCATGGCCTCCGCCCGCCCCTTCGCTTGCTGCTTCGCCACGCCACTGATGCGCAGCGGCATCAATACGTTCTCCAAGGCCGTGAACTCCGACAGCAGGTGATGCATTTGATAAACGAAACCCAAGCGGCCATTGCGCAGCCGAGCCCGCTCCGTTGCGCCGACGGAACTGAACGGCGCACCGCAGATGCGAACTTCGCCGGCATCGGCGTCGTCCAGGCCGCCAAGCAGATGCAGCAAGGTGCTCTTGCCGGATCCGGAGCGCCCAAGGACGGCGATTCGCTCTCCGGCGTACATTGTAAGGTCGAGGCCGCGCAAGACTTCTATGCGTTCTCCCCCTTGGCTGAAGGACTTGCGCAAGCCCAATGCGCTAAGCGCCAAATCACTCATGGGCCAGCACTTGGCTTGGCAATAGGCGGGCGGCGCACCAAGCCGGGTAAACCGTGCAGACCACGCAAAGGCCAAACGCAACGGCGGCGATTCTGGCCACATCGCCCAGCCAGATGTCCACGGGCAGATAGCTGATGAAGTACTGGTTCATCAGGTCCAAGTTCAGGCTTGTGTTAATCCAGGCGAACAGCGCCGGCAAGGCGCTGGCCATCAGGCAGCCGCAGAGGATGCCAATCAGCACGCCCATGCTGCCGATCAGCGCGCCGAGCACCACGAAGCTGCCCACCAGAATGCCCGTCTTGGCACCCATCGTCTTGAGAATGGCGATATCGGCCTTTCTTTGCTCCACCGTCATGACCAGCGCGGAGATCAGGTTGAAGGCGGCGACCACCACCAAAAACGCCAGCAGCACGAACATGCTCGCCTTTTGCGTGGCGATGGCCTGATGCAGGTTGCCGTGGCTGTGCCGCCAAGTGCGAGCGTAGAATCGACCTGGGCTCAGCGAGTCCATGCCGGCTCGGACAGCGAAGTCCGCCAGATCAAGATCAAGCACTTTCAACTGGTAGCCGTGGATGTTGGCGTCAAGCTTAAGGAAGCGTTGGGCATCGGCTAGATGAATATAGGCGGCCCGGCCATCAAGCTCCGAGCCGGAGCGCAGCAGCGCGATGACTTGAAACCGCTTTTGACGCGGCAGCAGCCCAAAGGGCGTCAAGGAGCCTTCAGGCAGCACCAACGTGATGCTGTCGCCGACCCCGACGCCCAAGCCCAAAGCCAAGCGTGCGCCGAGAACGACGCCAAAGCCGCCGGGCTGCAACTCGGCCAGATCACCGCCAATGAGAAATCGCTCCAGATTGGAGACCCGCCGGTGCTGCCCCGGCTCTACGCCCATCAGCAAGATGCCCTGCACCTCATCGCCGTTGACGGCGACGCCTGGGCCTTGGACGAAGGGCGCTGCGCCGATGATTGCAGGCGTCGCCGTCAATTTGGCGACCTCATCCTCGGTTGCCACAAAGGGCGAGTAGCCGTGTAGCGAGGCATGGGGCAGGATGCCGAAGACCCTTTCCTTCAGTTCCTTTTCAAAACCGTTGATGACTGAAAGCACGATGACGAGCACGGCAACGCTCAAGGCAAGCCCCGCCACGGCGATACGGCTGATGAATGAAGTGGCGCTGTGCCGTCCGAACGCGTAGCGCTGGCCGAGATCAAAGGCCATCAAGGTTGTTTTGAGATTCAAGCCGATCGTCAATGTAGATGCTCTATCATACTCCAAAATATTCTAAAATATTATTATAAGATATTAATTTTAAATCATATTATTCTAAGTTTGTCGAAAAATAGATAGAAGAAACCCTTAAGGAATTCGCTCCTTGTCGACCAGCTTGGCCTTCAGCAAAGCCGCAGTCTGTGCCTGCGCCGGAGCAGTCGGCGGCATCGTGCGCAATCTTGGATTTGCCTCGGCCAGCGGAGCGTCTTGGTCTTGGAAACACCCGAAAATCAGGGATTGGGCGCTGTTTTCAGGACAAGCCGGAGTTGCGCTGCGCAGCCTGACATCGCTCTGGGTCACCGCCGCAGTATTCACAATCGGAATCCAGCCCCAGAGTCTTCATGCCGCCGCAGCTGCCAGAGATGGGACGGCGACCAAACAGCACGCCCAAAGCCATGCCGCCCAAAATCAACGTCATCAGAAGGAAAGTCAGCAACAGGGTCATGGCGCGTTAGCCAAGTATTTGCGCATGGGTTCAGTATAGCGCTCTTCAAAGCGGTCTGCGCCTAGGGCAACGCCCCCTTGCGCCCCATTGACCTCCTGCCGACGGACCAGCAGCAAAGCCGCTATGCCCCTTGCATTGGCGAAAGCAAGCCCATCCGCAGGTCCGAGCACGTTGATCAGCGTGGCTAAGCCATCCGCCGTCGCAGCGCTTGGCGCAATCGTGGTGACTGATGCCAAGCGATGGGTCACCGGAGCGCCGATGCGCGGATCTATGGTGTGGCTCAAGCGCCGCCCCGCCTCCCAGCGGAAGTTGCGGTAGTCGCCCGAGGTGGCCGCCGCCTCCCCGGACAGCAGCAAAACCCGCTTGGTCAAGCCGCTGCCATCCGGGCGCTCCACGCCGATGCGCCAAGCCTGCCGGTTTGGGTTCAAACCAAGGGAGCGCACCTCGCCGCCGATGTCGACGAGGTAGTTGGCGCAGCCAAGGCGTTCAAGCCATTGGGCGAGTCGATCAACACCATGGCCCTTGCCAATGGCTGACAGGTCCACCGACAACGTGGGCGATTGCTTACGCAAGGCAGGGGGCTGCAACCTGGCTTCAAGCTTCCAGTAGCCAATTCGCTCCATAGCGGCTTGGATTTCCCTCGAATTCGGCCTGCCCCGGCGAGGCTTAGGGCCGAATCCCCAGAGATTCACCGAGGGTGCCACCGTAACGTCGAAAGCGCCGTTGGACTGACGGGAAAGCTCAAGCGCCTCGGCCACAACAATTGCTAGGGAGGCCGGCACCGGCACCCACTCGCCGGCCGGCCCGGCATTAAAGCGCGCCAAGCTCGAATCCTTGCGCCATGTGGATAGTTCCGCATCGACTTGGTCGAGCTCCCTAGACAGGGCGCGGCCCACGTCGAAGCCGTCTTCGATCGAGCAGCCGCTGTACGTGACCGCTACGTAGGTGCCCATGGCGTCACCGCGATAACGGCTCACCTCAGTCTCCTGACCGCAGCCGCATATTGTCAAGAAAGCGAAACTAATGGTTGACCGCAAACAAAAGCGGCAAAGCATTATGGCAAAATGCGGCATTCTAGAAATCAGGAGAGGACTCCATGCCCAAGTACTGCGAAATCGACAAAACCAACCATATCATGACCATCACCTTGGCACGGCCCGACCGGCTGAATGCGCTTCACCCGCCCGCCAACGCCGAACTTGGGGAGGTGTTTGACGAGTTCGCCGCCGATGACGATATGTGGGTCGCCATCATCACCGGAGCGGGCCGTGGATTCTGCGCCGGCAACGACCTGCGCTACCAAGCCGAAGGCGGTAAGCGGGTGCCGATGCCGCACGGCTTTGGCGGTTTGACTTCCCGTTTCGACCTGTTCAAGCCCGTCATCGCCACCGTCAATGGAGTGGCCATGGGGGGGGGCTTTGAGATCGCGCTCGCCTGCGACCTCATTATCGCTTCGGAGAAGGCTACGTTCGCCCTGCCGGAGCCCAAGGTGGGTCTCGCCGCCCTAGGCGGGGGCCTCAATCGTCTGCCCCGGCAAATAGGCGTGAAGCGGGCTCTGGGCATGATCCTGACCGGTCGCCACGTCTCCGCCGAGGAAGGCTTGGCGCTTGGTTTCGTCAACGCCGTCACACCCCATGATCGGTTGATGGAGGAAACGCTAGGTTGGGCGGCGCAGATTTGCGAATGCGCACCCCTGTCGATACGAGCCAGCAAGGAAGTGGTCTACAAGAGCCTGGATACCGCTTCCTTGGAGGAGTCCGTCAGGGCCAAATACGACTCCGTCAAGGCCATGATCAAAAGTGCGGATTTCATCGAAGGCCCCAAAGCCTTTGCTGAGAAGCGCAAGCCGAATTGGCAAGGGCGTTAGCCGGCGCTCAAGAAAGGAGGGCGCAAGCCGCGCCAAGCGACAATCCCAGGAAACTTCTGAAATATTCGCAGATGTTCGCAGCGCAACAAAACCAATCTTTTTCGATGACGTGTCAGCCGTTGAAAATAGGTGATAAATGATCCCAGACGCCGTGCGATGGCCAATCCTTGGAAGTTAATCATAGGCTCCCTAGAGACAGCCTAGCTAGAACATGGAGCCGCCGGCGGAAGTGACGAAATCCGCGCCGACGCACAGGGCCAAGCGACTTCGGCTCCCTCCACCCGCAGCCCGTCGGCACCAGCGCGCCAATGCGCCGGGGCCGAAAGTTCGAAATGTGCCTGAGCCGAGTCAGGAGCTTTGATGCGCAGGCGAGGGCCCATGCATCTTGCGAGCATTTAAGCATTCCTTCACTTGGATGACCTTTGTGCCTGACGCGGCCTGCTTGGGATACATCTGGTCCAGCCGAGACGCCGCATCTCCCCGTCGCGACCATCCTTGGCAAGAATGGAGGCCGCCTTGATTGCGTCAACAAAAGCGCACTGACGTGATGATTTGATGAATTTGGATCCAACCCTGTTCGCAGCGGCTGGAAGCGGTCAGGTCAATCCAACAGCAAGGCTTGGCGCAGGTAGTCAAGCACCTTCTCCACGCTTTGCTCGGCCGTCATGGCCTCGGTGTCAAGGATGACTTCCGGCTGTTCCGGGGGCTCATAGACGGCACCGATGCCGGTGAAGTTCACAATCTGGCCGTGGCGGGCCTTTTTGTACAAGCCCTTGGGGTCACGGACCTCGCACACGTCCATGGGCGCATCGACAAACACTTCGATGAACTCCCCTTTCGCGAGCAGGCCCCGCACCATGCGGCGATCTGAGCGGTAGGGTGAAATGAAGGCAACGATGGCGATCAGGCCAGCGTCCACCATCAGCTTGGCGGTCTCGCCAATGCGGCGCACGTTCTCCACCCGATCCACCTCGGTGAAGCCTAGATCCCGGGTCAGGCCATGGCGCACGTTGTCGCCGTCCAAGGTGTAGGTGTGGCGATGGAGATCATGCAGGCGGCTCTCCAAAAGATTAGCTATGGTCGATTTGCCGGACCCCGACAGACCCGTCAGCCAAATCATGCAGGGTTTTTGCTGCTTCAGGGCCGCCCGATGTGCCTTGTCGATGGTGAGTTCCTGCCAGATGACGTTGTCCGCCCGGCGCAGCGAAAAATCGAATGTGCCGACGCCGACGGTGGCATTCGAGCGCCGGTCGATCAGTATGATGCCGCCTAGGGCTTGGCTTTGCGCGAACGGCTCAAAAACGATGCGCTCGCTTAGGCTGACATTGGCTACACCGATGCTGTTCAGGCCCAGGGTATGGGACGCCAAGGTCTCCAGCGTGTTGACGTTGACGGCGTACTTGAGTTCGGTGACCACGCAGTTGACGGTGCGGGTGGCGCACTTCAACCGATATTGTCGCCCCGGGATCAATTCGTCTTCACTCATCCATAACAGATGCACGACCAACTGATCGGACGTTTGCGCCGGATGATCGGGGCAGCACAGCACATCGCCCCGGCTGACGTCGATCTCGTCAGCCAAAGTGAGCGTGATGGCCCGCCCCGCTTCGGCGACCTCAAGCTCGCCATCAAGGATGACCACTTGCTTCACTTGAGAGTGCTGGCCGGACGGCAGCGCCAGCACCGCATCGCCGGGTCGCACCGAACCCTGGGCCACGGTGCCGCTAAACCCCCGGAAACCGGCGTTCGGGCGATTGACCCACTGCACCGGCAAGCGGAAGGCACCACCGTCGCTGGCCGGCGTGACCTCCGCCGTCTCCAAATAGGACAACAGAGCCGGCCCCTTGTACCAAGGCATGGCCTCGCCAACAGTTGCGATCATTTCGCCGGTTCGGGCGGAAATGGGAATGGCGGCCAGGGTCGGATCGCCTAACTGGTTGAGAAAACCCTGGTAGTCGCCCTCAATGGCAGTGAATACGGCTTCGTCAAAGCCCACCAGATCCATTTTGTTAACGGCCAGCACGAAGTGCCGGATGCCGAACATGTGGGCGATGTAGCTGTGTCTTCGGGTTTGGGTCAGCACCCCTTTGCGCGCATCCACTAGGACCACCGCAAGCTCGCAATGGGAAGCGCCGCTGGCCATGTTGCGGGTGTACTGCTCATGGCCCGGGGTGTCGGCGACGACGAACCGGCGCTTGTCCGTGGCGAAGTAGCGGTAAGCCACGTCGATGGTGATGCCCTGCTCCCGCTCCGCCGCCAAGCCATCAACGAGCAGGGAGAAATCGAGGCCATCTCCGGTTGTGCCCTGCTTCTTGCTGTCAAGCGCCAAGGTCGCCAACTGATCCTCAAGGATCACCTTGGCGTCATAGAGCAGGCGACCGATCAGGGTGCTCTTGCCATCATCCACGCTGCCGCAAGTAAGAAATCTCAAGGCCGGCTTGGCTGCTTGGCCATCTAGGTAGGCGGTGACATCCGCAATTCCTTTGCGCCGGGATTGGGTCATCAGAAGTAGCCTTCCCGCTTCTTTTTCTCCATCGACGCCGCCTCGTCGTGGTCGATCATGCGGCCTTCGCGCTCAGACCGGGACGCCCCCAGCATTTCCTCTATGATGCCATCAATGTCCTCGGCCTCAGATTCAATGGCGGCGGTGAGGGGGTAGCAGCCAAGGGTTCGAAAACGCACGTTCTCAAGGCGCGGCCTGTCGCCTTGACGCAGCGGCAAGCGGTCGTCGTCCACCATGATTAGCCGCCCGTTCCGCTCCACCACCGGACGCTTGGCGGCAAAGTAGAGCGGCACGACGGGGATGCGCTCCTGGCGGATGTATTGCCATACATCGAGTTCGGTCCAGTTCGACAACGGAAACACGCGCATGCTCTCGCCGGGACGAACGCGCCCGTTGTACAGGTGCCAGAATTCCGGCCTTTGATTCTTGGGATCCCAGTGATGGTGGGCGTTGCGAAACGAGAACACCCGCTCCTTGGCGCGGGATTTCTCCTCATCCCGGCGGGCGCCGCCAAAGGCGGCGTCAAAGCCATGCGCATCAAGAACCTGCTTCAACGCCTGTGTCTTCATGACGTCGGTGTGGACGCCGGAGCCATGGCTAATCGGCCCGATGCCTTTCTCCACCCCCTCTTGGTTCATGTAAACGATCAATTCAAGGCCGAGTTCCCGCACGCGCCGGTCACGAAACGCAATCATCTCGCGGAATTTCCAGCCGGTGTCCACATGCAGCAAGGGAAACGGCGGCGGCGATGGATGGAACGCCTTAAGCGCCAAGTGCAGCATGACCGAGGAATCCTTGCCAATGGAGTAAAGCATGACGGGACGCTCCACCTCTGCCATGACTTCCCGCATGATGTGGACGCTTTCGGCTTCGAGCCGCTCAAGATGGGTCATGAATGGCAAGTGGCCCGCTCCGGCACCTGAATTGGCCGCGTATTAGAAACAATCAGAGGTTGGATCACAACGCAGGGCTTGTTCATACGATATGCTAAAGTGCTCCGCCACTCGTCATCAGGCCTCCCATTGTCGGCGCTCGTCTTCTGCCTCGCCTTTGTCGGCGGCTTCGTCATCATGTCGCTTGAACTGCTCGGCGGCAGAGCGCTTGCGCCCTACTTCGGCAGCAGCATCTATGTTTGGGGCAGCATCATTACGGTGTTTATGGCCAGCTTGGCGCTAGGCTACCTCATTGGCGGCAAATGGTCGCTGCACTCGCCCACGCTCACCCGCCTCGCTTGGGTTTTCCTAGCTGCGGCCTTGCTGCTCTATCCCCTGACCCAATTCAGCGAACCGGCCCTAGCTTGGATATTCGAGGCGGTTGAAGACCCTCGCTACGGCTCCCTGGCGGCGGCCCTGCTGCTCTTCGCCTGTCCGACCGTGGCGCTTGGAGTGATCTCGCCCTACGCAGTGCGCCTGCTGGTGCGCACAAAGGAGGAATCCGGCAACATTGCCGGCCGGCTCTATTTCGTCTCCACCATCGGCAGCGCCCTCGGCACCCTAGGCACCAGCTTCTACTTCGTGCTTTGGTGGGAGATCAACACCATCCTGCTTTGGCAAACCGCAACCTTGTTGGCGATGGGCGCAACGGCTC
Organism: Candidatus Azophilus sp.; assembly: GCA_965247035.1. Taxonomy (GTDB): domain Bacteria; phylum Pseudomonadota; class Gammaproteobacteria; order Pseudomonadales; family Azotimanducaceae; genus Azophilus. Next base: position 660,157 of record CBDFGJ010000001.1, on the reverse strand, counting down.
TAGTGGTCGCGCGGCTGCTGCGTTCATGAGTGCGCACAGAGCCAAGGCGCTCGCCCATTGCCTGATGCTAGCGGCGATCCTAGCCGCTGCCACAACCTTCATTCCCGTCGCATCGGCGGAGCTAGTGCACAAGGAGCGCTCACTCTACCAAACGATCCTCCTCACCAAGCAGGCCTCCATCATCTGCCTGCAATTCAGCCAGCGGCACACGCAGCGCAAGCAGTCCTGCTTCAACGAACGCCAGCCGATGGAATTGGTGCTTGCCTACACCAAGATGATGATGTCGGCCCTGCTGCTGAACCCGGTGCCGAGCCGCATCCTGATCATCGGCCTTGGCGGCGGCACCTTGCCAACGGCCCTTTCCGAGCTATACCCCCAAGCGCATATTAAAGTCGTGGAGATCGACCCGGCGGTGGTTCGCTTGGCGCGTCGCTACTTCGCATTCTCGGAGCATGACAGGTTGCGCGTGCAGGTGCAGGATGGCCGGGTATTCACCCGCAGAATGTCCCAGCGGGACGATGTGAAGTACGACCTCATCATGCTGGACGCCTTTGGCGCGGACTACATTCCCGAGCACCTGATGACCTTGGAGTTCCTTGAGGAAACCAAGGCGCTGCTCAGCGAGAACGGCGCGCTCGCCGCCAACACCTTCTCCCGCAGCCGACTCTACGACCACGAGTCCGCTACCTACTACGAGGCTTTTGGCCCACTCCTCACCCTGCGCACAGTTGGCAGCGGCAATCGAGTCATCTTGGCCAGCCGCCTCCAGCTACCGAGCGCCTCCGCCCTGAAAGCCCGGGCGCAAACGCTTGCACGGATGCTAGTGCCCTATGGCGTGGACATCAGGGACTATCAGGAACGCCTCTCCAGCAAGGTCGATTGGGACAGCAAGGCACGCCTTCTGACCGATCAGTACGCACCGGCCAATCTGCTTCAGGGGCGATGACTCCATGCGGGGTGGCGGCGTGGATGCGGCTGCTGCCGATGTCCACATGGCTGCGCCCGGCCCGGTAGTTGATCGCGTCGCGCAGATGTCCTTTCTCAGTCAGCACCTTGTCCCGGTTCGTCTTCTTCCGGGCGAGGGTGACGGCGCTCAGAGGCCGCCATGGGCGTCCGGCGGCGTCCTGCTCATCATTGAAGCGCTCGCGGGTGGCGTGGAGCAGGTCCTCGCCGATGTCGAGCATCAGGTCGCTCATGCCGCTCCCGGACTTCAGCAGGCGGTTGAAGGCGTCATGGGCTGCGGCGTGGTCCAGTTCGAATTCGATCCTCATCGCATCAACTCCTGAAAGCGGGCATTTTCATTGCGCCGCCCGAGGCGTTGCGCTACATTCACGGGCATGGCCGCCGGGTAGGCTGGGCAATTGGCGAAAGCCAGACCGCATCTCCCGGTAGATGGTATGCCGGTTTCCTTTCATTGTTGCTGGCCTGCGTACTGCATCGAGGGTGGCGTCTCGTCCCGACGGTCACTTAATCCCTTCCCATAAAATCCGGTAACGGCCCCCGCGCAGATTGCGCACATCCACACTGGGGGCTACTGCCCTGAAAGTGCAGCGCAATGGTTTAATGTCCCTGCCGGGCTGAACGCCGAGGCAAAAATCTCTTTGCGGACCAAATCATCCGTGAAGGGGAGTCGGCGGCGACCCGTGTAGGGCACCTCGGAAAATTGCGTCTGCTCTGATGGTGGTGTGGATAAGCCGTCTACGAATCCACCCGTCAGCGGCTCAATGCCAGCTTCAAACCAGCCGCGCCGACGTGCGGCGCTGAAAACAGGCAAACATCGAGGAGCCCCGTAGGAAAAGTGTTGCCGCGGGAACTTTTGTGCAAAGCGGCGACCTCAACCATCGCTGTCGGCCTCCTGCAGCAACAGCGATGCGGAATTCATGCAGTAGCGCAAGCCTGTGGGCGCTGGGCCATCTGGGAACACATGACCCAAATGGGCGGCGCAGGTGGCGCAAAGAACTTCAATTCGCCGCATCCCAAGGCTGTTGTCCTCTCGGGTGGCAATGGTTTCGGGTCTGATTGGACTGTGGAAGCTCGGCCAGCCTGAGTCGGAGTCGTACTTGGTGTTGGACTGAAACAAGGGCGTATCGCAGCATTTGCAGTTGTATACGCCGGGCGTCTTGGTGTTCCAGTAGAGACCCGTGAAAGCAGGTTCCGTTCCAGCAAGGCGGGTGATCTGAAATTCTTCCAGCGTGAGCTGCCGCCGCCACTGCTCATCCGTCTTTTGCACCTTCGTCATGTCCTCTTCCTTATTTTCAATTCGGCCTAAAATGTTCTCAATTTGGCCTAAAATACTTAAGAAACCTCTGAAATACTCGCAGGTTTTCGCAGCGCAACAAGACCAATTCCTTTCGAGGGCGTTTAAACCATTGAAAATAGAAGACAAATGATCCCAGACGCTATGCGATGGCCAATCCTTGGAAGTTGGTCAGAGGTTCCTTAACTTCAAACCAGGCGCCTTGGACCGGATTTCAGTTAACCGCCGCCACTCGGCGACGCCAGCACAATCCAGTTTTCGCCCCACCACATGCCGCTGCTTAGTTCGGCGGCTATGCCGCCACCGCATGAAGGGTGCCTGCTACGCCGGCTTCCCAAGCCCTAGATTGACCATGCATAGGTTATACTACCCTCTCCCGCCACCGATTTGGCGGCGGTGAAGAAGCTGCAGCCCCAATCCGCCGACATGAAGGTCAGCCCAATGGTATCGCCAGCGCAAACATGACGAAAGAAAGTAGCAAACCAGGCGCCCGCCCTGCAGCCAAGCCGGTTTCCAAGCTGGTTCCGCCCCCCGCAAACATGACCAAAGTTGAAAGTCAGACGCTCCCCGCCGCGGCCGAGTCGGCTTCCAAGTTGGTTCCGCGCTCGCAAAGGCCCGTGCGCAAGTCGAGCAAGCTCGACGAGGTCTGCTACGACATACGCGGGCCGGTGCTTGAGGAGGCCAAACGGCTGGAGGAGGAAGGCCATCGGGTCATCAAGCTCAACGTGGGCAACCCCGCTCCATTCGGATTTGGCGCGCCGGAGGCGATCCTGCGTGATGTCATCCACAACCTGCCCCACTCCCAAGGCTACTGCGACTCCAAGGGACTTTATTCGGCCCGCAAGGCGGTCGTGCTATACACACAGCAGATTGGCCTCAAAGGTGTTGAAATCGACGATGTGTACATTGGCAACGGCGTCTCGGAACTGCTGATGCTGGCTTTGCAGGGTTTGCTCGAGATTGGCGACGAGGTTCTGATTCCGGCGCCGGACTACCCGCTTTGGACCGCGGCGGTGAATCTTTGCGATGGCAAGCCGGTGCATTACCTTTGCAGTGAAGAGGACGATTGGGCACCGGACCTCGCTGACCTGGAGGCTAAGATTACGCCCCGGGCCAAGGTGCTCGTCATCATCAACCCGAACAACCCAACAGGAGCGGTGTACAGCCGGGAGACCCTTGAGCGCTTGGTCGACATAGCGCGGCGACGCGATCTGGTCATCATGGCGGATGAAGTCTACGACAAAATCCTCTACGACGAGGCCGAATACGTGCCGGTCGCCACTTTGACAGATGACCTGTTGGTGCTGACTTTCAGCGGCCTTTCCAAGTCCTACCGCGCGGCCGGCTTCCGCACCGGCTGGATGGTACTCAGCGGTGCCAAGCGCCGCGCCGAGGACTACATTGAAGGGCTGAATATTCTGGCCTCCATGCGCCTGTGCGCCAACGTGCCCACGCAACATGCGGTGCAGACGGCTCTTGGCGGCTACCAATCCATTGCGGAGTACACCCGGCCAGGAGGGCGGTTGTTCGAACAGCGCGAACTGGGTTGGCGGCTGTTGAACGAGATCGACGGCTTAAGTTGCGTGAAGCCTCGCGGCGCCATCTATTTCTTCCCCAAGCTGAGCCCGGAGCGATTCAACATCTCCAACGATGAGCAGTTCGCCTTGGACCTCTTGCGCCAAGAGAAACTGCTGGTGGTCCAAGGCAGCGGCTTCAATTGGCCAAAACCGGATCATTTCCGCATCGTCTTCCTGCCCTATGCGGATGAATTGCAGGAGGCGATCGGTCGGCTAAAGTGTTTTCTTCGCCATTACCGCCAGTAAGGTCGGCGCGACCACCCTGTTGGAGCAGCGCATCCGTTTGGCAACCGATTCCCCGGGCTCAGCAAACCATCGAAAGACTGTTGCGAAATCCCGACTGACCTTCAAGTCGACGACCATGAACCTGCTGAAAGTGGCCAATCGGATCGAGTGGATGGCCGCCTAAGGGCAGAGCCCGTCCGAATTTGCCCGAGACCGCAGGTTTCGGGGCCACAACAGGCCGGAAAGCCGCTCAAAACACGCCGCTTCTCGCCAAAATCTTGGAAAACAAGCCGGAATAAGCAGATTCAGCCCAATTCGCACCGGTCTCATCGAAGCGGTGCTTGACCCCGACCTGTGGCCGGGTGCCTTTCCTCGTTCGCCACGACCTAGCTCCCCACCTGCGCGTGCGCAGCGGCCAGCACAGGCCGGCTAAGGGTTTCAGGGCGAAAGAATGTTCGCCACAAGCTCGGCGATGGCGAGGCAGGCGGTCAACCCCGGTGATTCAATGCCGAGCAGATTAACCAAGCCCGGAACGCTGTGTTGGTTGGGTCCGTCGATGCGAAAGTCCGCCGGCGGCGCACCCGGCCCGACGATTTTCGGGCGAATGCCGGTATAGGCCGGATGCAGCCTGGATTCATCCAGTTTTGGATAGTAGCGGCGGATGGCGGCGATGAACTCAGCCCGGTCACAGTCATCAAAGCTGTGGTCAATGCCGTCAATCCAACGCACATCGGGGCCGAACCGCGCTTGGCCAGCCAAATCCAGAGTCACATGAACGCCCAGCCCGCCGGGCTCGGCAACGGGATAGACCAAGTGGCGGAACGGCGAGCGGCCGCTATAGGCATAGTAGCGCCCACGGGCGTAATAGGGCTTGGGCGCGCTTGGTGTCAGCCACCGGGCGATGTCCGGCGCGAGCAGCCCGCCGCTGTTGATGACCCAGTTGGCGTGCAGCTCGCCACCCTTGGTCTGAACCAGCAAAGGGTGCCCATCCCGAGTTCGGCGCCTTGGCTTGGCAGCAGATGCCTTCTTGCGCCGCGCCAGATTGACCACCTGCGTGCGCAAGGCCAAAACACCGCCGCAAGCTTCAATTTGGCCCAAGAGGCTGAGCATGAGGCCGTGAGAGTCAATGATGCCGGTCGAAGGCGAAAGCACCCCGGCAAGGGCTCGAACCTCGGGTTCCAACCGACGCAAGGCGTCGATCTTGATCCACTCAAGTTCACCGGCGCCATTGGCCCGGGCGCTCGTTTGGTACTTGGCCAGCAGCGGTAGCTGATCCTCCTTGGTGGCGAGGATCAGCTTGCCGCAGCGCCGATGGTCGATGGCGTGCTCAGCGCAGTACTTGTACAGCAGCGCCTTGCCGGTCACGCAGAGGCGCGCCTTTAAGGAGCCAGGGGGATAGTAGATGCCGGCATGGATGACTTCTGAGTTGCGGGAACTGATGCCCTCGCCAATGCGGTCGCCCTGTTCAAGGACAACAACCTCCCGCCCGAGCATGGCCAATCGACGGGCCACCGCCAGCCCTTGCACGCCAGCGCCGATGACGACGCAATCAACGGCCTCCGCTATCATCCACCGTTTCCATGTTCGCCAGCCGCCGAAAGTAGTTGGTGGAAAGGAATTCCTTGGCGACAAGCAGGTGGGCCAAGTAATCCGTTGGCGGCTTCAGCCCCGGCCGGCGCACGGCCCGGTTGGCAAAGTAGGTCCAAGCGGAGACGCCTGCCCCGTCAGCGACAACCTGCACCACATCCCGGCCGTAATTCCAGGGCGCGTGTTCAAACGGATCCATCTGCAGAATTTCCACGGCGTCTTCAAGTTGATAAAGCACACCCTCCACCCATTGGCCGGGCGCGTACAAGATGTTGGCGTGGGCGGCGTTGGGATGCTGCCTAGATACCTTGTCGAAGACCAGCTTCATGCCGGGCAGGCAAGCGCCCCGGATGCTGCCAAAGCGCAAGCCCCGCTGCCGCAACCTTGCTGGATTCATGTTGCTGCCGTAGGCGAAGTAGTGGTGTACGCCGACTAGGGGAGGCGATGCGGCTGCCTCACTGACCTTTTCGTATCCAGTACTCAAAGCGCCCGCCTTCTTCCTTGTGCGCCAGCAACTCATGTCTCATGAAGCGGCAGTAGTTGGAGAAGTCCCGATAGGTGGAAGGATCGGTGGCGACCACGCGAAGCACTTGGCCAGGGGCCATTTCCCGCACTTTGTTGCGCACGATCATCAGCGGCTCCGGGCAAAGCAAGCCCACGGCGTCTAGGCAATAATCGAAATCCAAGGTGCTGGTCCGCACGGCCCTAATTCCACTCCAAGGGAACCGGCAGTGATGCTAACAAATGCGGGCGCCGCCGGCACAGGGCTCTCGCCATCAGCCCCTTGATGGACACCTCGAAAAATTGCGCCTGATCTGATGGCGGTATGGATATTTAGTCAGTAGTGGATGCAGGTTGATTGTCATGCCGCAGATGATTTTTTGGGGAATTATATACATGTTCAACCATTGGCAATTAAGCACAATTCCTTAATCAACGTCCGAGGTCAAGATCGCCATTATGATTTTTAGTAGGAGTATCTTGGTTCGGCTTTGATGGTTCTGGCGATGGTTTTGGTGATGCCTCTTGAATATCCTCTTTTTGCAGACTGAGTACATAAGTCATCAAACCCGGGATGCCAGCCTCATATAAATTTGTGTCCGGCGGATTCCAAATAAAATCATGGCGAACAAGCGTTTGCAGATGTTCATTAACCGACTGTGTAGCAAGTGAATCGACAGGTAAACTACCTGCAATGGCTTTCTTGAGCGTGTCTCTTGTGGTTGTTTCCGTGTCTTGGAATATTGTTGCAATAGCAATAGCCGCTGGCAGCAATCCAAGTTCGTCTAATGTTTTTCTGCGTTCTTCATAAAAGTTTAACCGGCGGTTCTCAACCTTTTTTTCTGCTTCGGTAATTTTTTGAGAAGTCAGTTTTTGCAGTTCTTTTTCCTTTGCCGAATTCCAGAGGGCCGCGCCCCAAAGTTGAATAAAATAAGGGTAGTGCTGGCTGTCTTCAACGACCTGTGCAAGGGTGTTGTCGTCTATTGTTATGCCATGTTCATTTAACGGCTTTACGATGGCGTCCGCAGTGGCCTGTGCATCTAGCCGCCCAATACCAATCGCATTGGAACGTTCGCTGAAGCTGGCGTTCACTGTGGTCAAGAAATGTTCCAGCCCTGGGGTGCCGGCGAGAACCAGCAAAAAGAGTGCTTTCTGCCTCGCTTGTTGGCTTATACTAAGCAAGGCTTGGCAGAAAGTAGGGCCCATGGTATGTGCTTCGTCCATCAACAGCAGCAATGGGCGTTCTTTACATTCTTCAATCAAGACACTTACTAAATCGTCGTCGTCGGGAGCTTTTGAATTCCACACAATTTTGTTTCCAACCGCTCCTAATTGGACCTGATCGGGCGAGAGTTTCTTCTTCCAGTCATCAGAGATCAATTTGTTCCAGAGAGACTTTAAAGATGGAAAAATTGTCGGGGACGCTTGGACTGTCCGCAAGGGATGATTGCCCTTCGCGGTCTTTTCAACTTCATTTTCTAGCCAATTTAGTAGTACTGTTTTTCCCATACCCCGGGGGCCGTACATAACCATTTCGGCATCGGGCGATTCTCCGGCAGCCATGTCTGCTAATATCTCTCTGAGCCGATTCTGCTCATTTTCTCGGCCCGCCAGATAAGGCGGGCTTTGCCCAATACCTGGCCTAAACGGATTTCGTATTCTTGTGGGCGCTATGATGGCCTCCTTAATTCGCCATCCAATACTCAATCGAGCAACTGGCTCTTCTAACGTAGTGTACTCTTTTTATGGGAACGAGGTACTTTGCTACATCATCCCCTTTGGTTAAACATGTATATAATTCCTATTTTTTTGATCTTTCCGATCGTGACTGCGAAAAAGGATCCACTGGTCGTGCAGCGCTTCAATCAACCCGCGCCGGCGTGAAGGAAGGGCGAGGGGACATGCGAATCCGGCCGCGAGGCGGAACGGATCGCACTCAAAAGACCGCACGACAGATACAAAACCATCCACGAGTCCGCCAACCAGCGGCTCAATGCCAACTTCAAACCGGTCGCGCCGACCTGCGGCGCTGAAAACAAGCAAAAATCGAGGCGCCCTGACGCCCAAGTTCCAGTTCGCACGGGAGGGCCTTGCGGTGGCGGTTTGGTTGATGGATGAGGCCACGGGTATGCTATTCTCGCAACAGCCGGTGCGGATCCGACAACATACCAAGCCCAGCATCCATATTCGAACTATAGGGCGCAAGCTAGCAAGTGAAACCTGACAGGTTTGCGCCATGACCGACGCCATCACCCTAGATTTCACTCCTCTGCTGTTATTGGCGGCTTACTCGCTGGCCATTGCCGTCGCATCTTGGCTTGGCGGCTGGCTGCCGAGCGTTGTGCACATGACGCACACCAAAATGCAATTGGCGATGAGCTTCGTGGCTGGCTTGATTCTTGGCGTTGCGCTCTATCATCTTCTGCCCCACAGCTTGGCGATGATCTCCCACAGCGCTCACCTCCATGTTGGCGGACAGGCGCCCCATGATCTGCTCGCCGAAAGCCCAAGGATGATGTCCAGCGACAGCGCCATAGACCGAGTGGCCTTCTGGGTGTTGCTTGGCTTAGTTGCGACGCTGGTTTTACTACGGCTTTTCCACTTCCACCAGCATGACTTCAGCGGCAAGGAAAGCCAAGGGCTCCAGCAACGGCAAATTGGCGCGCATCCGTTGAGTTGGCTCGGCATCGCTGTGGGCATGGGGCTGCACTCCCTGACCGAGGGCGTTGCCCTGAGCGCTAGTGTCCGCACCGGCGGGCTGCACGGCGGCGATGTCGGCTTGGCGGGGATTGGCGTGTTTCTAGCCATTCTTCTGCATAAGCCCCTCGACGCCCTCTCCGTCACCAGCATGATGCAGGTTGGGGGGCTTGGCCACCGCGCCCGCGCACTGACCAACCTAGCATTCTCCTTGCTTTGCCCAGTGGGTGCGCTGGCGGCTTTCTGGGGTATGGGGCTGCTTAGCAGCGAGCACAGCGACCTAATTGGATGCGCCCTAGCCTTCGCCGCCGGCACCTTCCTGTGCATCTCCCTAAGCGACTTGCTGCCGGAAATCCATTTCCATAGGCATGACCGCGCTAAGCTCGCCATCGCCTTTCTGCTGGGAATCGGCTTGGCCTACGCCCTGCACCATGTGGAGCCCGTCGCCACGCACGGGGTTTCTTAGTACGATTCACGGCGGTGAACGCTATGGATGAATTTGGGTTTCCTTCGTTGCGCCGGACGGGCCAGTTTGATTCCAGCGCAATCCAACGCATAATGCCTCCAATCTGAACTGGAAGGGGTTTAATGAAGCCATGGGTGAGATTAATCGCCAGTTCCTGTTAGCCGACCGACCCGCAGGGATGGTGAAGGAGACGGATTTCGAGTACCGGGAGGTGAAGGCGCCCCGCCCCGGCCTCGGCGAGGCGCTTGTCAAGACAAGCTACATTTCGCTGGACCCGTCCATGCGCGGGCAAATGGAGAACCGGGCTGATTACGTCGCGCCATTGGAGCTTGGCGACGTGATGCGAGCCGGAGCCATCGGCGTCGTGGTCGCTTCAAACCATGCTGACTATCCGGAGGGCACCTTGGTGAGCGGCGCCTTCGGAATGCAGGATTACGCCGTCTCAAATGGCAAAAACGTTCCCATGCGGGCGTTCGATCAGGATATCGACCCGACCGCGGCGTTGGGCATTCTCGGGGGCACCGGCATGACCGCTTATTTCGGCCTGCTGGAAATCGGTCAGCCGAAAGCTGGTGATGTGGTTATGGTCAGCGGTGCAGCAGGCGCCACCGGCAGCGTGGCTGGGCAAATCGCCAAGATCAGGGGCTGCACCGTGTTCGGCATGGCGGGCAGCGACGAAAAGTGCGCTTGGCTCACAGACGAGCTCGGCTTCGACGGTGCCTTCAACTACAAAACCGCAGATGTCAAGGCCGAGGTTGGCCGGCTCTGCCCCAAGGGGATCAATGTCTTTTTCGACAACGTGGGCGGGGATATCCTAGACATCTGCCTAGCCCGCATCGCCATGAACGCCCGCATCGTCATCTGTGGCGGCATCTCTAGGTACAACGCCACCGGGCCGTTGCCGGGGCCGAAGAACTACTTCAACCTAGTCTTCCGTCGGGCGCGCATGGAGGGTTTCATCGTCATCGACTACGCCCACCGCTTCGCTGAGGCAGCGGCTGAGATGCGCGGTTGGATTGACGCCGGCCAACTGCGGCAGCGGGTGACGGTCATAGATGGCTTCAAGGAGTTGCCCCGGGCGCTCATCAAGCTATTCCAAGGCTTCAACACCGGCAAGATGATGGTGAGGACAAATTGAGATGAGCGCAATAAACGCTGCTGATATGCTCGCCCTCCCCTTGGCGGAACTTTCTCCCATGTCGCCGGAGGCGCTGGGCTGCCCGCATGAACTGAACGAGCGGCTGCGGCGGGAGGCGCCCGTTCACCACTGCCCGCACACAGGCATCTACTTCGTGTCAGACTACGACACCATTACCCGCATCGCCAAGGACTACGAGACCTTCTCCAACAAGTTCGCCTTGGCCAACCTAGGGGAAATCGACCCACGCATCAGGGAGGTGCAAGCGCGAGGCTATCCGCCGGTGGACACCATGCTGACCCAGGACCCGCCTCTGCATCGGCGCTACCGGGGTCTGGTGAACCAAGCGTTCACGGCGCGACGGGTGGCGGCGCTGGCGCCGCACATCGAGCGGCTGTGTCACGAATTGATAGATCGTTTCATCGACCGCGGCGAGGCGGAGTTCATCGTCGAATTCTGCGAACCGGTGCCCATGACCGTCATTGCCGACCAACTCGGCGTGCCTTTGGAGGATTACGAACTGTTCAAATCCTGGTCAGACGGATTCGTGGCGCAATTGTCGCGCATGGCCTCGCCCGATGAGGAAGTGGAGGCGGCCAAGCTCATCGTCGCCTTCCAGCACTACTTTGCCAAGCGCATTGAGGAGCGCCGGAACAACCCGACGGACGACATCATTTCCGACATCGTCCACGCCAAATTCGAGAACGAACGCCCCCTGAACGTACCGGAGATGCTTTCCATCCTGCAGCAGTTGCTTGTGGCCGGCAATGAGACCACCACCAACGCCATTGCCGAGGGCGTTCTGCTGTGGATTCGCCATCCTGACCAATTCGCCAAGCTCAAGGCCAACCGGGACTTGGTGCCGAACCTAGTGGCGGAAGTGCTGCGCCTGTCCACGCCCACGGCCAACATGTGGCGGGTCGTTACCCGGGACACGGAGCTTGGCGGCATGGCGGTGCCGACCGGCAGCATGGTGCAGATCCGCTTCTCCTCGGCCAATCGGGATGAAACAAAGTTCGCCGAGCCACACAGCTTTGATGTGGAGCGTGCCAACGCCCGCAGCAACATCGCCTTTGGCTATGGCGTACACATGTGCATCGGCGCTAGCCTGGCGCGCAAGGAGATGGACATCGCCTTCCGTGTGCTGCTCGACCGCTTCGATGATTTGCAACTCGCCTGTGCGGAGGATGAACTGTTCTACGCCCCCAATGCGCTGCTTAGGGGGCTGTCTGCGTTGCCCGTGCGCTTCAAGGCGGCAGCTCCGGCCTAAGGCTCCTTGGCTCGCGAAACTGCTCAAGCCGGTACACAACGCCGTCCTTGATTACCAGTTGCACAAGCTCCATGCGGCTGATGTCACTGACAGGGTTGCCTTGAACCGCAATGACATCGGCCAGCTTGCCGGCCTCCAATGTGCCTAGTTGGGATTCAACCCCAAGTAGTTCCGCACCGACCTTCATCGCTGAATTGAGCGCTTCAATGGCCGGCATGCCCGCCTCCACCATGTACCCAAACTCTTTGCTGTTGTCACCATGGGGTGAAACGCCGCTGTCGGTACCGAAGACAATGCGGACGCCTTGCCTGTAGGCTCGGCCGAAGGTGTCTTGAATCTGCGGCCCAATGGCCCGGGCTTTAAGCCGGACCACCTCTGAAAAGTAACCATCCACTTCAGCCTTCTCCGCCACGAATTTGCCAGCGATGATGGTGGGCACGTAGGCGGTTCCCCTCTCTTTCATCAACTGCATGGTCTCAAGACTCATATAGGTCCCGTGCTCAATGGAGTCGACTCCGGCGATGACTGCTCGCCTCATGCCGGCATCCCCGTGCGCATGCGCAGCGACCTTGAATCCGTAGTCCTTGGCGATGCGCACAATGGCTGCAAGCTCATCATCGGTAAACTGCGCGTTCTGGCCACTTGCCGCCTCGCTCAGCACACCACCGGTGGCGGTGATCTTGATGAGGTCAGCCCGGTCCTTGTAGCGCTGCCGAACTGCTTTTCTAGCGTCCTCGGGGCTATTGACAACACCTTCCCTAGCCCCCGGGTCACCCCGGTAATGCTGGTTGGTGCCGTTGCTCGGGTCTGCGTGGCCTCCGGTCGTCGCCAAGCTCTTCCCTGCTGTATAGATCCTCGGCCCGAAGATATGCCCCTCGTTGATGGCATCCCGAAGGTTGATGGACAGGTTATGATCGCTGCCCAAGTCACGAACCGTGGTAAAGCCGGCCATCAAGGTGCGTTCCGCATAGGGAACCGCTGCCAGCGCCTGATCAGCAGGGTCGAGCCGAAAGCGATCAACGAACCGGCTGGGGCTTTGCTCGCTGGTGATGTGTACATGACCATCAATGAGCCCCGGCATACAAGTTGCATCGACAAGCTCAATTGTTTTATCGCCCCGCTCACCAGTCTGTTTGCCATTCAGAAGCTGTTTGATCCGGTTGCCGACGATGTGAATGGCCTTGTTCGTATGCACTTGCTCAGTTTCCCCGTCCAGCAACCGAGGGCAATTGACGTAAAGGTCAGCAGCTACTATAGGCGCGAATAAAAGCATTGATATCGCCAGTGTTTTCTTCATGTGTTTGCTCCAGATGGTTCAGGCCCACTGATCCCCAACCGCCCCCTCGAGGTGGAATCACGCAGCGGAAAACGGCTGTCAGCGCCCCCGCTACTCTCCCTTTCCTCGATTGGTAGGATGATGTCTTCTGCAACCTCCAAGACTTCAGCCGGTGCTCGAACCTTCTCGCCCGCACATAGCCGCAGGGCAGTAATTAGCGGTGCCAGCACATCGGACTCCCCCTGTCACTGGACAGATTTTCGACGATGGCTCGCTCCGAAGGCCCGGTTCCGACCGCCTCTATCATCTTCCCCACCATCATGCGGAACATCGCTTTATTGTCAAAATCGAACGAAGCCTACACTGATCGGAATATATCCGTGGTTTCCCGGCTTTTCCCTTGAAGACACAGAGCTTTGCACAACCAGAAAACTATCCGCCTTCGTCAAACTGCTGCCGCAACTTGAACTTCTGCACCTTGGTGGAGGACATCGGCCATTCGGTGACGAAGCGGACGTGCCGCGGGGCCTTGAAGCTGGCGATGCGGCTGCGGCAGAACGCCAGAATATCGGCCTCGGTGGCCTCCATGCCGGACTTCAGTTCAATAAAGGCCGCCGCCACCTCAAGCAGCCGATCATCGGGCACGCCAATCACCACGGCCAACTTCACCGCTGGATGGGTCGCTAGGAAGGACTCGATTTCCACCGCGGCGACGTTCTCGCCGCCCACTTTAAGCATGTCTTTGATGCGGCCGTGATAGCGAATGCGGCCTTCCTCATCCAGCGAACCCAAGTCCCCAGTGCGCAGCCATCCATCCACAAAACTCTCGGCATTCTTTGCCGGCGACTTGTAGTAACCCTTAAAGACGCAATCCCCACGCAGCCAGATTTCGCCACGCTCGCCGATGGGCAAGGCGGCTAAGCTCTCCGGGTCTGCGATCTTGACTTCAACGCCGGAGAAAGGAGCGCCGCAGGTGGTCAGCCGCGTCTCCAGATCTTCATCCGGGTGGTTATATGAGGCCACCCCATAGCTTTCGGTGAGGCCGTAGGCTCCCGTCTGCACCGCTTGCGGGAAGGCATCCTGAAAACGGCGCAGCATCTCCAGCGGAGCGACGTTATTGATGCGGCGCAGTCGGCTTAGGTCAGTGGCAGCGAATCGAGGATGGGTGATGAGGTCGTTGGTGATGGTGGGGAAGGCCGGGAAGGCGACGGTCGCCCCCTCGCGCTCCATCATCTCAAGCGCCGCCCCGGCCTCAATGCGGTTCATGGAAAGCAAGGCGGCGCCGGCATCGAAGCAGGCCAAAAGCGGCAGAATGGATGACATGTGGAACATCGGCAATGGTGCCCAGAACCGATCATCAGGGTTGAGGAAGTAGCGCTGCCGATTCATGGCGGCACCGTTGCGCACAAGGCCGCCGTGGGACAGGGGGCAACCCTTGGGGTTGGCGGTGGTGCCCGAGGTGTACATCATGATTCCCGCATTCTCGCCCGCCACGGCTTGCTGGCGGGTTGCCATCGCCGCCTCTATCCCCGCCGCCGCGCCGATGGCGGTGAAGCCCGCATCAGGGAGAAAGCCTGCCGGCGTCTCATCGCTAGTGGAAATGGCGAACCTGAGTTTGGGCGCTCCCTGAAGGGACAGCGCCCGAGGATTCCTCGAACCGGCCAAATCCGGAAAGGCGGCTTGCAGGAGGCCAGCTAAATCCACATATTCCGAAACCAAGCTCGAAGCGAAGATGCCCACCAAGTCCGCATTCTCCACCACATAGGCCAGTTCGTTTGCTTTGTAGCGGGCGTTGATGGGCACGGCTACACCGCCAGCCAAGGCAATACCGAAGAAAAGTTCGATGTACTCCGGGCAGTTCGGCATCAGGAGGCCCACATGGTCGCCGGCTTCTACGCCGAGCGCCACGAGGCCACCCGCCCGCTCCTTGGCTTGATCCGCCAAGGCCGAATAAGTCAGGCGGCGGTCGGGAAAGATCAATGCCTCCCCTTGTGGGAAGCGCGCAGCGCAACTCAGCAGTAGGCCGCCAAGCGTATTCGGCTCGCCCGGTTTAGTGATAGACAGTTTTCTCGTCCGGCTGATGCGCCTTCAGGTCCACGCCCTGCTCCTCCGAAATGGAGACTAGCGCCTCGTGGATGCAAGCGGCGCAGAATCCATCTTCAACAATCAGGTCTTCAAGCAAGTAGGAGAGGACATCGTAAGCTGAAAAATTGCCCGCACCGCTCATTCCAACCCGAGATAGTATGTCCCTGATGGCGTTCAAGGCGGTTTCAAAACGACCCTCATCACGTAGCTGCTCTGCGTCTGCGGGCTCGGCATTCATTGTCCAAAACTCCCAAGATGTGCGGGGACGCTATTGTAACCACAACGACCAACGTTGGGCCTCAACTTCTGATGGGATCCTTGCCATCCCAATTCTCCGCCGCCGCAGCGATGGCGGCGAAGCGCTCCACAATGCCCTTGCTGCGGGTGACCACCTCCAACATGCAGCCCATGAGCGGGCGTGTATCGTAGTAGGCGAATTCGATATCCCCCGCCCGGCCCTTGTTTGCCGTCTCGTAGCCTAGGCCGGCGAAATAGGCAGTGTCCGCCTCAATGTCGTGGGTCCACACGCACAGATGATGAAAGCCCATCGTCCCCGGCGGCACGCTATCCCGATAGGCGCAGCGCTCCACCGTTGGCTGAATCAACTCAATCTGCACTGGGCCGGCCTGAGCGATGGCGACCAACATGGACAGCTCGGCCGGCTGCCCGCGATAGGTCATGTCGCTGAACTGATCCGTATATTCGGTCAGGAAAAAAGGCCCGACCCCCATTTCATTGACCCATTTCAGGCAAGCGGCCTCCACATCGTCCACTACCCAAGCGTTTTGAAATACGGTTCGGTCGGTCGGTCTGCTCATGGCGCTTCCTGTAAGTTGTTTAACGGGTTTGTTCGCTTCAACTTACCGGATGGGCAAGCTGATTGACAATGCCCCATCCCTGCAAGTGACTGGTTGCGCCGCCTAAAGGAGACCCCCACCATGCCGCGGATCAACGGGCGCCTCCACAACCTGTACGGGCTCAGGACATTTCGACAACGTTATCGGCCCTTGGCCATCATCAGGCAAACACCTTCGATCAACACCGGCCGCGACCTCAAGGAGTTGGAATGCTCAGGGTTTGGCAGGTGCGGCTGTTTATATGAAGTATTTCCGGACGCTTGCAACGGCCGGCGCAATCTGAGCGACCCACGGCGGTACGTCACCCCGCTGTAGCGTCAGCAACACAATCAGTTCAGGGGCGGTCCAATGCGAACGGCCGGGGCCGGAGTAGAGTGGGCTTGCGGCGATGACCTGTCGGCGCGTTAAGCTCGTGCTTGCGCCCAACCTCTGGCACGGCAACGGGGCTGATGAGCCGGGTACCGGGTCTGAAATGAGTGGGCTTGCGGCGATGGCCTGCCGGCGCGTTAAGCTCGTGCTTGCGCTCAACCCTTGGCGTGACGATGGCGCCGTGCGCCGACGGGTAAGCGCCCTAAGCCCACTCGGAACCCAGTCACGTCGCCAGCCCGCTCGGTTTAAGCTGGTTCCATGAAAGGGCTAACAGAACTGCACAGGAAAGCTGCCGAGACTGCCATAGTCCACATGGAAGCTGTCGCCCGCGGCGATGGGCACTGGACGGGTGAAGGAGCCTGAAAGCACCACCTGCCCGGCCGTCAAGGCCAATGCTCGTTGCGCCAACCGCCGCGCCAGCCAGACCAACCCGTTGGCGGGATGATTGAGTACGGCGGCGGCGACTCCACTTTCATCAATACTCCCATTTTTGTACAGCAGCGCGCTGACCCAACGCAGGTCCAGATCCTGCGGCTTCACCGGGCGACCGCCCATCACCAAACCGGCATTGGCGGCGTTGTCTGAAATCGTGTCGAAGACCGTGCGTGGTTGGCCCGTTTCCGGGTCCACGCGAAAGCTACGGGCGGCGATGATTTCCACTGCCGGCATCACATAGCCCGTTGCGTTCAGCACATCGGCCAGGGTGACGTCCTCTCCGGCTATGGTGTCATCAAGAATGAAGGCCAACTCTACTTCCAAGCGCGGATCGGTGAACTGTTCCGCCTCTATGGGCGCGCCACTGTCGAAAAACATGTCGTCCAGCAAAACACCGGAATCCGGCTCATCAATCTGCATAGCCTGCTGCATGGCGCGGGAAGTCAAGCCGATCTTATGGCCGCGAATGGAACGGCCTTCAGCCAGCTTGATGGCGACCCAAGCATCCTGAATGGCGTAGGCATCGTCCATGTCCATATCAGGATGCTCAATGGTCAAGGGACGAATCTGCCGACGCCCGCGCTCCGCCTCGTGCAGCGCTAGCGCCGCCTGATCAATCTCGGCTCGGCCTAAACCGGCCATCGGTTGACGAACCCTCTTGATAGCGGGCAGATGGTGGCCAATGCGCCAACGGTGGTCGGGCCGAACTGGCGGTTAACGGCACCGGGTCGCAAGTTGCCGCTAGGCGAACGTCTGCTTGCTGGCCGGTTGTGCAGCCTTATTCGGCTTGAAGGGTCAGGCGTCACACCGGCAGGCAATCCAGCAACCCCGCCGCATCGACTGGTTCGACGCATTCGAATTGAGGGTTTAGGGGTCACACTCGCCCGCGCACCGGAATCAGGGCACCGTGCATGTCCGCCGCCGCATCCGAGGCGAGGAAGGAGACTACATTGGCGACGCTGTACGGGGAAACCCACTGGCTGAAATCCGCATCCGGCATATCCGCCCGATTGCGAGCGGTGTCGATGAGGCTCGGCAGCACGGCGTTGACATTCACCCCCGCACGGCGAACCTCCGCCGCCGCCGCCTCGGTTAGCCGCATCACCACGGACTTGGCCGCCGTGTAGGCACCCATTGCCGCCGTCCCCTGCAAAGCGCCGAGCGCACCAACGTTGACAACGCTGCCGCGGCCTCGTTCGATCAGGCGCGGCAACGTCGCCCGCAGCATGTTGCGCAAGGTGGTGACGTTGAGGTCGAACATGGCGTCCCAATGGTCATCGGTGATCTCGAACACCCTTGGCCCCATAGCAAAGCCGCCAGCGATGTTGCAGACGATGTCGAAATCGCCGATGGACGCCACCACGCGCTCCACCGCCGCCGCATTCCTCAGATCAACGCAATAGCGCTCGCCCGGACCATCGGCAAAACCCTCCACCACATCAAGCAGGACGGTGCGCGCCCCGCTGGCCGCACACCTCTCGGCAACCGACTCGCCGAGAACGCCAGCAGCGCCGGTTACCAAAGCGGTTTTGCCACTAAGGTCCAAAATCACCCTCCTAACCCTGATGCCCCATCATAACCCGCCTTGAGCACAGGGTCCGCAGCTTGAGTGCGACCCTCCAATGTCATCCACAAAATCCCGTCCGCCAGTCGAGTGTGGCAGGGAACAACTGAACATGGCTTGAGGAGGACGCAAAACAAAAGGATGCGTTGCAGTCAAGTTGGCTGCTTGCCGCCACCATCACTACTTTGCATGTACTCCTTCAGGGCTTGAAGCACTGTTTCATTGTCCTCCGGCCGCCCGATCGTAATGCGAACGCCGGCATCCGCCGGCGCCGCCGGCCGCACGAAAATGCCCCGCTCCTGCAAAAAACGGACCATGTCAACAGCGGTTCCGTCTTGGCCCTCGGGAATACAAACCAAGTAGAAGTTCGCTTGGCTCGGCGCTACATTCAACCCCAGTTTCGTCAATGCGGCGACCATTCGGTCCCGCCCTTGGGCATTGGCCGTCCTCACCTCGTTGACGAACTGCTGATCCCGCACCGCCGCCGCCGCCGCCGCCAAGCCGGCGGCATTGGTGTTGTAGGGACTGCGCAGCTGCTGCAAGCGGTCAATCACCTGGCTTGAGCTGTAGCACCAGCCTATGCGAAGCGCGGGCAGACCATACATCTTCGAGAACGTACGGGTCACCATTAGGTTTGGACATGCATCCACAAGCTCTAGGGCGGTTTGAAAGTCGGCCGCCGTTGCATACTCCGCATAGGCCTCGTCAACGAGCAACAGGCAGTGGCTGGGCAAGCGTTCGGCCAACTCGCGCAGTTCCGCGCCAGTGAGGTAGGTTCCGGTGGGGTTGTTCGGGTTCGCAATCGTGCAGAACTTGGTCTTGGCAGTGACCCGCTCCAACATTGCGCCAACCTGAACCCGCCAATCCAACTCCGGCGCCACAACCAGTTTGGCACCTTGCGCTGCGCAATACGCCTCGCTCATAACGAAGCCGTTTTGGCTCAGCAGCGCCTCGTCGTTCGGCTTTAGAACAGCCCGCACCGCCAGCGAAATGAGCTCATCAGAACCGTTGCCGCAGAGGATGCGCTCCACGTCCAAGCAAAAATGCTCAGCGATGGCCCGACGCAAAGCCCCCTGTGTTTGGTCTGGGTAGCGGGACAGGTCGGTGCTGAGGTCACGGTAGGCCGTCTGCGCCCGGGGCGACGCGCCATAACGGGACTCGTTGGCGGCAAGATGAATCATCCGCTGCCCGCCGGGTGGTGCGGCACCGTGCTGATCGCCCGGCGTCTGCCGCCGCATTTCCGACGCCGCCTCACTCATGCGCACAAGGTTCTTCGGTTCTGCGGCAGCATCAAGAAGCGCCAAGGGGTGGGGAAAAACTCATCAACGCGAACCTCAATAATGCTGGGTCCCGGTTCGTTGAAAGCCAGCTTGACGGCCCGTTGCAACGACGACGGATCCTCCGCTCGAAACCCGGCCGCGCCAAAGCTCTGCGCCAGCCGAACAAAATCCGGGTTGTGCAGGTCTGAGGCGATCACCCGTCCATCGAACCATTCCACTTGCTGCCGCTGCACATTGGTGTAGCGGTTGTCGTTGAAAATAATGGTGACGAGTGGCAACTGGTGCTGCACAGCGGTTGCGATCTCCTGCATGTTGTACAGAATGCCGCCGTCGCCGCTGATCTGGACCACCCGCTTGCCCGGGTTTCCGGCCACAACTCCAAGGGCCGTGGGATAGCCAAACCCCAAGGTGCCTTGGTAGCCGGAGGAGATTTGCTGGCGCGGCGCGTAGACCGGAAAGGCGTACCAGGACGCATAGCCAACCTGAGTCACTTCATCCACGAAATAGCCATCCTGTGGCAAAGCCGCCCGAATGACATCCAAATAGTCTATCAGCGACGGTATCGCCGCCCGCACCTCGGCGTCCATACGCGCTCGGGCTTGGCGCACCTCTTCTTCCCTGCTCGGCGCCTGGAAATCCAAAACCGCTAGCCGCTGCGCCAGCGCCTGAACAACTTGCTTCGCATCACCGATGAAACCTAAGTCGGGTGCGCAAATCCGATTGATCTCCTCGGGGTCGATCTCCACCCTAATCAGGGTGAGGTCTGCATCTTTGCCCCACATCGTCAAGGGCCAGTGCAGCCGCGTGCCCACCGCCAACACCAAGTCCGCTTGCCCCCAAAGCTGATGCCCAACGGGTAGATTGACGCAGAGCGGGCTATCGTCCGGCAGCACGCCCTTGCCGCCGCGAAACGTCGCCACTGGCGCCTGCATGCGTTCAGCCACTTCGCGCAGAGGGGCCGCAGCGCCGATGGAGCCTGAGCCAACATAGATGAGCGGGCGCTTAGCCGCCATCAGCAGTTCCACTGCCCGGTTGACTGAGGACGGATCGGGCTGCTCCACCTTCGACCCTTCAGCCACCGACACGAGCGGAGCATCCGTTTCCATCGCCATCAGGTCCATGGGCATTTCCAGGTACACGGGCCGGCTGCCGCCCGTCGCCATTTGACGAAAAGCCTCCGCCACCATTGCGGACGTATCCTGTGGGCGGTCAATGCGCCGCGCCCACTTGGTGATGTGCTGAACCAGGCCCAATTGGTCTGGAATTTCATGCAACTCGCCATAGCCCTTGCCGAGAGCCGTTGACGGAACCTGCCCGGAGATGCACAGAACCGGCGCGTAATTCGCCCAAGCGGTGGCCAGCGCGGCGCTGGAATTCAACAGGCCTGCACCTGGGACCACCGCATAAACGCCGGGCCTGCCCGTGGACTTGGCGTATCCGTAGGCCATGTAGGCGGCCCCTTGCTCATGCCTGGAATGAATCAGGCGAATCCTGCCCTGCTCTTGGTGAATGGCGTCGTAGAGGTGATCCAGCTGTGCGCCGGGCAGGGAGAAAATCGTGTCCACGCCGTGCCGCACCAAGCTCTTGACCAAGGCTTGGGCGCCTGTCATCGTCGTCACGATGCTGTTCTCCTCCCTTGGCGGGCGCGACGCAATCTGTAGCGCACGAGGAAGAACGGTAAGCCGGCGATGTAGAGCCACACCATGGGGTTGCGCAGGGCGCAGCCGAGTGCTGCGGCCACATCGTCCGGGCTGACGTAAGCCTTGCTCTGCATGGGCTGATCCGGATGACTGTGCAGGATCAAATGATCCTTTTTGTAATCGATTCTGCCGAATCGAAACTCGATGTCCGCAAGCTTGCTTCTAATTTTCATGTTCCATCAGCTTTCTTCAAGCGCCCGGTCTCTTGGGCATAGGTGATCCGCTGCTCCAGCAATCGGGACATATCCGCCGGCTCGTAGCCGGCCGGCGGCGTAAACTGCCCACGCTCATACAGGCGGTCGAAAACTTCTTGGCAAATCCTCACCTTCTCCACCAGCGCTTTGGGCGCCCGGCCGGACGGGAAACGGTTGGGCGGATAAATGGAGTTGCTGTAAATCTCTTGGAATCCCTCGGTGCGCAGATCGACCCAGCAGTTGTGGTTGGTCCGCGTGCGATGACGGCGCAAGGCTTCAATGTCGATAGTGGCAGCCAGCACTTGCTCCGTCGGATAAGGCGCTTCCCGCATCACCATGCCGATGTAGTCGATGGCGAAGGAGTGGCCGGGGCAAAATCCGTGCGGGTAGTAGTCGTAGTTGACGCTGCCCCAATTCGCGCCTAGCAGGTAGCACATGTTGTCATGGGCGCGGGTTCTGCGGGTGAATTTCCAGAAGTCCCAGGGTTCGGATACGCCTTCGAACTCCTGTATGGCGCCCGGATGGCAGATGACCTCAACCCCATTGTAGCCAAGCGCCCTGGAGACCTCCGGCGTGCATCCGTCATGGCAGGTCATGGTGCCGAGCTTGCCGATGGGCGTGTCGATGACGGGAAACAGATCCTTGATGCCACCGCCGAAGCAGCGGCGATACTCGTCAAACAGGTCATGCGGGCTGGTGCCGAGGCCAATCGAGGCCGGGATGTGCCATTTGTGGTACTTAAGCGCGACCTCGCCGGCGGAGTTGAGGATGAAATTGGTGTTGAACCAACGATCCGGAAATTCAGGCAGCTGTTCAACCACGCCGCCGGCGCAGATGTAGAGTTCGTACTGCTTGGCGATGTTCGCGAGTTGATCCACCTCCGGGCCGGGAATGGAGACCGCCTTGTTCATCTGATCAGCCAAGCGGGCCTCACCTTTGCCCGGCGTGCCGACGCCCTGCAGAAAGTACTCCGGCAGCACAACCAACCGCACGGGCACCTCCCAATGGTAACCAACCCCGAAGTGGATCAAATTCAGCACCCGATCCAGGTTTTTCTGGATACCAGCCCGATCCTGCACCACCGTCACGTTCGGTTGGACCACCAGCGCCGTGTAGGGGTCCACTGCTTGTCTTGACATGGCCTTATCCTCCTAGAATTCAAAATCGTCTTCGGCCAAGCCCAGATCAAGCAGGACCTCGCCGGCGGTGATGGAGCCCATGCCCGATATGCCGCCGCCGGGGTGGCATGAAGGGCCGGCGAGATAGAACTGCTTGACCGGGCCGCGGTAGTTGGCGTAGCCGGGGAAGGGCCTGAAGGAGCCCATCTGCGCCAAGGTTCTTTCGCCGCCGGTCGTCACGCCCCGATGCAGGCACAGGTTCGCCCGCGCCAGCGTCGGGCCGGTTTCAACATATTGCGCCATAATATTGTCGCTGTCCATGTTGGTGGTGTGCCGCCGCAACTGCTTGAGCAGCACATCGCGGCAATAGCGCGCACCAATCTCCTCCCAGTCTTCGCCGCTCGTCAGATCCACGGGCACGAAGGTGTCCATGATGAGGGTGTGTTTTCCCGGCGGTGCCCGGCTCGGATCCATGCGCGTCCAGGCGGCGGTCCAAAGGAAGGGGTTGGTGGGCGGCACCCCGGCGGCGATCTCCCGGTACTGCTGATCAATGTCCGCCACCGTGCCGAAAATTCGCTGGTAAGCCGTCTTGTCCATCTCGACACCGTTGCGAAACTCAGGCGCTTCATGCAGGGCGTAGTGCGCTCTGACGATGGTGACATCGCCAAATCGAAAGCGTCTGACCATGGCCTTAAAGCCAGTTGGAAGATCGTCATCCGCAAAGCCCTGAAGGAACGTCTGCAACGGGTCCAGAGCGCTGATGACCGCTTGCCGCGCCAGCAATTCCTGACCATCCTGCAAGCGAACGCCGATGCACACGCCCCGCTCCACCAGAAAGCTGCGCACGGTGGCGTTGGTCATCACCACGCCCCCGTGCGCCTCAAGGTAGCTGCGCAGCGCTTCCGAGAGCATGCCGCTGCCGCCTTCGGGAATGGCTTGGCCATAGTAGTGGATGCTCGGAATCATGACGTAGAAGCCCTGGGCGGTGCCAAGTTGGTCCGGCAGCGTCTGCGGCGCGGTGGCCCAGCCGAGGATGAACGCCCGAACGAAATCATGGCTGAAGTTCTCCAGCGTGAACTGGCGGGAACTCAATTGGTAATCGCGCAGCCTGCGCAATCCCTCGGGATTGTTCTCCAATGCTTGGAACAGGTAGCTCGGCGGCGATGGTGGCGAGAACATGCCCTTGATGACCCCATCCTGAATTTCGCCGAACTCGTCGTGAATTTCGCGGTAGCGCCGAGCATCGCGGCGGGAATATTCGGCGATTGAATCGCAGGTTTTGTCGATGTCCCGGTAAACGATGATGCCCTGGCCATCGTCCTTGCTGGGATGGCCTGTGATGTGGTCCTGTGACCAAATGTACTTCAGGCCATGCTTTTCAAGTTGCGGCCGCAGCTTGCGGAAATCCGGGTTCAGGTGAATCCAAACGTGGGACGATCCGTAGGGATCGTGCTTGAAGCCGGGCAGCGTCAATTCCTTGGTGACCACGCCGCCGCCGATGTAGTCGTTGCGCTCGACCACCAGTGTGCGCAGGTTCTTGCCGGCGAGAATGGCCGCGCACATCAAGCCATTGTGTCCACCTCCGGCAACAATCGCGTCAAAATCTTCCATGGCCATCCCGCACCCGAACAACACTAATAGTCCTACAGCCCATCAATGGAGATCACAAAGGTATTGCCTTGACGCTGCCCACAACTGCGCCCATTATCCTTGCCAAGGGGCTGATTGGGCAACAATTAGCGGTGCTGTGCCTTGATGGGCAACCCAAAAACTAGGCTATTGTACTTTGTTCAACGAACAATTCGCTCTCGGCCAAGTCGCTAAGGCGGTCAATACCCTAGCCTGCGCATCGTCGCCGGCAATGAACAGCAAGTACGTGCGCATAGCTTGTCGATAATCGAAGCGAACCAAGCTCAATTCCCGGCGGCGAAGCCCCCGACATGATCCCAAGCGATAATGTGTTCGCGCTCGGCGCTGTGCTGTTTGGCTTGGTTTGGCTCGGATTCTGGGTGGACGGCCATCCCATCGGCCGCAAGACCCCTGGCGTTGTCTGGATCCTGGTCATCTCCATGCTGCTCTCAAACTTTGGCGGCATTCCATTAACAAGCCCAAGCTACGACTTCGTGGGTGCCAAGCTGGTGCCCTTGGCCATTCCTCTTCTTCTGATGAAGGCCGACTTGCGCAAGATCTTTCGCGAAAGCGGAGCGGTCATGGGCACCTTCCTCATCGCCAGCGCCGCCACCGTGCTAGGGGTGTTGATCGGCTTTTTGCTGCTCGACCTAGGGGAAATGGGGCCGCGAGTCGCTGGCGTCTACGCCGGCGCTTGGATTGGCGGCGCGGTGAACATGCTGGCGGTATCCAAGACCGTGCAAATGAGCGCCACCGAATTCTCCGTTGCCGTCAGCGCCAGCAGCGTTGTTAGCGTTCTAGCGCTGGCCTGCCTAGTGACCTTGCCCTCCTTGAGCGCCATCGTGCGCTGGATAGGCTCCAGCCAGCCGAGAGATGGCTTCAAGGCCAAGCCCAGCCCGCAGCCGGATGGTCGCCTGACATCCGCAGCCAGCGAATTCAAGCTCACCCACATCGCCGGGGCGCTGGCGCTCGGCTGGTCAATTTGCTGGTTCGCCGACGAGCTGAGCAAGGCCCTCGGCCTTGAGCCGTACTCCATTCTCATCATCACCGCCCTAGCCTTCGCCATCGCCAACCTGTTTCCGGCCACCCTGCGCGGCCTAAAAGGGGATTTTGAACTCGGCACCCTGTTCATGTACCTGTTTTTCGCCGTCGTGGGGGCCGGCACCGACGCCACGATTTTCCTGACCAGCGCACCCATCCTGTTTTTCTATGGGCTCATCATCTTATGCACCCATTTGGCCGCCGTGTTGATTTGCGCCAAGGTGCTGCGCATCTCCTTGCCGGAGGCGGTGGTTGCCTCCGGCGCCGCCCTCGTCGGCCCGGCCGCCACGGCTGCAATCGCCAGTTCCCAAGGCTGGACGCGCTTAGTGATGCCGGGCATCCTCTGCGGCGTCTTCGGCTATGCCATCGCCACCTTCATCGGCGTTTTAATCACAGCGCTGCTCAGTTGAGCGCGGTGGGTGACGCATCCCAGGCGACTTGGCGTCGAGCGGAACCTCAACAGGGGAAGGGAAGGTCCAAACGCGCCATCTGGACAAACCTGCTTGTTGTTGACGGAACCGAACCCCAATCCGTATGGGCTCAGACACATTTCGGAATGTCGGCCCCGGCGATTTTCGGTGCATGGGCACGCTGGTTCCGACGGGATGACCGGCGGCGGGGCGGCTTCCGGCGAAGTGAACCGAGCTCTGGAGGGGTCTCTCCGCGACCACCACAACGCCCGGCCCCACCATGCCCTCGGCTTGTTGACCCCGGCCGAATTCGCGGGCAAGCTCTCTGGCTGCCCGATCGAAAAAATTCCGAAATATCCTGAGCCCGTACACAAGCTTGAAATCTGTGCAATCGTGGGACTTAATACGGCATCAGGAAATCCTGATTAGCTCGCAACCAATGTTATTGAGGTGCCGCTCATGCAACTATCATCACTCAAGCCGCTAACCCTATCCCTTGTCATTCCCGGCCTGGCCTTATCCGGCTTGGCCTTGCCGGGCCATGCCCAAGAGCAGGGCGAGGCGGCGCTTCTTGAGGAGGTCATCGTCACCGCCCAACGGCGGGAGCAAAGCCTGCAGGAAGTGCCGGTGAGCTTGTCCGTCTTTTCCAGCCAACGAATCGAGCAGAGCAATATCAAGTCCGCCATCGACTATTTGGCGTTTACGCCCAACGTCAGCTTCACGGAGGATGGCCAAACGGGCAGCCGAGGCTTGGGCATCGCAGTTCGGGGCGTGAACAACCTCGTTTCCGGTGAAAACGCCTTCGTCAACTCGGTCGGCATCTACCTTGACGAGTTCAGCGTGGCGTCGGTGCCAAACCAAGTGGCCAATCCCATGCTGCCGGACATGCAGCGCGTTGAGGTGCTGCGTGGCCCCCAAGGCACGTTCTTCGGGCGCAACTCCCTCGGCGGCGCCTTGAACCTAGTCACCAACAAGCCGACGGACGAATTGACCGGCGAGATCAGCGTTGGCGCGGAGACCTATGATGACGCCGGCGAGTCGTACAACGTTACCGGCATATTCAACCTGCCCGCCTCAGACAGCTTCGGGCTGCGCGGCGTGGCCTATCTTGAAGACAGTTCGGGTTTCGTCAAAAACGCTTGCGCCAGGGGTGCCGACAGCGGCTCCTGCCCGGCGGCGGTGGCAAACGGCTTTGCCCCGAACGGAGCCAAGAACAGCGGCCACGAGTACGCATTCTTCCGCCTGCATGGGGCCATGGACTTCTCAGACCGCACATCGCTGTTGGCGACCGTTGTCTACACCAAGGAAGACCAGAAGACGGACGAGAACGTGCCGGCCGGGGTCTTGGACATTGATTCCATCGACACCTTTGGCTTGGTCAACGGAGCGCTTGATCCAGGGGTCGGCTTTTGGCCCAACAACAGGAACACCTTAAGCCATGACCTGCCTGAGTCCACCGAAAATGAATCAACCGTGTTGATCCTGAACCTGACCCATCAATTGACCGACAGCATGACCCTGAAGTGGGTGACCGGGCTGATCGATGCCGAAACGACACGGCTGTTCGACAATGACCTAGTCGGCGGCGCCGACACGCTGCAACGCACCAACACCTACGAAGGCGAGTCCTGGAGCACCGAGTTGCGGCTTGACCTCGCTGGGGAGAATTACGACATCGTTCTTGGCGGCATCTACGCCGAGGACGAGCAAACGCAGGATAACAACGTGGCGACGGGCAGCCAACCTACTGCAGCCGTGGGCGGCGTGACTTGGCTGCCGCCCTTCCCGGCCGGGCTTGGGCTGGCCAGGAACAACAAGAAATGGGCCGTGGAGAGCTTCGCGCTGTTCGCCGACTTCACTTACCAGGCCACCGAGCGTCTTGACGTCATCGTCGGCGGCCGCTACACCCGGGATGAAGTGACCAACGACCTCGTCGCCTTTGGGATTGCTCCTGGGGTCAACCCCTCGGACGACTTCTTCAGCAGCTTCGGCAATATACCGCGTCCGCTGGTGGAGGCGGAGGAGTCCTTCAACGACTTCGCCCCCCGTTTTGTCCTCACCTACCAAGCAAGAGAGGGGCTCAACGTCTATGCAAACATTTCAAAGGGCTACAAGGCCGGCGGCAACTCGGTGGGCAACAACACCAACGCGGACGGGCAGCCGGGATTCGTCGTGCCGTTTGACAAGGAGCAGCTTTGGAACTACGAGGTCGGCTTCAAGGGCCAGTCCATGGGCGGCGCGATGCAGCTCAACGGCTCGTTGTTCTTCCTAGACTGGAAGGACTTGCAGATGGAGTCCTTCCGCTTCCTGACCACCGGTGACCTGTCATCCAATTTTGAGCAGACCATCAATATTGGCAGCGCAGAGGCGCTGGGAGTGGAAATCGAACTGTTGGTGGCGGCGACGGAGCGCATCACCCTCAGCTCCAGCCTAGGCTACCTGGACACAGAAATCACCAGTGATACGGTGGCTGAAATCACTGGCGGCTTCAAGGTCGAGCTCGAAGGTCTAGAGATACCGAAAGCGCCTGAATTGACCTTCAGTCTGGTCGCTGAATATCGCTTTCCGGTCGGCGCCAACGAGGGCTGGGTGCAGGCGGAGTATATTCATCGGGACGGCCAGTATTCCGACGTCGAGGCACTGACCTATCTGCAAACCGACGGCCCCTCTCCCAATCAGGGCATCGCCCGCAACTCGATTGCAACCTTTGGCGATTTTCCCTTCCGCACGCCGGACCATGACGTATTCAACCTGCGCGCCGGGTTGGATATGGACGGCTTTCGCGTCATGGTGTACGTGCAGAACCTCAGCGATGAATCCTATTTCACCGGAACCCAAGAGAACTTTGGGGTGAGCGGGTTTCGCCTACGACCGCATCCGCGAGTCATCGGCGGCAGCCTAAGCTTCATTTTCTAAGCCGGGCATAGCGCCAATGTGGGGCATCGCACCGGCTTTTGCCAAGAGCTCTCGATCCTTGCCCTCAGCTTGACCGCACTGGCCTTCCCGTGACTGCTTGCCGCGCCTCCAGGGCGGCGCGGCAAAAGCACCGTCGGCGCGTCTTAGCGCGCCACGAGACAATGGAACCGCCGTTGCTATCGAGAGATGCGCCGCTGCTTGGGACAGTGGCGTTCAATGTCCTGATCTCGTTCACATTGTCGGCCACAGCTTCAGTCCGCAACCCGGCCCAATAGCGCCTTGCCGAGCCCAGGAATGGCATCAGGCACAGGCCCTGCCAACGAAAGGCTCGCCTTTGAGCATCAGCCTGTCTTGGAGCTGCTTGGAACTGTATCAACACCAAGTGCCGCCTATGGCTTGAAGTTGGGTTGGATCAGCTAGTTTGTGGTCGAATGCCTTGGCTTGGCGTTCGGGATTGGGCGATGGTTTTGGATAGTCTTGGAGTGTGCGCTGGGGCTGGCTTGCAAGTGAAACGTCTTATGGGTTCAGGCCCGCTGCCGTTTTGAACCCTGAGTACTTCGGTTGGTCGATGGCGACCTGATTGACCACCGTGGTGCGCAGATGGTGGGACAGGCCGGGGAAGTCCAGGGGAATTTCGCCACTGCGCAGGCCCTGAACCAGCCGCCATCGCAACTTGTCCAGGCCCGCATCAGCATCAATGTCCGGGGCGGGGTGAAACATCTCCAGCAGACGCTTGTGCTCGGCGCTCCGATGCGCTGGTCCATAAGTTAGGTCGCGCAGAACGATATCCAAGGCGTTGCTGGCCACTCGAGCCAAAAAATTGGTTCGACCTGTGGTCTCATGCATGACATCAGCCCGCAGATAGTCGCGCACGCTGACCAGAAGTTCGTCAATGCGCGGCATGTCGGTTGAGGAAGCCTCAAGCTCTTGGCCGGCAACGAGCCGGACTGGCCCTTGCAGCAAAAGGTTCACGCAATCCACCTGGCACTCCGATGTGCGTCGTCCGATGGCCGGGCGCTCCACGGTCTGGTCCGGCCCCGTGCGGTAGTGCTCGGCCATGCCCAAGCAACCGACGGCCCACCAAAACGAGCCAAAGACCTCCCAAAACCGCACCCGTTCCGCATCTACCTTGATGCCGGATTCAGCCTCATAGCCGGCGAACAGATCTTCGTAGTGGCCGAACCCGCCGACCGGCAGATCGCTGCGGCCGAAACGCCAGGAGTTGGTGCAAATCCAGCCGAGGTCGCGCATGGGATCGCCGATGTGGGCCACTTCCCAGTCCAGAATGGCGATGATGCCGTCCGCGTTGACCATGAAGTTGCCGTTGCGGAAGTCGTTATGCACCAGCTTGAGTTCGTCCTCGTCCGGCAGATGGTCCATCAGCCAGCGCCCGGTGTAGTCGATCATGGGCGCCGGGGTGGAAAACGCCTTGTAGCGCTCCCAAGTGCGACCAACGAACTCCGCTGGGGCAACGGTGTCAAGCACTTGGTCCAATCCGGTGGCGCTTAGGTCTATGGCGTGAATGCGGGCGAGTATGCGCCCGCATTCAAAAGCGAGGCTTGGCCGCAAGTTGGCGAATTCCGGGGCGCGCACGATGCGAGCGCCCAATGCCTCCCCTTGCAGCCACTCCATAAGAAAGCCTTCGCCCAAGCCGTCCTCCTGGCGCAGTACGTAGAGAACCTCGGGTTCCGGCACGCCCACTGCCCTCGCCTCCTGCATGAGTTGGGCCTCCACCGCCAAGCCTGGGTGATTGACCGAGGGGTCCACCGTAAAGCCACCGGGAGAGCGGCGCATGGCTAACAACCGCTCCCCCTGTTCGGTTTGCGCTTGGATGCGATAGGTTTCCTGGCTTGCACCCCCGGAAAGGCGCTCAACTGCGAGCAGCGCACGGCAACCAGGCATCCGGGTGGCGATGACCGCGTTCAGTTTTTCCTGAAAGTCAGCATCCATCTCCAGAACTGCCTAGGCTGTAACGGAATGAGTTCAGGGTA
The DNA here is from genome assembly GCA_965247035.1 of Candidatus Azophilus sp. Lineage (GTDB taxonomy): Bacteria > Pseudomonadota > Gammaproteobacteria > Pseudomonadales > Azotimanducaceae > Azophilus. Next base: position 629,574 of record CBDFGJ010000001.1, on the reverse strand, counting down.
GATCCCATGCGGGCGGGCCGAGTCTGAACAGATTAGGCTGGCGGCGCTTCGCCATCAGCGCACGGCCCCGTTGCCTTCCTGTAGGGTGGGCGCAAGCAGGAGCTTAACGCGCCGGCAACGAAGCACCGCAAGCCGACTCGGAACCCACTAGCGATCAAACCCGCTCGGTTTAGAGGTGGTTCCACGAACGGTATCGCTTCGTTAACCCTCCTGCACACCCTTGGGCGCCCGTTGCTTCATGTAGCCGAACATGTAGCCCGCCACCCGCCGCATCTGAATTTCCTCCGCCCCCTCGGTGATGCGATAGCGGCGGTGGTGTCGATAGATGTGCTCAAACGGCTTGTGGCGGGAGTAGCCAAGGCCGCCATGCACCTGCATGGCGCGATCGGCCGATTCGCAGCACAACCGATTGGACCAGTAGTTGCACATGGAGACCTTGTCCGACTGGGAGAAGGCACCGTCTTTGTCCATCCGCCAAGCAGTCTTGTGAATCAGGGCGCGCATCATCTCGCATTGGGTCTGCAACTCCACCAGCGGGAACTGTATGCCCTGATTGGAGGCCAGGGCTTTGCCGAAGGGCTTGCGCTGCTGGGCGTAGCGCACCGACTCGTTGATGCAAAACTGGGCCGCCCCCAAGCTGGACGCCGCTTGGCGAATGCGGTTCTCGTTGAAGAAGTACTGCACGATTTGCAGGCCGCGCCCTTCGCCGCCAAAAATGACCCCGTGCGGGACCCGAACGTTCTTGAGTGAAATGCGCCCGTGATCCGTGGGCATATTGAATGTCCAGAGCATTTCCTCAATCTTGAAGCCCTCGGAGTTGGTGGGCGTCAAAAAGGCGGTAATACCCGCCCCGTCACCGGCCTTGCCGCTGGTGCGGGCCATAATCATGTCGTACTTGGCCTTGTGGATGCCTGTGTTCCAAGTCTTGGCACCGTTGATGACCCACTCATCGCCATCCCGGTAGGCGTTGGTGTCCATGTGGGTGGCGTCGGAGCCATGCTCCGGCTCGGTGATGCCAAAGGCGAAACCCCTGCGGCCCTCTGCCAAGTCGTCAATCCATTCCGCTTTCTGCTCCTCGGTGCCGTATTGGATCATCAACAGCAAGCCCACGTTGTTGCCGACGATGGAGTGTTCGGTCTGCAAATCGTTGTGCAGCCCTAAGCCCTTCACCGCCAGATGTTCGCGGATGATGGCCATGCCAAGGTTAGTGCCGTCGCGGCCGCCGAATTCCTTGGGGACGGCGTAGCGATAGTGTCCGGCGGCGTCAGCCTGCCGTCGGGCTTCAGCTAGCAGCGCCTCCCAGCCCTCGTTGGGTAAACCGCCCCGCTCCCAATCGGTGCGGGCATCCTCCCGCCGGTGGTCGAAGAAACGGATGTTGTCGTTCTGCTGCTCTAGGGGCTTGATCTCCCGTTCGATGAAGTCATCAAGCTCCTTCAAGTAGCTAGCCAATTCCGCTGGAATGTCAAAATCCATGTGATCCCCTCAATCAGGTTGCTCGCGCCTCAGCGAATCACCCGCCAAGACCGTTGATGCTCTACAATGCAAGACCAGTGTGCGTCTTGCAATGGTTTGACTGGTCAGTGGCCTGCGCCATAAGGTTCTTGCATGTCAGCGTGTCGCACGGCGCTGTGGCAAAGCGCGGCCCGCGGGGAATGGCCCGCCGCTGTGGCCCAAAGCGGATGCATTGGAAGGTGTGGGGCTGTGGTCGGCCCGAAGCGGCTCTATGGGCAGCAGCCTAACCGGCTGACAGCCGGCCCAACATCATTTCTGGAAGCGGTTGGCCGGTACATCGAACCCCTTGATCGCCCGCAGTATTTGCCGGCAAGTCAGCTGTCCGATCAGGTGGCCGTGGTCGTCGATTACCGGACGACGGCGATGCTTATGGTTGAGCATGGATTCAGCCACATCGAAAACATCCTCGTTCGGGCTGACGCAATCCACCCCTTCGTGCATATGGTCCTTCACCCGATGCACGCCCACCTCCTCCTGATAGTAGCTAGCCTTCAGGATCGCCCTAAGGCAATCGAGTTCCGAGAGCATCCCCACCGGACGGCTGTGGTCGTCCACCACTGTGATGCCGGAAATCCTGTGGGTCAGAATCTCGTGTATGGCTTGGAAGAGATCCGCGTCCGAACGGGTCAACACGGGTCTCATCAGCATGTAGTCTTCGACCTTAACTGATTTCAGCATCCTCTCCTCCCATTTCCTGTGGATGTCAAATCGTTGCGCTCGCCCTTGGCCCAAGGCGCTACTGAGCTTGAACCAAGGCCAGCGCTATGCGCCCCGCCCAGTCGATCAAAGGCGTCGGGTAGGTGCCGATCACCAGAATAGCGAGGCCGAGCAGGGCAATGGTGCAAGTGCCAAGTGCGGTGCCCGGCGGCGATTCCACCTCAGCCCCGCGCCTGGTCATGGCGAACACAATCTTAAGATAGTAGTAGATGGCGATAGCGCTACCGAGGATCATGGCCCAGATCAGGCCCCACAGCAGGCCTTCGATGCCGGCAGCGAACAAATAGAACTTGATGATGAAGCCTGCCGTAAGGGGAATGCCGGCCAAGGACAGCAGCGCTGTTGTTAGCACCGAGGCCAAAACCGGCCGCCGCCAAAACAGCCCTGAGTAATCGCTGATGGCGTCCCGGTCGCTTTCGCCAGCGCTGAGCTCGCTGACGACAGCGAAGGCGGTGAGGGTCATGGCCACATAGCCGGTTAGAAACATGATGCAAGTCTCCACCGCCATGGCTTGATCCGCCAAGGTGGCCAACGCCAACAAGCCAATCATCAGATAGCCCAAGTGGGCGATGGAGGAGTAGGCCAACAGGCGCTTGATGCTTTCCTGCATCAGCGCGAGCAGGTTGCCAACCACCATGGACAGCACCGCGATGACTGCCATGAGGGTGAAGACAATTCCGCTGCGCAGCATGTCCGCTTCAACGGCGAAACGCAGCAAGACGGCGAACACCGCCGCCTTGGAGACCGTGGCCAAATATCCAGTCACCGGCGCCGGTGCGCCCTGGTAGACATCCGGCGTCCACATGTGGAAAGGGATCAGGGACAGCTTGAAGGCCAAGCCAATGAAGAACATGGCTTGGCCGGCCAGCAGCCAAGAGCTGGCGCCGTCGCCCCAAGCGGCGAAGGCTCCGATCTGGGCGAACTGCAAGACGCCGGTGGCGTGATAGATGAGCGCCATGCCGAACAGCATGGTCGTGGAGCCGACGCCAGAGAGCACCAAATACTTGACTGCCGCCTCCAACGGCGGATGGCCTTCTTCGTGATAGGCCACCATGACGTACAGCGAGATCGATATGATCTCCAGCCCCAGCAGCAGCGCTGCGAAGTGCTGGGCGCTGACCAAGACCATCGCGCCTAGGGTGGCCAGCAGCAGCAGGATGTAAAACTCCTCCTGCCGCCCCACCCGGCCTTCAAGATAACGATATGACAACAACGCCGTGACCAAGGCGCTGATGATGATGAGGCCATTGAAGAACGCCGCGTAGGAATCCAGCATCATCAGCGGCGTCACTTCCCTAGGGCCGGCGCCCAGCCCAAACGGCAGGGCGGCGAAAGTGGCGATCAGGGCCAATGCGCTCAGCGCTGCGGTTGCGCGGTGGCCGCGCCAAAAGGAAACCACCAGTACCAAGATCATCAGCGCCACCGTCAGCGTCAGATGGGGCGCTAGCGCCTGATAGTCTAGGGCGGTCATGGGCCAACGTCCAGCCCGGCCACCACTGGGGCCGTCAGGTCAAGCAAGGTGTGCGGATGAACGCCCAACCAGACCAGCGCCACCATCATCAGGATCATGACGCTCATCTCCCTGCCGCCAAAGTCCGCCATGGTCGCAATCTTCTCGTTGGGTGGCCCCTGAAACGAACGTTGCATGAGCGAGAGCGCGTAAACCGCCGCCACAATGATGCCGGCCGTGGCGGCGATGGTGAGGGGAACATCCACTCGGAAGGCGCCCAACAACACTAGGAACTCCCCGACGAAGTTGCCGAGGCCAGGCATGCCCAAGGAGGCAATCACGAAAAACAGCGCCATCGCGCTCATGCGCGGGGCCCGCTGCCACAACCCGCCCATGGCCCCCATCTCCCGGGTGTGCAGGCGCTGCTGCAATGCACCCGCCAGCATGAACAGCGCCGCGGTGGAGAATCCATGCGCCACCATCTGCACCACTGCCCCTTGCACCGCCAAGGTGTTCCAAGCGAAGACGCCGAGCAGCACGAACCCCATGTGGCTGATGCTGCTGTAGGCCACCAATCGCTTAAAATCACTTTGGCTGTAGGCTAGGTAACCGCCATACACAACGCTCACCGCGCCGAGCAGCATGGCCGGCCAACGAAAATCCAGAGCCGCTTGCGGAAACAGCGGCAACACGAAGCGCAACAGGCCGTAGGCGCCGGTCTTCAAGAGAATTCCAGCCAGAATGACGCTGCCGGCGGTGGGCGCTTGGGTATGGGCATCTGGCAGCCAAGTGTGGAACGGCACACCCGGCAGCTTCACCACAAAGGCGACGAAGAAGCCCAGCATCAGGTAAAAGGCGTAGTCTGGGTCTAAGTCCGCGCCCAACAGGTCCGCGTAGTTGAAGGTGATGGTTCCACTGGCCTGGTAGTGCAGATAGACCAGCACCAGAATGGCGAACAGCATCAACAGCCCGCTGATCTGAGTGAACAGGAAGAACTTCATGGCTGCGTAGGCGCGCGCCTCATGGCCCCAAATGGCGATGAGGAAGTACATCGGCACCAGCATCACTTCCCAGAACACAAAGAACAGGAACAGATCCAAGGCGGTGAAGACGCCAACCACCCCGGCCAAAGTCCATAACAGGTTGAATTGGAAGAAGCCTCGGCCGTGCTCGATTTCCGACCAGGAGGAGACGATGGCGACCAAACCAAGGAACAGGGTCAGCGCCACCAAGGCGAAGCTCAATCCATCCATCGCCATGATGACGCTGATGCCGAATCGGGGTATCCAAGGCATTGTCTCCTGAACTCCAATCGGAATGCCGAGAAGATACAAGCCCGCCGCGGCGATGACGCCGAGCGCCACCCATCTGGGCGCATTCCGATGCAGCCGTTCGACCAAGGCTGACGCCAGCCCGCCCAGCAACAGCAACCCCACCAAGCCCAACAAGGTCATAGCGCCGCTGCCAGAACCAAGACCAACAACAGCGCTAACACCAAGCCCAAGGCCATGTTGGCTGCATACCAGCGCAACGCCCCAGTCTGGGTTTGCGTGACCACCGCATTCAGGCGACGAGCCAGTGCGGCCGCACTGTCGTAGACCAGATCGACTCTGTCCGCCTTGTTGACCCGCGCCACCCACATGAACGGGCGCACGATCAGGAAGCCGTAGAGGGCGTCAAAACCCCAGCCGCCACCCCAGAAACGCGCCAAGCCTTGCCCGAGCTTTGATTCAACCAAGCTGCGCAAGGGACGCTGGCCGCGGCCGAACACCAGGTAGCCAACCAGCACGCCCAGTATCGGAATGGAGGCCGTCACCCAGACCAAGGCACCCTCATGCTGGGCGGCGTCCACCCCGCCGTCCGGCAGCACCGCCGCCACCGGGGCCAGTCCGAACCAGCCGCCGCCCACCGCCAGCATCGCCAGCACCGCCAGCGGCAGCCACAGGTTGAGGCCCGAGTGCGCATGGGGCTGGGTGTGCATCTCGCCGAAAAAGGCGATGAATATCATCCGTGCCGTGTACAGCGAAGTCATGAATGCGGCCAACGCCGCCAAGCCCCAAAACCAAGGGCCACCAAGATCATGGTCAAAGCTAGTGAGCAGAATGAGATCCTTGCTGTAGAAGCCCGAGGTGAGCGGCAGCGCGGCCAACGCCGCTCCGCCGATCACCATGCTCCAAAACGGCAGCGGCAGCCGCTTCCACAGGCCTCCCATCTTGAAGATGTCCTGTTCGTGGTGCAGGGCCAGGATGACCGAACCGGCGGACAGGAAGAGCAGGGCCTTGAAGAAAGCGTGGGTCATCAGGTGGAAAATGGCGGCGGACCAAGCGCCAACGCCGAGCGCCAGGAACATGTAGCCGATCTGGCTCATTGTGGAATAGGCCAGAATGCGTTTGATGTCCCGCTGCACCAGCGCGGCGCACGAAGCGATGAACAACGTGACCAGACCCACCAACGCCACCGCAAGCTGCGCCCCGGGGGACAGCAGGAACAGATCATGGGTGCGGGCGATGAGATAGACGCCGGCCGTGACCATGGTGGCGGCGTGAATCAGAGCGCTGACCGGGGTCGGGCCGGCCATGGCGTCCGGCAGCCAGGTTTGCAGCGGCACCTGGGCGGATTTGCCGACCGCGCCGCCAAGCAGCAGCAAGGCGATGGCCGTGCAGAAGGGGGAACCCTCCGGCCAAGCGTCCTGGGCCCGATCCATCGCCGCCTGAATGTCCAATGTTCCAAGCTCCCGAAACAGCAGGAACAAGCCAACGGCCATCAGTGTGTCCCCCACCCTTGTGACCACGAACGCCTTGCGGGCGGCGTAGCCGTTCTCGGCCTCGCCGTGATAAAAGCCGATCAACAGGTAGCTGCAAAGCCCCACCCCTTCCCAGCCGAGGAACAGCGCCAACAGGTTGTCACCCAGCACCAGCATGAGCATGGCGAAGACAAACAGGTTCATGTAAGCGAAGAAACGGCTGTAGCCCGCATCTCCGGCCATGTAGCCCGTGGCGTAGAAGTGGATGAGGAAGCCGACGCCGGTGATGACGCCGACCATGACCAGCGACAGGCCATCCAGGTACAGGCGAAAGGCTACTTCAAAGCCGCCAACGTTAATCCAAGTCCAAAGATGCGTGGTTTGCGGCACCGCGCCTTGGGCTAGGAAATCCTGCCCCGCAACAACCACCGCCAGAGCTGAAAGGCCAACCGAGCCAGCGCCTATCCAGGCCACCGCCAAGTCGGGCAGACGTCCTTGGGTGACGAACAGGGCGATGAACCCGAATAGCGGCAACGCTGGAACCAGCCAAAGCCACTCCATCGCCCTACCCCGCCAACTCGCTGGCTGCGTCGATGTCCAAATTATCGAAGCGGCGCTCTAGCTGGAGCACCAGCCCCAACCCCACGGCCACTTCCGCCGCCGCTAGGGACAGCACCAGCATGTACATGATCTGGCCGTCGGCCGAGACCCAGCGGGCACCGGCGGCGATGAAGGCCAAGCCGCAGGCATTCATCATGATCTCCAGGGACATGAGCAGAAAGATGATGTTGCGCCGCACCAGCACGCCGGTCAGCCCTAGGGCGAACAAGGCCCCGGCCAGAACCAGCAAGTGCTCGACCGGAATGCTGATCGCCGTCATTTAATTTCCTCCCGTCGCGCCCGCATGTAGCGGCGGCCCAAATGGTAGGCGCCGACCAAGGCAGCCAGCAGCAGGATGGAGGCCAGTTCCACCGCCAGCAGATAGGGTCCAAACAACTTGACGCCAACGGCCCGGGGCGAAACCGGCGTACCCGGCAACTCGGCTCCAGGGCCGCCGATCAGATAGATCATCTCCAGCAGTAGCACCCCGGTGAGGATGCTTGGAACAATCCAGATCTTCGGTGGTATCCAGCGGCGTTCAAGTTCGGCCGTGCTTCGGCCTAGGTTCAGCATCATCACGACGAACAGAAACAGCACCATGATGGCACCGGCGTAGATGACAACCTCCAGCGCTGCCGCAAAGGGTGCCCCCACTAGGAAGAAGATGACCGCCACGGCCAATAGCGAAATGATGAGGTAGATCAGCGCATGGGATGCGTTGGCACGGGTGATGGTGAGCGTCGTGGCCGACAGCGACACGGCCGCCGCCACGTAGAACAGGACCAGTTCCAAGCTCACGGCAACAGATCCCGCACGTCCATTGGTTGGGATTCGTTTTGCGCCTCGCCTTTGCCCTTGCCGGCGATGGTTTTACCAGCCACACGCCAAAACGAGTAGCCGGGGTATTTGCCCTCGCCGTCAATCAGCAAGTGCTCCTTCTCATAGACCATGTTGTCGCGGTTGAATTCAGCCAGTTCAAAATCCGGCGTCAGTTGAATGGCGTAGGTGGGGCAGGCTTCCTCGCACATGCCGCACATGATGCAGCGGGAGAAATTGATGCGGAAAAACTCCGGGTACCAGCGTCCGTCCTCCGCCTCCGTTTTCTGCAAGGCGATGCAGTCCACCGGGCAGGCGACGGCGCACAAGTTGCAGGCGACGCAGCGTTCTTCGCCGTCCGGGTCCCGTGTCAGCACGATCCGCCCCCGGTAACGCGGGGCGAGATAAGGCATCTCCTCCGGGTAGCGCACCGTTTCAATGCGGGAGAAGCTATGCTTCAACACGCTCCAAAGGGTGCGCAAATGGCTCCACATGACCCTAGCCACCCGCTCGCAACAAGGCCACCGCGCCGGTGCCAAGCAGGTTGACCAAGGTGATGGGCAGCAGAATCTTCCACCCCAAGGACATGAGCTGATCATAGCGCGGTCGAGGGATGGCCGCCCGCAGCAAGATGAAGCTGCACACAAAAAATGCAGTTTTCAGGGAGAACCAGATGATGGGCGGCAGCAAGCTCGGCCCCAGCCAACCGCCGAAGAACAGGGTGACGATCATGGCCGATGAAAGGATGACGCCCAAGTACTCCCCCACCATGATGAGGCCGAACTTCATCGACGAATACTCCGTATGGAAACCGGCGGCCAGCTCCTGCTCCGCCTCCGGCAAGTCAAACGGCAGCCGATGGGTCTCCGCCAAACAGGCCATATAGAAGACGATGAAGCCAAGCGCTTGCGGCAACACAAACCAAACTTCCTCTTGCGCCTGCACGATTTTGCTCATGTTGAACGAGCCGGAAATCAGCACCACGCCCATGATCGACAGCCCCATGAAAACCTCGTAGGTGACCATTTGCGCGGCGCTGCGCAAGCCGCCAAGCAGGGAGTACTTGTTGTTGCTAGCAAGGCCGCTAAGCAAAACCCCGTAGACCGCGAGGGACGTCATGGCCAAGAAGAACAGCACTCCGATGTTCAGGTCGATAACCACCAATCCTGGGCCGAAAGGCACCACGGCAAAGCCCATTAACATGCCGGTGGCGATGGCCATGGGTGCCAAGGTGAAAACCACCCGGTCCGAGAACGGCGGCACCCAGTCATCCTTGGTGAACAACTTGACCACATCGGCGACGATTTGCAGCAAGCCGAAGGGACCAACCCGGTTCGGCCCCAGCCGGTCTTGCCAGAAGCCGAGCAGTCGTCGTTCCCACCAGATGAGCAGAGCGGCACCGACCAGCGCCCCGCCAAGCACCGGCACAATCATGATGAAGCCGAGTTCTAGGTCCATGCCTACCCCTTGGCGATCAGGTTGCTGCCGGGCTGGCGCACAAAGGTTGGATCCGCCTCCAAGCGCACCGTCTCCGAGGCCAGCACGGCGCTGCCCGGCAAGCCTTGCAGCAGGCCGGCCACACGGGGGCGAATGTTACCGTCCAAACGAACCTCCAAGCTTCGGTTGAGTGGCTGCACCCTAACGCCGTCCCCGGCTTTGACGCCCAGCCGCTCGGCATCGGCTGGATGTAGCAGCACATGGGGCTCTGGCGCCCGCTCCATCACGGGCGCAGAGGCGGCCGAGAGTTCCTCGCTGCCAAAGACATGGTGGAGGGATGCGGCAAAAAACTCCTGCTCATCAGCCAAAGAGGGCGGTTGGCCGCCGTTCTTGGGTTGCTGTGTCGAGCCAATCTCGCTGAAACGGTGCGCTGGCTCATCGGACCGCCGGCCAATCAACAAAACCCCAGGGTCGCCACCGGTTAACGCGCCGCCTACTTCCTGTTGGAACTTGAACAGGGATTGATTTGAATTCCACCCGGGCGACCAAACATAGGGCACCAAGGCACCTGGCTGATCGCCAGGGTTCTGACCCTCCATGGAATAGGCAAGCGGCGTCTCCGAATCCACCGCCGCCTTGGGCTCATGCACGCTCAAATCAGCCTTCATGGCGGTGCGGCCGCTGTAGCGATGGGTTTGGCGGGGAATCCTGGCCTGGGCCGGCCCGCGGAAGCCGGGTTGGGGCGCAGCCTCAGCCAAGGCCGCTAATTCACCTTGCGCACAGGCAGCGGTCAGGCTATCTATATGCGGCCAGTCGATGTCGTTGCGTCCACACTTCCGGGCGATGGCGGCAAGCCAGCGCCAGGATGGCGCAATCTCATCAGCCGGCTCGAACACCTGATAGAAGCGTTGCGCTCTGGTCTCGTAGTTCACAAAAGTGCCGGTCTGCTCCGCGTAAGCAGCCGCCGGCAGCACGATGGCGGCGGCGGCGGCGGTTGGCGTCTCCAAGGAATCCAACACGATGGCGTTATCCAAGACGACCTGCTGCGCTGGCGCGCGCCGGTGCAGGTCGTTCTCCAGCACCAAGGCAACGGTCCCTTGTCTCATGCGCTCCAGCGCCGCCTCCAGCGACATTTGACCATCAAGCATGGCAACGCCGTAGCTGTTGGCTTCCATAGCGGTGAAAGCCAGCATGACATCCCGGCCCCTGCCCTTGAGCGCCCAAGCTATTTGCGCCGCTTGCCGCAGCAAGGCGCTGTCCTCGACTTGGCAGCCGGCAATGATTAAGGGTGTTTCGGCGTGGCTGAGTGCTTTGGCGACGGTGACGGCAAAGGCGTCGTCGGCCTGGTTTGCGGCTGGGTCCTCGACCGCCCCGGCAATGCACTGCGCCTCAGCTCTTAGGTCGTGCGCCGCGCCGTGCCAAGTCGCCGCCGCCAGCTCATGCAACCGAGTGGAAGCCGCCGAAGCGATGAACAGCGGATTCTTGGCCCCCTGTCCGTGACCGCGCACGCCGGCATCCTGCCAAGCGGAAATGCCGGCCGTTTGGGCCAGCTTCAAAGTTGCGCCGCTGACCGCCTGCCGCACGGCAAGGGCCATGCGGGGGGCTGTGTTGGAGATGTCCTCACCAAGTATGAGCACAGCATCTGCGCTCTCGACCTCTGTCAGCGAGGGGGTGCGGAAACCGCCGTGGCGTTGGATTGCCAGCGCCATTGTCATCGCAGCCGCCTCGTCGGCCGCCAAACCGGGGCAGAACCTATCCTCCCCTACCAATTCCTTCAGGGCGAAGTTCGCCTCCGTTGAAGCGCGTGGCGAGCCAATGCCGATGCAATCCCCCCGCTGCACCTGCTGCGCCGCGGCGGTCAACGCCGCATCCTGCCCTAAGGCCTCAAAAACCCCGTCCTCAGCCCGCACACCAGTGAAGCGAATGCGTTTATCGTGGTTCACAAAATGCGACCCGTAACGCCCTCGGTCGCACAGGAAATAGCCGTTCACTTGGCTGTGGTAGCGGTTGTGGACCCGTTTGAGCTGTCCATAGCGCTCTCCCAGCATGCTGTTGCAACCGACTGAGCAATTCGGGCAGAGGGACGGGGCGGACTGCAAGTCCCACTTGCGCGTGTAGGTTTGAGCGAAGGGCTTGTCGGTAAACACGCCGGTGGGGCAGACCTCCACGAGATTACCGGCGAACTCGCTTTCGAGCGCACCGTCCTCCGCCCGCCCGAAGAACATGCGCGAACGAGAGCCAAAAACATCCAGATCCGTGCCTCCGGCGTAGTCCCGGTAGTAACGCACGCAGCGATAGCAGGTGATGCAGCGGTTCATTTCGTGGCCGATGAAGGGGCCGAGGTATTGATTGCGCCAAGTGCGTTTGCGGCCGCGGTAGCGGCGTACGCTGTGGCCGGTCATCACCGTCATGTCCTGCAGGTGGCACTCGCCGCCTTCCTCGCAAACCGGGCAGTCGTGGGGGTGGTTCTCCATCAGCCACTCGATCACCTGCTTGCGGAAGTCGGCTGCGAAGGGGGCATTGATGGACACCCGCATGCCCTCCTGCACAGGCATCATGCAGGCCATTTGCAGGCGTCCGCGCTCATCCTCCGCATCCGCGAACTGAATGATGGCGCAAAGGCGGCAGGAACCCACCGAACCCATGGCTGGATGCCAACAGAAATAGGGCAGGTTCAGATGCTCGGACAGCACCGCATGAAGCAGGTTTTGACCCGCCTGCAAGTCATAGTCCTTGCCGTCTATGGTGACCTTGGCCATGGACTTCCTATCCCATCCCCTTCACTGTCATTGAAACTTCTTGCAGCATACCTGACGGCGCTCGCTAGGCGAAAGTCCCGACGGGATCCACCAATCGGGCGATGCAAGTCTTTGACTGGGCAGGCGCAGACAAGCCTGCGGGAGACAGGCCGTCGCAGATTGAACGAGTGGCTGGGACAGGGCGCGAATCCAAAACGGCGGCCCTTAACGGTAACGGCATTGACCAGTCCGTATATGCTCTTCAAAGTCGTCTCGAAAATACTTCAAGGCGCTGGATAGAGGCTCAATGGCGCCGGGCGCGTGCAGGCAGAAGGTGTTGGTTACGCCGCCAATGAATTGGGCGTTGCGTTCAAGCATTTCCAAGTCTCCTTGCCGGCCGCGGCCTTGCTCAATGTCGGTTAGCAATTGCTCCACCCAAGGCAGGCCCTCCCGGCATGGGGTGCAGAAGCCGCAGGATTCCTGCGCGAAGAAGTGCTCTAAGTTGCGGCACATGTCCACTGGGCATATGGAATCATCCATCAGAATCATGGTGCCGGTGCCCATGCGGCTGCCGGCCTTTTGAATGGTGCCGTAATCCATGGCGAGGTCAAAGTGCTGCTCCACCAGAAAATCGGTGGAGGCGCCCCCGGGCAGCAGGCCGCGCAGCTTGTAGCCGTCCTTCATGCCGCCGGCGTGTTCCTCAATGATCTCGCGGATGCTGGTGCCGATGGGCAGTTCCCACAGGCCCGGCTTGTTCACTCGCCCCGACACGCCGTAGAGCTTGGTGCCTGCGTCGTCACCCTGGCCCAACTCCTGATACCACTCCACGCCGTTGCTGATGATGCCAGGCACATTGCAGAAGGTCTCCACGTTGTTGACGATGGTGGGCCGCCCCCAAGCGCCGCTGGCGGGAGGAAACGGCGGTTTGGTGCGAGGCTGCGCCCGCTTGCCCTCCAAGGCGTTCAGCAGGGCGGTTTCCTCGCCGCAGATGTAACGCCCGGCGCTGCGGTGAATGCGCAGATCAAAGTCGAAGCCGGTGCCGAAGACGCTGCGGCCGAGATAGCCCTTGGCGTAGGCATCGTCAATGGCTTGTTGTAGCTGGCGATAGGGATAATGGTATTCCCCGCGCATGAAGACATAGCCCTGCCCCGAGCCGATGGCGTAAGCGCCCAGAATCATGCCTTCAATAAGCAAGTGTGGGTTATTCTCAAGTAAGTAACGGTCCTTGAAGGTGCCGGGCTCCATCTCATCCGCGTTGCAGACAAGGTACTTCGGCCCGTCATCGGCGGCGTCCCGTTGGGGCACGAAACTCCACTTCAGGCCGGTGGGAAAGCCCGCTCCGCCCCGTCCCCTCAAATTAGCGTCCTTAACCAGGTCGATGACCTCGACCGGCGCCATATCCGCCAGCGCCGTGCGAGCGGCGGCGTAGCCATCGTGGGATTCATAGGCGGCAAGGCCCACCGGACCGCCTAGGTGGTCGATGATGCCAATCAGCGGTCTTGCGTGTTCAGCCATAGCAACCCCGTTCACGGAATCCAAGAATCAACATCGCCTCCAATCAAGTCCTTGGCATTTTGCAGCATTCGCTTGATAGGCCATCACTCAAACCTGCCAAATATCTCCGCCAACTCGTTCGTTGCCACATGACCAATCAGTTCCTCGTCGATCATCATCGTCGGTGCCAAGTCACAGGCGCCAAGGCAGACGATCGGCAGCAGGGTGAAACGGCCATTCTCGGTGGTCTCGCCCAAGCCGATGCCTAAGTGCTCTTGCACTTGCTCGCACAGGCCATCCGCACCCATGATGTAGCAGGAGACGCTGTCGCACACCATCACCACATGGCGGCCCACGGGCTTGCGGTAGATCAGGTTGTAGAAGGTGGCGATGCTGTCCAGGTTCTCAACCGACATGCCGAGCAGGTTGGCAATGGCGCTCAGGCTCTGGTTGGAAACCCAACCGCGATGCCGCTGGACAATCATCATGGCGTCAATGGCGGCGGACTTGCGGTCTGGCAGGTGGGCGCACTCCTGCTCGATTTCCCGCGCTTCGGTGTCGGAAAGAACCGGTATCAGAGCCGGTTCAGCCATGCGCACGTCCTCCACCGGAACGCTCCCGCAAGTGCAGGCAAGCGATTTTTTTGGAAATAATGTACTTAACTCCCACGATAGAACTAACGTCGAAAGAAGTTTGTTACTGTGTCAACAAACATAGGAATGAGAATCAACAGCCCGGGGAATGCAATTAACACGCCTGCCCATCAAGGCCATCCGATGACATCGACCACCCCAAAATACGTTCCTACGATAAAAGGCAAGGTGAAGCGAAAGAAAAACAACGCCAGCGAGGCGATAGCAAGACCGCAAAAGCCGAGATGATGGTAGATGCCATTGGCAGCAAAAAAAATAGGCCAATGCCAATAGTGCGCCTAGACACCCCCAACGGACCCAAAAAAACTCTATAACCATCAAAAAAAGCCTTCCATCCGTTACTCCTCGTCGAACCCCCAACGGCTTCGTTTCTCCGACCCAACCACCCGATGCACCGGCTCCGTCGCCGTGCCGGAGGATGGGTGCGGGAGGGAACGGACTAACGCATCAGCAGCCCACGCCTCAAGCCCATTCTCTTCAGGCCCGGCCACCCGCAGTCGTATTGGCGCCTTTCCTACCTGTCCACGTCCGCCATCACAAAATCGATGCTGGCGATGATGGCGATGAGGTCGGCGATCATGAACCCGCGTGAGATCAGCGGGATCATCTGCAAATGCGGGAAGGACGGCGTGCGGATGCGGGTGCGGTAGGACATGGTGCCGCCATCCGAGGTGAGGTAGTAGGAGTTCCATCCCTTGGTGGCTTCGATCATGGTGCAACATTCCGATGGCGGAATCACCGGTCCCCAACTGACGTTCAGGAAGTGGGTGATGAGGGTTTCGATGTCCTGCATCGTCCGCTCCTTGGGCGGCGGCGTCGTTTGCGGATGTTCAGCCTTGTAGGGGCCGGCGGGCATGTTGTCTAGGCACTGCCGAATGATGCGCAAGCTTTGGCGAATCTCCTCCACCCGCACCACGCAGCGGTCATAGCAGTCGCCGTTGGCGGCGGTGGGCACCTCAAAGTCGAATTGGTCGTAGCCGCCATAAGGGCGCTTTTTGCGCAGATCCCAGTCGGACCCGGTGGCGCGCAGCCCCGGCCCGGTGATGCCCCACTCAATGGCTTCCGCCGTGTTGTACTGGCCAATGCCAACCGTGCGCCGCTTGAGAATGCTGTTGCGGGTGGCCATCTGATCGTAGTGGTCGAGGCGATCTGGCATGTAGTCGACGAAATCGCGCACCATGACGTCCCAGCCGTCCGGCAAGTCCTGAGTGACGCCGCCGATGCGAAACCAAGCCGGGTGCATGCGCCCGCCGGTGATGGCTTCAACGATGCTGAACAGCCGCTCCCGGTCGGCAAACATGTAGAACACCGGCGACATTTGCCCCAAATCCTGAGTGAAGGTGCCGAAGAAAAGAAGATGGCTGGCAATGCGGAAGAACTCCGCCATCATGATGCGAATCACCTTGGCGCGGTCCGGCACATCGATGCCGGCCATCCGCTCCACCGCCATCACATATGGGAGGTTGTTCATCACGCCGCCCAAGTAGTCCACCCGGTCCGTGTAGGGAATGTAGGTATGCCAAGACTGACGCTCGCCCATTTTCTCCGCGCCCCGGTGGTGGTAGCCGATGTCCGGCACCGCATCTACGACCACCTCGCCGTCAAGCTGCAAGGCGATGCGAAACACGCCGTGGACGCTGGGGTGGTTGGGACCTAGGTTCAAGAACATGAAGTCGGTGTGCTTGGCGCTGCGGGACATGCCCCACTCCTGCGGCTTGAACCTGAGGTTCTCCTGCTGGGCGTGAAGCAGTTCGTCGGTCATGCGGAAAGGGTCCATTTCCGTCGCCCGCGCCGGATGTTCCTTGCGCAAGGGATGGCCTTCCCACAGCGGCGGCGTGAGGATGCGATACAGGTTGGGATGGCCTTCAAAGTTGACGCCAAACATGTCGTAGGCTTCCCGCTCATACCAGTTGGCGGCCGGCCATACCGAGGTCAGGCTTGGCAGATTGCCGTCCGCCTCGTTCAAAGCCACCTTAATGCGCACATCGGTGTTCCGGTGCAAGGATATGAGATGGTAGAAAACCGTGAAATCGGACTTTGGCAGGGCGTTGCGGTGCGAACGCGCACGTTCGTCCACAGCCGAGAGGTCGAACAGCATGGGATAGTCGCCCTTCAGGCTGCGCATGACGTCCAACAGGCGCTCCCGCGGCACCCACAGATTGGGGATGCCGTCCACGCTGTCCTGAACCAAAACGTCTTGGCCTAACCTTTGCCGCCAAACCGCAGTGTCGCCTAGGCCCTGCCCCAACCCGGTGGCGGCTTCGGCTGTCGCCGGCTGCACCGCTTCCGCCATCAGCCCTGCTCGCCCGAGCGGCGGCCGGTGCGAACTGCGGGCGATGGTCGTTTCTCCCGCAGCAAGTCTTGGGAGAGCGGAGCGTCGCCGACGCTGTCAGGCTCCTCCAAATCCGTCGTGCGCATCCGTTCAGGGGTGAGCATGTCTCGTTGGCTTGGCTGATACTTGCTAACAGCGCCATCCTCGCCGAGCAGCCAGCTAAAAGACCTCGGCCTGCTTTTCACCGCCTCCTGCAGCAGCGTCAGCCCTTGCAGCAGCGCCTCCGGGCGCGGCGGGCAGCCTGGAACGTACACGTCCACCGGCAGAAACTTGTCCACCCCCTGCACCACGCTGTAAATGTCGTACATGCCGCCGGAGTTAGCGCAGGAGCCCATGGAGATGACCCACTTCGGCTCCAGCAATTGATCGTAGAGGTGCTGCAGCACTGGCGCCATCTTCCGAAAAACAGTGCCGGAGATGACGATGAGGTCCGCTTGGCGTGGTGTGGCGCGAATGACCTCCGCGCCGAAGCGGGCGATATCGTGTCTCGGGGTGATGGCGGTGGCCATTTCCACATAGCAGCAAGACAGACCGAAGTTGAACGGCCACAGCGAATTGGCCCGTCCCCAAGCCACGAGATCATTCAACTTGGCGGTCAGGAAACCTTTGGCCACCTGTTCATCGTAGACCGCATCAGCCGCCTCCATCGACGCGCCGGGCTCCGTCTTCACCAAGCGCCACTGCACCCTAGGTCTCTCCGCCGGGTTGCGCCACCGCGCCAAGCTCCGTGGTCACCAAGGCCGCTGCACCTTAGCTCCCTCCGCCGGGCTGCGCCACTGCGCCGACCACGGAGGCTTCGCTAGCGTAGCGTCGCCGCAGCACACGTTGCTTGGAGCCCCAATCCAGCGCTCCCGTGCCTAATTCGTAGACCAAAGCCACGAGCAGGATGGTGATGAACACCGAGGCGCCGACGTAGCCACGCCAACCAAGGTCAAAAAATGCTACCGCCCAAGCGAAGATGAAAATGGTCTCCAAGTCGAAGATGACGAAGAACATGGCGATGAGGTAGAACTCGATGGACAATCGAGTTTGCCCCGCCTCGCCGACAGCGACGATGCCGGATTCAAACGGGGTGCCCGTAGCTTGGCGCTGCTTGGTGCGGGCACCCAACAGCCAAGAACCGCCAACGGAGACGATGAGCACCCCCGCCACGGCTAGCGAATAAACCAGGAAAGGCCATAGATTTTGGCTGGCGGCCTGGCCTAAAACGCCCGCTTCTGACTCCACGCCCCTCCCTTCAGGTTAGCATCGTCCACTGCTTATCTGACCTAGCAGCACCCATGCAAAGTTGGTCCATGATAACCCAGCAAAGCCATTGAGCAAGGTGATCCAGCGCTTGCATTGAGGCTGTGAATCAGGATTCGCAGCGCCGCCAAGTCACTTGATTGTCCAACCGCCCAAGCGAGCGCAAAGATTAGGGCCAGCCAGTGCTCTCATTGCGCCTTCGGTAAGCCTGATTCCGTCTCCCTAATCATCCAGGGCGGGGAAGCGGCCTAAACGAGTGACGTTGGCGCAGCTGGACGCTCTACCCGGCCGCCCGCGGCTATTACAGGCCCGAGTTCCCGCCCCTGAATAGCCGCATCAAGGCCGCATCGAAACGGCCAGAAGACTGTTCTCCGCCGACGTTTCAGCGCCCTATAGATCCCACATGAACTCCACCCCCCACATGCGCGGCGGGCTGACGTTCCGATAATCGAACAGGGGCGGCACAATCGTGCGGCCGACCACATAGATTTCGTCCGTCAGGTTCTTGCCGAACAGGCTAACGCGGTAGTTGCTGCTAGGCGCTTGGTAGTTGATGCTCGCGTCAATGATCTCCACTGAAGGCCGGTAGCTCGCTTCCGTCAAGTCCGTGAAGAGATCATCCACATAGCTGTAGCTGGCGTTCAGGGTCAGCTCGGCGCCATTCTCCAAGGTCATGTTGTAGGTGCCGGACACAGATGCGTTGAACTTGGGCGCCAACTGGAACTCGAACATGGAGTTGTCTTGGTCAAGGATGTAAGCGTCCGGCCCTTGCGCATTGTCGATGGCCAGCACTGCTTCGCCGCCGCAATTAGAAGTGGGCGGCGCGTCGTAAAGCTGGGCGCCATCAATGTCGGCGCAAAAGTCCTTGTAGTTGGCGTCGAGGTAGCCCAAGGAGAAGTCCAGCCGCAATGCCGGGGTCAACCAAGCCGACACTTCAAGTTCAAGGCCCTTGAGTTCGGCCTTGGCGGCGTTGTCGGTCACGGTCTCCTGCGGATTGGTGGCGCCGGGCGGCAGCGCCACAAGGCGACCGCGTTGCAAGCCCGTCACCTCGGTCAAGAAGAGCGCTAAGTTGGCGCGCACTCTGTTGTCAAGCAGGTCCGCCTTAAGGCCGACTTCGTAGCCGTCCACTTCCTCCGGGTCAAAGGGCCGCTCGCAGGTTGCCGCCTGCCCGCAGCGGCCATTGAAGCCACCGCTCTTGAAGCCCTTCTGATAGGAGGCGTAGGCCATGACTTCAGGATTGAATTGATAGCGCAAGCCGAATTTCGGGCCGGCATCGTCCCAAGACTGGGAGAAATCCCGGCGCGGACCGGTGTTGGGGTAGACGGCGAACGTACGCTGATAAAAGTCCTTTTCCTCATCGGTGTAGCGTCCGCCGACGGTCAGGGTCAACTGATCGGTCAGCTGGTAGTTCAACTCGCCGAAGACGGACCAAGCATTATGCTTTTGGCCAGTGACGCTGAACAGCGGGATCAATATCCGGTCCGGGTTCGGCGCCGACAAGCGGTCGGAACTGATTCCCGTTCGGCGCTCAAGGTCGTACTCCTGATGGAAGTAGAACAACCCAACGATGAAGTCCATGCGCTCGAAGGCGCTGGAGGCGAACCGAAGCTCCGTCGAGTACTGCTCGTGGGGTTGGCGACGATCCACGGTGAACATGTCGTAAGAGCCCACGCCGTCGGCGTCGTATACCCAAAGTTCATCCGTCTCCCGGTAGTTGCTCAACCAAGTGACCGTGCCCCGGGCTAGCTCCCAGTTCAGTTCCTTGGTGATGGACAGGATGTCGATATCGACAAAGCCGGGCTCGATGATGTCGGTGTCGTAGTCGTCGTGCTTATCCCCTTGGTTGAAGGGAACGCCGCAAAAGCCGTGGTTGCTGCACAGTGACCGCGCTGGCCCCGAATAGTTCTTCTGCGGCCTGATGTGGGAATTATCGCGATGCCATTCACCGATGAAGGTTAGGTCCACCGCGTCGTTCAGCAGGAACTCCAGGGTGCCGCGCACGCTCAGCTTGTCCTCCTTGCCCAGTTCCCGTGGCGCGCTGTTGGCGGTGGCGGCGCTTTTGTAGTAGCCATCCATGTTCAGGGAGTACGCCGCTAGCCTAGCGTTTACTTGGCCCGCCACCAACGGCAGGTTAACGGCAGCGCGGACGTTCTGTCGACCGTACTTGCCCAAGGTGATCTTGCCGGAGGTTTCAAATTCGTCCGTTGGCCTCTTGGTTCTTAGCTGAATGGCGCCCGCCGTCGTATTGCGGCCAAAGAGAGTGCCTTGGGGACCGCGCAGAATCTCCAACTGCTCCACATCGAACATGTCGAGATTATTCATGACCGGCCGGGCGTAGTAGATGCCATTGACCATGATCGCCACTGGCGGGTCGAAGGTGGAGTCCACATCGGTCAGGGTGTAACCGCGGATGGATGGGTACACCACGTTGGTGAGCAGGCCGTTTGACAGATTCACGTTCGGTGCCAGGAACGGCATGGAGGCGAGGTTGGGCGCGAAGACCCGGTCAAGGGTCTCCCCGGCGATGATCGTGGACGCCACCGGCGTCTCCTGCAACGGCTCCTCCCGTTTCCTCGCCGTGCTGACCACTTCCTCAAGAACGCCGTAGCGCGCCTCTAGATCATCCTCCTGCGCCACTACCGGCGCAGCTAGGCCGAACAGCAAAGCCGTCAGGCAAAAAGACGGCATTGACGTTTGCATCATGAACTTCATGAACCCTCCCCAAGTAACCACGTTAGATCGTTTCGGTCGATGGTCGGTTATCGCGTCCCGACCTACTGCATTTACTGGCGACCTGCTTGATGTGCATTGGCCCCCATTCACCCCCATCCATGCTAACAATCGGATCACGCGGGCGCAATACAAATTTCTGCCGTGTTAGGAACACATAAACTGTCCGCTGTTAAAACACATAATCTGTCCGCTTCATGCCAGCTCTTGAGGAGGACGGTTTATGAGGCGGACAGAAGTGTTGCAGGAGATATGACGGATGAGATTTGAAGAAGCCTACGGGGGCTGGACGGAGGGTCGTCTGAGCCAGGAGGAAGCGGCGCAGTTGCTGGGTGTCTGTGAGCGCACCTTTCGTCGTTGCATTGATCGTTACGAGGAAGAAGGCCTGGATGGGTTGATCGACAAGCGCCTGTCTCAGGTATCGCACCGGCGGGCCCCGGTCGATGAGGTTATGCGCCTGGTGGATCGGTACCGGAGCCGGCATGATGGCTGGAGTGCCAAGCACTACTATGCTTGGTATCGGCGCTCAGGCGGTGGGCGTAGCTACAACTGGGTGCGCAAGTCCTTGCAGGCTGCTGCATCGGGTTCGAGGGCCTGACCCTGCAGATCCCGGCAGACCGCCACCGTTACCAGTACATCAAAGCTAAAGTGAAGGTGTTACGGCACACCGACGGCACCTTGTCTTTGTGGCACGGGCCTCGCAAGCTGGCCCGTTATGACGCGACCGGCCAACTCATCCAGACTGGCTTGCCGGTGGCTGCCTGATGTCCGCTGCGCCATCGATAACGGGTGCCTCAACAAGGCTTCCCGACATCGCCCAAAGCGGACAACTCATGTGTTCTAAAGCCGGACATTTCTATTTGTTGCTAACAGTGATATCAGTCAACCTGGTGCTTGAAGGCCTCACCAGGGCAGGTTGCCACTGCAGCATCGTACTTTCGTTTAGTTGCGGGCTTCACGATATGAAGCTAAATTGTGCCTGTCCTTGGCAAAGTCTTGGTGAATAGGCCGCTTCAACTTTGCCATGGAGGTACTATTTCCGGATATGTATAGGCAGGAGGCCATGAGTCCAGCCCGACCAGAAGACATAGCCAGGTTAGAAATTGACCAGTTGCTGGAGGCGGCGGGCTGGTATGTCTATGATTATGGCGGGCAGGACATATCCCTGCCGTGCGCCATTCGCGAATTTCCCCTGAAATCCGGTCATGGTTACGCCGACTACTTGCTCTATTTGCAGGGCAAGGTGGTTGGTATCGTGGAGGCCAAAAAGGTTGGGCACACTCTAAGTGGCGTTGAAATTCAATCAGATAAGTACATTCATGGCCTGCCCGATGGACTGCCCGCCTGGGAGCGTCCACTGCCCTTTTCCTACGGGTCTACCGGCAAAGAGACCCAGTTCACCAATAACCTGGACCCCGATCCCCGCTCTCGCCGCACCTTCGCCTTCCATCAACCCGAGGGATTGACTGAATTGCTGGAAATAGCCAAAGCCGATCAGGTGGCCGATGGCAGCCAGGAATACCTGGACCGCAGCCGTACTTTTCTCGCCCGCATGCAGAACATGCCGCCGCTCATTAAAGAGGGCCTCTGGGGCAAGCAGGCCGAGGCGGTCAAGAACATTGAGCTGTCCCTTAAAGACAACCGTCCCCGCGCTCTGGTGCAGATGGCCACCGGTTCGGGCAAGACCTTTACCGCCATCACCCAGATCTACCGCCTGATCAAGTTCGGCGGTGCCCACCGCGTGTTGTTCCTGGTTGATCGCGGCAATCTCGCCGAACAAACGGAAAAGGAATTCCAGCAGTACCGATCCCCATACAATAACAACAAGTTCACTGAAGAATTCATTGTTCAGCGCCTGCAAGGCAACCCAGTTTAAGGATTACGTGAAGCTCTACTTTCAGAAGAACTATTCAGAGCAGTTGAAAATTTGCGGTGAAGTAGAACAAGAATTATCCGTTATAGCGGAACTGGAGTCGCAGCTATCGGCCGATATTGCAAGAGCTGGCCGGCTTCGACAGTCGATTCTCGCCAATGCCTTTAGTGGCGGCAGCTCAGAAGTAACATCAGGGAAATAATGCCTACATCGCTTGAAATTGTCGGAGATGACATCGCGAGTTTGGACGATGATGACTTGCGTAAATTGATCGGATTGCTGTGCGAGGCTGATTACCGCTTGGCCGGATTGCCGACGAAGGGCATCACATGGGGCGGGCATCAGGATGCGAAGGATGGAGGCCTCGATGTCGTTGTTTGCGATACAGTATCTCCACCCTTAAGCAGCTCAGTCCCGAGAAGTATAACTGGGTTTCAAGTGAAGAAGCCGAATATGTCACGGGTTGAAATTCTGAAGGAAATGCGCCCACACGGTGAATTGAGGTCGTCGATCAAGGCTCTTATAGAAGGGAAAGGGGCCTATATTATTGTCTGCTCGAATGGGTCAGTTACGGATTCTGCGCTAAAGAATCGCATTGATGCGATGAATGAGGCGGTTGCAAACGAGGACAATTGCGAAGATCTGCACCTAGACTTTCTAGATCGTGGTCGGATTGCAACTTGGGCCCGTTCGCATCCGTCCCTAATTCTTTGGGTTCGTAACAAGATTGGTAAGCCGTTAGTGGGATGGCGGCCTTATGAAAATTGGTCAAATACTCCTGGGGGCTTGGACGAAGAATATCTTCTTGACGAAGGCTTAAGACTGCATGATTGTGAAAGTTCGGGTGATGAGGCTCGGTCCGTCAATGATGGTTTATCACAAATACGTACTGCATTGGCGACACCCGGAACATCAATTCGGCTCGCCGGATTATCCGGTGTAGGCAAGACAAGATTTGCTCAGGCTCTGTTTGACGAACGAATTGGCGAGCGGCCGCTGAACTCAAGTCAGGTCATATACGCAGACATGTCCGACGGTCCCGAACCAGTTCCGGTAACTCTTGCCAATCAGCTTGTAAATGATAAGTCACCAGCGGTTCTGATCGTTGATAACTGCCCTTCAGATTTACACCGTCGCCTAACGCAGACATGCTCAAGATCTCATAGTACGGTTAGCCTTCTTACGGTCGAGTATGATGTTCGCGATGACATTCCAGAGGAACGAACGAGCGTATTCCGGCTTGAGCCAGCCAGTGACGACCTGATTGAAAAGCTCGTATTTGGCCGGTTCCCTCATATAGGTCAGGTGGATGCTCAGACAATTGCAGAATTCTCCGGTGGCAATGCGCGCGTGGCTATTGCTCTCGCGAATACAGTACAACAAAGTGAGACACTTTCTGGCTTTCGCAATGAGCAGCTTTTCGAGCGCCTATTTTGGCAACGTCATAGCCCCAACGAGTCTTTGCTTGTTTCTGCTCAAGCGTGCGCGCTCGTCTATTCATTCGAAGGAACAGATACGACTTCGGAGGGCTCCGAGCTCAAGTTTTTAGGATCTCTCGTTCAGAAATCTAGCCAGGAAATATATAAGGAAGTATCCACGCTCAAGGAGCGAGATCTCGTTCAATCTCGCGACGTATGGCGGGCTATTCTTCCGCATGCAATTGCCAACAGACTAGCGAAGCAAGCGCTGGAGTCAATACCGAAGGACACGCTTGTTTCAGGGTTTCTGACAAATTCCTCAGAGCGGCTCATCAAATCATTCACGCGACGGCTTAGCTATCTCCACGATAGTGATGAAGCTATATCCATCGTAGAGAAATGGCTTGAGTCTGATGGATGGATTGGCAAATCGATCGAGGATCTTAATGAGTTCGGTGTCGCGATTCTGAAAAATATTGCGCCGGTCTCTCCCGAGGCAACGTTGAGGGCCATTGAGCGTGCTGCCAATGGTAGCGACGGGGATGTATTTACGTCGAGGAAGAACAAGCACCATTCTATGTTTGTCCGACTTCTTCGTCATTTGGCATATGACCGGGAACTATTCCAAAGAGCGGTAAAATTGATTTGCCGATTCGCGGCTACCGAAGATCCGCACGAAAAGAATAATTCTATTTGTGATGTCCTTAACTCTCTTTTCCATATTTACCTGTCAGGAACGCATGCGCCCGTCGAATCGCGGGCAGCGATAGTGCAAGAATTGCTCGACTCAGAAGATCCTGTGCGCCAGGACATTGGTCTTAAATTGCTCGATTCTGCACTGGAAGCGTGGCATTTCAGCGCGTCTCACGAATTCGCCTTCGGGGCTTGGCCTAGAGATTTCGGCTTTTACCCGAATACGAGAGAGGACGTTGTTCACTGGTTCAGCATGTTCATAGACATTTGCGTGAAAGCCTCTCTAGACGGCGGTGCTGTTGCTTTGCGCGCAAAGAAATTATTGGCGGACAATTTGCGAGGGCTATGGACCAAAGGGGATATGTATGCCGAAATTGAGCAAGCCGTAAATAGCCTGTTGGCGCAAGGCGCTTGGAATGATGGCTGGATTGCTGTTCGAAGAATTATTCGATTTGACAGCAAACAATTAGACGAAGAAACCCGAAAGAAACTATTTGCCTTGGAAAAGCGGCTTAAGCCAGAAAGTCTTCTGGAGAAGGCGCGAATATTTGCCCTGTCGGATCAGTGGGGAAGCTTTGATCTGGAAGATGATTTCGATGGCAACGAATCAGCATCAGCAGGCCATCGCAGAGCAGAGGAAGCGACCCGTGTAATCGGAACAGAAGTTGCTGCAGATCCTGCTTTACTCAAGGAATTGCTGCCGGAGCTAGTATCGACGCGCAACACCAGGCTTTACAATTTTGGACAGGGCCTGGCGGAAGGGTGCGCTGATAAAGGCAGTATGTTCCGAGGCTTACGCGACGCACTAGAAAAAGCGCCACGTGATAATCGCCAAATCGGCGTCTTGCTGGGATTTCTTTCCACTTCTGCCAAGGCTGATTCAGTTCTCTACAACGAAATACTGGATGAAGCAGTAGGTGATGAATTGCTTGGGGAATGGTTCGTCATTCTTCAGACAACTTCAGCAATCAACCAACGTGGTGTGGAGAGGCTTCATGAAGCACTTGATTTCAGTAAGGCCCCAATAAACAGCTTTCAACATCTCGCATGGGGGCGAGTGCATGAATCGATCGATGATGACGACTTGGCAACACTACTGCAGAAGTTGCTAACCAAAGAAGGTGGAATCGGTGTGGTCCTTGACATTCTCCAAATGAGATCTCATCAAGGTAAGGAAGAAGCCCGTGAATACTCAGACTCACTGGTCGCGGTCGCACAACGAGCACTGATTATGCATCCTTTTGATCGGAACCAAAGGCAGCAAGGGAGCGAAGACTATGCCTTGGCTGCCGTAGCAAAGAGATGCCTCAGTCATCCCGAAGCATCTGCGTCTGCTAAAGAATTGGCGAAAAATCTAGCAGACGCAATATTTTCACACCAAGCATATTCTTTTGATTACATAGAATTACTCAATACACTTGCAAAATTGCGGCCCAGAATCTTTCTTGATGAGTTTTTGGATAGGCAGGATGCAGAGGAATTCCAGCGTAATCGGATGTTTTCAGTAGATTTCGAAAGAAAAGAAAACCCGATGACCCAAATCCCAGATGAACAGGTAATCGCATGGTGCGAAGAAGATCCAGCATCGCGTTATGCCATTGCTGCAACTGTAGTCGAGGCTTTCGAGATATCGAGCGACACAGGAAAACATGTATGGCGACCAATAGTCGAAGCTATTCTAGAGAATGCTCCCGACCTCACAGAAATATTCGAAGAGCTTGGCCGTTCACTTAGGCCTTCAACATGGAGCGGATCGCGCGCCGCCATTCTGGAAGAACGCTCGGTCTTGTTGCCCAACCTTTTTGATCACGAAAATGCGGAAGTAGGAGCGTGGGCAAAGAGCCATTATAAACTTCTTCACCAGGCTGTAGCGAGCGAACGTGAGCAGGAGAAGAAGCACGACAGGCAACGCAATGAGAGTTTCGAGTAAGTGCAACATACTTTGCTCAGCAATATTTTTCTAACTGATTAGGTATCTTAAACGTGGCACAAGACATCACCCAAAAACTCTGGAACTACTGCCATGTCTTGCTCGCAGACGGAATGCATTTCAGCGACTACGTCGAGCAGTTGACGTATTTGCTGTTCCTGAAGATGTCGGATGAGCGCACCTAGGCGCCGTATAACCACAAAAGCATCGTGCCCGAGCAGTGGGGCTGGCAGACGCTGTTAAAGAAAGACGGCGATGAACTGTTTGATCATTACCGGCACACGCTCGAAGCGCTGGGTGATGAGAAGGGCATGCTGGGGCTGATCTTTAACAAGTCGCAGAGCAAGTTTCAGGACCCGGCGAAGCTGCGGCGGCTGATAGTTGACCTGATCGATAAGGAAAACTGGACGTCGATGGGTGCGGATGTCAAAGGCGATGCCTATGAGGGGTTGCTGGAGAAGAACGCCCAGGACACGAAGTCCGGTGCGGGGCAGTATTTCACTCCGCGCGGGTTGATCGCCGCCATGGTGGACGTGGTGAACCCGCAGCCGGGCGAAACCATCTGCGATCCGGCCTGCGGCACTGGTGGGTTTCTGCTGGCGGCCCACGACTACCTGATTAAAGACCCCAACCTGACCCGGGATCAGAAGAAAAAACTGAAAGACGGCACCTTTGCCGGTATTGAGCTGGTGCAGTCGGTGGCGCGGCTCTGCGCGATGAACCTGCTCCTTCACGGCATCGGCAGTCAGGAGTCCGAACCCGTCCTGGTGCAGGATTCGCTGGCGGCGGACCCCGGCGACCGCTTCGACATCGTGCTCGCCAATCCGCCCTTCGGCAAGAAGGGGTCGTTCACCATCATGGGTGAGGACGGCAAGGTCTCCAAGGATAAAGACAGCTACGAGCGGGACGATTTCTGGGCCACCACCTCCAACAAACAGCTCAACTTCGTGCAGCACATCAAGACGCTGCTGAAGATTAACGGCCGCGCCGCCGTGGTGGTGCCCGACAACGTGTTGTTTGAGGGCGGGGCAGGCGAGGCCATCCGCCGCAAACTGTTGCACGAATGCGATGTTCACACTCTGCTGCGCCTGCCCACCGGTCTCTTTTACGCGCAGGGAGTAAAGGCGAATGTGGTGTTTTTTGAGAAAAAAAAGCCTCCGAAACGCCGTGGACCAAGCAGTTGTGGATTTATGATCTGCGCACCAACAAGCACTTCACTTTGAAAACCAACCCCTTGCAGCGCAAAGATCTGGATGAGTTTGTGGAATGCTATAACTCGGCGAACCGGTTTGATCGGAAGGCGGCCTAGTCTGATGATACGCCAGACGGCCGCTGGCGGGCGTATGAGTACGATGAGCTCGTGGCGCGTGACAAAGCCAGCCTGGATATTTTCTGGCTGAAGGATGAATCCCTGGATGATTCAGACAATTTGCCGCCGCCTGGGGTTATTGCCGCTGAAATTGTTGAAGATTTGGAATCGGCGCTGGAGCAGATGCGGTTGATTGCGGATGATTTGGGTGAGCAGGATACCGCGTGAGTGGGAGATTTGGGGTCAGAGCCCAGACTCTGACCCCGGGTCTTTGGTCGAATGATACCCAAAGGGCACGATGAATCGACGGGGTCGCCCAGACCCTACGGGTTGTTTTTGAAAAGCAGGTAGCTGGAAGCCTGTGCAATAGGTGAGTGAGGTCGAGGGCTTGTTTTGCTCGCTGTATACCGACCGGGGCAGCCATTGCTGGCACACGCCGATGGCCGGCGGCAAGGTGGACAAGGGCAACTCGACGCAGTTCCGGCGTGCCCTGCAGCAACTGGGCATGGAGATGATCGCGGCCTACTCGCCCGAAGCCCGAGGGCGCTCCGAGCGGGCCTTTCGCACCCACCAGGACCGCCTGGTCAAGGAACCGGCCACCGCTGCCATCACCGATATGGCTGCCGCCAATGAGTATCTCCAGCAGGTGTATCCGCCAGCCTTCAACGGAGAGTTTGGGCAACCGCCGCGGGAAGCTGGCTCAGCCTTTATGCCGGTCCCGGAGGGAGCGCAGTTGGACAACATTTTCTGCGAACGCTACGAGCGCCAAGTACGCAAGGGCAACTGGGACAGCGAGGTTGACGGGGTGCTGGACCCCGCCTACTTTGATCCTAACGAGGTACTGGGGCAGGCTCTGCGGCAACAGGTCACGCTCATCGCCGCTCGCCTTATACCGGTTAAGCATTAAAGATAGCCGGGGACACCTTCGTCCTGCGGTGCTTCGCGTTGCAGACGATTTTCCAACCAGTTGAAATAAAAAGACGCGCCAATCCATGCCACGCCGAGGATGAAATGAATCCATCGCAGCAGCAGGTCAACCCATTCGTGAAGATGGCTTTCCATTCAGTGAAATCTCGTCTACCCAGTGCGGCGAATCAGTGCGCCGCTTCGTAACGATCGATCTCCGCCAGCAATTGCTGTTGTCGTTGCGGTTCGGCGAACGATGCGGTGATGCTGTTGCGCGCAAGTTGACCGAGGGTTGCGCGGTCAAGATCCAACGCTTCGCTCACCGCCCGATAATTTTCGTTGACATAACCGCCGAAATACGCCGGGTCATCCGAGTTCACGGTAACCCGCAAACCCAGTTCCAGCATTTTCTTGAGTGGATGCTCGGTCATGGTTTCAATCACACACAGTTTCAGATTGGAAAGCGGACACAGCGTCAACGGAATCGACTCGGCAACCAAACGCTGCACCAGCCGCTCATCGGCAAGAGCAGTGTTGCCGTGGTCAATGCGCTCGACCTTGAGCACATCCAGCGCACCCCAAATGTATTGCGGCGGACCTTCCTCGCCGGCGTGGGCGACGCAACGGTAACCTTGTTCGCGTGCCGCGGCAAAAACCTCCGCAAACTTCTCCGGTGGATTACCGAGTTCGCCGGAGTCCAACCCGATTCCGATAATTTTATCCCGATGCGGGCGGGCCGCCTCCAGCGTATCAAAAGCAGCGCGCTGGTCGAGATGGCGCAAAAAACACATGATCAACCGCGAGCTGAGATCGTGTTCGCGCTCGGCCGCTTGTAACGCCGCGCTGATGCCACCCACCACCGCGTCAAACGACACGCCCCGGCAAGTGTGTCCCTGCGGATCAAAAAATAATTCCACATGACGGATGTTCTGCGCCACGGCTTTCTGCAGATACGTCCAGGTCAGGTCATAAAAATCCTGCTCGGTGCGTAACACTTGCATACCCTGATAGTAAATATCGAGAAAATCCTGCAATCTACTGAACTGATAGGCTTGCCGCAAAGTTTCCACCGACTCGCGGGGCGGCGACATATGGTTGCGCAACGCCAGGTTGAACATCAACTCCGGCTCCAGCGCACCTTCGATGTGGCAATGAAGTTCTGCTTTGGGCAAGCCAGCAACAAAAGCATGCATCGGTGTGCCCATGTGATTAGCGGGTAATTAGCGGATGATTGCGGGGGGCGCCGATGAATTTGACTACCCCGTTATCATCGCGGTGGCGATTGGTTGGATTTTTTTTATTAATACAACCTACCTCGCCAACTCGCCTTGCACGCCTTCCACATAATAGTCCATGCCCAATAACACGCCATCATCAAGACGCTCGCCTTTGGCGACAATTTGTTCGCCGGCTTGGTCGTTGATTGGACCCTGGAACGGATGGAATGAGCCATCAATAATGGATTGCTTGACCGCATCGGCGGCGGCGCGCACTTTCGCCGGCACTGCCAGGCCGTAAGGCGCGATGCCGACCATACCGGATTTGATGATTGCGCCGTTTAGCCCGCGTATAGCGCAAGCCAATAAAAAACTCTAACGGTGGCATCACCGGATTCGATCCTTTGAATCAGCCCGCCACTTCACAGTGCGGACACG
Organism: Candidatus Azophilus sp.; assembly: GCA_965247035.1. GTDB lineage: Bacteria > Pseudomonadota > Gammaproteobacteria > Pseudomonadales > Azotimanducaceae > Azophilus. The sequence continues at coordinate 599,323 of CBDFGJ010000001.1, read as the reverse complement.
ACATCGTCGTTCTGGCGATAAGGCAAGTTCATTGATTTTTAGAAAACGGCAATTTGCCGGTTTTAAGCGGAACGGTCTTGTCTGCTAAACCCTTCTATTGCCCTCGCATAGGACTCCAATCTTTTGGGCGGGCCGAATAATCCGCGGTCTATTATTTCGCGAAGTTTACGGGTTTCCAAACCCGCCAGTTGTTTGAACACAGCGGAAGTTACTTGTTGCCGCGATTTGATGCGCGACACATCTCTTTCGCCGCCGCTTAGAAAATCTCGCACATGGTTGACATTCGGCATGAACTCTTTCGCCTCGTATTTTTTAGCCATGGTAAAAAGAATTTCTTTTTTCTCATCATTGGCTAGGTCAAGAGATTCTACGACATTCATGGCGTTAAGCTTTGTTTTTTGCTTGGTTGGTTTTGCGGAGCGTTCCTCGGCAGCAATGCGGCGGGGTTTTGCTCCGCGATTTGCAACGGCGGATTTTTCCAACCGCATTTCGCTGAGGGTTTTACGGACGGTTTCATAACCAAAGCCGCTAATTAGAACACCTAATCTCTCTTGCAATTGTTCTTGCTTCATTGTTGCGTCTCTTGTTTGCTCAGGCCAATTTTAGCGAGAATTTCTTCCGCCACTTTCGGCCATTCTTTCTCCGCGTTTCCCAAATGTACAGCGTGCGGGTCTCTAGCCCATTTGGGGTAGCCATCAGAATGGTACATCCGGTTTTCGAGAATGCCCCATCCATAAGCCTTGGCTTTTTTATTGATGTCAGACGATGAATCCCAACCATCTTTTGAATTTCCAGATCCGCTTGTTTTTATTGTATGCACAACTATGCCGCACACATCAATTTTATGTCCTCGATTTTTTCCGCGAAAATTGTCAAGCGACTGCTTCATTAACGGAAAACCAATGGTTGAGAAAAACTCCGTTTTAACCGGAATTAAGACATAGCGGGAGGCATGATATGATGCTATAGTTAAAATTGATTGAGTCGGGGCGCAGTCGATCAAGATTAAATCTTTGTGTTGCATGTGCTCGGCAATGAATTTAGCCAGCACTTTGGGTTCTACCCCCGTAGATCTCACAAGCTCATCCGAGAAATCAAATCTTGATGGAATAACCTCCAGATTTTCTTCCGTAGACCTCCACCCAAGGGACACTTTCTTAATAATATCCATCGGTTCCAAAGGGCTAGGACCTGGCTTACTTTGAGTTGGTGGCGCAAAACCATCAAACAACTCCACGATGGATGGTTGTTTTTCATCCATAAATCTGGCGTATTCGTCTTTCATCATCAACGCCTGACTCAAATTCGCCTGCGGATCCAAATCCACAGCAAGGACATCCAAGCCCCATTGTTGCGCCGCATAACGCGCGAGCAGAGCGGTCACGGTGGTTTTGCCGACACCGCCTTTGAGATTGATGACGGAAACGACTGTGGGCGTATTGCTCATAATGGTGGATTCTATCATAAAGTCGGATATGCTCATGAATCAGAAATTGTTTCATGGCGCATATCACGCCGTCAACACACATACAAGCGATGTGCTGGCTCAGTACATCTCGGAATTTTGTGGGTCAGGCAGCGGGAGGGGGCTTGTCCGCGAATTCAGCTGGCGTCAACAAGCCAAGGGCATGGTGGGGTCGGACGTGGTCGAGGAGATAGCCCTCCAGGGCTCGGTTCACTTCGCCGATGATGAGGTCGTGGACGGACCAGAACCCGTCGCGCAGGTGCGGTTGCTGCGCTCGACGCTGCCGTTGATGTCGGGACGGCGGGGAGGGATGCCGGCGCTCCGAGCGGGCCTTTCGCACCCACCAGGACCGCCTGGTCAAGGAACTGGCCGCCGCTGCCATCACCGATATGGCTGCCGCCAATGAGCATCTCCAGCAGGTGTATCCGCCAGCCTTCAACGAAGAGTTTGAGCAACCGCCGCGGGAAGCTGGCTCAGCCTTTGTGCCCGTCCCGGAGGGGACGCAGCTGGACAACATTTTCTGCGAACGCTACGAGCGCCAAGTACACAAGGACAACTGCATCGAGTTCGAGGGCCTGACCCTGCAGATACCGGCCGACCGCCACCGTCACCACTACATCAAAGCTAAAGTGAAGGTGTTACGGCGCACCGACGGCACCTTGCCTTTGTGGCACGGGCCTCGAAAACTGGCCCGTTATGACGCGACCGGCCAACTCATCCAGACTGACTTGCCGGTGGCTGCCTGATGTCCGCTGCGCCATCGATAACGGGTGCCTCAGCAAGGCTTCCCGACACATCCCAAAGCGGACAACTCATGTGTTCTAAAGCCGGACATTTCTATTTGTGCTAACACTGACCGACCGCATCAAAGGTGTGCCGAAGAATCAATTGATGATGATGAAAATACTGGTGAATCAGGCTTACGAAAACATGGGGCTTGCCAACACCCAGACCATCGCAACACTTTTTGACGGTATCGCACGACACAGCCCCGAAGGTGTCTGGTTCAAACAACGCGCCGAGCAAACGGGATTCAAACAAGCCATCGCCGAACGCGATTCGGGGCAACCGATTGGGCCGACCGAAGAAAACGAATAGGGATACTCAATAAAAAACGCCTTACTAAAATGAAGAACCCGGTTGTTCGAGAAAGGCAAGTTCTTCATCGCTTGATTCGCGTCCCAATATTTTATTGCGATGCGGAAATCTGCCGAAGCGTTCGATGATTACGTGGTGCTGGCGGGCGTAATCGAGATGGCCGTTAAATAATTCCATTTCGTCTGCGCGCACGCTTTGCGCCAATTCTTCATACAAGGCGATGGAGCGTTGCTGCTCGGCTAACACTTCGCTGTGTTCGAACGGCAAGTAAGCGAACACGCGTTCGATAGTGCGTAGTTGCGCCGTCACGCCACCGTCCACGCATTGTTTGGCGTAGGCAAGCGCCGCCGAATCGCAAGCGAATGCTCGCGGCGTGTCGCGATACATGTTGCGCGGGAATTGGTCGGTGCAGATGATTAGTGCCAACAAGCCGCGTGGGGATTCACCCCACTGGGTGAGTTCGCCGCTGGTGGCGGCTTCGCTGATGGCGGCGAAGTGGTCGACAATTTCGCGATCCACTCGTTCATTTTTAGACCACCACAACCCGGTTTTTTCATCTGCCACTTCCATAGCGGTTTGTCCGTGTCCGAACCAGAACGCAAGGACGCGGTCGATTTCCGCCGGAGCGTTATTGCGGGGATTATTTTTTGGTGACATGGCGTGGGTTACTTGTCATGGGTTTCCTATTTGTAATTATAATAGCGCACGATGGTGATGCCAACCACCCTGACCTGCCATGTTGTTAGGAACACATAAACTATCCGCTGTTAAAATACATAATCTGCCCGGTTTAAGCCAACTCTTGAGGAGGGCGGTTTATGAGGCGGAAAGAAGTGTTACAGGAGATACGACGGATGAGATTTGAAGAGGCATACGGGGCTGGACGGAGGGTCGTCTGAGCCAGGAGGAAGCGGCGCAGTTGCTGGGTGTCTGTGAGCGCACTTTCGTCGTTACATTGATCGTTACGAGGAAGAAGGCCTGGATGGGTTGATCAACAAGCGGCTGTCTCAGGTATCGCACCGACGGGCCCCGGTCGATGAGGTTATGCGCCTGGTGGATCGGTACCGGAGCCGGCATGATGGCTGGAGTGTCAGGCACTACTACGCCTGGTGTCGGCGCACCGGCGGTGGGCGTAGCTACAACTGGGTGCGCAAGTCCTTGCAGGCTGCTGGAGCGGTGACGAAGGCATCGGGCCGTGGGCAACATCGCAAGCGGCGCGAGCGCCGGTGCCGGGGGTATTGCCGCATCAGGACGGCAGCACCCATGCCTGGGTGCCGGGACAGACCTGGGATTTGATGGTCACCATGGATGATGCCAGCAACCGGCATTACTCCATGTTCTTCTGTGACCAGGAAGGCACCCGGAGCAGTTTCCAAGGGGTACGCGAGATGATTGAGGCCGAGGGCTTGTTTTGCTCGCTGTATACCGACCGACAGCCATTACTGGCACACGCCGACGGCCGGCGGCAAGGTGGACAAGGGCAACTCGACGCAGTTCCGGCGTGCCCTGCAGCAACTGGGCATGGAGATGATCGCGGCCTACTCGCCCGAAGCCCGAGGGCGCTCCGAGCGGGCCTTTCGCACCCACCCGGACCCGCCTGGTCATAGACCCTGGATCCCCGCCTGCCGGCGAGGATGACGGGTTGGGGGTAATGGTGAATCGGAAGGGAATGATTTCTTTGAGAAGACAAAGGTAAATAATTGTCACGCAAAGCGTGACACTAAAACGTGCTCCAACGTAGCCGGACTTCTTATTCTCAATGTGCCTTTGGCGTCTCAACGCGCCTTTGTCTTCTCGATTCACTTGTTACCTATCATTCGTCATTGCCCGGCTTGTTCCGGGCAATCCAGTAATTAAACCGTTCGGCGTAGCCGCGATGATACTAAGAGGTTTGGCGTTAGCCGCTATCATTTCGGCGGCGAAGCCGCCGGTTTGAGAGGTATAATGCCAGCAACATACCGGACACATTTGATGATGAAAAAGGAAACTGATATGCTGGAATATCTCAGTCGGTAGAGCAACTAATTCGTAATCAGTGGGTCGGATGTTCGATTCCTCTTTCCGGCACCAGCGGGTTTCTGTATATTTGCCCAAATTTTTAACCCCCGAAGTAAGATGCCAAACAGCACACAAATTGCCGTGGGTTGCGTAGTGAAGTGGACCGTCGACAAGGGATACGGTGTTGTCACCGCAGTCGATGATCGGCGAATTCAAGTTCGCTGGGACAATCCTGATCCCGCTATTCCGTCGCAATTTTCGACATCGGCCCCGCCGTTGCAGAGGGCGGATTTTGCCGGGCGGGCGGCCGTGCGCAGATCAACCGAACAGGAAGTCGCCGTCCTCGACTTGGTCGAAGATGCGCCGCCGAATTGGCATTGCCGCGTCTTTTCACGAACGACGGTGGCAGAAAACGCCAACATTCCGGAAGCGGATTTGCGACCGTTACAAGACAATAATCCATCGGTGCGCTTCCGTGACAAGGAAAAGATAGGCTCGCTACAAAAATACCGGCTACGGGAAGTCACCCGTTGGTACCGAGCACTCAACAACCACAACGACCTGGTTTCGTTGGAACAAGTGCAGGTCGACATCAAACCGCATCAAGTGTCGGTCGCGCACAAAGTTATCTCCAACCATCCGCACCGCTTTTTGTTGTGCGACGAAGTCGGGCTTGGTAAAACCATTGAAGCGGGTATGGTGTTGAAGGAATTGCGCGCCCGAGGCACGGTGCGCCGGGTATTGGCAATCGTGCCACCGAACTTGATTCGCCAGTGGCAATTTGAAATGAAATCGAAATTCAATGAAAGTTTTGCTGTGCTGAACACGGCCACGGTGAACTCTTTGAAGGGTGAATACGTCGGCAACCCGTTTGCAAATTCGCGGTTTGCGAATGTGCTGTGTTCTTCGCGCTGGGTGACGGATCCGAAGTGGGCGCAACAGTGCGCGGAAGCGGACTGGGATTTGATTATTCTGGATGAAGCGCACCACGCACGAAGTCAGTCCGATGGGCATAGAACCCTGTTGTATCTACTAGTACGCGAACTCTCCAAAACGGATACGACACGGGGCATGTTGTTTCTCACGGCAACACCTATGCAGTTGAACACACACGAACTGTACGCGTTGGTCGAGCTTCTCGACCCGGCACTGTTCCCATCGCCGAAACATTTTGAACAACATCGCCAGGCCGTTCCGGGATTGTCCAAACTGGTTGAGCAACTGTGCCAGCACGGTTTTCCGTTGCCCGGCGACGACCCGGCTGACACCATCGCGCAGGTTGCACGCTGGCTCGAGATTGCATCGGAGGATGCGAAACAACGGTTAACCGCGGCCGGGAACAACAAGAAAAAAATCGAAGCGATTGCCGAAGAGTTGAGTGACAGACACCGCCTTAGCGAAGTGCTCATCCGAAACCGAAAGGCGGTCATCGGCGGGTTCATGCCACGCGCCGCGTATCGCTGGAATGTCGAGTTGACGCCGGAAGAGCGTGCGGCATTACAGGCGGTGGAGGAATACGTTCACTACGGCTACCAGTTGGCAGAAGGACGCAACGACAATGCAGTCGGGTTTGTAATGGTAATTTTTCAGAAACTGATGGCATCCAGCGTTGCTGCGATTAAAGTGTCGTTGTGCAATCGGCGGGCGCGAATCCAAGAAAACGCCACCAAACCGCGGTCGATTGAATACTTGGATGAGCAATTCGAAGACGACTGCGAACTCGACGATGTTGTAGATTTTATGCATGCGTCGAAGGCACAGATGGATGAGGAAATTGCTTTTCTCGATTTTGCCCTCGAAAAACTGGATGCCGTTACGACCGACTCCAAAGCGGAGGTGTTCCTGGGCAAACTCAGTGAGTTATTTAGCGACCACCCGGATGAAAAGGTAATCGTGTTCACGCAGTTCCGTGAAACACAACGTTATCTCAAAACGAAACTTGCGTCCCGGGGTTGGACGGTGAATATTTTTCACGGCCAACAAAACCCGCAGGAAAAAGATGACGCAATCGCCAATTTCCACAAAGGCACCGGCGCGCAAATTCTGATTTCCACCGAAGCTGGCGGCGAAGGACGGAACTTGCAGTTTTGCCACTTGCTGGTGAATTACGATTTGCCGTGGAATCCGATGCGGGTCGAACAACGCATCGGCCGTGTCGACCGCATCGGGCAGGAGCACCCCATCAGCATATTCAATCTATGGGTGGAGGGCACAATCGAAGCGCGCGTGCTGGAGATGTTGGAGCATCGTATTCGCATCTTTAAAGAAACCGTTGGCGAATTAGACCCGATTCTCGGTGAGACCGAGCACGACCTTCGCCGGGTGATGCGCCTTGCCGTCGAACAACGCGCGCAAGCGTTGGAGGAGCTTGACCGAAACACGGAGACTCGAATGCGGAAAGCGAGAGAATCTCAGCGGCTAATGGGTGATTTCATCATGGATACGAAATCCTACCGCAAGGAAAACACTGAGCGGATTCTCGGGCAACCGTCGCCAGTCAGCAACGACGACCGTGAGCGGTTCATCAAGCAATTGCTCGGTGATGTAAACACGCACATCAAACGGACGGGCAATTTGTATGTGCTGACATTTCGCGAAGACTGTTTCCATGCCCCGAATACCGATGCCTTGTTTCCCGGCGGGTTCACCGTGCGTGCGGTGTTGCGTCCCGACATCCGCCCCGATGCGGAGGATGTCGAGTTCATGGCGTTTGGTCACCGAGTAATTGACGCCATCGTCGCGCAGGTTCTGAGCGAAGAATACGAAGGCGTGACCGGCACTCGCCGCCTTTTTGCGGACGACGAGTTGCCGCCGGTCAGCGGCTGGCTTTTTACTTATCAGTTTACGATTCCCGGTGTGCGTCCGGTAGATGAGGTTGTACCGGTATTCGTTAGCGACGACGGCAAAGTCAACGCCGAAATCGGCCGACTTTTGTTGCAGCGCGCTGTGCGATTCGACGACGCCGAAGAGGAGATCGATCCAAACGACATTCCCGACACGATCAGCGATGCCGAGTCACAGGCGGACGCGTTCGCCAAAAACACGCGAGTGAAACTACAAAAACGCGCCGCAGAAGAGGCGTACGAAAAATCCGACCGGGAAATCGCAAGACAAGAAGCGTTGTTCGACTACAAGCAACGCGTGGCAGATGCCAAGGTGGAGGCGACGCGAAAGACGCTGGAGCGCATTCGGTGGCAAGAGGGGTCGGCGGCGCGCAGAATTTTGCCGGCGTGGGAAGCCAACCTGCAATACGCAGAAAACCATCGCGCGAAACTCGCCGAAGACCACCGCCGGCAAATTGCGGAAATCGAAAAACACCGCCACCCGGAAGTTGCGTGGGCGTTGAAATCGCTCGGACGCATTGAAGTCGTCAGTCCTCGATAGAAGGCTTACGCGAAATCAGCCCCAAAATTCTCCTTATACCTCGCTTCAAACTCCGCTTTGCTGAAACGGTGATTCTGCGTACCGTGGTGTTCGATTTTGATACCGCCCATCAGCGAAGCGAGTTGTCCGCAGGTTTGCCAGCCCAATTGATTGGCGATGCCGTATAACAAGCCGGCGCGGAACGCATCGCCGCAACCGGTTGGGTCTTTGGTTTCACCGACCCGCACGGTGTTGATGTGCATCACATCGCCGTTGCTGTGAATGTCCGCGCCCTTTGCGCCACGGGTAATGATTAATGCTTCAACCTGCGATGCGGTTTGCTCCAAACCCTTGCCGGTTTTTTCTTGCAGCAATTCGGATTCGTAATCATTGACCACCACCCAGGTTGCCTGTTCAATGAATTGTCCAAGGTCGGTGCCGGAGAACATGGGCAAACCCTGACCCGGGTCGAAAATAAACGGAATACCCGCCTCGGCAAATTGTGCCGCGTGTTGAATCATGGCATCGCGTCCGTCCGGAGCCCTCTCATCGGCCGGTTCCACTGAGCATGATCTAAAGGTCACCAGTAAAGGCGACGACTTGACCCTCGTGTTCGGTGGCGGCACCAGTACGGTACAAACCTTCAGGAAAATCGGCGATGCGAGCGACATGCGTATCTACAAATTTACTGATGGCGCCCTGGCGTTTTCAAACGAGTACTTTATTCTTGTGAGCGGCAGTGCACAGGGCGCAGTGACGGGCTATGGCAAGTTTACACAGGATGGCGACGCCTTAACCTTGAACGTCATACGTTGGGCGCAGAGCGATGGAGCAACCACTCGAAACATAAAAGATGTCTCATTTCGGGCATTCTTTGATGGTGGCGTGCTCAGCCTGCCCGACGGGAGAAGTTTTGACGTCGTCGACTAGCTGTACCCGACGGGGCATTCCTATGAAGAAAATAGTTTAGCTATCATTTCTATATAATTGAAAATATTAGCTATTCTATAAATTATATCCCGATTGCAAGAAAAGCTTCCGGATCGTCATTCGAGGGAGGTGGGGTGGCGGCTGTGCGTTCCCAATTCTTTCGGCGATCTGGGTAATTTACAGTTAAGCCATGTCGCGCTCCTGTTGATCAGGTACAGAATCTACCGCACCAACGGCGTCTAATCCTCGTGGCCAGAGGCCAATATAACTGGCGTTGCCGATCAATAGGTTTGCATAAGCTCAGATACATATGGCACTCCTCAATCCAAGAGGAGAGGCCATGCAAATCCACCATATTGGCTACCGAATAAAGGGGTTTTATCACGTCGCCAACCGTGGTTTAGGCCGCTCGACTGGAGCGATACTTGTCGCGGTTATTACCAGAACCTGAAGCGCTATTACCGCTGCTGCTCTTTCTATTGCCATCGCTACTTCTGGCGTTGTTACCACCGCTGTTACTGGCACCACTGCGCCGGCCGCGACTCCTGTTTTTGTTGCCACTATCGCGGTTGCTGCCGCCACGTGATGGTTTTGAGCGCAGCGCGTTTTGTTGGGCGAAGGGCACCGTATGATCAGGCTCGAAGCCCTCGACTTCTTCACGTTCAAGCTGTTGCTTGATGAGTCGCTCGATAGCGTGGAGTTGTTTCGCTTCGTCGGCGCTGACCAGAGAAATTGCGATGCCTTCTGAACCGGCTCTGCCTGTTCGGCCTACCCGGTGGATATAGTCTTCGGGGGTATGCGGTAAATCGAAGTTAACGACCAGCGGTAGTTCGTTGATATCCAGGCCCCGTGAGGCGATATCGGTTGCAACAAGCACAGAAACTCGCCCTTCTTTGAAGTTTTTCAAAGCACGAGTCCGATTGGCCTGGCTCTTGTTGCCGTGAATCGCTTCAACTCGAATACCTGCCTTGGTCAGTTGCTTGGCGAGTTTGTTGGCACCGTGTTTTGTTTTGGTAAAGACAAGTGACTGATGCCAACCGTTCTCCATATAGAGGTGGGTTAGCAGGTCAGATTTTTGTTTCTTATCGACCAGGTAGACAGACTGCTCGACTGTTTCAGCAGTTGTATTCTTTGGTGAGACATCGACCTCAACCGGATGAGACGACATGGTTTTTGCCAGGCTTCTGATCTCAGGTGAAAAGGTTGCTGAAAAGAGCAGGGATTGTTTGTTGTTCGGTAATTTGTTTTGAATACGTTTGATATCGTGAATGAAACCCATATCGAGCATTCGATCAGCTTCATCGAGGATAAGCACTTCGATGTCATTAAATTTGACTGCACCCTGTTGAAACAGATCGAGCAATCGGCCGGGTGTGGCTACCAGAATATCAACACCTTGGCGTAGTGTTCTGATTTGAGGGCCAATCTTCACGCCGCCGAAAACGACGGTAGACCGCAAGTCCAGATATTTACCGTAGGTAAAAATACTGTCTTGTATCTGTGCAGCAAGTTCGCGAGTGGGTGTTAGCACCAGTGCTCGTGGCGCCGACCCTGCGCCAGCGCTTTTTTCCAGCAACTGTAGCAGTGGCAGTGTAAATGCGGCGGTTTTACCGGTGCCGGTTTGTGCCGAGGCCATCAGGTCCTTGCCGGCGAGGACAGCTTCAATTGTTCCCTTCTGAATTGCGGTGGGTGTTGTGTAGCCTTTTTCGGCCACGGCTTTCTGGAGGGGTTTGATCAGCCCCATATCACTAAAAGTCATAGTTGTTCCTGAGCGCAGCTTTGGCGTGCGCCTTAATAAGTTTGTTACTGGAGTGCTTTACTCACAGTCTGAATGCGCAAGTGCGCGACACGGCATACAGAATTTGAGCTCTAACGGAATGAACCAGAAGGAGGGGCGTGGACGATGATGCCTTAACAAATCAAGATGTCGTTAGCTGAGTCCAGATCAGCGGGCGCAGTTTAGACGGTAGTTTCAGGCATTGCAAGCAGTTAATGTCGTTACATTGATCGTTACGAGGAAGAAGGCCTGGATGGGTTGATCGACAAGCGGTTGTCTCAGGTATCGCACCGGCGGGCACCGGTCGATGAGGTTATGCGCCTGGTGGACCGGTACCGGAGCCGGCATGAGGGCTGGAGTGCCAAGCACTACTACGCCTGGTATCGGCGCGCCGGCGGTGGGCGTAGCTACAACTGGGTGCGCAAGTCCTTGCAGGCTGCCGGAGCGGTGACGAAGGCATCGGGCCGTGGGCAACATCGCAAGCGGCGCGGGCGGGCGCCGGTGCCGGGCGTATTGCCGCACCAGGACGGCAGCACCCATGCCTGGGGCCGGGACAGACCTGGGATTTGATGGTCACCATGGATGATGCCAGCAACCGGCATTACTCCATGTTCCTCTTCTGCAAACGCTACGAGCGCCAAGTACGCAAGGACAGCTGCATCGAGTTCGAGGGCCTGACCCTGCAGATACCGGCAGACCGCCACCGTCACCACTACATCAAAGCTACAGTGAAGGTGCTACGGCATACCGACGGTGCCTTGTCTTGGTGGCACGGGCCTCGAAAACTGGCCCGTTATGACGCGACCGGCCAACTCATCCAGACTGACTTGCCGGTGGCTGCCTGATGTCCGCTGCGCCATCGATAACGGGTGCCTCAACAAGGCTTCCCGACACCGCCCAAAGCGGACAACTCACGTGTTCTAAAACCGGACATTTTGTTGCTAATAGAGTTGAGCCGGGGAAAATGAAAGCACTTGGCTACAAGACCATCGGGGTGTATCTTTCCGGCAAAGGGGTGGCCGGCGACCCGTAACCATAACTGCTCCGGCTCGGGGGCTTTATCGAAACTGTTGAACGAAGACATTATGTCTTTTTGTGCTTTCTAACGGTTCTGAATGTCATGAACTTTGTGGACCGCCAGTTGCTGGCGAGTTTCGCAAATTTCATCGTCCCGGAACTTGAACTGACCAACACCCAGTTTGGGTTGCTGACCGGTTTAGTATTTATTGCCTTCTACGCGGTGATGGGTCTCTTCATGGGCGCCCTGGCGGACCTGGTCCACAGGCCAAGGCTCGTTGCAGCAGGTCTGGCGCTCTGGAGCATCCTGACCGCCGCCTCCGGCATGGCAAAGGGTTTCATGAGTCTGGCGCTACCCAGAATGTTCATCGGCGTCGGCGAATCCGTGCTGACACCGACTTCCATGTCCATGCTGGCGGACCGCTTCCCGCAATCCATGCTCGGGTTTGCCTCCGGCTTCTACTATATGGGCGTACCCATCGGCGTTGGCGTCAGTTTGCTGATCGCAGGATACCTTGGCCCCGCAATAGGCTGGCGAAACTGCTTCTATGCGTTGGGGGCCATCGGCGTGAGTCTTGCGATTATCATGTTGTTCATCAAGGAAACACCCCGCAAACATCACGATGAAGAAACCGACACCACCAAAAACCCCGGCTTTCTGACCATCGCGAAAATGCTGGTGCGGGTTCTCAGGTTCTCCCCGGCGCTTTCACTTACCATGGCGGGCGGCGTCGCAACCCATTTCATTCTTGGGGCGGCCGCTTTTGATCAACTCTGGTATGTGCAGGAGCGCGGCTTTGACCGAGCCTACATAGCACAGATGACGGGTTGGGTGGGCGTTGCCGGCGGCGTATTGGGCAATCTGTTTGGCGGAGTCGGTAGCGACTGGTGGCAGAATAACCGCAAAAGCGGACGGCCCATGTTCCTGGTGTGCATTCTGCTGTTTCTTGCGCCCATCGGTTTTCTTTACCGGATTGTTGATCCCGACTCATGGTTCTTCTGGTTTGCCATCTTCTGTGGTTTCTTTCAGCTCGGCAGTTTTTACGGGCCGACTTTTTCCACCGTTCAAGAACTCACGCCGCCCAGAATCAGGTCAACAGTGGTTGCCTTCTACCTGCTGACACTCAATCTTATTGGTCTGGCGCTGGGGATCACTTTCTCCGGGATCATGATTGATTACATGATCAGTGTGGGCATCAGCGAGCCCTACACTAAAACGCTGCTTGTCTTTACTGCTTTTTCCGCCACCGCCATTCCGCTCTTCTATCTGGCCGCCAAACGATTCCACCAGGACAGAGAGCGACTCTACAAGGCGATGGCCGCAGGTCAATTCGAGTTTTCGGGTTGATACGAGGTTACCTGCGTAACCCCCTTCGCCGACAAGACCCGCGCCGCAGTACCCGGCCTATCATAGCCGGGTGTTTTCTGGTTATATGCCGGGATGGCAAGTGTTTCCAATGACAGGCTGGTTCCGTTCAGCAGCAAGTTTGCCTTCGGTGTCGGCCAATATGCAGAGGGTCTGAAGAATACCGCCTTCGCGCTGTTCATCCTGTTTTATTACAATCAGGTACTTGGCCTTTCCGGTACGCTGGCGGGTATGGCGCTTTTCGTTGCCCTCCTGTTTGACGCCATCACCGACCCCCTTGCCGGTTCCCTGTCGGACAATTTCAGATCCAAACTCGGCAGGCGTCACCCCTTCATGTATGCGTCAGCGGTTCCATTGGGGCTTGCTTTTATCGGGCTTTTTTCGCCGCCGGAATCCTTTGGCCAGCTTGGGCTCTTTGCCTGGCTGACCCTGTTTGCAATCCTGACCCGCGCCGCCATGACCCTCTACCATGTGCCACATCTTGCACTGGGCGCGGAACTGACGGAAAACTTTCAGGAGCGAACCCGCATCGTCGCCTTTCGCCAATTCTTCAGTACTTTCGGCAATGCTTCCGCAGTCGTTATTGGTTTCGGCTATTTCTTTGCGGATACCCAAGGGGGCCGTCTCAGCGCCGAAAACTATACGCCCTACGCCATTACACTCGGCCTGCTCATGGTCATCACTATCTGGTACTCGGCCTGGGGAACCCAAAAGGAAGTTCCGCAGCTTCCTGTCCCCGCGGAAAAACCAATGCAGAGTATTGCTCACCGGCTGGTGCAGGAAACCAGGGAAGCCTTTGCCAATCATTCTTTTCGTTGGTTGTTTTTCGGTGTGCTGATTGTTTTTATCATGTCCGGCGTCAATGTCTCCCTCGATCTCTACATGCTCCAGTACTTCTGGGAGATGACCGGCACCGGCATGCTTTGGGTGCAGTTGTCTCTCATGATCGGGTTAATGTTCGGGGTATTCCTCACCCCAACCCTGCACAAGCTCGCCGATAAAAAATTCGGCGTCATTCTTGGCACCGCCGCCTGGGCTTTTTTACAGCTATTGCCGGTCGTGCTCAGGCTGTTTGATATGTTCCCCGAGAATGGCGCACCCGTTCTGCTCCACACGCTGGTCGGCATAAAATTTATTCAGGGGTTACTGTTGCAGCAGGCGTATGTTTCCTTTGGCTCCATGATGGCGGACGTGGCGGATGAGCATGAATATACGACGGGCATTCGCCAGGAAGGTATTTTCTTCGGCGCCATCGCTTTTTCCGCCAAGGCGACTTCCGGATTCGGAAATTTTATCGGCGGCATCGGCCTGGATGTCATCTCATGGCCGCGCGGTACGGGGGTGCAGACAGCCGCCGACATTCCGGCGGAAACACTGGTGAACCTGGGTTTACTCTATGGACCGATTGTTTCGGCTTTCGCGGTTGTCTCGCTCTGGTGCTATTCACACTACGGGCTGACCCGTGAACGACACACGGAGATACTGCAAGAGCTCTATGTACGGCGGGCTAACGGGTGATAACGAAAGGTATCCAGATTCTTCGTTCACGACGATGGTAAGTTCGCCGCTTTTCCCCGGCCTTGTCCGCGAGCACATCGAACTTTAACGCTGCTTCTTCATCATCCAGCTTGCGATGGAACTCCGCCAGGGCCAGGTAAAAATCAGGCTCATCGCGTTCCAGCTTGACTGCGGCATCAAGGTAGCCAATGGCGCGTTCATATTCCTCGGCGTTGTAATGCACTTGCGCCAGATAAAAGTGGAAGTAAGGATTGCGGCTGTAGTATCGATTGACCCTGTCGAGAAACTGCTCCGCCTCGTCTCTTCTGCCTTCCTCTATATAGAACTGCGTGAGATTCACAAGGGCCGAGTACTTGTAGCGGTTAAGCCGAAATGCCCGTTTGTAGCTTAATTCCGCCAGCCGGGATTCACCCATGCGCTTGTAGGCGGTGCCCACATTGTTCCAGGAATCCGCATTATTCGGCCAGAGCTTGATTGCCTTGAGCAGTTGACCAACCGCCCGTTCGTTATCGCCTTTGATAACCGCTTCCGCCCCCAGGTTATTGTGATAAAGCGCCAGCGCCTGCCCATCGGTAATCCGCGCCGATGGTCGTTCATCCAGGGTAAAATCGGGCAGGAAGTCCACAATATATTCGCTCCAGTTGCCAAGCACACCCTGCGCAACAATATGTTCATAACGAATCATGGTGTCGCCTTCCTGGCCCCAGGTTGGCCGAATCTCGACAGTCTTGAACCCGGAATCGACGTCAAGATATCTGGCGGCGGCAACAAAAAGATTACTCAGGGAGAGGCAGTTGCCCTGGCGGGATTCGAAGGTTTCCGCCGCCGTTTTTGTGTCGCCCGGGGCGTACTGAATATGAAGCCTGTTTACATCGAACAGATGGGCCCGCAACTCTCTGAGCCGACGAAGCTGGCTCCACCTCGGGTCAATCACATCGTCGAGCCCGGCGACCACGGACGGCGGCAGCGCAAGGATTATTTGCTGCGGGTCGCCGACCGTAACATCCAGCAGGAGCGCATCGAGTACCGCGGCGTCCTCCGGGGCTTCCTGCTCCGGCGTTGTCATGCAGGAAGCCAGCCAACCAACCAGAAAAATGATCGTGAGTCTCGTTCCCATACTTCCTAATATAAGGCAAAAAAAGGGGCCTTGTAACAGGCCCCTGTTCTATATCCCGCCTAGCCGGGGAAAGTTCAGAACAGCCCGGCGGCCTGGTTCAGGAATCGCCTCCCTCTTCCATTTGTGCGAGCAGATAGTTCTGGATGCCGGTATCCTTGATGAGTTGTAGTTGGGTTTCCAGCCAGTCTACATGCTCTTCCTCATTGTGCAGAATCTTCTCCAGAAGTTCGCGGCTGACATAGTCCGATACAGACTCGCAATGGGCGATTGCCTCGCGTAACAATGGAATCGCGATCATCTCTTGTTGCAGGTCACAGCCCAGCATTTCCTCGACATCTTCGCCGACCAGCAGCTTGCCCAGGGCTTGCAGGTTGGGCAGCCCATCGAGGAAAAGGATGCGTTCCATCAGCCAGTCCGCGTGTTCCATTTCTTCAATGGATTCACGGCGCTCCTTTTCTGCAAGATGCTTCAAGCCACGGTCATGAAAGATCTTGGCGTGCAGGAAATACTGGTTGATGGCGGTCAGTTCATTTTTCAAAACCTGGTTGAGATAATCGATAATCCTGGAATCTTGCACTTTCATAGGGCACCGGCTCTTCTGGAGGAAAAACCGTCATAATCAGCATTCATGCTAAAATCCAATAAATACTTTATAAATCAATGATTTAAGAATGTTATTCATTAGCGGGCGGCAGTGAAAACAAACTTGATATTACGAATCATTCTTATTTACAGTTAGCCCCATGGTTATCTGTGTATGCAAGAACGTCAACAGTCGCCAGTTGCAGGAATGCCTGCAACGGGGCATGTCGCTGGATGACATCGCGAATGAAATGGGCCTGGGTACCGGCTGTGGTCGTTGCCTGGGATATGTATGCTCGATAGCCGGTCAGGAAGCCCCGCCCCGGATCAGAGAAACCGCCGCTTAAGTAGCCCGGCTCTGTTAACGATAGACAAAGGGCGCGTCACCTTCCCCGACAGTGCTGTAACGATCACGCAATAAATCCTGCCTGTTCTTCAGGTCAATCAGTTCACCATGGATCAACACCCGGGTTGCAATGCTCGTTACCTCCAGAGGGTCGCCATCCCAGATAACCAGGGTTGCGCTTTTCCCCGGTTCAAGAGAACCCAGCCTGTCATCGAGACCCCATATTCTTGCAGGGTTCACCGTCACCGCATCAAGAGCCGCCTGCCAGGGCAGGCCGTAAGCAACCGCCACGCCCGCCGCTTGGGCAAGCATTCTGGTTTCCGTATACAGATCTTCCGTCATCAGCGCAAAGCTGATACCCGCCTCATGCAGCAGCCGGGGCTGGTCAAGCCTCGCGCCAAGCTGATCAAAACTCCTCGGCAGGTTGTCCAGCGCATTCAGGATAACCGGGATATTCCTGTCACGAATAACATCGGCAACCTTCCATGCCTCCCTGGCCCCCATCAGAACTATGTCTATGTCAAAAGAGTCGAGCGACGTCAGAACAGTTTCAATTTCAGCGGCGCGGTCCACGTACACGATGAGTTTCTTTTCACGCCGCATCACCGCCGCCAGCACTTCCAGATCTTCCATCGGGAATGACAGAGGCCGGAGACGATTCGCCTGATAGGCTTTCCGCTCCCTGTCGTAGACTTCCCCTTCTTTCAGGCCAAGCAACAGCCGTTGCAGCGCCGCTGCCCGCGATTTACCGGCCAACTCCCGCCCCCTTTCCCCCAGGTAAACATAGAGTGCCTTGGGGTCCGAAACCATTGATTTGCCGGAAAGGTTCGCAAGCGCACCCTGCCCCGCGAACACATCCTTGCCGGGCGAGGGCTTAAGAAATACATGCGTGACCCCTTCCACCAGCAGAGAAGGGATGATTGAAGAATCCCGGTTAAAGGCCAGGGATGGGTTGAAAGCAGCACCCATATCCACGCCTTCGTACTGCTGATCTTCCGCATTGGTGCTGAGACCAACTTCCTCGATACCCAGCGTTGAGCCGGAATCAATGAAACCGGGGGTAACATAGCCGCCGTTGCCCGAAATAACCCTTGCGTTTGCGGTGTCGATATCTTCACCTATTGCGGTGATAACGCCATCGGACACCCGCATGGAAATCATGCCCGAATCACCGGGGCGTTTTACCTCCGTGATAACAAGATCTTGTGCAAATATTCCCTCTGCAAAAAAAGACAAGGCAAGGCACATCATCATCGATTGCAGTGGCTTCATTCTTCCGCACTCCTGTGACCCAATTCAAAGTCGGTGACGGGTTTTATCCTCTTCGCCCTGTCATATCGAATCGCCCCATCTATCATGACAAGCCTGGTCCTGGTGTAAACAGAAAACGGGTTCCCGTCCCACAGCACCAGGTCCGCCGCCTTGCCGGCTTCCACTGAGCCGGTCATTTCCTCTATGCCGAGAGCGTGCGCCGCATTGATGGTAAGCCAGCGAATCGCATCCGACTCATCCAGCGCCATGCCCATTCTCTTGCCTGCGGCCAGGGCCTTAGCCGCCTCCTGATTCAGGCGCTGGATGCCCCAGGGAGAATCAGAATGAACCACCGCGCAGGCGCCTGCTTTCTCTACCAGAGCGACATTCTCTTTAATGCCGTCGAAAGATTCCATTTTGAACCGCCACCAGTCCGCCCAGATGGCCGCGCAGATGCCATTCTCTGCCAGCAGGTCCGCGACCTTGTAAGCCTCAACACCATGATGGAAAGCCGCAATCTTGTAGCCGTATTCCTTGCTGATTTCGATCATCACCGCCATCTCGTCAGCGCGATAGCAATGGTTGTGTACAAGAATTTCACCTTCCAGGACACCGACCAGTGTTTCCAACTTGAGGTCGCGTTTGGGTTTGCTCTTGGGCGTGCTGTCCGGGTCTTCCTGACTTTTTGCAATGGACTCTTCATAATCCAGCCATTGTTGTCGGTAGTCAGCCGCGTCGGCCCATGCCTGCCGATATCCGGCAACATTGCCCATTCTGGTGGAAGGCGCTTGTTCTCGTTCGCCATAGACCCGCTTGGGGTTTTCACCACAGGCCATCTTCAGGCCGTGGGGCGCCCCGGGGTATTTCATATCCATGACGGACCGACCCGGCGTGTTTTTCAGCGTTACCCCGCGCCCACCTATCAGGTTTGCAGAACCCGGCAGTATCTGCAAAGTGGTTACGCCACCCGCCAGCGCCAGAGGAAACTGCGGGTCCTGCGGCCATACGGAATGTTCCGTCCAGACGTCCGCCGTGACCGGTGCCGTGCCTTCATTGCCGTCGGCATGAGACATGTAGGCGGGAGACGGGTAATTGCCGAGATGACTGTGTACATCGATAATGCCCGGCGTCAGCCACATGTCCCCGCCATCAATGACCATGACATCGTCGGTTATCTCAGCACCGGGCATACCGGGCGACACCCGGGCAATCAGACCATCGCGGGCAAGCACATACCCCCGCTCTATTTTCCCCCGGCCCGACGCTGTGAGAATGGTTACATCGCGAATCAGCACCGGTGGGCTCACCGGAACCTTGTAGGTCGAATCAAAGGGCGCCGCATACACCAACGAAGCGGCCATACTGGACAAGAACAAGAACAATACGCAGCGAATCAAGGCAAGAACCCTCAGTGGAAGCAGGGCCTCATTCTACATGGTTCCTGCGCCCACAAAAACCCCGCCGGATTGGCCGGGTTTTTTGATTCAATGCCTGACGATGTCCTACTCTCGCATGAGGAAACCCCACACTACCACCGGCGCTAAGCAGTTTCACTTCTGAGTTCGGAATGGGATCAAGTGGTACCTACTTGCTATTATCGTCAGGCAAACCGGCTGTTATCGACGCTTTTGGCGACGACAACAAAGTTAAAAAAGCGATAAGTGACAAGCCTTTTAATGACATCCTTTTCAAGGTATTTATCCCGGCATTTACTCTATAACCTGAACCTGAAATCCGCAATCAAGCCTAACGGCATGATTGGGTCGCCCGGGTTCCCAGGCTCGCTCAAGTTATATGATCAAGCCTCACGAGCAATTAGTACAGGTTAGCTCAACGCCTTATGGCGCTTACACACCCTGCCTATCAACCTCGTAGTCTTCGAGGGCTCTTAAGGGGACTCGAAGTCCCGTGAGAACTTATCTTGAGGGGGGCTTCCCGCTTAGATGCTTTCAGCGGTTATCCTTTCCGAACGTAGCTACCCGGCAATGCAATTGGCATCAATGGTCAGTGGAATTGGGCGTGGAAAGCGAGCTAGAAGCATGTGAAATCAACAAAGAGAATAGATCGGTTCGAAGTATCGGATTGAGTCAAATGACTAATAAAGATGCCTGAGAACATCACCCAAAAACTCTGGAACTACTGCCACGTCCTGCTCGCAGACGGCATGCATTTCAGCGACTACGTTGAGCAATTAACGTACTTGCTGTTCCTGAAGATGGCGGACGAGCGTACGCAGGCGCCCTATAACCAGGCCAGCATGGTGCCGGAGCAATGGGGTTGGCAGCAGTTGCTAAAGAAAGACGGTGATGAGCTGTTTGATCATTACCGGCATACGTTGGAAGCGCTGGGTGATGAGAAGGGCATGCTGGGGCTGGTCTTTAACAAGTCGCAGAGCAAGTTTCAGGACCCGGCGAAGCTGCGGCGGCTGATAGTTGACCTGATCGATAAGGAAAACTGGACGTCGATGGGTGCGGATGTCAAAGGCGATGCCTATGAGGGGTTGCTGGAGAAGAACGCCCAGGACACGAAGTCCGGTGCGGGGCAGTATTTCACTTCGCGCGGGTTGATCGCCGCCATGGTGGACGTGGTGAACCCGCAGCCGGGCGAAACCATCTGCGATCCGGCCTGCGGCACTGGTGGGTTTCTGCTGGCGGCCCACGAATACCTGATTAAAGACCCCAACCTGACCCGGGATCAGAAGAAAAAACTGAAAGACGGCACCTTTGCCGGTATTGAGCTGGTGCAGTCGGTCGCGCGGCTCTGCGCGATGAACCTGCTCCTGCACGGCATCGGCAGTCAGGAGTCCGAACCCGTTCTGGTGCAGGATTCGCTGGCGGCGGACCCCGGCGACCGCTTCGACATCGTGCTCGCCAATCCGCCCTTCGGCAAGAAGGGGTCGTTCACCATCATGGGTGAGGACGGCAAGGTCTCCAAGGATAAAGACAGCTACGAGCGGGACGATTTCTGGGCCACCACCTCCAACAAACAGCTCAACTTCGTGCAGCACATCAAGACGCTGCTGAAGATTAACGGCCGCGCCGCCGTGGTGGTGCCCGACAACGTATTGTTTGAGGGCGGGGCCGGTGAGGCCATCCGCCGCAAACTGTTGCACGAATGCGATGTTCACACCCTGCTGCGCCTGCCCACCGGTCTCTTTTACGCGCAGGGAGTAAAGGCGAATGTGGTGTTTTTTGAGAAAAAAAGCCTCCGAAACGCCGTGGACCAAGCAGTTGTGGATTTATGATCTGCGCACCAACAAGCACTTCACTTTGAAAACCAACCCCTTGCAGCGCAAAGACCTGGATGAGTTTGTGGAATGCTATAACTCGGCGAACCGGTTTGATCGGAAGGCGGCCTAGTCTGATGATGCGCCAGACGGCCGCTGGCGGGCGGATGAGTACGATGAGCTCGTGGCGCGTGACAAAGCCAGCCTGGATATTACCTGGCTGAAGGATGAATCCCTGGATGATTCAGACAATTTGCCACCGCCTGGGGTCATTGCCGCTGAAATCGTTGAAGATTTGGAATCGGCGCTGGAGCAGATGCGGTTGATTGCGGATGATTTGGGTGAGCAGGATACCGCGTGAGTGGGAGATTTGGGGTCAGAGCCCAGACTCTGACCCCGGGTCTTTGGTCGAATGATACCCAAAGGGCACGATGAATCGACGGGGTCGCCCAGACCCTACGGGTTGTTTTTGAAAAGCAGGTAGCTGGAAGCCTGTGCAATAGGTGATTGAGGTCGAGGGCTTGTTTTGCTCGCTGTATACCGACCGGGGCAGCCATTGCTGGCACACGCCGATGGCCGGCGGCAAGGTGGACAAGGGCAACTCGACGCAGTTCCGGCGTGCCCTGCAGCAACTGGGCATGGAGATGATCGCGGCCTACTCGCCCGAAGCCCGAGGGCGCTCCGAGCGGGCCTTTCGCACCCACTAGGACCGCCTGGTCAAGGAACCGGCCACCGCTGCCATCACCGATATGGCTGCCGCCAATGAGTATCTCCAGCAGGTGTATCCGCCAGCCTTCAACGGAGAGTTTGAGCAACCGCCGCGGGAAGCTGGTTCAGCCTTTATGCCGGTCCCGGAGGGAGTGCAGCTGGACAACATTTTCTGCGAACGCCACGAGCGCCAAGTACGCAAGAACAACTACATTGAGTTCGAGGGCCTGACCCTGCAGATTCCGGTAGACCGCCACCGTCACCACTACATCAAAGCTAAAGTGAAGGTGTTACGGCGCACCGACGGTGCCTTGTCTTGGTGGCACGGGCCTCGCAAGCTGACCCATTATGATGCGGCCGGCCAACTCATCAAGACTGACTTGCCGGTGGCTGCCTGATGTCCGCTGCGCCATCGATAACGGGCACCTCAACAAGGCTTCCCGACACCGCCCAAAGCGGACAACTCATGTGTTCTAAAGCCGGACATTTCTATTTGTTGCTAACATACAAATTTCTGCCGCTCTGAACGGCGCTTACCAAGGTTCGTGCAGTTCCCAACAGCGCCCATCTTTCGCGCCTGCTCTTGCAGGCTATGACTTTTACTTTGAATCAAGGCGTGACCACCTTGCCCATGGCCTCAATGATTTGCTCGATCTGCTCGGCGGTGTGGGCTGCGCTGACGCTCAAGCGCAATAGGCTGGCACCGCTTGGCGCCGCCGGTGGCAGCATCAGGTTGACGTAAACCCCGGCCCGCAACAAGGCTCGCCAAGCTTGCAGCGCTTCGGCCTTGCCCGCCAGAGGCACAGACATCACCGGCCCCGGCGTCGGCCCCACTTGCAAACCAATTTGGATCAAGCCTTGGTGCAGTTGCTCGGCGTTGCGCCACAGGCGCTGCTTCAATTCCGGCCGGGTGCGCAAGGCCCGCAACGCCGCTCGAGTGCAGGCTACCGTGGCCGGCGAGGGCGATGCCGTAAACATGTACGGGCGACTGGAATATGGGAACAGCTCAAGCTGCGGATGGCGGCTGGTGCAGAAGCCGCCCATAGTGCCCAAGCTCTTGCTGAAGGTGCCGACGACGAAGTCAACCTGGTCCATGACGCCCGCTTGCTCGACCAAGCCACGACCGTGCTCGCCAATGACGCCGAGGGAGTGCGCTTCATCCACCAATAAATGAGCGCCGTGTTCTGTCTTGACCGCGGTGATTTCAGCCAAGGGGGCCAAGTCCCCACGCACGCTGTAAAGCCCCTCCACCACCACCAAGGCGTTTGTCGCCCGTTCACCAAGCCGCCCTAGGCGGGCGTTTAGGCTGGCCGGGTCGTTGTGGCGAAATACGTAGACTTCCGCTGGGCACAGGCGGCTGGCGTCAAATAGGCTGGCGTGGGCGTCGGCGTCAAGCAACACCGCATCTTCCGGCCCAAGCAGCGCCGCTAAGGTGCCGAGGTTCGCCGCGTAGCCGGTGGAGAACACTAGGGCCCGAGGATAGCCATAGAACTCAGCAATTTCCGCCTCCAAGGCAACATGGCCGGCATAGGTGCCGTTCGCCATGCGTGAACCGGTGGTGCCTGTGCCGGCATCCCGCAGTGCTTGGCATCCGCATTCAACGCCTTCGCTGTCAAAGGTGAGGCCAAGATAGTTGTTGGTGCCCGCCAGTATGGTGACAACGCCGTCAATGACACCGCAGGTGGGAGATTCAAGCCGTTCGATGACCACACGGGTGGGATCCAGATCGCCAAGGCTGCGCTGCACTGCGGCGACCGCCTCAAACTTGTTCAGCAGGCTCATTCGGTCAGCTTCCGCACAATCATGGCCAACTGTGCAATATCTCGTACGTCCGCCAGCTTTTGCTGCTCAATGACGATCTCGAAGTGGTCCTCAACCTCCATCACAAACTCCATCAGTTGGATGGACTCCAATGCCAAAGCGTCAAGCAAATCAGTATCAGCGGCAAAGTCATCCGGCAACGTTGTCACCGCCGCAAGCAGGTCACGCAATTTGGATTCGATGGGGCTCATCTCAACTCCCGCTAAAGGTTTGCTCAAGGCCGCTCGCCAACTGATGCCGAGGGTGCCAACCGGTCACCACGCCATAGCAATCGTCGCGGCCGACCCAGCGATCATGGGCCAATTCACGAACTTTGCCGGGCGTCAGCATAGGCGCGTATCCAAACAGCCGAGATAGCAGCACGTTGGCCCAGGCCACTAGATGCAGCATTCTCTTTGGCAGCACCAAGGTCAGGCTATGGGTGGCGCCCGCGGCTACGGTCACGCTTGGCCAATCGTAGCCGTTCACAACGCCATCGTCGATGCTGAACTGACCATGGCGACAGCGCTCAGGATCGCGCAGCCAACAGAGAATGGCGTCT
Source organism: Candidatus Azophilus sp. (assembly GCA_965247035.1). GTDB lineage: Bacteria > Pseudomonadota > Gammaproteobacteria > Pseudomonadales > Azotimanducaceae > Azophilus. The sequence goes on along the minus strand of CBDFGJ010000001.1, from coordinate 575,199 downwards.
GCCAAATCATCCACATGCAGAAAGGACAGCCGTTGATGGCGATTGCCAGGCACCAGCGTCAAGCCTCGCCGCATCAATCGAAACAGAAGCTTCAGCTCAACCTCACCCGGGCCATACACCACCGGCGGGCGCAGAATGGTCCAAGCCAGTTGTGAATAGCCAAAAAGCACCTGCTCGCCAGCTCGTTTGCTAGCGGCGTAGTGGGAGAGATCGGGCCGTGAAGCCGCTAAGGAGGACACCAGCAGAAACGCCGGCGGTCGCTGCTGCCGCGCCGCCGCTTGGCAAAGATTGGCCACGGCGTCCTGGTTGGCGGCGGCGAAATCGGCTGGACGCGAGCCGCGCACCGATCCGGCCAGATGGACGATGGCATCCACTCCAACCAAGATCTCGGCGAGGGCGTCAACATCATCCAAGCCGACCTGATGGGGCGCAAAGCCAAGGTCAAGCCCACCGGGCGGACGTCTGACTATGGCTCGCGTCTTGAAGCTGCTTGCGGCCAGCTTGACCGCCAGACGGCGGCCGATGAATCCAGTTAGGCCAGTAACGGCGACGATGCGTGCCGTGGTCAAGGAATTCAGGCGATGGAAAGCCCAGCTCGGCTCTCAGGCCACTCCCCAGCGGGCACTGGCCAACCCTCTTCATCCCAAGCGGTTCGCTCAAGGAAGCCTCGGCGGGCGGTCACGCGGGATAGCTTGCCTGAGGAGGTGCGGGGCAGCGTTCGCGGCGGCACAATCTCCACATGGCAGAGCACCCCAAAGTGCTTGCGCACCAAGGTGCCGATGCGGCTCGGCAATTCCGGATCGGCGCGCTTGCTCTCAATCACCAGCACCGCCATCGGCTCGCCGCTCGGCCGCTGCACCTCGAAAGCAGTGGTGGTTCCTGTGCGCACGCCCGGCACGGCTTCCGCTAACTGCTCCAAGTCCTGTGGCCAGATGTTACGGCCATGGACGATGATGACGTCCTTGCTGCGGGCCGCCACTACCAGATGGCACCCCAGCCGATAGCCGATATCTCCGGTATCCAGCCAACCGGAAGCGTCCAGCACTTCGGCGGTGGCCTCCGGGTCGTTAAAATAGCCGCGCATGACACTTGGGCCACGCACCAGAATGCGCCCGCACTGACGCTCCTCAACCTCGCGCCCAGATTTGTCGCAAATGCGGAATTCGTAGCTTGGTAACACGGCACCGCAGTCCACCAAGCGCAGGGCGCAAGACGCACTGTCAGCGGGCTTGGCCCGCCCCGTTGCACTAACGGCTTCCTGGTCCACCACATCCACGCGCACACCCTCACCGAGGGGCGCAAAGCTAATGGCCAGCCCGCATTCAGCCATGCCATAGCAAGGCACAAAGGCTTTGGGGTTGAAGCCAGCCGGCTTCAGCACTTCGCTGAATCGCTCAAGCAATCTTGGGTTCACGCGTTCCGCGCCAACGCAGGCGATGCGCCAGTGGGATAGGTCGTATCGATCCGGGTCAGACCCGCGCAGCCTAGATGCGCACAGGCCGTAACCGGAGGGCGGGCTTGAGGAGACGGTGCCCCTGTTGTCCGAAATCAGCTTCAGCCAAAGCCTTGGGCGCATGGCGAAGGTGCGGGGGCTTAGATAGTCTACAGACAAGGCCCGTATCAACGGCACGAGCACAAAGCCCACCAGCCCCATGTCATGGTAAAAGGGCAACCAAGACACCATGCGGTCGTCAGTTTGCAGTTTGACGCCGACTTCGGTGATCTCGCGCAGATTCGACAGCACCGCCTCCTGCACCATCTCGACGCCGCGGGGGAATCGGGTGCTGCCAGAAGTGTACTGCAGGTAAGCCGGTTCAGCCCCAACCAGCGGCCGCAAAGGAGCATCGGATTGCGGCAGGGCGTCGAATTCCGCTTCACCGCCGACGAAAGACATCCGCAACGGTGCAGCCGCCTCGATCAAAAGGTCTAGGAAGCCATCCGGCGCTATCGCCACGGAGGCGCCGCAAGTCTGCATCATCCGCCGAATCTGGTCCACATAGGCGCTACCGCCGCCCATTTGCAAGGCCGCCGGAACGGGTACGGGAATCAGCCCAGCGTACTGGCAGGCAAAGAAAATGCGATGGAATAGAGGTGAGGTGTCCGCAATAATGGCGACTCGGGCCTGACGCGGCAACCCCAGTCCATTGAGGCGGCGGGCGGTGGCCATGGCGGAGTCGCGCAGAACCGAGTAGGGCAGCACATGGCTCAGCTGGCCTGAGTCCCCATAGAAGTTGTAGCCGGCAGCTGACTGCGCCGCAAACTCCAGCGCATCGGCTAGCCCGTTGAATCCCATTGCCTCTTGGCGGGAAACCTCGGTTGGAGTTGGGGTTGGCTGTAAGTCCGTCAACTTTCGCCTTTTCTTCTTGGATTGGGTCTTGAGGCAAGAAGCCAACGGAAGCTCAAGGCTTACACGCAGTCAAACCCAATCGTTCGGTAAAAAATCTTCCGGCTGTCCCATTCACCAACAGGCACGAAACAGCGTACATGGAACCCCGCCTCGAAGGCAATTCTAAACTAAACCCGCGGAAATATACGACTAAATTGTTTCAAATAGAAGGATTCTTTGCACACTATTGAAATATTTTGGAGAAATTCAAGCAACAATGGCCAAAATAACCCGTTCATCCAATAAAATCGTGCCGCGAAAGGCCAGTGTGGCCGGGCCTCTCGCCTCGGTCGAGAACCGTAGGCGACAACGCGACTGCCAGGAAATCATGCACATCATGCGGCAGGAGACCACAGAGCCGTCGGTGATGTGGGGGACGAGCATCATCGGTTTCGGCCTCTACTACTACGTTTATGACAGCGGGCGTGAAGGGGACATGCCCTTGGTTGGGTGGCCCCGCGCAAGCAATCGCTAGTGGTCTACATCACGCCCGGATTCACCGGTTACGAGGAGTGGCGGCAAAGGCTCGGCAAGCACAGGGCCGGGAAGTTCTTCCTTTATATCTACATCAATATATCTACATCAACCAACTTGCTGATGTGTGCTTGCCCATCTTGCGCCATCCTGTGCGGGATTCGATCAAGGTAATCGGCAAGCGCTACAGCGTTCCTGGATAGCCCGCTCCGGCGTCCCACTTCGACCCCAACGAGCGCTAGCGGGGCTCCTGTTCGGAAGCAGGCGAGAGTGCGCATGGCCCGCCTGAACATGCAAAGTACGGCCTCAAGCGGCGGCGCTCGGACGGGCGGAGACGGCGGCGTGCCAACGTTTTAGGTTCTCGCAATCGGCGGGAACGGGAATGCGGGCCGCGCCGGAGGCGAAGTCCACCGCACACAGCGCCGTGATGTCGGCGATGCTGAAGGTCTCGCCGGCAACGAACTCACTAGCGCTGAGGTCTGCATTCAAGCGCTGGTAGAACTGCAAGACGCTGTTGGTGCCCCGTTCCACCAAGGCCGGGATGGCGTCAACCGCTCCCGCATTGCCGGGCAGAGCGCGCTTGGCGAAGCCCGGGAAAGCGTTGCGGAACGCTTCACCTGCGCCTTGCATGCCGCCAAACTCCATGTGTCGTTGCCGCGCCTCAATGCGAGCTTTGCTGAGAGCGTCCGTGCCCATCAGTGCCGGCTTTGGGTGCGTCTCTTCAAAGTAGCGGCAAATGGCCACGGATTCATCCAAGACGGTGCCGTCATCAAGCACCAACATCGGCACAAGGCCCCGGGGGTTCAGCGCAAGATACTCCTCGCTAAGGTTTTCGCCCTTGATGATATTGACCTCCATACGGTCGCAATCGATTCCTTTTTCGGCCATGAACATGCGCACGCGGCGGGGATTGGGCGCGTACTTGGTGCTGTATAGCTTCATCGGTTAAACCTCCGGTGATGGATCAGTTGGGTTCCACGCGGTTAAGACCGGCCATTGGTTGCCGCAACATGGACAAGGCAACGGGGACCCGCGTCGGGGATGTGCTCTGGGCAAGCATTGTACGGCTTTAAGGCCCAGTGCCCAAACTCAATATGGTTCAGGTGCCGAATTCATCCGCCGGTTCGTCCAGATCTTCCCATTCCACCCGATAGCCCGGCGGCAGTGGTTGGCGCTGCCGCACCAGCTCGGCGAATGACTTGAGATTGTCGATCATCATCAGCAAATAGGGATCGTTCGCTGGGCGGGTGATGTCACCGAGCAACAGCAATTGCTCAACGCACCACCAAAAGGTGTCCTCTCCCGCCAGCATGGGCCGCTTGGGCGGCATTAGATCGATCTTTTCCTCATCATCCAAAACTCGGTTGAGAAATGCCGCCACTTCGCCGTTGCCCTGTAGAGCGGGAGAGGCGTTGCTTAGGATCTCAAGCAAAGCCGGCCGGTGCCGGTCCATTAGCTCCTGCGCCTTCATGGTGCGTGCCCCTAGTCCTTCGACCAAGCCATTATCGCCAGCCGTGCGGCTGCATACAGGGGCGATATCCTTTATTCGCGTGCGACATACGCCAAGCGTTCCAGCCCCATTTGACGCACATCCAATTCGATGATCGGAATGGGCGACCCAACGCCCGGCCAGCACCTGATGTGGGCCGCTAATCTTGGGTTAAGATGACGGCACAGCTTGCCGATCCTTGGTTACGCAAATAGGAGCACCCTTGATGTCCAGCGTCCGCCCTTTCTCCATTGACGTTCCCGCCGTGGACATTGCAGATCTGGTGAGCCGCCTGCGGCGAACGCGCTGGCCGGAGGCCGAGACCACGGACGACTGGAGCCAAGGCGTGCCCCTAGCCTACGCCCAGGAGTTTTGCCACTACTGGGCCGAGGACTACGACTGGCCCAGCCGCCAAGGGCGGATGAACCGCTTTCCGCAATTCAAGACCGCCATTGGCGGGCTGGACATTCACTTCATTCATCAAAGAAGCATGGAGGACGCCGCCCGGCCATTGTTGATCACCCACGGCTGGCCAGGCTCAGTGATTGAATTCCACAAGATCATTGAAGCCCTCGTCAATCCGACGGCCTCCGGCGGCAATGCCAATGACGCCTTTCACGTCATCTGCCCATCCCTGCCGGGCTACGGCTTCTCTCATAAGCCAACGCAAACAGGCTGGGGCGTGGAGAAGATCGCCCGCGTTTGGGATGAGTTGATGCAACGTCTCGGCTACGATGCGTACTTCGCCCAAGGTGGTGATTGGGGCGCAGCGGTCACCACCGCCATTGGCCAGCAGAACCTCGGCCACTGCGCCGGAATCCACCTCAACATGCCCGTCGCCCCAGCACCGGCCGAAGCGCTGGCCAACCCTTCGGAACGGGACAAGGTGGCCTTGGCTGGTGCCAGCTACTACCAGCAAAGGGATTCCGGCTACTCCAAGCAGCAGAGCACTAGGCCGCAAACCCTAGGCTACGGTCTGCTTGATTCGCCGGCCGCCCAAGGCATGTGGATTTTGGAGAAGTTCTGGGCTTGGACGGACTGCGACGGACATCCGGAAAACGTGCTCAGCCGCGATGAACTGATCGACAACATCATGATTTACTGGCTCAACGGCGCTGGAGCGTCCTCCGCCCGTCTCTACTGGGAGAGCTTCGGCAGTTTCGGTAGTGATGGCGGCGTCGTTTCCCTGCCGACCGGATGCAGCATCTTTCCCAAGGAAATTGTGCCCACGCCCCGCTCTTGGGCGGAACAACGCTACGCCAACATCGTCTACTGGAATGAACTGGACCAAGGTGGCCACTTCGCCGCCTTTGAGCAGCCGGAGCGTTTCGTCAACGAGTTGCGCCAAGCGTTCCGGCTAATGGGCTGAGGTTGACAAGGCGTCTCGTTGCGCCCCATCTTCGCCAGCGGTCGGCGCTGGATCTTGGTCCTGATCCTTTATTCTTTTGCCCAGCGCGATGCGGTAGAAGACGGGCACCGCCACCAGCGTTAGCAAGGTGGCGAAGGCAAGCCCGCTCATGATGCTCACCGCCATCTCCTGGAAGAAGGCGTCCGCCAACAGCGGCGACATGCCGGCAATAGTGGTGCCCGCCGCCAGCACAACCGGGCGCAGGCGGCTGACGCTGCCTTGAATGAGGAGCTGAATCGTGCAGCCGCCTTCGGCGAAGCGCTTGTTGATCTCGTCCACCAACACGATGCAGTTCTTAATCAACATGCCCGAAAGGCTGAGGAAGCCGAGAAAGGACGGGAAGGTGAATGAGAGACCGGTAAGCAGCAGCCCAAGGACCACGCCGCAAACGATCATGGGCACCGAAAGCCAAATGACGATGGGTTCACGCAGGCGCCCAAACATGAGAATAGTGGTCAGAAACATCATGCCCAAAGCTAGGGGGATGTTCGAAGCCAGGGTGGCGTAGGCTTCCAGGTTGGCCTCGTACTCCCCGCCCCATTGCAGCGTATAACCTGACGGCAGCGCAATGGCCTCCAAATCGGGCCGGACCTTGGCGAAGGTTCGGCTGGCGTTGTGCCCGGGCTGAGGATTCGCTTGCACCTGAATGGTACGGATGCGGTCGAGGCGATGAATGATGTTGTCCTCGGCCACCAGGTCAAATGACGAAACCACCTGCCGCATGGGCACATGGCGCTGTTCAGCAGCGCTCCAAACCAAGCGATCAAGCAAATCGCCAATGTCCTGACGCTCCTCCCGCGGCGCCCGGGCAACGATGGGAATCAGATTCTCGCCTTCGCGGTAAAGGCCGAACGGCACGCCCAAGGTGCTGTATGCAAGCGCTTGGGAGACATCACGCCGCGTCACCCCGGCCAGCCGCGCCCGGGACTCATCAAACCCGGGCCGCAACTGCAGCGCAGGTTGGCGCCAATCGGTTTTGCGGTCTATGAGGTCGTGGGAGAGATAGACCGCAAGCACCTGCTCGGCTAAATCCCGCAGCACGGCGACGTTCGGGCCGGAAAACTGCGCTTCAATCTTGGCGTTGCCGCTGGGCGTGAACTCCGCCCTCCTGACCTGCGCTTCGCCATCGGGCCGCAAATCGGCTACAAGGCTTCGCACCGCATCCATCTGCCTGTCCATCTCGCGCAAGTCCGCCACCCGCACCACGAGTTGGGCGTAGGCGGCATTCGGCTGCTCAGGGTTGATGATGGTGGTGAAGCGCGGCGCTCCGGCGCCGATGAAGCTGGTCACGGCCAGGATGCCGGGCCGCTCCCGCACCAACTCCTCCAACTCTCGAATGTCCTCGGAGGTCGCTAATATGTCGGTACCTTCCGGCAATCTGTAATCAACGTAGAACAACGGCGCATTGGTGCTGGGGAAGAACGACTGCTTCACGAACTGAGCACCCCACAGGCAGCTGCCGAGAACAGCGATGATCAGGCCCGTCGTGCGCCAGGGGCGATGCACGCTCAAGCCGATCAAGCGCCGATAAGTCGCGTAAGCCCAACCCGAATAGAGCGCCTGCTCATCCTGCACCACATCAGCGACGAGCAGGCGGCTGCCTAGCAGCGGCACCACCGTGACGGCGAGAATCCAGCTCAGCATGAGGGCGATGGAGATGACTTGAAACAAGGAGCGCAAAAAGTGCCCCGCACTGTCGTCGGTCAAGCTGATGGGACCGAACGCCATGATGCCGATGATGGTGGCGCCAAGCAGCGGAAACTGAGTGCGGCTGACGCAGCTTGCGGCCGCGTTGGCCGGTGTTTGCCCTCGCCGCACCCCCATCACCATGCCTTCGGCCACGACAATGCCGTTGTCCACCAACATGCCCATGGCGATCATCAACGCCCCTAGGGAGATGCGTTGCAGTTCGATGCCGATGAGCGCCATCAAGCAGATGGTGCCCAGCACGGTCAGCAACAGCACCACGCCCACCACCGCACCGGCGCGCCAGCCCATGAACACGCAAAGGGCGAGCACCACGGTCGCCAGCGAAAGGAGAAGGTTCTTCAGGAATGTCTGAATGGCTTCATCTACCACCTGATGCTGGGCGTAAACGAGGTCAACCGTGACGCCAAGCGGCAATTCCTTCAGCAACGCCTCCATGCGGGCGTCAACCGCCCTGCCCACCTTCACAACGTTTTCGCCCGGCACTACGGAGACGCCGACGGTAAAAACCCTCCCGCCATTGTGTCGAATGAGCTGAAGCGGCATTTCGGTCGGCTCCCGGACGATGGTGGCGATATCCTCCAAGCGCACGATCTCGGTGGAGCCGGCGCGCCCGATGAGCATGTCGCCCATCGCGGCGACGCTGTCGAAAGCCATCTTCGGCGCTAACCGCAGCCTGCGGCCGCCAATGGTGATGGAGCCGGCCGGCGTGATCTGGTTCTCAACGGCAATGGCGTTGAACAGCGCATCGATGGGCAAGCCGAGGCGGCCAAGGCGGAGCTGGTCCAGCTCAACGTAGATGGCTTCCTGAAGCTCCCCCGTTGTCTGCACCTTGGCGACGCTAGGCACCAATTTAAGGGTCTTGACGATCTGCCGGGACATGTTCCATACCTCGGCTGGGCTGTAGTTGGGTGCTGACACCGCATACAGGATGCCGTAGACATCGCCGAAGTCGTCTTCCACCAGCGGCACCCCCGCGCCCGGCGGCAGCCGGCCGGCCGCTTCAATGACTCGGCGACGCAGCTCGTCATAGATTTGCGGGGTGTCCTCTAGGCCGAACTCCTCCTCGATCTCCACCTGAATTTCGGAGCGCCCGGGCACGGATTTAGACCGCATCTCCTCAATATAAGGCAACTCCTGCAACGACGCTTCGATGACATCGGTCACCTCTTGCTCTACTTCGCGGGCGGTCGCGCCCGGGTAGCTGGTGAGCACCAGCACGGTGTTGATCGGAAAGGCGGGGTCCTCCAAGCGCCCGACTTGATCAATGCCTATCGCACCGCCAAGCAAGCAGGCCAGCATCAACATCCAAGGATATAGCGGCCGTTCAATCGAAAATCGAGCGATGTTCCACACAATCTGAGGTCAGAACTCTAACGAGGCGATGGCTTGCATGGAATGATCTTGAACGGAGCGAACCTGATCGGGCTCCTGGTTTCGCATGGGCTTGGGGCGCTTATCTGCCGACGCGCGGCCCATCGTCGTGCTCGAGAGATGGGCGCAAACATGAGCATAACGCGCCGGCGGGTAAGCGCCCTAAGCCCACCCACTTCAGTTCAAGTCTGCATCGGCAAGCGGCCGAATCCGCATGCCCTCCCGCAGCATGGTGGCGCCGGTGGCGACCACCAATTCACCGCCGCTGAGACCAGCGATCACAGCAACGCCCTCAGCGGTGGGCGACGCCACTTGCACGGCCTGCTTGCGCACCAAGGCGGTGTCGGGATCATAGAGCCAAACGAACAAGCCCTTGTTCGGCCCGCTGACCAAGGCGTTGACTGGAATTTGCGGCCGCGCCCGAACGCCGGGTGCAGGCCGCAGCTTAATCAGCGCGGCCGCGGTCATTCCCGGCAGCACGTTCAAGCCGGAGGGCGGTTGCATGGCGAATGAGATCTTGTAGGTTTGGGCCACTGCGTCAGCCTCTCCCCGATTCTCCCGGTACGCCAACGGAAAGCGCCGCGACGGCGCAAATGGGAAGACGGCCTCGATGCTGGCAACCTGCTCGCTGCTGATGGTGGCGAGTAGACGTTCAGGAATGCTGGCGACCACCAGCAATTCGTGCAGGTCGTTCAACCGCACCACGGCGTCCTCCTTGCCCACCCGCACAAAGTTGTCTAGGTAGCGCTCGGCTACGTAAGCGTCAAAGGGCGCGATCATGCGGGTCTTCGCCAGCGCCTCCCGCCGCTGCGCCAGCCGCACCTGCTGCAGTTCGTGCTGGGAGCGGGCGTCATCGACCAAAAATGCTGCGATGCCGTGCTGCGCCAGCAGTCTACGTTTGCGCTCCAGATCTTGATGCGCCAATTGCAGCTGCACCTCCGCCTCGCGCACGGCAAGACGAAAGTCCGTGGGGTCCAGCGCGGCCACTAGAGCGCCGCGCTCTATGGTTTGACCTTCACGCACCGGCAGCTCGGCCAGAACCCCGCCCACTTCAAAGGACATATTGATGGACTGCGCCGCCTCGACCCGCGCCACCAGCTTGTGCTCGGCCAATTGCCCAGGAGCTTCCACCAGCACCACCCGCGCCGGCCGGACCGACTGCTCCACCACCAGCGGCTCCGGCCGGGCATCACAGCCGCCGAGCCACAAAACCACAATGGAAAGGACCCACGCCAACGGGTTCGACCGCGCAATGCGGTTGACGACAGGGCGTGGCCTCAATGAACAACTCAGGCTGGACATCATTGAATGGATGCTCGCACGCTTGGTGGAGCCAGGGAGGATCGAACTCCCGACCTCTACAATGCCATTGTAGCGCTCTCCCAGCTGAGCTATGGCCCCATAACGGTGTGAAGGGAAGGATGTGCCGATACTAGGGCCAAGCGCACCGCCCTGTCAACGTCTTGTACGGGCTCTTGGATTCAACCTCGAAGTGCAACAGGGGGGGTTATGCCGAATAGTGCCTGATTCGGTGTTTTCATGCCAAGGCGTTTGCGCGGCCGGTTGTTGATCTGGTCCACCACATGCGCCAGTTGCGAGGTTCTGATGGTCGAAAGATCATATTGATGAGTTGCCAATCCTCCCGGCCAATACGCGCCCTGGACTTGCCTACTCGGCGCGCCATGGCCTGCTTGTGCGCCCCGGCTGGACGATAAGCGCCCGCCCTGGCGGTGCGCCCCCGGCTGGCCCCATTGCGGCGTCTCTCCCGGCTGATGGTGCTTTTGTTGACACCGATCATATTGGCGATGGCTTGTTGTGAATATCCTTCTTTCAAGCTATTGGAAATCAGGTATCGTTGCTCACTGGTGAGGTGCGTGTAGCGTTTCATAAGGCAACTCCTTATATTGATTCTGGAAAATCAAGATGCTGCCGCATCTCACCTTTCCTTCATCGGTGAAGCTGCACTTCGAGGTTGAATCCAAGGACAGCCAATGCCCCGGAAGTGGGGCATGAGGACAGCCGTATCACGCTACGACTCGTGTGACTGTTTGCAGATGCTTTTGTTAGCTATTTTTGTTCTTAAAGAGACTGCGAAGTACGTTTTTTACATAATCAGGAATATCTTCTTTAACTTTTTTTGCTTCACTAACCAAGAGGTCATAGTCGGCCACTTCTTCACCAGCCCACAATAAATCTAATCTTCGAATATCGCGCGTGGCAATATGGTTATATGATTCTGGATATGCCCAACAACGTGTTTTACAAGTTTCCGTATCCTTGATTTTCCAATTACTGCAATTTTCACAACTCCATGATTTTGCTCTATTTGCCGAAGCACACAGCAACATGTATTCATCCTTATCACCAGAAAGTTTGTTATTATCACCAGCAATCTCAAATGGAATTCTATGGCCTATTTGCAGTTCACGAACTGGAAATGGCTCAAGATAAATGTTGCAACGGGGACCATATTTTTGAATCAGAGCATCTTTGAGATTTGAAGAAAAAGTGGTGCGCCTAGCTAAATTGGTTGTTCTAACATGGGAAGGGCCGCCAAATTTATAAGCAGCTATTTTTCTGCCATCGGAGCCAGTAACTCGAAATGTCGTTATCGGAATTCCTTGCTCTCTGACATCCCTTATCGCTCGTGGGGGATGATTGTATCCGTAGGTTTCTTTTAGCTCTTCCGTTGTAATTTCACCATGCTCAAGAATATGCTTAATCACGGTTCTTGGACGTTTCGCCTTTACACTTTCGAGTAATTGTACAAATTCTGCCGGATACCCTTTTGTGCTCATGCAAACTCCAATCCTTGTTGTCGTTCTACCTCCATATGGGTGGCTTTTGGCTTTTCAGATTCAAGACGTTTGACCAATGCAGGTGAAAGATATAAAGACTCAATAGTTTCGTCATTTCCACCATTGAGCGTTGCTTGACTTGATCTACCTGCATGTATGCGCAGGTGATTCAAGGACAAGAATTCAGGAAGTAATTTTCCATGCATTTTAGTACCAGTAGCACCATCGTAGCTAATGATGTAAGAAATATTCTTGTTGTTCATAGTAGATAATTCTTCTACAAAATCATCATATGATATTCCATTGACATAACGGCGGTCTCTGGTGAACGATGTGCCTTGATAAGGAGGATCCATGTATACTAAATCTTGTTTTCTGGCATTGTTTGCAATCTCCCTGAAGTCCTCAGACATAACTGATGTTTTGTGTGCCAATAATCGAGAGACGCTCACAATATTTCTTCTCATTGTAACCGGCTTCATTCCCGCACGTCGGTTATCCGCACTTTGATTGAATGCCCCATCTGAACTATATCGAACCGCTCCTTTTACAATGCGTGCTAGGAGATACAGCAGATGATGGGGTTCATGTGATTTATTAAATTAATCTCTTATTTTGAAGAAAAACTTTTTTCTATCCAGATGCTGTTCCATCCATAATTGTTCATATTTATCGGCTAATTGAGATGGCCTTTCGAGTATTTCCATCCACAAATCCATAAGCGGCCTGTTTAAATCATTGAGCGCCACGCTTTTAGGCAAGTTATAGGCGCAAGCAACTATGGATATAGCAGCAGCACCGCAAAATGGTTCAATGAGGCATTCCACATCAGAGGGAAAGTATGGGAGTATGTGTTTTGCAATATTTCTCTTGCTTCCTTGATAAGGAAAGGGATGAGGAACTGATAGTCTCGTGTATGTGTTTATACTGGTTTTATTATAAATCATTTTCTCACCCATCAGCACGGCTGGTTTGCGCAGTAGCTAGAATTTAGTATGAGGTATTATACTATTGGCTAAATCTTATCAACAATAAGTAAGTAAATTGCGCATGATAAAAATGCCGTAGCCAAAGAAGAGTGGCCATGGCTGATCTTGGTTTCCATCATCTGCGCTGTCGCACAATGCGCGGTAGCCAAATGCTCCGACTTCGCCGCCGATTCGGTCTGCCAGTTGTTGCAATTTGCGCCGCATCACCTTGCTTGGATTCAACCTCGAAGTGCAACCGGGGGGTCTATGCCGAATAGTGCCTGATTCGGTGTTTTCATGCCAAGGCATATGCGCGGCCGGTTATTGATCTGGTCCACCACATGCGCCAGTTGCGGGGTTCTGATGATCGAAAGATCATATTGATGAGTTGCCAACCCTCCCGGCCAATACGCACCCTGGACTTGCCTACTCGGCGCGCCATGGCCTGCTTGTGCGCCCCGGCTGGACGGTAAGCACCCGCCCTGGCGGTGCGCCGCCGCGCACGCCCCCGACTGGCCCCATTGCGGCGTCTCTCCCGGCTGATGGTGCTTTGGTTGACACCGATGATATTGGCGATGGCTGGTTGTGAATAGCCTGCTTTCAAGCCATTGGAAATCAGGTATCGTTGCTCACCTCTCCTTCATCGGTGAAGTTGCACTTAAGAATTGAATCCAAGGTTCAGGACATTCATCCTGTCGATCAGCACAAAGGCACGCCGGCGCTCACGGGCAGGTTCGGAATCGGTCAGGTCCACCGACAGACGCTTGCAGGAGGGCGACCATGCGTGCCACATCCTCATGCTCAGGTTCGTTAGTTTTTGAACAAGCTAGGCGTGCCTGAAACCGGCGGCTGGGTGTCCGCAGCCCGTCACTCCATCGGCACCGGCGCACCAAGGCGCCAAAATCACCGGGGCCGAAATTCCGCAATGTGTCTGAGCCGGCTAAGGTCTGCGGCAGATCGCTGGTAGGGCATAGGCGGGGTGGGCTGCAAGAGCATCCTGTTGTTCCAAGCACTTGAAGTAATCGTCAGACGGCTATACTAAGGGTAGTTCCAAGGCCAAAGAGATTCCATGGCAAAGCAAAAGACGGCGGCGCAAATGTACCAGCGCTCGCAGGCGAAGACCGACATCACTGACGATGTGCGCGCCAAGGTTGGAACGCCCGAGGGAAATTCACGGCTAGCCGAGGACGGCAGCCGAACTGGCCTTCAAGCGCAGCGCACCCATATCATCCGGGGCCTTCACCTTGCCGGCGAAGGCTCTTGCCGAGTGCGCGGCCCGGTCGGCTCCTACCGCCCTGCTGACGCATCGGGTTGGCGCCGCACCCATGTGCAACCCTTTGCCCGCGTCGCCCGCACCTGAAACCGTTGATGGAAAGCATCGCCCAAGCGCCTAGGGATGTGGCGCAAGATCAAGTCAAGGTCGTTGCGGAATGGCTGTCCGAACGCATCATTGGCCAAGGCGCGCTCATTCAGCGGCTGCTCATGGCCTTAATGTGCGGCGGCCACTTGCTAGTGGAGGGCGCTCCTGGGCTAGCCAAAACCCGCGCCATCAAAGAGTTGGCCAGCGCCGTCGCCGGCACCTTCCACCGCGTTCAATTTACGCCGGACCTACTGCCAAGCGACGTGACCGGCACCGAGGTTTACCGCCCTGAAGACGGCTCCTTTTGTTTCCAGCCGGGGCCCGTTTTCCACAACCTGCTGCTGGCCGACGAAATCAACCGGGCACCGGCCAAGGTGCAGTCCGCCCTGCTTGAGGCCATGGCGGAACGTCAGGTGAGCTTCGGGCGCGAAACCTTTCCTTTGCCGGATCTGTTTTTGGTCATGGCTACCCAGAACCCGATTGAACAGGAAGGGACCTATCCCCTGCCAGAGGCCCAATTGGACCGGTTTTTGATGCATGTCAAGGTGGGCTATCCCGAGGACGAGGACGAGATGGCCATTCTGAAGCTGGTGCGAGGCGAAGCCCGCCAAGGCACCGGTGCCGCCAAGCCACAGCTCTGTCTTGACGAGGCCACTATATTCAGCGCCCGAGATGCCCTGCTCTCACTGCACATGGCGGCCCCGGTGGAGAGCTACATCATTGCGCTGATCATCGGCTCAAGACGTCCCGACGGCGAACTGGCCAAGTGGATTGAGTACGGTGCCAGCCCCCGCGGCACCATCGCCCTCGATCAATGCAGCCGGGCGCTAGCTTGGCTGGAAGGCCGGGATTTCGTCACGCCCAACGATGTGCAGGAGGTGGCCCATGACGTGCTGCGCCATCGACTCATACTCTCCTTTGAAGCCGAGGCCCAAGGCGTCACCACCGATGATGCGGTGGATGCGTTGATCAGCCAAGTGGCCGTGCCCTAAACGGCGGTCGCATTCGACCAATGGATGCGCCCATGCTGACCGGCGCTTACGCCGATCTCGCCGAGTTGCTTGCTTTACGCCACCGCCCGGTGACCAAGCGGCGACAGCGGATCTTGCGTCGAGGCCACCAAGCGGGCGTGCGAACCGCCAAACTGCGAGGCCGAGGGGTCGATTTCTCCGAGGTTCGGCTCTATCAGCCGGGAGATGACGTGCGCAGCATCGAATGGCGCGTCACCGCCCGCAAGAACAAACCCCATACCAAGGTGTTCCGCGAGGAGCGGGAGCGCCCGGTTCTGGTGGTGGTCGATCAGACCCAAAGCATGTTCTTCGGCAGTCAAGTGCGCCTGAAGTCCGTGGCCGCGGCGGAAATCGGTGCCACCGTGGCTTGGCAGGCCCTAGCCCACAGCGACCGCGTGGGCGGCGTCATCATCGGCAACAACCAAGCCGCCATCCACAAGCCATCGCGCAACACCAAGGCCGTCGCCCGGCTGCTGGCGGACCTGGCCCGCCAAAATCAATCGTTGAACCGGCACACGCGACTGCCGGACGAGGCGGGCTATGCAGACAGCTTGGCGCAGCTTCGTCGGTTGGTGCAGACGGGTTTTCACATTCTGCTGATCTCGGATTTCATCACCGCGCCAGATGTCTGGAGCGGCTTGGTGCAGTCCTTGGCCCGGCACAACGACCTGATCATGATGCACATCGCCGACCGCCTTGAGCGGGTGCTTCCCCCCGACGACCGCTATACCGTGACCGACGGCACCGCATACAGCGGCTTCCACAGCGGAGACGCCAAGCTGCGCGACGCCTACGCTGACAGGTTTGATGAACGGGAGCAGCGCCTTCGCGCCCTGTGCGCAGGTTGGGCCGTGCGCTACATTCCCATCATGACTACGGATCGATTCGACCCCAACTGGGTGATGTAGCTTGATGGAAGCCTAGTGGAATCGGAACTCCTGCAGCAGTTGCGGGACATTCATCCGCCCCCCGCCCTACCCTGGTGGCCGCCTGCTCCAGGCTGGTGGATTTTGGCGGCCGCAGCGCTTAGCTTGGTCATCTGGCAAAGCATCAGGCTATGGCGGCGTTGGCGACGCTTTCGTCCGTCAAGAAGGGCCTTGTCCCTGTATCAAAACCTAAAGCGTCAACTGGAAGCCGAGTCCATTTCACACCAAGCCTGGCTGCACGAAATCAACAAACTACTCAAGCGGTTAGCGGTCCACGGGCTTGGCCACGTCGAAGTGGTCCCCGCTTGGGGCGACGACTGGCTGCGCTACCTGGACCAGCGCTACGGACAGCCAGCGTTTTCCCAAGGCCCCGGCCGCTGCTTGGGCGCGGCGAGATTCCAGCCCAACACCGAGATGGACGTCCAAGCATTGGATGCCTTGATTACCCGCTTTCTCAATCGCGAACGCCAGCGATTCTGGCGCTTGCGCAGCAAGGAGCGCAACCGCCGTGATTGAATGGGTCTGGCCCTACCTGCTAGTGCTCGCACCGGCCCCGGCCATCCTGCGTTGGCTGTTGCCGTCTGCTTCCCATCAGCAATCAGCGCTGAGGGTGCCGGATGCCAAGGCGTTTGATATCCAAGCCCAAGAACGGCTGCTGGGCGGTGGCCGACTGCGTTGGCGAGTCATCATCCTGTGGCTGGCTTGGTTGGCGCTCGTCGCCGCCGCGGCCCGGCCGCAATGGGTTGGGGAACCCATCGCCCTGCCAACAACGGGACGGGACCTGATGTTGGCGGTGGACATATCCGGCAGCATGGGCACCGCGGACATGCATTTGAATGGCCAGGTCGTGGACCGCTTGGTCGCGGTCAAGCAGGTCGTGCAGCAGTTCATCGCCGCCCGGCAAGGCGATCGCGTCGGGCTGATCCTGTTTGGCACCAACGCCTATCTTCAGGTGCCGCTGACCTTTGATCTCGCCAGCGTCAACCAACTGCTGAAGGAAGCCCCGGTGGGAATCGCCGGCGGCAAGACCGCCATCGGCGATGCCATAGGGCTAGCCGTCAAACGTCTGCGCGAACATCCTAGCGGCGAGCGCGTGCTCATCCTGCTGACGGACGGTGCCAACAATGTCGGCGAGGTGGGGCCGATCAAGGCGGCTGAACTTGCCGCCGCCGATGCGGTCCGCATCTACACCATCGGCGTCGGCGCCGAGGAGATGCGGCTGCCGAGTCCGTTCAGCATCTTCGGCTCGCAGCTGATCAACCCTTCCGTCGAGTTGGACGAGGAAACCTTGAACGCCATCGCCGCGGCCACGGACGGCCGGTACTTTCGCGCCCGCGACAGCCAAGCGCTACTTGAAATTTACGGCATCATCGACCAACTTGAACCCATTGAACAGGATCCCGAGATCTATCGTCCCATTGCGGCCCTGTATGACTGGCCCATGGCTTTTGCCTGGCTGCTCCTTTGTTTGCTTCTGGCGGCCGCGCTAGTTCGGCGTCATCATGATTGAAAACCTCCAAGCACTGCATTTTTTGCGTCCTTGGTGGCTGCTGGCCATCTTGCCCGCGCTGGCCCTGACCCTGCTTTGGGCCCGTCGCCGATGGAGTGGGTCTCCTTGGCGCAACGCATTGGCGCCGGAACTGCTTGCGGTGTTGCTGGAGCGTCAAGAGAGCGCCAGCCGGCGCTGCACGCCTTGGGTGATTGGATTGGGGCTTTCCTTGGGTGCTCTGGGGCTGGCCGGCCCGACCTGGGAACGGCAACCGCAGCCGGTGGAGCAGAAGGGAGATGGCTTGGTGATTCTGTTTGATTTATCGCTGTCGATGTATGCTGAGGACCTCTCTCCCTCCAGGCTCACGCGCGCCGCCCATAAAATCACCGATGTCCTGCGCCGACGGAGCGAAGGGTTTACGGCTTTGGTGGCCTACGCTGGCGACGCCCACATAGTGGCGCCCCTGACTGACGACGTGCGCACCATCGAGAACCTACTGACGTCGCTCAACCCGGCCATGATGCCGGTGCTGGGCAGCAACACAGGCAGCGCCCTCGACTTAGCGCACAATCTCTTTGACAATGCGCGCATGGCCGAGGGCCGCATGCTGTTGGTGACCGACGGCATCGATCAGGTCAGCGCAGTGGCGGATCGCTGCAGTAGCCATCGCCCGCTGTCCATCCTCGGCGTCGGCACTTCGGCGGACGCGCTCATTCCATTGGACCTCATGAACCAGCCCGGCCAACATCTGAGAACCGAGTCGGGGGAACTGGTGCGCACGCCGCTGGACGCCAGCCGTCTCGCCGCTGTCGCCCAGCTCTGCCGCGGGCGCTATCGCAACATTGAAGTCGGTGACGGGGACATCGTCGAGCTATTGCATACGTCGCTGCCCACGGCAACGGAGAACATCAAAGTGGACCGGGAGTTCGATGCTTGGGCGGACATGGGCTACTGGGGCGCCCTCGCCCTTTTGCCCGTTCTTTTGGTTGGTTTTCGACGCGGGTTGTTGGTTTGCCTGACCCTCGGCTTGATGGCGAGCCTGCCGGCGCCGCAGGCGTTTGCGGGCGTCTGGGAAGATCTCTGGCTGGGCCGAGATCAGCAGGCTCAGCAAGCGCTCGAACAGGGACAACCTGACATCGCCGCACAGCTCTTTGAAAACAGCCAATGGCGTGCCGCAGCGAAGTATCACAGCCAAGACTATGAAGGCGCGGCGAAGGATTGGCGCGACCCGGTCGCCGCGTCAAGCAGCCACTACAACCTCGGCAACGCCCTCGCCCACCTAGGCGACTACACCAACGCCCTTGCCGCCTACGAGGAGGTGCTGAAGGCCGAGCCCAACCACGAAGATGCTGTTTTCAACAAGGCTTTGGTGGGGCGGTTGTTGGCGCAGCAACAAGCTGAGCAGTCCGCTGACGGCAATCAAGGCGGTCAGGGCAATGAACACCCCCAGAACAGCCAAGGGCGGGACGGTGCCAACCAAGCGCCTTCGCCCGCCAGTCCGAACGGCGAGGAGCAGCAAGCAGGGGTCGGGGCCGAGCAAGACGACCAAGACCGGCAGCAACTACAGCCGCAGGAAGGCGCAGAAGATGCCGGCCAAACCGCCGAGCTCTCTGCTGCAGGCGGCGACAGCCGTAACGAGGAAGCCGAGGCTATGGAGCAGTGGCTGCGCCGGGTGCCTGACGACCCAGGCGGCCTGCTTCGGCGCAAGTTCCGGTACGAAACCAATCAGAGACTGCGCCGAGGTGAATACCGCAGCCGGGAGCAGGAGAAAATATGGTGAGGCGCACGTCCGTGGCGCTGAACTTTGGGCTGGGCCCGCCCTTGAGCACAAGGGCTTGAGCACAAATAAACACCCAATCAAGGGCACCGGATCGGCAAGGCGCACTCTACGCTGTGATCGAGCTTTGCAAGCAATGGATCATGGGCGATTTATCCCATTACAAATATTATATATTTCAATAAATTGAGACTCTTTTTTAATAAAAAATCTATATATGGCACTGCCCTGATCGCGGTTGTGCTTGCGGGCGCAATTCAGGGGTTGGCCACCACAGCGCAGGCGGACATAGCCAGCACCATCACCCCTTCGGCCATTGACGAATTGGATACCGCTCGGCTGGTTCTGCGAGTGGACGGCGCCAGCCAACCGGTCGAGCTGGACCGGAGCCCCTTGGAAAAGGCTTTTGAAGTCCTTGGTGTCAGCACCTCCACGCATTTCCAAAGCATCAACGGGGAAGAGCAGCGCCATGTTGAGTATCACATCGACCTGCGGCCAAAGCGGGTCGGCTTGCTGGATATCCCGCCGCTTCGCATCGGCGGTGAATGGAGTCGGCCGCTGCAACTCAAGGTCAACGCCTTGAGCGAGGAAATCCGCGAAGCCGTCAGCAGTTTGGTGTTCTTCGAGGTGGAGCTGTCACCCAACCCAGTGCGGGTGCAAGCCCAAACCGTACTGACCCGACAGCTGCTCTACACCAGCGGCGTGCAACCATACGGCAATTTGCCCGCAGCGCCGCAGTTGGCCGATGCTCTGGTGGTGGTCTTGGAGAATGACAAGACCTCCAATGTATTGCGCAACGGAAGATCCTATCGGATGCACGAGCAACGCTACGCCATATTCCCCGAAAAAAGCGGGCCTCTGTCCATTGCGAAGGCATCCATCATGAGTGCGGTGCGGTTGCGAACGCGCAACGCTGGCCGCCGATCCGCCGTTCCGGTCAGCACGCCGGAAATCATCCTTGAAGTCCTGCCGATTCCAGCCGAATATCCTGCCACCAAGCCTTGGCTACCGGCGACGGAGGTATCGATCAGCGAGGCTTGGCAGCCTGAGAACCCGTCCTTTCGGGTGGGCGAGCCATTGCTGCGAACGATCCAGATCAAGGTGCTGGGCAACAGAGGCTCTTCAGTTCCGCCTCTGAACCTGGACTTGCCGGCTCAGTCCTTCAAGCAGTATCCAGAGCCGACCCGCTTTGAAGACGATCACTCCCCCAGCCACCTTCACGGCATCAGGCGCGAAGCGCATTCCATCATACCGATCTATCCGGGAGAGGCTGTCTTGCCCGGTCTATCGCTGACTTGGTGGGACACAGTGAATGAGCGCGTTGAAGAGGCGGTGCTGCCGCAGCGTTTGGTACGCATCCTAGGCGAGCCGCCGGCGTCAGCGCCCGCGCTCCAATCCGAGCCGACAGGCACCGCCCCCAATTCAACCGAAGTCGAAGAGATGGGTGGCGCGGACTGGGCCTTGCGGGATTATACGGCTTGGCTGCTCGCTCTTTGCAGTGTCGGGTTGATCGGCTGGGCCGCAGCCTCGATGGTCCGGCGAGCCAACCGCAGGGCCCAAGCCCGAGCCCCAAAAGATGACCCATTTTCGACCAAGGCGGTGCGTCGATCCTGGAAGGCGTTTGAACGCGCCTGCCGAAGCCAGGACGTGAAATCCCAACGCGACGCTTGGCTGAACCACCTGTCTGTTCTGTGGCGAACATCCGTGGCGGACACCCTAGCCCGAGTCAAGAATTCACCCGACGCCAAGAAGCTGCTGGATCGTCTGAATCAAGCGGTTTATGGCAGCGCTCCGACTTTGGCGATCAGCGGCGATGAATTGCTGCACAGCACTCGCCGCCTGATTGACGAAGCCCAGGAGGCGGGCAGCGAGGATTTGCTTGAACTGAACAAATCTGATCACAAATAGTTCAAGGGACCGCTGAGCCGCTATGCCAAGCGGTCCATTGCGGCGACAATCGGCTAGAATTGGGATTTGCCACCTCCAACGACCTTGCCCGAAGCAGCACCCTCAATCGATCAACTGCCTTTGTCCGCCACCAGCGGTTGCAACCGAGCCAACCCTTCTGATCGCGACAACAGGGGGCGGACGAATTAAGCTCGCTCCCGCCCGCCGAAGGCCGCGGTTCAACGTCGGGCCATGGGCATTTGCTGCAGGTGGTAGCCGCCGTCGAGCAGCAGCGTCTCGCCGGTCACCACGCCGGCTCCGGCAAGGAAGTACAGCACCGCCTCGGCCACGGTGTCGGCAGTTGCGGTCAGGCGCAAGGGGGTGATGCGCTCCAAATGGGTCTTGGTGCGCTCGTAGGCTTCGGCACCCATGCCTTCGCTCAGCCAGCCGCCCTGAATGAAGCCGGGGCAAACCGTATTGACCCGGATCTCCGGCCCCAGCACGCGCGCCAAGGATAGGCCTAGGGTAATCAAGGCGCCCTTGGAGGCAGCGTAAGCGATGCAACTGCCGATGCCCATGACGCCGGCGATGGAGGCCACATTGACGATGCTGCCCCGCCCCCCGCGGCGCATCAGGGGTGCGGCCGCCCGGGCCATCTGGTAAGGCCCCACCGCATTGACGCCGTAGATGTGCAGGAAATCCTGCTTGTCCAAACCGTCCAGGTCCTCATGGCTGCAAAACTTGGTGGTGCCTGCATTGTTGACCAAGCCATCAAGCCGCCCCCACTTGGCTTCCGCCGTCCCCACCAGCCGGCGGCAATCCGCATCGTCCGCCACATCGGCCTGGACCACTTCGGCCTCGACGCCGAAACCCCCGCATTCCGCTGCAACCTGCCGAGCGCCCTCTTCGTTGTGGGCGTAGTTGATGACGACGTTGCAGCCCCGCTCGGCCAACTGCCGCGCACAGGCAGCACCGACGCCACTTGAAGAGCCGGTGACGATGACCACCGCATCCTGCAAATCCATCATGCTGCTTCTCTTGCCCAATTTCGGTTGGCCGATTAGTCTAACAGCACCCCGGCGCGGGACATTTCATCATCCTGTCCTGGCCGCCTACCCAACCTAACCTGCGTACGAATTGTGCAGCGGCGTGGCCTCTGAAATCGATCACATCAAGCCCCATGGTTGGGGTGGACCGACCGATTGGGGCAACCTGCAACCGCGCTGCACGAAATACCACAAGGCTAAAACGGCGGTGGACCACCGCGCCCGTACCCAGCGCCCAGAAGTGAAAGCCGCCCGCGCTGAGCGCCAGCGCGGCCACGCGCCAAGAAGGATTCCTAGGCGCGGTTGGTCTATGGCGACATGCTAGGTGCGAATTGGGTTGAATCGGCTTAACTTCCGGCCTGTTTCCCAAGGTTTGGGCGAGGAGCGGTGTGTACCGAGGTGCTACGGAACCACATGCAACCCAACCACACCCGCAACGCGTGCTTCAGCTTCCGGTTCGACAGTGAACGCCACTGCCACAGCAGCAGCGCACGAGTCATCATGTCCGCCTCATCGCCCGTGCGGCCGAGCCGTGAGCGGACCTCGCCGACCTTTCAACCCACGTGTCGCCAGTCGCTCAGGGCCCAACTTGGCACGGAACGCCGGCCTACGCCAACCGCTCCGAAATCAGGGTCATGAAAAAATCCTCCAGCCGCTCCCATGCCCGGACACTCCCATCAGTGGCAGCGAACCACGCCGCAAAACTGGCGACTAGGGCAATCAGCGGGATTTCGCAACAGTCTTTCCCTTTTCTTTCAGGTCAAGGGCCGTTATTCTGTCCCGCCACTCAATGAGGAGGAGCGGGAAAATCCAAATGGCGGAAGCAACCCAACAAGCGGGTTTCACCGAAACGCCTTTGCAGCGTGTGCATCGGCTGAAGGACGTCATTGTCAAAGGCGGCGATGAAGCGCAGCGGCTTCGCCACTTGTCGGCGGAGACGGCGGACATTCTCATTGAAGAGGGTCTGTACCGCTTCACCCTGCCCTACGAACTCGGTGGCGAAAACGCCAGCGTGCGCGAGACCATTGAGGTGCTTGAGGCCATCGCCGCCATAGACGGCTCCGTTGGCTGGAACGTGATGATCGGCTCTGAGATCAACGCCATCGCCGCTGGCGGAATGGATCCCAAGATCGCCCGAGAAGTCTACTTGGGCAACCCCCGGACCATCATGTGCGGCGGCGGTGGCCCCGGCACCAAACCGTCGTTCGCCGTCAAGCAGAGGAACGGGGATTACTTGGTGTCCGGCCAGACAACCTTCCAAAGCGGCTGCCACAATGCGACGTGGTGTTTTATGGCCGCGCCCATAGTCAAGGACGGCGAACCCGCCTTAGGCGATGACGGCAACCCTATTTTCCGCATGTGGTTCCTGCAGCGCAGCGAATGGGAAATCGTGGACACTTGGAACATGGCCGGCTTGCGCGGCTCCGGCAGCCACGACGTATTCGCCGATGGCGCCCGGGTGCCGGAACGGCTGTCCGGCGTTGAGCTTTTCGGCCTGCCCGCCCACTATCCCAACCCGGTGTTCCGCATTCCCGTCGCGCTGCGGCTCTCCTTCAACAAGGCTGCGGTGTCCATCGGCGTTGCGCGCGGGGCGCTGAATGCCTTCTCCGACATCGCCCAGAACAAGGTTCCCCTGTTTTCCGCCTCGGCGCTGAAAGACAAGCCCATTGCCCACTATCGAGTCGGTGAGGGTGAAGCCGCGCTGCGCGCCGCCCGCGCATTCCTCATGGAGACCATGGACGAGGTGGTGGCTGAACTCGAAGCGGGCGCCCCAACGCCGGGCGCTGAGACCACCAAGCTCGCTCGGCTCGCCTGCACCCACGCGGCCAACGCGTCCATGCATGTGGTCAATAGCGTCCACAACGCCGCCGGCACCACCAGCCTGCGCATGGACTGCCCCTTGGAGCGCAAGCTGCGCGACGCCCACGGATGCGCCACGCATCGTTGGGTGGCGCATCCGCTGTACGCCGAGATCGGCAAAATGTACTTAGGTCACGCTGGTTTGCCGGAACTGTCCGGAGAAGGCGAGCCGCAGATCAGCAAGTAGCGACGGATGCAACATCACGGGCTAAACATCACAGGTTAAGGAGGAATCATGGCAGCCTATTTCATCGCCCAATATCGGGTTAACGACCCTGCTCTTTACCGAGAGTACCAAGGCGGCGCCGGCCCCACCATCCAAGCCCACGGCGCGGAACTGGTCGCTTTCGACGCCGCCGCCGAGACCGTGGAGGGAACCCCGCCAGGTCCGCAAACCGTTGTTTTGAAATTTGAATCCACGGAAGCGGTCAAAGCGTGGTACAAATCCGAGGAATACCAAGCGGTGGTGGGCAAAAGGCTAGCCGCCACCGAAGGCTTCGCCGTCATCTCCCAAAGCATGAACTTGGGGTAGAGCGCGATTCCAACCAGCATTCAACCAAGGCGCAGTTTGACGCCAAGCAAACGGAGACAAAAGCATGAGCAACAGGCAGAAATTCTACATCAACGGCGAGTGGATGCAGCCCAGCAGCACCGCAACCCTTAAGGTCATCAACCCGGCAACCGAAGAAGCCATTGACAGCATCGCCTTGGGCGGCTTGGCGGACGTGGACCGGGCGGTTGCGGCGGCGAAGGCCGCATTCGAAACCTTCTCCCAAACCAGTCGCGACGAGCGGGTGGCGCTTATGGAGAAGATTATCGCCACCTACAGCGCCCGCATGGGTGAAGTGGCGGAGGTCATCAGCCAGGAAATGGGTGCGCCCATGGCGCTCGCGAAAGCAGCCCAAGCCCCCTCCGGGCTCGGCCACTTCATGACCACCTTGGAGGTGCTCAAGAACTTCCAATTCGAGGAGGACATCGGCAATTCCCACATCATCAGGGAGCCGGCCGGCGTGTGCGGCTTCATTACGCCTTGGAACTGGCCCATCAACCAGATTACCTGCAAGGTGGCACCGGCCTTGGCGGCCGGCTGCACCATGGTGCTTAAACCGTCTGAGGTCGCACCTCTAAACGCCATATTGTTCACTGAAATACTCGACCAAGCGGGTGTGCCGGCGGGCGTGTTCAACCTAGTCAACGGCGATGGCCAAGGCGTCGGAGTGGCTCTTTCGTCACACCCGGATGTGGACATGATGTCCTTCACCGGCTCCACCCGGGCGGGCATTGAAGTGGCTAGGAACGCCGCGCCAACGGTTAAGCGCGTGGCCCAGGAGCTTGGTGGCAAATCCGCCAACATCATCCTCGACGATGCCGACTTCCAACAAGCCATTGCGCGTGACGTCTTCAGCTTGTGCATGAACTCCGGCCAATCCTGCAACGCGCCCTCGCGTATGCTGGTGCCCCAAGAGCGCATGGACGAGGCCGCCGCCATCGCCCGGGCCGCGGCTGAAAACGTGAAGGTGGGAAATCCGAATGCGCAGGACACCACCATTGGTCCGGTGGCCTCCGAAGCACAATTCAACAAAATTCAAAACCTCATTGAAAAAGGCATCGACGAAGGTGCCCAGCTTGAGACCGGCGGCCCAGGTCGCCCAGACGGCCTCAACCAAGGCTACTACGTCCGCCCGACCGTGTTCTCCCATGTGACCAACGACATGACCATTGCCAAGGAGGAGATTTTCGGCCCGGTGTTGTCCTTGATCGGCTACAAGGACGACGAGGATGCGGTGCGCATCGCCAACGACACCATCTATGGGCTTTCCGGCTACATCTCATCCGGCAACCCAGAACGGGCCAAGGCCTTGGCCCGTCAGATCCGCAGTGGCAACGTCCACCTGAACGGCGCTTCGATGGACAACAAAGCGCCCTTTGGCGGTTACAAGCAATCAGGCAACGGACGTGAATGGGGGGTTCATGGCTTTGAGGAATTCCTTGAGGTCAAAGCCATCATGGGTTACGGCACAGCCGGATAGGAACGCCTTTACGCCACACCTTATCCGCGTCTTGCGGGGCTTAAGGCTAGGCCCGCGCCCGGCAAGGCCTGTTGGTCATGCATTACTAATCTAGGAGGCATCATGTCCAACCAGTTGACCGCTGACCGCATCGCCTTGCAGGATGTCATGCTGAGGTACGCCGCCGGCGTTGACGAACGGGACTTCGACCTCTACCGGTCCTGCTTCGCCGACCACGTGGAGGTGGTCGGCTTCGGTGAGCAGACGGTCCATGGCGCCGACGCATGGCTGGCCTTTGTCAAGGCCGCGCTCGAACAGTACGGGCCAACCCAGCACATGCTCGGTCCGCAGCTAGCCACAGTGGACGGCGACAGCGCCCGGGCCCGCACCGACGTGCAGGCGCTGCACTATTTCAAGCAGCCGGAGGGCGGCACCCTAACGCTTTGGGCCACCTACAAATCGGACCTGCAGCGCATCGACAGCGAGTGGAGGATCACCCGTCACGAACTGGTCAGGCGGGGGGTAAAGGTCGAGCAGGCCTAACGCGAACCCGCCTATCAGAGCAGGAAGCTGCTGATAGCGGGGAACAGGGCGACCACCGTCAACGCCAGCAGCATCAACCCTATGAATGGCAGCACCGCTTTGGTTACGGTCGTGAAATCCTCCCGGAACACGCCCATGGCGACAATCAGGTTCAGGCCCATCGGCGGCGTCAGGTAGCCAATGCCTAGGTTCACGATCATCAGAATGCCCAGATGCACTGAATCGATGCCTAACTGATTGGCCAGGGGCTCCAGCATCGGTGCCAGCACCAATATGGCGGAGCCAATGTCGATGACCATGCCCACAAGCAACAGCAGCAAGTTGCCGAGCACCAAAAACTCCAACGGCGAGTCAATCATGGTCGCCAAGGCGGCGACGGCCTGCTGCGGTATCTGCTGGTAGGTCAGGAAAATGTTGATGGAAACCGCGAAGGCCAGCACCAAAAACAGACTGCCCATCAACTGGCTGGCCTCCCGACCCACCTGCCAAAGATCCCGCAGGTTCAGATCCTTATGCACGACCAGTTCAATCAGCACTGCCAGCGCCACCGAGACGGCGGCCGCTTCCGTTGCCGTGAAAAAACCGCCGTAGATGCCACCAAGCACGACCACCGGCAGCGGCAAGGCGGAAAGCGCTCGAACGCCCGTGCGCTTGACGTCGCCCCAGTTCCAATGGGTTTTGGCGCTGCGGCCGTGGACAATGAGGGCATAGAGAGCCAACACCACGATCATGAGCAAGGCCGGGCCCAAGCCAGCGATGAAAAGGTCGCCAATGGAGGTTTCGGTCATCACTCCGTAGAGGATAAGCGGTATGGACGGCGGCACGATGATGCCAAGCACACCGCTGGCGCAAATCAGGCCAATGGAAAAGCTCTTGCGGTAGCCGTTCTCAAGCAAAGCTTGGTGCATGACCGCGCCTACAGCCATCAGCGTGACCGTGGCGGACCCGGAAATGGCGGCGAATCCAGCCGCTGACACCACGGTCGCTATGGCCAAGCCGTTGGGCATGAAACGGGTGGACGCCACGGCAAAGTCTATGAGGCGCCGGGCGATTGAGCCCCGGGACATCACCGCGCCGGCGAACATGAATAGCGGGATGGCGAGCAACACCTCTTTGTTGAACGCCTCCCAAATGTCGTAAACGACATACTCGGGGTGGCCGTTGTCGAACACCGTGTAGGTGAACAGGGCGGCGGAGCCAAGCAGCACCAAGATGGGCTGACGCAGCCAGAGCAACAGCAACAGGAGCGCGGCAAGCATCCAGCCCATCAGGTTTTCACCGCGCCCTTGCGCAAGGTTGTTTGCGACGTCCCGGCTAGCTCCGGACTGGCCGTAAACAGGGCATAGCGCACGGCATTGAGGCCAAACGCCACCACAAACACCGATTGCAGCAACCAAACCGGCCAGCGCAACAAACTCGTTACGTCCTCCAACCGATGGGATTCAGCCGCCACCATCCCTGCAATGCCTGTGAGCAGAGCAAAGAAAACGGCAGTCAGCGCGTGACCCGTGCGCCTCAACCCCATCTCCCAGCCGGGCGGACGGAATTGATCCAGCACCCGAGGCCGCAGATGTTCACCGGCATCGGCCGCTAGTCCGACGCCGAACAGAGCCGTGACCAACATCCCCACTAGGCCAAGCTGGGCCGCCCCAACAATACCGCGACCCACGGTCAACCGAGCGCCAACGTCAACAATGAGCGCCATGGCCATGGTGACGAGACCGGCGCCGCATAGCCCGGCCTCAATGCGTGACATCCAGGCGAGCCACCTCATTTGTCACCTTCGACAGTCGCCGCGAAATGCCCTTTGCCCTGCACTATGGCCTGATGCACCGCCTCGGAACGTCCGCCAATTTGCTCAATCAGCATCGGCACGATGGTGCGCGATGCAGTACGCCATCGTTCCAATTCCAGTTTGCTTAGAACCTGGATCTCGACCCCTTCATCACGCATTCCAGCGATGGCAACATCGGCCAAGGCGCGAACAGCCGCCCGTGCCGTCGCCACATCGCCCCAAGCGCCGCGCAGGATGGCGCGCTGTTCAGCGGTGGCGCCGTCAAACCAAGCCTTATTCGCCACCACCGCGCCGGTGTCATAGGAGTGGCGCGACAGGGTCAGATGGCTGGCGTAGCCTCTGGTCAGAAAGTAGTGGAAGATCACCGAGGACACGCCGCCCTCGATCAAGCCGGTTTGCAACGCCGGCACCAAGTCGGCGCTGCCCAGTGGAATGGAGTCGGTGCCGATGGCCTTCAGAAACAACTGCGTCGCCGGATTGGGCGAACCGCGCAGGCGCAGGCCCCGGGTGTCTTCGGGCAACCGAATCGGCACTTGGGAGTAGATGCCGTTCCAACCAACCTCCACCCATTGCAGCAACACCAGGTTTCTATCGGCGAACAGCGCATCGAACACATCGAACAGGTAGTTGTCGTAAACGAAATCCACCTCCTCGGCGGACTGGAAGACATAGGGCGCCATGGCGATGTTAAGCTCCGGCACGGTGGCGGCGAGGCCCTGCAGGGACATGCCGCCAAGGTGTGCCCGTCCGCGTCGTAGGTCGTGCAGCATCTGCTCTTCGCTGCCCCGCTCCCCCCGCGTGAAATAGTCTAGGCGAACCGCCTCCTGCTGCGCCAGGTCGCTCCTGACCCGTTGCCACTCTTGGTCCCACACCGAATTCGGCTGCGCAAAAGCGACCGCCCGCCCGTAGAGGACTTCAGTGACGGCAGCGCCGGGCAAAAGGCTCGCCAAAACAAGCAGAAGGATGCGCCGCAGCAATCGGCGAGCGCCACTGACAGGGCGGTTCGTTCGGCTGAAGCGCCGATAAGCCACCTCACCCACCTGCAAACAATCGGTCAACAATATCTCGCCTCTGACCACCTCATAGAAACTGCTGAGTTTGAACGGCCCTGGCCAGCAGGTCGTCGTCTCCCTCCACCCGCACCTCTGCATCAAATACGGCCTGACGGCGGCCAGCCCGTATGAGCTGACAGGACACCAACAAGGGCTGGCCCGACGGAACCGGTCGCAGGTAGTGGCAATTGAGACTGCTGGTGACAAAGGCTCGCTCGCCTCCGGCGAGCCAAGTGGCTAAGCTGACCACATCATCGATCATGGCGGCGGCAAAGCCCCCTTGCAAGCTGCCGTGCGGATTGGTCGTGCCCGCCGGTGGCTGGAATCGAATGGTTGCCGTGCGGCCCTGATCGTCCACCGCCTGTACACAGCCGCCTAGGAACTCACGGGTTTCGATGCGCGGCAATTGATCGATGTCCACTCATCCTTCCTCAATCAGTGCGCGTTTCGCCGCGCCCGGGAACAGTGTGGTGGCGGCGGCGACCACCTCAGAGCTGTCAAGACCGGTGATTTGCAGACCAATCGGCAGGCCATTAGCGGCAGCGCCAGTGGGTATGGAGATGGCGGGAACGCCGGCTATGGCGGCGGGGGCTGTTAAGTCCGCCAAAGTTGACGGCGGCCTCTCGTTGCGGCGCGGGGCAAGATGCGGCGTGGTCGGAGACAGCAGCAGACGGCCGCAGAGGTCATCCCGTAACCTCGCGCTCATGCTCATCAGCAATCCTTCCGCCCGCTTCAGTTTTTCAACCGGCTGAGCGGCACCCCAAGCGACCAAGTGCCGGAATGTTGAACTGAATCCTTGCGGTCGCTCTTGCAATTCGGCCGCGAAGTACTCCGCCGCATCGCGTTCGCAGACCAATAGTCCAGCCCGACGCAGGGCCGAGAAGTCCACGTCCGTCCAGTCCACTGTTCGCTGCACCCCATGCTGCCGCAACAGGCGGTCAACTGCATCCGCAACAGGAGCGGCCAAGGGCTGACCAAGATCAAAGCGCCACTGCGACCATTCGATCACCGCCTGTGCAGCGCTTGTTTCAGTGCGCGCAGACTTCGGCATCGGGCCAAGCAACGCCATAACCGCCGCCACATCGCCTAGGTTGTTGGCGTGAACGCCCAGGTGGTCGAGCCGAGGGGATAGCGGAATCACGCCCTCAGTGGGAATTTCGCCATGAGCGGGCTTGAACCCGACCACGCCGCAAAGCGCCGCCGGCAGGCGCACGGAGCCTAGATCATCGGTGCCCAGGGCGATTGGCACCAACCCAGCCGCCACCGCAGCGGCGCTGCCGCCTGAGGAGCCGCCAGCAATGTGCGCCAGGTTGTGGGGATTCAAGGTCGTGCGGTAGGACGGATTCGCGGATGTTTCCCCCAAAGCCGCCTCGTGCATGTTCAACAAGGCCATAGGGATCAACCCGCCTGCCCGCAACCGCGCCACGCAGGCCGCATCCGTCGCCGCTCGGCGCTGTCTGAACGCGGCGATGCCGCCGTGCCAAGGCCAGTTGCGCACGGCAATGTTGGCCTTGACACCAAAGGGAACGCCGTCAAGCGGTGATAAGGGCGCTCGGCGTCGCCAGCGCCGCGCCGCCGCCTCCGCTTGATCCAGCAACTCATCCCTGCCGGCAAGGAAATTGCAAGCGCCGATCTTCGGGTCAACCTGCGTCACCCGATCCAAACAGGCTTCAACTGTTTGGCGCGGGTGCGCCAACCCGGCTGCAAAAGCCCGGCCAAGCCCCTGCGCAGTCCACTTGTACCGGGGGTCGCCAGCATCCATCAGGTGCCTGCTGCGATTTTGCGGGCCGCCCACATGATTCTTCACGCCCTCACTGGCGCTCATCAATCAGCCGAATGGGTTTCTGTCGGCGATCGATCTCGGTCAATGCCGCGGTCTCGCCGCGGCCCATCAGCTGGACGCCAACGTCGACGCCGAGCTTTCGCCTGAGCTGCGCCCGCATCCGCTCCGCCAATGCCTCCTCTGTCCGACTTGCTTCGACCTGCACCACCAGTTCGCCGCCAACGGTGCGCCGGCAGACGAACTCGCCCAGAAACTCCGGCAGTTCGCTCAAAATGGGCCCCACTGCCGCAGGAAAGACGTTGATGCCCTTGATCTTCACCATATTGTCGCTGCGCCCCATGAAGCCTTCGATGCGCTTGAGGTTGAAGCCGAGAGCCGAGACGCCAGTTCGCTCGGTTGTGACGTCATGGGTGTTGAAGCGAATGATCGGATAGACATCGTCCTTGAACAGGCAGGTGCAAACCATGTCGCCTTGTCCGCCGGTCGCAACCGGGGCACCGCTGTCAACGTCCAACAGCTCAAGGTAGTGGGCATCCTCCATCACATATAGGCCGTCTTGGTCAGGACCTTCGCCAGCGATGATCCCGGTATCGCCCACGCCGTACCAATCAAAGCAAGCAGCCCCGTTCCACAGACCGGAGATGAGCGAGCGATCCTCCCGTCCCATCTGTCCGCTAATCATGCGAACGCGAATGTCCTCACCCATCACCAGCCCGCACTCCGTGGCCACTTCAGCCAAGCGCTTAAGGTAGTCGGCGAAGCCGACGATCACGGTGATGCCGTAGTCGCGCATCAGCTCCACTTGGCGTGCGGACGGCGTTTCAATGCCCGTGCCGGCGGGCAGGAAAATCGCGTTGGTCCAGTGCAGGACCGCCTCCCGGATGTAGTGTCCGCCATTGATCGGGCCGTGTCCGTACACTGAGTGAACCAGGTCGCTGCCGCGCAGCCCCTGCAACCTGTACACGCGTGCGAGCAGCAGGTTTTGCGCCTCCCGGGACTTGGCGCCGAACAACAGCGGCTGCGGGCGTCCGGTGGTGCCGCTGGTGGTGTGGAAGATGACAGCAGGATGCTGCGGGTCTGCCGCATCGAACCCACCAAAATCGCCAAATGGAGGATGGGCTTCGATGCTGGTCATGAGGTCGGCCTTGTCGAACACCGGCAGCTTGTTGAGGTCGCTCAAGCCTGTGATGTCGCCCGACTCAATGCCGGCCGCTCCCCATAGTCGGCGGTAGAAGCCCGTGTCCCAAGCGCGTTTCACACAGCGGCGAAACAGACGGTCCTGATGGGCGAACAGTTCGTCCCGGCTGATGTTGCGGGCGAAGGATTCAAAGTCCGCGCCGATTGGGTGGTCGCGCAACAGGCTGTCGATGTCGGCCGCGTCAAAGTAGTTTTGCATCAGGGCGTTCCGGTCACCGGATCAAGCAGGCATTGGGCCGCATTTTCGGCTTCGGCAAGATCGCCCGTAGCCTCTAGCAGCGCGGCGCATCTAGCCGCGCCGGAATAGACGCTGGCCAAGCAAGCGCCTACCTTGGCGCGCCGCGCTGCATCGTCAAGCGGCTGTTCGGGCGAGCCCAAAAGCGCTTCGATGCGCACGGACCGAGATGAGCCGTCAACGAGCTGGGCGATCAGGGTTTGGGGCACAAAGGCGGCGGCATTGGACATTGGGTTGACCGTAGCTGTGAACCGCTCCGCAAGGGATATCAAGGCTGGGTTCCGCAGCCAGGCCGGGCCAAAGTGATTCAGGTCCACCGTCCCCTCATTCAAGGCCACCGCGCCGACGTAAGCGAAGCATAGCCGTGCATAGTTAACCTCCATGTCCCGCTTGGCCGGACGAATCACAAGCTGATGGATCAGCGGCGGGGCCGACAGCGCTAACTGCGCCAAATTGTCCTTGTTGGCGCCTTGGTGGCGCAGCCGCAAGACGCCTTCGATGCCGCCGTGGGTGGCGCGCCCGCACGGAAAGGGTTTATGGCTGAGTTCCGTGACCCGCCAGGTTTTGCCTAGATGCTCGGCCAATCCGGTGGTGTCCCAACTTCGCTCGAAGAGGCGAAAATAGCCGTACCGACCCTCTAGGACGTCCATTGGGGCCGACACCTTGGCCTGAGCCAAGTCAGCCGCCACCAACCCGCCCCGGGCAGCGCCCGCTAACTGCACCGGCAAGGTCGGCTTGCCTTCCTCATGCGCCTGCATTGTGCCCGCCACCTGGCCTAGGGCGTGGCCAAGGCAACTGCGCATCATGGCGGCATCAAAGCCGCGCAAGGTGCCAACGGCGACCGCGGCACCAAATACCCCGGTCGTCGCCGGTCGGAAAAAGGTCATCGGCGCCGTCGCCGCCAAACCGAGCAGGGCCGCCACCTCGACGCCGAGAATCAGCGCCAACAGAAACCGACGACCGTCCGGCGGCGCCGCTGCTTGTTCGCACTCGGCAAGCGCCGCCGCCACCACCGCCGTCATGACATGGGCCACCGCGGCTTCATGCACGCAGTCGAATTCCAAGCAGTGGATCTGATAGGCGTTGACGAAGGCCGCCGAGGGCGCCGGCAAGCGCAGGGCGTCCCCAAGCACTCGCGCCGCATGGCCCTCTCCCCAAGCGGAGGCGACCCGCACCACCGCATCCCGATGCGGATGGAGACGCCCGGCTACGCCTACGGCGAGGCTGTCCAAAGCAAACGTCCGAGCGGCTTGAAGCGCTGGTTTGGGCAGATCGTCGTACCGGGTCACGCTGACGAAATGGATCAATTCGTCAAGCACTGGCGAAACGGCTCTTCAAGGCTTCTTGGCAGGTCCATATGATATGAATTTGTGAATCGTCTACTGTCCCATCGGTGGGCTGGTGGCTTGGTGCCCCCAACCGGGCTAAATAACGCCACGCGCCTTCAGTTCGGTTAGGGCCTTGTTGCCAAACCCTAGGGATTGCCCGATTTGCATGGAGTGTTCGCCATAATCCGGTATGGCGAGATTGGGGCGAGCAGGCTCGTTGGCGTACTTGATCGGTGCGCCGATGTGGGGATTGCCCGCCTCATCGCTGAGTAGCATGCGCCTATGAACGGTGTGCGGGTCGGCAAAGGCGTCCTTTAGCGAGCGCACGAACGCCCAACAGCAATCAATTGGGACCAAAAAAGCCTCCCAATGGGCGCGCGGCTTGCCAGCGAAGGCGGCTTTGAAGAATGCACGCAAGGGCTCTTGGGCAGGCCCAGGCTCCTCCTCAGCGCAGGGCAGAAGATCAAGCCGGTCAAAGGCGGCGAGCAAGTTGCGGGCGAATTTGATCTCGGAGCCGCCCAAAGCAAGGAATTCGCCGTCGGCGGTTTCGTAGATGTGGTACATGGCGGCACCGCCGAATGAGCGCATCTGCTTAGCAACCGGATGGGCGTTGCCCTCAAATACGGGTCCAGTGACGTTCGGCGTCCAAGCCAGCAATGCGTCGTACATGGACAGATCGATATAGTCTCCCTGCCCTGTTTGCTGTCGGCGCAGGAGCGCCATCAGGACCGCGACGGCTGCGGTCAAGGATGAAATGGCGTCAGCCGCAGGCACGTTCGGTGCCGCCGGCTTGTCATCCTCCAAGCCCCGATTGAGATCGGCGAGGCCGGCGAGCGCCTGCACGGCCAGATCATGGGCCGGTTTGTCCCGCAACGGGCCGTCCTGACCGAATGCGGATATGGAGCAGTAGACCAAGCCGGGGTTGTGAGCGCTCAAGGTGGGATAGTCGATGCCTAAGCGCTGCACGACGCCGGGCCGGAAGGCTTCAACGAGCACATCGGCCGTTTCCGCCAGCTTATGAAACAACCGCTGACCTGCTTCGTCCTTCAGATTGATCTTCAGGCTGCGTTTGCCGCGGGCGATGTTGCGAAACCAGATCGAGGTGCCTTCGGCATCTCGATAACCCACTTCGCGCACTGGCTCACCCACGCCGTTGGCCGGTTCAACCATCATGACATCGGCCCCATGATCGGCCAGCGTCATGGTCATGTGCGGGCCGGGCAAAAAGGTCGAGAGGTCCAGCACGCGGATGCCGGTCAGCTTCATGGACAGATCCAGCTCTCCGCCGTTGGGCGCCATCAAACGGGATTGCGGGCGATCAGTTGACGGGCGATGACGATGCGCTGCATCTCATTGGTGCCCTCACCGATGCACATCAGCGGTGCGTCCCGATAAAGCCGCTCCACCGGATACTCCTTCGAGTAGCCGTAGCCGCCGTGGATGCGCATGGCTTCCAAGGCGTTCTCAACCGCGCTCTCGGAGGCGAAGTACTTGGCCATGCCCGCCTCCATGTCGCAGCGCTCCCCGGCATCATAGGCTTGGGCCGCATCCAGCGTCAGCAGTTCGGCGGCGCGGGTGCGGGTGGCCATTTCGCCCAACTTGAGCTGAATGGCTTGGTGCTCGCAAATCGGTTTGCCGAAGGTCTGCCGGGTTTGGGCGTAGGCGGTCGCTTCCTGCAGCGCCCGACGGGCGATGCCAACCGAACGGGCGGCCACGTTGATGCGGCCAAGCTCCAAGCCACCCACCGCCATGTAGAACCCCTTGCCGGTCTCGCCGCCGACGAGGTGGCGGCGGGCGTCGAGCACATAGTTATCAAATATCAATTCCGCTGAGTCGATGCCTTTGTAGCCCAGCTTCTCCAGCTTGCGCCCGGTTTGGAAGCCCGGGTGGGCGGCGCCGGTGTCCGGATCCCACTTCGGCGCGATGAGCATCGACATGCCCTTGCGCGGCGGCACAGCGTCCGGGTCGGTCTTGACCAGCAAAGCCACCGCTCCGCCCTCAATGCCATTGCTGATCCAAGTCTTCACGCCATCGATTACATAATCATCGCCCCGTTGCCGGGCGCGGGTGCGAATGCCTTGCAGGTCTGTGCCGGCGTTGGGCTCGGTGAGTGCCAAAGCGCCGCGAATCTCGCCGGTGACGAACTTCGGCAGCCAGTACTCCTTCTGCATCTCGGTGCCGTGGGCTTCAACGATGCGGGCCATCATTAGATGGGAATTGAAGATGCCGGACAGGGACATCCACTGCTCGGAGATCAGCACCACAATCTTAGCGTAGGTGGTCGCCGCTAGGCCGAGGCCGCCATACTCCTCGCCAACAGTCGCGCCAAACAAACCGAACTCCTTCATCTGCTCCACCAGCTCTTGGGGATACTCATCATTGCGCTCCATTTCCATGACCCGGGGTTTGACTTCCCGGTCCACCCATTTGGCAATGCTGTCCAGAATGATTTGTTCATCCGAGTTGCTAGGCCCGAGTTGCGATTGCCCCATGACTTGATCCTCTTTGCTGCGGTGCTGCGGCTTGCCCGACCGCGACCTCTTAGTATTGCTCGATGCGGTCCTCCACCGCGTTGCCTTGATCCGGAATCAGCACGTTGCGCACAAAACTGCACACCTCCACCCCGTCCTGATTGCGGCCCATGGTTTTGACGGTGACGATGCCCTGACCGGGCCGAGACTTGGATTCCCGCTTGGCCAGCACCTCGGATTCGCCGTAAAGGGTGTCCCCCTCGAATACCGGCACGGTGAACTTCACCTCATCCATGCCCAAATTGGCGATGGCCTTCTGGCTGATATCGGTGACGCTCATGCCGATCAGAAGCGCCAAGGTATAGGAGCTGACGACGAGGTTGCGGCCAAACTCCGAAGCCTTGCCGAACTCGACGTCAAAATGCAGTGGATGGGTGTTCAGGGTGAGCAGGGTGAACAGGTGATTGTCGTACTGGGTGACGGTTTTGCCTGGACGATGCTCATAGACATCCCCAACCGTAAAATCCTCAAAGTACCGGCCAAAAGTCTCGCGGTATCTTTGCGGCCCCACCTGCTTGGACTGTTTTGTCATATGGGCGTTGCCTCCTGTCTGCCACTGGTCGCGTTCAACTTGGTGCGGGCACCGGCACCGCCGCTGCATAGGCGTCGGCAATGTCTCGGCGCGTCGCCACCCAAACATCCTGGCGTTCGCACACATGGTCCAGGAACCGCTCCAAAGCGCCAATCCGCCCTGGGCGGCCAATGATGCGCAGGTGCAGCCCTAAGGACATCATGCGTGGCCCGAACTGCCGAGCTTCCCGGGCCAGCCAGTCGAAAGTGTCGATGGCGTAAGTAGCCCAATCGCGGGGGGTCAGGGAAGGCGCATTCCACATCTTCATGTCGTTCGTGTCCAATGCGTAGGGAATGATGAGCATGGGCTTGAACTCTCCCGCCCCACATAGCACTAGATCCCAAAAGGGCAAATCTCCAGAATAGTCGTCCATATGGTAGCTGAAGCCCTGTTCCGCAAGCAGCCTCCGGGTGTTCTCCGTGTGTAGGAAACGGGACAGCCAGCCCACCGGGCGCACGCCCACGCTTGCCTCAATGGATCGGCACGCATCCTGAATGAAGGCCCGTTCTTCGTCTTCCTCCATGCGGAATTGGTGCACCCACCGATAGCCGTGGCTGGCGACCTCACACATCCCATGCGCAAGCCGGCGGGCCAAGGTCGGTGCCCGCTCCAGTGCCAAGGCGGCTGCTGTGGCGGTGAATGGGAGGCCGCGCGCCTCCAACAGCCCCAGCACCCGGGGCGCGCCGGCCTCAATGCCGTATCTATAGTTCGATTCGTTGCCATGCACCCGGATGGGACGTTTGGGAACGGCACCGAGCTCGTCGACGAGTTCCGGACCAACATCGCCATCAAGGACGTTCATCTCGGCACCCTCCTCCACGTTCAACACGATAGAGAGCGCCAAGGATGCTGCATTGGGCCAAGTGAAATCGACCGGCAGTCCATTCAAACTGTTATCCACCATTCCGACACTTGCACCGAGTACTCAAGTTGCGCCTTAAAGACTTAATGATATACTAATATCGCTTGACTAGAATCGGTGGCCAAAGAAATAGAAATGGCGAGTACAGCAATGACCAAACAACCGATCTACGATGGCCCACCGGACTACCGAGCTGTCGGCCACCACGACCTATTTCCCGCCACCTCCCACGACCAAACGGAACGTTACAATTTTCTCGCCCACTTAAATCACCATCTCGCCAGCCGGATTATGCCCGCCGTGGCGGAGGCCTACGAGGCGCAGGTGGCGCCGGCTTTTGAGCAGGCGCACGGGCGTAAGCCCGCGCACCGCAGCGAAGTGCGCAAGGCATTGGCCAAGGAGCCGATGCATCAAACTTGGAGTGCGCTGCGGCGCAACGCCATGGAGATGCGCCAGCAAGCCGGCTTGTCAGTGGTGCTGCCCCAACTTGGAAGGCTTATGGAGCAGGCGCACCGCTTGACGCCGCAGGGAGGATTGCAGCTTAACGATGCGTTGCCAGTGCCCCACTACCTCTCCGCTGTGGACCACCACTGCATGCCGGGAAGCTACTATACGGAACGAACGCCCAAGGACATCAGCAGTGCCGCCAACTACGACTCGGGCATGTTCGTAACCACCGGCGGGGCGCTTGGCCGCTACACGGATGGCGGCGGACGAGGCGTCGTGGACTATCTTCGACGTCACTATCCCAACTTTCAGCCAAACCGTATTCTCGACCTTGGCTGCGGGCTCGGGCACAACGTCTTGCCCATGGCCGAAGCCTTTCCCGAAGCAACCGTCACTGCGGTGGATGTGGCGGCGCCCATGCTGCGCTACGGTGCCGCCCGTGCGGCCAGCCTCGGCGTCAACAACGTCGTTTTCGTGCAGGCGGACTGCACCGATCTAACGGCTTTTGCTGATCGCAGCTTCGACTGGATCCAGAGCACGATGTTCCTGCACGAGACCTCCGCCAAGGCGCTGTCCGCAATCATGGCCGAATGTCAACGCCTCATCGCTCCCGGTGGGCTTGTGATTCATATTGAGCAGCCTCAGTATGATGAGGATATGCCCGTTTTTGAGCAGGCCATGCGCGACTGGGATGCGTTCAACAACAACGAGCCTTTCTGGACCAAGCTGCATGAAATCAATCTGGATCAGGTGATGATCGACGCCGGCTTCAAGCAAGCGGAGCTGATCCATGGCGGCGTCGCCGCCATAGCCGATGGCGATCTTTTCCCGGGCGCTGTTGATGACAACTTGGAGGACTACGGCCGCAAGGCCGCTTGGCACATCACCGGCGCTCAGGCGCCAAGTTGATGAGCGAGTCGCTGGGGGGGCCTGACTCCCTCGACAGCGTGGCCTTGGCCAACGCCAAGGCCACGGGCAAGCGTCCTTGGTTCTTTCCGGACCCGGACGTGGAGCGGGTATTGTCCATCACCATGGCCGTGGCTGGGGAGGTTGCTGTCCTGCGCCAACGTCTGGACACCATTGAAACGCTACTGGAGCAGTGCGGCAGCATCACCAAGGCCGACATTGAGGCGTTCGTGCCAACCAAGGCGCAGCAAGACGCCCGCGGCCGCTGGAACCAGGAATACCTAGCCCGCATCCTGCGCATCGTGCAACAGGAGCGGGAGGCCATTGCCCGGCCGGAGGATCCCACTTCCGAGGAAGCAGGGCGGCGCATGGCTGCGGACTAGCCGGCTTGATCGCGGGAAAAGGTGACAAATGAGCGGGCTTGGGGCGCTTACCTGCCGACGCGTTAAGCTTGCGCCTGCGCCCGTCCCCAAGCACGACGATGGGGCCGTGCGCCGGACGGTCCGGGCTGAAATGAGCGGGCTGGGCCTACCAGCCAGATTCGTTTAAGGCCGTTCCACGAAAGGCCTGCCTCGTTAGCAACTAATCGGGAAAACTAGGGAGACCCCATCTTGCACCTACTAAGAGCCGGCACCATTTCAGT
This sequence comes from Candidatus Azophilus sp., assembly GCA_965247035.1. Lineage (GTDB taxonomy): Bacteria > Pseudomonadota > Gammaproteobacteria > Pseudomonadales > Azotimanducaceae > Azophilus. The sequence goes on along the minus strand of CBDFGJ010000001.1, from coordinate 535,338 downwards.
TAGCGCCATTGAGCGCAGCCGCGAACTCTATGAGCGTTGGTTCGATTACCAAACGGTGGAGCAGGGCGAAGTCGAATCAGCCTTGGCCGAGAGTTGGGGAGCGCCCAATGCCGTCGGCGCTGCTTACACCGTGCTCAGGCCCGCCTCGGCAGCGAACAAGTTCCTGCGCCTAGTTGAAGCGCCCGTGGTCGAGAGCTTTAGACCCCTCGTCACCTATGGCTGGGCGGCCCTTGAGTTCTGCGTCAAGGATGTTCTCGCAGTTAATGAGCGCCTCGAGAAGTCCCCATTTGAGATTATCGGCCCGCCCCGCAAAATAGAGGGTCTGGACGCCATCCATCCTATGCAGGTGAGGGGGCCGGACGGCGAAATCTGCTACTGCACACAGATCAACGACGACTTGCCCAGCTTCAACCTGCCTCGGGCCACCAGTTTCATCGACCATCTGTTCATCAATGTCCTCGCCACCAGCAATATGCGCACGGCCCAGCGCTGGATGGTGGACAACCTCGGTCTGGCCATCGGCCGGGAGGCCATGGAAATCAAGTACACCATGCTGGCCAAGGCATTCGGCACACCCTTGGATGAACTGTACACCATCTCCACCGTTGGGCATGGCCGAGACGTATTTTTGGAAGTGGATCAAATGCCCCCCGCCGCCACGTCGAGGCCTCGGCATGAGGGCCTGCTGCCACCGGGAATCGCCATAACCACCCTGAGCATGCTGAGCCTTGACGACGTCTCGGCAAAGTTCATTAAGCCTCCGGCGCGACACCGCAGCGTCCTTTACCAAGGTGGACCGAGCGCCACCGCCGTCGGGCCGGATGGAACCCTGTTCGAGATCGTTGCAATGGCGAACCAAGAGTAGACGGATGCAGGAGCCTGCTGTCTTGATTCGCTGTGCAAACCGGAAGACCTCGCGTTATTCCCGCCGCGAGCAGGAGGCAAAGTGAACGAGCGCGTCACGTTGGTTCGCCGCCCGAACGGCCTGCCGACGCTTGAGGACTTCGCCATTGAGCCGGCCGCGGAACCCACCAATCCTGGCCTGCTTTGCAGCACCCTGTTCCTATCCCTCGACCCCTATCTGCGCGGTCGCCTGAGCGGCCGGCACCTAAGCGGCCCCATCGCTCCCGGCGAGCCCATGACCAGCGAACTCATCCTGCGGGTGGCCGAAGACGGGAACGGCTATCAGACGGGAACGCTAGTGCGCGCATTTGGGCCTTGGCAACGACAAGCGCGCCTGCCCGAGAGCGCCCTAGACAAGGTTGCGGCAAGGGTCATACCCAGCTCGCTGGCTCTGGGCATTCTCGGCATGCCTGGGCTTACCGCCTATGCCGGTGTCAAGCGGCTGCTGTTGCCGAAGGCTGGCGACACCTTGGTGGTGTCCGCCGCCGCTGGGCCGGTCGGGGCCACTGTTGGCCAGCTCTGCAAGCTGGCCGGTGCCCGCACCGTGGGCATTGCCGGCAGCGATGACAAATGCGCTTGGCTGCGCGGGCCGGCCGGCTTCGACGCCACCATCAACTACCGCCGCACATCGCTTGATGAGGCCCTCGACGCCGCCTGCCCGGACGGCATCGACCTTTACTTTGACAATGTTGGCGGCGCGGTGCTGCAAGCAGTGATGGAACGCTTGGCCGTCGGCGCCCGGGTGACCCTGTGCGGATTGATGGCGCAGTACAACCAGGATCAGCCGCCGCCGGGTCCAAACCCGGCGCTCATCATTCGCGCCCGCGCAACCATCTGCGGCCTCGTGGTTTATGACCACGAAGACCTGCGCCAGAACATGGAGGCGGAACTAGGAGACCTACTGCAAAAGGGTCGATTGGCCTATCGCGAGGATGTTGCGGAAGGCCTCGATCAAGCACCGGCGGCGTTTTGCCGGTTGATGGCGGGGCAAAACTTCGGCAAGAGCATCGTCAAGGTGGCCACCTAAGCCCGAACGCGGCCGCAAAGCCCACTAGACGGGTGCGTCCTTCTCCGCTCGGCCAGCGTGCAGTCCGCCACCAGCGACCTCACCGCGACAAAGCCCATCAGGCAGGCGCGCCCTTCTCGGAGAAAGTGTCAATCGGTGCCGGTTGAGCGGTTTGAATCAGCAACGCCTGCTTGCGCAAGAAGCGCCGTAAGGCGTTCGGCCCAGCTCGTGAACGGCCTAGACCAGACACGCCAAAAGAGTCCTTCTCCACATCACCCACTTGTGCGGTCAGCCCGCCATCATTAATGCTGACTGCGCCGGCATTGAGGCGCTTGGCCACAGCCAAGGCATGAGCTTCCTTCCCCACCACCGCGGCGGACAAGCCAAACCGAGAATCATTGGCCAAGTGCACGGCTTCGTCGTCGGCGGCAAAAGGCATGACGGGAATGACCGGGCCGAAGGTCTCCTCCCGATACAACAGCATGTTGTGATGCACGCCCGTCAGCACCACCGGGGCGCACCAGACGCCGCCCTGCTGGTGCTGCACGCCGCCGCAATGCTGGGTGGCCCCAGCGGCGACCGCATCAGCGATCTGCGCCGCGACCTGATCCCCCTGCCGCGGATCGATGAAGGGACCAAGTTGGCCGCCTTCAATGTCATCGACCGTCAGGCGCACGGCGGCGGCGGCAATCAGTCGCTTCAGGACAGGTTGATGCAGGGATTCATGCACGTAGACCCGCTCAATGGACTGACAAGCCTGGCCGGTGGCGACAACGGAGGCCCTGAGGGCGATGGTGACCGCCATGTCCAAGTCCGCATCGGCCAGAACCACTAACGGGTCCTTGCCGCCCAGCTCCAAAAAAGCCGGAATGAGCCGCTCACCGGCCTGAGCGCCAACCCTGCGATGGTGACCGCCATGTCCAAGTCCGCATCGGCCAGAACCACTAACGGGTCCTTGCCGCCCAGCTCCAAAAAAGCCGGAATGAGCCGCTCACCGGCCTGAGCGCCAACCTTGCGGCCGGTGGCGACGCTACCGGTGAAGCAAACCCCATCGACTCGATCAATAAGTGCGCGGCCCGTATCCGCCCTACCCTGTAGAAACCGCAGCACGGACGCAAGGCCAGGCACGGCCTCCACTGAGCGCGCCAAAGGCTCGACGAAGCGCGGCGTCACTTCGCTGGGCTTGGCCAGCACGGCGCAGCCCGCCGCAAGGGCCGGCAAAGCGTCCATCAGCACCAGCAGCAACGGGAAATTCCAAGGGCCGATTACGCCGACCAAGCCAAGTGGCGCCCATTGATGCTGGTAGCGCACAGCGGGCGCCAGCTCGGAAACGCCAGACGACTCAGCCGCCCAAAAAGCCGCCGCCTTGTCCGACCAATAGGAAATGCGCCGCAAGCTGGCGTCGAATTCGGACTGGGAAAGCAGTGCGCGGCCGGTATCTTCGGTCAGTGCATCGATGATAGCTTGGCGCTGGCTGAGCAACGCTTCGCGCCAATGCCACAACGTATTGAGTTGCTGCGCAACACCGGCCTGAGCTTAGTTCGGCTGAGCGGCGGACAGTTCGGCGGCAACCTTGGCCACTTCCTGCGGCCCACTTGCCTTAACCCGAAACGGCGGTCCACCCCTAGGATGAGAAGCCACGAATATATTAGTCGTAATGACGTATCATTATATCTATCTCTCCGGCGCGAGCGGCCGATGCCCAAAACGTTTTTCGATAAGCTGTGGGATAGCCACCGCATCGATGCAACCGACGATCGGGAAGCTCTGTTGTATATCGACCGGGTTTGCCTGCATGAGCGCACCGGCAGCATCGCTCTGGCCGCGCTGCAGGAGCGCAAGGCGCAGGTCCGGCGGCCGCAGCAGGCCTTCTGCATGATGGACCACATCCTAGACACCCATCCGGGCCGCAGCGACCACACCACCATGCCCGGCGGCGAAGAATTCATTGTTCGCACTAGGCGCCATGCCGCCGCCTTCGGCATTCGCACTTTCGACCTAGGCGATGCGGACCAAGGCATTAGCCATGTGGTCAGCGCCGAGCAAGGCATCGCGCTGCCGGGTCTTAGTCTCGTCTGCCCGGACTCCCATACCTGTACCCTCGGGGCGCTTGGCGCTCTCGCCTTGGGAATCGGCAGCAGCGAAACCGAGCATGCCTTAGTTACCTCTTCGCTTTGGTTCACAAAGCCAGACAATCTGCACGTGGTTATCGATGGCACGTTGCGCGAGGATGCGACGGCGAAAGACTTGGCTTTGTACCTGATCGCCGAACAGGGCACCGCCGGCGGCAGCGGCAGCGCTGTTGAGTTCAGCGGCGGCGCTGTGGCCTCGCTCAGCGTCGAACAGCGCATGACGCTGTGCAACATGGCGGTCGAATTCGGCGCGGTGACGGCGCTCATCGCGCCAGACGAGAAGGTTTTCTCCTACGTGGCGAATCGGCCCTATGCGCCGCGCCAGCTTCCTTTGTCCTACTGGCGTAGCCTGCACACGGACGCTGGGGCGCGGTTTGACCGCGCGGTTCACATCGACGCCGCAGCCGTGGAACCCCGGATCACTTGGGGCACGTCCCCTGAACAGGGCATTAACATCAGCGGCCGAGTGCCGGAACCTAGCAACGGAGACGCTCGGCGGGCTCTTATTTATATCGGCCTTGCGCCAGGTCAGGCTATGACCGAGGTCGCCATTGACGCCGCCTTCATCGGCTCCTGCACCAATGCCCGGTTGAACGACCTGCGCAGCGCCGCCTCGGTGCTCAAGAACCGCCGCATCGCCTCCGGCGTGGCGGCGGTCTGCGTGCCGGCATCCACCGCGGTCAAGCAAGCAGCCGAGGCTGAGGGAATCGACCAGGTCTTTCGCGCCGCCGGATTCGAGTGGCGCGAGTCCGGCTGCTCCATGTGCTTCTATGCCGGCGGCGAGACTTTTGGTCCAAACAAGCGCGTCATCACCACCACAAACCGAAATTTTGAGAACCGGCAAGGCCCTGGCGTCCGCTCTCATCTGGCCAGCCCAGCGGTGGTTGCGGCCTCAGCCGTGCGCGGCCACATTTGCTCCCCGGCGATGCTTTGAAACTGCGGCCCTTCATTCACCACCAAGGCGTTGCCGCGCCCCTGCTGCGCACCAACATCGATACCGACGCCATTATTCCCTCAAGAGAGATGCGGTTGGTGTCGAAAAAAGGTCTGGCGACGGGCTTGTTCGCCAACTGGCGCTATCTCAACTTGGCTAAGCGCCAACCGGACCCGAATTTCGTGCTCAATCAGGCAGACTACGCCGGCGCCAGCATCCTGCTCGGCGGCGCCAACTTCGGCTGCGGTTCATCCAGAGAGCATGCCGTGTGGGCGTTGAAGGAATTTGGCGTTCGCGCCATTGTCGCACCCAGTTTTGGCGCCATCTTCCTAAAGAACTGCATCGCCAACGGGCTGCTGCCGGCGGCGACGCCGGAGCCGGAGGTGCGGGCGCTGGCCGACTGGGTCAAACAGAATCCGCAGGAGCACCGGCTGTTATTGGACCTCGAAGCCATCACGATAGGCAGCGCCCTTGGGCAAACACCATTCGTTATCCGCGAAGCCAGTCGAATCCGACTGATCCAAGGCTTAGATCCAATCGACTACACGCTAACCAAGGCCGACCTGATCGACGATTTTGAACGCCGCCGCTTTGAAGTCCATCCTTGGGCGGCGATGGATCGGGTTGGCCATTGAGGCCCAAACCCATCGCCTAAGTCCTGCGCGTCCATCGAAAGTGGCGGCGAGGACGCGATCAGCTTTCGACCAGATCTTCAGCTAAAGCCCGTCGGTACAAACGCAACGTCAGGGGAGCGAGCGCCACCACCGGCAAGCCAAAGGCCGCCGGCAACAGGGCCATGCTGTAGCGGATGCCGTCGATGCCGAAAACGAAGCCGTTGAGCGCCCCGGTTAAAGTAGGCCCGAACATCAGCCCAGACAAGCTGATGGCCATATAGTAGAGCGCCACGGTCTGGCCGCGGATGCGGGGTGGCACGATATTGAGCAAGGCGGTTACGCCAGTGGCGGATATGAAGGCGAAGCCAACGTTGGCGAAAGCGAGCAAACCAAAAGCCAGCCAAGGGTCGCTCAACAGCGGGCCGACTACCGCCGGTGGCAGGGAAACCACCAGCCCCAGCAGGGCGATGCGCAGGGGTGCGTCCCGGTGGCCCTTGGCGGTTTGCTGGTCGGAAAGCCAGCCGGCGAAGTTCATCGCCAGCGGCCCAATGAGAATGAGGGCTATCCCATTGGCTAGGGCGTAACGCTCAACCGGCCAGCCGAAGGTTCGATCAAAGGTCACCGCCAACCAACCGTGGCTGTACGCCACAATGGTCATGTAGCAGAAGATGGAGACGAAACTGGCGTAGGTGCCGAGGTGTTGCCCAACATGGGCGAACATGTGCCCAAGGTGGGCGCGGGCCTGCCCGGCGCCGGCCGATATGCGCTTAGGTTCCGGTACGCCCGCAAAAAGCGCCACCAGCAGCAGCCCAGGCAGCCCCACCACGATGAACGCCAGTTGCCAAGACGACAGCTGGCCAACCAGCGGCAGCGCCACCTGCTCGTTGGATTTGGCCCAAGCCAGCACAGCCGCGCCCAAAAGCGCCGCCAAGCCGCTGCCAAGCGATATGGCGCTTGAGTACAGGGCAATGGGCTTGCCTCGTCTTTCCTCTGGAAAAGAATCGGAAATTAGTGACATGGCGCATGGGCTTAATGTGGCCTCTCCAATCGCCACCGACATGCGGGCGATGAATAGTTGGACGAAGTTGCGCGGCCAGTCCCGAGAGCACGGTGGCCGCTGACCAGACAGCGATGCCCGCCATCACGATCCAGGTGCGCCGGCGTCGGTCAGCCAAGTAGCCCAAGGGCAGCCCCATGGTGGCGTAGAAGATGGCGAAAGCCGGGCCGAGTAGTAGACCAATCTGGAAGTCCGACAACCCAAGATCGGCCTTAATGGGGTCGATCATCAGCAACAGAATGTTGCGGTCCACAAAGGAAACCACATAGGCGACGGTCAGCAAGCCGGCCATGTACCAAGCCCGACCGGCCGGAGGGTACTGCGGCTTAGGCGAAGAAGGCCCGCCCGCCGACAAGTGCTGCGGCTTGGGCGAAGGGGCCTTATCCGTCGTGGGGACCGGGCCGGCGCTCACCGCTGAGGTCGTTCCAAGATGCAGTAAAGCACGGTCAAATTGTCGTCCGCGTCGAGTAGGCCGACCTCCCGGCCAACCCGACCATCGTGAGTATGAAGGACCTCCTCATGGAACACCTTAAAGCCATGCGCCTTGGCCCGGGCCAGCACGGCGTCGATGTCGTCGCTCTCCAACACGATGGCGGCGCGGCGCGGCGTTGCTTGGGCGACCAGGTTTGGCACTTCAGTCAATGCAAGAACACGCGGTTGACCCGGTGCACTCAGTGCGGCAAACCCGACCATCGTCTGCTGGCCAATGCCAAACACCTCATGGGAATAGCTGACCGGTCTCGGCTCCTCGACAAACGCCACTTCAAAGCCAAGCACATCGCGGTAGAACACAAGGGCGCGGTCCATGTTCGCCACTAGGTAGTTGGCGCGCTGAAAACGCAGGCCCATATCAATGCTCCTCTTAGTCGGATTCTGGCGGATCTTCAATGCGCGTGACCTGATTGCACTCGAAAAAGTGCCCATCCGGGTCAAACACTGAAGCGCCAATGAAGTGCTTGAATTCGCCGTGCGCACCCCTAGTGGACCAAGTGTGGGGATGCGCGTGAATTCGGCTGCCGAGTTCTTCGGCGCGACGGGCGACGCCAGCGGCGTCGTTGGTCTCCACTACGAAGATGGGCATGCCATAGGTCACGGATGAGGGCGGCGGCGGTGCCGGCCAGACCGGTTCAACCCATTGCAGCAAGCCAATCATGCCAATTTTGGGGTCGCTGCCGCGCATAACAACCAAATGGGTGCGGTCCCCGGCCACGCCCGCCGCTAACCCTTGGCCGGTGAGCACGAATTCGGTATCCATCCACACCGACATGCCCAGCACGTACTCATACCAGCGCTTGCTAGCCGCCATGTCGCGCACGATAAGGGTCGTGCGCTTGACGATGCCGTGCAATTCCGGGGGCGCTCGATCAGGTTCCACCGAGCCAGCCTCGCCTCACTAGTCCTCTACAAGCATGACTTGGCAATCCGCCAAGCCTTGGCGCAGCTTTTTCGCTTCCGCGTATTCCGGGGAATTCCATAACCTCAGCGCTGCGGCCTTGTCTGGCCACTTGGATATCACCATCGAACCGCTCGGATGCTCGCCCTCTAACGCCGTAATATTGGATGAGCGCGCTAGGTACTCGCCGCCAAATTGCGCGGTCAGTTCCGCTGCCCTGACGGCATAGCCTTCAAGAAAGGCGTTGCGGTCATGAATCTGGACCATCACCACCAAGTAAGCCGCCATGCGCCACCTCCCTTACGCCCTTACCAAAAATGGCATAGCATATGAATATATCTTTATGTCTTGGGCTTCGCCTACGCAAATGCTAGCGATGGTGTTCACCTAATTGTCCGATTCCTCAGCATCTTTGCCTAACGCCCCGAACCGCCAATGGGTAGTGGCGAAGCACCCAACCAACGAACTTGAGGAAAAGCATTTCAGTTACCGGGAAACTCCGGTTCCCCAGCCCGGCCCGGGCGAGGTGCTGCTCAAGACCCACCTGTTGAACATCGCTCCAGTCATGCGCATGTACATGATGCGGGGCGGTGCCGCCGGAGAGGTGCCGCTTGAGATCGGTGATGTGATTCACGGGCGTGGCGTGGCGGAAGCGGCGGTCTCCAACCACCCGGACTACCGCCGGGGGAAATTCGTTCAGGGGCAGTTGGGCTGGCAGACTTGGAAGGTGAGTCGTATAACGCCGGAGGGGAAGTTCCGCCGTCTAAAGCACCACGGCCTGCCCATTCATCATGCCTTAACGGTGTTTGGCATGACTGGGTTTTCCGCCTATTGCGGCTTTGTCAGTCGCGGGCAGCCGCAGGCCGACGAAGCCGTGCTGATTTTCCGGCGCCGCCGGCGGCGTCGGCTCCTTGGTCGTGCAGCTAGCCTGCATCTACGGCTGCAAACCAGTCGTGGGCATCGCCGGCGGGCGGGCCAAGTGCGACCTCATCCGCACCCTCGGCTGCACGGCAACCATTGACTACAAAGCCGATGACTTAGATGCGGCCCTCGCCTCCTGCTTTCCCAACGGCATTAGCCTGTACTTCGACAACGTTGGCGGTGAAATTTTGGAAGCGGCGCTGAATCACCTAGCCCCCGGTGCCCGCGTGGTCTTATGCGGCTCGATCTCGGAGTATCAGCGCACGGAGCCTTTTGCTTTGCGCAACTACACCAATCTACGCCAAGTGAATGCGAACATGCACGGCTTTTTCGTCTACAACCACATCCCTGAATTCGACGCCGCTGAAGCCGCGATGGCGAAGTGGCTGCGTTCAGGACAACTTCAAGTGCCTATCGAGGTCGTTCAGGGATTTGCATCCATGCCGACCGCTCTGATGGAGATGTACCAAGCCACCGGCGGCGGCAAACGCATCGTGCATGTCAACCAAGGCCCCATTGCGCACTATTGATGCGTTCGTCCCCGCTCGGCCGCAAGCAATCGCCCGTCGTCAGTAACTTTCGCCCGGCCCTCGGCAAGCCGGTTGCCCGACCGCCGATAGCATGTTTTTTCTTAGGGGGCACCTCGACTTTTGCCTGTTTTCAGCGCCGCGTGTCGGCGCGGCCGGTTTGAAGTTGGCGTTGAGCCGCTGACTGGCGGGCTCGTGGACGGTTTTGTGTCTGTCGGCGGTCTTTCGAGTGCGGGCCGTTCCGCTGCGTGGCTGGATCCGCATGTCCGGCCGCCCTTCCTTCATGCCGGCTGCGGGTGGTTGAAGTGCTGCAGTTGCACAAGACGGCGCATGTTGCAGGCAAGGCTTTTCATGCCGATCCCAGCTTTGGCCCGCGCCGGACCGATGGTCCGCACGATGGCGCCGTCCTTGTCATTGGCCTGCGCGCCGAAGACATGCCTGACCCGGACCCGGACCCGTACGGTGGATTTGGCTCGGCTGCTCCCTCCGGGCCTGCTCGGTCAGCTGCTTGCCCCGCTCGCCCTTGCAGTGAATGCGGCTGGTCAGCCCCTTGGCCTTCAGTTCGGCTTCGATCTCCGCCGACCGATGGACGGCGTCCGCCCAGACACCGGAGCCGGTGTCGCCCTACGTCAACAATTCATCCACCACTTGGCTGTCATGCACCGCAGCGTCAGTGGCATTGCGGCACTGCACCAGCTTGTGCTTCCCATCCACATGTACATGGTTCCTCCAGCCGTCATGTGGCTTATCGTGGTTGTTGGCCCTGTATGGGCTCAGACACATTCCGGAATTTCGGCCCCGGCGATTGTCGGCGCATTGGCGCACTGGTTCCGACGGGGTGACGGGCTGCGGACGCCCGCCGCCGGTTCAGGCACACTTGTCTTGCCACAAAACCAAGGAGCCTGAACATGAGACTGTTGCCCGCCCGCCCGCCCTCCTGCAAGCGCCTGCCGGTGGACCTGACCGATTCCGAACCCGCTCGCGAGCGCCTGCACGCCCTTGAACTGCTTGAACTGATCGACCAGATGGTCACCGGCGGCAAGCGCCACCGGCCTAGCCAAGAGCACCGACGACGACTGGCGCAGGGCCCACCCGCGCCGCACAGCACCTGCGTGGAATCCGGCCCCGGCAGTGGACCAGGCGGGACCGCCGCCTAGTCGAGGCCGAGCGCCACCGCTGGCCTTGGGCCGGGCGCACGACCATCCACGCCATCCTCCGCCGCGACCCCAGCTTCAACACTGAGCGCCGCGTCCGTCGGGCGGATCCTCGCCGATGGCGTGCGCACCGGCTGCGCAGCACCCGCCAGCCACTGCGGGGGGTGCGCACGGAGCAAGCGCCGCCGCGACTTCTCCCGCCGCCACACACAGCGCCTCGCGTCGGGCCTCAATCGGCGCCCGTCGAACTCGTCCAGTTCGACCACATGACCGTGCAGATCGACAGCGGAACCTTCAAGCAGTTCCACGCCAAGGACCCGATCACCAACAGCATCCACGTCAAGGTCCGCTCCAGCGCCACTGACTTCCTCCACGAGGCCCTGCAGCGCCTGCCCGTGAGCTCGGTGCAGATCGGCGGCGGCTCCGAGTTCATGCAGGAATTCGAAACCGCCCGCCGCGCCGCCGGCATCCCCCTCCACGTCCTCCCACCCCGCCACCCCGACAGTAACGGCAGCGTCGAGCGCAGCAACCGCACCCTGCGGTCGGGTTATATGGTCCGTCCACCGCGGCGACCTCCGGCGAAATGAACCGAGCTCTGGAGGGGTCTCTCCTCCACCACCACAACGTCCGGCCCCACCATGCCCTCGGCTTGTTGACTCCGGCCGAATTCACGGACCAGCTCTCCGTCGCTGTCTGAACGAAAAATGCCGAAATGTTTAGGCTCGCACAATTGATTTTGGGCATTTATAATAGGCTTGACATTCAGGAAAGCGGTGTCCGCGGCGGGCCACAACGACGGCCAGCCTCGCCATGTTGAACAAAAGCAAACTTTAGGAGGAGACTACGCCATGACGCGATTGGAACAACACGCTGGCGCGGCGCAGCCGAGCAGCAACCCATCCCCGCTCCATCCCCGCTCGCGCACAAGGCCCGCCGACTAGCCCAGATTGCCTTCGCCTTGGCCGTCCTCGCGTTCAGCCAGCAAGCCGCCGCCCAAACAGTGCAGGTCCCGGACCCGAACCTCCGAACCGCCATCCTCAAACAACTCGACAAGGAGCCCGGCGAGGCCATCACCGAGGCCGACATGGCCTCCCTGCGAACCCTGTCCGCCGACTACCACGGCATCCGCGACCTCTCGGGCCTCGAGCTCGCCGTCAACCTCACAATCCTGCACCTCGAAGCCAACTTGGTCTCCGACCTCTCGCCGCTGGCCGGGCTGACCCGGCTGCGCATCCTCGTCCTCGGCGACAACCGGATCCAAGATCTCTTGCCCTTGGCCGGCTTGGCCGCACTGCGCTGGCTCGACCTCTCCGGCAACCGCGTTCTGGACCTCTCTCCCTTGGCCGGGCTGGACGGGCTCACCCGCCTGCACCTGCACGGCAACTGCCTGCCGCCGGCCGGGCCCTGCCTGGCCGACATCGCCCCCTTGGCCGGCTTGGCCGAACTGGAGCTGCTGTCCCTAGCCAACAACGACATTGAGGACATCTCCGCCTTGGCCGGCCTGACCGAACTGGCGAGGCTGGCCTTGGCCAACAACCGGATCAAAGACCTCTCGCCGCTGCTGGACAACCCGGGCCTCGGCCTCGGCGACTATGTGAGCCTGTTCGGCAACCCCTACGACTTGGCCGCCGCCGCCCCGCTAGTCGCCTCCGGGGTCACGCTCGGCGCGCCGTCCTCCCTGCAGCCGCCCGTCGAGCCGGGGGTGCTGATCCCGGACCCCGCCCTGCGGGCGGCGATCGCCGCCGAATTGGGCCTCCCGTTGGGTGATCGGATCACCACCAAACGGGACTTGGCCCGGCTGACCACGCTGGATGCGACTAATGCAGGCATTTCGGACCTGACCGGCTTGGAGTTCGCCACCAGCTTGACGGCTCTGTTTCTTCAGGAAAACCAAATCATCGACATCGCACCGCTGTCGGGCCTGACCGGCCTGATGGAGCTGGATCTTGACGGACAAGAAAACGTAGGCGGAGACCCAATTTTATCGGACATCGGGCCGCTGACGATGCTGACCAGCCTGACGGAGCTGGGGCTTGACGGCAACGCAATATCGATCCTCACGCCGCTGATGACGCTGACCAGCCTGACGGAGCTGGATCTTGACAACAACGCAATATCGGACCTCTCGCCGCTGATGACGCTGACCAGCCTGACGGAGCTGGATCTTGACAACAACGATCTATCGAACACGGACCTCGAGTCGCTGCCGGCATTGACCAGCCTGACGACGCTGGGGCTTGACTACAACGCAATATCGGACCTCTCGCCGCTGATGATGCTGACCAGCCTGACGGAGCTGTATCTTGATGACCAAGAAGACGGAAACGGAGACCCGATTCTATCGAACATCATGCCGCTGTCTGGGCTGGCCAACCTGAAGCTGCTGGTGCTTGACGACAACGCAATATCGGACCTCTCGCCGCTGTCGGGGCTGACCGGCTTGACGGAGCTGTTTCTTGACAACAACGATCTATCGGACTCGGACCTCGTGTCGCTGGCGGCACTGACCAGCCTGACGACGCTGTGGCTTGGCGAGAACGGAATATCGGACCTCTCGCCGCTGTCTGATCTGACCAGCCTGACGGAGCTGTTTCTTTATGAAAACGCAATATCGGACCTTGAGCCGCTGTCGAGGCTGACCGGCCTGACGGAGCTGGATCTTGACGGCCAAAGAGACGGAAATGACGACCCAATTTTATCGGACATCACGCCGCTGTCGGGGCTGACCAGCCTGACGGAGTTGAGGCTTGACGACAACGAAATATCGGACCTTGAGCCGCTGTCTGATCTGACCAGCCTGACGGAGTTGAGGCTTGAAGAAAACGAAATATCAGACCTCTCGCCGCTGTCGGGGCTGACCAGCCTAACGCTGCTGGATCTTGACGACAACGCAATATCGGACCTCTCGCCGCTGTCGGGGCTGACCAGCTTGGAGGAGTTGAGGCTTTACCGTAACGAAATATCGGACATCTCGCCATTGGTCGACAACACGGGATTGGGCAACGGCGATCGTGTTTATTTGAGACGTAACAATTTGGATTTGACCGATCCTCTCACCATCAGGCACCTTTTTGCCCTGTACAGCCGGGGCGTTTCGTTGATCGGCTATGAAGTCACCGTTATGACCAACGTGGGATCTTGACGTTTGGGTTTGGAATGTTCCGATCGATGGACATTCGGCGCACACGGCGAGCCGATTGATGGCCATGCATGGGACGGGCGTTGGCGAAGTTCCTTGGCGGGGCCCGCCAGACCCCGTGGGCAGGACCTAGCTCCCTCAGGGCGATGCCAAAGTCCTGTGCGCTGATCAAGGGGAGGGACGGTCGGAGCTTTACGCCGAGAGGCCGATGCGCCCAAGAGGTCCACGGGTCAACCAGCTAATTTTGTCATCCGCGGCATAGAGCGGGAAGCCTTTGCGCTTCGGCCCGAAATCGAAATTGTCCAAGGCTAGTTGTGCGAGCCGGACAACCAGCGTCAGTCGAACTTTCCTGTGCGGACGTCGGTGGCGCGGTGGCGCTGCGGGACAATGAGCGAGCCATCGTTGGGTTGTTCTCCGTCAATGGGGCCGCTTACGAATCGGAACTCCGGGCGGACTTGCCGATGGCCCAATTCACTTGTCGATGCGGCACCGTCGTGCAGTCGATTCGCGTCCGCCTCACCGCATCCATCCACAACCAAGCATCGTTAGCCTCGTTCCCCCAACGACTTGCCGTGACCCCCGGAACTGCTCATCCTAGAGCTGATATGGGCTCTTGGCCTAGGTTCGGTTGGTGGTTCATTTCCGGCGGTGCGGCTGCGGATCACCACTGCGCTGCGGGGGAGCAGGGCGGAGAACCTAGAGCACGGAACGCCCGTTCGCCTCAGTTGATGCAGCGGGTTGGCTATGGCCTCCACGTCTTCAGCGGAGGTTGCCCAGCAATTTCCCTGGCTCGGGAAACTCCCCGGTTTGGTGCTTGGAGTACACCAACTTATCGTCGGCGACCACATCAAATATGCCGCTGCCGCCCTCAACGAGCTCTGTTGAAGCGCCTAACTCCGACTCCAGCAATGCAGCCAAACTGACTGCCCGTGGCTTGTAGTTTCAAATTCCGCAATAGGTGATGGATATATGCATGTCGATGTGACCCCGTTACGCATTCGTAGTCAGAATGAATCTGTGCAAGGATGATAGCAAGGGCTAAAGGCTTGAACAACGTGATGTACTCAGGACATTTCCGAATTTTTCGTTAACGTACCTAGATCTTAACGGTGGCCAGATCTCGGACGTCTCGCCGCTGTCGAGGCTGACCACCTTGACGAGGGGGATCGCCTCGCCGAATGCCTTAGCCATCCGCAATCCCGTGCTCGACGATGATCCCGGCCGCTAGTAGCTCATCAATCGTGGCCGAACTGCATCCGGCGCGTGCTGCAGCCTGCCGGGAGTGTTCTCCCGCATGGGGCAAATCCGTGCGCAGATTCAGCCGCCGTCCGGCCATTTCCAAAGGCAGTTTCGGCAACCGCGCCAAATCGCCCCGTCGCTCCCCCTCGGTGATGCGCAAATCAACCAAGCCGCCTTGGTTCAAATGAGCATCCGCAAACAAATCGGACGGTTTGTTGATTTCGGCGAAGGGCAAACCGGCCTCCTCAAGCCGTGCGGCTGCCTCACTCCGGGACAGTCCGGCGAACAAACGAGCAAGCGCGGGCATGAACCGCTCGCGATTATCCACGCGACCGTTGTTTGTGGCCAAGTCTTTGTCCGCGGCAAGGTCGTCAAGAGCAAAGCACTGACAGAACACCCGCCATTGCGTGTCGCTGACCACGGCAACAAACATCTTCTCGCCGTCGGCGCAAGCGAAGAGATCGTAAATGCCCCAGGCGGACCGCCGCACCGACATCGGTGGCGGCTCCTCCCCAAGCACTGCCTGTTGAGCCATGTGCTGGCCAACCAAAAAGGCCGCCGTTTCAAACAGCGCGCTGGTGACGAGTTGCCCTCGGCCGGTCGCCCGTCGCTCATGCAGCGCGGCCAGAATGCCGATAACGCCGAACATGCCGCCGGTAATGTCCACTATCGAGGTGCCGGCGCGCATGGGGCGACCTGGCAACCCGGTCATGTAGGCCAGGCCGCCAAGCATCTGCGTCACTTCGTCGAGGGCGACGCGGCTTTGGTAAGGCCCCTGAAGAAAGCCCTTCAGGCTGCAATAGACGAGGCCGGGATGACGGGTGGCCAACTCGGCGTAGCCGAAGCCTAGGGCGTCCATCGCGCCGGGCCGAAAGTTTTCGATAACCACATCGGCGCCATCGATCAGCCGCTGCACCAACGCCCGACCCTCCGGGTTCTTGAGATCGACGCAGAGGCTATGCTTGTTGCGATTGTACATCGCGAAATAGCCGCCGCCGGAGCCCTTCAGACGTCGCGTATTGTCCCCACCCGGCGGCTCCACCTTTAGCACGTCGGCGCCAAGATCAGCCAAAATGACGCCCGCGCTCGGCCCCATGACCATGTGCGAGAATTCGATCACTTGGACATTTGCTAGCGGCAAGACGTTGCGCAAGCGCTCCCTCCTATGCACTTCCCAATTAAATTCAGCGAGCCGGGGGAAATCCGCTTGAGCGGGCAACCCCGATGACGCTAATGGATAGTATGATATATCATTAATACTTTTACGAAATCGAATTCCACGATTTACACCAGAGGCAAGGTCAATGCCGAGGAACAGCACCCCCATTGACATAGAAATCAGCGAGGTCGGCACTAGGGACGGGCTGCAGAGCCTGAAGTCGATCATGTCGACGGTGGCCAAGAAAGCTTGGATCAAGGCCGAGGCGGAGGCGGGCGTACCGGAAATTGAAGTGGGTTCATTCGTGCCAGCGAAACTGCTGCCGCAACTCGCCGACACGGCCGAACTAGTGGCGTTCGCAAAAAACCTACCGCGCCTGAAGGTGGCCGTGCTGGTGCCAAACCTGTTCGGTGCCCAAGCGGCCATAGCCAACGGCGTGGACAAGATGGCCCTGCCCTTCTCTGTCAGCGAGACCCACAGCCTAGCCAACGTCAAGCGCACCCATGCGCAGATGTTCGATCAGGTGGAGTTGATTGCAAAGGCCGTGGCCGAGGCACCGCCGGCAGCGCGACCCATCTTTGAAGTGGGCTTGTCCACCGCGTTCGGCTGCACTTTGGAGGGTGCGGTGGACGAAGATGCGGTGGTGCGCACGGCTGCGCGGGTAATTATGCTCGGGGCGGACGAGGTGGGGTTGTCCGACACCGCCGGCTATGGCAATCCAGCGCAGGTTCAGCGCCTGACCAAACGCATTCACCAAGCGGTGGGCCAGGATCGGTTGACCGGCATTCACCTGCACAACACCCGGGGCCAAGGGCTCGCTAACGTCATGGCGGCGCTGGAGGTAGGGCTGACCACCTTGGATAGCTCCCTCGGCGGCATCGGCGGCTGCCCCTTCGCGCCGGGGGCAAGCGGCAACATCGTCACCGAGGACCTGGTCTTTTTGCTTGAATCCATGGGGCTGAATACAGGAATTGACCTCGACCGGCTGCTGGCCGTCCGTGCACAGGTGCAGGCAGCGTTGCCAGACGAGTCACTCTATGGCTTCGTGTCCGATGCGGGATTGCCCAAGGGCTTCGCCTACTCCCCGGCCAGCCCGCATCGCGCACCACTTCACCCAGCAATCTCCGTCAGCGCTTGAGGAAAACTATGTCGATCTTCACCGCGCTCGCCCTTCAATCCAACGTGCGGGCTGTCAGTGGGCAGCCGGACATCAGTTCAAGCCGGGCCAGCATGAGCGCCTCCTTGGAGCGGACCGCCAAGCAGGTGCAGGCCAGCCGGCAATTTATCGGCCCAAGCCTCAAGCTGGTGGTGCTGCCCGAGTACTTTCTCACCGGCTATCCACTTGGCGAGGCCATTGCCGCTTGGCGAGAGCGCGCCTGCGTGGACCCGGACGGCGTTGAATACGAGCGCATCGGCCGAATTGCTCAAGGCAACGGACTGTTTCTTTCGGGCAATCTCTACGAAACCGATCCGCACTTCCCCGAACTTTATTTCCAGACCAGTTTCATCGTTGACGACAGCGGCGAACTGGTCCTGCGCTACCGGCGGCTGATTTCGATGTTCGCACCCACCCCGTACGACGTGCTGGACAAATATCTAGACATCCACGGCGCTGCAAGCCTGTTTCCCGTCGCCGACACCGAGCTGGGGCGGCTGGCCGCCTTGGCTTCCGAGGAAATCCTGTTTCCCGAACTAACCCGTGCGCTAGCTCTGAACGGCGCCGAACTGATTTGCCATTCCTCTTCGGAAGTAGCCAGCCCCGCCATGACGCCCAAGAACGCGGCCAAGCTGGCCCGGAGCTACGAAAACCAGCTCTACATCGTCTCCGCCAATTCAGCCGGCATCACTGGCATCGACCTGCCCAACCTGTCGGTGGATGGCGGCTCAAAAGTGGTGGACTACCAAGGACGAGTACTGGCGGAGGCGGCCGGCGGCGAATCCATGGCGGCCCACGCTGACATACACATGGACGCCTTGCGTGAGTGCCGGCGGCGGCCGGGGTTGTTCAATGTGTTCTCCCGCCAGCGCCTTGGCTTGTTTGCGGGCATTTACCAGAGTGACGCCATCCACCCGGCAAATCTAATGCTTGACGAGAACGGCAATGTGCGCCAACCCAGCCGGTCCCATTTTCTCGACACCCAAATCGCCGTCATACAAAAGCTGACGGAAAGAGGCGTGATCTAGCTAGCTTGATCGCGGGACAAGGCTGACAGACGATTCAAGCTCGAACCCGCCCAACGCCTTCTCGCCGACCTGACGCATCTCCTCGTTAAGACCGTTGCGAAATCCCGACTGACCTTCAAGGCGACGACCTTGAACCTGCTGCAAGCGGCCAACCGGATCGAGTTGATGACCGCCTGAGGGCGGGGTCCGTCCGAATTCGCCCGAGACCACAGGTTGCGGGGCCACGACAGGCCGGAAACCCGCTCAAAACACCCTCGCCAAAATCTTGGACAACAGGCCAGAATAAGCAGATTCAACCCAATTCGCACCGGTCTCTCGTTAGATTTGTTGACCGTGGGAAGCCGGTGAGGCAGCGAATGCTAGCCTGCGTAGTCTTCCATGCTGAGGTTCATGCGGTAGTGGAATCGCTCCGGGTGATACTGGCAATGCAGCAAGTCGATGACATCGCCGTTGTCTGCAAAGGAATGCCGCACCAACGCCAGCACCGGGTCGCCGGGCACAAGCTGCAGTTGCTCCGCCACCAGCGGAGTGGCGGCGGCGGCGCTTAGATACTGTTCGATACGGGAAATGCGGTGGCCGTTCTCCGCCATAATGTCAAAACGCTGACGGCGCTCAATGTTCGCCGCCGTAAAGCCCTTGGTGATGCCCCGGGTCCAGCTTTCGTAGTAGGCGAAAGCCACTTGATCTTCGCTGAACCGCACTCGGGTGACGTAATGGACCTGTTCGTCGGCGGACATGCGCAAATCTTCAACGATGCTTGGCGGCGGCACCCGCCTTTCGATATGCAGCACCCGGACCTTGGTGGTCTTCGACATGCTGGCGAGCTTCTCCAACATGCCGACCAGCGGCGCCTCCACATCTGAAGCGGAGGACTGAAACACGACATGGCTGCCCTTGCCACGCTGACGCTTGATGAGATCGTCGGCGACGAGCAGGTCCATGACCCGTTTGGCGGTGACTCGGGAGACGCCGAAGCCCTGCGCCAACTCGGCTTCCGTGGGCGCCTTGGCGCCAAACGCCAAGGCGCCGGAGAGAATGCGCCGCTTCAATAGCTGATAGAGTTGATGATAAAGGGGAATGGGACCATTCGTGCGCAAGGAGCTAAGCTCCATCGGCGTAAACACCCGGCTGATATTAGTGTCCTGTCCCATCAAATTGCTCTGTCTAGCCATTCCCTAGCAAGGGGTGCAATGCTCGGTAGGCCGCTTGGGAATCAAGCAATGCCAAGAGCATGCGCGTCAACCGCGCCGGTTCCGGCGCCTGACCATCCCGTTCGAGGAAGTCGCGGCGCAGCCAAGACCAACCCCGCCATAAATGGGCGCCGGATGCCTCGGCATCAAGCTCCGGCAAAGCGCCTTCAAACCAAGAAACGGAAACCGGCGCATATTCCAGCCGCGCATCCGCCCGGGCGAGGCACTCGGCGATCCGCTTGCTCGCACCCTGGCCACAAATCGCCAGCTTCGGCGCTTCCAACACATCCATAACCCGCCGCACAGCTTCGATGCAGCGTTCCACCGATAGTTCGCCCGGCTTGGCCGAACCGCCGTGGCCCGGCAGGTCAACACAAGCCCAGTCCAGATCGGAGGAAGCCAATTCGACCAAGATGCCAGAACCACCGGGGGCGTGCAAGGCGATGCCCGCCGGCTCTGAGTCAGGCGGCAGCCGATAGCAAACCTGCCCGCTATCCGAACCCACATAACGGATGGGGCCGGTGTCCAGCCGCAGGTCGTTCGCTGCGGTGGCCTCGGCCGGCAACACCCGGCCAAGATGGGATTCCAAGCAAGCCCAGCGCTCTTCGACTGTTGGTCCGCAATGGGCCATCACCACGTTGTCGCCCCAGCCATAGTCATCGAAGCGGTCCGACCAAGGCTTCAAAATGCTCCCCTGCCAGCGCAAAACGACCATCGGCGCCCGAACGGACTGCGCCCGCTCCGCCCGTTCGTTGCGAAACGCCGCTCGGTAAGCGACTTGATAGCAGGGGCCCGCCGCCAGATAGCCCTTGGCCGTGGCGTCTATGGCCGCAACAGGCCCAAACCGAGTGCCGAGGCGGCGGGCGTGCTCAGGTGATTGCCAAGGGAAAAACAGCGTGCCGTCGTGAGCGGCCTGCCAAGCTCGGGCCAGGTAGCCGCCGTCGGCCGTTGGCGTCAGGTCGGGGAAGTAGCCGTCCATGATGCGCTCGCGTTCGGCGGCGGTGAAGCTAGCTGCATTGTCCAAGATCACCCCGCAGACTGCGCCGGCGTCTGCCTTGGCCCATTCGATGGCGATTTGCGCACCAGTGGCGGAGCCGTATACAGCCACCTGTTTCAGACCCATCGCCTCGCGCAGAGCGATCATGGCCTCCACAAAGGGGGCTAGATCAGCTACCTCCCCTTGCCTTGAATGGAGCGGTTGCGATTCGCCAAACCCCGGCGTATCTGGCGCGATGGCCGTCACCCGCTGCCCAAGCCGCCGCATCAACGGCACCATGAAGGACGAGCTGAGCGGCGAGGGATGCAGCAGGAATAGCGGCGGTCCGGCACCCGCAACGCGATAGTGCAGGTCCAAGGTTGCGCCGCCAACCGCCAACCGCGCACTCGATTGCTTAACCCGCATTCGTTCAGTTCATGGGCATGCCGAGGGCGCCTGGATTGATGCGGCCTTCCGGGTCAAGCAGATTTTTCAGGTCGCTGACCAAGCGGCGGAGGGTCTCCCGCAAACCATCCCTATAGGGGTAACGCCGCCCGATCTGCAGATGCAGGGCACCCGCCCCCCTGAATAACCCCATGAGCTCCCGTCGCAGGCGCATGACCTCAGCCCGGGCGGCGAGATTCTCGTCAAACTCGTTCACCTTCTTGAGCACCGCCGCATCAACGCTGTGGCGATGCAGCGCATTGAGAGCATCGGGCCAATAAAAAACTGGTTCGATGACGAAACAATTGGTGTCCGCGTAGGTGAGCAGCATCCCGACCTGAATGGCGTGCCGCTTTAGCACTTCGCGATTGTCCGCCACGAGCGCGGTGATCGCCGCATAGGTGGTGGCGGCTTTTGAATGCGGCAAAAGCCCATGCACCGGCAGCCAGCGTTCGCCCTCAGGGCCGATCATCGAGTTGACCGGACCAAAGGGATTGGCGCGGGCAATCTTGGGAATGCTGTTTTCAATTTCCGTGCCGTCATGGGTGGCGCAGATGCTGCGAATTTCCTCCACCGAAACCTCGGCGGCGGCTTGAGTGGCCTCTTCCACCATGAAGTGCATCGAAAAATCCACGCCTGCATGAATTCCCGGCCCGCCGCCGCCACGCGCACACCTTCCCGTACGCCCCTGACTAAGCCGCCCTGCCCGGCCACAACCTTGCCCAAGACCTTGACATCGCTGAGCAAGGATTCCCGTTTCATGCGCTGCGACTGCAGGACGGGATCGAACGCGAAACAGGCATCGGCCAAACCTCGTCTAGCGACTTCCGACATGGCGGCGATCAACGGCGGCGCCGTCTTAAAGTCAAAGCTCGCCCCGGCTCGGCCCAGCCCTGCGGGCAACAGCTTCAAGGTGACGGTTGCCTTGATGCCCAGCGCCCCAGCGTCGCAGGTGAACAAGCCCGTCAAGTCCGGGCCGTAGTGGCGAAAGAAAGGCAACGCCTCGGCCTGTGCCCCGGCACCGGTGCGCAGCAGATCGCCGTTGGCCAGAGCGATTTCAAAGCCAATCACCGAGTCGGCCGCCGAGCCATGTCGGCCACTGCCCCAGAACAGGCTGTTTTGCGACAAACTCCCGCCCACGGTGGCCTTGATGCCAGACAGCGTACCCCAGAAGGGTGTGCGCAGGCCGAGGGGCTTTAGGGCTTCGTGCAGTTTCAGCCAAGTGCAGCCCGCCTCAACAGTGACGTACATATCCTCGGCGTTAATTTCCACTACGGCGTCCATCGCCGCCATATCCAGGCACAGCGTGCGCTCATTCGGACACACATAGCCACTGCTGTAGGACATGCCGCCCCCACGCGGTGCCAAGACCCAGCCCCCATCCCGGGCGAAACCCATCACCGCCAGGAGATCCTCGGTGCAATGGGGGCGCACTACGCCAGCCACCGGATGGGCATCGCCCGATACGTCCTGCCCGTAGAGTTCCCTCGCCTCGTCATTGAGCAGCACCTGATCCGGCTTAAGCCTTTGCATGAGGCCGGCAAACAGGTCGCTATCCACAGAGGTTTTCAAACGCAAGTTGTCCTTCCCCGCTGGCAGTCGCTGCAAAGGAATTGTTCCGAGCGACCAAGACAAATCGAAATATTGAAAGGCATTAGGTCTATTGATATATCATTGACTAAATTAATGCAATTATTCATCATCCTGTGGCAAGATCACCACAGGGCATGCGCCGCGCACTAAAGCAAGTTCGATCAAAGGCCACCGCGCCTTCTTGTTCGAATTCGGGCGTAGACCGCTAACGTAGAACAAATTCCACGGCTTGTAGGGTGATTCCTAAGTCCCGCAAGCAACAAAGTATGAGAGGCGCCTAATGTCAATGCGAAGTTTTCAAGCCTTGGGGATGCTGCTTATGGCGGTCGTGTTGGCCTTGCCCAGCCCCATCCAGGCCGCCATTGAGGAGGTGCTCGTTACGGCTCAGCGCCGTGAGCAGAACATTCAAGATGTGCCGATCGCCATGTCCGCCTTCTCCGAGGAGGAGATGGAGGCACGGCAGTTTGACGAGCCTTTGGACATCATCAATCAAATCCCGAATATGTTCGGCAACAACAACACCGGCCTCGGCACCGCCAACGCCTACTATTTGCGCGGGCTCGGCAACACCGAATCCATCGCCACCTTTGACCCACCGGTGGGCACCTACGTCAACAACGTCTACATCGCTCGGCAAAACGGCAACAATGTGGCCTTTTTCGATGTGGACCGCATTGAGGTGTTGCGCGGCCCCCAAGGCACGCTCTTTGGCCGCAACACCACCGGCGGCGCTGTGTCCATTCATATGAAGCCGCCGGCGGATGCGTTCGGTGCCTTCCTGGAGTTGACCGCCGGCGACTTCGACCGGGTCAGCGCTCGGGGCTCGGTGGACATGCCGATCAGCAGCACCCTGCTCAGCAAGATTTCCGCATTCTGGCTGGAGGAGGACGGCTACGTCACCAACCGGACCACAGGCGATGAATTGAACGGCGAGGACGCCGAGGGCATCCGC
This sequence comes from Candidatus Azophilus sp., assembly GCA_965247035.1. Lineage (GTDB taxonomy): Bacteria > Pseudomonadota > Gammaproteobacteria > Pseudomonadales > Azotimanducaceae > Azophilus. Next base: position 511,821 of record CBDFGJ010000001.1, on the reverse strand, counting down.
GTGGACCTGCGCTCACTACCAAACGACAGCGTGGTTTGAGATCTATCGGTCGAGTACATCAACAACCACAATCTCAACATCGTCAACTCCTTCGGGGATCTTTCCATCTTTCAACGGCCTCAAGACAATGGCATGACGGACAACACCGACAGCCGCTTCTCGCAAACGGGCATCAGGGCTTCCCGGTCCGATGGCACCTTGGAGCAGCTCGCGGCCGGCGAGGGCTTAGACAATCATGTCCAGAGCTGGGCGTTGAGTTCAAATATCGAATGGAGCACTGATCTTGGCTCATTCGAGTTCATCACGGCGTTTCGGTCCCTTGAGCAGGACTTCATCATCGACTTCTTCGATGGCCCCGGCCAATTGGGCACCTTCACCATCGCCAACGCCGGCGAGCATGAGCAGTTCACTCAGGAAGTGAAGTACACCACTTCGTTCGCGAACGAGTCAGCTGATTTCGTCGGCGGCCTGTTTTACTTCGACGAGCAGAACACCACGGACTTCTCTGACATCTTCGCCTTGCCCTTCGGCAACTTGCTGTTGGCCGACCGCGAAATCGACAACGACACCTTCTCCTTTGCGGCGTACGGCCAATTGGACCTGCATGTGAACGAGCAACTGACGTTGACTGCCGGCGTGCGCTGGACCAAGGAGGAAAAGGAGTTTGACGTGCAGGACTTCAAGCCCGGCATTGTCGCCAACAACCCGTTCTCCAACGTATTGGCGTTTCCCGCCGCCCCCGGCAGCGAATTGAACACGAACAACCTGAACGCCTTTGGCGTGGATACCAAGCTCGACGAGAGCATCTTCACGCCGCGGGCGGCGGTCCAATATCGGCTGAATGAAAACTTCATGGCCTTCGCCTCCTATACCGAAGGGTTCAAGTCTGGCGGCTGGAACGCACGCGGCACGCAAGCGGCGGAGCTGATACCCTTCAGCCCGGAAAGGGTGAGCACTTGGGAAGTGGGCTTTCGCTCCGATTGGCTGGCCAACCGCCTGCGCCTGAACGTCACTGCGTTCTTCATGGAGGTGGACGACTTTCAAGTGCCGGCGGCCTTTGTGCGACCCGATGGATCTATCGCGTTCATTACGCAGAATTTCGCTGACCTAGAGAACGATGGCATCGAATTTGACCTGTCCTGAGCACCCAACGACATCCTGAGCCTGTATTTCAGCGGCGGCATTCAAGACGCCAAGCAGATTCCCGGGGACACCATCGTGCAGCAGCGCATGAACTGCCTGAGCGGTTTAGGCGGCGGCGGCCTAGGCATCGTGGACAACAACTGCGAAATCGCTGAACCCACCCGTTCCCCTGACTACACCCTCATGCTGGGGGGCAGCGCACGGTTTCCCATCGCCGCCCTGAACGGCGGCTACCTGTCCGCGTCGCTCAACATTCGCCGCACAGACGACCTCAACGTGGGCACCACCGGGCTGCCCAATGGCAAGGTGGACGCCACTACGGAAATGACCGCCGGCCTGACCCTAGGCATCGGCGGGCGCCTTCGGTTCACGTTGGAATGCACCAACTGCACCGACGAACTGGTTCAGGACTCGGTGCTAGCGGGGACGTTCTACTACAACGAACCTAGGCGCATCAGTTTCAAGGCGCGTTACGATTTTTGATCAAGTCTCGACCAGCCTCTCCAAATAAGAAGGCGGCCATATGATTCAACCCCTGCTGCACCATCTGCGCGGCCGCTGTTGCCGGGAGCAGAAAGAAAAGCAGGCGTTCGTTTCCGGCTTGCGCGCGTTCATCCTCAATGAGGTTGCCGACTCGATGCGGCAGCATTACCAAGAGGCGGTCGAGCCGGCATTTCAGCAATCCTGTGGCGCCGCGCCGCAAACGGGTGAACAGGTCCACCAGGCGCTGCAAGGCGAATTGGTTTTCCGGTTCTACTCCAGCCTGCGCTACAACGCTCAGGAGATGGTTTGGCGCGGCGTTCTGCGCCCGTTGACGGAAGCGGCGGACACCCTCAACACCGCGGTAACCGCAGCGGACGAGCGTCAGGATGCGGTCGGCGGCTCGCTGACGCTGGATGCCACGGTGCAACTGCCGAAAAATGTGTCCGCCTTGGACGTGCATTTGGCGCCAGGTTCCTACTGTCGCGAGGAAGCGGCCATGAATTGGCTCGGCGGAGCGGTTTACGACCACGGCTTGAACGTGTTCTCCTTCGGCCAGATGGGTCGCAATCTCGACGACATCGGCCATTCCTTGGCGCAGTATGTGCGGCACGCCTTTCCCGAATTCGAACCGAACCACATTCTGGACCTCGGCTGCACTGTGGGCCACAACAGTTGCGCTTGGAAACAGACCTTTCCGACGTCAAAGGTGACCGCCATCGACGTGGCTGCTCCCTGCTTGCGCTATGGCCATGCCCGGGCGCTCGACCAAGGCGTCGCCATAGATTTCAAGCAAATGGATGCCACCGACCTGAAGTTTCCGGACAGCAGCCTGGATCTGGTGTTCTCATCCATGTTTCTGCACGAGCTGTCGGTGGCGGACATTCGCAAGGCGATGCGGGAAACCCATCGCGTACTACGTCCCGGCGGCCTGATGCTGCACATGGAGCTGCCGCCCAACGACAGCCTCGCGCCCTACGATGCGTTCTATTTGGACTGGGACGGTTACTACAACAACGAACCCTTCTACAAAACCTTTCGCGACCAAGACTTCAGTTCCTTGCGCACCGAGGCGGGCTTTGCACCGAACAAGCATTTCCATCTGATTACACCGCAGTACACTTACATGGCGCCGGAGGACTACGCCAAGGCGTTTGAGGTCGGCAGCCAATTCAACGACAAGACCGGACGCTTGACCGAGGGCATCCAATGGTACGGCTTCGGCGCTTGGAAATAGCATCATGACCGTCAATTTGGATACCCGCCGCAAGCGCCCGCATTTCTTCGCTAATCCCGAGGTGGATGCGCTGATGACCGCGCTGCTGGAGACCATGTCCCAAGCTTGGGTGACCCGGGAGCGCGAGGCGGAAATCGACGCCTTCCAACGGGATGAGGGCGAAACCTGAGCCGTGCATAGCCTGCTGCTAGTCCTCCATGTCCTCGCTTGGGTTTTCTGGCTCGGCACCGACATCGGGGTATTTCTGGCCGCAAAGCACAGCCAGAAGCAAACATTGTCCGTAGAGGCGCGCCTCGCTGTACTCAACGTCGGCATGTTGCTGGATCGGTCGCCCCGCTTCGCAGTGCCCGTGGTATGGACTACGGGCATGTTGATGAGCACTGAGCTGGGCGTGGTCTCCTTGCCGGTTTCGTTAACCTTGGTCCTTGGGCTTAGCTGGCTCATCATCGTCTGGCTCGGCATCTTTCAGACGCAGGGCACGAAGACGCAAAAGTTCGCCGTTGGAGCGAGCAACACCGCCCATCTGGCCGTCATCGTCGGCATGGGCGGTGGCGCACTGATCGGCATCGCCAACAACGCCATGCCGTTGTGGCTGGCGGTGAAGTGGCTGGCCTTCACGCTGATCGGCATTGCCGCCATCTGGCTGGAGAAGGCATTTGCACCGGCTGTTGCCGACTACCAAACACTGGCCGCCAAGGGTTCAACGCCAGAGGTGGAAACAGCGCTGGGCAACCATTTGCGGCCTGTATACATCGCCGTGCTTGTCATCTACGCCGGCACACTCATTGGCGGGGTGAGCGGGCTAGTCAAGTTCAACTAACATCAGGTTGCATCGGGCAAGGCTCCTCTGCTCCCCAACGGCCTGTTCACTTGCCTTGCAACCAAGGCCAATGACGGAATAACACTGCTCACGCTGGCCGAGTTGTGCATGGGCTCAGACGCCGGCCGAATTCACGGACAAGCTCTCTATGACTGCCTGAACGAAAAAATTCCGAAATGTACTGAGCCTTGGATTCAACTCTTAAGTGCAACTTCACCGATGAAGGAGAGGTGAGATGCGGTATGAAACGCCACACGCACCTCACCTGTGAGCAACGATACCTGATTTCCAATAGCTTGAAAGAAGGATATTCACAAAAAGCCATCGCCAATATGATCGGTGTCAACAAAAGCACCATCAGCCGGGAGATATGCCGCAATGGGACCAGTCGGGGGCGTGTGGGGCGGCGCACCGCTAGGGCGGGCGCTTATCGTCCAGCCGGGGCGCACAAGCAGGCCATGGCGCGCCGAGTAGGCAAGTCCAGGGCGCGTACCGTCATGCCTTGCCAGGTGAATACTGCCAGAAACATTCTGGGTTCGTGGCACGAAAAACATCATGTTCAAAAATTATAAAAAATCAACCTGAACGAAGTTTTTCCATAAGCCCGGGCAGAGAAATAATTTTCACATTCTTACCCACGGGAAACTCATCGTCACCACCGTAAAGAATGTATTTATGCGTTGCGCCAACATCATCGCAGGTTTGGCTATAGTGCTTGCCGAGGTTGGGGGCAAGGCCATACTTGATTTCTATGGCCCAGATTTCAGACGATGGCATCTTGATAACCAGATCGACCTCTGCTCCGGCGGCTGTTCGGTAAAAATAGCTTTCTACGCGACTCGGCAGGACCGAAAGAATATTTTCAACGACAAAGCCTTCCCAGCTTTTACCCAAAACTGGATTAGACAGCAACGCATCGTAGCTGTTGATACCTAGCAAGCGGTGCAGAATGCCACTGTCACGGACGTAAAAGCGGGGTGATTTCACCAGTCTCTTCTTAACATTGGTATGCCAGGGCTCAAGCCGCCTGACCAGCAAAAGGCCCGTCAGAATATCAATGTAGTTACTCGCCGTCTTAGCATCGACTTCCAGGTTTGAAGCCAGTTTGGAATAGTTAATGGTTTCACCTTGCAAATGAGCCAACATCGTCCAGAGTCGGCGCAACCTTGCTGCGGGAACACGGAAGCCCATTTGCGGGACGTCACGCTCAAGATAAGTGCGAACCAGATTTTCAAGCCAGTCCATAGCCAGGTTATCATCTGCTGCCAGATAACTGTCCGGAAAACCTCCCCGCAACCAAAGGGTCTGCCGACCCTGTTGGTTACCATCAATCTCTGCCAGGTTCAGACCGCTCATTTCAATATAACTAATCCTACCTGCCAGGCTTTCCGAAGACTGACGCATCAAAGCCATTGATGCCGACCCGAGCAGTAAAAACTGACCTGCTGTACGACCTTGCTCCCGGTTTTTATCAATCAGACCCCGCAGCACAGGGAACAATTCCGGGCTTCGCTGTATTTCATCCAGAATAACCAGCTTATTGGCATGAGCGCTTAAAAAACTGGTGGGGTCGCTGAGCTTCAGTAAATCCTCGGGGGCTTCTAAATCGAGGTAAATTGAATCAACGCTTTTAGCAATGGTCTTTGCGAGCGTCGTCTTACCGACCTGGCGTGCGCCAAGCAAGACGGCCGCTGGCACCTGCGCGATGGCAGCTTGAAGTTTCTCTGTAATTTGGCGCCCCAACATACTTTGCATTTTAGGAAATATATTCCTGATTTACAATGTATTTATGAGTCGCTGAATGATGCCAGAAACATTCTGGAGGTGTAAATAACAACGCCTGACTTGCTCCAGCGCAGGCACCATCGGCAAACTTTTGCCCGATTTGTCCAGTATGTGGTGGCGCCATACAAGGTGGTTGATTTTCTCTTGCATGCATTCCCATAAAAAAATGATGTGGTTAAGCCGAATCAGTGGTCTCGTTTTCCAAGGCATTTTCCAAAAATTGTAAGGCGGTGGTGCGTTGCAAGTATGGATGGGCAAATTGATTACGATAACTGCGGATGCAGCCATAGCAACTCTCGGTGCAACCACAATCGCCGAGCACTCGTTTTTTTGCTTCCGTAAGGGCGATTTTCAATATTTTAGTTTTTTCCAGACTGGCAACCAGCCCCGCGCCGCCGGGGACATTGTCATACAACACAATCGCGATTTCGTTGCGAGAGTCTCCGGCAGTGATGGTGGTGTTTATATCGGTGTCCGGCACGTTCAAAGTTTGCGATATGCCCAACAATATGGCATACGCTAATGAGTATGCTTCCCATTGGTCGTTAAGGTTCGGGAATTGCAAACGCACAACATCGGTTTCAAATTCATGGCCGAGAGAAAGGGGTTCCAGCATGCCACTGCATTGATTGCCTTCAGGACTTTTATGCGCAGGTTTTCTTTCAATAGAGCCCGAACCACAGCGGCGACAAATATAAAACCCGTCGCCATTTTTTCCTTCGCACAACACCACCATACGACCTCGCTGTGCGGGGGTGATTTTAATTCCAAAGGAATTTCGTGATTTTTGTTTTTCTTGAACAAATCCTTCAAAAAATGGGCGTGTTGTATACATACGACGCGCTCTTCTTTTAGGCTCTTTTGGTTGTTTAAGTAATTCGGTAACGAAACCAAATTGCGGCCACAGATACTTTCTAGATGGATGAGAATCGGTCGGAGATGGGTCATCTTCACCCCATTTCGTAAAATATCGCGCCTGACTATAAACATAATTTTTGACTTCAAGCTCCTTGCCGTGCACGACTCTAACGCCACAGGGTTCCCATTCTTTTTTATTGGCAACGACTTTTGCGCCCGGCGCATATTCAGCGATGGCTTGCGATAAATCGCGCTGTAAGGAAATCTTGGACGCTTCTTTGGTAGTAGATGGGCGGGTGTCCAGTTCAACCACATCCACCGGAAAACCATATTTAGGGATAATTGCTTTTCGAGAAAGAAAATTCAATGATTTTTCTTTGGCGATGGTTTTCATACGAGCATTTATTCGGTTTGCATGGCTTAACTTGTTTTGTGTTTTATATTCTTCTCGCTTTGTATACATGCGATTGTAGTCTTCGCAGACTTCCTGTTCGGCTTTGGCATATTGACTATCGCTACCGGCAATTTTCTCTATCCATTCGTTATTGTGTAATCCAACCTTCTTGTGTATGTCTGCTGGCACAACTGCACGTAATGAATCTTGTATATCGGTGTTGTTTTCAAGAAATTTTCGAACATCACTAGTCGCCCTTGAGTTTTTCCAATCCTGGCCAATCAAAGATTCAACATTCTCAAATCGTTCTTTATTTGCCTTAAAGAAGGCCGACAATGCCATGGCAGCGATATGCCGGATGATAATTTTTTCGTTGTACAGGCGCAGTTGCGGCGGATGAATCTCACCTTCTAAAATTCGCTCTTCCGGATCAGCAAAATGATATAAATCATGTGGATTTCGGCGACAGTAAGTCACAGCAAGTCCGGGTGTTTCGCTACGGCCGACTCGCCCGACACGTTGTGTGTAATTAAATGTTTCTGGCGGCACGTTACGCAAAAATGCAACTTCCAGGTCACCCAAATCCACGCCAACCTCAAAAGTGGTTGATGAACTGAGCAAGTCAATTTTTCCTTCAATAAATTCTCGTTGTCGAATTTGTGCTTCTTCACTATGCACTTGTGCAGTGTGTTCCTCGGCACGCAATTTTGGCGGCATATCTTTATCCCTATATAAAAAATAATAATGATTTTGTTTGAGTTTCCCCCAATCCGCATTGACAAGTCTTCCCGGACAGCCGTTGCGCGGGCAAACTGTGCGAATGTTGTAGAAACTCAAACGTGCGCAAGTATCACATTCAAAACATTCGCCCGGCGATGGAAGATTCACACGGAGCCAAGCAGAATTCAGACGAAAAGTGCCATTGATGTTTGCTCTTACCAGAAGGCTGTATTCATCTGGAACGATACTCCTGTGATCAGCGATCGAATCCCATAGCTGATCCAGCAGTTTCTTTCCGTGATCGCGCTTTTCTTGGGGAGGCAAGGGGTAATCTGCAAGCAAGTTAAAAAGAAAGTGTTTGACGATACCGGTTTGTGTGCTACTCCAAGCGAAGGTATCTTTCCCCCCGCCTGTGCCAGTAGTAACCGCTTTCTGTTGCCACTGGAATACCTCGGCGGATGGCGGACTACCATCAGGCAAATCTATTGCTTGTTTGTAGCGCAAGGTGTTCAATAGAAAATTCAACAACTCCCGTCCTTCTTCCACCGTAAAATTCCATGGATCTTGAAACAAGGTTTTTGGTAATTTAAAATCTTCCGGAATGCGAATCGACCATCTTACCAAGCCAACACCTTCTAATGAGTTGCGTTGTTCATCGGTCACCAGCTCGCGACAAATTATTCGTAATGAACGCTGTCTTTGGGTTTCACGTGAGTCGGTTGGTTTAAATAGCCCTTCTTCCTCAAGAATTTTTTGCAGTCTACTTTTTAAGTCATTCAAAGATAAACCCTCTTCGTCAATTACTGACTTTTTTAATGCACGCAAAATAAAATTACGATCGCGTATTTCTTCATAAGAATGTTGCGCATACCATGCAAAAAACGCCGCCTCCTGCCGACTGTCGGTGAAGGACAATATTTTGTTGTTATTGTTTTTTGACAACAACGTATGCAACGCGGTGGCGATAACCGAGTTTGGGCCATCCGAGCCGTGCACAATTTCTTGAACCGGGTCGCCACCACCTCGGTAATTACATGTCTCGCACTGTTTTATCTGGTCGAGATGATCGGCATGGTTTTCGCATTTTCTAACCGCAATACTTGCATTGCATTCACAAGTGGGGTTTCCTGTTGATAATTTTCCACATTGACGACACAGGCAGCAGGTGTTTTCGAGATCTACGCCCTTATCCAATGGCAGATAAAACTTCACACCAAAATCACTCTGGCTGGGGTCGCGTATTGCTTCAGTTAGGTGGCCATCGTCCTCACGTCCCACATAATAATGCTGACCACATTCACGGCATAATGCAATTTCCAATACCACGTGTTTTGGTTCAGAGCCATCGCCACTACTCTCTGTTTTTCGATTTAAAATGATACGGTCTTCGCCATCTTTGTGAGATAAGAACGCGCCTTCCAGTGCGCTTAAAAATAAATGAAAGCGTTGTGGGCGGGAGTTATCGAGTTTTTCTTTTTGTCCAAAAATAACATTGTCAGCGGTAAATTTTTCACCGAACAATGTGTGGGCAAATTTCGCAACCGTTTTTTTGTCTTCGTCGCCTTCGCTGGATGAGATGGTCGCACTGGTTGCAATACAGCGAAACGGTTGTTCCCCGCGTCCGCCATCCCGCAAACGTTGTTTAAGTCGTCGCACCAGCATTCCCATTTCCATGCCTTTAGCACCGCGATATTGGTGCGCTTCGTCCAGCACAATAAACTGCCAATGACTCCCACGACCGTCGTCAAATAGTTTGCTATCTTCGGGGCGAATTAGTAAGTATTCAAGCATTGAATAGTTGGTCATTAGAATGTGCGGCGGGGTTTCGCGCATTTCCTCACGAAAGATTAACTCCCCGGAAAGTCGGCTTTCTTTATGAGCTTTAGCATTGCGCCATCTGTCGCGCTCATCTTCCGGTGTTGCACCGATGTACTGTCCAAAAGTGGGCTTAAAATTGGAATCCGAATTCTCCAAATTCTGACAAATTTCGCCCAATCTTCTCCGTTGATCATTGGCAAGCGCATTCATCGGATACAAAATCAATGAGCGAACGCCAGGCTTATTGAGTGTGCCGTTCAAATGTTGCCGATATAACTCAAATAGAATCGGATAGAGAAACCCTTCCGTTTTTCCGCTGGCGGTTCCGGTGGCGACGACAACATTTTTTTTGTCGTTGTGAATTTGTTGAATCGCCCGTTCCTGATGGTCATATAATTGACTATCAAGCAACGCTGGCAAAATGTCGTTGTATTTTTCCGGAAAATACTTTTGCGCTAATGTGCGTGCATTAATTCCCTTGCGAAAGTCATGCGCCGGTTCGGGGAAAGCCCCTTTTATTAACTTGCATTCTTGCAATGCAGCATCAAAAGTTGTGCGCAGGCCAGCGTTCTTAAAATAAAAGGATGTTTTTAGATAGCTCAAGTAGCGGGTATGAATTTCGGTTTTCCATTCTTCGATATTTTCTTTATGTGGCATGGTTTCCCCCTTGCAAATTTCTCAAAAGACTTGCATTGTAATTGCATTTTGTCCCTCGGCGAGAATCAATAGAAATTTTCAATCGGTTCACATCGTCATCAATTAGTCCGGCTTTATCACATTCGGCACGACTAAATCGCTTGTTTCCGGTAGCTGGATATGCAAATCCCTTTTTGGAATACCGAATATTGTTTGCGGGAGGTTTGGGTGCTGGCGGTTGTGTCGGTTTATTGGCAGGTATGCGAATAATTGGAAAATCTACACTACCGCACTGTATTGACAAATTCGATTCTTCTGAGGGAGTTTCAGTAATTTGCTCATGAGCACGAAATTCACGCAGGTCAAATCTGGACTCATTGGTTTTCCTGTCTTTGTGGTATTTTCGCCCACCGTCGTATGAATGAAACCCGCCAAAACTCACTCGCATCCCCTTTTTCTCTGGCGGCAAACGGACAACCATTTCAGCATCTCGATTATCGATAAACATACCTTGCGACATTACCAAAGGAGTGTCTTTCCACTCGGCAGATATAGTGTCGCTGTTGACTAACTGCCACCAAATCCGTGGCAGATGAAGGGTTATTGTTACCTGCTCCGTTTTTCCGATTAATGTCCATTGTGTTTTATCGAGATCGGGAAGTGGATCAATGGTTGCAGTGTTGTCTTTGTTTACGGCTATATCTTTGTTTTCGCTTTCCGCTTTGATTTCTCCGACAAACTGAATCACTGTGCCAGTATATCCGTTATCGCTAGGGGTGATGCTGTTGTCTGAGTGATGTGGCTCTCCATTAACCAAAATTTTCTCCAAACCTGCCAGATAGCGAAAATCCATGCTGTGAATAAGTTTCACATCGAAAATGCGGATAAAAAACCGTCCTTCGCGACCTTGTAGAACATCCGCTAGAGTCGATTCGTTTGGTTTGAAATCTTCTGCCCATTTATCACCGTCTTCCTTGCCGACCTTTATCCATGAAATTCCTTCCCAGTTTTTGCTATCGTCTAATTTCGGAACATCGCCAACATACAATTCACCCATACTCGCATCATCAGCGACTGTAGTTCCGTCTAACGAAAAACGCTCTCGTTTAACGAACGAGCCGCATTCTTTGAATCCATCTGCTGTGCCCGCTCCATCCGAATAAAAATAATGAGCCAAAAAATCTCTATCGGTGCATTCTAACTCACTAACAGAGGCTTCGTTGGTTCTATGCCACTCACGCGGTGCAAAAACAAGGTAATAGCCGCTACTAATACGAGGGACATGACGTCCGTTACCATCCCAATTTTTTCCCAGTTTAAAAATTAACGGCCTGTTATTGCTAAACAATTCAATTTGTTCACTGCTATTGCCATCTGTCCAATGAATCTTTTTCTTAAAATTTGTTAGCAGATAGTTATCATTATCATTCACCGACAATTTAGTTCCGTTCTGCGACACCTCAAAACTTTTGCCCCGCGGAACTCTGAGAAAAATTTGCCCTTGGGGGCCACGGTGGTCACGAGTTTCCTGACAAATTAATTCTGGCTTGGCTTCCGGTGGTGTTCTTTCTCGGCCAAGTGGCTTTTGACCGATAGATGTTCCACGTCTCCCAGGGCTATCCACCGGCTGTTTTGGTGATTTATTATTTTCTTCAGGCGGCGGCACTTCTGGATGTGGAGAATGCTGATGATCGTTTCCGTTCCCGGCGTCTTCGAGTGTGTCCGCCACCGGTTTCAGAGTGGTCTCTGATTCCGGGTCGGGTGTCGGTTCTGGAACGGGATGTTCCCTATCTGGCTCGGTTACCGTGTCTTGACCAGGTGTGGTTTCCAGCGGAACTCCTGTTTCTGGCGGAGACTCTGTATCCGATGAAGCCCCCGGTTTTGGGACAGTATTCGACACGGTGTCGCCGTCAATGGCGGTTGGTAGACTCAAAATTCGCCGTATTGCATCGAGAATCCGACAAAGAGCCCTGATTAGCCCATCTGAGTTCATTTTTATAGCCAATGGCTTGTCACCATAATATTAGCAAAACCAAGCCTGTGGCGTGTAGGTTCTTGCAGAGCGGGCCGAGAAGGGTTTGAATAATGCCAGAAACATTCTGGATTCGTAGCATGACGAAAAAAAGGAAGCCGACATGCAGATAAAGCACATCGGCTTCCGGGTGTGTGGGTTCTATACTGTGGCTTCTTTTGCGACAAAGGAGCAGCACATGAACGTTGCCATCCAACAGCAACGCCACGCCCTGGTATTCTGGAAAAATCACGGCCTCAAAGTAGCCATGGATCATGCCAATGCCAGCCGCTCAACCTCTACGCCTGACTTGCCCAGCGTACGCGCCATCGCCAAACTGATCACCGATGCAAAAGACAAGAGCGATGGCTTACCCGGCTACATAACACAAGGAAACAAGCTGGTGAAAGATAAGTTTGATAATTGGGAGCAACTGGAGATTTGAACATGACGAGCCGTCGCCAACCATTAACGCCGGTCGCGATTTCAATCGCGCTTTTCGTCGTATGGTTATCGGCACAGGTGGCGTATGCGCAAAAACCCGATGTGTTTTTGCTCAAGACCTACGACGGCACGCAGGATGTGGTGGGCTGGGTGATGAGCGAGAAACTCGACGGAATGCGCGGGATTTGGGATGGCGAGCAACTGCTGAGCCGAAACGGTAAGGTGTTGCACGCGCCGGAATGGTTCATCCGGGGTTTCCCGCCGTTTGCTCTGGATGGCGAGTTGTGGGCGGGGCGCGCGAATTTCGAAAACACCGTGTCCATTGTGCGCAGAAAAAATCCCGATGAACGTTGGGCGCGGGTGCGCTATCGCATTTTTGAAGTGCCGCATCAGGCCGGGGGCCTGCTGGAACGGCTGGCGGTTTTGGCGGATTATCTGGAACAACATCCCAACGACCACTTGCAAATCATCCCGCAAATCAAAGTTAGCAACGCCGACCAACTCAGCGCTTTTTTAGCGGAGGTAAGCGCGGGCGGCGGCGAAGGTGTAGTGGTGCGCGACCCCGCTTCGCCCTATCGCACCGGTCGGCTGTCTTCGGCATTGAAGGTGAAAAATTATTTGGACACCGAATGTGTGGTGCAAAAAATACTGCCCGGCAAGGGTAAATACACGGGCAAAATGGGTGCGCTTCAATGCCGGATGATGGACGGAAAACTGATCAAAATCGGTTCGGGATTCACCGACCAAATCCGCGCCCAGCCACCCGCCGTCGGCAGCGTGATTACTTTTAAGTACTATGGTTTGACGCAAAAAGGTAATCCACGGTTTCCGGTGTATCTGAGACGCAGACCATGATGCACCACCGTCGCCTGCGATGCCTTTGCAGTAGCCGCCGTACCTTGTGCCGCTGGCGGCAAACACCCTAGGCCACAACCCGGCAGCCCTGACGCCGCAATGGGACCAGTCGGGGCGTGTCATGATCTTTCGACCATCAGAACCCCGCAACTGGCGCATGTGGCCGACCAGATCAACAACCGGCCGCGCAAATGCCTTGGCATGAAAACACCGAATCAGGCACTATTCGGCATAATCCTCCTTGCTGCACTTCAAGGTTGAACCCAAGAGCCCGTACAAGTTATTGTTATTGATATATCAATATGCTTAGATAGAAGAACTTTCCAAGCCGCCTCCCAACGCTGATGCCCAAGATGCAGTCTTCAGATTGGACGCCGCGCCAATACTGGGCGCAGGTCAAGTCCACCCCCGGCCGGGCCAAGTTCGGTTTTGGCGAGAAGGCGGCGCTCATCAACATTGACCTGCAGCGGGCCTACACCGACATCGACCGCTTCGCTACCGCCTATCGGACCGACCTCAATCAAATCAGCTACATCAACCAGCTATCGGCGCTGGCGCGGGAGAAGAACATGCCGGTGATCTGGACCTTCGTTGCCTATCTGGACAACGCCGACGACGCCGGGGTGTGGGGCACCCGCACGAACACGGAAAATTCGCTGCAAAACATCAAGGAGCACAGCGAGCGGGCGCAACTCGACCCCAGACTGGCGGTGGACCGCAGCCGAGATGTCCTAGTCAACAAGCGCATGGCCAGCGTCTTTCACGACAGCCCAATCCCGTCCTTGTTGGTCTGGCACAAGGTGGACACCCTGATACTGACCGGCGGCAGCACTTCCGGCTGCGTGCGCGCATCGGCCGTGGATTCGCTTTCCCACGGCTACCGCACTGTCATCCCCGAAGAATGCGTGGCTGATAAGCACGAGATTCCCCACTTCGCCAACCTCTGCGACCTGATGCTGAAGTACGCCGACGTGGAGTCCTTCGAAACGGTGGCGGCTTGGCTAAGGGAGCATCCCGGCTGCGCCCCAATTCGCGAACACCGGGGTGTTGGCTTCTGAACCTTGGCCATGCGCGAAGACCCGGCACTCTATGATTACCGTCCTTGGGATGAGCGGCTCCCCATCCGCTGGCCCAACAACGCCAAGGTCGCCTTTTGGGTGGCACCGAACATCGAATTCTACGAACTGAATCCTACCGCCAATCCCCAGCGTAAGGCTTGGCCGCGCCCGATGCCGGACATTCAGGGCTATGGAACGCGGGACTACGGCAATCGCGTCGGCCACATGCGCATGATGGAGCTGTTGGACAAGTACGGCGTGCGCGGTTCGGTTAGCCTGTCCGTGGCGCTGTGCGAACACCATCCTGAAATCATCGAGCTGGCCAAGGCGCGCGATTGGGAGTTCTTCAGCCACGGCATCTACAACACGCGCTACGTCTACGGCATGGACGAGGCTCAGGAACGCGCCATGATCGAGGATTCCATGCGCACCATCGCCGAACACACCGGGCAACGTTGCGCCGGTTATCTGGCGCCAGCGTTGACGCATACCGAACACAGCTTGGATCTGTTCAGCGAAGCCGGCGGCATCTACACCTGCGACCTGTTTCACGACGACCAGCCAACACCCGTGCGGGTGCGCTCCGGCAAGCCGTTCGTCTCCGTGCCGTATTCCCTGGAGCTCAATGACACCATCGTCTACGTCGTCAACAAAATCGAACCCCGACGCTATGGCGACATGATCAAGCAGGCGTTTGATCGGCTATGGCTTGAAGGCGAGCGCGGCGGCACTGTGATGTGCGTGCCCCTGCACGCCTACCAGGTCGCCCATCCGCACCGCCTGCGCGCCTTTGAGGATGCGCTGGCCTACATCGCCGGCCATTCCGGGGTCTGGCTGGCCACGGGCCGCGAAATCGCCGAATACTACCTCCGGCACTACTACGGCCCGGCTCTGGCTCAATCGGGAGCGGATTAGATGCCGCTGGATCCCAGCTATCTGGAGTACCCGCACCGGCGCTATGGAATGGACCACGACCGGTACGAGTGGTCCATGCTTGCCCAGCGCACTCCCGTCAATTGGCCGGACGGTGGCAAGGTGGCGCTTTGGGTAAACGTCGCCGTGGAATTTTTTCCGCTCAACCAAAGCGGCAAGCCATTTGCGCCTCCGGGCGGCATGAGCACTCCCTATCCGGATCTGCGTCACTTTACCCTGCGCGACTACGGCAATCGAATCGGCCTGTTCCGTTGCTTAGACGCCCTCGACGCCCATGCCCTCGTACCGACGTTTTCCGTCAACGCCGCCATCGCCCACCGTTACCCGCTGTTGCTTGAGCGGCTGACCGGCCGCGACAACGAGATACTGGCTAGTTCTTGGAGCATGGACAGCCTGCATCATGGCGCAATGCCCATTGACGAAGAGGAAGCGCTGATTGCGAAGTCGCTGTCCACCCTCCGCAACATCACGGGCCGCGCCGTGCAGGGCTGGCTCAGCCCGGCGCGGTCGCAAAGCGGCAATACGCCGGATCTTCTAGCCGCCCAGGGGGTGCGCTACATGGGCGACTGGATAAACGATGACATGCCCTACCCCTTTCACGCTGAGCACGGAGACCTGATTGCGCTGCCGTTGTCGCTGGAGCTGGACGATCAGTTCATCATTCAAAACAACCTGCATTCGGAATGGGAGTACGCAGCGCAACTGCGGGACGCTTGCGACTTCCTGCTCGCGGAGGCCGAGGCCACCGGGCATGGGCGTCTACTGGCCCTGTCCATCCATCCTTGGCTGATGGGCCAGCCACACCGCATCGCCGCGCTGGAGTCTGCGCTGGAACATATTTCCGCGCAGAAGGGGATTTGGACGGCGTCCGCCGCCGAAATCGTCGCTGCTTGGCGCGAACAGCAGTCTTGAGCCGGCTACGTTCAGCAGTTTTGAGCCAGCTAATTTTTATTGTGGCCACGGCCGGTCTGCTATGGGGCACCAGTGCCCTAGGCGATAGCGCCCTCCTAGACCTGTTAACCGGCGAATACAACAATAACGAACAGGTCTGGCAGCAGAAGTTGAACGGCGAAGCGCCTGTTCAACGCCGCCATTGGCGATTTGAGCGCCTGAATAAGGATAGCCTGCGCTTGGCCATCGCGCTTGGGCAATCGGCAACAACGCCCGCTTGGGAACTCTCCCTGGCAGAGGAAGACGGCGCCACCGCCTTGAGGCCCGTTGGCGAATCTAGTGTTCTGTGCTACTACCGTTGGCGACCGCAGGCGGATGGTTTTGCCGGCCAAGCGTAGCCGGCCAACAGTTGCCCCAAGGCGTTGCCCGAAACTTGGCAAGTCACGCCAACGCGCTTGCTGAGCACCCATCAGGCGCAGGAAGGCGGGCCAAACTATTCAGCGCGCCGGGTGCGTTATTACAACGGCTGGGCCGCCCTTGGGCGACAACGCATCAATGCAGACGCCGCCGCGGACGACTTCATCTTCCTCAACGACCTGCGGCTGCACGACGAGGGCTTCATCGTCTCCATCACCGACGCCGGGCAATCGACCGGCTACGCCATTGAACTGTCTCGGCTGACCCATCAGAACACCCGCACCGCAGTACTGAAACTCGGCATCATCAACGAGGCGATCGGCGAAACCCTCGCCTATAGTTGGACCGACCCCCGATCCGAGCGCATCGGCCTCAACCTGCGTTGGATTCAAAGCGGCTTGACCAAAGCCGCGCAATAGGCCCCGGTGTCGATGGATTGTTTGCTGGCGTGCCAAGTAGTGGGTAGCGGTCTCATCCTTCACGCTCGCCGGCGGCGCCAAAGACCTGAAGGATCATCTCGGGAGCGCAGTTGCTTATGACCTCAAAATGCAGCCACAACATGCAGATACTAAAATTTAGGCGGAAAGACGATGAGCGCCGTTCGAAGATCGCTTAGAGAGCTGTCGGCTTCCGAAGAACGACTCGCCGGGCTGGCAGCGCCTCAAGATGAGACTATCAACCACTCCGACATTGCCGAGATCAACAGGGATTTCTGGAGCAATGCAACACTGATAAAACCGTGCGGAAAAAAGCAGTGAACCGTCCGTCTGAATGCAGACGTACTAGAGTGGCTCAAGAGCTAGGGCAAGGGATGCCGCAGTTGGAGCAACGCCAGTCTGATGTCCTACTACGAAACTCACCGAGGTGGCGCACGATGACGAATAGGCCCGCCTACTGATCAATTTCCCGGGATGTGCGGTCCGGCACTGCTTTTATGCGGGGGGGGCGCCCCCTCGCGCCCCCCGGCTGAGGGATCAGACCAACGGCATCAGCGAACGCAAGGAAGTTCCATGACAAGCAACATCCGTGAAGGCATGCCCGTTCTCGCCCGTCACGAAGGCGAGTGGAAAGGCGAATACATCCATGTGGCGACGGACAACAGCCTGATTGACCGCCATAACTCGCATTTGATCTGCACGTTTCCCGACGCCGGCCACTACCCCTACGTGCAGAAGAACATCTACACTTGGGATGACGGCAGACGGGAGGAGTTGGACTTCCCCGCCAAATATGAAGCAAGTCGCATCTGGTGGGATAATGACCGCATCGCGGGCTCCGCTTGGGAAATCGATCACCGCACCGTCGTTTTAAGCTGGACGCGCAAGGACCTACCCGGCAGCTACCTCTACGAAATGATTCAGATCAACGACAGTGCTGACAAGCGCGCTCGAACCTGGCACTGGTTTGTGGACGATGAGTTGATCCGCCGCACCTGCATCAAGGAAGCCCGCATCGCCTAGCTCCATCGGTGGCGCACTTGCGCCGCCACGGGGGGGTCGACGCCCTGACCGTGCGCGTGGAGGAGGCCGCGGCGTTCCAAAGCCCTCCGCACGGCGCCCCATTGCGCCTCGTGCGCAGACCCTTCACCCCACCCCCCAGCCCCAAGTTCGACGCAAAAATCAGCGACATCGGCTTTTAGGAGACCACCGCGAATTGGGTTGAACCTGCTTATTTTGGCCTGCTTTCCAAGGTTTTGGCGAGGAGCGGAGTGTTTTGAGGGGGTTCCCGGCCTGTCGTGGCCCCGAAACCTGCGGTCTCGGGCGAATTCGGACGGCCCCCGCCCTCAGGCGGCCATCAACTCGCTCCGATTGGCCGCTTGCAGCGGGTTCAAGGTCGTCGCCTTGAAGGTCAGTCGGGATTTCGCAACGGTCTTTTTAGTGCTGGTTCCTGCCGGCGCTGGCCCGACCCTCTAAAGGGCACCGCGTTTTTTGCCTGTTTTCAGCGCCGCATGTCGGCGCGACTGGTTTGAAGTTGGCATTGAGCCGCTGACTGGCGGACTCGTGGGCGGTTTACTGACCCAATATCCACACCACCATCAGATCAGACGCACTTTTTCGAGGTGCCCTAAATGCAAGTTGAGCGCGGCTACTGAATGGCCCTATACGCCGTTTGCACGCCAGCCTTGGCGTTTTTAGGCTCAATCAGCCGATGACGCAAGCGGCGTCCTCGGGCACCACCTTGGCCTCGATGTACCCGAGCTTCTCAATCTCCACCCGCACGACATCTCCGACCTGCAGGAATTTGGGCGGCTTCATGGCCCCTCCCACCCCCGCTGGGGTGCCCATAAAGAGCACATCGCCCACATCAAGCGTAAATGCCTTAGTGAGATGGGCAATGGCGTCATAGCAATCGTGGATGAGATGGCGGGTGTTGGAGTTTTGACGCTCCTCGCCGTTGACGGTGCAGCGGATATCCAAGTTGTGCGGGTCGCCCACCTCATCCGGCGTCACCAGCCAAGGGCCAAAGGGACCATGGGTATCGAAGGATTTGCCAATCTGCATGGTCATTGACGCCCTTTGCCAATCCCGCACGCTCAAATCATTGCCGCAACAGAAGCCGCCAATGACCTCCGCCGCCCGCTCCCTCGGGACGTGCTTGCACCGCTTGCCAATGACCGCGCACAGTTCGGCCTCATAGTCCAAAGCCGATGAGACAGCGGGCAAGTTGATGTCGGCGAAGGGTGGGTTGGCGCAGGTGCGCTGTTTGTTGAACCACACCTGAGTCTTGGGCTTCTCCCTGCCGGTCTCCGCAATGTGGTCGGCATAGTTCAGGCCGATGCCGAGCATCTTGCCTGGGCTGGGAATGGGTGCCTGCAATTGAACCGCGTCCAGCGACAACAGCTCCATCGCCCCCGCCCCCGCACGCCGCGCCGCCGCCATGGCGTCACCGCCAGCGGCCAGCAATTGCATGAGGCTGCTGGGGACGCTTGGCGCACCGGTCACATCAACCAGGCCGTCATCTCGAACAACGCCAAGGCGCGGCCCATCGACGCCTAGGGTGGAAAAGGTGGCAAGCTTCATACATTCCTCCTGAAGCGGTTTCTTGTTGGCGGCGACCAACCGCACCGGTTGGGTGCTTTTGGCTCCGTTGGCTGACCTCCGGCAAGCGCCCATGCTACAGCACGGAATGATCAGGTGACGCATCGCCGCCCGCCGTTGAGACGGTGCTGGGTATGGGGCGGTCATGGCGCATCTGGCAGCGCGGGATGTTGCCGCTGACACCGAAGCCAAGTGGAAACTCCGGCCGGCCGACAGCGCCCCATCCCAACAAACGGTCCCCGTGACCGTCCAGCCAAGCCACGGCAATGCGACCCTTAAGCCAACATTGACCGTCCGGCTTGGCCAATCCACAGCAATCCGGCAATCAGCTCAGTTAGGGGGAGGTCCTATGATCCGGCTCAGGACAATGCGGAGCCACTTGGTTTTTGGGAACCTCTGATTCAATTCAAGGGATTGGCCATCGCCTGACGAATGGAATCATTTATCATCTATTTTCAATGGCTTACGCGTCATCAAAAAAGGCTGGCCTAGTTGCGCTGCGAAAACCTGCGAATTTTTCAGAAAGACTGTTGGGCACCTCGATTTTCGCCTGTTTTCAGCGCCGCACGTCGGTGCGATGGACGCGTCACGAATCCGCCCACCCCGCGCAATACAGCCCTGACCGCCTTGCCGCGCCAAGCGCCGGTCGAAACAGGGAGAATTTTCGAGGCGCCCTGTTGCGAAATCCCGACTGACTTTCAAAGCGACGACCTTGAACCTGCTGCAAGCGGCCAATCGGAGCGAGTTGATGGCCGCCTAAGGGCGGGGCCCGTCCGAATTCGCCCGAGACCGCAGGTTTCGGGGCCACGACAGGCCGGAAACCCGCTCAAAACACATCGCTCCTCGCCAAAACCTTGGAAAACAGGCCAAAATAAGCAGATTCAACCCAATTCGCACCGGTCTCTCAGAGAGTTTCTTTGGTATGGTCCAGAATTACCAAACTGATTGATAACACTTTTGCAGACTTGGCGGTTCGTTATTCACGGGCCGGCCGAGGATGGGGGACCGTTGGAAGTTAACCCGCCTACGGACCAGGCGAACGAGCAGGATCAGCCGCATGGGGTGTCTCTGACCCACCAAGCGCTGCAACGGGTCAATTTCGCCTGCGCCCAGAACGACATTCCGATCATCCGCCACCTCGGGGTTAACAACCAGACCGAGACCGCTCTGACCGGCGTGCGCCTTAGCGTTCGAGCCATCCCGCCCATCATCCGCGAGCACACTTGGAGTCTTGACTGCATTGCGCCCAAAACGGAGGTCCGGGTTGACGACACCTCTATCCCACTAGACCTCGAACGGTTGGCGGGGCTGAACGAATCGGAGCGCGGTGAACTTGAATTTCGCATCGAGGCGGATGGGCTTGAGGCCATTGTTGAGAAGCACCGGATCGAACTGCTTGCCCGCGACGAATGGGGCGGCCTAGGCGACATGGATCAAATTCTCGCGGCCTTCGTCTCTCCCAACGACCCGGCGATAGCAAGCGTCTTGAAGGACGCCGCGCGTCTGCTGGAGGCCACCGGGCACAGCGGCGCGATGGATGGTTACCAGTCCGGGGATCCTGGGCGCGCATACATGCTCGCTGGCGCAATCTGGTCGGCGACCACTGGCTTGGGGCTCACCTACGCCCCGCCACCCGCCTCCTTTGAAAAAAACGGGCAAAAGATTCGCGGTCCTGCGCGAATTGTGAGTGACGGTCTCGCCACCTGTCTTGATTCCGCGCTCTTTCTCTGCGCCGCTTTTGAAGCCGCCGGTTTCAACTCCACCGTTCTGTTCTCCGAGGGTCACGCGTGGGCTGGGGTTTGGATCTACCAAAGGGATTTCGGCCGCGTCACCGAGCCCGATGTCGTCGCCGTGCGCAAAGCGGTGCAAGCGCACGAGCTGGTTCCGATCGAAACCACTCTGTTGACCAAGCGCCCGGCAATCGGTTTCGAACAAGCGGTCGATGCCGGGCGCCGCCATCTTTCGGAGGATCGCGAACCCGAGTTTGAAATGGCTGTGGACATCGGCCGCTGCCGCGCCGCGAGGATTCGGCCGCTGTCAAGCCGCAACGCGCCGCAGATGGCAAACGCTGCGCCCGAGGACGAGGTGGCCCCCGCCCCCTTGCCCATCCCACCCGATTTTGGCCTGCTAGACGTCAAGGAACGCGAGGAAGAGCCCCAAACTCCCCAAGGCCGCATTGAGCGCTGGCAGCGCAAACTGCTTGACCTGTCGTTGCGCAACCGGCTGCTCAACTTTGGGGACAGCAAGCAGACCTTGCCGCTGCTCTGTGCGGATGTGGCGGCGCTTGAAGATGCGCTTGCCGGTGGCAAGAAGTTTCGTGGACTCTCCTTGAAGGACGAGGATCCGGTCGGCGCCAGGACCCACTCGCCCCAACAGGTGCAGCAAATAGAGGAAGCGTTCGTTCGCGACGCCTTCGAGCGAGGGCAGATTGCGGTGCCGCTGACCAGCAGGGAGATGAACGCTCGCTTGCTAACACTCTTTCGCCGGACCAACAGCGACCTGCAAGAGGGCGGCACCAACACGCTCTTTCTCGCCGCCGGGTTCCTGCGCTGGAAGAAGACCGAAGGCGATACGCGGGTCTACCGTGCGCCGATTCTGCTCATCCCGGTGAAGATCGAACGCCGTTCGGTGCAATCGAATTTCAAACTGGCGCATCACGAGGACGACGTCAAGATCAACCACACCCTGCTTGAGTTTTTGAAACGCGATTTTGCTCTTGGGATACCTGAACTTGAGGGCGAATTGCCACGCGATGAGAGCGGTATTGACGTTCCTAAGATATTCGCCGTCATGCAACGGAAGGTGCGTGATGTCTCCGGCTTCGAGGTGATTGAGGATCTAGCGCTCTCGACCTTCTCCTTTGCCAAGTACTTGATGTGGAAGGATCTGGTCGACCGTACCGATCAGCTTCGCAACAACCGTTTGGTGCGGCAACTGATTGACGGACGTGGGGAGACTGACGGGAACGCAGGCAAGCAAGCTTCGGTGGCGCCGGAGGAGATCGATCGTCGCTATGCGCCGTCCGACCTCTTGACCCCACTGCCGGCGGACAGTTCACAGCTCGGCGCTGTCATTGCGGCGGCCGAAGGCCAGGATATCGTTCTGATCGGCCCACCCGGCACCGGCAAGAGCCAGACCATCGTCAACATCATTGCACAGTGCCTCGGGGCGGGAAAAACCATGCTTCTCGTTGCCGAAAAAGCGGCGGCGCTGGATGTGGTGCATCGCCGACTGGAGGCCAGCGGACTCGGCAGCGCAGTGCTCGAACTGCATTCGAACAAAACCGACAAAAAATCAGTCATTGCACAGCTTGGTCGCGGCTGGGACCGCGCTTCGGGCGCGACGGAAGAGCAATGGATCGCAGTGACCGATCTATTGACGCTTTCCCGGGATCGCCTGAACGCGTATGTCGAGGCGCTTCACGCCAAGGGCTCGCAAGGTTTCAGCGTGTTTGATGCAGTGGGTTGCGTCGCCTCCGGCAAAACAGATTGGACAGTCTCGTATCCATCCAAAGACGCCCATGATGAGAGCAGTTATAAGCACCTTGTGGCCCAAGCTGGCGAACTCGCCCGGGTGCATGCAGTCGTGTGCAAGGGGCCGGCTTTGTCGCTGATCTGCGCGCAGGATTGGTCCTTCCAGTGGGAGAAAGAGATTCTCCACGTAGCCAAGGCATTCCAGATTTCGCTTAAGAATTTGCAGCGAGCGGAGAGCGCACTGGCCCATGAATTCGGCCTGCGCACCGACCCTGCCCTGCTTGCGAATCGCCGTACAAGGCTGAAGGCCCTTGCGCCTCGTACGGAGCAGGACGCACTGGAGCTCTCATCTGTGCCGGATGTGCCGTCGCAGGGGCTGACGGCATTGGCCGAGACCTTTGCGGCGAATGGCGAGGCGTTCGCCGCCGCCAAGTCAGAGACAGCGGCTGCCTATTCACTGGATGGGATACAGCGCATGCCTTTAGAGCAGCTTGACGCTGGTTGGCGCGAGGCGCAAACGAAGTTCTGGCCTTTCGCCAATCTCGCGCAGAGAAAGGTCCGAAAGCTCTTGCAGACCTACGCTGATGCAGGTGCGGCCGATCCCGACCGGGATCTGAAGGCGCTCTTCGAGATGCGCAGACGCTATCACGCCATACGCGAGAGCCCTTTGGCGAAGATCGGAGGGACCGACGGCAGCCAGGCTGGTCGAGAGATCCAAGCCGTCCGTCAGGCAATCGCTTTCCGGACGGCCATCGCCGAATTACGCTCAGAGGTGGAGGATCCCAGCCGCTTTGATGCGGCCACAGAGGCGCTTGGTTCGGCTTCGAGCAGTGCAATTCATGAGGCGCTCAAAAACTATCTGTCGTCAGAGGCGGATGCAGTAGACAAGCAGGACGCCTTCACAGCAAAAGGCGGAGCGGTTCCAATTGAGGCGAGCGTTGGCGACCTCAGTGCCGGTCTGACAACAATCGCGGCCGAATCTGGGCGTCTACAGGATTGGACCCGGTGGGTGACGGAAAGAAGGGCGGCATCCGTAGCGGGGCTTGGTCCGCTCATTGACGCACTCGAGAACGGGCTGATCGACACAGCAGGGGCGGCGGCGGAAGCATTCGAGCGGGCCTACGCGGCTTGGTGGCTGCCCTTGGCGATGGATGCCAGCGACCAATTGAGAACATTCGCCCGCTGGGAGCATGAAGAGACGATCAGTGCGTTCCGCAAGATTGACGATGCGGCGGTCACTGAAGCAGCAGTGGAAGTGATGCGGCGCACCGCGCACGGATTGCCGGGGAAGGACGCCGTACCGAGGAGATCCGAACTCGGGGAGCTTCGCCACCAGCTTGGCCTGACGCGCCCCCGAATATCGGTTCGCAAGCTGTTAGACAGCTTGCCAACCACTTTCGGCAAGCTGGCGCCCTGTGTTCTCATGTCGCCGCTTTCCGTGGCGCAGTATCTACCAGCGGGGCAGGTCGCCTTCGATCTTGTGATTTTCGACGAAGCCTCGCAGATCACCACTTGGGATGCCATTGGCGCCATTGCGCGCGCCCACCAGACGATCATCGTGGGCGACCCGAAGCAGTTGCCGCCAACCAATTTTTTCGGCCGTGCCGACGACGAGGACGAGGATCTGCCGGATGTTGAGCGCGACTTGCCTTCGATCCTCGAAGAGGTGGTCGCGGCCGGCATGTCGAAAACTTGCGTCCTCAACTGGCATTACAGAAGCCGCGATGAGGCATTGATCGCCTTCTCCAATCATTTCTACTATGGCGATGGGCTGGTCACTTTCCCAGCACCCGGCACCGGCGCCAAGGCGCTCGAACTCCATCTTGTGGAAGGCGTCTATGAGCGCGGCGGCGCTCGGGTGAACATGAATGAAGCCAAAGCCATCGCTAGGGAGGCAAAGCAGCGCCTGAGTGCTTGGTTGGAGCGAGCGGAAAATGAACGTCACACCTTGGGGGTCATTACGTTCAACGGTGAACAGCAATCGCTAATCCTCGACCTGCTCGACGACATGCGCCGGGAAGACGATCGCCTTGAATGGTTTTTCTCCGACGAACGCGAGGAACCGGTGATTGTGAAGAACCTGGAGAACATTCAGGGGGACGAACGGGACGTGATGCTGTTCTCGGTGACGTTCGGGCCCGACCGAGCTGGCAAGGTCACCATGAACTTTGGTCCGATCAACGGCGAGGGCGGAGAGAAACGCCTGAATGTCGCGATCACCCGCGCCCGGCGTGAAATGCATGTTTTCTCCTCAATTCGGTCGGAGCAGATCGACCTTGCACGTACCCATGCCCTTGGCGTCAATCACCTCAAGGCATTCCTAGACTACGCCGAGCGCGGCCCGGCGGCGTTGCCCGCACGCATTGAGGGTATGGGTGGTGGTGCAGAAAGCCCGTTCGAACAGGCCATGGCGGATGCGCTCCGCGACCACGGCTGGGAGGTGCGCACACAGATTGGCGTATCCGGCTTCCGCGTGGACCTCGGCATCGTGCATCCCGATCAAGCCGGGCGCTTCCTCGCCGGCCTCGAATGCGATGGCGCCAAATACCATTCCTCGGCAACCGCGCGCGACCGAGACAAGATTCGCCAAGCGGTGCTCGAAGGATTGGGCTGGACCATCCTTCGAATCTGGTCAACCGACTGGTTCAAGAATCGAGAGAAGGTTACGGCAAGCATTCATGCCGAGCTCGAACAGCTGCTTGAGAAAGACCGGATGGCGCGGGCGTCGAAAGAGGCAGAAAAAGAAGTAGAGATTAAGGCGCCGGCCGAAAAACAGGATGAAGAACCAGAGGCAGGCTTGGCCGCCCCGGTCGTCTCTGCCGATCCCGATCGATTCTTCGATGCCAGCTACACGCCTGTTCTGTCTCGAATGATCTTAAGCATTGCCGAACAGGAAGGGCCGATGCCCCTGAATGGACTCACTCGCAGGGTCGCGCAGGAACACGGATGGCGGCGGACCGGAAAGCGCATCGGGGAGCGGGTGCGCAAGAGTCTCGGGTCGGTGGAGTGCCACTTTGAGTTGGGGACGGAATTCGTCTGGGCACCCGATAGCTACGCCGACCGGATTCCATTTCGAGGGTTGAATGATCGCCCCACCCGGGACCTGCCTCCGGCGGAGATTGCATCGGTCATAGATGCGCACAGTGGCCAGTTGGCGGAGGAAGAGGACCCAACACTGGCGCTATCGCGCCTGCTGGGGATCAAACGTCTCTCAAACGACGCCCGCGCTTACCTCGACGATTGCGCACGTTGGCGAGAGGGAAACACCACGCACTGATTGCTTGGTGGCGAAGTAACCATGTTCAATACACAGAGGGCGTACAATTGAGCAACGGCGTTCCAAACGAATTTCACCAGCCATTCCGGCCTCGGGCCAGGGTGCTGCAACTGCTCGGCGACGGGTTGATAGGCAGCCCTAAGCTGGCGGTTTTTGAGTTGGTCAAGAACGCTTATGACGCGGACGCGAATGAAGTGATCGTTCGCCTTGATCTCGCCACTACGCCCGAGCCAATGATCACTGTCGCCGACGACGGTGAGGGCGTGACGCTCGACAGGCTCCGGTCGGTCTGGCTGGTGAACGGACTCAGGACATTGCGGATTTTTTCGTTCATGCAGCCATGGCTAGGCTCTCCGAGAATTCGGCCAGTATCAACAAGCTGTTCAGGATCTATGCCTTGAGATTTTTTGCTCATGTGGCCTGCCGCATGGGACTGAGCAGGCCAAGACGCCCGAAAAGAGCTTTCGGGTCAAGTGCGCAGTGCGGCCTTGTTCTCGTTGTGGAAACGCTGGCGTTCGACGATGGCTTGGTTGATGGTTGAAGGTTCGCGGTCGTGCAGGGCTCAGAACTCGACGCGGGTGCAGCACGACGCCGCTTTCCTCCCTTTTTAGTTCGTCCTCTTCGTCCGTGCCTTGGCAGGCAAGATGTTATGCCCTTTTGGGCAAGGGCATTACACCCCTTCCCCGGCATACTTCTCGACGGTGAACGTGCATCGGGGTGTACAAATTCGTTCCAGCAGGGTGAGAGAGGCCATCAGCATGAAAGCGCACATTTCTTTACCACGGGTAGTGGCCGTTTTGAGCTTGGCGGTCGCCGGTTCCGGGCCGGTCTTCGCCGCCGGTGGGCCACCAATGGTGGAGCAAGGCGACCTGCTGGCCGCCGCCGAGCAAGGGCCGGCGACTGACGGCGCAGTGCAGCAGGATCACCGCTCCGTCATTGAGGAAGTCATGGTGACGGCGCGGCGACGGGAAGAGAGCCTGCAGGATACGCCCGTCGCGGTGACCGCCTTTACCGAAGAGCAGCTCGAAAGCCAGCGCATCGACGATATCTCCAAGCTTGCCGGCTTGGCGCCCAACTTGGTTTTCGACACCACCTCGCCGATCAGCGGCCTGTCATCCGGCGCGGTGGTCTTCATTCGCGGCATCGGCAATACGGATTTCAGTCTGACCACGGATCCGGGCGTGGGCA
Source organism: Candidatus Azophilus sp. (assembly GCA_965247035.1). Lineage (GTDB taxonomy): Bacteria > Pseudomonadota > Gammaproteobacteria > Pseudomonadales > Azotimanducaceae > Azophilus. The sequence continues at coordinate 484,345 of CBDFGJ010000001.1, read as the reverse complement.
TCTACGTCGATGGCCTGTACATGTCCCGCTCCGTCGGCGGCGTGCTGGACGTGCTTGATATCGAGCGCATCGAAGTGCTGCGCGGCCCCCAAGGCACGTTGTTTGGCCGCAATACGATAGGCGGCGCGATCAGCATCACCACCCGCGAACCGGGGCGGCAGGTGGCGGGAAAGATCGCCGTAACGGCCGGCAACTTCAGCCGCAGGGACGTGCGGGCCGCCATCGATATACCTTTCACGGATCAACTGCGCACCACCTTGGCGGTGTCGGAAAAGAACCGGGACGGCTTCGTGGACCGGGTGCTGGTCGGGGACGAGCTCGGCGACGATGACGAATTGGCCTTGCGCGGCACGGTCGTCTTCGAACCCAACGATTCGCTGAACTTCCGGCTGAGTCTGGACAGAACGGAAATAGACGAACAAAGCGCCGGATCGACACTAAGCGGATTCACGCCCGGGGCCGGCACGGTCGGCTACGGTTTGGCGCTCTTTGGCGACATTCCGGCTGGCTTGGCCGACCTCGCCCAATACATCACGGAGGGCGACGACGACATCAGCTACGCCACCGGCGCCACGGGCACGCAGTTGGACATCGACGGCCTATCCTTCATCAGCACTTATCACGGGTCCAGTTTCGATCTCAAGTACTGGTTCGCTCGACGGCAGACCGATGGCGGGTTTTTCCGCGACCCCGATAACTCTCCCCACGCCATCACCGAAACCTTGAACCCCGAATACGACCACGAACAGAGAACCCATGAACTCCAGATCAGCGGTGCTGCCTTCGCCGACCGGCTGCACTATGTGGCCGGTCTCTACGCCTTTGCTGAGGAGGGCACGGACAATGTCTTCGTGCCGGTCTTCCTGCCGTCGCCGGACTTGGCGGTGGGCTTCCCGGCGGTGATTCACAATCTCGCCGAGGTCGATAACGATAGCGAAGCGGCCTACCTGCAACTCAGTTGGGACCTGACCGATCGGCTGTCGATGACAGGGGGCATCCGCCACACCAAGGATGACAAGGAGTTCGTCTACACCCAGTATATCGCTGCCGACCTTGCGGGCAATCCGCTGCCCTTCTTTCCTGGTGCGGTGGCAGAGGACGGCGTCTTCGTTCCCGGCCTGCTGCCCATCGTCGGCAACGGCAGCGGCGCAGTGGATGACTCGTTCAACGAAACAACCTATAAGTTCGGGGTCGATGCCCAGTTGGCGGACGGCACCCTGCTCTACTACAGCTTTTCCCAAGGGTTCAAGAGTGGGGGATTTGTTTTGCGCTATGTCGAGGCAGTGCCGGAACCGCGCAGTTTCGTGCCCGAAACCCTAGACACCCATGAAGTCGGCCTGAAGTGGCAAGGATTTGACGACCGGGTGCGTCTCAACGCGGCTGTGTTCTTTTCCGCCTACGATGAGGTTCAGGTCACCTTTTTCGACAGCCTAGGCGGCCCGGTGACCGCCAATTCTGGCTCGGTGGACATCGTGGGATTGGAAGCGGAGTTGACGGCGGTGCTGTTCGAGGGCCTGCGCCTGGATCTGGGCTACGGCTATCTGGACGCCGAATACGACGAGATCAATCCCATTGCGGGCCTGTCGTTGACCATCGACGAGTCCGCCAAGCTGGTCAACACGCCGGAAAACGTATTTCACGCGGGCATGGAGTACAGCGTGCCCCTGGGCGCCAACGAGTTGGCATTGCGGATCGACTACTCTTATACGGACGACATCTTCAATGACTCCCAAAACTCCCGCTTCCTGTTTCAGAACGCCTATGACAATCTGAACGCCTCCGTGCGGTTTTCGCTGGGTGAATCAATGGATTTCGTCGCCTTTGCGGATAACCTGACCGACCAACGCTACATCGTCAGCGGGGACTCCAACTTCGGTCTCGGTTTCCATGAAACGAACTACAATCGTCCACGGGAATACGGCGTGACATTCAGATATCGATTTCAGTAGAGTGGGCCGAGCGATGGACAATCGATTCAAAGTGGCTGTCGTGCAGGCGGCCCCCGTATTCATGGACCTTGATGGCTGTGTGGACAAGGCCGTTGGGCTGGTGGCCCAGGCGGCTGCGCAAGGTGCCAGGCTGGTTGCGTTTTCCGAGTGCTGGCTGCCCGGCTATCCTTGGTGGATCTGGCTGTCCGCGGTCGCCCACAACGTCAAGTACTTCCAGCAGTATCACGAAAACAGCCTGTCCGTGGACAGCGCCGCCTTCGAGCGGCTGGGCCAAGCCGCCAGAGAGCATGAGGTGTTTCTTTCGGTCGGCGCCAGCGAGCGCGACCACGGTTCACTGTACATTGCGCAGTTTCTGTTCGACGATCAGGGGGAGCTGTTGCAGGCGCGGCGAAAACTGAAACCCACCCATGCGGAAAGGACGGTATTTGGCGAGGGCGATGGCAGCCATTTGGACGTTATGTGCACCAAGTTGGGCAACATCGGTCAACTGTGCTGCTGGGAACACCTGCAACCGCTCACCAAATACGCCATGTACAGCATGCATGAACAGGTTCACATCGCTGCTTGGCCATCGTTCAGTTGCTATCCCCAAGCCTACTCGCTCGGCCCCAAGGCCAATGGGGCGGCTTCTCAGGTCTACGCTCTGGAAGGCCAGTGTTTTGTCTTGGCACCTTGCGGGGTGTTCTCCAAGGAGATGCGCGAGTTCTTGGTGGAAACGGAGGATCAGGCGCAACTGATCACCGTCGGCGGCGGCTTCGCCCAGATTTACGCACCGGACGGGCGCCCGATGTGCGAACCCCTGCCGGAAGACGAGGATGGCCTGCTGTTCGCCGAACTCGACCTTGGCACCATCGCCGTCGCCAAATCTTTTGCCGACCCGGTGGGCCATTATTCCCGGCCGGACGTCACCCGCCTGTTGCTGAATCGCGCCCCCCAGCCCAAGGTTTCGGAGTTGGTGACGGAGCGCACCGAGGCTGTCGAGGCAGCCGTCGAGGCGCCTTACCCCAGCGCCGATAGCACCGCTGTTGAGTGCCCTACGAGTGCGGCCTAGGAAGATCCATGCCGCGTAACAACATGCCGCCGGGCTGGCAGCCGCCGGCGCAAGCCTGGGAATCCCGATGGCGGGACAGCGGCGACCCGCTTGTTACGGGTTGTTTCGGCATTCAGGGTGCAAGACCATCGCTGCTGGATGCTTGGGCGGATTCAGCGTTTACCGGCGTCCATGCGCCGCTGGCCGTTGAGAAGGGCGCGTTTGTGGACGGCGAGGGTGTTGCCAATCGCCTCTACATCGCTTATTGGCGCCGTTCCGCCTACCAGGCTTGGTGGCGTCTGGATGGCAACTCCGGTTGGTGGGGCGACCGGCAACGGTTAACGGAAGATGTCGGCTACTGGCGGGAATCCTTCACCATGCCGTTCGACCGCTTCGAAACCCTGCATTCGACCACGAATCCCCACGGCGTCAGCGTTTCCGCCAACAGCATGGAAGGCCCAATCGAAGAGCACGGGTATGCCGGGGCCATGCGCGACCGCATTCCCTGTTCGGACGGCGACGACCTGCGGGGCGTTGCGGATGTTCGTAAAGCGCTTCGTGCGCGGAGAACCGACAACGGCGGGCGTGTTCTCGTGCGGCCACCCGCGAACATGTGCGTCATTCGCTCCGGTCAAAACTGGTCGTATTGCGATGCGGAGCAGAAGAAGTGGTATCTTGAGCAATTGCATCCCGTGCTGCTGGAAGGCATGCGTTACCTTCGCGACAATCCCGTCCAATCCAACTGCTATGCGTTGCGCTTCGTCGATCAAAAGGATGCCGCTTGGGGCGCGACGGAGCAAAGCTTCGGATTGGGCTATGGCGCGGATGTCTATGCTTTCGAGAACTGGGCGAAAAGCCACCCCACCCACTTGGCCATTTTCGAAGGTTTCCTGAACATGGCGGCCACCTTTGGCGATGGCCTCAAGCTCCGGCTCTGGCACGAAGTGACGGCGCTGCCGCAGCAGGGCTGTGAATTCGAATACATCGCCTGTCACCCCGATACGGGGCTGCTGCGCTGGGCGGGGTGACTACACCAAGGTAGAGCGGAAGATGACCTCCTATTTGCTTGCGGGGTGTTACCAAAAAGGAACCGCCGAAGTGGAGGACCATGAGCGCCTGAACTATTGGCGCGACCTCGTCTGCAACGAATTCGTCAAGCTCGACTGCAGTGAGATGGCGAAGGATTTTCGCGGCGAATTGCGCGGCGGTGCCGCCATTGGCGACTTGGAATTCGCCGAAGTCATGGCGGATGCGCAATTGGTTGAACGGTCGCCGCGGCAGATCGCCAAATACGCCGAAGAGGACTTCCTCATCAGCTTTCAATTGGCGCAACGGGGGCTCGTGCGGCAAAACGGACGCGAAGCGCTGCTGACCCCGGGCAGCTTCGCACTCTATGACAGCACCCAGCCCTATTCGCTGACCTTTCAGGAGCGGTTTCACCAGCTTGTGGTGCAGATGCCCAAGGAGGTGCTGTCTCGCCACCTAATGCAGCCGGAGCGGTACACCGCCATCCCGATTTCCGGGAAATCCGGTTTGGGTGCGGTGCTGACCGACTTCATTTTTTCCTTAGCGCGAGAGTTGAACCATGTCCAATCGGCACCGGAGGAGTTGTCCGAGAATCTCATCAACATGATCGCCATGGCGTTCAGCTCATCGGTCATGCTCAGCCAGATCGGCAACCACTCGATCGTTCGCGAATCCCTGAAGCGGCGCATCCGCCAATACATCGACAACAATCTATGCGACCCGGACCTCTCCAACCATCAAATCGCCGACGCCCAACCAATCTCCGTCCGCTATCTGCACAAGCTGTTCGAGGAGGAAACGGAAACCGTACACACGCTGATCCTGAACAAAAGGCTGGCACGGGCGCATCAGCTATTGAACGATCCAGCCTACGCCGGATACAGCATTGAGCGCATCGCCTACAGCACCGGATTCGTCAGCGCCGCCCACTTCTCCCGTTCGTTCAAGAAGCAGTACGGCGTTTGCCCCAGCGACGTTCGCTGAGCTAAACGGAGCTTGACAACCGTCCCTGCCATCGCGGGGGGCGGCCTTCAGCGAAGGTGATGCAGGCTGCTCATGCGGTTCGGCGAGCGCTACCAATGTCTGAGTCACCACACAGGCTAAGTTAGCGGCAGGTCCTAGCGGCAGCACAACCTGCTGGCAATCACGCTAAAAATCCTTAAGATGTTGCCGATTGATTTGACCGACCATGATTGGCGGTTAAGTGGGAATTCGTTCCGTGGACTCAATGCCGAGTCCATCCACCCGTTGCGCGGCGGCCGCTTTGGCGTCGAGCGGGCCAAAGGAGCCTTGAACATCCTTAGGGAGACCAGCACTGGATGAGCTAAGCAGTGGCAAGCGTTACCGTGCCATCTTCCTGTCCGACATCCATCTTGGCACCAAGGGCTGCCAAGCGGAGCGCTTGTTGGCGTTCCTCAAGCTGCACCGCTGCGGCCATCTCTACTTGGTGGGCGACATCATCGACGGTTGGCGCATGAGTTCCTCCGTCTATTGGCCGCAAGCGCACAACAACGTGGTGCGGCAGCTTTTGACCATGGTAAAGGAAGGAACGAAGCTGACCTATGTAACCGGCAACCACGACGAGTTCCTGCGCAGCTATTCCGACATGACCTTTGGCAACATCTCCATCGTGGACGAAGCCATACATGAAACCGCCCAAGGGCAACGGCTGTTGGTGGTGCATGGCGATCAGTTTGACGTCATCACCCGCTGCCACCGCTGGCTCGCCTTCCTCGGCGACTTAGGCTATCGGGTGCTGCTGCACCTGAACCGTCACTTCAACTTGCTGCGGCGCAAGCTCGGTTACGGCTATTGGTCACTATCCGCCTGGATCAAGCATCGCGTCAAGCAGGCGGTGAATCACGTCAGCAACTTTGAGGAAGCCCTAGCCCATGATTGCCGGCAAAGACATTTAGACGGCGTGGTCTGCGGGCACATCCACAAGGCGGAAATCCGCCTCGTCAAGGACGTGCAATACATGAACTGCGGCGATTGGGTGGAATCTTGCACCGCCTTGGTGGAGGATGCCGACGGCACCTTCCACATTCTCGATTGGTCTCGGGCCAACCCGGATTTGGAGGCGGTGGAAACCAAGCCGCAGCAAGTGGCGGTCTGAAGTTCAGGGTCGTGTTCGGGCTGCTGAACAGCCGCCCAAGCCCTAAGCGGTGGGGTGGCGGGCGGCGCTAGGAACCAAAGTCATCCAGCCGAATATTCTCCGGCTCCACTCCAAAATCCTCCAGCATCTGCAGCACGGCGCCCACCATGGGGGGCGGACCGCACAGGTAGTATTCGCAATCCTCCGGGTTCGGGTGCTGGCCAAGGTACTGGTCGTACACCACTTGGTGGATGAAGCCGATATGGCCTTTAAATTGATCCTCCGGCAAGGGGTCGGACAGCGCCGCATGCCATTCAAAGTTGCTGAAGTCCCGCGCTAGCGCATCGAACTCATCAACATAGAACATCTCCCGCAGAGAGCGGGCACCATACCAATAGCTCATTTTGCTGCGGCGCCCGCGGCGCTTTAGCTCATCAAATATCTGCGAGCGCAGGGGCGCCATGCCGGCACCGCCGCCAATCCAGACCTTCTCCGCATCGGTGTCCTTGACGAAGAATTCGCCGTAGGGGCCGAAGGTCGTCAGCCTGTCGCCCGGCTTCAGATTGAAGACATGGGACGACATGGCCCCCGGCGGCACATCCATGCCCGGCGGCGGGGTGGCGATGCGGATGTTGAACTTGAGAATGCCTTTCTCTTCTGGGTAGTTGGCCATGGAGTAGGCGCGCACGGTTTGATCCAAGGTCTTGGAGTGGTACTTCCATACGTCGAAGCGGTCCCAGTCGGGACGATACTCAGGCTCCACGTCGATCCCCGAATAGTCCATTTCGTAAGGCGGTATCTCCAACTGCACATAGCCGCCAGCGCGAAAATCGACCTCTTCCCCTAGCGGCAGCCTCAGATTCAACTCCTTGATGAAGGTGGCTACGTTGCGGTTGCTGATGACCTCGCACTGCCAGCGCTGCACGCCAATGGCGTCGTCCGGAATTTCAATCTTGAGGTTCTGCTTCACCACCACTTGGCAGGACAAGCGCCAATTTTCCTGAACCTCGCGCCGGTTGAAGTGGGTCTGCTCCGTAGACAGGATGCCGCCGCCGCCCTCAAGCACCCGGCAGCGGCATTGGGAGCAGGTGCCGCCGCCGCCGCAGGCGCTAGCCAAGAAGATGCCTTGGTCAGCTAGGGTGGATAACAGCTTGCCGCCGGCGGCGACCTTGACGGACTTCTCAGGGTCCTCGTTGATCTCAATCAGGACCTCGCCGCTGCTCACCAGCCAGGTGCGGGCAAGCAGAATCACCGCCACCAGAAACAGCACGGTGGTGGTGAACATCCCCACCCCCAACAGGATCGTCAGGTCCAACGCCGCCCTCCCAATGCAAACAGGATCACGGGCAAGCCGCATATAGCGCCAAGGGCGCTGCTGACCGCGCTTGCAGGCATTTTCAAACAGTCCGTGTAGCTAGTGTCTGCTCAGAAAGCAACCTTCACTTTGGCGGACAACCAAAGCCGCCGCCAACCCCTCATGCTCTCTTGCCAATAGCCCGCTGCACACTTCAGCCGCCGTGATAGCACATACCTCAGCCAAGTGAGGAGCTGAATTGAAGGCCAATAAAAAACCTTCAGCAGGATGAGCAGGTTCATCACCAGGAAGATGCATGCCTTTTGCGGGCGGTGGGTTATTTTCGTGCATTATTATATCCCTACATCGCCGTATTACATTGCCGTATTTTCTATTTAAATCAGGGCATTAGACTTTCTAAGCAGGCTCTAGCTATAGGCCATCGGCCAGAAAACCCTCTGCCAAGGTGCCGGAATCGACCCCAATATGCCGGATAACTAACTGAAAAACATGCCATTCCAGCACCCAACAACGGGTTCAACAGGATGCTGGGTCTAGAGATCGACGCCACCGAAAGACATGAAGCACAGGCTCAGCAATCCGACCGTGATGAAGGTGATGCCCAACCCGCGCAAGCCTTCCGGCACGTCGCTGTACTTCAATTTCTCCCGCACCCCGGCCAAAGCCGTGATGGCTAAGGCCCAACCGGCACCGGCGCCAATTCCGTAAACCGCCGACTCGGTCAAGCTGTAGTCCCGCTCCACCATGAACAGGGAGGCGCCGAGGATGGCGCAATTCACGGTGATAAGGGGCAGAAACACACCCAAAGCGTTGTACAACGCAGGGACGAAGCGGTCTAGGAACATCTCCAAGATCTGCACCATGGCGGCGATGACGCCGATGTAGGAAAGATAGCCGAGAAAACTCAGGTCGATGTCCGGCAACCCAGCCCAAGCCAAGGCGCCATCGCGCAGCAGGTAGTTGAAGATGAGGTTATTGACCGGAACCGTGATGCCCAGCACCACGATGACGGCGACCCCGAGGCCAATGGCGGTGGATATCTTCTTCGAGATGGCGATGAAGGTACACATGCCTAAAAAGAAGGTGAGCGCCATGTTCTCGATGAATACGGCCTTAACGAACAGGTCCAGGTAATGCTCCATTTACCTTGCCTCCGAGTACTGAACGTTACGGGCGATCTTGTTCTCCGCCGCCTCCACCTGATTCGGTTTCCAGGAGCGGATGGCCCAGATGAACAAGCCGATAATAAAAAACGCGCTCGGCGACAGCAGCAGCAAGCCGTTCGGCTGATACCAGCCGCCGTTGTTGATCGTCGGCAGGATGTCAATTCCCAACAGAGTGCCGTTGCCCAAGGGTTCGCGAATGAGCGCCACGCCGATGAGGATGATGCTGTAGCCCAAGGCGTTGCCCAAGCCATCCAACGCTGATAGGTAGGGGCCGTTCTGCATGGCGAACGCCTCCGTCCGCCCCAAGACGATGCAGTTGGTGATGATGAGTCCAACGAACACCGACAGGTTTTTGGAGATATCGTAGGCCACCGCTTGCAGCACTTCATCCACCACGATGACCAGCGAGGCGATGATCGTCATCTGCACGATGATGCGGATATTGGTCGGCACCCGGTGGCGAACCAAAGACACGCAGGCGTTGGAGAGCGTGGTTACGAAGATGACCGCCAAGCACATCACCAAGGTGGTTGACATGGCGATGGTGACCGCCAAGGCGGAGCAAATGCCCAAGACTTGAAGCGCGATGGGATTGTTGTTGAACAGCGGATCAAGCAGGATTTCCCGCGGTGAGCTCATAAGGTTGCTCCTTGCCGGGATGAGGACTCCCGCAATCGTTTCAGATAAGGGCCGAAGCCTAGGTCGCCGACCCAGAAGTTGATTAGGTTCTCCACGCCGCGGGAGGTCAAGGTGGCACCGGACAAGGCATCCACCTCGTGTTTGGCAAAGATGCTGCCCACTGGCGAGCGGATCTTCACCAGCCGCACCGCCGGTGCACCCGCAGCATCAAAAAGCGCCACGCCGGGCCACTGCTCCTGCCAAGCGGGGCTGTCCACCTCGCCGCCCAAGCCGGGCGTCTCCTTGTGCGAATGGAAGCTGATCCCCGCCACTCTCTCAAGGTTCCCATCCAAGGCGAGATAGCCGAACAGGGTTCCCCACAAGCCGTAGCCGCGCACCGGCAGAACCAGCTTGTCCAAGCCATCCGCGCCCTCGCGGACATAGACCAACGAGACGTTCTCACGGCGACCAATCTGGGCTCTGTCCTGCGCCTCCCCAAGAGGGCGGGACATGGCCGGGTCTTTCGCCGCGCGGGCGGAGGCCCAGGCATTGACATCCCCCTGTTCAGCATATTTCCCGGAATCCAAGTCCACCAGACGCACGTCGAACTTGTTGAACAACTCGTCTATGCCCACGCCGTCAACGCTGCGTTGCTCGCCTTCAGGCAGCAACCCCGCCGCCCGCAGAATGTTCTGCTTGCGGTCCAACTCCTTGTTGGCCTCTTGGCGCGGCTTCAGCAACACCGAGGCGGAGGACACCACGATGGAGCACAGCAAGCAGATGCCAAAAGCCACGGTGACCACGTTGCCCAGCCCATCCCGATTGAACTCAGCCACGGGCCAGCCTCATGCGCACATTGGCTCGAACCACCACATGATCGATCAAGGGAGCGAACAGGTTGCCGAACAGAATAGCCAGCATCATGCCTTCGGGAAAGGCCGGGTTCACCACCCGTATCAGCATGCACATGACGCCGATCAACAGGCCGAACACCCAGCGGCCGACGTCGGTCATGGCGGCGGAGACCGGGTCCGTCGCCATGAACACCGTGCCGAAGGCGAAGCCACCAAGCACAAAGTGCCAAGCTGGGCTCATCTGGAACATCGGGTTGCTGGAGTCCACTTGGTTGAAGGCCAGAGAGGTCAAGACCATGCCGATGACCACGCCCAGCATGATGCGCCAGGATGCAATCCTGGTCCAAGCCAGCAGCAGGCCGCAGACCACAATGGCCAAGGTCGAGGTTTCGCCGAGAGAGCCGGGCATCTCGCCGATGAATGCGGACCACCAATCGACGCCGTAGTCACGCCCGCTAGCGGCGTTGCCCAAGGGCGTGGCCCGGGTGTAACCGTCCACGGCCACCCAGACCGCATCCCCGGACATCTGCGCTGGATAGGCGAAGTAGAGAAAGGCGCGCCCGGTTAGCGCCGGGTTAAGGAAATTCTTGCCAGTGCCGCCAAAGACCTCCTTGCCGATGACTACGCCGAAACTAATGCCGAGCGCGGCCATCCACAGCGGCGTCGATGGCGGTAGGGTCAGGACGAACAGAATGGAGGTGACGAAAAAACCTTCGTTGACCTCATGGCCGCGCTTGGAAGCGAACCAAGCCTCCCAAGCGATGCCGACCCCAAACACCACGATGTACAGCGGCAGGAAGTAGGCTAGGCCATGATAGATGCAGTCCCAGACATTGTTCGAATCGTAGCTCGTCAGCGTGTCCAGGTAGATGCGCCGCCAACCCTCCACATTGGCCAAGCCCATTTCCTCCATGGCCAGATTGGCGTGCAGGCCAACGAAGTAGCTGCCCACCAAAACCGGCAGGAAGGCACACATCCAAACGGTAATCATGATGCGCTTGAGATCAAGGCCGTCACGCACATGGGACGCCCCGGCGGTCACCGTTCCCGGCGTGTACAGGGCGGTGTCGATGGCCTCGAATATGGGGTACGCCCAAGGATACTTGCCGTCTTCATCGAAGTACGGCGCGGCGCGGTCCAACAACGAACGCAACGACTTCATGGATAGCCCTTCGGCGCTGTTAAACCAGCGTCGTCCCAAGCGTCAATGCAACCGCCCACTACAGCGGCGATTGGCCTCCGCCCCGCACTAGCAGATGAGCGATCGAAATCGGCGCATCCCATATCAAAAAAATACTTGAAAAAATTATTACAAAGCATTGAATTAAATCAATTAATTAGTCCGGGCAATGGCTTGTCGCAAACCCCTGCCTAGCCGCCCTGCTCTATTTCCGTCAGCATCCGCCGCAGGATTGGACCGTATTCGTACTTGGAGGGGCAGGCGTAGGTGCATAGCGCGATGTCATCCTCATCAAGCTCCAAGCAACCGAGTTCAATGGCCATCTCCACATCTCCCGTCAGCAGGCTTCTTAACAGTTGGGTCGGCAGAATGTTCAACGGCATCACGCGCTCGTACCCCCCCACCGGCACCATGGCGCGCGGGCTGCCGTTGGTGCTGGTGGTGAGGCGAATGCGCTGGCGTCCCAGCCACTTGGAAACGTAGATGGGCAGCACTGAATGCCGGTTGAAGCCAGAGGTCAGGTAGCCGAAAAGACGGCGCTCTCGATCTTCCGGAATGACTGACACCTGATTGTGGTAACGCCCGAGGAAGGCCCAAGGGCCCACCGCCGTGCGCCCTGAAAGGACGGAGCCGGAAATGACCCGTAGTTCGCCGTCTTCAAGCTCCCCGGCGATCAATTCATCCAGCGACGCGCCCAAGGTCGTGCGCAGCAGCCGCGGCCGGCGCACGCCCGAGCCGCCCAAGGCGACCACCCGTTCGTTGTCCAACCGACCGGTTTTGAACAACGCACCAACGGCTATGACATCTTGGTAGCCAATGAACCAGACGGTTTTCTCGGCGCTGACCGGATCCAGGAAGTGGATGTGGGTGCCCGGCAGCCCAGCCGGGTGAATGCCGGAGAAGGACCGCACCCGAATGCGATCATCCCTTGCTTGGGGCAACTCCACATCGGGCCGATTGCACACATAGATGGGGCCGTCGGTCAGCTTGGCCAGCACGTCCAGACCCAAGGAGAATGCCTGCGCCCGCTCCCGGATGACGACTGCCGGATCAACCGCCAAGGGGTTGGTGTCCATTGCCGTCACAAACAGCGAATGAGGCTTGGCGGCGATGGGCGGCGGTTTGCTGAAGGGGCGCGTCCTCAAGGCCGTCCACAAGCCGCTTGCAACTAAGTTCCCAACCACCGCATCCCTAGGCAAGCGTTTAACATCTTCCTCGGCGATGGTGGCGAAGGACTCCGCATCAGCTCCCTGCACCTCAATGACAACGCTTAACAGGGCCCTTCTAGCGCCACGGTGAATGACCTTGATGGTGCCGGCGGCCGGGGCCGTGTAGTACAAGCCCTCATTCTTCTTGTCGGTGAACAACAACTGGCCGCAAGCCACGCGGTCGCCTTCCCGCACCTTCATGGCCGGCCTCATGCCGGGGTAATCATCGCCAAGCACGGCCACATGCCGCGGTGGAGGCGCATCCTCAATGCGCTGCTGCGGGCGGCCCTCCAACGGCAAATCAAGTCCTTTCTTGATCCTAATCACGACTTCCCTGCGCCCGACCATCACAGTCGAACTGTGCTGGAATCAAAATCCCTGACTCACCACATCTTGGGGAATGAGCGGATAGGAAATGCCTGCCCACTTCTGCGCGATGCGCACCACCTGACAGGCGTAACCGAACTCATTGTCATACCAAATGTACAATACCACCCGATTGTCCTTAGCTAGGGTATTGCCGCCATCAACGATGCAGGCATGGCGGTTGCCGACGAAGTCCGATGACACCACATCCGGCGATGCGGTGTAGTCCACCTGCCGCTGCAGGTATGAATGCAGGGAGGCGTCGCGCAGAAAGTCGTTGACCCCTTCCACGGTGACTTCTTTGGCCAGCGTGAGATTCAAAATGGCAAGCGAAACGTTCGGCGTCGGCACCCGGATGGCGTTGCCGGTAAGCTTGCCCTCCAGTTCCGGCAGCAACTCCGTCACCGCCGAGGATGCACCGGTTTCGGTGATCACCATGTTCAGGGCCGCACTTCGGCCGCGCCTGTTTTTCCGATGGTAGTTGTCGATCAGGTTTTGATCGTTGGTGTAGGCATGGACCGTCTCCATGTGGCCGTGCACTAGCTGGTAGCGGTCGTTCATGAGCTTCATCACCGGCACGATGGCGTTGGTGGTGCAGGACGCCGCCCCAAGTAGCTTGTCCGTGGGCAGCACGCAGTCGGAGTTGACGCCGGAAATGATATTCTTGATGCCGTCTTTGGCGGGCGCGGTCAGGATGACTTTGGCCGCACCCGGGCATTCAAGGTGGCGACGAAGCCCGGCCTCCGTCCGCCAAGCGCCAGTATTGTCAATGATGATGGCGTTGCTGATGCCGTGTCGCTCGTAATCCACTTGGTCCGGCTCATCCGTGTAAATCACGCGGATGACGTTGCCGTTGGCGATCAGGCAGCAGTTCTCCTCATCCACCCGCAGCGTTCCCTTGAAGGCGCCATGCACGGAATCCCGTCGTAGCAGGGCCACCCGCTTGGACAGGTCGTCCTCGCCAGCCTTGCGCACGACGATGGCGTTCAGGCGCAATTGGTCACCGCCGCCGGTCTTTTCGATCAAAAGCCGAGCGAGCAGACGGCCAATGCGGCCAAAGCCGTAGAGCACGATGTCCTGGGGCCGCTTAAGGGGCGGTACATGGCGGCCAATCACCTCCGCGCACTCGCGCCGCACAAAGTCCGACAGATCAACCGGGCCGCTCTCCGACTCGTCCATAAAGCGGGTGGTCAGCTTGCCTAGGTCAATGTGCGAAGGGCCTAGGTCCAACTCGGAAAGCACCTTCAGCAACGGATAGCTTTCGAACTCCGACAACTCGTTTTGCGCTATTTGGCGGACGTAGCGGTGGATCTTCATGATCTGGATGACGCTCTGGTTGTGCAGCGCCCGGCCATAGCAGTAGGTGACCACGTTGTTGCGGTACAGGCGGCCGATGATGGGAATCATGCCCTCGGCCAACGCCTCGCGCTCCTTCCAGTCGGGGAAACAGTCTTCAAGATTCGGTAGCGCCACTTAAGCTCGTTCTCCTAAGAGTTGGGGGTGATGGGCCAAGCTGTCCTTGGATGCGCGAATTATAGGGAGCGCAGCCTGAATATCATCCAAATCAATGCCTCAAAAGCAGCGTGGGCGGTCAACAATACTCACTTGGCGATGCCTTTCATGGAAAAACCCCCTTAAACGGAGCGAGCCCTAGTGCCGAGAGGGCTTGCGGCGCTGACCTGCCGGCGCACTGGCCCCGTCCTCGTGTCGGGGGATGGGCGCAAGCAAGAGCTTAACGCGCCGGCAGGTCAGCGCCGCAAGCCCTCTCCACTTCAGATCGGGCCGCTCGCATTTGCCACCTTTATTCCCGCGATCCAGGGTTCTAGCGAAAACGATCATTCAGCCTTTCGAGCTCCCTGCTGCCGGGGCACAGATCCGCTTCGGCAAGGGTGTTCAGCGGCGTCTGCACGGTCGCCAAGATGTCATGGCAGTCAGCGGCGTCTTGGGCCACATACAAAAGCCCGGTCACGACTTCACCTTGGTCCTGGCTACGCTGGACATGCTCCAACGCGCCCACCCGATCATGCACGTCAAAGTGCCTGTCCAATTTACGCAGGCGTAGAATGGAGCCATCCGGCATGTGCACGTCCTCCGTTGACCCCGCCTTGTAATCGATCGTGATTTCAGCCCCGGGAGCGATGTAGTCCGCCTCCACGAACCGTTCGTTGCGACGGCGCACGTACTCGAAGCTCTTGGTGGAGCCGTTGTGATTGTTAAATGCGACGCAAGGGGATATGACATCCAAAAACGCCATGCCATGATGCATCAGGCCGGCCTTAATTAAGGGCACGAGCTGCTGTTTGTCGCCGGAGAAGCTGCGCGCCACGAAACTGGCGCCGATTTGCAGCGCCATACTGACCAGATCGATGGGTTCATAGAGGTTGGGGACGCCTTTCTTGCTGGTGGAGCCCCGGTCGTTGGTGGCGGAGAACTGGCCCTTGGTCAACCCGTAGGTGCCGTTGTTGTCGACGATGTAGAGCATGTTGATGCGGCGGCGAACGATGTGGGCGAACTGCCCTAGGCCGATGGAGGCGCTGTCGCCGTCGCCGGAGATGCCGATGCAATAAAGCTCCCGGTTGGCGAGATTGGCACCGGTGGCGACCGAAGGCATGCGTCCGTGTACGGAGTTGAAGCCGTGGGACTTGTCAAGGAAGTAGCTTGGCGTCTTGGAGGAGCAGCCGATGCCGGAGACCTTGGCGAACCGGTGCGGCGGCAGCGACAACTCGGCGCAAGCCTGCACGACGGCGGCGCTCACCGAATCATGCCCGCAACCGGCGCAAAGGGTGGAGACCGCGCCTTCGTAATCGCGACGGGTCAATTGCAGGTCGTTCAGCGGCAGATGCGGATGGCGGATGCGCGGTTTGACGACGAAGGTCATCAGCGCACCTCCTGAAGCCGAGGCATTTTGCCGACCTGATAATGACCGAGCACCTGCTCGCGAATGGTGTCGGCGGAAATCGACAGCCCGGCATAGTAGCGAATGGACTTCAGCTTGGCCGGATTCAGGTCCCCCTCATTGACCAGCAACGTGCGCATCTGACCGTCTCGGTTCTGATCCACCACAAACACCAATTCGTGGGCGGCGGTGAAGCCATATACCTCAGCGCCGAAGGGAAAGCCGCGGATGCGCATCCGGTCGAGAGCAACGCCGTCCTCGCGCAGCATGTCCAGCGCCTCCTGCATGGGCGCCGCGCTGGTGCCGTAGTAGATGATGCCCGCCTTGCAGCCGTCATTGTGAATCTCCGCCTTGGGCACCAAGGTGGCGGCGGTGGCCCATTTGCGCTCCAACCTCTCCATGTTACGCTGATAGCCGTCTGGACTTTCGGTGTAGGCGGCAAATTCGTCCTTGGAAGTGCCCCGCGTGAAGAAGGCGCCCTTGCCCGCATGAACCCCCGGCAAGGTGCGGTAGCCAATGCCGTCGCCATCGACATCCAAGTAGCGGCCGAACTGCTCAGCTTGTTCAAGCTGCTCCGCATCAAGCACCTTGCCCCGGTCGTAGCGGCGCTCATCATCCCAGACCAAGGGGTCGCAGACGCTGTCGTTCATGCCAAGTTCCAAGTCACTCATCACGATGATGGGCGTTTGCAGCCGGTCCGCCAAATCGAGCGCATCGGCGGCGAAGTCAAAGCACTCCTTGGCCGTGGCCGGAAACAGCAAAACATGGTGGGTGTCTCCGTGGGAGGCGTAGGCTGCCGCCAACAGATCGCCCTGCTGGGTGCGCGTTGGCATCCCGGTGGAGGGGCCGGCCCGTTGAATGTCGAACAACACCGCCGGAATCTCGGCGAAGTAGGCCAGCCCCAAAAACTCAGACATCAAGGAGACGCCCGGGCCGCTGGTGGCGGTGAAGGAGCGGGCACCGTTCCAACCGGCACCGACGACGATGCCGATGGCGGCGAGTTCATCCTCCGCCTGGATGACGGCGAACTTCTTGCGCTGGCTGGCCCGGTCCACCCGCAACCCATTGGCATGACGCTCGAACGCCTCCGCCATGGAGGTGGACGGCGTGATCGGATACCAAGCGCAAACCGTGGCACCGCCATAGAGGGCGCCCAAGGCAGCAGCGATATTGCCGTCAATGAAAATTCTGTCGCCGTTGGCCGCACTGCGCCGAATCTGATGTTCAATGGGGCCATCAAGATACTCCAAGGCGTAGTTGCGGCCGATCTCCAGAGCGTGAATGTTGGGCTGAATTAGATCATCCTTGCCCTTGTACTGCTCAGCGACCATGCCGACGATGATGTCGAATTCAATGTTCAGCAAGGCCGAAAGAGCACCCAAGTAGACGATGTTCTTGAACAGCGCCCGCTGCTTCAAATCACTGAACTCCGGCAGCAGCAGGGTGGCGATGGGCATGCCGATCGGGTTGATGTCACGACGGCGCAGCTCCTTCGCCAAGGGCTTGGAGTTGTCGTAAAACAGGTAGCCGCCCGGCTTGAGGCTGGCGATGTCTTCAGCGTAGGTCTCCGCATTCATCGCCACCATGATGTCCACGCCTTCACGGCGACCCAAGTATCCTTGCTCGTTCACCCGCACCTCGAACCAAGTAGGCAGGCCCTGGATGTTGGAGGGGAAGATATTGCGCACCGCCACCGGCACCCCCATACGGAACAGCGCCTTGGCGAACATGCCGTTGGCGCTTGCCGAGCCGGAGCCGTTAACGTTGGCGAAACGGATGACGAAGTCGTTGTAAGTGACTTTCATTCAGCGTAAGACCCAAGTTGCGGTATATGCACGACGGACCGCTGCATGTCCCAAGCGCTGGTTGGGCAGCGCTCGGCACAGAGGCCGCAGTGCAAGCAGAGATCCTCATCCTTGACCATCACCCGGCCAGTAGCCAATTGGCCGGATACGTAGAGATCCTGCTCTGCGTTCACCGCCGCCGCCGTCAGCCGCTGCCGCAGGTCCGCCTCGTCGCCATTTTTGGTGAAGGTGATGCAGTCCATAGGGCAGATGTCCACGCAGGCATCGCACTCGATGCACAGGCGATCCGCAAAGACGGTCTGCACGTCGCAGTTCAGGCAGCGTTGCGCCTCCTTGGCACCGAGGAGTCGGTCAAACCCCAACTCCACTTCAATCTTAATGTTGCCAAGCGCCTTCTGCTTGTTGGCATGGGGCACCAAGTAGCGCACAGCAGGATCGTGCTCGCTGTCGTAGCTCCACTCATGCAGGCCTACCTTGGTGCTGATGAGGTTGACCCCGGCTGGGGGGCGCTGCTCGCACGGATCCCGCCCTTGGCAGAACAGGTGGATGGAAATGGCGGCTTGGTGGGCATGGGCGGCGGCCCAAATGATGTTCTCCGGGCCAAAGGCGCTGTCGCCGCCAAAAAACACCTTGGGATGGGTGCATTGCAAGGTGATCTCGTTAAGTATTGGGCAGTCCCACTGGTCGAATTGAATGCCGATGTCCCGCTCGATCCAAGGGCAGTGATTCTCCTGGCCGATGGCCATGAGAATGTGATCCGCCTTTAAGAACACGTCCGCTTCGCCGCTCGGTTCGTAACGCAGGCGGCCGCCCTCCCCCGGCACCGGTTTAACGCACTGGAAAACAACGCCTTTCAGCTTGCCGTTTTCATGGACGAACTCCTTGGGCGGGCGGTTGTTGATGATGGGGATGCCTTCGCTCATGGCATCCTCCTTCTCCCAATCCGATGCCTTCATCACCGCAAAGGCCGAGCGCACCACTACGGTCACGCTGTCCGCGCCGAGTCGTTTCGAGGTGCGGCAGCAATCCATGGCGGTGTTGCCCCCGCCCATGACAATGACATCCCCGGATATTGAGTCCGTATGGCCAAAGGCGACGCTGGAGAGCCAGTCGATGCCGATGGAGATGTGCTCGTCCACCTCTTGGCGGCCCGACAACTGCAAGTCCCGTCCTCGGGGTGCGCCGGTACCGACGAAATAGGCGTCAAACCCCAGATCTAGCATGTCCTTCATGCTGGTGATCTCGTGACCGAAGTGACACTCCACCCCCATGTTCAGGATGATGTCCACTTCCTCCTCCAAAACATCCGCCGGCAAGCGGAAGGCTGGAATCTGGCTGCGCATCATGCCGCCGCCGGCCGGATCCTTCTCGAACATGTGGACTTCGTAGCCAAGAGGCAGCAAATCTCGCGCCACGGCAAGGGAGGCGGGGCCGGCACCAAGCAGGGCGATGCGCTTACCGTTCTTGCGCGTCGGCACCCGCGGCAGGTAGGCGCTGATGTCTCCCTTGTGGTCGGCCGCCACCCGCTTGAGACGGCAAATGGCGACCGGTTTTTCCTCCGTGCGCACACGACGGCAGGCCGGTTCGCAGGGACGGTCGCAAGTGCGGCCGAGGATGCCGGGGAAGACGTTGCTGTCCCAATTCAGCATGTAGGCGTCGGTGTAGCGCCCCTCAGCAATCAGGCGAATGTACTCCGGCACGGGCGTGTGCGCCGGGCAGGCCCATTGACAATCCACCACCTTGTGGAAGTAGTTCGGATCGAGGATGTTGGTTGGATTCATCGGGGATTTTGCGGGGAGAGGCGCCCTGGCTGCCTTTGGACGCAACGTTCAGACCCTAGCCCAAGCAGTGCAGATGATGGCGCAAGCTCGCTATTAGAGACGTGTTTCAGCACGGGCGCACTTTACCCCTTTGCGCCGCATTTAGAAAGGTTTTGTGCGGGTTCAGGCGGCTTTGAAATTGCTCGGCGGTTCGGGCAGGGGCGTTAGGTCGCGGCGCATGAACACCGCTTCCAGTAGACCCTCAATGCGCGCCACCCGCTCGCGCAGTTCGTTCATATCGGCGCACAGGGCGTCGATCTTGCCGGCCATCTCGGCACCTTGGGCGTCGATCTTGCCGGCCATCTCGGCACCTTGGGCGTCGATCTTGCCGGCCATCTCGTCACGCAGGGCGTTCATATCGGCGCGCAGGGCGTCGATCTTGCCGGCCATCTCGTCACGCAGGGCGTTCATATCGGCGCGCAGGGCGTCGATCTTGCCGGTCATCTCGGCACCTTGGGCGTCGATCTTGCCGGTCATCTCGGCACCTTGGGCGTCGATCTTGCCGGTCATCTCGTCACGCAGGGCGTCGATCTTGCCGGTCATCTCGTCACGCAGGGCGTCGATCTTGCCGGTCATCTCGTCACGCAGGGCGTCGATCTTGCCGGCCATCTCGTCACGCAGGGCGTTCATATCGACGCGCAGGGCGCGGATGTCCTGCCGCAACCAAGTGAACAGACCGAGGATCAGCGCCCCAAGCGCGACGAAACCAGCGATATTGCCATCCATGCAGGCAATCCTAGCGAAGCCGCTCCGCCCTGTCTATAAGATGTACGGGCTCAGGACATTTTGGAATTTTTTCGATCAGGCAGCCATGGAGAGCTGTATGGGTTGGAGAATGATGGGGATCGTTATAAGGTGCCTTCGGCAAGAGCTTTCCGCTCAAGCCTGCAATCAGTTTGGGAGAAGAAAGCGCCATGCCAAATACGGAGGACGACGAACTCATCATTGAGCAGATCCCCATCGGCCCCATGCAGAACTTCACTTACTTGGTCGGCTCGCGCTCAACCCGGGAAGTGGTGGTGGTTGATCCGGCTTGGGACATCGGCAGCCTGCAGAACCACTTGGCGGAGCGGAACTACAAGCTGACCGGAGCTTTGGTGACCCACTATCATCCGGATCACATCGGGGGGTCATTCGGCAACCATCAGATTGAGGGTTTGGCGGAGTTGATGGCGCACAACCCGGTCAAGGTTTACGCCCACCGACAGGAGGCGGCGGGGGTGAAGAAGGTCACCGGGCTTTCACACAGCGACGTCCTTGAAGTGGATTCGGGCGATGTCCTGCGGGTTGGCGAGGTGGATGTGGAGTTTTTGCACACGCCGGGCCACACGCCGGGCTCCCAGTGTTTTCGCATCAAGCGGGCGCTGGTTTCCGGCGATACCCTGTTCATCAACGGCTGCGGACGGGTCGATCTGCCCGGCTCCAACCCCGAGGACATGTACCACAGCTTGCAGAAGCTCAAGGCGCTGCCCGAGGACACGCTGCTGCTACCGGGGCACAACTACGGCCCAACGCCAAGCGCCACGCTGGGCGAAGCCCGCACGAAGAACACCTACTTGGCGGTGAAGGACCTGAACACTTGGCGGACGTTCATGGGTTAACAGGCCCTAGCAGGGAGCCGAGGCAACCTGATTAAATTCTCAAGGCAGAAGATGCGCCACCGCGTCGCGCTCCTCCGCCAACTCCGCCTCCGTGGCCCCCATTTTAGTGCGGCCAAAGTCGTTGATTTCAATCCCGTCCACTATGCGCCAATCCCCACCTTGACAGCGTACGGGAAAGGAATAGATCAACCCTTCGGCGACACCGTAGCTGCCATCGGCATACACGCCCATGCTGAGCACGGATTCGGCGCCAAGCGCCCAGTCCCGCATGTGTTCAATAGCCGCGTTGGCCGCTGAGGCGGCGCTGGATGCGCCCCGTGCCTCGATGATGCTGGCTCCGCGTTGCTGCACGCCGGGAATGAATTGATTCTCGTACCAGTTCAAGTCGATCAAGTCCATGGCGTTGGCGCCGGTGACGGTGGCGCGATGCAGGTCCGGATATTGGGTCGAGGAATGGTTGCCCCAAATGCAGACATGCTCAATGGCGCTGGAGTGGGCACCGGTTTTTCTCGCCAAAGCGGCAATGGCCCGGTTGTGGTCTAGACGGGTCATCGCTGTAAAATTGCGGGCGTTCAGATCCGGCGCGTTGCGCTGGGCGATCAGGCAGTTGGTGTTGGCTGGGTTGCCCACCACGATTACCTTGACGCCGCGGGCCGCGTTGTCGTTCAACGCCTTGCCCTGCACAGAAAAGATGGCGGCGTTCGCCTCCAGCAGATCCTTGCGCTCCATGCCCTTGGAGCGTGGTCGCGAACCTACCAGCAAAGCGTAGTCCACACCCTTGAACGCTTCGTTGGGATCATCCGTCTGCACCGTCCTGCGCAGCAACGGGAAGGCGCAATCGTCCAGTTCCATCGCCACGCCACGCAAGGCGTTAAGCACCGGCGTAATTTCAAGCAAGTGCAGATTGATCGGCTGGTCTTCGCCCAACATCTCGCCAGCGGCGATGCGAAACAACAGCGCATAGCCAATTTGGCCAGCGGCACCGGTCACTGTGACTGTGACGGGATCTTTCATGGCTCTTCCTCCAAGTTGGTTGAAAGGGAAGTTCTTTGAGTTGCTTGCCTTGCCCGTGAGGGCAAATGAAATTCCCGATACCACTCACCTTGCCCTATCTTAAGTGCTTGCACAAGCCAAGGGGCTACCGGCGCGGGCAAAGCATCGGTCGGCGCCCAGCAGCAGGCGTCAAATAATTCCTGCTCACCGATGCCGGGCTCACCATTGAGGCGATGGGCCTGAAAAACGAAGTTAAGTCCTTGATGAACGCCGGAAATGTACGGCAGCACGAACCGAGGCTTCAGATCGAGGGGATCAGCCCCGGTCTCCTCACGGCATTCACGTCGAGCTGCAGCGCTAACGCTTTCACCGAACTGCTGATGGCCACCGGGAAGGCTGAAGTAGCCGTCCATGAAGCCGGTGGCTGAGCGGCGCAACAGAAATATGTCGTCGGCGCGCCAAAGCAGGACGTGTACGACCACGGGAAAGGCGTGTCTCTCGGATTTGACCAACAACTGCTCCTTGCAGGCTCTCAATGGCCTGCTATGGTGCAAGCATGAAGGTTAGGGTGCAAACCCGTCGGCGGCGACGAGGGGCCGCTTGACAGCCACTGAACCCCTGCGCCGCCGCATTGAGGAAGCCTCGCTAAACTCTTGGCCGGCCCTGCATCAAGTGCTGCTTGACGGCTGGGTGCTGCGTTTCACTCGCGGCTACACCAAGCGGGGGAATTCGGTGACCCCGCTCTATCCAAGCAGCCAACCTTTGGTCGGCAAGGTCCGCTACTGCGAGAGTCTGTACGCTAGGGAACGGCTAAAGAGCATCTTCCACCTCCGCGCAACGCCAGAGCACGAGGCCCTTGACCACTACCTTAGGCAACGCGGCTACGGTCGCAGCGACCCCAGCTTAGTGTTGACGGCCATGCTGAAGCCTCTGGCACTTTCCCCGCGCTGGACGATTCTGCCGCCGCGGGAGTGGCTACAACACTACGCCGATCTGACCGGGGTGGCGGAGCAATTTTCGCGCCTGCATGGCTCCATCCTCGGGGCCATCCGCACTGAATGCGCTCACGCGGTCATCCGCGATGGGAAGCGGACCCTAGCTTGCGGTCTGGGCGTGGTTGAGCGTGACCTGCTGGGGTTGTTCGACGTCATCACCCATCCCGAGTGTCGGCGGCAGGGCTTCGCTGAGGAACTGCTGCAAAGCGCCCTGCATTGGGGTTGGGTGCAAGGTGCCTCCACCGCCTACCTGCAGGTGGCGCAAGACAACGAGGCCGCCCGAGCGCTGTACCCGAAGCTCGGGTTTCAGGAGCAGTACGCATCTTGGTATCGAATCGCGCTCTAAACGCCGTCGGCGGTTTGACTTATCTGAGCCACCCACAGCGGCAAGCCACCTCGCTGTCGCGCAAGCAACAGAACTAGGAAGCTTCTGAAATATTCGCAGGTTTTCGCAGCGCAACAAGGCCAGTTTTTTTCGATGGCGTGTCAGTTATTGAGAATAAAAGATAAATGATTCCATCCACCATGCGATGGCCAATCCTTGGAAGTTAATCAGAGGTTCCCTAAGTCCAATGCGAACGGCTGGATCTGAAGTAGGGAAGGCTGCGGGGCTTACCCGCCGGCGCGTGAAGCTCGTGCCCGCGCCCATCCCCTAGCACGACGACGGGGCCGTGCGCCGGTAGGTAAGCACCGCAAAGCCCTCTCGGAAGCCAATAACGATCAGGCCCGCCCCGTTTAACGCAGCTCCACAAAAAACGGATACCGCAAAGGTTCCCACGTCGAATTGAATGCCATCGCAAAATCCTGTGCGTCCATTGCCCTACCCTTGAATCGCTACGCTTGATTCAAGCCGGAATTTCTGAGAGGCTTTGCGATTCGCACTTTTACGCGGGTGGCCCGTTGCCCTGATGCGCACGCCAACTTGCACCAGTTGGCAACCCGTGCGTGATTGAACAACTTTTGCAGAATTGCCCCGGTGGAATTGCCTTGAATGAGTCCACATACACCCACAACCTTGAAGATTTATGAAGGCTTAATAGGTGCCGACTAACGCAGATGACAGCTAGCAACCGCAAGCAAACCGACAATCCGCTTGGTGGGTTTCCCGCCAAACGGGGCCTGTACGATCCCGCCTTCGAGCGGGATAGCTGCGGCGTCGGCTTCATCTGCGACATCAAGGCCCGACCGAGCCGCGAAATCGTTGAATCCGCCCTGTCCATGAACTGCTGCATGGAGCATCGCGGCGGCTTGGGCTATGAGCAGAACACGGGCGATGGCGCCGGCATTCTGCTTGGGCTGCCACATCGCTTCATGGCCCGAGTTGCGGCGGACGAGCTTGGCGTTGGCGCGTTGCCGCAAGGCGGCTATGGGGTCGGCATCGTGTTTCTGCCCCAAGATGCTAAGGAGCGCAGCCACTGCAAGGCTCTGCTTGCCAACGAAATCGCCGCCGCTGGCCAGCTCAGCCTCGGCTGGCGGCCGTTGCCGGTGCAACCGGAAGCCGCCAACATCGGCAAGGCTGCCCTTGCGGCGATGCCGCACATTGAGCAACTCTTCATAGGCGCCAGCGGCGTGCGGGGCGACGCCTTCGAACGCAAGCTCTACCTCATCCGCAAGCACGCCACACACCTGCTGCGCAACGATCAATGCCTAGCGCAACGCAAGCTATTCTACATCTGCTCGCTGTCATCCAAGGTCATTGTCTACAAGGGCATGCTGACGCCGGCCCAGCTCGCTCCCTTCTACAGCGACCTCACCGCAGAGGATTTTGAATCGCATCTGGCGATGGTGCATTCGCGGTTCAGCACCAACACCTTTCCTTCTTGGGACCGTGCCCAGCCCAATCGATTCATGTGCCACAACGGCGAGATCAACACCCTGCTCGGCAATCAAAACTCCATGAACTCCCGCGAGGGCGTTCTTCGTTCCAAGCTGTTCGGCGAAGACCTGCAGAAACTGTTTCCCGTGGTCGAGCCGGATTGCTCGGATTCCGGAACCTTCGACAACGTCCTCGAATTTCTGCTGATGACTGGCCGCAAGCTGCAGGAAGCGGTGTTGATGATGATCCCGGAAGCTTGGCAGCAACACCGCGGCATGGACCGAGCCAAGCGTGCCTTCTATGAATACCACTCCTGCCTGATGGAGCCTTGGGACGGCCCAGCCTCCATCGTCTTCACCGATGGCACCTACATCGGTGCAGTGCTCGACCGCAACGGGCTAAGGCCGAGTCGCTACCTGATCACCGACGATGGCAAGTGCATCATGGCGTCGGAGACGGGCGTGGTGGGGGTCGCGCCCGAACGAGTGGTGGAGAAAGGTCGCCTGCATCCAGGGCGCATCTTCCTCATCGATTTTAGTCAAGGCCGCATGATCCCGGATGCGGAGATCAAGGCCGAATGGGCCAACGCCCGGCCCTACGAAGACTGGCTGGCAAACCAACGCCTTGACTTGGCTGAACTGCCCGCCGCTCATCCGCCGCCGACCGATAAGTCCACCTTGAAGGCGCGCATGAACGCCTTTGGCTACACAGTGGAAACGATGCAGATCATGCTGCTGCCGCTCGCCAAGGAGTTGCGCGACCCGTTGGGGTCCATGGGCAACGATGCGGCGCTCGCGGTGATGTCGGACAAGCCGCGCATGCTCTATGACTACTTCAAGCAGCGCTTCGCCCAAGTGACCAATCCGGCCATAGACTCCATTCGAGAGGAAGTCATCATGGCCTTGGAATGCTATTGCGGGCCGGAACGGAACCTGCTTGAAACAACCGAGGCCCATGCCCATCGGCTACGCATTCCCCATCCGATTCTGTCCAACGAGGAGTTGGCCTCCATCAAGCACTTGGACTACCGGGGCTGGCGCTGCGCGACCATCGACATCTGTTTCCCCGCCAGCGGCGGCGAGACCGCCCTGCGCCAAGCGCTTGATCGCATTTGCGCAGAGGCCAGCCAAGCCATAGCCGATGGCTACAACCTGATCGTGCTCTCCGACCGGGCGACGGATGCCGACCTAGCGCCCGTCAGTGCCCTGCTAGCGGTCGGCGCGGTGCATCATCACTTGGTGCAGCAGCATGAGCGCACCCGCATCGGCATCATCGTGGAGACGGGCGAGGCGCGGGAAGTGCATCATCACTGCCTGTTGATGGGCTACGGAGCTGACGCCATCTGCCCATACTTGGCATTTGAGGCGCTCTGGGACGCCCGCGTGCAGGGTTACTTGAACGATGCGCCCCACATCGGCGACGACGCCGATGTTGTCGCCGCCTACCGCAAGGGCGTCGCCAAGGGCATGCTCAAGGTGATGGCCAAGATGGGCATCTCCACCATGCAATCCTATAAGGGCGCCCAGATTTTCGAGGCCGTTGGGCTGGCGGACGACGTCATCGAGCGCGCCTTCCGGGGCACCGCCAGCCGAGTGCAGGGCGTGGGCCTTGAGGTGTTGGCCGAGGAAATGCAGCGGCGCCACCGTCTTGGCTACCCAAGCCGCAGCAACAAGCTGGCGGGGCTGCCGAACCCGGGCGATTTCCACTGGCGCCAACATGGCGACACCCACATGTGGGACCCGCAGACCATCGCCGAACTGCAAGTGGCGGCCCGCGCCAACAACGAAGACGCTTACTGGCGCTTCGCCGAACGGGCCAATGGCGTGAGCACCGCTCACCCCGCCCTGCGCGGCTTGCTTGAGTTCAAGCCTCCCGGCCCCGCCATAGATCTCAGTGAGGTGGTGCCGGATACGGAGATCGTCAAGCGCTTCGCCACCGGCGCGATGAGCTTCGGCTCCATCAGCGCCGAGTCGCACGAAGCCTTGGCCATCGCCATGAACCGAATTGGCGGCAAATCGAACACCGGCGAAGGCGGCGAGGACGCCCGGCGCTTTCAACCACTGCCCAACGGCGATTCCAAGCGCAGCGCCATCAAGCAGGTGGCCAGCGGCCGGTTTGGCGTCACCATCAACTACCTAGCCAACGCCGACCAACTTCAAATCAAGATCGTGCAGGGAGCCAAGCCCGGCGAAGGTGGCGAGTTGCCGGGGCACAAGGTGGACGACGTGATCGCCAGCATCCGCCATTCAACCTCTGGAGTTGGCCTCATCAGCCCGCCACCGCACCATGACATCTACTCCATTGAAGACATCGCCCAACTCATCCATGACTTGAAGAACGGCAACCCGCAAGCCCGCATCAGCGTCAAACTCGGCGCTGAAGTAGGCGTGGGCGCGGTGGCCGTCGGCGTGGTCAAGGCGCGCGCCGACCACTTGGTCATTGCCGGGGACTCCGGCGGCACCGGCGCCTCTCCCCTCACCTCAATAAAGCATGCCGGCCTGCCTTGGGAATTGGGGATAGCTGAGGCCCATCAAACGCTCGTGCGCAACAACTTGCGCTCCCGTGTGGTGCTGCAGACCGACGGTCAAATCAAGACCGGGCGCGATGTCGCCATCGCTTGCCTGCTCGGTGCGGAGGAATTTGGCTTCGCCACCGCTCCCTTGGTCACTCTAGGCTGCATCATGATGCGCAAGTGCCATCTGAACACCTGTCCGGTGGGCATCGCCACCCAAGATCCCATCCTGCGGCAGAAATTCAACGGCCAGCCGGAGCACGTCATCAACTACCTCTTTATGGTCGCCAAGGAATTGCGCCAAATCATGGCCCAACTCGGCTTCCGCACGATCGACGAGATGGTTGGGCGAGCGGACGCCCTGGATGTGCAGGCGGAGGTGACGCACTGGAAGGCGCGCGGCCTAGACCTAAGCGACCTACTCATGCCGGCTGAGGAGCCGCCCGAATTTCTTGGCAGCTACGCCATGCACGACCAGAACCATGCTCTTGACAAGGCGCTCGACCACAAACTGATTGAACTGGCAACGCCAGCCTTGACCAATGGCGAGAAGGTGCGCGAGGAATTGCCCATCGTCAACACCAATCGGGTGGTGGGCGCCATGCTGTCCCATCACATCGTGACCCAGGCCCGGCTTGAGCCGTTGCCGGACGATGCCATCCGTTTCAAGTTCAACGGCAGCGCCGGCCAGAGCTTTGGCTGCTGGTTGGCCCGAGGTGTCACCTTGGAGGTAGAGGGAGACGCCAACGACTACGTCGGCAAGGGCCTCTCCGGCGGACGCATCATCATCTACCCGCCCAAGGGGTCTCAGTTTGTGGCGGAGCACAACATCCTCATCGGCAACGTGGCCTTGTACGGCGCAACCAGCGGCGAGTGCTACTTCCGCGGCGTGGCGGCGGAGCGCTTCTGCGTACGCAACAGCGGCGGGGTGGCGGTGGTGGAAGGCGTCGGCGACCACGGCTGCGAATACATGACCGGCGGCCGGGTCGCCGTCCTCGGCCCCACGGGCCGCAACTTCGCCGCCGGCATGAGCGGCGGCATCGCCTATGTCTGGAATCCGCAAGGCGCCTTTGCTGAGCTGTGCAACCCAGACATGGTGGTTCTCGAACCCGTGTCCGCGGCTGAGGACATCAGCCAATTGCGGGGGATGGTTGAGGCCCACTTCCGCTACACCGGCTCGACCGTCGCCGAGCGCCTGCTTGCAAACTGGCGCCCGCGCCTTACGGAGTTCGTCAAAGTGATGCCCGTGGACTATAAGCGGGTGCTGGAGCAACGCAAAGCAGCGATCGCCGCTGGCTGAAGCTGGTCTTTGACGCACAATTTAGGGTTATTGATGAGTCGAGTTTTGTCTGTTGCCACGCCCTTAGACGGCGGGTTCCGTCCGCCAATCGCGAACAGCGCGGGGGATGTTGTCGGTATGCTCGTCGCCACGCCTTTAGACGGCAGGTTCCGTCCGCAAGGACGCGCTTTATTCCCAGCAGGAACTGCTTTGCGAACTGGAACAACCGCATTGGCTAGCCGAAACGCCAATGGGTAAGCCCACCGGTTTCATGGAGTTCGACCGCAATGCGGCCCCCTACCGGGATGCTGCCGCCCGTTTGCTGGATTTCAACGAAATCTATACGGAGCACAACCCCGCCCGCCTCGCCATCCAAGGGGCGCGCTGCATGGACTGTGGCGTTCCCTTCTGCCAATCCGACGACGGCTGCCCCATCCACAACCTCATTCCCGAATGGAATGACTTGGTCTATCGGCAACACTGGCGGGAAGCGCTTGAACGTTTGCACAAAACCAACAACTTCCCGGAGTTCACGGGCCGTGTCTGCCCAGCCCCATGCGAAGGCGCTTGCGTGCTTGGCATCACGGACCCGGCAGTGACCATCAAGAACATTGAAATGGCCATCATCGACCGCGGCTTTGCCGAAGGTTGGGTGGTGCCCGAACCGCCTAGGAAAAGAACCAGCCGGCGGGTGGCTGTGGTCGGGTCCGGCCCGGCCGGGTTGGCCGCCGCGCAGCAACTCAACCGATCTGGCCACGAAGTGGCGGTGTTCGAGCGAGCGGACCGCATCGGCGGGCTGTTGATGTACGGCATCCCCAACATGAAGCTCGACAAGGTCGCGGTGGTGGAGCGCCGCCTTGAACTCATGCGCGAGGAAGGCATCAGGTTCCATGCCGGAGCCTCGGTTGCCGATGGCGGCGACGGCAGCATCGACGTCCGCACCCTCATTGATGAGTACGACGCCTTGGTTCTGGCCACCGGCGCCACCAAGCCTCGGGATTTGCCCATCCCCGGACACGACCTCGGCGGCGTTCACTTCGCCATGACGTTCCTCACCCAGAACACCAAGAGCCTGCTCGACTCCAACTTTGCCGACGGGGCCTTCATCTCCGCCAAGGATAAGCATGTGGTCGTCATTGGCGGCGGCGACACCGGCGCTGACTGCATCGGCACCTCGCTGCGCCACGGCTGCGCCAGCTTGGTTAATTTCGAGCTCTTTCCCCGCCCCCCCGCTGAACGCGCGCCAAGCAACCCTTGGCCAACCTGGCCAGCGATCTTTCGGGTCGACTACGCCCATGAGGAATCCGCCGCCAAGTTCGGTCGTGATCCGCGGCTGTTTTTGATCTCATCAACGGAGTTCGTGGGCGGCGATGACGGACAGGTCAAGGCCGTTCGCACGTTGGAGGCCCGCTTGGAAAACGGCAAGTTCGTCAACGTTCCCGGCACGGAGCGGACTTGGCCTGCGGATTTGGTGCTGCTCGCCCTCGGCTTCCTTGGGCCGGAGCACCAAGTCTCCGACGCCCTTGGCCTGCAATGCGATGGCCGCAGCAACTACCAAGCCGAATATGGCGAATATCAAACCAACGTAGAGAAGGTATTCGCCGCCGGCGACTGCCGACGGGGCCAATCCCTAGTCGTGCGGGCGATCAACGAAGGCCGGGAAGCGGCTCGCGAAGTTGACCGCTACCTCATGGGAGAAACCGAACTGCCCTGATTGGGGCGGGCCAACCATCATGCGAAACAACAGCGAACAGCTTAGGGAGAAGGCCGCCGCGGCCTTGCTCGGCGGCGGCGAACGGCGCATCGAGCAGCAGCACGCCAAGGGCAAGCTGACGGCGCGGGAGCGTTTGAGCCTGTTGCTTGACGAAGGCAGCTTTGAGGAATGGGACCGGTTCGTTGAGCACCGCAGCAACGACTTCGGCATGGATAGGCAGAAGATTCCCGGCGATGGTGTCGTGACCGGCTACGGCACCATCAACGGCCGTTTGGTGTTCGTGTTCAGCCAAGACTTCACGGTGTTCGGCGGGGCGCTTTCCGAGGCCCACGCCGAGAAGATCTGCAAGGTGCTCGACCAAGCCATGAAGGTGGGAGCGCCCATCATCGGCCTGAATGACTCCGGCGGCGCCAGAATTCAAGAGGGGGTGGCCTCCCTAGGCGGCTACGCCGAGATTTTTCAGCGCAATGTCTTGGCTTCCGGGGTGGTGCCCCAGCTGTCAGTCATTATGGGACCCTGTGCCGGCGGCGCGGTCTATTCGCCCGCCATGACAGACTTCATCTTCATGGTTGAGGACTCATCCTACATGTTCGTCACCGGCCCGGATGTGGTGAAGACGGTGACCCATGAAGTGGTGACGCCGGAGCAGCTAGGCGGCGCCAGCATTCACGCCAAGAAGTCCGGGGTGGCGGACTTGGCCATCGCCAACGATGTGGAAGCTCTGCTGCTCGCCCGCCGATTTTTCGACTACCTGCCGGCAAACAACCGGGAAAAGCCGCCGCGCTGGCCCACACAGGACCCGGCGAACCGCATCACGCCGGCACTCGACACCTTGGTGCCAACGGACCCAGCCAAACCTTACGACATCCACGAAGCTATCGTTGCGGTGGCCGATGAAGGGGAGTTCTTTGAACTTCAACCGAACTACGCGCCAAACATCCTCATCGGCTTCATTCGACTGCAAGGCGCCTCGGTTGGCGTGGTCGCCAACCAGCCGATGGTGCTTGCCGGTTGCCTAGACATCGATTCATCCAAGAAAGGCGCCCGTTTCGTGCGCTTCTGCGACGCCTTCAACATCCCCATCCTCACTCTAGTGGATGTGCCTGGTTTCATGCCGGGCACGGCCCAGGAATATGGTGGCATCATCAAGAACGGCGCCAAGCTGCTATACGCCTACGCCGAATGCACCGTGCCCAAGGTCACGCTCATCACCCGCAAAGCCTACGGCGGCGCCTACGACGTTATGGCGTCAAAGCACTTGCGCGGCGATGTGAACTTCGCTTGGCCGAGCGCGGAGATCGCCGTCATGGGCGCTAAGGGCGCGGTCGAGATCATCTTCCGCAAAGACAAGAACGATGGGCAGCTGATCCAGGCCCGCACCGACGAGTACCAGAGCAAGTTCGCCAACCCCTTCATCGCCGCCAGCCGTGGCTACCTCGACGACGTGATTGAACCGCGCCTGAGCCGTGACCGCATTTGCAAGTCGTTCGCCATGCTGCGCGATAAGAGGTTGGAGAACCCTTGGCGCAAGCACGGAAACATTCCTTTATAGGCACGGCATGTTCAACAAAATATTGATCGCCAACCGGGGCGAGATCGCTTGCCGCGTCATCAAAACCGCGAGGAAGATGGGCATCATGACCATCGCCGTCTACTCAGACGCCGACGCCGATGCCTTGCATGTGCGCATGGCGCACGAAGCGGTGCGCATTGGCGAAGCACCCTCTGCCGACAGCTATCTGCGCATTGACCGAATACTTGACGCCATCGCCACCACCGGTGCCGAGGCGGTGCATCCAGGCTACGGTTTTTTGTCGGAAAACGCTCGCTTTGCGACAGCGCTCGCCAAACAGGGCGTTGCCTTCATCGGGCCGGGCGAGAGAGCCATCACCAGCATGGGGGACAAGATCACCTCCAAGCGCATCGCCCAGGAGGCGGGCGTCAACACCATTCCTGGCTATGCGGACGTCATTGAAGGTGCCGAACACGCGGTGGAGATCGCCGGCAGGATTGGTTATCCGGTGATGCTCAAGGCCACCGCCGGCGGCGGCGGCAAGGGCATGCGAGCGGTTTACGATGACGCTGAATGCCGGGACGGCTACGAACGGGCCACCAACGAAGCCCAATCAAGCTTCGGCGACGGACGGGTGTTCGCTGAAAAGCTCATCGAACAACCCCGGCACATCGAAATTCAAATCATCGCCGACCAGCATGGCAACATCGTGCATCTCGGCGAGCGGGAATGCTCCATTCAAAGACGCCATCAAAAAGTCATTGAGGAGTCCCCTTCTCCCTTCCTTGATCCAGACACCAGAGAGGCCATGGGCGGGCAGGCCATCGCCTTGGCCCGGGCAGTGGATTACGTTTCCGCCGGCACTGTCGAGTTCATCGTTGACGCGGACAAGAACTTCTACTTCCTAGAGATGAACACCCGTTTGCAGGTGGAGCACCCGGTAACGGAAATGGTGACCGGTCAAGACTTGGTGGAGTTGATGATTCGCGTCGCCGCCGGTGAACCACTGCCCCTCTCGCAAAAGAACGTCAAACAGAACGGTTGGGCGATTGAGGCCCGTGTGTACGCCGAAGACCCATTGCGCAATTTCCTGCCATCCATCGGCCGATTGCGCCGTTATCAGCCACCGCCGGAGAACGCGCAGGTGCGGATCGACACAGGCGTTGAAGCCGGTAGCGAAGTATCCATTTTCTACGATCCCATGATCGCCAAACTAGTGACCCATGGAGCAAGCCGTGAGCAGGCAATAGACACCATGAGCGACGCGCTTGATGCTTACTACATTCACGGCGTCAGGCATAACGGCAGCTTTCTGAATGCGGTGGTCAGCCATGAGCGCTTCCGACGCGGACAACTCACCACCAACTTCATCGCCGAGGAGTTTCCCGATGGCTTCCATGGGAAAAGCACGCAAGAGCAGCAGATCGATGTGGTCGTTGTCGCGGCGGCGGCCATTCACCACCTAAGGACTAAACGCGCCGCCCAAATCAGCGGCCGGACTCGGCGGCTCAGCAACGCCGCCAGCGGCCACCGCCATGTTGGTGGAGAAAACAGCACCGCGGTCGAAATAGACAGCTATGGCGTTGCAAGAGACAACAACGCGATTGACCAAAGCGAGGCTGTTGAATCGGCCAGCCATGATGTAGGCGCTGGCGATGCAGTTGACGACAGCCGTGCTGTGAAGAACAGCCTGGTGGTGGTCGCAGACAACGTTCAGCACCCAGTCAGGGTGTGGGCCCAAGACGATGGCATTGCGGTCGAGCGCAGCCAAGCCAAGCATTTTGTAAAGACGGATTGGCGGCCGGGTCAACCGATCTTTCGGGCCGAAATAGACGGTGCCTCAGTGCGTTTGCAAGTGGACGACGAAGGTGTCGGCTATCGATTGAAACATCGCGGCACCGAAATGGCGGTGCTGATTCTCACGCCAATCGGTGCCGAACTCATTCGGCATATGATTGAAAAGCCGGCACCCGACCTAAGCCGCTTTCTGCTCTCGCCCATGCCAGGGCTGTTGGTGCAGGTGGCGGCGCAGGCGGGCGACGAAGTCGAGGCCGGTGACGAGCTTGCCGTTATAGAAGCCATGAAGATGGAGAACAGCCTGCGGTCCACGGACAACTTGGTGGTCAAGGCAGTTCTCGCCAAGGAAGGCGACAGCCTAGAAGTGGACCAGCCAATTCTTGAATTCGAATAGGCGGGCAAACTCTAACCTGGTGTCCTATCCCACAAACTCCTTGCATTTGAGTGCGCCGCACAGGGTAGATGGAAAGAGAGCAGCTTGGCTGTTCTCCTTTTTTCCTCCTTCGCCTTGCATTTCAACGCGCCGCAAGGGGGCTGTGGCAAGGCGCGACGCCGGCAACAGGCCCCCAACTCAACGTAGTGAGACTTCCAACCCATGCGAACGCAGGGGTGGCGGCAAACCCTACTTGGGCGTTATCGTTTTCTTTTCGCGCTCGGCAAGCTGGTTAAACCTATCCATCAAGGCAGCGGCGGCCAGCTTTTCGCGGCTGGGGATGTAGTCCCCTCGGCCCTTTCTAACGATCGCCTTGCTAGATATGAGCCAGCCCATGACGACGCCGAGTTGATGCGCCGGAATCTTGTTGCCTTCCGCGGTTGCAGCACCTGTGAGAAGATCCTTCTTGAACATATCGCCACCAGTCTTGTTGATGGTGGAAACCAGCGAAGAAACCGTGGGATAAGGCACTCGATGCGTTTGTTCGGTGTTCTTTCTAGCATTCCACTCGATCTTGATGAGGTTGTTGCCGTTCCGTTCAAACCTAGGATAGCCCCTCTTGCTTGGGGTCCGACGGCGACGCTTTGCGTCGGTTGGCGCATCCTCTCTGGCCTTCTTGCTTGCAGGTTCCGGGGCGGTGGCCGCATTGACCTGTTCAATCTCCTGGATGAGGTCATCTACTTTCTCCAACACGGACAAAAGGCCGGAGACATTTGAATAACTTCGCTTGCGAACAGCCGTTTCTATCTGCGTTATGAGTTGGCCCTTAACGCCGGAAACCATTTTCAAAACCCTGTTATAGATCTGCATACTGGAACTCCATGAGAAAGAAGAAAGAATGAAACCAGGCAATGTTACTACGACTTGCAAAGTTGCAACAACATAAATTTTATTTGAGTTGGGCTAAGCTAAGGTTTCAAATACTGATGGTTTCCGTCTTCCATGCGTCAATATCCCCTTGCGGGTCAGGCTGATTGGGCAAGCGAAATGAGATGATAAGGCAGCTAAACGTTAAGGATGACAGCTTGGACACCAAGATTGGAATAGCAGCTAAGTA
Source organism: Candidatus Azophilus sp. (assembly GCA_965247035.1). Classification (GTDB taxonomy): domain Bacteria; phylum Pseudomonadota; class Gammaproteobacteria; order Pseudomonadales; family Azotimanducaceae; genus Azophilus. Next base: position 449,307 of record CBDFGJ010000001.1, on the reverse strand, counting down.
CGATCAAGCGATGGAGATCATCGCTCAAATGTCGCTTGAGGAAAAGGCGGCGTTTTGTTCCGGCAAGGACTTCTAGCATCTTGAAGCGAGCGAGCATTTCGACCTGATTTCCGTCATGCTGGCCGATGGGCCACACGGCCTGCGCAAGCAAGATAAGGACGCGGACCACGCCGGCCACCTGTTTTCCCCCGGCAAGCGCTTTGGCTAGTTCGTGGAACCCAGATTTACTGCGGCGCATCGGCGTCGCGCTCGGTGAGGAGTGCGCGGCTGACTTGGCAAGCCGGTGAACGCGCCTGAAAGCACCCGCCCCTATCAAACGAAGTTGCGGAAACCTGGTTGGGCTGACGCTTCAAATCAAAAGTTATTGCCCAATTCGCACAACGGAACAGCGGCGAAAACCGCGATGAACCAACCCGGGAAATGTTTGAAGAGATGGCCAATAACATGCCCCTGCGGGCGCTGGCGATGTTTGGCGGCGGGCGGCCAAGCTTCAGATCCCTGAAGTTCTTGGTGGTCCTGCTTAATAGGTGTCTTCCAACTAAGCGACGCTTCGGATCAAGCAGCGGTAGACCGTCAATCAGGAACTGACGTTGTTTGCTTTGTCGCCACTTCCTCCAGTTCGATCAGGGTGCCGCAGAAGTCCTTAGGGTGCAGGAACACCACCGGCAGGCCGTGCGCGCCCGTTCTCGGTTTGCCGTCGCCGAGCACCCGCGCACCCTCGCTTTGGAGATGGTCGATGGCGGCTTCGATGTCCTGCACTTCGTAGCAAATGTGATGCATGCCGCCGTTTGGATTGTTGGCTAGAAAATTCGACACCGGCGAACGTTCGCCCAAGGGATGCAGCAGTTCTATCTTGCTGTTGGGCAGCTCGACGAACACCGTGGTCACGCCGTGGTCCGGCAGCGGCAGCGGCGCGGACACCCGCGCCCCAAGTTGGTTCCGATATAGTGCCGAAGCAACGGTCAAGTCCGGCACCACAATCGCAACATGGTTCAATCTTCCAATCAACACAGTCCTCCCTGCTTGGTTTTCCCGAAAGCTAACGAGCCGATTCCTTGCATGGAATCACCTTAAATGGAGCGGGCCTGATCGGGCCTTGGTGCCGAATGGGCATACGACTCTTGCCTGCCGACGCACGGCCCCGCTGCTGTGCTGGGGATGGGCGCAAGCACGAGCTTAACGCGTCGGCAGATCAACGCCGCAAGTCCACTAGCGGTTCCTGCCTGGAATGAGCCCAACAACCTCCTTGGCCGCTGCGGTGATGTTAGTGCCCGGACCAAAGACAGCCGACACCCCGGCGTCGCGCAGAAGTTGATAGTCCTGCTTCGGTATGACGCCGCCGCAAACAACCACCATGTCCTCAAGGCCACGCCCGCGCAATTCGGCGATGAGCTCCGGCACCAGCGTCTTGTGGCCACCAGCCAAGGTGGAGAAGCCAACGACATGAACGTTCAGGCTGGCAGCGTCCGTCGCCGCCTCGGCCGGTGTTTGGAAAAGCTCCCCCGCATGGACCTTAAAGCCTAGGTCGGCAAAGGCGTTGCAGATGACCTTGGCACCCCGGTCATGGCCGTCTTGTCCTAGCTTGACCACCAGAATGCTCGGCGGTTGGCCTTCAAACTCGGTAAAGACTTTCACTTCCTCCAACGCGCTTTGATAGCCGTCGCTGCCCGCATGGGCGCCGCCGTACACGCCCTTGGTGATTCGAACCACCGCCTGGTGGCGACCCCAGCATTTCTCCAAGGCGCTGGACACTTCGCCCACCGTGGCGCGCCTGCGCACCGCCTCCACACTGAGTTGAAGCAAGTTGCCATGGCCGTGGCCGGCTGCCTCCGTCATCTTGGCGAGCGCCGCCTGCACTTGGCTTTCATCCCTCTTTTGGCGCACTTCCTTAAGCCTTCTAACTTGGCCGTCACGCACCCGAGCGTTGTCAATATCAAGCACCTCCACCTGGGTGTCGTCGGCCTCAAGCTGATATTTGTTGACACCAACGACCACCTCTTCGCCCCGCTCGATGCGAGCTTGGCGGCGCGCCGCTGATTCCTCGATCTGCTGCTTCGGCCATCCGGCGGCCACCGCCTCGGTCATGCCGCCCATGGCCTCCACTTCGGCTATAAGCTTGCGCGCCTCAACCAAGATGGATTCAGTCAGATTTTCGACATAGTAGCTGCCGCCCAAGGGGTCGGCCGTGCGCGTCACCCCGGACTCTTCGGCAATGATGATTTGCGTGTTGCGGGCGATGCGTGCGGAAAAGGGTGTGGGCAGCGCAATCGCTTCATCGAAGGCGTTGGTGTGCAGGCTTTGCGTACCACCTAAAACGGCGGCCAGCGCCTCAAGCGTGGTCCGAACCACATTGTTGTAGGGATCCTGCTCCTGCAAGGAGACGCCGGAAGTCTGGCAATGCGTGCGCAACATGGAGGACGCCTGTTTCCTAGGCTTGAATTGCGCCATCAATTCCGACCAGAGTATTCGCGCCGCCCGCAGTTTCGCCACCTCCATGAAGAAGTTGATGCCAATGCAGAAAAAGAATGAAAGACGGGGGGCGAACTTGTCCACATCTATGCCGGTTGCCAGCGCCGCCCGCACGTACGCCACCCCGTCGGCCAAGGTGAACGCCACCTCCTGCACTAGGTTGGCGCCGGCTTCCTGCATGTGGTAGCCGGAGATGGAGATGGAATTAAACCGGGGCATGTGCTCGGCGGAGTGGCCGATGATGTCGGCGACGATGCGCATGCTCTCCTTCGGCGGATAGATGTAGGTGTTGCGCACCATGAACTCCTTGAGTATGTCGTTCTGAATGGTGCCGGAGAGAGCGGCCGGGGCTACGCCCTGCTCCTCAGCCGCGACGATGTAGCCCGCCATGACCGGCAGCACGGCACCGTTCATGGTCATGGATACGGACATCTGACCCAGGGGGATGCCGTCGAATAGAATCTTCATGTCCTCAACGGAATCAACGGCGACCCCGGCCTTGCCCACGTCCCCGGCCACTCGTGGATGGTCTGAATCGTAGCCCCGGTGAGTGGCCAAGTCGAAGGCTATGGAAAGCCCCTTCTGCCCGGCGGCCAAGTTGTCCCGATAGAATCGATTGGACTCCTCGGCGGTGGAGAAGCCGGCGTATTGGCGAATGGTCCAAGGCCGGTTGGCGTACATGGTGGCGCGAGGACCGCGCATGAAGGGCGGCAGCCCCGGCAAACTGTTGACCTCGGTCAAACCTTCAAGGTCGGCCTGAGTGTAGAGGGGCTTGATTTCGATGCCTTCGGGCGTTTGCGAGTGCAAGTCCTCAAGCGGCTCGCCACGCAGTTCGTTCTCAGCCAGCGCCCGCCAACCTTCAAGGTCAAGTTCAGTCATGGATGGTCGCGTCACGCAAGATGGAATCGCAAGTATAGCAAGGTGACCAAGTGAGGCCGCCTAGGCAGGAGCGCCGCCGGCTCAAGCATCGAGCAGTTCAACCTGATCGTAGATAGCGGTGATGCTATGAAAGCTCAAGATCAACGAGTGGGAGATTTGGCGCTCCTGGCCGTGCAGATGGTATTTAAAGCGCTTGTGCTCGCCGGTTTGCATGAACGCACGGTAGTCCTTGGTGAGTTCGCGCAGGTCGCTGATGGTCTCCTGGCTCCAAGTGGCCTTGAACGGGCCGAGCATCGCGCCGCCCGTCAAGCAAATCGTGATTTCATGATTGTTCGAAGATGTGCCCATAATCGCGCCAACACCCTGATTGTCCCAGTATAGTGGGCTTGTGCCAACGCTAGGAGAGAGATGATGCCACTACACCAAGACTGCCGTGCAGTGCTGGACCAGCTTCAGGCACTCGGCATGAAGGACCTTAGCGAACTGACGCCGGCCGAAGCGAGGGAGCTGTCCGTAGCACCGCCACCGCCATCGCCCACGCCGGTCGGTGCAGTGGTCGATCGAGTCATCAGCACCACCGACTGCGACGTTCCGGTGCGCCTGTATCGACCGGAAAACGGAACGGCCGGCGTGCTCCTGTATTTTCACGGCGGCGGCTGGGTGGTCGGCGACCTAAACAGCCACGATGAGACTTGCCGTCGCCTCTGCGCCGGTTCGGGCGCGGCCGTTGTGGCGGTGGACTACCGGCGAGCACCGGAGACGCCCTACCCCGGCGCAATAATGGATTGCTACAACGCCACTGCTTGGGTCTCTAAACAGGCGGCGGAACTGGGCTTTGACCCGGCCCGGCTGGCTGTTGGCGGCGACAGCGCCGGCGGCAACCTAGCCGCCGCCACGGCCTTGATGGCACGGGACCGAGGTGGCCCGGACATCGCCTTTCAATTGCTGGTGTATCCGGTGACGGCAGCGGATTTTGACCGTGCCTCCTATTTGGAGAACGGCGAAGGCTACCTATTGACCCGCCGCTCCATGCAGTGGTTCTGGCAGCTCTACGTTCCCACCGCCGAGCAACGCCAGGAGACCTACGCCGCGCCTCTTTGCGGTGAACTGGCCGGCCTGCCGCCAGCGCTTGTCCAAGTTGCCGAATTCGACCCGTTGCGGGACGAGGGCATCGCCTACGCCCAAGCGCTGCAAGCCGCCGGCAACCAAGCCCACCTAACCCAATACGAGGGCATGATACACGGCTTTTTCAGCATGCCCGCAGCCATCGGCACCGCCAACCAAGCCATGGACGAGGCTTGCGCGGCCTTGCGCAGCTACTTGGGTTCCGATAAAGCTGGTGAAGGCCAACAGCAAACCCGCTGAGGTCATCAACGAACCCCAACCCTCAGACCGCATCAGGACATCAGTAGTGAACGGATCGCGAAATGAAAGGGCGAGGCCACCCACGAGCCCAAACCGTCACGCCGCATCGCAAGCACAATCAGGCTTGGGGCCGCTTTGATGAGACGCAACTTGACAATTCATAAGCAAATGCGCCAATATCGGAAGCCACGGGAACTGGCATGAGTTTCCTCCATCGGAACCCATGCAAACACTTGCAGGAATGGAGGACACCGTGATCGACCCTTTCGCTCCCGCCGTTGAACTTCTTGGCCTACTGCGTTCTGGGGAAACCTCAGCGCTTGACCTGACCCAACTGTATCTTGATCGAATCGACGCGCTGAACCCCTCAATCAATGCGGTGATTTGGCAGGATTCAGGAGCGGCGTTAGCGGAGGCTCACCGCGTGGATGGCCGACCGGATGCCAAACGGCCGTTGCTCGGGCTGCCCATGACAGTTAAGGAAGCCTATAACTTGGCTGGCTCGCCCACCACCTGGGGCGATCCCGAATACCGGGACAATATTCCCAGGAAGGATGCCTTGGTCGTGCAGCGGCTCAAGGCGGCTGGAGCCATCATCATGGGCAAGACCAACGTGCCACTGAATTTGGCCGATTTGCAGAGCTACAACGACATCTACGGCGTCAGCAACAACCCTTACAATCCGGCACGCACGCCCGGCGGCTCATCCGGCGGTTCCGCAGCCGCTTTGGCGGCGGGCTTGACCGCCCTTGAGATGGGTTCCGACATTGGCGGCTCCATCCGCACCCCATCGCACTTTTGCGGCCTGTTCGGCCACAAGCCCACTTGGGCGCTGGTGCCATCCCGAGGCCATGGGTTGCCCGGCATGTTGGCTGAGCCGGACATCGCCGTCGTGGGCCCCATGGCCCGCTCGGCCCGGGATCTTGAACTGCAACTAGATATTCTGGCCAAGGCGGATGACTTTCAGCCGGGCATTCGCTATGTGCTGCCCGGATTGCCTGAAACGGGCATCAAGGACCTGCGGGTGGCGGTTTGGGCGGACGACCAAGCCTGTCCGGTCAGCGAGGAAACCAAGGAGCGCGTCCACAAGGTGGCGCAGGCCCTGAGCAGCTTGGGCGCTTCGGTGAATTTCGAAGCGAGACCGAGGTTCACCGGCGCGGAGTCCGACGCCGTGTATCAGCCGCTGTTGTGGGCGGCGCTGGCGGCTTGGGCGCCAAATGAGCAGATGGCGCAGTGGAGAAAGTTGGCGGCCAACGCCCCGGCCGACGATGCAAGAGATCTGCTCGAAGCGGCACGAGCGGCCACCATGAGCCATGTGGATTGGCTGCACCTGCATCACGCGCGCGACCGGCTGCGCTGGCAGTGGCACCGCTTTTTTCAAAATTACGACGTGCTGCTCGCACCGCAGACGCCAACGCCTGCTTTCCCCCACGACCATCAGCCATTCCATCAACGCAGCCTAAGGTTCGACAATCAGGAACTGCCGTACGTCCAACAGATCTTCTGGTCGGGTCTTAGCGGCATCTCGCACCTTCCCGCAACGGTGATACCCACCGGGTTGAACGCCGAAGGGTTGCCCATCGGCATTCAGATCATCGGCAACGCCCACAGCGACCGGCTCTGCATTCAGGTGGCGCAAGCCTTGGAGGCTGAGGGATTTCGCTTCGAGCCGCCGCCCGGATTTGCTGCTTGAGCTGGCTGGAGACGCAGGCAAGCCGTTCCTCAAATTGGAGTAACATGTAATCGTGTCCGAGTTGTCTCCATTTCTGTTGCAGGACGACCGGGGCGGCGCACACAGCTTTCCTAGCTCTAAGCCATCCCTGATCTGCTTTGTTAAGGAGGACTGCCCCACCTGCAACGACCTCATGCCGCTTATCGAACAGTTGCACTGCGCACTTGGCGATGAAGTGGAGTTCTTCGTGGTGGGGCAAACCTTGGAGGGCAACCGCACGCTCAAGGAGAGGCACGATTTGAGCGTGCCACTGCTTGACGACAGTTCACTCAAGGTCTCCTTCGCCTACGATGTGGAGATCGTGCCCACCCTGCACGTCATCGGGGCCGACGGTCGACAGCGGCAACAGCTCGTGGGCTTTGTCCGGGGCGAATGGCGGCAAGCCGTGGAAGACTTGGCAGCCGAGCTGAGTGCTCCGCCGCTGCAACTGCCTTGGGCGGACTATCCTGAGTGGCGACCAGGCTGCGGTTCGCTGTCGGTGGATCCCCTTATCGCCGACAGGCTGCGGACGGAATCCGAGAACTGTCCCCTGCATGCCCGCCGCATCGACATTGGCGCTCAGGACGACGAGTTTGAACTGATGTTCGATCTAGGCTTCAGCGATGGCCTGCCCTTGGTGCCGCCAACCCCGGGGCGTGTGCTGCGCATGTTGGGCGGCACCAAGCGTGACGCCGGGGAAGTGGTCGCCACTGTGCCGCCGAACATGGGCGAAGCCACCGTTGAGAAGGTGGCCATCAACGCCGTGATGGCCGGCTGCCGGCCCGACTACCTGCCCGTGGTCATCGCCGCCGTGGAGGCGGTATGCAATGACGCCTTCAACATTCATGGCGTCATGGCGACGACCATGGGCGCAAGTCCGCTGCTGTTGGTCAATGGCCCGGTGCGCCACAAGCTTTCCATGAACATGAAGCTTGGCGCCCTTGGCCAAGGCAACCGAGCCAACGCCACCATCGGGCGGGCGCTTCGCCTTGTCATCCGCAACATTGGCGGCGCCGTGCCTGGTGGAACGGAACGCTCCACCTTGGGCAACCCCATGAAGTTCACCCTGTGCTTTGCGGAATGGGAGGAGCGCAGCCCTTGGACGCCATATCATGTGGAACGCGGGTTTGCCGCCGAGGATTCCGTGGTGACGGCCTTCGCCGCCAGCAGCGGCCCCGTCCTGATGGTCGATCAAAATGCCCGTACCGGCACCCAGCTTGCCGGCTCCCTCGGCCTCGGCTTGGAGAGCATGTTTCATCCAAGGGCCCGGTTCGTTGGCGAGGCGCTGCTTATCATCGCACCCGAACATGTCGATACCCTGGCGCGGGATGCTTATGGCAAAGCAGACATCCGCAGCCGCATTCAGCAAGTCGCGGCCCGCTCCGTGCGCGAGTTGGTGGCGGATGAGGTCTCTGCGGTGGGCGTCAAAGCCGCTGTCGCGGCGAACATGGATGCGGACGCCTTAGCGCAAAAATTGCCCAAGTTTCGACGCGATGAGGACATTCACATCGTCGTCGCCGGCGCTGAGGCCGGCAAGTTCTCAGCCGCATTCCACGGCTGGTTGGCAGGTGAGGCCGGCTCCATACCGGTGTCGAAGAAAATAGAGGAGGTATGAACCATGGTGACCATATTGGATCCAACCGATGAACGAACGCCAGTGAAGCGGCTGGTGACGCCCCGCCCCGGAACAGTAAGCGGCAACGTAGCCTTGCTGGATATATCCAAGCCCCGGGGCAATGTCTTGCTCGACCGGCTTCAGGTTCTCCTTGAGCAGCGAGCACCGGACGTGCAGGTCAATCGATACATCAAGCCGACCTTCGCCAAACCGGCACCGGCGGACTTGCGGGCGAAAATCGTCAAGGAAAATGACTTCATCGTCGAAGCGCTAGCTGACTGAGGTTCTTGCACCTCGTGCAGTTTGCATGACACGGTGTGGTTTGAGACCCAGGGCAAGCCTTCGGTTTCAATTGCCTCTACGGAGTTCATCGATGCAGCCGCCACCCAAGCCGTGGCTCTTGGCATGGAGGACGCCCACTGCGTTTTCGTGGCCCACCCCATCCAAGACGCCACGGACGCCGAAATGCAGGCCAAGGCGGACGCAATTATCGACCAGCTGATGGAGTCGCTGAGTTGACTAAAGCATTGCATATATTGATTGGGCATGGCATTGATCTTCCTTGTGACTGGCTTGGTTGGCATGTTCAGTCCCCACCTTATGGCTTATGGCCGATGGCCAACGCCATGAGCATTCAATCCCAAGGCGTTGTGGGGACGAACAGTTTGCGTGGCGACCTGTCCGGAATGTTCGCCGCCGCTGGCTTGATGTTGGCGGCGGGGCTTAGAACAAGCAATATGGCTTGGTTGCAGGCAGTCGCACCCTGATGGCGGCCATTATGCTCGGGCGCTTGATTGGCATCGCTGTGGACGGAGGGTGGAGATGACCGTTGTGAGGAATTTGATCATCGAAGTGATCGTGATCGTCATTCTTCAGGCAGGGCAGGCCAAGCTGGGAGGAGGCAAAACGCCTTGATGCGCGCAAAGGACCACACCGACGCCGCCTTCGTTGGCTTCGGCCCGGCCACCATTCGCTTCCTTCAGGAGTTGGAGGAGAACAACAATCGAGATTGGTTCAAGGCCAACAAGCATCGCTACGATATCGGTGTGATGGAACCTGCTTTCGACTTCATCTCCTTGATGGGGCCGGAGCTGGAACGCATCTCACCACATTTCCTCGCCGTGCCCAAGCGCATTGGCGGGTCCCTGATGCGCGTTTATCGCGACATGCGGTTCAGCCGCAACAAGGCCCCCTACAAGACCAACATCGGCATTCAATTCCGACACGACCAAGGCAAGGACGTTCACGCGCCCGGCTACTATCTGCACATAGAATCCAGCGGCTGCTTTCTGGCCGCCGGCATGTGGCACCCTGCCCCTACAGCCTTGAAGGACATTCGCGACCGTATTGTTGAAAGACCTGATGCTTGGCGGCGAGTGCGGGAATCAGACGCCTTCAACCGCGCTTTCAGCTTCGGTGGCAGTTCCCTAAAGCGCGCCCCCCGCGGCTATGACGAACAGGTGCGCCACATAGAGGACATCAAGCGCAAGGACTTCATCGCCGCCACCAACTTCTCCCTCGAGGAGGCGGCGCAGCAGGATTTTCCCAAGAAAGCGGCCACCGCCTACGCCGCCGCCAGCCCGCTCATGGCCTTCTTGTGCAGCGCGGTAAACGTGCCGTTCTGAGCCGCTGTGCTAAACTCGCTGGCAAGCGTTGACGGGATATCCCAGGTGACTCTCCCTGACTACAGGTTAAGCGCAAGCCACATCCCCCAATACACCCCGGCACTGCTTGCACCAGCCGAGAGGGACGAACTCAAAGCGCGGGTGGCCCAACTTCTGCGCGACCGGGATGCGGTGCTAGTGGCGCACTTCTACGTGGACGGCGATGTGCAGGACTTGGCGGAGGAGACCGGCGGGTTCGTGTCCGACTCGCTGGAGATGGCCCGCTTCGGGCGCGACCATCCGGCCAACACCCTCATCGTCGCCGGCGTTCGCTTCATGGGCCAAACAGCAAAAGTCCTCTCGCCGGACAAGCGGGTGTTCATGCCAACCCTTGAGGCAGAGTGTTCCTTGGACCTCGGCTGCCCGCCGGCGGAATTCGAAGCCTTTCGGCGTGAGCATCCCGACCGCACGGCGGTGGTTTACGCCAACACTTCGGTGGATGTGAAGGCGCTGTCCGACTGGGTGGTCACGAGCAGCATCGCCTTGCCCATCATCGAACATCTGGCGGCCAAGGGCGAAAAGATCCTTTGGGCGCCGGACAAGCACCTTGGCCACTACATTCAGAGCCAGACTGATGCGGACATGCTGCTCTGGAGCGGTGCTTGCGTAGTGCATGACGAGTTCAAGGCGCAAGCGCTGCTGGATTTGAAGCGCATTTATCCGGATGCGGGCGTCCTCGTACATCCTGAATCTCCCGCCACGGTGATCGGCATCGCCGACGTAGTGGGTTCGACCAGTCAGATTGTTGCCGCGGCAAGGTCTTTACCGCACGAGCTTTTCATCGTCGCCACCGACCGGGGCATCTTCCACAAACTGCGGCAGAAAAACCCGCACAAGCGCTTTATTGAAGCGCCCACCGCCGGCCAAGGCGCCACCTGCCGAAGCTGCGCCCATTGCCCTTGGATGGCGATGAACGAATTACAGGTGCTAGCCGAAACCCTAGCCAATGAAGACCGGCTAAGAGCCAATGAAATTCATGTGGACGCCAACACCGGCCGCCGGGCCATGGTGCCCTTGGAGCGTATGCTCGCCTTCCCTCATCCTTGATTTAAACCTCAAAAAACAACCAGAGGCGGCACCTGCTTGCAGCCAAGGGCTGGCGGAGACGCAGAATCTCGTGCTGGCGTTTGTCGTAGTCGCCTAGTAGGCCGGTGCTTGAAGCCAAGGGCTGGCGGCGTTTGTCGTAGTCGTCCTGGCGGCCTCTGCTTGAAGTCAAGAGTTGGCGGAGGCTGCCTTAACTGCTCTTTTCGCGCATCTTGGTGCGCAGGTTCATGATGCGTTGATTGAGCCGCGCGACGGACTGCTGATCATCCTCGCTGGTAAGGCGGCGGGCGTATTCAAGATGTTGAAGCGCACGTTGGTAGGCGGCGTGCAGGTAGAAAAACTGCGACCGCGCCAAATGTACGCCAATGATGTCGCCGGCCAAGCCCGATACCTCTGCCAAATCGTACCAAACATCGACATCGTTCTTGCGCATGATGCTTTGACGCTTTAGAACGGCTTCGGCCTCCAAGTAGCGGCCGTCGGCGCTCAGGGCCTTGGCATAGAACATGGACAAAGGCGCGTTGTCCGGATTGATCCGTAATTCCCGCTCAACAAGTTGAATAGCTTGCTCGTTGCGGCCGGCGGCGATGAGCAGGTCCGCTAGGCTGGCGCTTAAGAGAATGTCGCGCTGGTCAGACGTATAAACCTGATCGACTAAGGGGATGGCTTCGTCGTGACGACCGGCTAGGGAGTACGCTAGGGCTAGGCCGTAACTGGTTGCGGCGTTGTCAGGCTGGTTCTTCAGCTCCTGCTCAAAGACTTGCACAATGGCTTTGGGCGATTCCGCAAAGTGTACCTGGGTCCTAGCCCGCATCATCTGGTAGTCCATCGATTGTGAATATAGCTTGGTGCTGTACTGCAACGCCTGTGTTCTCGCATCGCTAACGCGCGTTTCGCTTAAGGGGTGGGTCAACAGAAATTCCGGGGGCTTGTGCGTAAACCGGTAGGCGCGATGCATGCGCTCGAACATTCGCGCCATCCCCTGCGGGTCCAAGCCGGCCTGAACCAGGGTGTTCAGGCCAATTCGGTCCGCTTCCTGCTCACGCCCCCGGCTGTAGCGCAGCATGTTGGCCTGGCCGACGGATTGCACGCTGGAAATGGCCGCCAAGCCAGCATCGCCGCCACCAGCCACGCCAATGAAAATGGCCACTAGCATACCGGCCAGCATCGGCAGAGTTTGCGCCTTCTGCACCTCTACGCCTCGGGCGAAATGACGTTGGCTGAGATGGGCGAGTTCGTGCGCAACCACACTTGAGTATTCATGCACGTCCTCAGCGTGCAGCATCAAGCCGAGGTTGATGCCAAACACGCCGCCGGGCGCCGCAAAAGCGTTGATCTCTTTCTCGTCGATCAACACGGTGCCCAGAACCGGTTCGCGCAATTGGCTGTATTCAACCAGTTGCCTCAGTTGGTTATCGACGTAGTATTTGAGGATGGGGTCCTTGACCGTGGGCAGCGCTGACCGTACTTGCTTGAGGAAATCCTCGCCGATTTGACGCTCCATTTCAGGCGAGATCAGGCTGGAGGAAGCATCCCCAAGCAGAGGCAGATCATTGCCGCCCTGACCGTGGGCGAAGCACGATAGGGCCGAGCAAACAGCAACTAAAGCGAGCCTTGAGCGTTTCATCAGATGCAGTATAACCCGCGCCGTAATCAGCTGTGGCTTGAATTCAATCAATGCAACTTGGGGATCTTTGGTTCACGGCCCAAGAAATTGGTCTTTATACGGTAGGAGACTCCATTTTTGTGATCGGTGCGCATTGGGTTGAATCCGCTTATTCTGGCGTCTTTTCCAAGGTTTTGGCGAGGAGTGGTTTTGAGCGGGTTTCCGGCCTGTCGTGACCCCGAAACCTGCGGTCTCGGACGAATTCGGACGGACCCCGCCCGCAGGCGACCATCAACTCGATCCGGTTGACCGCTTTCAGCAGGTTCATGGTCGTCGCCTTGAAGGTCGGACGGGATTCGAAAAAATCCATTTTTTCTATTTATTTTCAATTACTTGCATGATATCGAAAAGTAGCCGGCTCCGTCCGCGCCGGGCCAAACCATGAATTTGTAAGGGGTTCGCCAAGCAACATGGCATACTGCACTTCATGTCTGATAAAGCCATCGTAGTGGATGCCACTGGCACCGCCTCCAACGCGCCAAGCATTTCATTGAGCGCCTCATGTCTGGTGAAGCCCTAGTCGTCGACGCCACTGGCCTGATGTGCCCGATGCCATTGCTCAAAGCCAAGAAGGCGCTGAACGAGATGCGCTCCGGCGAGCAATTGTTGGTGTTGGCGACGGATGCGGGCTCGGTGCGGGACTTTGAGGTGTTCTCGCAACAGAGCGGCCACAAGCTGCTGGAATCCTCCCAAGAGGAAGGCATCTATAGGCATGTTCTGGAAAAAAAGTAACGGGGTCAAGCTTGCGTTTTCTTGAAATCATCAGCGGTTGGATCAACAAGTACTTCTCCAACGAAGAGGCCGTCTACTTGGTTTTTCTCTTGGTGGCGGGCTTTCTTTTGCTGTTCCTGTTGGGAGGCGTGCTGGCACCGGTGCTCACGGGCATCGTGATCGCATTCCTGTTGCAGGGTACAGTCAAGCAACTTGTGGCTTGGCGCGTGCCCAAGGCGGCCGCTGTCTACACCACCTTCCTGCTGTTCATCGGCGGGTTCACCGGCGCGGCCTTGTTTGTAGTGCCGCTAGTCTGGCGGCAGCTAAGAGCCTTGGTGGAGGCACTGCCAGGTGTATTAGGCCGCTTGCGCGAGGCGGCTCGGGATCTGGCCGAGGCCTTCCCAGACCTGCTGACGGAGGCGCAAATCACAATTTGGTTCGATGGCGTGGCGGGCCAACTCGCCAACATCAGCGGCAACATGTTGGAGGCATTGGTCAACAACTTGTCTTCTATCGTCGGCGTGGTCATCTACTTGGTGCTGGTGCCCATATCCGTTTTCTTCTTCCTCAAAGACCATCGCATCATCACTAGCTGGCTAGTCGGCGCACTGCCGGAAAAACGCCCCCTGCTCAACAGCGTGGGCGGCGAGATGAACCAACAGCTCGCCAACTACGTGCGCGGCAAGTTCATCGAGATTCTCATAGTCGGCTTCGTCACCTTCGTCGTGTTCTCCTTGCTCGGCATGAACTACGCCGCCTTGCTGGGTGTGGTAGTTGGCGTGTCCGTTCTAATTCCCTTCGTCGGCGCTGCCGTGGTCACCATTCCCGTGGCGCTGGCCGGCATGACTCAGTTCGGCTGGTCTTGGGAACTGGCCTACGTGATGAGCGCCTACGGCATTATTCAAGCCTTGGACGGCAATGTGCTGGTGCCGGTGCTCTTCTCCGAGGCGGTGGACCTGCACCCCATCACCATCATCATCGCCGTGCTGGCCTTCGGCGGCCTGTGGGGTATATGGGGCGTGTTCTTCGCCATACCGCTGGCTACGCTGTTGAAGGCAATCTACAACGCTTGGCCGCGGGCGATGGCGGCGGATTAGGGAGCGACGCTCGGCTTGAACTGATGCGGAAACCCTGATTATCGGTGTGGGAAATTGACGAAGAATGTTCCTTGGGCCATGATTTTGTTTGGCTAGCCAAGAAGCAGAAGCGGGAAAGTCAAATGGCCGAAGCAACCCAACAAGCAGGCTGCACCGAAACGCCTTTGCAGCGCGTGCATCGGCCGCAAGACCAATCCGGTCCAGCCAAGCAATCGCGCTATTACGCCCACAGCGATGGAGGGTCGCCGGATGGGGAGAACGGCGACAGGAGCAACTGGTTGAAACACAACTGGCGCCGCCACCTTGTACTTCTTGCCAAGTCGCCCCCCACGCGGGGGCGCGGATTGAAGCGCAACCAGCGTACCTGCCGGTAACATAGACGTAACGTCGCCCCCAACACATATCAATGGCTATCAAAAATGCCCCGCCACCAACCAATGAAGCCTCCGGGAGAAGCCACTCGCGCTCCTTGCCGGCTGTCCTGCGGAAAGCGCACGAGATTCCCCGTCACGAGGCAATGAGCCTTGCCTAGTAGAGCAACTTCCAATAGGGCTTCGTCATCAGGGTCAGGCAGACGCTTAGATAAAGGCAGAACTGTTGCGAGATTGCCATCGGCTTGGATTTGAGCGAGCAAGGAATCGACTTCAGGTGGTGCGAAGGAGAACCCGGGTCGGAGTTAAAGGATCGTCATCGCTGCAGGGCGCAGCCTGCAAAGGCAGGGTGAGTTGACAAAGGCCATCTTCTTGGGACGCCGCACATTTTCAGGATTCGCCATGGTCACATCCTCCGCACCCCCATGACCCCTGCCCTATTCCCAAAACAGGTTTGCCGGCGAACAGCGCATACTGGCCGCTTTGCAATGGACCCCGCCTATCCCCAAAGCAAGTTTGCCGGTGGGTCGTAGGGCGCTTCGCCCAACAGGATGCTTG
The DNA here is from genome assembly GCA_965247035.1 of Candidatus Azophilus sp. GTDB lineage: Bacteria > Pseudomonadota > Gammaproteobacteria > Pseudomonadales > Azotimanducaceae > Azophilus. Next base: position 434,157 of record CBDFGJ010000001.1, on the reverse strand, counting down.
GGATGCGCCGTGCGCGCTATCCCCGCAACGGGTTTATCGGCGGCCAATGCTCCTTGCTGGCAAGTATTCGTCGTCCGATCTCCGCCACATCCCAAGGGCCTGCCGACAGGTCCCGATCGGCGATGGGCGTCACCTGCCATGAGAGCAAGGAGACTTGGTTACCTGCCACCAGCCATTGCCGTCCCGTCACGCCCTTCGCCTCATCGGTACATAGCCAGACGACGGCTGGGGACACGGTCTCGGAGGGATACTTGTCCTGCATGTCCTCGGGCAAGATGTCTTCGGTCAGACGTGAGGTCGCCGTGGGTGCCAACACATTCACAGTAATGCCGTACTTCAGCCCCTCCAGCCATAGGCAACGCATGAATCCGGCGATGGCCGCTTTGGCCGCGCCGTAGTTGGTCTGCCCAAAGTTGCCAAGCAATCCGGAGGTGGAGCTGGTCATGATGATGCGACCACCTTCGCCCTGCTGCAGCATCTTGTCGTATGCGGTCTTAGTGACGAGATAGGTGCCACGCAGGTGTACGTCCAACACGATGTCCCACATCTCATCGGTCATATTCTTGAAGGATTTGTCGCGCAGAATGCCGGCGTTGCAGATGCAGATGTCCAAGCGCCCAAATTCATTCACGGCGACCTTGACCATGGCTTCAGCGTCGCTCTTCACCGCAACTGAACCATAGTGCGGAATGGCCTTGCCGTCAGCGGCGCGGATCTCCTCAACCACGCCATCCGCCATGGACGTGCCGGAGCCGGTGCCATCCCGAGCGCCGCCGAGATCGTTCACCACCACCGCGGCGCCCTCTGCAGCCAGCAGTAACGCATGGGTGCGGCCAAGCCCGCCGCCCGCTCCGGTTACGATGGCTACCTTGCCTTCCAACATCCCCATACACATCCTCCCGTCGTTCGATTTGGCTTTGTGGAAAATCCTAACGCTATAGTCTAATCACGCATCGAACAAAGGCAAACGATGGCTGGGGATTAACAGGACCATCGCAAATTTCGGCTTGGAACCCAGCGGCATCGGCAATTCGCATGGGTTCTTGCATAAGCAGGTTCAACCTAATTCGCACTGGTCTCAGTAGGCAAATTGCTAAGGAATCTCTGATTAACTTCCAAGGATTGGCCATCGCATGGCGGATGGGATCATTCATCATCTATTTCAATAACTTACACGCCATCGAAAAAGATTGGTCTTGTTGCGCTGCGAAACCCTGCGAATATTTCAGAGGCTTCCTGGTTTCGTGCTGACAGTCAACATGGGGAGCCGCAGCGCAACACTAAGGTTGGCGGGACTTGGACGAAGCGCTGGATTCAACGTCGTATTGCATCAGGTCCCCTAGCTGCGCTTGGCGCAGCACCACCGCCCCGGCCTTCACTCCCGGCATCCGCTGATTGAGCAATTCCACCCCGAAGGAAAAGGCCATCGCAAAATAGATGTATTCCTTCGGCGTATGGAAGTCCAAGCCCTCGCCCACCAATGTCAAGCCGATCAGGACGAGGAAACTAAGCGCCAGAATCTTCACCGTAGGATGTTGCTCAATAAATTGGCTAACCGCCGAGCTCGCCATCATCATGATCGCAACCGCGATGACAATGGCCGCCACCATAATTTCAACATGGTCAACAAGCCCCACGGCCGTAATGACCGAATCCAAGGAAAACACGATATCCACCACGGCGATTTGGGCCAGCACCCCAAGAAGGCCCGATGTGCCGGCATGTCCCTCACCGTTGGTCGTGCCCTCCAAGGAGTTGTGTACTTCCCTGGTTGCCTTGGCCATCAAAAAGATGCCGCCGCCAAGCAGGATCAAATCGCGCACGGATATCCCCTGGTCCACGATCGAGAACAGGTCCGCAGTCAGCGACATAATCCAAGTAATCGAAAACAGCAACAGGATGCGCGTCACCATCGCCGCCGACAGCCCCAAGTAGCGACCCCTAGCCCGCTGATGCTCCGGCAGTCGATTGGTCAAGATGGAGATGAAAATGATGTTGTCGATGCCCAGCACGATCTCGATCAACGTCAACGTCAGGAAAGCCGCCCAAATAGCCGGGTCCTGTAGAAATTCCATGCAATCGCTCCTTAAAAAAGCCCTGCTGATCATTGAATCACGCCCTGCATTAAGTGTCATGCGCTCAACTTGAGGTTGTCTGAGCCGCGTTCAGTCCTGCGCCGCCCGGTCGGCTACCGCATAGGTGTCATGCGCTCAACTTAGGAAACCTCTGAAATATTCGCAGGGCTTCGCAGCGCGACCAGACCAGTTTTTTTCGATGGCGTGTAAGCCATTGAAAATAAATGATAAATAATCCTAGGTGCCGTGCAATGGCCAATCCTTGAAAGTTAATCAGAGGTTCCTTAGGGCTGTTTGGGCTAAACTAAGCGCCGCACAAGCGGATCACAGCCATGTCTGAAAAAGAAACCACCATTGAAGCCGCCGTTTTTCGCCGCCTCCTTAAGCATTTGGACGAACACAAGGAGGTGCAGAACATAGACCTGATGAACTTGGCCGGCTTCTGCCGCAATTGCCTTTCTAAGTGGTACCGCGCCGAAGCGGAGGAGCGAGGGGTTGAAATGGATTATGACGCAGCCCGGCAACGCGTGTACGGCATGCCGTACACCGAGTGGAGGGCCAAGCACCAACAAGAGGCTTCGCCTGAGCAAAAAAAGCAGTTTGCGGCGAAGCAGCAGTAGCCATCGGTCGTCGCGCTAAGGGTCACTTGGGCCACTAGTGCAAGGGCGCTGGCGACCATCACTTTCTTTCAGGCAAGCACCGCAGACCGTTGAACTCCTACGATGGTTACATGCAGGCCTAGGTTGCCGCCGTCATTTCCTCCGGCGCAAGCGCCGCGTCCAAGCCAGCAAAGACCCGCCACCGACGGCGCACAGAGCCAGCAAGGCCACAAGCCCAATGCTCATCGCCAAGGTGCGCAGGAGATCCGCCTTACTGACCCCATAAGCATCCGCCAACCAATACAGGCCGAGGACCACTGCAACGGCACCAAGCAGGATGGTGCGCGCAAAACGCCGCTGGCTAAGCACCCGACGACGGGCCGATGGGCGCCGCATTCGCACTTGCACCGCAGCCGCCCGCCGTTGCTTCTCACCAAGATCCATATTCGGAATCCGAGGCTGCTCATTCGCTGAAGCTGATAAGCTCCACATCAAACTCAAGGGTGGCGTTCGGGCCAATCAGATTGCCGGCACCCCGGCTTCCATAGGCCAATTCGGGCGGGATGGTCAGCCGCCACTTGGCGCCAGGAGCCATCAACTGCAACCCCTCGGTCCAACCGGCAATCACTCGGTTCAGCCTGAATTGCGCCGGCACACCCCGTTGCAGGGAACTATCGAACACCGTGCCATCAAGCAAGCGCCCTTCGTAATGCACCGTCACCAAATGCTCGGCAGCGGGTCGGGGTCCGTCAGCGGCGATTAGCACTTGATACTGCAAGCCCGAAGGCAAGCTCACCATATCGGCCTGCTCATTGCTCGCCGCTTGCACATTAGCGCTCTCCCTCTCCTGCCCGGTCGCGTCTTGCCCAGCCGATATGGATTGACCTCCATCAGCACCGCCACACCCGGCCATAAAGCCAGCTCCAAGCCAAATCAAGCCCAAGCGCCAATGCGATCTCCATTCACTCCCCATGAACTATCTCCCAAATAACCAATTTCACCAATTTGGCGCACAACCATCGCCAAGCAATTGAATTGACGCCTCAAAGCAACCGCAGCCGCGAATAGCCTACCCCGCTCCATCTTGGGCAAAATGCCCAACAACCGCTATGATAGCGCTTGTAGTCAGACGAGTATTCCTATGCCCAACTGTCGAACCCTCAGTCTAGCCGTCTTTTTCGCTTGGTGCATGGCGGGCTTGTACTTGCCCTCCATGGCGGATGCGCCAGTGCGCCAAGCAGTGACGCTGGACCCGTTGGACGTTCACCCACGCACCAGCTTGACCATCGTTGAGCAATTGCGGCACAACCACTACCTGCGCAAAACACTCGATGATAAAACCTCAAGCAAGATCTTTGACAACTATCTGGAGTTGCTTGACAGCTCCCGCGCTTACTTCACCGCCAGCGACATCACCGAATTCGAGCAGTACCGCTACAAGTTGGATGACGCCCTGAAGCGTGGCGACCTCGAACCAGCGTTCCATATCTTCAACCGCCACCAGGAGCGCTTGATGGAGCGCTTCAGATACCTGCTCGCTCAATTGAGCCAAGGGTTGGAGCAGTTCGACTTCACGCTAGACGAACACATCGAAGTGGATCGCCAGGAAGCATCTTGGCCGGCTGACCGGAAAGCCATGGACCAGTTCTGGCACAAGCGCCTAAAGAGCGCCGTGCTGAACATGAAGCTGAACGGAAAGCCGGATGAGGAAATTCAGCAATTGCTGACCAAGCGCTACAACAACCGGCTCAAGCAGGTGCAGCAAACCACCAGCGAAGATGCGTTCGGCCTTTACGTCAACGCCCTAACCGAAGCGTACGATCCCCACACCAAGTACTTCTCGCCACGCATCTCGCAGAACTTCAACATCAATATGTCGCTATCGCTGCAGGGCATAGGCGCGGTGTTGAGCAGCGATGATGACTACACCTCCGTTGTGCGCTTAGTTCCCGCCGGGCCAGCGGCGAAGTCGGGCAAAATCAAGCCCTCCGACCGCATCATCAGCGTTGGCCAAGGGTGGCATGGCCCCCTGATAGATGTGGTCGGTTGGCGCCTTGACGACGTAGTGGAGCTCATTCGCGGCCCCAAGGGCTCTGTTGTGCGGTTGGAGACCGTGCCGGGCGAAGGCGAGGAGCAGGTGGCGAAGGTCATTGAGATCACGCGCAACACGGTCAAGCTTGAGGAGCAGGCGGCGCAAAAGAAGCTTCTGACCCTAAACAGGAACGGCAAGGACTATCGGATTGGCGTGATTGAGGTCCCCACCTTCTACGTTGACTTCAAGGCGTTGAAGGAGGGTGCCCGCAGCTACCGCAGCAGCACCAGCGACGTGGAACGGCTCATCCAAGAACTAAACGATGAAGGCGTGGATGGTTTGGTGATGGACCTGCGCAACAACGGCGGCGGCTCCCTGCAGGAGGCCGACAAGTTGACTGGCCTATTCATCAAATCCGGCCCAACGGTGCAGGTGAGGCCGGCCCGCCGCCGCCCGGACGTCTATGTGGACACCAACGAAAGCTTGGCCTGGAGCGGGCCGCTGGCCATTATGGTGAACCGGCTTTCCGCCTCCGCCTCGGAGATTTTCGCCGGCGCCATTCAAGACTACGAACGCGGGGTGGTCGTTGGCAGCCGCACCTTTGGCAAGGGCACAGTGCAAACCTTGGTGCCGCTGAATCGGGGCCAACTCAAGATCACCGCCGCCAAGTTTTACCGTGTCTCCGGCCAGAGCACCCAGCATCGGGGCATTCTGCCGGACATCGAGTTCCCGGAAATCTACGACACCGAGCGCATTGGCGAGAGCAGCTCGGAGGACGCCATGGTTTGGGACCGAATCGAGCCAGTGACCTACGCCCGCGCCAACAATGTTCAGGTCGCCCTGCCCTATTTGCGGTCGAGGCATGAGCACAGGGTGAAGGACGATCCGGATTTCGCATATTTGCGAAAACTCACCGAGCGCATCCAGCAAAATAGCGCCACTGAGTACGTGTCTCTGAACGAGGGTGTGCGCCGCCGCGAAAAAGCCGAAGAAGACGCTTGGCGGCTGGATCTGGAGAATGCCCTGCGCTTGGCCAACGGGGAAGCCGCCGTCAGCAGCTTGGAGGAATTGCAGAAAGAGGCCAGCCCAGTCGGCGAAGAAAAGGAGTTGGATCCAGCCGAAGACCCCTTGCTAGTGGAGACAGGTGAAGTGCTCGTGGATTGGATCGGCTTCAACCACCAATTGGCGATGGTCGAACAGCCGGAACCTGGGCCCCCCTCCGATCGGGACACGCAGCCGAGGCAGGCGTCAGCCGCACCCTGAAAAGTTCGGCCCAAAACCCGCGAAGGCGAAGCCTTTCATAAAACCACGTGCAACGGAGCAGGCCTGACCGGGGCTTGGTTGCGCGTGGGCTTGGGGCGTGACCTGCCGGCGCGTGGCCCCGAAACCTACGGTCTCGGACGAATGGACGGCCCCCCTTTAGGCGGCCATCAACTCGACCCGATTGGCCGCTTGCAGCAGATTCATGGCCGTGCCTTGAAGGTCAGTCGGGATTTCGCAACAATCTATTTCGCAGGGTTTTGCAGTGCAACCAGACCAGTCTTTTTCGATGATTTGTAACTCATTGAGATCTAGCAGATAAATGATTCCAGCCGCCGTGCGATGGCCAACCCTTGGAATTTGACCAGAGGTTCCTTAAAACCTGAGCTGGCACTAGCGCACGCCGCATCCGCAAAACTAGGGACGCAAGCGCAGCCTAGCTACTCTTCCGGCAGCAGGAATTCCTGCGAGCGCGTCCTGATGGTTTCCAGTAGGGCCTCCTGAAACGTTTGCAGCTTCAGGCTGTGTTGAGCATTATGGCCATGTCGGCGCAGGGTCACCGAGCCCTCTTCCACTTCACGCTCCCCAACCACGACCAGATTCGGAATCTTCATCGTCAGGCCTTGGCGAATCTTTTTCGGCACCGTGTCGTTGGAAGGGGCGAGTTCGGCGCGCACCATCTGCTCACGCAGACCGGCCACGATCTGCTCGCCATAAGCATCAAAGCGTTCGGACACGGTGATGACCCGCACCTGCACCGGCGCCAGCCAGGTTGGGAACGCACCGGCGTAATGCTCCAGCAGAAAGGCCACCATGCGCTCGTGCGTACTCAGCGGCGCCCGGTGGATGCAGTAGGGCCTATGTGGTTCCCCATCGGCGCCCACATACCTCAAACCCAGGGTCTCCGGTTGCGAGAAATCGAGTTGCACGGTGGAGAGGGACTCCTCCCTGCCGGTCACCGTCTTGAGTTGAACGTCGATCTTGGGGCCGTAGAATGCCGCCTCGCCGGGCGCATCCACATAATTGACGCCCATTTCCCGCAGCACTTCCTCCAACACCCTCTCTGAGCGGGCCCAGGCGTCCGGATTGTTCACATACTTCTCTTTGCCTTTCGGGTCTTCCGGATCCCATCGCGATAGGCGCACGATGTAGTTGTCCAGCCCCAGCACGTCGTAGGCTTGCTGGTAGAGCCGCATCACCGCCTTGAATTCATCTTTCACCTGCTGCTCGGTGCAATAAATGTGGGCGTCGTTCATGCACATGCCCCGCACCCGCAACAGCCCGCCCACAGCGCCGGATTCCTCCCACCGATACACATGGCCGTACTCCGCCAAACGCAAGGGCAAGTCTCGATAGCTGCGAGGCGCAGCGGCAAACACCTTGTGATGGTGCGGGCAAATCATGGGCCGCAGGCGGTAAGCCTCCTTGACGACCTCAGCTTCGCCACCCTCGCCACCGGCTTCCATCGTCTCCCGAACCTCCATCGCCGGATACATGCCCTCGGCGTAGTACGGCAAATGTCCGGACTTGAAGTAGAGTTGCTCACGGGCCAAGTGGGGCGTGGCGACGCGCTGATACCCAGCTTTAAACTCCAATTCCTCGGCGAATTTTTCCAACTCGCCGCGAATGGCCGCGCCATTTGGCAACCACAGGGGCAAGCCACGACCAACATCGTTGTCGATGGCGAAGATGCCGAGTTCCCGCCCCAACCTCTTGTGGTCTCGCGCCTGCGCTTCCTGCCAACGGCTGACCTCGGCACCAAGCTCCTCCTTGGTGGCGAAGGCCCAAGCGTAAATCCGCGTCATCATCACGTTGTCGGAGTCGCCACGCCAATAGGCGCCGGCAAGGCTACGCAGTTTGAAGACATCCCGAGGAATCCGGCGCGTGTCCTCCACATGAGGGCCTTCGCACATGTCCAGGAAAGGCCCGTTGCGGTAAAAGGACAGCTCCCGCAAGCCGTGCTTATTCACTAGCTCCAGCCCATACTCGCGTTTGTAGGGTTCGCCCATTTCATCAATGCGGGCCAGCGCCGCCTCCACTGGCAGGTCCTCTCGGTAGAAGCGCTGACCCTTCTTGATGATCTTCTTCATGCGCCGCTCAATTTCGGGGAAGTCCGTTTCAGACAACGGCTCGCTTAGAATGAAGTCGTAGTAGAACCCGTCCTTGATGGGGGGGCCGAAACCCAAGGTGGAGTCGGGGCGCATCTCCAGCACCGCTTGGGCCAACACATGGGCTAGGCTGTGGCGAATCTTGTACAGTTCATCATTTGCCCGTTCATCGTCGTTATGCTCAAAGGAGGCCATCGTTCACTTATTCCTTTTCTTTGCCTTAGTTCTTAACGAATCGCAACCGGATTGATCATCATCTGCACCGCGCCCCGCACCTTCGCTTGGCCGAGCACGAACAGGAACTCAAAGGCGCCATCCGCCACCAAGGGGCCGGTGTTCATGGTCTCCAAAATGTAGATGCCGTGATTCTTCAACAGGATCACATGGCTGGGAAAAGGCTGCGTGGCGTCCTCCGGCGGCACTACGTCCAAACCCCAAGTATCCGAGCCAACGGCGACCACACTCTTGTTCGCTAGGTACTGCGCCGCCACGGCCGAGATGCCCGGCGCGGCGGAGACCCATGCGTTGGGGTCGGACGCCAGCTTAGCGTCGGTCCAGCCAGTGTGAAAGAGCACCACATCCCCTTGCCGCACCGGCGTACCCTGATTTTCCTCCACCGCACGCACGTCTTCAACGCTGAACGCCTGCCCGGCTTCAAGATGGCGCACCTTGTAATACGCCGCCATGTCCAGCACGATGCCTCGGGCAACGATTGGTGGCACCTTCTCCACACCCAACTTCGTCAGGCCGGTAATGGAGGCGAAGTCCGCCGCCTTATTGCAGTTGTAGTATTCATCGTTCAGACCCAAATGGCCAAGCCCATCGAGTTGCGAGCCGATGCCGAACCAGCCGCTGAAGATATCGTCGTTGTAGGAGCGGTCGGCCAAGGGGGTTGCGCCACCCTGCTGATCAGGCTGCACCACTATCAGCGACAGTTGCCGAGGCGGAAAGGCGGGGGTCTCGGCATCCACGGTAATGCCCAAACTGTAGGTCTTGCCGGTCTTGATCAGTTGCGCCGCCTGTAAAACCGTACCCGGCGTAATCAGGTTGGCGTTGCCGACCTCATCCTCCGCCCCCCAGCGGGACGGTTCGCATTCCTGCGCACCAACAGCCAAAGCCGGCGCAAGCAAAAGCCCCATCACCCATATCGTTCCAGCCAAGTTCATGTTTCATCTCCTTAAAGCCCCGGCAGGGCACAATCGATCGAAGCGAATTCCATACGGCGATTCTGGCTTGACCGCCACTTCCAGAGCAGGCGAGGCCATGTCAAACGGGCAAGGCCATGTCAAGGTTGGTGCTGACCTTGCGCGGCGCTCCTTGTTGGCTTTGCAGCCAAAGAGAATCATTATCGCGCCAAGCTATCAGTCCGTCCAAATACTGCACTTTAGGGCCATCCACGGGTTCGCCCAACAATTGGCTGCGCATCAAGTGGAGCGTCATGTCGTGGGATACGCACAGATCAAGCTGGGGTTCGTTGGCGGCTGAGCTGAGCTTGCCAGCCATCACCCGCAGCACCAGCCGGGCAGCGATTTCGGCCGGCATCATGGCATCCGTCAGCACGGCTCCTTCAAACCATCTTTGCAGGTAGCCAACCATGCCGCCCGCCTCATTCAGGCCCCGCCACATCTTCATCTGGTCCAACACATAGAAAACGCCCAATGCCTCCACGGGCCGATGGCGGGTCGCGCCGCCGCCTTGCAACCGATGCGCCTTAAGGATCAAGCCCGCCGTCTCCAAACACCTCTCGGCCGGGCTGGCGTAGGCCCGCAACGTCAGCGCCTTGGGCAACGACCGCCCGAAACGATGGCAGAGCGCGCGCCCTTCATCAGTCAGGGGATTCAGGAGGTCATGCAGACCCGCTTCATAGGTGCGCGCTGAATGGCGCAGCAGAATGACGGCGCGGCCAATGCCGTTAGCGAAAACCTGCTCAATCATTGCCATCGCCCCGTCGCCGTACACGCCCACTCCAGATAGCCACTTTACAAGGTTCGTATTAGTATCCGCTCCCTCACCCAATGGCAACAGGCAGGGTCTAGTGGACAGATTAGACAACAAGGTGCCGGCGGCCGCGCCCACCGCTCGAAGCATGGACCGGCAAGCTTGGCCGCTGATGGCCGCCAAACTGCTGCTTGCGTTGCTGCTCACGCGGCAGGTCTGGGCTGAACCCACTAGCACCAAGCCCATCAACATAGAGGCTGACCATTTTGAAATGCTCTTGGCCGAGCATCAGGCGACGTACACCGGCAGCGTGGTGGCAGTGCAGGGGAATTACGAATTCCAAGCCGACCGCCTCACAGTGCTGTTCAACGAAGACAACGAAGTCATTTCCATACACGCCGCCGGCACCCCTGCTGTTCTGTCCGACAAGATGGTGGACCCAGCCACTAGGGTGACGGGCGCCCGCTTGGATTACCTGTTTGAAGAGGGTGCCATTCGCGTCACCGGCGACAGCGTGCTCACTCAAGGGGCAGACTCCCTCGCCGCCGAATTAATCGTCTACGACTTAGACACCAACCGCGCTCAGGCCTTCAGCGTTGACCAAGAGCGGGTGCAGCTCATCTTGGAGCCAAGGAAGGAATAACCCCGAATGACCGGGTTCCGATGCAATCAGAAATAATAGAGCCAACGCACAAACAGCGTGCTCGCGCCGCCGCTGGTCATCTGTTCGTTGAAGGTCGGCACACCGCCGAACTCCTTGCCCCGTCCGCCTAGAGGCTCGACCAAGCCCACCTGCAGGCGCTGATGGTCGCCCCGTTCGTAAGTGATTGAGGTTTGCAGCAGGGCGCTGCCATCGTTCAGGTTGCCGATCAGGGTCAACCGCTGGTTCAGGAGCGGATGCCACTCCAGATTGCCGCCCAAGGCCAAGTAATCTCGCATTCTGTTGAACACCTCCCCCCGGCCAAGACGATCAGCTAAGGGCAGCGGCAAACCGGCACCATCCATGGGCAAACGACCGACACCAAATCCATTGTGGAAATACTCGGCGAAAAGATAAGCGTTGCGGCGGCCGATGACGAAGCTGAGATCCGCGTTGACCAGCACGGAAAGCCTCCAGCCGCCATCCGACAGCTTCATGGCCAAGATGTCGGAGCGCATCAACGCCACGCCTAGGGGAACGCGCAAGCCAAGCCCAACCACCCGGTCCGAATAGTGCCGGGCGGCCAGCAAGTCGAACTCAACTTGGCCGCTGAAGCCGTGCCACTTAAGGGCGGCGCTGGCCGCTTGGCCGGTCAGGCCGTGCGCAGCGTCGCGCCGAGCCACGACCAGAAGCTGCAAATCGCCACCGCCCGCAAGCAGGCGCTCCATGAGCAGGAGGTCGTCGCCGTTCTTGTAGTCTCTGTCCACGGTGGTCGGCGCAAACGGGTTGAACAAGTCCAAGGGCTGAAAGACCAAGCCATTGCCCCAACTAACCGCATGGCGACCTAAGGTGAAGGCCCATTTGCCTTGGCGATACTGCATCGCCAGCCGGTCCAGACGCCCCGACGCACGGTGCTGATCGCCTGCATCGATTTCCCAGGTCAGGTTCACCGCCCGTCGCGCATCACCAGCTGACGATTGGTCCAGACGCGGCTGCAAGATATTCAGGAAGCCGTGGGAGTCGCCGCCGGCCATCGTCAAAGAATGGTCCGCCAAGAAAGTGAGCGGGCCGGCGGAATGCCGCAGCATCAAGCGCAAGTCCAAGCTGCTGTCATAGGCCGGGGTGCCCTCAAGCAATCGTTGCAGGTCGTGGGACGGCAAAGCGGAAGCAGTGCCAAACAACTTGGCCCGCCCCTCAAGCTCCAGCGCCTGAGTGCCAGCGCTGACGAAGGCCATTAATGCGCCAGCGGCAACGACCCTTAGGGCGCGGCTCACATGGTGTGCTTCACGAGGTTTGAACGGCTGAGTCCTCAACGATGGCACCATCGCTCAACTGCACCCGCCGCTTGGCGTAGCTCATCACCATTGGATCGTGGGTGGCGGTGAGGATGGATAGCCCGCGCTCTTCGTTGAGACGGCGCAACAGCTTCAACAGCTCCTCAGTGGTGGCCGAATCCAGATTGGCGCTTGGTTCATCGGCCAGTAGCAGCACTGGATTGGTGACGATAGCCCGGGCGATGGCCACACGCTGCTGCTGGCCTGCGGACAGCTCTCCCGGGCGGCGATGGGCGAGTTCGCCAATGCCAAGGGAGTTCAGCAGGCTAACGGCCCGCTCCGTTCGCTCGGCCGGCACAACCCCTTGCAGATGCATGATGAACTCCACGTTCTCCTGCGCGGAAAGCACCGGAATGAGGTTGTAGGACTGGAACACAAAGCCGATTTTGTACAGCCGCAAGTCCGACAGTTCCGTTTCACTCAAACTGCTGAGCGGAACGCCATCCACAGTGACCTCGCCCTCATCGGCGCGGTCAAGCCCGCCGACTAGGTTGAGCAAGGTGGACTTGCCCGAACCGGACGGTCCGACTAGGCTCACGAAATCGCCGCGCTCGAAATCGAAGTCCACGGTTTTGAGCGCCTGCACGGGAACAACGTCCTCCCGGTAAGTTCGGCTGATGCCCACGCAGTGCACCACGTTGCCGACCGTCATCTTCTTAAAGCCTCTAAAGGATTGATTTTCGCCACTCGCCGGGCGGGATAAAGGCTGGCGACCAAGCCCAAAACCAAGCTCATCACCACAATCAACATGATGTCATCCACCCTGGCAACCGGACGCAGAACCGCCGTAATGCCAACGGCTTCAACGCCAGCGGCCCACTGGGACAGGTCGATGCCTTCCCCAAGCAATGCAATCAGCGCAATGCCAACCACAACGCCAACCACAACGCCAATGAACATCAGCGCCATGGACTCCAGCACCACCTGCATCACCACGCTGCCCGGCCGCATGCCCACTGCCCGTAGCATCCCCAGCTCCCGCACCCGCTCCATCACCGAGGTGATCAACGTATTGATGAGGCCAAACACCAAAGCGCCCATCATGATGAGGAACATGACAAATATGGCTGAATCGGCAAAGACGAACATCGCCGCTGCTTGGGGCTCAAGCTCCCGCCAATCCAGCACTTCAAGGCCGGTGAACAGCTCCAAAAGCGCCTCTTTCGCCTGCCATAGCGCCGGCTCCTCGAGCAAGCGAATCGACACCTCCGTGAACACGTCCGCGCCCACCATCTTTTGCAACGCATTGACGCCGGTGAACACAAATGCTTTCTCGAGCCCTTTCCGATCCGCATCGTAGACGCCGGCAATGCGAAAACCCGCCTCCCGATTCAGCCCATCCGCCCCTTGGGTCATAATGACCAAGCGGCGCCCCGTCTTGGTTTCCAACTGCTCAGCCAGCGCTCGACCGATCAGGATGCGCCCGTCCGCGCCGTCACTTAGGAATTCACCGTTCACCTGCACCGCGCTAAGGAACGAGATGTCTTCTTGAGCGGGGTTGATGCCGACAAACTGAATGCCCCGGGTGCCGCGTTCGCTCATTACCACGGCCGGCACGCGCACCCGTGCGGCCCATCCGGCCAACTGCGCATCACCCACCGGCGGGCGCCAGCCTTGGGCCAATGCAAAGCTCTTCTCAATGCTCGGATCATCCCGGTAACCGGGCGCAAGCACCTTGACGTGGCCAACCAGATTTTCGACCGCCGCCTTGGCGAAATTCTCTTGCATGCCGCGGATGAGGCTGTTGGCGAGCACGACGGCGGACACCGCCACGATGATGGCCGACAGCATCATGGCATTGCGCCGCCGATGGCGCATGAGGTTGCGGGTGGAAAGCTGGAGCAGCAGCTTAAGGGGCACGCTGCTTACTCCGTAGCCCGTTGGGCTTCAACGCATCTCAGGCGCCGCAGCCTAAGCGCCGGCGCCGCCAAAGCCAACTGCCTGCCGACCAACAGGATAAGCCCGGCCACCCATGCGTCGGCCAACACATACTCAAGGTTTGGGTCGTCAGCAAAATCCTGATGCTGCACTTGGGCATGGCCCAACCATATGCGGGCGCTGTTATTGACCATCAGACCAAGGATGCCCTTGTGCAATGCATACGAGAACGCCAGCAGCCACACGGCGAAGGCAATGCCACCGGCCATCAGCCAAGTTCGACGACGATTGCGCCAGAGGTTGCGCCAAGCAGCGGAGACCAGCGTGGCGGAAAGCAAATTCCCTGGTTGTTCGCCCACGATGATGGCGCTGACGCTTGACATCACCCCGCCCTTAGCGCCGCAATCGTTTGCAAGCGCCGAATTTTGAGCGAGGGTATGAAGGCAGCCAACTGCACGCCAACCAACATGATGAGTGGTGCGCTGAGGGCCACCGCCGGGGTCAGCTTGGGATGCAGGCGCTCCGGTATGAAAAAACCCTGGTGCAGTTCGGAGAGGTCGGTGCCCAAGGACAAGCCGTAGTTGGCCAGCCAAGCGAAGGCTGGCGTCAACAGACCGAGCGCAATGCCGACGCCAAGAAGCCAAATGCAGAAGGCTTCAATCTGCACCATGCCCATGATGGCCCCCGGGCGCATGCCAATGGCACGCAGTACGCCGAACTCCCGGGTGCGTTCAAACACGGTCATGATGAAAGTGTTCACCACGCTAAAGGTCACAACAACGATGATGATGCCGTATATGAACACGCTGCTCAGCCGATCGACGTCAATACCTTGCTTGATTTCCGGCAGCACAGCCTCCCAGTTGCGGGCGATCAGTCCGTTCGGCAATTGTTCGTTAAGCGCCTCAGCGAGAGCAGCGCTATCGGTGACGTCAGCAGTGCGCACGGCCAAGCTGTGGGCCTCATCGCCCAAGCCGAAAGCATCCTGCACTGTGGTGATGGGGGCCAGCATCACGCTGCGGTCAAAGTCGCTGATGCCGGAGTCGAAAATGCCGGTCACCTGAACCGCCATGGCGGCCATGCTGCCCTCCTTGCCGGTGCCGAGCACCACGACTTCATCACCTAGGCCGGCGCCGAGATTGCGGGCGAGGGCTGAGCCGAGTACTGCTTCGCCGGGATCGACCGCCATGCGCCCTTGCGCAATTTTCTCCAGAAACCGAACCGTGCGCCGCTCCCGGTCAACGTCCAAGCCCAGCAACTGAACGCCGAAGCTGCGCTCATCCACCGAAGCCAAGGAGAAGGCTTCGACCCTAGGCGCTACGAACAGGATGTCCGGGTGGCTCTCAAGCTGACGCATGAGGGGCGTCACTTCATTAATGGTGTGCTCAAAGCGTGACCACTCAATGTAGTCCTCGTGCTGAACCTGCAAATGCCCGGAAAAAAAAGCCGTGGCGGTCTCGATGCTGGCGTGATATCCACCCACCTGAAACGACATGGAGAACATCACCAAGCCAGTGGCAAAGGCGATGCCGCTAGCGGCCAGCCAAGTGCGCCGGCGGTTGCGCCATAGGTTGCGCCAAGCGATGGCGGGCAGCAGGCTGTTGCCGACCGCACGGGCGGACATTGCGCCGATGGCCCGCGTTTCAGCCATCCACCGCGCCGCTCTGCAAATTGAAGGTTGTGAACACGCCATCCGGCATAGGCGAATCGAAATCCGCCTCTAAGTACTCCATTTCCGTGTAGTGATCCTCCTTATCAAGCTTCGACATGCGCATGCGCGTTGCCATCAGCCGCCCACCCAGCGCTTTGATCTCCAGCGTCTGCAAACGCTTGAGCGGCAGCATGTCCTGATCAAAGAAGGTTTGCGACAGAATGACATAGTCCTCACGCAACACCCATTCCTCCTTGCCCCACACCACGGGCGCATCGTCATGGGGAATGGCTTCAATGAGGTGGACCTGCAGGCCGTCCACCATCTTGGTCTCGGTGATGGTCAGGCGATAGTAGTTGAGCACATCATCAGTGCGGGCCAAATCGGCGTAGGAAAAATCCGAGCCCGCCCAACTCTGCGACATCAGGCTGAAAGGCAAGCGCACGATGCGGTTCAGCTTGGGCGTATAGGTCCACATCTTCTCGCCGGTGCGCAAGGTGGCGTTGCCGGCATCCCGGGCCGGAGCGGTGAACCGCACTAGAGCGTCGGTACGCCCGCGCGTCCAGGCGACCAAGGCGGACCGGCGCTGCCAACCCGGACGGTGGACCAACATGCCCATCTGCACGTAGGAAGTTAGCCCACGGCTGAGATCAATTGCGCCCGCAATCAGTTCGTTGGGGTCCGGGCTATCCGCCTCCGCCGCCGGATCAACATTGGTCTCCGCCGCCAATGCAGCGATGGCGAAGAATGTCTGGGCAATCGTCAACGTCAATAATCGCCCCATGCCGATGCCCCTTGAACAACAATCTGGTGGAGGTGACAAAATTGGTGGGTGAAGACTCGCTTTCTATCCTAGCGCCAAGGGCCGCCCATTGGAAATTACAGCCTTGTCCGGTCGAGTCTAAGCCTCTCCTCACGGCTTCGCCACTCCGCTGTTGCGCATGTATCGGCTCAGACACATTGCGGAATTTTGACGCAGGTTATTCGGGCGGCTCGCCGATGGCCAGGCGGGCCAGGGCCTCTAGGATGGCGCCTAGGGTGCGGGCGTCGGTGCAGGCGGCAATCAGGCCATCGCGGGCGCTCATATTGAGATCGGCCGCAGGTCATTATCGCCAGCCGCCTTGTCCGCATTCGGGTTGCCCTTGGGCCAAGGACAATGCTCTTTCTCGCCGCTGTGTTTATACTGCCAACAAGACGTGGGGCAAGATGCTCGCGGAAATGAGGTAGTGAGGTAAAGACATGTCTTGGTGGGGTTGGCTGATTATAGGTTTTGGGCTGGCGGGAGCGGAGCTGCTGGGGGCCGAGGCGGCCTACTACCTGATCTTCGTCGGCGCCGCCGCCATACTGATGGGATTGGCCGCCTTGGTGGGGTTGACGCTGCCGATCTGGAGCCAATGGGTGCTGTTCGCCACCTTGACAATCACTTCAATGGTTTTTTTCCGGCGCAAGCTATATGACCGGTTTCATCGCAGCCCCATCAATCCAGGCGCCGCTTTGATTGGTCAAACCGTTGAGCTTGCGGCAGACATCAAGCCCGGCGAGCGGAGCCAAGTGCGCCTGCGCGGCTCCGTCTGGAATGCGGAGAACGCCGGCACCACTCCCTTAACCGTCGGTCAGCGCACGAAAGTGGTGGCCACCGAGGGCAACGTGCTCAAAATCGAAGGCGTATTCGAAACCTCATAACCTTGGATGTTGGAGGTTTCCCGCAAACATCTTGAATCGAGACCGCACTTCAGTCTTCTAACGACGAACTCAAGCCGCCGCCGCGAACAACAGCATCCAGCAAGCGGGGATGCACTGCACTGATATTGGCAGCCTCCCAGCGCCTGCGTTTCGTTGCGGCCAGCAGCGTATTGATCGTCGTGCGACCGATAGCTAGATTGTGCCAGCCCATCCGCCGCTCGCGGATACGGCCCACTGGGAACCAAAGCCAAATCAAACCCGCTCCGTTCAAAGTGGGTCCCTGCAAGATATCGCCTCGTTGGGCCTAATGCTGCCCTGATGTGTTATCTTGTGAGTGCTTAGCGTGCTTTCCTGCAGAAGAGCGGGACAGCCTAGCAACGGTCCGCCGCCTTCATTGAATCGGAGAAACGCATGTTCGACGTTGGTTTCATCGTAGCCACCATCCTCGCCATCTTGGCGATTGTGGTCATCGTCAAGACCGCAGTGGTGGTGCCGCAGCAAAACGCCTACGTAGTGGAAAACCTAGGTCGCTATTCGCGCACATTAAAGCCCGGCTTCAACATCCTAGTGCCCTTTATTGAGCGGGTGATCTACAAGCACAGCCTGAAGGAGCACGCCTTGGACATCCCGGAGCAAGTCTGCATCACCCGGGACAACGTCCAAGTGGGCGTGGATGGGGTGCTCTACATGCAGGTTCTAGACCCCAAAAGGGCCTCCTACGGCATTGGCGACTTCGTATTCGCCATATCCCAGCTTGCCCAAACTACGCTGAGAAGCGAAATTGGCAAAATTGAACTAGACAAAACCTTTGAGGAGCGCGCCTCCATCAACCTAAGCGTGGTGACGGAGTTGGACCAAGCCTCGGACCCTTGGGGCGTGAAGGTCCTGCGCTATGAAATCAAGAACATCAACCCGCCCCATGACGTGCTGTCCGCCATGGAGAAGCAAATGCGGGCGGAGCGCGAGAAGCGGGCCGTGATTCTGCAATCCGAAGGTGAGCGGGACGCCCAAATAAATCAGGCCGAAGGGGAAAAAAGGCGGGTGATCCTGGCATCCGAAGCCGCCAAGCAGCAGCAGATCAACGAAGCGGAAGGCGAGGCGGCGGCCATTCTGCGGGTAGCTGAAGCCACCGCCGAGGGCTTGAAGATGGTGGCCGAAGCGCTGCTTGCCGAAGGCGGCAGCAAGGCGCTGCAACTGCGCATCGCCGAGAACTACCTAGAGCGCTTCGGCGAGTTGGCGAAAGCTGGCAACACGCTCATTCTACCGTCCAACCTCGCCGACATGGCGTCCATGATCGCCGCCGCCACCACCATTTTTCAGAAAACCGGCGAACACGCCAGTGAATAGGGGCGACAACAGCATCACCTAGTGGGCCGACCAACATCATCTTCCGTCCGTATGCACAAACAAAACCCATCGTCGCGGTGATGATGCTATTTGAGCAAGGGCACATTGTGTTGCAGCAGCGCATTCGCGAACGACCCACCGGCAGAGACATGTATCGCCATGAACCAGGAATTCTCTGAACAATTCGAACGTTGTCGCAGTGCAACAAGACCAGTTTTTTCGATGACGTGTAAGCCATTGAAAATAGAAGATGAATCATTCCATTCGCCATGCGATGGCCAATCCCTGAAATTTAATCAGAGGGTCCCTAGCCAGCCGCTCAAGGTGCGCCAAAAGCCTATTTCATATGGATGGCAGGCGGAAATTGCGCTCATAGTGGGCGCGTGAGCGTTCAAACATCTCTCGCTCGATTTGGATCAGCAAGGCCCTGCCCTCTGCCACGCTCCATTCCGGCTCGCTAGAACTTCCCTCCGCGGCAGCCTCCCGCCAAGGCAGTGGGCGTCGCCACACCACCAATCGCCTCAGCACTTCGTAAGCGATGGCCGAGGCATCCATTGCATTGAGTGGGCGGAGCTTGACCGATTCAGCCGCCGCCACCAATTGCTCAATGCGCTCTGGCGAAAGATGGCGAACGCAAGCGCCGGAGCGGATCAGGTCAATACGCTCCTGCACGGTCACGCGCTGCCCCATGCCATAGCCGTTCCATTCGCTCACCTCATGGGCGAAGCGATAGCAGCCCCGGCAAATGAGGTCGCCATAGGTGGTGGAGCAAACGCCGATGCACGGGCTGCCTCGGCTGCGCTCAGGCATAGTAGTGCAGATCTAGCACGGACTGGTTGGAGTGGCGCTCCGCCTCCCGCAGTTGCTTGGTCGGATCGTTTCGTTGCTGCGACAGGCGCGCCAAGTATTCGCCGTCAACGTCGCCGGTGACATACTCGCCGTCGAATACGGAACACTCAAAGCGGCGGATGGTCGGGTTGCCCTCACGGGCGCTTTCGATCAAATCATCAAGGCTTTGGTAGATCAGCCAATCCGCATTCATCAACCGGCCCACTTCCTCCTCGGAGCGGCCAAAGGCCGTGAGTTCCTGCGCTGCCGGCATGTCGATGCCGTAAACATTGGGAAAGCGTATTGGCGGCGCCGCGGACGCCAAGTAAACCTTGCGGGCGCCGGCCTCCCGGGCCATCTGCACAATCTGGCGGGTGGTGGTGCCGCGCACGATGGAGTCGTCCACCAACAAGACGTTCTTGCCCTTAAACTCCAAGTCGATGGCGTTAAGCTTCTGACGTACCGATTTGCGACGCGTCTGCTGCCCCGGCATGATGAAAGTACGGCCGATGTAGCGGTTCTTAACAAAGCCTTCCCGATACTTCACGTTCAGCTCGTAGGCCAAGGGCAAGGCGCTCGTGCGGCCAGTGTCCGGAACGGGAATGACGACGTCGATGTCGTGGTCCCGGGATGGGTATTGGTCGAGGATCCGGGCACCTAAGCGTTCACCCATGCGCAGCCGCGATTTGTAAACCGAAATCTCGTCTATGATGGAGTCTGGCCGCGCCAAATAAACGTACTCGAAGATGCAGGGCGTGCGCTCCATCTTTGGGGCGCACTGGCGGGTTTCAATACAGCCATCGCCACTGATGAGCACGGCCTCCCCCGGCGCCACATCGGCGATGATCTCAAAGCCGAGCATATCGAGCGCCACGCTTTCCGAAGCGATCATGTACTCGGTTCCATGCTCCGAATGACAACGGCCATAGACCAAGGGCCTGATTCCGTGCGGATCGCGAAAACCGACAATGCCCACGCCAATAATCATGACGACGGTGGCGTAAGCGCCGCGGCAGCGCTCATGCACGGTGCTTATGGCCTTAAACACCTCATCGGCCCCCAGCTTATCAACGCTCATCGTCTGCAATTCGTGGGCCAAGACATTGAGCAGCACTTCGGAGTCGCTGCCGGTATTGACGTGACGCCGGTCCTCCCGGAACAAATCCGCCTTCAAAGCCTCGCTGTTGGTCAAATTGCCGTTGTGGGCCAAGGTGATGCCGTAGGGAGAGTTGACATAGAGCGGCTGCGCCTCGGCGGGGCTGGATGAGCCAGCAGTGGGATAGCGGACATGGCCGATGCCGGCATGGCCGACGAGCCGGTCGATGTGGCGCTGTTGGAAAACGTCCTGAACCAAGCCGTTGTCTTTGCGCATGTGCAGGTGGTAGCCATCGCTGGTGGCCATTCCAGCCGCATCCTGACCCCGGTGCTGCAGCACGGTCAGCGCATCGTATATGCGCTGATTAACCGGTCCTCGCCCAACCAGCCCAACAATTCCGCACATCAGAGTCGAACGCCATCTGGCATCAAATTCAAGTCTTCGTTCACGCCTGCGACCAATTCGTGCAGCTTATCTTCAAACTCCCTCGACACTGGCGGCAACACCGCCGCCCGCCACCAATCGGCATCTTCAAAGAAGGGCCTGATGGCGATCAGCGCAACCAAGCAAATCAACAGGCCGCGGCTGACGCCAAAGGCCAACCCCAAGGCCCGGTCGATTCCCGTCAGCCCAGCCGCGTCCGTCAACCACGCCATCAGTTTCTGCCCCGCAACGCCCACAACCAACACCACCAAAAAGATTGCGGCGTAACCGACGATGGCGCGAACGTTGCCCGATCCAACATCCAGCCACTCGGCCACCCACGGCCCGAAGTAGAGCGCACCTAGGAAGGCGCATAGCCACGTCAGTAGGGAAAGCACTTCGCGGACGAATCCTCGCCAAATACCAGCCAAGGCGGACAGCACAACCGTAGCGACCAAGATGATATCAAGCGATGAGATGTCGGACATCGGAGCGCGCTGACCTTCAAGCCTCAATCATAAGGTGGATCGTGCCGGGTGACCATTGTTCACGCGAATCCGGTCCGTCTTAGTTTCCGTATGCCATCAACCTAACCTCCACCTCGCATCGCGCCGACAAATCCTCCATAAGGTGGATCGTGCCGGGTGGTCATTGTTCACGCGAATCCGGTCCGCCTTAGTTCCCGTATGCCACCAGCCTGGCCTCCACCTCGTATCGCGCCGACAAATCCTCCATAAGGTGGGTCGCGTCGGGTGGTCATTGTTCACGCGCATCCGGTCCGTCTTAGTTTCCGTATGCCATCAGCCTAACCTCCATCTCGCATTGCGCCGACAAATCCTCCATAAGGTGGATCGTGCCGGGTGGTCATTGTTCACGCGAATCCGGTCCGTCTTAGTTCCCGTATGCCACCAGCCTGGCCTCCACCTCGTATCGCGCCGACAAATCCTCAACGAATTGGTTGGCGCGCTCCGCCGACCGCAAGGGGCCGACGGCGACGCGGGTCAAAATGCGGCGGTCCTCGAATCGGTAAGCACTGGTGAACGCCTCCTTGCCATCGGCTCGCAATTGGTCGCGAAACGCCCTCGCATTTTCGCCATCCTCGAAGCTGCCTACCTGAACCGCCCAAGCATCCGTGTTCTCATCCGGTTCGGACAATACGGGTTCGCCGATCTTGGTTCTCGTTTCGCGGTGTATACCCTCGCTGTCGATTTGCTCGCGGAGTTCTTGCGCCAAGGCGGCAACATCGCTCTGCGGAAAGTTGAAGTCCAGAGCGGTGCTCGATGGCGGGCTGTAATCCTCCTGCACCGGCACAAGCTCAACCGAAGCGACATCCTCGCCGTCAAACAGCATCGGCAAAAAAATAGCCACCACGGCCACCAACAGCAGGCTGCCGGTCAGGCGGTAGTGAGTTCGTTCATTCATTCAATTTCAATCAACGCGCTAGGGTATTCTGCGGGACGGCTCAAAGCGCCATCAATTTCGAGCGGGCCGCCCCGGCCACGGCAAACGAACCAAACACCAAGATAACATCAGACGCCTCAGCAAGCGACCGAGCAAGCATCAATCCATCATGCAGCTCCCCGGCCAGCGAATGGTCGGCCGGGGCACCGCGGACGGCTAGGTCACGCGCCGACAGGCCGCGCTCGCCGGTCGTATCCACCAGCACCCAATGCCGAACCAAACCGCGCAGGGCCTTGAATATGCCCTCGCTGTCCTTGTCCACCAAATTGCCGAACACGGCGACCAGTGAGGACGTTGCCGCCACAACGGGAAAACGCGCCGGGATTTCCCGGTTAAGGAAACGAGCGCCCAACGGATTGTGGGCCACGTCCACCAGCCATTGCCGGCTCCAAGCAGCAATGCGTTCAAGACGCCCAGGCAGCCAAGCCGACGACAGCCCCCGGCGAACGCTTGCCTCATCGATCCGATCCTCTCCAGAGGCCCCATCAACTGCCACAGACGCCGCCACCGCCAACGCGCAGTTGCTGCGCGGCAATCTAGGATCCGGCAAAGCCCTTAAAGCGCACTGCCCCACCTCAAGCCGCCAACTTTGGCCATCATCAGCGTGCAAGCGAATGTCTCGACCTAGGCGCATGGGCTTGGCGGCGGACCGCGCCGCCGCCGCAAGAACGCTTTGCGGCATGTCATCGCCAAGCACAACCTGCTGCCCAAGGCGGAAGACGCCCGCCTTCTCGGCACCGATGGCCTCCAAGGTCTGGCCTAGATACTCCATATGGTCTAGGCCGATGCTGGTGATGACGGCCACATCCGCATCAACTACGTTGAAGGCGTCAAGGCGCCCGCCCAGTCCAATCTCCAGGATGGCGATGTCCACAGCCGCCGCCTTGAAGCAGTAGAGCGCCGCTAGACAGGAGAATTCAAAGTAAGTCAGGGGCAGGCACCCTCTTGCCGCTTCAACCGCCGCAAAAGCTTGGCGCAAGACGGCTTGGTCGGCTTCGACGCCGTTCAAGCGCACCCGCTCTCTGAATGAGTGCAGGTGCGGCGACAAGGTGCAGCCGACGCGCCGCTTGGTCGCCAATAAGACCTGCTCCAGGCAAACCGCCGTGGAGCCCTTGCCGTTGGTGCCGGCAATGACAACGGAAAGGGGCGCGGGCTTGAGGACGTCAAGGGCCGCCCCCACTTGGCGCATGCGATCAAGCCCCAAGTCGATGGCATTGGAGTTCAGCCCCTCCATATGGGCCAGCCAGTTGGACAGGCTGTGCTCCGCCGCCCTCATGCGTCCAACGCCCGCCGAATGTCTTGCAGAATGTTCAGAAGCGCATCTGGAATGTCCCTAGGCGCATCGCACAGCGCACCCATGCGCGACACTAGGGCAGCACCAATGACCACCCCGTCAGCGTATCGGGCCACCGCCTTGGCCGTGGCGCCATCCTTGATGCCAAAACCAACCAGAATGGGCAGTTCCACACATTGCCGCAACCGACCCACTTCCCGCCCAACGGATTCGACATTGATGTGATCCGCCCCCGTGATGCCCTTGAGCGCAACCAAGTAAATGAACCCGCGAGCGGTCTGGCTGATCAGACGCAGACGCTCATCGGAGGTGGTGGGTGCGGCCAGCAGCACGAGATCAATGCCAACGCGGTCAAGCGCTTGGCGAAGGGAAACGGCATCCTCCGGCGGCAAATTGACCATAATCAGGCCATCCACTCCAACCGCCGCGGCCCGCGCCACGAACTCATCTTGGCCCATAGCCAGAATGCAGTTCAGGTAGCCCATTAGGATGACGGGCGTATGATCGTTGCCGCGTCGAAATTCACCCACGCATTCAAGCACGGCGGATAAGGTGGCGCCCGCGGCCAAAGCTCGTTCCGAAGCGGCCTGAATGGCCGGCCCATCGGCTTCCGGGTCACTGAATGGAATGCCGAGTTCAACTAGGTCAGCGCCGCCGCACACCAAGGCGTTGAGCGCTGGCACGGTGGCGTCCAAGTTGGGGTCCCCTACGGTAATGAACGGCACCAGAGCGCTGCGTCCTTCTTTGCGCAACGCCCCAAGAACCGCGCTGATTCGGCTCATAGGGTCATGCCGCCCATGTCGGCGACGGTTTGCATGTCCTTGTCGCCTCGGCCAGAGAGATTGATGATCAGGATTTGCTCTGCGCCCAGCGCGGGTGCTTCGTCCATGACCCAAGCCAAGGCGTGGCTGCTTTCCAAAGCCGGCATGATACCCTCGGTGCGATTCAGCAGCCGAAACGCCGCCAAGGCTTGCTCGTCCGTCGCCGAACTGTATTCCGCACGCCCCAAATCCTTCAAGTGGCTGTGCTCCGGCCCCACGCCTGGGTAGTCCAGACCTGCAGAGATGGAGTGGGTTGGCTGAATCTGACCGTTCGCATCCTGCATCAAGTAGGTGCGGTTGCCGTGCAGCACACCAATGCGGCCGGCATTCAGAGGCGCGGCATGGCGTCCCGTGCGCAAGCCCAAGCCCGCCGCCTCCACCCCAACCAAGCGCACGTTTTCGTCATCAATGAATGGATGAAACAAGCCCAAGGCGTTGGAGCCGCCACCAACGCAGGCCACCAAAACGTCCGGCAGGCGTCCAGCTTGCCGCAGGCATTGGCTGCGCGCCTCCTGGCCGATGATGACTTGGAAATCGCGAACAAGCGTTGGATAGGGATGCGGGCCGGCGACCGTGCCGATGATGTAATGGGTGTCGTCCACATGGGTCACCCAATCCCTCAGCGCTTCGTTCATGGCGTCCTTCAAGGTCTTGGAGCCGGAGTTGACGGGCGTGACTTCCGCGCCGAGCAGCTTCATGCGATGCACGTTCAAGGCTTGCCGGGCGATGTCCTCTGAGCCCATGTAGACACGGCAACCGAGGCCGAAGCGGGCCGCCACCGTAGCAGTGGCGACGCCGTGCTGCCCGGCACCGGTTTCGGCTATGACCCGAGATTTGCCCATGCGCTTGGCCAGCAGCGCTTGACCGACGCAATTGTTGATCTTGTGGGCACCGGTATGGTTCAGATCCTCCCGCTTCAAGTAGATTTGCGGACCGTTGAGATGCGCCGTCAATCCCTTGGCGAAGTACAGCGGCGTGGGCCGCCCCACATAGCGCTCCAAGTCGTTCGCCAGTTCATCCTGGAATTCCGCGTCCACCTTGGCCTCGGCATAGACGGCAGCAAGCTCATCAAGGGCATGGATAAGCGTCTCCGCCACAAAGCGCCCGCCGTGCTGGCCGAACCAACCGCCAAGCGATGGCTGAGCGTAGTTACTGCCGCCCTGCAGCACGCTGCACCTCCAGCACAAACTGCTTGATCTTGGCCGCATCCTTAACGCCCTTCACCGGCCCCTCAACACCGCTGCTCACGTCCACGCCCCAAGGCCGCAGTTGGGCCAGGGCGCGGCCCACATTCTCCGGTCCAAGCCCGCCGGCCAAGATGCACTTGCCCACCGGGTCGGCCGGCCAATGCCGCCATGCAAAGGTCCGCCCACCACCACTGCCGGCGTCGAAGAGGATGGCGCAGGCATCCGCAAAACGCCGCCTCAAAGCCGCTTCAGCCACGGGCCCGGAGACAATTACCGCCTTCAGATAGGGCAAACCAAAACTGGCGCAATAGGTCGGCTCCTCCGCCCCGTGAAATTGCAGCGCATCCAAGCCCACTTGATTGATGGCGGCTTGCACCGTCCCCGCCTCGGCGTTGGCGAACACCCCGACCCGAACAATACGTCCTGCAGCTAATTGCGACAACGGCCGGGCCTCGTCAAAGGATAGCCGCCGCGGACTGCCCTCAGCGAACATCATGCCCACCGCGTCCACCCCAAGGCCCAGCAAATGCTCCATGTCGTCGGCGCGTGTAATGCCGCAAACCTTGACTCTAACCGACACTAGCCGCCCTACACTCGTTGAACGCGAACCAAGGTTAACATGCTCAATTGCCAATGGGTTCCGATCAAGGTTGCGTCAGGTGGCCTGTGTGAGTAGCCGGTCTGCAATTGCCGGTCCCAACCAAAAGACTGTTGCGAAATCCCGACTGACCTTCAAGGCGACGACCATGAACCTGCTGCAAGCGACCAATCGGATCAAGTCGATGGCCGCCTGCAGCTTCGACCCAATTCGCACCGATCTCACCAAAGCAGTTTTGATCTGGGCTGAGCGAGGCGGGCTGTGTTAGGTTAGCCGTCATGGAACCCATGCACCCGTTGCAGTCAGACGCACCGCTCATCGTCTATATCGACTTCAAGAGTCCCTATGCCTATCTGGCGCTGGAGCCCACTTGGCGGCTTGAGAACGAGTTCGGCATCCAGATCGACTGGCGGCCGCTGACGTTGGACATCCCAAATTACCTCGGCAGCGCCAGGGTCGATGACAAGGGCAATGTGGTGGAAAACAACCGCTCGCAGGAGCAATGGTTCATGGTGAAGTACGCCTATCTGGACGCCAAGCGCACGGCGCGTCACCGTGGACTGGTGTTGAGGGGCACGGTCAAGATCTGGGATTCATCACTTGCCGCCATCGGTCTGCTATGGGCCAAGGCCCACGACCACGAAGCGCTGCGGCGGTACTGCTTCAGCGTTTACCACAAGTTCTGGCGGCGCGAGCTGGATATTGAGGATGTCGCAGTGGTCGAAACCATGTTGCAGCAGGCCGGAGCGCCGGTGGCGGGGTTTCGCGAATACTCATCGGGCACCGGGCGCAGCCTGCATGACTCCCTTCAGGATAGCCTGCATCCCGCCGGTCTGTTCGGCGTGCCCAGTTACGTTTTGGACGGCCAGATCTTTTTCGGCCGAGAGCACTTGCCGGCGGTGCGCTGGCACCTAGCGGGGCGTCAGGGTGCGGCCCCGGAGACGGCTTACGCAGTCTGGTGAGGTCGTTGATCACTTTCATTGACTTCAACAGCGCCAACTCCCGGCTGGCGTTGAACCCTACCAAGCGGCTGGCGCAGGAGGTCGGCGTCGCCATCGACTGGCGACCGCTTTCACGCATGCCCAAACCACAGCGCCAAGCCGACCCTCAGCCGAAAGGCGCAAGACACGCCAGAATACGCAACGAATACTTACAACGCGAACATGCGTTTTATGCCGAACAGCAAGGCATTCGGCTGGTCTATCCTGACCCTGGGCGGGGAAGCTTCACTGCGAACGCCGGATTGGCATGGCTCAAACGGCAAGGCCAAGCCTCTAGCAGCCACAGCGACGCCTATGTGCAGCTTGTGTTCGAGCAAGTGTGGAATGGGGCAATGGACCCACAGGATCATGCCGCCGTCGCCAAGGCCATTGCCGCCGCCGGCGGCGATACCGAAGGATTTAACGCTTATCTCAATGAGCAGGCGGAGGCGGACCTGACGAACCACCGCCGGCGAGCGCTCGATTGGGGGGCCATGGAAGTTCCAGCCTATATCGTGGATGGCGAACCCTTTATCGGCCGGGCGCACCTGCCAGTCATTCGGTCGTTGTTGACCGGCCGGAATGACTAGTGGCCTCTTGAGGCGTCCTAGCCTGCAACACTATCGCAGAAAAGCCCGGCCAAGCGCTCCGCAGCGGCTTGCTATTCAGCGGATGGAGCGGAGCGCACCGAGACGCTGTTGCCGAAGTATCCCTCCACGGCACCTGCGGGCGTCTCCACGACCAACGGCCCGTCGCTGTCCACGGCGGCGGCGATCAGGTGCCGCCATTCCCGTCCGCCAGCGGGCATCGCGTGGTTGAGCGGCGCATCGAACAGCGCATCCACCTCAACGGCATTGAGCCGTAGGCATCAAGTGCGCGTCCGACCATCAAGATCTTTCTTGACCCTCGGTGCTTGCAACGCCAACGGTTTCACATAGCAGCGCTGGGAAATGCCGCACCCGGTTCAATGGCTTCTTGCCCACCCAATGCAACATCGGACGATCTTTGACGGTGGATATTTTTAGAGAGAACGCTTTTTTATTCATCGAAATTCTTCATTCTCCGTGAGTAATGTAATCAAGGACGGTGCACTTTTGAATAATTCGATGAATTCTAATATCAGCGGTTTTTCCTGAACAGTCTACAATACTTATATTTTCCTTAAATTGAAAATAGATTGGTTGTTGCAGAGAGCCGTTATTTATTGAAATGTTATTTGCATATAAATAGGTTCGATTGGACTGGTCTAATATTGGATTCAGTCTGCCTTCTATTCCAGGGATATATCCCGTGCCGTTGAGTATCATAGAGCCTATGTCATTATTCTTTCTTAGCTCTATATTCAGATCTTTATTGCATCGAAAATTGTCAATGATGCAAGCAGGGAAGTCATTATGTGCTATAAAAATTGTGTAAAAACTTTTATTGGGATGCACTAATGGAAATACAGCCTCCCCATTTTGATTTGACTGAGTTCGTCGATGTGTTTTATTTTGGTGGATAAGATAAATATCTGCCTCTGATATCAAATCACCTGATTCACCTTTGATTGTAAAAGTAACTTGAGCTTCATTTTTTTTTGGAACCTCCGGCCATTTTTCTGTTATGCCTTGAGTGTCAGGTCCAAAATAGATTCCCATAGCAGTCATTTTTTGAATGATTTTTTCAGCAAAAGTAACTGGCTTCATATCGCTGAGATTAATATATATGTCTGTAAAAGGCAATCCTGGTACATCAGTAGAATCAAATCGGGCTGGAAGAATGTATTCTTGATTTTGGATGATTGCATGGGATAAAGCATGTTTTAGTTCTGTTTTTGGAAAAGCCTTTTTGACATAATCTTCACTAATAAAAATCACAACAAAGTGAGCCTGTCCTCCAGCATAAATATCTTTTAGAACATTAGGAATACTTTTCCCCCAAAGATTAATTTCTTCATCCTTATCATAAAAACATCGCACATTTCTATCACTCAAATACTGTGCGACTTCAGCGATATATGGTCTTTGTTCTCCTGCATAAGACAGGGCAACGTGATAAAATTTTCTGTCCATATTACGCGCCTCCCACCCAATCACTAATCGGTTTCATTTCTGACGTTCCTATAGTACTGGTGGATGTGTAAACAACATGATACTTAAATTTTTCGGGTTGTGTTTTTTGCAACTTTTCAGCAGCCTTTTTCTTTTCCACCACAATCTTATCTTCTCGGTCCCTCTCTGCCTTAACCTCAATAATATAAAATTCGCTAGTCTTCTTGACCAAAACGAAATCGGGGAAATAAGGATGATAACGGTCATCGTTGCCTTTGTATTCACAATTTGGATTATAAACCACTCTGATACAGCCAAGATGAATTAGCAACCATGCCCGGCTAAAATACAGAAAGTTTGGGGTTTATTTCGGCACTTTGCTACATAATCCTCTTCGTTTACTACCCAATGGCCCTAGTGCATCACCCTTGTGTCGCTTGACCTTTCGCACGGAGCTCAGCACCGGGCGCTATCCGGTTCACAATGGCATCGTCGGAGAATTGGAGGAATACGATTTATCGACATGCCCCGTCATGGCGATCAGCTCATCGGCATCGCTGGTCGCGGGCGGCCGATCCGACGTCGCCACTAGGACGATTAGCGCGCTGTTGCCTTGCATTGCCTGATGCGCTGTGGCGCGATGAAAAGGCAGTGGCCTGTAACTGTAAGACAAAACCGCACGATGCGGGGGTTGCGCCGCCGCTCCACTGAAAAAAGGTTAAGCAATTTTCAGCCGCTCACCAAGGCCTTTTCCGTAGCCGGGGTCCGCTTGGCCAAAATGCTCGAGTTGCAAGCGCACAATGGTCTCCGGAACCCCTTGCATGGCGGCAGCGATGGTGTCCATCAGGTTTGCTTGTTGCGCCGGGCTCATCAACCGAAATAATGCGCCAGCTTGATTGTAATAGTCGGTATCTTCACGGTGATCGTAGCGTGCGGCGTGGCCGTCTATTTTCAGCGGCGGTTCCGCGCAGCCGGGATCTTGCACCGGCCCCCCACGGGTGTTCGGCTCGTAGTTAACCGCGCCGCCGTCGTTGTCAAAGCGCATGGTGCCGGCGCGGTTGTAGGAATGCATCGGGCAACGCGGTTGGTTAATCGGCAACTGGGGATAATTCACACCCAAACGATAACGGTGCGCATCGGCATAGGAAAAAATCCTGAACTGCAACATCTTGTCGGGACTATGGCCGATGCCCGGAGGCACGTTGGCGGGAGAAAAAGCGGCTTGTTCCACTTCCGCAAAATAATTCTCCGGGTTTCGATTCAGGCACAGTTCGCCCACCTCGATCAGCGGATAATCGCTGTGCGGCCAGACCTTGGTCAAGTCAAAGGGATTGTAAAGACATTTCCCGGCTTCCGCCTCCGGCATAATCTGCACACAAAAACGCCAGCGCGGATAATCTCCTTGTTCAATTGCTTCAAACAAATCACGCTGGTGTGATTCGCGATCGCCACCAATCGTTGCCGCCGAATCGGTCTCGCTGAGGCAATCAATGCCTTGCCGGGTTTTGAAATGGAATTTCACCCAGAAGCGTTCGCCTTCGGCGTTGATGAGACTATAAGCGTGAGAGCCATAGCCGTTCATGTGACGGTAACTTCTCGGCAGGCCGCGTTCCGACATCAAAATGGTGACCTGGTGCAAGCTTTCCGGCGACTGCGACCAGAAATCCCACATCGCCGCCGGATCGCGCAGGTTGGTTTTCGGATCACGCTTTTGCGAATGAATGAAGTCCGGGAATTTATACGGGTCGCGCACGAAAAAAACCGGTGTGTTGTTGCCCACCAGATCCCAGTTGCCTTCCTCGGTATACACCTTGAGCGCAAAGCCGCGCACATCGCGCTCAGCGTCGGCGGCACCGCTTTCGCCGGCAACCGTGGAAAAGCGCAAAAAGCACTCACTCTCGGTACCGGATTGCAAGGCGGCGGCGCGGGTATAAGCGCTCAAGTCAGCGGTGATCTTGAGGGTGCCGTAAGCGCCGGACCCTTTAGCGTGCACCACGCGCTCCGGGATGCGCTCACGATTGAAATGAGCGTGCTTCTCAAACAGTTGCCAGTCCTGCACCAGCAACGGCCCGCGTTTGCCCGCGGTTTGGGAATTCTGATTGTCGGCGACCGGTATGCCAGCGGTGGTGGTTAATCTCGGTGGTTTTTGATTGGCCATGATTTGCTCCGGTATCAATGAAAAGGCTGTATGGCCAGTCAGCGTAAGGGCTGTTTTACGATTTGTAAAATTTGTTTTTTTTATGGATTTGATAGATTTTAACTATCGTCAGGCAGAAACCTTCTCATGCATCCACCGCCTGCGCATGCCAACGCTTTCAATTTCCTCCTGGATGTTTTCGCGTTGCATGGGCGCACGGCCCTTGAGCATCAAATCCGCCCGAACCGATCGCCGCACCAGGTTGTGGCATTGGGACGTGGACCAGCGCCGCAACACCGAGCCGACCAGATTGCTGCGACTGCTCCATAGGTCAAGCATCCCGCCGGGCGGCCCAGCTTGTCGCGGGCCGAAGACGTACACACGACCTTGCCCCCCGCCCCTGTTCGATCATCTGTTTGCCGGCAGCCCGGGTAATCAGCCAGGAGCCGTGGACGTTGCGCCGACGACACAGCTATCGAACTTGCCGAGGGTCGCAACCGCGCCATCGCCGAGTTCGATCATGAGCTCACCATTGAGCACGGCCATGAACGGCGCATCTCAGGAAGCTTGAAGGACTGCAAGGCGAGAACTCAGCGCATGGCCGCCATCAGGGACTCCTCGGTCTGCGGCCCCTCCAACTGCGCATGCAGTTTGCCGTCTGGTCGAACGAGAACGGTCATGGGAAGAACACTTGGCTGCGCGTACCCCCAGAGCCCTTTGAGATCGTCCACCACCACCGGAAATTCGATTTGCATTCTGGCTATTGCATCAAGTAGTTCCTGCCCCCGCAAACCATCGAAGTTGACCCCCAGCACACGCACGGACGCCGGGCCATTTTTATGCAGTTCATTCAATTCGGGGATCTCGGTACGACAAGGGGCGCACCATTCCGCCCAGTAGTTGATCACCAGCCAGCTATCGCGCCAGTCATCGGAGAATTGTTTGCTGCCGTCGGCAAAAACGATGGCTGGCGCGTCGTTGCAGCCAGCGGCGAAAGTGAACAGCAACGGCAGCAGCCACCAGCGCTTCCTGTGGTTTAATGTCCTGCGCATCTAAACTTTCAGCCAAACGCTTGCCATGAACGAAGTCACCATCTATCACAATCCACGATGCTCCAAGTCCCGCCAGACGCTGGCGCTGCTCGAGGAACGCGGTGTCCGGCCGCGGATCATACGCTACTTGGAGACGCCGCCGAGCGCCGCCGCCCTAGAGTCGCTGCTCAACATGTTGGGCTGGGAGCCGCGTGCGCTCATGCGGCGCAAGGAAGCCCCTTACGGTTCACTCAACCTAGACAACGAGAGCCTGTCTCGGCGGCAATTGATCGAGGCCATGACCGCCAATCCCATTCTGATCGAGCGCCCGATCGTTACGGCTAACGGCAAGGCCGCCATCGGCCGGCCGCCGGAGAACGTGCTGGGCATACTCTGAAAACCGGCGGACGTCCGTAGCGAAGGAAGCCCAACTAGACGCTGCCTCAGCCCCAAGGGTGAGCGGCGGGCGGGTGCGAATTCGGCTCATTCGCCAGCCCTTGCCCGCCATCAAGAGATATAGACGCACCGGCTTCAAGCTCTCGAATTCCAGCCCTGAAGAGAACCGCAGGACAAGGCGGGCCGATCAGGCGATCCGACGGCCCCTGCCATCTTCCTGCAACGCCCGCAGCATGGAGGTTACGCGAAGGCGTTCGGGGGTCTTCTCGATGCCGATGATCTGATCGAGGTATTCATGGAAATGATGGATGCGCCGCTCCTGATATGAAAGCGGCACGCCCTCCAGCGCCCCGGATTCGATAGATCTTTGAATCCAAGGCGAATTTTCAAGGTCTTCGCCAAGCACGACGTTGAAGGCCAAAATCTTTTCCCGCCAGTAAGGGCTGTCCTTGTCTATGTCATCGCCACGTCCGAAGAAGGTGACCTCGAAGCGGGTGTCGCACTTTCCATCTGTACACCGCCTCCATCGCCGCTGCCCTCGGCGCGATAGTCGGTTAGAATTTGGCTAGGTCTGAGGCGTTGCCCTCCGTCCAAGGCGTTGCCTCGTTGGAAGAATAGCCTGTTGAACAAAAAAAACATTGCACCAGACCCAAAGCAACCTAGTGGAACTTCCGCACTGCCGGCAAGCAAGTTGACCGCGCTAAGGAGCATGCGCTGGCTGACCATACTAGCTGTGGGCCTAGCCTTGGTCGTGGTCGTCTTGGGCGCTTACACGCGCTTGACCGACGCCGGCCTCGGTTGTCCTGATTGGCCTGGTTGCTATGGCGGCTTGGGCGTACCGGCAACAGCCGATGAATTGCGTGCGGCTGAGGCCCTCTACCCGGATGCGCCGGTGCAGATCGACAAGGCATGGATTGAAATGGTGCACCGGTACTTCGCCACGGCTCTGGGGGCGCTGATTCTCGCCACGGCTGTTCTGGCGCTTCGAGTTGGCAGCCCCCTGCCCCGTGCCTTACCCTGCGCCCTGTTGGCGCTGGTCATGCTGCAAGGCGCGTTCGGCGCCTGGACGGTGACGTTGAAGCTCTGGCCGCAAGCGGTCACCGCCCACCTGCTCGGCGGGTTCGCCACCTTGGCCTTGTTGTGGCTGCTGGCATTGCGATTGCGGGCCGTTGCGGTGCCGATGGTGCCATCGCGCATCGGCAGGCTAGCCACCGTGGCTTTGGTCGTGGTCGTGGTGCAGATCACCCTTGGCGGCTGGGTCACGTCCAACTACGCGGCTCTTGCATGTCCGGATTTTCCGACGTGCCACGGCCAGTGGGCGCCGCCAATGGATTTTCAGCAGGGGTTCAACCTGTTGCAGTCCACAGGACCAACCTACCTAGGTGGAATGCTGGACAGCGAGGCCCGCGTCGCCATACAATTTGCGCACCGGTTGGGAGCACTGGCCTCTTTGGCGGCAGCGGGTTTTCTCGGTTGGCGTCTGCTAGCGGTGGCAAGCCCGCTCGCTTGGTGGCTGTTGGGGTTGTTGGGAGCGCAGCTCATCCTTGGTATCCTGAACGTTTTGCTGGCGCTGCCGCTGTGGGTGGCGACCGCACACAATGCTGGGGGCGCTCTTTTGCTGTTGTGCTTGGTGAGCGTTCGCTACTGTGCACGGTTGGACCGGTTGGACCGATTGGAAAGAAGCGCAGAAGCAGCTACGGATCCGCATCGCGCTTAGGCCTCTTGGTGGCGATGACGCACAGGCGCTAGGCTTACACTGATCAATCAAGAGAGGATTTTTGGCTTGAAGGAAGCGTCGATGAATGAACTGGCCCAGCCCTTCCGGCGTCCCCGCACGGCTTGGCGCGATTATCTGGAGATGTGCAAACCGCGGGTCGTGGCGCTCATGCTGGTCTGCGCTGTGGTGGGCATGTTTCTGGCAACGCCGGAAATGGTGCCCTTGGACATCCTGCTTTTGGGTTCCTTGGGCATCGGCTTGGTGGCGGCTTCAGCAGCCGCCGTCAACCATATCGCGGACGCCGAAATCGATAGCCGCATGGCGCGAACCGCGAGCCGTCCGGTCGCGACTGGGCGGGTTTCCGCGGCTTCCGGTCTGGCCTTCTCGGCTGTGCTGGGAGTGGCCGGCATGATTGTTTTGCACGTTGGCGTCAACCCGCTGACCGCTTGGCTCAACCTCGCCTCCTGGATCGGCTACGGCTTGATCTACACGCTTTTTCTGAAGCGGGCAACGCCACAGAACATCGTCATTGGCGGCCTGTTCGGCGCCGCCCCGCCGCTATTCGGCTGGACTGCCGTTACCGGCGCGGTGGAGCCGGGGGCGCTGATTCTCGTGCTCATCATCTTCGCTTGGACCCCACCCCACTTCTGGGCCTTGGCGCTGGAACGCAAGGCGGAGTACGCGGCGGCCAACATCCCCATGCTGCCAGTCACTCATGGCGACCGCCATACGCGGCGCTACATCTTCTTTTACACCCTGATGCTGATTCTATCCAGCCTATTGCCGGTGATCATCGGCATGAGCGGCTGGTTCTACCTTCTGGGTGCCCTCGCGCTTGGCGCCGGGTTTCTGTATTGGTCTTTGGCGCTGCTGGCCAACCGCAATTCCAAGGCGCCAATGGCAACTTTTCGGTATTCCATTGTCTATCTCGCGGCCCTGTTTCTAGTCTTGCTGATCGATCACTATTGGCTCTTGCCGGTATAACCCGAATGATCTCCTACCGCCCATTGCTCACCATCGGCATGGCACTGCTGCTTGCCGCCTGCAGCGGCGAGCCGGTCGAGCAACCCCCGACGCAATCTAAGACACTAACGCTGTCCCAGCCGGTGGAAGTAGCGGATTTCCGGCTGGAAACCCAGGAGGGGATTCCGTTTGGCACCCACGATCTGCTCGGCCACTGGAACTACCTTTTCTTCGGCTTTACCCATTGTCCGCACATCTGCCCCACTTCTTTGGCGGTGTTGGCCAAAGCCGAGAAGCGGATCAGGGCCCTGCCGGGTGGTGACCAGTTTCGCGGGCTGTTCATCAGCGTCGATCCCGAGCGGGACGACGGGCCAACCATAGCCAGCTATCTGGTGCGGTTCTCCGCTGCCTTTGTGGGCTTGCGAGGCGACCCTTCCGAGACTTTGAAGCTCGCCCGCAACGTTGATGTGGCGTTTGCCACCCTGCCGGACGGCCAGGGTGGTTTCAGCGTGGAGCACTCCAGCCAGATCGTGTTGATCGACCCCGATGGCCGGTATCGCGGATTGATCCGGGCACCGCATGAGGCCGATGCGCTGGTGTCCGCGTATCGTCAACTGGCCCTTTGACTCAATGCATCTGATCTTGCGCCACCGCGCTGATTTTCACGGCAACGCATTGAATCGTTTGTGGCGGCGACTGGCAGAGCGCTAAAGGAGGGGCCATGCCCAGCCATTCACCGGCAACGGAATTTGGTGACTGCTCGTTGAGCGATCGATTTGCAGCTATACGCGCTCGCAGCGTAGACCTTTGCCGGCCGCTGCAAGTGGACGACTACGGCGTGCAGCCCATGGAAAACGCCAGTCCGCCCAAATGGCATCTGGCGCACACCACTTGGTTCTTCGAGACGTTCTTGCTGCGAGCGTTTTTGGCATCCTATAAGCCGGTCAACCCCTGTTACGAGACGCTGTTCAACTCCTACTACCAAGGCGTTGGCCAACCCTATCCGAGACCGCGCCGTGGGCTGTTGTCTCGGCCCACCCTCGATCAGGTGCAGGCGTACCGCCAAGTGGTCGATCAAGCCATGGCGCCGCTGCTCGACCGGATCGACGCTAACGTCCGCCGGCTCATCGAGTTGGGCCTTCAGCATGAGCAGCAACACCAGGAGTTGATCCTGACGGACCTCAAGTGCAACTTGGGCCTCAACCCCTTGAAACCGCCCTATCGGGAGGACCTGCAGGTTGCCAAGGACCGGGTTGACGATCTCGAATTGACCGAGCACCAAGGCGGCCTAGTGGAAATCGGGGCTGGAGATGGGACGTTCTGCTTCGACAACGAACGACCGCGCCATCGGGTCTGGCTGACGCCCTTCGCCTTGGCAAAGCGCCCGGTCACCAATGGCGAATATCTGCAATTCATGGACGACGGTGGCTATGGAAACCCAGCTTTGTGGCTGGACGAAGGCTGGACGGCGGTGCAAGCCAACCGCTGGCGCGCCCCACTGTACTGGCGGTTGCGGGATGGATGCTGGCGGGAATATCGGCTGAGCGGCGAAGCGCCCGTGCGGCTACAGGATCCGGTGGTCCACGTCAGCGCCTTCGAAGCCGACGCCTACGCTCGCTGGGCCGGTAGCCGATTGCCGACGGAATTCGAATGGGAAGCAGCGGCTCAGGGCTTGGACGCCCAAGCTGGCAACTTCGCCGACGACAACCTTCTGCATCCTGGCGCCCACCGCGTCCAAGACCAGTTCTTTGGCGATGTATGGGAGTGGACACGAAGCGCCTACGGCCCCTATCCTGGATATCAGCCGCCGCTTGGAGCCCTTGGCGAGTACAACGGCAAATTCATGAGCAGCCAACTGGTGCTGCGCGGCGGCTCCTGCGCGACACCTAGAGGTCACATGCGGGCGAGCTATCGCAACTTCTTTCTTCCCAGCGAACGCTGGCAGTTCAGCGGCGTTCGGTTGGCCCGGGATCTGACCTGAATGTCGTCGGGCCGCTACGAATTCTTCGACCTGCAGCCATCAACGGCTGACATGCTAACGGAGGTGGTCGCCGGCCTCACCCACCAGCCCAAATACATCACACCCAAGTACTTTTACGATCAACGCGGTTCACAGTTGTTCGAGGCCATCACCCGACTGCCGGAATACTATCTGACCCGTACCGAAATCGGGCTGTTCGACATCTGCCTGCCGGAAGTGCTTGAACAGGTCGGCGATGGTGGCTGCCTAGTCGAATACGGTGCCGGATCCAGCTTGAAGATTCGCCGTCTGCTCGAAGTATTGCGCCCGGCCGCCTATGTGCCTCTGGACATATCCAGAAGCCACTTGGAGCGCACGGCTGCCGATCTGTACGCGGACTATCCCCACCTGCACATCTATCCCACCTGCGTGGACATCACCAAGCCGTTCGCTTTGCCGGCGGTGGTGGCGCACGAGAAAAAAATCGGTTTCTTCCCCGGCTCCAGCATCGGCAACATCGATCCGCAGGGTGCGGCTGGTTTTCTGCGGCAGGTCGCTGCAACTTTGGGCGCTGGCGGCTGGCTGCTGATGGGAGTGGACCGCAAAAAGGACGCTGACTTGATCGAGGCGGCCTACAACGACAGCGCCGGGGTCACGGCCGAGTTCAACATAAACATCCTCAAGCACATCAACTCCGCGCTGGCAGCGAATTTCGATCCCGCAGCCTTCAGCCATTTGGCGACCTACGATGCCGAGGCGGGCTGCTTGCAGATGCACCTGAAGAGTCAGGCGAACCAGAAGCTGAAGATTGACGGGGTGGAGATAGAGTTTCGTCACGGCGAGGCCATACACACGGAGAACTCGTACAAGTACGACCACGAACAGTTCGTGCGCTTAGCGGAAAGCGGCGGTTTCCGGCTGCAGGCGAGCTGGAGCGACGACGACGTTTACTTCACCGTGTTTCTGCTGCGCGTCCCGACGCCCTGACCTGGTGCGCTCGCCATGCAACCAAGCCGGCACCCGGGGGCCGTGGCGCACTCCACAAAGCGAACCAAGGGTCACACCCTGCCACATCTGAGGTTGACTTAGGATGGTCCAAGACTCTGCTCCCATGGCGAGGAGCATAGCTCCTAATCAGCGTGGGCATATCGAAAGATCGGAGCTGGGTTCTCTACGGCTTCCAGCGGATTTCCGGCGCCAGACGATCAGCGCTGATGCGCTTGAATTCTTCGGGGTCCCTGATCCGAACCGGCTCGCCAGCACCGGCCTTGACGACGGCGGTCAGGCGCGACAGCCAGAACGCCAGAGCGGCATAGGACATGAATTCTGGAAAAGCGTCGCATTCGCCGGCGGTCAGCGGGCGCAGCTGATGATACGCGCTGAGCAAAGTCCTGGCGCGGTCCTGCCTCAGCCGCCCGTCGGTGCCGCTGCACCAGTCGTTGGCCGCTACCGCAAGATCGTAAACCAGCCATCCGCCAGCGGCGTGATGAAAATCCAGCAGCCCGGTGAGCGTAGCGCCAGCGAAGAGGACGTTGTCACGGAAGAGGTCCCCGTGAATGAGGCCCCGGGGCAGGGGCGACGCTTGCAAGCGGTGCAGCAGTCGGGTGACAAGGCGCAACGACGCATCTAGCAGCCGGGAGTCGTCGGCTGGCAGGTGCGGGCGCACATCATTGGCGCATCGACGCAACCACTGTGCGTCGCGCGGATAGTCCGGCACCTCGAAATCGGGTTCCGCCGTCGATAGGTGGAGTTCGGCAATGGCTTGCCCGAGGCGATGAATCTGCGCCGCAGTCGGTTCTAGCGGATGCTCCCCGGGCAGTCTCGGCGCCAAAAGCAGCGCCTTACCGTTCAGGAATTCCTGGATGCAACCAGCGCTGTTGCGCACGATGGGCGCGACCGGCACACCGGCGGCTGAGCACAAATCAAGTAAGGGTGCGATAGTGTTTTCGTTATTGGATTTCTGTTCCAGAACAGTCAGAACCCAATGCCTGCGCTCTCCGTCCTGCCGCGTTTGCAGGAAGTAGTTGCTGTTCTCGACCCCATGTTCGGCCAAGCAATAATCAACGAGGCTTCCCACTCTGTAGCGGCCCAACACGGCCTCGATCTCCGGGCGCTCAAGATGGGTGACCTCGTTCATCAGCGGCCTTGAATCTGCCGGGAAACGCCTAATCCTCTTGATCTCGGAAACAGCGTGACCAATGAATCAAGTTTGCGTGCGGCCACTATCTTCTCGCCGATACGATCCTGCCAACCTAGTGTCCTGTCGCGCAAGGCGCGTCCGCTCGAATGTGGCGGTTGACCTAGGCTGCTTGCTTGTCGTGACGAGACGAGATGGGCTCGCGCAGACCATCAAGCAGGCCCGCAACAAGGTTGGCTAGGCGTTCGCGCAGACTGCCCATTTCCTGTTCGATTTTTTCAAAACGGACGTCGATCTATCGAATCGAGCATCGACCTCAGCAAAGCGGGCGTCCATACGCACGTTCCGGCGAACCAAACTCGTCAGCATGGCTGTCACAGGGCACCGCCGATGATGGTCCAACACTCTGCTCCCATGGCGAAAAGTATAGCACCTAACCGGTGTGGGCATATCGCACTGCCGCACCAATGCCTTAACCCTGATGGGGAACTGATGGATTCACCAGAATGGTCGGCGGCATCAACGCTTGCGGGCGCGCATAAGGGTCCCCGACAACTCACTTGGCTGGTGAATTTTGAAGCAGCGCTAGATCCGCCCTCCGAGAGGTGACTTTGAATTCTTCAATTCGGATCTGACGGCCTTCGACGGTGCACCGATTCTCACCCGGAGCGCCCGGCGGTTTGGTCTGTTCGAACCTTTGGGCGTGCGCAAACTTTTTGCACCCATCCTTGAAGAGCAGTCCAGGCTTGCCCTGCCGCTGCTGGGATGCCGCTGTCGGGACACACAGGACTTTGGGACCGCCTTGGCGTGGAACGTACAAAACCTAGACAAGCTGCTAACAACATGTACAATGCAGAGCATTTGTACTGTGCAAGACAGCAAAAAAATGGGCATTGAAGGCTATTTGCACCGCATAGGTAGCGTGGCCAACCTCACCGGCATTGCCGTGGAGCGCTTGCGTGCTTGGGAGCGCCGCTATGGCTTGGAGCCAGCCCATCGGCAGGGCAGAACGCGCTACTACAGCAATGAACAGCTTGCCCAGCTAAGGCACATCAAGCAACTCGTCGATCAAGGCTTCCCCATTTCCAGCTTGGCCAGCCTATCGAACGAACAATTGATGGCGCGTCTAGCCGAGTCCCGAACGAGTGTTGCGCACTCGCCTAGAGTGGGCCTGATCGGCCCCAATCTGACTCTGCTTGCGCATCAGCAGGAAGCTGGCTCCCGCTTGGAGGTTGTGGCGCAGTGGATGAACATGACGGCGTTCGCAGCCGATGGCTCAACGCCGCCAGCACTTGATGTCCTCATTGCCCAAGTGCCTGTCCTCACAATGCAACCCGTTGAACAAATAAGAAAAAAGTACCCCGAAATCCGAATTATCATGGCCTATCAATTCGCGGCTGACAAGTACTTGCAGCGGGTGGCGGACTTGAGCATTGAGTTGTTGAGCTGGCCCATGGACTGGCGCGAATTGGAAATCGCCTGCGCCACCGGGCCGCAGCGCGCTCCGAGCGAAGCCAAGAGGCGCTTCACGGACGCCGAGCTGGTCGCCATCGCGGCCAGCAGCACTGACCCAAGCAAGTGCCCGCAACATCTCGTGGAACTGATATCCCAACTAAACGCCTTTGCCGACTACATGCTCAACTGCGTCAGCGCGGACGAAGCGACAGCGGCGCACGCCGCGCTCTATGGCGACGCCCATACTGAGTGTGCCGAAGCGCGAAGGAGGCTTGAAGCGGCCTTGGAAACCTTTGTGGAAGCGACGAATTGAGCTTGGAACAACAATCTATACAAAACCTATACAAATATAAAAAAAAGACTTGACGTAGGAATTGTACTGTACATAATGGCGCACAATTACAGTTTTAGGCGTGTACGCAACTTCATCACAGCCTTTCCTCCTGTGTGCTTCCCTAGCAGTGAAGTTGTTTCAGCGTCAGCAGCCTTCTTAACCGAGCTGCTTTCGCTGACACGCCTTTTTTCTCTCTAGGGCCTTATTGCCAGCCCGCGCTAGTCAACTCAAGTCAGCAAATCAAGCGCGGCCTGCGCTCGTGCGCTAACGCTTTCCCGGTAGGCATCCAAATCCAAATCCCTGTCGCTGCCCATGGCGCCCACCAAGTAGCGCTTGTACACGCCTTGGCCGATGGCGGCTAGACGCCAATGGGAAAAAGCCCG
This sequence comes from Candidatus Azophilus sp., assembly GCA_965247035.1. Lineage (GTDB taxonomy): Bacteria > Pseudomonadota > Gammaproteobacteria > Pseudomonadales > Azotimanducaceae > Azophilus. The sequence continues at coordinate 392,378 of CBDFGJ010000001.1, read as the reverse complement.
GTAATAGTTAATGTCCGACAGGTTGCGCCCGCTGCTCTGTTGATACCAATCGCTGATGGCTTGGCGGGAGGGAAAGCCACCGGCCGTTGTCGGCGGCGGTTCGCTGCCGCTGCCGAGCTCCGGATCCCCAGGCTCCACCCAGGAGTTGAGCAGGTAACCCACATCCGCCAACGGGTCCCCAAGGGTGCAAAGTTCCCAGTCCAACACCGCTTGGATCTTGCCACCGTTAGAGATCATGTTGCCTAGTCGATAGTCGCCGTGGACGATGGCGGCACCGATTTGCGTCGGCATGGTCTTGGCCAGAATGCGCGAGGTCTCCTCCATTGCCGGTATTTCGTGGGTTTTAGAAGCCTCCCATTGCCGGTTCCAGCGCTTGAGCTGTCGAGCCAGATAAGCCTCCTTACGACCTAGGTTGCCGAGGCCCACGGCATCCGGATCCAGCCCATGCAGTTGCGCGAGTACCTCAATTGCGTGCATGCCGACGCTGTGCCGGTCTGCTTCCGACAGGGCATGGGCCACACTCGCATCATGCAGCACTTCGCCTTCCACATAGTCCATCACGTAGAACGGCGCATCGTTTACCGCTACCTCCCGGCATAGGCCCAAGGCGGGCGCCACAGGTACGGGTGAATCCCTAAGCGCATCTATGATGCGGTGCTCGCGCCCCATGTCATGGGCGCTCTCAAGCACGGCGCCAAGGGGTGGACGCCGCAGCACGTAGCTCGCGCCCGTTTGGTCAAGGCAACGGTAAGTGAGATTCGAATGCCCGCCCGCAATCAATGAAAACTCAAGCGGCGGCGTCAAGCCATCAATATGCTCCGCCAACCACGCTGTGACAGTCCCCTCGTTGATGCCCTCCAATCTTGATTCTCCACAAATGAACAGCTATCGCCCGCGCCAAGGACTCTACGGCGAGGACGTCGGGGTTGCCGTCACGAGATTCAATTGGCTGCCGATTTGCGTCAAGCGGTCTTTAACCTGCGCTTGATCACGCTCCAATTGCGCCAAACGGTTGTTGACCTGCACACGGTGGGTGTCGATGGCGGTGATGGCCTGCTCGTTTTCGACTACCCGCTTGTTCAGCGAGGCAATCGATTGGCTGGCCACATTCATTCGGTCAACCAAGTCCCGCTGGCTGCGCAAAACCTGCTGCAGCTGCAGCTTAATGTTGGCAAGTTGGTCAATCATATCCTGCTGCTGCACAAACGCCTGCTCGTGCCTATCCACCGCGCTTTGCATTGATTTGTTGGCGCCTTGAAGGCTGAATATGAGGGATTCCTGCTCCTTCAGTTGCTTCTGATTGCCCTCAATCCAGTCCTTGTTGCGCCCGTTGGTCACCGTCCACAGTTTGCGTACCTCGGACTCCCAAAGCTTGATCTGCTCATCGGTTTCCGCATCGGTTTCGCTCAACGCCTGGTCTGTCATGTGCAAATGACTCTCCACGGCTTGCAGCCGACGGCTGGCATCAGCTGTCTTGGCCTGCTCATCAAGCAACAATTGGTGCTGATCGGCGATGAACCAGCCTGCGGCGCTCAACCCAACTATCAGCAAGACGAGCAGCACGCTGATGAAATACAGCTTGCCGCCGACGATTTGAGCACCATTGCCGCCGCGCGGCCTCCTTGCACTGCTAGCAGACCGTCTGCGGGCGTCATCGGGTGCAGCGGCAATGCTGGGGGGGTCTTGTTTGGACATCTGCTCGTACTCAAGTCACCAAGCGACTTATATTACCCGACTGCGGCGCCAAGCCGACAAAGACGTCTTCCACTTGTCGCTGAATGAAAGGCTAAGAAGGGGCGCCTTGCTTGTGTCCGGGAAACCTTGGAATCCTGTGGCTTCACTGCCTGCACCGCCTATCCTGATCAAGGATAGCCGTCGCGCTGACCTAAAGCCCCCAACTGCATCGTGCAGCGGAACACACCTGTCCGCTGCACGAGCATTGGCCGGTGGCGCACCTGCTAGAGCAGCTTCAGCAAGTTCAGCAAGCCGAGCAGCACCGCCCAAAGCACGAAGCCGTACGCGATGACGCCTTTGATCGTGGCGATCGGCCCAGGCCTGCCCATCACTGCGTTCACCTCAATGGCGGCGATGATGATCAAAATCGCGATTAACGCCGTACTGTTGGCCATGACGGAGCCATTGTGCAGATGTGCGCTTGAACCCATGAAGTACAGCATGGGAATGGAGAACAGGGTGTTGGTGCGCGAAGCCAAAGCCGCCTTGGGCGCAGCCGCGGCCGCTTCCGCCAAGGCTTCGCCGCCGCCCTGAATCTGCTCGTTGGAGGCAATCAAGATTCGCTGATTGGGCCAGATGATGAGCCACACGTTCAGGAACATCAAAATCGCCAGAACCGAGCCGACGGTGATGTCAATCGTCACGCCAACACCGAGACGCCCCAACATGATGAGCCCGGTAAGGAAGGTGAGCATAGCACCCCAGCGGAACCACCAAAGGGCTCTCGGCACCAACTTGACGAAGGCGTCCGTACGGGCACCCCCGTCAGCTTCCTTGAAATACTCCGTCTGCACGAAGTTGAAGTAGTACAGCAGGCCGATCCAAGTAATGCCGACCAAGTAGTGCGCCCACTTCACCAAGTAGTCAATAACCGCCATGTCCATCGCATGCCCCTCTCAATTGGTTGTGGATTGTTTGACCATGCCGGAATATACATCCAATCCAGTGGCGCTGTCATCAACGGGACCGAGGCCCTTCTTTACAACCCCCTATCGCACAACCCCCTATCGCCAGCGAAGAAATGGCGCCTATTGCGGGTTCAGGAGGCTGAATGATTCGCCTTGGCGGCGGGGACGGGGGCGGACCGCAGGTGCCACAGACCGGTCAGTGCACGTTGATGTCCGCACTGCCGGCCTGCAGGTCAATCCTCATGGCGTCCTCCGTGAAGAGAACGTCGGCCGGCGCATGACGGCGCAAAATGATGTCGAACAGGACATTTCGCGGAGGCGGAACGAAATGGTAGATGCCCAGCTTGCCCAGGTTGCCCGTTGCAGCCAGTTCGTAAAGCTCGCGCAGGGGTGCATGATAGGTCTGAATGTCCTCGAATATCTTGGCCTGCCGGCTCAGTCCAGCAGCCAAGGCGCCTGCCTCCAACGCCTGAACAATGGGTATGGATATGCCATCGTGCAGCACCAAGTCCGCCCCTTCGACGGCGCGGCGCATTGATTCATCGACCACCGCGTCGCCACTGACCACCAAGCTGCGTCCACGGTATTCAAACCTGTAGCCCACCGCTGGCCGAACGGGCTCGTGATTGACCTCGAAAGCGGTGACCACCAAGCCATCCCGATCCAGGACCACACCGGGCTGAATCGTTCGCGACTGCATTGGAAACAAATGCGGCGGCAGCAAAGCAGCGCCGTGATGGGCCGTGCGGTAGGCCGCATCCTGGGCGTAGGCTTGGTTGAACCCCCGCACCACCTGCGCAACGCCTTCTGGGCCAACCACCTCAAGGGGCTGCTCGCGGCCGCCCACCCAAGACAGCAGATTGAAGTCGCCAAGGGCAGCGATGTGGTCGGAATGGAAATGGCTCAGGAACAGCCCGCGCAAGTTGCCGAGCGGCACCCGGGCCAAATTGAAGTTGTGCGGCGAGCGGGCGCCGGCGTCCACGATGTACAGATCCTCACCCGCCGTCACCGCCACGCAGGCTTGCGCGCGGTCTGGCGCAGGCAGGGGCGAGGAGGTGCCGCACATGAAGACCCGCAAACCATCGTAAGGCTCATCCGGCGCCACGGCAAGCACCCTGGCGATGGCGCGCTCAAGCAGCGCATCCTGCACCCGGGTGGAAAAAAGAAACAGCAACGCAGCAGCGGCGAAAACGCCAAGCAAAACATAGAGGCCGAGCCTCAGCTTCTTCATAGCGCCACCTAATTTGCCATCCCGTCCAAATAAACGGCGGTCAGTGTTTCGGTGCAAACAAACGAGGGTTATTTGTCAGCCATTCCAAGCTTGTTGGAAAATCCATCTAACGAACCTCTGATTAACTTTCAAGGATTAGACATCGCATGGCGTCTGGGGTCATTACCATCTGTTTTCAATGGCTGACACGTCATCGAAAAGATTGGTCTTGTTGCACAGCGAAAGCCTGTGAATATTTCAGAGATTTCCTAACCTTTGACCTGGCATGCATGATGGGAACTCAGGCGGCGCTGCGAACCGGCTGCGCCGTCAAAGATTCCGATTGCGTGGCGGCCGGCACCGGGTTGTCGAAGCAAAGCGCTCCATCCTCCAACGGGGCGTTGCGCACGATTTTCTTGTCCAGAATGTAGTTTTGCGTGTTGCGCCAAGGATCCCGGTCCCCCTGCTTGGGAAACAAATGAATGGACCTCGCCATGTAGCCCGGCGTAAACCCCCGGATCCAAGGCCGCATCTCCATGTCCCGATCTTCGTCCCGCAGGCGGGCCGTGCATTGGCGCACGCCCAACTCATCCATGCGATTGAGCAGGCGGCAAACATACTCCGCAGTGAGGTCGGCCCGCAACGTCCAAGAAGCATTCACGTAGCCGAACACGTTGGCCATGTTGGGCACATCCGAAAACATCATGCCCTTGTAGTTGAGCCGGTCCGGAAAGTGGACCGGAGCGCCATCGACAGTCAATTGAACGTCGCCAAAAACGCAAAGATTAAGGCCGGTGGCCGTCACTAGGATGTCCGCTTCAACTTCCTGCCCTGAGGCCAACTTCACGCCGGTGGCGGTCAAGCCGTCAATGGTGTCGGTCACAACCTCGGCCTTGCCGCTGTTGATGGCATTGAACAGATCCGCATCCGGTATCAGGCACAGGCGCTGATCCCAAGGGGAGTACGATGGCGTGAAGTGTTTGTCCACATCGTAATCCGGCCCCAAGTGCCTGCGCACCAACGCCAGCAGCTTCGCCTTGACGGCTTCCGGCGCCACCCGTGTTTGGCGATACACGTATTGCTGAAAACGCACGTTCTTCCAGCGGATGATGGCGTAGGCCAGCTTCTCCGGCAGCCAGCGCCGCAGCCAGTTGGCTATGGCATCCCGCTCCGGGCGGGAGATCACGTAGGTGGGAGAGCGCTGAATCATGGTGACCAGAGCCGCTTTTTCCGCCATGGCGGGCACTAAGGTCATGGCCGTGGCGCCGCTGCCGATCACCGCTACGCGCTTGCCGGCGTAGTCTAGGTCATCGGGCCATGCTTGGGGATGGATGACCGGCCCTTGAAACTGCTCAATGCCCGGGAAGTCAGGTGTGTAGCCACCCTCGTAGCTGTAATACCCACTGCACATAAACAGGAAGTTGCAAGTGAAGTTGACCTGTTCGTGCGAGTCAAGGTGCTGCGCCTCAACCAGCCAGCGCGCTTCCTCGGTGGACCAGGATGCAGCGATGACCCGATGCCCGAAGCGAATCTGAGGCAGCAGGCCGTGCTCCTGCGCCGCCTCCCGCACATAAGCCTGTATTGACGGCCCATCGGCTATGGACTTGGGGCTTCGCCACGGCTTGAAGTTGTAGCCGAAGGTGTGCATGTCGCTGTCTGAACGGATGCCGGGGTAGCGGAACAGATCCCAAGTGCCGCCCAAGGCGTCTCGACCCTCTAGGATGGTGAAGGTTCGGTTCGGACATTGCCGACGCAAATGACAGGCCGCGCCAATGCCGGACACCCCGGCTCCAACGATGACCACATCAAACTGCTCCACGCACGATTGATCCATAGCGCAACCTCGACTGCCATTAAGGATATTGCCGCATTTTGCCCGGTTTGGGCAGCCGCATCAACGAACTGTACGGACCCCTTGGTTTGTGGAAAAGCCAAGTGTGCGTGAACCGGCGGCGGGGCGTCCGCAGCCCGTCACCCCGTCGGCACCAGCGCGCCAATGCGCCGAAAATCGCCGGGGTCGAAATTCCGCAATGTGTCTGAACCCATGCACAAGGGCTCCAGCCTGCACTAGGCCGAACGGGAGGGATGGCGGTGCTTAGGCCAACGGCGTCAACGAAGGGGGCAGCCCCCAACCTGTGTTATATTTCCGCCTTGGGGAGGAACTCGGCTGCCAGACGCGGGGAGCACAATTTGAATAGGTTGACGTTGAAGCAGCCGGCGGTTCGCCGATGCCGACCGTCCGCAGCCCTTGGCGGCTGGCCGCCCCAACCACAGGCGCTCCGCTTCCGCATGAGGGTTCAACCCGTTTAACATTGCGGAAGCCTCCCCATGCCAAGAAAGTTCCCCAACACTCGCCTGCGCCGCGTTCGGGCCCAGAAATTCAGCCGCCAGCTGGTCCGGGAAACAACGCTAACCAGTAGTGACCTGATCTGCCCCCTGTTCGTCATAGAGGGCGTCAACAAGTCGCTGCCGGTCGCTTCCATGCCTGGCATTGGGCGGCAATCCATCGACCGGCTGGTCCGGGAAGCGGAAAAGATAGCGGCCATGGGCATTCCCGCCATCGCCCTATTCCCCAACGTGGAGCCCAGCCTGCACAGCCTTGACGGTGCCGAAGCCCACAATCCCCAAGGGCTGATTCCAAGGGCGGTTGAGGCGGTTAAGCAAGCGGTGCCGGAGCTTGGCGTCATCACTGACGCAGCGCTCGACCCCTACACCACCCACGGTCACGATGGCATCATCAACGCTGCTGGCTACGTGGACAACGACCTGACCATAGAAGCGCTGTGCAAGCAGGCGATGGTCTGCGCCGATGCCGGCAGCGATGTCATCGCGCCGTCGGACATGATGGATGGGCGCATTGGCGCCATTCGCCAAATCCTGGAAGGCGAAGGCCATGTGAACACCCTCATCATGGCCTATTCGGCCAAGTACGCCTCGCACTACTACGGCCCGTTCCGTGATGCGGTGGGTTCGGGCGCGGCGCTCGGCGGCGGCGACAAGTTCACCTACCAAATGGACCCGGCGAACAGCAACGAGGCCCTGCACGAGATCGCCCTGGACCTCGACGAAGGCGCCGACATGGTGATGGTGAAGCCCGGAATGCCGTACCTAGACGTCATCCGCCGGGTGAAGGATCGCTTTGAAGCACCCACCTTCGCCTACCAGGTCAGCGGCGAATACGCCATGCACATGGCGGCGGTGCAAGCTGGATGGCTGAACGAAAAAGTGATCGTCGAGTCATTGACCTGCCTCAAACGGGCCGGGGCTGACGGCATCCTCACCTATTTCGCCAAGCAAGTGGCCAGTACGCTGGCGCAAAGTGCGGGCTAGCTAGATGGTTAGCTTGACCGCCAAGCTGTAGCTGATACCCGGCTTGTAGCTTTCATACACCAAGCCGCCTTGGGTCCAGTCCACCTTCTCATCCAGAATGTCCTTGACCTTGAGCTCCAACTCAAAGTCGCTGTTGAACTTCCGAAAGCCCAAGCGCAACAGGAGGTCAAGCTGCCCGCGAGCCCCCTCGACGATGTTCGGAGCATTCTCGGCGCCCACCAACACAATCCGCTCGCCCGTGTAGTTGTAGGCCAAGGAGCCTTCAATGCCCTTCCCGTAGTTGGTGTAGGACAGAATCAGGTTGCCTAGTAGGTCCGATTGGCCAGTGATGTCGCGCTCGTTCTCAAACAGCCGGGCGATGCGGCGGGAGTCGGTCACCGGCACGTCGGCCGCCGTTTCCCCTTCGCCAAGGAGAACCACTTCGGATCTAATGAGGGAGATGTTGGCGTTCAGGGCGAATGGATTCCAATTTTCGCCCCAGCCGAACCAATCGTTGAAGGGCAGCTCCTTGCGCAATTCAATTTCCATACCGTCAAGCTCGGCAGTGTCGCCGTTGAACCAAGTGAATATGTCGTTTTGCGCCTGCACCTTGCCAACCTCGATGGGGTCTTCAAACTCCTTGCGGAAGAAGCCGACGGAGAGGCTGTCGGCAAAGCCGAAGTACCATTCCCAACGAGCATCCCAATTGGTGAGCGTGGCCGGCTTAAGGAACACGTTGCCGCGGTAGAGGTTGGAGTCCTCCGGATTGCGGATGGTGGTGCCGGTGATCTCCAGCAGGCTCGGTCGATTCACCGTTTCGGAGTAGGCCAAGCGCAGCTGCATGTCGTTGATGAACTCAAACGTCAGCGACGCCGCTGGTAACGAATCCTTGTACTTCTGCCGCACGGCGTTGCTGGTGCCGGCCTGGGTGTTGCCGCCATAAGCGTCGGCAAACAGGGTGGTGTGCTCCAGCCGCAAACCAACAGCCAGCCGAATGCGGCCGGTGAGTTGGGCATCCAGGCCAAGGTACCAGGCAGAGGTTTCCTCACCCGAGTCAGCAAAGGGAAAGATGCCGCTGGCGTTAGCTGCGCCGGCCGAGAAGTCTCGAACATCCAAATAGCGACGCCTCCAGTTGTCCACCCCAAAAAGCTGTTCCGGTGCCATTAGCGCAACCCAACTCGGCGCGAAACGAGTCAAGTCAAAGCGGAAAAGACGGGAGCGGCTGTCGCGAACGCGCTGGTAATCCGCCCAACCCGCCTTGAGGATGACATCCGCATCAGCCAAGGTGAAGGGAACTTCGATATCGACCCCGTACTCCTCAATTTCATCCCGCAGCTTGGAGAAGGTTCTGGCCGGCGCTTGGAACACTTCCCGCAAGTCACCAGCCGCTTGCCGGTTGGGCGTGACCACTTCCTCCAGTCCATCGGAGTTGTGGGCGTAGGTGTAGGTGCGAACGTCCGGGGTGTCCCGCGTGGCGGCCCCGTCCACCACCCGCCAGTTCAAGCTCAACTGATCGAGCGGGCCTAGATTGAAATAGTGCTCCCCTTTAAGTTGAGTGGAGCGAATGTAGTTTTCCGCCCATTGCAGCCGATAGCTCACCACCTCGGTGCCGGTGCTGACGTCGTCCTCACTGGACAGCCCCCGGAATTGCTGGGTTTCGTTATCTGTCTGGCGCAGTATGACTTGCGAGAACTGCATGGAATGATCGTTGTTGAACTCCATGCCCAGGTTCACAAAGCCACTCCAATTGATGGTCTGATGGGTGGTGAACTGCTGGTAGTCCACCGTTTGCGTACTGCCTCCATTAACGCCGGTGAACTCGTAGCGGCGAAAGTCCTTGTCCCGGTTCTGATACTCGTTGCCGTACTTGCCGGCCGCCAAAAGTCCAAGGGACAGGCCGTTTTCAAGGTCGTAGCGGTAACCCACTTCACCGTCGCCAGTCCAATTTGGCTTCAGCCTGTCCTTTTTCCGGATGTGCCAAAAGTTGTGGAAGCTGTTGCCCAGGCCAGCGCTTTGCGGCCAGGGCGTGGCTTCAAATTCCTCGCTGGAAATCAACTTGATGTTGTCCGGAATGTTCCTAGTGCCATCGTCGAAGCCCCAGTTGTCATCGCCACCGCCGTGATAGGACAGGCCGCCCTCGCCAGTGGTCTCTGAATTGCCGCCGCCTTGAACCTTGACCGAAAGGTAGTTCTCTTCCGGCGTCGCCTTGGTGCGGATCAGCACCACACCGCCACTGAAATCGCCCGGATAGGTCGATGAGTAGGTTTTCTGCACCAGCAGGTTGCGGACGATGCTGTTGGGCACGATGTCCAAGGGCACCGTCTTCTGAAACGGCACCGCCGAAGAGATGCGGGCGCCGTCCAGCAAGGTTAAGGAATAGCGCTCGCCCAGACCGCGCACATAAACGTACTTGCCGCCGACCAGGCTCAAGCCGGTAACCCTAGACAGGGCGTCGCCAACGCTGGTGTCGGCAAGCAGCGACAGCGCTTCGGCATCTAGCACGTTGGAGACTTCCGCAGTGGTGCGCTTTTCGTCCGGTATGAACTGACCCAGCACAACCACTTCCTCAATGGAACCGATGTCTACGGCAGCCGGCGTCCACGCCGCCTCCTCGTCGGTCTCTTGCGCCTCGGCGGCAAGGGCGGCGCCGGCGATGAGCGCCGTCGCCAGCAGGATTGTCCGCTTTCGTTTCATCCAACTAGCCGCTGCAACTAACGCTGGAACCTTGCACTTGCCACCATGGCCCTAGTTCACACCCACCGTCCAACCGGCGCCCCAGTTGGCCACATCGGATCCAATCACCAAACTGCCCGCATTTTCAAAGCGATCGGGCAGCGACACTGGCGTCGGCGAGGAGCCGTCTTGGGTGACGTTGGTTGAGCCGTCCAGGAAGGGCTGCACCGCGGTGTCGCCTTCGTTGACGGCTGCGCAATCAAGGCCGACTCCGGCGAACTCAATGCCGCCGCCAAGCTGATTCAAGGATTCGCCCTGCACCCGCAAACAGGTGGCGGAGCCGGACACCCTGGAGTTGAACAAGTGCAATCCGCTGCCTCGACGCAGGCGAATGGCTCGCTCGCCCGGGTGCCCGATCATGGTCATGTTGGCGAGCCAAGGTTCGGACACAGGGGTTGCCAGCTCATCACCCTCCCGATTGTCCGCCTCGATCATGTTGTCAGCGCTTAAGCCGGCAGGCTGCACGATGTGCAGGTACTGAATGCCTCCGCGCCAGCCATCCGTCCAATCCAGACTGTCATCGGCGTTGCCCACCAACACGACATGCTTGGCGTTCACCGTGCCGCCGAAGAACTCCAGGCCGTCATCCAAGTTGTTGTACGCCTCGATGTAGTCCACTTCAGTGCCGTCGCCAACGCCTTGGAAGGCGATGCCGTTCAATTGATTCTCCGGGTCCACGTTGGAGCCGGCGTACTTGACCACCACATAGCGCAGCAGGCCGCTCGAATCGTTCGGGTCAGCGCCGCCAAAGAGGCCGGAGTTGGCCTCCCCTTCCTTCACGCAGTCAGCGGCGCCGCCTGCGGCGCCCTCGGGGCAGTCGTTGATCGGCGCGTTGCCATTGATGACCAGCCCGCCCCAAAGGCCCCGAGCTGACACCGGGTCAGTGATGGCGCCGGTGACGTCGCCCAGCGCGGTCAGTTGGACTGGCGCGTTCCGAGTTCCTCGCGCCCGGATCTTGGAGCCACGGGAGATGATCAAGAAATCCTCCGGGTCGTCGCCAATGATGGTCACGCCGGATGCAATGTCCAGGATTGCGGAATTCTCGTTGTCGCCACCAATTGTCACCTTTCCATCCAGCACGTAGTAGTTGCCCCGGGTCAGGGACATATCTACATCGTAGGTGCCTGCAAGCTGGCAAGTGCGCCGCCCGCCGATCGCGTTCACTTCGGCAACGCCAGCCGGGCAAGCCAATGCAATCTCGGGGTTGGGCATACCAATGGTCCAACCCAGGGACCAATCGTTGTCCGCATTCTCCACCGCACCAATGTAGGCGGTGGGCTCAAAGTCCGCGTCCCCAGCCAAGTCAGCCGCCACCACCGACTGCCCGGTAACGGATACATTGCTGCCGGAGAGCAGGTTGTTGGTGGCGGCTACGTCGTCGCCTTCCACAACCGTGCTGCAGTCAAAGCTGACGCCATCGAAACGAATGCCAGTACCCAGCTGGTTCAAGGAGTCGCCCTGAACGCGCAAGCAGTGGTCGGAGCCGAACACCTTGGAGTTGTACAGCTCCAGTCCGGTGCCACGACGCAGGCGGATGGCCCGCTCAGCCGGATTGCCAACCAGCGTCATGTTGGCGATGCGCGGCCGGGAGCGGGGGGAGGCGGTCTCGTCGCCTTCCCGGTTGTCCGCCTCAATGCCGTTGTCGGCGGAGTCCTCAGCTTGGTTGATGAGCAAGTACTGAATGCTGCCTTGCCAGCCATCGGTCCAGTCCAGGGAATCATCCGCATTGCCGGTCAGCACCACATGCTTGGCGCTGACCGTGCCGCCGAAGAACTCCACCCCGTCGTCAAGATTGTTGTGTACCTGCACATAGTCCACTTCGGTACCGGCGCCGACGGCTTGGAAGGAGATGCCGTTCAACTGATTCTCCTGGTCTACGTTGGAGCCCGCATACTTGACCACCACATAGTTGAGCACACCGCTGGAATCCTGCGCATTGTCGCCGCCGAACAGGCCAGAGTTGGCCTCGCCTTCCTTGATGCAGTCCTCGGCGCCGCCTTGGGCGCCTTCGGGGCAGTCGTTGATGGGCGCATTGCCGTTGATGATTAAGCCGCCCCACTCGCCGCGTGTGGTGGCTACGTCCACGCTGCCGGTCAGGTCGGACAGGCTAGTCAGAATGATCGGTGCCGTGCGGGTGCCCTTGGCGATGATCTGGGAGCCTCGGGATATGACCAAGAAATCCACATTCGTGCCGCCAAAGATGGTGCCGCCGGCCTGTACGGTCAGGGTGGTGGAATTTTCGTTGTCCCGGCCGATGGCCACCTTGCCAACCAGTTCATAGAGATTGTTGCTGGTAAGCAGCAGGTCGGAGGTGATTGTGCCGGAAAGCCGGCATACCCTTTGATCGTTGACCCTGCGGCTGGAGACCGCAGTGCCGTCAGGGCAACCGAAATCCGGCTGCATGGCTTGGCTGACGGAGCCGGGATAGGTCCATCCAGCGGACCAATCGTCGGCGCCAAAAGCGCCGATGAAGTCCGTATTGTCAAAGAACGCATCACTCAGGCCCACCGGCTCCACCCGATCTCCGTTCTGGGAGACATTGGTGGCGCCGTCCAAATAAGCCTGCACAACACCGTCCTCATCCCGATCATGGGTTTGGGTGCAGGCGAAGCTGACGCCCTCAAACGTCAGCTCCGTGCCAATCAAGCCACGGCTGGCGCCATCCACCCGTAGGCATCGCTGGGAACCGTCTATGAAGCTGTTGCGCAACGCCAAGCCGGTGCCGCGGCGAATGCGCAGAGCGCGCTCATCGGCCTTGCCCAACACGCTCATGTTGGCGATGGTGGGGTTGGAGCGGGGCTGCGCATTCTCCGCGCCCTCCCGGTTGTCCGCCTCAATGGCGTTGTCCGCCGAATCAGTCTGCTCAATGTAGAGGTACTGAATGCGACCGGTCCAGCCGTCGGTCCAGTCCAAGGAGTCATCCGCGTTGCCCGTCAGCACCACATGCTTGGCGCTCACCGTGCCGCCGAACAACTCCACCCCGTCGTCCAGGTTGTTGTGTACCTGCACGTAGTCCACTTCGGTGCCGGAGCCCACGGCCTGAAAAGCGATGCCGTTCAGCTGATTCTCCTGATCCACATTGGCGCCAGCGAAGCGAACGCTGACATAGCGCAGAACGCCGGAGTTATCGTCGCTGTTGGAACCGCCAAACAGACCGGAGTTCGCCTCCCCTTCCTTGACGCATTCGTCGGTTCCAACTGAGGCGCCTTCGGGGCAATCGTTGATGGGCGCGTAGCCGTTTATGATCAATCCACCCCAAAGGCCGCGATCATTGTCCTCCGCCTCGCCCATGACTTCGGCCTTGGCAGTGAAACGGATGGGTTGCTCGGCGGTGCCTTCCGCCATTAGGGCGCAGCCCCGGTTCACCACTAGGAAATCGGTCGAGCTGACACCAACGATCATGCCTCCCGGAGCCACTTCCAGCAGGCAACCCGGCAGGGCGCCGCCACTGCTTGGGGCGGCGCCGTCGGCCGCGGTGACGCGCACCGCGCCGCCCGCGAGTTCAAAGATGAAGTCGTTGCCAAGCAGCAATCCGGTGGGGTCGAGCTCCCCATTGGCAAGGACCGATGCGTCGATGGTGTAAATCGGCTTGCTGCCGAAGCTTGCGTCCGCCATCTCGCCTGAATCCGCAATGACCGATTCAAGCCGGGGGGGGATCACGCTGGCGATGGTCATGCCATCGCCGGGATCGGGATCCGGGTCGGGATTAGGGTCGGGAGCAGGGTCGGGTCCGCTGACGACAGGCACTTCAACCACAACAGATCCGGGTGATGCGTTGTTCGACGAGCCCCCGCAAGCAACCAAAATAACCGCTGCAAACAACAGCGCAGCAATCCGACAAAAATCCTCCACGATCATGCTTCCTCATTTTGTTGGCTGGCTGGATCTGGGAATGAAACCCTGCAATCCGCATCGGGTTTGCGGCACTGAGCGCAAGCTATGCACGGGAATTGAAAAAATAGTGTCAGTTTCGTGACAAGTCCGTGACACCTGCGCAAGCCCTGGCCAAGCCAAAGGATGCATCTAGGGCCCGGGGGTTGGCGCACTTGTGCGATGGTCCAAGTTGAAGACGTTGCTTAGGTCTTGGCAATGCCAATCAACGCCTGCGGCAAGCCCCACAATGGCCTTGAACGAGGGACTGATGACCGACTTGATGCTGCAATAGCATGAAAAAATTGTAAAAGCTGTTTGCAGCCTGCTTTTTTGTTAGGTACATTCATCCGTAGGATTAAAAAGCCTACTCATCCAGCAGAAAGTCCATTTAGCGAAAAAACGCCCATTTAGTGAAAATAAAGGAGGGCCAAGCATGCACACTCAAACCATCCGCAATCTGCTCATCTCACTAACTTTTGCTGCGGGTCTCAGCGCCTGCGCAACCAGTTCCACCGTTTCCACCACCAGCGCGGAAAGTCAAGACACTCACTTCTGGCAAGCCGCCAGACCCAAGACCGAGCGCGACTACAAACGCGACCAATCCCGTTGCTCTGAAACGCACCAAGTCCAAACCACCGAGCCCATGGAGGCTGACTCCTTGTCGTTCGAGGGCTACCGTAGCTGCATGCTTGAGAGAGGTTACGTACTGCGGACTTACTGAAGTTCGCAAAAGAGGAGCTGACGCCGTCGCCGGGGACTGATTGCGCTGCACTGGGCTAGGCGGTGGCCTAGGCTGTGGGGGCATCTTGATTTTTGCCTGTTTTCAGCGGCCCACGTCGGCGCGGCTGGTTTGCAGTTGGCATTGAGGAGCTGACTGGCGGACTCGTGGGCCGCTTTGTACCTGTTGCGCGGTCTTTCGAGTGCGGCCCGCGCCGGACCGACGGCCCGCACGATGGCAACGACCAGCCCATTGTGGGCTAAACTGACGCCATGAACCCGGAGATTCTCGCTGATGGCCTTTGCTTCCCGGAGGGACCTCGTTGGCGCAACGGGAAGCTCTGGTGCTCCGACATGCACGCCGGGGAAGTGGTCACCGTGGCCAGCGACGGCACGGTCGAATCCGTCTTGCCCGTACCCAACGCACCCTCCGGATTGGGCTGGCTGCCGAGCGGCGACCTCATCGTCGTCTCCATGACTGACCAACGTTTGCTCCGTTGGGATGGCAAAGCCTTGCATACCCATGCCAAGTTGGGCGAACTGGCTTCCTTTCATCTCAACGACATGGTCGTTGAGAGCCAAGGCCGCGCTTACGTCGGCAATTTCGGTTTCGACCTGCACGCGCAGAAAAAGCCGAAGCCAGCGGAACTCATACTGGTGGCAGCCAACGGCGCAGCCCGGGTCGTCGCCACCAACATGCTGTTTCCCAACGGAATGGTCATCACGCCCGATGGCGAGCAATTGATTGTGGCCGAAACCTGGGGAGCGCGCCTAACGGCTTTTCAGCTAACCGAAACAGGCAACTTGGAGAATCGCCGTGTCTGGGCGCACTTGGCCGACGGTGCCGTCCCGGACGGCATCTGCCTAGATGAAGCGGGCGGCGTTTGGACCGCATCTCCCTCAACCAACGAATGTCTGCGCATCGTCGAAGGCGGCAAGGTCACTCATCGGATGTCCGCCGACCAAGGCGTCTTTGCCTGTATGCTCGGAGAAAGCAGGCTGCACATGCTCACCTGCTCCACCTCCGACCCGGAGACTTGCCGCCACAAACGCACCGGGCGCGTTGAGGTGGTGGATGCGCCCTACGCAGGAACCGGGCTGCCCTGATCCGCTCAAGGCTCCCACCCAAACCAGCCACAAGCCGGACCGAGGCATCTTCCCAATCGCCTTGTTGACACCGGTTTGTTGACAACTACCTTGAAGCTCGCAACATCCCGGCCACGGGTTTGAAGCATGGCCTCGTGAGACTTGGTACGGAGCAAACACCAAAAGCCGGCAAACCGGGGAGAAATCAGTCAGTGGCGGAATCGGGTCGTTACCCGGATTGGTCGCCGTTGTATTTGCGCTCAAACTCCCGCCAAGCGGGCAGTTCCTCCGGATAGTCGGCGTTGACCCAAGAACCCGCATGGAAAAGCCTTTGCTTCTTGCTAAGACCCTTCGAATAGCTTTCGACCGGCACGTAGTAAAGGAATTGAATGACACGGCGGGAAAACAGCCATTGCCCGTGTAGGTGCCTGTATTGGTCGTCGTATTTCATGGCGGCCAAACTGACCACCCCGTTCGGCGTGGTCTCTGCGTGGCTGAACACCGTACCCTTGGCCAAGTCGGGGTTTTCGCCGTCGATGCGGATGACCGGATCGTGCGTCCAGTGATACCCGGGACCACGAATCCGGAACGCTTGCACGAACATGTCGATAATCTGCGCCCGGCCTTTGGCGCTCATCACCCCGCTTGGCGACCCGAATTCCGCATCCTCCGTGAAGAGGCCGCCCAACCGGGGAATGTCGTGCTCATCGCAGGCCACAGCGTACGCAGTGATCAGCTCCTCTATGGCAATACGGGATTCAAGCCGCTCAATGCGGCGTTCGAGCGCAGCGATGTCCGTCATGCAGCCAACCTCCAACCAAGCCCTTAAGAGAGCAAAACCTTGCTGTAGCTTCAGCCCAATGTCAATATCGGCGCTCTTGGCCCACATCGCATCGTTAGCATCGCTTTGTGTCACGTGTTCTGATGGGCATCAGCCCGCGATCGCTAGCAAATCATCATAACCTGAGGTTCGGTGAGAAATTCAGGAGAGTTCGACCATGTCTGAAGGATGCAACCCCAACCATGACCCCACCGGCATCGAAGGCGGCGTTGACACCAATGCGCGGCCTTGGACGGTCAATCCCGATCTGCCAGAGATTGCATTGAAGAGACTGCGGATCAGCGACGAAACAGGCATCGCCTCGCTGATTGTGCGCCACAACGTAGCGGCCCCGCACAACCACTTGGGCGCAGGCGATTTCATGGTGCTGAGCGGGCGCAACAGCTATCGCGCCGGACCATCGGCAGGCTACGGACCCGGCGTCTGGTTTTACGAACCGGCCAGAGCGCGGCACCAAGCAACGCCAAGGCTGCCGGATGAGGATCTGATCTACACAGCCAATCTGTACGGACCCGCAGCCTTTAACTCGGGCAAGGGCACGCCGCTTACAAACGTGCTTTCGCGGATGGATTGCTCTGGCAAAAGCCAAGAGCAATGCGTCGTTCCTTGCCAAGAGAACAATTGGCATAATCTCGGGAGCGACGCATGGCGACCGCTTTGATTACAGGCGCGGCTCATGGTCTCGGCGCCTGCATGGCCGAACACGCAGCGCGGCGTGGTTACCGAGTTGGCGTGCTGGACCTTGATCCGGTTGCAGCGCAGACGGTGGCGGAACGGATTGACGGCTTGGCGCTCAGTGCCGATGTGACGGACCTGTTCAGGTGGAGGAAGCATTGGAGCAACTCGGCGAAACGCCGAAGCTGCTGGTCAACAACGCCGGCATCCTCCGCATCGGCCCGCTATTGGACCAAGCGGTTGAGGATTTTCGCCGGGTCACGGAAGTGAATCTCATTGGCGCATTCATCGTTGCGCAAGCCGTTGCGCGGCGTATGAAAGACAACCGCGGCGGCGTCATCATCAACCTGGCCTCCATTAACGCCATCCACCCATCCCTGTCCTGTGGCGCCTACCCCGCTGCCAAAGCCGGTGTGGTCTGCATGACGCAACAGATGTCGCTGGAATGGGGTCAATACAACATTCGAGTCAACTCCATGGCACCTGGATTCATTGATGCAGGCATGTCAAAGCCCTTCTATGAGAACCCAGCCATTCGAGCATTGCGGGGCAACGCAGTGCCCATAAAGCGTCTTGGCTCCGCCGACGACGTTGCCGAGTGCGCCATGTTTTTGGCGTCCGACGCCGCTAGCTACATCACCGGCCAGAACATCACCATCGACGGGGGAGTCATAAACAGCGTGCTGTCGCAACTGCCGAGGGAGTAGAATTGACCTGATTGGCGCAAGCGGGTTAACGGGTGGCCAGCGCCCAACACCTCGTCTGAATTGGAATCATCCTCAAACAAGCACAACGATCATGGAAGGACCGACCTCACACATCTATTTTTCACAAAGACTGCGGCTGCACGTCGCAACTGCCGAGGGAGTAGAATTGACCTGATTGGCGCAAACGGGTTAACGGGTGGCCAGCGCCCAACACCTCGTCTGAATTGGAACCATCCTCAAACAAGCACAACGATCATGGAAGGACCGACCTCACACATCTATTTTTCACAAAGACTGCGGCTGCACTACGTGGATTGGGGCAACGAGCAGGCACCGCCCATGCTTTTGATCCACGGTGGCCGCGACCACTGCCGCAATTGGGATTGGGTGGCCGAGGCGCTCCGCCACGACTACCACATCATTGCCCCGGACCTGCGCGGCCATGGGGACTCCCAATGGCTGCTTGGGGGCAGTTATGATCAGGTGGATTACGTCTACGACATTGCTCAATTGCTGCATCAACGCCAGCACACCCCGGTCACCATCATCGGCCACTCCCTAGGCGGCTCCATCTCCCTGCTCTACTCCGGCCTGTACCCGGAAACGGTCGTTCGGTTGGTGTCCATTGAGGGCATGGGGCCACCGTTGAGCTTCTTTGAAGAGCGCATAAACCAGCCGCCTGAACGGCGCCTGCTCGACTGGATTGGGGACCTGCGCCAAATCGCCGGCCGCATTCCCCGCCGCTACCAGTCCTTGGAGGAGGCGCATGAACGCATGCAGGCCGAGAATCCACATCTGACGGAGAGTCAAGCCCGCCATCTGACCATTCACGGCAGCAATCAAAACGAGGACGGAACCTACAGTTGGAAGTTCGACAACTACGTGCGTGCGTTCCCCCCGATTGGGCTGCCGCAAGAGGAGCAGCAGGCGCTCTACAGCCGCATCACCTGCCCCACCCTACTCTTTCACGGCCAGGAAAGCTGGGCCTCAGACCCATCTGAAGACGGGCGCATGAAACACTTCCGCAATGTCCGCGCGGCCAGCCTCAAGGATGCGGGCCATTGGGTGCATCACGACCAGCTTGATGAATTTCTGGCGATCACCCGCGCCTTCCTAGCCGACTGACCGCCCCATGAGCGCACAGGCAAAGCCTCGTCGGGCGGCTGGGCGTGTCGGGGCGGCCCCATGAGCGCACAGGCCAAACTGCTGCACCAAAGCCCTTGGCGAGGCGTGTTCAACCTGACCGGCGGCGGCACCGGGTTCTTGAACGAAGCCCTTGGCACAGCAGGCGCCTCGCGCACCGTCCTTGAAGTCCAAATTCCCTACGCCCAGGCGAGCTTGGCGGAACTGCTGGGCGGTGCCCCGGACCAAGCTTGCAGCGCGGCCACTAGCAGAGCCTTGGCCATGATCGCTTTCCAGCGCGCCCGCCACTTAAAGCCGGAGCCGGCCTTCGGCTTCGGCCTCACCGCCAGCTTGGCTACCGACCGCCCCAAGCAGGGTGCCTGTCGCGTCCATATCGCTGTGCAGACTCTAGCCCACACCAGCCATGCCGAAGTCCAACTGCTCGGAGACCGGCCCGCCCAAGAGGCGGATCTGACCGCACGGGCTTGGCTTGTTCTGTTGCAAGCGCTGGACCTCGAGGCCCCGTCGAACAAGCGGATCAACCAAACACGGGCACCCGCGCCTTGGCGCGATCTGGTCACCGGCACCAGCCGCAAGGCGTACGCGAACCATGATGGCAAACTGCTTTTCCCCGGCGCCTTCAATCCCTTGCATGATGGCCACCGACGCATGATGGCCATCGCCGAAGCTCGATGCGAGCTGAGCGGCGCCTTCGAGCTATCCATCGAGAACCCGGACAAAGCCCTGCTGGACTACTTCGAGATCGGTCGGCGGTTGGCCCAATTTGACCGCCCGGTTTGGCTGACCCGCTTGCCTAGGTTCGCCGACAAGGCCGCGGCCTTCCCCGGCACCGTCTTCGTCGTTGGCATCGACACGCTTGAGCGAATTGCGGATCTGCGCTACTACGGCAGCGTCGTCGAGCGTGACCAAGCGCTGGCAGCGATGCTTGGCCAAGGCGTCAGGTTCCTAGTGTTCGGCCGCCTGCAGGGCAACGTCTTCCAAAGCCTGAGCCAAGTGGACCTGCCACCAAACCTGCAAGCAGCCTGCCAGGAAATAGGCGAAGCGGAGTTCCGCGCCGACCTCTCGTCAACCAAGCTGCGCCAATCGGGCGACTGAACGGTTCCAGCAAAGCAGTTCCGTTTCGGGTCCGATGGGGCCTGCCGCAACGCCGACATCTCCCGCCGCGTCCCCCCGCCCCGTCGCGCCATTGCGGGCGACCGGCGATCATCAGATGGATGACCATAAAGTACTCGTCCCCGAACTCGAGCACCATCCGCTTCGCCAGCCGGCTGATGCCCATCACCCTGCGCCCACAGAGTGCATCCAAAGTTGGCGTCACAGACCGCAACGAAGGGGCTAAGCAAGAACGCGCTCAAGCACCACACCTTCCGTTCCAGCGGCAAGATGCTCCTGCTAGACGGCAAGGTCCGGCGCTGCCGGCATGTCTTCCTGGCCGGAGCCCTATTGCAGCTTCTCCATAACCACAGCGGTCTGCCATCGACCGCGGCGGAAACGCTCGATCAGCAGAACCGCCTTCAAGACATAGTCCCCCATCAAGGCGGCGTACACCCAAAACACCGGCAAGCCGAGATAGGTGCATAGGGCCGCCAACCCGCAACGCACGCCGATCAAGCCCAAAAACGTAGTCATCAGCGGAAAGCGGGTGTCACCGGCACCGCGCAGAGCACCGCCAATGGCGAACTCCACCGCCAGCAGAGGCATGGCCGCTGCCATCACGTAAATGAATTGCCGCGTGTACTCGATGGTCAACTGCTCGCTGCCAAGAAAGTACCGGGCCAAGGCGTCAGCGAAGGTCGCCACCAACAGCGCCAGCGATCCCATGGACAGGGCGGCCAAGGCGCAGGCCTGCCACCCCTTGCGGGCCGCTCCGCCCGGGTCCCCCGCGCCCAGATGCTGGCCCACCAAGGTGGCCCCGGCGATGGAAAAGCCAAATCCCACCGTAAAGCAAATCATCAACATGTTGGCGCCGATGTTGTAGGCGGCAAAGGCCTCCGTGCCGTAGAAATTGCCAATCAACATCAGGAAGATGAAGAACCCCAGTTGCATCACCATCTGCTCCACGGCGGCGGGATAGCTAATGTTGAGCAAACGTCGCAGTCGCTCCCGCCGCCACCAACCCCCACTTACATGACGGACGCGGAACTTCTGTTTCAACCAGAGCACCAACAACGACAAGCCGCCGGCGCTGAAGGAGATGCCAGCGGCGGCAGCGGCTCCTTCCACACCCAAAGCCGGAAAGCCGAAATGGCCGAAGATCAGTCCATAGAGCAGGGGCAGGTTGAGCAGATTGACGCCAAGGCCAATCCACAATGGCGACCAAGCATCGCCAGAAGCCCGCAAGGCCGCGCTCAAGATGAAGGTCACCGCGAAGGCCACATTGAACCAACTCAACATGCGAATGTTTGCCGCCGCCAAGTCCAACGCCATGGGGTCGAGACCAAACAGACCAGCGATGGGCCGCGCCAAAATCATGCCAACCAGCATCATGGCGAAGGCGAAGGCACCGCCAAGCGCTAACGACGCCATGGCCACCCGGCTGGCCTCTTTGTATTCGCCAGCGCCCCAAGCCCGCGCCACCAACGCCGTGGTGCCAGCGCTGAGGGCGATGAGCACGGCCTGCATGGCGAAAAATACACGCTGCCCGGCGCCCACGGCGGCCAACGCCTCGGTGCCCAAAACGCCAACGAACTTGGTCTGCACCAAGCCAACTAAGGCGTATGACAGGTTGCCCAAAATGGAGGGAAAGGCGAGTTGCCAAACACCGATCCGGTCAGCGCCGGATGATTGGTGGGCAATGGTGACTGCGGACATTAGTGCGTTGCCATGATCAAATAAGCTAATATGCCGCTTTCTATTTCAAGGGGTGCTGGATGACTAACCTTGACCAGTATGAGGACATCTTGGTGACGCTGGACAATCAGGTCGCCACCGTCGAAATTCAAAGACCGCCGCACAACTTCTTCGACCACAGCCTGATCGGTCAAATCGCCGATGCGTTCGATAGCCTGGACGCCAACCTTGATTGTCGGGCGATAGTGCTGGCCGCGCAAGGCAAGTCATTCTGCGCCGGGGCCAACTTCGGTACCGGTCGGAGCGACGGCACCGGCAGCGGGGATTTTACCGAAGATGGCTTCAGAAATACCACCGGCACACTCTACCGCGAAGCGGCCCGCTTGTTCGGCAACAAGAAGCCGATTGTCGGTGCCATTCAAGGTGCGGCCATCGGCGGCGGCTTGGGCTTGTCGCTGGTGCCGGACTTTCGCGTCGCCGCGCCGGAAGCGCGTTTTGGGGCCAACTTCGTCAAGCTGGGCATTCACCAAGGTTTCGGCATATCCGTCACCTTGCCTCGCATCATCGGTCAGCAGGCGGCAAACCTGATGCTCTACACGGGGCGGCGGCTAAACGGGCAACAAGCTTTGGAAATCGGCTTGGTGGACATCTTAACGGACCAGGATAACTTACGCACCAAAGCATGTGAATTGGCTCGTGAAATCGCCACAAACGCACCCTTGGCCGTGGTTTCCGTCCGCGCCACCATGCGCGCCGGCTTGGCCGAGGCAGTGGCGGAAGCAACCGAGCACGAGTTGGCCGAACAGCAATGGCTACGGGCCACCGAAGACGCCCAGGAGGGCATCCGTGCCGTCTCAGAGCGACGCCTTGGCAACTTCATGGGGGCCTGAACAGGGAATTGTTCAACATCTTTGGGCAGAACGCCCCGACCCTGTGGCTTAGGAGCTGGCGAACTTGCCGTAGGCACCTCGGCAGTAAAGAAGCGGCCCACGTTCCTGATCGAAAATGCCCATATCCCGAACTCGACCGATGGCTATGGTGTGGTCCCCGGCTTCATGCTCTTGCGCGAACTCGCAGTCGATGTAGGCCAGCACTCCGGCCAGCACTGGCGATCCGGTCTCTCCCGGCTGCCAACCGATCTTGTGAAACTTTTCTATGCCCGTTTGCGCAAACAGATCGCAAACGCCCTGCTGGTCCTCCGCTAGGATGTTGATGCAGAAAAAACCGCTTTCCCGCAGTTTCGGCCAACTAGTGCTGGTCTTCGCCGGGCACAGCGCCACTAAGGGCGGGTGCAAGGAAAGGGAGATGAAGGATTGCGCCGCAAACCCGGCCGGCTCTCCGTCGAGACAGCCGGCGGCGACCACAACGCCGGTGGCGAATTGCCCCAAGGTCGCACGGAACTCCCGATCATCAATGCTCACGACACTGCCCTCCCACGGCAAAGGGCGTCAATATACCGCGAGTTGACGATGCTACAAATTCGACGACGCTACAACGACGCTGCAAATGAAGGGCACCTTGAAAAATTGGGTCTGATCTGACGGTGGTGTGGATATTAGGTCAGTAGTGGATGTAGAAGGAAGGTGGATCCAATCCAGCTTGAAGGCTTGGCGATGAGTCGTCGTTCTCCAAGTGATCACCCCAACCCAAGGTTCCAACCGGATCTAGCTGCTGCGTCTCTAATCGCCTAGATCTCCAGCATCGCGTGAAGCAAGGCTTGCGCCTTGGACACGCTCGGAAAAAGAAAGGGATTCCAGGACCGCACCGCTTGCGTATGGACCGGTATGGCGCCGTCCAAGATGAACCTCCCGCTGTTGGCGAACGCCACCGTCCGGAGGTCAAACACACAGCGTGGATGTGAAAAAAAGGCGCGTTGTCAGCATCTCCGACAGCACTCGCCCAAACAATCAAGCCGGGACAACGAAGCCAGAACGCACTTTCAACACCCCATTCAACTTGATCCTCCCTCTGCGAAATCGCCAGAATGACCGAGGGCTTACGAGCGGCAAAAGCCCCGTTTTTCGCGCCTGCCGCAGGCACGAACGGAAGCTCCAATAGCCGTCAAGCCAGGTGGCTAAGGCGTGACTTTCCCAACCGGTTCCCCTAGCCTTATGCATCTTGCAATCGCCGAAAAGTATGCACTCCTAGAAGCAGATGGGAAGAGATGCCATGGCAACGAAACTTGATCCGGACTGGCCCCATCCGGGGGCTCGGTGGTGGAAGTTCGACTTCCACACCCATACGCCTGCTTCTCGCGATACTCCTTGGCACTCATTGACTGGGTCGGCGGATGAACTGACTCCTGAACAGTGGCTGCAGCACTACATGGAAGCGGGGATAGACTGCGTCGCCATCACCGACCACAACAGCGGTGCATGGATTGATCGGCTCAAGGCTGCCTACGCATCAATGCAGCAATCGGATGAGCAAAAATTTCGAAAATTGTACATATTCCCAGGTGTAGAAATCTCGGTTCATGGTGGCTTCCACCTCCTCGTGATCTTCGACCCGGAAGCAACTACACGCACCGTCACCGATCTGTTGGCGAGAGTTCACTACCAAGGAACAGATGGCGATAGCGACGACGTGACGCAAGAAAGTGCCGTCGATGTTCTGCAAGCGGTTGTCGATGCTGGTGGTATTCCCGTTCCGGCTCACTCGGATCAGGCCAAGGGACTACTTCAGGTCAAACCCGGAACGCTAGAGTGCCTCCTTGATGCCAACACGGTGCGCCAAGTGATGGACTTCAAGGAGATGCTGGCGGTCGAATGGTTGGACACAAACCTAGAGGCACCAAGCTGCGTTCAACGGGAAGTGAAGCGGCTAGCGAAGGTCGTTGGCAGCGATTGCCATAACTTCCGAGGGGAGCGCGTGCCTGGATTCCGTTATACATGGGTCAAGATGGCGAACCCTACACTGGAGGGTTTGCGCCTGGCGCTTTTGGACGGGAACGGTAGTTCTATCCGGCGCAGCGACGACCCAGGTCACTTTGATCCACTAAAGAAGCCAACAAACTTCATTGCTGGCATTGAAGTGGAGTCTGCCCGCTTCATGGGCAATGGTGCCTGTGAGCGTCTTGAATTCACCCCTTACTACAACGCGCTAATTGGTGGCCGCGGCACTGGAAAGTCGACCGTTGTCCACGCCATGCGTTTGGCATTTCGCCGCACCGAGGAGTTGAGGCGCCTTGATGAAACAACCGAGCCATGGCGGCAATTCGAAGGGTTCTCCAAATCTCCCAAAGGCCGTGAAGGTGGCGGTGCCTTACGCGATGATACGGAAATTAGAATAGAGTTAATGCGAGACGGGGTTTTGCACCGTTTGCGATGGCGTAGAAAAGACGACGGTAAAGATCCGGTTGTTATGGAACAGGGCGATGACGGCGGGTGGCACGAATCGGCAAGTCAAGCGGTCACGAACGAACGATTTTCGATACGCTTGTTCTCCCAAGGCCAGATTGCAGCGATGGCAGGAGAGAGCAGGCAGGCGCTCCTCGGAGTGATTGACGAGGCTGCGGGCGTTGGCCGTCTCCAGCGCCGCTTTGACGACGCGACTCGGACCTACCTGTCGCAGCAAGCAAAATTGCGTGAACTGAGGGCAAAGCTAGAGCGCCGGCCGGAGCTGAAGCGTCAGCTCGCTGATCTCGATCGCACGTTCAAGACGCTGGCTAGCTCCGGTTATGCGGAAATCTTGCAAGCTCGCCAGAAGATGCAACGCCAAGACAGAGAGATGCAAAAATTACTCAAACAACTAAAAAGGATTTCAGATCAAATCGAATCATTCGCGCAGGATCTTCTGCTTGACGACTGGCCAGAGAATACTTTCGATTCGGCACAGGATCAAGACTTGATCAACTGGCGGTCCGAAGCGGACCAAGCAGTGAGTGACGCTCGGGAAGGATTGATAGGTACGGCCCACACACTTGCCGGGCGAGTGCAATCACTCCGGGGGGATCGTCGCCTTGTTCCATGGCGGCAACGTGTTGAGAGAGCGCAAACCGACCATCGTGCATTACAGGATGCCCTCGAAGAGCAGGGCGTTACTGACCCGATGGCATTGGGCCGATTGGAGCAAGAACATCAGCGGCTGGAAGGTGAACTGAAGCAACTCGATCAACTCCGCCAGGACTCGGAGAGCTTAGAGGCTGACATCCAACGCCAGTGGGCCCATGTATTGGACTGCCGCAAGGCCATCTCTCGGGAACGTGAAGGGTTTTTGAATAAAACACTAGCGGCGAACGACTTCGTTCGCATCACTGTTGATGGGCTCGGCTTTGAAAGCCGCAACATCGAGCGCAATCTGCGCGATTTACTTGATGTCTTGGATGGGCGCTTCGAAAGCGACATATTGGGATTTTGTGATGGCATAGCGAAGGCCGATGATCGTTATCACGCGGTAGAACAGGCCAAAGATCAAATGATTGGCCTCAGTGCGAATCTATCAGGCCATTTCCGGAATTATCTTGAGCGCAGGCTGAGCAAGCCAGAAACAGCTGATCAAATTCAATGCTGGTTCCCCGATGATGACCTTCACATTGAGTATAGCCGCTCAGGAGACGGCCGCGATTGGTCAAATATAAGTCAAGGCTCGCAAGGGCAACGTTCAGCGGCATTGCTAGCCTTCTTGTTGACGTTCGGTGACGAACCTCTGATTCTCGACCAACCTGAAGGCGATCTGGACAATCACCTCATTTACGAGTTGATCGTCCGTCAAATCCTTAGCAACAAGCAGCGCCGGCAATTGATAATCGTGACGCATAATCCAAATATCGTGGTCAATGGAGATGCGGAGATGGTACACGCCCTTGATTTCCGTCGTGGCCAATGCAGGGTCGTAGAGAAAGGGGCGTTACAGGAGAAAGACCTGCGCGAGCAAGTATGTCGGATTATGGAGGGCGGTCGCGAGGCATTCTCTCGCCGCTGGGAGCGCCTGGGTCGGGAAGTCTGAGATGTTTGCAACCCGCAGTGAATTGCTGGACAAGATACAGCTCGGTGAGGACAGCTATCTGGAACTGAAGGAGGTACGTGTCAGTGGCGGCAAGGTGCAAGGACCGACCCAGAACGACCTCGCCGATGAAATCGCCGCCTTCGCCAACAGCCATGGCGGCGTGTTGCTGCTTGGTGTGCAAGACAACCCCCGCGAGGTGATAGGGATTCCCGTCAAACTGCTGGATGACGTAGAGGCATTGGTACGCCAAGCCTGCGAAGATTCGATCAACACTTCCGTTGCACCCGTTATTGAGCGCCTGCGCCTACCAGATAGCACCAGTGCCGAACAGGCCGTGATGCGCGTAGACGTACCGCGCAGTTTGTTTGTCCACAGTAGCCCCAGCGGGTATCTTCATCGCGTCGGTTCATCGAAGCGACGGATAGCCCCCGATCAACTAGCGCGATTGTTCCAGCACCGAAGCCAATCACGGATGATTCGCTTCGATGAATCCCCTATCCCGACAGCGACACTCGCGGATCTGGACCAAGCACTGTGGGGGAAATTCACGACGCATCGGTTAACCGCGGAACCAGAGCAGCTGCTATCCAAACTTGCAATGGCTTCGCAAGATGATGCCGGTGTTTGGCGGCCTACCGTTGCCGGCACGCTGCTGGCTTGCACGAAGCCTGAGCAATTTCTGCCGAGCGCGTTCATCCAGGCCGTCGCATACCAAGGAAAGCAGATATCGCCCGAAACGGAGCCTCCATATCAGCGCGATGCGCGAGACATTGGCGGGCCACTTGATCAGCAGATTTCAGGAGCTTGCGCTTTCGTTCGAAAGAACATGTCGAGCGCCGCCAAGAAAGGCGCGACCGGTGGACGCGAAGACATCCCACAGTTCAACATGCTTGCCGTCTTCGAAGCAATGACCAACGCAGTAGCGCATCGAGACTACTCGATGGCAGGAAGCAAAGTACGGCTTCGGATATTCGATGATCGTTTAGAACTGTATACGCCTGGGTCGCTCGTCAACACCATGACGCCGGAGAGCCTACCCCACCGACAAGCTTCTCGAAACGAAGCCATTGCCAACCTCCTGGCACGTTGCCCCGTTGGCAGCGATGAGCTTGGCAGTCATCGCACGCACATCATGGACAGACGCGGGCAAGGTGTCTCCACCATTCTCTCCCGTAGCGAGGACTTGTCTGGAAGAACACCGGACTATCGTCTGATTGACGATGCGGAGCTGCTGCTAACGATCTACGCTGCGGCCACCGACGAGCGCTAGACCATGGATATGCCAGTGGACGTCAAGCAGAGCACGGTGTTTACATCGGTTGCGCAGGGGGCTTGTTCTGGCCGGCATCAAGCGCAGCCCAAGGTAGCAAGACCGCCATGCAGCGGCCTGATTGATGTACAGGGGCCGCATCTACTTTGCGCCCTTGGACCGCGCCTGCAGTTTGGCCAAGATTGAACACGCTCACGCATAGTCATTTCCAAACCAGCGCACTAAAATGCGCCCTCATATTGCTTGAGGAGTAGCCTCACCGTGTCTGAGTTGGAGGAGTTTCGTTCCCGAACCCGCGCTTGGCTTGAGCAAAACTGCCCGCCGTCCATGCGCACGCGAACGCCGGATGGCGAAGTGGTTTGGGGCGGGCGGCGTGAGCGTTTCAAGAACCCGCAGTCCAAGCTGTGGCTCAAGCGGATGGCTGAGCGAGGGTGGACCGCGCCCCGCTGGCCCACGGCCTATGGTGGCGGCGGACTGTCTTTTGCCGAGGAACGGGTGCTACAGCAGGAGATGGCGCACCTTAGCGCACGCCCGCCGCTGAACAGCTTCGGCCTGTGGATGCTGGGACCGGCTCTGCTTGAGTTCGCCAACGAAGAGCAGAAGCAAGAGCACTTGCCGAAGATCGCGCGCGGCGAGATTCGCTGGTGCCAAGGCTACTCGGAGCCGGGCCACGGGTCGGACTTGGCCGGGCTGCAAACAAGGGCCGAAGACCGGGGCGATCACTACTTGGTCAACGGCGCCAAAATATGGACGTCCTACGCCGACCAGGCGGACTGGATTTTTTGCCTCGTGCGCACCGACCCAGCCGCGCCGAAACATCAAGGCATCAGCTTTCTGCTGTTCGACATAGACTCTCCTGGCGTGTCCACCTCGCCGATCGAACTCATCAGCGGTTCATCCCCCTTCTGCCAGACCTTTTTTGACGATGTGCAGGTGCCCAAGCGCAACTTGGTTGGCGAGGCCAACCAAGGCTGGACCATCGCCAAGCGCCTGCTGCAACACGAACGCAACATGGTGGCCGGCATTGGCGGCAACTCGGCCGTTGGCGCTTCCGGTCGAAAGCTGGAGGACATCGCCAAGCAATCCGTCGGCGAACGCAATGGCCGCATCAGTGACCCGATGCTGCGGCAAAAGGTTTGCAGCCACAAGATGAGCGACCGCGCCTTCCAACTGACCTTGGCCCGGGGCGGTGAAGAGGCCAAGGCCGGCATGGCCAACAGCCATCTCGCCTCCATGTTCAAGTACTTCGGCACGGAGCAGAACAAACGCAAGTATGAAATCATGCTGGAGACCATGGGCACGGCGGCCTTGGGCTGGCAAGGCCCCGGCCGCACCGACGCTGAACTGGCCACCACCCGCCAATGGCTGCGCTCCAAGGGCAACTCCATTGAGGGCGGCACCAGTGAAGTGCAGTTGAACGTGATCGCCAAAAGGGTGCTTGGCTTGCCGGACTAGCCTTGAGCCCTGGCAATTCCCATCCCCGGCTTTCAACAGATTCCAGATCAAATATAGAATAGGCCGATCTCGACGGGGAACCTGCATGGCCCAAGACGCCTTGGCGTTCCGGTCCTTCCCGGCAAGAGAAGAGGATTCCGGCCCTCTCTCCGCCGATGACGTTCCGCAAAATCTAGCGGCAATAGACCTCGGCTCCAACAGCTTTCACCTGATCGTCGCCCAGGAAGTCAACGGACGCCTGCAAACGGTCGACAGGATTCGTGAAATGGTGCGGCTCGCCGGCGGTCTAGGCCTCAATCAGCAATTGACCGAGGCGGCCGTCCAACGTTCTCTGGATTGCCTTGAGCGCTTCGGGCAGCGTGTGCGGCACCTACAACGCGAGAACGTGCGTGTGGTGGGCACCAACGCGCTGCGCCAGGCGCGCGATGCGGCAGCGTTCATCGCCAAAGCCGAGCAGTTGCTGGGCCATCAAGTGGAGATCATATCCGGCCGTGAGGAGGCTAGGCTGATCTATCTCGGCGTCTCCCACGCTTTGGAGGACAACCACGAGCGCCGCCTCGTCTTCGATATCGGCGGCGGCAGCACGGAATTCATCCTCGGCCGCCGATTTCAGCCGGAGGTCATGGAAAGCCTCTACATCGGCTGCGTATCGCTCAGCCATCAATGCTTCAACAGCGGCGCCCTCACTTGGGATGCGTTCAAATCCGCAATAGACCAGTGCAAACAGGAACTCCAGAGCATTCGCAACCAATACCTGACGGCCGGTTGGGACACCGCCATCGGCGCTTCCGGCACGATGCTGGCGGTGCAGAATGTGCTCACCAACCTGCACGGAGAGGAGCTCAACAACATCTCCCGCGAGGGCGTTGAAGACATCATCGCCCGCATGGTTCAAGCCAAGCATCTGAAGAAGCTGGTGCTGCCCGGTCTCTCGCCGAACCGACAAAAAGTATTCCCCGGTGGAGTGGCGGTGCTGATGGCAATCATCGAGTCCTTGCGGTTGGAACGCCTGCAAGTCAGCCAAGGGGCCCTGCGCGAGGGGCTGCTGTGGGACCTGCTTGGACGGGTGCATCACCAAGACACCCGCGACCACAGCGTGCGCGACCTGATGCGCCGCTATCAGATCGACGTCAATCACGCAAAACGAGTGCGAGACACCGCTTTGAGCCTGCTCGCCCAAGTCGCCCCCTGCTGGCGGTTGCAGGCCTCCGAGGATCGCTTGTTGCTGGGCTGGGCGGCGGACCTGCACGAAATCGGCCTGGACATTGCGCACAATCAGTATCACAAGCATGGCGGCTACCTCTTGGCGCACATGGATATGCCGGGTTTTTCCCGGCTGGGCCAAGGCCAATTGGCCACTTTGGTGCGCCTGCATCGGCACCGGTTTCTGGTGGAGGGCAATGCCTTGCCGCAGGAGGAGCGCGTCCTCCGCCTTGCCGCCCTGCTGCGGCTGGCGGTCATCCTGCACCGAGGCCGCGACAACGACCCCCTACCCCATGTGGCCGCCGAAGCCAGCAACAACGAGTTGTTGTTGACATTGCCCAAGGAGTGGTTGGCCAAGCGCTCCTTGACCAAACTGGATTTAAGGCAGGAGGCCGACTACTTGGCGCCTTCAACCATCAGCCTGCAAGTGAAATCCAGCTAACGCCGGCACAGTGCCCTCCCCTCTCTATAGTCCACCTAGCCTTGAATTTCACGCCATTCGCGCCATGGGGCGCTAACCGGCCGGTGCGTTAAGCTCGTGCTTGCGCCCATCCCCCGGCACGACGACGGGGCCGTGCGCCGGCAGGTCAGCGCCCCAAACCTGCTCCCCTTCAGAACCGGCCGTGCGCATTGAGCCGGCCTCCCCTGCACTAGCCCTGTTGCTTGCGCGGAGCGGCTGGCCGCCGTGGGTGGCTCAGAAGAATCTTTTAGTGAGGGGTGCGCGAAATCTCCATTGGCCCCTGAGCCCGCACATTGCATGAATGCTTTTGGGTTAGCCCGCCGTCAACTTCGTCAGCAGAACCTCTTGGGCCCTCTTGCGTTTGCCGGACCTGCCGCGTGCGGCAACGTAGGTGCCGTCCTTTTGCAGCAGCCAAGCCTGGCAATTGTCGGCAAGATAGTTGTCGAAGGATTCCGCCACCACCCGCCGTTTCAGGCGTTCATCCTCCACCGGAAAGCAAACCTCCACTCGGCTGAAGAAGTTGCGCTCCATCCAGTCCGCACTGGAAAGGAAAACCTTGGGGTCACCGTCGTTCTCGAAGTAGCACACCCGGGTGTGCTCCAAAAAGCGGCCGACGATGGAGCGCACCCGAATGTTCTCCGAAACCCCCTCGATCCCTGGCCGCAAGGCGCAAATACCGCGCACGATCAAATCAATCCGCACGCCGGCCTGGCTGGCCCGGTAGAGCGCTTGAATGATGCCGGGCTCCCCCAATGAGTTCATCTTCGCCATCACCCGAGCTGGCTTGTTCCTGCGGGCGTTGTCCGCCTCGGCTTCAATGAAGTTGAGCATGGACCTGTGCAAGGTGAATGGCGATTGCAGCAATTTCTTCAAGCGCCCGGCCCGGCCCATGGAGGTGAGCTGCTGAAACACCTTCTGCACGTCATTGCCGACGGCGTCATCGCAGGTGAACAGGCCATAATCCGTATACAGCCTAGTGGTGCGGGTGTGGTAGTTGCCGGTGCCAAGATGCACGTAACGCTTAAGCGCCCCTCCCTCCCGCCGGATGACCATGCTCATCTTGCCGTGGGTCTTGTGGCCAACGACGCCGTACACCACCTGGGCGCCGACGCTTTGCAGGCGGTTGGCGAGCTTGATGTTCTCCGCTTCGTCAAAACGCGCCCGCAATTCGATGACCACCATCACTTCCTTGCCGTTGGAGGCCGCATCCGTCAACGCCTCCACCACAGCCGACTGGGCGCCTGTTCGGTACAGCGTTTGCCGGATGGACAGCACTTGCGGATCCCGCGCCGCTTGACGCAGAAACTCCAGAAAGGGGGCGAATGACTCAAACGGGTGATGCAGCAGCAGGTCTCCGGCGGAGATGGACTCAAACATGTCGGCGGTGTGGCGAATGCTCTCCGGCACGCTGGGCCGAAAGCCCGGGTATTTGAGGTCCGGGCGATCAACCAAATCCGGCACCGTGGTCAGGCGCATGAGATTGACCGGGCCGTTGCAGCGATACACATCGTCCTGCAAGAGATGGAATTGGGCGGTCAGGAACGACTCCAGCTCCTGCGGGCAGTCCTGGGCCACCTCCAAACGCACCGCGTCGCCATAGCGGCGGGAGAACAGCTCGCCTTCAAGCGCCCGCAACAGATCGTCCACCTCCTCCTCGTCCACGAACAGATCGCTGTTGCGCGTCACCCGGAACTGATACACGCCGGTGGCCTCCATGCCGGGGAACAGCTCATCCATGTGCGCATCGATGATGGAGGACAACAGGACAAATTCATTTGGCCCGTCGGCGCATGTTTGCGGCAGCCGCACCACTCGGGGCAGCGCTCGGGGCGCCTGCACGATGGCTTTGCCGCTGTTGCGGCCAAAGGCGTCCTTACCCTTCAGGTTGACGATGAAGGCCAGGCTTTTGTTGAGCGGCGTCGGGAAGGGGTGGGCCAGGTCCAAGCCCATCGGGCTCATAATGGGCGCCAATTCGCGGTTGAAGTAGCGCTTGATCCACTTGCGCTGCGCAACGCTCCAATCCTCCTTATTGATGAAGCGGATGCCCTCGGCCTCCAGCGCCGGCATCAGCAGGTCATTCAGCACCCGATATTGTTCGTCAATGATGGTGCGGGCGGTTTGCGCGATGCGCCGCAGCTGCTCGGAAGGCATCAGGTTGTCCGGGCCGCGCTGGGTGGCGTCAACAGCCGCCTGCTGCTTCAGCCCGGAAACGCGAATTTCAAAGAACTCGTCCAGCACCGAACTGGAAATGCATAGAAACCGCAGGCGCTCCAACAGGGGCAGGGTGTCGTCCTTGGCTTGGGCGAGCACGCGACGATAAAACTCCAACAGGGACAACTCCCTGTTGATGTAGAGGTCTGGATTGTTCAAACGATCACTATCCATAGCGCTAATGTAGCTTGGCTAAGCGTTGGCTCGGACCACTAGGATGGAGCGGCGCATCCGCCAGTTCCGCTCAACTTGGCCCGACTGTTACCCTTAACTTGCGTCCAAATGATCTGAAAGTCCACTGACAGGAATAAATCAGCGCCCTGTTTGACAAATCAGCGCCTTGTTTGACAAGCGCCCTGAATTTGACAAAGAGGGTGCGCCTTGGGGACGCCATCCAGCCAAACAGCCACGAGAGGCCATCAATCGCACCGCAATGACTGGAAACAAATACCGCCAATCAACCTCTTCGGGTTCCGCTACGCGAACGTCAAGCGCGGCACTCGACGTGCGTTTTGCGCCTCTGTACCGGCTGCTGCCGCAATGGGACGAACTGCACCAACACATGCTGGCTAACCTACGCCAGCATGGGGACTACCCGCGCTGGCAAGCGGCTATTGACCACCTGCCGGAGCCGGGGAATGCGCAACTGACCATTGGCGACGTGATCAGCCTGGACGGGAACCTGGCAGCGGATGATCGTGCTCGGCTGCTGGCAAGCCTTGAGGCTCTGCATCCTTGGCGCAAAGGGCCATTCAACTGGTTCGGCACCACCGTGCAGGCGGAATGGCGCTCGCACTGGAAGTGGCGCAGGCTGGCGTCGGCAGTGGATCTTCGCGGCTGTCGGGTGCTTGATGTTGGGTGCGGCAACGGCTACTTCGGCTGGCGCATGCTCGCCACCGGCACCGAACTGGTGGTGGGCATAGACTCCAGCATCCTGTGTCACATGCAGCATCAGGCGTTCAACCACTTCGCCCGCAGCGGGCGCAACTGGGTGCTGCCACTACGCTTTGAACAGTTACCACCCCACTTGACGGCCGCCCATTTTGACGCCGTCTTCAGCATGGGCGTGCTGCACCACCAAAGAGACCCGCAAAAGCACCTTGAGCAGCTACGGCGATGTTTGACGGCTGGCGGCCAAGCCGTTGTGGAGAGTTTGGTGGTTGATGGCGCCAAGCCGCTCAAGCCGCCCGGCCGTTATGCGCGCATGCGCAACGTCTGGATCATTCCCACGCCAGCAACCCTGACCGCTTGGCTGGCTGCGGCCGGCTTTCAGGACATTGCCGTTGTTGATGTCAGCACCACCACGAAGCAGGAGCAGCGCTCCACCCCTTGGATGCGCTTTGAATCCTTATCGGCGGCGCTTGATCCCAACAATCCGCACCTGACCATTGAAGGACACCCGGCACCCAGGCGTTGCGTTGTAACGGCCAGAAACCTAAGCTGACGGGCGAATGTTCAGCCTAATTCCATTTAGTTTCCGGTTTCGCGGCCGGGTGCGGCGGCTATTTGATCTCTACCGCTGCTTCCTGGACCATCCGGGCAAGGGCCTGCATCCAACCCAATTGGCGCGCTACACGGGCATCGCCTTCGCCGACGTGGTGCGCTTGCTGAACAACACGCCGGAGATGTTCGTGTGCTTGCCAAAACGCGACGGCATCACCCGCTACCGCCTGACCGCCGCCATAACCGCGCAGCAACCCGAACAGGTGGAGCATTTTTTGCGGCGCTCCGCGCGCCGGGAAAGCCTCATTTTTTACGCTGTTGGCATCATGGCGCTGTGCGTGCTGTTGATTGTCGTCATCCTCATAGGACCGGCCCTGTAGGCACTGCTGCTGACTGAGCTTGCACCTGTTGGACGATCAGTTGAACAGCTTGCGCGATGACGCCAAGCACTTCGCCCAAACCGTGCTGCTGCCCCTTGCCGGGCGCGGCGACGCCCGGGATGAAGTGGCCCGCGCCGCCCGCAAGGCGGGCTTTTACCAGCTGACTCAACCGCCGGAGTATGGCGACACGGCAGCCGGGGCTTTGACCTTGACGACCGTGCGGGAGGAGCTTGCAGCGCACAATCCACCCTACCTTGAAGCGGTTTTCGGGCCCAGCCCAGGCGTACTGGCCGGTTGTGCCCAACCCTTGGCCAGCCGCTTTCTCCAACCCATGATGCGGGGTGAGAAACGCGCCGCCTTTGCCTTCACAGAACCGGCTGAACACCCGACCACGGGGCATGATGACGGCGATGAAATAGTCATCAACGGTTGCAAATCCTACGTCACCGGCGGCGCCGAGGCGGACTTCCTGAACACGCTGGTGCATATTCAAGGCACTGGTCCGGCCTTGGTGGTGGTGGAGGCCGGGGTTCCCGGGCTGAAAATGACCAAGCGCTTTGCATCCTTGGACGGCAGCCATCACGCAGTTTTTGAATTCTCCGACGTTCGCGTGCCCAAGGAGCATCTAATCGGCAAGCCGGGCGAGGGGCTGCCTCGGGCAATGGGTCAAATCAACAACACGCGCTTGCTCATGGCCGCCGATTGCGTCGGCCTGTGCCGTTGGGTGATTGGCTACACCACCGACCTCATCAAGCAGCCGGACCGAAGCGGCCAAGCCCGCGCCCAACGAGAGAGCGTACGCCTGCGCTACGCCGATATGCGGATTCAGGCGTTCGCTGCCCGCAGCATGCTGTTCCGCACGGCGCGGCTGGCTGAAACCGGCGCCAACACCATCAACGAAACCATCATGTGCAAGGTGTTCGCCTCCGAAGCCATCGCCCAACTGGTCAATGCCGCCATTCAACTCGCCGGCGGCAGCGCCCTGGTCGTGGGACATCCATTGGAGCGCCTGTACCGCAAAGCCCGCTCCTGGCAATTGGCCGAGGGCCCCTCGGATGTGCTGCGGCTCAATCTTGCCCGAGGCAAGCTGGATTTGGACAAAGGGGTGATTTAGCGTTCGAGGCACGAGGCCATACACGAGGCCAAGACATACGCACAGCATGGACGCCGACCACTGAACTTGACAGTCCACAACCCCTTGGTGAGTATTCTTTGATCTTCGGTTCGGATTTGCGCCTCGGGCGGAGTGAGCACAACAGCATGAACATCTTCTTCATCGCATTACGAGCCCGCCGCCTGCGCATCCAAAACGCGGCGGGCTGGCTGCGTCGGAAGGCCGCGTTGAACCGCCCCCTCGTCTGGCTGTTCCCGTTCATTCTTCCCCGGCCGCAGATCGCCACGGCGGATCTCCAAGCGGGCATGGAAGCCTACAACCGAGGCGATTTCGAGACAGCCTTGCGAGAGCTTACGCCATCCGCCGAGCAGGGCGATGCCAAGGCGCAAAACCGCCTCGGCACAATGTACAAAAACGGCGAGGGCGTGCCGGAGAACGACGCCGAGGCGGTGCGCTGGTACCGCAAGGCGGCCGAGCAGGGCTACGCCGACGCGCAATACAACCTCGGCGTGTCGTACGACAACGGCGAGGGCTTGCCGCAGGACGACGCTGAGGCGGTGCGCTGGTTCCGCAAGGCAGCCGAGCAGGGCCTTGCCAAGGCGCAACACAACCTCGGCGTGATGTACAAATTCGGCAAGGGCGTGCCGCAGGACGGCGCCGAAGCGGCGCGCTGGTTCCGCAAGGCGGCCGAGCAGGGCCTTGCCGCGGCGCAACACATCCTCGACGTGGTGGGGTACGCATCCGGCGAGGGCGTACCGGAGGACAAAGCCGAGGCGGTGCGCTGGGTCCGCAAGGCCGCCGAGCAGGGCGACGCCGACGCGCAACACAACCTCGGCGTGATGTACAAATTCGGCAAGGGCGTGCCGCAGAACGACACCGAAGCGGTGCGCTGGTACCGCAAGGCAGCCGAGCAGGGCGATGCCGACGCGCAATACATCCTCGGCGTGTCGTACGCAGCCGGCGAGGGCGTGCCACAGAACGACGCCGAGGCGGCGCGCTGGCTCCGCAAGGCGGCCGAGCAGGGCCTTGCCGAGGCGCAATCCAACCTCGGCCGTGCATACCGCCTCGGCGAGGGCGTGCCGCAGAGCGACGCCGAAGCGGTGCGCTGGTACCGCAAGGCAGCCGAGCAGGGCGACGCCGCGGCGCAATACAACCTCGGCGTGATGTACAAAAACGGCGAGGGCGTGCCGCAGGACGACGCCGAAGCGGTGCGCTGGTTCCGCAAGGCAGCCG
This sequence comes from Candidatus Azophilus sp., assembly GCA_965247035.1. Lineage (GTDB taxonomy): Bacteria > Pseudomonadota > Gammaproteobacteria > Pseudomonadales > Azotimanducaceae > Azophilus. Next base: position 354,936 of record CBDFGJ010000001.1, on the reverse strand, counting down.
AGCAGGGCGACGCCGCGGCGCAGTACAACCTCGGCATGATGTACCAAAACGGCGAGGGCGTGCCGCAGGACGACGCCGAGGCGGTGCGCTGGTTCCGCAAGGCGGCCGAGCAGGGCCTTGCCCAAGCGCAATACAACCTCGGCTTGGCGTACGCATACGGCGAGGGCGTGCCGAAGGACGACGCCGAGGCAGTGCGCTGGTACCGCAAGGCGGCCGAGCAGGGCTATGCCGCGGCGCAATACAACCTCGGCGTGATGTACAAAAACGGCGAGGGCGTGCCGCAGGACGACGCCGAGGCGGTGCGCTGGTTCCGCAAGGCAGCCGAGCAGGGCGACGCCGACGCGCAAAACAACCTCGGCGCGATGTACGCAGCCGGCGAGGGCGTGCCGGAGGACAAAGCCGAGGCGGTGCGCTGGTACCGCAAGGCGGCCGAGCCGGGCCTTGCCCAAGCGCAATACAACCTCGGCTTGGCGTACGCATACGGCGAGGGCGTGCCGAAGAACGACGCCGAGGCGGTGCGCTGGTACCGCAAGGCGGCCGAGCAGGGCTATGCCGCGGCGCAATACAACCTCGGCGTGATGTACAAAAACGGCGAGGGCGTGCCGCAGGACGACGCCGAGGCGGTGCGCTGGTTCCGCAAAGCGGCCGAGCAGGGCCTTGCCGAGGCGCAAGGCAGCCTCGGCACAATGTACAAAAATGGCGAGGGCGTGCCGCAGGACGACGCCGAGGCGGTGCGCTGGTTCCGCAAAGCGGCCGAGCAGGGCCATGCCAAGGCGCAATACAACCTCGGCGTGATGTACAAAAACGGCGAGGGCGTGCCGGAGAACGGCGCCGAGGCGGCGCACTGGTCCCGCAAGGCGGCCGAGCAGGGCCATGCCGCGGCGCAATACAACCTCGGCGTGATGTACCACGACGGCGAGGGCGTGGCGGAGAACGACGCCGAAGCGGTGCGCTGGTTCCGCAAGGCAGCCGAGCAGGGCTACGCCAACGCGCAAATCAAACTCGGCGCGATGTACCACGGCGGCGAGGGCGTGCCGGAGGACAAAGCCGAGGCGGTGCGCTGGTTCCGCAAGGCGGCCGAGCAGGGCCATGCCGAAGCGCAATTACTCCTCGGCTTGAAGTACGCATTAGGCAAGGGCGTGCCGAAGAACGACGCCGAGGCGGTGCGCTGGTACCGCAAGGCGGCCGAGCAGGGCCTTGCCGACGCGCAATACAACCTCGGTTTGATGTACGCAGCCGGCAAGGGCGTGCCGCAGGACTATGTCCAAGCTTATGCTTGGTTGAATCTCGCCGCCGCGCAAGGTCACGAGAACGTTGTCGAATTAAGGGCTTCCCTTCGGAAATCAATGACCAACGCCCAGATCGCACGAGCGCAAGAACTCAGCACCACCTTGCTTCAGTCCATCAAGACCGGGGCGGATCAGCCCTGACCGAGCGGTCGGTGGCAACGCCTTCGCGGATTTCGTAACGGCAAACAAGCATCTCCAACAGGCCACATGGGCTTGCCGTCACCACGAGCGTTAGAGTTTCCTTGCGCGGCGAACGCCGTATAGAGGCCGCTGGCGGCAGCGCTATGAGTTCCTACGGCATGAACGCCAGCCATCGAACTTGACAGTCCACAACCCCTCAGGAAGTATCCTTCAATCTCCGGTTCGGATTTGCGCCTCGGGTGGAGTGAGCACGACAGCATGAACATCTTCTTCATCGCATTACGAGCCCGTCGCCTGCGCATCCAAACACGGCGACGGGGCTGCGTCGGGAGGCCGCGTTGAACCGCCCCCTCGTCTGGCTGTTCCCGTTCATTCTTCTCTGGTCGCAGATCGCCACGGCGGATCTCCAAGCGGGCATGGAAGCTTACGATCAAGGCGATTTCGCAACAGCCTTGCGAGAGCTTGCGCCACTCGCCGAGCAGGGCGATGCCAACGCGCAATACACCCTCGGTGTGATGTACGACAACGGCAAGGGCGTGCCGGAGAACGACACCGAAGCGGTGCGCTGGTTCCGCAAGGCAGCTGAGCAGGGCGACGCCGACGCGCAATTCAGCCTCGGCGCGATGCACGACAACGGCGAGGGCGTGCCGCAGGACAAAGCCGACGCAGTGCGCTGGTACCGCAAGGCAGCTGAGCAGGGCGACGCCGAGGCGCAAGCCTTGCTCGGCCTGATGTACGAATTCGGCGATGGCGTGCCGGAGGACGGCGCCGAGGCGGTGCGCTGGCTCCGCAAGGCGGCCGAGCAGGGCAACCCCGGCGCGCAATCCAGCCTCGGCGTGTCGTACGCATTAGGCGAGGGCGTGCCGGAGAACGCCGCCGAGGCGGTGCGCTGGCTCCGCAAGGCGGCCGAGCAGGGCCATGCCGAGGCGCAAAACAACCTCGGCGTGATGTACAAAAACGGCGAGGGCGTGCCGGAGAACGACGCCGAGGCGGTGCGCTGGTTCCGCAAGGCAGCCGAGCAGGGCCATGCCAAGGCGCAAAACAGCCTCGGCTTCGCGTACGACAACGGCAAGGGCGTGCCGGAGAACTATGTCCAAGCCTATGCTTGGTTCAATCTCGCCGCCGCGCAGGGGGACGAGTTCGCTATCACAAACAAGGCTATTCTTCGAAAGTTAATGACCAACGCCCAGATCGCACAGGCGCAAAAACTCAGCACCACCTTGCTTCAGTCCATCAAGGCCGGGGCGGATCAGCCCTGACCGAGCGGTCGGTGGCAACGCGCCGGATTTCGTAACGACAAACAAGCATCCCCAACAGGTCCTATGGGCTTGCCGTCACCGCGAGCGTTACAGTTTCCTTGCGCGGCGGACGCCGTTTAGAGGCCGCTGGCGGCAGCGCTATGAGTTCCTACGGCATGGACGCCAGCCACCGAACTTGACAATCCACAACCCCTCAGGAAGTATTCTTCAACCCTCGGTTCGGATTTGCGCCTCGGATGGAATGAGCACGACAGCATGAACATCTTCTTCATCGCATTACGAGCCCGCCGCCTGCGCATCCAAACACGTCGACGGGGCTGCGTCGGGAGGCCGCGTTGAACCGCCCCCTCGGCTGGCTGTTCCCGTTCATTCTTCTCTGGCCGCAGATCGCCACGGCGGATTTTCAAACGGGCGTGGACGCTTACGACCGAGGCGATTTCGCGACAGCCTTGCGAGAGCTTGCGCCACTCGCCAAGCAGGGTGATGCTAAGGCGCAATTCAACCTCGGCGTGATGTACGACTTCGGCGCGGGCGTGCCAGAGGACAAAGCCGAAGCGGTGCGCTGGTACCGCAAGGCAGCCGAGCAGGACGACGCCGCGGCGCAATTCAACCTCGGCGCGATGTACAAATCCGGCGAGGGCGTGCCGGAGAACTACGCCGAGGCGGCGCGCTGGTACCGCAAGGCGGCCGAGCAGGGCTATGCCGCGGCGCAATTCAACCTCGGCGCGATGTACGCATACGGCGAGGGCGTGCCGGAGAACTACGCCGAGGCGGTGCGCTGGTCCCGCAAGGCAGCCGAGCAGGGCCTTGCCAAGGCGCAATCCAACCTCGGCGTGATGTACAAATTCGGCAAGGGCGTGCCGGAGGACGCCGCCGAGGCGGTGCGCTGGCTCCGCAAGGCGGCCGAGCAGGGCCATGCCGCGGCGCAAAACAATCTCGGCGTGATGTACAAATCCGGCAAGGGCGTGCCGGAGAACTATGTCCAAGCTTATGCTTGGTACAATCTCGCCGCCGCGCAGGGGAACGGGAACGCTATCACAAACAAGGACGCTCTTCGAAAGTTAATGACCAACGCCCAGATCGCACAGGCGCAAAAACTCAGCACCGCCTTGCTTCAGTCCATCAAGATCGGGGCGGATCAGCCCTGACCGAGCGGTCGGTGGCAACGCCTTCGCGGGATTTCGCAACGGCAAACAAGCATCTCCAACAGGTCCTATGGGCTTGCCGTCACCGCGAGCGTCACAGTTTCCTTGCGCGGCGGACGCCGTTTAGAGGCCGCTGGCGGCAGCGTTATGAGTTCCTACGGCATGGACGCCGGCCACCGAACTTGACAGTCCACAACCCCTCAGGAAGTATTCTTCAATCTTCGGTTCGGATTTGCGCCTCGGGTGGAGTGAGCACGACAGCATGAACATCTTCTTCATCGCATTACGAGCCCGCCGCCTGCGCATCAAAAACGCGGCGGGCGGGCTGCGTCGGAAGGTCGCGTTAAACCGCTCCCTCGGCTGGCTGTTCCCGTTCATTCTTCTCTGGCCGCAGATCGCCTCGGCGGACCTCCAAGCGGGCATGGAAGCTTTCGACCGAGGCGATTTCGCGACAGCCTTGCGAGAGCTTGCACCACTCGCCGAGCAGGGCGATGCCAAGGCGCAAAACCGCCTCGGCACAATGTACAAAAACGGCGAGGGCGTGCCGGAGAACGACGCCGAGGCGGTGCGCTGGTTCCGCAAGGCAGCCGAGCAGGGCCTTGCCAAGGCGCAATTCAACCTCGGCGTGATGTACAAATTCGGCAAGGGCGTGCCGGAGGACACCGCCGAGGCGGTGCGCTGGCTCCGCAAGGCGGCCGAGCAGGGCCATGCCAAGGCGCAACACATCCTCGGCTTGATGTACGACACCGGCGAGGGCGTGCCGGAGGACAAAGCCGACGCGGTGCGCTGGTTCCGCAAGGCGGCCGAGCAGGGCTATGCTTGGGCGCAATACAACCTCGGCCATGTATACCGCCTCGGCGAGGGCGTGCCAGAGAACGACGCCGAGGCGGTGCGCTGGTTCCGCAAGGCAGCCGAGCAGGGCCTTGCCAAGGCGCAATTCAACCTCGGCGTGATGTACAAATTCGGCAAGGGCGTGCCGGAGGACACCGCCGAGGCGGTGCGCTGGCTCCGCAAGGCGGCCGAGCAGGGCCATGCCAAGGCGCAACACATCCTCGGCTTGATGTACGACACCGGCGAGGGCGTGCCGGAGGACAAAGCCGACGCGGTGCGCTGGTTCCGCAAGGCGGCCGAGCAGGGCTATGCTTGGGCGCAATACAACCTCGGCCATGTATACCGCCTCGGCGAGGGCGTGCCGGAGGACAAAGCCGACGCGGTGCGCTGGTTCCGCAAGGCAGCCGAGCAGGGCCATGCCGACGCGCAATACAACCTTGGCCAAGCATACCGCTTCGGCAAGGGCGTGCCGGAGGACGACGCCGAGGCGGTGCGCTGGTTCCGCAAGGCAGCCGAGCAGGGCCATGCCGACGCGCAATACAACCTCGGCATAATGTACCACTTCGGCGAGGGCGTGCCGGAGGACAAAGCCGAGGCGGTGCGCTGGGTCCGCAAGGCAGCCGAGCAGGGCCTTGCCGAGGCGCAATACGACCTCGGCATAATGTACGCACACGGCAAGGGCGTGCCGCAGGACAACGCCGAGGCGGCGCGCTGGTACCGCAAGGCAGCCGAGCAGAGCCTTGCCGAGGCGCAATACAACCTCGGCATAATGTATCACTTCGGCGAGGGCGTGCCGGAGAACGACGCCGAGGCGGTGCGCTGGTACCGCAGGGCAGCCGAGCAGGGCGAGGCCGCGGCGCAAAACAATCTCGGCGTGATGTACAAAAACGGCAAGGGCGTGCCGGAGAACTATGTCCAAGCTTATGCTTGGTACAATCTCGCCGCCGCGCAGGGGTACGGGACCGCTATCACAAACAAGGACGCTCTTCGAAAGTTAATGACCAACGCCCAGATCGCACGGGCGCAAAAACTCAGCACCGCCTTGCTTCAGTTCATCAAGATCGAGGCGGATCAGCCCTGACCGAGCGGTCGGTGGCAACGCGCCGGATTTCGTAACGACAAACAAGCACCCCCAACAGGTTCTATGGGCTTGCCGTCCACCAGCGTCACAGTTTCCTTGCGCGGCGGGTGCCGTTTAGAGGCCGCTGGCGGCAGCGTTATGAGTTCCTACGGCATGGACGCCGGCCACCGAACTTGACAGTCCACAACCCCTCAGGAAGTATTCTTCAATCTTCGGTTCGGATTTGCGCCTCGGGTGGAGTGAGCACGACAGCATGAACATCTTCTTCATCGCATTACGAGCCCGTCGCCTGCGCATCCAAAACGCGGCGGGCTGGCTGCGTCGGGAGGCCGCGTTGAACCGCCCCCTCGTCTGGCTGTTCCCGTTCATTCTTCTCTGGCCGCAGATCGCCACGGCGGATCTCCAAGCGGGCTTGGAAGCTTACGATCGAGGCGATTTCGCGACAGCCTTGCGAGAGCTTGCACCGCTCGCCGAGCAGGGTGATGCCGAGGCGCAAACCTGGCTCGGCATAATGTACTACGCAGGCGAGGGCGTGCCGGAGGACGACGCCGAGGCGGTGCGCTGGCTCCGCAAGGCAGCCGAGCAGGGCGACGCCGAAGCGCAATTACTCCTCGGCGTAAAGTACGCATTAGGCGAGGGCGTGCCGCAGGACAACGCCGAGGCGGCGCGCTGGTTCCTCAAGGCGGCCGAGCAGGGCCTTGCCTTGGCGCAAAACCTCCTCGGCACAATGTACAGAAACAGCGAGGGCGCGCCGGAGGACGACGCCGAAGCGGTGCGCTGGTACCGCAAGGCAGCCGAGCAGGGCGATGCCGCAGCGCAAAACAACCTCGGCTTGGCGTACGCATCCGGCGAGGGCGTGCCGGAGGACGACGCCGAAGCGGTGCGCTGGTACCGCAAGGCGGCCGAGCAGGGCGATGCCGCAGCGCAAAACAACCTCGGCTTGGCGTACGCATCCGGCGAGGGCGTGCCGGAGGACGACGCCGAAGCGGTGCGCTGGTACCGCAAGGCGGCCGAGCAGGGCGACGCCGAAGCGCAATTACTCCTCGGCGTAAAGTACGCATTAGGCGATGGCGTGCCGCAGGACAACACCGAGGCGGCGCGCTGGTTCCGCAAGGCAGCCGAGCAGGGCTATGCCAAGGCGCAAGCCTTACTCGGCGCGATGTACAAATTCGGCAAGGACGTGCCGGAGGACGACACCGAGGCGGTGCGCTAGTACCGCAAGGCAGCCGAGCAGGGCCACGCCGGTGCGCATTCAACCTCGGCGTGATGTACTACACAGACGAGGGCGTGCCGAAGAATGGCGCCGAGGCGGAGCGCTGGTTCCGCAAGGCAGCCGAGCAGGACCAGAGCCTTGCCGCACTGCAAAACCTCCTCGGCTTGATGTACGACACCGGCGAGAGCGTGCCGGAGGACGACGCCGAGGCGATGCGCTGGTTCCGCAAGTCGGCCGAGCAGGGCCACGCCTCCGCGCAATTCAGCCTCTGCATGATGTACAGAAACGGCGAGGGCGTGCCGAAGGACTATGTCCAAGCCTATGCTTGGTGCAATCTCGCCGCCGTGCAGGGGGACGGGGGTGCTATCACAAACAAGGCTGCTCTTCGAAAGTTAATGACCAACGCCCAGATCGCACGAGCGCAAGAACTCAGCACCACCTTGCTTCAGCCCATCAAGACCGGAGCGGATCAGCCCTGACTGAGCGGTCGGTGGCAACGCCTTCGCGGATTTCGTAACGACAAACAAGCATCTCCAACAGGCCCTATGGGCTTGCCGTCACCGCGAGCGTCACAGTTTCCTTGCGCGGCGGACGCCGTTTAGAGGCCGCTGGCGGCAACGCTATGAGTTCCTACGGCATGGACGCCGACCATCGAACTTGACAATCCACAACCCCTCAGGAAGTATTCTTCAATCTTCGGTTCGGATTTGCGCCTCGGAGTGAGCGCGACAGCATGAACATCTTCTTCATTGCATCACGAGCCCATCACCTGCGCATCCAAACGGGGCGGGGAGCTGCGTCGGGTGGCCGCGTTGAACCGCCCCCTCGTTTGGCTGTTCCCGTTCATTCTTCTCCGGCCGCAGGTCGCCACGGCGGATCTCCAAGCGGGCGCGGACGCTCACGGCCAAGGCGATTTACAGCCTGGCGAGAGCTTGCGCCACTCGCCGAGCAGAGCGATGCCAAGGCGCAAACCTATTTCGGTGTGATGTACGCCAACGGCGAAGGTGTGTTGAAGCATGACGTCTGACACCCAAGCGACGCCGCAGGTCCGCAACGCCGCCGAGCAGGGCGATGCCGAGGCGCAATTCAAACTCGGCTTGATGTACCACAATGGCGATGGCGTAACGGAGGACCAAGTCGAAGCGGTGCGCTGGTTCCGTATGGCGGCCAAGCAGGGCTATGAGGTGGAGTTCAAACTCGGCTTGATGTACTACTACGGCAAGGGCGTGCCGGAGGACAAAGCCGAAGCGGAGCGCTGGTACCGTATGGCGGCCAAGCAGGGGCATGCCAAGGCGCAATGCAGCCTCGGCGCAATGTACCGCTACGGCAATGGCGTACCGGAGAACAAATCCGAAGCGCAGCAATGGTTCCGCGAGGCGGCCGAGCAGGAGGAAGCCATCGCGCAATTCAACCTCGGCACGATGTACTACAACAGCGAGAGCGTGCCGGAGGACAAAGCCGAAGCGGCGCGCTGGTTCCGCAAGGCGGCCGAGCAGGGCTATGCCGCGGCGCAATTCAACCTCGGCGTGATGTACACCAACGGCGAGGGTGTGCCGGAGGACTATGTCCAAGCTTATGTTTGGTGCAATCTCGCCGCCGCGCAGGGGGACGGGGGCGCTATCACCAACAAGGATGCTCTTCGAAAGTTCATGACCGCCGCCCAGATCGCACGGGCGCAGGAACTCAGCACCACCTTGTTTCAGTCCATCAAGACCGGGGCGGATCAGCCCTGACCGAGCGGTCGGTGGCAACGCCTTCGCCGGATTTCGTAACGACAAACAAGCATTTCTCGGGCGCACACAAAGGTGCCCCTGCGAATCTTGCTTACAATCTGCAGAGCCTTTTGTTCGGCGAACGGCGGACATTAGCGGGGCAGTTGCGTCCCGAACCCGGTTCATCCCTCAAAAAACACCGAGCGATCGAAGAAGCCCGCCATGCACTGCGGGCTCCGATGCCTCCGTCAAGAAAGAACCTCCCTTTCTGCACCGAAATCGCTGCTGACAGCGGTGCCACATGATGCGATTTCAGCGCTAATATAATTAGCCCATTGGATGACCTAGGAGACATAGCATGCGCTCTACAGCTGTTTGGTACGTCCCTGCGCCCGAAACTGTGCTGAGTGACCGCCGTGATCTCAGCCTTGGGCTAAGGAATGCCATGCGGCACTACCAGGAACTGGTGGTTCCGGGCATTGGGGGTGTAGGCTTCGTAAGGCAGTTGAGCTGGGCCGTAGCGGGTCTCTACCTCGCCCCCAGGGTGGGCAAATCGCCGATCGAGGTGGCCAATGCGATTGAAGCGCTTGGTTGCAAGCTGGAATACCATCATGGCAAAAGAGACCATCATGGCAAAAGAGACTGCCAATGGGTTCAGGGCGTTCGGGCGTTCTACCGCCATGATCGGAAGGGCAGGGTTTGGCTATACAAAAAGCTGAGGCAGGGCAGCCATTACGTTCAGACGCCGTATAGGGTGTCGACAACGCGAGCGTTACCGGAACATAGCGGTCTGGGCCTGACATGCAATTCGGGTAGTTTCAGGAATCTTCAGCTAAACGAACGCGGTGAGGAGTTGGCTTCAGCGTTTCTCTATGAGGGTGACTATGCCGGAAGAGGACGATACTTGGAAACGTGGCTGTCGAAAAAATGGATCGACGGTGAGGACATCACCTCCGACCCTAAGTCTGCAACACTCTGGCCACTTCTTTCGCCTTGCAGTCCTAACTCATTCGAGAAAGAGATCGTGCTTAACCGGCTTTATGCGAAGGTGTCGGATAACCACCCGAGCGTATCTGGAGACGGCAATCGCCGGCAACGGTTGCTGGATCTGTTCAAACATATCGGGGATATCGAAGATATGTCTGATATTCAGGGGAGTATCTTGGAGCCGTTGTCCAGCGCCAGCGGCGATTCCGCCAGCCAGCAGCACGCGAAAGAGATCGATACTGCTCTGAAGCTTGAATTGATGCGCGATCGGGCAATCGACTTGCTCAGTGAGGTTGCCGGTGCTCTGGGTACACGCACAGCACAGACTTCGCGTGCCGATCTCTGCGGACGGGACAATATCAAAACAGCTTTGGGCAAGTTCCGCGATGGGTGTCGTGCATTCCAGGAGAGTGCCGATACCAGCAAACAGCTGCATTGTGGCGCACAGGAATTCGCCGCCATAGGCAAGGAGAAAGAGGAAGCCGATATTATCGACAAGTTAGTCATGCGCGATGGCCGCATACTTACTGGGGCTGATGATTATGTAACTGGCGGCCCGGCTTTCTCCACCGATTTTGGGAGTGGCAACCCAGATGACGGTGAAGACGATGTAGTGGGTGCCTCAATTGAATTGCGCCGACCCCAGCGCCTGTTCCAGCTTTTCACCCTCGCGAAGGACGCAGGCGCATGACAGATACAGATTATGATCCGACCGGGTCGCTGGCTGATGCCTTCGCACCGCCGCGTGATGGCCTCGTGGGGGTTGCGGCTCTGCTCTGCGGTTTCTCCGCCAGCACTCGGTTCCTTGATCAGGCCATGACCCGGTTCACCGGACTTGGCCGGACCGGGCGAGACCACCAGGGTCAACTGTGCACCGTGCTCTACCTTGACCCGCATCTTAATCCGCGCCACTCAGTGATTAAACCCGGTGATGTCGCTGGCCTTTACCAAGCATTTCCAAAGCCAGAGGAGAAGTGGCATCCAAGATTCGAGCTGATGCATGCAAAGGTGGCACTGTTGGGTTTCGCGTCGTCTTGGGGAGGGAAACCGACGCAATTCCGGGTCATCGTATCAACGGGGAACTGGACGGAGAGCGCAGCCAGCCGAGATCTGGATCTTGTGTGGCACTGTGATGTGGAAGGATCCAACGCCGCGGATGAGGATCGCGCCGACCTCAAAAGCGCCGTGAGGTTCTTCCGTACGCTGTCCGAATATTTCGAGCCGATCGGTAGCGATAAATTCGATAACGTCACCGGACCGTTTGATGAGCTCACAGAAGCGGCCTCGGCAATGGCGGGACGCGCCAAATTGGCGAACGGACGCTTTCTATCGTCGTTCGACGATCCCCTTTTACCGCAAATTGTCAAGCGGTTGAAGGCTCATAAGGTCCGCAGCCGTAACTTCATCGCCTGCGGATCAGGATTCTTCGAACAAGGCGACGACGCTGATGAACCCGAGGTGCTGAAACAAATCATTAGCCAATTGAGCAAGGCTGGCGTCAGCACCGCCAACCCGCCCCCCGAAAACAAGCTGCTGGTGATCAATATTGGCACATGCGGGGCCGTGCTTCCCTGGCTGCGAGACCAAGGGTTGGACAACCCCGGGGGCTGGACCATTTGCACACCGGCGGACCCGTGGGCAAAAACACCCAACAACGCACCAAGGACATCGCTGCACGGCAAGTTCATATTCCTAGCGAGGATGTACAATGACACCCTCTCAAACGGTTGGCTGTATCTGGGTTCAGGCAACCTGTCCCGGCAGGGGTTTTTAGGGGGAGCATCGGGCTCATCTAAACGTGGAAATGTGGAGGCTGGTGTCGTTGTCCGCGTAGATGAGCACATTAAGCGCGCCGACCTAAGCAACCGGCTGCCCATTGGCGAGCCGTTGTCGGGAGAATTACCGGATGAGAGCGAGAAGGAGGAAGATGAAGAAGGCGGCCTTGGCGCTATTCGGCAGCCACCACCCGTTATAGCGTTCCAAGCGACGGGTTCGGGACGCGAGGTTCGTGCGTTATGGTCGAGCAACCAGATTGATGCCGATGTTGCCCTTGAGACTGGAGAGACTTGGACGCTCTCGGTTGGAACCGAACATAAGGTTCTGCCAGGCGATGGTCCGCTGCCACAGGCGGTGATGGTGCGCGAGGCCGGCGCGCGCAAGGAAGCCGGGCAATGGGTGCCGGTATTTGCGGAGGACGGCAGTTACTGCCGTTCCCCTTATTCGCCTATGAAGTTCGATGATCTGCTCGGCAGGCTTAAGGTTTATCCCAATGGCCAAGCCGAAGAGGATGACGAGGATGACGATTCGGGGTCGTCGTTTGATGAACCAGAAACCGGGGTGGAGAAGGGTTTGCCAGGCTCCCAGAGTGCTGATGTCCTGGATCGTCACTCTCTGCCGATCCCTCGTGCGATGCACTTGGTGGAGACTGTGGCCATGGGCAATCAGAATGTCTCCAAGGACTATTTGCGGGGGAGAGCGGACAATATTCGAACGCTTCTCATAGAGGGCGTCAAGCCCGATCTTGTGCGTGAGTGGCAGCAGTTGGGCATAAATTTCCTGGCTTGTCTCTGCAGGCCTGGATTTGCACCGCCACCGACTTTGAACGATTCTAAATTGCACGATCTCTACGCAAACTCTATTCACAAAGTGGCGGAAGCTTGGGGGCTGTCCGACCTGCCCATCCTAGGGGACGATAACGCGCAATCGAAAGGCGGCAAGCATGAATAAGAATGTGGACTGGCAGAAGGTAAAGAACATTCTCAACAACCGAGCGCGTGATCCGAAAGCGGCGGGCCTGAGGCCAACCCAAAGAGACAGCCTGCTGTACATCGCCGAGCGCCTTCCGCAACAGCGCGGCGTACTGATAGCGGACGAGGTCGGGCTCGGCAAGACCCGCATCGCCTGCGCGGTAATGGATGCCGTGATGGATGCCGGCGGCTCGGTGGCCGTGGTCGTGCCGGCTGGATTGCTCTATCAGTGGGACAAGGAGTATAAGGAGTATGCTGCTTACCGTGGCGAGGCTGCGAAGAAGCGCATTGCCATCCGTCTGCGCAGCTATGGCTCGCTTTTCAACTCAGGCGACTATCCCTCCGACTACCCCGTGACGAACCAGAGACGGTGGGCTTTAATTTCTCACAGATTCACCTACCCACCAATAAGAAAGAATACAGGAAAGCAAAATACTTGGAAATTCCAACTTCCGGCGTTAGTACGTCACTACTGGGAGAAAGATGACGATAGCTATCGTCGAAAATCCGTCGTCAAGTCTATGACAGACGCGCAAGATACTTTTTCCATTAGTCAGCTTGCGGCAGCCAAGTATCTATCCGGTAAAATACCCAAGTCGTCAGGTTTGGCGCGTCGCATTCGTGAACTACCATCGCCGGGTTTGGCGGACGCCTATCATGCCTTCACGAAGGACGAACCGGCTCCCGGCAGGATCGTGATGGAAAAGTTGATGAAGCGCCTGATCGGGCCTCTGGATCTTGTTATCATCGACGAGGCGCATAAAAGCCGCGAAGCGGATGGGCAGAAGCCACGTAAACAGCTTGGCCAGGTTTTAGAGTGCCTGACGAAAAAGAAGTCCGGCGTGCGGTGGCTGGGGCTGACCGCCACACCGGTGGAATTGGGGGCGGAGCAGTGGAAACAGACGCTGGCGCGAATAAGGCTTCAGGACGATGATAGTAAGCGCGTCATGAGGGCGGTTGATAAATTTGACTACACGCTTCGGCAAGCGAATGGCGCTCCTGATGAACTCCCCAAACTGAATTGTCTTGTTAAAGCATCCCAAGATTTCGCTGAGGCGCTGCGGCCATGGGTTACGCGGCGTCTCGTCCGCGACGAACCGGACATGCAGGAGGTATTGCAGCGGATTGGCGAACAGGAGGTATTGCAGCGGATTGGCGAAGAAAACGCCATCGGCGCACATCCCCATCGCCGTTTGGTAACCACGCCTATTCACCCGAACAAACTGGCCCTGAATTGGCGGCAGGCGATCATGGCGGTGGAAGGCCAAGGCCAAGCGGCCAAGGGCAGTCGCGATGCCGACAACGCATCGCGTCGTGCAGATACCCGCTACGCTAGCGGTCTATATTTCGATGTTGACGATACCTATGCTAAGGAAACCGATGCTGAGCAAACCGATGTTGAGGAAAAGCCCCCAACAAAAGGTGATTTAGCGAACGCTGAGGATGCCAAGAAGTATCGCAAGAAATTTTGGGAGAGCTATGCTGCGAGCCAAGTCCGCCTAAACATTGGGCAAAAGAAGAAGGTAGACCCGTTATTCCAGCATCCACGGATACGAAAGGCAGTCGAAAGGATAGAATACTGGACCCAGCTACGCACGAATGCGGGTTCCCCACCCGAGGAGAAAGTTCTGGTCTTCGGGACATACCGTGAACCCATGAAGGCGCTTAGGGACGTTCTGAATGCACGGCATCTATTACGGGCAATTGATCGGGGTGTTCCCATACTTCCGCCGAAAGGATTATTAGCCCCTTCGAAAGAATCGTTGGATCCGCCGAAAGACCTGTCGGATGCTTGTCTCCTTCATGAATACGACCTCATGTTTGGGGATGGAGCCGACAAATCGGTATTCCAGGGCCAGCTCGCTGGCGGGTGGTTGTCTAAAAAAGAGCTTCGGCGCCGGTTTAAGGCGGCCCGTTCCGAATTCGAAAAGTTGCGCGCACGCCTCCGTGACCAGATCAATACGGAGTTTCTGTTGCGTCTGCCGGGAGATGCGATGATCAAGCACATGTTAGAAGACCAGGAGGACCGCATTGCAGAGCATCTCCGCAATGATCTGATCAACCATCTGATCCTGAAGGAAACTCAAGTGGATCAGTTGAAAACAGAGGAAATGGAACAATTGGCGCAAACGATCTGGCGTGACGCTTTGTTAAGTGTCCTCAACCCGGAAACCCCCGACGAGGAGGATGGCACCAACCATACGGAATCGGACGACCAGGAAGATACCGAGATGGTTGAGTTAGATCGGCGTTTTCTGGCGCTGCTGGACATCGAATCCAACGAAGTGCGCAGCCGTTTCTGTAGATTGATGGACGGCCGAACACGTCAACCGAGCCGACGTTTGATACAGGCCGCATTTAACCGAACCCATGCATATCCACGCGTACTGATCGCCCAAAGCCTCGTGGGGCGGGAAGGGCTCAACCTGCAGGAAGCCTGCCGCGTCATGCTGTTGTTCCATCTGGAATGGAATCCGGCTGTTCTCGAGCAGCAGATTGGCCGCATTGATCGGATCAACAGCCGCTGGTGGAAGCTGGCCGAATCGTGGCTTAAAGATTCCAACGCCACACCGAAAAATCTGCCGCGTATCGAAGTCGAAGAGATCGTTTTCGAGGGTACTTATGACGCTTATCAGCTCTCACGCCTGCAGGCGCGACAGCAGAGCCTGAATGCCCAGTTGTTTGGGGACATGTTGAGCGACAAAGCGGCTGAGAGACTCACGGCGAATGAACGTCAGATGCTGGTTGACGCAGCACCCAATTTTTCGCCGCCCAAAGTGATTTCTGATGACCAATAGCACACCGGCGGCGGACCTTGACTTGGCACTGACCTTTTCAAAGCCGCCGACAAAACGCGTGGCCCCCTAGCCGCCCCGAGTACAAGCACGAACGACGCAAGAACTCAGCACCACCTTGCTTCAGTCCATCAAGACCGGGGCGGATCAGCCCTGACCAAACGGCCACCGGCAACAACGCCTTTGCGGGATTTCGTAAAGGTAAACAAGCCTCTCCGATAGGTCATCTGGCCTTGGTGTCACCATGCGTGTCACAGTTTTCTTGCGCGGCGGGCGCGGTCTGGAGGCCGTTGGCGGCCACTATGAGTTGCTAAGCATCAGTATAGGTGGCAACGGCACCTGCATCCGCCCACCGAGCGCTGTGCAGGGCAGCCTCAACGCTGGCGGCAGCGCTATGAGTTCCTAAGCAACAGATAGGTGGCACCGGCGCCGCCATCCGCTGTCCGGGCGCTGTGCAGGGCAATGACCCGATGGTGTTGCTGCAACCAAGCATAGACGCAGCTCTTCAAGCGGCTGGGTGGGTTCGATGAGGCCCCCTTGCCGTGGATGATGAGCAAGCAGCGATGGCCCCGAGCACCCGCCCGCTCAATGAACTGAAACACCGCCGTCCGCGCTTCGGCCACGGTTCTGCCGTGCAGATCAAGCACCCGCTCAGGCGCAAAGCCACCTAAGCGCAGACGTTTCAGCACCGAGCGCTGAACGCCGTCCCGCTTCCAAGACATGATCTCTTCAGGACCAACCTGAGTGGTGGCATCAAGGCTGAAGGGACTTGAGGCATGATCCCGTGCGCCCAAGCCGGCGGCCGCTGCCTGCCTAGCTCGATAGCGAACGGCCGTCTTCTTCTTAGTGCGGGAGGGCTGATGCACACGGTGCTGTTCAAGCGGCCGGACATCTGCCATGGCGCCACGGAACGCCGTATCGGGAGCCGAACCTTCACTGTCCATGAGGCCAGTATAGGGCTGAATTCAGCAACCGACCACTCGACCAGAACAAAGCCCAGCGCGAAATGCCCTACCCCACAAACACTCCAGCAACAGATTCAAGATCAACCCTCGGACTAGGGCCAGCGGCACCCGCCAACAGGCACCTTGACGCAGCGCCGTTTAGGGCATCAGAAGCACTTTCGCACCCTTGACGCTGCGTCGTTTCAACTCAACCAAGGCACGGTTTGCATCTTCTAAAGCGTAGGTTTCCACGGTGGGGCTGATGGACGCCGCTGCCGCCAAGGGCAGGAACTCGCGAATGTCGCGGCCCGTGATGTTGGCCACCGACTTGATCTCCTTCTCCATCCAAAGGTGTTCATGGAAGTTGATGCGCAACAGCGCATCCTGATCTCCGGCCTCCTTGCGGATGGCGTTAATCACCAGCCGTCCGCCCGGGCGCAGATTGGCCAACGCCTCCACAACCGGGGTCCAAGCCGGCGTGGTGTCGATAATCGCCTGCAGCGGCTCGGGAGACCGGTCCGCCGTATCGCCGACCCAATCCGCCCCTAGGTCCCATGCGAACCGCCTTGATGCATCGTCTCTGGCGAAGACGAACACCTGGGTATTTGGTAGGAGATGGCGTGCGAGTTGCAGCACCAAGTGGGCCGAGCCGCCAAATCCAGTCAGTCCAAGGGGTTCGCCGTCCGCCACCGCCGCCAGCCGCAGCGCACGGTGGCCTATGGCGCCGGCGCACAGCAACGGCGCGGCCTGGACGTCCGAAAAGACCTCCGGAATGGGATGCGCGTAATCGGCCGGCACCGTCATGAACTGCGCGTAGCCGCCATCAACATCCCGCCCGGTCGCCCGGAACGCTGGACTGAGATTCTCATCCGCTTGGCCCGACGACGAATGGATCCAACCGACTCCAACACGGTCGCCGGCCTTAAGGGCGGACACGGCGGCGCCAGCGGACTCCACCCGCCCCACAACCTCATGCCCCGGAACGACGGGCAGCCGCGGCGGCGCCGTGCGTCCTTCAATCTCATCAAGCTCCGTGTGACAAACGCCGCAGGCGGAAACCCGAATCAGCACCTCGTTCGCCGCCGGTTCCGGCACCGGCAGATCGAGCAGTTCAAGCGGCGCATCCTCTTGCTCAAGGGACAGGATGCGTGACAAAATCATGGCTTTCATGGCCGCTGTCGGCCCAATGCATGAAATGGACTCACTTGGTCAACTGCGCAAACGAACGGACTGACGCACCACGCCATGATCCATGCGACAGGCTGCCGAGTCTGCCGCAAGCCAGCCGGCACCTCCCATTAGAGCGCCACCGGGTCCACCTGCCTGTTGCCGGGGTCGCGGGTGCGCCGCAAGCTCCCGGCGCCATCCATCAGGATCATCCCGAAGTCTGATGCGCCAAGCATTCGCCCGTTTCAAATCCATTCATCGCCTGTTAATGATCCGCTTCAACGCTTCAAGGAATGTCTGTTCAGATGGCGTTCTTCGGCCCGCAGGACATGGCCGTCAATGGCGGGAGCACTGCACATCGTGGCACCATATTAGCTCCTCAACTTGATGTCCATGATGCCAGCAATCCCAAGCCCCCCAAGCGGGCGCTTCAACAAAGTGCTCAAACGCTGGGATGTCATCGCCCTGTCCTTCGGCGCCATGATCGGTTGGAGTTGGGTGTTTATGAGCGGTTATTGGGTGACGCACGCCGGCTCCCTCGGCATCTTAATCGCCTTCGGCGCCGCCGGGCTGGCCATCGTCCTGATCGGCCTCACCTACGGGGAATTAGCTTCGGCCATGCCCCAAGCCGGGGGCGAGCACATCTACACCAAACGGGCCTTGGGGGCGAACTCCTCCTTCGTCTGCACATGGGCGCTGTTGTTCGCCTATCTCTCGGTGTGCCTGTTCGAGGCAGTGGCGTTGCCCTCCGCCATCGAATACCTCACCACGACCATTCATCTAGGCGTTTTATGGCGTGTGCTGGACGCGGATGTTGACGGAGGCTTCGTCCTCGTTGGCGTCACCGCAGCCGTTTTCCTTACTTGGATCAACCTATTGGGCATCAAGGTCGCCGCCCGTGTGCAGAACCTCGTCGTCTGCATCATCGCCCTGGCGGGAGCGCTCCTGATGTTCGGTGCCATTGGTTTCGGCCAACCGGAACTGGCCAAGCCGTTCATCGCCGCCCCAGCCACGGGCATCCTGACCGTCCTCATCATGGCCCCGGTCCTGCTCATTGGCTTTGACGTCATCCCCCAGTCGGCGGAGGAGATCAACCTGCCGCGGTCAAGCATCGGCCTGCTGCTGATCATCTCCGTGATCATGGCCGTGCTTTGGTACGTGATGATCGGCCTGTCTGTGTCCGTGGCGCTGCCGAGGGAGGCCCTTGGCGCTTCCGCCATGGCAACCGGCGATGCCGCCAGCGCTCTCTGGGGCGGGCGCTGGGCCGGAACGGCCTTGGTGCTTGGCGGCATCGGCGGCATTCTGACCAGCTGGAACGCCTTCATCATTGGCGGCAGCCGGGTGATGTTCGCCTTGGCGGAATCCGGCCAGATCCCGCGCATGTTCGCCCGCCTGCACCCCAAGCATCAAACCCCCTATGTCAGCGTCATCACCATCGGCGTTCTATGCTGCATCTCACCGCTGTTCGGGCGCACCATTCTGGTTTGGCTCATCAACGCAAGCAGTTTCGCCGTGGTCATTGCCTTTCTGTTCGTCGCCATTGCGTTCCTTCGGCTCAGAAGGACCGAGCCAGAACTGAAGCGGCCTTTCAAAGTCGCCCACGGCAACTTGGTCGGTTGGGGAGCGGTGTTGCTGGCGGCGGCGCTTCTATGTGCGTACCTGCCTTGGAGTCCGTCGGCTTTGCTCTGGCCCTACGAGTGGTCGATGATCCTGGGCTGGGCGCTGCTGGGCTTGATACTGTTCGCCGCCAACAAGATGGGTTGGCTGCGTCAGTAGGTTTGACCCCTCCCCTCCAAGCGACGCCAAGTTGTTGCGCTGCATGTCCGAATGGCCCATCGAAATTGTCAAGCGAACCGACCCTGCTCAGGGATTCGAAGTCCTGCCACGCAGAGGGGCGTCGAACGAACATTCGCCCGGCTTGGTCGCTGCCGCAGGCTAACCAAGGACTGGGAGAAATCCATCGCCTCCAGCGAGGCGTGGATCAACATCGCACATATCCGCCTCACGACTCGCAAGGTATTGTGCAGACAACGAATCTGTCTGACGATGCCCGTTCGGTTTTGGCCCTCACCTTTCGTGCGGCCACAATCGCCGCAACGGACATGGGGCGAGGCCCGCTACCTCATCCCGCTCGGTTCAGCAGGCCGGACGGGGCCGAACAACTGCTCAAGGTGTTCATCCGGCAACGGTTGGGTGCGCTTGGACACCGCCCAAGTCAGGGCGACGGAGACAAATTCCCCCATGGCGGCGCAGGACCAGGGGTTGGGGGCTTCACCTACAAGCCAAAAGGCCACATCCTGCAGTGCGCCTGGGCTGAACCAATGCGGGTCGATCAAGGCCCCGTGCAGCACAGAGAACACCCCGGCACCGCCCACCAACCCGGCAATGGCGCCGGCGCGGGTGACGCCTCGCCAAACAGCCCCCACCACCAAGGGTCCAGCAAACGCCGACATCATGCCGCCGGTGCCAACCCAGACGATCAACGCCACGTTGCGGTCCATCAACAGCCAAGCCATGATGGTGCAGATGACCATCACTACCACTGCGGCGATGCGGCTGATGCCCAACACTCGTCGGTCCGTCTGCGCTTTGCTGAGGTGTTTGTTGAAGCGCGGCGCGTAGCTTAGGCGATAAAGATCATTGGCGATGATCTGTGAACTCGACACCACCAAGCCATCGGCGGTGGACATGACGGCGGCGAGAATGCCCACGCCCAAGAACGCCGCCAGCCAAGCCGGGAACAGTTGCAGGAACAATAGCGCCAAGGCGCTGTTGCTGCTTGCGTCCGGCGCCGTCAGCACATCGCCTAGTATCGCCCGAGCCAGCAGGCCACCGAGCCCCAACATCCCCAAGATGAGGCCGAAGGTAAACGCCAAGGCGATGAAACGCCGCCGTTCACTCGGCTTTTCCAGCGCCCATAGCTTGTTGCCGATATGAGGCAGCAACCCCAGCGGCAAGTGGGCCAGCAAAATCGCCAAAACGGACCACCAAGAGTGGTACAGAGGCGAATCCTCGTTCAGCCAGCCCACTAGCTTGGGGTCTTGGCTGCGCAGGTTGTCGATCATGCCGCCAAAGCCTCCGTCGACGCCAAAGCCCAGCAAAAACATGAACATCAGGGCCGCGCCGATGGCGACCATAAGAAACCCCTGCACACCGTCGGTGAGAATGTCCGCATGGGCGCCGCCAAGCACCACATAGACCAGCAGCACGGCGGCGGTGATGAACAAAGCCCATTCGGAGGAAACGCCGAGCATGAGTTCAAACATGACAACGCCGGAGACCAGTTGGCCGGCAAGATAGAAAAACAGCAGCAGCGAGAACACCGACACTAAGATGCGCATCCAATCGGACTGATAGCGGCTGCCAAGGTATTCCGGGATGGAGCGGTTGCCGAACCGATGGCCGCTGTTGCTGACCACGCGCAGGCAAATCAAAACGCCGAGATAGGTGCCCAAGGGATACAAAATCACCGCCCAAATGGCGGCGGTGCCGTTGTCATAGGCGATGCCCGGAAAGCCGACGAAGGTTGCGCCGCTAGCGGTGGTGGCAGCAAAGGCGAAGGCTAGGAACACCGGCCCATAGGAGTTTCGCGCTGTGGCGAAGTCGTCGGCATTCTTGACTCGCGCTCGGCCAAGAACGCCAATGGCGAGCATCAAGCCGATGTAGACCAGCAAAAACAGCCAAGACCAGCCAAACAGATCCATGCACCCTCCCCGGGTTTGCGCTGCCTTAGATTACCAGAACGACCCGGCTTGCCTCCGCTGACTTGCCGGGCCCCCTCTTCTGGTTTGCTCTGCCTCAGCTTGCCAGAGGGCGGTTGTTCCCGTCTTGCCACTCCCTCGGACCTCCGCCTGGGCTTGCGTTGCTCCAGCTTTGAGACCGGTGCGCATTGGGTTTAAGTCAATGACTTACACATCATCCAAAAGGGCTGGTCTTGTTCACTGCTGTCCCATCAACTTTCACAGCAACGAGGATTGATTGCGATTGAAGCCGGGCCTGGGGGGGGCAGGTCGCCACGCAAGAGAGCCATCAAGTCGCGCTTGTCGAACAAGTTAAGATGCAACAGGCGGAGCATTTGTTGCATGCTTTTGCCCAGCTGCGACTGGAATTTGATGAACGCCAAGAGTAAATACACGCACAGTGGGATGGGGCATTGTCTGGATGCCTTGGCGCCGGTGAACACGATGCTCTGGTCGCATGTTGATCCCTTGCTCTTCAACACCGCCGCACGGCCGACAACGCGATACGCGCGTCTTTCTTGATACGAGTGACAAAGAATATGCTGTTGTCATGCAACTGTTTATACCAGCCATAGTCGTTATATCCGCGGTCGATGGCGACTATGCCGCCTTTGGGGAAACGCAGCGTGCGCCCGATAGCGATGTCG
The DNA here is from genome assembly GCA_965247035.1 of Candidatus Azophilus sp. GTDB lineage: Bacteria > Pseudomonadota > Gammaproteobacteria > Pseudomonadales > Azotimanducaceae > Azophilus. Next base: position 333,238 of record CBDFGJ010000001.1, on the reverse strand, counting down.
CTGGTTTTACCGTCGGTGATGGTCACGAACTCGGGCAGGCACCCGCGGTGGTTCAGCCCGACATGCAGCTTGACCGCCCCCTTGGTCGTTCGGAAATCGGCCCACGGGAAGGCCGAGAGGCACAACTCGATGGTGGTGGCATCGAGCGAATACAGCCGGTTCTTGAAACGAAACTTGTGCCCGGGAGCGACCCCCTGGCAACGTCGCAACAGCTTCCCGAACAATGCCTCGTACAACGTATATGGCTTGTCCCGGTTGATGCGCGCCAGGCTGGAGCGGGACAATTCGACGCCACCCAAGTGATACAGTCGATGCGCCTGAGAATCCAGGTTGTCGACGATGCCGCGCAAGCTGTCATGGCCGGTCACCTGCGCCATAAAAAGGCCGACGAACTGCGCCCAACGCGACGCGACACGGAACGAGCGGCCACTATGATGGATGCCGTTTGGCGAGGGTCCCGAATTCATGTCTCGGCGCCCATTTGAGGAGTTGCAATAAAACTGTGTTACAATGCGTCATGGTCTGATTTTCTATTTGGTTCAATAAGTTGTAGATGAATTCATTGTATCAATTCAGAGCGAATCGGACCATCTTTCTCGCTTGTTAATGGGACAGCGGTGATGTGCAATATACAAATGTTAGGCAAAAGTAAGGGGTAGTAAATGAAACTAATAGTTGTTGTAAGTATCTTGGTCGCTTCTGTCATATGTTCACCATCCATATTAGCTGGATCAATCGAAAAGGCTAATATGCTTAATGAGCATGGACTCGTTACAGAATCTAAAAAAGAACTAATTGATGTGATCTTTAGCAAAGCCGGTGATTCTAATAAAGCTGAAGCGTTGTATTTGCTTGGTAATATTGCCTTTGATGAAAGAAAAATAGGCGTAGCTTTAGAAGCTTGGAAAGAGCTAGTTGCCAAGTACTCATCAACAGATCAGGCTAATCTCGTAAAAGATAGAATTCAAGAGCTTACCGAGGTAGTAGGTGAATCGGCAAAAGAGACAGTTAAAAATGCCGTAGCTCTTTCATATCTTCGTCATGGAGATTTTTGGTCTCAAGGAAAGGACCGTAAATTTACTATTGAGTCGAGCTGGATTCCCAAAGTTGAATCAGCAAATAAATGGTACGAAAAAGTGATTTCTGAGTTTCCAAAATCAAACGCATCACGTATTGCATACCAAGACAAAATGAAAACGCTATTAGGTTGGAAAACGGGTAGAGGAAGACCTTATGGAGTGAAAATGTCATTTGATAAATATATGCCAAAACTATTGGAAACTTTTTCGGAGTTTGAAAAAATTTACCCAGAGGCATCAACATTACAGGCTTTTCGATATCAAATTGCTCAGGCTTATTGGGCAATTGAAGATTATCCTAAAACTCGGGAGTGGTTGAATATTATAGTTGAGAAGGGGGGTGAATCGGATAGTTTTTATAAAGATATAGCAGAGAGAAAGATACAAAGCAGCTACCGTCTCGGCTACAGGTATCTGGAAAAAGTCGTCAGAAGAGTGAAATTCAAAGATGGGATCGAGGTGCCAGCCAACGACTAGGTCGCCGCTTGATTTGAATCGCTGAACACCACATTTGACCATAGGCCCTACCGTCTTTTGTAAATTGATTTTGGGCCATGACAACTTAAGCACGGTTAATATCATGGTAAAGTGTTGTTATGAAAGTAAAAAACAAGTATGTCATTCGTTGCCAAATTTCCAAAACTAAATTCGGGGCTATTCTGCGGCTGTTTTGCCTTTGATATCGAGGCTTGAAAAATCGCTCAAATCACCGGCATCTCTCGCCCAGCGACCAACCGATTGTAGACTCAAATCAGACAACACATCGCCGGGCAATTGTATCACTGCTGTCCCATTAACTTTCACAGCAACGAGGCCTGATTGCGATTGAAGCCGGGCCTGGGGGGCGGGTCGCCACGCAAGAGAGCCATCAAGTCGTGCTTGTCGAACAAGTCAAGATGCAACAGGCGGAGCATTTAAAACTGTGTTACAATGCGTCATGGTCTGATTCTCCTATTTGATTCAATAAGTTGTAGGTAAATCCATTGTATCAATTCAGTGAGAATCAGATCATCTTTTTTGCTTGTTAATGGGACAGCAGTGAGGTAAATCACAATGACAATACTTTTTTGCAACATAGGTTGGATGCAAAAATACAATGGAATTAAAGGCGATTCTATTAAACATGGTGGTTCATACAATGAAAATGAAACTGGTCACGAAGTTTGCAATTTTAGTGATGAGCCAGGTTACGTTTATGGGCACGTCCGGGAAGCTGGACGAATGACAATAGAAAGACTCGGTGCAAGTGAAGATGATGAATCTATTCCTGATATTACAGTTATTTGGACTGCTAGACCAGAGAATGGAGGAACGGTTGTAGTCGGGTGGTATGAAAATGCAACAGTTTATCGAGAATACCAAACTTTACCAAAGCGTACCAAGTTACAGAAGGATAACGGACTCGAACGTTATCGCATTGAGGCATCAGCAAATGACGCTACGCTATTACCATCTGACGAACGAACTTTCCCTATTCCAAGGGGTGTTAAAGGCTTCATGGGTCGAAGAAATATATGGTATGCAGACTCCCCAGAAAGTAAAAAGCTCGTTACTAAAGTTAGAAAACTGGTTAGAGAAAGGGTTTCTTGATGAGCTGCCAGATGTCGATAGATACTTGGCAGGTAAAGAAGGAAACCCACGACTTGTTACTCATCTAATAAGGGAAATAAATCCAAAGATTGTAGAAGAAAAGAAAAAAACGGGTATTAAAAGAAACTGGTAAGTTACGTTGTGAAGTATGCAATTTTGACTTCAAAGAAACCTATGGAAAAATTGGTGATAGGTTTTGTGAAGTTCACCACTTGAAGCAGCTTTCAAAAGCTGATGGTGAGATAAAAACGGAGCTTAAAGATTTAGCTGTTGTCTGTTCTAATTGTCATCGAATTATACACAAGAAAAATCCTATGCTGGAAATTGAGCAATTAAAACGTGCAATAAATAAACGCACCTAACAAATCGTTCCAGCCGACCGCTAACGCGGCGGCTGAATTCAAGCGTTATACCCTATGAAACCAGATACTCCATTTACAGGAAATATCAGACTTTATTATGTTTTCTATCATATTTTTTGCTTTTTAATGGGACAGCAGTGGGTCTTGTTCACTGCGAAAACCTGCGAATTTTTCAGCGGTTGCCCAGGCTTGCGCCTCTTCAGGCTTACTAGAGAGTGTGTGCTTTGGGCCCGCTAGCGCCTGCGAAACCCTACTCTGGCTGGCGCTGCTTCAGGTTACCAAAACGATTGCTGCCCACCCGGGCTGGGCGGCCTGAACAGGTCCGTTCGCAGCGGCGGCAGGCGCCTATCGGCCAGCCCGTTGCGCCGCCTCGCCACCGCAATTCGCTTGGCCACCAAATCGGCAAAGGGGCCGGAACCCCGCATCCGCACCCCCCAAGCGGAGTTATATTCCTTGCCTCCCCCAGCATCGCGCACTGCGGCCATCACTCGCTTGGCCTTCAGGGGATAGTGCTCATCAAGCCATGCCTCAAACAGCGCCTTGACTTCCAAGGGCAAACGCAACAACACATAGCCAACGGCCGCCGCCCCGTTGACCGCCGCCTGCTCGACGATGGCCTCGATTTCATGGTCGTTGATGAACGGGATGATCGGCGCCACCATGACGCTGACTGGAACGCCCCGTTCATGCAAGCCAGCGATGGCCCGCAACCGCGCCGCTGGACCTGCAGTGCGGGGTTCCAGCTTCACTTTCAACGCATTGGACAAGGTGGTGACGCTGACCGCTACGGAGACGAGCTGTAGCTGCGCCATCTCTTTGAGCAAATCCAAGTCTCTGAGCACGAGCCGGCTTTTGGTGACGATGCTGACCGGATGTCGATGCTCCAACGCCGTCTCAAGGATGGTTCTGGTAATACGCAGCCGCTTCTCCACTGGCTGGTAGGGGTCGGTGTTGGTGCCCATGGCGATGGGCCGGCATTGATAGGAGCGGGAGCCCAACTCCTCAAGCAGCCTCTCCCGCACGTTGGTCTTGTAGAAAATCTTGGTCTCAAAATCCAACCCTGGGGAGAGATCCAAGTAGGCGTGGGTGGGCCGGGCGAAGCAATAGACGCAGCCGTGCTCGCATCCCTTGTAGGCGTTTATGGAGCGGTCAAAGGGAATGTCCGGCGACTTGTTGCGGGTAATGATGCGTTTGGTGCGGTCAGCGTAGAACTCCGTCGCCGGGTCGGGATCCTGCTCTTCGTCCAAGCACCAGCCATCGTCCACTGCGGCGCTGGTGGTCTTCAAGTAGCGGCTTTGCGGGTTCAGCGTAGCACCCCTGCCCTTGTGCGCCTTAGCCAATTTTTCCGACATGTCCACAGCGCCACTGCCTCCTGCGCATTGAGTCCCCGCAGCCCTTGTGCATCTTGGCCGATTTTTCCGGCATTTCCACAGTCACTTTATCTACATTTAGGGACTGACATACTTGACGCCCACGGCCCGCACGATGGAACCCCGCTCATAGCCTAGGTGGCCTAACCCGTAGCGGCTGTGCGAGCTTGACTTCCGTTCCTCCATGAACCCAGCTTCCGTCATGCGTAGATCAACACGGGCGCACCCGTGAATCGGGTTGCCCGATAAGACAACAGCCCGACCACAGCGACGGAGTAGCCACCTCGCTTCGGGCGAATAGCCGGGAATTCCACCAACCCGTGCGGTCTACGCAAGGCCCGACGCTGGCTGCGTCCTAGGGAGCAAAGCCTGTGATTTATTATATATACATACAATACCATGATTGTGGCCGAACGCAAAAGAGGCCCAAGCAGAACGATGCGGGCTCCATTGCCCAGCGCAAGCCATCGGAGTGCGCGAACGCTGCACGAACTCGACCGCATCAAGCGCCATTGCAATGTTCATCAAACCCGTTTTTGCGGCTAACGACAGTTTTGCGCAACCTCTCGACTTTGGGCTGGCGAGAAACTATCTTCTTCATTGGCGTATCCGCTGGGCGAATGGCATTTGGCTAGGATTGCGCCTTGGGGAGGATGACTTCAGTCCCAACAACTCAAAACTGATTAACTCAAACGCTTGTCCGATAGGAAAACCGCCATGATTGTAGTGAACGCTCGAATGGAGGCGACGCCGGCAACGGTGGCAGCGCTGAAGGACGCCATCATCACCATGCAGAACGCCTCGATGCAAGAGGACGGCTGCGAGGACTATACCTTCAGCGTGGAGCTGGCCGACCCAAGCGCCCTCCGCATCACGGAGCGCTGGACCAGCCAGGAGGCCCTGCAAGCGCACTTCAGAACCCCACACATGGCCACGTTTCAAGCCGCCATGCAAGCGCACCCGCCCAAGGCAGTGGAAGCCCACTTCTATGAGGCCGCTGAAATAGAGATGCCAATGTGATGACAATTTGGGGCGGCGCGACCGTACGCACCCTGCGCGCCCATTGGATGGCGCACGAACTACAGCTCAGCTACCAACCAAGGTTGATTGGGCCACGCTCAGGCGGAACCCAGACCGCCGCGTTCATCGCCCTCAACATCAAAGGCAAGGTGCCGGTGCTGGTTGATGACGATTTCGTGCTGACCGAAAGCGGCGCCATCATCACCTATTTGGCCGACACCTACGGCCCCCAAACAGGTCTGTCGCCCCAATCCGGCACAAGGGTGCGGGCGGTGTACAACGAGTGGCTGAGCTATGTGCAGATGGAGCTTGACGCCCACACCCTGTACGTGGTGCGCAAGCATCGGGACCTGGCCGCCTTGTACGGTGAAGCACCAGCCGCCGTAGAGACCGCCATCAAGGGCTTCACCAAGCAAATCGCCTTCGCCGATAAGCGCCTTAGCGACCAAGACCACCTCGTCGGGCAGGGGTTCACCGGCGCCGACATCATGCTAACCAGTTGCCTGATCTGGGCCGTGGCCTACGACATCGACCTACCGCCAAGGCTTGGCGCCTATTGTGATCGCCAGACCGCGCGGCCAGCGTACCAATCCGCAGCAAAGCTCAATTTTTCGATCAGCCCGGACGGACGCTAAGCCATCACGGGGCCATCCGACGGACTGACAGCGGCTGTTCCACGACCCGCATCGCTCGTCCTCTTGACCGCAGCAGCCTTCAGCCGGGGAGCCAGCCACCCCCGCGCAAAAGAGCCGAATTCGCACCCACCGACCGCCCTCTCGCCGATCTGAACCACCCACGGCGGGCAGCACTCCGCTGACGCGCAAACAACGGAACGAGTTCGGCGGCGGTCCAATGCGACCAACCGGGTCTGAAGTGGAGTCGGCTTGGGGCGCTTACCTGCCGATGCACGGCCCCGTCTTCGGGCCAAGGGATGGGTGCCAGCACGAGCTTAACGCGCCGGCAGGCAAGCACCCCAAGCCGACGAGGAACCCAGCAACGATCAGACCCGCTCCGGTTAAGTTGGTTCCGTGAAGGCGTCGCCTGGTTAGTCGTAGCTCACCCCCATGCCAGCCCGGACATCGTTGTTCACCCCGTAGGGCGCGATGGGGTAGCGCAGGCCGTTGCGTGCAAGGGCGTCCAGACCAGCCAGAACCTTGGGCAAAAATTGCGGCGGCAGCGCCATCAGCAGCTCGTCCTCCATGACGCCGCCGTAGCGCCGTTCGGCGAAACAGGGAATGGATAGGCTAGGCTCCCCGGTGGCTAGCGCCCGGCCCCAGGAATCCGCGCAGGAGGATTCTCCCACGCAACCCCACTGAAGCTTCTTGTAGCCGGTCCATTGCAGCCCATTGATGAACAGGATCATCTGCGCCGGGGTGGCGTATATCAGGCAGATGTCCGGCGGGTTAAGCCGCCCGCTAGCCAATGGGCTAACAGCCATCGCTTGGTGAACCCCGAAAGGCGCCACGTCCATGGCGTGCTGATGGGCGCTGGCGTTGTCTTGGTCGGCGTACCAGACGCCAGCCATGCGGTCGCCGGAAAGCCATTCCGGGCTGCGCGGATGCAAGCCAATGACGGTGCTGCATTGGGCGCCGACCAGGTCCTCAGCGGTGATGCCAACGGTCCAGCCGTTGCGCGCCGCTTGGCCAACAATCTGATCCGTGGTGTGGATGGCCTTCGGCCGGCGCAAGCGAGGCACTGCGGCCATTTCCTCCACGCTGACGAACAGCTTCATGCCAATTGGGGTGGTGCGCAGGCGCAGGAACCGGTTCAAGCCGTCCACCAGTTCAACCCAATCGTCGATTTGCGCATCCGTGGCGATCACTTCCGGCATGACTGCGCTCCAGCAGGGGCGGCATCGGCCATCACAATGAAATGCGCTTGAATTGCGGCGGCCGTCGTTCGATGAAGGAGCGCACACCCTCCTTGAAGTCCTCTCGCTTCAGGCTTGCCGCCATCCACTCGTTGGTCTCGGCCATGGCCTCTGCCAAGGGCATGTTCAGATGCCGATAGACCTGCGCCTTCATCACTTGCAAACTCTTGGGCGAAGCCGATGCAGCCAGTTCAGCGATATAGTCTTTGGCCGCCTGAACGCTTTGCCCTTGGTCCAGCAGACGCTCCGCCAAGCCGAGGCGCTGCGCTTCCTCGCCGCTGAACTTGCGCGCGCTCCACAGCAGGTCCAGCGCCCGACCGGAGCCGATGAGGCGCGGCAGCATCCAACTGACCCCATGCTCGGCGATCAAGCCCCGTTGGGAAAACGACGTGGTGAACTTGGCTTGACGCTCCACGAAACGCATATCCGCGAGCATGGCGATGACAAACCCGAGCCCAGCACAGGCACCGTTAACAGCGGCGATGAGCGGCTTTCTGATGGCCAACAAATAGGAATAGGTCACTTGGAAGTTGGGGCCAAGCTCGGGGTCTCCCGGAGCGGCTTCAAGCGCAGAAAGGTCTTCCCGTTCAGACGTGCCGGAGGAAAGATTGTCTAGGCTACCCATATCCATGCCGGCGCAAAAGCCACGGCCAGCACCAGTCAGGACGATGCCAACTACATCAACATCTCTTTCAGCCGCCGCCAAGGCGTGGCGAATCTCCGCCAGCATACGCGTTGTAAAGGCATTCAAGCGGTCTGGCCGATTCATGGTAATGACAGCCACCGGATCTTGAACTTCGTAGGCAATTTGCTGGTACATGTCATCTCCTTATACATGATACGTGCTAGATACAGGATACATACTAGCTTCTAAACCCTGGCTCCCACCAGAACCCCCGCCTCCATCTCAGCAAGAGACGTTGGCGCATTGTCATAGGCGAGACATCCGAACACGTCCTCCGGCCGGGTCTCGGCGACAACCGAGCAAATCCGATTTCAGCTGGGGGATTCGGCTTGGGCTTGCATATTGCCGCTTAGCAGCGGACGGACGCAGGCGAATCAGTCAATTGCAAGCATCCGGCGGCGGCCGGCCGGCGAAAAACGCCCGTAGGTTCTGGAAGGCGCGCAAGCCCATGGCCTCCCGCGTCTCCAGAGTGCCGCTGCCAAGGTGGGGTAGCAGCACCACATTGTTCAAGCTAAGCAGAGCCTCATGCACACTGGGTTCGCGCTCATAGACATCCAGTCCAGCGCCGGCTATCAGGCCATTCTTGAGCGCATGGGCAAGGGCCTGCTCGTCAACCACGCTGCCGCGGGACGTATTGATGAGATGGGCCGTTGGGCGCATGAGTGCCAGCCTCGCCGCGTCGATCAGGTGGTGGCTTTCGTCGTTGGCGGGACAGTGCAGGGAAAGAAAGTCCACCGTTGGCAGGAGTTCGTCCAGGGAATTCGTCTGCTCAGCATCCAGATCTTTGAGAACGGATGCCGGCGCAGGGCTGCGGCTAAAGCAGCGGATGCTCATGCCGAAGCCCCGGTGGGCGCGCCGCGCCACCGCCGCGCCAATGCGTCCCATGCCGACGATGCCCAAGGTCTTGCCGCCAACCCGGGCACCCATCATGTGGGTGGGACTCCAGCCGGTCCATCGACCGGCGCGCACCATTCGCTCCCCCTCCCCCGCCCGTCTCGCGGACATCAGCATCAGCGCCAAGGCCAAGTCGGCCGTGCACTCGGTCAGCACATCCGGCGTGTTGCTGACGACTATGCCCCGGGCGCGGGCGGCGGCTAGGTCAATGTGGTTCACACCGACCCCGAAATTGGCGATGATCCGGCAGCGCGGCGCGGGCGGGAACAGCTCCGCCGGCAAGTCATCACTGACCGTGGCGCAAAGGGCATCGGCGTGCTGCAGGGCGGCGCTCAATTCAGTGCGGGAGAAAGGATGGTCGTCGGCGTTGAAACACACCTCAAATTCCGAGCGCAAGCGCTCCTGCACCCGGCTCGGCCAGCGGCGGGTGAGGATGACCAAAGGCTTGGCAAGGCGACCAAGCCGCTCGTCTCCGCTTCCAGGAAATGCCTCCGCCGCGGCGGCATCCTGCACGCTCATGCCCTAAACCCGCGGCGGAGCCTTGACGCCAACCTGCTCCAGCACCTCAAAGCGGGTGTCGAAGTCGGACAATGTCACCACTTGGTGAAGCCCGCCAGCGCCCAGTTGCGCCAGCGCCCGATCCACTCGGCAGCAGTTCCGAACAGGGCGCTGGCGACCAGCACATCATATACATCGCCAAGGAGTGATGCTCCTCCACCGGTGCCGGATATGGCGCTGGCGGCCAGCACCTAAAGCCCGAGCACCACTTTGGCGATGATGTTCTTCTGCACCTCGCAAGCGCCGCCGAATATCGAAGCGGCCCTGGAATTCAGGTAGCGCGGCGTCACCGTCTCCGCATGGTCGGGACCAACACGGGGCTCGTTGTAGCCGTTCATGGAAATCAAGTTGGCGTGCGGCATGGCGTAGTAGCCGATGGCTTCCAGCTTGAGTTCGTTGATGCCCTGATCAATCTCAACCGTCATGTTTTTCGCCAACGACGACCCAGGGCCCGGCGATTCGCCCCGAGACAGGCGCGCCAGCGTGACGTGCTCCGCGAACTGCAACGCCCGAACGCGGATGTCCAAGGCGTTGCTGCGGGCGCGAAAAACCGGCGACGTCCATAGCGGCGTGACGCCATTTAGCTCCGATTCGGCAATGGCTTGCAGATGGTCCAAGGACACTTGCAGCCGCGCCGCGGCACCACCGCCGCCGCGCTCAAACTCAAGCAGATACTTGGCCACGTTCCAGCCATCGTGCTCCGGCCCCACCCGATTGGCCACGGGCACGCGAACGTCGTCAAAGAACACTTGGTTAACCTCATGGTCACCGGCCAAGGTGATGATGGGCTCCACCTTGACACCCGGCGTCGCCATGGGAATGAGCAGGAAGGTAATGCCCTGTTGACGGCGGCCGGAGCTGTCGGTACGCACCAAGCAGAAGATGTGGTCCGCAAACTGAGCATGGGTGGTCCAGATCTTCGAGCCGTTGACGATGTAGTCATCGCCGTCCTTCACCGCCGAGGTCTTCAGGCTCGATAGATCGGACCCGGCCCCGGGCTCGGAGTAGCCTTGGCACCAATAGTGCTCTCCGGAAAGCATCTTCGGCAGGTAGTGGGCCTTCTGCTGATCGGTGCCGTACTTGAACAACACCGGCGCAAGCATGCGCAAGCCCAGTGGAATCAAGCCCGGCGCACCGAACCGAGCCAATTCCTCGCCAAAGATGTACTTTTGCGCGGCGGACCAGCCGGTGCCGCCGTACTCCACCGGCCAAGACGGCACCGCCCAGCCCTGCTTAACCAGGATGCGCTGCCAAGCCATGGCCAAGTCCTTGTCCGCAAACACCGTGGTGGTGCGGGACGCCGCCCGCCGCATCTCATCGGTGAGCTTGTCCTCTAAAAACGCCTGCACCTCGCCGCGAAACGCTTCATCCTCGGCACTAAAGGTAAAATCCATGGGTTTTGCTTCTCTCCCGGATTGATCATGAACGCAAGTTGTTACATATTTCCGTTTTCCAATCACTGCGTCAACTTCGCTTGCCGCCAATAGTTCCCGTTCCACAACATTTGGAGATCATTAAACCCATGACCAAAATCATCATTTCCGGCACCATCGACATGCCACCCGAAAACATCGCCCCTGCTCTTGAGGCCGGGCGACCGCTAATCGACGGCGCCCTCACCGAGGCAGGCTGCTTGGACTACGATTGGTGCCCGGACCCGCGCATCCCTGGCCGCATCCGAGTATTTGAGCGCTGGGAGAGCGAAGCGGCGCTCAAGGCCCATTTCGAATGCGAGTGGTACTTGAAGATGCGGGATAACCTCGGCTCCTTCGGCATCACCGGCTCGGACGTGTCCAAGTATCGGGTGGATTTGACGGAGCCGGTCTACGATGAAACCATGACGCCCCGAGCGGACTTCTTCACCGCCAAGGACTAAAGGGCACCTCGAAAATCCGCTCTGTTCGACCGGCACCAACTCACGGGCATGCGCTGCAGGACCTCGTGGAGGAAGCCAGTGGCGGTGGCGGCCGTGGCGCTGGAAACGCCACTCCTATTCAGTGGATGCGCCGCGCCTGCTTGCCCACGCGCCAATCCCGCCGGGGCGATTCACAGTCCGCCCAGGCGTAGTGTGCGGAAATGGCGCGGCGGCAATGGTCGCTGCGGTTGCGTCCGGAGCCGTGAATCAGCAATGGATGAAACAGAAGCGTATCGCCAAGCGCCATCGACACATGCTGACGTTGGCCGGGGGCACCTTCAACACCGTAAAACCCCGCATTGACGTACTCCCAATCCGGGCTTTCATGTTCAAGCAGCGCCCCTTTGTGGCTGCCCGGCACAACGGCCAAGCAACCGTTTTCACGGTCAGTGCGGCCGAACGCCGTCCACACGCCCAAAATCTTGTCCGCCGGACGGATGTGGAAGTAGCGCAAATCCTGATGCAATGGGTGCCGTCCGTCCACGCCCGGCGGCTTGTTGAACAGGTTGGTCGAGATGCTGTACAGGTCTTGGCCAATCAGGCAGCGAACGGCGGCCAATAGATTCGGCTCCAAGGCAAAGCCGTACAGCGCCGAATCCTCTTCAAAGTTCATCAATTTGTTGACTGCGGCCAGGGAGCTCGCAGCCGCCACCGCCCCTTTGACGACCATGATGTCGCGCATAATCTTCATGCCGTCAGTCGGCGGCGCAGCGCCCGTGGCCAAAGCGACAAAGCGCTTCTCGTAGCGGGCCAGCCGCGGCTGCGGGATCAGGCCGGCCAACAACAGGTACCCCTGCTCCCAATAGCGCGCTATCTGCTCATCGGTCAGTTGCATTGGACCTTCGCTCAATGGACAGCAACAGGAACAAGCCATTCGCGCCCGGCGGCGCCAGATGTCGCATGAACGGTTTGTTGCGTTAAACGAGGTCGCGCCCGCTATGCAGGCTAGCCCATCTTCATTTCATAAAAGCACAGCTTGTTGCCGTCAAGATCGCGCACATAGGCGCCGTAGAACGCCGGCATGCGCTCACCTGCAGGGCCTTCGTCGGTGGCGCCGAGCCCAAGGGCCTTGGCGTAAAGCCGGTCCACTCCGGCGCGGTCGCCGCCTGGGATGGACACCATGTTGCCGTTGCCCGGCTGCTGCGCTTCCTGGTTGTACGGAATGCAGATGGCCAGCATGGATTCGGCCGGCGTGGTGCCGTAGAACTTAATCCGATCCATGCCAAATATTTGAGAAGCCCCAATCTCGCCGAGCAGCGCATTATAAAAAGCCTCCGCCCGGTCCATGTCATTGACGCCAATGGTGCAATATCCCAACACTGTGCAATCTCCCTGTGTCTGGTTTCAAAATAGTCGATTTCACCGCCGCACGGCCAAGTCAGGCCCGGAGGCTAGGAGCCTAGTCTAAACGAAAGCCTTGTTGGTGCTCCACCAATGCCTACAGTCTATTGCCTGAACGCCGAGGTGCCTTCGCGCAAGACGGCGGAATGTGACCCGATGGCGGCGCGCCGAGCATCTCGACGGTCAAAGCGGCGGCGAATTCTCGCCAAGCGTTCGGCGGAAATGGGGTAGCGCCAGATGACCACCACAGCTAGGGCGTAGCAAAGCCAAGGCGGCAGCACGTAGACGTAGGACAGCATCCGAATGGCCTCTGGGCTGTTGCCGCCAGTGGCGGAGAAGTCCAGCATCTGCAGCAGCGGCAGCGCCCCTAAGCCCAACGCCGCCACCAGTTTCTGGCCCAAGGACCAAACGGCGATGTAGGAGCCGGCGATGTCCTCGCCGGACCGGCGCGAGGCAATTTCTATCACATCGGCCTTCATCGACATGGACATGGCGCTGAAGTTGCCGCCGGCGATGCCGTACAGCGCCAGCACGAGGAAGAACCAGCCTAGGTCGCCGCCCTCTAGAAACAGGAACAGCGGCGTGACGAACACGAACAGCACCCCACCGGCAATCCAGGTCTGCTTCTTGCCAACGCGCTGGGCAAGGGCGATCCAAAAGGGCAAGGAGATGATGTTCGCCCCGAAATATCCCAGCAGTATGGCCTGGCTGGACGCCTCCGCCTGCACCACGAAGGTGGCGAACAGCATGAACGTGGCCGAACCCCAGCCGGTGCCTAACGCCTGCAGCAGAAAGCCGAAAAACAGCAGCATAAAGGAGCCGTTTTTGAGCATGGCACCGGCGTTTCTCCACCACGGCGAGCGCACCGGCTTGAGGTCCTTTCGCTCCGGCACGGTGGCAAGCGTGGTCGCAATCATCACCGGCAACGCCACCAGCGCCATGAAGCCGATAATCGCTAAGCCTTCCCTAGGCAAGGCGCCGTAGCCAGTTATTTCACCGGCAATCACCGGCACCGTCAAAACGCTCACGTTGCCCAGAAAGGCGAACGCCTGCCGCCAGCCGGTAATGCGTGTTCGTTCGTGGTAGCTGTCTGACAGCTCAGCACCCCAAGCGTAGTAGGGAATGTTGATCAGGGTCCAGCCCAGCCACAGCCCCACGGAGCACTCCAACAGATAGAAGTTGGATACCGCTCCGGGCGGGTTGAAGAGCAGGAAGGCGGAAGCCGCCATTAGCAGGGCTCCCGCGGCCATCCAAGGCTTGCGCCGACCGAACCTGCCCTTGGTGCGGTCGCTGAGGTAGCCGATCAGGGGGTCGGTGATCACGTCCGACACTCGAGCCAGGATCAGGATCAAGCCCACATCGGCCAGTTCGAGGCCAAAGTCCTTGGAGTAGACCAATGGCAGATAGAGGCCAACGGGGATGCTGCCGAGATAAATCGCATACTCCGGCAAAGCGAAGAGAACCAGCTTGGATTTGGCGATAGGCTTGTCGGCGGCGGTCAACGGCTTCCCCTGAAAACCCACCCGGTTCATGCACATCGCTTCTGCGTGGGCGGGTGACGCCAATATCCCGCAAATTGGCGCAAGCCGCAACCATGTACGGGCTCAGTACATTTCGGAATTTTTCTGGTCAGACAGCCATGGAGAGCTGGTCCGCGGGGTCGTGCAGAATGTATGCGTCCCAAGACGCGCCGAGATCGACGGGAGGCTGAACCCCTTGCATCCCTTCGTTTGTGCAAGGGAGCGCATCTCCGCATAATCAAGTCTAACGAGGCGATGCCTCGACCGACGAGAGGACGGTGGACGGGTTCGAATTTGGCTCATGTGTCACCCTATTCCCCCGAGCAAGGGGTCTAGGGCTGGAACGGGAGGCGATCGGCGAATGTCGCCAATGACCGAAAGAGCCACCGCACGCAAGGCGTTTGAGCAGGCGCTGTCGCTGCTGAACCAACAGCGCCCCGACCTTGCCGTGCGGCAACTGCGCGAAATTCTCAAGGAGCACCATGACGAGGTGAACTCGTTGCGCCTGCTCGGTTCAATCCGCTTGGCGCAAGGTGACGCCCAGCAGGCCGTCGAACACCTCAGCCGCGCCGTCGACAAGGCACCCAAATTCACCCAGGCAACATTGGATTTGGGCCGGGCCTATCGCGCAAGCGGACGATTGCAGGAAGCTGCGGACATGCTGCAAAGCCTGTGCCGAAGGGAGCCAAGCAACGACCAAGCTTGGCAATTGCATGGCGATGTGCTGACCGAGCAAGGCCACCTCAAGACGGGCCGGCAAGCCTTCCGTCGGGCCGCTCAAGCGGATCCGCTGCACAAGCACGTCGCCGCCGCCGTTGAACACATCCGCTGCAACCGCAAAAAGGAGGCGGAAGCCATTTTCCGCGACATCCTCAAGCAGAACCCCAATCATATTCACGCCTTGGTGGGATTGGCCAATATCGCCTTGGACGCCGGCGTCACCAAGGATGCCGAACGCCTCTTGCAAGCAGCCCAAGCGCTCTCCCCCAACATCGACACGCTATGGCGCGGCCTCTCCCGCCTACATTCCGAACGGGCGGAATACGAAGCGGCCGAGGCGGCGGCCCAACGCGCCGTGGCGCTCGCGCCCGACACGGCGGATTGCTGGACCATGCTTGGCACTGTGCAGGCTTGGGGTTTGCGCCCCGAACAGGCCAAGCAGTCCTTTGAACAATCACTAGCGCTGAAGGCTGAGCAGCCTCGGGTGGTGCTGTCGCTTGGCCACGTGCTGAAAACCATCGGCGACCGCGCCAATTGCGAATTGGCGTATCAACGCGCCGCCAGCATGGACTCTAGCCTAGGAGAAGCCTACTGGAGCTTGGCTGACCTCAAGAACTACGCCTTCAACAACGATGAAATCGTCGCCATGCAGACGGCTTTGAGGCAGCGAAAACTAGCGCCAACGGAACGCGCCGCCTTTCACTTCGCCCTTGGCAAGGCGCTGGAGGGTCAAGCCGACTACGATGGCGCCTTTGAACACTACGCTGCCGGCAACTCCGTCAAACGGAAACTTGAAGGGTTCAACAGCGCTAACTTCAGCGCCAAACGACGCCGCATCGAAGTTCTGCTGACCGGCCAGTTCATGCGCGAGCGCAGGGCGTCTTCGCCGCACCGCACCACACCGATATTCGTGGTCGGGCTGCCGCGCTCCGGCTCCACCCTCATTGAGCAGATCCTAGCGTCCCACTCCGACGTGCAGGGCACCATGGAGCTGCCCCACATTCTAAACTATGTGCGGGAATTCAATGCGGATGATGGCTATCCGGAGTGCCTCGCCTCCTTCTCGCGACAGGACTTCAACGCCTTGGGTGAACGCTATCTGGCGGAAACAGCCACCTACCGCGGCGAAGCCCGCTGGTTCGTGGACAAGATGCCCAACAACTTCGCCCATTTGGGCCTGATACATGCCATGCTGCCGCAAGCACTGTTCATAGACGCGCGCCGTCAACCCATGGCCTGCTGCTTCTCCATTTTCAAGCAGAACTTCGCCCGCGGCCAATCCTTCAGCTATGACCTCGAAACGCTTGGCAGGTACTATCAAGACTACCTCGCCTTCATGCGCCACTGGGGCCAAGCCCTGCCCGGTCGTATGCTGCACCTGCTCTACGAGGACTTAGTGGATGCGACGGAAATGCAGATTCGGCGGCTGCTTGACCATTGCGGCCTGCCGTTCGAGCAAGCCTGCCTGAACTTCCACCAAACGCAGCGGGCGGTGCGCACAGCCAGCGCGGAACAGGTGCGCCGCCCCATCTACCGGCAAAGCATAGATAGCTGGCGCAAGTTTGAACGCCACCTCAAGCCCCTGGAGCAAAGCCTAGGCAGCGCCTTGAGCGACTATGTACTATGACCCGGACTGTTCCAAAACGGCGGGGCGGACGCCAAGGTTGGCATGGCCCAAAGCCTGCTGGCGCTGACGCACCACGACCACGCTCGCCGACGCACAGTCCCTAGCCCGGGTTCCTGTTCTTCGCTTGTCCCTTGTTGGCGCACAGGCAGTCTATAGGCGGCTCCAAGCCCACAGCTTGGGTTCCTGTTCCCCAAGCAGGGCGCTAAGCGGGCAAGCAATGTCTTCGCTTATGAGTTTCAGCTATGGCAAACTCTCAAGCGGGGGTTAGACGATGATATTGACGACCAAACGGCTTAACCTGAGGCCTCTGACCCCGGGGGACGCGCCATTCCTGCACAATTTCTGGACGCAGCCAGACGTCCGCCGCTACCTGTGGGACAACGAGATTCTCTCCGTCGAACGCGTGGCGGAAATCGTCACCGCCAATACTGCCTTTTTCAAAGCAAGCAATTCCGGCTTCTTCGCCATTGAGCTGAAGGAACAGCCCAGCGAGCTAGTTGGGTTCTGCGGCCACCGGCGCTTTGAGGGTGGCGAGGGCATTGAGCTTCTTTATGGAATTCTGCCGAAGCACTCCGGTGTCGGCTTGGTCACCGAGGCCGCCACGGAAGTGCTGCGCCACGGATTTCAGAGTTGCGACTTTGAGCGCGTCATCGCCGTCACCGACACGCCGAACCAAAAGTCCGTGAACGTCATGCAACGCCTCGGCATGGTCTTTCTCCGGCGCCGCCGATGGCGCGGCCTAGACCGGGTTTTCTACGAAATGGAAAAGAAGGATTTCAGCGGCTGAAAGCCGATGGCCAAAGCCTGCCTGCTGCGCATCAATCTGCACCTAAGCGGCTGCCGCTCGCTGAAGGAGAAGCGTCGGCGGCTGAAGGGCCTGCGCGACCGCTTGGGCCGCGCCACCAATTTAGCTGTCTGCGAGAGTCGGCACCAGGATACGCACCAGCTTTCCGAATGGTCCATCATCGCCATCGCCAGCGAAGCCGCAGCAGTGGACAGAACTCTTATGGCGGCAGAGCGGTTGCTGCAAGGCATTCTTGACGCTCAGTTGATCGGCACGGAGCGGGAATGGCTATGCTGAGATTCCCCACCACCGGATGACTTGACCTTTGGCCTTCATGACGCTCCTGCTGCTTGCCAGCTCCATCACCCTCATCGCCTCAGCATGGCTGCGCCTCGCTAGGCAGACCCGGCTCGCTTGGCTGAATAAACTGAACCTTCCCGGCCAATGGCGCTCGCCGTCCGGCGGCCTGCGGTTCGATGGCGACATCGGCGGCGGCCAATACCTCCTAACGGAGGGCGGCAAACGGGAACGAGGCAGTTGGACGCTGCAAGGCCATGATCTGATCCTGACGAGGGAGGGCGGCAACGCTCCAAGGCGCTATGATCTGCGTCTGTTCAAGCCCGGCCAAATTGGCCTTGACGGCCCCGGCTTGGTCCAGCGCATCTACGAGCGGCAGGCCGACAACGTAGTGGAGATGAAGCCAAGACGATAGATAGAGCAACTCAGCTTCGGCAACCGACTTTGGCCCTCGCAACAAAGGCAACGGCTGCTTCAGGCTGATACGAAGCTCTTTCTCAAGCCACCATCATGGAAAAGTCGCTAAAACCCCTCCTTGGGGCCGCCGAAGCCCTCATTGGCCGTCTGCTGCCTTTGCTGCCTAGCCACGCGCCTGTGCATTGGCACCTCAACCGAGCGGCTTATTGGCGCAAGGAGGGCCTTGACCGAGGCTTCTCGGTTCATGCGGACATCGACGAAATCAGCCTCGACGACCTGCTGGGAATCGACGATCAGAAAGCCCGCTTGGTTGAGAACACGCAGCAGTTCGTAGCTGGCTATCCTGCGAACAATGCCCTGCTTTGGGGCGCACGGGGCACCGGCAAGTCGTCGCTCATCCACGGTCTGCTGAACAGGTTTGGCGAAGACGGCTTGCGTTTGGTGGAGGTCAACAAGACCCACTTGGTGACGTTGCGGGACATCGTGCAACGGCTGCGCGAGGAGCCTTATCGGTTCGTGCTGTTCAGCGATGATCTCTCGTTTGAAGCCAATGATCCTTCGTACAAGGCGCTGAAAAGCGCTCTGGAGGGCTCCATCTTCAAGTCCTCCCACAACGTGCTCATCTACGCCACCTCCAACCGCCGCCATCTCTTGCCGGAAAGCACAGTGGACAACGAGGCCGCCACCTTCGTGGCTGGGGAACTGCACCAAGGCGAGGCGGTGGAGGAGAAGATCTCTCTATCCGACCGCTTTGGTCTGTGGTTGTCCTTTCATCCATTCCGGCAAGAAGCCTACCTCGCCATCGTGCGCCACTGGGTGGAAGTTCTGACTGAACGCCACGGGGCCACCGTTGAATGGACCGAGGACCTGCGCGCCGCCGCACTGCGCTGGGCCTTGGCCAGGGGGGCCCGCAATGGCCGGACAGCGCAGCACTTCGCCCGCCACTGGATCGGCAAATCCCTGCTCAATACCAGCGCCGACGGCTAACTTTCTGAAACTGGCGAACTTGGTAATTATTGGAACTCAACTTGCCGCAAGGGGCAGCCATAAGCCAGCAACAGCTAGCCACAACCACCGCCGCGCCAATGGTCACCTCCTCCGCCACCCGCGCGCCCTTCAGTTGATCGACCGGATGAACGTCCTGAGTCCGTACAGCTTGTTGACACCGGCCGAGTTCGCCGGCAAGCTCTCCATGGCTGCCTGATCGAAAAAGACACGAAGTGTACTGAGCCCGTACAAGCGGTTGACGGTGCTGGGACCGATGCATAGAATGCGCCGCTCATCAGTTTGGTCCCCTTCGTCTAGTGGCCTAGGACTCCAGGTTTTCATCCTGGCAACAGGGGTTCGACTCCCCTAGGGGACGCCATTCACTGGTAGCCATACGCCTCGCAAGCTGATATCCCGCCAGAAGACATCCGACGCATCGGGAAAACGCATCGCCTTGCCGCTTTGGCGACAACGAGCGTTGCGACCCCGCCTACCCCATCACCGTGACCACCAGACAACCCCTACGGCAGGCGCATCAATGTTTACGTCCTCTGGTGGCATCGTACGGAAGTGTCAGCACGAGGTCGCTGCTGGTTAGATCGGTATTGGCATTTCCATGCCTTTCAGCTTCACCGGCTTCCGCCAATCGCTTTTCGTAAACCAGCACGCCTAAGCAAGCTGTGAAGCGCCACACGAAGACCAAAACAGTGACTGCTCGCCGGTTCGATGAAGCGGCCGTGAGCGGCCTAAACATGACCATCAAGTTGACATGATCCAGCGGCCCATAGGGCGAGGACGCAGAGTCTACAGGCCGCACTGCTCGAAATGGCCCCCGTCGGTCTGCTTGATCTGGTAGGAATCTCGTGTGCGTACGCTGACGTTGTTGCTGTCGGTATACTTCTTCGCTTGGATATAGACCTTATCCAGCTCACTGCGGCCCGCGATGCCATCGCCGAGCCAAGCGCTGTCAATTGCCTTTTGCAGAACGGGGCCGGGATCTGTCCTATCGAAACTGCGCTGCTACATCAAACGGTCCGCAATTGCCAATGATCACCTGTCGATCAGCGAGTACAGGCGAGTCATCCACCAGTTCAAGCAACGTTCCCCGACAACGCCACTCAAGTGGTTCCAGCCGCCACGCAATGGCCAATCCCTAGAATTTAATCAGAGGTTCCCTAGCTGTACCCGTTACGATTTCTCGATTTTCTGGATCTTCTCCTCGGCAAGTGCCTGCAACTCGTGAAGGAATTGGCGGTGCCTGACCCCGCGATCGCCGGCAGGCTGAGTGAGCGCGAGGAGATCTCTGAAACAATCCTCGATCTGCGCTTCCTCCAAAACCGGGCTGTCGCCCCCAGCAACATCACGTTGATGTCGCGCAGCGTCGCGGGCGGTGCGTACATAGAAATCGGCCAGTTTTATTGCCTCGCTCAGGTCGGTGAGGGGCTCTAGCGTAATTTGGTTCTGCAGGCGACCGCGAAGCGCAGGTAAGGTAGTTGAATAACGAAGCAGTGCATCAGGGGTGATGCCGATCATCAGAAAGAGGTGTTCAGGCAGCGCATCGACCACGGACCTCAACGCCGAGAGGTACCGTACTATCGCAGTTGGCCCAAGAATACCACCCTGCTTCTCCAGCTCGTCTAGCAGCAAAAATACTCCCTTCAAGACCCCTGCCGCCGCACTTACTTGGATTAGGTCCCTCAGAGCCGCTGTCTTAGACTCGACAGTATCAAGGCGGTATTGAACGCCGAGCGCGAGTCTATGTGCTTTGAGCACCCGGAGGCCTAATAGCCATTGCATCAGCAAATCAATGTGTTGTTCCTCGGCCGTGCCTTGGGCAAGCCGGCGTAAGGCCCTGCGCATGCCGTAGCTGCGCACCTCGTTGATCGGACTGGGATCTGACTTGAGACTCTTTATGAGCTTCTCAAGGTGTTCTGTGCCCAGCTCTTCAAAAAGGCGGCGGGTTGTGCCCTCGAACGCCGGCTCGGGGTCTGCCAGGTAGCGAACCATGTAGTAGCCGCCGACATCCTCCATGACACTGCGGATTTCGGACTCGAAATGGTTCAAGAAATTCGTTTTGCCAACACCTTGGGTGCCTTCAATGACTACGACCTGTGACTTGCTGTCACGCAAGAACCTAACTATCTTCTTTTCCACCCCATCGTCCTCCTCGATATGACAATGTGGGTTGGCAATCGTCTGATTGGAGGCTGGAAATGGGTTGGCGATGATGCCGAGCTTGCTGTACAACCGATCTACAGCCTCCTCAGACGCCTCCTCAGACGCCTCCTGTAGGCGATCCCGCAAGCTCATACCGCAGGGTCCTCAATGCGTAGGCTCACACTTGCCTTTCCCGGTATCAGGTAGTCCCCCCGATACAGGTAGATCGGCACCACTATCGGCAGCCCTGAGTCCGTGCGCAATACATGCACGATGCGGTCATCGAAACGAAGCTGGGTAGTGGACCCCTCTGTTGATCTGCGCAGTAGTCCCGCTTCACTCGCATCATCAAGCAGTCGACGTGCTACTTCGGGGTGTATTCCTTCGTCTCGGATCAAAGACTCCAACCACTCGCCAGTGGCAACTAAGCCACCGCCTGCCTGGTCGAGTGACGAGAAATGATGCAACGCAATCCGAGAGAACGCCGCAACCTCCGGAACGTTCGGTGTCGCATAGATTTCTTTGGCTACGGTCGCGCAGAGCAAAGTGACTTCACACAGGGTTCGATAGGTCGCCAATCCGCGTGTTGAGCCAACAGCGTCCAAGGCATTCCCGGTGGTCAGATCCCCCAGACGTTTGGCAAACGCTGCGAACGATGGTACTTCGCAAAGTACTTTGCGCACCTTCTCGACACGCTCGTTCCGCAAATCGGCAGAAAGATAACCTAGCAGGCTGCTCGCCTTCCAGACCCCATCCGCCAACTCTATCAATTGACCCGACTGCAGGAACCGGCGATACTCCGTGCCGTTGGCTCGAACGACATCCTCCACTGTGGCGCTAAGCATCTCCTGATGGTCGTCCAACGCGCAGACCAGTTGGAACATGCGTTCAACGTCAAATCGGAGAGGCGACGTGCTTCGTTTGACAGACCGAGCGGGCGGCTGGATCTGCTTCCGGCTCTTGGAAGGCGAATGTTGTTGGGTACGCCACAGAAGGTCTTGCTCAAGGTGGTCGGAACCCCAAGGAAGCTCTTGCTCGCCCAACGCGGAGACTTGGAAGGTGCGGCCATCGTCCCCTGATAGGCGGGCCGAACCAAAAGCCGTGGCCAGTTCCCAAAGTAGCGCCGTCAAAGGTATGCGTTGGATGTATCCCGAGAAAGGGTTGAATGTTTGACCGGCCAACCGCTGACCGAACACATCTGCCGCTTTCGTCGCGGCGAAGTACAATAGCTTTACGCCTTCAATCCGAGCCATGCGCGCTAGCCCCTGATCACTAGTTAGAAGTAGAATGAGATGTGCTGGCCCGGATTGAGCCTGATGATGTCGTGCGGCTTCCACAATCAACCGGTCCGCGTAGGATCGGATCGGAGAACTGATGTCCAAGTGATTCAGGTCTAAGGTTCGATCTTTCCTAAAAGCGGCTCGTAAAGGATCCCCAAGTAGATAGGTTCGCTCAACCTCAATATCCGAGCGAAGTTCAAGCCTAAGCAGGGCGCGTTGCCCGCCCTGGCTAGTCAAGTGCGATGTTAGTTCACTGGCTTGATATGCCGGTGTCGAATTCTGTTTGTGATCTCGCCGAATGGAAAGGAAACGATCAGCCATGTTGGCGATCTCCATGTGTGTGATCGCCGGTATCTTCACGCGAGCGGCCGGATGTAGAAATCGAGCAACGAAGTCTAGTGCGCCCTGGAGTACGCCTGAAGTGTCCGCTACGACCGAGGTTGATTGGTGAAAGGGCATCTCTTCGATGGCCACAGGATCGAACCGTGGATGGATGAGCCCCACGCGGGTGGCAATCGACGCAACTTGGTCCATCGCGGCACGCACTTTGGGATGCTTGTCATCAACCTTCCTCTTGTCATCCTTGGCTTTCGCGTTGAGAAGCTGCACTACCTTTGCAATTGTCTCGTCGAGACTTGGCAGCTGCCACTCGAATCCCCCTCGGCGCACCAGCTTGATCAAGGCTGAGTCCTCGGTCTGGTTCGTTACGAGGGTGATGTCACCGAGCGATAGCCAGTCTTTGTCGAAGACACGTTCTTCGCTGACCTCAAGCGTACGCTTGGGCGTCGCCCGAAAGATCTCGGCAATATCGGGCTCAGCTTGGGACGGCGACCGTAATTCAGGTTTGTTCATCGCACGGAAAACGATATCCCGGGCCGGCCTCTGAAGCAAGCGAGAATCCACTTCAAATGCATCGCTAATGCGAGTAGGGTGTTGAGTTCCATGGGGTCGCCCTCTTCGTCATCATGAGCTTCATCGGATTGACTTTCGCTTGGCGCGCAGTCTTTGGGACCAAGGCGAATCACTGCGTCGGCTCTGGTTACGAAATCCTCAAGCACGTCCATGCCTCTCCCTTCGGGTGGCTCGGAGTCCATCGGTTTTTCAATCAGTCGATCACGTAAGTCCCGTCGCATTCCCTCATCGACAATGCCGGCGAAGACATCCTCCCGCACTCGCCAAGAGTAGATCTCCTTCCGTGCGCCGGACTCCGAATCCACGTCCACGAACTGCCCACCCTCGTCGCCATTCGGTGCAGGCAATATAAGCGGGCCTGGGGGCTTGAAGTCGTCCCAGATCGAGAGTGTCAGCTGTACATCTGAACCGCTACGCACCGAAATACCCCATTTGACTTCCAACGCTCTGACCCGCCAACCCGTAGCATGGAACGTTCGCTCCAAGACAGCCGTACACTGCCGCGCCACCGAATGCCCATGCAGTTGACCTGATCGGAATCCAGACTGCAGTGTTGAATCCTGAAGTGAGCCTGAGCACGTCGAACAACCGCCATCGAACTTGCGAAGCAAGCATACACGATCAGCTACCAAGTGACCCGATTGATCAAGCCGCCCGCAGCCCGTCACCCCGTCGATACCAGCGCACCAAGGCGCCAAAAATCGCCGCGGCCGAAATTCCGAAATGTGTCTGAGCCGATTCACACCCTCGCGGCGCTTCCCACACGGGCAGCCTGATACGCCGCCAACCCTTCATCCTCCAACGTGTCGAATCAGCAGCTTCACCGAGCAACCCCGTCGCCAACGAACCGAGCGCCACCGCTAGACAAAAACCCGACAATTTGATTTGATTCCACGTTTTACCCGACGCCGTTTCAGTGCGTCCTTTTGCCCGGAGTTGCCAAGGCCATGACGATGATTCTCAGTGACGAGCAGACCATGCTCAAAGATAGCGCCCGGAATTTTTGCGCCAAAAACGCGCCGATTGCGCAGTTGCGCAAGTTGCGCGACGAGGGTTCAGCGCTGGGGTTTGATGAGGGCACTTGGAAAGGGATGGCGGAACTAGGCTGGGCCGCAATCCCCTTCCCGGAAGCCTTTGGCGGCTTGGATTTCGGCTACAAGGGGCTTGGCGTGGTCACGGAGGAGACCGGCCGCACGCTGGTCGCCAGCCCGCTCTTCGCCACCGTCTGGCTAGGCGGCACCCTCGTCAACAAGGGCGGCAATGAAAGTCAAAAAGAGGACCTCCTGCCGGCCATATCAAGCGGCGACCTGCTCTTGGCCGTCGCCTTGGAGGAATCCCGCCACCACAAGCCCTATGATGTTCACACCAAGATCGAACACACCTCTGAGGGCTTCTTGCTGAACGGCAGCAAGACCTTTGTGCTGGACGGCCATGTGGCCGACAAGCTGGTGGTCTCGGCCCGCACCTCCGGCGACCCGGGCGATCGAGACGGCATCAGCCTCTTTCTGGTGGACCGAACAGCAAAGGGCGTGCAGGTCACGCACACGGCGATGGTCGATTCCCGCAATGCCGCCAACATTGACTTTAACGAGGTTCCATTGCCGCACGGCGCCTTGGTCGGCGAATTGAGCAAGGGTGCTGAGGTGCTGGACCCAACCCTGGACATCGGCAGAATCGGCATGGCGGCGGAGATGCTCGGCGGCCTGCAGGAGTGCTTTGACCGCACCCTAGCCTACTTAAAGGAGCGCCAACAGTTCGGCGTGCCCATTGGCTCATTTCAAGCGCTCAAGCACCGTGCCGCCAACATGTTCTGCGAAATTGAACTGGCGAAATCCTGCGTGCTTGAAGCACTGACGGCCTTGGATGAAGGCCGTGGACGGGATGAAGTGGCTAAGCTGGCCAGCCTCGCCAAGGCCAAGGTGGGGGAAACCTACAACCTAGTCTCCCGAGAGGGCATTCAGATGCACGGCGGCATCGGCATGACCGATGAGTTCGACATCGGTTTCTTCATCAAGCGCGCCGCCGTCTCGGAGCAAATCCTTGGCGACGTCAGCTTCCACCGAAATCGCTACGGCGAGCTGGAGGGTTATTAGCGTGCCGTCCGGCAAGAAACATCGCCTGTTCCTTGGAAGACGTCGCCACCTTAGCTGCACCCGTCGCAACGAACTCGTTACATTTGCCCGGCAACGAAGCAATCCAATCCGACACCACCGCCAAGCCTCGACGATGAACCACCGAGCGCCCGATTTCCGGCATTCTCACCGCCGGGTCGTTAGCCGCCATGCGGAACACTAGAATGGAGGCATCCGGCACTCCAGGCGTCACGGAGTAGGGTCTGCCGCCAGAGCCTTGGCCGGCCGCTATGGGCGGCTTGCAGAGACCCAAGCGACGCCAGGATTGATTCCCGTGGTCCAACCACAAACCGCTTGGATCAGCCGCGCCAGTGGGACTGTGGCAGTGGCCGCAATTCGCATCAAGGTATGACCGCGCCAAGCGCTCCAATGGGGCGCTCTGTTCGCCGCTTTCGTCCAACCGGCCCCAATCAGCCAAGGGCGTTTGACTGATGACCGGCGGCGCATCCGCCAACCAACCGCGCCGCCACTGTTCAATCTGATTCCCCGGTCCGCCGCCATAGCCGCGATTCAACTGCCGGGTGGTGATGCCGATGGGCAGGATGGCGTCGCCCCTATCGCCAGTGACGTGGCATTGGGCGCATTCACTACGGCTCGGCACAATATAGGACAGCTTCATAGCTGCATCCTGAAGGGTTGATTCCAGCGACCGCCGGGAGGGGCCGTCAACGGCGTCAAGGCCAGCTTGGCCAAGTTCAGGAGTTGCTTCGGCAAACTGATGACCGACGCTTGACGCCTCCCCTCGCGGCGAATAGGCCTGCGGCGGCGCCAACTCAAAGGACAGCACCCGACCAGTGACATTGAGCCACGCATCCTCGCCGCGCCAAATGTAGGCGGCGGTGTCCCAACCATCGGCTTGGCGAATCAGCAGCCGCGTCTCCACCAACCGGACTTGATCCAGGTCCAGTTGTTCGATTGCGCCATCCCAACCCTCCAGCGCCTGCGCCACGCCCCCCTGCAAGGGATAGAAGAAGGTCTTGCTGATAAGTGCGCCGACGGGCATGGCGTAAGCAGCATCCTCAGCATAGACAGCTTGAGCGCCCGGCGGCAACCAAACCGTGCGCAGCTTCAGCGCGTAATCCGAAAACAGGGGCGTGTTGACGTCATAGGGGATCACTTCCGGGCCCAGCACCAAGCGGGCTCCGCGACGCGTGAAAAGGCCCCAATCCGACAGTCGTTCAGGATACTCCCCGGCATTGAAGCGCTTGATCTCCGGCGTCGGAGCGCAGGCCCCGGCCAACACCAGCCAGCCTGTCAGCATCAAGACGAGCGCTGTCCGCATCAGGCGTCCGGTCAATGCACTAATGCGATGCGCGCCAAGAAGCCTAGGAATCCGGCAAAACCACTGGGGCAAGCCGAGGATGACTGCAGGCATGTCGCCTCATGGCGACGACTGGCCTCACGTAGTTGTTGCCAGCGTCGATGTCCAACAATTCCGCCCACCCATTGTTCACGCAAATGGCGAATTCCCTTCCATTGCGCTCAGGATGGCGGAAGCCGTCCCAAACCATGTCCGGCAACCGACCTTCAGTGCCGTAAAGCGACCGGCGCACCGCATTCAAG
Source organism: Candidatus Azophilus sp. (assembly GCA_965247035.1). Taxonomy (GTDB): domain Bacteria; phylum Pseudomonadota; class Gammaproteobacteria; order Pseudomonadales; family Azotimanducaceae; genus Azophilus. The sequence goes on along the minus strand of CBDFGJ010000001.1, from coordinate 306,158 downwards.
CCTTCGTAGTCCGGCGCATCGCCGCCGCCACTAAAGGTGTTGCCGAAAATGAGGATGGTCTCGGGATAGGGGTCGAAATTCTCCACCACATCTCTTTCACCCGAGTAGGCGGCGCTGAAATAGCTGGAAATCAGTACGTTGGCGGTTCGATGGTCGGCAATTTCATTGCCAAACAACTCAACCGCGTCATGGGCGTTGATCAGTACGCCTGAACCTGCTGGCACCCCAGCCACGGCCGAGCCAGGGGCGCCAAAATTGGCCGTGTTGTTGCCCCAAACCCTGTTGTTGAACACCCTTATGCTGTGGCCCTGTTGCGCCAAGTCGGGCATGTTGAACACGAGAATGCCACCGGTGTTGTTGGTGGCGGCGTTGCCGTAGACATCTGCTGCCACCGTGTTTTCAATTTCGATGCCCGCCACGTTGAATTCAACGCGGTTGTTCCTGACGATGACGTTGCGGGATTGACCAACGTAGATGCCGGCGTCGGATGCACCGATCGCCACCGATTCCTCAATGAGGATGTTTTCCGTCTGTACCGGATAAATGCCGTAGGCACCGTTGTCCCGATGTGGCCCCCGCGTCCACTCGGTGCGCACCCGCCGCACCAGGATGTTGCTTCCGCCTTGGATTTTCAGCGCATCACCTGCCGTGTCCTCAATGGCAAGATCGACAATGGTGAAGTCGTTAGCGGCAACGTACAGCCCTTCAGCACCAGCGATCTGTCCTTGAAAGCTCAGGATGGAGTCCTGCGCACCAACACCCCGAATGGTGACCCCATCGGCGTTGAGGCTAAGGCGCCGCTGAAACACAAACCGGCCCTTGGGAACTTCGATAACGGCACCGGGCTCGGCGGTTTCGAGCTGAAACCGAAATGCCTCTTCAAAGCCCCCCATCAATGGCGTCTCTTGACGACCGCAGCCAATGGCCGCCAACAAAACCGCCCCGATGCAGCAGCATCTCAAGGCTTTGCTGAAGTTGGTGTGCATAAGCATTCTCCACAAACCGACCATGCAAGACTACAGCAGCGCTAGGACTCGGTCGATAGTCCAGAACGTCGCCATAGCACCCATGCAATAGACCAAGGCGGTGTTGATTGGAGCAAGTCGGAGCTCTGTTGCGCCGCTACTTCCAGCGGCGTTCCAGAGCGTGGCCCGCTCAATCAGCGACCAACGGGCAGCGGCCAATTCCGACAACCGACGCAGCGCCCAAAAGACCATGAGCGCCAACGCGATAATCAAAATCTGCCCAGCCTCAATACCCACATTGAACAGAAAAAGAGCCAGCGTCAATTGCTCCCGCGGTAGGCCGATCTCAGCCAAGGCACCGGCAAAGCCGAGCCCGTGCAGCAGCCCGAAGATGAACGCCATGACCCAAGGCCGTCCTTGGGTCAGCACGGAACGCTGCGCTTGGGGCAGCAACAACTCCCGCGCCAAGAACAGGATGGACAGGGCGATAACTGCCTCCACCGGCCCTTGGGGCACCTGCACGAACCCCATGACCGACAGCGCCAAAGTGATGCTGTGGGCCAAGGTGAAACTGGTGATGGTCTTCAGCAGCGCCCAGCGGTTGGGGATGAACAACACCAAGCCAAGCACGAAGAGCACATGGTCTATGCCCAGCAGTAAATGCTCGACGCCCAGGATGAGGTAAGCGGCCACTCGCGGGCTTGGGTCCTGCAAGTCGAACGAAGGGGCGCTGGAATTCAGCAGCACCCTGGTTTCATTCCCATCCAAGCGACGCACTTCCACCAGCACGTCGGTCAGGGTGCGGGCCAAGCCCTTGATGTTGACGCTTCCTTCGCGCAGAGCGCAGGCCACCTCCCAGCGCTGCACCAAGGCACCGCCAACAACTTCGGGCCGAGGTTCGGCCAGCGGCCGACAGTGGTCGGGCAATACCGGGTCAATCGGCAATCGGCGGTCCTGCACCACCGGCTGCTTCCACAGCACGGTAAAGCGTTCCGGTGCCGTTTCGGTCAGTTGCAGCAGCGCCGGGCGAATCTCATGGGACATCGGCGGCGCGCTGGCCAGAACCAAACCTAGGCCCGCGCACCAAGCAATCCGAACCAAACGTTGCGGCATGGACTGGTGCCGCCTCTAGGGCCGCAGCACTTGGTAGCGGCTGCGCAACTGCTCGTAGAAGGCCCTGTTGGCGTCCTCTCGATGCTGAGCGTTCAGATCCGCAGCCACCCGCACGGCCATGTCTTCAAATGGGGGCAGCCTGGAGGGTTGTATTTGCTCAAGGCGCACCAAGTGCCAGCCGTAGGCGGAGCGAATGGGACCTTGCCAGTCGGGGCTCGGCGTCAACGCCGCCACCGAAGCGGCGAACCCTCGCCCGAACAGGACGCCAATCTTGCGTTCCGAGCGCTCCGCATAAGCGCGTTGTAGCATAAATGGGTCGCCGCTGATGGACGGGTCGGCCAAGGCGGCAACGGCATCCGCTTGGGCGTCGTCACGCCGGTCAACTGAGAAGTAGCGGTGCAGGAAGCTGAAGCGCTTGGGCAGTTCGTAGCGACCGAGGTTGGTTTGGTAAAACGCCCGCAATTCAGCTTGCGTAGGTGGTTGGCTGGTGGCGAGGTCTTCGGTCAGAAAGGTCAGTTTCTGCACCAAGCGCCGACGAACGATGACATCGCCTTGGTCCAAGGACAGCCGCAATGCCTCTCGATAGTAAATCTCCTCCCGGAGAAACTGCTCAACCAGGCCGTCAAGCTCGGCCTCGGACGGTGCACGCCCCATCTGCGCCCGCCACTGCTCGATCAGGCGATTGATCTCGGCCTGATCCACTTCCACCACCTGATTCGCCGCCGGCTCCCCAACGAAATTCGCCAAGCCGAAAATGAGGGCGCCGAGGGCCAAGAACGCTATCAGCGGCTCCTTCAGCCATTTCTTCATGTCAGTTGCGCCGGTGATGCGGGGCCACCGTTGTTGATTGAGATTCGGGAGTGGCCTGCCGCCATTTCTTCATGTCAGTTGCGCTCCCGATGGCAGCGTCGCAGCCGCCGCCCGGATTGGCCATTGGAGATGAAGTCCGCCAACGAATTCGCTAGGATGCAGGGCATGGCCTGCTGAACCGGCCTATCCAAAAGGCCGGTGAACCTCCCGAACCAACTTGGAACAACGATGAGTTACGAGACCCTTATCTACGAGGTGGCCGACAACGTAGCGACTATAACATTCAATCGCCCCGAGGCAGCGAACGCGCTCAGCCCGTTGATGGGGCAGGAGTTCCACGCCGTCGCCATAGAAGCGGACGATGATCCGGAAGTCCGCGCCGTCCTGCTGACCGGTGCTGGCAAGATGTTCTGCGCCGGCGGCGATTTGGCCGCTTTCGCCAGTGCTGGCGACGGCGCCCGCAAGCTGTTGATGCGGATGACCGGGGATGTGCATTTAGGAATTTCCCGCCTAGGCCGCAGCAAGGCACCCGTGGTCGGCGCAATCAACGGCACCGCCGCCGGTGCCGGCTTCAGTTTCGTGATGGCGTGCGATTTGGCCATCGCCGCCGAATCCGCCGTGTTCACCATGGCCTACACCCGGGCCGGGCTGTCGCCAGACGGCAGCTCCACCTTTTACATGCCGCGCAAAATTGGCGACCGCCGCAGCCGAGAACTGATGCTAACCAACCGGGTTCTAAGCAGCCAAGAAGCGCTCGACTGGGGGGTGGTCAATCAAGTGGTGCCGGACGCGGAGGTGCTGGACCAAGCCAAGGCGCTCGCCCAGCGGCTGGCCACCGGTCCAACGGCCGCCTTCGGTGCTGTCAAGACGCTTCTAAACGGCACCTTTGAGCAAACCTTGGAGTCGCAAATGGAGCTGGAGGCGCGGGCTATCGCTGGGCTTGCCGCGGACGGCGACGGACGGGAAGGCATCAACGCCTTTCTGGAAAAGCGCAAGCCTCAGTTCAAGGGCTCCTAGATCGACGCAATCAACAACAAGGACGCTGACATGAACGCGAGCGAACATCCCAAACAGAAAGTCGAAGTGCACGGCAAGCAAATGGCTTACGTCGAGTTGGGCGCAGGCGACCCCATCCTGTTCCTGCACGGCAACCCCACATCGTCCTATCTGTGGCGCAACATTATGCCGGCGGTGTCCAAGTTTGGCCGCTGCCTGGCACCGGATCTCATCGGCATGGGAGATTCAGACAAGCTGGATGACCCCGGACCTGATCGGTACAGGTTGGTGGAACACGCGCACTATCTGGATGCCGCTTTGGAAGCCCTAGGCGTCACGCAAAACGTGGTTTTAGTGGTGCATGACTGGGGTTCCGCCTTGGGCTTCCACTGGGCCAACCGACACCGCCAAGCGGTCAAAGGCATCTGCTACATGGAGGCCATCGTGCGGCCTCTCTCTTGGGATGAGTTTCCGGCCGCGGCCCGGGGCGTCTTCTCAGGGTTCCGCTCACCGGCGGGTGACGACATGGTGCTGCAAAACAACATCTTCGTGGAGAACGTGCTGCCCGGCTCGGTGCTGCGCAAGTTGACGGATGAGGAAATGGCCGTGTACCGGCGCCCATTCAGGGAGCCCGGCGAAGACCGGCGACCCACCCTGACTTGGCCGAGGCAAATTCCCATCGACGGCGAGCCGGCCGACGTGGTGGCGATCGTGCAGTCCTATGCGGACTGGCTGTGTCGCGCTGAGGTACCGAAATTATTCATCAACGCTGAACCGGGTGCGCTCATTCAGGAGGCCGCCAGGAAATTCTGCCGCGCTTGGCCCAATCAAACGGAGGTTACGGTGCCCGGCAGTCATTTCATTCAGGAGGACTCCCCGGCGGCAATCAGCGAAGCGCTTAAGGCTTGGCTGCAAACGCTAGCGTCTTGAAACTAGGCCGCAGCCAACTTGGCTTTGACCTTCAAGCTGACGGCGGCCATGTCCGCACGGCCGGCGGCTTTCACCTTCAGCCACCCCATGACCTTGCCCATATCCTTCATTCCCGCGGCACCCGTGGCGCTGATGGCCGCCGCAACAAGAGCGTTCACCTCAGCCTCGCTCAAGGGTGCAGGCAGGAAGCTGCGAATGACCTCTATTTCAAAGGCTTCCTGGGCCGCCAAATCATCGCGGTCGGCGGCGCGGAATTGGGCTAGGCTTTCCTTGCGCTGCTTCAGCATCCGGGACAACACCGCCGTCACGTCCACATCGGTGAGCACCTTGCGCTCATCCACCTCCACCTGCTTGAGGTCGGCGTTGATCAGCCGCAAGGCGGCTAGGCGAGCCTTATCCCGGGCCTTCATTGCGGTGTGGGTGGCCCGCTGAATCCGTTCTTTCAGGTCACTCATGCTTGATTCTGAAACAGAGGGGGTCAGTGGGTTTTTTCAAACCTCCGGGACTCGCGCTGCAACTTCTTCAGGTGACGTTTCACCGCCGCCGCAGCCTTGCGCTTGCGCACCGAAGTCGGCTTTTCATAAAACTCGCGGCGGCGCACCTCTGAGAGTATGCCTGCCTTCTCACACGAGCGCTTAAAACGCCTAAGGGCGAAATCAAAGGGCTCGTTCTCCCGGACCCGGACATGGGGCATGTAAACTGACCAGCTTGAAAATGGACGCCAATTGTAACGTAAATGCCGACCGGCGAAAAAGTTTCCAGCAGATCTTTACCATCAACTCAATGAGTGCAACCACATTGTTCGCAAAATGCTAGTGCTTGGAATAGAAACCTCGTGCGACGAAACCGGCGTCGCCCTATACGATTCCGAACGGGGTCTACTAGCCAACCTGCTGCATAGTCAAACGCAGTTGCACGCCCCCTATGGCGGAGTCGTGCCGGAATTGGCCTCAAGGGACCACATCCGCAAGATCACGCCCTTGGTGCAGGCGGCCCTTGCCAAGGCGGACGCTGAGTTGACCGATCTAGACGGCGTCGCCTACACCGCTGGGCCCGGCCTCATCGGAGCACTGCTGGTCGGGGCTGCCTTTGGCCGAGCCCTAGCCCTCGGCTTAGGCATTCCAGCCATCGGCGTGCATCATATGGAGGCGCATCTGCTCGCCCCCCTGATGGACGCAAGCCAACCGGCCCCACCTTTTGTCGCCCTGCTCGTCTCCGGCGGCCACACTCAGTTAGTCAAGGTGGTCGGCGTGGGCGCCTATGAACTGCTTGGGGAATCCCGGGACGACGCCGCTGGCGAAGCCTTCGACAAGGTGGCGAAAATGCTTGGCCTCGGCTATCCGGGCGGCCCGCAAATTGCCGCTTTGGCGCAAGCTGGCAACCTGCGGCGGTTTCGCTTTCCCCGGCCCATGACCGACCGGCCCGGCATGGACTTCAGCTTCAGCGGGCTGAAAACGTCAGTCCTCAACACCGTGCAGGCCCAAGCCCCCTTATGCGAGCAGGACCGCGCCGACATAGCTTGCGCTTTCGAGGAAGCGGTGGTGGACACCTTGCTCATCAAGTGCCGCCGGGCGCTGCAGGCCAGCGGCGCAAACCACCTGGTCATCGCCGGCGGCGTCAGCGCCAATACGCGCCTGCGCCAACGCCTTGAAGCGCAGTTGGACGCGGAGGTGCATTACGCGCCGCCGGCGCTCTGCACCGACAACGGCGCCATGATCGCCTATGCCGGCCTTCAGCGTTTGGCGGCTGGCCAACACGAGTTGGTCAGCATCGCTATCCGGGCCCGCTGGCCGCTAACCGAATTGACGCCTCTTTGCGAACCTTTGGGCCAAGGCCCGCAAACAGGTCCCAACCGCTGAAATCAGGCGGATTGCCGGGCGGCTTCCGGCGGCCCCTTCGCTACCCCTCCCCTACCCCTCCCCTACCCCTCCCCTCCCCTAGCACTAGCCCGCCCCTAGAAATTGAGCCAGGAGGTTCAGCCGCCGCTGTCGAAATCGACGCCCAATTTCAACGCCGCTTAATCCGGACCAGTCTGCCTGCTTTGCCGCCATCTCCCTGCCAATGCGCCCAAGCGCTGCCTCCAGCTCATCCATGTTGGCCTTGACCGCAACGACAGCAAAAATGCGCCGCCTGCGGTTCTGATCGCGATAGGCGTTCACAGCCACTAGGATGGCGTCAAGTTCGGCCGCATCCACCTGCCGCCAAGCACCTAGTGATCGTCCGTGCCGAGCGATGTCGCGAGCGAGCTGAATGAACACCTTCGGCGCCTTAAGCCGCTTGCCCAACGCATCGGCGGCCGCGGTCGAGAGCGACCAGCCAAGACCCCCATAGCAGGCCAAGGCATCATCAAGCGTGGGGGCGATGCGGCTGTCTTCAAGCTCCGGGAACCAAGGACCAAGGCAATGGCAATCCTTGAGCACTTCCAGGAACCGCTGCGGCGCCACGGCGGCAAGGGCCTTGCGGAACTCCGTCCAAACACGCTCCCCGGGCAGCTCCGCCAAGGCTTCGACCATGCCGGCCATGAACGCGCAGGTATCAGGATGAACGGAGAAGCCCTCAAGGCTAGCGGCGAAGCGGGCCACACGGAACACGCGCAGAGGGTCTTCCGCAAACGCCTGCGTGACATGACGCAGCAAGCGCTGCTTGATGTCCCGGCACCCGCCGAATGGGTCGATCAAGCGTCCGGCCCGGTCCTGAGCCATTGCATTGATGGTCAGGTCGCGACGGGCGAGGTCCTGGCGCAATGTCACCTGCGGCCCGGCGTCCGTGGCGAAACCGGCATGGCCGGCGGCGGTCTTGCGCTCGGTTCGAGCCAGCGCGTACTCTTCCTGCGTTTCTGGATGCAGGAAAACCGGGAAATTCCGTCCCACTTGCCTATAGCCCTGCCGCAGCATCGCCTCAGCGCTGCCGCCGACAACCACCCAATCACGTTCCTTGACCTCCCGTGCGAGCAATCCATCCCGGACCGCGCCGCCCACCAAATAGACTTCCACCGGCCCTCAGTCCGCCCGCCGCATCGCCGGAACGCTGATTCTCTCGCCGGTCTCCAGGCAAAGCCCGGTCAAGTGGCGGCCCCAAACGCAACCCGTATCCAGAGCGATGAGGTTGTCCATGCCCGTGCGCCCTTCCAGCGCCGCCCAGTGGCCGAACAACAGCCGCTGGCCGGCAAGGGCATCGGCGGCGAGTTCAAACCATGGCATCCAACCAACCGGCGCGCCGTTCAAGGCCCCTTTATGGTTAAAGTCCAGACGTCCAGCGGCATCAACCAACCGCATGCGGGTGAAGCAGTTGGTGAGGATGCGCCAACGATCCATGCCAATCAGGTCTTCGCTGAACCGATCCGGCTTGTTGCCGTACAGCCGGCGGAAATAGCTCTTGTAGTTCCGGCCTTGCAGCACCCGCATCAGCTCATTGGCAGCCTCGGCGGCCTGGGCCAAATCCCAACCGGGGGGAATGCCGGCGTGGGCCATTGCGTAACCCAAGCCCTCGTCGTGGTGGAAGAATCGCTGGCGGCGCAGCCAGTGGGCGATGTCGGCGACGCCGGGCGCAGCAAGCAACTCGCCAAAGGTGTCGCCGGAATTGGGCCTGTGGCCGCCGAACCAGATCGCCAGGAAGTGCAGGTCGTGGTTGCCGAGCACCGTGACCGTGCGCCGCTCCAATGCCATGACCCGCTCCATCACCGCCAAGGAGTCCGGTCCGCGATTGATCAGATCCCCCAATAGCCAAAGTCGGTCGCGGCGCTCATCAAAGGAGACCTCATCAAGCAGGGCCTCAAATTCCGCCGCGCAGCCTTGGATATCGCCGATGGCGTAAGTGGCCATGATCGCCCTACTCCAGCGACCCGGCGATCCTGACAAAATCTTCCACGGAAAGCTGTTCCGGCCTGGCTTTTGCATCAACCCCCACCGCCTCCCAATCAATGGCCAGCGTTTTCAAGGCATTAGCAAGGTATTTGCGACGGGCGGAGAACGCCAAGCGCAGCACTGTGTCGAGTTGCGCCGGCACTTGCTCGGCCAACGCTTGTCGACGTGGCTTAAGCCGGACGAAGGTTGAGCGGACCCTGGGCGGCGGCGAGAAGCTGTGCGGCTCCACATCGAACAAGGCCTGCACTTCAAAATGGCACTGGATGGCGATCGAAAGCCGTCCCCAAGCTTTGCCGCCGGGGGATGCGGCCAACCTGTTGGCCATTTCCTTTTGCAGCATGAAGTGCATGTCCTCAATGGCAAAGCCTGCCCCCGTTTGAACGCCTGCGTAAACATCCTGGGCCAAGTCCTTCAGCTTGAACAGCAGGGGTGAACTGATGTTGTAAGGTAGATTGCCGACGATTCGCCAAGGGCGGCCATTGCCAAGCTGAGTGAAGTCAAAGGCGAGCACATCGGCGTTAATCAGCTCAAGGCTAGGAAAGCCTGAGCGCAAAGCAGGCATCAGGTCCCGGTCTATCTCAATGGCGGCGTATCGGGCCGGGCCCCGCTCGTCGCCGTTAGGGAAATTGGAGCCTCGTCCGCCGCTCAACTCATGCAAGGCACGGGTCAAGACGCCCCGGCCGGGCCCAATTTCAAGCAGTTGCTCGCCCTCACGCAAGCCCAAGCAACCGACGATGCGGGCCAGCACCGCATCGTCCTTCAGAAAATGTTGACCAAAACGCTTGCGCACCCGGCCGGCGGCGAAGTAAGCCTTGGCAGGCTTGCGGCTGGAGGCCTGCGCACCTCGTTGATCGTGCAAATTCATGTCCTCACGGGGTGGCTAGGCACGAAGCGACCAAGTGGGTTGAAACGGGCGTTCCGATGCTGTTTTCGTAGCGGCATGTGAAGCCGCCCTTCAAGCCAGCGCTCATGATGCCGCCAAGGCGTCAGCCAGGTTCAGCGCCGCCACCAAGCTGCCCGTCTCGGCGCAGCCCTTGCCAGCAAGTTCCAAAGCCGTGCCGTGATCAACCGAGGCGCGAACGAAGGGCAGGCCCAAGGTCAAATTGACCGCGGCGCCGAAGCCAGCGTACTTAAGCACCGGCAATCCCTGATCGTGATACATGGCCAACACCCCGTCCACATGGGCGATCGACCGCGGGGTGAAGGCCGTGTCAGCGGCTACCGGACCCACCACGGCGGCCCCCCTGGCCCGAAAACGGGCGCAAACCGGCTCGATGATGTCGATCTCTTCCCGGCCTAAATGACCCGACTCCCCTGCGTGCGGGTTTAGCCCGGTAACCAAAACCCTTGGCTTGCTCAAACCAAAGCGGTTCTTCAGCCCACTGAGCATGAGTTGAAGTTTTGATTGCAAACGTTCTTGGGTCAAGGCGGCGGGAACTGCCGCCAATGGCAGATGGGTGGTCGCCAAGCCCACCCGCAGGCCCTCCGCTACCAGCAGCATCAGTACGTCTTGGACGTCGCAGCGGTCGCGCAGGAACTCCGTGTGCCCAGAGAACGGGATGCCGGCCTCATTGACAACGGACTTCTGCATCGGGCCGGTGACCAAGGCTCGATAGCGCCCGGCCAAACAGCCATCCACCGCCTCGGCCAAGGCCGTCATCACGCCAGCCGCATTGTCCGGGTTGAGTTGGCCAGCTTCAGCAGTAGCAGCCAAGGCGACTGGCGCCACCCGCAGACGGCCGGGGGCGCGAGTGGGCTGATCCGAAAGTTTCAACGGCAAACCAAGCAGACGGGCGCGGGCCAACAACATGTCCGCATCCGCCAGAACCACCCAATCGACCTGGCGCTCGTGCTGCGCCAAAGCAATGATCAGATCCGGCCCAATGCCGGCCGGCTCGCCAGCCGTGATCGCCAAAGGTCCGTCGGGGCAATGGGTTGAATGGGCCACTCTTTGCTGATTGGTCAGACCGGCGCCGCCGCAAGCCGGCTTCAGCTACAGCCTTGGCAGCCTGTATTCGACAAACGCCTCGTCACGTATCTCCTTGAGCCAAGCTTGCAGCTCCTCGTCAAAGCGCCGCTGATGGAGAATCTGATGCGCCATGTTGCGCCGCGCCATCTCGCCCATGTCTTGGGTGCGGCGGTCCTGCACCTCCAGCACATGCCACCCGTAGCGAGATTCAAAGGGTTTTGAGAGACTGCCGGCTTCAGTGTTGTTCATCGCCTCAACGAAAGCGGGCACAAATTGATCGCCGGTAGTCCAGCCGAGGTCGCCGCAGTTCAGCGCGCTGCCTGGGTCCTCCGAGTGCTCCGCCGCCAAAGCGCAAAAGTCCCCACCACCCACAAGTTGTTGGTGGATTTGATGAATCAACCCATCGGTCTCCTCGGCCGAGCGGACAGTGGATGGCTGCACCAAAATGTGCCGCAGCAGGGTCTGCTCCTCCGTCTGCACCCCAGCACCACGTTGGTCAAGCAACTGCACGATGTGAAAACCGCTCGAACTCTTGATCGGGTCAGCCGTTTCGCCAACCTCCAAGGCGATGACCTGTTCGGCGAACAGGCTGGGCAGTTCACCGGCGCGCCGCCAACCCAAATCACCGCCTTCCAGAGCACGAGCGCCGGCGGACTTGGCGATGGCGGTCTCCTTGAACTTAGCCCCAGCACGCAGGTCGGCCACAATGCGCTCAGCCTCCTTGGCCGCCGCCTTAACGACCTGATCGCTGGAATTGCTCTCAATCGCCTGCAGGATGTGCCCAACCCGAAACTCGTCCGACAGCAATTGCTGGTAATAGGGTGAATCGAGCAGGTTCTCCACATCCTGCTCGTTGATGATGATGCGTCGGTTCACCATGCCGCGCTGCAAGCGCTGAATCAGCATTTCCCGCCGGATGTCCTCCCGAAACACACGGTAGCTTATGCCGTCATCCGCCAACGCCTGCCGAAACTCCGCTAGGCTCATGTTGTTCTGCTCGGCGAACCCGTCAACGGCTCGGGTCAGGGTCTCGTCTTCTATTTCAATGCCGCGCCGCCGCGCCAACTGCAGCTGAATGTTCTCCAGCACCAGCCGCTCCATCAGTTGGCTGACCAACACGTTCTCCGACGGCATTTGCACGTTTTGCTCAACGATCTGCTTGCGCACCGCGTCAAGCCGGCTCACCAACTCAGAAGAGAGCACCACGTCTTCATCGACGATGGCGACAATGCCGTCCAACTCACGATATTGAGCGGCGGCGACAGCGGCGAACAGCGCCAACAGACAAGCGGTTGGCCAGAGCAGCCCAGCGCGGGGCTTTTTCTTCAATCGCATCCTCCTTAGTCGATGCTTGGCGGATAATAACAGCTTGGCGCTGGCGTGGTTGATTCAACCATTTGCTGAACGATAGCCGCGAACACTTCGCTCCAACATGGATTCGAGCCGGCCGCCAAGTCCTCCCAAGCCCTTGAACAGAAGCTGCAGGAACAGGCCGGAATCCGAATCGCCCTCCGCCAAGCTTCTGGCTGCGGGGTGATCACGGTAGCGGCGAACCAGCAAGCGCACCCGCCAGCAGCAGTCGTTGTACTCGATGCCGCCCAAGCCCTCGATGGTTCTGCTGTTGGCGAGATCATAATTCCAGCGCCCGAGTACCGCGTACCTAATGGAAATCGGCCAATAGAATGACAGGTCCGTCTGGTCGATGACCTCGTGCAGGCGCTTGCGGTAGGCCAGGTTGAGAATGCGGCGCGCACCCGCCTGATAGCTGATCGCAGCCGCGCCTTCATCCACTTGGCCATCGTTCGGGTCCCAAACCAGGTTGCCCCGAACCCTCCACCTGTTGGCGAACGTGGAGGAGAGTTCCCCAGCGATGGCGGAGACATCTTGCCGATCATCGTCGTCCGTGCGGCCGCTAAGGGTCACACGCCGATCCTTGAAGTAGAAAATTTGACCCAAGCTGGCGCGCAGGCGCTCACGCCCGTTGGCGCTGCCTGAGAAACGGGTGGTGACGCCGACCGATAGCCGACTAACGTCGCCGATGCGGTCAATGCCGCCGAAGCGATTCCCGCGGAACAGCTGTCCATAGCCAAAGGTCAGCGCCTTGGCATCAAACAGGGGCAATTGGTCCTGATCTTCGTACCCTTGGTAAAGGTATTGCAGCCGCGGCTCCAGCGTTTGCACCATGTCCGCGCCGAAGATCTTCAATTCCCGCTCGAAGATCAAGCCGCCGCCTAAGCTCCCAACCGGGATGCCTCGCGTTGGCGAGTCGTCCTCAATGGGTTCAGCGGATGACTTCAATGCATAGGCGGTGTAGTGATAACCGGCGCTGGCGGAGAGGAACCCAAAGGGCCAGACGAAGGGAAGGGTCACTCGAGGCTCCAAGAGCAGGCGCTCGCCAGTGAGGGCGAGGACGCCTTGAAAGCCCTCTGCATCCCGGTCGAAGGCCGCCGCCGCGGCGGCGATGGAGTATTGCAGCCGCCCCGGCCCTTGACCGGAATAGGACACATCGAGTTGTGGAAGGCGCTGGTACTCCGCAAGCCGATTCTCGTCCAAGCGCTGAAAGCCTTGCGCCCACAAGCGCATCAGCAATCCGCCGCGCCGATAGCGCAGCTCGGCGTTGCGGGCTACGCTGATCCGGTTGACGCCACTGACATCGCTGGCGATATCGCGAAAATAATCTCGATCGCTGACGGCGGTGTAGGCGAGACGGGAGCGCAACCGACCCAAGCGGCCAACATGGTCCACGCCGACCAACCAGCGGTCGGCCGGGTTGAATTGGTCAGGAGCGGGGTCGCCGACGATACGTCCCGCCTCCCAATCCGCACGATCAAACTCACCGTTGTATAAATTGTCGTTGCGCAGGTAGCCCGCCGACAGCACGGTTCTGTCCCAATGCGATAGATGCCGAAACTCAGCGTCCAGCCCAGCACCTCGTTTGCTGAGCAACCGGGGCGTCAGGGTGGCGTCGTAGTTCGGCGCCAAGTTCAGGTAGTAAGGCAACCCCAAGACGGCCCCGTCTTCACCGGAAAAGCCGATCTGCGGAAGCAGGTAGCCGGACTGGCGTTCATCCGAAATCGGAAACTTGATGTAGGGCGTGTAGAAAACCGGCACGCCACGAACCTTCAACAAGGCGTTGCGTGCGGTGCCGAACACTTCGCCCTTGGGCAGATGCAGCTCGGCGGCGCTTATGGTCCAGCTTCGGCTACCCGGTTCGCAGCGAGTGAACGCACCCTTGGTCAAACGAACGTCCCCAGCTTGGTCCCGCACTATGGTCTGGGCATCTCCGCGCAACGCGGAGGCAACCAGCACGAATTCGGCTTGTCGAATCTCGGCCACTTCCGTGTCTAGGTTGATTTGCGCGTCAGCGCCCTGCATCACCAAGTCGCGGTCGCGCATGAGCACGCCGCCTTCCAAAGCCGCTCGACGGGTGCTCTGATTCAGCGCCACCCTTGCTGCATTGATCTCTCGACCGCCTTGGGTGATGACCACGTCGCCCTTGAGCTCAATCCAACCCTCGGCGTCATAGGCCATCTGGTCCGCCAATGCCTTGACCGGCAGGTCGTCCCAGTTAGAGGGAAGGTCCGGCGACAATGTCGGGAAACGATAGGCACCGGCGCACCAAGCGGGATGCAAACGTCGCTCCATGTCGGTCAGTTGGTCCCGCTTGAGCCAAAAACGCGCCAACAACCCGGTTTCAAGCTCGGCCTTGCCAGCAACAGCATTTTCTTCGGAGTGCTTGAATTGCGTGTCCCCGGAACTTTCCGGCCTTGGTTCGGTTTCAGCAGCAAGAGCGGCACCGGCGGCACACAACAAATAGCTGCAGAGAGCAGTTTTCCAAGGCACCCACATGGTCGCAATGATAACATTCAGCCATGGAAGCAATGCTTCGCGAGTGGGCGGCGTCAGCAGTCGGGGCGTCTGTGCGCCGGCAAGCGCCACTGCCCGTAGAGGCCAGCCACCGGCGCTTTCACCGCATCTGGTGCCGAGATTCCACCTTCGTCGTCATGAACTCACCGCCAAGCGAGGAGCGCAACGGCGATTTCATCGCCATGCAGCGGCTGTTCAGCCAAGCCGGCGTACCGGTGCCGGAGATCATCGCCATGGACACCAACGCCGGCTGGTTTCTATTGACTGATTTAGGCGACAGACAGCTGGAGCAGGCCTACGCCGGACCCGACCGGGAGCGCGCCTTGACGCTCGCCATCGACCAGCTCGTGCGCATACAGGAAATTGAAGCGAGGGCGGTCCCGCCGTACGAGGAAAGCCGTTTTCGCGACGAGCTCAACATCTTCGTTGATTGGTTTCTCGGCGGCCTGCTCGACGAGTCTCCTTCCTCTACCTTGACCTCCGTGTTCGAGACGCTCATCGACAACATCCTGCGCCAACCCCGCTGTCTCATTCACCGCGACTACCATTGCCGCAACCTGCTGCTGAACCGGCAGGGCAGCTTTGGCATCGTCGATTTTCAGGATGCGCTGGTCGGCCCCTGCACCTATGATCTCGCCTGCCTGCTGTGGGACTGCTACTACCATTTCGATGAGCCAGAGCGGCAACACTGGCTAGCCCGCTATCAAAACCAAACTCGACTTGATTTTGAGGTCAAGACGCTTCCTAGGATGCTGGACCTGACCGCCCTGCAACGTCAATTCAAGGCTGTGGGCATTTTCTCCCGCCTATGGCGGCGGGACGGCAAGATCACGCACTTGGCCTATATTGGCCCGGTGCTTGAGGATATGCAGCGCATCGCCGTCAAGCACCTGCCAAGCCGGAGGCTAAGCGCCTATCTTGGGCAGTTGGCCGCAAAGGCCGGCAGCGCCATCAAAGGTGCGCCTTGAAGGCCATGATCCTGGCGGCGGGGCGTGGAACCCGGCTGGCGCCGTTGACGCACCATACGCCGAAACCAATGCTCAAGTTGGCCGGAACACCGCTGATCGGCCACCAATTGCGCTGGCTTGCCGAGGCCGGCATACGCGAGGTGGTGATCAATCTGCACCATCTAGGCGAGCAAATCGAAGCCTACCTAGGGGATGGAAGGGCGCATGGCGTAGCGGTGGCCTACAGCCGGGAGCCGGTGCTGCTTGAGACCGGAGGCGGCGTCGTCAAAGCGCTGCCCCTGCTGGGCGATGAGCCTTTCTGGCTGCTGAACGGGGATATCTACACGAACTTTCCGTTCAGTCAGTTCCCGCTAGCGCTGACCGCCGGCGCTTTGGTCCACATGCTGTTGACGCCGACGCCAGCGTTCCGGGACTTGGGAGATTTCGAGTGGAATGGCGAACGGGTTTGCGGGCGAGGCGATTCCTACGTCTTCTGCGGTTTAGCCTTGCTGCACCCTGAACTTCTGGCGGACTCAAGGCCGGAGCCCTTTTCCTTGAGCGGCCTCTACTTCAAGGCCGTCGCCGCCGGTGCCGTCACCGCTCAGGTCTGGCCCGGATTTTGGACGGACATCGGGGCCGCCGAGCAACTTCAGGATTTGCGCCATCGCTTGCTTGAACCACCAAGCTGAGGCTCGCTCGACTGCAAGGCAGTCTTCCAAAGTGCGGTCAATCTATTGCAGCAAGATGATTTTTCTTCGTCCGGCAAGCGGCTTGGCGCAACCTGCGGGCTAGGAGCCCCGCCACTGCTACAATAGGCCGTCAAGTGGGCGTTCAAGCTGGGCAAATCAACTGCGTGCAACAAGCGCAAACTTGTTCTAGCGCGAAGAGGCGCAACGAAGCCCCCAAGCCAGCGGCGCGCCTTCAATCCCGCGGATTTTCGAGCACCCTAATGCATTGCCACAGCTTTAACGGAGACCTATGGAGCACTGGATAGCGCCTTCCATCCTGGCGGCGGACTTCTCCCGGCTCGGCGAGGAAATCAACGCGGTGCTTGAAGCCGGGGCCGACATCATCCACTTCGATGTGATGGACAACCACTACGTGCCTAATTTAAGCGTTGGACCGCTGGTGCTCAAGTCGTTGCGAAAAGCCGGTTTCAACAGCTTCTTCGACGTTCATCTCATGGTGAAGCCGGCCGACCAGCTCATTGAGGATTTCCTCGCCGCTGGGGCAAACCTCATCAGCGTACACCCGGAAAGCACCGAGCACCTACACCGCACGCTGTCCCTCATTCGGGACGGCGGCGCACGCGCCGGCTTGGCGTTCAACCCGGCAACGCCATTGGATGTTCTAGACCAAGTGGCTGACCTTCTTGATCTTGTGCTCATCATGTCGGTCAACCCGGGCTTCGGCGGCCAAGCCTTCATTCCCTCCAGCCTAGCTAAGCTGGAGGCGGCGCGAGCCCGCATCAACGCCTTCGGTTTCCCCATTCGCCTTGAGGTGGATGGCGGCGTCAAGGCGGACAACATCGCCGCCGCCGCCGCCGCCGGGGCCGATACCTTTGTCGCCGGCAGCGCCATCTTCGGCGCCAACGAGTACAAGACCACCATCACCGCCATGCGCCAGGCGGCGGCCGCCGCGGTGGGGCCTTGAACGCTGCCGGTGCGCCCAAGCCGGTGGCGGGCCGAATCCCCCCCTACCCTGGCTACCTGTTTGACCTCGACGGCACCCTGGTCGACACCGCGCCGGATCTAACGGTCGCACTCAATCACGCACTCAGCGAATTTGGTCATGGGCCGGTGCAGTTGGCGCGGGCGCGGGATTGGGTTGGTCAAGGCGCGGCAGTTGCTTTGCAGCGGGCTCTGGCCCACCAAAACGCTTCAACAGATGCCGCCGAGGCCATGCTGGCCAGCTTCCTGGAATGCTATCGCAACAACATAGCCGAACTGAGCGCCCCCTATCCCTCAGTGGAGAACACGCTGCAAGCTCTGCTGGCGCGGGGCGCGAAACTGGCTGTGGTGACCAACAAGCGGGCGGAACTAGCGGATGAGCTGTTGCATGAGATTGGCATGGCGGGCTACTTTGCTGCGGTGGTCGGCGGCGACACCGCCGCCCGCCCCAAGCCAGCCGCCGAACCGGCCTTGGCAGCCTGCGCCAGCTTGGAGCTGAGGCCACAAGACACGCTCTTCGTCGGCGACTCCCTAGCCGATGTGGGTTGCGCCCGGGCGGCTGGATGCGCGGTGGTCTGCGTGGCCTATGGCTATCGTCAAGGCGTGGCGGCGGCGGATTTGGCGGCCGATGCCGTGATTGAATCTTTCAGCGACCTGCTTTAACCTGCCGCCCGATGATCGACTAGGGCGTTCACGACCAGAATGCGGATTGGCCTAAAATCCGCACTATCCGCACCCGCCCGATAATCGGCCGAGGCGTTCACCAACCGGAATGGCTTGATGGAGCCTGTTGGAATGAGAACAGGATACGGAACCAGATTTCGTTGGCGAGGCTCACGCCAATAGGCTCCGCTTCGACCCCGGCTCGCCGACCGGGCCACTCACTCCGTCCCCAAGAGATCCCTCCATGAACGCCGACGATCTGGCTAATTTGGGCGCACAAGGCTACAACCGGGTGCCAGTAGCGCTGGAGATCCTCGCCGATCTCGACACGCCTCTCTCCGTTTACCTGAAACTCGCTCAGGGACCTTGGTCCTACTTGCTGGAATCCGCCCAAGGCGGGGAAGCCTGGGGGCGCTACTCCATCATCGGCCTGCCCGCACGCACCATCATCAAGGTGTTTGGCCATCGCGTTCAGGTGTTGACCAACCGTGCAGTGGCGCAGGATGAGGAAGTTGCCGACCCGCTCGCCTTCATTGAGGACTTTCAGGCCCGCTTCAAGGTGGCGCCGGCGCCGGGGCTGCCAAGATTTCACGGCGGCCTTGTCGGCTATTTCGGTTATGACTGCGTTCGCTACGTCGAAAAACAGCTCGCAATGAGTACACCGCCGGATCCCGTGGGCACGCCGGACATCCTGCTGATGGTGTCCGAGGACATAGTCGTGTTCGACAATCTAAAGGCATCCATGCAACTGATCAGTCTGGTGGACCCAAATGAACCGGGCGTTTTTGAGCGCACTCTCAACGAGCTTCAGGCTAGGACCGGAAAGCTCTCCGCCAAGGTGCCCCCCATTACGGAGTCCAGCGCCAACCAGCCCATTCTGGAAAGCGATTTCGTCTCCGAATTCGGTCAGATGCCGTTCATGGCGGCGGTTGACAAAATTCGCGAATACACAAAAGCGGGGGATGTGATGCAGGTGGTGCTCGCCCAGCGCCTGTCCACACCATTCGGCGCAAAGCCCATCAACCTGTACCGGGCTTTGCGCCATTTGAACCCCTCTCCTTACATGTACTTCATGGACTTGGATGCATTCCAAATCGTCAGCTCCTCGCCGGAGATCCTGGCGCGGGTGGAGGATGGCATCATCATCAATCGGCCATTGGCCGGCACTAGGCGCCGCGGCCGTACGCCGGAGGAGGACCTAGCCCTAGAGCAGGAGTTGCTGAGCGATCCAAAGGAAATCGCGGAGCACTTGATGCTGGTCGATCTTGGCCGCAACGACGTGGGTCGCGTGGCTGAGATCGGCTCGGTTGAAGTGACTGAGAAGTTTCAGGTGGAGCGGTACTCCCACGTCATGCACATTTCGAGCAACGTCATTGGCCGCCTTCAGGCCGGAAAGACAGCCATGGACGTGCTGCGGGCAACCTTGCCCGCGGGCACCCTATCCGGTGCGCCAAAGATCCGCGCTATGCAGATCATTGATGAGCTAGAGCCGGTGAAGCGGGGCATCTACGGTGGCGCTGTGGGCTATCTCGGCTGGAACGGCAACATGGACACCGCCATCGCCATCCGCACAGCGGTGGTCAAGGACGGCACGCTGTACATTGAGGCCGGCGGCGGCATCGTGGCTGAGTCCTCACCACGCTTGGAATGGAAGGAGAGCATGAACAAGGGCCGCGCCCTCTTCAAAGCGGCGGCTTTGGCCGAGTCCGGGCTGACGGCGCTGGAACCAACCTAAGCCATCCCCATACTTTGCCATGCTGCTGTTGATCGACAACTACGATTCCTTCACCTACAACGTGGTTCAGTACCTCGGCGAGCTTGGCGCCGAGGTGGCCGTCCACCGGAACGATGCAATCACCCTAACCGAAATCGATGTTCTTGGCCCTAGCCAGATCGTTCTTTCACCGGGTCCCTGCACACCGGATGAAGCCGGCATCTGCATCGATGTCGTGCGCAGGTTCGGGCCGCGCATTCCCCTGCTCGGCATCTGCCTTGGGCATCAGTGCATTGGCCAAGCGTTCGGGGGCGAGGTGATTCGTGCCGCCGAGGTGATGCATGGCAAGACCTCGATGATTCACCATAATGGGAAGGGCATTTTCAACAGCTTGCTCAATCCCCTTGAAGCCGTGCGCTACCACTCCTTGGTGGTGGCGGCGCAGCGGTCTTTCCCCGCCTGTCTGGAAGTGACCGCCTGGACCTCGCGCGATGGCGGCAAAGCGAGCCCGCTGAA
This sequence comes from Candidatus Azophilus sp., assembly GCA_965247035.1. Taxonomy (GTDB): domain Bacteria; phylum Pseudomonadota; class Gammaproteobacteria; order Pseudomonadales; family Azotimanducaceae; genus Azophilus. The sequence goes on along the minus strand of CBDFGJ010000001.1, from coordinate 286,135 downwards.
GGAAATAATGGGTTGCCGCCATCGCCAATATCCCATTGAAGGGGTGCAATTTCATCCAGAATCGATTTTTACTGAACAGGGGCGCGAACTGCTGCGTAACTTCCTGAATCTGTAGCCTGGCCCAGACTTGCGGACTAGCCGCTGTTGAACGATCATTCCGGCATGGTCAAAGTCGGTACAGCAGATCTCTTTTGTGTGATCTGTTTTTTCAACTGATTGAAAAGCAAAAGAAAAACATGCTGAATTTAGCGAACCGGAGGCAAGGCGCGAAGCGAGAACCTCGGCTCGACCAAGGTTGAACTAGAAGCCCGTCACCGGCTCGACCGTAAGCGTTGAGCCTTCATTAATGGACGCTATCAAGCAAGGAAAGCAAGTGCAGCCATGAGCAAACAAGACGCGGAAGCCTTGCTACAGAGGGCACTCAATAATCCCGATGCTGTATTTCGAGAGGGCCAATGGGAGGCAATAAACGCGCTGGTCAACGAGCGGAAAAAGCTTCTCTTGGTACAGCGAACCGGCTGGGGAAAGAGTGCGGTGTATTTTATTGGTACTCGGTTGCTTAGAGACCGTGGTTTTGGGCCAACCATTATTGTGTCGCCTTTACTGGCCTTGATGCGAAACCAGATCGATGCAGCCAACAACTTGGGTATAGGAGCCATTACACTCAATTCTACTAACCGTGATGAATGGCCCGCATTAAGACATCAAGTCCAGGCTGATCAAGTTGATTGTTTGCTCATTTCTCCGGAGCGCCTGGCAAATGAAGACTTTATAAATGAAGTGCTGTTACCCATCGCTGACAAGATTGGTTTGTTGGTCGTGGATGAGGCGCACTGTATTTCTGATTGGGGGCATGACTTCAGGCCGGATTACCGCAGGCTTTTGAATATCCTAAAGCAGATGCCGCCAAATATGCCAGTACTGGGCACAACGGCAACTGCCAACAACCGCGTAATAGAAGATGTTATCGGGCAGCTAGGTGATATGGATGTTTTACGTGGCCCGTTGGTACGTGAAAGTCTTACCCTGCAAAACATCACATTGCCTGATCAGGCTAGTCGATTAGCCTGGCTATCCATCAATATTCCTAAGCTGGATTTGGCCGGTATTGTCTACGTACTGACTAAACGCGATGCGAAGCAGGTGACTTCATGGCTGCAATCCCAGGATATAGATGCAGCAGCCTATTACAGCGGTGTAGAGTGCGAAGGTTTTGCCAACTCCGATGCATACCGGCAGAATTTGGAGGAGCGTTTACTCAATAACAATATCAAGGTATTGGTAGCCACTACGGCATTAGGTATGGGTTATGACAAACCCGATTTAGGCTTTGTTATTCACTATCAGGCACCAGGTTCCATCGTCGCCTATTACCAGCAAGTGGGTCGTGCAGGGCGTGGCATAGAACAATCCAATGGTGTGCTATTAGCCGGGCATGAAGATGAGCAGATTCATGAGTTTTTTCGATGTTCCGCCTTTCCCAAGGAAGAACAGGTCAATGCCATGTTAGCGACGCTGGGAAATTCGGACGGGCTATCCATCGTAAAGCTGCAAGAATACCTAAATCTCCGTAAGGGTCAAATCGACAAGGTGCTTAAATTTCTGAGCGTAGAAAACCCGGCCCCTGTGATTAAAGATGGCCCCAGGTGGCATCGTACGCCGGTTCATTTTCAGATGGATCATGAGCGTATAGCCCGTCTCTCTGGCCAGCGCGAACAGGAATGGGTCGAAGTGCAGGACTACATAAATACCACAGGTTGCCTCATGGAATACCTTCGTAGTGCACTGGATGACCCGGCCTCAGAGCCCTGTGGTAAGTGTGCAAATTGCCTAGGCAGTCCAATCTTCAGCCGGGATATTGACCGAACAGTAGGTATAGCAGCCGTCCAGCACCTGAAACACTCGGCATTTGTGTTCAAACACAAAATACAGGTGGCGGCCGATGCCTTTCCGATCTACGGTTTTCGCGGCAACTTGCCCGCACACCTGCAAGCGTCAGACGGCAGAATCCTTAGTCGCTGGGGCGATGCTGGTTGGGGCGGTCTGGTTGAGCACGATAAACATGCGGACAGCTTCCGGCAAGAACTTGTTAATGCTACCGCAGAAATGATCACACAAAGATGGCAGCCAAACCCTGCACCACAGTGGGTAACCTGCGTACCCTCACTGAATCATCCAGCATTAGTGCCAGACTTCGCCCAGCGCCTTGCTGCCAAACTGGGTCTACCCTTTGTTGCCGTTATTACCAAAACGCTCGACAACGAACAGCAGAAGTTTCAGCAAAACCGTTACCACCAGTGCCGTAACCTCGATGGGGCCTTCGCCGTGGCCGAGCAGCTTCCTGCTGGCCCGGTGTTACTGGTGGATGACGTTATTGACTCAGGCTGGACGGTAACCGTCTTAGCGGCATTATTATGCCAACAGGGATGTGAGGCTGTTTACCCAGTCGCCCTAGCCTCAACCAGTACAGGTGATTAGATGAGTTTATCAGTCCATACTCAGGCCGTACTGCTGCTAACGGCCTATTTTAACAAGGCCAGCGATACAGCAGTTCGCCCACTGACCAACAAAGAATGGGGGAAATTTGCACTCTGGCTGAAAGATAAGGGGCTTCGGCCGGAAAGTCTGTTAACGGGAAAAATCGCCGAGTTGTTGGTTGGTTGGAGCGATAGCAAAATGTCACTTGATCGCTTAGAACAGTTAATGAATCGCGGCCCAGCCATGGCTCTGGTTGTTGAAAAATGGAGTCGAGCAGGCCTGTGGATTATTACCCGCTCGGACCCAGACTATCCCCAGCGCTTGAAAAAGCGCCTCAAAAATAAATCGCCTCCGATATTCTTCGGTTGTGGTAATCGCAGTATTCTCAATCAAGATGGTATTGCCGTTATTGGTTCCCGTAATACCAGTGAGGCCGACCTGACATTTAGTCGCAACCTTGGGATAAAAACAGCAAAAGGTGCATTTTCAATCGTCTCCGGTGGTGCCCGTGGAGTGGATGAAGCGGCCATGCTAGGCGCCCTGGAGATTGAAGGCACGGTAATTGGCGTAATGGCCGATAGCTTGTTAAAGGCCAGTAGCAGTCGTAAATATCGACAACATATTATGAACAACAACCTGGTGTTGGTCTCACCCTTCTACCCCGAAGCCGGGTTTAGTCCGGGTAACGCCATGCAGCGTAACAAATACATCTATTGCCTTTCCAAGGCAGCTGTTGCCGTGCATTCCGGTACCAAAGGCGGCACCTGGAATGGGGCAATTGAGAACATCAACGAACAATGGGTACCGCTGTGGGTAAAAGAAACCCAGGATTTGGAAGCAGGTAATGCTCAGCTGGTTGCGAAAGGTGCTCGCTGGTTATCCCAATCCATTGATGATTTTACTGTGGATGGCTTGCTTATAGATCTTCCATCAAATCCAGCACGGGAAGTGACAGGTTTGTGTAGCCAACCGGAAGAAGCAACAGCTTCCCCGCTTTCTCAGAACCTCTCGACTAGAGAGCCAGTATCAGATTATCAACCAGAGGAGACGTTGGTTGAAACTGAGCCAAGCACTCTAAAGGCCGAAGAGCCAGAAAATGCGGAACAAAATAGTGAAGAAAAAGGCACCGAAACATCTACCGGCGCTGAGAAGGTCTTACCAAAAGATGAATTGGTTGAACAGGAAGGGCCAAGAAAGCTGCAAGACGAGAGTTTTTATGTCTTTTTTCTTAAAAAAATACAACCCCTCTGCCAGCAGCAGGCACTTGGTATTGATGGGTTAATGACCGCAACAGATTTACACAAAAACCAGTTAACAGCCTGGCTAAAGCAAGCGGTTAAAGAAGGAAAGGTTAACAAACTCAACCGTCCGGTTCGGTACCAGTGGGCAGAAAATAAACAACAGGAATTTTCAATTGACGACGCGAGAAAATAAGGTTAATAATGGAAACAGTAAAACTAAAAAAAATCGCCCAATTCGCGCGCCGCAGTTTGCTCGAGCAGGTGGGCAACAAGCTTAAACCGGTGCTGGCACCGGATAGCCCCGAGCGCAGAGAAAGCCCGCAGACGATTGCAGAGCGACCTATGGTCAAATGTGGTGTTCAGCGATTCAAATCAAGCGGCGGCCCGGTCGTTGGCTGGTACCTCGATCCCATCTTTGAATTTTACTCCTCTGACGACTTTTCCCAGATACTTGTAGCCACGTAATCGCTTCCAGTTTCCCTGTGCACACATACCCAGCTTGAACATCATGTGCAACATCCCGTCGCGGTTCAGGCAGCCTTTGATCGTTTCGTCCGGTGGCGGATGGTACTGAAAGTGAACTCAATCGGGTTACTCGTTCGAATACTTCGGTTTGGCGGACTTTGCTATACAATTCCCAAACCATGGACATGCAAACCGCGCTAGCGCGATTGGTTGAAGGGCGAGACCTAAGCCAAGCCGAAACCAATTTGGTGTTCCGGCAAGTGATGTCGGGGCAAGCGACCCCGGCGCAGATCGGCGCCTTGCTCACCGCCCTGAAAGTGAAAGGGGAAACGGCGGCGGAAGTGGCGGGGGCGGCCGATGTCATGCGCAGTCTAGCCATTCGCGTCAAAGCTCAGCCGGAGCACTTGGTGGATACCTGCGGCACCGGCGGCAGCGGCGCTAAGCTGTTCAACATCTCCACCGCGGCGGCTTTCGTCGCGGCGGCGGCGGGAGCACGAGTCGCCAAGCATGGCAACCGGAAGATGTCTGGCGCTTGCGGCAGCGCCGACTTGCTAGAGGCGGCCGGCGTGAACATCGAACTGACACCAGAGCAGGTCAGCCAGTGCTTGAGCGAAATCGGGGTCGGCTTTCTGTTCTCCCAGCGCCACCACCTGGCCATGCGCCACGCTGCGCCGGTGCGCCGGGAACTTGGATTCCCAACGGTGATGAACGTGCTTGGACCGCTCACCAACCCGGCTGGCGCAAAGCGGCAAGTGGTCGGCGTGTTCAGCCGCAAGTGGCTGCGCCCCTTGGCGGAAGTGGCGCAGTTGCTTGGCAGCGAACATGTTCTTATCGTCCACGGCGGTGGCCTTGATGAATTGGCGATAGACGGGCCAAGCCAAGTCTGCGAGCTGAAAGCAGGCCGAATCGATCAATATGAGATCACGCCGGAAGATCTGGGACTGGCCCGACAGGACGCCATCAACTTGCAGGCCGACTCCGTGGCCTCAAGTCTGGCCTTGGTGGTTCAATCCCTGAGCGAACCTGACTCCACCGCTGCGGCGATCGTGGCGCTGAACGCCGGCGCCGCCATCTATGCCGCTGGCCTAGCCTTGAATCAGGCGGCCGGGGTTGAGATGGCCCAGGATGCAATCGCCTCCGGCCTCGCCAAGGAGCGGCTTGAAGAACTGATTCGAGTGAGCCGTCTCATGGGGCAAGCGGCTTGAACATTCTGCACGCCATACTGGCCAACAAACGTTGCGAAGTGGCGCAACGCAAGGTCGCACTCCCTGTTGAACAACTCACTGCGCAGATAGCGGAGCAGCCGCCGCCCGCAGGCTTCGTTGAGGCGTTGGCTGGACGCATCGCCGGCGGCGGCCCAGCGGTCATAGCCGAGCTCAAGAAGGCATCGCCCAGCAAAGGGATGATCCGCCGCCATTACAGGCCGGCAGCCATCGCCAAGCAGTATGAAGCCGCCGGTGCCGCCTGCCTGTCCGTGCTGACCGACGAAAAGTACTTTCAAGGCGCCGACGCGCATCTCCAAGCAGCTCATCAAGCGGTCTCCCTGCCGGTGCTGCGCAAGGAGTTCATCGTTGATGGCTATCAGATCACGGAGTCTCGGGCGCTCGGCGCCGACTGCATTCTATTGATTGTCAGCGCCCTTGATTTTGATGAACTTAAGACCCTGCACCGACAGGCACTGACCCTTGATCTCGACGTGTTGATCGAAGTCCATGACGCCGCCGAACTGAACGCCGCCCTGCAACTAAAACCCAAGATCATCGGCATCAACAACCGCAATCTAATAACCTTCGAAACACGACTGGAAACCACCTTAAACCTGCTTGATCAAATCCCGGACGATGTGCTGGTCGTTACGGAAAGCGGCATCCATCAACCCAGCCAAGTGCGGGCAATGCTCGACCGAGGAGTGGCCGCTTTTCTGGTGGGAGAAGCGTTTATGGGCAGCAAGTACCCCGGCCAAGCCCTCAGCGCATTGTTCGGCCAGCTATAAGCCAAGGCAACACAACCGCCAAACGTCAACTTCTCCCCGCCAGTCGCCGGCCTGAAGTGCGCAACAAGCGACGCCGAGAGACCGGTGCGAATTGGGTTGAATCTGCTTATTCCAGCCTGTTTTCCAAAATTTTAGCGAGGGTGTTTTGAGCGGGTTTCCGGCCTGTCGTGGCCCCGAAGCCTAGGGTCTCGGGCACATTCGGACGGACCCCGTCCTTAGGCGGCCATCAACTCGAGCCGATTGGCCGCTTGCAGCAGGTTCATGGTCGTCGCCTTGAAGGTCAGGCGGGATTTCGCAACAGTCTTGCCGATTGAAATCGATGCGGTTCGGTAGGAAGGTGGAAGTCGTTCTCAATGCTCACGAATGATCGGCCTATCGGTGAGCCGGTGCCTGTGGCGCAAAACAGCTTGGCCCATCAGAGTCGATAGGTCGTTTCCGTCATCACTCGCGACAGCAGGCTCATGGCTTCCTTAACAGGCTTGGGGAACTCGGCTCCGCCGGACTCCAGTGCCGCCGCCCCGTGGCCGGCTTCTTCATCCTTCATGTGCGCGATGATGGTGCGGCTGCGCTTATCGGCGGCGGGCAGGGCCTTAAGGTGCCCTTCGAGATGCTTGCAAACCTGATCTTCGGTCGCTTCAACAAAGCCCAAACTCACTTTGTCCCCAGCCAAGCCGGTCAGCGCACCCATGGCGTAGGAAGCAGCGTAGAACAAGGGGTTCAAAATGCTGGGGCGAGCATCAAGCTGCTGCAGGCGTTCGGCGCACCAAGCCAAATGATCGGATTCCGCCGCCGCCGCCACCGTAAGCTGCTCACGCACCCTAGCATCTCGCGCCATCAGTGCCTGACCTTCGTACAAAGCTTGGGCGCAAGCCTCGCCAGTATGATTCACCCGCATCAAGCCAGCCGCGTGGCGTCGTTCGGCTGCATCTAGCGAAGCTTCCGCAATGCCCGCGGCAGGGCTTGGGCGCTTGGGGCTGCGACTGCCGGCAAGGACGCGCAGGGCGCGGTCGAAACGGTTAATGGCTTCGTCAATCATTCGCTCTTCTCACTCGTTCCTTCGTTATATTTCGGCAAGCTTCGCACCTTCAATCCGGGTGGATGAGGCAGCACTTGCAACCGTTGCAACCTCCCTGAGCGCAGAAAGCCGCTCAGAGGACGGATTTGCGGGAGCCCGCCAGCACCTTTTGAACTCATCGATGCGCACGATGAGCTTTACAACATCAGATGCCAGGGTCAATTTGGCATCAAGCATCAATCCTGAATGTCCAATTTCATACCCGATCATAAACAATCATAGCCGATAAGACGCCAATTGATCAGACGTTCTTAGGCTGATGTTTGCCGAGCGTTTGGGGTATGTGCGGAATGAGGGACTTAGAACCGCCAAAACCACCTTGCCGTTCAAGGTGTTGGGGGACTTGTCTGTTGGACATTTCAGAATGGCGCCCCGGGAAGGATTCGAACCTTCAACCTACCCCTTAGGAGGGGGTCGCGCTATCCAATTGTGCCACCGGGGCGTTGATGCCATCTCACAAACGCCGGGTTCACGGCGCTGGCTGTCCAACTAGGAGCCGTGCTTCTGTGCAGTTGCTATCCTAGCGGCGGCTCTCTCACCAAGTGTTGCCTTTGCTGATGCCGCACTCGGACAGTGAAGCCCGCCCACACGGAACTTGAACTGGCGCACCCGGCTGGATTCGAACCAGCAGTTTCCAGTTTCGTAGACTGACGCCTTATCCAATTTGGCCACGGGTGCCGCTAGTGCCCATGCTACACCTGCTGCAGTCAAGTTGGAATGCCTCGCTAGCCTCAGCTAGCGCCGCGGCGGGCCTTCCCCAGAGCCCGGTTCTCGAACTATCAAACAAGGAAGCCCGCAGCGTTGAGGCCCCTCGCCGCCAAGACCCGTTCCACCGTCTCCACCACCCTGTGCGTCTGGGCGTCGATCTCCAAGTTGATCTCAGACCCTTCACCCGCCAAGCCCAAGGTGGTGCGGGCAAGGGTTTCGGGAATGAGGCAAATCTTGATGCGATGGGCTGGCGCATCCACTTCAGCGATGGTCAGGCTGGCACCATCAAGGGCGATGAAGCCTTTGTCATGCAGGTAGCGCATCCAGTCCGGGTTGATGCGAAACCAAAGATTGCGCTCGTTCGGGCCGGCTTCAATGGCATCGACCACGGCGGTGCCAGCGATGTGGCCTGATAGGACATGGCCCCCAACCTCATCGCCAAAGCGCAGCGCGCGCTCAACGTTGACCCTGGAGCCGGGCGCAAGGGCGCCTAAATTGGTGTTGTTCAAGGTTTGACGAACCACGTCAAAACTTGCCGTGGCTTGATCGACCCGAGCGACGGTGAGGCAAACGCCGTTGATGGCCACCGAAGCACCGCTGGACAAGCCTTCGCCGATGCGCCCAAGGCGCACCTCCATGCGCCTGATGCCGGGCTCGTCCGTGACTGAACCCAGTTCGCAAAGGCCCGCGACTATGCCGGTGAACATGGCCCACCCCCAAGGTCCAAGGAACGCGCCGCCAACGCTTTGGCCGCGCCGCTCTGATTGGTCACCAAGCCGTCTATTTGCTTGCCAAGCGGAAAATGAAAGCCATCAATCGGTTGCCCGACACGTTCGAAAATCCGCCCCGATGCAACCCGTACTGGCCTTCCCCTCGCCTGCTCTTTGGCCACGCGCCTGATCATCGCAGCCATTGGTGGTTGATCAGAACGGCGCAAGCTACAGGTACGGGCTAGCAAGGGCATAGGATGGGCAAGAACATCCACTCGCTGGCAGCGGTGGCTTGTTTCGGGACGGCCGCCAAGTGATGCGAAGGATCAGATGGCGTCTTTGAGTTTCTGTCGGCGGCGGGTCTCCTTGTCTATGAAGGAGATCCACTGTTGACAGACCCGCTGGTTGGAGTCATCCCGCTCACGACGTGATTCGTTGCGGCAGGACACAAAGGACGACCGCGCCTGGCTCAACCGATCTCGATTGTACTCACACATGCCGCGCACGACGTAAGTGCTCTGCACTTTGCGCAGCCCACCCTTTTCCACGGCATTGCTGGCGGCGACCACACACGCCCCGAATTGATCGTCCTGCAGATACAGTTGGGACAGGCTTTCATAAATCCTTCCATCTTCGGACGCCTCGGCGGCCTCCTCAAGGATGGGAATGGCCTCCGATGTCTCCTGCGCCAATTGATAAGCTTGGCCCAAAGAGCGCAGGTTCCTATCCGTGCGCTTGATGACTTCCGCGTCAAATCCCTCTTGCATGACGTTGGCCGCCCGGATGGGCACGTTCTCCTGCATGAGCAACCCAGCCAAGGCCACGTAGTCGGACTCTCTGGAAAAAAAGCCGGCCTCATGAGCCGCCATCATCGCATAGACCTGCTCTTCGTCTCTGCCCAATTGGTTCAGCATCCCGGCCAAGCGGATCCAGTATTCCCGCTTTGGGAAATCCCGCACCAAGATCTCCAAGGTCTCAAGAACCTTGGGATAGTTCTCCTGCTCAAAATAAAGATAATTCAAGAGCGCCCACCAGTTCTCCTTGACCTTGGTGCCTCGCTCCTTGGCAATGGCGATTCCCCTCTCAATTTGGCCGACAGCGTTCGGATAATCCACCATCTGATAGTAGACCTGCCCCATGAAGATATGGGGTGTAGGCCCCGGATTTTGGGCCTTGTCGATCCACGTCTGCATATAGCGTAGGGAATCTCGGAAGCGTTCAGTTACAAAGCAAAGCTGGGCAAGGGTGTAGAGGGTGGTGGTCTCCAGCCCCTCAGGAATTTCTTCGCCCTGTGCAATCACCTTTTCGTAGTGGCTGATGGCGAGGTCATAGTCCTCCTTGGTGAAATAGATGAATCCGAGCATATTGTGGATATTGCCGATTTCATTGCCGTTATAACGACGGCTGCGCTGCAGCATCCCATTCAGCATGTCCACGGCGGCGTCAAGATCCTTGGGCTCCGCGTCAAAGAACTCCTGCGCCCGCGCAAGCTTTTCGAAGGTGGCGTTGCCAATGGCCGGAACACGCCGCGTTTTCTGCTGCGCTTGCTCAGCATCGGATTCCGCCCCCCAAACAAAGGGCAAACTGCCCGGCATCCCGCCAAGAACCAAGAAAAGCCCAAAGATAGCCGTCGGTGCCGCACCAAAAATCAGGCGCCGCCCTCGCCACTGCACCTTGCTTGCCATAAGCCGCTCCTAGTTCTCCTGAGCGCGGAGAAAAGTGAAATTCCCGACCCTGATGGCCGACATCCTGTTGAACGAACACATCCGTCTGCTAGCCATCCTGAAGTTCGAACGTAATGCGGTTCTTCACCCCTGCCACGTCAATGGGCTCCCCATTCACCACCTTGGGCTTGTACTTGAACTTAAGGGCTGCGCTGATGGCGGCGCGGTCAAAAATACCGGGGGGTTTGGACTCGATGATCACTGGGTCTCGAACCGCGCCGGTTCGGGTGACCACAAACTCAAGCAGCACATAGCCTTCAATGCCCCGAGTTTGCGCACGGCGAGGATACACCGGCGCCACCTTGACAATGGGCAGGTACTCGCCATCGGAACTGAATCCGCCAATGCCGCCGATACTAAGACCCACATCCATGTCTATCGGCCCAAAGTCCATGCCCTGACTAGTGGAGCCGGAGTCAAAAGTAGGCTGCGGTATGTTCGGCGGCGGCTCATCCGGCGGCGGTGGCGGCTTGGGCTTGCGCACCTTGGTCTCAATCATCGCTTCGTCCTCGACGCGGACAAAATCGATAATCTGGCCGGTAAAGGCTTCATCAAAGGGGCTTTTATCGCTCTTGATCAGAGCCTGCATGAGAAGAAACAGCGCAAAAGTGGCGACAAGGCCCAACGCCACGGCAAATCCATATCGAACGACCATGACCATAGCTACATCTCCGCAGAAACCGCTACCTGCAACAAGCCAGCAGCCCTGGCCGCGGACAAAACGGCCTTCAAATGCTCGTACTTCGCCTCACGGTCTGACTGAATGACAAGACCGCCCTTGGGATTTTCCGCATGAAGACGTTCGATGTGGGCGCGCACGGCGGCAGCGTCCACCTTCCTCTTGTCAATCCAGATGTCGCCATTGGCGCTGATGGCCACCAACACGCTCACCGTGGGCTTCCGCTCCGCCGTCTCTGCAATCGGGCGCATCACGTCGATGCCCGCCTGCTTGATAAAGGTGGCTGTCACGATGAAAAAAATCAGCATGATGAACACCACATCCAGCATGGGGGTCAAGTTGATGTCCGCGTCGTCGTCGGCGCGAGAGAACCGGTTTGCTTGGCGCACCATATCAATCCACTCCCAACAACCCGTCCATGGACCCTCTAGTGATCCATGGTCAAGTGGTCTTCAAACAATTCGACCTCAAAATCCACTCTTCGTTTCACGAAAGTGCTGCCCAACAGGCCCGACAGCGAGGCAATCATGCCGGACATGGTGGGGATGGTCGCCATGGACACGCCCGCCGCCATGGAGCGGGCGTTGCCGCCCTGGCTGGCCATAGCGTCAAACACGTTGATCATGCCCGTGACGGTGCCGAGCAGACCAAGCAGCGGACAAAGGGTCACGCAGGTTTGAATCAACGGCAAGCTGCCAGTAATCCTACTCGACGCCTCCGAGATGATCTTCTCCCGCACTTGGTGCGCACTCCACGAGCGCCTTTCCGGGCGTTCCTCCCAAACATCCGTGGCCCCGCGCACAACGGCCTGATGCTGGCTGATGAAGTACCAGACCCGCTCGAAAATGAGCGACCACATCAGGAAGGTCAGAGCGGCGATGAGATAAAGCACATTGCCGCCCTGCTCCATGAACTGGACGATGGCGAGATAAGCGTCACCTAGCATGATGGGCGCCTACTCCAACGCATTGCCCGATTTTTCGGCATGTTCAGCAATAATCCCTTGGGTCTGCTCTTCAAGCACATGAATGACCGAACGGCTGCGCTGCGCAACTATGGCGTGCAGCAAGGTGGTGGGAATGGCCACGCACAGCCCAAGCACCGTGGTCATCAACGCCGTGGAAATGCCGCCGGCCATGGTCTTGGGGTCGCCCGTGCCGAACAGGGTGATGGCCTGGAACGTGAGGATCATGCCGATGACCGTCCCGAGCAGGCCCAACAGCGGCGCCACCACCGAGATCACCTGGATCAAGGTGATGTTGCGCGTGATCTTCGGCGTCTCGCCCAAGATCGCCTCGCCGAGCTTCAACTCAAGTGTTTCAACATCCACGTTCGTATTCTGGTGGTAGACGTTCAGGACCCGGCCCAACGGGTTGGACTCGCTCGGCGTCGGCGAACGCTTCTGCGCATTCACCCGAGCGCCGACGATCGACAGGGTGATCAAACGCTCAATGGCCAGCAACACGCCGAGGAGACCACCGAGAATGATCACAGAGCCGACGTATCCGCCTTGGCCATCGCAGAACGGCAAGTAGCACTCGCCGTTGATGATGCCGCCAAAGAACGAGCCCACGCGTTCGCCCACGGTGGCGGCCTGAATAAGCAGGGATAGCAAGGAGCCCCTGGTGGGGTCCACGGCGAAGGCGGTCACTTCGCCGGGTTGGGCCTGCTCCAGTTCCTCCACCGTGTTGGTGAAGCGGGCGGCCGGCTGGCGAGCCAATTCGCCCAAGGTGCCATCGTCCGGGTCGTAATTGAGGTATTCGCCGTCGCTAATCAGGGCGAAGGCGCCAACGCGCACCACCGGGGCGTTGGTCTGCTGCTCACCGCTCAATCGAACGATGGTGGCCGGGAAGCGGCTGATGCGGCCGGACTCGGTCATCTCACGCTGCAGTTCGAACCAAAGGGTCTCCATTTCATCAATTGTGGCGAGCTTGCTGGCCGTACCCATCTTCACCGCCAATTCGCCAAGCCATTCGCCGCGATTGGGAAATTCGGCCGAAACCAAAGACCCTTCAAAAAGCCCCCGGGTGTCGCCGGCAACCTGCTGCAGCACACCAAAAAGCTCCCGCAATGAGCCGAGCCGCTTATCCAGCTGCTCCTGCAGGTCGCCTATGCGGATTTCGTTTTCGTCGAACTGGGTCTCAAGCCGGTCGGAACGCCGCTCCTCACGAGTTCGTTCCACCTTGGCGTCCGTCAACAACCGCTGCTGCTGAGCCTTATCGGTCTGGAAGCGGCGCTCCCGTTCGCGGTGCTGGGAGGATTCAACCACACGGCGCTGCTCCACATTACGCAACAGATCATCCAAGCTGTTCGCCTGAACGACCTCCACTGCGGCTGCGTCAGCCCTGTCCTGAGCGACCACCTGCGCCGTGAACAAGAGGGACGCTCCCGCCAGCGCGACGACAGCCGAAATGCATTGATTGACTGATTTCATTGGTTAGGCCTCCGGTCCGGTGATTGGCAGCATCAGCATATCCACTGAAAGCTGCTTGCGCGCCATGCGAATGCCGTTGCGGACCGACGTAGTGTACTCACCGCCAAGCACCTCCCAGGATTCGGTGTTTTTGTCCCACATGCCGGTTTCCTCGCCGTCCGGCGTCTGGAAGACCAAGGCAACGCGGCCAACCTTTAGGATGTCCGCCTTGCGGTTCACCCCGCCAAAGTTGATGGTGTCGCCGTACGCCTCCATGGTTCGGCCGTACTCGTTTTCGATTTGAAACGCCCGCAGGACTTGGGAGAACTTCTCCGACACCGCCACATCGGCCCGGTCCATCATTTCCCGCAGCCGATCAATGCGCGCCGCCCGCTCATCAAGCAGGAAGGGCAGATCCAGATCCACGAACTGCTCTAGGCTATCGATCATGCGCAGCATCAAGGGGGTGATTTGACGCTCGATGACGGTGACTTTGTCGATGGAATCCAGAAGCTGCGCCATCTCCTTGTTCTGATTACCGATCTGCTTTTCCACCTGCCGATTGTAAACGCGCAGACCCTCAATCTCCTTCAACACAGTCTTGTACTCGTTCAGGAGTTGGTGGGTTTCGTCGGTGAGTGCGTCAACCGTGGCCTGCGAGTCCCTAGCCTGCTTGTTGATTTTCTCGGCGACTTTATAGATGTCCGCCAGAGCTGCTGCCGATGCGGCACCAACCGCACCCAAACCCACTGACAAGACCAACAATGAAAGCCAACGGCTGCGTTTGTTTCTCATGCATCTTCCTTTGAATATGAATTTATGTAGTCATCGCCATTAGGGGCCGACCCCACATCTCGGGAGCAGTGCATTCCAGAAGCAGTGCGCTGCAGCGCATTGGCGACATCAGCTTGCATCAGCTTGACTGTTCCTAAGCACCGCAATTGGCGCGTTCACCAAGGTGACGCCCCGTCGCTGCCACAACCCCTTGCCCCGTGCCGCTGAAGCATCAATAAACGAATTTCAGATGTCAAGGAGAATGACTCCTTTAACTCGGTTTTAAGTTGGCTTTTCACTGAGAAACGGCTTCACGCAAGCTGCTCCTGAAAGAACTGAAGGGTGCGTTCCTTGGCCAGCTCGGCGCTAGCGGCGTCAAAGCTAGCCCGGTGGCCGCAGTTGAATCCATGGTCCGACGGATAGACATGGACGGGAATATTGGGCTGCGCGGCCTTGATCTTGTCCACATCAGACATCGGGATGTGGGCGTCGAGTTCACCAAAGTGCATGATGACCGGACACTTAGGCGAACGCTGCGCCTCAGCGGCCACGCCGCCACCGTAATAGGACGAAGCAGCCGCCACGCCATTGAGTTCGCAGGCCGCAAGCCAAGTGAGCAAGCCGCCGAAGCAATAGCCAACTACGCCAACCCGCCCGTGGGCCGAGGCATGGTCTATGGCCGCCTGAATGTCGGCCAGAGTATTCGGCATCTTCAACTTCTGAAACACAAGTTCAACGCCCCGCCCCATGTCGGCCTCGGTGTACCCCAACTCCAAGTTTGGCTCCACCCGGTCGAATATCTGCGGCGCCAGCGCAGAGTAACCGGCTTCTGCGTAACCCTCCACCACTTCGCGAATATGGGCGTTGACGCCAAAAATCTCCTGAATGACGACGACCTCGGCCAAGGCTTCGCCAGCAGGCGAAGCCGCCCAAGCACCAAATTCAAACCCGTCCGCCGAACGCAGCGCAATCCTGCTCCCCATAAACGGCCTCCACCTTCTGCTTGCCTAACCTTACTGCAACTTGCTTCGGCTCACCATAGCGCAACAGCCATCTTTGTTGAAATTCCCCAACGATTTCCCAACTCGCAAGCGGATTGCCTCCCCCTCCCTCCAAACCGCCAGCAACGGCCAAGCGGCAACTAGCAGCGGCCAAGCGGCAAGCTGAGAGCGCAGCGGGCGGAATTTGGCGAAAAAACCCATTCCCATACAAAGATGAGCCTGAAATGGGCGGGCCGAGCGGCCGTTGGACGCAGTTTGGGGTCGTTGGCGCAGGGAATGGACGCCAGCTCCCTTCCGCCGGCACCAGCCTGAAGGCCAAAACACAAGGCGGCAGGGACAGCTTCGGTGTGGATGGGCTGACGGCGTCAATCCAGCACTTGAAACATGGACACTCTGGTGCGAGGGGGACCCCTCGCGCTCCCCGGCTGAAGGCTCATGTCACTTGGGACTACACTAACATTGGCGGAAATTTCTCGGAATCGTCATAATTTGGTCTTGTCATCAGCCTTGTCCCAGCAGCCACTGAACATCCGTGAATAACACCGTTCTAGTCATTGAAGACGAACAGGACGTCCGCGAAATGCTCAATTTTTCGCTGACCCGGAGCGGATTCAACGTGTGGCAGGCGGCCAGCGCTGAAGCGGCCATGAAGCGGCTGGACGGCCCCCTGCCCAATCTGTTGGTCATCGATTGGATGCTGCCGGGCATGAGCGGCATTGAATTCGCCCGGCGGCTGCGGCAGGACCAACACACCGCCGACCTGCCCATGATCATGCTGACGGCGCGGGGGGAGGAGGCCGACAAGCTCAAAAGCTTCGACTCCGGGGTGGACGACTACATCACCAAGCCCTTTTCACCGAAGGAGTTGGTGGCGCGAATGCGGGCGCTGCTGCGGCGTTCCGGCGCACCGAAGGACGGTGTGCTAACAAACGGCCCGGTGCGCTTGGACCTCAACGCGCACAAGCTGACCATCGGAGATGCCGCCGTAAAGATCGGCCCAACCGAATTTCGCCTGCTCGAATTATTCATGCGTCACCCGGACCGAGCCTTCACCCGGGAACAGCTTTTGGATCGCGTTTGGGGCCGCAGCATCTATGTTGAGCAGCGCACGGTCGATGTGCATGTGCTGCGGCTGAGGAAAACCCTGAAGCCCCACGGCATCTACAAGTCGATTCAAACCGTGCGCGGCATTGGCTATAGATTTAGTCCAGCCTGATGAACCTCTACAGCCGCAAGGAGGCGCTCATTGGCGGCGGCGTCACCTTGGTGGCCATCGTTGTCGGCCTGACCCTGGACGCGCTCGGTTGGGCGTTGTTCGCGGCCGCAGCGGTCGGCCTCGGCCATCAACATCGAGCCTTGCGCGCCTTCGCCCGCTGGGCCCGCAAGCCCAAGCAGCCTCCGCAAATCCCCAGCCAGGGAATGCAGCGGGCAGCCGAAGCCCTGCGCCGCTCCCTACGGCAATCCCGGCGCCGCCTGCGGGAGGCGTTGGACCATGTTTCACGCTTTCGCGGCGTCACCAAGGCGCTGCCGGACGCGGCGGTGCTAGTGGACGCCCAGGGCAACATCGATACCTTCAACAGCGCTTCGGTCGACCTCCTTCATCTCAACCGTCAGGATACCGGCAACAATCTCGGCACCTTGCTGCGCCATCCAGACGCCATCAACCTGCTCAAGACGCAAGCGTCCGGCACCGTTATTGAAATTGGCTCTCCGTTTGCGGAGGGGCAGCGCTTGGAGCTGCGCCGGATCAAAGTTGCCGACGACCAAGCGCTGATACTGGCACGGGACGTCACCGAGTTGAATCGACTGCTGAGCATGCGCCAGGATTTCATCGCCAACGTATCGCACGAGTTGCGCACGCCCCTGACCGTGATATTCGGCTACTTGCCGGAGGACCATGACGCCATGGACGAGGACACCATGCGCCATGTGCTGCGGAAGATGAGGTCACCAACCCTGCGTATGCAGGCGCTGGTGGATGACCTGCTGATGCTCACGCGCTTAGAGTCAAGCCCGAGCCCGGAGGTGGACGACCTAACCGCCATCGACGTTGAGGCGCTGATCAGCAGCGTGGTGGACGAAGTGGCCAACTTGGCCAACAACAAGCAAAAGATCAACCAGCACATCCTGTCCGAGGTGCGGGTGCTAGGGGTTGAAAAAGAGCTGCACAGCGCCTGCACCAACCTGGTCACCAACGCCGTCAAATACAGCCCTCAAGGGGGAAACATCGACATCACTTGGTCAAGCAACAGCGAGGGCGCGGGGCTGGAGGTGGCGGACCAAGGCGTCGGCATTCCGCCCCAACACCTCTCTCGTCTGACCGAACGCTTCTACCGGGTGGATCTGGCCGGCTCGCGGGTGCGGGGCGGCACCGGTTTGGGGCTTGCTATCGTCAAGCATGTACTCAAGCGACACAATACGCGGCTGGAAATCGAAAGTGAGGTTGGCGAGGGGAGCCGTTTCTATTGCCATTTTCAGCCGACCCAACTGCGACCACAACCTGAATCCTGACACGGCGTTGGCGGGAACTTGATCAACCGAAGTCCAAGCGCTCCGCTTGGCCAAGTGGCGCAGGAGTTCCTCCACCTGATACTGTCATCGGAAGGCTAGGACATCGTCGCCAAGGGCAGCTACATTCCGCTGCCGGCCGAGGTGGTTACAGCCGAGCAGAACAAGATCAACGCCGCGCGCCCTTTGGTTTACGTCACCGCGCTGCTGCCCGTGACGGTCATCCTGACGCTCAACCTCACCGCCGTCCTGCTGCGCAATCGGTTGCAATCAAGGTTCAGGAGCGTCTAGCAAGAGCCATTGCCTCGTCAGTCCTTTGCGTCCTCGTCGCCCGACCGATCCGCCAAGGACTTTGTGACCACTTCAAGCACGTCCTTGGACAGATCCGCCTGGGTCGAGACATGCTCAAACGCCCGTCGCATCAAGACCTGTCGATCAGCGTCAAATTTCCGCCAACGGGTCAACGGCGTCAACAAGCGGGCGGCAGCCTGGGGATTGCTGCCATCAAGCTGCATCACCTTTTCGGCGATAAAATCGTACCCGGCGCCGGTCGCCGTATGGAAATTGCGGTTGTTGCGCATGCCAAAAGCGCCGTAGAGGGCGCGCAGCTTGTTGGGGTTGCCGGCGTCAAAGCCGGGATGGCGTTCAAGCCGGCGCACAGCGTCCACATTGCTCAGGCGGCTGCTAGCCTGAATGTCAAGCCATTGGTTCACCACTAGGCTTTCATGCCGCCAACGCTCGAAGAAATCCGCCAACACCTGTTCACGTTCGGCAAAGACGGCGAGGTTGGCGATTTCGCTTAAGGCTGCAAGCCGATCAGTCAAATTGTCTGCTCCTTCGAGGTGGGCCGTAAGCATGGCGTTGGACTGCTCGGTTCCGGCCTGCGCCAAGTAGCTGAGCGCTAAGTTGTTCAGCCCTCGGCGGGCGATCTCCTGCGCATCTGGCCGATAGGGGCCTTGGGCGCGGGTCGCTTCGTACAAACCAAGCCAGAGGTCCGCCAACTCGCTCGCTAAGGTTTGTTTGACCTGGTCCCGCGCCCTGATGACGCCATCCACGTCAATTCGCTCCCACTGCTCAAACAGGTAGCCCTCGGTTGGCAACGACAGCATTTTGCATAGCATCGACCGGGCTGCCGCGGCTGTCGCCTCATGGGCGTCGGTGATCAGGTCTCGAAAGACCTCACGCAAAAACGGCGCCATATCGGTACCGGCCAAAATGCTGTTCAACTCCACCAGCAAAAGGCTTTGCAAGGCGTCCCAGCGGGCGAAGCCATCGCTGTCATGCCGTGCCAAGAACGCCAAGGATTCAGCCGGGCGTTGGTGGCGCACCCGCACCGGCGCGGAAAATCCGCGCAGAAAGCTCAGTTGCGGGCATTGCGCAAGACCGCGCACGCGCAAGCTGGTCTCGGCCTCGCGCAGGTGGACGAGCAGGCTTGCGCCCCGGCGCTCAACCAAAGACTCGCCGACGAATTCAAGCGCCCCATCCACTAAGTCTTCGCCATCAGGGCCAAGCAAGCCGATGAGAACGGGAATGTGCAATGGCTCTTTGTGCGGCTGCCTCGGCGTGGGTGCGCAGCTTTGTTCAATTCGCACGCTGAACTGCCCCCGCCGCCATTCGGTTGCCACAACCAACTGCGGCGTGCCGGCTTGGCTGTACCAACGCCTGAATTGGCCGAGGTCGATGCCGTTCGCATCCTCCATCGCCAGCACGAAATCCTCCGTGGTCACGGCTTGGCCATCATGCCGGTTGAAGTACAGGTCGCAGCCACGGCGGAAACCCTCGGCGCCAATCAAGCGCTGCATCATGCCGACCACCTCGGCACCTTTCTCATAAACCGTGGGGGTGTAGAAGTTGGCAATTTCCATGTAGGAGTCCGGGCGCACGGAGTGCGCCAACGGGCCGCTGTCCTCGGCGAACTGCACGGACCGCAGCAGAGACACATCCTCTATGCGCTTGACTGTCCTGGAGTGCATGTCGGAGGTGAACTCCGCATCCCGAAACACGGTGAAGCCCTCCTTCAAACTGAGTTGGAACCAGTCCCGGCAGGTGACTCGGTTGCCCGACCAGTTGTGGAAGTATTCGTGGCCGATGACGCCCTCAACCCGCTGATAGGCCGCGTCTACGGCGGTGTCCCGAGCGGCGAGCACGTAGGAGGTGTTGAAGACATTGAGGCCCTTGTTCTCCATCGCGCCCATGTTGAAGTCCTCCACCGCCACGATCATGTAGATGTCCAGATCGTATTCGCGCCCGAATTTCTCCTCGTCCCAACGCATGGCCCGTTTCAACGCGCCCATGGCGTACTCGCATTGGCTGATGTTGTGCGGCTCCGAGTAGATACGCAACTCCACCTTGCGGCCACCTAAGGTGGTGAATTGGTCCTCCATGCAGGCAAGGTCCCCGGCCACCAGGGCAAACAGGTAGGAAGGCTTGGGGGCTGGGTCCTCCCAGGTGACCGTGCGCCGCCCATCCGCCTCTCGTTCGGCAACCAGGTTGCCATTGGACAGCAGAACGGGAAAGCGCTTCGCATCGGCGGTGATCGATGTGGTGAACCTGGCCAGCACGTCCGGTCGATCCTGATAGTAGGTGATCTTGCGAAAACCCTCCGCCTCGCACTGGGTGCAGTACATCCCACCGGACTTGTAAAGCCCCTCAAGAGCGGTGTTGCGCTCGGGCTCTATGCGGGTGACGATCTCCAACTCAAATGCCTCCGGCAAGGCATGGACCCTTAGGCAGTCATCGTCCACTTGGTATTCGTTGCCACCGAGCAGGTGGCCATCGAGGCGCACCGACAGCAACTCAAGCTCCTGCCCATCCAGCACCAGCGGCGCTTCGGCGGCGGTTTGCGGTGACCGCCGGACGCGCAATTTCGAGCGTACGGTGGTCTGGCCGTCCTCAAGCTCAAACGCCAGATCCACCTGCTCGGTTCGATAAGCCGGTGGCCTGTAATCCTTCAGATAGATGGTTCGGGGTGCCGCTTCGGTCAACAACTTGGTCTCCTGCTGAGGGTTGGCGAGGGGGCGAGGCCGCCTCTTTGGTGGTAGAATTCCGGCACCAATGTCGGTGCTTATGAAGCCATTGTATCCATGCAGGCCGTCGATCGCGAAGTGTTGAACCAAGTCAGTGCTTGGCTGGATGCCGACCAGCATTGTTGGCTGGCAACCGTCGTGCAGACTTGGGGCTCATCGCCTCGACCGGTCGGCTCCCTTTTCGCCTGCAACCAATCTGGCCGCGTGACCGGCTCCCTCTCCGGCGGCTGCGTGGAGGACGATCTGCTGGAGAAGCTCACCAGCAAGGATTTCGCCGCTGACCGCGCTCAATTCCTGCAATACGGCGTGACCGCCGAGGAGACTGAGAAGCTTGGCCTGCCCTGCGGCGGCCACCTCGACATCATTGTTGAACCCCTGCGCGCCGAGCAGCCTTGGCGCACTCATTTCCGTCACCTCAAGGTGCGCCTGGACCAACGGCGACCGGTGCGGCGGCGGGTGGACCTGCGCCGGGGCCGCTTCAGCCATGAGGACGTGGAGACTGCCGAGCCGTTGGCTTGGGACCCGACGGCGCAAGTGCTGGAGCACACTTGGGGGCCTCGCCGGCACTTGTTCATCATCGGTGCCGGCATGGTCTCCAAATATCTGGCCGAGCTGGCGCAGATGCTCGACTACCAAGTGACCGTATGCGACCCGCGGGAGCAGCTATTGCTGGATTTCAACGTGGAGGGCGCCAAGTTGGTCAACGACATGCCGGACGATGCGGTCAAGGCCCATGCGAATGACCCATCCTCCGCCATCGTCGCCCTAACCCACGACCCTCGCATCGATGACATGGGCATGATGGAGGCGCTCAAGACAGACGCCTTCTACATCGGCGCCATGGGCTCCAACCGCACCTCCGCCAACCGGCGCAAGCGGCTTCAGGCGTTGGCATTGACCACAGCGGAAATCAACCGCCTGCACGCCCCGGTTGGCCTGCCCATCGGCAGCAAAACGCCGCCTGAAATCGCCATCGCCGTGATGGCGGAAATCATCGCCGTACAGACCCGGCTCGCCCAGGACGCATACCGACAGCTTGAACGCGCCAGCGCCTAGCGTTCTTGAGCAGTGACCATCCTTTAATTTGAGCCAAATTGCAGACGACCGGCAAACGCCCCCGCCGGAGGCGCAAGATTTGACGGTCGAAGCGTTTGAGCAAGCAGCCGTGTTATTGGCGGCCGGCTACGGCCGGCGCTTTGGCAGCGACAAACGCCGCTGGCGACTAGCCGGCAGCCGGACGCTGGTGGAGACCACTTTGGCCCTCTACCAAGACGCATTCGAAACCGTTTTTGTGGTGTTGCGCCCGGAGGATGAAGACTGGTCGCGCTCGCTGGGCAATTGCAATAAGGTCTTTGCGCCAGACGCCAAGCTGGGGATGGGCCATTCCCTTGCCGCCGGCGTCGCCGCCGCAAGCGACCTTGACGCCTTGTTCATCGCCTTGGGCGACATGCCTTGGGTCGAGCCATCCACGTTGACCAACTTGCGCCGGGCGATGCGCCATGCAAATGCCATCGTCCGACCCATGCACCAGAATGCGCCTGGGCACCCGGTGGGGTTCGGGCGAGCTTATTTTTCAGAATTGCGCGAACTCAAGGGCGATGTGGGTGCGCTGGGTGTCCTTCGCTGCCACCGCAACCGCGTGGTCGATTTGGCGGTGGATGATCCGGGGGTTGTTCAGGACATCGACTCCCCGCCAGCATAGCGTATAAGCTAGGACACCTCTGAAAAATTCGCAGGTTTTCGCAGTGCGACAAGACCAGTCTTTTTCGATGACGTGCCGGCCATTGAAAGTAGAAGATGAATGGCTCCATCCGGTCTGCGATGACCAGTCCCGGGAAGCTGATCAGAGGTTCCCGGGAGACGAGGTGGAATTTGACCCATCCGGACCGCTGCGCCAACCGCCGCGGTCCGGTTCAATCCTGTCCCCCTAGCCTAGTGGCCCAATCGAGCTTGCTGCGGCAGGATTCATAGAAGCTATGGCCAAAGGTGTAAACCAGACGGAGAGGAGTTTGGTATTTGTCGATCTTGATCTGATCGCCGCTTTCAAGGTCAAAGCTCACTTGGGAATCACAACTGAGCTGCGCTGCGTCCACTTCGCCTAGGGTAATCGACAGCCCCGAATCACCTCGCACCACCAAGGGCCTTGAGGTCAGGGTGTGGGGGTACATCGGCACGACGACGATGGCGTCGAGGGAAGGGTGCATGATCGGCCCGCCGGCGGACAGAGCGTAGGCCGTGGAGCCTGTGGGCGAGGACACGATTAGCCCGTCCGAGCGCTGGTCGTAAACGAATTCATCGGCCACCGCCAAGGAGAACTCGATCATCCGGGCCAGGCTGCCACCATGCACCACGACATCGTTCAGCGCCTGCGAGCGGGCAATCTCCCGCCCTGCTCGCCACACCCTGGCATCAAGCAGAAAGTGGTCCTCCACCCGGTATTCGCCCTGCAGCACCGCGCCTAGCTGTTCTGGAATTCGTTTCGGCGCAATGTCCGCCAAGAAGCCCAAGCCGCCCCGATTGATGCCCAGCACCGGCACTCGGGCATGAGCCAGGTCCCGCCCCACCCCCAACAAGCTGCCATCACCGCCAACAACCACAATCAAATCGCAGCGTTCGCCCAAGTACAGGCGTGAACCGGTTTCACAGCCGGCGCCACCGAGATCAAGCCCATGCAGAAGCTTGGCGGTGGCGTCCTCAATGAGAATACGGACACCGCCCTCCGCCAAGCAGCCGAGGACAGCAACTAAGCTATCGACTACACCAGCGCTGCCGCGCCGACCAATCAAGCCGATATGACGGAATTGCGAACCAGCACCCTCGCCCATCGCACAACCCTACATGAGATGCTTGCCCAGCGGCAAGGCAGCAAGCAAACTCCCTTCCTAGCACGGACAAAAGGCAAGAGCGTCCGAGGCTTCGCGACAGCCCGAAGAGACCTCCCTGTCGGACGGCCCCGCCCTCAGGCGGCCATCAACTCGATCCGATTGGCCGCTTTCAGCAGGTTCATGGTCGTCGCCTTGAAGGTCAGTCGGGATCTCACAACAGTCTTAAGAAACGTATAGGGCAGCACACTAGGGGCATCGGTTGCGGGGCAGCCCTACATAGGCGCCACGTTTTCCCGTAGCCTCCCCTTTACGGGTTAAACTTCCAGCTTATATCAACCACATGAATGAGCATCACCATGCAGCTCCGGCAGTTGCCCGCAATCCACAAACTGCTGAACGCGCCGGAGCTTGAACCGCTGTTGGAGCGTCACGGCCTTGGCGCGGTGAAAGAAACACTGCGGCAATGGCAAGCCCGCTGGCGGCACGATGGGGAAGTTCCTGCATGGGCGGCCGACAGGGTCCAATGCGCGGCCCGGCTCAATGCACAGCTTGCCGGACATAGTTACCAGCCGGTTCACAACATGACGGGCACCGTCATCCACACCAACCTGGGCCGAGCTCCCCTAAGCGGCGAACTTTGGGATGCGGTGCGGCCCTTGGTCACCGGCTCCATGAACCTGGAGTACGATGTTGCTGACGGGCGGCGCGGCAGCCGTGAGGGGGCGGTGGAGCGACGACTGGTGCGGCTGACCGGCGCCGAGGCCGCCACCTTGGTCAACAACAATGCAGGCGCCCTTTTGTTGGTGTTGAACACCTTGGCGTTGGCCAAACCGGTGCCCGTGTCCCGTGGGGAATTGGTCGAGATCGGCGGCAGCTTCCGCTTGCCGGACCTGATGCAGCGCTCCGGTTGCCAATTGCTTGAGGTGGGCACCACCAATCGCACCCATCTACAGGATTTCGCCGCCGTCGCCGACCAAGCGGCCTGCTTTCTGAAGGTCCACCCAAGCAACTATGCCGTCACCGGCTTCGCTAGCGAGGTCGGCACGGCGGAGCTGGCAAAGCTGGCGCAGCAGCGGCGAATCCCCCTGTGCGTGGACCTTGGCAGCGGCGCTTTGGTGAACTTGGCCCGCCTTGGCCTGCCACATGAACCCATGCCGCAGAAGGTGCTGAAGGATGGTGCGGACCTTGTCACTTTCAGCGGCGACAAGCTCATGGGCGGCGTCCAGGCCGGCCTGATCGTTGGCCGCGCCGACCTCATAGCCCGTCTGGAGACCAACCCGCTGAAGCGGGCCCTGCGGCTAGACAAAATCGCCTTGGCCCTGCTCAATGAAATCCTCAAGCTCTATGAAGATCCAGACCGGCTGACCGAAGCCCTGCCTGTGCTGCGTATGCTGACCACTCCCTTGGCCGCGCTTGAAAACCGTGCCGACGCAGTGCAGCGGGTTCTTGCCAGCAAACTGGAGGCTTACCGGATTGAGGCCAAGCCGAGCGCCGCACAAATCGGCAGCGGCGCCCTGCCCAATCAGCCCATCGAGAGCCGCGCCCTGGCCATCGGCCACCGGGATGGTGCCCGAGTGGGCCTCCTTGCGCAGCGACTGCGACAGCTAAACGAACCGGTCATCGGCCGCATCCAACACCAAGCGCTCTGGCTGGACATGCGCTCAGTGGTGAACTTCGATCGCGCCCTAAGATCCCTAGAGGCGCTGCCAAGCAAATGATCGTTGCTCTTTCCGGTCATGTGGACCACGGCAAGACGAGCCTCATCAAAGCACTGACCGGGGTAGATACCGACCGGCTGGCCGAGGAGCGTCGACGGGGCCTCACCATAGACCTAGGCTTCGCCTACGAACGACGGGGCGAGGCGCAAGGCGGCGGCGTCCTAGGCTTGGTCGATGTGCCAGGCCATCATCGTTTTATACACAACATGGTGGCTGGGGTAGCCGCTCAGCAATTCGCCCTGCTCGTGGTGGACGCCGGCGACGGCCCCATGCCGCAAACCCGGGAGCATCTTCAGATTCTCTCGCTCAACGGCCTGTCCCGCGGCTTGGTGGCGTTGACCAAGTGCGACCGCGTCAACGATGCGCAAGCCAAGGAGGCCGAAGCCAAAGTGCGTGCCTGCGTTCGCGGCGGCTTTCTTGAGAATGCCCCCATTCACCGCACCTCCGCTGCTACCGGCACCGGCATCGCCGAACTGAAGCAAGCTCTGTGGGCGGCCGCCGACAACGCCGCCAAAGTTCAGGCCGAGGGGCAATTCCGGCTGGCCATAGACCGCGCCTTCAATATGCATGGCGCCGGCCTAGTGGTGACTGGCACCGTCCACGCCGGGCGAGCCGCGCAAAACGATGAACTGTACATCTTTCCAAGCGGCGATAAGGTTCGGGTGCGGGGACTGCGCGTGCAGGACCAAGCCGCGGAGACGGCGGCCATCGGCGACCGAGCGGCGGTCAACCTAGCCGGAGGCAGCCTGCGCCAAGTGCGGCGCGGGTGCTGGCTGACGGAAAGGCCCGTGCCCCTGCGCCGCAATTTCGTAGTCGATCTAAAAATCCTTGAGGACTTCCCTCGGCCGGTGCGGCACTGGCTGCCCGTCCACGTCCATCACGCCACCAGCCGCAGCACTGCTCGATTGGCGCTATTGCGCACAACGAAGGCGCTGCCGGGTTCATGCCAGGAAGCGGAGATCATCACTGATGAGCCTCTGTGCGCACGGCACGGGGATGCTGTGGTGCTGCGCGACCAAGGCCAAGATCTAACGCTTGGCGGCGGCATGGTGCTCACCGACCTTGAGCCGTCCACCTTGCGGCGTCGAGACCCGGCCCGGTTGGCCCCAATCCGCGCCTTCAAGTCAGCGAGCCGGCACGACCTCATCGCCGCCCTGCTCGGCCAAGGCACCATACGACCGCAGCAATTGCAAAACACCCTCGGCCTGACGGATGCGGAACTGCGCCAAGGGTTGTCGGCATTCGAGCTGGTCGTCCTAGGAGATGAGGCCGTGCTGCAAGCCCAATGGTCGGATTGGCAGCGGCAGGCCCTGCAACTCGTCGCCGAGCATCAAGCCAAGCATCCCAACGCACCCGGGGCGACCGCCAAGGCGCTGCCAAGCAGCGTCCCAGCCCGATTTCTGGTGCGCCTTCTCAACGAGTTGGTGGGTGAGAAGCGTTTGCAAAGAACCGCCGGCACCTATCATTTACCCACCCATGTCGCCCAGATCCCCAAGGAGGAGCAAGCGCTGTTCGACCGTCTGCGCCACCACCTCGATCAAGACCAAGCGCCGAGCGTCGGCGACCTCACCAAGGTGCTTGGCCTGCCGTTGCCGAGGCTGAACGACGGCCTCAACAGCTTAGCCCGACGCGGCCTCTTGGTTCAGGTTTCCGCCAAGCGCTTCTACCAGCCGGACAGGCTGACGAGCATTGCCCAACAGGTCGACGCGCTGGCGGCAAAAGAGCCCTTGACGGTACGCCGGTTTCGCGACAGCACCGGCATCGGCCGCAACGTCGCCATAGAGCTTCTTGAGTACTTCGACGGGCGCGGCTTCACCCGTCGCAGCGGCGACACGCGCACGGTGGTCGGGCCGCTAAAGTTGCGCTAATGTTGGCGGCAAATGAGGAAGAGCATCGTCTCCGGTGGGGCGCGCGGCCTTCAAAGCCGTTGAGGCGCGATAACGTGCCTGGTGGGTTCGACTCCTACCTCTTCCGCCAATTAGAGAACATCTGATTGACCAGCGCCACAGGCGACTTGGCCCGATTGCTCCCGAGGCTGCTCGGTCAGCGGCTTGCCACGCTCGCCCTTGCGGTGAATGCGGCTGGTCAGGGCAATTCAGTAGCTCTTTGCCTGCTTGAGCGCTCGCTCGGCGATGAATGACTTGATCATTTCCTGGCTGACCGGGGCGATCATCGGAATCATCATCTCCCGCAGGTAGCGTTCCACATGGTATTCCTTGGCGTAGCCCATGCCGCCGTGGGTGAGCACGGCTCGTTGGCAGGCGGAAAGCCCGGCCTCGGCGGCCAGGTACTTGGCGGCGTTCGCCTCCTGACCGCAGGGCAAGCCCTGGTCGTACAGGCTGGCCGCCTTGAAGACCATCAGGCTGGCCGCCTCCAACTCCATCCAATTGACCGCCAAGGGATGTTGAATGGCTTGGTTCTGGCCGATGGGGCGGTCAAAAACGACCCGCTCACGGGCATATCCGGCCGCCCGCTCCAGTGCGGCTTGGCCGAGTCCAACCGCTTCAGCGGCAATGAGTATCCGTTCCGGATTCAACCCATGCAGCAAACATTTCCAACCCTCCCCCTCCGCTCCGATTCGATCCTCCACTGGAACAATCAGGTCGTCAATGAACAGCGCATTGGAGTCTACCGCCTTGCGCCCCATTTTTTTGATCTCGCGCACTTCAATCTGATCAGGATTCAAATCCGCGTAGAACAGCGTCAGGGTGTCTGAGGGCCGTTCGCTTTCTTCTAGTGGCTTGGTCCTCGCTATGAGAAGAATCTTGTTTGCCGTCTGCGCTGTACTGGTCCAAATCTTGCGGCCATTGACCACATAATGGACACCGTCCCGAACGGCCAAGGTTTGCAGCCGCGTGGTGTTCAGCCCTGCATCGGGTTCGGTCACGCCAAAACAGGCCCGGTCCTCACCCCGAATCAGGCGCGGCAGAAACCGAGACTTCTGTTCCTCCGTACCAAAAACCACAATCGGATGCGGACCGAATAAATTGAGATGGATGGACGAAGCGCCGCTAAAGCCAGCGCCGGAGCGCGCAATCGCATGGCTGAGTATGGCCGCTTCGGTGATGCCAAGGCCCGCGCCCCCATACTCCTCTGGCATGGCGATGCCGAGCCAGCCTGCCTCGACTATGGCGGCGACAAACTCCTCCGGGAAGCGGCCATCCGCATCCCTCGCCAACCAATACTCCGGCGGGAATTGCGCACAGAGCTTCGCCACCGCATCGCCAATCCTGATTTGGTCTTCGCTGAATTGAAAGTTCATATCAGGCCCGCCCAAGACCACCCCAAAACAGTTCATATCAGGCCCGCCCAAGACCACCCCAAATTCTGTGCGTCCATCGAACCACCCCGCCAAATCCAGTGGCTTGCGGCAACAGCGGCACTGAACCTGATCCCAACCCCAACGCGCCAACTGCCACCAAGAACGGCCGCAGCCGGCAACAGCGGCCTCGGAGCGGACGCGACGGCACCTACTTCGCCATGCGCCGCAGCAGAGCGGGTGGAAACGGGCTTAGGACGCGCGCCAAGGAGCGGGCAAGCCAACTAGGCGGCGGCGTGTTTGCAGCCAATCCATAGTTGTTGATGCCCAGTTCTTGCCGAATATCCGTTGTTAAGGCGGCAACCGGCGCATCAAGCTGAATGCCGGTGCCGTCAGCGATGCGAACCATGCGTTGAAAGTTGGCGATGACGGCGGCGGCGTCAATCATTTGCGCTTCGCCCAACTCTTCGACAACGCCGTTTCTCGCCTGAGCAATTGCCTCGGCGTCGTCGCCAAGGCTGGTTTCAGCGAATGCCAACAGCGCTTTGTCACCGACGATTCCCGTATCGACCGCATCGCCCAGGACAATGCCTTGAAGGTTAACTTCATCGCCGCTTTGCTGTGTGCTCACACGGAGCATGAGTGCGTGTGAGCTGGTTCAGTAGAAACAGTCGCTCAACGCCGAAACACGGCCCGCCAGCAGCTCGATCTGCTCTCTGGAAAGGGCACGGCCGGCGTTGTCGCCCGGCGTCCGTACCGACTTTAGCGGCAAGTATTGCGCGTTGCTGAGCCGAATCAGCATACGCACCGAATCCGGCACCAGACTCATGGCGGAGATGACATTGCCAGTGCGCCCGCCGGGATACAGGTCCGCCTCAGCACGGGCCGCATTTTCCGGTTGCACGGTAGGCACCCAAGCGCCGGATTCCCCTGCTCCAACCGGACGATAGCCATCCGGTTCGCCGGTTAAGGGTGACGGCAAGGGTTCCAGCGGCAGCCCCAAGGCCCGGTGCAAGGCGTCGATGCTGATGGCCGCCACCGCAACACCAAGAAGTTCAACATACTGCTCATCCGTCACGCCGGCGGCGTTGATGGACTCAAGCCAACTTTTGGACAGGCGCGACGGGTCCGTGGTGATGCGATGCACGATATCCAACACCACATCAGGCAGATCGGTGCTGGCGTTGTGCGGCCCGCACTCCGCGTTGGGTGACAGCGCCGCCTTGCGCTTCATGCAGGCGGGGCAGAAACGGGCGTTGCGCGTCTCCTGCACAAAGGCAACGCGGTCCACCCCGCGCCACCAATTGCCAAGTTCGCTGATTTTCCGCCAGACCGCTCGGTGGGCAGCCGGGATGTCTTCGCGAATCCCATACCCCGCATCGGCGTAATCAAAGCTCACCATCGCCTAATTCCTGCAAAGTTCGTCGCCAAAGTAGACCATGGACCAAGGCGGATTACCAAATGCCGCAAGCGCCTCTTAAGCTTGATCCCGGCGGCCCTGATCCTCCGGCTCAAAATCAAGCAGGGTCGCTCCCCCATCGACGAGATCGCCCGGCCCAAAGTGGAATGAGACCACCCTGCCCGCCGCCGGCGCCTTGATGGTGTGCTCCATTTTCATGGCTTCAAGCACCACCAGAGCCGCTCCCGCCGCCACCCTGTCACCCTCGTTAGCCGCCAAGAACACGATCCGGCCGCTCATGGGCGCGGTCAGATCGGCATCGCGCACAAGCTGATCCGCCGCACGGAAGTCGGGTTTGATGGCTTTGCAACGGAACCCATGGCCAGACACAAACACCGTTATGGCGTCACCTTCGTCGGCAACCGTCAACTGCCGCCGGTGGCCGTCCATCCTTAAGGTGATCAAATTCCCATCTTGGCGTCCTTCGAGCAGGCAGTGGTCCCCAGCGTGGGTCATCGCATACCGGTCCCCGCCTAGGCATTCCAGTTCAACCTCAAGAGCCTCGCCTTCAAGGTCGAGGTTCAGGCGCCGCACTTGACCGCCGTTCAATGTCCAGCCGGTCACGTCCAACCAAGGGGAATGGGGATCAGCGGTAGCCGGACGCACCCCTGCCCGGTCCTGCAACAGCCTATGCAAGCTGGCCGCAGCCAGCGCAAACTTGGCGTCGGCCTCAGGCACCCGAAACAGCGCCGCCTCATGCTTGTGGATGAAGCTGGTTGCGAGCGCCCCCCGCTGAAACCCAGCCGAGCGAACAAGGTTATGGAGAAAGCCAACGTTGGTTCTAACGCCGCCAATCCGATATTCGTCGAGCGCCTTGGCCAGCCGCGCCAGCGCTCGGTCTCGGTCCTCGTCGTGGACGATCAACTTGGCCAGCATCGGGTCATAGTGGATACTGATCTCGTCACCTTGCTTAACGCCGGTATCCACGCGCACAAACTCGGCTGCGGTCGGTGCCTGCAGAAAACTGATCCGGCCGGTCTGGGGCAAAAAGCCCTGTTTGGGATCTTCCGCATAGATGCGCGCTTCGATGGCGTGGCCACGCAGGGGCACGGTTTCCTGGGACACCGGCAGCCGCTCCCCCGCCGCAATCCGAAGCTGCCACTCCACCAGGTCAAACCCGGTGATCATTTCGGTGACCGGATGCTCAACCTGCAGCCTAGTGTTCATTTCCATAAAGTAGTAGCCGCCGTTGGTGTCCAGCAGAAATTCGACGGTGCCAGCACCCGTATAGTCGATCACCTGAGCGCAGCGCAGGGCGGTGTCCCCCATCTCCCGCCGCAATTCAGCGCCAATCCCTAAAGCCGGCGCTTCCTCTATGATCTTCTGATGGCGCCTTTGAATTGAGCAATCGCGCTCGTTCAGAAAGACGCCATTGCCGAACTGATCGCAAAAAATCTGAACCTCAATGTGCCTAGGCTCGATGAGGTATTTCTCAATCAGCATCAAGTCATCGCCAAAAGCACCGCTCGCTTCTCGACGAGCAGCCTCCAGGGCAGCCTGAAACGCATCGTCCCCCTCCACCACCCGCATGCCTTTGCCGCCGCCACCTAGCGCCGCCTTCAATAGAACGGGATAACCTATTTCAGCGGCTTGCCGCCGCAGAAAGTCATCGTCCTGATTGGCGCCGTGATAGCCCGGCAGCAGGGGGACGCCTGCTGCCTCGACAATCTGCTTGGCCGTCACCTTGGACCCCATGGCCTCGATGGCGCGGGCTGAAGGGCCGATGAAGCTGATCCCGGCATTGACGCAAGCGGCAGCGAACGTTGCGTTCTCGCTTAGGAACCCATAACCGGGATGGATGGCGGTTGCCCCGGCCCTGAGCGCCACAGCAATGATCTGGTTGATGTTGAGATAGGACTCCCCGGCCGGGGCGCCGCCGAGGTGGACCGCCTCATCCGCCATCTGAACATGCAGGGCGCCCCGGTCTGCATCCGAGAAAACCGCGACCGTGGCCATGCCCATCCGTTTCGCGGTCTTGATGATCCGACAGGCGATTTCGCCCCGGTTCGCGACTAGCAGCCTTGCGCTCACGCTACATTCTAAAGACGCCGAAGCGCGTCTGCTTGATCGGCTTGTTCAGCGCCGCGGACATGGCTAGGCCCAGAACCATCCGGCTATCCAAAGGGTCAATCACGCCATCATCCCAAAGCCGTGCCGAGGCGTAGTAGGGGTGGCCCTGGGCATCATAGTCATCAACAATGGGCTGCTTGAAGGCCGCCTCCTCAGCCGCGGTCCAACTGCCCCCCTTGGCTTCAATGCGCCCTCGCCGCAGCTCGGCGAGCACCCCGGCGGCCTGCTCGCCGCCCATCACCGATACCCTAGCATTGGGCCACATGAACAGGAAGCGCGGATCATAGGCGCGACCGCACATGCCGTAGTTGCCCGCACCGAATGAGCCGCCAATCAGCAGGGTGAACTTGGGCACCTCGGCGCAGGCCACCGCCGTCACCATTTTGGCCCCGTGCTTGGCGATGCCGCCCGCCTCATACTGCTGGCCCACCATAAAACCCGTGATGTTCTGCAAAAAAATGAGAGGGATGCCTCTCTGCGCACACAGCTCAATGAAGTGCGTTCCCTTGATCGCCGATTCGCTGAACAGGATGCCGTTGTTCGCCACAACGCCGACCGGGTAGCCCATCAGCCGGGCAAATCCGGTAACCAGGGTGGTGCCGTACAGGGTCTTGAATTCGTCAAACTCGGAATCGTCCACGATGCGGGCAATGATCTGTCTGACGTCATAGGGTCGGCGGCTGTCGGCCGGCACCACCCCATAAAGCTGTTCAGCCGGGTAGGCGGGTGCAACGGGTTCAGCGATGTCCAGCGTGACCGGTTTCACTCGATTCAACCGCCTGACGGCCTGCCTCACCAATTGCAGGGCATGTTGGTCGTTTTGCGCATAGTGGTCGGTGACGCCGGAGGTTTTTGAGTGCAGATCGGCGCCGCCCAAGTCTTCGGCACTAACCACTTCGCCGGTAGCCGCCTTCACCAAGGGCGGTCCGCCGAGGAAGATGGTGCCCTGCCCTTTAACGATGATCGCCTCATCGGCCATGGCCGGCACATAGGCGCCACCGGCGGTGCAGGACCCCATGACCGCGGCGATTTGGGGAATGTTGTTGGCGGACATGTTGGCTTGGTTGAAGAAGATCCGTCCGAAGTGCTGTCCGTCAGGAAAGATGTCCTGCTGCAGCGGCAGATTGGCGCCGCCGGAATCCACCAAATAGATGCAGGGAAGATTGTTCTGCTCGGCGATCGCCTGCGCCCGCAGATGCTTCTTTACCGTCATCGGATAGTAGGTGCCGCCTTTCACCGTCGCGTCGTTGGCGACGATGACGCATTCCTGGCCCTCGACGCGGCCGATTCCGGTAATGATGCCGGCGGCAGGTACCGTTTCATCGTAAACCCGGTAGGCTGCAAGCTGCGATAACTCCAGAAAAGGGGAGCCGGGGTCGAGCAGTTGATTCACCCGCTCCCTTGGCAGCAGCTTGCCTCTAGCAAGATGGCGCTGCTGATAGTCCCGACCGCCGCCTTGCCGGATTTCCGCCACCCGCTCCTTGAGGTCCCGCACCAAGGTCGCCATCGCCGCTTGATTGGCTGCGAACTCCGCGCCCGTTTGGTCTATGGTTGACTCGATTCTTGGCATCTCACGACCCCAGCCCGAATATTTCACGAAATGGATGGAGGAACGGCGAAAACATCGTGCAAGTACAGTATATTAAAGCTTCACGACAAGGCC
Organism: Candidatus Azophilus sp.; assembly: GCA_965247035.1. Classification (GTDB taxonomy): domain Bacteria; phylum Pseudomonadota; class Gammaproteobacteria; order Pseudomonadales; family Azotimanducaceae; genus Azophilus. The sequence continues at coordinate 252,346 of CBDFGJ010000001.1, read as the reverse complement.
TTCCGCCGTGACCGAATGCGACCAAACCTCGCTCCAATTTCCATCCGTTAAACGCCGTCATGTTGAAGCCGATTTCAGTGGTGGCGATAGCAGCAGCAATGGCGGCATCGGGCTGCACCGGGCGATCTCCAATTTCCGGCACCCGCCCTTGCCTGCGCTTCCGCTAGGAAACCTCTGCAATATTCGCAAGTTTTCGCAGTGCAACAAAACCAATCTCTTTGGATGACGTGTCAGCCATTGAAAATAGAGGATAAATGATCCCAGACACCATGCGAAGGCCAATCCTTGGCAGTTAATCAGAGATTCCCTAGGTTGCTCGGGCCTGTGTTTTGGCTGTGAACGCCGCCGGCTGAGCGAAATGGGTCATGCTCCCGGCAGGCTGGCAAAGCAGCTTGGCGGACGGACAGAATGATGCGCGCACCGTTGCGAATCGAGGCGCAGGCGGCTCGCTTCAGGGTCAGCGGGCGGCCGGCAGGCGCACCAGCATCTTGCCCCTGTTCGCCCCCTCATAGAGACGCTGAAAAGCGGTTGGAAAGTCGCCCACTTCACCGTCGATGGCATGTTCCGCCAGCACCAGATCACCGTTTTTGATCCAGCGGGACATCCGCGCCCGAGCCTCGGCGTAACGGTCCGCGTAATCGAAGACGACGAATCCCTGCATCCGCGCACGCATGGTGCCAAGCCAGATGTAGTTGTTCGGCCCGGTCATGTTGGCCGCTGCGTATTGGGAGGTGGAGCCGCACAAGAGAACCACGCCGCGCATGGCGATCAGGCGCAGGCTCTCGTCGAGCACGGGACCGCCCACGTTGTCGAAGATCACATCGATTCGATCCGGGGCCGCTTGCGCCAACTGATCGTACAGATCGCCTTCCTGATAGTTGATGGCTGCATGGTAGCCGAGCACATCCGTCAGCCACCGACATTTCTCCGCACTGCCGGTCAGGCCAATGACCCTGGCACCGGCCAAGCGGGCGATCTGTCCGGCAATGGACCCGACCGCTCCGGCGGCACCGTTGATGAGCACCGTTTGCCCCGGTTGCGGCTTGCATTCTTCGGTGATGGCGAAGTAGGCGGTCAAGCCGGATACACCAAAGCCGCCTAGCCAAGCGCCCAAGGGGGCTTGGCTGAGGTCGCACTTCTCAAGTCCATCGCCGTTGCTTAGGGCGTGGCTCTGCACACCCAAACCACCCAATACATAGTCTCCCGCCTGGTGGTCCGGGTGATTGGACTCAATCACTTGGCCGGCGACTGAGCCACGCACCAAGTCGCCGGGGCGAACCCGGAACAAAAATTCATCGCTATCCCGAACGATGAGGCGCAGGGCGGCATCGACCGAAAGGTAGTGGGCCTGAACGAGCACTTCGCCCGCGCCGGTTTGCGGAATGGGACCGGAGCGAACCTCAAAGTCTTCCGGCCCGGCAATGCCCTCCGGCACCCGTTTCAGGTAAAGCTGCTGGTGCGGCCCTTCATTGCCCGGTTGAATACTCATCACCCCCCATTTTTTCCGACTGACCGTCCTTCTCATTGTTTCAACTGAGTGTGCGCTGAGGCACCAACCCCAAAGCCAGTTCGACCACTTGGCGCAACGACCAACCGACCATTCAACGCCGCCAACCATCGGCCCAACGCCGCTCACCGCGCCTAGGAAACCTCTGCAATATTCGCAAGTTTTCGCAGTGCTATAAGACCAATCTTTTTCGATGACGTTTAAGCCATTGAAAAGAGATGATCAATAATCCCAGACGTTATGCGATGGCCAATCCTTGGAAGCTAATCAGAGGTTCCCCAGTTGTTAATCCTTGCCGGCGCAAAGCATGGCCAACGAGACGATGCCCCCAACCGACGCAAGCGCGGTCGGCGAGTGCGAACTTGAGTCATCCCTCACCCTTATTTTCGCGATGACAAGGCCCCAAGGCAACGATGTTGGCACCCGCCTCGGCTACGGCCTCCGGAACGCCGCGGCCGATGCCGACCGCGGGTCCGGTGATGACGGCGACCTTTGCCTTCAGAAGATCAGCCAAGGAACAGGCCTCTATTGGAAGTTCACGCCAAATTCAACGCCCCATTGCAGGGGTGCGCCATACTGGGTGAAGTTCCACAGACCACCCACGGAGTTGGCGGAGACCCGGTGGGTTTCGTTGGCCAGGTTCTTGCCAAACAACGTGGCGTAATAGCGGTCTTGCGGGCTGCTGTAGGTGATATTGGCGTTGATGAGGGTGCGCTCCTCCATCTGCGTGTGAGTGGGATGGCGCGCCACCGGATTGGCCAAGGCGACCGCATTCGGATCGAAGGGGCTGGTTTCCGCCTCCGCCTGATAATGCAGAGTGGCGACGAAGGTGACCGTACCGCCGTTGGCCAAAGGCATGTCGTAGAGCATCTCTGCGCCTATCTGCCATTCAGCAGCGAAGGGAATGCTCAGCGAAGTTAGATCGACGCCCTCGAACTCGAACTCGTCATATTTGTCATCCAGCCAACCGAGGGAGCCGCGCAAGCGCAACCGATCAGTGGCAAGCCAAGTCGCCTCCAGCTCCACCCCTTGGGCGGTGGACTTACCAGCATTCAGCGTAATGGTCTCCTGTCCTTCCACGCCGCTGAGGGGATCGATGAAGCGGAACACTTGGTTGCGCTGAAGATTCTTGTACTTGGTGTGGAACGCCGACGCATTGAGCCGGACGCGGCTGCCGGCCAAGTCCGTCTTGTAACCAACTTCGTAGTTGATGTTGGTCTCTGGGTCATAGGGAATGCAGGTGGGGCGCTGCGAGCAGGTCTCGCTGAAGCCGCCGGCCAGGAAACCCGTGGCCAAGCTGAAGTAAACGAGTTGATCATCCGCTGGCTTGTAGTCCAGAACCACCCGCCAAGTGGTTTCGGACCATTCCTCGGTGCGGTCGGCCACAAAGGCGTAGGCCGAAGGCGGCAGGGGCGCTTGGCGCTGACTGATCTGCGAACCTTCCAGTCCGGCCCGGCTGACCGACGTTGAGCGAATGTCAGCGCAGTTTGTTTGCCGGTCAAAGGGCAGGTCCGGATTGGCCGCAACGGCGTCGCGGTCCTCGGTGTACTGATTGCAGGGGCCGCCAGTGCCCGTGGGTTTCCAGAACTCTTTTTTGTCCTTGGTGTGGCGCACCCCGGCAGTGACGCTGAACTGTTCGTTGATCTGCCAAGTCCCATCCGCATATAGAGCCCACGAGTTGCGATCCTGCTGCACCTGCCCGGAACCTGGATCGCCGGTGATGCCACGTAGGTCCAGATTGACGAAGCCGCGCTCATCAAAGACCGGGGCCCCAGGGAACAGCGAACTCAAACCCACTGTTGCGTAGCTGCGGAAATCAAGCAGGTCCGAAATGTATATGCCCCCGAGTACAAAGTTGACAGGCCCATCAAGTTCGGAGATTAAGCGCACTTCCTGTTGGAACTGTTCCCGCTCCAAGTTGCGGGTGGCGTCGAACAGCGACAGGAACGCCTCGCCGGTGTAGGTGCTCGGCAGGGTCTCCTGCTGCTCCCGGTAGCCGGTGATGGATTTGATGGAGAACTTGTCGAAATCCAGCGTTTGATTCAGGTAGTAGCCATCAATATCCACACGGTGGCCATCGCGGAGGTTGATGCCATTGCCCTGCTGGGTCACGCCGGTGCTGAATGGATTACCAGCCGTTCCGGCCGCTTCTATCCCAGGGAAGCCCAAAAGTTCAAATAGGAAGCCTTCTCCCGCTGGGGTTTCGTTAACGCCCGGCGGCGAGTCGGAGTCATCCCGCACCAATTCCCAAATAAAATAGGCTTCGTAGCGGTCGCTCGGCTGCCATAACAGCTTGGACTTCGCCGCCAACACCTTCTTGCCGCCGAGTGCTTCCCCAGCGCCCGAGGTCACCAGACTAAGTTCCGGCGGAAGCTGTTCCGGGGTGATCCCAAACGCCCCATACAAAGGCGAATTCGGAAACGAGGCCGTGTCCTTGTCATTGGTGTAGAACCCTTCCTCCTGCGTGTAGGAGCCGGCAAAGCGATAGCCTAGCTCGCCCTCTATCAGGGGAACATCAAAGCCGACCTGAACCTTGTAGTTGTTCGAACCACCGTCATAGCCGCCGGCGGACACCTTGACGTCGCCGCCGTACTGCTCAAGGTCGGGGCGCTTGGAGGTGATGGAGATCACGCCTCCGGTGCTGTTCTTGCCGAACAAAGTGCCTTGGGGGCCCCGATAGATCTCCACCTGTTCCAAGTCAAACAGCTCAACGAACTGAGTTTGAACGTGGTTCAGGGCGAACTCATCGATCAGAACGCCCACGCTTGGATCCTGAGTGGTTAGGATGGAAATGGTGCCGGTGCCCCGAATGCCGCCCGCCAAGGCGTTAAACCCGGTCTGCAATGTCAGGTTGACGTTCGGCGCCAAGTCGCCTAGGGCGCGTATGTCGTTACCGAAAGTTCTGTCGATGTCGTTGGCTGTGATGGTGGAGATCGCAATCGGCGTATCCTGCTGGGAAGTATCCCGCTTGGTGCCGGTAACGATGATCTCCTCCAGCACGCCCATGGCTTGATCTTCAACCGCCAGCGCGCTTGCCCCAGGCAGGGCCAGAACGACCGCCATGGCGAAAAAAGCCGCCCCGCCCAAAAGCCAGCGACTTGCGCATTTTCCTACTTTCCTCATTTTCCCTCCTATCCCTCTCCAGTTAGTGGTAGGTTACGGTCGCGCATCCTACCCATCATTCGATTATGGTTCAATCACCTGTGCATCCATCTATTGAAAGTGCCAACTGCTACTGAAAGTGCCAGCTGTCCTTCGCCTTCATGGATAGCGGGTGGCGTGGCGCTATAGTGGCGCTACAAAAGCAGGAAAACAATGCTGGGATGGAACCGAGGATGCTCACTAACGAACTTTGGGGTAGCCCCGCTTGAACTGCCTCAAGGCAATCCGACAGCCAAAAAGCCCCTGCCAACAACATAGCGCAGCTCCACGTTGCCCCATAAATTAGCCCTCTGTAAATGAGTGAACGCGTAGCCAAAAAGAACCTGTAGCAACGGAAGAAGATAAGGACATGAGGCAACGAAAAATCGTGGTCGCTGGCGGCGGCGGATTCATCGGCGGGCATAAGGCCGTTTAAGCCACCACCGGCACTCCATGAGCGCCTTGAAGAAACTGACGCTGCCAGGCTCCCTCCACCTACGCCGGGGTCGCCTCGACCAGCCCACCATCTCCTATGAAACCTTGGGCCAACTGAATCGAGCGGCTGACAATGCGGTGCTGGTGTTCACCGGGCTATCCCCTTCCGCCCACATCGCCTCCTCCCCTGAAGACCCCTCAGTTGGTTGGTGGGAGGACATGGTTGGCCCCAACAAACCCATTGACACCGAACGGTTTTTCGTCATCTGCCCCAATTCCTTGGGAAGCTGCTTCGGCTCCACCGGGCCGGCCTCAATCAACCCGGCCACGAACACCCACTACCGGTTGGGCTTCCCCGTGCTTTGCCTTGAGGACATCGCCGCCACCGGCCCCATCCTGCTCGAGCACCTGAAGATCGACCGCGCCCACAGCGTGGTCGGCGCCTCCATGGGCGGCATGACGGCACTCGCCTTCACCCTGCTCTTTCCGGGGCGCAGCCGCGGCCTTTTATCCATCTCCGCCGCCGCCAAAAGCCTGCCCTTCGCCATCGCGTTGCGCTCATTGCAGCGGGAGATCATTTGCCGAGACCCGGATTGGTGCCAAGGGCAGTATGACTTCGCCAAGGGCCCGATGACCGGCATGAAGCTGGCGCGCAAACTCGGCATGATCACCTACCGCTCAGCCGAAGAGTGGGCGCAGCGTTTCGGCCGTGAGCGGGCCACCGAAGGGGTGGCGAGCGAGCATCCATTCAGCGGCAACTTTGAAGTGGAGTCCTATCTTGAAGCCCATGCCAACAAGTTCATCGGCACTTTTGACGCCAACTGCTACCTGTACCTCTCCCGCGCCATGGACATGTTCGACGCCACCGACCAGGGCGGCAGCTTGGTGGATGTGTTCAGCCAAGTGGACCTGGAGCGGGCACTGATCATCGGCGTGGCGTCGGACTTCCTCTTTCCGCTGCCGCAGCAGCTTGAATTGACCGAGGCGTTGAAGCCCCATGTCCGCCAAGTGGAGTTCAAACGCTTAGCTTCAATTCAGGGACATGATTCATTTCTAGTGGACATGAACCGTTTTCGACCCGCGGTTTCTGAATTTTTCTAGCGAGAGACCGATGTGATTTGGGTGGAATCCGCTTCTTTTCGCTTGCTTTCCAAAATTTTGGCGAGGCATTAGCGTTTTGAGTGGGTTTCCGGCCGGTCGTAACCCCAAAGTCTGCGGTCTCGAGTGAATCAGGACGGACCTCGCCCTTAAGGCTGAAATCAACTCGAACCGATTGGCCGCTTTCAGCAGGCTCAACGCCGTCGCGTTGAAGGTCGCCCGGGATTTCGCAACAGCCTTAACAAATCAACCGCTCCTCGGCCGTGATCAAGCCGATCTCAGCACTGTCGTAGCCAGCCGCCAGCAATGCCTGCTGGCAAGCCCCGGCTCTCGCTTCCGGCACGCAGGCCAAAAGGCCGCCAGCGGTTTGCGGATCCGCCAGCAGCTTCACCCGGGCATGGGCGGGGGAGTGATTTCGGATCTCAAAGGAGGAGAAGAACTTTTCATTCTCCACCTGCATCACACTGGCCGCACCGCGCTCCAAAGCAGCTAGGACACCATCCAAAACAGACAGTCGATCCAGCCAGACTTGCGCACCCAAACCGGCTGCATCAAGCATTTCAGCCAAGTGCCCGATCAAGCCAAAGCCGGTGACATCGGTGGCCGCCCCCACCTCATGCTGGCGCAGCACTGACAGCGCCAGGCAGTTGGACTGATCCATGTGCGCCAGTGCATTCTCCACCTCGGCGGTGCGCACGAGGCCGCGCATGTGTGCCGCAAACAGCACTCCCACACCCAAGGGCTTGGTCAGAATCAGGCGGTCGCCAAGGCGAGCGCCACCTTTGGCCAGCACGGGGTCCACCAGCGCGCCGGTAATCGACAGACCCAAGGACAGCTCAGCTCCCTCCGCCGAATGCCCGCCAACCAAGGGCACGCCCAAGCCGTTGAGCACCGCCACCGCACCGGCAAGCAGCTGATGCAATTCGTCCTCCATCATGGGCGCCGACATCAGCGGTACCGTCGCCAAAGCCATGGCGCTGGTCGGCTCGGCGCCCATGGCGTACACATCGTTCAGGCAGTGGTGGGCGGTGATGCGGCCAAACCGATAGGGATCGTCCACCAAGCTGCGGAAACCGTCTATGGTGAGCACCAGGGGTGCCGGGTTCGATTCCAACACCGCGGCGTCATCGCCAATGCCCTGCACCACGCCGTTTGCAGCTTGGTCCGGCAACCGAGCCAACGCCCGTTGCAAGACATCCGCACTCAGCTTGGCGCCGCAGCCGCCGCATCGCATGGGGTTCAAAGCGTCTTGGGCGCTTGTGGCCAAATGGCTTGAAAGTGGGCTTGGGTTGGTGCTTACACCGGCTTTGGTGGTGCCGCGCCGCTCTTGCGCACTGGCCAATTGCAGGTTCATCAGCTTGCGCCTTGGCCCTGATTGGGGTGCATTCGCCGCCATCTCGGGCAGCTCCTGATAGCGGGCCACGAAGCGCCGATCGATCCACAATTTCCAGCGCCAAGCCCAGCGCCCCACCGCCGCCAACATCCCCCATGAGGCTACTGCCCGGCCATCCCCGACGCTGATCAAGCTGAGCGCAAAGCGTTGCGGCCTAAAGTTTCGCAGCCGACGCCCTTGCAGTTGGCGGCGCAAGTTGTCCGTCAGCACGGGCCCGGCCCGCACGGCGTAAACGCCGGATTTGGGCAGCTGCCGATCACTAAAGTGGACGATGTCGCCGGCGGCGAACACCTGTTCATGGGAAACGGACCCTAAGGTCTTGTCCACACGGATGAAGCCTTGGGCATCGGTGGTCAGTGCGCTGTCTCGAACCCAGGCTGGCGCCTGCACGCCGGTGGTCCAAAACAAGTGATCGAATGCAAGCCTCGATTGCGCACCGGCGCTGTCTTGAAAGTGCAGAGCGCCCGGCGCAACGCCGTTGACCAAGCCCGCAATTAACTCGATATCCGCCTTCGCCAACGCCGCCTTCAGCAGCTTTCGGGCTGCACCGCTGTGGCCCGGCAGGACTTCCTCGGCGACGATGCTGATGCACACGCCCTTGGGCAGCGATCGCCGAGCGGCCAAAGCAAGCTCCATGCCTCCGGCACCGGCGCCGACGTACACCAACCTGCCCCTCGGTCCCAGGTTTCGGCGCATGGCTTCCCATTCAGGCAGGAAGCGGCCGATGGGCTTGACCGGCACGCCCAAGGCGACGGGAGGGCTAGGCTGCGCCTCAATGGATAGAGGCTGCACCTCGCTGGATAGGGACTGCGCCTCGCCACATGTCGGCTGTGCCTCGATTGCAACAGGCTGCGCCCCGCTGTTGATGGACAGAAGATCAAAACGCAATGGCGGCCGCCCTTGGCAATGCACCCGGTTCTGCTCTAAGTCCAGAGCCACCGCTTCATCGTGAATCAAACGAGCACCCGCAAAGCGGCATAGCTGGCCTAGATCAATATGGATGTCATCCCATTGATGCCAACCAGCGATGTATCCGGGCAACATGCCTGAATACGGCGTATGGACTTCGCGAGCCAGAACAGTGATCCGAACGCCCGCAATCGGGGCCATACCAAAGGAGCGGAGCACATGAACATGGCTATGGCCGCCGCCGACCAACAGCAGGTCGTAGACTGGGGGCACGGCGGACTTATTCATAGCGCACTAGCATTCTTGAACTCTGATCATCCGTCCATTTGAGCCAAGTTTGAGCCGGCGAGCAAGCGACCGGGGGCCGGTCAACACCGACGACAGGGCCATGCGCCGGCAGGCAAGCGTCGCAAGCCCACTCGCAACCAAAGCCCGATCAGACCCGCTCCGCTTAAAGGTGGTTCCATGAACGGTTTGCTTAGTTGGCCTTGGCGCAGTCCGGCGCGTAGGCCGCAGCGAAGAGGCTAGCCAAATTAACTCGATCAGCATCGGGGCCAGCCCATCGACCGACTGGGCGTTCGATCAGCCGCCAACCCGCATCAAACCAAGCCAGGGTGGAGAACAAGCTCTCCGTGGGGTCCAAGGTGGCCCCATACCTGAGATCGCTCACAACCACCTCGAATCCATCCGCCGTCCGCCGCACGGAGGGGTGGCTCCAACCCATGGTGAACCATTGGAAGATACGTCCCTCGGCGGTGCCCGCCACGCGCTCCCCCGCCCGTTCGGCACTGCGGCCCGCTATTCCCCAATCAATGGCGCAGGGGGACCAAGTGGAGACATAGCCCACCCGCACCGCTGCTTCGGTACGCACCACGATACGTCGATAGTGCGTCTGCAAAATGGTCGGAAAGGCGCTTAATTCATAGTCCGCCAAGCCTTCCGCCGCCAACTGCTCGACGGCGAATCGCTCAGCCGCCTGATTCTGCTGCCAACCATAGGCAAGATAGGCGCAACTCAGCGCCAAAGCAGCCAAAGCAGCCGCCTTGCGCCAATATGACGCCTTGAAGACCATCCCCAAAACCAACCCCAACAGCAGAATTAGGGTGTAAATGGGGTCCACAATCGGCATGGCGTTGACGGCGAACCGGCGTTCCGACAACGGCGCAAGCAGTTGTGTGCCGTAAGGCGTGAGCCAATCAAGCAACGGATGGGAAAGCAGCGCCAAGGAGGCGATTGCAAGCCACCACAGGTGCTGCCGACGCCAACGCCCGCCGTCGCCAAAGCGTCGCCACAGCCAGTGCCCAAGCAAGGGACCGGCCAACAGCAGAACGATCAAGGAGTGGGTCAAGCCTCGGTGATGGACCAAGTTGTCGAAAAAGCCGCCAAAGGAAAACAGGATGTCGATATCCGGGGCGGCGCCAAGCACTGCTCCAGAGATCAACACCCCTCGCACCATGTCCCTTGGCGCCACGCTGCGGGCGGTGACGGCACCTAGAGCCGCTTGGGAAAAAGGGTCCACAACAACTAGCGCTCCGTTGCCTCAAGCTTTAAGCCGGACTGAATCCGCACGCTCCTGATGGACATGGCGGCAAAGGGATGGGCCTGGTAGCAGTTCTCGGCAAGGTGGCCTGCATTCACCGAGCACAGCGCCCAGCCACCACCCTTCTGGTTGCCTTCATGCGGAATTTAACGAATCCAAATGTCGGGACATTAACCGCGCCAAGTGTCTCGGCCCCTTCAAGCGCACCCGTTCAGCCACCCGGCCATCGGCGTCCATCACCACCAATGTCGGCGTTTGCAGAACTTGCAGGGCGGCGGCCAATTGCGGGCTAACCAAGCAGTAGCGTCGGCACAACCCATGGGTTGCAGCGAAGTTGGAAAAGCTCCTCAAGGAGACGGCGTTGCTCACCACAAAGGGCGTCACGCCAGCGGGTTGCAGAAGCGCTTCGTACTGCGGCAGCAAAGACTTGCAGACCAAGCATTCCTCGCTGACGAAGAGCAAGGCGAAGGAGCTGTCGGCAAAGCGACGCAACGGCCCGGCAACGCCCGCCAGGGTGGTGACCTGAATGGCGTCCAAGTCAATCCGGTCAGCCTGCCGCAACCTTTGCAGCAAGCCGGCGGCCGGCGCGGTGCGCTCATGCAGAACGCCGATCTGCCGCGCCAACGACAACACCGCAACCCACAGGCCGACCAAAATCGTCAACAGCCCAACTTGCGATGCAATTAGACCAGCCATGCTCCAACCCATAGCTAGCGGCTAATGGCCACGCCGCTTCAACTCGGGCTGCGCGTTCAGCAAGCGCTCCTGATCGTCATCGTTCAAACGATAAACGAATACTCGTTCACAGTTTTGCAACTCTCCAGGCACCCTAACTCCTCCTCAACTCGGCTTTTCACAATCTGTCCTGCACTCGGACTGCCAAGTTGGAACTGTGCTGAAAACGACGACACAATTGCCCAAGCCACGCATATTAGTCTATTTCAGGATGCCGGGCGTACGGCTGCAAGGGCGGTTTTGAAGCAATCGCTATAGTCCGAATGAGCGGTGTTGGCGCCATGGTTGCGCACAAGGATTGGCCTCTCATGGCCAAATGCGCGAATCGACGATCCCCTTTCTGGCGGCAGCCCCCGATTAGGCGCGTCTGCCGGAGCGGGGCAACGGGAAAACCTGGCACCAACGCGAAACCGGAGAGCGCGGAGCGCCGTGTGGCGCTAGAGAAACTTGACGGCGGCGATCACCAAGCCGACCATGGCCATGTTCAGCCCGACGACCCACATGATAATGCCGTTCTTCGCGGTCGCGATATCGGCCTTGGTCTCTTGGCGCAGGCTTTCGATCTCGGCCGTGGTCTTGAGGCTCAGCTTCTCGACATTCGCTTGGACGGCCGCGATACCGGCCTTGGTCTCTTGGCGCAGGGCTTCGATATCGGCCTTGGTCTCTTGGCGCAGGGCTTCGATACCGGCCTTGACCAGTTCGATATCGGCCTTGGTCTCTTGGCGCAGGGCTTCGATATCGGCCTTGGTCTCTTGGCGCAGGGCTTCGATACCGGCCTTGGTCTCTTGGCGCAGGGCTTCGATACCGGCCTTGGTCTCTTGGCGCAGGGCTTCGATACCGGCCTTGACCAGTTCGATATCGGCCTTGGTCTCTTGGCGCAGGGCTTCGATACCGGCCTTGGTCTCTTGGCGCAGGGCTTCGATATCGGCCCTGACCAGCTCGATATCGGCCTTGGTCTCTTGGCGCAGGGCTTCGATATCGGCCTTGGTGGCGAGATTGTGTTCGAGCAGCAAGGACTGCTCGCGCACCACGGCCACGGCCTGCGGCTCGGGCATGCCCGTTTCCGTCAGCCGCTGCACCGCCGCGTGGGTGTCGTAAACGATCGTCGTCTCCGTCATGGTCATAGTATAGGCCCCTTGCGTTTCGTTTGAAACGCCCGCGACGGCGCGCTTGGCGGAAGAGGTTCAACCAGCTGGCTTCGAAGCGGCGCTGGATCATCAAGCCAGGTTTCGGGGCCACGCCAAGCCGGAAACCCGCTCAAAGCACAAACTCCTCGCCAAAACCTTGGAAAACAGGCCGGAACAGGCTAGAACAGGCCAAAATATGCAGATTCAACCCAACTCGCACCGGTCTCACCTATATAATCACGCGGAAAGCGCTGAACTGGTGTGGGGTGCCGGAGAAAATTTGTCGCGGGAAGTCGCGGCGGCGGCCCATGTTTTGCAGGCAACACCACCGGTCTGATTTGCAGCAGGTGCGCTGGCTTCAAGAGAGAGGGACGGCTGGTTGCAGAAGAAAAACGTTTCCGTAGGCGCCCAGCAGGCTGGCACCGCGATGACGTTGGGGCGCGAGGGCACCGTCGCGTCAGGCATAGTGCGCATCGCGGTTTTGGCGTCCCATGGCGGGTCCATCCTGCAGGCTGTGATGGACGCCTGTGCGGTCGGCGATATCAAGGCGGAAGTGGCCTTGGTGGTCAGCAACAACAGCGGCGCATTGGCTCTGCGTCGCGCCGCCGCCGCCGACATGAAGACCCTGCACCTAAGCAGCCGCACTCATCCACAGCCCAACCAACTTGATGACGCCATCTGCATCGCCCTCAAAGGGGCAAAGGCGGATTGGGTGTTGTTGGCTGGATACATGAAAAAGTTGGGGCCAAAGGTCTTGAGCAAATTCCGCCACCGCATTTTGAACGCTCATCCGGCCTTATTGCCGAAGTACGGCGGACGCGGCTTCTACGGACGCAACGTGCATCAAGCGGTGGTCGATGCTGGGGAAACCGAAACCGGCGCAACCATCCATTTGGTCGACCAAGACTACGACACTGGCCCCATCATCGCCCAAGCGCGAGTGCCCATTCATTCCTGGGACAGGGTTGAAGAGGTCGAAGAGCGGGTCAAGTTGTTGGAGCGCGGCCTCGTGGTGAAGACCTTGGCGCAGCTTGTTGCCGATGAGGCGCAGCTTGATGCTGATGAGATGTCCAGCGACCAAGCGCGGCATCGGTCCCCAAGGCGGACAGCACCGACTGACCCAGTCGGCCAGAACACCCCCAGCCAACCTGAAGCATAGGGAATGCCCAGCGGTCCGCAAATCCGGCTTCCTCCTCTATCCGCGCCTGCTCTTTCGTCCCTGTCCGCGCCTACCTTTCCGTCCCCCGTCCGCGCACGTTCAAACCCGGCTGGGCCTGCTTGACACGGGGGTACAGCAAAGCGCAACCAGCAAATCGGCACCCCGGCCTGCGGTACAATCCACTGCTCATGCATGCATGGAGCAAAGGCGGACAGCGCTGACTGACCCAGTCGATCAGAACACACCCCCGCCAACCTGAAGCATAGGGAATGCCCAGCGGTCCGCAAATCCGGCTTCCTCCTCTATCCGCGCCTGCTCTTTCGTCCCTGTCCGCGCCTACCTTTCCGTCCCCCGTCCGCGCGCGTTCAAATCCCGGCTGGGCCTGCTTGACACGGGGGTACAGCAAAGCGCAACCAGCAAATCGGCACCCCGGCCTGCGGTACAATCCACTGCTCATGCATGCATGGAGCAAGCCGATGCCGCGCGAGGTCATCCTGCCCGAGGAGAGTCTGGCCACCTACAACAGCTTCCACTTCGCTCCGGCGGTTCGCGCCGGTGATCTGCTGATCTGTTCCGGTCAGATCGGCATGGAAGGCGCCAACGTACCCGACAGCCCGGAGGACGAATTTCGCGCCGCTTGGCGAAGTGTGGGGCAAGTGTTGGAGGCGGCAGGCCTAGGCTACGAAAGCATTGTCGAGATCACCAGCTACCATGTGAATTTGCGCAAGCACATCGCCACTTTCATGCAGGTGAAGGACGAGTTCGTTCAAGAGCCTTGGCCGGCTTGGACCGCAATCGGCATCGCCGAGTTGGCGGTGCCCAAGGCGAGGGTGGAGATCCGGATCATCGCCGCCCCTTAGGTGGTTGCTCAAGCCAACGGCCAGGGGCCAGGTCGAAACGATCAACGGCCCCGCCTGAACCACCAAGTCCACTTGCGGCACGTCGCCTCAATTAGGAATCCTATGAACGGTTAGCAGATTTTCGCAGCGCGACTTTTCACAGAACAGCTTTTCACAAAACAATGGGGCCAGTCTTTTTCGATGACGGGTCAGTCATGGAAAGTGGAAGATCAAAGACTGTTGCGAAATCCCGACCGACCTTCAAGGCGACGATCTTAAACCTGCTGAACGCGGCCAATCGGATCGAGTTGATGGTCGCCAAAGAACGGGGTCCGTCCGGGACCGCAGGTTTCGGGACCACGACAGGTCGGAAACCCGCTCAGAACACCAGCCCCTCGCCAAAGCCTTGGACAGCAAGCCGGGGTAAGCAGATTTAATCCTATTGACACCGACCCCATCAAGGCCATCAAGGCGCCTATTGATTTCAGTGCCGATCCCAATAATTGCGTAAGCTATTGCCCCATGGCGCAACGAAAGCTCACTGAAGGGTCCGTCCCGCTGTCTTTGTACCGGCTCACAGCGCCGATGCTGCTCGGTGTCTCGTCGAGCATTTTGGTGCAGACCCTGGAGATGGGCTTTATCGGGCAGCTCTCCACTGAGCATGTGGCGGCGGTGACCTTCACCTTTCCCGTCACGATGGTTTTGACCAGCATCGCCTTGGGGGTGGGCATTGGCGCCTCATCAGTCATCGCCCGCAGCGCTGGCGCTGGGCGGCATCGAGACGCCAAGCGGCTGGCAAGCCACAGCATCGTCCTCATGGGCAGCTTGATGGCGCTGCTCTCCCTAGCCGGCTGGACCGTGATCGACCCTCTGTTCAAGGCTATGGGCGCCCCAGCCTCCATGCTGCCGCTCATTCACAGTTACCTAGACATCTACTACCCCGGCGCGGTGTTGTTCACCCTGACCATGATCGCCAGCAGCATCATGCGCGCGTCCGGCAACGCCAACGTACCAGGGTTTGTAATGACCGCCGGGGCCTTGTTCAACTTGGCCATAGACCCGATCCTGATTTTCGGCTGGTTCGGGCTGCCGCGCATGGAATTGGCGGGCGCAGCGATGGCCATGACCGTCACCCGGTTTATCACCATGGCCACGCTGCTGCACTATGTGCATCGGGACGGATTGATTCGGACCGAAGCGGTGTTTAAGGGCTTCAAGACTTCAGTCGCCCGCATCCTGAGCGTTGGCGCACCGGCCGCCGCCACCCAATTGATCGGCCCCCTGTCCGGCACCGTCCTTACCGGCATGGTGGCCTCCCATGGGCAGGTCGTGCTGGCCAGCTTTGGCGTCGCCACGCGCCTTGAAGCCGTGGCGGTGATCTGCCTGTTCGCGCTGTCTGGCAGCATCGGGCCTTTTGTCGGGCAGAATTGGGGTGCCAACCGCATGGGCCGTGTGCGGGAGGGGATGGGGGCCGCATGCAAATTCAGCTTGGCTTGGGGTTTGCTGGCCGCGGCGGTGATGGCCTTCGGCGGCAGTCATCTAGCCTCGTGGGTGAATGGAGACGAAGCGGTGGTGGCCATTGCCGCGCTCTATTTGTTGATCGTGCCCATCAGCTACGGCGCTTGGGGCGTGTTGATGATGGCCTCAGCATCCTTCAACGCCCTCGGCAAGCCCGTGCCCTCCACGGTCCTATCCTTTACGCGCATGTTTTTGGTCAACGTGCCGCTGGCGATGCTGCTCAACGAGTGGTATGGCTACCAAGGCATCTTCGCCGCCACCGCGTTGAGCAATGGAATCATGGGCTTGGCCGGCTATTGGTGGCTGCGGCGGATGTTCCTCGTCCAACGGCCTTCACCGCGCCCGCCGCTTCAACCACAAGCCGGGCAAACACAAACCGGGCAAACACAAACCGGGCAAGGCGACGGCGCAAAACGCTTGGAACGCAGGCAACACCATGCTTCGTCCGGCTGATCTAACAAAGCGGCTTACCCGGCGCTGAGGATCGCGAGCAATCAGCTATTCCCCACACCAACCTCCCCGCAGAACACTGGGATAGTTCGCGCCGGACATCGTCGATGGCGAGGAACATCGCGGCAACGTCAAACTGGTGACGGGCCATCAAGCTTGCGGCGCAACACTAGGATAGCCCCAGCTACCGCCCTGCAAAGTGCCCTGGCCGACGTTCCGCCACCGCCCGCACACCTTCCTTGTAGTCTTCGGTCTGCTGTAGACGGAACTGCTCAGCACCCTCGTGGTCCGTATGCGCCCGCACCGCCTCGGCGATGCCGGAGCGCATGGTGGCGCGAATGGAGAGCAGGGCCAGCGGCGCATTCTCGGCGATCTCCACGGCCAAGTTCATGGCCTCTTGGCGCAAACTCCGCTGGTCGGTCAGCACGTCCGCCAAACCCCAGGAGTATGCGGTTTCGCCATTGATGCGGCGGCCGGTCAGAAACATGAAGTTCGCCCGCTGCTCGCCAATCAGCTTGGGCAATGTGTAGGTCAGCCCAAAGCCGGGATGAAAGCCGAGCTTCACGAAGTTGGCGGTGAAGCGGGCTTCGCGGCAGACAACGCGGAAGTCCGGCATCACCGCCAAGCCGAAGCCACCGCCTACGGCCGCGCCCTGAACGGCCGCCACCACTGGCTTACGGCAGGCAAACAAGCGCACAGCCGCGGCGTAGAGGGGATTGCCCTCCCCCGCTCTTCGCTGCACCTGTTCCTTTTGCCGGCTGGAATCAGCATAGTTGGCGCCAGCGCAAAAATGCTTGCCTTGAGAAGCCAACACCAAGGCACGCACGTCGCTGTCCTCATCCAGAGATTCAAAGGCATCGCCCAAGGCGTTGATCAGGCGCGAATCAAAAAAATTGTTCGGCGGGCGTTGAATTTCCACCAAGGCCACATGGCCGCTCTTCGTCACTTCCAGTTCTTCAAATTGCAAAGCGCTTCCCCCCAATTGCCCTGACTAGCTGATGATACACCTGCCCCTCGCCCAAGCACCCGCAACTGCTCGGCGCTAATCCGAAAACCTCACCATTAGAGTTAAAATAGGTCCGTATGGGCTCAGACACCGGCCGCATGCGCGGACAAGCTCTCCTTGGCCGCCTGATCGAAAAAATTCCGAAATGTACTGAGCCCGTACAATCGGTTGCCGTCCAGATCAATCAGCGCTACCCTCTGTTTGGAACTGGTCAAAGCGCATAGGGACTTGGAAGCGCGCGCCACCACTAGGTCCACCGTCATCAAACCGGACTGATAAAAACGAGGTGACGCCTATGGAACAGGCACTTCTAACCCCCTACCTTGGCCTTGACGATTGCGCCGCCGCCATTGCGTTCTATCGCCAAGCGTTCGGCGCCGAGGAAATCGGCTTACGCTTCACCGACAGCGACGGTCGCATCGGCCATGCGGAGATCAGCATCGGTGGCGCGGTGCTGTTTGTTGCCGACGAGTACCCCGAAGTCGGCGCCAGCAGCCCCAAAAGCCTCGGCGGCAGCCACGCCGCCCTGCACCTGAAAGTTGCCGATGCACAGGCCACCGGGCAGCGCTTGGTGGCCGCGGGCGCTGAGGTTCTCAATGCGGTTGCTGAACAGGCGGATGGCGAACGCCGCGGTGTGTTCAAAGACCCGTTCGGCTACCGCTGGATGATCGCCGAAACTGGCGAGGAGCGGACGCAGGCCGAGGTTCAGCAGCGAATTGGCGAGCGCTATAAAGTGAATTAGGGCGTTGCCAAGGCTCGTGCGCCACGGGGAAACTGCACGGATGGATGCACAGAACTTGGAGATGGCCTTGGGCGGCTCCGCCAAGTCTATTTATTTGGCAAACGGAACACTAAAATCCGTTCGCTGCCGCCAACCATTGCCGCATCTGAAACCTAGGAATCCGCATGAGTGAAATCGCCTTTCTTGCCGCCACCGAACTGGCCGCCAAAATCAGCGCCCGTGAAATCGGCTGCGAGGAACTGCTGCGCCACTACCTGGATCGCGTGGACGCCTACAACGGTCAGCTGAACACGCTGGTGGTGGACTTGCGCGAGCAAGCCCTTGAGCAAGCTAAGCAGGCCGACGGCGGCAGCGCCACCGGACCCTTGCACGGCGTTCCCATGACGGTAAAGGAATCCTACAACTTGGCTGGCGCGGCAACCACCTGGGGCAACCCCGAGTGGCGGGGCAACATCGCGAGCGACGACGCCGAGTCCGTGAAAAGGCTTAAGGCCGCCGGCGCGATTGTGTTCGGCAAGACCAATGTGCCGCTGCTCTTGTCGGATTTTCAAAGCTACAACGACATTTACGGCACCACCAACAATCCCTTTGATCTTAAACGCACTCCAGGCGGTTCCTCCGGCGGTTCAGCGGCGGCGCTGGCGGCCGGGCTGACCGGCCTTGAAATCGGCTCCGATATCGGCGGCTCCATCCGCAACCCGGCCCACTACTGCGGCGTTTTTGGCCACAAACCCACTTGGAGCCTAGTGTGGATGCGGGGCCACCAACCGCCGGGGGACATGCGCTCGACGCCGGACATCTCCGTCATAGGCCCCTTGGCCCGTTCGGCGGCGGATCTCAAGACCGCACTGTTGGCTATGGCCGGGCCGGACGAAATTGCCGCCCGAGGCTATCGGCTGCAACTGCCTTCCTGGAGCGCTGCGACGCTCAAAGGGCGGCGGCTGGCGGTCTGGGCCGATGATGCCATCGCACCGGTGGATGCCAAGGTACGGCAACGGGTGGAGCTGGTGGCCAAGGCATGCAAGGATGAAGGCGCGGCAGTGGATTTTGACGCCCGGCCGGACTTCGCTGCAACCCACAGCCATGAAACCTACCTGGGCCTGCTGCACGCCACTTTAGCGGCTCGCATGCCCGATGCGGACTATGAAGGCGCCCGACTGCAGGCGACCAGGCTGAACCCGCAAAATTTGAGCCCCTCAGCCCAACTCCTACGATCACAAACGTCCTCCTTCAGAACTTGGAAGCAACACGACGAGAAGCGGTCGCACCTGCGCTGGCAATGGCACCAATTCTTCAAAGACTACGACCTCTTGTTGGCCCCCGTTATGGCCACCGCCGCCTTTCCGCACGATCATCGGCGCTTTGGCGAACGCACCTTGCGGGTCAACGGCGAAGAAAGACCGTATTTCGAGCAACTATTCTGGTCTGGGCTCACCGGTGTGAGCTACCTGCCGTCAACGGTCATTCCCACTGGCTTGAATGAGGCCGGCCTGCCGATCGGCGTGCAGATAATCGGCCCCGAGTACGGCGACCTGTTGACCATAGGCGCGGCCAGGCTATTGGAGCAAGCCGGGTTCCGCTTCACCGCCCCCGCCGCCTACGCCAGCTAGCTTGTGGGCCAAACCATGGGATCATTCCACTCTGTTGGGGAATAGCTCATGGGGACTACCGCTGTCGCCCATCCCAACATCGCCCTGCTGAAGTACTGGGGCAAGCAGGAAGGACCAGGGAACTTACCCGCAACGCCTTCCATCTCCATCACCTTAGACGGGTTGACCACCACGACCTCGGTCACCACAGCAAAGACCGACACAATCAGTTTGAATGGCCGTCAGACGCGGGATGAGAAAGTGCTGCAAACACTGAAGAGTTGGCGGCGGGACTACCGGATACCGCCGCTAGCGGTCCGCAGCCACAACAATTTTCCCACCGCCGCTGGCCTAGCCTCATCCGCCTCTGGCTTCGCCGCCTTGGCAACCGCCGTAGACGCCCACTGCCAGCTCGGCCTCACGCAGGAGGAAAGATCGGAATTGGCTCGGCGTGGATCAGCCTCCGCCGCCCGCTCCCTTCAGGGCGGCTTTGTCACGCTAGCCGAGCCGAACTGGCGTGGGGAGCCATTGCTGCCGGCCAGCGCTTGGCCGTTGCAGGTGATCATCGCCGTTACGGCCACCGCACCCAAGGCCATTTCATCCACTGCAGGCATGCAGCGCACCCAGGCAACCTCGCCCTACTACGCCGCTTGGGTTAATGGCGCGGCGGCGGATTTTCGCGCCATGCGGAGGGCGATTGGCAGCCAGGACTTCAGCGCCTTGGCCGAATTAGCCGAAGCAAGCAGTTTGAAGATGCACGCCCTGATGTTGAGCAGCCGGCCGCCCCTCCTGTATTGGACCGGAGCCACCCTAGAATGCTTGCACGTCATCGCCGGCGTGCGTGCCGAAGGCCGCCAGGTCTTCGCCACCGTCGACGCCGGCCCCCAGGTTAAGGCCGTTTGCCAAGCCGAGGATGCCGAGCGGGTGGAGGCCGCGTTGAAGCCCGTGCAAGGGGTCTTGCAAACGCTCCGAGTCGGGGTTGGGTTGGGCGCCGTGGTGGTGGATTCTTGATCCTCGCCAAGGCACCAGGCAAGGTGGTGCTGTTGGGTGAATACGCCGTCCTGGCCGGCGCACCCGCCGTTGTGCTCGCCGTCAATCGACACGCGGTCTGCAAACTGGCTCCCAACACCGAGTTTCGCTTCACCGCTAAGGGCTTTAGGGCTCCCATCGAGGCCTTTGAGCGCCTGCCTTCGCAACCGCCGCAGAATCAACCGGCAGCGATGCTAGCTTGGCATATCTTGAACGTCCTCGGCTGGCGGCGCACCAACCCGGTGGCCTTGCGCCTTGACACTGGCGCCTTCTACCACCAAGGCGGGAAACTCGGGCTCGGCTCCAGCGCCGCGTTGTGCGTCGCGATTCAGGGCGCTTGCGCACAATTCATTGGTGAACCGCCAAGTTTTGACCAGGCGCTGCAAGCCCACCGCCAATTTCAAGATGGTCAAGGCAGCGGCATCGACGTGGCGGCCGGATTTTACGGCGGCGTTCTGCGCTACCAAGACGGGCGGGCGACGCCGCTCGCCGCCTCGCTGCCGCAATGCCAATTCCTGTGGACCGGAGAAAGCGCCAACACCAAACAGCATCTGGACCGCTTCAAAAACTATCTTCAGCGTAGCGACAACAGCGCTTTGGATGATCTTGCAGCCGGTGCGGAACATCTGTGCGAACTGTTGGACCTTGATCGGCTGAGCGCCTATGTCAGAGCGCTAAAGAGGTTGGACCAAGTTGCTGCGTTGGGCATCTACACCTCATCCCACAGGCGAGCAGAACAACTCGCCCACCGCTATAATCTCGTCTACAAGCCGTGCGGCGCCGGTGGCGGGGACATAGGCGCAGCGTTTGCCGAATCCCCAAGCGGCCTAGCGGAGTTTCAAGCGGCCGCGACGGCGGCCGAGTTCACCCTGTTGCATCTGGAGATTGCTGGAGATGGCGTTGAAGTCCACCCCTGAACGCAGTTCGCGCATACCCAACTTCTTTCGCCTGAGCGTTGCAGATCGCATCGAAATGCTGCGCCAACGCGGGCTGCTGAACAGCAATGACCTGCGCTTGCTGGCCTCCGGCGACCATGGGCTGACCGTGCCCGTGGCAGACAAGATGATCGAAAACGTGGTGGGGGTGTTCGGCCTGCCGTTGGGGCTTGGGCTTAACTTCCTCATCAATGGGCGGGACTACGTGGTGCCGCTGGTGGTTGAGGAGCCCTCCATCGTCGCCGGCCTTTCCGGCTCGGCCCGCATCGCCCGGCTGGGCGGTGGCTTCACGGCTGAAGGCTCCGATCCGGTGCTGATTGGGCAGGTGCAGGTGGTTGGCCCACAAGACCCTGAAATCGCCCGGGGCAAGCTGTTGCAGGAGAAGGAGGCCATCCTGGCTTTGGCCAACAGCCTGCACCCGAAGATGGTGGCGCGCGGCGGCGGCGCTCAGGACATTGAAGCCTTCGTACACACCGCGCCAACGGACGGACGCGCCATGGTGGTGCTGCATTTGCTGGTGGACACGCGGGACGCAATGGGCGCCAACCTCGTCAACACCATGTGCGAAGGCGTCGCTTCCTTGGTGGAAACCATTACTGGCGGCAAGGTCTTTTTGCGCATCCTCTCCAATCTCACCGACCGAGCCATTGCCCGCGCCCGCGTGTGCATTCCGGTAACGAACCTAGCGGGCAAGGGCTATAGCGGAGCCCAAGTGCGGGACGGCATCATATTGGCCAACGACTTGGCGCTAGTGGATCCTTACCGAGCCGCAACCCACAACAAGGGCATCATGAATGGCGTAGACGCCGTCGCCATCGCCACCGGCAACGACTGGCGCGCCATCGAGGCAGCCGCTCACGCCTACGCCGCCCGCGACGGCCGTTACCGCGCACTAACGCAGTGGGGCAGAAGCGAAGATGGGGATCTGGTCGGAGAGATCGAAATTCCCATGAAGGTTGGCACCCAAGGCGGCTCGCTAAACAGCAACCCTAGCGCACGCCTCAACCATCAAATTCTCGGCGTCGCAACGGCAACGGAACTAGCGGAGGTGATGGCCGCCGTCGGCTTGGCGCAGAATTTCGCCGCCCTGCGAGCGCTTTCCACCGACGGCATTCAGCAGAACCACATGACGCTGCACGCCCGCAGCGTGGCGAGTTCGGCCGGGGCGCCGGCGGAAGTGTTTGATCGGGTGGTCGATGCGTTGATCGAAAGCGGCGAAATCAAGGTGTGGAAAGCTCGGGAAATAGTCCGCAACCTATCGCGCAACGCCACCAGCACCGACAACATCGAGCGCAGTTCCGCCTGCGGCAAGCTGATCCTGCTGGGCGAACACGCGGTGGTCTATGGCCGCCCCGCCATCGCCTTGCCCATGCATTTGGCTGTGGAGGCGCATGTGCGCAAGGGCGGTGACGGCGTTCGGCTCATCATTCCGCGCTGGGGCTTGGAGCAGCGTGTGCGGCCCGACCAAGGGCCCGGGGTGAACGGCATTATGACCACCATCCTAGAGGACATTGGCTTGGCTGGGCAGCCCATGCTGATTGAGATCATGCCCCATGTGCCCCGGGCCATGGGCCTTGGCTCCTCCGCCGCCTTGGCCGTCGCGGTGATTCGGGCCCTAAGCCACGCCTTCGCGCTGCGCTTGGCCGATGAGCGTGTCAACGAGTTGGCGTTCAAATGCGAAACCGCCGCCCACGGCACCCCGTCCGGCATTGACAATACGGTGGCCACCTACGGCTCAGCACTAAGGTATCAGAGCGCCGGGACGCCTCAGTTTCAAGAACTGCACATGCCGCAGCCTTTGCCGCTAGTAGTGGGCATGACCGGCAAGGAAAGCCTGACGGCGCAGACCGTCGCCCAGGTGCGGGCAGCTTGGGAACGTCACCCGGAACGGTATGAAGGCATCTTCGATCAGATCGCGGACCTCACCAACGCCGGGGTTGACGCAATCGCCAGCGCCCACTTCGACGAACTCGGACAGTTGATGAACCTGTGCCAGGGCTACCTGAACGCATTGCAGCTCTCCACACCGGAACTTGAAGCGCTCATCCACATCGCCCGTGACAGCGGCGCCCTAGGCGCCAAGCTAACCGGCGGCGGTGGCGGCGGCTCCATGATCGCGCTGTGCCCAGACAGCCAGGAGCAGGTGGCCGCAGCCATGCAAGCAGCGGGATTCAAGGCCATGCAGGTGACCGCCAGCGGTTGACGTGGCCATCAAACCAAGCACATTGCAAACCTCGGCGACTAAAGCTGATCGCAGATGGTTTGGTGGGTGCTTAGCGCCTTTGCCGGAATGGGTTGCGCCCTGCCGCGGATGAACGCACGGCCCTTTTTCCCAATCAAGTTACAAACACCGAATCTTGCAATCAGTCAACCTGTGGGAACCTAGGTTGCAGTTCAGACACTTTAACAGGCCGGTGGAACTGGGTTGGATCTGCTTGTTGCGGCCTGTCGTGGCCCCGAAACCTGCGGTTTGGAACGAATTCGGGCGGGCCCCGCCCCTAGGCGGCCAGCAACTCGATCCGATTGGCCGCTTGCAGCAGGTTCAAGGTCGTCGCCTTGAAGGTCAGCCGGGATTTCGCAACAGTCTTGGCATTGGATTCCATGCACCCGTCGTGCAGGCATCCACCACCGCCTGATTGGGTCCCCACTGTGCAGGAGCCCACCGGCGCAGGGTGTTCACATCGTCCGAAAACCGTTCCTTACGAGTTCGCTTGCGGTGTTTTTCAAATCCGTCGGCCAGTGGTTATTGGCGCATGGATCTTCCCGCCGGATAAAATGTGGCTGTTATTAACTTTCAATCATTGGAGTTAATCAGAGTTCCCTTGGTTCATAGACCTTGGCGGCTTTGACCCTGACGCTGACGCGGCCTCTCGTTGCCATGATTTGAAGGGTTGGTTGCCGCACCCGGTTGCAGAGCGCCCATCCCAGTCTCATCGGTGGCGAGTCAGCACAACCTTGTTTACACCGTCCCATCCCACCTTTAGAATTCCCCTTTTGTGGGGCTAACAGATGTTGCGAATCGCTTATGATGCGCTCACGTTTGACGATGTCTTGCTGCTTCCTGCCCACTCCCAAATACTGCCTTCGGAAGTCGATCTCAAGACCCGTCTGACCCGACGGATCAGCCTCAACATCCCGATGATGTCGTCGGCCATGGACACCGTGACCGAGTCTAAGCTGGCCATCGCCATCGCTCAGGAAGGCGGCATGGGCGTCGTGCATAAGAACATGAGCATTTATTCCCAAGTGCGGGAAGTGCGGGCGGTGAAGAAGTTTGAAACCGGCGTCATCCGCGACCCCATCACCATAGAGCCGCACCGCACCGTGGCGGACCTCTTGGCGCTCACTCAGGAGAACCGGATATCGGGCGTGCCGGTGGTGGAGGGGGACCGTCTAGTCGGCATCGTCACCGCTAGGGACGTGCGCTTCGAGAAGCGCTTGGACGCCAAGGTCAGGGACGCTATGACACCGAAGGAGCGGCTGGTGACCGCTTCGGAGAACGCCAGCTTTGATGAAATAACCAACATCCTGCACCAACACCGCATTGAGAAGGTGCTGCTGGTCAATGGCGCATTCGAGTTGAAAGGCATGGTGACGGTGAAGGACATCCAAAAGGCGCAGGCGTTTCCCGACGCCTGCAAGGACGAAGCCGGGCAGCTACGGGTGGGTGCCAGCGTCGGCACGGCGGCGGACACCGACGAGCGAGTCGATGCGCTCATCGAAGCCGGAGTCGATGTCATCGTGGTCGATACCGCTCACGGTCATTCCCAAAGCGTTCTTGACTCGGTCAGCCTCATCAAGCAGCGCTACCCGGACATGCAGGTCATCGGCGGCAACGTGGCGACCAAAGCCGGCACCCAAGCGCTGTTGGCAGCGGGAGCGGATGCCATCAAAGTAGGCATGGGGCCAGGCTCCATCTGCACCACTCGGGTGATTGCCGGCATCGGCGTACCGCAGATCACAGCCGTTTCGGAAGCAGTGGCTGCGGCCAACGAGGTGGACGTGCCGGTGATATCGGATGGCGGCATTCGCTACTCAGGGGACATCGCCAAGGCGGTCGCCGCCGGCGCTAGTTCGGTGATGCTGGGCAGCTTGTTCGCCGGTACCGATGAAGCCCCGGGCGAAGTGGAGCTGTATCAGGGGCGCACCTACAAATCCTATCGCGGCATGGGCTCCATGAGCGCCATGGGCAACCGCCACGGATCAAGTGATCGCTACTTCCAGGAAGCGCAGGCGGACGGCCAGAAGTTGGTGCCGGAGGGCATTGAAGGCCGGGTGCCCTATCGCGGTCCGGTGGGGCCGATCATTCATCAACTGATTGGCGGACTGAAGGCGGCCATGGGATATACCGGCTCAAAGGACATCGAAACGATGCGCTCCAATCCGGAGTTTGTTCGCGTCAGCGCCGCCAGCGCGGCCGAGAGCCACGTCCACGATGTCGCCATCACCAAGGAAGCGCCCAACTACCCGTTGCGTTGAAGCCGGCGACCGCAACTCGGCAACCAGCTACAAGACAGCGGCAGGCGTCATGGGCGATTGCCCCGGCCCATGACCGTCAACTGCAAACTGGCTAGCGCACGTAGCGACCAATAGGTTATTGTGCAGTTGCAAGCCACATCCATACGGGGTCAGCGCTTCTTGCTCACGTGATGCCGAATGAAGCGCACCGCCCGCCGGGCGGCCAAACCCGCGCCAGCGTTGCTCCCACCGGATAGTCAATATCCATCAACCAGGCCAAGCCGGAATACATGCCATGCCGTAGGCAACGTTCTGATCGAGCCTGACCTGGGCACCAGCGGGTAGTGGCGTGCCCAGCAAAGCTCAGGCGAAAGCTAAAAGGACAGTGCGTGGACCTGGCAGCCTCATACGGTGCCCGTCTGTTCGTTTCAGCCTATTTGGCAACGTTAATGCCTGTATTGATGATCCTTTGTGTAAAAATTCGTATCGAAGCCCATGTTCTGTCCGCAATACACTTAGCTACGCTCAATCTGTAGTATGGGCCGGTGCGATCAGTCATTGGACCACGATCAGCGCTGCAACCAGATACGCAAGCTTCGGCGACGCTCGAACGGGTTTGATTATGTTGATACGAGGGGATCAAATGAAAATTCGACTTGCCACGGCGGCATTAAGCGCACTCCAGACACTTTCGATTTCGTTCGCCGTTTCTGCTCTGGCATTCATAAGCAACTTAGCGTTTGCTCAAAATTCCAACGAAGACGAAGACGCCGCTTTGGTCGAGGAAGTCGTGATTGGCACCCGAATCGCCAGAGAGGACTTCGTTGCCGCCAGTCCAATCGTCACCGCCAACGTGCAGGGGATGACCCGACAAGGTTTCACCGCTCTGGACGATTTTCTTCGGCGACTGCCGCAGTTTCGCCCTGGGCTGGGTGATTTCAGCAACACCAGTTCCGGCGGTACGATCGGTCAATCCACGCTCAACCTGCGCGGCCTAGGTCCACAAAGAAACCTAGTGCTGATTGATGGACGCAGGCTGCAATCGTCAAGTGGTAACGGCGCCATCGATTTGAACACGATTCCGTTTTTTGCAATTGGCGATGCAGAAGTCATCACCGGTGGCGCATCGGCAACCTACGGTTCCGATGCCGTTGCGGGCGCCATCAACCTGAGAACACGAAACCTCGAGGGCTTGGAATTCGCGGCTCAGTACCGGGCGCGTAATGAACGCGCCGACGAAAGCACGAAATTCGGCGCCGTTGCATTCGGGTCTAATTTTGCCGGCGGACGCGGCTCACTGCTGGTGACGGCAGAGTATTTCGATCGCTCCGGGGTCGCAGTTCTCGATCGAGGCTTCTTTGCCAAGCCGACACCCAGCAACTTCATACCCTATGTCCGTGCGACGCCAGCTTTGGGCGCAAGCCCTGACGCGATTAACGGCATCCTCACCGGCCACGGGGCGGGGCCTGCACCAAGCATGTTCCTTGGCATCAACGATGATGGAACGCTGTTTGCCTCCGGCGCCGGGGCTCAGAGTAATTTCACGGGGGCCACTGATGCGCCCTTCATCGCCGGAAGTGATGGCGCCTTCGGCTATCACGGCACCTACTACAACCACCTTCGGACACCGCTAGAGCGTTACGCATACTTCGGGAAAGCGGAGTACGAGTTCCATGCAGCAGCAACAGCCTATGTGCAGCTGCAGTTGGCCAGTACCGAAGCGCAGAATATCGGCTCAGAGCCTATTCTTGCCGGCCCGTGGGGGATATCCATCCCCGTCACCAATCCCCATTTTGTGGCGAATTCGGACTGGCAAGAAGTTCTTGCATCACGCACGGGCAATCCAAACGCACCGGTGGAAGTTCACTATCGGGCGTCTGACGCTGGGCCGCGAACCTACAATACCGAAAATGACCTCCGACAGCTGCTGTTCGGTGTCAAAGGGGGGAATGCTGAAGAGACGCTGAACTGGGATGTGTATCTGTCGTTCAGCAAAGCAAAAAACACCGATTCCACTTCGGCTGGCGCGGTCAGCGTCAGCGCCTTTCAGGCCCTAGTGGATGCGCCAGATGGAGGTGAGAGTATTTGCACCGGCGGTTTCGCGGTGTTCGGTAGCAAACCCCTGTCGTCAGATTGCCTTGATTATGTTTCGCGTCGTCCGACGAACACCACCACGTTGAAGCAGACCATTATTGAGGCTGTCTTGGAAGGGCCTCTAATTGACATCTTCACCGGGGAGGTGCGTTTCGCATTGATCGGGAATTATCGAAAAAACACCTATCGCTTCAATCCAGATGCGGATGTCGCCGCCAACGATCTGGCAAGTCTTTCCGCTGCACAGCCTACGAACGGGAAAATCGGCGTCTACGAACTGGCCGGCGAGTTGTTCGTACCACTGATTTTGAACCTCAATGCCACCTTGGGTTATCGCTTTTCCGATTACAACATCGTCGGTAGTGCTGAGACTTATAAGGCGGAAATTGACTGGCGTCCAATAGATATCCTGACCCTTCGAGGTGGATTTCAGCGCGCTTTGCGAGCACCCAACGTAGATGAGTTTTTTAGTGCAGGCACTCAGCAGGTCAGCGCTGTTGGTTTGCCACCAGGTGCGGGCGACCCCTGCGATGCTCGCCATCCTGCTCAGGTGAACCCGGATGTGCAGGCGCTTTGCATCGCAACGGGCCTGGATCCATCCAGGGTCGGGCAACATCAACTGCCTGCTGCGTCCACCGTCACCACAACTGTCGGCAATCGTGATCTCGAGTTTGAATCCGCGGACACGTTAACTGCGGGCTTTGTGCTTGATGTACCACTCGGCGATTCGCCGTTGGGGGGGATGCGACTGTCCATCGACTACTACGAGATGGAAGTAGAGGACGCCATCTTTGTTGTAGATGCACCACAGACCCTAGCGAAATGCTACAACCTAGATGGCTCAAACCCCTCTTACGACGCCAACAATTTCTTTTGTCAGCAGATAGACCGCTCGCCCTCGGGACTGTTCAACTCGATCAACCAGCCATATCTCAATCTAGGCGGCTTCAAGACGTCCGGCATTGACCTAGCGTTTGAGTTGACAATGCCGATGGGGGAGGAAGGAGATATGGTGCAACTGGCCAGCTACGCCAACTACTTGCTTGACTTCGAAATCGCAACACTAGCTGACGACGCCTTCCAAGATTATGCTGGCACGATCAGCCCCCAGTTCAGTTACCCTCAATGGCAGCTTCTGACCAGCTTGACGTTCGAGAAAGGACCTATGTCAGCAACGGTTCAGTGGCGCCTCATCCCCAGCATGGACGACATTAGTTCGGTGGCCAATGCGGCATCCACGGTGAAAGGTACGAGCCTGGTCAACTACTTGGATTTCTCGGGTTCACTGACACTTGCGCAGCGCTACCGGCTCAATATCGGCGCGACCAACCTCATCAACAAAAAGCCGCCAGTTGTGAGCGGTGCTCCAGCAGTCACCAATCTTGGTGTCTACGACGCCATCGGAAGAACGTACTTCATTTCGGCTCAGATCAGGATTTAGTGTCACTGAAACCTGTGCCCGCCGAGGTCGTCGAACACCCAACAACGCCCGTCGACGAGGAATGGTTGGCAGCGGTTTCATTCACAACCCCCGAGCTGCGCCCGGCACTGGAGGCGTTCGCTAAGGCAGGGCTTCCGGTTCCCGAAGTGGGCTATGCGTTCTGCGACCAAGCCGACCGCGTACGCGCCGAAGCGGAACTCGGCTGGCCAGCGCGGAGGGCCGCGGTGTGGCTGCCGGAACAGTCAGCCGCTGCCGACCCTCGGGCGCCTGCCCTGCTTGGGAGTTGGCGCCTGTTCGACGCCAACAGCGCCAAACTGATCGACGAAGTGCTCGCAGCGTTTGGCGAAGAAGAGTAGTGCGCCTTCCAGACAGAACCGGTCGGTCTTGCAGAAGCGCCATCGGCCGGTCCTCCGGCGTGCGCTATCGGTGGTCGCCGACGCCCAACGCAGGCGATTTCCCACGCCACCAACCGGCGAATTCCCGCACGGATTTCAGCCAATCCTGACGCCCCGACGGGCAGATCCCCCACTTCCGAGCAGTTCCGTTGCCGATACCGTGCCTTGGTGAATGGACTCGACACCGCATGGAAGCATCTCTTCTCCCTGCCCGCCATGGTGGAGCATCTGCTGCGCGGCTTTGCCCCAGAGCTCGCCGAGCATCTGGAGTTCGCCAGCCTGCGGCAGCTCTCAGCCAACTGGACGACACCGGCGGAACAGCGCCAGGGCGACGACACTTGGCGCGTGTGGTACGCCGACGCTTGCGGACGCTCCGTGGTGGTGCTGGTCGAGTTCCAGTCCACCGTGGACCGCGGCATGGCGGCGCGGGTGGCGAGCTACAAGTCGATGGCCTACGATCGCCTGCGCCGGCAGGGGGAGATCGACCCGGACGGTCGGCAGCGGATGCTGGCGGTGGTGATCCACGCCGGGCCGGACCGCTGGACCGCGAGTGGCGCGGCGGTGGGCGTGCTGGTGTCGGACGCTGGCGAGCCGTTGCAGCAATGGGACGAGTACCTTTGCCTTGACGCGAGGCGGCTGCCGGTGGAGCATCTGCCGGATGGCAATCCAACGGCGACGGTGCTCGCCATGGAGGCTGCGCGGTCGGTGTCCGAGGCGCTGGACCTGTTGCGGTCGATGGCGACTTGGCTGCCCGAAGTGATGGGCACCGAGCGGGCTTGGAAGTTGATGGACGCCGTGGCTGAGTGGCTGCTGTCGACGCTGCCGAGGCGCTTCCCGGACGCGCCGTCGAGAAAGGCCATGCTACGAAATTGGACAGGTTCGAACGAGGAGAAGAGACACATGACGACACTTCCACAGCGCATAGCCGAGTGGGGAGACGAACGCCAGCAGGCGGGCTGGGAGGAGGGCCGACAAGCAGGCCGGGAGGAAGCCCGGGCGCTGCTCTGCCGCCAAGCAACACACAAGTTCGACGCCGCAACGGGCCAGGAACTCGACCGTCGCCTGCGGGCGGTGTCAAACCCGGAGCGTCTCTCGGAAGTGGGCGCTTGGATCATCGAATGCCCAACGAGCACCGAACTGCTGGCTCGCGTTGGCCTGCCATAGACCAACAAGGGCTATCAGAGTTGTTCCGAATCGTAGCCTTCCGACCGAACTCCTCGCCATCCTCAAGGAATGCTGCTCCGGTACGTTGATGAACAATGGGGTCGGGGGATGTGTCTGTGAAAAACGGCAAATCCCCGTGAATCGATCAAAAACCAATCAAGCGGCACGCACATCCGGATGCTTCGGCCAAGCACCGCAAAACAAGACATCAACCGAGGCATTCATGCAATATGCAGGCTAGTCGGTCTTGCAGAAGCGCCATCGGCCGGTCCTCCGGCGTGCGCTATCGGCGGTCGCCGACGCCCAACGCAGGCGATTTTCCACGCCACCAACCGGGGAATTCCCGCACGAATTTCAGCCAATCCTGACGCCCCGACGGGCAGATCCCCCACTTCCGAGCAGTTCCGTTGCCGATACCGTGCCCTGGTGAATGGACTCGACACTGCATGGAAGCATCTCTTCTCCCTGCCCGCCATGGTGGAGCATCTGCTGCGCGGCTTTGCCCCAGAGCTCGCCGAGCATCTGGAGTTCGCCAGCCTGCGGCAGCTCTCAGCCAACTGGACGACGCCGGCGGAACAGCGCCAGGGCGACGACACTTGGCGCGTGTGGTACGCCGACGCTTGCGGACGCTCCGTGGTGGTGCTGGTCGAGTTTCAGTCCACCGTGGACCGCGGCATGGCGGCGCGGGTGGCGAGCTACAAGTCGATGGCCTACGACCGCCTGCGCCGGCAGGGGGAGATCGACCCGGACGGTCGGCAGCGGATGCTGGCGGTGGTGATCCACGCCGGGCCGGACCGCTGGACCGCGAGTGGCGCGGTGGTGGGCGTGCTGGTGTCGGACGTTGGCGAGCCGTTGCAGCAATGGGACGAGTACCTTTGCCTTGACGCGAGGCGGCTGCCGGTGGAGCATCTGCCGGATGGCAATCCGACGGCGACGGTGCTCGCCATGGAGGCTGCGCGGTCGGTGTCCGAGGCGCTGGACCTGCTGCGGTCGATGGCGACTTGGCTGCCCGAAGTGATGGGCACCGAGCGGGCTTGGGAGTTGATGGACGCCGTGGCCGAGTGGCTGCTGTCGACGCTGCCGAGGCGCTTCCCGGACGCGCCGTCGAGAAAGGCCATGCTACGAAATTGGACAGGTTCGAACGAGGAGAAGAGACACATGACGACACTTCCACAGCGCATAGCCGAGTGGGGAGACGAACGCCAGCAGGCGGGCTGGGAGGAAGGCCGACAAGCAGGCCGGGCGGAAGCCCGAGAGGAAGTCC
The DNA here is from genome assembly GCA_965247035.1 of Candidatus Azophilus sp. Lineage (GTDB taxonomy): Bacteria > Pseudomonadota > Gammaproteobacteria > Pseudomonadales > Azotimanducaceae > Azophilus. Next base: position 220,378 of record CBDFGJ010000001.1, on the reverse strand, counting down.
GAGAGGAAGTCCGGAAGGAAGTCCGGGAGGAAGCTCGGGAGGAAGCTCGGGAAGAAGAACGGGCGCTGCTCTGCCGCCAAGCAACACACAAGTTCGACGCCGCAACGGGCCAGGAACTCGACCGCCGCCTGCGGGCGGTGTCGAACTCCGAGCGTCTCTCGGAAGTGGGCGCTTGGATCATCGAATGCCCAACGAGCGCCGAATTGCTGGCTCGCGTCGGCCTGCCATAGACCAACGAGGACTCTCTAGAGAGCCTCTGATTAAATTCCAGGAATTAGCCATTGCATGGCGGATGGAATGATTTATCTTATATTTTCAATTATTTACATGTAATCGAAAAAGGTTGGCCTTGTTGCACTACGTTCGAACGAGGAGAAGAGACACATGACGACACTTCCACAGCGCATAGCCGAGTGGGGAGACGAACGCCAGCAGGCGGGCTGGGAGGAGGGCCGACAAGCAGGTCAGGAGGAAGCCCGGGCGCTGCTCTGCCGCCTTGCAACACACAAGTTCGACGCCGCAACGGGCCAGGAACTCGACCGCCGCCTGCGGGCGGTGTCGAACCCGGAGCGTCTCTCGGAAGTGGGCGCTTGGATCATCGAGTGCCCAACGAGCGCCGAACTGCTGGCTCGCGTTGGCCTGCCATAGACCAACGAGGACTCTCTAGAGAGCCTCTGATTAAATTCCAGGAATTAGCCATTGCATGGCGGATGGAATAATTTATCTTATATTTTCAATTATTTACATGTAATCGAAAAAGGTTGGCCTTGTTGCACTACGTTCGAACGAGGAGAAGAGACACATGACGACACTTCCACAGCGCATAGCCGAATGGGGAGACGAACGCCAGCAGGCGGGCTGGGAGGAGGGCCGACAAGCAGGTCAGGAGGAAGCCCGGGAGGAAGCCCGGGGGGAAGTCCGGAAGGAAAAACGGGCGCTGCTCTGCCACCTTGCAACACACAAGTTCGACGCCGCAACGGGCCAGGAACTCGACCGTCGCCTGCGGGCGGTGTCGAACTCCGAGCGTCTCTCGGAAGTGGGCGCTTGGATCACCGAATGCCCAACGAGCGCCGAACTGCTGGCTCGCATTGGCCTGCCATAGACCAACGAGGGCTATCAGAGTTGTTCCGAATCGTAGCCTTTCGACTGCGTCATCCTAGCAAGCGTCAACCGCAATCTAGTGCCCCTGCCAGCCGCCGTAAAGGCCGCGGCGAGGATGCGAACACGGCGGCGGAGACCGGGGAACGCTCGCTCTTGTACGTGGCCGCCACCCGAGCAAAGAAGGAACTATTGGTGCTAAGCTACCGTACAGCCAGCCGCTTTTGTTGAACGCGAACGAAGACCGGCGCTTTGCTCCGATCAACCAAGTCGACGAAATCGGGCAGTCCTTCGATGTCCGCGTTTGCGGCCATGATTACTTTCTCTCTGCTGGGGTTCCACTAAATAGGCCCGCCCTTCCCAAATCGCGCCTTCAGCATATTCCTTAAAAGTCCGCCTGTTCGTCTGCAGGAGAAAAGCGAAGATATATAGTCCCGCGAACAGAACGCCAAGGTTAGGGAACGACACGCCCCTCGCCTTGGCATGGTCGCTGGCAGTCTCGCCCTATTCCATCGCGCTTGGGGAGGCCGCATCCCGGGCGATCCCGATCTGTTCGGGTACCTCACCAGTGTCCATATACCGGGCTCGGAACAAAAATTTGCCAACCTTGAGGTCCGGCAAAGCGGGTTCAACGGTTCCAATCTCTCCGTGCAGGAGGTCATCCGAGATGTCGCGCGACCGCCTGACAGCGACCAAGTGGTGTCGGGCCCAGGCGTCGCCATCGCGCTGATATACAGCACCCCGAGCAACGTCTTGCTCTAAGGCCATGCTCAACGAGACGTACTCCGATTCGCCATCCTCGTCCATGTCGATGCGGATCAACACCATCGCGGCATGGTCTTTCGGGCGCCACTCGCTCGCGACGACCTCTCGCAGATCCTCCGGCACCTCGAAAGGCTCGGGACGCAGGGTGACGAAGTCCCAAACCCGTGCGCTCAGCTCAGCGCCAGCTGGCGTGCGGATGAGTTTCGCCAACTCCGGGTCCGTTTCCTCGTTCTCCAGGGCGAGCGCCTCAATACGCAACCAGGCGGGCCGCGCCATGTAATTCCTGGCGTTGCGGAAGTCGAAGTCCTGTAGCGGAATTTCACCAGTTTCCACGCGCTCGAACTGGCTGGCGAGCGAGATCTTGCGGAAGTCGAGCAGCGGCGTGTTGACCAGCAGCATGACGCCAAGCACCACCCAACCCATTGCGATGTTGACCCGGGCCAGCCCCTCCGGCCAGAGGTCGCGCCGGCGGGCGATGCTCCAAGTGTAGCCGATGGAAAACGCCGCCAGTATGAGCGCCAGGGTCAGCGCCCAGCATCGCCCCACCGACCAGCCATATTGTGCGACCCGCAGGAAGAGCCCGTACAACGACAGCGCCGATACCACCGGCAGCAGGGCGACGCAGACGTACAGCGGCCGATGGACGAAAAACGGATAGGGTGCCCGCCCGCCCGCTTGGTAGACGGCGTTGACGGCGAACAGCGCAATGCCGTTCAGGGCCATGAGAAGTGCGGTGCCGTTGCCCGTCCCCCACAGCGGCACCAGCCCGGTAAAGGGCAAGGCCGCAAGGAAGACCGCAACCATCAAGACGGTCAGCGGCAGCAGCAGGCGCATCAGCCCCTCAAGGAGGTTCGTCACGCCGTCGATCACACGCGTCATGCGTCGAAAGATGAAGTTCCCGAGCCCGAAGGCCACGGCGAGAACCGGAAACAGGAACCAGTCCTTGGTAAAGAGTTCCTTGAAGAAGTCGATGCCGATGACGGAGAAAAGTGCGCCCCACAGAGAAAGCACCAAGCGCACGCCGAGGAGCAATGCAAAAGACAGGGCGAAGACCAGAAAATTGCGCCACGACCGCGCCAAGATTGCGGGATAGCTGATCGGGTCCCTCGCGACGAACTGTTGCAGGTACATCAAGCCCTTGAAGCAGGCGATCAGCATCGTCACCACGAAGATGGCAACCAATGATCCGACTCGGAACTCGCCGATCGGCGATGCCTGCCAGCCGATGTAGGCGGCGAGCAGCGCCAGCACGGCACAGAACGCGCTTGTGAACGCGGCGGCCCGCTTCAGCGCACCGGTCTCCACCGTCAGGAGAAAGAGCGTGGGCCCGGTAATCGCCAGCGTCCACAACGGAAAGTTCAGCACCGGCGTCTGGCTCGGCCACATCTCTTCCGTCAGAGCCCGCCACAACAGCAGCAGGACGAGCCCCTGCCCGAGCGCCACCACCACCATCAGGTTACGCGGCAGCGGTAGAAGGTCGCGAGTTGCTTCGGCCATGTGTGTCTCCTCGCGCCTCCGTCGGCGCTATCTGAGTTGGGGCGCTACCTGCGGCGGCAACCCAGAAACTGAAGGCATCCCCTCGCCCGCGTCGCCCGCGAACGCGCCGAAGGTGGTGCGCACTTCACTCCGCATCAAACGTGCCGGGCACATCGAGGCGGTCGCATGGAGGCCCCGTTACGCGTCCCGTCGGTCGTCCATGAGGAGGATCGTCTTGCGGTTCACGACCTCAACATCCCGCCAGTCCACTGCTAGAGAACCACTGATTCACTTCCAAGGATTGACCATCGCATGGCGTCTGGGATTATTTATCAATTATTTTCAATGGGTTATACACGTCATAGAAAAAAATTTCTCTTGTTGCACTGTGACCGCCTGCGAATATTTCAGAGGTTCCCTAGGAAGGATAAGCCACATTTGGAAAATAGACCATTTTTGCGGTTCTGAACACTCAAGAGTGCCCAATTTCGCTATCCCAAGCGCCAGCGTAGCGCGGGCGGCACGAAGGTTCCGAACACTCAAGAACACTGGAATTCGCCTTGGCTGCAACACCTTGTCGCCATAGGCGTCCGCTGAAACCATCTCCGCGCCTGCCCGTATGGACTGGTAGCCCGACTCCAAGAGTGCGTTCATCGGGGCCGCTTCAAATGTGCGGCTCTGGCGCAGATTCGGGCGGCGGCTCTAGCCGGGTGATCTTCAGGTGCTTAATGACGTTGTCTTTGATCTGCCGCGTCTCAATCAGGTAGTCGTCGATGCACAGGCCAACGTTGGTTTCAGGGATGGTCTCTAGGGCCTCAACCACCAAGCCGTTCAATGTCTTCGGGCCGCTGGTGGGCAAATCCCAGCCAAGCGCTCGGTTTATGTCCCGCAGCATCGCGGCGCCTTCCACAAAATAGGCACCGTCGCCCGCCGGCAGGATCTCCGGGATGTTATCCGCGTAGTCCGTGGTGAATTCTCCAACAATCTCCTCCAGGATGTCATCGAGCGTCACAATGCCCTGGACATCCCCGTATTCGTCCACCACCAAGGCCGTGCGCCGCTTCTCGCGCTGAAAGTTGACCAATTGAGTGTGCAGCGGCGTGGCTTCGGGCACGTAGTAAGGCTCCCTCGACAGCTGTTCGATCTCTTGCTTGCCGAGGTCACCTTGCTCCAAGTGTCGAGCCAGCCGCCGCAGATGCAGCACGCCAATGATGTTGTTGACCCCGTTGCGATAGACCGGCAGGCGGGTGTGCTGGCTACTGGCCAACAATTGCAGGACATCGTCAAGCTCCTCTTCCAAGTCTATGCCGATGATTTCATCCCGAGGCACCATGATGTCGTTGACCGTCACGTTCTCCAGATCCAGGATGCCGATGAGCATGTCCTTGTGGCGGCTGGATATCCTGGCGGAATCCCGCACCACCGTGCGCAGCTCCTCAACACTCAGGCGATCATCCGCCAGTTCGGCAGGTCCTACGAACGGCCGGGCGATGGCGTTGCTGACCTTGTTGGTCAACCACACCAAGGGCCACATCATCCACAGCAATGGTGTCAGGATGTGGGATGAAGCGAACGCCAGCCGCTCCGGCTTGTGGGCAGCTATGGTTTTGGGCGACACCTCCGCAAAGATCAGAAAAAACAACGTCAGCGCAATGGGCGCCAACACCACGCCCGTATCCCCAAGAAGCCGCAATCCGATGACCGCGCCAATGCTGGCGGCGAAGAAATTGACAAAATTGTTGCCAATGAGGATGACGCCTAGCAGCCGGTCCGGTCGCCGCACCAATTTCAACGTCTTGGTCGCTCCGGCGTGCTGCTGCTTGGCCAAGTGCCTTAGCCGGTAGCGATTGACCGCCATCATTGCGGTCTCGGACGATGAGAAGTAGGCCGACAGCAGCGTCAGCACCACGATCGCGGACAGCAGAGTTGCAATGGAAAAGTCAGCCAATGACCTCAGCCTCTTTCCAGCAATATCTCTAAAACGAACTTGCTCCCCAAATAACCAAGCAGGAGCAGGACGGAAGCGGCCATGGTCCAACGCACGGCGGAAACACCCCGCCAACCGAACAAGAGGCGGCCAGCCAGAAGAAACACGTACACCAGCCAGGCGGCGGACGACAGCACGGTGTGGTGGACCACATGCTGGGCAAACATGTCTTTCAGATAGACGAAGCCGCTGCCAATGGCCAACGAGAGGGCGGCGAGCCCCGTCCAGAGCATGACGAACAGCAGCCGCTCCATGGTCTCCAAAGGCGGCAGAACGCGCAGCAAGGGCACATGGCTCGGCACCCTGACGTTGCGCTCTACGACGCCCACAAACACCGACTGAAAAGCAGCCAGCATGAGAATGCTGTAGGCCAGGATGGAGGAGGATGCATGGATGGCGAGCCCGGCGTCAGATGTATTGATGAACGTTTGCGCACCCGGAGCCAGCAATGAGGCCGACAGCACCAAGGCCGATAGGGGAAACAGCACAACAAGCAGGCTGCGCAGGGGCAGGACGCTGCTCGCAAGCAGCACGAGCACCACCATAATCAAGGCGGTCAGGCTGAGCACCGAAATAATGCCTAGGTTGATGCCGCCCGGCATTTGCACCTGAGCATAGACAACGAAGCCGTGCAGCACCACTGCGGGCACCGCAAGCGCGACCAGCAAACGCAAGGACATCTTGGTGTTGTGCGTCAGGGTCCGCGCTTGGAGGTAGGTGCCCACCAAGTAGAGGACCACGGCAATCACTCCCGGAATGATCGCGCCCTCGGTGGCGGAATGAAGAGGCATGGCCTTAGATGCTCGAATGCAAGTTGGCGGCGTCGGCCTAAGTGTGGCACAGCCGAAGCTTTGCGGCTAGCGGCCTTAACAACAGGCTCACGACCCCCGGAGCTATTCCACTGAAATAGTGCAACGCCGTGTTTTTCTTCAGCCGCAAAATTAGTCGCCCAAGAGCGCCCGGGGCTGAAGTAGAGCGGGCTTGCGGCGCGTTAAGCTCGTGCCCGCACCCATCCCCGGGCACGGCGACGGGGCCGTGCGCCGACAGGCAAGCGTCGCCAGCCCATTCAGAACCCAGTAATAACCGGGCCCGCTCGGTTTAAGGGTCGTTCCATGAAAGGCATCAAATCGTTCGCCCCCCGGTCAGGCATTCGAGAAGTCCCTTGGTCTGCCTCTATAATGCGGAACTGAATTTCGTCTGGCGATCACTATGTTCGACAAACTGTCTGACCGTCTAAACAGCACCCTGCGCGGCCTGTCCGGTAAGGCCCAGCTGACGGAGGGCCAAGTCAACGCCACCATGCGCGATGTGCGTTCCGCCCTGTTGGAGGCCGATGTCGCCCTGCCGGTGGTCAGATCCTTTACCGACAAAATCCGACAACGAGCGGTTGGCCAAGTCGCCACGACGACGCTGAACCCGGGCCAAGCCTTGGTCAAGATTGCCCACGAAGAACTGGTGGACCTGATGGGCAAGGCCAACGCCGCGCTGAACCTAGCCACCACGCCCCCGGCCATAGTCCTGATGGCTGGGTTGCAAGGCGCGGGCAAGACCACCACGGCGGCAAAGCTGGCGCTATTCCTGAAGGAGCGCATGAAGAAGCGGGCGGCGCTGGTGAGCGTGGATGTGTACCGGCCGGCTGCAATCAAGCAACTTGAGGTGTTGGCCGCTGAGGTGGGCGCTCAATTCATCGAGTCCGCGGTCGATCAAGCGCCGCTGGACATTGCTCAACACGCCCTAGCCGAAGCTCGGCGCAAGCTGGCCGATGTGTTGATTGTCGATACCGCCGGCCGGTTGGCCGTGGACGATGACATGATGGCGGAAATCAAGGCCCTGCAACATAGCCTGAGGCCGATTGAAACCCTGTTCGTGGTCGATGCCATGACCGGACAGGATGCAGCCACCACGGCCAAGGCGTTCAACGACGTCCTAGACCTCACCGGCATCGTTCTGGCCAAGGCGGACGGCGACGCCCGCGGTGGCGCGGCGCTGTCTGTTCGGTTCGTCACCGGCAAGCCGATCAAGTTCATCGGCATGGGTGAGAAGCCGGACGCTCTTGAACCTTTCCACCCAGACCGGCTGGCGTCGCGCATTCTCGGCATGGGCGATGCGCTCTCCCTCATCGAAGAGGTGGAGCGCAAGGTGGACCGGCGCAAGGCGGAACGGCTGGCAAAAAAGATCACCAAGCGGCAGAAGTTCGACCTAGTGGATTTCCGTGACCAAATCCAAAGCATGGCCAGCATGGGTGGGGTGACCGGTATGCTCAACAAGCTGCCCGGAGCGAATCAGGTGCCCGCCGCCGCCCGCTCCCGGCTTGACGATGGCCTGTTCCGCCAAATGGCCGTAATCATAGGCTCCATGACGCCGCACGAACGGCGCTTCCCGGACGTGATCAACCATTCGCGCAAGCGCAGAATCGCCGCCGGCAGCGGCACCGAGGTCACCGATGTCAACCGTCTGCTCAAGCAGCACAAACAAATGCAGAAGATGATGAAGAAATTCGGCCGCAAGGGCGGCATGCGCAATATGGCGCAGGGGCTGCAAGGGCTGCAAGGACTTCAGCCCCAAGGCCAGCACCCTAGGTTTCGGCGCTAGAGCGGCGAGTCAAAGCGCAGCTCCCATGGAGCCGCACAGATCGGCCAAGACGCGCCATGATCGGGCCCGCTATCAACAACTGGTTGAACCCCATTTGCGGCAAAGGCTTGGCTGCTACGTTTTCTTGTGCGGCCAGAAGCAGGAACGAACGCCCCTTGGTTCAGTCTGTTCACCGAGAGCGGCGAGTCAACCGAAGCGGTTAACGTCATGCAGTTCGTGTGGACGGGGCGCATGGCCGCGCAAGGTCGCCTACGACCCCTTGGCGCTTCCGTCAACCGTGGCGATGCCGCTTTCCTCAACAGCAGACTGACCGCCACCAGCGGTGGTGAAGGCGAATCCGTCATAGCCCTTAGCCACCACCTGTTCGCACTTCTCCACATAGGAAGGAAAGCCAAGATAGGGCATGAACACCCGTGGCTTGCCGGGCACGTTGGCTCCCAAGTACCAAGAGTTGCAGGTTGGGTAGAGGGTTTGTTCGGCGGCGCCGTTGACGGCCTCCACCCAGCCCTCTTCAGCCGCCCGCTCGGCTTCTATGGCTTGATGCTGATGGGCGCGCATGTGGCTAAGGCAGTCGGCAATGAAGTCCACATGCTGCTCAATGGAGGGGAGCATGTTGCTTAGGACCGACGGGCTGCCTGGTCCGGTAATCATGAAGAGGTTGGGAAAGCCCGCCGTGGTCAGCCCGAGATAGGTGCGCGGTCCGCTGCGCCACTTGTCTCGAAGCCGCTCACCACCTTTGCCGCGAACGTCAATGGCCAGCAACGCGCCGGTCATGGCGTCAAAGCCGGTGGCGAAGACGACGCAATCCAGCCTGTGCTCCACACCGCCAATCATCAACCCCGTTGCGGTGAACTCATCGATGGGATGATTGCTAACATCCACCAAGGCCACGTTGGGGCGGTTGAAGGTGGCGAAGTAATTGGTGTCGGCGCATAGGCGCTTGCAGCCCACCACGTTGTCTGGGCACAGCAGCCGGGCGGTTTCCGGATCCTTGACAGTTTCCCGGATCTTGGCGCGGATGAATTCGGCCGCGGTGGCGTTGGCCCCAGCGTTGATGACGAGGTCCGCAAAGGCCCCCATGAAGAACAGCCCGCCTCGGTTCCAGTATTCTTGGTAGCGGCGCTGTCGCTCCTCCTCACTGACCTCTAAGGCTGCATCCTCCCGCCTTGGATAGGCGCTGCCAAAACCGGCGTGCATGGCTTTATTACGGGCGCGGAAGTGGGCGTATTCCGCCTTGACCCGCTGTTCAAGGTCAGCATCCATGGGGCTGTTTTGAGCCGGCACCGAATAGTTGGGCGTGCGCTGAAACACAACCAATTGCTCCGCCTGCTCGGCGATGATTGGGATAGACTGAATGGCCGATGAGCCAGTGCCTATCACACCCACCCTCTTGCCGCTGAAGTCCACTTCCTCGTGCGGCCAGAGACCGGTGTAGAGTATTTCGCCCTGAAATCGGTCCAACCCTGCGAATTTTGGCCTGTTGGGGGCGGACAGGCAGCCGCTCGCCATGATCAGGTAGTGGGCTGCAATCGTCCGGTCGCCTTGATCGGTGCGCACCTGCCAGCGATGCGCGCGCTCGTCGTAGCAGGCGGTGATGACGCTGGTGTTGAACCTGATGTGGGGGCGCAGGTCAAAGCGGTCCGCCACATGGTTGGCGTATTTGAGAATCTCCGGCTGAGTGGAGTAGCGCTCAGTCCAACGCCATTCCTGCTGCAGGGTGTCCGAAAACTGACAGGAGTACTCCAAGCTCTCCACATCGCAGCGAGCGCCGGGGTAGCGGTTCCAGTACCAAGTTCCGCCGACCCCGCCGCCACGCTCAAATACTTGCACCGAGAACCCCAGCCGCCGCAGGCGATGCAGCATGCACAGGCCGGCGAACCCAGCGCCGACCACGACGGCGTCCCAGACGTTGTCCGCGCTAGCCGCGCCGCCAGCGATGTCGCCCGCCGCCGGCCCGCGCCCCGCTTCGTCCAAGGATCTGTCCGCATTAGCCATGCCGCTAGCCCCGCATCCCCAGCTCCGCCCGCACGAAATCCGCCAGTGCAGCCGCCGGCACCCTCACCTGCTCCATGCTGTCCCGGTCACGCACGGTGACGCTGTCATCCTCTTCAATGGTCTGAAAGTCCACCGTCACGCACATGGGCGTCCCCACTTCATCATGGCGTCGGTAGCCCTTGCCGATGTTGCCGGTGTGCTCATATAGGATGCGGCCAAGGCCAAGCGCCTGCAACGACTGCTTGATGGCGCGGGCCTTGGTGACGATGCCTGCATGGTTTCGCTTCAGCGGCAGAACAGCCACCTTGATGGGCGACAGGTGCGGTTGCAGCCGCAGCACCGTCCGGCGGCTGCCGTTGTCCAGCTCCTCCACCTGATAGGCTTCATTCATCACCGCCAACACACCCCGGTCCACGCCGGCGGCGGGCTCAATGACGTAGGGCACCCGCCATTCGCCGGTGGCGGCATCCTGAACCGCCAACCGTGCGGTGGAGTCGAGGTTTTTGGCCACCTTGGCCGTCAAGTTCAACTCAGAGGAGTTCTTGGAGTGGGACCCCAAATCAAAGTCCGTTCGGTTGGCGATGCCCTCTAGTTCCTCAACACCATGGGGGAACGGATACATCAGGTCAAACGTGGCCTTTGAATAGTGGGCCAGCTCATGCGGCGGCACCTTGTGGATGGAGATGACCTGCCGCGACACCCCTTGCGCCTCCCACCAGTTCAGCCGCGTCTGCAACCAACGCTGATGCCAAGCCTCGTCCTCGCCAGGGGTGACGAAGAACTCCAACTCCATCTGTTCGAACTCCCGGGTGCGGAACACGAAATTCCTAGGCGTGATCTCGTTGCGAAACGACTTGCCTATCTGTGCAATGCCGAAGGGCAACCGACGCGAGGTGGCGTCCATGACGTTCTTGAAGTTGGTGAAGGTGCCCTGGGCCGTTTCCGGGCGCAGGTAGGCGTAGGATGCGCCGTCCTCGACCGGCCCCACCGCCGTCTTGAACATGAGATTGAAGGGCCGCGGCTCGGTTAGGTTGCGGGCGCCGCATTGGGGGCAAGCGCCATCCGTTTGATCCGCCCGCCAACGGCTCTTGCAGTCGCGGCAGTCAACGAGCGGGTCGGTGAAGGTTTCCTCGTGGCCGGAGTGCTGAAGCACGCGGCGGTGGGTGAGCAAGGCAGTATCCAATCCCTCCACGTCATCGCGCTCATAGACCATCGCGCGCCACCAAGCCGACTTCAGGTTGTTCTTTAGTTCAACGCCTAGAGGCCCGTAGTCGTACAGACCTTGCAAGCCACCGTATATTTCGCTTGATTGGAAGATGAAGCCCCGGCGCTTGCACAGCGCAACAAGTTCATCCATGGATGTTGCCGGCAAAAGGGTGAATCTCCTTGTTGAAAGTCTCTAACGAGGCGATGTCTTTCGTGGAACGATCTCTAAACCGAGCGGGCCTGATCGTGGCTGGGCTCCGAGTGTGTTGACAACACTCGCTGCCGGCGCACGGCCAGCAGGCGCAGCAAACCTGCACATCATTTCCGCACCGAGTGGGCTTGGAACACGCACTGCCGACGCGCCAAGACCGTGCTTGCGCCCATCCGCTCGCATTGGCTCTCCCCTGAACTCATTGTGTTGCCTGCACCGCAGGCCGCGCACCATACCCGGTGCCAAGCGTCTGCGGCGGGTTAGCTTGCCGCTGAACCGAGGCAATTGCAAAGTTCGCGCTGGCATGGGTTTCTCCTTTCCCCCCGGCGATGGTTTATGCTTGCCCTAATGACCAATGGGGGTTGAGCGGAAGTCTATGACAAGTTCGTCCTTGGAAGCGCCCCGCGCGAAGAAGCTTAGCGGCTATTTGGAGCTGGGAGGGAGTTTATGACAGCTTGGTGGTCCAAGGCGGTTTTAATTGGTGCCGTGGCGGCGGCTTTATTGCTGCCCATCGGTGCGCTCGGAACGCGGTTCGGGCTGTGGCCCTTTACCGCCGGCTTCCTGTTGCTGGCCATTGGCGGCGCTTTGGCCGTGGCCGGCATAGCCACGGGCATCGCCGCCTGCATCATCGCCGGTCGCCGCGCCCTGCCCCATGATCTGCGCACCTCCATGCTCGGCTTGGCCATCTCGGCGGCCATCCTTGCTTACATGGGGATGCAGTTCTATTGGGCCACGTCCTATCCGCCCATTCACAACATCTCCACCGACACCAACAACCCACCCAAGTTCATCAGCGTTCTGCCACTCCGTGAAGGTGCTAATCCGGTGTACTTCAACGCGGCGGAGCTAGCGCCCCTGCAGGAAGAGTTCTATCCTTGGGTGCGGCCCTTGACGCTGGGCATCTCGCCGCAAGACGCCTTGGCCAAGACGGTGGTTGTGCTCAATGACATGGGCTGGGACATGGTGGCGCAGCATCCGCAGTTGGGCTTGGTGGAGGCCACCGCCACTAGCTTCTGGTTCGGCTTCAAGGACGACGTGGCGGTGCGGGTGCGGCCCCACCCGGTCGGCGCCCGCATTGACGTACGCAGCGTCTCCCGGGTGGGGCAAGGCGACCTCGGCGCAAACGCACAGCGCATTCGCCGAATACTGCAGCGTCTGTCGAGCGAATGACGCACGCAAAAAGGCGCATTTCGCCGTAGTTTGCGCAGCCGCGGCGGCGGCAACATGACGCCTTCACAAACGATGGCGTCCAACCTTGTCGCTATTTCGCCCCGAAGCTCTGGCTGAACGCACCGCACCCCAATGGGGCACCGTCATCGTCTCCCGCTCGCCCGCTCTAGGTTGGGCCAGCCTGTTGATAGTGCTGATCGCTCTGCTTGGATTGAGCTTGGTCCTGAACTTGGACTACGCCACCAAGGTGCAGGTCGCGGGTTATTTGGAGCCCCAAGGCGGCATTGCCGAAATCATTGCCCCGGCGGCTGGCCGGGTCGCTGCACTGAATGTTGGCGACGAAGACCAGGTGCAGGCCGGCCAAGTCCTGATAGTGCTCGACCATGACCGCTACAGCGAAGAAGGGCGTCAAGTGCATCTGCAGGAGGCCGTCTACCTCAAGGCGTCCATTCAGCGGCTCAAGCAGCGCGCCATCGCCGATTCCGAACAGCAAGCCTCTGAACGGCGCGCCCTTATCAGCGAGATCGATCATCTGGCTCAGGAGCAAGCCGCGCTTAACGAAGAGCTGCGCTTGGTCAAGCAACAGCGGGCTTTGCTGAGCAAGTCCGAAGAGCGCTTGGCCAAGCTGTTGTCCGCTCGGCTGGTGGCGGCCGCCATCTACGATCAGGAACGGCAAAGAACGCTGTCCTTGGCGCAATCCGAAAGCCAAGTGCGGCGCGCGCTAGCGGCCATTGAGCGGCAGCTTGGCCAAGCGCGGGAGGCACTGGTGCGCCTGGCGCAAGAGCACGACGCCGAGCGGCTCACCCTAGAGCAGAAGCAGGCGGATCTGGCTAGGCAACTGGTGCGCTTGGCGGAGCAGCGGCAAACCGCCATCGTCGCCCCTCGAAGCGGCGTCGTCACATTTGTGCAGTTCATGGTCGGGGACCGGGTGGCCCCGGAGCAGGTGTTGATGACGGTGGCACCGGATCACGGCCGCACGGATTTGGTGCTGCTAGCGGACGTCAACGCTGCAACGGAGTTGGCTGTGGGTGATGAGGTTCGCTTCAAGGCCCTCGGCGGCAAACGCAGCCGCAACCCCATTGGGGCGGCCATCATCCGGGAACTCAGCCAAACGCCGCAAAAACCCCACCGGTTGCAAAGCTGGGTGGCCGTCAGCGGCCCGGTTTTCCGCGCCCGGGCTGAAGTGTCGCGGTTTCCCGAAGACTTCCCCCAACGCGGCGGCATGAGGGTGGACGCCTTTGTGGTCACCAAGTCACGCACGCTCTGGCGTTGGCTTGTCCAACCCTTGACCAGTGCAGTGGCGGGGCTTTAGTGATTCAGTCCACTTGGCTGCGCCGAACGCCTGTGCTGCTGCAGGCGGAAACCCACGAATGCGGGTTGGTCAGCATCGCCATGATTTCCGCCTATCATGGCCGCCATCTGGACATAGCCGAAATGCGCAGCCGTGGGCTCGCCAGCGGGCGAGGCTCAACGCTGAATGACCTAGCCGCCATAGCGGAGGGAGAGGGCTTCAAGACCCGTGGCCTGCGCCTAGAGCTGGGGCATCTGCCCCGCTTGGCCACTCCCGCCATCCTGCACTGGGGCCTCAGTCACTTCGTTGTGCTGGTCCGCACCACTTTCCGCCATGTGTGGATTCACGACCCGGCCCGAGGCCGGCGCAAGCTGGATATGGGGGAAGTGTCCAGAATGTTCACCGGCGTCGCCCTGGAGCTGACGCCCGCACCCGGATTCCAACCCAAGGCGGCGGTGCCGAGGCTAAAAATTTGGGACCTCTGGCGCGGCTCCGAAGGGCTCAACACCAGCCTTGTGAACATTTTCGCCCTATCGCTGCTACTTCAGGCCACCCTGATCGCCGCTCCGCTACAGGTGCAGTGGGTGATCGACCAAGGCGTCGCCCACGCCGACGGGGAGTTGGCGGCGCTGTTGGCGCTGGGCTTCGTCTTCGTGTTGGCCATTCAATTGGCGGCGCAGTTGTTTCGCAGTTGGCTCATCGTGCGGCTGACGCATCTGGTGGCCTTTGAAGTCGCCCGCAATCTGCTGGCGCATGTGCTGCGCCTACCCGTGGGCTGGTTTGAAAAAAGGCACTTAGGGGACCTGACCTCCCGCTTCGGCTCGCTCGGTCCGGTCAAGGACGCCCTCACCCAAGGGCTGGTGACGGTCGGGGTGGACGGTTTGACGGCGCTGGCCATGCTGGCCATGACCCTAGGTTACGATCCCATGCTCGGCGCCATCGTTCTCGGCGCGAGCGTCCTGTACTTTGTGCTGCGCCTAGTGCAAATACCGTCCCTTACGCGCATTTCAATGGATGAAATTCACGCCGCCGCCCAAGCTGAAACCAGCTTCCTGGAATCCATGCGCTCCATGCCGGCCGTGCGCGCCTACGGCCAAGAGCGCGGGCGCTTGGAGCTTTGGCAAAACCACGAGGCGCTGTCCCTGAACGCCAGCATCCGGCGTTCCAAACTGCTGTTGCTCGGTGATGGCGCTCGCACGCTGATCTTCGGCCTTGAAACTATAGCCGTCATCTACTTCGGCGCCCGGCACATCCTGGCCGGGGAACTCACCATCGGCATGCTGTACGCCTTCTTGAGCTACAAAAATAACTTCACCGCCCGTTTTGGCGACCTCATCAATCAAGTCTTGGAACTGCGCCTGCTGCGCGTTCACTTGGAACGGCTTTCGGATTTCTACTCGGCCGCGCCGGAACTCTCCACCAAGCCGCCCTCCGCCGCGCCGGTGTCTGGCAGCCTGCAGTTGGTGGATGCAAGCTTTCGCTACGGCGAAAGGGAGCCTTGGGTGCTGCGGCACATTGATCTCAACATAGCAGAAGGCGCTCTGGTCGTCGTCATCGGCCCTTCCGGCGGCGGCAAGACCACATTGCTGAAGCTGCTGCTCGGCCAATCCACGCCAACGGATGGTGAGATGCTCGTGGCCGGGCGCATCATTGACGACGAGTGGCGAGCGCGCTATCGGCGCTCGGTCGGCTGCGTACTGCAGGATGACGCCCTGTTCGCCGGCAGCTTGGCGGCCAACATCTCCCTGTTTGATCCCAACATTGACTTCGACCGGCTTCAGGAGGCTTGCCGACTCGCCGCCATCGACGATCTAATCGCTCGGCTGCCGATGGGCTTTGACACCCTGGTTGGCGATATGGGCTCCTCACTCTCCGGCGGGCAAATGCAACGCATCCTGCTTGCCAGAGCGCTGTACCGAAAGCCCGCCTTTCTACTGCTTGATGAGGGCACCGCCCACTTGGACCCCACCACCAAGGACAGAATTCACGTGGCGCTCACCGATATGGACTGCACCCGGGTGGTCGCCACCCATGACTTGGCCTTGGCGGCGCTGGCGGACCAAGTTTATCTGGTTGAGAACGGCCGGCTGGAGGCGATCAGCCGACAGCAACTTCAACTCAAGGTGGCCTAAGGGCGTAGGGCTCATCCATAGGCACGAACTCCCGCTCGCGCAGCGCCGCCACCGTCCAGGAACGCATCGCCACCCTGTTCAGAAGCGCTTGCTGGTAGGCCTTGGCTACGCCCGTCAAGTTCACGGCGTAAGTCTCAAAACGGGACGCCACCGGAGTGAAATAGGCATCCGCGGCGCAGAATCGACCGAACAGGAAGGGCCCGTCAGCGCCATACTCAGCCTTGGCGTCGAGCCAATGGGTGCAGAGGCGCGCAATCTCATTGCCGACCTCCGACGTCATCCCTTTACCTGGATGGCGGCTGCGGATGTTCATCGGCATGGCGCTGCGCAAGGCTTGGCAGCCGGCATGGAAATCCGCCACCAATGAACGGGCCCGCGCCCGAGGCTGGGCGCTTTGCGGCCAAACGCCGGCATCCGGGTGCAGTTCATGCAGCCGTTCCAGAATGGCGATGCTGTCAAAGGTGGCGAAGCCAGAACCAAGCTCGCCTTCCCAGAGCACCGGCACCAGCTTTGTGGGCGAGAGAACGGAAATGTTTTCCCGCCAGTCTTGCGAATCGAACTTCAACATGCGCTCGGCGAAGGGAACGCCAAGTTCCTTCATGGTCAGCCAAGGCCGCAGGGACCAAGACGAATAGTTCTTGTTGGCTATAACCAGGGTTAAGGGCATCATTCCGCGGCCGCCAAGCGCTCTCTGGCCCAGTTGATCGTCTCCATCTGTTCTGCGCTCGGTTGAGGGTAGTCCGGCTTCAGCGCACCAAGCTCGCTGGTGACTATGTGGGCCACAATCGCCCGCATGGTTGGCTTCTCATCAGCAGGGATCAAGTACCAAGGCGCATCATCCGTGTGGGTGGCGGTCACGGCATCCTGGTAGGCCCGCATATAGGCGTCCCACCGCTCGCGCTCGTCGATGTCCCTGGGATCAAACTTCCAGTACTTCTTTGGATTGTCCAGCCGTCTTTGCAGGCGATTCTTTTGCTCATCCTTGGAAAGGTTCAGGAAGAACTTCACGACCTTGGTGCCGTTTTCATTCAGGTGCTGCTCCAAGGAGCGGATGTCCGCGTAGCGGTTTTCCCAAAAACGCTGGTTGAAGTCGGTCCGCGACAATCGGCGGGCGCGGAGCAACTCCGGATGCACCCGCACCACCAGCACTTCTTCGTAGTAGGAGCGATTGAAAATGCCAATGCGCCCCCGTTCCGGCATCGCACGCCAATAGCGCCAAAGGTAGTTGTGGTCGATGTCTTTGTAGGTCGGCTGCTTGAAGTTAAAAACCTGGAAGCCCTGCGGATTGACGCCGCTGGCCACATGCTTGATGGTGCTGTCCTTGCCGGCTGCGTCCATGCCCTGAAGGATGATGAGCAAGGCCATCCGCTGCTCTGCATAGAGCTTCTGCTGCAACTTGTCCAGTTCGCTCACTTTAGATTCGAGCGCTTCCTTCGGCTGCGGGAAAAGGCTGGCCTCGGTGGGATAGTCAAGAATCGCCGTGCCCGGCGTATAACGGAACCGGGCGGCAACGGCCTCGCCGGTCATCGGCGGCCGCGGCGCTGCACCGCTCTGCTCCTTGGCACTAGGGACGGTGCCATTCAAGCTGCTGTCTTCCATTGCCATGCGCTCAGGCAACCTCTGACCACTTCAGGTCTGCTCAGGGCACAGCCAACTTCAGCTCTTTTGGATGGCATGTCAGCCACTGAAAATACAACATGAAGGCATGTGTTCACTGCAGGCGCTCCGTCACTCAAACCTCCGCGCCGCGCCTGAGCACCATGAATTCGTCCAACTTCTTGTTCTCGGTGGACGAGTCCTTGGAGACCTTCATGTCCTCAATGAGCCGCTGCCGCCGCCGATGCCCCGCCTTGGCCAGCAAACGTTCAATGCCATCCTTGAACTCCAAGGCCATGTCCTCAGCACCCAACAGCGGGCGGCTTTTACGGAGTTGATCGAGTTCATCAAAGCCATCTTGGCCCATCCACCGGCCCAGCAACTGGGCCCTGTCCAAGTCTGGATGCTGGGCGGCGTAGCGAACCACCTCGGCGCACAGGGACTGATTCTGAAATTCCTCGGCCAGCACCTCCACCGCCTTGGGGTCCGCCTCGGCCAGCACGCCGGGCGATTGCAGCAGGATTGACAGCAATCGTTGCGGCAAGCGCGGCTGCAAACGGTCACGCCTACCTTGGCGACCGCCGCCGGCGCTGGTGCGCAACGGCCTGCTCTCCAGCCCGACGGCGGCGCTTGCGGCGCTATCCGCAGCACCGCCCGTCAACTCCTTAAGACGGCTGCGCATCATGCTCTGCAAATGGCTCTGCGCCGGCACCCGCTCAATATAGGGCGTCGCCAGACTGACGAGCCGAGCACGGTCATCCACGGCGGTTAGATCCAGCCCCCGCGCCAACTCCCGGAATAGGTATTCGATAGCCGGCGTTGCTTGGCGAACGCGGGCGCAAAAATCGTCAGCCCCCAAACGCCGCACCAAACTGTCCGGGTCTTCATTTTCCGGCAGCAGCATGAATTTCAAACTGCGCCCACCGCTCAAGCTGCCGAGGGCGCCTTCCAGCGCTTTCCATGCGGCGCGCTTGCCCGCTTGGTCACCGTCAAAGCAGCAGACCACTTCATCCACATACTGATAGAGCTTTTGATAGTGGCCTTCGCCAGTGGCGGTGCCCAAGGTGGCGACAGCGTTGCGGATGCCGGATTGGGCCAAGGCGATGACGTCAAGATAACCCTCAACGACAATGAGGGAGTCAAGCGCTCGGGACGACCGACGCGCTTCAAACAGCCCGTAGAGCTCAAGGCGCTTGCGGAAAATGGGCGTCTCTGGAGAATTCAGGTACTTGGGGCCTTGACCATCGCCGATCAGGCGTCCACCGAAGGCGACGATGTGGCCCCGCACATCGCGCACGGGGAACATGATGCGGTTGCGAAACCGGTCATACTCCTGTCCTCGGTCGTTTCGGCTGATCAGCCCAACCTCCCTGAGCACCTCGTTGGCAATGGGGTCAGCACCTTGGGTCAAGGCCCTTTGCAGGCCATCCCAAGCGTCCCCGGCAAAGCCGAGGCCGAAGTCACGCGCCGCCACGCCCGTCAGGCTCCGGCTCTTGAGATAGCCCACCGCCTTTGGGCTGGCCTTAAGCTGCGCCTTGTAGTAGCGCTCGGCGGTAAGCATGGCGTTGTGCAGCGGGCGCAAGTCCCGTTCCGGTCGGCTAGACTGCTGCCGCGGCACTTCCAGACCGGCTGAGGCGGCTAGGGACTCCACTGCTTCGGTGAACGACAAGCCCTCATACTCCCGCAGGAACTTGATGGCGTCACCGCCGGCACCGCAACCAAAACAGTAGTACATGTCCTTGTCCGGGCTGACGCTGAAAGAGGGCGTTTTTTCCTCGTGGAAAGGGCAAAGACCAACGAAGTCCTTGCCCGCCTTCTTCAGGGAGACCCGGTCATTGATGACACCAACAATGTTGGTGCGCTGCAAAAGCTCGTTAATGAACGGCTTGGGAATGGAACTGACCATGGGCCCTTAAACTACCATAGCCGCTCTGTGTTTTAGGGGCCTATTCACCCGAATTTGAACAGGGCTGAAAAACGCCGCTGCCAGGGCCCGAGTTGGGAAGCCGCCGGCCCAATCCAAATTCATCCGGCAGCCGACCGGGGCGCAGCCCCAAGAGCGCACCGAGGGTTTGGTCGGTTTTAAGCGTTGCGGATGGTTGCCGCCGAGCTGAAGCGCGGCGTGGCGCACGTCCGGGTCTGGTCCGTTTCAGGCGTTGCGGATGGTCAGGCCACCGTCCACCGGCAGCGCAACCCCAGTGATGAAGCTGGCCGCCGGCAACACTAGGCTTAGCGTACCGTGGGCCACTTCCTCGGGCTCTGCGTATCGCTTCAGGGCCACCCGGCGGCGGGCGAATTCGCGCTTGTCCGCCTCCGGGATGGCTGCGGTCATGCCGGTGCGTATGGGGCCGGGGCAAATGCAGTTGACGGTGATGCCTTCGCTGCCGAGCTCCACGGCGAGTGAACGGGTCAGGCCGATGACGCCGGTTTTCGCCGCCGTGTAGGGACTGCTGTATCTGGTAGCACCAAGCCCTTCGGTGGAGGCGATGTTGACGATGCGCGGGTGCTCCGCTTGACGCAGGTAGGGCAGTGCGGCGCGGATGGTGCGGGTATGGGCGGTCAGGAGCACGTTCAGGGATATCTCCCAAGCCGCTTCAAAGCCATCGCCGTCAATGGGCGAGGGCACCGAGATGCCGGCATTGTTGATCAGGATGTCCAGGCCGCCGAACTGAGCGGCGATGTCTGCAAACACCGAGCGGATGGCCTCGCCATCTGCTAGGTCAAGCACATGGCCGCAAACGGACTTGCCCTCGGCCTCAATCTCCCGCACCACTCGGCCGAGCCCTTCTGCATTCAGGTCCAGCGCCGCGACGCTAGCACCCTCGGCCGCAAACAGCTTGGCCGTGGCTTCACCCATGCCACTGGCCGCACCGGTTACAACCGCGACCTTGCCGACTATTGATCGACTGAGCTCCGTTAGCGCCATGTGCCCCACCCCCAAGTTTTGCCAAATGTAGAGGCCACCGCAGGGGATTGCAAATGGGCCACCTTTCATGGAACCACCTTATGGCGGCTCAAAAAATTGTGTCTGATCTGGTGGTGGCGTAGATATTGGGTCGGTACATGCATACAATGCGCTACTGCACCTGCCAGCACAGTTGCCGCAGGGGGTCGTTAGCTCAATTGGTAGAGCACCGGGCTTTTAACCCGTTGGTCCTGGGTTCGAGACCCAGACGACCCACCATTTCCAACAGACTCGAAGCGGGCGCAGCCTGTGCTAATCGGCGTATCGGCTTGGGTCGGGAACGCCGGCAGCGGCAAACCCGGCCCGGCGCAGGCGGCAACTGTCGCAGCGGCCGCAAGCCAACCCCTGCTGCCGAGGCTGATAGCAGGACAACGTCAACCCATAATCAACGCCAAGGCTTAGGCCGCGGCGGATGATCTCGTCCTTGCGCAAATCAATCAGCGGCGCACGTATTTCGGTGGGCCGTCCCTCCACGCCAGCCTTGGTGGCCAAGTTGGCCAAGGCTGCAAACGCCTTAATGAACTCCGGCCGGCAGTCCGGGTAGCCGGAGTAATCCATCGCGTTGACGCCAATAAACAAATGGCCGGCCTCAAGCACTTCCGCCCAAGCCAAGGCCAAGGCCAAAAAGATGGTGTTGCGCGCTGGCACATAGGTGACGGGAATGCCGGCAACAGGTTCCTCCGGCACCTTAATGCTCCTATCCGTTAGGGCCGAACCGCCGATCATCCCAAGGTCGATGTTGATCTCCCGGTGACCCACGGCACCAAGCTGGCTAGACACCGCCGCCGCCGCCGCCAGTTCCAGGCGATGGCGCTGACCGTAGTGGACGCAAAGGGTGTGGCAAAGGAACCCCTCATGTTTGGCGATGGCGAGCGTGGTGGCCGAATCCAACCCGCCCGAGAGCAGCACCACCGCCTTCATCGCCCGGGCTCGTTGCCCCAAAGGTATTTGTGCAACTGAATCTGCAAGCCGGCGGGATAGCGGTCCGACACCATCCAGTCAGCCAGCTCCCGCGCCGCCAATTGCTCATGGCTGGGCGAGAACAACACCGCGCCCACCCGCTGCTGCAACCTAAGTTCATCGCACTTCAGCTTGGCCCAGTCGTAGTCCGCCCGATCGCAGATAACGAACTTGACCTGATCGTTGGCGCCGCAGTAATCCAGATTGCGCCAAAGGTTGCGGCCCAGCTCCCTTGAGCCTGGCGTCTTGAGATCCACAATCTTGCTCACCCGACCATCCACGGCGGCCAAGTCGAGTGCGCCGCTGGTCTCCAGGGAGACCGCATAGCCGGCATCGCAGAGCGCTCCCATCAGGTGCAGCACGTTCGGCTGCGCCATGGGTTCGCCGCCAGTCACCGTCACGCTGCCAACGCCGTAGCGCTCCACTTCAAACAGAATGTCGCCAAGCGTGCGCAGGGTGCCACCGTGAAAAGCATAGGCGGTGTCGCAATATTGGCAGCGCAGCGGACAGCCGGTAAGGCGCACGAATGCGGTGGGCCACCCAGCCCGGGTGGTTTCACCCTGCAATGAAAGGAACACCTCCGTAATGCGGAGCTGTTGGTTAAGGGACTGCTCTCGAATGGGGATGGCTACTGCGACTCCGCTGCATAGGTTTTCGCCAAGCCGGCTGCCGCGCTGTCGGGATATTCGGCCTGAACGCGGAGCAAATAATCCAGCGCCCGCTCTTGGTCGCCTAGCTGGTGCAGCGCCACGCCGAGCTTATACAGGGCGACCGGCACCTTGGCATGTTCAGGGTAGAGGCTTACAACCTGAACGAAGTGCTGGCGCGCCTGCTCAGTACGCTGCGCTTGCAGATGAATTTCACCCAGCCAGTAGTAGCCGTTGGCTGTGTATTGGCCATTGGGATGGTCCGCTATCATCTGCTGCAAGGCCGCCGCGGATTCGTCAAAGGCTTTGCTTCTCATTAGGTCAAGGGCGGCGGCGAAAGCCTGCTGCTCGGCTCCGGCCTCGGCCGTGGCTGCCCCTGTGGACACCGGTGCTTGCCGGCGGGCGGGCGAAGCTGTTGCGGACGGCAACCCGGCATCAGCCCCGGCCTGCCTTAGCGGCATCTCAGCCACGCCGCCCCGCAACGCCAGGATGCGCCGGTCCAAGTCAGCATACTGCCCATTTTGATCCCGTGCGAGGCGGTCGATCAGAAACCCTTGGTCCTCCACCATGCCTCGAAGGATTTGCAACTCTCGTTGCAGCACTTGAATCTGATGGAACAGCTGGACCAAGCTGGCACCATCAGCCGGCTCAGCAACGGTCACCAAAGGCTGGCGTGAGCGCGCCTGAGCGCCGCCGTAGACATTGACTTGCGCTGGCGCCGGCTGGGGCGATTCCGCCGCTGGCTCTTCGGCACCTCCCGCCGACGCGGATTCCGCCACCGGAACCGCGGCGAAAACTGGCGCTCCGAGCGCCGATAAGGCCCAAAAAGCGCAGCGCAAACGGATAAGTCCGGAAGGCCGAACAACCAACCGAGCCAACTGGGCAGGCAACAGGCGTGCCTTGTACATGAAAGCGTTACCGATAGATCAGCACAGCCCGGCGATTGCGCGACCACGCAGCTTCTCCATGGCCTGGGTCGTCCGGCCGCTCTTCTCCGTAGCTGACTGATTCAATGCGGGACGACGGCACGCCGGAGGCGATGAGGAAGCTGGCCACGGCCTGCGCCCGGCTCTCGCCCAAAGCCAAGTTGTACTCCCTTGTGCCCCGCTCGTCGCAATGGCCTTCAACGAGCACGCGCCGCTCCGGGTTTTCTTTCAGCACCCGCGTATGAATCTGCAGCACCTGTAAATCCGCTCTATTTAAGACCGCTTGGTCAAAATCGAAGAAGAACACCCGCTCCACCAAACGGTTCATGTCGCCCGGATAATAGGGCTCCAACTTGCTGCTGAACGCTGGCGGCGGAGGTGCCGGCTTCGGCGACGCAGGCTTAGGCTTAGGTTTGGGCGACGGGGCCGTGGTGTCGTCCGGAACGGGTTCCGGCGGTGGGTTGCTTGGGCATCCGACAATGAAAAAACTCGCCAAAAGAAGTAAAACAAGGCGAATTTGCCGCTTATGCATAAGATTTCCTCCATTTCATCCAGACTTGCAAAGCATCGCCAAGAGAGGCGGGGCCAAAGCTGCCGGGGGATGCACTACTTGGCGAAGTCCAGTTTCGCGAAGTCCGGCTTCCAGCCCCGCAGGGCTTGCATTCTTGCATTCTAAACGGATTGATTGCAAGTTCCATCCCCCTTTCTCAAAAATTTGTTGTAAGCAACAACCTTCCCCCATATTGCACCAAGCCGCGCATGGAGGCACCCAGATCGTCAATGCCCCGGCCCATCAAAAGGCCGAGCGCAGCCCGTCTATATACGGCGACCAAGCAGGCTCCCGCACATCACCGCTGGACGAGGGCAGCCGGTATTTCACCCGGCCATCTACGGAGACGGCAGCGAGGATGCCTCGGCCCTGGTCCTGGGTGGCGTAAATCAGCATCGTTCCGTTTGGCGCCAGTGAGGGAGACTCATCCAGGGATGTTTCGGTCAAAATCCTGACTTGGTTGCGCTCCAAATCCTGCCAAGCAATGTGGTCCACCCCGTCTCGACGGTGTACGAACACCAGGTGGACGCCGTCTGGCAGCAGCCGTGCGCGGGCGTTGTACCGTCCGGCAAAGGTCAACCGCTCAACGAAGTTGGTGGCCAACTCCACCTGATATATTTGCGGTCTACCGCCGCGGTCAGAGGTGAAAATCAGGCTGCGGCCATGAGGCGTCCAGCTTGGTTCCGTATCGATGGCGTGATGCCGCGTGATCTGACGCAGCCGATAGTCGTCCAGGTTCATCACATAGATTTCCGGGTTGCCATCGCGGGAGAGCACCACCGCGAGGCGCCGCCCGTCCGGCGAAAAGACCGGCGAGCCATTGATGCCGGGAAAGTGCGGCAGCAACTCCCGCTCGCCGGTGACCACGTCGTGCAGCACGATGACCGGGCGACCGGTTTCAAAGGACACATAGGCCACACGCTTGGCGTCCGGCGACCAATTCGGCGACATGATGGGCTCATCGGAAGACAGCAGCGTACGGGCGCGAGCGCCGTCCGAATCCGCCAACTCCAACCGATAGCGGGCGAATTGGGTGCCCGCGTTCTGCGCCAGAACATAGACGATGCGCGTGGAGAACGCTCCGGATATGCCCGTGATGGCCTCGAACACCTCGTCGGCAATGCGGTGTCCGATATCCCGCCACTTGGCCGTGGCCGCGGTCAGCCGCCCGTCAAGCAGGGCGTTCTCGTTGGTGATGTCGTGCAGTTCGTAGCTGACCGACACATCGCCGTTTAATTCCTTGTTCACCTGCCCGACCAGTAAGTACTCCACCTTCAGAATGCGCCAGTCGCGGAAAAACACTTCGCTGCGCTCGGTCGGGAACGACAGCATGTTGCGCTCATCCTCCGGCGCGAAATGGCCGCTGCGGGCTAGATCGAAGGAGATGATTTTGGCCATGCCCTCCTGTTCCGTAAAGCCTGCCTCACCTCGGAACGGCACCACGGCGATCCTTGTCTGCCGGTCATAGCCGGCGTCAATGATGATGCTGTCCAAACTGTCCGCTTCTTCGGCCAAGGCCGCGGACAAGCCCAAGAAGAGACTGAGGCCAGCCACGAAAGCGGCCTGAAGTCCCTTGCCGGGCCGTGCGAACAATAGGCCGCACTGCTTCACCGCAACAAATCCTCCGGTTTGAACAACAGGGAAAAACGCCGGAAGTGGCGTTCAAAGAGGTTGCTCCGTAGAGGCACATCGAAGGTGCGCGCCACGCGCACGGCGGCTTCAGCCGAACGATCAAAGGCGCTGTTGCCGCTTGATTCCACCACCGTAACCGACACCACGTCCCCAGTTGGAATCAGCTCCACCGTCAACCGCGCCTCCATGCCGTTGCGGGCGCTCGGCGGACGCGACCAGTTGGCCACAACCCGCTGGTAGATGCCGAAGCGAAAGCTCTGCACCGCCACCATGCCCTCGTCGGCGTGCAACTGCGCGGCCTCGCTCTCAAGCACTTGGTCAAAGGACTGGCGCGCCAACTCGGCTAAGCGCCGTTGCTGCTCCGCCAACTGGCGCTGACGCTGCTCCTCCGCCCGGTCCACCTTGGGCTCGGGCTTCGGTTTCGGGGCGACTGCCGGGCGCTGCGCCGGCGGCTTGGCCGGGGCTTGGGCGGCGGCCGGCTTAGGGGCGGGCGGTGGGCGCCTTGGCAGTACCTTCGGCTGCACGAGGATCAGTTTGGCGTTAACGATCTGCGGCTTAATCGTGATCGGCGTCAGCTGTTGCGGAAGCCAAGCCCCGTACAAGGCCGCAAGCACCGCCAAATGCAATAGGAACGCCAAGGCAAGCGGGCCGCTGTAGGCACCAAGAAGATAGCCCATCAGCTTTCGATCACTGAAGGGGGTTCCGTGATCAGGCCCACGCTCGCAGCACCGGACTTCTGCAGCACGGTCATCAGACCCACCACAAGGCCGTATTCGAGCGTGTGGTCCGCCTTCACGTAAACCGGCACATCCGGCCTGGCGCGCAGTATCTTGCTGGCTTGGTCCTCCAGCGAGTAGATCGTCACCCGAGTGCCGGCGTCATCGGCATTCTGAACGCCAAGATTGACGAATATGGCCCCATCCCTCCGGATGGAGACCACCAGCGGATTTTCTTCAGCATCGTCAATAGGCTCCGACGGCGCCTCCGGCAGATCCACCAGCACGCCCTGGGTCATCAGCGGCGCGGTGGCCATGAAAATAACCAGCAGCACGAGCATGACGTCGATGTACGGCACCACGTTGATCTCCGCCATGGGCTTTCTGCGCATGCTCATATGGATTTCGACACCCGTTCCTCAGCGGCGCGGTGCAGGATGCTCATCACTTCGTCGCTAAATGCTTCAATGCGCTTCATCAACTCCTCCACTTGGGCGGAGAAACGATTGTACGCAATCACCGCCGGGATCGCCGCAAACAGCCCCATGGCGGTGGCCACCAGCGCCTCGGATATGCCGGGCGCCACCGACGCCAAGGTCGCTTGGCTCATGTTGGCCAAGCTGCGAAAGGAATTCAAAATGCCCCAAACAGTGCCGAACAACCCCACGTAGGGGCTCGTGGAGCCAACTGTGGCAAGAAAGGTCAAATGGGTGCCCAGCCGATTCTCCTCATGGTTGAGGGCCACGCGTATGCCGCGCTGCACACCTTGCATGATCGAGTCCACCCCCGCGCCCGCCTGCTCGGACAAGCGCAGGAATTGCTGGAAGCCCGCCACGAACACCGTTTCGATGCCGTTCAGGTCCTCGCTGTCCTCCAGTTCCCGGCAGAGTTCGGTCAGATCGATGCCGGACCAGACGGAATCCTCAAACTGATCGACCTCATGGCCCACCCGGCGCAGGAAAAACCAACGCTGAAAGATCATCATCCAGGAAACGACAGACGCAAGCGCCAGCAGGCCCATAATGATCTGCACCACCATGCCGGCAGTGGCAACCAATTCCAGTATCGACATCGATTCAGGCATTAGGCGGCTCCGTCAAACTCGAGACGGCTTGGCCTGCCGCCACGGTAGGGGCTTGCTCCGGCATGGGCAATCCAAGGTGCGCGTAGGCATTAGGTGTGGCCACTCGGCCTCGCGGCGTGCGCATCAGGTATCCCTGTTGAATCAGGTAGGGTTCAATCACGTCCTCGATGGTGCCGCCCTCCTCGCCCATCGCGGCGGCCAGTGAATCCAGCCCCACCGGACCACCGCTGAACTTGTGCATGATGGTCTCAAGCAGGTTGCGGTCCATGGCGTCGAACCCCTCCCGGTCCACCCTGAGCATGTTGAGCGCTGCATCAGCAATCTGGCGGGAGATGACCCCATCAGCCTTCACTTCCGCAAAGTCCCGCACCCGCCGCAACAGCCGATTGGCTATTCTGGGCGTTCCCCGCGAGCGTCGCGCCACTTCGGCCGCGCCATCGGCTTCCGCCATCAGCCTCAGTTTGGCCGATGACCGTAGCACGATCCGGCATAGCTCCTCCACGCTGTAGAACGCCAAGCGCTGCACGATGCCGAAGCGGTCACGCAGGGGCGAGGTCAAAAGGCCGGCGCGGGTGGTGGCGCCGACCAAGGTAAATTGCGGCAGATCCAGCTTCAGCGAGCGAGCGGCCGGGCCTTCGCCAATGAGTATGTCGATTTGGAAGTCCTCCATTGCGGGATAGAGAATTTCCTCAACCACCGGCGAGAGCCGATGGATCTCATCCACAAACAACACATCACCGTGCTCTAGGTTGGTCAGCAGGGCGGCTAGGTCCCCGGTCTTCTCGATCACCGGCCCGGAGGTGGCCTTGATGGCCCCGCCCATCTCGTGGGCGATGATGTGGGCCATGGTGGTTTTGCCTAGGCCCGGCGGGCCAAAGATGAGCGTATGATCCAAGGGTTCGCCGCGGCGGCGCGCGGCCTCCATGAAAATGGCCATCTGCTCCCGCACGGCGCTTTGGCCAACGTACTCATCCAAGGTCAGCGGGCGCAGGCTGCGGTCCAACTTGGCTTCCGCCTCCCCGTCAGCGTCACTTGCAAGCAACCGATTCGGCTCCACGCTCATGCAGCCCCCGACCGTTGGGACCCGGCTTGGCGCAACGCCTCGCGGATAATGTCCTCGGCGGTCAAGGCCTCGCCATTGACCACCGCCACCATCCGCACCGCCTCTTGCGAACGATAGCCGAGGGAAATCAAGCCCTGCCGAGCTTCCTCGGACGCAGCATGGGCCGGGGCAGAAGCTCGCTCAAGGCTCAGATTGAAGCCGCCGAGGCGGTCCTTGAGGTCAACCAGCATGCGCGCCGCCGTTTTGCGGCCAATTCCAGGCACACGGGTCAGGCGGGTCACATCGCCGTCCTCGGCCGCCAGGGCCAATTCATCAAGCGCAAAGGTGGACAGCACCGACAGGGCCAGCTTGGCGCCGACGCCGGAAATGCGCAGCAGCGCCCGGAAGACATCCCGTTCAGATGGGTTGGCGAAGCCGTAGAGCAACTGCGCATCCTCGCGCACGAGGAAGTGGGTGTGCAGGGTCAATTCCTCACCCAGCGGCGGCAACGCGGCGCGAACGCCAGTGGGAACCTCCACTTCGTAGCCAACGCCACCCACGTCGATCAACGCCATCTGGTCCGTAGCCTGCACCAAGCGGCCATGAATGCGCCCGATCACCTCATCGCCCCGGCCTTAGCCGCGCCACTCTCGTTAGGGTCAAGCCGACAGTATTAACGTGGCAGATGGCGATGGCAAGGGCGTCCGCGGCGTCAGCGGACGGCGGCTTTCGACCTAGGTTGAGCAACACGCGCACCATGTGCTGCACCTGCTCCTTGGTCGCTCCGCCGAAGCCGACCACCGCCTTTTTGATCGAGCGGGGCGCATATTCAAACACCGGCCGTCCGGCGGCCACGGCGGCGGCGATGGCCGCGCCCCGGGCTTGACCCAACTTCAGCGCCGATTGGGGATTGCGCGACAGGAACACATCCTCAATGGACACCTCGGCGGCGTCATGGGCGGCAATCAAGGCGCTCACCTGCACATGGATTTCGCCCAAGCGCCCGGGCATGGATTCCGCCGCCGGGCGAATGCAGCCGCAAGCAATGTAGGCCATCCGCCCCTTGTCGGCTTGAACAACGCCGTAGCCGGTGGACCGGGTGCCGGGATCAATGCCGAGAACCGTGGTCAAGCGCCGGATCCTCCCAGTTCAACAGGTCGTCAAGCGAACCAACCACAGGGTCTTCAAGCGTCAAGCGCCGAGCAACTTAAAGAACGCTTTGCCGGAAGTTGGCGTTGCTGTAGACATTCTGCACATCATCTAAGTCTTCAAGGGCGTCAAGCAGGCGCAGGACGGTTTGCGCCTGCGCCTCATCACAATCATGCCAAGTGGAGGGGGCCATGGTCACTTCAGCATGGTCAGGCGCCAAGGATGCGTCGCTGAGCGTCAGCACCACCTGGCTTAAGGTCTCCCAAGGCGTGGTGAGCTGCAGCGCCCCGTCATCGTCCAACTGCATGTCCTCCGCACCCGCTTCAAGCGCCGCATCGAGTATTTTCTCCTCATCCGCCCCCGGTGCGAAGGTGATTTGACCCTCTCGGCTGAATAGATAGGCCACCGATCCGTCCGCACCCAAGTTGCCGCCGTACTTGCCGAAAACATAGCGCACTTCCGCCACGGTCCGATTGCGGTTATCCGTCATCACCTCCACCAAGACGGCGACGCCACCGGCCACATAGCCTTCGTAGACCAATTCCTCCAGCTCAGCGCCGTCACCGCCGCCCGCACCGCGGCTGACGGCGCGATCAATGGTGTCCTTCGGCACGTTGACGCTCAACGCCTTATCGACTGCGGTTCGCAGGCGTGGATTGTCATCGGCAACGCCTCCGCCCAAACGGGCGGCCACGGTCACCTCGCGCAGAATCTTGGTCCAAAGCTTTCCACGCTTAGCGTCCTGGGCGGCTTTGCGGTGCTTGATGTTGGCCCATTTGCTGTGCCCGGACATGGTCTAGCCTACCGTCTGCGTCCGACTGCGAAGGTGCAGTTCCCGCAGTTGGCGCTCATCGACCGCGGCCGGTGCGGCCAGCATCGGGCAGGCAGCGGATTGGGTCTTCGGAAAGGCGATGACGTCGCGAATGGCCGAGGCGCCGGCCAGCAGCATGACCAGCCGATCAAAGCCCAAGGCGATGCCGCCATGAGGCGGACAGCCCAAACCCAGCGCATCGAGCAGGAAACCAAATTTGACCGCGCCCTCGTCGGCCATGTTCATGGCCGCAAACACGGCCTTTTGCATTTCTTCGGTGTGAACCCGCAACGAGCCGCCGCCGAGCTCATAACCGTTCAGCACCAGATCATAGGCCGCCGCCTTGGCCTCGAAAGGAGCCGCAAGCAGGTCCTCGGCGCTGCATTTGGGACGGGTGAATTGATGGTGCATCGCCTCCACTTCGCCGTTGGCCCCAGCTTCAAACAACGGCCAATCGACCACCCAAAGGGGTGCGAAGCGATCTTCAATGAGATTGAGGATGCGCCCAAGCTCATCCCGCAACGCGCTCATGGAGGCGTTGACTAAGCTGGCCCCGCCAGCGCCGAAGAACAGCAAGTCTCCATTCTCGACCCCGGCGCGGGCCAGCAATTCCTCCACCACCGGCGGCGGCAGGAACTTGAGGATGGGGGATTGCAAGCCCTCAAGACCTCGGCCGAGGTCAATCACCTTGATGTAGGCAAGCCCCTTGGCACCATAGCCGCCAACGAATTGCGTCAGGTCGTCTATGGCTTTGCGCGTGAACTGACCGCCGCCGTTCGCCCTAAGCGCCACCACGCGCCCATTCGGGTCGTTGGCGGGGACGCTGAACACCTTGAACTCCACCTTGGCCATTAGGTCCGCCACATCGGTCAGCTCAAGCGGGTTGCGCAGATCCGGCTTGTCGCTGCCGTAGCGGCCCATGGCTTCGCCCCACGTCAGCACCGGAAAGTCCGGCAGCTCAACGTGCAAAATCTCCCTGAACAGGCGCTTAATCATGCCCTCGGTCAGATCCATTAAGTCCTGTTCGCTAACAAAGGACGCTTCAATGTCGATCTGCGTAAACTCCGGCTGCCGGTCGTGGCGCAGGTCTTCGTCGCGATAGCAGCGCGCCAATTGATAATAGCGATCCAGACCCGACATCATCAGCAATTGTTTGTACACTTGCGGCGATTGGGGCAAGGCGAAGAAATGGCCCGGATGGGTGCGGCTCGGCACCAGATAATCCCTAGCGCCTTCCGGCGTTGAGCGACTTAGGGTGGGGGTTTCAATCTCCCAGTAACCCCGCTCCTCCAAATAACCACGCACAACGCTGGCGGCTTGGGCGCGCATCTTCAAGCGTTCCTGCATCTCCGGGCGTCGCAGATCCAAGTAGCGGTAGCGCAGCCGCACGCCCTCGCCGGCATCCGAATGCTCGTCCAAGCCGAACGGCGGCGTTGCCGAAGGGTTCAGCACTTCGAGTTCCAAGCCGAGCACCTCAATCTGCCCGGTGGCCATGTTCGGGTTCTCAGCGCCTAGCTGGCGCCGCCGAACGCAGCCAACCATGCGCAGGACATACTCGCTGCGCACCCGGTCGGCGGCTAGGAAGCTTGCCTTCGCATCCGGATCGTACACCACCTGCACGATGCCGGTGCGGTCGCGCACATCAAGGAAGATGACGCCGCCGTGATCCCGCCGACGATGCATCCAGCCGGCCAGGGTGACGGTTTCACCGATGTGCTCCGCCCGAAGCTCTCCACAGCAGTGGCTGCGCATCCGCCCCCCCTACTCCGATGACGCCGCCTTGGACGCAGCACCGCCAGAAGAGCTTTCGCCGCTGCTCTTAGCAGCAGAGCTTGCAGCTTGGTCGCCTTTGCCGTTCTGATCGCTTTTCTTCTCCGTCGCCGATTCAGGCTTCGACCCCTCGGCATCCGGCTTGTCCTTGGCGGCGGCTTCGTCCCCGGTCGCCACGTTTTTCTGCTGCCCGGATTTGAAGTCCGTCTCGTACCAACCACTACCCTTCAGTCGGAACGCCACGCGGGAAATTTTTTTCCGCAGTTGCTCTTGCTTGCACGCTGGACAAGCCACCAAAGGTTGGTCGCTGATCTTCTGAATGGCCTCCATCTCATGGCTGCAACCTGTGCAGCGATATTCGTAGATGGGCATCGATGTTCCCCAAAACAGATTGTCTGACATCGCCCGACAATGGGCGCGGGGCGCATGATATTAGAAAACCGCGCAAAACTCAGGTTTTTCCTCAAGACCAGCAGGCGAACTGACGTTGCCTATGTGGATTCATGCGAAAATCCATGCGCATGTAGCAACCGCACCTTGCGGTCGGGTTATATGGTCCGTCCACCGGGGCGACCTCCGGCGAAGTGAACCGAGCTCTGAAGAGGTCTCTCCGCAACCACCACAACGTCCGGCCCCACCATGCCCTTGGTTTATTGATGCCGGCTGAATTCCCGCGCAAGCTCCCTCGGCTGCCTGATCGAAAAAATTCCGCAATGCACTGAGCCCGTACATGATATTCCGATGCTGCCCGTTTCCCGTTAGAATGGGGCACCGGATCGGGAGCAGCAAAATCATGATCGTCGTCGCCGCCAATATTGACTTCACAATCCAAGCGGACCGAGACCGCGCCGTGCTCGAAAGTGGCCCGGTGCAGCAGGCCACTCGTGATACGGAGCCCGGCTGCCAAGCCTATTGCTTTGCCGCTGATCCGTGCCTGCCCACCCGCATCCAAGTTTACGAACTTTGGGACGATGGGCCAACCTTGGCGGCCCACTTCAAGCACCGCAACTACGAAGACATGAAGGCCGTTCTCGGCAAATACGGCATCGTCAACAATTGGAATCAAATGTATCTAGTCAGCGACCACGAACCGGTATATGACGCCGCGGGTCTGCCAAGGGAATCCTTCTTTAGCGGCAAGGCATAGCCCTCCTCTATACAAGGCATAGCCTATAGCCTTTGGCAGCAAGGCATAGCAAAGCCGAGCCCTAGATGGACCGTTAATCACACAAGGAAACAAGCCCATGCCCTCCCAAGTAATTGATCTGCACGCCCACATCGTGCTTGAGGAAGGGTTTGGGGCAGCCGGGCGCTACGGTCCGGAGCTGGCGGTGGATGATGACGGCGTCTCGTTTTTTCGGATTGGCGCCTACCGCATGAAGCCCATGGCCTATCGGGGCACGGTGTTCATGGACGTTAACGCCCGCCTACAGCAGATGGATCGCTTAGGCATCGACCGACAACTGCTTTCTCCGAACCCCCTGACCATGTTTCATGGCATTGAAGCGGAGCTGGCGGCGAGCTATTGCCAAGTTCACAACGACGCCATGGCCGCAGTGGTGTCCCGCCATCCGCAGCGGTTGCTTGGCGCCGCCGCACTGCCCATGCAGGACCCCGAACTGGCGATGCGAGAGCTTGAACGAGGGGTGCAGCAGCTTGGATTGGTAGCGGCCTACACCGGCACGGACTACCCCTTTCCCCTTGATGATCCCTGCCTGGATGACTTCTACCGCACTTTGGTGGCCCTGGACGTGCCTCTATTCCTGCATCCAGCTTCCACTGACGGTGCCAAGACGCCGCGGGACGACCGACTAAACCGCTTCGATCTCGGGCTCATCATTGGCTACGCTTACGATGAGTCTTTGGCTGTGGCCTCCCTCGTCTTTGGCGGCGTACTCGAAAGACATCCAAAATTGGATGTTTGCATCTCCCACGGCGGCGGTGCCCTGCCCTTTCTCATCGGTCGTTACGAGGGCATGGCCGGTTTTCGCGATTGGGCGCCGGAGTCCGTGCGCCAAAACGGCTTCCGCAACGAGGTCCGCAAACTTTGGTTCGACGCCCATGTAGAGGGGCACAGCGCCCAGGAGTTGCTGGTGGAGACCGTTGGCCACGAGCGATTGGTGTACGGCACCAACTTCGGCGGCTGGGACACACCCCGTGCGCCGACCACGTCCTTCGATGCGTCCCTGACGCCAAACGCGGCAAAACTACTGAGGCTTCGACCATGAGCAAACACAGGGTATTGACCAACGCCCGCCTTTTCACTGGCGTTGATGGCGAAGTAATCCCAGACGGCTGCGTCTGGTACGAGGGCGACATCATTCGTTTCGCCGGGCCCTGCGCGGACCTGGGCGGCGTCCCGGACCACGCCATTCGGGTGGACTTGGGCGGCAAGTTCCTGATCCCTGGGATGACGGAATCCCATGCCCATATTTCCTACACCAACAACGGGCCTCAGGAACTGGACAAAACACCGGTGGAGGAGGCAATGGTGCATTCCATCGACAACGCTCGGCTGATGCTCGGCTCCGGCTTCACCTCCGCCATCAGCTTCGGCTCCGTGCATCGGATAGATGTGTATCTGAAGCGGGCGATCGATCAGGGAACCATCCCCGGTCCCCGGTTGGTGGCGTCCGGCCGCGATGTGGGCGCCACATCCAGCAACGCCGACCTGCATGCGGACTACGCCCGCCCGCAGATGGAGGGCCTCGGCATGTTGGTGGACGGCCCTTGGGCCGTGCGCAGAGCGGTGCGCACCTTGCGCAAAAACGGCGCCGACATCATCAAGATCTTCTTGGACGGCGAGGGCCTTTCCGAACACGCCCCGCCAGGAGAATTGACCTACACCGATGAGGAAGTAGGCGCCGCGGTCTCCGAGGCGCATCGTCGCAACATGCGCGTTGCCTGCCATTCAAGGTCGGCGGCTGCGGTCAAGCAAGCGGTGCGCCACGGGGTGGACGTCATCGGCCACGCCAACTATCTGGATGAGGAAGCCGTGGATCTGTTGCGCCGCAATCGGCATCGTTTGGCGGTAGGCCCCGCTATCGCTTGGGAGATCCAATTCCTGAACCAATGCGAAAGCTTGGGCTTCACCCGCAGGCAAGCCAGGCAAAAGGGCTACGAGCGGGAAGTTGAGGCGACCGTGGATGCCGTCAAGCGCTTGCGCGCCGCCGGCGTGCGGGTTCTGCCCGGCGGCGACTACGGCCTCAACATCACTCCCCACGGCACCTACGCCAAGGACTTGCAGTACTTTGTGGAGTACTTTGGCATGACAGCACGAGAGGCTTTGCTGGCCGCCACTCGGGATGGCGGCGCAGTGGCGGACCCGAACGGAATGTTGGGCACCTTGGAGGAAGGCAAGCATGCGGATCTAGTGGTGGTGAATGGCGATCCGCTAGCCGACATCAACGTGCTGCAGAACCACGAGCGCATCCTCGGCGTAGTCAAGGGCGGGCATCTGCATCAAGGTTTGACCGCAGGGAACCCTTACCTGAGGGAGGACCCCGCAGCGCTGACTTCAAGTGCAGTCAGCACCACGGCCCACCGCCAAGCCGAGGTTCCGTAGCCAGCGAAATAGTAGATGCTGAGGGTCCTTCGTCCACGCCATGAACACAGCGGCAAGATGGGCCGACAGAGCTCAAGTGGCCCGTGCCTTGTGCATAGCCGTTTGAGGGTGCGTTAGGCCTGAGCAATAGGAACTACCTGCTGCCCAAACTCAGCCAAACGATCCAAACCACCCGGCCCGGCAAAAAAGAACGCCGGAATCATGATCCGACCGACGCCCAGTGACGCCATCTGCTCCACACCCGCAACCGGGTCAGCCATCTGCGCGCCAAATATGGCATTGATTTCGATGCTGTCAGGGTCGCGGCCGGCCCGCTCGGCGCTTGCTCTTAATCGTCCAATCAAGGTGGCCAATCGCTCTGCGTCTCCCTCACCGGGGAAGTAGCCATCCGCAATTCGCACCGCTCGACTGATGGCGGCGTCGGTATCGCCCCCGACCAGCACGGGTATTGAACCATTAACGGGCCGCGGACTGCAGGTGACGGGCTCAAAGTCGACAAACTCGCCATGGAACTCTGCGTGCGGGCCGGCCCACAGGGCGCGCATTGCGGCAACGTATTCATCGTTTCTAGCCCCCCGGCGCTCCCATTCAACGCCAAGCGCGACAAATTCCTCCCGCAGCCAGCCGATGCCGAGGCCTAGCTCGACCCTGCCCCCGGATAGTTGGTCCAAGGTGGCGAGTTCCTTAGCCAAAACCAAGGGATTGCGCTGCGGTACGATGAGAATGCAGGTGCCCAGCCTGAGCTTGGGTGCCGCCGCCGCTGCGAACGCCAACCAGATAAGCGGATCGGGAATTGGCGTATCGGCGTCAGCCGGGATTTTGCCGTCAGGCGTATAGGGATACTTCGACGCTATCGCATCCGGAAGAACGACATGTTCACCGCCCCAGACCGATTCAAAACCCACCGCTTGGGCGCAACGGCAGATAGCCAACGCGGCTGCGCCATCAATGGCAATGCTGCTGGCAAAGGCAAGCCCTACTTTCATACGTTCTCCTCATGGTCTGCTCGGAAATACGGACATGGGCTTTCAACTACTTCAACTTTGATTCTACTATGAAGTGCGGGCAGGAAACCCGCAAGGAAATGTACGGGCTCAGTACATTGCGGAATTTTTCCGATCAGGCAGCGAGGGAGAGCTCGCGCGGGAATTCGGTCGGAGTCAACAAGCCAAGGGCATGGTGCGGACGTTGTGGTGGTCGCGGAGAGACCCCTCCAGAGCTCGGTTCACTTCGCCGGAGGTCGTCCCGGTGGACGGACCATATAACCCGACCGCAAGGCGCGGCTGACGATGGCGCCGCCAAGCGAATTGCTTTATTAGAAAAAGCTTTTCACTAGGCCCGCAATCATCACACCAAGGACGGCAGACACTATCAATTTGATGAACAAAAATTGACCCTTATTGCTAAAGTTCGTTTCTTGCATCTCTTTGTGAAGGGAAGTTTCCATTTTCTGCATGTCACTGCGGAGGGAAATTTCCATTTTCTGCATGCCGCTGCGGAGGGTTCGAGTCTCTTCCTTCATGTCGCTGCGGAGGGCTCCAATCTCTTCCTTCACGTCGCTGCGGAGGGAAGTTTCCATTTCCTTCACGTCACTGCGGAGGGCTCCAATCTCTTCCTTCACGTCACTGCGGAGGGTTCCAATATCACCCTTGAGGGTTCCAATATCTTCTTTGGTGGCAAGGTTGTCAGTCATCACGGTGACCATGGCTTGAGCTTGCTGGTTAGTAAACCCTGACTCCATAAGGATATTAGCCCTGGCTAGGGTATCAGTCATGTGGCCTCCATTACAATGTAAAAATACGCATGACTACTTTCATGCTCGAAATATATGACACAAGTTTACTAGGATGGGATGGGATGGAAATGTAGGCATTGTCTGCTTTTGACCGACGTCATGCTTTAGCTTGACTTGCAGTTTTGGCTTACATAGTAAGCCCTCTCCGCCTCCATCATTCCTTCACGGGAACGGCGAAAGGATTACGGTTTCGCCGTTCTGGATTGCCGCCTGCGGCGAGGATGGCGGAACTTAGAACGCTATCTCGCCCTCCAGGTAGATGCGGTGCTCAGCGGTGGTCCCGCCTTCTTCGCGCTCGCCGACAAGTTTCAGATCAAACCACTTGCTGTGCCGCCACTGCAGGCCCAAGCGATAGGTGTTCCTGTCGCCAAGGCTGAATTCAGTGTAGGGCGTCATGAGGCCAGGCCTCCCGGGAACATCCATGCCGTAATCCAAACGGATGTCCAGGTTCGGGCTGTAGTTGTTGCCGCCCTGACCGCCCTGCGCCCTCAGGCCATCATCCAGCCCTTGTTGCCAGAGTCGGTCCACGCCGCTGGCGGTCGCCCCATAACCCGGCGCCAGGCTGAAGGACAGGCCGCGCCCGTTCGCTACGGGGCTGAGTTTGATCAGCCCGCTGAGCCCCCATTCCTCGGCATCGCCCTTGCCGCCCACCAGCGCCCGCGCCTTGCCTTCCATCACCAGGCGCTTGCTAAGGCTCGCATAGCGCAGGCCACCGCCAATCTCCGCGCCGGTGCCGGTCGTGCCGTCGCCGCCGTCATACCGCACACCCGCCTCCAGGCTGGTTTCCAATCGTGCGCCACTGCTCAGGCTGAAACCGCGAATCGCTTCCAAGGTCATGCGCATTCGGTGGGCTTTCTGGGTGAGTGCCGTTATCTCCGCACTTGCATCCACTTCCAGTTCGGTGCTCAAGATCTCAGTTTTGAACAGCAGGGTGGTGGCGCCGGTTTCAATCAACACACCGTTGGCGCCCAGCCCCAGGGTCAGCATGCTCAGGTCGCTTGAGGGGATATCCGCTTGCGCGCCGTCTTCACTGATCTCCAGTTCGCCCTGGCCGTAGCCGAGGGTCGCCCAGAGGTCCATGCCCCCTGTTGTCCAGCCCAAGTAAGGATAAACACTGGTCATATCCAGGTCATAGTCGCCGCTGGTCGCCAGGCTGGGGTTGGTGTAGTCCAGTTTCGCATGGCTCCCGGAGACGGACACACCAAGGATGGTGCGCTCACTCAGGTGCGCATCCAGACCCAGTTGCAGGTTCAACAGGTCGCCGTCCCAACGCACGCCATCGGCGCCTTTCAGGTTGCGGTAGTCGCCCGCTCCCCAAAGGGTCAGCTGGATGTCGTCCACTTCTTCGCCGTCGCCAGTTGCGCTCAGCGGCAGGACAAAATCGGAACCGCCCAGGAACCGCTTCATGTCAAACTGGTCGTCGGCGATGCTGCGTCCCTGGGATTTGGCGATCTCCGCCAGGCTGGAGGCGCCGCCGAGGCTGGCGCTGCCGGCGGCTCTTGAGAGCCGCCGCGCCTGCTCAAGGCGCCGCGCAATGGCGCTGACGTTCTGGTCAGCTATGTCGCGCGCCACTTCGGGCAGAATCGCACGGTTCAGGGCATCAAGGTCGCGCACCACGACGACGCGGACGATGCGGGTGACCGTTTCCGCGGCATTGCCGGCGGCATCGGACACATCATAGGTGACGGTGTATTCGCCGGCGGTGTCGGCATCCACCGTGTCGCCGCCAACGACGATGCCGGCGCTGATGTCGCCATCCCGGTCATCGCTCGCCGTGGCCCCCGGGTCGGTGTAGGCGGCGCCCTGATCGACCTCAAGGGGGCTGTCCCCCAGAAGTTCAATCACCGGGGGAACCGTGTCCGGCGGCAGGACGACGCGGACGATGCGGGTGACCTGCTCGGCGGCATTGCCGGCGGCGTCGGATACATTATAGGTGACGGTGTATTCGCCGACAGTGCCGATCTCCACCGTGTCGCCGCCAACGACGATGCGGGCGCTGATGTCGCCATCCCGGTCATCACTCGCCGTGGCCCCCGGGTCGGTGTAGGTGGTGTGCTGATCGACCTCAAGGGGGCTGTCCCCCAGAAGTTCAATCACCGGGGCAACCGTGTCCGGCGGCAGGACGACGCGGACGATGCGGGTGACCTGCTCGGCGGCATTGCCGGCGGCGTCGGACACATCATAGGTGACGGTGTATTCGCCGACGGTGTCGATCTCCACCGTGTCGCCGCCAACGACGATGCCGGCGCTGAGATCGCCATCCCGGTCATCGCTTGCCGTAGCGCCCGGGTCGGTGTAGGTGGTGTGCTGATCGACCTCAAGGGGGCTGTCCCCCAGAAGGGTGATCACGGGGGCAGCCGTGTCCGGCGGCAGGACGACGCGGACGATGCGGGTGACCTGCTCGGCGGCATTGCCGGCGGCGTCGGACACATCATAGGTGACGGTGTATTCGCCGGCGGTGTCGGTCTCCACCGTGTCGCCGCCAACGACGATGCCGGCGCTGATGTCGCCATCCCGGCCATCACTCGCCGTGGCCCCCGGGTCGGTGTAGGCGGCGCCCTGATCGACCTCAAGGGGGCTGTCCCCGAGAAGGGTGATCACGGGAGCGACCGTGTCCGGCTCGACGACGCGGACGATGCGGGCAACAGTCCTGGCGGCATTGCCGACGCTGTTGGACACATTATATGTGACGATGTATTCGCCGACCATGTCGGTATCCACCGTGTCGCCGCCAACGACGATGCCGGCGCTGAGATCGCCATCCCGGTCATCACTCGCCGTGGCGCCCGGGTCGGTGTAGGTGGCGCCCTGATCAACTTTAAAGCGGCTGTCCCCCAGAAGGGTGATCACCGGGACGACTGTGTCCGCGGAGACGGTGACGATAAAGGTCTGGCTGGCGGGGGTGGCGACACCATCGGTGGCGGTGTAGGTCAACTCGGTCTCGCCAACCGCGGTTGGCATGCCGAACAGGGTGCGGTTTGCCGCGTTAAACATCAGCCCGGCTGGCAAGGGGCCGCCGTTCGGCCCGGTCAGCGCGTAGGTCGGGGTGCCGGTGCCGGTGCCGCCGGTGGCTGCCGGCAGGACCACGGGGGTGATCGCCGTGCCAGCCGTATAGTACAGATTGGCCGGATCGGGCAACGCCAACGCGACGCGGGCGACCTCGATGGTTTGCGTCTGCGGCGCGCCGTCGGCGTAACAGTTCACGATCAGTTCTGCTCCCCCGGTGCCTGCTCTGGCTTCCGCCCTGAATTGGATAAAGACCTTCTGCACCGACACATCAAAGGAGTCGGTGAGGTCGCCCTCGTTCACACTGGCAGGCGGGGTGTAGGTGACTTCACGCAATATAGAGCCGCCTCTTATATCGCCAGCTCTACGGTCGCCCGTGCTGCATGTGAAGCCTGGTGTCCTGTGCTGAAGGCCCGGATCCGAAGATTGCCGGTATGGAATGCCCGTTGAGCGCACCCTCAGCATGCCGCCGTCGATGGTGGTGGTGCCCGCCAACGAGGTCAAGACACCGGGCGCGGCAACATGGGAAGCCGGGCTGTCCTTGCCGCCGGCACCGGGCGGGATGTATTGGAAGTCCAGGGTGGTGGGACCCGTTGCCGACACATCGTAGGCAAATTTCGGATTCGCCGGGTCTATGCTGCCGGCATTGGTTGCCGGAAACAACTGGGCGCCTTCCACGAGGTTACTGTATAACGTGGTGCCGGGGTTATCCGGGTCGTCAATGCTGATTCGATAGACTCTAACTGTGGCGCCAGCATCCCAGGTATGGGTAGTGGCGCCAGCGCCAGTGGTTTCATCAGCGGCAAAATTCAATAGCGTAGGATCGTACTGCTCTCCCGGGCCAGGCGGCTCCTGACGGGTGAGGGCGCTCTCAATGGTGTATGC
This sequence comes from Candidatus Azophilus sp., assembly GCA_965247035.1. Lineage (GTDB taxonomy): Bacteria > Pseudomonadota > Gammaproteobacteria > Pseudomonadales > Azotimanducaceae > Azophilus. The sequence goes on along the minus strand of CBDFGJ010000001.1, from coordinate 179,356 downwards.
CCCGGCGTAGGCTGTCATTCCCCCGGCACCGGCACCAACCATGTAGGCATCCCAGGTCAGGGTGGTCATGCCTTTGGTCGTCAGCACATCGACGACCAGACCGGTGATCGAGGTCGCGGCGGTGCCGGTTACGGTTACGGTTACCTGTATGGGGGGGCCCATGTTCGGAGTGGTCGCGGTGTCCATCACGCTGTCGGCGGCAAGGATCAGGGTGAAGGATGCCGCGTTCGGGGTGAAGGCAATGGCGTAGGTGGTGCTGGGGCCGCTGGCCGGGGCCACACTATTCACCGTGACATCAGTGGAAGTGGAGAAATCCTCCACCGCCAAACCGGTGACCTCCTCGGAAAAAGTAATGGTGTGCGTCTGTTCGATGCCAATCACACCTTCGGTAATGGTGCCAAAGTCCACCGTCGGCGCGGTGGTGTCTTGCACGGTGATGACTACCGTGGCGGTGCTGCTTGCCGGGGTGTCGGCAGCATCGATGACGGTCAGTTCAAAGGTATAAACCCCGGCCTCGGTGGGCGTGAAGGCCGGTTCGGCGACGTCGTCCAAGGTGATTGGCGTGGCGGGCGGGCTGCCATCGGTCAAGATATGATCCCAGAAATAACGCAGCGCAGCGTCATCACCATCGGGGTCGCTGCTACCGGAGCCGTCCAGCACCACTTCGGCGCCGGCAGCCTCGGTTCGTGCGGCTCCCGCATCGGCAACCGGCTCGATGTTGCCGGAAAAGCGAATCCGGGTAGCCCTGCTGGGTGTGTCAGCCGAGTTATGCACAGCGCCATCAGACACGCCGATAAACTCGCCAACCGTCAGTGGGGCAACACCGGTGCTGCCGACTTGGGTCTCGCAAGCGCCGGCAGTTGAACTCTCGCCAAACAGGCAGACCAGACCGCCGCCGGAAGCATCGGGGAGTAATGCCGAGGGAGCGGCAAAGGCTTCCGGCGCACCGGTTGCGGTCAAGGTGCGGGTAACTTCGCCAAGGCGCACCTGCGCCCGCTCAGCATCGCTCGACAAGCCGTCCACTGCGGTAACCGTCACCCTGAACTGGTGGACCCCGACGGAGACATTAATAGCCACCGCCGCTGGTGCCACCAGCACGTCATCGGGCACGATGATTTCATGATCAAGGTTGCCGTTGCCCAGGGTGTCGCGGAAAGCATTGGCGACAACGCGGATACTCTCACCCGGGCTGAGCGGCTCGGCAAAAGAAGCCGGATCTGAACCCCGAGGCGATGGCGAGCAAGTATCGGGCACGGACTCGCCGTGCAAGCACACCACCACCACGCCCTCGCCCCCCGAGTAGACCGATGAGATGTTGGGGTTCAAAGGGGCGCCGGTGGTGTCAAGACGCACAAAGTGTTCGGGCGTGACCGGCGTGGTGCGGTCAAGGCCATTGGCATCGGTTGCCGTTACTCGGAACTCATAGTTGTTGCCCCGGGTAAATGTCGCCTCGATCTCAGGCGGCTGCCCATCATCAAGCAAATCATCGGGTTGCAGATCAGCAAGCGTCTGCATGGCGGCGCCGTTGGGTGAGCCGGCGGCGTCAGTCAAGGCGCCGGCAACGACCGCCAACACCTCGCCATCCACCAACGGCGCAACGCCAGTGTCGCCCGGCGTGGCAAGGCAAGCACCGAGCGGCATAGGCGGCGGCTGATTCGGGTTGGGCGGCGGCGGCGACTGATTATTCTGGTCAGGGGTAACACCATACAGGCAGACCAGAATACTGTCGCTGCCGCCATCAATCACTGCTGATGGAGCCGCAAGCGCCGCACCGTCCCGAGTGAGTTCAGAGATATCCAGCATGGCTTCGCCGGCGCCTGTCCCCAATGCCTCGGCTTCGACCACATTCACCGCAAACTGATAGTTAATCCCGGCAGTCAAAACAATTTCCGGGGTCGGGGCTATGGTGTCAAGGATGAGCGGGCTGGAGACCGCTACCGGGTCAAGGGTATCGGCGGCGTCATCGGTGGCGGCCATGGCGCCAATGTCGTAGGTGATCCCGCCTTGTCGGTCGGCAACCTCTGCCGCGACCACCGTGTAGGTCGCGGTGTAATCATTGCCACTGCCTTTTGCCGCCGTGACGCTCTGCCCGGCGATGGTAACGACCGGGTCGCTTGCCAATGCCTTATTGACGGTGAAGGTCAGGGTCAGGGTGTCGCCTTGTTTGGCGTAGGTTACGCCATCCACCATCGCGCCATTGCTTGCCAGGGATTGCGCCGTAAGGTGCAGGGCCCCCGCCGCCGCCACTGCCGCAGAGGTTGCGCTGGTGAGCGCCTTCACGCCATGTGTGTCGCTATAAGCGGTAACAACTCGCAAAAATCTGCCCGCATCCGCAGCAACCGGGACGTAGGTGCTGGCAGTGCCATTCGTCGCAACGTTAGCAAATGCGCCATCGGCGGTAGCCCCGACCCTCCACTGCCAGGTGGGGGTGCCGATAATGCCATCCGGGTCGGTGACGCCGGCGGTCAAGGTTAGCCCAACCTGCGGCTTGCCACTAATGGTGACCTCGCCCGTCTCGTCCAGATCGGTGACCGTGATGGCCACTCTTATCGCGCCTTCCCGATTGACCGGCACGCCGTCGGTTTCTGTGGCAACGATGGTGACCTGATAGGTGTTGAAGGAGTTTTCGGCGTTGTTGTCGGTCGCGGATGCGCCGGTGTCTTGCGGATTTTCAAAGTCCGGCGGAATCTTGAAGGTCAAGTCGCCTGTCGTATCATCAAAGTTAAATTGCTGCGAATCCGCCCCAATGAGATTCCACTCCAGGGCATTGCCCTCGGTATCGGTCGCGGCATAGGTCGCCACCACTGCAGCGTCGTTCTCCTCATAACTCACTGCAGCCATGCCAGTGATGACCGGCGGATTGTTGGGTGCCAGCGCAGTGCCGGCCATGCTTGCCTCGGCGATGACATTGCCCGCGGCATCGGCCAGACTGCCAGCGCTATTGAAGGTGATGCTCACATCGCCCTCCGCTATTGGCGTGAAATGAACAAAGACATCACCGGAAGACGCATTTTCCAAACGCAGGCTGTCGGCGTTGACGAGGATAAAGTCGTCCGCCTCCGCCCCCTGCAGGATGTCGTCATCTGACCGAGTCGACTTGGAAAAGGTCAATCGCACCGTTGCCGGGACACCCATGGCCAGATTTGGAGGGAAGTCGCCAAACCGGACGACCGGGCCAAACTCGGCGACCGGCGGGATCACATCAATTCGAACAGCACTCACAGTAGAGGGCGGGTCAACTTTATTTCCCGGATTATCGGCCGCGACCATCTCCCCTATATCGTAATGCGCATACTGGTTGTCCCTATCCTCCACATCCGCCGCGACCACCGTGTAGGTCGCGGTGTAATCATTGCCACCGCCTTTTGCCACCGTGGCGGTCTGCCCGGCGATGGTCACGCTTGGGTCGCGTGCCAATGCTTGATCGACCGTGAAGGTCAGGGTCAGGGTGTCGCCGTCTTTGGCGTAGGTGAAGGGTAGATTGTCGCTACCTCCCGTACTCCCCGACGCGCCATCGCTGGTGAGCGTGGGTCCTTCGCTAAAAATGAGGTTGCCATGCACGGTGATGACTACCGTGTCGGCGGCACTGCTGGCACGGCCATCATCGATGACGGTCAAGTCGAAGATATAAGTCCCTGTCCCGGTAGGCGTGAAGGTCGGGCGAGCAACGTAGCCACCATTGCTCAAGGTGACATCCGGGCCGACGGCCTGCTCCCAGAAATAAATCAGATCATCGGTGGCGGTTTCGCTGTCGCTGCTACCGGTGCCGTCCAGTGCCACTTCCTCGCCAACAACCCCATCAGCATCGGGGCCCGCATGGGAGGTCGGCGGGGTGTTGGCGACACGGGTCACGGTGACGGTGTAGGTTTGTCTGGTAGTGGTGTCCTCGGCGGTGACTTCGATCTTGATTTCGTGATCGCCAAGAGTATTCAGACTCAGCGGAACACCACTTACATTGCCCTGTGCCGCCACGCCAACCTGCTGACCATTCAAACGCACAATTATGCTCGTGGCGGGGTTAATCGTGGTTGCCGAAACCGTAACGCTTGCCACACCCACGCGGACGGCGTAGTTCAGGGTGCCCAACGCGAGTACGGGTGACAAGAAGCCCGGCGAGATAGTCAGAGTTTCCAGAGCCGCCTCCGTGAACGAATCGGCGCGGGTCACGGTGATGGTGTAGGTCTTGGTGCTGCTGTCCCTGGCGGTGACCTTAATGCGGATGGGGTCGTTTTCGCCAACACCCAAGGAAAACGGAGCGGATTCTACGCGGTTGGTAATCTCGACGCCGTCCATAGCCGGGTTCGGATCGTCGCTCACAGTCGCTCTTGCGAAGGCTGCGTTCGGGTCCGGGGGGTCGGCGAAGCCGCCATCATTCACTTGCAGCCTAATCTTAATGCTGGTCACACTACTCGGCACCATGACGGTGTATGCCTCCTGCTCCGGATCGAAGACCGGCGACAAGGTGCCTGACGAGATACGCAGAGAACGCAGAGTCGCATCCGAGCCCTGGACGACGGTCACGTCGCGGGTTCTCTGCACGGCTTTGTTACCGGCGGCATCCCGCGCATTGTAGGTAACGGTGAAGATGGTGCCGATGTCGATGGTGAGGTTGCGCACTCTATCGCCACCGATGGTGACCGGGACTGTGCCATCCACATTATCCGTGGCGGTGGCTTCCTGCTCTGTGTAGGTCTCGGCCGATTCCAGGGCGATAGTCGCGTCGCCTTCAGGCAGATTGATGACCGGCGCGGTTACATCAATTTGAATCGTGCTGGGCGTGTCGGCCGGGGCAAGCGTATTGTCGGGATTGCCGGCGGCGGCCATTTCGGCAATGGCATAACTCACCACGCCGTCGGCAACAGCCACCGCGACCACCCTATAGGTCGCGGTATACGTATTGTCTTTGTCAGGGTCTGTCGCCGTGACGGTCTGCCCGGCGATGGTAACGACTGGGTCGTCCGCCAATGCCTGATTGACGGTGAAAGTCAGTTCCAGAGTGTCGCCGGCTTTGGCGCGCGCTTTGTTGGCGTTGCTGGTAGTGAGCGTGGGTCCCTCGGCAAAGGCAAGTTGAGGTTGCACGATTACCCTGTCGGTGTCGCTGCCCGGGGCCTCGGCATCATCATCGGTAACGGTCAGTTCAAAGGTCAACACGCCGAGCTCGGCAGGCGTGGTGAAGGTCGGGCCAGCGATGTCGGCATTGTCCAGGCTGACATTCGTGCCGTTGATCTGCCTCCAGGCATAACTCAGCACATCGTCGGCATCGCGGTCGGTGCCGGAGCCTTGCAGGGTTACGCTCATGTTGGGAGCCGCTTGTTGATTGACTCCGGCATTCGCCTCCGGCGGGAAGTTTGCCGTGCCGGATGCGCTCGCTTCAGTCGCGGGACCGGTGTTGTTGGAGAGGTCGGCAATCTGATTGATGCCAAGGGTCAGGGTGAAGGTCGCGGCGGTCGGCGTGAGGGTGATGGTGTAAGTGGTTTGGTCGCCGGTGTCTGCCACACTATTCACCGTGACACCCTCGGTGGTGAAATCACTCTCTGCCACACCATTCACCGCCTCGGAGAAGGTAATGGGGTGCGTCTGCGCCGTGCCAACCACGCCTCTGTCGGGGTCGTCAAAGGTCGCCACCGTCGGCGCGACATCATCCATTCGAACGGCGGTGGTCGCCGCGCTGGTGACGGTCCTGGTGCCGCTGAATACCGGGTCGGTGTAATCGACTTCGACTCGAATGGTCCTGCCGACATCACCGGCATCCGGCCGGTAGGTTGCATCGGTGGCGCCGGTGATGGGCGCCCAGGCGGGGTCGTTGGCGGCGGTGCCTTCCGGCGCACTTTGCCATTCAAAGGTGTCGCCGGCAACCGCGCCAGTCCGTTCCTCTGGGGTGACGGCATCCGGGTCGGTCGCGACGGCGGTCAATACCTGCCCGACTTGAGCGGTGCCGTCGATGGCTGCCATGCCCGTCTCATCCACATTGGTGACCGTCACTGTTACCTTAAATGGGTCGCTATCATTTTCCGCGGTGCGGGCGACAATGTTGAGCACATAAACGCCGTCGCTATTGGCATCGGTCGGCAGTTCAAAGTTCAGCCGCTCGGCGACAGTGAGTCTGCCGGTACTGTGATGCAGCAAGAAGAAACGCGCATCCGTGCCAAAGATGGCAAAGAGGAAATCGTCGCCCTCGGCATCAATTGCGGTGTAGGTCGCCACTACATCGGTGGGATCAAAGGGCAACGGCATCTCGGTCTCGGCATAATCCACTGCTGCATCGCCACTGATTACCGGCCCGGTGTTCATAATCTGGAGCGGCGCGCTGGTGACGCTCTGGGCGCCGTGCGTGTCGGTGTAACTGGCAACGACTTGAATGGTCTCGCCTTGATCCGCGTCTACCAGGGTGTAGGACGCGCTAGTGCCGATGTTTACAGGATCGCCAACGGACGGCACCCTTTGCCATTGATAGGTGGCGTCAGTGATCGTGCCAGCCGGGTTATCCGAGGTGACGGCATTCGGGTCGGTTAGCGCGCCGGCGGTCAATAGCTGCATCGCCCGAGTGATGTCGGCGAAGACTGCCGGCTCATTCACCGTGGACGCGGTCGCCGTGCCGGGTACGCTTGCTGTCTCGGCGGCATTGCCGGCGGGGTCGGACACGCTGCCCGCGGCAAGGGTCAGGGTGAATGTCGCAGAGGTCGGGGTGAAGTCGATGGTGTAGGTGGCGCCACTACCGGTCACATCATTCACCCTGGCGCGCTCGCCGGTGAAGTCGGTGGCATCAACACCGGTCACCGCTTCGGAGAAGGTGATGGGGTGATCCTGCGCCCTGCCAATCACACCAACAGCGGGGACGTCAAAGGTCACAACCGTCGGCGCGACTACATCAATTAGAATCGTGCTGGTGGCCTCGTCCGGGTTAAGGGTATTGGCGGCATCATCGGCGGCCACCATTTCGCCAATGTCATACACCACCGCCACGCCGTCACTCCCTGCAACACCCACATGCGTCTCGTCCACCGTGTAGGTCGCGGTATGCTCATTGTCATTGTCAGGGTCTGTCGCCGTGACGGTCTGCCCGGCGATGGTAACGGTTGGGTCGTTTACCAATTTCTGAACGACGGTGAAGGTCAGGGTCAGGCGGTCGCCGTGTTTGGCGTAGGTTACTCCATCTACCGTCGCGCCATTGCTGGTGAGCATGGGTCCCCCTCCCACGGTAAAGTAAGCCCCTCCCACGGTGTCGGTCGGCTCGCTATCGTGTGGGAAGAAGAACGTGGGGAATGCCGGGTCGGAAGCGCGGAGGTTGACTCGAATGATCTTGCCGACATCATCGGCTGTCAGGGTGTAGGTTGAATCGGTGGCGCCGACGATGTCGGCCCAGTCGCGGCTGCTGGCGGCGGTGCCGGGCGGTGCACTTTGCCATGTACGCCCCCTGGTAGCAATCCCGCCATCCGGGTTGCCCGGGGTGACGGCATCCGGGTCGGTTGCGCTGGCAGTCAATACCTGCCCGACATGAGCGATGCCGTCGATGGTAACCGCGACGTCTTCATTCACATTAGTAACGCTAATCACAACCGCACGAGGCGCGCTGGACAACACGTTGTCGCTGTTGGTGACGGTGACGGTGATTTCATAATCGTTGCCGTGGTCTTCCTCTGTCTCTTTTTCAAAGTTCGGCTGTGTCTTGAAGGTCAAGGTGCCATCATCGGCAATGTCGAAGAAACTCGCATCCGCGCCACCGAGGGACCAGATTTCGTCGCCCGCGACATCGGTTGCTTCGAATTTCGCCACTGGATTGGTGCGGTCCTCGGCATAACTCAAGTTCAATTCAGCACTGCCATCCGTGATTACCGGCGCGGACTGAATCCGGAGCGTCTCGCTGGTGACGCTCTGGGCGCCGTGCGTGTCGGTGTAACTGGCAACGACTTGAATGGTCTCGCCTTGATCCGCGTCTACCAGGGTGTAGGACGCGCTAGTGCCGATGTTTACAGGATCGCCAACGGACGGCACCCTTTGCCATTGATAGGTGGCGTCAGTAATCGTGCCATTCGGCTTGTCCGGGGTGACGGCATCCGGGTCGGTTAGCGCGCCGGCGGTCAATACCCGCCCAACCCGGGGAGTGCCGGTGATGTCGGCGAAGACTGCCGGCTCATCCACCGTGGACGCGGTCGCCGTGCCGGATACGCTTGCTGTCCCGGCGGCATTGCCGGCGGGGTCGGACACGCTGCCCGCGGCAAGGGTCAGGGTGAATGTCGCAGAGGTCGGGGTGAAGTCGATGGTGTAGGTGGCGCCACTACCGGTCACATCATTCACCCTGGCGCTCTCGCCGGTGAAGTCGGTGGCATCAACACCGGTCACCGCTTCGGAGAAGGTGATGGGGTGATCCTGCGCCCTGCCAATCACGCCAACAACGGGGGCGTCAAAGGTCACAACCGTCGGCGCGACTACATCAATTAGAATCGTGCTGGTGGCCTCGTCCGGGTTAAAGGTATTGGTGGCATCATCGGCGGCCACCATTTCGCCAATGTCATACACCACCGCCACGCCGTCACTCCCTGCAACACCCGCATGCGTCTCGTCCACCGTGTAGGTCGCGGCATGCTCATTGTCATTGTCAGGGTCTGTCGCCGTGACGGTCCGCCCGGCGATGGTAACGGTTGGGTCGTTTGCCAATTTCTGAACGACGGTGAAGGTCAGGGTCAGGCGGTCGTCGTGTTTGGCGTAGGTCACTCCATCTACCGTCGCGCCATTGCTGGTGAGCAGGGGTCCCCCTCCCACGGTAAAGTAAGCCCCTCTCACGGTGTCGGTCGGCTCGCTATCGTGTGGGAAGAAGAACGTGGGGGTTGGCGGGGCGGCATAGAGGAGGTTGACTCGAATGATCTTGCCGGCATCATCGGCTGTCAGGGTGTAGGTTGAATCGGTGGCGCCGGCGATGTCGGCCCAGTCGCCGCTGCCGGGCGGTGCACTTTGCCATGTATGCTCCCTGGTAGTAACCTCGCCATTCGAGTTGTCCGGGGTGACGGCATCCGGGTCGGTTGCGCTGGCGGTCAATACCTGCCCGACATGAGCGATGCCGTCGATGGTGACCGCGCCGTCTTCATTCACATTAGTAACGCCAATCACAACCGCACGAGGCGCGCTGGACAACACGTTGTCGCTGTTGGTGACGGTGACGGTGATTTCATAATCGTTGCCGTGGTCTGCCTCTGTCTCTTTTTCAAAGTTCGGCTGTGTCTTGAAGGTCAAGGTGCCATCATCGGCAATGTCGAAGAAACTCGCATCCGCGCCACCGAGGGACCAGATATCGTCGCCCGTGACATCGGTCGCTTCGAATTTCGCCACTGGATTGGTGCGGTCCTCGGCATAACTCAAGTTCAATTCAGCACTGCCATCCGTGATCTCCGGTTTCGTGATTACCGGCGCGGGCTGAATCCGGAGCGTCTCGCTGGTGACGCGCTGGGCACCGCGCGGGTCGGTGTAACTGGCAACGACTTGAATGGTCTCGCCTTGATCCGCGGCTACCAGGGTGTAGGACGCGCTAGTGCCGATGTTTACAGGACCGCCAACGGACGGCACCCTTTGCCATTGATAGGTGGCGTCAGTAATCGTGCCAGCCGGGTTGTCCGGGGTGACGGCATCCGGGTCGGTTAGCGCACCGGCGGTCAATACCTGCATCACCCGAGTGATGTCGGCGAAGACTGCCGGCTCTTCCACATCACGAACCGTAACCATAACCGGGAAAGGTTTGCTCTCATAGCCCTGGCTGTCGATGGCGACTACGGTAATCTCATAAACGTTGCTGTGGTCTTCCGCTGTCTCTTTTTCAAAGTTCGGCCCTTGCCGGAAACGCACCCTGCCATTACTGCGGATGGAGAAGTAAATCGCATCCGTCCCGCGGACTTCCCAATTGGCAATGGTCCTGGCGCCTGTGGCGGCCGCGTTGTAGAAGTATACTGGTGTAGTGTTCTCGGCAGTGATTGGGAGGGATCCACCCCCCAACACTCTCGGCTTCGAGGTAACGTCGACCGTGTCGGTGGCGGTAGCACCGTCATCATCGGTGACGGTCAGTTCAAAGGTCAAAGTCCCAAACGCGTCTAGCGGCGTGGTGAAAGCCGCGGTCGGGGTGGCGGTGTTGTCACTATCAAAGTTGATTGGCGACGCGGGTGGGTTGCCATCGGTCAAGATATGCTGCCAAGCATATCTCACGATAGTGCCATCGCGGTCGTGACTGCCGGAGCCGTTCAGAGTTACGCGCCTATCGGAAAGCACCCCCTGCTGAATGGGGCCCGCTTCGGCATTCGGCGGCCGGTTGGGCTGCTCGGGCTCGGGCTCGGTCACGGTGATGGTTACCGTGTCGTAACGAGTACCATCCTCATTATCGGTGACGGTCAGTCTAAAGGTCAAAACCCCCTCCACAGTGGGTGCGGTGAAGGTCGCGCTCGGGGTGGTGGGGTCGTCAGCAGCGGTGCCGTCCTCGGTAATCGCCACAGCAGTAGCCGGCTCAACGCCATCGGTCAAGGTATGCTCCCAGACATAACTCACGATAGTGATGGTGTTGCTAGTGCCGACGGGGTGGCCACTGCGAGAGCCGTTCAGGGTCACTTCCTCGGAGGTCTCCACATTTTGATTGTTTCCGGCTTCGGCATCCGGCCGCACTGCGGCAGCCACGGGGGCGGTCGGCCCGCCGGTGGCCCTCTTAGTGCCGTATACCGGGTCCGTATATACGACCTCAACTGCAATGCGAAAGCCGACATGTCTTTCCACCAGACTGATGGTTTCGACGCTGCCGCGATTATTGGCGATCCCTCCGATATCGTTGCCGTCTTCGTCCGTGCGATACCATGTGTGAAATAGATGGGCAACATCGCCCTCCGGGTTGCTCAGGGTGACGGCATCCGGGTCGGTCACGACGGCAGTCAATACCCGGTGTACCCGAAGGGAGCCTTCAATTCTCGCCATGGCGGCTTCATCCACATTGGTAACGCCAATCGCAATCGCACGAGGCACGCTGGACACGCTGTCGCTGTCGGTTGCGGTGACGGTGATGTCATAAACGTTGTCGGTGCCGACATCCGCCGGTTCTTCAAAGTTCGGCTGTGCGTTGAAGGTCAAGACGCCAGCGTCAGTGATGGAGAAGTCATCCATATCCGTGCCACCGACTTCCCAACTCGTAATGGTCTTGGAGCCAGTTGGGGCCGCAGTGAAAGTCGCCACTGGTCCCACATCTGTTGCAGATCCCTCGTCCTTCTCGGCAAACTCTATCGGCGATGCTGGTGTAGTAGCATCCACAGTCGGCGCGGTTGCGGCAACCACGGCACCGGTCGGCTCGCTGGTGGCTTCTTTACCGCTACCCTCACCGTCGGTGTAAGTAGCGACTACTCGAATAATCCTGTCGACATCATTGGCATCCGGGGTGTAGGTTGAACCGGTGGCGGCGGGGTTGTAAGCGGTGTAGTCAGTGCTGCCCTCCGCCGCGCTTTGCCATTCGTAACTTTCAACATTCTCCACGACATCCGGGTCACCGGTCACCGGGCTGGCGGTCAATACCATGCCAACCTGGGGGGTGCCGCTGATGGTAACCGTGCCGACGCCCTCTTCCACATTGGTAACCGTTACCGTCACCGCAAGTGGTTCGCTGGACAAGTTGCTTGGGGCGCCATCGGTTTCCGTGGCGGTGATGGTGATTGAGTAGGTCTCGCCGTGCGCGTCTTCAAAGTCCGGCAGGTTTATGAATCTCAATTCGCCGTCGTCGTCATCAATCATGAAGAAACTCGCATCCGTGCCACCGTGCGACCAGGCAATGGCGTTGCTCTCGGTATCGGTCGCGGTGTAGGTCGCCACTGGCGTGGTGACGAGGGTGTTCTCGGCATGCATTATCGCTTCATTGCCAGTGTTGATGGTCGGCGCGGTGTTGGTCGCGGCCGGCTCGTTCACGGTGACGGTGCGGGTCCGCGTGGCGACATTGCCGGCGCGGTCGGTGGCGGTGTAGGTAATCGTGTAGTCGCCGGAGGTGTCGATGTCCACTGTGCCACTCGGGGTGGGCGTGGGGACACTGACATCCACATTATCCGTGGCGGTGGCACCCTGCTCTGTGTAGGCATCGCCCACAGTCAGAAGGATAGGCGCGTCGCCACCAGTCAGGGTGATGGTTGGCGCGGTTACATCAATTTGAATGTCGCTTGTGCCAGCGGGCGGGTCAAGGGCAGCGACATTGGTATCGGCGGCTACCAGTTCGCCAATGTCATAACCCGCCATCGCGCCGTCGGCAACATTTGCCGCGATCACCGTGTAGGTCGCGGTGTACGTTTCGCCAATGTGGGTCACCTCGGCGGTCTGCCCGGCAATGAGCACGGTTGGAAGGGGGTCGGTTGCCAATGCCTGATTGACGGTGAAGGTCAGGGTCAACTCGTTGCCGGCTATGGCGTAGGTTACGCCATCTACCGTCGCGCCATTGCTGGTGAGCGCGGGTCCCCCATCCTCGGTAAAGCCAAGGGTTAGAGTTGGCGCGGGCGCATCCTGCCTTGCCACGGTGGTGCTTACCTCGGCGGCGGGGGCGAGAGTTTGTCCGCTGGCGGTGCGTAACTGCAACGTGGTAGCGGCAGACAATGTCGTTTCCAGCGCATCAAGTTCGTCGTTCGAGCCCGCTACTATTTCATAATCAACTATCACGCTACCAGCGGCGATACTGAGGATGCGCACATCGTCGGGTTCAACAGTAGCAAACAAGCCGGCAATGCCCATGATGAACTTGTCCCGATCAAACTCGGCGGTGGTGAGACCGGGAATGGTCATTTTGGCAATGATGCGTGGTTTGGTAGTGGTTTGCGTTGCCGCTGCCTCCGCGGTGCCGCTCTTGGGTACTGCGCTGGCGGGACCGGTGTTGCCGGCGAAGTCGGTTACTGCGTTGGCGGCAAGGGTCAGGGTTACCGCGCCCTCGTTCGGCGGGGTATAGGTGAGGGTGTAGGTGGTTTGGTCGCCGGAGTCGGCAACCATTATCGCTGTGGCGCCAGTGATGTCCGTGTTATCGAAGTCAGCCACCGCCTCGGAGAAGGTGATCTCCACGTTTGCCGGTTGACTAACCGTGGGTTCGCCCAGGTCGGGGAAAGTAGTAACCATCGGTGCGGTGGTATCAATCTGCACACCACTAACGGGTAGCTCAAGGTCAGTGACCCTATTGTTGTCGTCATCCATGGCACCATCAATAATCAGGGCTACCGCGGTGGCGTTATCCGTTGCCTTAACAGTATAGACCGCAGAATACCGGCCGGCGTTTGGGGTTGCGCGCAGGTTTTGTGCGTCTCCGGGAGTCTCGCCAAACTTGAATCTGACGCTACCTTCGCGAGAAGCAGGGGTAAGCGGTACGTTTGATTGCACAAGCACGGTAAGGGTGTCGCCTTCGTTCAGGTAGGCGATGCCACCCGACTCCATACCGCCGGTATGCTCAGCACGGAGCAGGGTAATCATCGGCACGATGTTGTCCGCCGCAGTGCCGCTCGCGGTTGCTGCGCTGGCGGGGCCCGGGTTCGGAGGGGTGGCGGTGTCGGACACGCTGTCGGCGGCAAGGGTCAGGGTGAAGGCTATCGCTTGCGGGGTGATGCTGATGGTGTAGGTGGTGCCGGGGCCGCTTGCCGGGGTCACACTATTCACCACGAGGTCGCCGGAATTCACAAGGGCGTTGGAAACGGAGAAATCAGCCACTTCCAAGCCGGTTATCGCTTCGTCGAAGGTAAGGCCGTGATCCTGCGCCGTGCCAATCACACCGTCGTCAATGGTGCCGAGGTTCGCCGTCGGCGCGGTGGTGTCCGCCGCCGCAGTGCCGTCCGCGCTCGCCGGCGCCTCGGGGCCCGGGTTCGGGGGGGTGGCGGTGTCGGACACGCTATTGGCGGCAAGGGTCAGGGTGAAGTTCGCCGCGTTCGGGGTGAAGGCGATGGTGTAGGTGGCGCCATCGCCATCGCCTCTGTCGGTCACGTCATTCACCGTGGCGCCGATGGAGGCGGAGAAATCATCCGCCGCCAAACCAGTGACGGCCACGGAGAAGGTGATGTCGTGCGTCTGTTCGGTGCCGATCATGCCTGGGGCAATGGTGCCGAAAGTCACCGTCGTGGCGTCCGCCGCAGTGCCGCTCGCGGTTGCTGCGCTGGCGGGGCCCGGGTTCGGGGAGGTGGCGGTGTCGGACACGCTGTCGGCGGCAAGGGTCAGGGTGAAGGCTGTCGCTTGCGGGGTGATGCTGATGGTGTAGGTGGTGCCGGGGCCGCTTGCCGGGGTCACACTATTCACCACGAGGTCGCCGGAATTCACAAGGGCGTTGGAAACGGAGAAATCAGCCACTTCCAAGCCGGTTATCGCTTCGTCGAAGGTAAGGCCGTGATCCTGCGCCGTGCCAATCACACCGTCGTCAATGCTGCCGAGGGTCACCGTCGGCGCGGTGGTGTCCGCCGCCGCAGTGCCGTCCGCGCTCGCCGGCGCCTTGGGGCCCTGGTTCGGGGGGGCGGCGGTGTCGGACACGCTGTCCGCGGCAAGGCTCAGGGTGAAGTTCGCCGCGTTCGGGGTGAAGGCGATGGTGTAGGTGGCGCCATCGCCATCGCCTCTGTCGGTCACGTCATTCACCGTGGCGCCGATGGAGGCGGAGAAATCATCCGCCGCCAAACCAGTGACGGCCACGGAGAAGGTGATGTCGTGCGTCTGTTCGGTGCCGATCATGCCTGGGGCAATGGTGCCGAAAGTCACCGTCGTGGCGTCCGCCGCAGTGCCGCTCGCGGTTGCTGCGCTGGCGGGGCCCGGGTTCGGGGAGGTGGCGGTGTCGGACACGCTGTCCGCGGCAAGACTCAGGGTGAAGCTCGCCGCGTTCGGGGTGAAGGCGATGGTGTAGGTGGCGCCATCGCCATCGCCGCTGTCGGTCACGTCATTCACCGTGGCGTTGGTGGAGGCGGAGAAATCCTCCACCGCCAAACCGGTCACCTCCTCGGAGAAGGTGATGTCGTGCATCTGTTCGGTGCCGATCACGCCTGGGGCAATGGTGCCGAAAGTCACCGTCGGCGCGGTGGTGTCCGCCGCCGCAGTGCCGTTCGCGCTCGCCGGCGCCTCGGGGCCCGGGTTCGGGGCGGCGGCGGTGTCGGACACGCTGTCCGCGGCAAGGCTCAGGGTGAAGGCCGCCGCGTTCGGGGTGAAGGCGATGGTGTAGGTGGCGCCATCGCCATCGCCGCTGTCGGTCACGCCATTCACCGTGGCGTCGGTGGAGGCGGAGAAATCCTCCACCGCCAAACCGGTCACCTCCTCGGAGAAAGTGATGTCGTGCATCTGTTCGGTGCCGATCATACCTTCGGCGATGGTGCCGAGGGTCACCGTCGGCGCGGTGGTGTCCGCCGCCACCACGGCGGCGGTCGGGCCGCTGGCGACGAGCTCGATGACGAAAGGTTCAGCGTTAAAATAGCGGATTCTGACCCTCAGCACCCTGTCAAAATCACTTACCGCCGCCGGCGTGTAGGTGTTGTTGGGTCCACGTTGGAGGAAGCTGTAGTCCCCATCGCTAGCGCTAGCGTGGTGCCTGCTTTCCCATGTATATTCAGGAATAACAGCGGTGCTTGGCTCGCCATCCTCGTCGATTATTCTGGCGGTCAATTCCCGCCCGACCTGAGCGATGCCGGGGGTGCTGGCTGACCTGCCCTCTGCATCCTCGATGACTGCCGTGCCAACATCATTCGCATTGGTGACCGTCACCGTCACCGCAAGTGGCTCGCTGGTCTCGCTGTCGGTGGCGGTGATGGTGATTTCATACATATTATCGCCGGCGACGACAGTGTTATCGGAGCCAGCGACATCCACCGGGACTTCAAAGTTCGGCGAGTTTATGAATCTCAATACGCCGTTGGCATCAATCGAGAAGAAATCCGCATCCGTGCCGCCGACTGACCAAGTGATGGCGTTGTTCTCGGCATCAACCGCGTCGTAGTCCGCCACCGGTCCGGCGCCGTTCTCGGCATACCTCACCGCCTCATCGCCAGCGGTGATGGTCGGCGCGGTGTTGGGCGGCGGGGCTGACACGGCATCGGTCGGGTCGCTGGTGGCGGTGTCGGTGTTGCTACCAAAACCATCGGTATAAGAGACCACCACGCGCAGGGTGTTATCTTCATCAGCATCCACCACCAGATACATATTTTCGGTGGCGCCACCGATGTCGGTGTAGGTGCCGCCGGACGGCGCACGTTGCCATTGATAGCCGGGGTCGCTAATGGCAACCCCGCCATCCTCGTCAGTTACCGTGTCGCCGGCAGTCAGGGTCTGCCCAACCTGAGCGGTGCCGGCGATGTTGCTGACGCTTCCTTCATCTTCCCCATTGGTAACCCTTACCGTTACCTCAAGTGGTTCGCTTTCCTCGCTCGCATTGTCGGTGGCGGTTATGGTGATTACATAATCGTTGTCGTTGTCGGCATCGGTCGATGCCTCATAGTTCGGCTGTGCCGCGAAGGTCAAGACGCCATCGTCAGTGATGGAGAAGTCGTCCTCATCATCTCCGCCGAGGGTGAAGCCGGTAATGGTTCTGTCGCCAGTCGCGGTCGCAGTGAAGTCCGCCACGTCTGCCACATCCATTGTGGCCCCCACCACCTTCTCGCCAATCTCTATCGGCAATGCTAGTGGCTCCACCACAACCGGTTCGGACAGGGACTGCCTTGCCGCGGTGTTGGTTACCATGGTGTTGTCGGGGATATTTTGTCCGCTGGCGGTGCGTAACTGCGGCGCGGTAGCGGTAGACAATGTCATGTCCAGCGCAGCGAGTTCGTCGTTCGAGCCCGCTACTATTTCATAATCAACTATCACGCTACCAGCGGCGATACTGAGGATGCGCACATCGTCGGGTTCAACAGTAGCAAACAAGCCGGCAATGCCCATGATGAACTTGTCCCGATCAAACTCGGCGGTGGTGAGACCGGGAATGGTCATTTTGGCAATGATGCGTGGTTTGGTAGTGGTTTGCGTTGCCGCTGCCTCCGCGGTGCCGCTCTTGGGTACTGCGCTGGCGGGACCGGTGTTGCCGGCGAAGTCGGTTACTGCGTTGGCGGCAAGGGTCAGGCTTACCGCACCCGCCGCGTTCGGGGTATAGGTGAGGGTGTAGGTGGTTTGGTCGCCGGAGTCGACAACCATTACCGCTGTGGCGCCAGTGATGTCGGTGTTATCAAAGTCAGTCACCGCCTCGGAGAAGGTAATCTCCACGCTTGCCGGTTCATTAACCGTGGACTCGCCCAGGGCGGGGAAGGTAGCAACCGTCGGCGGGGTTATATCAATTCGAATCGCACTGTCGGTAGCGCCCTCGCCGCCAAGCGTATTGGTGCGATCACCGACGGCAAACAGCACGTCAATGGCATAATTCGCCAAGGCACCGTCGGTAACCTGCGTCGCGACCACCGTGTAGGTCGCGGTGTAATCATAGCCAACGCCTTTTTTCACCGTGGCAGGCCGCCCGGTGATGGCCACCTCTGGGACTGGGTCGTTTCCCAATGCCTGATTGACCGTGAAGGCCAGTGTCAACTCGTCGCCGTCTTTGGCGTAGGTTACGCCATCTACCGTCGCGCCATTGCTACTGAGCGTGGGTCCTGCGGTAAAGGCAAGGGCAAGGGTGCCGGATGCGCTCATTGCCGCGGCGGGAGCGGTGTTGCCGGCGGGGTCCATTACACTACCGGCGGCAAGGGTCAGGCGGAAGGCTGCCTCGGTCGGCGTGAAGGTGATGGTATAGGCGATTTCGGAGCCGCTGTTGAGGGCTACGCTAACCGCCGTGGCGCCCTCGGCGGTGAGGTCGGTGCTATCAAAGTCCACCGCTTCGGAGAAGGTGATGGGGTGCGTCTGCGCCGTGTCCAACACACCCAGGGCGGCGATGGTATTGTCAAAGGTCACGGTCGGCGCGGTGGTATCCAGCGTTACTGCCAAAGAGGCGACAGCAGACACGGCGCCATTGATGGTCTGGCGGACGCGTAACTGATAGATGCCGTCGGGCAAGGTCAGGGTGCCTAAATTAAAAGTGGCGACGAGGGCGACATTGGGGTCACTGCCGGGGGCGGGGTTGGTGCCAGGAACCCAAATAAGGTCGCCATCACCGTCGGTCGCGCCGGTGGAGTATTCCCAGATGTCCGCGTCGGGGGTCCGGTCGGGCTTAAACCCACCTGCCAGAGTCACATTCACCAAGCCATTGCTGGTGATGCCATCGCCGTCAATGCCGGTGTCCACAGCCAGGGCGATGCTCGGCGTCGGGACCGTGGTCGACGCGACCTGCACGGCGGTGGTCGGCGCGCTGGGAATCATCTTATCGGGACCATGACCGTCGGTGTAAGTGGCGACCATTCGAATAATCCTGCCGACATCACCAACTACCGGCATGTAGGTCGAAGCGGCGGCACCGCTGATGTCGGGCCAGGCGGCATCGTCGACGTCGGCGGCGGTGTCGGCATCGTCCTCCGCGCTTTGCCATTGATAGGTGATGTCAGCAACTTCTCCATCCTCGTCAGTCACCATGTCGCCGGCAGTCAATACCTGCCCTACTTGAGCGTTGCCGGTGATGGCGCTGATGGAGCCCGGGTCATCCCCATTGGTAACCCTTACCGTAATCGCCAGCGCGTCGCTGACCTCGCCCGTGTCGTCGGCGACGGTGATGATGATTTCATAATCGTTGTTGGAGTCGGCATCCGTCGGTGCCTCATAGTTCGGCTGTGCATTGAATAGCAAGTCGCCAGTCATGGTGTCAAACCCGAATTGACCCGCATCGATTCCTGCGAGGGCGAATCTCTCAATGCTTCTGCTGCCACTCGCTTCCGCATCGTAGTCCCCCACTTTTCTCGCATCCCTTGTGGACCCCATCACCTGCTCAATTATTACCGGTGCTCCTAATTCTATTAGATTCGTAAAAAACGGTCTGGTCGAGGCGATGACGGCGGCGGTCGGGTCGCTGGTGGCTTCGTCTGTGGTGCTGCCAAAATCATCGGTGTAAGTGGCGACCACTCGAATAATCCTGCCGACATCATCAACTACCGGCCTGTAGGTCTTGCTGAGTTCGTCGTCGATGTCGTCCCAGACGGCGGAGTCGGCGACGGTGCCGTCCGGCGCGCTTTGCCATTGATAGGAGAGGACAGTCACCCCGCCATCCTCGTCAGTTACCATGCCGGCAGTCAGAGTCTCGCCGACTTGAGGGGTGCCGGTGATGTCGCTGACGCTTCCTTCATCTTCCGCATTAATAACCCTCACCGTTACCTCAAGTGGTTCGCTTTCCTCGCTCGCACTGTCGGTGGCGGTTATGGTGATTACATAATCGTTGTCGTTGTCGGCATCGGTCGGTGCCTCATAGTTCGGCGGTGGATCGAAGGTCAAGATGCCATCGTCAGTGATGGAGAAGTCGTCCTCATCATCTCCGTCGAGGGTGAAGCCGGTAATGGTGCCAGTCGCGGTCGCGGTGAAGGTGTACACTGCTCCCGCACCATTTTCGGCAAACTCTATCGGCGATTCTGTTGGTGTCGCAATAGTCGGGGGGGCCGGCTCGGACACGGTGATGACTACCGTGTCGGTGCCGCTTGCCTCGGGGGTGCCACTATCGGTGACGGTCAGGGCGAAGGTATAAACCCCCGCCGCAACAGGCGTGAAGGTCGCGGTCGGGGTGAGGGGGTCGTTAGTGGTCAAGGTGATTGGCGGCGTGGGCACGGCGTCACCGGTCAAGGTATGCACCCAGGAATAAGTCAAGGTATCGCTATCGGGGTCGCTACTGCCGAAGCCGTCCAGCGTCACTACCCTGCCGACAACCTCATCAGGTTGCGGGTCCCCGGCTTCGGCAACCGGCGGCGTGTTGGCGGTGCCGGTCGCGGATGTCTCGGCAACGGCGTTACCGGCGAGGTCGATTACCGGGTCGGTTGGAGTAGCCTTGTTAATAGTCAGGGTGAAGGTTGTCGCAGCCGGGGTGAAGTTGATGGTGTAGGTAGTACCGGAGCTGGTCACGCCATTCACCGTGGCGCCAGTGGCGGTGATGTCTGTGTTATCAACAAAGCCAGCCACCTCCTCGGAGAAGGTGATGTCGTGGTCCTGTGATGCGTCAATCACACCTGCGTCAATGGTGCCGAAGGTAACCGTCGGTGCGGTGGTGTCCACAGTAACCGCGTCGAGCATGGCAACGGCGGATAGGACACTGTTCACGGTCTGGCGCACTTGCACATCACCAGCGTCATACTCGCCTTCCTCCAGGGTGAAAGCGTTGCTTGAGCCGCCGGTGACGAAAGGGGTGGTGCCGCCATCGGTGGTGTATGCCCAGGTGGCCCCGGTGGCAAGAGTCACATTCACCACACCATCGCTGGTGATGCCATCGCCTGTATCGGCACCGGTGTCACTATTCAAGGCAATGCCTGGTGCTGGAACGGCACGGGCGACGGTGATGGTGTAGGTTATTTCTTCGGTGCCGTCCTCGGCGGTGACCAGGATGTCGATGATGTTATTGCCAAGATTCAAGGTAATCGGTTCACTGGCTGCGCCGCTGGCAACCGCCTTGTTGTTCACAGCCAT
The DNA here is from genome assembly GCA_965247035.1 of Candidatus Azophilus sp. Taxonomy (GTDB): domain Bacteria; phylum Pseudomonadota; class Gammaproteobacteria; order Pseudomonadales; family Azotimanducaceae; genus Azophilus. The sequence goes on along the minus strand of CBDFGJ010000001.1, from coordinate 158,848 downwards.
GACCGCACCGAGGTCGTCCATGCTCGTGGGGGCGTCAGTCGCGGTCGGCGTAATCCTAACGCTGGTCACCTCAGTCGCCACGCTGGCGGTGTAAACCTCGGTGGCGGACACGAAGGTCGGCATCAGTTCAACCTCGACGCCATTGTTATCTTCAATAGCCAAACCCGACAGAGTCGCATCCGTGGAGCGGGCGTTGCCTGTGACCGTAACCGCGGCGATGACATTGCCGGCCTCATCGGTCACCCGGCCAGCGCTATTGAAAGTGATGCTCACCGCGCCGGCCGCGCTCGGGGTGAAGGCAACCCCATGATTAACAGACCCATCCGAAGATACACCCAGATTGCCGATATTAGCCGTCATAAAATCACTTGGCACCGGATCACTCAAGGCACCTCCACCTGTCCCAGTCGGTATGGTGAGCGTGACCGTCGCTGCCACACCCTCGGTCAGATCTTCCAGTGGGTCTGGGTCGAAAGCGGCGATCGCCGGCACAAAGGCAAATCGAATTTTCGTTCCGGTGAAAGTGCTGAGGCTGGGGTTGGTGATTGGCGGGTCAAGGGCAACGACAGTGTCATCGGCGGCCACCAGTTCGCCAATGTCATAAGTCGCCAACTCGCCGTCAGTCACCCCAGCATCCACCTGTGCCACCGTGTAGACCGCGGTGTAATCATTGCCAGTGCCTTTTGTCGCCGTAACGCTCTGCCCGGCGATGAGCACGGTTGGAAGGGGAAGGGCTGCCAATGCCTGATCGACCGTAAAGGTCAGGGTCAGAGTCTCGCCTTCTCTGGCATAACTTCCGCTGGAATTGCTGGTCATGAGCCTGGGTGCCCCTGTCTCGGTAAACTCCACGGTGGTTTCCGTCGACGCGCTGGCGGTGCCGCTCACGCTTCTTGCGTTCTGGGGGATGACGGCGGGACCACCGTTGTTGACGAGGTCGGTCACGCTGTCGGGGTTAAGGGTCAGGGTGAAAGTTGTCGCGGTCGGGGTGATGAGGACGGTGTAAGCGGCATGGTAATCGTTACCGGCATGCTCCACAGCAGTACCCACAGCAGTCACACTATGCACCGTAACATCCGCGGAAGAGTCGAAATCACCCACTGTCAAATCGGTTACCGGCTCATCGGCGGCGCCGCTTGGCTGGAAGCCGAATACGTGGTCCTGCGCCACGCCAACCACACCTTCGGTAATGGTGCCCAAATACACCACCGGCGGATGCACATTAACTATAATCCCACTGTCGGCATTGTCCGGATTCAATGTCCTGGCGGAATCATCGGCGGCTGTCATTTCGCCAATGTCATACCTCACCACCAAACCCTCACCCCTTGTAAACTGCGCCCTATCCACCGTATAGGTCGCGGTGTAATCATTGCCAGCGCCTTTTTCCACTTCGGCAGACTGCTCTTCGATGGTAACGACTGGGAGGCTTGCCAATTCCTGATTGACGGTGAAGGTCAGGGTCAACTTGTTGCCGTTTGCGACATAACCCGGGTTGAAAGTATTACTGCTGGTGAGCATGGCGCCCCTGCCCTCGAGAAAGGCAAGCGTGGCGGGTGCCGCCGTAACCGCTTCGGTCGGCTCGCTGATGGCGCTCTGGGCGCCGAATGTCGGGTCGGTGTAATCGGCCTTGACTCGAATGGTCCTGCCTTCCTCATCGCCTGTCAGGGTGTAGGTTTCATCGTTGTCCGCGCCGGTGATGTCTTCGTAGTCGGTGGTGCCGTCCTCCGCGCTTTGCCATGTATAGGTGATGTCAGCAACTTCTCCATCTTCGTCAGTTACCGTGTCGCCGGCAGTCAATACCTGCCCTACTTGAACGTTGCCGGTGATGGCGTTGATGGAGCCCTGGTCATCCCCATTGGTAACCCTTACCGTAATCTCCAGCGCGTCGCTGACCTCGCCCGAGCTGTCGGCGACGGTGATGATGATTTCATAATCGTTGTCGGTGTTGGCATCCGTCGGCACCTCATAGTTCGGCTGTGCCGAGAATTTCAAGGCGCCAGTGATGGTGTCAAACTCGAAGTCTCCCGCATCGGTTCCTTCGAGGGCGAAGCTGTCAATGGTTCTGCCGGAACTCGCGGTCGCATCGAAGTCCGACACGTTTCTCGCATCCATTGTAGCCCCCACCACCCTCTCGCCAATTCTTACCGGTATTCCTAATCCTATTAGAGTCACAATGACCGGTTTGGTCGAGACGGTGTCGGTCGGGGCGCTGTTGGCGGTGTCGGTGTTGCCGCCAAAATCATCGGTATAAGAGACCTCCACGCGCAGGGTGTTATCTTCATCAGCATCCACCACCAGATACATATTTTCGGTGGCGCCACCGATGTCGGTGTAGGTGCCGCCGGACGGCGCGCGTTGCCATTGATGGCCAGTGATGTTAATCGTGTCGGGACCATCCTCGTCAGTTACCGTGGTGCCGGCAGTCAGAGTCTGCCCGACCTGAGCGGTGCCGGCGATGTTGCTGACGCTTCCTTCGTCTTCCGCATTGGCAACCCTTACCGTTACCTCAAGTGGTTCGCTTTCCTCGCTCTCACTGTCGGTGGCGGTTATGGTGATTTCATAATCGTTGTCGCCATCGTCATCCGCCGGTGCCTCATAGTTCGGCTGTGCCGCGAAGGTCAAGACGCCATCGTCAGTGATGGAGAAGTCGTCCTCATCATCTCCGCCGAGGGTGAAGCCGGTAATGGTTCTTCCGTCAGTCGCGGTCGCGGTGAAAGTCGCCACAGTGCCCACACCGTTTTCGGCAAATGCTATCGGTGATGCTGGAGTATCATTCACAGTCGGTTTGGTCGAGGGCGGCGGTCCAGTCGTTACATGTATCCTTGCAACGTCATTACCTCCAAATGAAAGGATGACATCATCATCAAAGCCTAAGCCAACTGTTATTGTGAGAGCCTCCTTTACTGTTGAATCTGCTACATCCTCAGCTGAAACCTCAACAGTTTCGGTCACCTCACCTGCCGTAACCGTAAATATGCCTGTCCTTAGCGCTGTAAATTCCACACGTAATGTGTCTGCACCTATCGTATCAGCAACCTCAAAAGAGTCTGCTTGGATTGCCGGCATGTTAGATGGGATCGTTACATGTATCCTTGCAACTTCCACACCGTCTAATGCAATGACAACAACGTCATTAAAACCAGCACCTGGTCTAATGGCGGATTCTTTAGGAGTTCCTACTGAACTTGGACCAATATTGCTACTAGCAGTGGTGCCGCTATATGTAAACGTAAATCTACCGGAATCTAGCGGCACAAAGTGCAGTTTTATGAAACCTGCGCTAAGCAACTCATAACGTACAGAGCCTTCCTGGATTGCCGACTGACCAGATATGTAAGTTGGTGCATCAGGATCCGGCCCAGTCGTTACAGATATCCTTGCAACTTCCGCACTGTTTGATGATATGACAATGGCACCATCATAATCATAACCCACCGGTATTGTGACAGTCTTATCCTCGCCTGAAACAATCTCGACATCCTGGCTTGCATCAGTACCATATTGAAATGCAAGTGTGCCAGTCTCTAGCGGCGAAATCCTCACATCTACCGCATCTTCTGAGGAAGGCAATATAATAGCGAAAATGTTTTCAGCAAGTGCCGTCTGGCCATCTGCGTAAGTTATTACCATGGGGGATTGCGCTTGTGCCTGAGCGGCAAGCCCAAGCAGCAGGGCGCAGGCGATGAACGCCCGCGAGATGAGCCGGCGGGTGTGGGGGAGGGGATGAGTCATGGTGTTATTCCCTACCCGTAAGAAGCGGCAAAAATGAGGGGGGGCTATTGCTACCAGCAACGCGGAGGCGAAAACGAATTGGGTGATTATTTTGTTTATGATGCTTTGGTCCCCACTATGCGCGAATAAAGCTGATTGCTGGTCTGCCCACATCTGGCGGCGTGCAACCTGCATTCGGGGCGTTTATACAAAAACACAATGGAATTAGCAAGAAATATCACAGGGGGAGGGAATTGAGGCGCTTTGACACCGCGAATGACGGGGTGCGGCGGGGATGACAGACAAAAAAAGCGAAGCCCCGGGCGGAGCCTCGCTATCAGAGTATTACTGCCAGCCGGGCAATGACGAAGGAAAAGGCGGGAATGGCGAAAGGATTACGGCTTCGCCGTTCTGGACCCCCGCCTGCGGCGAGGATGGCGGAGCTTAGAACGCTATCTCGCCCTCCAGGTGGATGCCGTGCTCAGCGGTGGTCCCGCCTTCTTCGCGCTCGCCGACAAGTTTCAGATCAAACCACTTGCTGTGCCGCCACTGCAGGCCCAGGCGATAGGCGTTCCTGTCGCCAAGGCTGAATTCAGTGTAGGGCGTCATGAGGCCAGGCCTCCCGGGAACATCCATGCCGTAATCCAAACGGATGTCCAGGTTCGGGCTGTAGTTGTTGCCGTCCTTGCCCTCCACCACGCAGGCGCCCGCCAAGGCCCGCATAGCGCAGGCCGCCGCCAATCTCCGCGCCGGCGCCGGTCGTGCCGCCGCCGCCGTCATACCGCACACCGGCCTCCAGGCTGGTTTCCAATCGTGCGCCACTGCTCAGGCTGAAACCGCGAATCGCCTCCAGGGTCATGCGCATTCGGTGGGCTTTCTGGGTGATTGCCGTTATCCCTTCACTGTGCATCCACTTTCAGTTCGGTGCTCAAGATCTCAGTTTTGAGCAGCAGGGTGGTGGCGCCGGTTTCCATCAACGCACCGTTAGCGCCCAGCCCCAGGGTCCGCATGCTCAGGTCGCTTGAGGGGATATCCGCTTGCGCGCCGTCTTCACTGATCTCCAGTTCGCCCTTGCCGTAGCCGAGGGTCGCCCAGAAGTCCATGCCCCCTATTGTCCAGCCCAAGTAAGGATGGACACTGGTCATATCCAGGTCATAGTCGCCGCTGGTCGCCAGGCTGGGGTTGGTGTAATCCAGCCTCGCCTGGCTCCCGGAGACGGATACGCCAAGGATGGCGTTCTCATTCAGGTGCGCATCCAGACCCAGTTGCAGGCTGAACAGGTCGCCGTCCCAACGCACGCCATCGGCGCCTTTCAGGTCGCGGTGGTCGCCCGCTCCCCAAAGGGTCAGCTGGATGCGGGTGACCTGCTCGGCGGCATTGCCGGCGGCGTCGGACACATCATAGGTGACGGTGTATTCGCCGGCGGTGTCGGTCTCCACCGTGTCGCCGCCAACCAAGATCCCCTAATCCAACGCCATCACATTCTGCTGGGCTTCCGCTTTCTTTATAACAAGCAGGCACGTCTTGGCATTGCCAAAGAATGACAGCGCCGCCATGTCCCTTTTTCGCTCCCTGATATCCGACTGCCCTTGCCATTCCGGGGATTGATCCATTTGTCGCCAAACATGTTTCATGGCATGAATTAGGAAGCCCCCAGAACCACAGGCAGGGTCACAAATAGCCTGCCTTGGAGTTGGATTGACCAATTTGACAGCAATTCGCACCACTGAGCGAGGGGTAAAAAACTCTCCCTGTCAACAAATATGGAAATTTGTTAACTTCCCTTTATAATTCCCGTACATAAGCCATCAAACTCGGAATGCCTGGTTCGTATAAATCTGTGTCCGGCGGATTCCAAATAAACTCATGGCGAACAAGCGTTCGTAGATGCTCATTAGCTGACTGTGCAGTAAATGAATCGACAGGTAAATTATCTGCAATGACCTTCTTGAGCGTATCTCTTGTGGTTATTTCCGTGTCTTGGAATATTGTTGCAATAGCAATGGCCGCCGGCAGCAGTCCAAGATCGTCTAATGTTTTTCTGCGTCCCCCATAAAAGTATATACGGCGATTTTCAACTTGTGTCTTTGCCGCGGTGGCTTCCTCGGAAGTTAATTTTTGCAGTTCTTTTTCCTTTGCCAAATCCCAAAGGGCCGAGCCCCAAAGTTGAATAAAATAAGGGTAGTGCTGGCTGTCTTCAACGACCTGTGCAAGGGTGTTGTCGTCTATTTTTATGCCATGTTCATTTAACGGCTTTACGATGGCATCCGCAGTGGCCTGTGCATCTAGCCGTCCAATGCCAATCACATTGGAACGCTCAGCAAAGGTCGCGTTCACCGTGGCCAGGAGATGTTGCAGGCTAGGGGTGCCGGCGAGAACCAGGAAAAAGGGTGCTTCGTTTCGTACAGTCTGGCTCAGGTTTAGCAAACCGCGACACAGACCCGGTTCCATGGTATGTGCTTCATCCATCAGAAATACCAAAGGACTCTTTTTACATTCCTTGACCAAAGTATTCACTAGCGCCGGGCTTGCCGCTGCTTTTGACTCCCAAGTAGCAGAAATTATTGATAATTTCGCCATCCAGCGACTAGGTTTTAAGTGTTTTTTCCAGTCTATGGATAGCAAGCAATCCCACATATCTGCTGGAGATGCTAATTGATCGGGGGTCGCCCAGTTTGTGCGTATGGGATTATGTTTTGTACCACCTTCTGTGACTTCATTTTTTAGCCAATTTAATAGTACTGTTTTTCCCATGCCCCTGGGGCCAGACATAACCATGTTGGCAGCAGGCGACTCTCCGGCAGACATTTCTGCCAATATCTGTTTGAGCCGACCCTGCTCACTTTCCCGACCTGCCAGATAAGGCGGGCGTTGCCCATCACCTGGCTTGAACGGATTCAAACCTTCAATCAGCGTCATGATGGCCTCCTCATTCGCCATCCAATACTCAATCAAGCAACTGGCTCTTCTGCATAGTGTACTCTTTTTTAGCATTCGGGTCTGCTGACAGGCGCACCCCCGTCAGGATCAAAGAAGGCGGGAATCCAGAGGAACGAAGAGCACAGTCCTGTGATTACTGGTGCTGATGATGAAGGCGATACCGCTCGTTCCTCTGGATTGCCCGGAACAAGCCGGGCAATGACAAGTCAAAAGACTATCTCGCCCTCCAGATAGATGCCGTGCTCAGCGGTGGTCCCGCCTTCTTCGCGCTCGCCGACAAGTTTCAGATCAAGCCACTTGCTGTGCCGCCACTGCAGGCCCAAGCGATAGGTGTTCCTGTCGCCAAGGCTGAATTCAGTGTAGGGCGTCATGAGGCCGGGCCTCCCGGGAACATCCATGCCGTAATCCAAACGGATGTCCAGGTTCGGGCTGTAGTTGTTGCCGCCCTGCCCCCCCAGGCCCTCATCCAGCCCTTGTCGCCAGAGTCGCTCCACGCCGCTGGCGGTCGCCCCATAACCCGGCGCCAGGCTGAAGGACAGGCCGCGCCCGTTCGCTGCGGGGCTGAATTTGATCAGCCCGCTGAGCCCCCATTCCTCGGCATCGCCCTTGCCGCCCACCAGCGCCCGCGCCTTGCCTTCCATCATCAGGCGCTCGCCACCCGCATAGCGCAGGCCGCCGCCAATCTCCGCGCCGGTGCCGGTCGTGCCGTCGCCGCCGTCATACCGCAAACCCGCCTCCAGGCTGGTTTCCAATCGTGCGCCACTGCTCAGGCTGAAACCGCGAATCGCTTCCAAGGTCATGCGCATTCGGTGGGCTTTCTGGGTGAGTGCCGTTATCCCTTCACTTGCATCCACTTCCAGTTCGGTGCTCAAGATCTCAGTTTTGAACAGCAGGGTGGTGGCGCCGGTTTCAATCAACACACCGTTGGCGCCCAGCCCCAGGGTCAGCATGCTCAGGTCGCTTGAGGGGATATCCGCTTGCGCGCCGTCTTCACTGATCTCCAGTTCGCCCTGGCCGTAGCCGAGGGTCGCCCAGAGGTCCAGGCCCCCTGTTGTCCAGCCCAGATAAGGATAAACACTGGTCATATCCAGGTCATAGTCGCCGCTGGTCGCCATGCTGGGGTCGGTGTAGTCCAGTTCCGCCTGGCTCCTGGAGACGGACACACCCAGGATGGTGCGCTCGCTCAGGTGCGCATCCAGACCCAGTTGCAGGTTCAACAGGTCGCCGTCCCAACGCACGCCATCGGCGCCTTTCAGGTTGCGGTAGTCGCCCGCACCCCAAAGGGTCAGCTGGGTGTCGTCCACTTCTTCGCCGTCGCCGGTTGCGCTCAGCGGCAGGACAAAATTGGAATTGCCCAGGAGCCGCTTCAGGTCAAACCGGTCGTCGGCGATGCTGCGTCCCTGGGAGTTGGCGATCTCCGCCAGGCTGGAGGCGCCGCCGAGGCTGGCGCTGCCGGCGGCTCTCGAGGGCAGCCGCGCCTGCTCAAGGCGCCGTGCAATGGCGCTGACGTTCTGGTCAGCTATGTCGCGCGCCACTTCGGGCAGAATCGCACGGTTCAGGGCATCAAGGTCGCGCACCACGACGACGCGGACGATGCGGGTGACCGTTTCCGCGGCATTGCCGGCGGCATCGGACACATCATAGGTGACGGTGTATTCGCCGGCGGTGTCGGCATCCACCGTGTCGCCGCCAACGACGATGCCGGCGCTGATGTCGCCATCCCGGTCATCGCTCGCCGTGGCCCCCGGGTCGGTGTAGGTGGCGCCCTGATCGACCTCAAGGGGGCTGTCCCCCAGAAGTTCAATCACCGGGGGAACCGTGTCCGGCGGCAGGACGACGCGGACGATGCGGGTGACCTGCTCGGCGGCATTGCCGGCGGCGTCGGATACATTATAGGTGACGGTGTATTCGCCGACAGTGCCGATCTCCACCGTGTCGCCGCCAACGACGATGCGGGCGCTGATGTCGCCATCCCGGTCATCACTCGCCGTGGCCCCCGGGTCGGTGTAGGTGGTGTGCTGATCGACCTCAAGGGGGCTGTCCCCCAGAAGTTCAATCACCGGGGGAACCGTGTCCGGCGGCAGGATGACGCGGACGATGCGGGTGACCGTTTCCGCGGCATTGCCGGCGGCGTCGGATACATTATAGGTGACGGTGTATTCGCCGACGGTGCCGATCTCCACCGTGTCGCCGCCAACGACGATGCGGGCGCTGATGTCGCCATCCCGGTCATCACTCGCCGTGGCCCCCGGGTCGGTGTAGGTGGTGTGCTGATCGACCTCAAGGGGGCTGTCCCCCAGAAGGGTGATCACGGGGACAGCCGTGTCCGGCGGCAGGACGACGCGGACGATGCGGGTGACCTGCTCGGCGGCATTGCCGGCGGCGTCGGATACATCATAGGTGACGGTGTATTCGCCGGCGGTGTCGGTCTCCACCGTGTCGCCGCCAACGACGATGCCGGCGCTGATGTCGCCATCCCGGTCATCACTCGCCGTGGCCCCCGGGTCGGTGTAGGTGGCGCCCTGATCGACCTCAAGGGGGCTGTCCCCCAGAAGGGTGATCACGGGAGCAACCGTGTCCGGCTCGACGACGCGGACGATGCGGGCAACAGTCCTAGCGGCATTGCCGACGCTGTCGGACACATTATATGTGACGATGTATTCGCCGACCATGTCGGTATCCACCGTGTCGCCGCCAACGACGATGCCGGCGCTGATGTCGCCATCCCGGTCATCACTCGCCGTGGCGCCCGGGTCTGTGTAGGTGGCGCCCTGATCAACTTTAAAGCGGCTGTCCCCCAGAAGGGTGATCACCGGCGCGGTTGTGTCCATTGACTCAGACACGGTGATGGTTACCGTGTCGGTGGCGGTAGCACCGCCATCATCGGTAACGGTCAGTTCAAAGGTCAAAACCCCAGCCGTAGCCGGCGCGGTGAAGGTCGGGCTGGCGGTGTCGTCATCAGCCAAATTAACTGCCGGAGCAGGCGTGGCGCCATCGGTTTGGGTATGCGCCCAAGCATAACTCTCGATAGTTCCATCGGTGTCGTCACTGCCGGAGCCGTTCAGGGTCACGCTCGCGCCGGTCTCCACATCCTGATTGTCTCCCGCTTCGGCAACCGGAACCTGGTTGGTCGGCTCATCTCCCTGCAACCGGAGGGTGATGGGTTGCGTCTCCGGCGCGCCGTCCGCGTAACAGTTCACGATCTGTCCTAGGGCATCGCCCTGTCGGGCTTCCGCCCTGAATTGGATAAAGACCTTCTGCACCGACACATCAAAGGTGTCGGTGAGGTCGCCCTCGTTCACACTGGCAGGCGGGGTGTAGGTGACTTCACGCAATATAGAGCCGCCTCTTATATCGCCGGCTCTAGGACCGACGGAGCTACAATGGAAGCCTCTCCCAGATGGTCGGTATGGAAGGTCGGTTGAGCGCACCCTCAGCCTGCCGCCGTCGGCGGTGGTGGTGCTCGCCAACGAGGTCAAGACACCGGGCGCGGCAACATGGGAAGCCGGGGTGTTCTTGTCGTCGCTACCGGGCGGGATGTATTGGAAGTCCAGGGTGGTGGCACCTGTTGCCGTCACATCGTAGGTAAACTTCGGATTCGCCGGTACTATGCTGCCGTCATTGTCGGTTACCCGAATCAACTGGGCGCCTTCCACGAGGTTACTGTATAACGTGGTGCCGGGGTTAGCCGGGTCGTCAATGCTGATTCGATAGACTTTAACTACAGGGTTAGCATCCCAGGTATGGGTAGTGGCGCCATTGGCAACGGTTTCACCACCGGCAAAAGTAAATAGCGTAGGATCGAACTCCTCTCCCGGGCCAGGCGGCTCCTGACGGGTGAGGGCGCTCTCAATGGTGTATGTCCCGGTGTAGGCTGTCATTCCCCCGGCACCGTCACCAACCATGTAGGCATCCCAGGTCAGGGTGGTCATGCCGGGCGCAGTCTCCACATCGACGACCAGACCGGTGATCGAGGGGGTCGGGATTGACTGTGTTGATACAGTCAAAGTAGATGTGCCTCTATCAGTAATTTGGAGGTTAGGAGGCCTGCCAGTTACGCTCCTTGCGGTGACGCGAAAAGTGTAGGATGTTTCAGGAGCCAGGCCAATAACAGTGTAGGATGTTGTAGTAACATTTTCTACGACCGTCATGCCATCTCTATGCACACTGTACCTATTGGCGCCCTCTACCGGCTCCCAGGTAAGCGCAATAGATGTGGCAGTGATCTCTCCTGCGGTAATTACAAAATCGCCCGGCGCCGGCGTAACCACTGCACTCGATGCGCTGGTGGCTTCGTCGGTGTTGCCGCCAAAACCATCCGTATAAGAGACCACCACGCGCAGGGTGTTGCCTTCATCAGCAACCACCACCTCGTAGGTATTGCCGGTTGCGCCATCTATGTCGGTATTGTTGTCACCCGCCGCATCCCCGCGTTGCCATTGATGGCCGGTGATGGCAATCGTGTCCGCGCTATCCTGGTCGGTTACCACGGTGCCGGCAGTCAGGGTCTCGCCAACCTGGGCGGTGCCGGTGATGGCGCTGACGCTGCCGGCATCTTCCGCATTGGCAACCCTCACCGTCACCGCAACTGCGTCGCTGGTCTCGCTCGCGTCATCGGTGGCGGTGATGGTGATTTCATAATCGTTGTCGGTGTTGGCATCGGTCGGCGCCTCAAAGTCCGGCGGGGTGCTGAAGGTCAAGACGCCGCCACTGGTAAGATCGAAGAGATTCTCATCCGCTCCGGCCCCGCCGAGGGCGAAACTGGCAATCGTCCTGCTGCCAGTTGCGGTCGCGCTGAAGGGGTGCACTGTTGCCGTATCATTCTCGGCAAATACTATCGGCGTTGCTGGTGGCACCACAGTCGGTATGGTCGGGGTCGCGGCCTGCACGGCCTCGGTCGGGTTGCTGGTGGCTTCTTTACCGCTACCATGACCATCGGTGTAAGTGGCGATGACTTGAATGGTCCTGCCGACATCATCAACATCCGGCGTGTAGGCGCCTTGGTCAGCACCGATGATGTTGGTGTAGTCGCTGCTGTCGGACGGCGAACCTTGCCATTGATAGGTGATGGTGCCAACATCCACATCAGCCGGCGAATCCGCGTCGGTTACCGTGCCGGCGGTCAATTCCTCGCCGACCTGCGCGGTGCCGCTGATGTCGCTGATGGCACCCGCCTCATCCACATTGGTAACCCTCACCGTTACCGCCAGCGCGTCGCTCGGCGCGCTCGGCGCGCCGTCATCGGTGGCGGTGATGGTGATTTCATAATCGTTGCCGCCATCGTCATCGGTCGGTACTTCAAAGTTCGGCGAAGCCTTGAAAGTCAATACGCCATCCGCATCAATCGCAAACAATGCCGCATCCGTGCCGCCACCGACTGACCAGGTGATGGTGTCGCTCTCGGCATCGGTCGCGGTGTAGGTCGCCACCGCGGTCGCGATAGGAGTGTTCTCGGCATAATTCACCGCCGCATCCGCAGTGTCTATCACCGGCGCGGTGTTGGCGGCGCGGGTCACGACGACGGTGTAGGTTTGGGTGCTAGTGGTGTCCTCGGCGGTGACGATGATGGTGATGTCGGTGGCGGCACCCGGGGCCAGGGGAATCGCTTCGGAGACTTCGCCGCTGACAACCGTATTGCCGCCCACAGTCACGGTTGCGCTGTCGTCAGTCGTGGTCGGCGTTACCGTAACGCTTGCCACCTCATTGCCCACGCTGGCGGTGTAAGCACCGGTAGTAGACACGAAGGCGGGCGACAAGGCGCCGTCCGAAATCGTCAGAGTTGACAGAGTCGCATCCGTGGACGCGGCTGCGGCGGCGGCGCCAGTTATGGTCGCTACCTCGGCGGGACCGGGGTTGCCGGCGATGTCGGCCACGCTGTTTATGGGAAGGGTCAGGCTGAAGGCTACCGTGGGCACGGCCGGGGTGAAGGTAATGGTGTAGGTGGTCTGGTCGCCGGAGTCGGTCACACTATCCACCTCGATGTCACCATCGGGCGGCGCAATGAGGCTGGAAACGGTGAAATCAGCCGCTTCCAAACCAGTTACCGCTTCGGAGAAGGTGATGGGGTGCGTCTGCGACGTGCCAACCGTGCCTTGGACGTCAATGATGTCAAAGGTCGCCACGGTCGGCGCGGTGGTGTCCACGGTAATCTGCATGGCAAAGGTGGCGGCCGCGGAGTCCACACCGTTCACGGTCTGCACGACCTGCACATCTTCACTGGCATACACGTTTTCGAGCAGGGTGAAGGTGGTGGTGGCGGCGGAATCAAAGTCTGCGCTGGGTGTGCCGTTGATGATGTGTTTCCAGGTGGCGCCAGTGACCAGACCAGTCACATTGACCAAGCCATTATTGGTGACGCCATCGCTATCGGCACCGGTGTCCGTCGCCAGGGCAATGGTCGGTGTCGCCGGCAGGGTCACGTCCGCCCCGGTTACGGTGATGACTACCGTGTCGGCGGCGCTGCTGGCGCCGTCATCATCGGTGACGGTCAGGCTGAAGACCAGCGTCGTAGCGGCATCCGGTGCGGTGAAGGTCGGGGCGACGGTGTCGCCACCGGTCAAGGTGATTGCCGTTTCAGGCGTGGTCGCGGCATCATCGGTCATGGTATGCGTCCAAGCATAACTCGCGATAGTGCCATCGGTGTCGCTGCTGCGGGAGCCGTCCAGGGTCACTTCCATGCCGGCAACTACGGTTTGTGGGTCTCCCGCTTCGGCAGTCGGTGCCGCCTGCAGCAACTGGAGGGTGATGGTTTTCGTCTCCGGCGCGCCGTCGGCGTAACAGTTCACGTCAATTGCCTGACCTTGCGGGGTGATTTTTCTGGTTTCCGGCCTGAGTTGAATAAAGAGCTTCTGCACCCGCACCGTAAAGGTGTCTTCGGTGCCGCCGGCCGCGCTAGCAGGCGGGGTGTAGATGACTTCACGCACTATAGTCCCGTCGTTTATATCGCCGTCCAGGCGACATAGGTAGGGTGTCGTCCTTTTCTGATCGGTCGGATGTTGTCGGTATAGTCGGTCCGTTGAGCGCACCCTCACCGTGCCGCTGTTGGCGGTGGCGGTGCTCGCCAATGAGGTCAAGACACCGGGCGCGGCAACATGGGAAGCCGGGACGTTGGCGGCACCACCAGGCGGGATGTATTGGAAGTCTATGGTGCCACCCGTTGCATCCACATCGTAGGTAAGAACCTCATTCGCCGGCTCCGTGCTATCGCGATTGGTTGCCTTAAACAACTGGGCGCCCGGCAGGAGGGTGCTGTATATTTTGGTGGCGCCAGTATCGTCAGTCGGGTCGTCAATTCTGACTCTATAGACTTTAGTCGTAATGTTGGCATCCCAGGTATAGGTAGCGGCGCCAGCGGCAGTGGTTTCATCATCGGCAAAAACAAATAACGAGGGATCGGTCCCCGGATCCTCGTTTGCGTTGCTGGCACTTTCAATGACGTATGCCCCGTTGTAGGTCTGCATTGCCCCGTCACCGTCAAGATACTCGTAGGCATCCCAAGACAGAGTGGTCATGCCGGGCGTCGTCAGCACATCGACGACCAGACCGGTGATTGGGGGGCTCGGGATTGACTGTGTTGATACAACCAAATTAGCAGAGCCTATTGGAGTAAGTAGGAAAGGCCGCCTAGTTTCTCGGTGACTTGCGTCGACGCGATAAGTGTAGGGTGTTTCGGGAGTCAGGTCATTATCAGTGTGGGTGTAGGAGGATGCTGGACCACCAAAATTTGCTAGCGACGTATTATCTCTAAACAAAGTGTATCTATTGGCACCCTCTACTGCCTCCCATGTAATCGTAATAGATGTGGCAGTGATCTCTCCTGCGGTAAGTTCAAAATCGCCCGGCGCCGGTGCGGGCATAACCACTTCGGTCGATTCGCTGGTGGCGGTGTCGGTGTTGCCGCCAAAACCATCGGTATAAGAGACCACCACGCGCAGGGTGGCTCCGAGATCGGCAACCACCACATCGTAGGTAGGTTGGTCAGCACTATCTATGTCGGTATTGCCTTCACCCACCGCGTTCCCGCGTTGCCATTGATGGCCGGTGATGGCAATCGCGCCATCCTCGTCGGTTACCGTGTCGCCGGCAGTCAGGGTCTCGCCGACCTGCGCGGTGCCGCTGATGGCGTTGACGCTTCCGGCATCTTCCGCATTGGCAACCCTCACCGTTACCGCAACTGCGTCGCTGGTCTCGCTCGCGTCATCGGTGGCGGTGATGGTGATTTCATAATCGTTGTCGGTGCCGGCATCGGTCGGCGACTCAAAGTTCGGCGGGGTCTTGAAGGTCAAGACGCCAGCGTTAGTGATGGAGAAGGCAGTCGCATCGGGTCCGCCGAGGGCGTAACCGGCAATCGTCCTGCTACCAGTCGCAGTCGCGGCGTAGGTCTCCACTGCTTCGCCGGCGTTCTCGGCATAATTCGGTGCAGCATTGCCAGCCGTGATTCTCGGCGCGGTGTTGGCGCGCGCTTCCACGGTGACGGTGCGGGTCCGCGTGGCGACATTGCCGGCGCGGTCGGTGGCGGTGTAGGTGATCGTGTAGTCGCTGGGGGTGTTGGTGTCCACTGCGCCACTCGGGGTGGGCGTGGGGACACTGGCATCCACATTATCCGTGGCGGTGGCGCCCTGCTCTGTGTACGTCCCGCCCACAGTCAGAAGGATAGGCGCGTCGCCACCAGTCAGGGTGATGGTTGGCGCGGTCAAATCAATTCGAATCGCACTCTCGCCATTCACCTCTGCGGTATTGCCGGCGGGTCCGGCGGCTGTCAGCGTGCCAGTGCTATAACTCACCAGCGCGCCGTCAGTAACCTCTGACGTGGCCACCGTGTAGGTCGCGGTGTAATCATTGCCACTGCCTTTTGTCGCCGTGATGCTCCGCCCGGCGATGGTAACGACCGGGGCGCTTGCCAATGCCTGATTGACGGTGAAGGCCAGGGTCAGGATGTCGCCTTCTTTGGCGCGTTGTGCGTCGGTGTTGTTGGTAGCCAGCGCGGGCGAACCGCCTGCGGCAAAGGCAAGGACGACGGTGGCGGTGCCGCTCGCGCTCGCCGCGTTCTCGGGACCCGTGTTCGGGGCGGTCGCGGTGTCCATCACGCTGTCGGCGGCAAGAAGCAGGTCGAAGGCTATCGCGATCGGGGTGATGCTGATGGTGTAGGTGGTGCTGGGGCCGCTGGCCGGGGTCACACTATTCACCGTAACATCTTCGGAACCGCCGAAATCATCCACATCCAAACCGCTCACCGGCTCGGAGAAGGTGATGGTGTATTGCTGTGGTGTGCCAATCACGCCTTCGTCAATGGTGCCGAGGGTCACCGTCGGAGGGGTGGTGTCGGCCGGTTCGGTCACGGTGATGACTACCGTGTCGCTGTCGCTTGCCGGGGGGTCGAAATCATCGGCAACGGTCAAGGTGAAGGTATAAGCCCCGGCCGCCGTGGGCGTGAAGACCGCGGTCGGGGTGGCGGGGTCGTCAGCAGCGGTGCCGTCCTCGGTCAAGGTGATTGCCGGGTCGGGCGCGCCGCCATCGGTTGAGGTATGTTCCCATGCGTATGTCAACGTGTGACCATCGCCATCGTCGCTGCCGGTGCCGTCCAGAGTCACGGGCATGTCGGCATCTGCATCAGCATCGTCTCCGGCATCGGCAGTCGGCGGATAGTTTGCCGTGCCCGCTTCCGTCATCCTTGCCGAGGCGTTACCTGCCCGGTCGGTTACTGCGTTGGCGTTAAGGATCAGGTCGTAGGTTGCGTCTCCCGTGGTGAAGGTGATGGTATAGACGGTGTTGAAGCCGCTGGACGGGGTAACGGCACTCACCCTGAACTCACCACCATCGTCGAAATCATCCGCTGCCAAACCGGTTACCGGCTCGGAGAAGGTGAGGTCGGTCATCCGCTCGGCGTTAGCAATACCGCCAATGTCGCCGAAGTCTGTCACGGTCGGCGCGGTTACATCAATTCGAATCTCAGTACTGCCATCTATCGCGGCAAGCGTATTTGCCGGATTATCGGCGGCTACCATTTCGGCAATGTTATAACCCACCAGCGTGTTGTCGGTAACATCATCCGCGACCACCGTGTAGGTTGCGGTGTAATCATTGCCAGCGCCTTTTACCACTGTGGCATCCCGCCCGGCGATGGTAACGGTAACGGCTGGGTCGTCCGCCAATTCCTGATTGACGGTGAAGGTCAGGATCAACTCGTTGCCGTCTATGGCGTAGGTTACGCCATCTACCGTCGCGCCATTGCTGGTGAGCGCGGGTCCCCCATCCTCGGCAAAGGCAAGGGCTTGGATCGGTGCAGGTACTGGTGCGGATATTCGAACAGTTTCACCACCTATTGGGAAAATACCGGTATCAGCACGGCCAGATATGGCAATTCGGTCTGCATTAGTTACTTGCTCAAATCCGGAATCAGTAGGAGCCCAAACATAAGGGGATGTCCTAGGAATAATCTGCAAGTATGCACTGACATCATCTTTAATTATAAAAACCTCATAAGAATTATCAGTCGGCAGATTACTCCACTCTAATGAGATGGAATTGTCAGCCAGTCTTGTCGCTGTTATGGTTGGTTCAACTGTTCCAGTTGGGTTGAGTGGAGGTACTGCTGTAAATGTTATAGGACCTAACACAGGAGTGGCAGCAGAAGTTCTGCTGTTTATGCCAATCTCTTCTGCAGCATTTAATCTCTCAAAAAATGCCATCGTTGTATGAATAATGACAAAGTTATTGGCATTAGGTGCTAACTCGAAGATACGAGCAGATGTGACACCTGATTCCTTTAGCGTGAACTGATAGCGATAGTCAGTAGGTATGTTACTCCACGCTAATCGAATGGAATTGTCGGTCTGTCTTTCGGCGGTTAGCGTTGGCGAGGCAGCCTCCACGGTGACGGTGCGGGTTACCGGGTCGGAGTCATTGCCGGCGCGGTCGGTGGCGGTGTAGGTGTAGGTGTAGTCGCCTGCCGCGGTGGTGTCCACCTCCGTCAGTACCGTATCGCCAGAGTTGGTAATGACCGTCGCCAGCAACTCGCCAGCATCCGCATCCACTCCACTCACGCTGGCATCAGTGTAGTCTTCTATATTGCTACTGTGGTCAAGGGTAACTGGACCGCCGACCAGGGCGATGGTCGGCGCGGTGGTGTCAATCTGCACATTATCAACGGGTATCTCAAGGTTGACGACGCTATTGCCCTCGGCATCCGCGGCGCCATCAATAACCAAGGCTACCGCGTCGGCATTATCCGTTGCCTTAACAGTATAGACCGCAGAATACTGGTTGGCGGTGGTGGTTGTGCTCAGGTTTTGTGCGGCTTCGGTAGTATCGCCCAACTTGAAACTGACGCCACCTACGAGAGAAGCAGCGGTCAGTTCTTCGTCTGACTGCACAAACACGGTAAGGGTGTCGCCTGCGTTCAGGTAGGTGATGTCCTCACCCGCTACTTCAACCACTAAACCGCCAGAGTGCTCAAACCGGTTGAAGATGATCACCGGCGCGGTGGTGTCCTCTACCGTTGCCGCTGCCGCAGTGCCGGAGACGCTAACCTCGACGATGACATTGCCAGCCGCATCGGTTGCCGTGCCATTGCCATTGAAAGTGATAGTCACCACCGTGCCGGCCGCGGTCGGCGTGAAGGCAACCTGATAAACACCAGACGCACCTGAAATTACCCCCAAGGTGGCATTGGTCGCCGAAAAATCACCTGCCAGCGGAGTTTCCGAGACGCCTCCGACTGTCCCATCCGTTATGGTGAGTGTGACGCTCGCTGCCTCACCCGCAACCAGATCTTCCAATGGGTCTGGCGCGAAAGCGGCGGTCGGCGGCCTAAAGGCAAATTGAATTGCGGTTTCGGTGCTTGGCGGGTCAAGGGCGGCGACATTGTCATCGGCGGCCACCAGTTCGCCAATGTCATAACCCACCAACTCGCCGTCAGTCACCCCAGCATCCGTCTCGGCAACTGTGTAGGTCGCGGTATACACATTGCCAGTGCTTTCCACCGTGGCGCTCTGCCTGGCGATGGTCACGGTCACCTCCGAAGTGCTTGCCAATGCCTGATTGACCGTGAAGGTCAGTTCCAGAGTGTCGCCTTCTATGGCGTAATCACCAGCGTTGCTGGTCGTGAGCGCGGGTCCCTCGGCAAAGTCAAGGGCAGGGGCATCCTGCACGGTGATCTCCACCTCGTCGGTGTCGCTTGCCGGTCGAGCAGCGAATTTATCGGTGACGGTCAGGGTGAAGGTATAAGTCCCCTCCGCCGTGGGCGTGAAGGCCGCGCCCGGGGTGTCGGTGTCGTCTTCAGCGGCGCCGTCCTCGGTAATCTCCACAGGAATGGCCGGCGGGTTGCCATTGGTCGAGGTATGCACCCAGGAGTATGTCAGATCATTACCGCTATCGTCGTCGGTGCTGCCGGAACCGTCCAGAGTTACTTGCATGTCGGTAACCGCATCAAGTTGATTGGGTCCGGCGTTGGCAACCGGCAGTCGGTTTACTTTGCCGTCTACGGATACCCTCGCCTCGGCATTGGGGTTGCCGGCGAGGTCGGTTACTGCGTTGGCGGTAAGGATCAAGGTGTAGCTTGTGCCGCTCGGAGTGATGGAGATGATGTAATCACTACCGCTACCGCTCACGAGCGCCACTGCGGCGCCCGTGGAACCGGAAATACCATCTGTCGCCAAATCGGTTACCGCCTCGGAGAAGGCGATGTTGTGGTTCTGCAAGACGTCAACCACACCGGGCTCCACATCGTCTACGCGGAAGTCCACCGTCGGTGCGGTGGTGTCCAGCGTTACTGCCAAAGAGGCGACAGCAGACACGGCATCACCATCACTGGTCTGGCGGGTCTGGCGGACGCGTAATTGATGGTCGCCGTCTGTATTCAATGTGAAACTGGCGGCGGTGCCGGTGCCGGGGTTGGTGCCGACGGTGCCGGGGTCACCGCCATCGGTGGAGTAATGCCAAGCGTCGCTGCTGGAATCAAAACCGATCGCCAGCATCACATTCACCAAGCCATTGCTGGTGATGCCATCGCTGGCATTAGTGCCGGTGTCCATATCCAGGGCGATGGTCGGTGGCGGCGGGGTGCGGAGGATAACGAAGACGTAGCGTTCAGACGCGCTGCCGTCCGTTTGGCTAACTACAAGATCAATTCGAATACTTGGCGGGTTGCCTGTGAATTGATATATGCCATCGAGGTTGTCTTGAGCCGCAACAAACCCTTCGATAAGGGACAGCGCGATCGTGACCTCGGTCGCATCGCGCAGCGCAATCGCCGTATATACGTCTACGTCGGGGCCGAATGCCATAGTCAACGGGACATCGTTGTTGTTGTTATCCGTTAGGGTCACCGCAGTCAACCCTCTGGGCGCGGCAATCACGGCTTCGGTCGGGTTGCTGGTGGCTTGTTTACCGCTACCTTCGCCGTCGGTGTAAGTAACGACCACTCGAATAATCCTGTCGATATCGACCGCCACCGTGTAGGTCTCGCTGGTTTCGCCGCTGATGTCGGCCCAGTCGGCGGAGCCGGCGGCGGCGGCGGCCGGCGCGCTTTGCCATTGATAGCCGTCGAAAACAATCGAGCCATCCTCGTCGGTTATCGCGGCGCCGGCAGTCAGGGTCGCGCCGACTTGTGCGTCGCCGGTGATGTCGCTGATGGCGCCGGGTTCATCCACATTGGTAACGGTTACCGTGACATCCAGCGTGTCTGTCATCGGCGGCGTGCCGTTATCGGTGGCGGTGATGGTGATTTGATACTTATTGTCGCTGGCGACGACAGCGCTATCGGAGCCAGCGACATCCGCCGGGGCTTCAAAATCCGGCGGTGTCTTGAAGGTCAATGCGCCGTCGGCATCAATCGCAAACGAACCCGCATCCGTTCCGCTGAGTGACCAGGTGATGTCGGTATCCGCGCCATCGGCATCGGTCGCGGCGTAGTCCGCCACCGGTCCGGCGCCGTTCTCGTCATAGCTCACCGTCTCATCGCCCGCGGTTCTGGTGATTGCCGGCGCGGTGTTGGCGGCGCGGGTCACGGTGACGATGTAGGTTTGGGCGCTGCTATCCTCGGCGGTGACCTCAATGGTGATGATGTTGTTTGCACCAACCGTCAGGGCAATCGCTTCGGAGGCTTGGCCGCTGGTAACCGCCGCGGTGTTCACGGTCACCGTTGCGTTGTCGTCAGTCGTGGTCGGCGTTACCGTAACGCTTGCCACCCCATTGCCCACGCTGACGGTGTAAGCGTCGGTGCCAGACGCGAAGGTCGGATTCAGGGTGCCTTGCGAAATCGTCAGAGTTGACAAGGTCGCATCCGTGGACGGTGCCGGCTCGCTCACGGTGACGGTGCGGGTCCGCGTGGCGACATTGCCGGCGCGGTCGGTGGCGGTGTAGGTGATGGTGTAGTCGCTGGGGGTGGTGGTGTCCACTGCGCCACTCGGGATGGGCGTGGGGACACTGGCATCCACATTATCCATGGCGGTGGCACCCTGCTCTGTGTACGTCCCGCCCACAGTCAGAAGGATAGGCGCGTCGCCACCAGTCAGGGTGATGCTCGGTGCGGTTACATCAATTCGAATCGCGCTTTCTGCAGTAGTGGGAGCAAGCGTATTGCCGGGATTACCATCGGCGGCCATTTCGGCAGTGGCATACATTGCCAACGCGCCATCCATATCCATAACCTGCGCCGCGTTCACCGTGTATGCCGCGGTATACACATTGTCACTGTCAGGGGCTGTCGCCGTGAGGCTCTGCCCGGCGATGGTCACGCTTGGGTCGCTTGCCAAGTCCAGATTGACGGTGAAAGTCAGGGTCAGGGTGTCGCCTTCCATGGCGTAATCACCGGAGTTGCTGCTGGTGAGATCGGGTCCTGCGCTAAAGGCAAGGGCAACGGTGGCGGTGCCGGTTGCGGTCGCCGTTGGCGCGGCGTTGCCGGCGATGTCGGTCACGCTGCCCGCGGCAAGGGTCAGGGTGAATGTCTCGGAGCCCGGTGTGAAGGTGATGGTGTAGGTGCCGCCGGCGCCAGCAACGTTATCCACTGTTGTGGCGCCAGTGGCGGTGAAGTCGGTGCTGTCAACGCCGGTTACTTCTTCGGAGAAGGTGATCTCGTGATCCTGCGCCGTGCCAATCACACCTGCGGCAATGGTGCCAAAGTTCGCGGTCGGCACAGTAGTGTCCACGGTAATCTCGCCGAGGTTGAAAGCGGGGGGGGAGTCAGTGCCCAACACGGTCTGCACGACCCGCACCTCTCCAGCGGCATACACGCCTTCGGGCAGGGTGAAACTGGTGACGCTGGAGGCAAGAAGGGCATCGCCGGTTTCGCCTTTGATGGTGTGTTTCCAGGTGGCGCCCTCAACCAGACCAGCCACATCCACCAAGCCATTGCTGGTGATGCCATCGTCGCCAGTGCCGGTGTCCACAGCCAGGGCGATGCTCGGCGTGGCCGGTGCGTCCGCCTCGGCGATGGTTGCGGTCGGCCCGCTGGTGACGGTCTGGGCGGCGTGCGTGTCGGTGTAACCGGCGATGACTTGAATGGTCTTGCCGCTATCGATTGGCATCAGCGCATAGGTGCTTCCGGTGGCGCCGCCGATGTCGGTGTAGTCGTTGCTGTCGGACGGCGAACGTCGCCATTGATAGGTGATGTCAGCAACATCAACCGTGCCAGGCAGGTTGTCCCGGGTGACGGAATCCGGGTCGGTCACCGTGCCGGCGGTCAATTCCCCACCGACCTGGGCGTTGCCGGTGATGGCGCCGATGGCGCCATCTTCATCCACATCGGTGACCGTCACCGTGACATCCAGTGTGTCTGTCATCGGCGGCGCGCCGTCGTCGGTGGCGGTTATGGTGATTTGATAATCGTTGTTGGCGTCGTCATCCGCCAGTGCTTCATAGTCCGGCGAAGTCTTGAATCTCAATGCGCCGCTTGCGGCATCAATCTCAAAGAGATCCGCATCCGTGCCGCCGTGCGACCAGGTGACGGCGTTGCTCTCGGCATCGGTCGCGGCGTAGGCCGCCACTGGCGTGGCCGCGTCGGTGTTCTCGGCATACTCCGGCGCTTCGTTGCCAGGGTCGATGGTCGGCGCGGTGTTGGGCGCGGCCGCCACGGTGACGGTGCGGGTTACTTGCGTGGCGGCATTGCCGGCGGCATCCTGCGCATTGTAGGTAAGGTTGTAGACGCTGGCGGCACTGGTATCCACTGGACCGCCTCCCACGACCAGCATGACGCTGCCATCCACAGTATCCGAGACGCTGGCTTGTTCATTGTAGGCATCGCCCACTGTCAGCGTGATAGCCGCATCACCATTCAGGGTGATAATCGGTGCGAGCACATCAATTCGAATCGCACTGGTATCCGCGGTCGGGCCAAGGGTATTGTCCGGATTATCGGCGGCTGTCAGCACGGCAATGCCATAACCCACCAGCGTGTCGTCGGCAACATCTGCCGCGACCACCGTGTAGGTCGCGGTATACGCATTGCCCGCGCCGGGTGTCACCTCGGCGGGCCGCCCGGCGATGGTCACAGTCACCTCCGGAGTGCTTGCCAATGCCTGGTTGACGGTGAAGGTCAGGGTCAGGGTGTTGCCGTCTATGGCGTAATCACCAGCGTTGTTGGTGGCGAGCGTGGGCTCCACATCAAAGCCAAGGGCTGCCTGCACGGTGACGGTGCGGGTTACTTGCGTGGCGGCATTGCCGGCGGCATCGGTTGCGTCATATCTAACCGTGTAGGTGCCGATGGTGTTGGTGTTCACTGCATCGCCACCCGTGGTGGCCGAAACATTGCCATCCACAGCATCCGTGGCGGTGGCGCCAAGATCATCGTAGGCATCGCCCACAGTCAGGGTGATAGCCGTTTCACCAGTCAGGGTGATGCTCGGTGCGGTTACATCAATTCGAATCGCGCTTTCGGCAACCGCCTCCGGATCAAGCGTATTTGCCGAATTGCCGACGGCCGCCATTGCGCCAATGTCATAACTCGCCAAGGCGCCGTCGCTTGCCGAAACATCTGCCGCGACCACATCGTAAATCGCGGTATACGCATTGCCAGTGCGTGTCACCGCGGCGGCCCGCCCGGCGATGGTCACGCTTGGGTCGCTCGCCAATTCCTGATTGACCGTGAAGGTCAGGGTCAGGCGGTCGCCGTCTATGGCGTAATCACCGGAGTTGCTGCTGGCGAGCGTGGGCTCCACATCAAAGCCAAGGGCTGCCTGCACGGTGACGGTGCGGGTCACCTGCGTGGCGGCATTGCCGGCGGCATCCCGCGCGGTGTAGGTGATGGTGTATTCCCCGGCGGTGTCGGTGTCCACTGCATCAACGCCCTGCGCGGCGGCCGTCGTGACGCTGGCATCCAGATTGTCCGTGGCGGCGGCGCCTTGATCGGTGTAGCCATCGCCCACGGTCAGCGTGATAGCCGGATCACCATTCAGGGCGATGGTCGGCGCGGTGGCGTCCACGGTAATCCGCCTATCAAAGGTGGCGGGGTCGGAGTCGGTGCCCAACACGGTCTGCACGACCCGCACCTCTCCAGCGGGATACACGCCTTCGGGCAGGGTGAAACTGGTGACGCTGGAGGCAAGAAGGGCATCGCTGGTTTCGCTTTTGATGGTGTGTTTCCAGGTGGCGCCCTCAACCAGACCAGCCACATTCACCAAGCCATTGCTGGTGATGCCATCGTCGCCAGTGCCGGTGTCCACAGCCAGGGCGATGCTCGGCGTGGCCGGTGCGTCCGCCTCGGCGATGGTTGCGGTCGGCCCGCTGGTGACGGTCTGGGCGGCGTGCGTGTCGGTGTAACCGGCGATGACTTGAATGGTCTTGCCGCTATCGATTGGCGTCAGCGCATAGGTGCTTCCGGTGGCGCCGCCGATGTCGGTGTAGTCGTTGCTGTCGGACGGCGAACGCCGCCATTGATAGGTGATGTCAGCAACATCAACCGTGCCTGCCGAGTTGCCCGCGGTGACGGCATCCGGGTCGGTCACCGTGCCGGCGGTCAATTCCCCACCGACCTGGGCGTTGCCGGTGATGGCGCCGATGGCGCCATCTTCATCCACATTGCCAACGGTCACCGTGACATCCAGTGTGTCTGTCATTGGCGGCGCGCCGTCATCGGTGGCGGTGATGGTGATGTCATAAACACGGTTGCCACCGTCATCGGTCGGCATTTCATAGTCCGGCGGTGCGTTGAAGGTCAAGACGCCGGTTGTGGCGCCAATCGAGAAGAGACTCTCATCCGCGTCACCAGTGAGTGACCAGGTGATGTCGGCATCCGCGCCATCGGCATCGGTCGCGGCGTAGGTCGCCACTGGCGTGGTGACGGGGGTGTTCTCGGCATGCATTATCGCTTCGTTGCCAGGGTCGATGGCCGGCGCGGTGTTGTCGGCGCGGGTCACGATGACGCGATAGATTTGGGTGGCGGTGCCGTCCTCGGCGGTGACTTCGATCAAGATGTCGGTAGCCATGCCAGGACTCAAGTCAATCGCTGTGCTTTCGGCGCCGCTGTCAACCGGTCCGCCGTCCACAGTCACGGTTGCGTTGTCGGCGTCATTCACGGTCGGCGTGACCGTGACGCTTGCCACATCATTCGTCACGCTGACGGCGTAAGCGTAGATGCCAGACTCGAAGGCCGGACTCAGGGCGCCTTGCGAAATCGCCAAAGTTTCCAGAGTCACATCCATGGACAGGGCGGCGGCCTCCACGGTGACGGTGCGGGTTACTTGCGTGGCGGCATTACCGGCGGCATCGGTTGCGTCATATCTAACCGTGTAGGTGCCGATGGTGTTGGTGTTCACTGCATCGCCACCTGTGGTGACCGAGACATTGTCATCCACGGTATCCGTGGCGGTGGCGCCCTCGTCCGTGTAATCAGTGCCCACTGTCAGGGTGATAGCCGCGTCACCAGTCCGGGTGATGACCGGTGCGGTTACATCAATTCGAATCGCGCTTTCTTCAGTAGTGGGAGCAAGCGTATTGCCGGGATTGCCATCGGCGGCCATTTCGGCAGTGGCATACATTGCCAACGCGCCATCCATATCCATAACCTGCGCCGCGTTCACCGTGTATGCCGCGGTATACACATTGTCACTGTCAGGGGCTGTCGCCGTGAGGCTCTGCCCGGCGATGGTCACGCTTGGGTCGCTTGCCAAGTCCAGATTGACGGTGAAAGTCAGGGTCAGGGTGTCGCCTTCCATGGCGTAATCACCGGAGTTGCTGCTGGTGAGATCGGGTCCTGCGCTAAAGGCAAGGGCAACGGTGGCGGTGCCGGTTGCGGTCGCCGTTGGCGCGGCGTTGCCGGCGATGTCGGTCACGCTGCCCGCGGCAAGGGTCAGGGTGAATGTCTCGGAGCCCGGTGTGAAGGTGATGGTGTAGGTGCCGCCGGCGCCAGCAACGTTATCCACTGTTGTGGCGCCAGTGGCGGTGAAGTCGGTGCTGTCAACGCCGGTTACTTCTTCGGAGAAGGTGATCTCGTGATCCTGCGCCGTGCCAATCACACCTGCGGCAATGGTGCCAAAGTTCGCGGTCGGCACAGTAGTGTCCACGGTAATCTCGCCGAGGTTGAAAGCGGGGGGGGAGTCAGTGCCCAACACGGTCTGCACGACCCGCACCTCTCCAGCGGCATACACGCCTTCGGGCAGGGTGAAACTGGTGACGCTGGAGGCAAGAAGGGCATCGCCGGTTTCGCCTTTGATGGTGTGTTTCCAGGTGGCGCCCTCAACCAGACCAGCCACATCCACCAAGCCATTGCTGGTGATGCCATCGTCGCCAGTGCCGGTGTCCACAGCCAGGGCGATGCTCGGCGTGGCCGGTGCGTCCGCCTCGGCGATGGTTGCGGTCGGCCCGCTGGTGACGGTCTGGGCGGCGTGCGTGTCGGTGTAACCGGCGATGACTTGAATGGTCTTGCCGCTATCGATTGGCATCAGCGCATAGGTGCTTCCGGTGGCGCCGCCGATGTCGGTGTAGTCGTTGCTGTCGGACGGCGAACGTCGCCATTGATAGGTGATGTCAGCAACATCAACCGTGCCAGGCAGGTTGTCCCGGGTGACGGAATCCGGGTCGGTCACCGTGCCGGCGGTCAATTCCCCACCGACCTGGGCGTTGCCGGTGATGGCGCCGATGGCGCCATCTTCATCCACATCGGTGACCGTCACCGTGACATCCAGTGTGTCTGTCATCGGCGGCGCGCCGTCGTCGGTGGCGGTTATGGTGATTTGATAATCGTTGTTGGCGTCGTCATCCGCCAGTGCTTCATAGTCCGGCGAAGTCTTGAATCTCAATGCGCCGCTTGCGGCATCAATCTCAAAGAGATCCGCATCCGTGCCGCCGTGCGACCAGGTGACGGCGTTGCTCTCGGCATCGGTCGCGGCGTAGGCCGCCACTGGCGTGGCCGCGTCGGTGTTCTCGGCATACTCCGGCGCTTCGTTGCCAGGGTCGATGGTCGGCGCGGTGTTGGGCGCGGCCGCCACGGTGACGGTGCGGGTTACTTGCGTGGCGGCATTGCCGGCGGCATCCTGCGCATTGTAGGTAAGGTTGTAGACGCTGGCGGCACTGGTATCCACTGGACCGCCTCCCACGACCAGCATGACGCTGCCATCCACAGTATCCGAGACGCTGGCTTGTTCATTGTAGGCATCGCCCACTGTCAGCGTGATAGCCGCATCACCATTCAGGGTGATAATCGGTGCGAGCACATCAATTCGAATCGCACTGGTATCCGCGGTCGGGCCAAGGGTATTGTCCGGATTATCGGCGGCTGTCAGCACGGCAATGCCATAACCCACCAGCGTGTCGTCGGCAACATCTGCCGCGACCACCGTGTAGGTCGCGGTATACGCATTGCCCGCGCCGGGTGTCACCTCGGCGGGCCGCCCGGCGATGGTCACAGTCACCTCCGGAGTGCTTGCCAATGCCTGGTTGACGGTGAAGGTCAGGGTCAGGGTGTTGCCGTCTATGGCGTAATCACCAGCGTTGTTGGTGGCGAGCGTGGGCTCCACATCAAAGCCAAGGGCTGCCTGCACGGTGACGGTGCGGGTTACTTGCGTGGCGGCATTGCCGGCGGCATCGGTTGCGTCATATCTAACCGTGTAGGTGCCGATGGTGTTGGTGTTCACTGCATCGCCACCTGTGGTGACCGAGACATTGTCATCCACGGTATCCGTGGCGGTGGCGCCCTCGTCCGTGTAATCAGTGCCCACTGTCAGGGTGATGGCCGCGTCACCAGTCCGGGTGATGACCGGTGCGGTCAAATCAATTCGAATCGCGCTTTCTGCAGTAGTGGGAGCAAGCGTATTGTCGGGATTACCATCGGCGGCCATTTCGGCAGTGGCATACATTGCCAACGCGCCATCCATATCCATAACCTGCGCCGCGTTCACCGTGTATGCCGCGGTATACACATTGTCACTGTCAGGGGCTGTCGCCGTGAGGCTCTGCCCGGCGATGGTCACGCTTGGGTCGCTTGCCAAGTCCAGATTGACGGTGAAGGTCAGGGTCAGGGTGTCGCCTTCCATGGCGTAATCACCGGAGTTGCTGCTGGTGAGATCGGGTCCTGCGCTAAAGGCAAGTTGAGGTTGCACGGCGTCGGTCGGGGCGCTGGTGGCAGTGTGGGCGGCGTATCCCGGGACGCCGGTGTAAGAGGCGACCACTCGAATAATCCTGGTGACATCATCAACTACCGGCGCGTAGGTCTCACTGGTGGCACCGCTGATGTCGGCCCAAGCGCGGTCGGCGGCGGTGGTGCCGTCCGGCGCGCTTTCCCATTGGTAGGTGGGGGTGACAGAAACAGCGCCATTCAAGTTGGTCTCGGTGACGGCATCCGGGTCGGTTTCGACGGTGCCGGCAGTCAGGGTCTCACCGACCTGAGGGGTGCCGGTGATGGCGCTGATGGTTCCCTCTTCATTCACATTGGTGACCGTTACCGTAAGATTGAATGGGTCGCTCTCGGCACCTCCGCTATCCCTGACCGACAGGGTGAGTCTATAGATATTGTCACCAGCGGTGCCACCGACATCGGTTGGTGCTTCAAAGTCCGGTGCGTCATTGAAAAATACATTGACGCTATGAGATGCAAAAAGTCCCGGGGCCGTTACCATTCCGTTGAACTTGCCTCCATCGGCACCGCTGAGTATCAAGCCGTCCGCGAAAATGAACTTGTCGTCCTGAACATCCACCTCGAAGTCGAACGCTAGACCCTCGTCGTTCTCGGAATGATCGGTAAACGCACCAAAGAAAAACACATCTACGATTATTGGTGGGTCGTTCTGCGCCTGTGCCTGCGCGGAGAGACCTACGAGAAGGACGCAGGCGATGAACGCCCGCGAGATGAGCCGGCGGGTGTGGGAGAGGGTAGGCGTACGGATGCAGGGGCTAGGCATGACATTACCCCGCTGGCTCATGGCACATTGGCTCCCGTCACATACGAATCAAGCGGGTTGTGGGTCTGCCCGCACCTAGGGGCGGGCAACCCGCGTCCGGGGCATTGTATACAAAAAATGCCGCTGACCATCAAGATGTATGATGCTCCACGCCGCTGGCGGTCGCCCCATAACCCGGCGCCAGGCTGAAGGACAGGCCGCGCCCGTTCGCTGCGGGGCTGAGCTTGCTAAGGCCCGCATAGCGCAGGCCGCCGCCAATCTCCGCGCCGGCGCCGGTCGTGCCGTCGCCGCCGTCATACCGCAAACCGGCCTCCAAGGCTGGTTTCCAATCGTGCATCGCTGCTCAGGCTGTGGCCGCGAATCGCCTCCAGGGTCATGCGCACTCGGTGGGCTTTCTGAGTGGACGGGGCGAGGTGTTGGTCGCTAGGCGAGAGATGTCGGTGATACTTTCTGCACATGCTCGCGCTGCCGGTCCAAGGCATAAGTCATCAAACTCGGGATGCCAGCCTCATATAAATCTGTGCCCGGCGGAGACCAGACGAACTCATGGCGAACAAGCGTTCGTAGATGCTCATTAACTGACTGTGCAGTAAATGAATCAACAGGTAAATTATCTGCAATAATCTCTTTGAGCGTGGCCTTGGTGGCTATTTCCGTGTCTTGGAGTAGTGTTGCAATAGCAATGGCCGCTGGCAGCAGTCCAAGATCGTCTAATGTGTCTCTGCGTTCTTTATAAAGGGTTACTCTGCTACTTTCAACATTTTTCTTCGCCTCGGCAATTTCTTGAGAAGTCAGCTTTTGCAGGTCATTTTCCTTTGCCAAATCCCAAAGAGATTCGCCCCAAAGTTGAATGAAATAAGGATAGTGCTGGCTGTCTTCCACTACTTGTTCCAAAGCATCGGCGTCTATTTTTATACTGTGTTCATTTAACGGCTTTACAATGGCATCCGTAGTAGCCCGCGCATCTAGCCGTCCAATACCGATTTTCTTGGAACGTTCGCTGAAGCTAGCACCCACTGTGGTCAGGAAATGTGACAGGCCAGGAGTGCCGGCGAGAACCAGGAAAAAGGGCGCCTTTTTTCGTACCTTCTGGCTCATGTTTAACAAACCACGGCACAGACCCGGTTCCATGCCATGCGCTTCATCCATCAAAAATGCCAGGGGCCGCTTTTTACATTCATTGGCCAGAGTATTCACCAGTGCTTGGTTGACCGCGCCCTTTGACTCCCAAGTAGCAGACAACAGAGAAATTTTGGCCATCAACCGACTAGGCTTCAAACGCTTCTTCCAATCATTAGACAGCAAGCAACTCCACATATCCGATGGGGATGCCAATTCATCGGGAGTCGTCCAGCTTGTGCGTATGGGATTATGTTCCGCACCACCTCTTTTGGCTTCATTTTCCAGCCAATTTAATAGTACTGTTTTTCCCATACCCCGGGGGCCATACATAACCATGTCGGCGTCGGGCGATTCTCCGGCAGACATGCCTGCTAATATCTCTCTGAGCCGATTCTGCTCATTTTCCCTGCCGGCCAGATAGGGCGGGCTTTGCCCAGTCCCTGGCCTAAACGGATTCCGTATTTTTTTAGGTGTCATAATCGACGCCTCATTGGTTATCCAATACTCAATCCAGAACAACCGACTAATCTTTGTGCAGTCTGCTCTTTTTATGGGGTTTCGACATTTTGCTACACAAAAGGCGAGGATGACGGGGCTGAGGTGGAATGAGGGCAGGTGCTGCTGACGATGGCGCCGCCAAGCGAATTGCTTTATTAGAAAAAGTCTTTCACTAGGATCGCAACCATCATACCAAGGACGGCAGACAGCATCAATTTGATGAACAAAAATTGACCCTTATTGCTAAAGTTCGCTTCTTGTATGTCATGGCGGAGGGAAGACGTGTTTTCCATCATGTCTTTGCGGAGGGAAGTTTCCAGCTTACTGTTCGCCTCTTGCATCTCTTTGTGGAGGGAAGTTTCCATTTTCTACATGTCACTGCGGAGGGTTCCAATATCTTCCTTCATGTCGAAGTGTAGGCATTGTCTGCTTTTGACCGACGTCATGCTTTAGCTTGACTTGCAGCTTTGGCTTACATAGTAAGCCCTCTCCGCCTCCACCAGTCCTTCACGGGAACGGCGAAAGGATTACGGTTCGCCGTTCTGGATTGCCGCCTGCGGCGAGGATGGCGGAACTTAGAACGCTATCTCGCCCTCCAAGTGGATGCCGTGCTCAGCGGTGGTCCCGCCTTCTTCGCGCTCGCCGACAAGTTTCAGATCAAACCACTTGCTGTGCCGCCACTGCAGGCCCAGGCGATAGGTGTTCCTGTCGCCAAGGCTGAATTCAGTGTAGGGCGTCATGAGGCCAGGCCTCCCGGGAACATCCATGCCGTAATCCAAACGGATGTCCAGGTTCGGGCTGTAGTTGTTGCCGTCATTGCCGCCCTGCGCCCTCAGGTCATCATCCAGCCCTTGTCGCCAGAGTCGGTCCACGCCGCTGGCGGTCGCCCCATAACCCGGCGCCAGGCTGAAGGACAGGCCGCGCCCGTTCGCTGCGGGGCTGAATTTGATCAGCCCGCTGAGCCCCCATTCCTCGGCATCGCCCTTGCCGCCCACCAGCGCCCGCGCCTTGCCTTCCATCACCAGGCGCTTGCTAAGGCCCGCATAGCGCAGGCCGCCGCCAATCTCCGCGCCGGCGCCGGTCGTGCCGTCGCCGCCGTCATACCGCACACCCGCCTCCAGGCTGGTTTCCAATCGTGCGCCACTGCTCAGGCTGAAACCGCGAATCGCTTCCAGGGTCATGCGCATTCGGTGGGCTTTCTGGGTGAGTGCCGTTATCCCTTCACTTGCATCCACTTTCAGTTCGGTGCTCAAGATCTCGGTTTTGAGCAGCAGGGCGGTGGCGCCGGTTTCCATCAACGCACCGTTGGCGCCCAGCCCCAGGGTCCGCATGCTCAGGTCGCTTGAGGGGATATCCGCTTGCGCGCCGTCTTCACTGATCTCCAGTTCGCCTTGGCCGTAGCCGAGGGTCGCCCAGAAGTCCATGCCCCCTGTTGTCCAGCCCAGGTAAGGATGGACACTGGTCATATCCAGGTCATAGTCGCCGCTGGTCGCCATGCTGGGGTCGGTGTAGTCCAGTTCCGCCTGGCTCCTGGAGACGGACACACCCAGGATGGTGCGCTCACTCAGGTGCGCATCCAGACCCAGTTGCAAGCTCAACAGGTCGCCGTCCCAACGCACGCCGTCGGCGCCTTTCAGGTTGCGGTAGTCGCCCGCACCCCAAAGGGTCAGCTGGATGTCGTCCGCTTCTTCGCCGTCGCCAGTTGCGCTCAGCGGCAGGACAAAATCGGAACCGCCCAGGAGCCGCTTCATGTCAAACCGGTCATCGGCGATGCTGCTTCCCTGGGATTTGGCGATCTCCGCCATGCTGGAGCCGCCGCCGAGGCTGGCGCTGCCGGCGGCTCTCGAGGGCAGCCGCGCCTGCTCAAGACGCCGCGCAATGGCGCTGACATTCTGGTCAGCTATGTCGCGCGCCACTTCGGGCAGAATCGCACGGTTCAGGGCATCAAGGTCGCGCACCACGACGACGCGGACGATGCGGGTGACCGTTTCCGCGGCATTGCCGGCGGCATCGGACACATCATAGGTGACGGTGTATTCGCCGGCGGTGTCGGCATCCACCGTGTCGCCGCCAACGACGATGCCGGCGCTGATGTCGCCATCCCGGTCATCACTCGCCGTGGCCCCCGGGTCGGTGTAGGTGGCGCCCTGATCGACCTCAAGGGGGCTGTCCCCCAGAAGTTCGATCACCGGGGGAACCGTGTCCGGCGGCAGGACGACGCGGACGATGCGGGTGACCGTTTCCGCGGCATTGCCGGCGGCGTCGGATACATCATAGGTGACGGTGTATTCGCCGACAGTGTCGGTCTCCACCGTGTCGCCGCCAACGACGATGCCGGCGCTGATGTCGCCATCCCGGTCATCACTCGCCGTGGCGCCCGGGTCGGTGTAGGCGGCACCCTGATCGACCTCAAGGGGGCTGTCCCCCAGAAGGGTGATCACGGGGGGAACCGTGTCCGGCGGCAGGACGACGCGGACGATGCGGGCGACCTGCTCGGCGGCATTGCCGGCGGCATCGGATACATCATAGGTGACGGTGTATTCGCCGACGGTGTCGATCTCCACCATGTCGCCGCCAACGACGATGCCGGCGCTGATGTCGCCATCCCGGTCATCGCTCGCCGTGGCGCCCGGGTCGGTGTAGGCGGCGCCCTGATCGACCTCAAGGGGGCTGTCCCCCAGAAGGGTGATCACGGGGGGAGCTGTGTCCGGCGGCAGGACGACGCGGACGATGCGGGTGACCTGCTCGGCGGCATTGCCGGCGGCGTCGGACACATCATAGGTGACGGTGTATTCGCCGGCGGTGTCGGTCTCCACCGTGTCGCCGCCAACGACGATGCGGGCGCTGAGATCGCCATCCCGGTCATCACTCGCCGTGGCCCCCGGGTCGGTGTAGGTGGCGCCCTGATCGACTTCAAGGGGGCTGTCCCCCAGAAGGGTGATCACGGGAGCAACCGTGTCCGGCTCGACGACGCGGACGATGCGGGCAACAGTCCTGGCGGGATTGCCGACGCTGTCGGACACATTGTATGTGACGATGTATTCGCCGACCATGTCGGTATCCACCGTGTCGCCGCCAACGACGATGCTGGTAGTGAGAGGGCCATCTTGGTCATCACTCGCCGTGGCGCCCGGGTCGGTGTAGGTGGCGCCCTGATCGACCTCAAGGCGGCTGTCCCCCAGAAGGGTGATCACCGGGGCGTCTGTGTCCATTGACTCAGACACGGTGATGGTTACCGTGTCGGTGGGTGTGCTTCTCAGCGCGGGACTGCCAGTATCGGTGACGGTCAAGTCGAAGAGATAAATCCCGGGCTCGGTAGGCGTGAAGGCCGGGCCAACAACGCGGTCATTGCTCAATACGACATCCGGGCCACCTAACTGCGACCAGAAATAAATCAGCTCATCCTTGGCGGTTTCGCTGTCGCTGCTGCCGGAGCCATCCAGGGTTACTTCCCTGCCGACAACCGCATCAGGTTGATCGAGCCCCGCATTGGCAGTCGGCGCGGTGTTGGCGGTCACGGTGATGATTACCGTGTCGGTGCCGCTTGCCTCTGGAGTGCCATCATCGGTGACGGTCAGGGTGAAGGTATAAGTCCCTGCCGCAGTCGGCGTGAAGGTCGGGGCGGCGATGTTGGCATCGCTCAAGGCGATGCCGGTGCCGCCGGTCAGTGCCCAGGAGTATATCAGCGCATTGTTATCACCATCGGGGTCGTTGCTACCGGTGCCGTCCAGGGTCACTTCCTCGTTGATGGCCACGGTTTGCGGGGGGCCCGCTTCGGCAGTCGGTGCCGCCTGCAGCAACCGGAGGGTGATGGTTTTCGTCTCCGCCGCGCCGTCGGCGTAACAGTTCACGTTAATTGCCTGACCTTGCTGGGTGATTTTTCTGGTTTCCGGCCTGAGTTGAATAAAGAGCTTCTGCACCCGCACCGTAAAGGTGTCTTCGGTGCCGCCGGCCGCGCTAGCAGGCGGGGTGTAGGTGACTTCACGCACTATAGTCCCGTCGTTTATATCGCCGTCCAGGCCACATAGGTAGGGTGTCGTCCTTTTCTGATCGGTCGGATGTTGTCGGTATAGTCGGTCCGTTGAGCGCACCCTCACCGTGCCGCTGTTGGCGGTGGCGGTGCTCGCCAATGAGGTCAAGACACCGGGCGCGGCAACATGGGAAGCCGGGACGTTGGCGGCACCACCAGGCGGGATGTATTGGAAGTCTATGGTGCCACCCGTTGCATCCACATCGTAGGTAAGAACCTCATTCGCCGGCTCCGTGCTATCGCGATTGGTTGCCTTAAACAACTGGGCGCCCGGCAGGAGGGTGCTGTATATTTTGGTGGCGCCAGTATCGTCAGCCGGGTCGTCAATTCTGACTCTATAGACTTTAGCCGTAATGCTGGCATCCCAGGTATGGGTAGTGGCGCCAGCGGCAGTGGTTTCATCATCGGCAAAAACAAATAACGAGGGATCGGTCCCCGGATCCTCGTCTGCGTTGCTGGCACTTTCAATGACGTATGCCCCGTTGTAGGTCTGCATTGCCCCGTCACCGTCAAGATACTCGTAGGCATCCCAAGACAGAGTGGTCATGCCGGGCGTCGTCCGCACATCGACGGCCAGACCGGCAATTACTCCTGCCGGTGTTGCCGATGCACGGGTGACGACGACTCTGTAGGTTTGGGTGTCGCTGCCGTTCGCGGCGGTGACTTCAATGGATATGATGTTGTCGCCAACCGCCAGAGCAATCTCTTCACTGGCTGTTGTGCCGCCGGAAACCCCGGTATCCACAGCCACATTCGTGGTCGCGGCAGTGTGACCCGTGGTCAGCGTCACCGTAATGCTATCCACATTATTCGGCACGGTGGCGGTGTAGTCGGTCAGGGGTCCGGGCGCGAAGGCCGGATCCAGGGTGCCTTGCGAAATCGTCAAACCCGACAGAGTCGCATCCGTGGAGAGAGTCGGCGGCGTTGCGCCCTCGGCAATCACGGCGGCGGTCGCCGCGCTGGTGGTTTCTTTATCGGGACCATGACCGTCGGTGTAAGTGGCGATGACTTGAATGGTCCTGCCGACATCGGCTGCCACCGGCATGTAGGTTGAAGTGGTGCCCGCGCCGCTGATGTTGGTGTAGGTACCGTCTCCGCCTGCACTTTGCCATTGATAGGTGATGGTGCCAACTTCCACACCAGTCGGCGAATCCGCGTCGGTTACCGCGCCGGCGGTCAATTCCTGCCCGACCTGCGCGCTGCCGCTGATGTCGCTGATGGCGCCCGGCTCATCCACATTGGCAACCCGCACCGTTACCGCAACTGCGTCGCTTGCCTCGCTCGCGCTGTCGGTGGCGGTTACGGTGATTTCATAATCGTTGTCGCCATCGGCATCGGTCGCTGCCTCATAGTTCGGTGGTGTCTTGAAGGTCAAGACGCCGGCGTTAGTGATGGAGAAGTCACCCGCTCCGGTTCCGCCGAGGGCGTAACTGGCAATCGTCCTGCCGCTAGTCGCGGTCGCGGTGAAGATGTGCACTTCTCCCCCGCCATTTTCGGCAAATTCTATCGGCGGCGTTGGTGCATCCACAGTCGGTTTGGTCACCGGCGCGGACGGCGTGGCACCGGCTTCGTTTGACGCTGCGCCCCCGCCCACCGAGTTCACCGCGCGCACTTGGAAGAAGTATGCGGTGTCGTTGGTCAAGCCGATCACGATGTGTTCGCTCGCGGTGGCGCTGTTTGAAATTGCTGTCCACGGATTAGCGGCATCGTCATAAGTTCCCGCTGTTGTGCTTTGGCGATACTCATAGCCGGTGATGTCCGCGCCGCCGGTTGCGCTCGGCGCCGTCCAGGCCAGCGTGACTGTGGCATCGCCCGGCGTCGCCGTCAAACCGGTCGGCGCGTCGGGTGCTGTTGCTGTTGCTGTTTCTACTGTTACAGTTTCGGTGATTACTGCGACTTGATCGTTGTTGTCAGTTACCGTGTAAGTTACGGCATAGTCTCCAGAAGCGTTGACATTTACTGTTTCACCGCCAACTACACTAGATGCAATTCCTGAGATATCAAATGCATTGTTAATTGTGCCCTGGGTGTATGCTCCGCCAAAGGATACGGTAGTTGCATAGTCTTCCGTGTTGCCATCAACATCAAAGGTTGGCGGTGTGGTATCAGATACGGTAATTACAATTGATTGTTGGTCTGGTGTGTTACCTGCCGCATCATCCGGTGCATTATACAATACGGTGTATGCTCCTACAGTGCTGGTGTCAGGTGTGTCGCCTGTAACTGCTACTGTTGTTGCAGAGTAAGCCGGGTCATTATCAGTTACCGTAGCGCCACGTTCATTGTAGGTGTTGGTTGCAGTTAACTCTATTGTTTCATTAGAACCTGCTGGTGTGATCACTGGTTTTTCCGTATCAAGTGTAATGACTACGGCTGCTGATGCTGCAGATGTGTTGGTTCCATCAGACGCGGTTGCAGTAAATGAGTTCTCACCTTCAGTCAGTGTAACTGTAAATAAGAAAGCGCCTGAACCAGCAGCAGTTGTCGTACCAGCCGGTGCATCCCCATTGAATAGTGCCACAGTTGTTCCGGCTTCTGCCATACCCTCAATTGTGAACGATGGTGTATTGACGGTTGCAGATGAGGTGACGATTACAGGAACTTCTGGTAGTGCAATTACTCTGTATATTCTATTTACAGATGTAGCTGCATTGCCTGCTACATCCACAGAACTATAAACGACCGTGTGAGAGCCTAGTGTGTTGGTATTAGCGCCTCCAAGTGTAGTAACTGGAGAACCATCATCAGTTGTGACTCCATCACTCAAGTCAGGTGATCCTGAATCAAGTAGTAGTGTAATGGCAGGAGGATCTACGGTGATTACTGGCGCGGTCTCGTCCACGGTAATCTGCATGGCAAAGGCAGCGGGCGCGGAGTCCACACTGTTCACGGTCTGCACGACCAGCACCTCGCCAACGGCATACACGTCTTCATCCAGGGTGAAGGTGATGGTGCCGGAATCAAAGTCTTCGCTGGTTGCGCTGTTGATGATGTGTCTCCAGGTGGCGCCAGTGACCAGACCAGTCACATTGACCAAGCCATCATTGGTGATGCCATCGCTGGTATTAGTGCCGGTGTCCACAGCCAGGGCGATGCTCGGTGTCGCCGGCAGGGTCACGTCCTCCCCGGTTACGGTGATGACTACCGTGGCGGCGTTGGTGCTTGGCGCCGGGGGCGTGCCGGCATCGGTGACGGTCAGTGCAAAGGTATAAGCCCCAGCCGCGTCGGGCGTGAAGATCGGGGTGGCGGTGGTTGCCAAGGTGATTGGCGTGCCGGGCACGCTGTTATCGGTCAGGGTATGCGTCCAGGCGTAAGTCAGCGCAGCGTTATCGCCGTCGGGGTCGTTGCTGGCGGAGCCGTTCAGCGTTACGGACATGCCGGGAGCCGCATCAGTTCGTGCTTGCCCGGCATCGGCGGTCGGCGCGATGTTTTCGGAGCGGGTCACGGTGAGGGTGTAGTTTTGGCTGGTGCGGCCGTCCTCGGCGGTGACCTCGATGTCGAAGGCGTTGGTGGTGGCGCCCAATGTAGTCAGACTCAGATTAGCCGTTACCCCTCCTGTGTCTTGGGCAACTTGCAAACCTTCCGCAACCACTTCCACTCTCGTGGCGGGGTCAGTCGCGGTCAGCGTCACCGTAATGCTCTCCACATTATTTGGCACGGTGGCGGTGTAAGGCAAGTTGTCCGCAGAAAAGGCGGGCGCCAAGGTGCCTTGCGAAATCGTCAAACCCGACAGAGTCGCATCCGTGGACGGCACGGCGGCGGTCGGGTCGCTGGTGGCGGTCTTGCCGCCGCCCGTGCTGTCGTTGTAAGTGGCGACGGCTTGCAGGGTGCTGCCTTCATCGGCTTCAACCGGCGTGTAGGTCGCAGCGGTTGCGCCGCTGATGTTGGTGGTGCCGCCGCCGTCCACCCTCTGCCATTGCCAGGTCGTGGCGGTGACGGCTGCCGAGCCGCTGTCCGCATCGGTCACGCCGGCGGTCAAGGTATCGCCCACTTGCGGCGCGCCCGACACCGTTGCGCCACCACGGGTGATGGTGATGGTGACCACGCCGTCTTCGTCATCCACATTGGCAACCGTTACCGTTACCGCAAGTTCGCCTGTCAGGTTGTCTGGGACGCCATCGGTTTCCGTAGCGGTTATCGTGATTCGGTATGTGTTGCCGCCGCCACTATCCGCCGCTTCTTCAAAGTCCGGCGTAGTTTTGAATCTCAATTCGCCGTCGTCGGCATCAATCGTGAAGAAACTCGAATCCGCGCCAGTGATTGACCATGCGATGGTGTTGGTGTCGTCTGTGGTGTAGGTCGCCACCGGCGTGGTGGCGAGGGTGTTCTCGGCATAATCCACCGCCGCATTCGCAGTGTCTATCACCGGCGCGGTGTTGGCGCGCGCTTCCACGGTGACGGTGCGGGTTACCGGGTCGGAGACATTGCCGGCGAGGTCGGTGGCGATGTAGGTGTAGGTGTAGACGCCGGCCGCGGTGGTGGCATCCACTGCGCCCACCACCGTATCGTCAGAGTCGGTAATGACGGTCGCCAGGGTCCCGCCGGGAGCCGTATTCAGCCCACTCACACTCATATCGGTGTAATCGGTGCCGTGGTCATGGGTAACTGCTGCATCGCCGATCAGGGCGATGACCGGCGCGGTGGTATCAATCTGCACATTACTAACGGGTAGTTCAAGGTTAGCAACCCTATTGCCGGCGGCATCCATGGCACCATCAATAACCAGTTCCACCCTGTTGGTATTCTCTGTTGAGACAGTATAGACCGCAGAATACTGAGCGGGGTCGGTGTTTGGGATTGAGAGCAGGTTTTGTGCGGCTTCGGCAGTATCGCCAAACTTGAAACTGACGCTATCTACGAGAGAAGCAGCGGTAAGCTCTTCGTCTGATTGCACAAGCACGGTAAGGGTGTCGCCTTCGTTCAGGTAGGTGATGCCACCCGACACCATACCGCCGGTGTGTTCAAACCGGTCGAAGGTAATCTCCGGCGCGGTGGTGTCCGCGGCCGCCGTAACCACTGCGGTCGATGCGCTGGCGGCGGTGTCGGTGTTGCCGCCAAAACCATCCGTATAAGAGACCACCACGCGCAGGGTGTTGCCTTCATCAGCAGCCACCACATCGTAGGTATTGCCGGTTTCGCCATCTATGTCGGTATTGTTTTCACCCACCGCGTTCCCGCGTTGCCATTGATGGCCGGTGATGCTAATCGCGCCCGCGCTATCCTGGTCGGTTACCACGGTGCCGGCAGTCAGGGTCTCGCCAACCTGGGCGGTGCCGGTGATGGCGCTGACGCTGCCGGCATCTTCCGCATTGGCAACCCTCACCGTCACCGCAACTGCGTCGCTGGTCTCGCTCGCGTCATCGGTGGCGGTGATGGTGATTTCATAATCGTTGTCGGTGTCGGCATCGGTCGGCGCCTCAAAGTCCGGCGGGGTGCTGAAGGTCAAGCTGCCAGTGGTGGTATCAAGCGTGAAGTCATCCGCATCGGCCCCGCCGAGGGCGTAACTGGCAATCGTCCTGCTGCCAGTCGCGGTCGCGGTGAAGGGGTGCACTTCTCCCTCGCCATTTTCGGCAAATACTATCGGCGGCGTTGGTAGCGTAACAGTCGGTCGGGTCGGCGCGGTTACGGTGATGATTACCGTGTCGGTGCCGCTTGCCGGGGGCGTGCCATCATCGGTAACGGTCAGTTCAAAGGTATAAGTCCCGGCCGCGGCAGGCGCGGTGAAAGTCGGGGTGGCGGTGTCGGCATCGGTCAAGGCGATTGCCGGCGCGGGCAGGCTGCCATCGGTCAAGGTATGCGTCCAAGCGTAAGTCAGCGCATTGTCATTGCTGTCTATGGCAGAGCCGTCCAGCGTCACTTCGGCGCCGGCAACTGCATCAGCATCCGCTCCGGCATTGGCAAACGGCGCATAGTTTGCCACGCCATCTACACTCGCCGCGGTCGAGGGGTTGCCTGCCCGGTCGGTTGCTGCGTCCGCGGCAAGGGTCAGGGTGTAGGACTCATCGGTCGGGGTGAGGGTGATGGTGTAAGCACTGCCGCCACCGCTCACGTTAGTCACCATGACACCGCTGGAAGTGGAGAAATCACCCATTTCCAAACCGGTCACCTCCTCGGAGAAGGTGATGTCGTGCATCTGCTCGACATTAACCACACCTGGGGCAATGGGGCCGAGGGTCACGGTGGGCGCGGTGCTGTCCACGGTAACCGCGCCGAGGACGGCAACTTCGGATTGGACTGAGTTCACGGTCTGGCGCACCTGCACATCACCAGCGCCATACATGCCTTCATCCAGGGTGAAACTGGTCTCGGAACCGGTGGCGAAATCGGTGGCACCGCCATCGGTGGAGTATTCCCAGATGGCGCCGCTGGCAAGATCAGTCACATTGACCAGGCCGTTGCTGGTGATGCCATCGTTGTCAATGTTGGTGTCCACAGCCAGGGCGATAGTCGGTGCGCTCGTGGTCGGTTCGCCAACGGTCACGGTGCGGGTCAGCGGGTCAGCGGCATTGCCGGCGCGGTCGGTCACGGTGTAGGTGATGATGTAGGTGCCGGCGGTGTTGGTGTCCACTGCGTCCACCGTTGTGCCGTCACGGGTAAAGGTCGTCGGATGAACAGTGTCGCTAGTCGACCCTGGTCGACTGCCCTCTATGGTAAAGCCCCGGTCGTTGTAAGTTTCGCCGTGGGCAACGGAGATGTCAGCCGCTCCCACCAGTATCAGATTCGGCGCGAAGTTATCAATGGTCCCTATGACCAGAGGATCGTCGGTATTAGGATCAAACGCAGCCTCGTTGCCAGCGGCATCTTCGGCACCGGTAATCGTTAGTCTTATGGGGAGTCCGCCCGCACCAGTACCACCCACCGTAAAGGTCACCGTATAGTCGTTGTCGGAGTTGGGGACGAGCACCAAATCCCTCTCAAACAGCCTACTATTGCTGGAGTGGAAGATTTCGGCGGCGTCCTCAAGAGATGCCGGCGCCAGTGGTTCGGTTGAATGCAGGGTTACCGTGACCACATCGCCTTCATTCAGCAAGAGGTTACCCCTAAATCTTACCCCGTCGGGGGCGACAACACTGAGCAGGGTAAGCACTGGCGGCGTGGTGTCCGCGGTCGCCGTGCCGGTTGCGCTCGCCGCGCTGGCGGGACCATCATTCGGGCTGACGGCGGTGTCGGACACGCTATTGACGGCAAGGGTCAGGCTGAAGGCTGCCGCGTCCGGGGTGAAGGCGATGGTGTAGGTGGTGTCGCCACCGCTCACGCTATTCACCGTGGCACCAGTGGAAGTGGAGAAATCACCTGCTTCCAAACCGGTTACCGCCTCGGAGAAGGTGATGTCGTGCGTCTGTTCGGTGCCAATCACACCGACGTCGGTGATGTCCTCAAAGGTTACCACGGTCGGCGCGATGGTGTCGGGCGCGGCAGCCACGGCAGCGGTATTCGCGCTGGTGATAGTTTTGGTGCGGCCTGCCTCGCTATAGGTGACCGTGACTCTAATGGTCTTGCCTCTATCGGCTGGCATCAGCGTGTAGGCAGGAGTGGTGGTGCTATCGCTGATTACGGTGGATAGGCTGCCCAGTAGCGTTGGCGTGCTTTCCCAATAATATCGGGTGCCGGTAACATCGCCATCCGGGTTGCTCGGGGTGACGGCATCCGGGTCGGTCGCGGCGGCGGTCAATTCCTGCCCGACCTGAATGGTGCCGGCGATGGTTGCCGTGCCGGCTTCATCCACATCGGTAACCGTCACCGTGACCGCAATCTCGTCGCTGGTCTCGTTCGCGTCATCGGTGGCGGTGATGGTGATGTCATAATCGTTGCCGGTGTTGGCATCGGTCGGCACCTCAAAGTCCGGCGGGGTGCTGAAGGTCAAGACGCCAGCGTTAGTGATGGAGAAGGCAGTCGCATCGTCCCCGCCGAGGGCGTAACTGACAATCGTCCTGCTACCAGTTGGGGTCGCGGTGAAGGGGTGCACTTCTGCCGTATCATTTTCGGCAAATACTATCGGTGTTGCTGGTGCCCCCACAGTCGGTTTGGTCGACGGCGCGCGGGTGACGGCGATGGTGTAGGTTTGGGTGGCAGCGCCGTCCTCGGCGGTGACCGCGACGTTGATGTTGTTTGCAC
This sequence comes from Candidatus Azophilus sp., assembly GCA_965247035.1. Taxonomy (GTDB): domain Bacteria; phylum Pseudomonadota; class Gammaproteobacteria; order Pseudomonadales; family Azotimanducaceae; genus Azophilus. Next base: position 116,104 of record CBDFGJ010000001.1, on the reverse strand, counting down.
CAACAGTCAAATCAACCGCAACAGCGGGGGCTTCGCCGGTGACCGCCGTGCCGTTCACAGTCACGGTTGCGTTGTCGTCAGTCGTGGTCGGCGTTACCGTAACGCTTGCCACATCATTGCCCACGCCGGCGGTGTAAGGCAAGTTGCCCGCATCAAAGGCGGGCGACAAGGCGCCGTCCGAAATCACCAGAGTTGCCAGAGTCGCATCCGTGGACGCGGCTGCGGCGGCGGCGCCAGTTATGGTCGCTGCCTCGGCGGGACCGGGGTTGCCGGCGATGTCGGCCACGCTGTTTATGGGAAGGGTCAGGCTGAAGGCTACCGTGGGCACGGCCGGGGTGAAGGTAATGGTGTAGGTGGTCTGGTCGCCGGAGTCGGTCACACTATCCACCTCGATGTCACCATCGGGCGGCGCAATGAGGCTGGAAACGGTGAAATCAGCCGCTTCCAAACCAGTTACCGCTTCGGAGAAGGTGATGGGGTGCGTCTGCGACGTGCCAACCGTGCCTTGGACGTCAATGATGTCAAAGGTCGCCACGGTCGGCGCGGTGGTGTCCACGGTAATCTGCATGGCAAAGGCACCGGGCATGGAGTCCACACCGTTCACGGTCTGCACGACCTGCACATCTTCACTGGCATACACGTTTTCGAGCAGGGTGAAGGTGGTGGTGGCGGCGGAATCAAAGACTGCGCTGGGTGTGCCGTTGATGATGTGTTTCCAGGTGGCGCCAGTGACCAGACCAGTCACATTGACCAAGCCATTATTGGTGATGCCATCGCTATCGGCACCGGTGTCCGTCGCCAGGGCAATGGTCGGTGTCGCCGGCAGGGCCACGTCCGCCCCGGTTGCGGTGATGACTACCGTGGCGGCGTTGGTGCTTGGCGCCGGGGGCGTACCGGCATCGGTGACGGTCAGTGCAAAAGTATAAGCCCCAGCCGTGTTGGGCGTGAAGGTCGGGGTGGCGGTGGTTGCCAAGGTGATTGGCGTGCCGGGCACGCTGCTACCGGTCAGGGTATGCGTCCAGGCGTAAGTCAGCGCATTGTTATCGCCGTCGGGGTCGTCGCTGGCGGAGCCGTCCAGCGTCACGAACGTGCCAGGAACCGCATCAGTTTGTGCTTGCCCGGCATCGGCGGTCGGCGCGATGTTTTCGGAGCGGGTCACGGTGAGGGTGTAGTTTTGGCTGGTGCGGCCGTCCTCGGCGGTGACCACGATGTCGAAGGCGTTGGTGGTGGCGCCCAATGTAGTCAGACTCAGATTAGCCGTTACCCCTCCTGTGCCTTGGGCAGCTTGCAAACCTTCCGCAACCACTTCCACTCTCGTGGCGGGGTCAGTCGCGGTCAGCGTCACCGTAATGCTCTCCACATTATTTGGCACGGTGGCGGTGTAAGGCAAGTTGTCCGCAGAAAAGGCGGGCATCAAGGTGCCTTGCGAAATCGTCAAACCCGACAGAGTCGCATCCGTGGACGGCACGGCGGCGGTCGGGTCGCTGGTGGCGGTCTTGCCGCCGCCCGTGCTGTCGTTGTAAGTGGCGACGGCTTGCAGGGTGCTGCCTTCATCGGCTTCAACCGGCGTGTAGGTCGCAGCGGTTGCGCCGCTGATGTTGGTGGTGCCGCCGCCGTCCACCCTCTGCCATTGCCAGGTCGTGGCGGTGACGGCTGCCGAGCCGCTGTCCGCATCGGTCACGCCGGCGGTCAAGGTATCGCCCACTTGCGGCGCGCCCGACACCGTTGCGCCACCACGGGTGATGGTGATGGTGACCACGCCGTCTTCGTCATCCACATTGATAACCGTTACCGTTACCGTCAGTGGTTCGCTTGCCAGGTTGATTGGGACACCATTGGTTTCGGTGGCGGTGATGGTGATTTGATAATCGTTGTCGGCGTTGTCATCCGCTAGTGCTTCAAAGTCCGGCGAGGCATTGAAAGTCAATACGCCGCTTGTAGGATCAATCGAGAAGAAACCCTCATCCGTGCCACCGACTGACCAGGCGATGGTGTTGGTATCGTCCGTGGTGTAGGTCGCCACTGGCGTGGTGACGGGGGTGTTCTCGGCATATTCCGGTGCTGCCTCGCCACTGACTACCGGCGCGATGGGGCGGGTCAAGGTGATGGTTTGCGTCTCCGCCGCGCCGTCGGCGTAACAGTTCACGGCCTGTCCGTTTACATCGCCCTGTCGGGCTTCCGCCCTGTATTGGATAAAGACCTTCTGCACCGACACATCAAAGGAGTCGGTGTCGCCAGCGGCCGCATCAGTAGGCGGGGTGTAGGTGACTTCACGCAATATAGAGCCGCCTCTTATATCGCCGGCTCTAGGACCGACGGAGCTACAATGGAAGCCTCTCCCAGATGGTCGGTATGGAAGGTCGGTTGAGCGCACCCTCAGCCTGCCGCCGTCGGCGGTGGTGGTGCTCGCCAACGAGGTCAAGACACCGGGCGCGGCAACATGGGAAGCCGGGGTGTTCTTGTCGTCGCTACCGGGCGGGATGTATTGGAAGTCCAGGGTGGTGGGACCCGTTGCCGACACATCGTAGGTAAACTTCGGATTCGCCGGTACTATGCTGCCGTCATTGTCGGTTATCCGAATCAACTGGGCGCCTTCCACGAGGTTACTGTATAACGTGGTGCCGGGGTTAGCCGGGTCGTCAATGCTGATTCGATAGACTCTAACTAAAGAGCTAGCATCCCAGGTATGGGTAGTGGCGCCATTGGCAACGGTTTCATCATCGGCAAAAGTAAATAGCGTAGGATCGAACTCCTCTCCCGGGCCAGGCGGCTCCTGACGGGTGAGGGCGCTCTCAATGGTGTATGCCCCGGTGTAGGGTGTCATTCCCCCGGCACCGTCACCAACCATGTAGGCATCCCAGGTCAGGGTGGTCATGCCGGGCGCAGTCTCCACATCGACGACCAGACCGGTGATCGAGGGGGTCGGGATTGACTGTGTTGATACAGTCAAAGTAGATGTGCCTCTATCAGTAATTTGGAGGTTAGGAGGCCTGCCAGTTACGCTCCTTGCGTTGACGCGAAAAGTGTAGGATGTTCCAGGAGCCAGGCCAATAACAGTGTAGGATGTTGTAGTAATATCTTCTACGACCGTCATGCCATCTCTATGCACACTGTACCTATTGGCGCCCTCTACCGGCTCCCAGGTAAGCGTAATAGATGTGGCAGTGATCTCTCCTGCGGTAATTACAAAATCGCCCTGCGCCGGTGCGGGCATAACCACTTCGGTCGATTCGCTGGTGGCGGTGTCGGTGTTGCCGCCAAAACCATCCGTATAAGAGACCACCACGCGCAGGGTGTTGCCTTCATCAGCAACCACCACCTCGTAGGTATTGCCGGTTGCGCCATCTATGTCGGTATTGTTGTCACCCGCCGCATCCCCGCGTTGCCATTGATGGCCGGTGATGGCAATCGTGTCCGCGCTATCCTCGTCGGTTACCACGGTGCCGGCAGTCAGGGTCTCGCCAACCTGGGCGGTGCCGGTGATGGCGCTGACGCTGCCGGCATCTTCCGCATTGGCAACCCTCACCGTCACCGCAACTGCGTCGCTGGTTTCGCCCTCGCTGTCGGTGGCGGTGATGGTGATTTCATAATCGTTGTCGGTGTTGGCATCGGTCGGCACCTCAAAGTCCGGCGGGGTGCTGAAGGTCAAGACGCCGCCACTGGTAAGATCGAAGAGATTCTCATCCGCTCCGGCCCCGCCGAGGGCGAAACTGGCAATCGTCCTGCTGCCAGTTGGGGTCGCGCTGAAGGGGTGCACTGTTGCCGTATCATTCTCGGCAAATACTATCGGCGTTGCTGGTGGCACCACAGTCGGTATGGTCGGGGTCGCGGCCTGCACGGCCTCGGTCGGGTTGCTGGTGGCTTCTTTACCGCTACCATGACCATCGGTGTAAGTGGCGATGACTTGAATGGTCCTGCCGACATCATCAACATCCGGCGTGTAGGCGCCTTGGTCAGCACCGATGATGTTGGTGTAGTCGCTGCTGTCGGACGGCGAACCTTGCCATTGATAGGTGATGGTGCCAACATCCACATCAGCCGGCGAATCCGCGTCGGTTACCGTGCCGGCGGTCAATTCCTCGCCGACCTGCGCGGTGCCGCTGATGTCGCTGATGGCACCCGCCTCATCCACATTGGTAACCCTCACCGTTACCGCCAGCGCGTCGCTCGGCGCGCTCGGCGCGCCGTCATCGGTGGCGGTGATGGTGATTTCATAATCGTTGCCGCCATCGTCATCGGTCGGTACTTCAAAGTTCGGCGAAGCCTTGAAAGTCAATACGCCATCCGCATCAATCGCAAACAATGCCGCATCCGTGCCGCCACCGACTGACCAGGTGATGGTGTCGCTCTCGGCATCGGTCGCGGTGTAGGTCGCCACCGCGGTCGCGATAGGAGTGTTCTCGGCATAATTCACCGCCGCATCCGCAGTGTCTATCACCGGCGCGGTGTTGGCGGCGCGGGTCACGACGACGGTGTAGGTTTGGGTGCTAGTGGTGTCCTCGGCGGTGACGATGATGGTGATGTCGGTGGCGGCACCCGGGGCCAGGGGAATCGCTTCGGAGACTTCGCCGCTGACAACCGTATTGCCGCCCACAGTCACGGTTGCGCTGTCGTCAGTCGTGGTCGGCGTTACCGTAACGCTTGCCACATCATTGCCCACGCTGGCGGTGTAAGCACCGGTAGTAGACACGAAGGCGGGCGACAAGGCGCCGTCCGAAATCGTCAGAGTTGACAGAGTCGCATCCGTGGACGCGGCTGCGGCGGCGGCGCCAGTTATGGTCGCTACCTCGGCGGGACCGGGGTTGCCGGCGATGTCGGCCACGCTGTTTATGGGAAGGGTCAGGCTGAAGGCTACCGTGGGCACGGCCGGGGTGAAGGTAATGGTGTAGGTGGTCTGGTCGCCGGAGTCGGTCACCCTATCCACCTCGATGTCACCATCGGGCGGCGCAATGCGGCTGGAAACGGTGAAATCAGCCGCTTCCAAACCAGTTACCGCTTCGGAGAAGGTGATGGGGTGCGTCTGCGACGTGCCAACCGTGCCTTGGACGTCAATGATGTCAAAGGTCGCCACGGTCGGCGCGGTGGTGTCCACGGTAATCTGCATGGCAAAGGTGGCGGCCGCGGAGTCCACACCGTTCACGGTCTGCACGACCTGCACATCTTCACTGGCATACACGTTTTCGAGCAGGGTGAAGGTGGTGGTGGTGGCGGAATCAAAGTCTGCGCTGGGTGTGCCGTTGATGATGTGTTTCCAGGTGGCGCCAGTGACCAGACCAGTCACATTGACCAAGCCATTATTGGTGACGCCATCGCTATCGGCACCGGTGTCCGTCGCCAGGGCAATGGTCGGTGTCGCCGGCAGGGTCACGTCCGCCCCGGTTACGGTGATGACTACCGTGTCGGCGGCGCTGCTGGCGCCGTCATCATCGGTGACGGTCAGGCTGAAGACCAGCGTCGTAGCGGCATCCGGTGCGGTGAAGGTCGGGGCGACGGTGTCGCCACCGGTCAAGGTGATTGCCGTTTCAGGCGTGGTCGCGGCATCATCGGTCATGGTATGCGTCCAAGCATAACTCGCGATAGTGCCATCGGTGTCGCTGCTGCGGGAGCCGTCCAGGGTCACTTCCATGCCGGCAACTACGGTTTGTGGGTCTCCCGCTTCGGCAGTCGGTGCCGCCTGCAGCAACTGGAGGGTGATGGTTTTCGTCTCCGGCGCGCCGTCGGCGTAACAGTTCACGTCAATTGCCTGACCTTGCGGGGTGACTTTTCTGGTTTCCGGCCTGAGTTGAATAAAGAGCTTCTGCACCCGCACCGTAAAGGTGTCTTCGGTGCCGCCGGCCGCGCTAGCAGGCGGGGTGTAGATGACTTCACGCACTATAGTCCCGTCGTTTATATCGCCGTCCAGGCGACATAGGTAGGGTGTCGTCCTTTTCTGATCGGTCGGATGTTGTCGGTATAGTCGGTCCGTTGAGCGCACCCTCACCGTGCCGCTGTTGGCGGTGGCGGTGCTCGCCAATGAGGTCAAGACACCGGGCGCGGCAACATGGGAAGCCGGGACGTTGGCGGCACCACCAGGCGGGATGTATTGGAAGTCTATGGTGCCACCCGTTGCATCCACATCGTAGGTAAGAACCTCATTCGCCGGCTCCGTGCTATCGCGATTGGTTGCCTTAAACAACTGGGCGCCCGGCAGGAGGGTGCTGTATATTTTGGTGGCGCCAGTATCGTCAGTCGGGTCGTCAATTCTGACTCTATAGACTTTAGTCGTAATGTTGGCATCCCAGGTATAGGTAGCGGCGCCAGCGGCAGTGGTTTCATCATCGGCAAAAACAAATAACGAGGGATCGGTCCCCGGATCCTCGTTTGCGTTGCTGGCACTTTCAATGACGTATGCCCCGTTGTAGGTCTGCATTGCCCCGTCACCGTCAAGATACTCGTAGGCATCCCAAGACAGAGTGGTCATGCCGGGCGTCGTCAGCACATCGACGACCAGACCGGTGATTGGGGGGCTCGGGATTGACTGTGTTGATACAACCAAATTAGCAGAGCCTATTGGAGTAAGTAGGAAAGGCCGCCTAGTTTCTCGGTGACTTGCGTCGACGCGATAAGTGTAGGGTGTTTCGGGAGTCAGGTCATTATCAGTGTGGGTGTAGGAGGATGCTGGACCACCAAAATTTGCTAGCGACGTATTATCTCTAAACAAAGTGTATCTATTGGCACCCTCTACTGCCTCCCATGTAATCGTAATAGATGTGGCAGTGATCTCTCCTGCGGTAAGTTCAAAATCGCCCGGCGCCGGTGCGGGCATAACCACTTCGGTCGATTCGCTGGTGGCGGTGTCGGTGTTGCCGCCAAAACCATCGGTATAAGAGACCACCACGCGCAGGGTGGCTCCGAGATCGGCAACCACCACATCGTAGGTAGGTTGGTCAGCACTATCTATGTCGGTATTGCCTTCACCCACCGCGTTCCCGCGTTGCCATTGATGGCCGGTGATGGCAATCGCGCCATCCTCGTCGGTTACCGTGTCGCCGGCAGTCAGGGTCTCGCCGACCTGCGCGGTGCCGCTGATGGCGTTGACGCTTCCGGCATCTTCCGCATTGGCAACCCTCACCGTTACCGCAACTGCGTCGCTGGTCTCGCTCGCGTCATCGGTGGCGGTGATGGTGATTTCATAATCGTTGTCGGTGCCGGCATCGGTCGGCGACTCAAAGTTCGGCGGGGTCTTGAAGGTCAAGACGCCAGCGTTAGTGATGGAGAAGGCAGTCGCATCGGGTCCGCCGAGGGCGTAACCGGCAATCGTCCTGCTACCAGTCGCAGTCGCGGCGTAGGTCTCCACTGCTTCGCCGGCGTTCTCGGCATAATTCGGTGCAGCATTGCCAGCCGTGATTCTCGGCGCGGTGTTGGCGCGCGCTTCCACGGTGACGGTGCGGGTCCGCGTGGCGACATTGCCGGCGCGGTCGGTGGCGGTGTAGGTGATCGTGTAGTCGCTGGGGGTGTTGGTGTCCACTGCGCCACTCGGGGTGGGCGTGGGGACACTGGCATCCACATTATCCGTGGCGGTGGCGCCCTGCTCTGTGTACGTCCCGCCCACAGTCAGAAGGATAGGCGCGTCGCCACCAGTCAGGGTGATGGTTGGCGCGGTCAAATCAATTCGAATCGCACTCTCGCCATTCACCTCTGCGGTATTGCCGGCGGGTCCGGCGGCTGTCAGCGTGCCAGTGCTATAACTCACCAGCGCGCCGTCAGTAACCTCTGACGTGGCCACCGTGTAGGTCGCGGTGTAATCATTGCCACTGCCTTTTGTCGCCGTGATGCTCCGCCCGGCGATGGTAACGACCGGGGCGCTTGCCAATGCCTGATTGACGGTGAAGGCCAGGGTCAGGATGTCGCCTTCTTTGGCGCGTTGTGCGTCGGTGTTGTTGGTAGCCAGCGCGGGCGAACCGCCTGCGGCAAAGGCAAGGACGACGGTGGCGGTGCCGCTCGCGCTCGCCGCGTTCTCGGGACCCGTGTTCGGGGCGGTCGCGGTGTCCATCACGCTGTCGGCGGCAAGAAGCAGGTCGAAGGCTATCGCGATCGGGGTGATGCTGATGGTGTAGGTGGTGCTGGGGCCGCTGGCCGGGGTCACACTATTCACCGTAACATCTTCGGAACCGCCGAAATCATCCACATCCAAACCGCTCACCGGCTCGGAGAAGGTGATGGTGTATTGCTGTGGTGTGCCAATCACGCCTTCGTCAATGGTGCCGAGGGTCACCGTCGGAGGGGTGGTGTCGGCCGGTTCGGTCACGGTGATGACTACCGTGTCGCTGTCGCTTGCCGGGGGGTCGAAATCATCGGCAACGGTCAAGGTGAAGGTATAAGCCCCGGCCGCCGTGGGCGTGAAGACCGCGGTCGGGGTGGCGGGGTCGTCAGCAGCGGTGCCGTCCTCGGTCAAGGTGATTGCCGGGTCGGGCGCGCCGCCATCGGTCAAGGTATGTTCCCATGCGTATGTCAACGTGTGACCATCGCCATCGTCGCTACCAGAGCCGTCCAGAGTCACGGGCATGTCGGCAACTGCATCAGCATCGTCTCCGGCATCGGCAGTCGGCGGATAGTTTGATATGACGTTGCGCGTTATCCCTTCCGAGACGTTACCTGCCCGGTCGGTTACTGCGTTGGCGTTAAGGATCAGGTCGGAGGATGCGTCTCCCGTGGTGAAGGTGATGGTATAGACGGTGTTGAAGCCGCTGGACGGGGTAACGGCACTCACCCTGAAGTCGCTGCCATCGTCGAAATTACTCACTTCCAAGCCGGTTACCGGCTCGGAGAAGGTGAGGTTGGTCATCCGCGTAGCAGTAGCCAAACCGCCAATGTCGCCGAAGTCGGTCACGGTCGGCGCGGTTACATCAATTCGAATGTCGCTTGTGTCAGCCACCGGGCCAAAAGTATTTTCGGCATTACCGGCGGCGGCTACCATTTCGGCAATGTTATAACCCACCAAGGTGTCGTCGGTAACATCTACCGCGACCACCGTGTAGGTCGCGGTGTATTCATAGTTGTCATCGCCATCGCCTTTTTCCACCGTGGCAGCCAGCCCGGCGATGGTCACGGTTGGGGCGCTTGCCAATGCCTGATTGACGGTGAAGGTCAGGATCAACTCGTTGCCGTCCATGGCGTAGGTTACGCCATCTACCGTCGCGCCATTGCTGGTGAGCACGGGTCTCCCATCCTCGGCAAAGTCAAGGGCAGGGGCATCCTGCACGGTGATCTCCACCTCGTCGGTGTCGCTTGCCGGTCGAGCAGCGAATTTATCGGTGACGGTCAGGGTGAAGGTATAAGTCCCCTCCGCCGTGGGCGTGAAGGCCGCGCCCGGGGTGTCGGTGTCGTCTTCAGCGGCGCCGTCCTCGGTAATCTCCACAGGAATGGCCGGCGGGTTGCCATTGGTCGAGGTATGCACCCAGGAGTATGTCAGATCATCACCGCTATCGTCGTCGGTGCTGCCGGAACCGTCCAGAGTTACTTGCATGTCGGTAACCGCATCAAGTTGATTGGGTCCGGCGTTGGCAACCGGCAGTCGGTTTACTTTGCCGTCTACGGATACCCTCGCCTCGGCATTGGGGTTGCCGGCGAGGTCGGTTACTGCGTTGGCGGTAAGGATCAAGGTGTAGCTTGTGCCGCTCGGAGTGATGGAGATGATGTAATCACTACCGCTACCGCTCACGAGCGCCACTGCGGCGCCCGTGGAACCGGAAATACCATCTGTCGCCAAATCGGTTACCGCCTCGGAGAAGGCGATGTTGTGGTTCTGCAAGACGTCAACCACACCGGGCTCCACATCGTCTACGCGGAAGTCCACCGTCGGTGCGGTGGTGTCCAGCGTTACCGCCAAAGAGGCGACAGCAGACACGGCGCCATCAATGGTCTGGTGGACGCGGATTTGATAGGTGCCGTCTGCCAAGTCCAAGCCCGCTTCGCCCAAATCAAAACTGGCGGCGGTGCCGGAATCGGGGTTGGTGCCGGCGGTGCCGGGGTCATTGCCATCGGTGGAGTATTGCCAGGTGTCCGCGTTGGGGGACCTGTTCGGATCAAAATCGCTCGCCAGAGCCACATTCACCAAGCCATTGCTGGTGATGCCATCATCGTCGGCATCGCCGGTGTCCGCAGCCAGGGCGATGGTCGGTGCGGTGGCGTCCGCGGGTTCGTCCGCATCCTGCCTTGCCACGGTGGTGCTTACCTCGGCGGTGGCGGGGATACTTTGCCCGCTGGCCGTGCGTAACTGCGCCGCGTTAGCGGCAGTCAACCTCATTGCCGGCGTATTCAATTCGGCCGCTGTGTTAGCTACTATTTCATAATCAACGATTACGCTACCAGCGGCGATACTGAGGATGTGCACATTGGCGGCATTCACGTTCAAGAAGGTCGCCATGCTCGTGATGAAATCGTTCCTATCAAACTCGGCGATGGTGAGACCGGGGATGGTCATGGTGGCGGTGATGCGTGGATTGGTAGTGGTTTCGGTTGCCGCAGCCTCCGCGGTGCCGGATGCGGTCTCGTTAGTCGCGGGAGCGGTGTTGCCGGCGAGGTCGGACACTGCGTTGGCGGCAAGGGTCAGGGTTACCGCGCCCGCCGTGATCGGGGTATAGGTGACGGTGTAGGTGGTTTGGTCGCCGGAGCCGGCAACCATTATCGCTGTGGCGCCAGTGATGTCCATGTTATCGAAGTCAGCCACCACCTCGGAGAAGGTGATCTCCACGTTTGCCGGTTCATTAACCGTGGGTTCGCCCAGATCGGGGAACTCGACCACGGTCGGCGCGGTGGTGTCCAGCGTTACTGCCAAAGAGGCGACAGCAGACATGGCATCACCATCACTGTGGATGAAGATGGTGCCATCACCGGCACCGGTCTGGCGGGTCTGGCGGGTCTGGCGGACGCGTAATTGATGGTCGCCGTCTGTATTCAATGTGAAACTGGCGGCGGTGCCGGTGCCGGGGTTGGTGCCGACGGTGTCGGGGTCACTGCCATCGATGGAGTAATGCCAAGCATCCCTGCTGGAATCAAAATCGGTCACCAGCGTCACATTCACCAAGCCATTGCTGGTGATGCCATCGCTGTCATTAGTGCCGGTGTCCATATCCAGGGCGATGGTCGGTGGCGGCGGGGCGCGGACGATAACGAAGATGTAGCGTTCAGACGCGCTGCCGCCCGTTTGGCTAACTTCAAGATCAATTCGAATTCTTGGCGGGTCGCCTGTGAATTGATATACGCCATCGGGGTTGGCTTGAGCCGCAACAAACCCTTCGATAAGGGACAGCGCGATCGTGACCGCGGTCGCATCGCGCTGCGCAATCGCCGTATATACGTCTACGTCGGGGTCGAATGCCATAGTCAACGGGACATCGTTGTTGTTATTATCCGTTAGGATCACCGCAGTCAACCCTTTGGGCGCGGCAATCACGGCTTCGGTCGGGCCGCTGGTGGCTTCCTTGCCGCCACCATGACCGTCGGTGTAAGTGGCGACGACTCGAATGGTCATGCCGACATCGGCTTCCATCGGCGTGTAGGTGCTGTCGGTGGCGCTGCCGATGTCGGTGTAGTCGTTGCTGTCGGACGGCGAACGTCGCCATTGATGGGTGGTGCCGGACACTTCGCCATCCGGGTCGGTCACGGCGCCGGCGGCCAATTCCTGCCCGACCTGGGGCGTGCCGGTGATGTCGCTGATGGCGCCATCTTCATCCACATTGGTGACCGTCACCGCCACATCAAGTGGTTCGCTGGTTCCGCTCGGCGTGCCGTCATCGGTGGCGGTGATGGTGATGTCATAAACACGGTTGCCACCGTCATCGGTTGGCATTTCATAGTCCGGCGGTGCGTTGAAGGTCAAGACGCCGGTTGTGGCACCAATCGCAAACAAACCCACATCCGTTCCGCTGAGTGACCAGGTGATGGTGTCGTTTTCGACATCGGTCGCGCCGTAGTCCGCCACCGGTCCGGCGCCGTTCTCGTCATAGCTCACCGTCTCATCGCCCGCGGTTCTGGTGATTGCCGGCGCGGTGTTGGCGGCGCGGGTCACGGTGACGATGTAGGTTTGGGCGCTGCTATCCTCGGCGGTGACCTCAATGGTGATGATGTTGTTTGCACCAACCGTCAGGGTGATCGCTTCGGAGGCTTGGCCGCTGGTAGCAGCAACGCCGTCCACGGTCACCGTTGCGTTGTCGTCAGTCGTGGTCGGCGTTACCGTAACGCTTGCCACCCCATTGCCCACGCTGACGGCGTAAGCGTCGGTGCCAGACGCGAAGGGCGGGTCCAGGGTGCCTTGCGAAATCGTCAGAGTTGACAAGGTCGCATCCGTGGACGGTGCCGGCTCGCTCACGGTGACGGTGCGGGTCCGCGTGGCGACATTGCCGGCGCGGTCGGTGGCGGTGTAGGTAATCGTGTAGTCGCTGGAGGTGTCGATGTCCACTGCGCCACTCTGGGTGGGCGTGGGGACACTGGCATCCACATTATCCGTGGCGGTGGCACCCTGCTCTGTGTAGGCATTGCCCACAGTCAGAAGGATAGGCGCGTCGCCACCAGTCAGGGTGATGCTCGGTGCGGTTACATCAATTCGAATCGTGCTTTCTGCAGTAGTGGGAGCAAGCGTATTGTCGGGATTACCATCGGCGGCCATTTCGGCAGTGGCATACATTGCCAACGCGCCATCTATATCCATAACCTGCGCCGCGTTCACCGTGTATGCCGCGGTATACACATTGTCACTGTCAGGGGCTGTCGCCGTGAGGCTCTGCCCGGCGATGGTCACGCTTGGGTCGCTTGCCAAGTCCAGATTGACGGTGAAGGTCAGGGTCAGGGTGTCGCCTTCTTTGGCGCGATCTGTGCTGGTGTTGCTGGTAATAAGCGCGGGCGCTGTCATAAAGGCAAGGGCTTCCTGCACGGTGATGACTACCGTGTCGGCGGCACTGGCGGCACCCTCATTATCGGTGACGATCAGTTCAAAGGTATAAACCCCCGCCGCAGTCGGCGTGAAGGTCGGGCTGGCGATCTCGTCCAAGATGATTGGCGTGGCGGGCTCGGCAGTACCGGTCAAGGTGTGTTTCCAGACATACCTCTCAATAGTGCCACCGACGTCGCTGCTAAGGGTGCCGTTCAGGGTCACGGGCGTGCCGGCAACCGCAGTAACATCGTCCCCGGCATCTGCCGTCGGCGGCGTGTTTGCCGCTTCCACGGTGACGAAGCGGTTTATCGCCGAGGCGGCATTGCCGGCGCGGTCCATCGCATTGTAGGTAAGGGTATAACTACCCGAAGCCGGAACCGGATTGTCAAAGTCGAATGTGGAACTGGTAACCACAATGAAGGCGTTGTTGAAATCGGCTCCATCAAAAATATCTGTGGTGGTTGCCGGGTCACCGTCACCGATCTTGTAGGCAACACCCGCCGGTATGGTGACGAACTGACCATTCAGGTTAATGTTTGGCGACACGGAATCATGGCCAAACGCGGCAAGCCCGGCAAACTCGGAAGTAACGCCATTCACTGTCTGGCGGGCTCCCACCCTATTGTCTCCATATCTTTCTTGGGTATCACTCAAGCTGAAATCACGGTCGGTGTTGCTGCCAGTGGTAGGGGCGTTGCCACTATCTTCAGACCATTCCCAAGAATCCCTGTCGTTATCAAAATCGGCGTGCAGCGTAACCTCTATATTTCTATTGCGGGTGATGCGGTCTGAATCTGAGCGACCCGTGTCCTCCGCCAGGTCAATGCCGAGTGGGGGAACGGCACGGGCAAGGGTGACGGTGTAGGTTTGGATGCTAGTGCCGTTCTCGGCGGTGACGATGATGGTGATGGTGTTATTGCCAAGATCCAAGGCAATCAGTCCACTGGGCATGCCGCTGGCAACAGTAACGCCGTCCACAGTCACGCTTGCCTTGTCGGTGTCGGTCACGGTCGGCGTCACCGTAACGCTGGTCACCCCAGTCGCCACGCCGGCGGTGTAAGGCAAGTTGTTCGCAGCAAAGTCGGGCGTCAGAGCCACGTCGTTACCGCCATCGGCAATGGCCAAATCCGACAGAGTCGCATCCGTGGACGCGGGTTCAGTGGCGGTGCCGGTTGCGGTCGCTGCCTCGTCGGGACCGGTGTTGCCGGCGATGTCGGCCACGCTGTCCACGGTAAGGGTCAGGGTGAAGTTCGCCTCTCCCGGTGTGAAGGTGATGGTGTAGGTGGCGCCGGTGCCGGTCACGCCAGTCACCGTGGCCTCGGTGGAGGCGGAGAAATCATCCTCCGTCAAACCGGTCACCGCCTCGGAGAAGGTGATGTCGTGCTCCTGCGCCGTGCCAATCACACCTGCGTCAATGGTGCCGAGGGTCACGGTCGGCGCGGTTACATCAATTCGAATGTCGCTTGTGCCAGACTCGGGGCCAAGAGTATTTTCGGCATCATCGGCGGCTACCAGTTCGGCAATGTTATAAGCCACCAAGGTGTCGTCGGTAACATCTTCCGTGACCACCGTGTAGGTCGCGGTGTAATCGTCGCCAGGGCCTTTTGTCGCCGTGAGGCTCTGCCCGGCGATGGTCACGCTTGGGTCGCTTGCCAAGTCCAGATTGACGGTGAAAGTCAGGGTCAGGGTGTCGCCTTCCATGGCGTAATTACCGGCATTACTGCTGGTGAGATCGGGTCCTGCGCTAAAGGCAAGGGCAGCGGTGGCGGTGCCGGTTGCTCTGGTTTCGGCAACGGCATTGCCGGCGCGGTCGGTCACTGCGTCCGCGGCAAGGGTCAGGCTTACCTCGCCCTCGTCCGGCGGGGTATAGGTGAGGGTGTAGGAGTCAATGTAGGCATCAGGGGTATCGGGGGACACGTCGGCAAGGTCGGCGTTGGTAGTAGTGAAATCAGTCGTTGCCAAATCGTTGGTAACCGGCTCGTTGAAGGTGATGGCGAGCGTCTGCTCCATGTCAACCACATCAATAATGTCGCCGAAGGTCGCGGTCGGTGCGGTGGTGTCCACGGTAATCGGTTCGAAGTTGAAAGCGGCGGGGGAGTCAGTGCCCAACACGGTC
This sequence comes from Candidatus Azophilus sp., assembly GCA_965247035.1. GTDB lineage: Bacteria > Pseudomonadota > Gammaproteobacteria > Pseudomonadales > Azotimanducaceae > Azophilus. The sequence continues at coordinate 101,078 of CBDFGJ010000001.1, read as the reverse complement.
TGCACGACCCGCACCTCTCCAGCGGGATACACGCCTTCGGGCAGGGTGAAAGTGGTGTCTAAGCCGGTGGTGAAATTGACGCCGGCATTGATGGAGTATTTCCAGGTGGCGTCGATGGCAAGAACCACATTGAACTTATCATTTCTGGTGATGCCATCGGTGGTATCAAGACCTGTGTCCATAGCCAGCATGATGGTTGGCGGGTCCGGTATCGTCGCGGGTGCCACGGCGGCGGTCGGGTCGCTGGTGACGGTTTCTTGGAGGTCAAACGCATCGTCCTGATAGGTGGACACGACCCTCAACACCCTGTCAACATCATTTACCGTCGGCGTGTAGGTTTTGATGTTTCCAGTTTGGATGTCGACGTAGTCCCCATCGCTATTGCTATCGCCGGGCCTGCTTTGCCATGTATGGGTAAGGGTGTCGCTTGGCCCGCCATCCTCGTCGGTTATGCTGGCGGTCAATTCCCGCCCGACCCGAGCGATGCCGGGGGTGCTGGCTGACATGCCTTCTGCATCCACGATGACTACCGTGCCAGCATCATTCGCATCGGTGACCGTCACCGTCACCGCAAGTGGTTCGCTGGCTAGGTTGCTTGGGTTGCCATCGGTTTCCGTGGCGGTGATGGTGATCGAGTAGGTCTCGCCGTGCGCGTCTTCAAAGTTCGGCGTGGTCTTGAAGGTCAATGCGCCGCTTGCGGCATCAATCTCAAAGAGATCCGCATCCGTGCCACCAGTGATTGACCAGGTGACGTCGTTGTTCTCGGCATCGGTCTCGGCGTAGGTCGCCACTGGCATGGCCACGTCGGTGTTCTCGGCATACTCCGGCGCTTCGTCGCCAGAGTCGATGGTCGGCGCGGTGTTGCCGGCGCGGGTCACGGTGACGGTGTAGGTTTGGGCGCTACTGTCCTCGGCGGTGACTTCGATCAAGATGTCGTTTGCGCCAACCGTCAGGGCGATCGCTCCACTGGCTTGGCCGCTGGCAACGGCAACCGGGGTCTCGCCCGACTTGCCCACAGTCACGGTTGCCGTGCCGGTGTCAGTCACGGTCGGCGTGACCGTAACGCTTGCCACCCCATTGCCCACGCTGACGGTGTAAGCGTCGGTGCCAGACTCGAAGGCCGGATCCAGGGTGCCTGCCGAAATCGTCAAATCCGACAGGGTCGCATCCATGGACGCGGGTTCGGCCTCCACGGCGCCGGTCGGTGCGCTGGTGGCTTCCTTGCCGCCGCCATGGCCGTCGGCGTAAGTGGCGACGACTCGAATGGTCATGCCGGCATCGGCTTCCACCGGCGTGTAGGCGCTGTCGGTGGCGCCGACGATGTTGGCGTACTCGCCGCCGTCCGCGCTTTGCCATTGATGGGCGATGCCGGAAACAGGCGTCCCATCAGCCGGCGAATCCGGGTCGGTCACGGCGCCGGCGGTTAGCGGTTGCCCGACCTGGGGCGTGCCGGCGATGGCGCCGATGGCGCCATCTTCGTCCACATTGCCAACGGTCACCGCCACGTCAAGTTCGCTGGCCTCATTCGGCGCGCCGTCATCGGTGGCGGTGACGGTGACGTCATAAACATTGTCGCCGCCGTCATCCGCCTTGGCTTCAAAGTCCGGCGCGGCCTTGAAGGTCAATGCGCCGCTTGCGGCATCAATCTCAAAGAAACCCGCATCCGCGCCACTGACTGACCAGGTGATGGTGTCGCTTTCGGCATCGCTCGCGGTGTAGGTCGCCACCGGTCCGGCGCCGTTCTCGTCATAGCTCACCGCCTCATCGCCAGTGGCGATGGTCGGCGCGGTGTTGGGCGCGGGCGCCACGGCGTCGGTCGGCGCGCTGGTGGCTTCCTTGCCGCCGCCATGGCCGTCGGCGTAAGTGGCGACGACTCGAATGGTCATGCCGGCATCGGCTTCCACCGGCGTGTAGGCGCTGTCGGTGGCGCCGACGATGTTGGCGTACTCGCCGCCGTCCGCGCTTTGCCATTGATGGGCGATGCCGGAAACAGGCGTCCCATCAGCCGGCGAATCCGGGTCGGTCACGGCGCCGGCGGTTAGCGGTTGCCCGACCTGGGGCGTGCCGGCGATGGCGCCGATGGCGCCATCTTCGTCCACATTGCCAACGGTCACCGCCACGTCAAGTTCGCTGGCCTCATTCGGCGCGCCGTCATCGGTGGCGGTGACGGTGACGTCATAAACATTGTCGCCGCCGTCATCCGCCTTGGCTTCAAAGTCCGGCGGTGTCTTGAAGGTCAATGCGCCGTCGGCATCAATCTCAAAGAAACCCGCATCCGCGCCACTGACTGACCAGGTGATGGTGTCGCTTTCGGCGTCGCTCGCGGTGTAGGTCGCCACCGGTCCGGCGCCGTTCTCGTCATAGCTCACCGCCTCATCGCCAGTGGCGATGGTCGGCGCGGTGTTGGGCGCGGGCGCCACGGCGTCGGTCGGCGCGCTGGTGGCTTCCTTGCCGCCGCCATGGCCGTCGGCGTAAGTGGCGACGACTCGAATGGTCATGCCGGCATCGGCTTCCACCGGCGTGTAGGCGCTGTCGGTGGCGCCGACGATGTTGGCGTACTCGCCGCCGTCCGCGCTTTGCCATTGATGGGCGATGCCGGAAACAGGCGTCCCATCAGCCGGCGAATCCGGGTCGGTCACGGCGCCGGCGGTTAGCGGTTGCCCGACCTGGGGCGTGCCGCTGATGGCGCCGATGGCGCCATCTTCGTCCACATTGCCAACGGTCACCGCCACGTCAAGTTCGCTGGCCTCATTCGGCGCGCCGTCATCGGTGGCGGTGACGGTGACGTCATAAACATTGTCGCCGCCGTCATCCGCCTTGGCTTCAAAGTCCGGCGGTGTCTTGAAGGTCAATGCGCCGTCGGCATCAATCTCAAAGAAACCCGCATCCGCGCCACTGACTGACCAGGTGATGGTGTCGCTTTCGGCGTCGCTCGCGGTGTAGGTCGCCACCGGTCCGGCGCCGTTCTCGTCATAGCTCACCGCCTCATCGCCAGTGGCGATGGTCGGCGCGGTGTTGGGCGCGGGCGCCACGGCGTCGGTCGGGCCGCTGGTGGCTTCCTTGCCGCCGCCATGGCCGTCGGCGTAAGTGGCGACGACTCGAATGGTCATGCCGGCATCGGCTTCCACCGGCGTGTAGGCGCTGTCGGTGGCGCCGACGATGTTGGCGTACTCGCCGCCGTCCGCGCTTTGCCATTGATGGGCGATGCCGGAAACAGGCGTCCCATCAGCCGGCGAATCCGGGTCGGTCACGGCGCCGGCGGTTAGCGGTTGCCCGACCTGGGGCGTGCCGCTGATGGCGCCGATGGCGCCATCTTCGTCCACATTGCCAACGGTCACCGCCACGTCAAGTTCGCTGGCCTCATTCGGCGCGCCGTCATCGGTGGCGGTGACGGTGACGTCATAAACATTGTCGCCGCCGTCATCCGCCTTGGCTTCAAAGTCCGGCGGTGTCTTGAAGGTCAATGCGCCGTCGGCATCAATCTCAAAGAAACCCGCATCCCCGCCACTGACTGACCAGGTGATGGTGTCGCTTTCGGCGTCGCTCGCGGTGTAGGTCGCCACCGGTCCGGCGCCGTTCTCGTCATAGCTCACCGCCTCATCGCCAGTGGCGATGGTCGGCGCGGTGTTGGGCGCGGGCGCCACGGCGTCGGTCGGGCCGCTGGTGGCTTCCTTGCCGCCGCCATGGCCGTCGGCGTAAGTGGCGACGACTCGAATGGTCATGCCGGCATCGGCTTCCACCGGCGTGTAGGCGCTGTCGGTGGCGCCGACGATGTTGGCGTACTCGCCGCCGTCCGCGCTTTGCCATTGATGGGCGATGCCGGAAACAGGCGTCCCATCAGCCGGCGAATCCGGGTCGGTCACGGCGCCGGCGGTTAGCGGTTGCCCGACCTGGGGCGTGCCGGCGATGGCGCCGATGGCGCCATCTTCGTCCACATTGCCAACGGTCACCGCCACGTCAAGTTCGCTGGCCTCATTCGGCGCGCCGTCATCGGTGGCGGTGACGGTGACGTCATAAACATTGTCGCCGCCGTCATCCGCCTTGGCTTCAAAGTCCGGCGGTGTCTTGAAGGTCAATGCGCCGTCGGCATCAATCTCAAAGAAACCCGCATCCGCGCCACTGACTGACCAGGTGATGGTGTCGCTTTCGGCGTCGCTCGCGGTGTAGGTCGCCACCGGTCCGGCGCCGTTCTCGTCATAGCTCACCGCCTCATCGCCAGTGGCGATGGTCGGCGCGGTGTTGGGCGCGGGCGCCACGGCGTCGGTCGGCGCGCTGGTGGCTTCCTTGCCGCCGCCATGGCCGTCGGCGTAAGTGGCGACGACTCGAATGGTCATGCCGGCATCGGCTTCCACCGGCGTGTAGGCGCTGTCGGTGGCGCCGACGATGTTGGCGTACTCGCCGCCGTCCGCGCTTTGCCATTGATGGGCGATGCCGGAAACAGGCGTCCCATCAGCCGGCGAATCCGGGTCGGTCACGGCGCCGGCGGTTAGCGGTTGCCCGACCTGGGGCGTGCCGGCGATGGCGCCGATGGCGCCATCTTCGTCCACATTGCCAACGGTCACCGCCACGTCAAGTTCGCTGGCCTCATTCGGCGCGCCGTCATCGGTGGCGGTGACGGTGACGTCATAAACATTGTCGCCGCCGTCATCCGCCTTGGCTTCAAAGTCCGGCGGTGTCTTGAAGGTCAATGCGCCGTCGGCATCAATCTCAAAGAAACCCGCATCCGCGCCACTGACTGACCAGGTGATGGTGTCGCTTTCGGCGTCGCTCGCGGTGTAGGTCGCCACCGGTCCGGCGCCGTTCTCGTCATAGCTCACCGCCTCATCGCCAGTGGCGATGGTCGGCGCGGTGTTGGGCGCGGGCGCCACGGCGTCGGTCGGGCCGCTGGTGGCTTCCTTGCCGCCGCCATGGCCGTCGGCGTAAGTGGCGACGACTCGAATGGTCATGCCGGCATCGGCTTCCACCGGCGTGTAGGTGCTGTTGGTGGCGCCGACGATGTTGGCGTACTCGCCGCCGTCCGCGCTTTGCCATTGATGGGCGATGCCGGAAACAGGCGTCCCATCAGCCGGCGAATCCGGGTCGGTCACGGCGCCGGCGGTTAGCGGTTGCCCGACCTGGGGCGTGCCGGCGATGGCGCCGATGGCGCCATCTTCGTCCACATTGCCAACGGTCACCGCCACGTCAAGTTCGCTGGCCTCATTCGGCGCGCCGTCATCGGTGGCGGTGACGGTGACGTCATAAACATTGTCGCCGCCGTCATCCGCCTTGGCTTCAAAGTCCGGCGGTGTCTTGAAGGTCAATGCGCCGTCGGCATCAATCTCAAAGAAACCCGCATCCGCGCCACTGACTGACCAGGTGATGGTGTCGCTTTCGGCATCGCTCGCGGTGTAGGTCGCCACCGGTCCGGCGCCGTTCTCGTCATAGCTCACCGCCTCATCGCCAGTGGCGATGGTCGGCGCGGTGTTGGGCGCGGGCGCCGCGGTGCCGGTCTCGCTCGCCGGGCTCGCGGGGCCTGGGTTCGGGCTGGCGGCAGTGTCCATCACGCTGTCGGCGGCAAGGGCCAGGATGAAGGTTGCCGCGTTCGGGGTGAAGGTGATGGTGTAGGTGAAGTCGGGGCCGCTGGCGAGGGCTACGTTAGTCACCGTGACATCGGTGGAATCGGAGAAATCATCCGCTTCCAAGCCGGTTATCGCCTCGGAAAAGGTGATGTCGTGCATCTGTTCGGTGCCAATCACGCCGTCGTCAATGGTGCCGAGGGTCACCATCGGCGGCGTGGCATCAGGTGTAACTGTGACTGTCCTAGTTACCTGTACTGCATCGTTTCCAGCCGTATCACGCACATTAAAGGTAACAGTGTAAGTATCAGCCGTATTGGTATCGGCTGGATATCCAGCAACAACTACATTATCTGTGATATCTCCATCAGTATTATCATTTGCAGTAAAGGTAAATGGCGTGTATGTCCCCCCAAGTTCGACGGAGAGTGAATCCTCATTGACTGTGATGGTTGGGTTCTCGGCATCAAAGGTAAATGCGGCAAGCTCGTCATGAGCGGAAACAACGCCATTCACGGTCTGGCGCACTCGCACCCGATTGTTTGCATATACGCCGTTAAGCAAGGAGAAACTGGTGCCGGAGCTGGGGTTGTATCCCCTGCCGCTATTGGTGGAGACTTCCCATGTGCCACCGGATACCAGATTAGTCACATTTATATTTCTATTGCGGGTGATGCGGTCTGAACCTGAGCGACCCGTGTCCTCACGCAAGGCAATGACGGGTGGGGGAACGGCACGGGCAAGGGTGACGGTGTAGGTTTGCATGGTGCTGCCGTCCTCGGCGGTGACGATGATGGTGATGGTGTTATTGCCAAGATCCAAGGCAATCGGTCCACTGGGTTGGCCGCTGGCAACCGGGACGTCGTTCACAGCCACGGTCGCCTTGTCGGTCACGGTCGGCGTCACCGTAACGCTGGTCACCTCAGTCGCCACGCCGGCGGTGTAAGGCAAGTTGTTCGCAGCAAAGTCGGGCGTCAGAGCCACGTCGTTACTGCCATCGGCAATGGCCAAACCCGACAGAGTCGCATCCGTGGACGCGGGTTCAGTGGCGGCGCCAGTTACGGTCGCTTCTGCGACGGGACCGGTGTTGCCGGCGAGGTCGGTCACGCTGTCCGCGGCAAGGGTCAGGTCGAAGGCTACCGCGTTCGGGGTGAAGTCGATGGTGTAGGTGGTGCCGCTGGCGAGGGTTACGCTATTCACCGTGACATCGGCGGAAGCGGTGAAATCACCCGGTTCCAAACCGGTTACTTCTTCGGAGAAGGTGATGTTGTACATCTGCGCCGTGCCAATCACACCTTCGGCAATGGCGCCGAACTCCACGCCCGGCGCGGTTACGTCAATTTGAATCGCGCTCTCGGTAGCCGCGTCCGGGTCAAGGGCATTGTCGGGATTGCCGACGGCCGCCATTGCGCCAATGTCATAACTCGCCAAGGCGCCGTCGCTTGCCGAAACATCTGCCGCGACCACATCGTAAATCGCGGTATACGCATTGCCAGTGCGTGTCACCGCGGCGGCCTGCCCGGCGATGGTCACGCTTGGGTCGCTTGCCAATTCCTGATTGACCGTGAAGGTCAGGGTCAGGCGGTCGCCGTCTATGGCGTAATCACCGGAGTTGTTGCTGATGAGCGTGGGCTCCACATCAAAGCCAAGGGCTGCCTGCACGGTGACGGTGCGGGTCACTTGCGTGGCGGCATTGCCGGCGGCATCCCGCGCGGTGTAGGTGATGGTGTATTCCCCGGCGGTGTCGGTGTCCACTGCATCAACGCCCTGCGCGGTGGCCGTCGTGACGCTGGCATCCAGATTGTCCGTGGCGGCGGCGCCCTGATCGGTGTAGGCATCGCCCACTGTCAGCGTGATAGCCGCATCACCATTCAGGGCGATGGTCGGTGCGAGCACATCAATTCGAATCGCACTGGTATCCGCGGTCGGGCCAAGGGTATTGTCCGGATTATCGGCGGCTGTCAGCACGGCAATGTCATAACCCACCAGCGTGTCGTCGTCAACATCTGCCGCGACCACCGTGTAGGTCGCGGTATACGCATTGCCCGCGCCGGGTGTCACCTCGGCGGGCCGCCCGGCGATGGTCACGGTTGGGTCGCTTTCCAATGCCACATTGACGGTGAAGGTCAGTTCCAACTCGTTGCCGTCTATGGCGTAGGTTACGCCACCTGCTGTCGCGCCATCGCTGGCGAGCGCGGGTTCTACGGTAAAGGCAAGGGCAGCCTGCACGGTGATGACTACCGTGTCGGCGGCACTGACGGCATCCTCATTATCGGTAACGATCAGTTCAAAGGTATAAGCCCCCGCCTCGGCAGGCGTGAAGGTCGGTTCGGCGGTCGCGTCCGGGGTGATTGGCGTGGCGGGCTCGGCAGTACCGGTCAAGGTGTGTTTCCAGACATAACTCTCAATAGTGCCATCGACGTCGCTGCTAAGGGTGCCGTTCAGGGTCACGGGCGTGCCGGCAACCGCAGTATCATCGTCCCCGGCATTTGCCACCGGCGGCTGGTTGGCGGCGCGGGTCACGGTGACGGTGTAGGTTTTTGGGGTAACGGCGTCCTCGGCGGTGACCAGGATGGTGATGATGTTTGCACCAACCACCAGGTCAATCGTTTCACTGGCTGTTGCGCCGCCGGAACCCCCGGTATCCACGCTCACATCCGTGGTTGCGCCATCGTCATTCGTGGTCAGGCTCACCGTAACGCTTGCCACCCCATTGTCCACGCTGGCGACATAAAGCAAGTTGGCCGCATCAAAGGCGGGCGTCAAGGCGCCTGCCGAGATAGTCAAACCGGACAGAGTCGCATCCATGGACGCGGGTGCGGCCTCCACGGCGGTGGCCAGCTCGTGGAAGGGGTTTTCTTGTCCGAATAGCGGATCGGTATAGACGGCGGTGACCCCTAGCCTCTTGCCGACATCACCTGTCACCGGTATGTAGGTTGCTTGTTCGTCTACACCGCTTACCATGCCTGTGCCTACGTCAGTGGACCAGAAATAAAGTATACCGGCGGCATCAACCGTGCCATTCGGGTTGGTCGAGGTGATGTAATCCGGGTCGGTTACGGTGGCGGTTAATGTCATGCCGACTTGAGGTGTGCCGATGATGGTTACCATGCCTGCTTCAGCCTGATTGGTAACGGTAACCGTTACCGCAAGTGGTTCGCTTGCCAGGTTGGGTGGGGCCAGGGCCGTAGCGGTGATGGTGATGTCATAAACACGGTTGCCGCCGGCATCGGTCGGCATTTCAAAGTCCGGCAGGCTTATGAATCTCACTTCGCCTTTTTCATCAATCGAGAACAAATTCGCATCCGCGCCGCCACCGACTGACCATGCAAAGGTGTTGTCATCGGCACCGGGCACGGCGTAGTTCGCCACTAGGCTGGTGACGGCGGTGTTCTCGGTAACCTCTGACGCTGCGGGGCCATTCACAATCGGCGCGGTGTTGGACCCACCGCCGTCCTGCCTGGCCGAGGTCGGGTTGCTCACGGTCACGGTGCGGGTCAGCGTGGCGACATGGCCGGCGGGGTTGGTCGTGGTGTAGGTGATGATGTAGTCGCCGGCGATGTTGGTGTCCACTGCGTCCACTACCGAACCGTCAGGGGCGGTAATAGTCGTCACCGTGGTGCCGGGCTCCTGCGCGTGTGCCTGCGCGGCGAGGCCCAGCAGAAGGATGCAGACGAAGAACGCCCGCGAGATGAGCCGGCGGGCGTGGGAGAGGGTAGGCGTACTGATGCCGAGGTCAGGCATGACATTGCTTCATTGGTTCATGGCACATTGGTTCCCCACCACATACGAATCAAATCGGTTGTGAGTCTGCCTGCACCTAGGGGGCAGGCAACCCGCATCCGGGGCACTATATACAAGAAATGCCGCTGGTCATCAAGACATATAATACATGATGCCACCACATGCTGGACAAATCAGGCAAAAGTTTGGCGATGGACTTGTATGTGTTCAACGATTCGCGGACAAGCTCCCCCTCGCTGCCTGATCGAAAAAATTCCGCAATGTCCTGAGCCCGCTGCACTCGGAAAGATTTTGGGCGTAGGCTTTGCTTGGCTCAACTCCATCCCCTCATCTATATAGGAGCTTGCATGATCCGCCCTGCGACGATGCGCCAAAACCCAAAATTTGCTGCACCCATCACCGTTCTAGCTGCGCTATGCGGGTTCTTTGCCTGCATAATGAGCGCAGCGACGAACAGCGAGGAGGTGCAAGTGGCAGAGTTGCAGGCCCAATTACTGAGCCAAATTGCCGCTGATGCTCGGGAGACCCGCCACTACACCGGCCGCGGGAAATTTGACGCAGCGGTGATGGACGCCATGTCCTCAGTGCCCCGGCACAAGTTCATCGACCACTATGACAGGCGTTCGGCCTACATCAATCGGCCTTTGCCCATTGGCCATGGGCAGACCATTTCGCAGCCCTTCATCGTTGCCTTGATGACCGACCTGCTGAATCCTCAGCAAGACCACAGGGTGTTGGAAATCGGCACCGGCTCCGGTTACCAAGCGGCGGTCCTCGCGGAGTTGGTCGATCAGGTCTACAGCATTGAAATCATCCCTGACTTGGCCGAGAGTGCTAGGGAGCGGTTGCAGGTGTTGGGATTTGACAACGTTTCCATCAAAATTGGCGATGGCTTCTTTGGCTGGCCGGATGAAGGACCCTTTGACGGCATCATCGTTACAGCGGCCAGCCCGCAAATCCCTCCCGCTTTGGTGGAGCAACTGAAGGCGGGGGCGCGCATGGTGCTGCCGGTGGGTAGCCCGCACGCTGCTCAAAACCTGACCCTGGTGACGCGGCGGGAAGATGGCGGCTACGATTCGAAGGAGGTTCTGCCGGTCTCATTCGTACCGCTGACGGGTGATCGCTAGCGTTCTTGAGACCTGATCATCCTCCCATTCGAGCCAAATTTCAGGTGAGCAAGCAACCGCGGTCGGGTCTCAAGAGAGTGGGTTCGTAGGGCGGTCTGCGGCGTCGCCTCGTTGGCGGCTTCGTTCGCCCTCCAGTGCGGCGCATCATTTCATTTGACAGCGGATGGCGACGGGCTAAACTAGCCGCCCGCCCAAGGCAGGGGTGTTTAGCTCAGTTGGGAGAGCGACGGCCTTACAAGCCGTAGGTCGCAGGTTCGAGCCCTGCAACACCCACCAAGCTGCCTAGCGGAATACGGAGCGGTAGTTCAGCTGGTTAGAATATCGGCCTGTCACGCCGGGGGTCGCGGGTTCGAATCCCGTCCGCTCCGCCAATCACCAGCCTTCCGACCAAGTCCATAAAAGCGATTGCCGACCCGGACGGTAACCGCTCACCTTCGGTGGCGGCATTCACTACTGCATTGGTGCGGAACTGGCTCGGCTGGAGGGGCGGGTGTTCCTAGAGGAATTGGTGAGGAACTACCCTGGCTTCCAAGTGGATACAGCCGGGGCGGTGCAGCGACAGGCGTTCCTGTTTCGCGGCCTGGAGAGGCTTCCGGTGGCGCTCGGCTAGTTCATGCCGCGCCGTTCCTCGTTGCGTTCCAGCTATTGAGCGGCTCCCGGTCCAGAAAAGGACTTGATCAATTCATACCAGCCCGAACCCTTTACTCGCAGCGGCATCGCTCCCATTTTTGCGCCCGTCTGCAAATGCTTCCGGCGCCCCGGCCAAGCGTCCGGGTCGGCTTGCCATTGGTTCAGAACGCGCTCCGCCTCCTCGTAGCTGGGTGCTTCAACTTCGTAAAGGGATAGGTAGTTGGAAACGGTTTCGCCATCGAGGTGCGGGCCGCTGAGCTTGAACACCCGCCCGCGCACGAAATTGGGGCAATTGGTGGTGTCCTCGATGTGTTGATCGACGAACCATTCATCGAACTCGGCTTGGTCCTGCGCGCTTGGCGGCTCGCAAAGGCCAATGAGTATGAACTGCGGCATGTGGTCCCTCCTGCTTGTGGTCAAAGCGACTGGGTATGCAGGTTGCTGCTGGCCTTCGCCGGCGGCATCTGCTGCCCTCCCACCGATGGTCAAGGAACCTGAAGTGTAAGCGCTATTCCACTTGAGACCAATCAATCGGGGCGACGCCCCGGCTTTGCAGATAGGCGTTGGCGGCGGAGAAGTGCCGGCAGCCAAAGAAGCCTCGGTGGGCGGACAATGGCGATGGATGCGGGGCGCGCAGGACGCAGTGCCGATTGGCGTCGACGATGGCGCCCTTTTTTTGCGCGTAGCTGCCCCATAGCAGGAACACCAGCCCCTCCCGTTCCCGGTTCAGCACCTGCACCACTTGGTCGGTGAAGGCCTCCCAGCCTCGGCCTTGGTGGGAGCCGGCCCGACCTCTCTCCACCGTCAGCACAGCATTGAGCAGCAGCACTCCCTGCCGGCCCCAAGGTGCTAAGCAGCCTTTGTCTTCCTGAAGTTGGTTTTCCGGTCGGCCGAGATCGTCGTTAATTTCCTTGAAGATGTTGACCAAGGATGGCGGCAGCGCCACGCCCGAGCGCACGGAGAAGCACAGGCCGTGCGCTTGGTTCGGCCCGTGATACGGGTCTTGGCCGATGATGACCACCTTGACGTCCGGCAGAGGCGTCAGGTCGAGGGCATGAAAAATCTGATCGCCGCGTGGGTAGATGTTCTTTTGCGCCCGTTTCTCCGCTTGCAGGAATTGGCGCAGGCGCTGCATGTAGCTCTTGCCGAATTCGTTGGCCAGCGCCGCCTTCCAGCAAGGCTCCAGACGTACGCGGTCTTGGACGGCGGCATCGGTCACGATGGTTGGCCGGTGGAGTTCACGCAAGGCAGACCGCGCCAATTCCGGTCTTGTGGGCGGCGGCGTCGGTCACGATGGCTGGCTCGGCCGGTCGGGGGGCGGTTGCTTTGGACGCATGAGCGGGAACAGCAGCACGTCGCGAATCGATGGCGAATCGGTCAGCAGCATGACGAGCCGATCCACGCCGATGCCTTCGCCGGCGGTGGGTGGCAGGCCATACTCCAAGGCCGTTAGATAGTCTTGGTCGAAATGCATGGCTTCCGCTTCGCCGGTGGTTTTGCGCTGCGCTTGGTGGCGAAAGCGCTCGGCTTGGTCGTCCGGGTCATTGAGTTCACTGAAGGCGTTGGCGATTTCGTGCCCGCCTACGAATAACTCGAATCGGTCAACGATGGCGGGGTTGGCGTCGTTGCGACGAGACAGCGGCGAAACCTCGGCCGGATAGCCGGTGATGAAGGTCGGCGCGAACAGCTTGCTCTCCACTTCGGCCCCGAACAGCTCCATTTGCAGCTTGCCAAGCCCCCAAGCCGCATCCACTTGCAGGTTGGATCGCTGAAGCCTGGCCCGCAGGTGGTCCTCGTCCTCTACTTGCTGCGCGCTTAGCGTGCTGTGGCGCAGGATGGATTCCTGCATCGTCATGCGCTCAAAACCACCGCGGCGGAACCGGAGTCGTTGGCCTTGAAAGGCAAAGCCATCTGCGCCAAAAAGCGTCCGCTCGAGCCCTTCGAGCAGTTCTTCGGTCAAGTCCATGAGGTCGCGGTAGTCATGGTACGCCCAATAGAACTCCAGCATCGTGAATTCCGGGTTGTGCCGGGTGGACAGCCCTTCGTTGCGGAAATTTCGGTTGATCTCGAACACTCGCTCAAAGCCGCCCACAGTCAAGCGCTTCAGGAACAGCTCCGGCGCCACCCGCAGATAGAGCGGCAGATCGAGCGCGTTGTGGTGGGTCTTGAAGGGCTCGGCGTTGGCGCCGCCGGGGATGAGGTGCAGCATCGGCGTCTCCACTTCAAGAAAGTCCCGCTCGATGAAGAACTGCCGCATAGCCTGAACGATGCGCGAGCGCTGCTCGAAGATGCGGCGCGTGCGCTCGTTCATGATGAGGTCCAGATAGCGCTGCCGATACCGAGCTTCGGTGTCGGTCAAGCCGTGGAACTTCTCCGGCAGGGGCCTTAACGCCTTGTTCAGCAACGCCACTTCATTGGCTTCAACGGTCAGCTCGCCACGGTTGGTGCGCATTAGGCGGCCGCGCACCCCAACGATGTCGCCAAGGTCCCATAAGTCCTTGAATGACTGATAGGCTTCGACGCCGAGGCCATCCCGGCTGAGGTAGCATTGGATGCGACCGGCGCCGTCCTGCAAGGTGACGAAGCTGGCCTTGCCCATCACCCGGCGCAGCACCATGCGTCCGGCCACCGACGTGGTGACAGGCTGCGCCGCCAGGGCGGCCTTGTCCCAATCCTTGTAGTCGTTGAGCAGGCGGGCGGATTCGTCTTGGCGGCGAAAGTCGTTGGCGAAGGCGCCGCCGGCGGCCCGCCACTGATCGAAACGCGCCCGGCGCACCTTCAGCGGGTCGCGTTCGTTTTCCGTGCTGATGTTCCGCCTCCTGCTATTCGTTTCATTCAGCGCCCGGCCAAAAGCTGTGGCCAAGCGCGGCGTGCAGGGAATGTAGGCCAGTTCGCCAAGGGCCGCAACAACGCCGCCGGGCACATAGGGAGAGGGCGGGTTCCGGCCACCCTGAAATGGCAGAAACTGATCCGACAGAACACTAGAGCCCGGCTTTCAGGCTCGCTTCAATAAAGGGGTTCAGGTCGCCATCAAGCACCGTCGTGGGGTCGCTGCGCTCAATGGCGGTGCGCAGATCCTTCACCCGCGATTGGTCCAGCACGTAGGAGCGAATTTGGCTGCCCCAGCCGATGTCGGCCTTGGTGTTCTCCACGGCCTGCTGCTCCGCTTGGCGCTCCAGCATTTCAAGTTCGTAGAGCTTGGCCCGCAATTGCTTGAATGCGTTGTCCTTGTTCTGGTGTTGGGAGCGTTCGCTCTGGCACTGGACGACGGTGTTGGTGGGCAGGTGAGTCAGGCGCACGGCGGAGTCTGTGCGGTTCACATGCTGCCCGCCGGCGCCGCTGGAGCGGTAGGTGTCCACCCGCACGTCGGCGGGGTTGATTTGAATTTCAATGTCGTCCTCCACCTCTGGAGAAACAAACACCGAAGCGAAGGATGTGTGGCGGCGGTTGCCGGAATCGAACGGCGATTTGCGCACCAAACGGTGAACGCCCGTTTCCGTGCGCAGCCAGCCGAAGGCGTGGGCGCCGTTGACCTGGATGGTGGCGCTTTTAATGCCGGCCACTTCGCCCGGCGACAGCTCCATTATCTGGCTATCGAAGCCCTGCTTTTCGGCCCAACGCAGGTACATGCGCAGAAGCATCTCGGCCCAATCCTGAGCCTCGGTGCCGCCGGAACCGGACTGAATGTCCACAAAGGCGTTGTGGGCGTCCATTTCTCCTTGGAACATGCGCCGGAATTCAAGCTTGCCTAGGCTTTTGTTGAATTGATCGAGTTCCTCATCAACCTCAGCCAGCGCCGCTTGGTCGTCGTCCGCCGCCGCCAACTTGGCCAATTCCGCTAGATCGTCAAGGGCGGCGCTGTTCAGTGCTTCGAGGACGGTCACAATGTCGTTGAGGCTGGCGCGTTCCCGTGACAGCGCCAGCGCCTTGTCCCGATCCTCCCAAACGGCGGGACTAGCTAACTCCCGTTCAACTTCCTCGAGTCGCTCCCGACGATTGTCGTAGTCAAAGAAACCCCCGAAGCGCCGCTGCGCGGTCGCCTAGATTCTTGACTCTTTCCCGGATTGAGGTGATTTCAGCCATGGTTCGACGTTGCTTGAGCGTAAGGGAAGCAGCAATCAAGTATAACCTGACGCCCCGAGGCAGGGGGATGGCTAACCGATGGCCTCGGTTTGCTGCACCCGCAACTGAAGGCTGACGCCGTTGTAGTCGTTGACGTCCAAGGCATAGGCCAAACGCACCCGCTGGCAATCTGCAATGGGCGGCTGCTGAAAGGCGATGGCACCCACCAAGCGGTCGTCAAGGCGTAGCGTGAGCTTGAGATGAGCCCCGCCGACCACCCGCTGGCTGATCAGTTCAAAGTCGCCGTGGAACAGGGGTTCGGGGAAGCCCTGGCCCCAAGGCCCCGCATTGGCCAGCAGCAGGGCGTTGTCCAGGGTTAGGTCATGGCCTTGCAGTTCGCCATCGGTCTCCAAGGCGGATTGCAGGGCCTGCGCCGAAAGCCGTTGGCGAACTTCGTCATCGAAGGCTTTGGAGAACCGTTCAAGGCCATTGCGGTTGATGCTCATGCCAGCGGCCATGGCGTGGCCGCCGAAGCGGGACAGGAGCGCGGGATCCTGTGCGGCGATGTGGTCGAGGGTGTCGCGAATGTGCAATCCGGGCAGGGAACGGGCGGAGCCTTTCAACTCGGTCGCACCGTTCCTAAGCCCGGCTTCAGCGAAGGCGATCACCGGGCGATGCCAACGTTCCCGCAGCCGACCGGCAATCAAGCCGACCACGCCTTGGTGCCAGGAGGGGTCGAAGACCACCACGCCGAAGCGGTCGCCGATGTCCTGCGCATGGCCCAACACCAGTAATTCAGCGTCCGCCAGCATGGATTGCTCAATGTCGCGGCGTTCTTGGTTCAGGGCGTCCAGCCGCTTGGCATGGGCCATGGCCTCATCCAGCGAGGGGGCGAGCAAGCACTGAACGCCAATGGTCATGTCGTCCAGGCGGCCGGCGGCGTTGAGCCTTGGGGCCAGGGCGAAACCCAAGTCGGCTGCTTGCAGGCGGGCAAGCTCCCGCCGGCCCACTTTCGCTAGGGCGGCCACACCCGGCCGGCATTGATTTCTGCGTATGCGCACGAGCCCTTGATGCACCAAGCGACGGTTGTTCTGGTCCAAGGGCACCACGTCGGCGACGGTGCCAAGCGCCACTAAGTCAAGCCAATTCGCCAGCACGGGCTCGGGCAGGCTCTCCTGGTTGAACCACTGGGCCGCCCGCAGTCGAGACCGGACTTGGGCGAGCACGTAGTAGATGACGCCGACCCCGGCGAGGGCCTTGCTTGGAAACGAGCAGCCCGGCGCATTGGGGTTGACGATGGCGTAGGCCGGCGGCAGCTTCTTGCCGGGCAGGTGATGATCCGTGACGATGACGTCCACACCCTGTTCATTCGCCCGCTCCACTCCTTCCAGGCTGGATATTCCGTTGTCCACGGTAATGATCAGGTCGGGCGACTTGGCCAAGGCGAGGGCCGTGATTTCCGGCGATAGGCCGTAGCCGAAGGAGAAACGATTAGGCACGAGGAAGTCAACTTGCTGTGCACCAAAGGCTTGCAGTGCGGAGACGCCAAGCGCTACGGAGGTGGCACCGTCAGCGTCATAGTCGCCGACCAACAGGATACGTTGCTGGCTGCGAACCGCGGTTGCGATGCGCTCCGCCGCTACGTCTATGTGGCGCAGGTTGGAAGGCGGCTCCAAGCCGCTTAGGCTGCGGTCGAGGTCGGCAGCGGTCTGCACGCCCCGCGCGCCGTAGATGCGCCTTAGAAACTCAGGGACTTGCGGCAGGTTGGGAATTGGCCCGCTGCGCTGCACGATTTGCTTCGGCGGCGGTGGCTCCGGGTTTCGGGTCATCATTTAGTTACAAGTCATCGAAAAAAAATGGTCTTGTTGCGCTGCGAAACCCTGCGAATTTTGCAGAGGGTCCCTAGGGCAAGCGCTCTTGGCTGGGCCCGCCTTTGGCGCATCTTCGTGCAGAGCGGCCACTGTTCCATTTAGAGCTTGCAGCAGTCAGTTGCAGGGCCTCGCAACATCGGTTTGGGGGCCCTGCGGGACGGTGCCCATCAAGCATGCGCAAGCGGCTCCACGCGGATGCGGGTGATGTCGCCAACCACTTCGGGCATACCCTGCACCAAGGTCAGCGCCGATGCCATGGCGGCCTCAGCTACCGGCGCGGTCAGGATGACGATGGGCACCCAGGAATGGTTGCCGTCGATGGTGCATACAGCCTCCCCCTTTTGAATGGCGCTTTCAATACTGATGCCGTGCCGGCCTAGGATGGTGGCGATTTCGGCGAAGACCCCTGGCGCGTCCCGGCTCGGTATCTTCAGGTAGAAGGCGCAGCTGACCCGGCCCATTGGCAGCACGGATTGGGGCTGTCCGCCGGTGCGGTATTGCCGTCTATCCCCTTGGGCGATGGCGACGATGTCCGCAACCACCGCCGAGGCGGTGGGCAGCGAGCCGGCGCCAGCGCCGTAGTAGAGGGTGGCGCCGGCTGCATGGCATTCCATCCACACGGCATTCATCACGCCGTCCACGCTAGCGAGCAGGCTGCCCTCGGGCACCAAGGTGGGATGCACGCGCATCTCAACGCCATCCGGCGCTCGGCGGGCCAAGCCCAAGTGCTTGATGCGATAGCCCAACTGCTTGGCGTACTCCAAGTCCTCTTGGCTGATGCCGGCAACGCCTTCGGTGTAGACCTCATCGAAGTGGAAGCCCATGTCAAAGGCCAGCGCAGACAGAATGGTCAGCTTGTGAGCGGTGTCAATGCCTTCGATGTCGTAGGTTGGATCGGCTTCGGCGAAGCCTTGCGTTTGCGCTTGGTCGAGCGCCGAAGAGAAGGAGGCGCCTTGCTGCTCCATTTCGGTCAGGATGTAGTTGCAGGTGCCGTTGACAATGCCGGCGATCATGTGCACTTGGTCACCGGCTAAGCCGCGGGCAAGCGCATTCACCACCGGAACGCCGCCAGCCACCGAGGCTTCAAACCTCAGGCAGCGGGTTCCCTGCGCGGCCAGCCCAAGCAGTTCGTCTCCATGGCGGGCCATGATGGCCTTGTTGGCGGTGACCACGTCCTGGCCGCGGCCCAAGGCTTCCCGCACCAGCTGAAGCGCCCGGTCCTCGCCGCCGATCAGTTCCACCACGACATCAACGTCCCCTTGGTGCAGAGCGTTCAAATCCGTCGTGAAAGCGGCGTCGCCTAGAGCAACGCCCGGCGTCTTGGTCCGGCTCGCCACCCGAATGAGAGAAAGAGGGCGACCGGCCTGCCGGGCTAGGGCCTTGGCGTTTTCCCTTAGCAGCCGCACCACGCCGCCAGCCACGGTGCCGAGGCCAGCAATGCCAATTCTCAAGGGTTTCACGTTGCCGTAATGGTCAATTAGATGCCCAAGGCGATGACGCCCAACCGCCGGGCAATGGCGTCATGCCTTAAGGTTGCGGTAATGGTCAATTAGATGCCTAAGGCTTGGGCCAACTCCGCTGCCGGCCGGTATCCGGGCAGCATTCGCCCGTCCGCCGTCAGCAAAGCTGGTGTGCCGGAAATGCCCAAGGTCTGGCCAAGCTGGTACTGCTCCGCAACCGGGTTTGAGCAGGTTCGCTCTGGAATGCTGTTGCCTAGCTTAAGTTCCGTGAGGGCTTTGTTCGGGTTTTTGGAGCACCATGCAGAGACGATTTTTTCATAGGAACGGGAGTCGAGGCCGGCCCGGGGATAGGCAAGATAGCGAACCTCAATGCCAAGTTTGTTGATTTCCGCCATTTCCAAGTGCAGTTTACGGCAATAGCTGCAATCCACATCGGTAAACACGACCACTGACGCCTTTGGCTCGCCCTTGGGGGAGAAAATGATCATGTCATCGGGGTCTATGCTTGCCAGCAACGCTTGGCGCCTCTCCGCCCGACTCTGTTCAGTCAGATTGATGGTGCCGCCATCCGTCAGTTCGTAGAGCTCCCCCACCAGCAGGTGGCTGCCGTCCGTCGTACCGTAAAGAAAATTGCCCCCGGCCAACTCCACGGCCAGGATGCCCGGCAGGGGCGTTGCCGACACAGACTCGACCTCCAAATCTGGATTGGTGGCCTTCAGCTTGGCCCGCAATGCATCAACGTCTTCGGCGCCGATGACGGGGGCGATGCACAATGCGGCCAAGGCCAGAACGATGGAGGGAATCGGTTTCATGTCTACTCCTGCGAGGGCGAACCCGATGCAAATGCAAACGGCAGCGGAAGCCGCCGTTTAAGGACCACCAGCGTCTGCCTGCGGCAGGTGCCGATGATACCTGTTTTGCAAGGTCCTCGCCCGGCTTGTATGCGAATGGCTTGTCCGCATTGAGGTCTTTGCTCGTTGCGGAAGCGCTCGTGCTCAACCAAGGCGGAGGGTTCTAAGGCCAGTTGCGGCTGCCGTTGTCTGCATGGCCCGGCGGCAGCTGTCAAGGTGCCGTGGCCAGCTTCAATGGTGGAGCGCCGAGTGTTCTTCCTGTGACTGCCCTGCAGGTTTAGGAAAGTTGGTCATTGCTGGGTGGGGGAGCCGGGCATGATCGGATCTTCTACCTCAGGATTCACAATCGGGCAATCCTACGCAATTTTAATTGCAACAGGCAAGGATGTGCAGGATCCATGCCTTTGGCCTGTTTGCTCAGATGGCCTGCTGCATGGGATGTGGCCCTGCTATGGTAAACTAGCGCCTTCGCTATGACCAACCGGGAGCGGGCATGACCGTGGACAGTGACTTTGAGCAAATTCGCTACGAGCAGCCGGCGGGCGGGGTCGCCCGCATCATGTTGGCGCGGGCGGACGTCCGCAACGCCCAGGACAAGCGGATGCTCTACGAAATCGATCGCGCCCTCAATCTAGCCATGCATGATGACGCCATCAAGGTGGTCATCATCGGCGCGGACGGGCCGCACTTCTCAGCCGGGCACCACCTGAAGGACCGCAGCCAAGTCGGCGACTACGGTCCGCCCATCATGGGCGTTGGCGGCTACCGGCGTCCCGGTCAGGAAGGGCACATGGCCATGGAGCAGGAGGTGTTCATCGGCTTCTGCTGGCGTTGGCGCAACATGCCCAAGCCCACCATCGCCCAAGTGCAGGGCAAGGCCATCGCCGGTGGATTGATGCTGGTGTGGCCGTTCGATCTCATCGTTGCTTCCGAGGACGCCCAATTCTCCGATCCGGTGATCGCCTTCGGCGTCAACGGCCATGAGTACTTCGTACACGCTTGGGAGGTTGGCCATCACAAGGCCAAGGAGATGCTGTTCACTGGCGATGCCATCAGCGCCGCCGAGGGCAAGCAGCTGGGCATGGTCAATCATGTGGTGGCCAGGGAGGATTTGGAGTCCTTCACCTTGGATCTGGCCAGAAAAATAGCCAAGCAGCCGTCCTTCGCCTTGAAGTTGGCGAAGCTGGCGGTGAATCAATCCTTGGACGCCCAGGGCATGTACACGGCCATCCACTCAGCCTTTGGCCTGCATCACTTGGGCCATGCCAACGCCCGCATCCTGCATCAAATGGGCGTGGACCCTAGGGGCGAGGACAAAATCAAGCAGCAGGCGCGGGAGCAGATGGCGCACCCGAGCTGAGAACGCCTTGGCGGGACGGCCTGAAAATGCCGTGCGCAGCCTCTGCGTCCCGGTGCCAGCTTCGAGCAGCTCGACGCCCTCGCCCAAGCGCAGGATGCCTCGCCGCCGCCCAAGCGGTCTTTGAGGCCCGCACCGCGCCCAACGACCACTCGGACCGCCCGGTTCAGGCTCATCTTTGTATGGCAATGGACTGCCTTCAAGCACAGGCCCTAGCCTCAGATAGCAAGCCCCGTCTAGACTAGGGTGCGCACGTTTGGGGCCGGTTGGCGCCCCGATTTCAGGGAGGAAGCGGAATGAGAACGCAGGTCGTGGTCGTTGGCGGTGGTCCGGCCGGGCTTTTGCTGTCTCAGCGGCTTCATCTCGAAGGCGTTGAGAGCGTCATTGTTGAGAAGCAATCACGCGCCCATGTGCTGGAGCGCATCAGAGCCGGGGTTTTGGAGTGGGGCACTGTCGAAGTGCTGCGGGAATCCGAAGTGGGGGCTCGAATGGACGAGGAAGGCTGCATCCACGACGGCTCGGACATTGTTTGGGGTGCTAGGTACCGGCTCACCCTAAACACCCGCAAGTATGCTGACAGGCCAATGATGGCTTATGGCCAGACCAACATAACGGAGGACCTCTATCAAGCTCGCGATGCCATGGACGGCCTGATTGTTAATGAGGCGGCGGACGTTTTGTTGCATGAGGTGGATACAGACCACCCCTATGTCACCTATCTGAAGGCGGGCGCGCCGCATCGCATTGATTGTGAATTCATCGCCGGCTGCGATGGCTTTCACGGCGTCAGCCGGCCGACCATCCCAGCCGCTAGGCGCCGGGAGTTTGAAAAGGTCTATCCCTTTGGCTGGCTCGGCATCCTGTCGCAAACGCCGCCGCTGCCGAACATCATCTACGCCAACAGCTCGCGCGGCCTCGCGCTTTGCTCACAGCGGAATCCCATGCTGTCCCGATACTATGTGCAGTGTTCGCTTGATGAGGACATTAAGGATTGGCCGGATGAGCGGTTCTGGGAGGAGTTGAAGGCGCGCTATCCGGCTGAAATAGCCGATGCCATTGTCACGGGGCCTTCGATCGAGAAATCCATTGCGCCCTTGCGCAGCTTTGTTTCGGAACCGATGTCTTATGGCAGACTGTTTCTTGCCGGCGACGCCGCGCACATCGTGCCCCCGACTGGGGCGAAGGGCCTCAATCTTGCGGTAAGCGACGTGTACTATCTTTCCCGTGCGTTGGTGGCCCACTATCAGCAGGCCAATGACGACTACTTGGAGTCCTATTCCGATATGGCGCTGCGGCGCATTTGGGGAGCGGAGAGGTTCTCTTGGTGGCTGACGGGCCTGCTGCACAGATTCCCGGAACAGGGCGCCTTCGATCTGCGGGCGCAGGAGCAGGAACTGGCGTACCTCTCGACGTCCGAGAACTACATGTGCGCGGTTTGCGAGCAGTATGGCGGTCTGCCATTTGAAGGCTGACAGGCTAAGGGTCGCCACCGTGATCCATGGACCGATGTCGCCGGAACACGGGCGGGGGACTTAAGCCCGCAGCGTTCGGGCCAGCCAAGCCGACGCCAAAAACAATTCGAACCCTTCCGGCACCGAGCTAGGCAGTGGCCTTGGTCAGACGTGCAGCCTATGCCGGAAACGGCGTAAGTGGCTGGGCTACTTGGGCATCCGCCCCTCAATGTAGTCGTCAATCAGCTCGTGGTATCGGCGAACCCTTGACTCTTGCTTTGCCAGATACGCGCCTTTGAAGCCCCGGGAGCGAAAGCCGCGCTGCTGGGTGACGAATACCCGCACGTCGTCCTCAATGCCGGGGCCGATGGAAACGCCGGACTCGAATTCGAGCAACCTACGCTCCACTTCCTCGTCGCCGCCGTGGTTGCGCTCGTTGCCCGCCTCCAAGGAGGCCGGGCTGGCATACCACCAGTTGTCGAAAAGACACTGTTCTGGATCGTTGGGGTGCGGCCGCGCTCTTAGGAAGTGAAAGCCATCGGACCACAACGACACGGCGAAGTTGGGGAATAGGGTGTAGTGAAACGCATCGGTCAACTGCGCATCAGGAACGTTGTCGTAGTGGGTGAAGCCGCGGCTCGCTCCCAATCGGCGCTTGGCTTGCTGCAAGGCTTCACGAGTGCCTTCCGGCTTGTCTTTGAACTGGCCCGGGTCGATGTCCCAGTAGCGCAGTTGGCTCGCTAGGGGTTCAAGGATGTTGCCGGCCTTATCGGTTGACCCTACGCCGTAGCCGCCCTCCATGATCATCCGATTGTGGCCTTCGTCGGACAGGTCGAAGCGGGTTTCCTTGAAATAGGTGTTGATGTGGCCGCGTATTTCCTTGCGGTTGGTCTCGGTGGTGGCGCCCATGTGTACCGTAGGCACATGATAGGACTCGTTGAAGTTGTCCAGCACCACTTTCCAGTTGCAGGGCAGCCACATGCTGTTGGCCATGGTGCGACGCCAAGTGTGGATTTCGCGCAGTTGCCACTCGTCCCAAATTGGCCCTAAATACTCCTTTAGGCTCATGCACTTAGGGTCTAAATTGATCCAAATGAAGCCGGCGAAGGTCTCGCATCGCAGTTCCTCCAGACGCACCTTGCCGCAGGGGTTGCCTTCCGGGAAGTCGTCTTTATCCGGCGCAAAATTCAACTCGCCGTTGGGCATGTAGGCCCAGCTATGGTATTTGCAGACGAAACGCTTGACGCTGCCCTTGTCGTCTTCAACCAACGGATTGCCGCGATGTTGGCAAACGTTGTAGAACGCCTTGACGTCGCCATCTTGCTGGCGAACCATCAAGATCTCCTCCGTGGCCACTGGCTCCATCTGCCAATCACCTGGGTTGGGCAGTTGGGATTCACGGCCGAGCAGCAACCAAACCTTGGTCCACATGCGTTCCCGCTCCTTCTCGAAGAACTCTCTTGAGGTGTAGCGGTGGCCTTCAAGCAGCGACCCTCGTGTGCGCTGCTCCGGGTAGGCATTGATGTCGTGGACTGTTGCTTGTTCAGACATGGCGGCCTCCTTTATTCACCTTGATAATGGTGAGGTATTTTGCCAGAGCACTTGCGGATGTGCATGGGTTTCTGGCCGCTACCGCCGCCAACCGCATTGGCGGCTGAATGGCCGAGGTTGCGGGCTGTCTCCTGCCAAGGCCAGTGGGCTCGAGCGCATCTTGGCTGCATCTGGTTGTCGCCCCATCAGCCGCCACCGGTGCCCCGCAAGCAATTGTCCTGCTGTCATTGGCTGGCCGGAACGTCAATCAATCGCGTCTTCCTTCGCTTCCCCTCCCAACCGGAGCAGTCCTCTGCAAAATCCCGTCATTTGTGTAAAAATGTGCATCCAACAAGTAAGCATAGGGGCGTTGCCATGGCTGAAGCATCCAACTTTTCCCCGCCTGATCCACAGTTCAGCAACCGCGAATGGGCTGAAGCTTGGCCCATCGACGTGCATCAGAATCCTTGGCAGGTGCCCCTGGACGAGATGAATCCCGCGCACCCGGCGCTCTTTGCCAGCAACAAAGCCTTGCCCTGGTTTGAGCGGCTGCGGGCGGAGGCGCCTGTGCATAGGTGCGAGAACAGCCAATTCGGTCCCTATTGGTCCATCACCCGTTACGATGACGTCAAGTATGTGGACACCACGCACGACCTGTTCTCATCCGATATAAACAACGGCGGCATTCGTCTGGGCGGCCAGCCGGTGGAAGGCGACCCCGATCCGATGTTGCACCTGCCCATGTTCATCATGCAGGACCCACCCACCCACGAAAATCAGCGCAAAGTGGTGTCGCCGATGTTCGCGCCGTCCAAGCTCGGGCGCATGGAGAGTCTAATCCGAGCCCGCGCCGCCGCCATTCTGGACGACTTGCCCCGGGGCGAAACCTTCAACTGGGTGCGGCGGGTGTCGGTGGAACTGACCGGCCAGATGTTGGCGACGCTGTTCCACATACCCCAGCAAGACAGGCATCTGCTGATTCACTGGTCCGACACGGTGGAGCGCATCGCCGACCCAGAATATTTCGAAAACGTCGAGGCGGGAGTCAAGGAGCTCTGGAAGTGCTGGGAGTATTTCGACGCGCTGTGGAAGGAGCGCGCGGCTCAACCAGAACCGGGCGAAGATCTCGTTTCCGTCTTAGCGCATGGCCAGTCCACGCGGGAGATGCCGCCAAACGAATTTCTGGGCAACATGCTGCTGTTGATCGTTGGCGGTAACGACACCACCCGCAATTCCATCTCCGGCGGCGTGCTGGCGCTGAATCAGTTCCCAGACGAATTCAAAAAACTGAAAGCCAATCCGGGGCTCGTTGCCAACATGGTGCCGGAGATCATCCGCTGGCAGTCTCCGGTCGCCCACATGTGCCGCACCGCCATGTCGGACACCGAACTTCGGGGGCAGAAAATCCGCAAATGGGACAAGGTTTGCATGTGGTATGTGTCCGGCAACCGGGACGAGGAGCGCCTGCCCGCCGCCAACCAATTCATCATCGACCGCCCCAACCCGCGCCAGCACCTAGCCTTTGGCTTCGGCATCCATCGCTGTTTGGGCAATAGGCTGGCGGAGATGCAATTGCGTGTCATTTGGGAAGAAATTCTCAAGCGCTTCAGCAAAGTGGAAGTGGTGGGTGAACCGAAGTGGCTGAACTCCAACTTCATTCGCGGCATCACCGACCTGCCCGTGCAGGTGCGGGATTGACACGAGGCGCTGACGTCCTCTGGCTGAGCGCATTGAACTTTGCCGCTGCCCCGTGGCCCTCACTTGCATGGGACCACCTTAAACGGAACGGGCCTGATCGTTGCTGTGAGCCCGTTCCACTTCAAACCAGGCCGCTCGCATCGGGCCTCTCCTGAAATCGTTCCGTGGCTTGCCGCCGTAGGTGGCTCAGCCTGAGAAGGGTGCGCTGCGCAAGGCTGCGATTCTGGCCTCCAGCGGCGGATGGGACATGAACAGCGCCTTTATCCCCTGCCGCTTGCCGCTGGATATAGCGAAGGCGGCCATGCTTTCCGGCAGGCCGTTCGGAATCTCTTGGCTTTGCCGCAAGCGCTCCAGTGCCGCGATCATTTTGTCGCGTCCAGCCAACCTGGCGCCGGCCGCGTCCGCTATGAATTCGCGGCGGCGAGAGAACCACATGACGATGGTGCTGGCTAATATCCCCAGCACGATCTGTGCGGCGATGGTGGCGACCAAGTAGCCAATGCCCAAGCCTCGCTCGTTCCTGAGGATCACCCGGTCTACAAAGAAACCGAACAAACGCGCCAGGAACATGACAAAGGTGTTGACCACTCCCTGAATGAGGGCGAGGGTCACCATGTCGCCGTTCGCCACATGGCCGATTTCATGGCCTAGGACGGCCTCCACTTCGCCTTGCCGCATGTGCTTCAGCAGCCCTTCGCTGACCGCTACCAAAGCGTTGTTCCGCCTAGCACCGGTGGCGAAGGCGTTGGGCGCCGCGGCGGGAAAGATCGCGACCTCCGGCATGCCGATCCCGGCTTTCTGCGACAGTTGCTCCACGGTCGCCAACAGCCAGCGCTCGGACGGGTTCTGGGGTTGTTTGATGATCCGCGCCTTGGTGGACCATTTGGCCAATTTTTTCGACAGCAGGAGCGACAACAGGGAGCCTCCGAAACCCAGAAGGGCGCAGAGCACCAAGAGCGCCGGCAGATTCAGATTCACGCCACTGTCGTCCAGGATGCTCTCAAATCCGAGCAGGCTGAAGGTGATGCTGGCGACGACCACAATAGCCAAATTGGTAGCGAGGAAAAGCAGAATGCGCATGAGTCAGTCCATTAGTTGGGCAGGGTTAATTTAGCCTGTTGATCTGACAAGATAAAGGACAACAGTTGGGTCAAGCCGATTTAGTGTCGTAGCATTAATCAGGCTGACCGAGTTCGACGCGGCGTGATCGTCGTGCCCAGGATGGCCCCGCATAGGGCGCCGCGGATAGCATAAGATGACTTGTTCTTGCCGCTGGCGCCAGAAAACCGATTGACGGTCGCCAAAACCTGTATTCCCATGCAGAATGATCGACTGTGGTTCAACCGCAACTTGCCGTCAGGCAACACAAATAGTGGAGTGTCGCTCGGATGAAAATAGGCGCCGTGTTCCCCCATCTGGAGATTGGCGATGATCCGGTGGTCCTGCGGGATTGGGCGCAGGCGGCGGAAGACCTAGGCTACTCCCATATCCTAGCCTACGACCATGTGCTTGGCGCAGTGCATGAAGAGCGGGAACCCAAATTACGGGGGCCTTATACTGAAAACGACAGTTTCCATGAACCATTCGTGCTGTTCGGCTATTTCGCCGCCTGCACCAGCCGGGTGGAGCTGGTCACCGGGGTGCTCATTCTGCCGCAAAGGCAAACGGCGCTGGTGGCGAAGCAGGCGGCCGAGATCGACCTCCTGTCCCAAGGTCGGCTGCGCCTTGGCATCGGCACTGGTTGGAACTACGTGGAGTACGACAGCCTCAATGAGGATTTCACCAATCGCGGCGAGCGCCAAGAGGAGCAGGTCGAACTGATGCGTGAACTCTGGGCGAACCCAGTACTGGACTATGCAGGCAAGCATCACCGCATTGACCGCGCCGGGCTGAAGCCGCGGCCGCGACGGCGCATTCCGATTTGGTTTGGCGGCTTTGCGCCGGTGGCCTTTCGGCGAGCGGTCAGGCTGGGCGATGGCTTCATTTTCGGCAGCAGCCAAACACAGAACTTGCGGGCGTTGGCCAAAGTGCAAGATGCGCTTCAGCAGGCCGGGCGCGAGGCTGATGGCTTCGGCCTTGAGGCGCTCCTAAACTACCAGTCCGGCCGCCAAAACTGGCGCCGCGAAGCCGAGGCATGGAGGGATGCCGGGGCTGACTACGTGGCCATGCGGGCTATGGGAATGCGTGGTTTTGGCGAAGGGTTGGATTCGCCCCAGGCGCACATCGACGCACTAGCGACGTACTGGAGCGTCGTTGGCGACTTGGCCGACGACCGCTCTTGAACAACCTCGGCGTCTGTGTTCCCTTATTCCCGCGACCACGAGACAAGGAGGGCCAATGACGGGGGATCTCTTGCAGGGCTGCGTCGCCATTGTCACCGGCGGCAGCACTGGCATCGGCTACGGTTGCGCGCAAGCACTGGGCCGGGCCGGGGTGCAGGTTGTCATCACCGCGCGCACCGAAGCGGCCGGCAGGCAGGCTGAAGCGGACTGCACCGGGTTGGGGCTGCGCGTGGTCTACCTGCGGCAGGATGTCGGCTCGGAGGCGGATTGGACGCAGGTGGTCAGCGAGACGCTCGAACGCTTTGGGCGGCTCGACTTTCTGGTCAACAACGCCGGCATCTCGCACTTGAGCCCGATCGAGGAGACGCCGGCGGAGACCCTGATGTCGCTGGTGCGGGTCAACCTCATCGGCGCCTACTACGGGCTTAAGCACTGTGTGCCACTCATTGCCGACGCCCACGGCAAGCGCGGCTTTCCGGGCATGGCGGTCAACATCTCCTCAGTATTGAGCCGCGTCGGCCAAGGCGGTGCCAGCGCCTATTGCTCGACGAAAGGCGGCATGGCCGGCCTCAACCGGGCCTATGAGCGCATGTTGGCGGGGCAGGAGCACAGGGTTCAGGTCAAGAGCCTGCTGCCCGGCTACACCATGACGCCCCAGGTCGATAAAGTGATTGGCCGCGAGTCGCCGCTGGTCAATCAGCTCGCGCAGACGATTCCGTTGCGCCGTTGGGGCGAACCGGAGGAAATGGGCGAGACGCTGCTGATGATGCTCGACCCGGCCATTCAACTGACAGACCGGGAGGTGCTGGCCGATGGCGGGTTCCTCGCCAGCTAGCGTGCTTGAGGGCCGCACCCTGGCTTTGGCCGGAGAGCCTAGTGCGCTGAAGGATCAGGTTGCGGCCTGTCTGGCGGCGTTGGGCGCGCAATTGGCCAACCTGGAGCTGGATGGCGAAACCGGCCCTGAGGCCGCTGATTTGAAGGAAGAGGATCGTGTCGCCGCGGCGCTTGACCGGATTGCACCTAGCCTCGGCAATGCGGACGCCATCGTTTTCGTCGGGCGTGATCTGCGCCCCGGTGAGGACATGGCCGACTTCATTGAGGAAAGCATCGGCAGCTACCACTTCCACCTGAAGCTGGCCAAGCGCCTGTGCGCCAAGGCAGCGACGGACTTGGTGACGCTGGCCGGAGCCTCGGCCGCCGGTGAGGACGCCGCGCTCGCCGCCGAAATCCGCAACGGGTCACTGCGGCAGATGAGCATGGTGGCGGCATTGGAAGGTGGGCCGATGGACCCGCCGCTGCTGGCCAACGGCGTATTTGTTTCCGGCCAGCCAGGCATTGAGGCGTCGGACAGCCTTAAGGCGTTGTTGGCCCGCCTGCTCGCCCGACCCCAAGGCTACATGACGGGCACCACGTTGACTGTGCGCCTGTGACTGGGTTGCTCGTATCCTCGTGTCAATAGGTCTTTTCGTCTTTTTGAATGTTCTCCGAGGCGGTTTCCCGAAAGCGGAAGTGTCCCTTTTTGCCCAGATCTGGAACGATGCTCTCCTGTGTCGTGGTCGAGATGCTCTCGGACGGCTTTGGCGATGTGCCAAGCGAGGACAGGGGGGACGGCGTTGCCGATCTGCCGCTCCGACTCGCGCATCCCGGCCGGAAACCGGAAGGCGTCGGGGAACGACTGCAGCCGCGCCGCCTCGCGTAGCGAGATGCGGCGCGGACGGTTGTAGTGCCATTGGATGTTGCCGTGATGCTCGGCGCGTATCGTGGTTGCGGGCTTGTCCGCGACGAGCTTGCGGCGTCCTTGATCCGGGCTTTCCTTGGCCTTGCTCCAGACGTGGGCGGTGTCAGCGCACTCAGGCGCGTCCTCCAAGTCCCGTAGAGCTTCCTGCGTGGTCATGACGGCATCCGTAATGGCGGCGGGGTGCGTGAAGGGCCTATCGCCCTTCACACCGACGATGAAGATGCGCTCGCGTCGTTGCGGCACGCCGTAATCGCTGGCGAGGTGGAGTTGGTGGTGGACCGTATAGCCAGGCAGTTCGAAGTCTTGGAGCATTCGGGCGAAGAACGCCCGCCCGTGCGGCATGAGCAGGCCCTTGACGTTCTCGGCCACGAAGACGGTGGGTTCGGTCGCCTCGACCGCCTCGATCATTCGTCGGTACAAGACCGTGCGCCCACCTTCCCCAGCGCTCCTGCAGCCGTTGATCGAGACGTCCTGGCAGGGGAAGCCGCCGATCACCACGTCCGCTGATTCGGGCAGGGAGACTATGTGGTCGGAGATGTCCCCAATGTGGATGTCATGCCGCAGATTGAGCTTGTAGGTCGCGCACGCCGCCTCCCGGATGTCATTCGCCCACACCACGTCAAACGGCAGCCGATCATATTGGCGCCCGCCAAAAACGAAGCCGCCCTCGAAGCCAAGATCCATCCCGCCGCAGCCGGAAAACAACGACACTACGGTGTGGCGACTCATGGGTCCCCGCGGCAAATGCGCACTCCTAATCCGGCCGACAATGCTCCGCAACCGCCCATGCCTGGGCAGGATACAGCTTAGTGCTGCGGCGGTCCACCAAGCCGGATTGGGCGCATGCCCATTCTTCTGCTTCTAGCCGGCCGCGATGTGTAGATTCATGCGAAAAACTATGCGCACATAGCCGCGCAAAATCAACACAGTGTTGAAATAGCCAAATGATGAATTGAGCATTACCCAGAGCGCCTTCAGGCCGTTGCAGCCGTTGGGTCTCCACTCTCGAAAGAGTTCATGGCGGTACCCCTCGCAAACCGAGTAGGTCGCGGTGGAGGACCTGCAGTCATGCTTCGTCATCGTGTTCATTCGCAGCGCTCCTGAACCGGAACGTCCCTAGCCTTCGCAAGCCGCACAAGAGCAATCAACTCATCGTCAACACCCTTTTCAGCCACCGCGCCAAGCAGCGATTTCGTATAAACGATAGATGGATCTAGTGGAAAACAAGTCGGATATTGAGGCAATAGCGTCGGATTGGGAGGCGGTTGGCGAGTATTTAACTTACGCTCTTGTACAGCACATTATTGAAGAAAAATAACGCCAGCCGCGGATATAATTTCTCTCAATCGTGCTGTCTTTGCTATTCTGTTTCATAGTGTTCTCCTGAGTGTGTCAGCTAGTCAATGACAATATCCTATTTTGTCATTGACATAGTGAACACATACAGTTGCGGCGCGAGAATCGACACTGGCTCTTGCAGGCGCGAACCAACGTCTGGGGCAGGGTTCCAGATCTGGGCAAAAAGGGACACTTCCGCTTTGCCTTGACAAGCGTTTCGCTCGCCCCTTGCCCACAGTCTCCAAGCAGACTAACCTGCTCAATTTAGCAGGAAGGCAACGATGGGAATGCACGAACTGTTTCGCTTGGATGGCAAGGTGGCCGTGGTTACCGGCGGCGGGCGCGGCATTGGCCGGGGCATCGCCTTGGCGCTCGCCGATTGCGGTGCCGACGTGGTGGTGGTGGCTCGCCGCCAACATGACGTGGACTCGGTGGCCAAGGAAATAGAAGCGCGGGAGCGGCGCGGGCTTGGCCTTTCCGCTGACGTGATGGATTTTACCGCCATCCCCAAGGTGCTTGACCAGGTGGTGGACGATTTCGGCCGGCTCGACATCATGGTGAACAACGCCGGCGGCAACTTAGACCGCAAGATGCACTCCCTACCGGACATCTCCCTGGAGAAATTCGACGAGCAGCTCAGCTTGAACATGAAGACCAAGTGGTGGGGCTCACAGCAAGCAGCCAAGCGCATGGAGCATGGCGGGCGCATCATCAATATCATCTCCATCGCTGCGCACAAGCCCTCGCCCGGCTTCGGCGTCTACTCCGCCGCCAACATGGGCATGATCAGCATGGCCCGCACCTTGGCGGTGGAGCTAGCACCCAAGGGCATCACGGTCAACTGCATCGCGCCAGGGCTCATCGTGACGGAGATGTTGGTTGAAACCATGAACATCTCCGAACAGGAAGCCAAGGAGAATTTCGGGCCCACAATCCCCCTCGGGCGCACAGGAACACCGGAGGATTGCGCCGCCGCCGCCGTATTCTTCGCCTCCCCAGCGGCCGAGTGGACCACCGGGCAGTTCATAGACGTGGCCGGCGGCCAGCCGAACTGAAGCAGCGGCGCTAAAGATTCCTTGGCCCGTAGAACTGCCGCTTCGGCCACAAGAAGTCTATGCGCGTCCGATGGATCAGCCAGCGCCCATCGACCTTACGATAAACGTCATCATAGATTCCGAATAGAATGAGCGGGTTCTCCACCCCTTCGGTGGTGCGCAGGTCCAGCAGATACCAGCGGCCGTTGGCGGTGGTCTCGTCCAGCAGGCGGATGAGCGGGTTGGTGACCGCATGCATGACGCCGTGGGGCGGGCCTTCGGCTTCTGCGTACTGCTTGAAGTTGGCCTGAATCTGCGCCTTGCCCACCCAATCGCCACCATAGTCAGGGCCGAACTCGCAAATGGCGTCATCGGTGAAAAGATCCGCCAGCTGGTCGATGTTCTGGCCGTCAAAGTAATGGCTATACTCAATGCGCAGCTTCTTGATGGTTTCAATTTCTATAAGCTCTTCGATCGCGTTCATGTTTTTTCCTCAAGGACCATTCGCACAGCATTTTAACAAGGAAACGGCTCATGGATTCCATTCAGGTTCTCATCGTCAGCAAAGGGCACGACTACGACCACGACAGCTTTCTTGGCATGTTCACCGACATGGCGGGCGTCACCGCCACCTTGGTGGAGCAGCCAGCGGCGCAGGTGGTGCTTAGGCCGGAGAACGTCGGCGCCTATGACAGCATCCTGTTCTACGACATGTCCGGCATTCCCGGCATTGGCCTGCTGCACGACGGGGCCAACAACACCGGCCTGCCGCCGGCGGACTACCGGGCAAGCATCGAGGCGCTAGTGCAAAGCGGCAAGGGCTTGGTGCTGCTGAACCACGCCACCGTCTCCTGGCCTTTATGGCCTCTGTGGCGGCAGATATCCGGCTCTTCGTTCATGCTGCATTCCGGTCAACTTGATGGCGAAACCGTACCGGGCTCCGGCTACCGCGGCGGTCACGGCCCCTACCCCAACCCAACCTTGAAGCTCGTTCCCCAATGTCAGCATCCGGTGCTGTCCGGGCTGGAGGACGGATTTGAAATCACCGATGAAATCTATCTCAAGACGGCGGCGTTTGAACGGCGGGTCAGGCCGCTTTTGCGCGGCGAATATGATTTTGTTGCGGAAAACTTCACTCCGCCGCCGTTGGCCCCGCCCGAGGAGCAGGCCAACTGGAGCCATCCGCCCGGCAGCGACCTCATCGTTTGGGCGCATGCGGTTCAAGCCAGCCCGGTGGTGGTGTCTGACGTGGGCGACGGGCCAATCGCCTACGAAAACCCAAGCTATCGGCGGCTGCTTGAGAATGCGTTGCAGTGGGTGGGTTCGGCCGAAGCGCGAGCTTGGGCGTCAGCGCAACGATCCGGCGGCGACAACCCATGAAAAAGCCCTACCATGCCGGGGGCGGTCGGCCCAGCGGTCCCGCTAAGAACACTCCCAAGGCCGGTCAGGAACCGAGTTTGCCCGTTTGGCCGCGATGGCGAAGCAGGTGGTCCATCAAGGTCAGCGCCACCATGGCTTCCGCAATGGGGGTCGCCCGGATGCCTACGCAGGGGTCGTGACGGCCCTTGGTGACCACTTCGGTTTCGTTGCCCGCCACATCCAATGTTCTGCCCGGCGTCGTCAGGCTGGAGGTGGGCTTCAACGCCAAGCGGGCGATGAGGTCCTGGCCGGAGGAAATGCCGCCGAGAACGCCGCCGGCATGGTTGCTGAGAAAGCCTTGGGCAGACATCTCGTCGCGATGAGCGGTGCCCCGTTGATTGACCACGTCGAAGCCATCGCCTATGGCCACCGCCTTGACGGCATTGATGCCCATCAAAGCCCCGGCCAAGTCCGCATCAAGCTTGGCGAAGACGGGTTCGCCCAACCCCACCGGCACGCCGCTGGCGACCACGGTGACCTCAGCTCCGATGGAGTCCCCTTGCCGGCGCAAGTCGTCAATGAAAGCACCAATGGCGTCCACGCACTCGGGGTCGGGACAGAAGAAGGGATTGTCCTCCACCGCAGTCCAAGACCTGAAGCGGGGGCGAATGTGGCCGATGGCGGATAGATAGCCGCGCACGCTAACCTCAACGAGGTCGCGCAGGCACTTTTTGGCGATGGCCGCGGCCGCCACCCGCATCACCGTTTCCCGCGCCGAGCTGCGGCCGCCGCCTCGATAGTCGCGAATGCCGTATTTGTGGTGATAGGTGTAGTCCGCATGAGACGGTCGGAACAAGTCCTTGATGTCGTCGTAGTCCTTGCTTTTCTGATCTTCGTTTTCAATCAACAGAGCAATGGGCGTACCGGTGGTGTGGCCCTCGAACAGGCCGGAAAGAATTTTGACCTGATCCCCTTCCCGGCGTTGGCTGGTGAACTTCGACCGCCCGGGTCGCCGCCGGTTCAGGTCTGGCTGCAAATCCTGTTCGCACAGCGGCACCCCCGGCGGGCAGCCGTCAACGATGGCGCCAAGAGCCGGACCATGGCTTTCGCCAAAGGTGGTGACCCTGAACAATTGACCGAAAGTGTTGCCGGACATGGCTAGCTTCCTTGATCTGAGAGGCAGGTTAACAATGCGCTAGCGATTGATTCAGGGCAACCTTGACGGCGGCAAGGGTCCATACGAAATCAATCTGGATGCTAGCGGGCGATTCCAGCCGGGAGCAGTGCGGCCGCAACCAGCTCATTGCCGAGTGGTGGTCACCGGCGCTGCTGACGGTGCGGCAGCACCAATTCAATCCGCGCCACTGCACCGCTGGCTCGCGGCAACAGGGGGCCGGCGCCAAAGGCGACGAGCACCGGCGCGACATCCCCCAACAGGCGGCGCTTCAGCTCATCCCGGGCCGCTTCCGCACAGGTGCCGGAGCGCTCCAACAACAAAGCGGCTGCCTCCGGTCCATAGAGGTGGCAAACCACATAAAGGGTCAAGCGTTCAAAGCTGCCGAGCCTAGGGGCTAGGGCTGCAAGCGTGCCCAGCCCGGGGTCGGGTATGCTGCCGTCCCGTCGAGGGCGCACCCCTTCCACGACGGCGAAGCCATTGCCGGCCAAATCCTCAACTAAGGTGGGGTTGATGATGGACTCCACCGCGGTCAGAGGCTGAAGCGCCTCCACATGAACGTAAACGCGCTGATTGCCGCGCTCAATGACATAGACGGAAATCAATTCACCGCCACGGTCAGCCGCAATGTAGAACTGATCGGCGTCGGGACCGTACAGAATGGCCTGACCAAACACCTGATTGGCCCAGTCGTTGCTGCGGCCGCAATCCCGTCCGTGGCAGGTAAAGAGCGCTTGCGGCCCCAAGGCTTGTTGGTAGTGGGCAACCACCTCCTGACGGGGGGTGCCTTCCGGCACCTGATAGGTGACGCGCAAGGCCGTTGCCTCTAAACGCAGCTTGCGCTCAATAAGCAGTTCGCGACGGATCTTCTCCACCGAGCTGACGACGAATTCACGGGGGGCCAATTCCCGCTCCCAATCAAAGGCGATAATCCAGGCGCGGGGAAAGCGGTCAAGGCCGTCCGGCTCGACGGCACCCGGCAAATCCTCGGCGATGGCGACGGTCAGGCCCGGAATGAACGCCAACAGCCACAGGCAACGCTTGCAGATCATGTCTTGACAAGCACCAGCGGCGGCGTACTACAACCCATGCCGGTGCGCTGTGCCAGCAACCACTTGCGGCGCACAAGCCGCCCGTTGTTGACAGGCCAAGCGCGACGGCGAATCGCATCGGCCAGGGTTTGGGAAGGCCCGGCAGAAACGCTAGCGTTCGAGCAATTCCAGCAGCAAGCGGTTGATCCTACCGACATAGGCGCCGGCATCCTGCAATGCATCCCCTTCGGCCAAGGCGGCTTGGTCAAACAGCACGGCGACCAAGTCGGCAAAACGGTCCTCGTCAGCTTCTTCATCCAGGCGCTTAAGCAGCGGGTGTTCGGCATTGTACTCGAAGCCCGGCTTGGGCGTACTGTACGATTGGCCGGTGGCCTGCATGATGCGCTGCATCTGCCGCCCTAGCGCGAACTCGCCCTGAACCAAACAGACCGGGAAGTCGATCAGGCGGTTGGACCGGCGCACGCTTTCCACTCGATCTCCCAACGCTGCCTTGATCCGTTCGGCCAAGGGGTCGTCCTCATCGCTGCCGTCGGCCTTGCCATCGTCGCCCGCTTCGCCCTTGTCTTCGCCAGGCAGCACCAAGCCGGCTCGGGTGACGTCCTGAAGGGACTTGCCATCGAACTCCGGCAGATTCGACATCAACCACTCGTCAACGCGGCCAAAGAGCAGCAGCACCTCAATGCCGCGGTCGCGAAAGACTTCCAAGTGGGGGCTGGAGCGGGCGTTGTCGTAGCTCTCCGCCACCAAGTAGTAGATTCGTTCCTGTCCTTCGACCATGCGCTCCACATAGTCCGGCAGACTGGCGCTGGGGGCATCTCCATCGCTGGCGGTGGAGGCGAAGCGCAGCAGCTTGGCCAAGGATTTCTGGTTGACGGGGTCCTGCCCCACACCCTCCTTGAGCACATCGCCAAACTCATTCCAAAACGTTCGATAGTCATCCTGCTCATTTTTCGCCAACGTCTCCAGGGTGGTCAGCACGCGCTTGGTGAGGGCGGAGCGGATGCTGGCCACGCGCTCGTCCTGCTGCAGGATTTCGCGGGAGATGTTGAGCGGCAAGTCGTTCGAATCCACCACGCCTTTGACGAAGCGCAGGTACAGGGGCAGAAACTGCTCGGCGTCGTCCATGATGAACACGCGCTGAATGTAGAGCTTCAGGCCACGGGGGGATTCCCGGTTCCATAAATCAAAGGGGGCGCGCTTGGGCAGGTACAGGACGCTGGTGTACTCCCAGCGGCCTTCAACCTTGTTATGGCTCCAGGTCAGCGGGTCTTCAAAGTCATGGGAGACGTGCTTGTAGAACTCCCGGTACTCGGCATCCGACACCTCTGAGCGGGAGCGGGTCCACAAGGCGGTGGCCGCATTGACGATTTCCCACTCTTCATCGCCAGACCTGGCCTCGCTGTCCGCGTCCGCATCAGCCTGCTTGAGCATGCGCACCGGCACAGGGATGTGGTCGGCGTACTTGCGCACCAGGCTGCGCAGGCGGAAATCCTCCGCAAACTCCAAGGCATCGTCCCGCAAATGCAGGATGACCTGAACGCCGCGGGGCGCTTCAGCCTCTTCCACGCTGAAGCTGTCCTCGCCCTTGGAGGTCCAACGCACGCCCGCTTCCACGCCGGCACCCCGGGCCAACACCTCCACTTCCTCAGCAACGATGAATGCGCTGTAGAAGCCCACCCCGAACCGGCCAATGAGGTTGGCGTCCTTTTGTTCATCGCCGCTTAGCTGCTTGAGGAATTCAGAGGTGCCGGAGCGGGCGATGGTGCCCAAGTTTTCGATTACCTCGTCGCGGGTCATGCCGACGCCGTTGTCTTGGACGCTGAGTGTTTTGGCATCCTTGTCAAAGGTGACGCGAATAGCGAAGTCGTTGTCTTCACCAACCAGCTCGGGTTGCTCTATCGCTTTGAAGCGCAGTTTGTCGATGGCGTCCGAGGCATTGGAAATCAATTCGCGCAGAAAGATCTCCCGGTTCGAATAAAGGGAGTGAATCATCAGATTCAATAACTGACGCGCCTCGGTCTCGAATTTACGGGTTTCTGGTTGTGCGGTCATGATTCCCAGTCAACATCCTGATGCAGCAGCCTATATAGGGGCGAGCGACGTGAAAACAAGGTCCCAACCGGCAGCGCCGGATTCTTTGCATCCGAATCCGGCGCGGCGCCAGCCTCAACTGCCCGCAAACCCTAGCGCTGCAAGCCGAACGCCAAGCCTATCTTGCGCGGTTGACAGCTCGCAGCTTCAGGCCGGCTAGCTTGCGGCGATATTTCGTTAGTTGAGGCGCGCTAAAGCGGCCGGTACATGGGGTGGCCGCCATCGTGGATGTTCAGCACATGCAATGCGAAATCCTCGCCGGTTGTGGCCTTAAGGGCATCGGGGAACTCGTGGCTCCAATCGAGGATGTAGGTGCGCTTGGAGATGCGCCACTCGCCGTTGCGCTTCTCCAATTCGTCCAGATAGCGGCCGCCGTACATCCTGTCCTCCATCTGCCCGTCCACTTCCCGTCCGCCAACGGCGATGCCGTAGCACTCGGCGCGGGCGCGATCACCCTCCACCTGCACCATGACGCTGGTACTCAGGTGCCAGCGGCGCGGCGCCTCCCGCTCGTGCGCCATCACGGTGGTGGCCCAGTCCGCCCCATTGCCCTTGAAAAAGCCGAAATCAACTTCCGCATCAGGCCAGAAACAGGATGCCTGGCCTGCGTCGTCCAGCCAGTCCTGGGTGCGCCCGTAACGATGGATGACCTCCTCGCAAGCCTTCTTGTCGAGCAGTTCCTGAAGCTTTGGGTCCATGAAAACATCCTCCTTGGATTGTGGGCAGCATCATAATAACCGGCGAGCGCCCCTGTTCGCCAAGGTTGCGCCAGCAGGCGGGCTCGCCCATTTGGAACGCCGTGTATGGGCTCGGCACATTCCGGAATGTCGGCCCCGGCGATTTTCGGCGCATTGGCGCGCTGGTTCCGAAAATTCGAAACGCCCTGAGCCTGTACACGCCGTTGACAGCATCCCAAGTCCGGCTACAGTGGCGCGCTTGCCGCCATGCACTCGCTGAATGATGCAATGAAGGTCCGCCCTTCGTGCCCCGGGATGTGAACAACGACGCCTTTACGCACAATCCCTTTTGCCGCATCATCAAGCTCGGCGTCACTGACCGGATTGGCCACTAGGCCGGTTCAGATCAAGCGTTACATGGGCCTTGTTCCGCAATGCAAAGGGCCTTGGCGCCATTGACGCCGACAGGTCAGGGTCGGCGCAAGCCTCAACGAGCAACTAGAGCAGGCAGCCATTGGACATTTCATTCAGCGATGCGCATGAGTCCTTTCGCGAGGACGTCCGCTCCTTCCTCAACGAGGCGCTGACGGATGATCTAAAAGCAGCCCAGCGGCTTTGCCCGGGGATGTTTCTGGACTATGAGCACAACATCCGCTGGCACCGCATCCTGCACCGACAGGGCTGGGTGGCGCCAAGTTGGCCCAAGGAGCATGGCGGCACCGGCTGGGACCTCATGCGCCGCTACATCTGGTCATTAGAGACCAGCAAGGCCGGTGCACCGAGCTTGGCACCGATGGGGTTGAGCATGTGCGGCCCCATGTTGATCGGCTACGGCACCGAGCAACAAAAGAAGACCTTGCTGCCGCGCATTCTGTCCAGCGAGGATTACTGGTGCCAAGGATACTCCGAACCCGGCTCCGGATCGGACCTCGCTTCGCTTCAGCTCAACGCCAAGACCGATGGCCAGGACTATCTGCTGAACGGCTCCAAGATTTGGACCACCCACGCCCACAACGCCAACAAGATGTTCTGCCTCGTGCGCACCAACGCCAGCGGCAAGCCGCAGCAAGGCATCACGTTCCTTTTGCTGGACATGGACTCTCCCGGCATTGAAGTGGAGCCAATTGTGTTCGCCTCCGGCACCCACGAGGTCAATCAAGTCTTCTTCACCGACGTGCGGGTGGCCAAAGCCAACATCGTCGGCCAGGAGCATCAGGGCTGGACCGTGGCCAAGTATCTGCTTGAGTTTGAGCGGGGAGGCGGCGGCGGGGCTGGGCTGCAGGCCAGCCTGGACTTGGTGCGCCGCATGGCGGCGCAAACACCAGCGAGTTCGGATGCCGTCCGCATTGAAGACGCGGACTTCAGGCGACGGCTGGACGCAACCGACGTGCGGCTGCAAGCGGCCAAGCTCACCGAGCTACGCATCATGGCCGCGTTGTCGAAGGGCCAGAACCCCGGCCCCGAATCATCCATCATGAAAAACCTCAGTTCCGACCTCAGGCAAGAGCTGAGCGAACTGGCCTTGGAGGCCCTCGCGATATACGCAGCGCCTTTTCAAGCGGAGGCCCTGAAGGTGGGGGCAAATGTTGAACTCATCGGCCCGGCCAGCGGGGTGACAGCCTTTCACCGCTACTTCAACCTGCGGGCAAGCTCCATCGCCGGCGGCTCCAACGAGGTGCAGAAGAATATAGTCGCCAAGCTGGTGCTCAACCTGTAGCACATTCAACCAACGGCTGGCCATTCTGCCAGTGGCAAAAAATGTGGCCCGAAGCCTGAAAATTCAGGGAGGCATCACAGCCAAGAAAACAAAAGGAGTAAGCCCATGACAAAACTAGTGCTGCGCGAAGACGAAGACGGCTTGTGCGTCCTGACGCTTAACCGGCCGCAGGTGCTGAACGCCTTGAGCCCCAACCTCTTTGTGGAGCTGCGCGACCAGCTCGATGCCATCGCCGAGGAGAAGGACGCCGTTGGCTGCGT
The DNA here is from genome assembly GCA_965247035.1 of Candidatus Azophilus sp. Classification (GTDB taxonomy): domain Bacteria; phylum Pseudomonadota; class Gammaproteobacteria; order Pseudomonadales; family Azotimanducaceae; genus Azophilus. The sequence goes on along the minus strand of CBDFGJ010000001.1, from coordinate 61,020 downwards.
CATTCTGCGCGGGGCCGGGCGTTCGTTCTCCGCCGGCAACGACCTCAAGGCCATTCAAGCGGGCGAAGTCGCTCCCCACCCCAGCTATCAAGCGGAAACCTTGGCGGCGATTGAACAATTGCCGCAACCGGTCATCGCTGCGGTTCAAGGCCATTGCTACACCGGTGGCTTGGAATTGGCCTTGGCTTGCGACCTGCTAGTGGCGACCGAAGATGCCCGCTTTGCCGACACCCACGGCAAGTGGGGCATGTCCCCCACTTGGGGCATGAGCCAACGGCTGCCGCGCCGGGTGGGCCTGCTCAACGCCAGGGAACTGATGTTCAGCGGGCGCATGGTCACCGGCACCGAAGCAGTGGCCTTGGGCTTGGCCAACCGCTGCGTCCCCACCGACGAACTGTTGACCGCCGCCACGGCCATGGCGCGATCCTTTCTGGACAACTCTTGGTTCACCCTGCGGGCCGACAAGATGCTGCTCAACCAAGGCTTGAACTACGGGCTTGAACAGGGCCTGCAATTTGAGCGCAGCAACAGCCCCGGGCGCGGCCCGGACATGCAGCAACGGCTGAAGCAGTTTGGCGGCTAGCGCTGCCCCCCAGAGAAGCTCAGGGCAGGTCGCCGATGCTGGTGATGATCTTGCCCACCAGGCCGTACTTTAGGGATTCCTCGGCGCTCATCCAGTAATCCCGGTCCGTATCCTCCGCCACACGCTCCAAGAGCTGGCCCGTGCGGTCGGCGATGATCGCGTTGATGCGTTCCCGCGTCTTGAGGATTTCCCGGGCGTGGATCTCCACATCGGATGCATCGCCGCCAAAGCCGCCGGCCGGTTGATGAATCAGGAAGCGCGTGTTGGGCAGGCAAAATCTATTCTCCAGCTCCGGGGCCAGATAGATGTGAGTAGCGATGCTGCCCACCCAACCGGTGCCGACAACGCGCACGGTCGGCTTGATGTAGCCGATCAGGTCAAAGATCGTGTCGCCAGACTCCACATGGCCGCCGGGCGAACCCAGATAGATCGTGATGGGGTCGTCGCTCTCGAACGAGAGGCCCAGCAGCTTCTCCGCTGTGCGCTGGGCGAGAGTCTTGGTGATCTCGCCAAAAATAGTCAGAGTGCGGTGCTTGAACAGCGCATTTTCCAGCGCGTTGAAGCGCTTGTCGGCGTTAACCAAGTCCTCTTCGTCTTCCAAATTGGTCATGTTGGCTCCTGCTGCCGCAACCGAGCAACTGCACCCGGCCATCCTGCGTACACTTAGCGGCAGCGAATTCTACACGAGCACGGCTGAATGCGGGTAGAGCCGTTTCAAGCGCCTCGCTTAAGACAAGCCAACAACGCCGTGGGCTCCTCTTGCCAACCGATGCACAATGCGCTTCATCGCGGCACCTTGTATCGGTATCGAAAAGTGCGGCCCCTTAGGCGGTTCAAGCGGGCGGCAAACTGGCCGTGCTAGGCCAGCATTGCGCCATAGCCTCGTAGATGGCGAACGCAGGCTTAGGGCGGCATCGCGGCCCCGCCGGGCCCAAGCTGAGACGCTGGAATTGACCAGAGCGCCTCAAGACAGGGCTAGGGGTCCGTTTGCGCCTGAGCGTGGCCTGAAACCACCACTACGCCGTCCTGATTGGTGGTCTCCACCTCCAAGTTGACCAAGGACTCGCCATCCTCCTGCACCAGCCCCGCAACGGTGGCTTTGGCATGGAGCGTATCCCCCGGCCAGACTTGGCTGGTGAAGCGCACGCCGAACTTCTTCAGCCGCCCATCGCCAACATAGTTGGTCAACATGCGCCCGGTCATGCCCATGGTCAACATGCCGTGGGCGAAGACCGATGGGTACTTGGCCACCTCCGTGGTGAAGACCTCATCCGTGTGCAGGGGGTTGTAGTCTCCGGATGCGCCGGCGTACTGCACAATTTGAGTGCGCTTAAGGTCTTCGACCAAGCACTCTTGGTAGGTATCGCCAACTTTCAGGTTGCTTGCTTTCAAGGCCATCGCCAATCCTCCTACTGATCCACCGGGCGCTCGGTGCGCACGCCGACGCCCCGGGCGGTGATGACCAGTTCGCCGTTTTGATCCCGGTATTCGGTAATGGTCTCAGCGAACACCAGCTTGCCTGAGCGCTTGCCTTGCTTCTCCCAAGTCTTGCCGGGCTTGACGGTGGCCTTCAACACATCCCCCGGCCCAATATGGCGGTGGTATTCAAAGTGCTGCTCCGCGTGCAAGCCGCCGCCACCGATGCCGCCACCACCTCCGCCACCGCCGGAGCCGGTGCGCTTGACGCCGGTGGCCTCCTTGCCGGAACCGAACCAAGGCTGGCCGATCTTGGGCCGCAGGAAGTAGTCCGGGTCGAACTGCGCACTGGCTTGGGCGAATGTAGGCGGGGCGATCATTCGACCCGGCTCGGTTGCAGCCGCGTATTCCTCGTCATGGTAAATCTGATTGCCATCCGCAATTGAGCGGGCAAACATCATAATGTGGCTGGCCTCCACCGGGAACCTGTCAACCGCCATCTACTTGCCTCCTTCTAGGAACAATGTGGTAGGAACAATGTGGATCTAATACCTTAAGCGTTGGCCAGTATCCATCAGTACATGGCCGCAATCAACTCCCCTTGAACTTCGGTGGACGCTTGTTTAGGAAAGCGTCGATGCCTTCCGCCTTATCCTGGGTCTGCACCAAGGCACCCTGAGCGTACTTCTCCAGCATCAACGCCCCGGCCAAGCTCGCTTCCATGCCAAAGTGGACCATGGCCTTCATGGTGCGCGGCACCATGGGGGCAAAGCGAGCCAGATGATCCGCCATGCGCCCTGCCTCGGCCAAAAGCTCATCCTGCGCGACGATGCGGGTCACCAAACCGATGGCGAGGGCGCGCTGGGCGTCGATTGGCTCCCCCATCAGCAGCATCTCCATGCCCCAGCCCTTGCCGATGATGCGCGGCAGCCGAGCGGTGGCGCCGCCGCCCGGAATAATGCCCAGTTTGCCTTCCGGGGTAGCAAACCGGGCGTTGGGGCTGGCGATGCGCAGGTCGCAGCCCAAAGCCACCTCCAAGCCCCCGCCCATGCAAATGCCGTTGATGGCGGCAATGGTCGGCTTAGGCGTGCGTTCAAGCCGGTCAGCCAAGCCCTGAATGATGGGTTCAAGGGCCTTGGACAGGTTTCGATGGCGCACTTCGTTCAAATCGGAGCCGGAGGCGAAAGCCTTGTCTCCGGCCCCGGTTAGGGTGATGACCTTGACCGCATCGTCGGCGGCGGCCCGTCCCACCGCATCGTGCAGTTCCTCCAGCGCATCAAGGGAGATGGCGTTGTGCTTGTCCTCCCGGCAAATGGTGACCAAGGCCATGGGGCCGCGCAATTCGTAGCTGACGTTCAGCGGCTGGCCAATCGGTTTAGCGTCAAGCGCAGCCCCAGACTGCTACTTCATCAAAATGGTCATGCGGGTGCCATCAACCTTGCCAACAACCCGACGACTGCGTTGGTAAGCCAATTCCTCGTCTTCGCCTTCAGTGATGAGCGGTTGACTTTCGCCAAACCCAACCGTCCGCAGCCGACTGGCATCGATGCCCTCAACCTCTACCAAGCGTTTCAGCACGGCGTCGGCGCGGCGCTTGGACAGGCGCAGATTGTATTGGTCGGTGCCGCGGGGGTCGGCGTACCCTTCAAGCACGCACTCGGCATCGGCGTAGGTGCGCATGAACTCCGCAATTTGGCTGATGTCTGCATGGTTGGTGGGCCGAACGGCGGATGAATCGAAATCGAACTCGATGACGACCTCCATGCTGACGGCTTCCGCCATCTCGATATGACAGCCGGCCTTATCCACATTGGTGCCCGCTGCGGTGCCAGCGCACCGATCAAGATAGTCCGGCACGCCGTCCCCATCGGAATCAAGTGGACATCCATCCGCATCCACCGGCGCACCGGCGGGCACGCCTCGGCAAAGCGGCTCAGGGACAGTCCGCCGGGGCGGGGGCGGCGACACAGGCTGGAGCGGGGGCTGGGGCGGGGGCTGGGACACAGGCTGGGGCGAACGCGGGGGTGCCGGCAGGTCGCCAAGGGCAACTGAAAGGCCCATGAAGGCGAACGGCTCCACGCCACCTTCGTCAACCGAATGAACGGCGCGCAAATCACCGCGCACGGACCAACGCGGGGTCAACTGGCCAAAGAAGCCAACGCCGACGTTGATCTCGGTGTCCTTGTTGTTGTCAATCTCGCTGAAGCCAAAGCCCCAAAGGACAAAAGGCTGCCAATCGTTGCCACCTCCCATCTTGTGGAGCGCGTTCAGCCAAAGCACGTCTGCGTGGTCGTCCCCCTCGCCCCCAGGCAAATTGAACTCTCCGTCCACTCGGGTGTACAGCAGTTCAAAGCCCAAGTCATCCTGCACCATGTAACCGAGGCCGATGGCGCCGCCACCGTCCGGGAAATCGTCGCCTTCAGCCGGTTGGTAAAGGTTAATCCCAGGTGACAGGTAGAAGTTGCCGGCGTTCGGCCCCGCCGTTTCCTCCGCGGCCCAACCCGCACCGCCGCCCGCCAGCGCCAGCATCAACGCCGCCGGCTGAAGCCACCAAGTTTTTTGACCGCAATTTGCGCGCATTTTTTCGATGCCTCCCTGCCCGAGGGGTAGTTGAATGGTCGGTGTTCCCTGCGAGCGGTTTTATGACTGCTCGCCACAAGCCTGGAAATTCACAGCTTGCAGCACGACTAATAACCGGATTGTATGGCAAGCCCAGTCCAGTCAGCAAGTCAGGCGCAGCCCTTGACGACAAACCGCGCCGCTATGCGCCACTGTATGGAAGAATATCCATGGATTAACGGAATGGATTAGGAACCTGCAATCAACTTCCCGAGACTGGCCATCGCAGACCAGATTGAACAATATATTCTCCATTTTCAATGAGTTACACATCATCGAAAAAGCCGATCTCGTTACGTTGCGAAAGCCTACGAATTTTTCAGAGGTTCCTTAAGGGAATAGGTGGCCGGCGGCTTGGAGAGGAAGCCGCCGGCCGGAGTCGACCACAAGGGGTCTGAGGGTAGAGATCGGCTCCTGAAGCGCTACGGTCAATTGTTGACCCGTCGCGCAATTGCAGTATTGCCGATGGCGGCCGTCTGAGGATTTCAGCGAGCGGCTTTTTTGTGTCAGTTTGTAACGCACTGTGTCACGTCGGTTGGCCGCCCCGCTGGTTGGCCTTGTGCATCCAAGCTAGGCGTGGCTTCACTAGATGGCGGCCCAAGACTGCGCTAGACGGCGACGCGAATGTCCGCACCGCCGCCGGCTCGGCTTCGAATCTCTATACGCCAGCCATGGGCGTCGCAAAGCTGATGGGCGATGGCCAAGCCAAGCCCGCTGCCTCCGGTTTCAAAGCTGCGCGAGCGGTCGAGGCGAAAGAAGGGCTGAAACACCATCTCCCGGAAAGGCTCGGGGATGCCCGGCCCGGAATCAATCACTTGAATCTCCCTGCCATTGAGCCGAACCCGCGCATCCTGGCCATGTTGCTCCGCATTGGTGATCAGATTGCTCAGCACCCGCGCCAAGGCGCCCGGCGCAATGTTGACCTGACCCTCCGGTGGATTGGCGCATGCGAACGGAATGGGCGGATCATGGCTGCCGGCACACTCTTCAACAAAAGCTGGCAGATCCATCGGCTGCGCCGACTCGGAGGCGCCTCGAGCAAATTTCAGCGCATCGGTTATCAGATTGTCCATGGCCTCGAGGTTGCGCTTGAAACGCACCGCCAACTCCGGGGTCACGGTATCCGGCAGCAACTCCACGGCCAAGCGCATTCTTGTCAACGGCGTTTTCAGGTCATGGGATATGCCAATCAACAAAGTGGTGCGGTTGGCGAGCAAAGCGGAAATCTCCCGCGCCATGGTGTTGAAGTTCTGCGCTAGGATCACCAACTCCTTCGGCCCCTTCTCCGGCAGCGGATCGAAGTCCACCGCGCCGCGGAACTTGTCCGCCCGCTCCGCCGCCTGCACCAAGGGGCGGGCCACCCTGAAGACGATAAGGGCGGAAGTGACCAAAACCACGCCGGCGCCCAATCCGGCAATGGCAATGCCCACATAAAGCGGCTGCGTGTTGCGGCGCATGCTGGAAAACCCGATTTGCAGATCGTAGCCCGCCATCGGCAGCGTCACCCACACGAGGTCGCTGCTTTGCATCATCACTACTGTGCGCCCCAAGCGGTCATTGAGTTTCTCCTCCAGCAACGAAAGAAAGGGCGATTCGTCGTAGCGCACCGGCGAATAGGGCTGCGCTTGGGCGCGCACCGCAAGGTCATGCTGCTCAGCCAGTTCCAGCTCGAAATAGGGCCGCGCCTCGGGCGGAAGCTCCACCCAGGTCTGCGCCGTCAACACCAGCAGCGCCGCCTCATCATCGGCGGACTGCTCCACTATCGGGCCAACCACGAACGTTTGCAGCGCCACCAAGGCGATGGCGACAATGACCAACGAACTGACCGCCAAGGTCAGGTTGGTGCGGACGAGCAAAGAGGCTGGGCCGAACATCAGTCAGGAGCTTTGGCTTTGACGCAAGCCGGTCAGTGGCCCTCCGGGCAAAACATGTAACCCCGGCCCCAGACCGTCCTGATGTAGATGGGCTCGGTCGGGTTCGGCTCGATCTTACTCCGCAACCTAGTGACGCGCACGTCGATGCTGCGGTCGAAGGGTGATCTTTCCGCTCCAGTCAGCAAGTCCAGAATGCGGTCTCGGTCCAGCACAATGTTCGGATGGACCGACAGGATGCGCAGCAGATCGAACTCGCCCGAAGTCAGGGGCACCTGCTTGCCCGCCGCCGTTAACCGCCGGGCCGGCAGATCCAGTTCAAATTCCCCAAACCGAACAGGGAGCGCCACTTGGCCGACACGACGCAGAACCGCCCGCACCCGAGCAAGCAGTTCCCTAGGGTTGAACGGCTTGCTCAGGTAGTCGTCGGCGCCCACTTCAAGGCCAACGACGCGGTCAATGTCCTCGCCTTGGGCGGAGAGCATGATGATTGGCGGGCCCTGGGCGGCTTGCAGGCGCCGGGCGATGGACAAGCCGTGCTCGCCCGGCAGCATTAGGTCAAGAATGATCAGATCCGGCGTCGCATTGGCTAGGTAGCTGTCCATGGCGTCGCCGTCGCCGACGCAGTCCACGCCAAAGCCCTGCTTGGAGAAATAGGCTTGGGTCAGTTCGCAAAGCTCCGGGTCGTCGTCCACCACGAGCAGCCGGGCGACCTCAGTTTCCGCCTCGGTAGCCATCAGACTACTGCTCGGCGCGATGAAAATGATGCCATGGGCGTGCGGCGGTCAGTCCGAACTCGCCGCCTTAACAGCCGAGTCCTCCGGCTTTCCGTCCACCTCGTCTAGCTCATGACGCTTGACGCGCCACTCAAAACCGACCCCAAACCCCGGCGTATTCTGGGACGCTTGATTTTTCTGCGCAACGGCCCGGACCCAGACTTCCGGCTTGGCCTTTGGTTTTTGCGGCACGGCCCCATAGCGTCGCGTCAGGCGAATGTGCAGCACGCCTCTGGCAGCCCCTCGCTTGCGGGCCATGCGCATTTTCATCTCAGAGAGCAGGGCGCGCCGCTCGTTCGGGGTCAGGCCATCCCATTGCGCCGCCAATTCCGTCAGCCTTTCGTCGCTGGCGTTGGCGTAGCTGACCAAGGCGTCGGCAACCGTAGCCGACGGCCGCGCCGGCTCGGCCCAAGCCAAGCTTAGGTGAGCAGACGCACAAAGAGCGAGCAGCAGGCCAACGAAAGCCCGGGCGGACATTACCAGCATCGCCACCTGCAAGCTCAACCGGCGGCGACGGCCCAAAAAAAACCGGCCGGGCCAAAAGCGATTGATCGAGGGGCCGATTCAGTGGCGGTCAGCCTCGTCGAAGCCAAGGTTGGCGGAGCCGAATACATTCCAAGCGCACCCATCGAATGTTCCAAGGGGGAGCACATCCTAGCAAAAAATTTGATGCGCGGCTTCATTTATGTTCGAGTCTGTTCGAGGGCGCAACAACGCCATCGCCGCACCTTGCATTGAGCGCTTTCGTGCTAAAATACCGCTTTCCCCCAACTAACCAAATCAGTGGAGAACCAACTCATGGGCGATGACATCGTTCACACTACCGACGCTGACTTTGAGGCCGATGTGCTTCAGTCCGACAAGCCTGTGCTCGTGGATTATTGGGCCGAATGGTGCGGCCCCTGCAAGATGATCGCACCGATACTCGACGAAATCGCCGGCGAATACAGCGATCGAGTGAAGATCTGCAAGCTCGACATCGACTCCAACCAGGAAACCCCACCAAAGTACGGCATTCGGGGCATCCCCACGCTCATGCTGTTCAAGCAGGGAGAGGTTGAGGCCACCAAGGTCGGCGTGCTCAGCAAATCGGCGCTTGAAGCCTTCCTCGACAGCAACATCTGAACCTCTTCGTCAAGCGGGATGCACTAACCCCCTCGCATCCCGCTTGACGCCGCCAATCAAAGCACTAGACTTAGGCTTGGGTTAGGTGGGGAACGACGCCTTAACTCGGCCATCTGCAAAATTACTTTCCCTCATCTGGGCCTTGCAGCCTGAAAGCCTAAGGCGAAGCCCTACGAGGTGGCGATCCAACGGTGCCGTTTAAGCCAACAACTTTAACCTCACAAACCCCAATCCCTTTCAATCTGAGGAAGCGCAAATCCTATGGCGATGCATCTGAAGGACCTTAAAGCCAAACCGGTAAGCGAGCTCGTAGACATGGGGCGTGACCTCGGTCTCGACAACCTGGCCCGCTCCCGCAAACAGGAAGTCATCGCCGCCATCGTGCGCAAGCAGGCCAAAGCTGGCGAGGATGTGTTCGGCACCGGCACCTTGGAGATTCTGCAGGACGGCTTCGGCTTTCTGCGCTCGCCGGACAGTTCCTATCTTGCCGGCCCGGACGACATCTACGTTTCACCGAGCCAGATACGCCGCTTCAACCTGCGCACCGGCGATGGCCTAGCCGGCAAGATTCGCCCACCCAAGGACGGTGAGCGCTACTTCGCCATGCTTAAGGTGGACGAGATCAACTTCAGCGAGCCAAGCTCGAAGAAGCACAAGATCCTGTTTGAGAACCTCACCCCCCTATTCCCCACTGAACGCTTCACACTGGAGCGAGGCAACGGCAGCACCGAGGATTTGACCGCCCGCACGGTGGATCTGATCGCGCCCGTGGGCAAGGGCCAGCGCGGCCTGATCGTCTCCCCGCCCAAGGCCGGCAAAACGCTGGTGCTGCAGAACGTCGCCCAATCCATTACGACGAATGACCCGGATGTGGTGCTCATCGTCCTGCTGATCGACGAACGGCCGGAAGAAGTCACTGAAATGCAGCGCACCGTGCGCGGCGAAGTGGTGGCAAGCACGTTCGACGAGCCGCCGTCCCGACATGTGCAGGTGGCGGAGATGGTGATCGAGAAAGCCAAGCGGCTGGTCGAGCACAGGAAGAACGTGGTGATTTTGCTCGATTCCATGACCCGGCTTGCCCGCGCCTACAACACCATCGTGCCCTCATCCGGCAAGGTGCTGACCGGCGGCGTTGACGCTCATGCGCTGGAGCGGCCAAAACGGTTCTTCGGCGCCGCCCGCAATATTGAGGAAGGCGGCAGCCTGACCATACTGGCCACCTGCTTGGTGGACACCGGCTCGAAGATGGACGAGGTGATCTACGAGGAATTCAAGGGCACCGGCAACCAAGAACTGCACTTGGAGCGCAAGATCGCGGAGAAGCGGGTGTATCCGGCCATTAACATCCGCCGCTCCGGCACGAGGCGGGAGGAGTTGATCGTAGGCGAAATAGAACTTCAAAACGTGTGGATTCTGCGCAAGCTCCTGCACGACATGGATGACTTGGTGGCCCTTGAGTGGCTGATTAACAAGCTCAAAAACACCAAGACCAACGGGGAATTCTTCAACTCCATGCGCGGCAAATAGGCCGGTGCGCTAAGCTCGTGCCTGCGCCCATCCCCTTGGTGCAACGACGGGTGCGCCGGCAGGCAAGCGCCGCACGGAACCAAGGCCCAATCAGGCCCACCCCGTTTAAGCTGCAATTGGGGCGCCAACGCCTGTTGCTGCCCAATCCGCAGCAGCCAGAGCCCTTGCTTCATCGCCACCCCACCTTCGCTTGCAGAGCCATGAACCCCGGCCGGCAGCTAGAGCTTGAAGCCCTCGCCGAGATACACGAGGCGTCTCGATTTTTGCCTGTTTTCAACGCCGCACGTCGGCGCGACTGATTTGAAGTTGGCGTTGAGCCGCTGACTGGCGGGTTCGTCCACCCAAAGTGCCGGTCGAACAGGGCGGATTTTCGAGGCGCCCTAAGGCGGCTCCATAAAGAAAGGCGTCTGACCTCAGCCTGTGCGTTGCGGCAGCGGCAGTTCCGGCAAGCCAGTGGCCGACTTGACCAGCAACTCGTTGCCCCGGCTCGATTCGCCCAGTGAGCACAGCAAGCGGCCCAGCTCCGCTTGGACCAATGCCGTCGGTTCAACGCGCCAAGCGGCCTCCATGAATTCCCGCGCCCTACTCCACTGTGCATTCATCAGCGCCAAGCGGCCAGCCGCCAACAGCAGTTCGCCATCGTTCGGCCGCTCCTGCAACCAAGCCTCGGCCCGAGCCAACTGCTTTTCCGGCACGGGCGACCTGAGGCAGCCGTAGAGGCGCACCAGTTCACTGCGCCAAGCGCTGTTGAGGGCTTCCCGCAATAGCTTCTCAGCAGCAGCCGTATCGTCCGCCGCTTGCATTCCCTCGACCGCCGCCTGCACCAGCTCTGGGTCGCTCTTCAGCCCCTTGGGCAGCTGCCGCCAAGCCTCAAGCCCACTCGCAGCAAGCAGGCCCCGCCACGCTTTGACCTCCAGCTCCTCGAGCGCTTGTCGATCCATCACCTTGGCTTTGCGCACGGCAACAACCAAGTCGGCCAACTGCCGCCAATCCTGCATAGCCTCGCAGCAGCGCAGCAGGCGCATGGCCACCAGCGGATGCTTGGGCGCGCCCTCCCGCAACTGCAACAGCATGACCAACGCTTGCTTCCACTCCTCTGCGGCCATCAACATGGAGACCTCAGACAAACTGGCCGCAACCGCCACCTCAGGGCTTGATTCACGCGCCCGACGCAGTAGCTCATCGCGTTCGTCTGCAGCGCCCAGCTCATGCGCAGCGCGAGCGGCGGCCAAGTAGTTGACGGCCGGCGCGGCGGCGCTGGCGACGGCACCGGTCAGCAGTTTTTTTGCCTGCAGCCAGTTGCCTTCCTCCAGCAGCAGCAGACCCCGCGCCGTATCCCGCATGGATATTTGAACGCGCCGGTTTTTGCTCCAGGCAGCGAGAATTCCCTTGCCGTGAATGAGGCGTCCAAACAGGAACAAGGTGATGCGCACAACGGCGTAGACGATGGCTAGAAGAACCATACCGAACCACAGGCTGGTCTCCATTGCAGCGCCGTCGTAGGCCAGCAGCAGATAGCCGGGGTCCCGTTGCATCAGGGTGCCAACCAAGCCGCCAACCAGGATGACGGCGATGAGCAGCAGAATGCGAGTCTTCATCGGCCGCCCTGCCGCACCTTAGCCAGCTCAACCAAGGAAGCGGAGATGTCCGGGCGTGGACGGTTCAACCGCACCTGCCGCAACTCCGCCAAAGCCCGGATGGCGCCTTGGGTGGCCGGGTCATCCGCGTCCAAATATGCAGACGCCCACTCATGGGCCGAATCCAGGCTGCTCTCAAACACTTCTTGATCCCGCTTGAGCAGGGCCAACTGGGCCTGTTCAAGCATGAGGCGTAGATTCAGTTCGAGATAGGCGCCTTCCTTCGGCGCCATCAGCGGCCGCACCTCGGCATCAATGCGGCGGAACTGCACGAGACTGCGGAACTCCTGCGCCAAGGCCGACAGGATGCCGCCACCGGCATCCTCCGCTTGTTCGGCCGCGGCCGGTAAGCGGCGTTCCGGGGCGGCTAAGGCAGCCGCAGAAAGCCCTCGCTTGAGCGCATTGAGACGCAGGTAGAGGCCCTGAACATCAACGCCGCCAACCTGCTCCAAGCTCAGAATTTCGTTGCCAAGAGCCGAGCGCACACCGTGCAAGCTCATGTCATCCAACAACCGCACTACTGCGTCTGCATTGCGCAGCAGGTCAAGCGCGGTGGCGACGTCCTGCTGCATGAGCAACTGATGATTCGCCGCCCGCAGCAGGTACTCCACTTCAGCGAGCTTCCAGTCCCGCTCGGGATGGGGCTGCGCTCGGTTTGCCTGGTTCAGCCGCTCAGCCAGCGACGCTTCGACCGCCTGTAGGCGTTCGGCGAATTGGGCCGAAGCGGCGTCAAGCTGCCGCCGCCACTGCTCATCCTGCTCAAGCAGCCGCCTTTTCAATTCCGCTTGCCCCGTCATCACCACGGCCAAATCCCGCGTCAGGGGCTCGTCGGGGTCCAGGTAGATGAGATCAAAGTAGAGATAGCAAGCGCTGGCCAAGGAGGCGAAGGAGAGCAGCAGCGCCAACGCAGCCAGCAGACGTCCTTGCCGGCGCGGCCTGACCTCCCTTGCTTGCGTGGTTAAGGGTTGCTCGGCAAGGCCGTCTTCAGGAGCTTGGTCAGTTACTTCAGCCATCCACCTATCCCATTCTCCGCAAGGCATCCAGCACCGCTGCGGGACCGGCACCATCGCAATAAATGACGTTGGCGACGCCTAGCTTCGCCGCTAGCGCCCCAACCCGCATTGAAGGCGCCAACAACAACACGCTCCCAGCTCCGCCGGATTCAAACCATACCTGCGCAGCCTGCCGGAATCCATCGCCACTGGAGACCAGGATGGCGTCGATCGACGCAGAATCAATGGCCGGCGTCCTCGACCGGCGTTCATACACTTCAAGACGCTCCACCTGTGCACCCTGACGCCGAAGCGCCGGGGCCAGGAGAGTGCGTCCTCCCACACCAGTCACCAAGAGAATTCGTCGCCCCTTCGCCTTGGGCAGGGCTGCAAGCAGACCTTCACTGGACTCCAAGGCGGCGGCATCGGCCAAGACGTCGTGCCCGGACAAGGCGGCGGCGGTGCTCCGGCCAACGGCGAATGCCCGATCAAAGCAGCCCCTAAGCCGGGCGGCAGCGAACCGAGCACCGCTGGCGGACAAGAAAACGGCGAAGTCAAAGCGGCCGCGAGGCAACTCGAAAGCCAGGGCGCGGGTTTCCAGGACAGGGGCCTTGAACACCTGATACCCAGCATCAGTCAGGGCCTTGGTCAAGACGCTGGCACCCGGCTCTGAACGGGTAACCCAAATCCTCAATTGCGGCCCATGGCAGCCAAAATCTGAAGCGCTCCCTGGGCCTTCAATTCGTCCACCACCATCGTCACCAGCTCGGCGTCGGGTGGGCCGTCCGCCCTCGCCTTCAGTACCCTTTGCCCATCGATGGATGCAAGCAGCGCCCGCAAGGTCAGCAGGTCACCGTCCATTTCCGCATAGACGGCCAAGGGCGTGCCGCAGTCCGCGCCAAGGGCGGCGGCGACACCGCGTTCCGCCTCCACGCAAGCGGCGGCAGTTGGATCGCGCAGAGGGGTGAGCAAGTGCAGAGCTTGCTGGTCATCAGCGCGGCATTCGACACCGAGCGCGCCTTGGCCAGCCGCTGGCAGGCAGCGGGAGACCGGCAACACCTCGGTGACGTGCTGCGTCCAGCCCAAGCGTTTGAGCCCCGCCATGGCCAGCACGATGGCGTCAAAATCCGCCGCCGCCAGCTTCGCCAACCTGGTGTCTAGATTGCCGCGAATGGGCGCCACCTCCAAGTCTGGCCGCAACGCCAGTATCTGCGCTCTGCGCCGCAAGCTAGACGAACCCACTTTTGCTCCCGAGGGCACTGCGTCCAGACCACCGTGCGGGCTAATCCAAGCGTCCCTGACGTCCTCCCGGTAGCCGATGACGGGCATGGCGAAATCCGGCGCCAAGCGGCTGGGCACATCCTTCATGGAATGCACGGCCAAGTCCGCGTCACGCCGTGTCAGCGCCGCTTCAAGTTCGTTGACGAACAGGCCCTTGCCGCCGGATTCGCTTAAGGGGGCATCCAACCAGCGGTCGCCGGCTGTGGTCATGCCCACCAATTCAACCGACAACCCAGGGTGGGCGCACTCAAGCTGCAACTTGACGAAGGATGCCTGCCACAGAGCCAATTTGCTGCGGCGCGTTGCTATGCGCACTTTATTCAAGCAGCGGCCCCATTTTCAACGCACCGGCCACCAAGCCGCCTAGGCAAACTGGGCGGCGCGATCAGGCGTGGCGGCTCAAAAATGATCAGGGCTTATTCCTCCTACAACGAACGGGGCAAACTGGGCGGCCCGATTGAGCATGGCGGCAGCGACCTTGGTCAAGGCACTGGCCAACAAGCACCTTGGACAACCTCCGCGGCGCGGTCTGGCACGGCCACCTTGGCCCTTGGTCAAGGCGCCGGCCATCAAGCGTTGCCTGCAATCGCCCGGCGCACCGTTGCCGCCCGGCGGCGGCTGACGCGGACGCGCTCCGGCACCCCCATGACCCTTAACTCGTGGCAGCCTAGGGCCGTGCGTTCCAGCCCATCAATGAATTTAACGGCAACCAAGGCGTTGCGATGCACTCGCAGGAAGCGGCCGCCAAACTCCGTTTCCAAACTGCATAGAGATTCGTTAGTGATGGTCTTCCCCTTACCGTGGTGAATGGTGACGTATTTTTCACCAGCAAGGAAGCAACGTACATCCTCAACGGGCACCAGCTCAATGCCGCGCAAGGACTTAACCACTATTTGACTGCGGCCAAGCTGGTCGATTGACGGTTTGGTTTGATGGACAAGCCTAGGCTGGCGTGGCCGAGTTGCAGGTTGGCGCAGCCGATTGCGGTTGGCGGCGTCAAGAGAAATTGCTGTCTGAGTCATGTGGTTAGCGCCAAATTCAGTGACGTTAGCCTGAGTTCAGCCGTTGACGCATTGGGCAAGGGCTGAATTGTTTGCGGGTCAATCGCCCGTTCTCCTGTAAACTCGGCTTGGAGAATGCCCCGAGCCCCTAAGAAACCTCCAAAAAATTCGCAGGTTTTCGTAGTGCAACAAGACCAGTCTGCTGCGATGACGTGCCGGCCATTGAAAATAGAAGATAAATGATTCCAGCCGCCATGCGATGGCCAATCCTTGGCATTGAGCCAGAGGTTCCCTAGTCCAATGATGAAACATCTTAGCCTTGCCATAGATTGCCCGGCACCGTCAAGAATTGCGCCGAGCGCCAACCGCGCTGGCGGCGCCCTTAGCGCCATGGCCGCGCCGTTCATGCCGCTATAATTGGCCCATGTCTAAGGAACCGAAACTGCTTCAGGGCCGCCTGCTGGAGGACTCCGACGCCTTTGTTGAGTCTTTCACCGCCTCGGTGTCCTTCGACCAGCGGCTGTACCGGCACGACATTCTCGGCTCCGTAGCCCACTGTCGAATGCTCGGAAAAATCGGCCTGCTGACGGCGGCCGAGGTGGAGCGCATCGTCGATGGGCTGAAAAAAGTGGAGGCGGAAATTGAGGCCGGGAGCTTTCAGTGGCGCACCGACCTGGAAGACGTTCACATGAACATTGAGCACCGCCTGATCGAACTCATCGGCGAAACAGGCAAAAAGCTGCACACCGCCCGTTCCCGCAACGACCAAGTGGCCACGGATTTGCGCCTTTACCTGCGCCATGAAATCGACGCACTCAGGACCTTGGAGTGTTCGCTGCTGCATGCGCTGTTGGATGCGGCGCAACGCTACGCCAACACCCTGATGCCCGGCTTCACCCATCTTCAAGCCGCCCAGCCGGTCACCTTTGGCCACCATCTGCTGGCTTGGTTCGAAATGCTGCTGCGCGACCTTGAACGCTTGGTGGATTGCCGTCGGCGGGTGAATATGATGCCTCTGGGCGCGGCCGCACTGGCCGGCACCAGCTTCCCCATCGACCGCAAGTTCACGGCGCAGGCGTTGGGGTTCGAGGGCATTGCCGCCAACTCCTTGGATGCGGTCAGCGACCGGGACTTCGCCATTGAATTCGCCGCCGTCGCGGCCATGACCATGATGCATCTAAGCCGCTGGTGCGAGGAGCTGGTGCTTTGGTGCAGTCAACCCTTCGCCTTTATTTCCCTGCCGGACCGCTTCTGCACCGGTTCAAGCATCATGCCGCAGAAGAAAAACCCCGACCTGCCGGAACTGGTGCGCGGCAAGACCGGGCGCGTGTACGGCGACCTGACGGCGCTGCTGACCCTGATGAAAAGCCAACCCTTGGCCTACAACAAGGACAATCAGGAAGACAAGGAGCCGCTGTTTGACGCCGTGGACACGCTAACGGGCTGCCTGACCGCCATGCTGGGCCTAATTCCCCACATTGAGGCCAACGCCGCCGCCATGCGTCGGGCGGCCGAGCAGGGCTTTCCCACCGCCACTGACTTGGCGGACTACCTCGTGCGCAAGGGAACGCCGTTTCGGGATGCGCATCAAGCCGTCGGCCAAGTCGTGGCCCATGCCGTCAAGCACGGTCTGAGCCTTGAGCAAATTCCTCTGCAGCGCCTTCAGGAGTTGGCTGGGGACGCAGTGGAGGCGGACGTGTTTCAAGTGCTGTCCGTTGCAGGCGCCTTAGCGGCGCGCAATCATTTTGGCGCGACAGCGCCGGCTCAGGTCGCCCAAGCCATTGAGGCGGGACGCGCGCGGTTGGCCGCTCACCAAGGCTGACCCGTGCCAAGCAGTATTATGGGGATTATGTAGCAAAGTGCCGAAACCCGAGTTCATGTCGAATCCGGAGTATCCACATACTTAATCTGAACTGGCTCCGCCAAGGCGTCCACAGCTTCCTCAAATGAGACATTTACCCGCATATCTTCCTCAAGTTCTGCTTTGTTTGGCTGGTAGCTTGAATTCACTATCCCGATTGTTTTTCAGTTATAAGTCTATAATTTTCTAATTAAGTCTGCACACGGCATGGACTTTCCAAAATTATTGGTTGATATGAAAGTAACAAGTATAAAACAACCTCAATCATCCTGTCCTTTTAAATCAGCTCGTCAGAAAATATTTGGTCTTGGATACTCGCTATTAATTTTTGTATATGATAAATTTGATGACCAGAACGATAAAACAGGTAGGCTTGATATAAAACATACAATCTACGTTGATTCGTTAAGGACTGCTGATTTTCAAACCACTTCCGGCATCGTTAAGATTATAGAGAATCAGGGCAATAAAGATGATTTATTAGCATTTTTTTCTGACAGAATGCTGCCCATTGATGAAATAGAAGCAGGAATAATTGCCGATGAGTTGTTGGCAACAAAACTAGAAATAGGCTATCTGACCATTTCTAACGCACTTCAATGGCGACTTCAATATTCCAGAATTATTAAAAAGGCGGGTGAAGTTGTTGGTATAGCACGGGTGAAATAAATAGTGGAAAAAATAAAGAAAGTAGTTGAGTTTGGTGACTTCCAAACCCCCATAGGGCTAGCGGAAGAAGTAGCAAATATTGTTTATTCTACAATGGGCGATATGGCTAGGGTAGTTGAACCAACTTGTGGAATTGGTAATTTCTTAAAAGCTTTTGCAAAAGTATGTAAAAAATCCACTAAATTGCTAGGGTGGGAAATAAATCCATCATATGTCAAGCAAGCAAAAAGTGAACTATCCCCTTGTGACAGTGAAGTTGTATCGATTGTTGAGCAAGATTTTTTCCAGATAAATTGGGGAAAAATTAATGATAAATATCAAAAACCAAGTATTTTTGTTGGTAATCCACCTTGGGTAACCAGTTCCGAGCTTGGAAATATGCAAAGTAAGAATATTCCAGAAAAGAATAATTTTCAAAGGCATTCGGGACTGGATGCCCTTACAGGCAAAAGTAATTTTGATATATCAGAGTGGATGTTGATAAGAATTGCCGAGCATATTTCTAACTCTAATTCCGCTATGGCCTTTTTGGTTAAAACTTCGGTTGCCAGAAAAATATTTCTTCATATAGCAAAAAACAAATTAAATATTAACGATATAAGCATCCGAGAAATAGACGCAAAAAAACATTTTAATGTGAGTGTTGATGCGTGCCTATTTTATGCTAAAGGGTCTTTACTTCCTTCTGAAGAATATAAATGTCCTATTTATAATGGCCTTGAAACCACTGATCCATATAAAATAATGGGTCTTTATGGCAATAGTCTTGTAGCGGATATAAGTGCATATAAACATCTTTCGGACATTGATGTTGGATGCGAATTCAAATGGCGATCTGGTGTAAAGCATGACGCATCTAAGGTCATGGAATTTAAGGAGGCAACCAAGGGGCTTGTTAACGGATTGGGTGAGGCAACGAATCTTCCTAAGACTTTTTTATATCCTATGTATAAAAGTTCAAATATTTCAAAAGAAATACTGAACGATCCAGAAAAGTGGATGTTAATTACGCAAGAAAAAATAGGTAGAGATACAAAAAATATTATTATGCGTTCTCCGGCAACGTGGGCGTATTTGACGGAGCATAGTAATTTTCTTGAATCAAGAAAAAGCTCCATCTACAAAAATTCCCCGCAATTTTCTATTTTTGGGGTTGGTGAATATACGTTTAAACCTTGGAAAGTTGTAATATCAGGCCTTTATAAAAATCTGCATTTTGCTAAAATTGGTTCCTATAAAGGGAAACCTATTGTACTTGATGACACATGTTACATGTTGGGATTTGATACTCAAGAAGAAGCAGATTTTATTTTAAAGCTCCTGAAATCGGATATTGCTAGAAGGTTTATACTATCGTTGGTCTTTAAAGATAGTAAGCGACCTATCACAGTAGCACTTTTAAACCGCATAAATATGCGATCTATCGCATATAGGCTCGGTTTGGAAGCTGATTTTGATGGTATCTTCTTTGGGGATGACTTTAAATTATCGGCATCATTGTAGTATAGATATAAGTAGAAAATTGCGGCAATCTGCCCTTTATGCAATTTCGGCACTTTGCTACATAATCCCCATTATGATCAACTGCGGCCCAAGCCAGGCCACGGCGTTGATCTTGGCGCATCGGCATCCCGAAGCGCCGAGCATCACCAGCACCAGCGGCTTGGCGTCCTAGGAGACTTCGGCTTGAACCAAGACTGCCCGCCAACGCTGCTAGCGGCCGAACAGGCTTACCGGCGCCATCTCACGAAACTTGCCGAAACCGGCGAAGGCAAGAATGGCCGCAAGGTTTTCCAGGCCATGCTGCGGGCCTTGAACGCCCTGCCGGCCAAGCACCTTGATGACTGCCCAGCCAAGACGTGGGTCTGGTCCGACCTGCACCTCGGCCACAACAACATCATCCGCTACTGCAACCGGCCCTTCGCCAACGCTGAGGCCATGAATCAACGCTTGTACGCCAACTGGGAGGCCACCGTCGGTGCCGAGGACCTGCTGATCTTGGTCGGCGATGTCGCCATGCAGGATGCGGTCTGCGACCAGACTTGGCGCCGCATTGAAAGCGGCGCCGGGCGGCGCAAGGAGTTGGTGATCGGCAACCACGACCTGACCGGCTCCGGCCAAGTGCGGGTCAAAGGCTTCGACGACATCAGCTCTCTGCTCTGCCTGCACGGCAATCCGCCGCTGCTTTTCACCCACATGCCACTGAACGATGTGCCCGAAGGCTGGGTGAACGTGCATGGACACACCCATGCGGCCCCGGTCACCGAGTCACCGCACATCAACGTGTCCGTGGAACAGATCGACTATCGCCCGCTGGCGCTGACCCATATCCGCAGCCTCGCCGCCGAGCTGGCGCAAGGGCGATACCCGGCCGGTTGCACCACCTTGGAGCGGATCAACAACCTGTTGGGCGCAACCTGAATGGACACCAAGCACCACTGGAACATTGCTTGACGCCATTCCCCAGGAGCGCATCGTGGTAACCGAAAGCGAGTTTGGGCCGCTGGATGATGTTGTGCGAATGCGCCCACACAACGTTCACGTCTTCCTTGCCGGCGAAGCGCACAGGCGCACCGATGACCCGGGCAGGGAAGCAAAAGCGCTGCTTGGTTCATAGGCAGCTGCCGCATGGTTGTGCTGAATGTTGACCAAGGCTCGGACGCGTGGCTGCGCGCCCGCCTCGGTATTCCAACCGCATCCAATTTCAAACGCATACTCACCGCCACCGGCAGGCTTTCAACTTCTTCGGCGCAGTATATGGATGAGTTGCTTGCCGAGTGGCGAACCGGAGCGGCGCGTAGGGTGGAGCCTTCTCAATGGATGCAGCGCGGCATTGAGATGGAGCCCGAGGCACGTGCGTGCTATGCGTCGCTAACCGATGCCTCGGTGACGCAGGTTGGCTTGGTGTATGGCGATGCGCGGAAGTTAATCGCGGCAAGCCCGGACGGCATGGTGGGTGCGCAGGGTTTGCTGGAAATCAAGTGCCCGATGCCCGCCACGCATACGGCGTATTTGCGCGCCGGAGAACTGCCGCCAGCGTATATTCCACAGGTGCAAGGACAGTTGTGGGTCACCAAGCGCAAGTGGTGCGATTTTTTCAGTTACCACCCGGGCTTTGCCGAGCACGAGCAACTGCTGGTTCGAGTGGTGCGTGACGAACACTATATTGAAAAGCTTGGCGCCGCGGTTGAGCGCTTTGTATTCACCTTGTTGCAAAGACGGCAGGCATAATCCACGAAAACCAAACTGAAACATTTCGGCACCATGAGTTTTGAGGCGACCACCGACAGCGGCCATCGGCTGGCGGTGGCGGCGGTCGGAGGCATCGCCCCGTTAGCGCCTAGTATCCCTCCGCCAACAGGGGAAACGCGCTCAGCGCATGAGGTTCGACCATTGGCGTGGCCCTTTCCAGCAGCCCCGGGTGCAGTTCGCCAATGGCGCTGACGCCGAGCAAGGCCAAGGTGGTTTGAATCTCCTGCTCCAGCAACTCCAACATGCGCACCACCGCGGGCGCGCCGCCGGCGGCCAGCGCCAGGACCTCCAAGCGCCCAATGCCCACCGCATCGGCACCAAGGCAGAGCGCCTTGACGACATCGGCACCGCGCATGAAGCCACCGTCCACCAACACCGCCGTGCGGCCGTCCACCGCCTCCACCACTTCCGGCAGTGCATCTATGCAGGCTCGCGTGTGATCAAGCTGTCGGCCGCCGTGGTTGGAGACATAAACGCAATCAACGCCGCACTCCGCGCAGCGGGCCGCATCCTCGGCCGCATTCACGCCTTTGACAATAAGCGGAATGTCAAAGCTGCGCTTGATGTGGGCGATGGTCTCCCAAGTCATCTTGGCTTGGTGACCGAACGCCGGTTCACCAACTTGACGCCCGGAGGCAGGGACATGGCGCTTGAGGATGTCCCGTTCCCGGCGTGAGTAAACCTGGGTGTCGACGGTGAGGCAAACCCCGGTGTAGCCGGCGGCAATGGCGCGCTCGATGATGTCGTCCATCCAGTGTCGATCCCCCATCATGTAGAACTGATAGATTCGACGCCCCGGCACCTGCGCCGCCAAATCTTCAAACTCCGGCAAGCCCACGGAGCTCAAGAACTCCACAACGCCGAATTGCCGCACCGCCTCGGCCACGCTGACCGCGCCGCCTGATTCAAAGACCTGAATGGAGCCTATGGGCGCCAAGACCACGGGGATGCGCAGCGGCTCGCCGAGCAGTTCGGCAGCGACCTCAACCCGGGAGACGTCATTGAGAATGCGCGGACGAAAGACCCAAGAATCCAACCCGTAGCGATTGCGCTTCAGCGCGGATTCCGTATCAGCCCCGCCAATCATGTAGTCCCAGTCATTTTGATTGAGGTTTCGCATCGCCTGAACAACGATTTCCTGTAAGGCCTGAAACTCCATCCCACACTGCCATCGCAAAAAGGGGAAGTTTACTCATAGTTGGTTAAAATAGGCTTTTTCCGCCACAGAAAGGTCCAAGTTGTCGGGCATCATCATCGTAGGGGCCGGCCACGCCGCCGGCCAAGCCGCCGCCAGCCTGCGCCAGGAAGGATATGCGGGCGGCATCAGGATCATTGGCGACGAGCCGCACATCCCCTATCAACGGCCACCCCTGTCCAAGCAGTATTTGGCCGGCGAGCAAGGCTTGGACCGGGTCTACCTGCGCCCGGAGAAGTTCTATGCGGACAAGGGCATCGCAGTTCAATCCGGTGTCCGCGTCGAGGCCATAGACCCAACCGCCCGCCGTGTGCTGACCTCCGAAGGGGATGCCCTGGCCTACGACGCGCTGTTACTGGCCACCGGCAGCCACGTGCGCCGGCTTGACCTTCCCGGCAGCGAACTGGACGGCGTTCACTACCTGCGCACCATTGCCGACACCGACGCCATCAAGGCCGACATGGCGCCAGGGAAGACCGTCATTGTGGTGGGCGGCGGCTACATCGGCCTGGAAGTGGCAGCGGTTTGCGTTGAAGCCGGCCTGCTGGTGCGGGTGTTGGAGATGGAGCAACGTGTGCTGGCGCGCGTGACGACACCGGGCCTGTCCGAGTTCTACCAAAGCCTGCATGAAAGCCGGGGCGTGGAAATTCTCACCAGCACCCTTGTCACCGGCTTCAGCGGTGATGGCCGCGTTTGCGCCGTGCGCTGCGGCGAGCAGGTCTTTGCGGCGGATTTGGTGGTGGTGGGCATCGGCATTACGCCAAACACCGAATTGGCGGCGGCGGCCGGCATCGCCTGCGACAACGGCATCGTCGTCGATGCGCATTGCCGCACCTCCGACCCCAACATTTACGCAGCCGGTGACTGCACCAACCACCCCAATCCGCTGCTGAACCGCCGCCTGCGGCTGGAATCGGTTCCCAACGCCATGGAGCAGGCGCGGGTGGCGGCGGCGAACCTGTGCGGAACGAAGCGCGAATATGCGTCGGTGCCTTGGTTCTGGTCCGACCAATACGAACTGAAGCTGCAAATGGTGGGCTTCTCCACCGATGGCGAGGTCGAAGTGGTGCGGGGCGACAAGGAGCGCAATCAATTCGCCGTGTTCCACCTGAAGGATGGCTTGGTCATGGCGGCGGATGCGGTCAACAGCCCCAAGGAATTCATGCTGTGCCGCCGCCTCATCGGCCGGCAGGTGGCCCCGGCAAAACTGGCTGACCCCAAAACGGATCTAAAGGCGTTGCTTGACGGTTAGGGAAGCAACCTCCCCTGCATCCTCCGGGCCTAGTGGCCAAGGGCGAACCCGACTGTGGTGGCCAGGGGCAGAATCGAACTGCCGACACGAGGATTTTCAGTCCACTGCTCTACCGACTGAGCTACCTGGCCAATTGGGGACGATGACGGGAATGCGTATTAAAGCGAGGCGCTCCTACAGGAGCAAGCAGAGCCGTGCAATCCTGCCTCTAGCGTTGCAACCTCATTCCGTCCGTTCATGCGGCCAGCGGATTCCAAGGCGGCTGCGCCACTCAACACTCTACGCTCAAGGGGCGATGCTATCATATTGCATTAAGGCAACGGGATCAGCCCGCCCGCCAAGTAGCGGCGCAGCTCGAATCGACGCCAACCCCCTGCCGCCGACGCCAGCCTGAAAGCCAAAACCAAGCCGCGGGGGCAGCTTCGATTCTGAACCGATTCAGGCCGATGGCTTGGTCGGGCCCAACGTGGACGCCCACGAAAACTGGCTGCCGCCCCTGCTAATCCGCCGCTGCGGCACGGTGCGCGCCGCCGGGCCTGACTCAGGGTGCAAAACGATAAACCCTAGCCGCCACATCGTGGAATAGCCAGGACTTCTCCGTCTCCGACGCATCCGCGGTCATTTTCTTAAACGCATTCCATAGCACGGCGTAGGAGCAGCTTGCCTTGTCCACCGGATAGTTGCTTTCGAACATGCAGCGCTCTGGGCCGAAGCTGTCAATGGCGTAGCGATGGTAGCGGCCCGTAGCCGCAACGATTTGGTCTGACGAGGCCGGCCGCGCCTGCTTATGGAAGACGAAGCCGTTAATCGGCATCAGAATGCCGCCGAGCTTGGCGTAAACATTCCGGCAACGCGCCAGCGCCGCCACGTCCCGCCGCCATTGCTGAAAGATCTCGTCTTGCCGACCGGCGTAGGGGCCAATGCCAAGAGGGCCGCCGAAATGATTGAAGATGATGGTTGTGTCGGGAAAGGCGCGGGCGAGATCCGTCAACTCCGGTATCTGGTGATGGTACAGCCAAGCATCAAAGGACAGCCCACGCTGGCCGAGTTCCCTGAACCCTTCCCGAAAATCCGGCTGCGCCAACAGTTGCCGTGTCGGGTTTGTGTGGGAGTTGCGGATCTGCTCGCTGGCGTCCCAACCGGCGGCATGGCGGATGCCCCGAAAACGCGGGCTAGCGGCGCTGTGGGCGTCAAGAACTTCACCCACCGCAGCACCTAGTGTGAGATCCGCGTAGCCGACGATGCCGACGCAAGCGCGGGTGGGGCCAAAGCCGCCGCTGGCCGACATCGCCGCCACCCCATTGACGAACTCGGTCTCGCCAACCGGGCGCAAAGGCTCCGGACCCCCAGCGCGATACATGCTGGCGCATTCGACGAAGATCGTGCTGCGGATGTTGTGGCCGCTGCCGGTGTCCGCAAGCAACTCGTCAAGCAGATAGCGGCTGTTGTGCCGATGCCAAAGGTGATGATGCGGGTCGCAAATGGGGCGGTCGGGCTCAATGATCTCCTCGCGCACCTGATCCAGCCATTTGTCCATCTCCAGTCGCCGCCTCCTCAGTACGCCACCTCAGTACACCACAACCCCGCGAATGCTCTCGCCCCGGTGCATCAGGTCGAAGCCCCGGTTGATGTCCGCCAAGGGCATTTGATGGGTGATGAGATCGTCAATGTTGATCTTGCCGTCCATGTACCAATCGACAATGCCGGGCACATCGGTGCGCCCCTTGGCGCCGCCGAAAGCCGTGCCTCGCCAAACCCGGCCAGTAACGAGTTGAAAGGGCCTAGTGGCGATTTCCTGGCCGGCCCCCGCCACGCCGATGATGATGCTCTCGCCCCATCCCTTATGGCAGCACTCCAAGGCTTGTCGCATCACCTGCACATTGCCGATGCACTCGAAGGAATAGTCAACGCCGCCATCGGTGAGATCGATGATTGCGCCCACAATGTCTTCCACTTCCGCCGGGTTGATGAAGTCGGTCATGCCGAACTTCTCCGCCAGCGCCCGCTTGCCCGGATTCAGATCCACGCCAATGATCCGCTCCGCACCTACCAGGCGAGCTCCCTGAACCACATTCAGGCCAATGCCGCCGAGACCGAAAACAGCCACATTGGCCCCCGGCTCCACCTGAGCCGTGTTCATCACAGCACCCAACCCAGTGGTGACGCCGCAGCCGATGTAGCACACCTTGTCGAAGGGCGCGTCCGGGCGAATCCTAGCCACGGCGATCTCCGGTAACACCGTGTAGTTGGCGAAAGTGGAGGTGCCCATGTAGTGGAACAGCTTCTCACCACCACAGGAGAAGCGGCTGGTGCCGTCCGGCATAACACCTTGGCCTTGGGTTGCGCGTATGGCGCCGCAGAGGTTGGTTTTGCCGGACAGGCAGAACTTGCATTGACGGCATTCCGGCGTGTAGAGCGGAATGACGTGATCGCCGGGCGCCACCGAACTCACCCCGGCACCCACTGCCACCACCACCCCGGCCCCTTCGTGCCCCATGATGGCGGGGAAGAGCCCCTCCGGGTCCGCCCCGGACAGCGTGTAGGCATCCGTGTGGCAAAGGCCGGTGGCCTTGATTTCGACCAGCACCTCGCCCGCCTTCGGCCCTTCCAACTGCACGGTTTCAATCGCCAACGGCCGGCCGGCTGCAAAGGCCACCGCAGCACGCACATTCATCGCTTCATCCGGGGCTTCGAGTTCAATTGCTGCTGAGGCTAAAGGTTCCTGGACGGATGCTCAAGGGCAACCGAGCAAGGTGTCAAAGCAAAGTAACGACTGTTGCGAAATCCCCACTGAGCTTCAAGGCGACGACCTTGAACCTACTGCAAGCGGTCAATCGGATCGAGTTGATGGCCGCCCAAGAGCGGGGTCCGCCCGAATTCATCCGAGAGCGCAGGTTTCAGGGCCGCGACAGGCCGCAAACCCGCCCAAAACACAAACTCCTCGCCAAAATCTTGGCACCGGCCGGAATAAGCAGATTCAACTCAATTCGCACCGGTCTCAAGTAGACATGTCACGCTTGCTCCAATTTGGCTGCTTGCTCCAATTTGGAAATGCCGTCTTTGGTCTTCTGCGCCATCATCTGTGAAGGCGCCATCTAAATGATGGGGCTGGAATGCCGGGAGCCGGTCTTGGGCGCTAAGGCGGTGATGGCACCGTCAGGGAAAAGCCGGGGCGGATCAGTATAATCAGGCTCATGCAGGACGGCTCAGCAGCTCGCGGCAACTTCGGCCACAACGGATGGCGCTCCCATGTACCCTTGCTGGGCGTTCTTCAAAACTACCGACGCGGTGACTTTCACGACGACCTCATCGCCGGACTGGTGGTCGCCGTCATCTCCGTGCCGCAGGCCGTCGCCTACGCCTTTTTGGCCGGCCTGCCCCCTCAAGCCGGGCTTTACGCCTGTCTGCTGCCCATGGTGGTCTATACGATACTCGGCTCATCCCGCCATCTCGTTGTGGGGCCGGTGGCGGTGGCGGCGCTCATGGTCGCAGCGGCCATTGGGCAACATGCTCCGGACTACAACAACAACCATCTGGGCGTGGTTGTCGTCATCTGCCTGGAGGCCGGGTTGTTCCTGCTGCTGCTCAGGATCACCCAAATGGGCGGGATGGTGCATTTGTTCAGCCACCCGGTCATCACCGGCTTCATCAACGCCGCCGCCATCCTCATCATCGTCAGCCAACTGAATGCCTTCACCGGCATTCCTGAACAAGAGGGCAGCATTCCGGCAGCCAAGCTCTGGTCACTGATGCGGGACCTATCCAACCTGAACCTCGCCGCCCTGATGCTCGGCGTCGGCAGCCTGGTGCTGATCTATTTGGCCACCCGCTATGGCGCAGCGCTCATCGGCAAAGCTTGGCCGCGCCTGCCCGGCCGCGCCGCCATCGCTCGGGCCGGCCCGCTCGTGGTGCTCTTGCTGGCCAGCCTACTGGTGGTTTTATTTGAGCTTGATTCCACCTTTGGCATCACCACCACCGGCTTCGTGCCGAGCGGATTGCCAAATTTCACGCTGCCGCCGTTAGATCCCTTGATGTGGCTGGCGCTTATGCCATCGTCAGCCGTGATCGCCGCCATCGCCTTCGTCGAGAGCTACACCATCGGCACCAGCATGGCGGAGCGGGAGCACAGCCGACTGGATGGCGCCCAAGAGCTCGTCGCCTTGGGAGCGGCCAACTTGGCGGCGGGCTTCACTGGCGCCACCCCGGTAGCCGGCAGTTTTTCCCGCAGCAGCGTGAACTATCACTGCGGCGCCCGCACGCCGGTCAGCTCCTTGGTCTGCGCCGTGGTCATCGTCGCCGTCTTGCTGTTCTTCACGCCGCTTTTCGCCGCCTTGCCGCAGGCGACCTTGGCGGCCGTCGTCATCATCTCCGTGGTCAAGCTCATCGACCTGAGGTCCATCCTGCGCCACTGGAAATTCTACCGGGAGGATGGCATCACTGAGGGTGTCACCCTGGTCACGGTGCTCACTTTTGGCGTGGAAACCGGGCTGATCATGGGCGTCCTGCTTTCAATCACGTTCTTTGTGCGCCGCTCCAGTCGCCCACACGTCGCCCTAGTGGGGCGCATCGGCGACTCCGAGAGCTTTCGCGCCGTGCGCCGGCATGACGTCGAGACCCACGACCACATCGCCGCCGTGCGCATTGACGAGAACATCTACTTCGCCAACGCTCAATACATCGAAAGCAAGCTGCACCGGGTGATTCGCAGCAGACCGGGGACGGATCAGGCCGTTCTGGTGTGCAGCGCCGTCAACATCGTCGACGTCACCGGCGTCGAAATGCTGACGCGCTTCAACGATAATCTAAACCAACTCGGCATCAAGCTGCATCTCGCTGAGGTCAAAGGGCGGGTGATGGCGCAAATAAAGGACAGCAAGTTGTTGCGGGAGCTGACCGGTCAGGTCTTCTTCACCACGGATGAAGCCATGCGCAGGCTAGCCGGGCAGCGGGTTCAAAGCGGAATTGAGGCGGCGCAAGACGGGGCTGACGCCGACCTCCCGCCAAATCAAGCACCGAACAGCTTGTCAACAACCAAGGACGGGCACTTGACATGAATCATTTGTTAACCTTTCACCGCCATCAAGAAAATCAGAGGACGCCATGAAACTTGGATTAACGCTCGGCTATTCGGGTGCTCAGCTTTCGCTGCCGATCAAGACGGTGCAACTCGCCGAACGACTGGGCTACGACTCAGTGTGGACCGCGGAGGCTTACGGCTCGGACGCCATCACCCCCTTAGCCTACATTGCCGCGCACACCAACCGCATTCGCCTCGGCACAGCCGTCATTCAACTCGCCGCACGCTCCCCCGCCAACGCCGCCATGGCTATGGCCACCCTGGATCAACTGGCGGGCGGCAATCGAGCCATCTGCGGCATCGGCGTCTCCGGCCCGCAAATTGTTGAGGGTTGGTACGGCCAGCCTTGGGGGCGGCCTTACTATCGGCTGAAGGACTACGTGTCCATCATGAAGAAGATCTGGGCGCGGGAGGCGCCCGTCACCCACGACGGCAAGGAGATCAGCCTGCCCTACACCGGCACCGGCGCCCTGAACGTGGGCAAGCCGTTGAAGTCCATCATGCACACCAACCCGGACATTCCCATCTGGCTTGGCACGGGCATGGAGAGCACGGTGCGCCTGACCGCGGAAATTGCCGATGGCTGGCTGCCCCTGGGCTTTGTGCCGGAGTCCGCCCACCTGTACCAAGACTGGATCGACCAGGGATTGGAACGGGGCGGCAAGTCCCGCGCCGGCTTCGAAGCACAAGCGGGCACGCAGATGATTTTGACGGAGGATAAAGCAACAGCGGTGCAGCAGGCGCTTAGCCGCTTGAAGCCGGGCATCGCCCTGTACGTGGGCGGCATGGGCCACAAAAACAAGAATTTCCACAAGGAAATGATGGTTCGCCGCGGCTTCGGTGAAGCGGCGAACAGAATCCAGGAACTGTACTTGGCCAAGCGCAAAGACGAAGCTATTGCCGCCGTGCCGGATGAATTCGTCGACCAAGGCACCTTGGTGGGGCCGAAGGAGCGCATTCGCCGCCGTTTTCGCACTTGGGAGGATTCCGGCCTCACCGGCTTGACCATCGGCGGCGATGAGCAGGCGGTCCGCTTCGCCGCCGAGTGCGCAAACCTGAACGCCGACCCTGAACGCCAGGCGAGCTGAGCATGTATCCCGGCAAGTGGGGGCTTGAGTGCCCGAACAAACCGGCCGTCATTCATGCGGCCACCGGAGAAACCCTCAGCTACGGCGAACTGAACGAGCGCTCCAATCGACTGGCTCAACTGCTACGGGTGCGAGGGCTGCGGCGCGGCGACCATATCGCCATTTTCATGGAGAACAACCTACGTTACTTTGAGGTGGTTTGGGCGGCGCTGCGTTCGGGCCTGTATCTGACCACGGTGAATCGCTACCTCACGGCGGAGGAAGCCGGCTATATCATCCACAACAGCGAATCCCAAGTGCTGGTGGCTTCCAACTACTTGGGCGACGTGGCGGCTGAACTGCCGCCTGAAGCGCCAAACTGCCGCATCTGGCTGATGACGGACGGCGCAGTGGACGGCTTTGAACCTTATGAGGCGGCGGTGGAGACTTACCCAGCGGACAATCTCGCCGACGAACCCATGGGCAGCTTCATGCTCTACAGCTCCGGCACGACGGGACGGCCCAAGGGCATCTATCGACCGTTGCCCGACCACAAGGTGCATGAGGACGCTGGGCCGGTGGGGGGCTTGCAGCAGATGTTGTGGGGCTTTGATGAGAATACTGTGTACCTCTCCCCTGCCCCCCTGTACCACTCCGCCCCGGTCTCATTCTGCACCGCCACCCAAACCCTGGGCGGCACCGTGGTGATGATGCCGCGCTTTGACGAAGCAGCGGCATTGAAGGCCATTCAAGACCATAGGGTGACGCACAGCCAGTGGGTGCCAACCATGTTCAGCCGGATGCTAAAGCTACCCCAGGAGCAACGCCAAGGCTATGACCTTTCCTCGCACCGGGTCGCCATCCACGCCGCTGCACCCTGTCCGCTGGGCGTCAAGCAGCACATGCTGGATTGGTGGGGGCCCATCATCTACGAGTACTACGGCGCCACCGAGCTCAACGGCTTCACCCACGCCGCGCCGGAGGAATGGCTAGCCCATCCGGGCACCGTGGGGAGATCAATCCTAGGCATCATCCACATTTGCGACGAGCAGGGCGAGGAACTGCCTAACGGCGTATCCGGCATCGTTTACTTCGAACTGCCGGAAATGTCGTTCCAGTACTTGAAGGACCCGTCCAAGACCAAGGAGGCCCAACACCCCCACCACCCCAACTGGACCGCCCTTGGGGACATAGGTTACGTTGATGACGATGGCTTTCTTTACCTGACCGACCGCGCCACCTTCATGATTATCAGCGGCGGCATCAACATCTATCCCCAGGAAATTGAGGATGCGCTCATCATGCACCCAAAGGTGGCTGACGTGGCCGTGGTGGGCGTACCGAACGAAGAGATGGGCGAGGAAGTGAGGGCGGTGGTGCAACCCAGCCCAGAGGTCGCCGCCGATGATGAGTTGGCCGATGAGTTGCTGGCTTACGCCAAGGAGCGCATCGCCCACTACAAATGCCCCAAGAGCATCGACTTCACCGAACAACTGCCGCGCCTGCCCACTGGCAAGCTGTACAAGCGGTTGATTAAGGACCGTTATTGGGGAAGGACCGGCTCGCGCATTGTGTGAATTCCCTCACGCCTTGCCTGCGGGCTGTGGGCGCTCGTCGGCAGGCTTTTCAGGTGTACAATTGTACAATTCCAACCGGACACCATCGAGCATTTGAAGGATTGCATATGAAGCCACTGACTGCGCGTTGCGTCCCATCCGTGTCCTCAAGCATTGCCCGAGCAGTGGTTTTTTCCGCCTTGGTTGCCTTGGCGCTGCCCGCCAACGCGGACTTGGCCGCCGATCTGGCTGCAGCAACCCGCTCCGAGGATGATCGCGCCCGAGATGCGGGCCGCAAGCCGGCCGAAGTGCTTGCTTGGCTCAGCATCGGCAACGGCATGACCGTGATGGACCTGATCGCCTCTGGCGGCTGGTACACGGAAGTCCTGTCCATTGCCGTGGAGGCCGAGGGAACGGTCTATGCACAGAATCCGCCGATAATCCTGCAATTCCGAGACGGAGCCTACGACAAAGAGATCAGCGCCCGTCTGGCGGGCAATCGCCTAGGTAACGTGGTGCGCTTGGACCGGGACCTAGAGGACACCGGCCTCATGCCCGGTTCGCTTGACGCCGCCATTACGGCGCTGAACTTTCACGACCTCCACAACCGGCCCGGAGGTGACGAGGTGGCGTCCGCATTCCTTGCCGCCGTCAAGACCTTGCTGAAGCCAGGCGGCGTCCTCGGTCTGATCGACCACTATGGCGAGCCGGACCAAGACAACACCAAACTGCACCGGCTCAATGTGGAGACCGCGCTGCCCATCATTCAAAACGCGGGGTTTGAACTGACCTCATCCGAACTGCTGAGCAACGCTGATGATGACCACACCACGATGGTCTTCGACCCCGCCATTCGGGGCAAAACGGACCGCGTGCTCTACAAACTGACCAAGCCCTTGAACGACGGCTGAGCGCAGCGCCACCTCGGATCGGCCCCGCCGGCCGACAACGATATAAGGAAACAGCATCGTTCCCCATCATGCGCGTACCAGAGCCATTGTTCCCGCTTATCAACCGGGTCATGCAGGTGCTCCTGAACTCGCCGCTGCACGGCGTCATGAGCGGCAGCATCATGTTGATCTACTTCACCGGCACCAAAACCGGACGGCACCTATGCACGCCAGTGCGCTACCTGCGCGGCGGCGACGGCGTCGTAGTTTGCCTGACGGGTCGGGAAGTCCTCTGGTGGCCAAATTTCCGCCGACCCACCGCCGTGGCGCTGCAACTCGCCGGCCAGCGAGTCAACGCCATGGCCCAAGCGCTACCGGACGACACCGCGCAAACGGAAGTGTTGCTGCGCCGAATGCTGGCGTACTTCCCAACCGATGCAGCCTACCACGGCATCGCCGTGAAGCGCGGTTCGGCACCGTCCCCGCAGCAGTTGCAGCAGGCTGCCGCCAACGCTGTCCTGGTCACCTTCTCGCTCAGCCGTTAGAACGCAAGGCGGGCGCCTGAAATGGCCGCCTCCAACCGGATGCGAACGGGACGAGCAATGCTGGCGGCTTGGCTGCTCGCAGACGCCTCGGCCAACGCCGCTCCCCCGAGCCTGCTTGCATCGGAGCTTGCAACAGAGCCGACCATAGACGGGGAAGTTTTGGCTGACCCCGCTTGGCGCGGATTGACCGCCGCCACCGGCTTCATCCAAACCAAGCCGAACGAAGGGGAGCCGGCCACGCAAAAAACCAAAGCCTACATTGGCTTCACGGACACAGCGCTCCATATAGGGGTGGTTTGCTATGACGATGAGCCGGACAGGATCATCATAGCCGACAGCCGGCGCGACAGCAGCCTGCAGGACACGGACAGCTTTCAAGTCGTCCTGGACACCTTCCATGACCGCCAGAACGGATTTGTGTTCGGCACTAACCCCGCCGGCATCGAATATGATGGCCAAGTCATCCGCGAAGGGCGGACCGGAAACTCCGTCTTCGGCGGTGGGCAGAACCTGAATTGGGACACGAGTTGGTCCGTGGCGGCGAAGACCGGCGACTACGGCTGGAGCGCGGAATTTCGCATTCCCTTCACCTCCCTGCGCTACGGCCGAGGCCAGGTGCAGTCCTGGGGGGTCAACTTTCAGCGCAACATCCGGCGCAACAATGAGGAGGTTTATTGGTCGCCCCTGCCGCGCCAGCATAGTCTGCATCGGATCTCCGAGGCCGGCACGGTCGATGGGCTGCACACGCCGCCGCAACGGAACCTGAAGGTCATTCCCTACGGCCTCAGCAAGGTTGCTCGTGGCGGCCCATCCATCAACGGCACCAAAACGGACTCGGAGTTCGGCGCGGACGTCAAGTACTCCATCACCCCAAGCCTAACCCTAGACGCCACCTACAACACGGATTTCGCTCAGGTGGAGGCCGATGAAATTCAAGTCAATTTGAATCGGTTCAGACTCTTTTTCGCCGAGAAGCGCTCGTTCTTTCTGGAGAACGCCGATCAGTTCAACGTGGGCAATCCCGAGGAGGTGGAACTGTTCTTCAGCCGCCGCATCGGCATCAGCGACAACGGCAGCCCAATACCCATCACGGGCGGCGTCCGTCTGTCCGGCAAGGTCGGCGGCCGCACCAACTTGGGGCTTTTGCACATGCGCTCCGAAGCCTTGGCGGGGATGGCGCCGCGCAACGACTACTCAGTGGTCCGGGTCAACCAGGAACTCGGCAATCGCTCATCCATCGGCGCTCTGTTCACCAACCGCAAGGGCGAAGGCGGCCACGAAGCGGCGGCATCGGACGACTACAATCGCGCCTACGCCATTGATGGGCGGCTTGGCATC
Organism: Candidatus Azophilus sp.; assembly: GCA_965247035.1. GTDB lineage: Bacteria > Pseudomonadota > Gammaproteobacteria > Pseudomonadales > Azotimanducaceae > Azophilus. Next base: position 27,490 of record CBDFGJ010000001.1, on the reverse strand, counting down.
GGCGAGAACACTCTTTTGTCCACTTGGTTGGCAAAGACCGATTCGCCGCACCTTGACGGCGATGACCACGCCTTCAGCTTGCGCGGCGACTACCGCTCGGAGAAATGGGCGCACGGCTTCTCCTACACGGAGGTGGCGGACAACTTCAACCCGGAGGTGGGTTTCCTCGCCCGGCGAGCCTACCGCAGGGCCACTGGGCTGCTATTCCGCTTCATTCGCCCGGAAAACCTTTGGGGACTGCACGAACTGCGACCCCACATCTTCTTCAGCAATCACTGGAGTTACGACGATGGCTATCACGAATCCATGTTTTTGCACATCGACAACCACTGGGAGTGGGAGTCTGGCCTAGAGATCCATACGGGGGTGAACGTCTCCCATGAGGGCGTCCGTGAACCCTTTGAAATCGTTGAGGGCGTGGTGGTGCCCAGCGGCAGTTACAACCACCAAGAGCTTCAGTTGGTCTTCTCAACCGATGAGGCCAAGCCGCTAAGCCTTATCCTGCGTTCGAGAATCGGCGGGCGCTTCGGCGGCGACCGCAACCAGATCGAACCCAGCTTGCGCTACCGCATCGGCGAGAAATTCACTTCCGAACTGAACTGGACCTACAACGACTTCAGTCTGCCGAGCGGCGACTTCAAGGTCAACGTCGGCGGCCTGCGCGCCACCTACTCCTTTACGCCAAGCATCTCCCTGCAGGCGCTGGTTCAATATAACGACCACAATGACGTCATCGCCACCAACCTGCGCTTCGCTTGGCTGCAAACGGCCAACGCCGGGCTCTACCTCGTCTACAATGAACTTGACGACCGGGGCTTCAGCGGCAGCCCGCGCCGCGAGATAACCCTGAAGTACAGCCGCATCCTCAACCTGTTCTAAGCAACCCCTGACTAATTCCCGGGGATTACCTGCCAGCGTCTTAACAAAGACCTCGCCGCTCCTCATGGGCGGCTAGGCCGCCGCCTCAGCTCGCTGCGGGCGGAGCGGGCCCGGCCCCCCGGCCCAGCCCCTGCCCAGCCTAAGCGGAAAATGCTTGCTGGGCGGCTCAACAGCGCCCCTGGACCGGCCTCACAACCTATAGGTTAATTGCAGCGTCACCAACCGTGGTGGCTGCCCAATCGACGCTGCCAAACATCGAAAAGCTTTGGATATCGTTGTTCCAGATTTGGTGATAGTTGATGTAGGTTCCGGCATAGGCCCCAGAGCCTTGAAACGGCGTGACGTCCAGGCCGAACAGGCCAAAAAAGCCTGACGGCACGAGCTGCACCGGGGCATTCAGTTGCCGCTCCGCATCCTCAATGAAACCACCAACGGTGAAGTTCAGGGGACCATCAAAATTGGACGTAAGGCGCAGCTCTTGGGTGAACGCCTTCCCCGACTCACCTTGCTTGGAGGCCACCACCCCCCAACTGGTACAGCGCTTGCGGCCCTTTCAACACCTCCACCGCTTCGGAATCAAAAAAGCCGGTCAGGATCATGTGGTTGCGGGAAAACGACATGCCGTCAATCACCAACGAGACGGGCGCGTCGATGCCGTAATCGGAGGTTCCGGGTGGCTTGCCGATGCCGCGAATGGTGATGTTACCGCCGGCACCGCCGCCAGCCCCGTGTGTGACCTCAAGGCCGGGGATGCGCTCCGTTAGCTGGGTTAGATCCCGGGTGTTGTAGAGGTCTAGGTCGTCCCCGGTCAGGACCGACACGGCCACTGGCGCGTCTATGGCCCGCTCCTCCCGCTTACGGGCCGTGACGGTGACTTCCTCAATGATCAGGTTTGAAGCACGGGTCTCGCCTCCTGCCTTCTGAGCTGAAGCAGGCGCCGGGAAAAGCCCCGCCGCGGCCGCGAACAGCACCCAAAACGCGAACCCGGGCAGAATTGGTTGAATGGACAACTTGTTGCAGGTCATAGCCCCCTCCTCTCACAAAACATCCCGGATACTACCGAAGGCTGAAAAAACCTGCCAACCCTTTACGGGCTCAGTACAGGCTTCTTGCATGGTGTCTCGGGATGTGAACAATGGTCATTGTGATTCTTGAATCGATAAAAACGCACCAACGGGAGCATTGAAGTGGAGCTGACTGCGAATTTGATAGGCAATGTCGCGGTCGTGCTGTCACTGTTGGCGGCAGGCTGGCGCCTCATGCGGCACATGGACAGCAAGATGGAGCGCTTGAGTGACCAAATGAGCACCCAAATCGGCGACGTGCAGGATCAAATCGGCGACGTGCGGAACCAAATCGGCGACGTGCGGGATCGCGTATCACGGATTGAAGGCTATCTTATGGCCCTACCCATACCAGTGCCGCCGTTGCACAAGGCAGACTCCGAAACTCCCTGAAGCCGCCCGGCTCATGGCGGAAAACTTGTCCATCGCCCCGCCGCTGTATGCTCAAGCCGTCACCCCCCTCGCGGGGGCTCGCCGTTGAGGGCAGGCGCTGAAAACCGCTAAAAACGGCTCTCAGCGCCAGTCGTAGTCTGTGCTTTTGGCCAGGCCTGCGGCGCGGAGGGCGTCGCCGCGGCGCAGGCCACCGGCGACCATCTGGTCGATCAGTTCAAGTCAAGAGCGCGCAGGCGCTCGCGGGCGGGTTCGGAATCGGTCAGGTCCATCGGCAGGTGCTTGCAGGAGGGAGGGATTGACTCCGGCCGAATTTGCGGACAAGCTCTCCTTGGCTGCCTGATCGAAAAAATTCCGCAATGTACTGAGCCAGTACAGGCTTCTTGCATGGTGTCTCGGGATGTGAACAATGGTCATTGTGATTCTTGAATCGATAAAAACGCACCAACGGGAGCATTGAAGTGGAGCTGACTGCGAATTTGATAGGCAATGTCGCGGTCGTGCTGTCACTGTTGGCGGCAGGCTGGCGCCTCATGCGGCACATGGACAGCAAGATGGAGCGCTTGAGTGACCAAATCGGCGACGTGCGGGACCAAATCGGCGACGTGCGGGATCGCGTATCACGGATTGAAGGCTATCTTATGGCCCTGCCCATGCCAGTGCCGCCGTTGCGCAAGGCAGACTCCGAAACCCCCTGAAGCCGCCCGGCTCATGGCGGAAAACTTGTCCATCGCCCCGCCGCTGTATGCTCAAGCCGTCACCCCCCTCGCGGGGGCTCGCCGTTGAGGGCAGGCGCTGAAAACCGCTAAAAGCCGCTCTCAGCGCCACTCTATGCCAGATTCAACCCTAGCGCCTAGTTCCTTCCCACCGCGATAGATCCGATAGTGCCCGGTCGCCACAACCTGCATCGAACAACACGCGCCAAGCGTGGCCATCAGGACGTCAAGGGATCGCTGGTCAACCATCGGCGCGCTTTTAATGACTGACACGTCATAGAAAAAGACTGGCCTTGTTGCGCTGCAAAAGCCTGCGAATTTTTCAGAGGTTTCCTAAGCTGCCGGCAGCACCCGCTCCTGCAGTTGCAGGCGAGCAAAGCGGGCGTACAGATCGTTGCTGCGGGTCAGCGCCTCGTGGCCTCCGGCGGCGACCAAGGAACCGTTGTCGAGCACCAGAATGCGGTCGGCCTGACGCGCGGTTGACAGGCGGTGAGCGATCACCAGGACGCTGCATCGTCCTTTGATTTCCTCCATGCTTCTGCGGATGGCGTACTCGCTCTCGGCGTCGAGGGCGCTGGTGACTTCGTCAAGTAGCAGAATGGCCGGGTCCGTCACCAGAGCCCGGGCGATGGCGAGCCGCTGCTTCTGTCCGCCAGACAGGCCAACACCGCCCTCCCCCACCTGAGTGTCCAAGCCGTCCGGCAAGTCATCCACAAAGGCCGCATGAGCCAGCCTTAGAGCGTTTTGCAACTGCGCCTCGGTTGCGTTCGGGTTGCCATAAAGCACATTGGAGCGCAGGCTCCCGGCAAACAGCACCGGGTCTTGCGGCACGAAGCCGATGCGCTTTCGCACGTCGCTACGGCGCAGGTCGCAAAGGCTGTGGCCGTTGAGTTGAACCGCTCCGCCAAGGGGGTCGTAAAAACGCAGGATCAAGTCAAACAAAGTGCTCTTGCCAGCGCCCGAGGGGCCAACCAAGGCGACCATCTCCCCAAGGCGAACGCAAAAATTCACATCGCGTAGAACCTGGACATCGGGACGCCCGGGGTAGGCAAAAGACAGATTGCGCGCGCTCAAGGTCAATCCACCCTCTAGCGGCAGTTCGGCCGGCACCTCCGGCTCCGGCAGATCGTCGGCGGCGCCAAGCAATTCGACCAATCGCTCCGTGGCGCCGGCCGCTCGCTGCAAGTCGCTGTACACTTCGCTGATGGCACCCACAGCACCAGCCACGATGAAGGCGTAAAAGATGAATGCGGCCAGTTCGCCGGCCGAGGTGCGCCCGGCGACCACATCCAGACCACCGATCCACAGCATCACGGCGATGGCGGCCATCACCAGCAACATCACCAAGGCGATCAAGAGGGTGCGTTGGCGGATGCGGCTAACCGCAACCCTGAACGCCGCCGCCACCCGTTCCGAGAAGGCCGCGTCATCCAGCGCTTCATGATTGAACGATTGCACCACCTTGACGTGCCGCAAGGACTCCCCGGCCTGAGCGCCCACATCCGCCAGCCGGTCCTGGCTGCGGCGCGACAATCGGCGCACCCTGCGCCCGAACAGCAGGATGGGCGCCACCACTAAGGGTGCACTGACCAACACCACCAGCGACAGCTTGGGATTGGTCAGCACCAGCAGGGCAACGCCGCCGATGAACATCAGTATGTTGCGCAGCGCAATAGACACCGAGGAGCCGATCACCGTTTGCAGCAGGGTGGTGTCGGTGGTGATTCGGCTTTGAATCTCGCTCGGTCGATTCTGTTCAAAAAACGCCGGATGCAGCCGGATCAAATGCTTGAAGACGGCCAACCTGAGGTCCGCGCTGACCCGTTCGCCAATCCAGGAAACAAGGTAGAAACGCACCATGGTGCCAACGGTCAGCCCCACCACGAGCAGGACGAAGATTACAAGGCTACGCTCAAGCAGACCCTCATCCTGCCCGGAAAACCCCTGGTCGATAACCAGACGCATCCCTTGGCCAACGGACAGGGTGATGGCGGCGGTGCTCACCAGAGCCACCCCGGCGAGAGCGGCCTGCTTGAGATAGGGCCGCAGGAAGGCGACCGCCGGCAGCAGCTTGACGAGTTGCCGGGAAGGCTCCCTGTTGTAGCCATCATCCATAGGCGCATTATCCTGCAATCCGCCCGCAACCTGCTAATCTGGCCGCAAGAAGCTCCCCTTGACCACGGACTGCCACCTTCTCCGCCTATGGAGCAGGCGAAGACACAACGGTGCCAAGGATTTGTTCTCGCTCGTATCCTAAGCCGTTTTCGATCCTCAGCGACATCAGGATCTGCCTTGCAGATTTAATTCGAGCGTCAACCAGACCCTTCCGCGCCCTCACCCAAGGAATCAGGAGATTGGCAGTATGCACGACCCTTTTTGTGTTTACATAGAGCTTGCTCGAAAAGCAGCCTTCGCTTGGCGGGCACCCAACCCCACCGCCATCCCCTCATGCCATCTTGCCAATAGCCCGCCGCACACTTCAGCCGCCGTGATGGGACATATTTCAGCTAGGCGGTGAGCTGAACTGAACGCCAATAGAAAGAGAACTGTGTGATGCCTGCCGCGCATGGCTCCAACAGGGAGGACCGCCGAACAGTTCCCCTTCAAAACACAGGCGATTGCAGCTTTTGGTCTGCCATGTTAGCCTATGATAATGATCAATCTTCACACATAGGAGAAGGTGGGGCGGCTACATGCTCTTGATGGAGCAAGTCCGCGACGCGAGCAGTCGACATGAAAACCGGACAGACGAACGGGGTGCGGGCCGCACCGCTCGGCCTCGTCGGGCGCGACCGATGGGGCGTCAAGCATGCATGATGAACCGAACAGGCCGTACAAAAGAGTTGCGGTCGGCGTTTTGGCGCTGGCGGCACTCGGGCTGGCGCTGTTCTTTTTCGATGGCGGCATGGCGCCCGAGCCGGCGGAGCTTGGAGCCACAGGCGACCGGCTCGCCATTCCCGCCATTCCCGCCACGCCAAGCGCCGCCGCGAAATCCCAAACGGTTCCACCATCGTCCGGCCCGCCGGAGCCCGAGCCTCTGTGGCGAGCCGTCGACGAGAACTCCGTCGATCGGCTGCCTCCCTATCGCGAGGCGGTGGAGGGGCGCGCCTTGGTGCGGACCGCCGATCTGTCCAGCGCGGCCGGGTCGTGGCGCGTCGGCGACCGCGTCGTTCTCCCCATTCCCCAGTTGGGACGGACCTTCCACCCCGAGATCGACGCGATGGACGATGGCCCCGGCGGCGCACGCTCGATCATCGGAACGGTCGTGGACCGGGGGCGTAGGCATCGTTTCGTGGTGACCGTCGGCGGCAAGCACACGTTGGCGTTCATCGACACCGCCAATGGATCCTATGAGCTGGTGGCGCGGGAGGATCTGGGCTGGCTCATGCCATCCGCCAACATGGACCGCGACTTCGACTACAGCCAGCCAGACTATTTCCTGCCGGGGAACCATCGGTCCACAAGGATGGGCGATGCAATTCGCTGACGCCGCGCGACGGCTCATCGCGCCCGCCGCCGCACGGCTCTGCTTGGCCGCGCTGACGCTGGCACCGGCGCTATCTTCGATGGCGGTTGATGGCAGAGACATCGAGTTCGAGTGCCCGTGCCGGGTCGAATGGGAGAACGGCGAGCTGGCGCTGACGTTCGGCCTGCGCAGCCACTCGGCGACCGAAAGCGGCGCATTGGCGGTGAGCGTGCGGGAGGAGTTCGAAGGCGGCTCATCCCACTATATATTAAAGGGGCCAACTAAATTGAGGGGGCTGCCAGCAGAACTGCACGAGCCCGCCTTTTTGCTTGATCCGCTGCCGCCACGCGCCAGCATTCCCATTCGCACCTACCGCTTCCCGAGTGCTCAGCCGAGGCGCCGGATTGCCTTGGAACTGGCCGAGCGAATCGGCGAGGGACCGGTATTGGACCAGCAACGCGTCGGCTGGTGGCATCTGGACGAGTGGAACACGCATGAGAGCGCCTCTCTTTGGCCGGCCACGGATGACATCGCCGCTGGCGGCTTTGTCCGCTATATCGATCTGCTGACGGACAGCGATGGCGATGGCGTCGGCGATGTCAATGAGCGCTTGGCGGGGACGATGGCCGACGACGCGGCATCGACGCCGGGCGAATCCGTGGTGGACGTGCTGGCGTTGTACAACGACGGATACGCGGCCTATTTCGATGGCGATCCGTTAACGCCGATTCACCATGCGATGGTTGTCACCGGCATGCTCTACGCCGACAGTGGCACAAACATCCGGCTCCGAACAGTCGGCATCGTCGAGGTGGCGCTGGATGGCCGCGGCGAACCGACCGACGAGGAGCTTGGCAGCCTGATCGACCGCCATGGCGGCGATGTAAGCCTGCGTTTTCATCACGGGCCCAATTGGCTATGCGGCCTCAACGTCGGCGGATGTGCGGGCCTGGGAAGCAGCCTGTCCCGCGGACTGTGGAATAGTCAGCGCGTAAGGGTGCTCGCGGATACAGGAGCCGTCCTTTCGGCGCACGAACTGGGCCATGCTTTGGGCCTTGCGCATAGCGCCCGCCAAGGTGAGGTCGGTGGCGCCTTCCGCTGGTCTCGTGGGCACTACTTATCCGATTTGCAGGGCACGATCATGTCCTATGCGAACAGCAGGAATCCCCGATTCGCGGATCCGGAAAGGGATTGCGAAGGGCTGCCCTGCGGTGTTCCGATCGACGAGCCCGATGGCGCGAACGCGGTCAAGAGCCTTGACTTGGTGCGCTTTCAGGCCGCAAGCTGGCGCCCCCCGAAGCCGGATTCGGACGGCGACGGAGTTATCGACCCCCTTGATGCGTTCCCCGACGATCCCAGGGAGTGGCGCGACACGGACGGCGACGGCGAAGGCGACGGGGCGGACACGGACGCGGACGGCGACGGGGTGGCCGACGATGAGGACGCCTTTCCGTTCGACCCGGCGGAATCGGCGGACACCGATGGCGATGGCGTCGGCGACGGGGCGGACGCGGACGACGATGACGATGGGATGCCCGACCTCGCAGACCCGTTTCCGCTTGATCCGGCCCGATGGTTGGACGAGGATGGCGACGACCTGATTCCGGACCCGATCCTGCGCCGAAGGATCGAGGTTGCGCTGGGCAAGCCGGCAGGAGCAGCAATCGCCCCTAGGGATATGGCGACGTTGACCGAACTCCGGCACGTCGGGGAACGGGACGTGGCGCCCTCCCTGCAGATCAGTAGTCTGGTCGGGCTTGAGATGGCCGTGCGTCTGACGGACCTGTCTTTGGAAAACACCTCCGTATCAAATCTCTCGCCTCTGGCCAGCTTGGCGTCCCTCCAACATCTTACGATTTCGGGCGCAGCGGACAGAGGAGGTCAAGTGCGGGACCTGGCCCCCCTCGCCAACTTGACGAATCTGCAGATTCTGGACCTGTCGCATCAGGACGTGGCCGATCTGTCGCCCTTGTCCGGCTTGACGGCCCTCCAAAGTCTTAGGATTCCGGGCGCAGCGGACAGAGGGGGCCGAGTGCGGGACCTGGCCCCCCTCGCCAACTTGACGAATCTGCAGGATCTGGACCTGTCGTATCAGGACGTGGCCGACCTGTCGCCCTTGTCCGGCTTGACGGCCCTCCGAGGTCTTAGGATTCCGGGCGCAGCGGACAGAGGGGGCCGAGTGCGGGACCTGGCCCCCCTCGCCAACTTGACGAATCTGCAGGATCTGGACCTGTCGTATCAGGACGTGGCCGACCTGTCGCCCTTGTCCGGCTTGGCGGCCCTCCAACGTCTTGCGATTCCGGGCGCAGCGGACAGAGAGGGCCAAGTGCGGGACTTGCGCCCCCTCGCCGGCTTGACGAATCTGCACACTCTGGACCTGTCGCATCAGGACGTGGTCGACCTGTCGCCCTTGTCCGGCTTGGCGACCCTCGGAGATCTTAGGATTACGGGCGCAGCGGACAGAGGGGGCCAAGTGCGGGACTTGCGCCCCCTCGCCGACTTGACGAACCTGCAGGCTCTGGACCTGTCGCATCAGGACGTGGCCGACCTGTCGCCCTTGCGGAAGCTGGCCGGCCTTAAGCAGCTCCTTCTTGGGAGCAACCGCATTGCGGACCTCTCCCCGCTGCGGGATCTGACCAGTCTTGAGTTCATCGACCTGTCGTCCAACCGCATTGTCAGCTTGGCGCCGCTAGTGAACAGGGCGATTTGGGGGCCGGACGATGCGTTCATGGACGTTCGTTTGAATCCACTGAACCCCGCCTCGATCAGGCGGCACATTCCCGCTCTGCGGGCGTGGAATATCTATGTCGCTACTGATAGGGACAATATAGATTCAGCAAATACCGTCTACTTTGCGGACCGCAATTTGCGCGCCCGGGTCGCGCAGAGCATCGCGGGCGGTGGGGTGTTTGTGGACCCGCCGCTCCCGCGCGGACACGTCGCGAGGCTACGCAGCCTGAGGGCCTACAACGCCGGGGTCGCCGACCTCACCGGTCTGGAGGCCGGCGAGTCGTTGATTTCGCTGTGGCTGGGTTCCAACGCGATCTCCGACCTCGGTCCGCTCGCCGATCTGGACAATCTGGACTGGGTGGACCTGAACGACAACGCCGTCTCGGACATCTCGGCGCTGGCCGGGAACATGGGCTTGACCGCCGGCGACGGGGTTATGCTGAAGCGCAATCCCCTGAGCGAGGAGTCTGTCAACCTGCACATTCCGGAGCTGCTCGAGCGGGGCGTGGCCGTGACCCACGACGACATCGCCCTGAGCCTCGCCGCCGATGGCGAGGCGACCTTCGACATGGCGGGATTCTTCGAGGCCGCCATCGGCGGCGCGCTAAGCTTCGAGGCGACGTCCGGCAACCCCGACTTGATCGCGGTCAGCGTGCGCGACGGAGTCTTGACAGTCCTGCCGGGGCCGGACGGCGCGGCCGGCGCGACCGCGGTGAGCGTGACGGCGACCGGCACCGGCGGCGGGTCGGAAACGCTGACGTTCGCGCTGAACGTGCGGGTGCCCCGGGACATTCCCTTAGTCGCCCCGGCCGTCCACACCGCACGCGAGGGCTTCGTGCGCTTCGTCAATTACGGCGATGGGGCGGGCGTGGTCCGCATTGAGGCCATCGACGATTCCGGCGCCGTACACGGACCGCTAACGCTGTCTTTGGGCGGAGGACGGGCCGTCCACTTGGCGTCGGGCGATCTGGAGCGCGGCAACGTCGCCAAGGGACTGAGCGCCGGCATCGGCGCCGGCCAGGGCGCCTGGCGGCTGGAGTTGCGCACCGGCGCCATCGAGGCCCTCGCCTATGTCCGCACGAGGGACGGCTTCGTGACCAGTATGCACGACCTCGTGCCCCGCATCGGCGGCCACCACGATGTGCCCATCTTCAATCCGGGCAGCAATGTGAACCAAGTGAGTTGGCTGCGCCTGATCAATTCCGGCCAAACGGACGCCGCCATCACAGTAACCGGCATCGACGATTCCGGCGCTCTGTCGCCCGGCGCGGCCCGGCTCACCGTGCCGGCGCGGGCGTCGCGCACCTTGTCGGCCTCGCAGCTGGAATCCGGAGACGGCCTGAGCGATGCGCTTGGCGATGGCTTCGGCAAATGGCGGCTGATCGTGACGTCCGACACGGCCGTTCAAGTGATGAATCTCCTTGAGAGTCCGGGCGGGAACCTGACCAATCTTTCCACTCGACCAGACATGGCCGAGTCCGCCGACGCTGGGGAGTGGCTCCTCCATCTGCCGCTGTTCCCATCCGCGGCCGACGCCAAGGGTCGGCAGGGTTTCCTGCGCCTCGTCAACCCGAGCGACGAAACCACGACCGTGCGCATCGCGGCCTTTGACGATTCGAACTGGGACCACGATCCGGTCACGCTGGCCCTGTATGGTCGCGAGACCGTTCACCTGAACTCCGACGACTTGGAGCTCGGCAATCCCGCCAAGGGACTGCCCTTCGGCGTGGGAGCGGGCGAGGGCGACTGGCGCTTGGAGTTGCGCAGCGACGCGGCGTTCCTCGGCATGGGGTACATCCGCACCCGAGATGGATTCGTCACCAGCATGCACGACGTAGTGCCCCGCATCGACGACCGTCATGCGGTGCCCATTTTCAACCCGGGCAGCAACGTCAACCAAGTGAGTGCGCTGCGTCTGGCCAATCCCGGCGAAGAGGATGCGTCAGCGACCATTCAGGGCATCGACGACCGGGGCCTGTCGCCCGGCGGCCCGGTGCGGCTGTCGATTCCGGCGGGCGCGTCGCGAACCCTGACCTCCCAAGCGCTGGAGGCCGGCGGCGAGGACTTCGCCGGCGCGCTCGGCGACGGCGAGGGCAAGTGGCGGCTGATCGTGACCTCCGACCATCCGATCATGGTGATGAGCCTGTTGGCAAGCCCCACGGGACATCTCACCAATCTGTCGACCGCGCCAAGGCGCTGAAGCCCCCGGCGCCGCCTCGGCGACGCCGAATCCGAAGCGGACGCACGCCGCCCGCGCTTGAGCGGCGGGAGTCTGGTCCAGAGAGGCCACCGGCTGTGCAACGCCGCGCCGGTCGAGCAGTGCCGGACGACCATTCGGGTCGTGAACGACCCCGTTCAAACCGGACTGCCAGCCGAATGCCGGTGGCGCGGCCCGCACTTGCCGCCGCTCCTTTGACTGGAGGGTCCGCAGACGGCTTTGTGTCTGTCGTCCGGCCTTTTGAGGGCGATCCGTTCCGCCTCGCGGGCAGATTCGCATGTCCGGTCGCATTTTTCTTAAGGTGCCCTGAACAGTGTTAAGGAATATCTGAACAAGCCCGTTTTTGAGTTTTGCATACGCAAAAGAACAATGGGTTAAACTAACGCGCTTTTGGAAAGCTCAGACCGGTTCAGGGAGGCAAGTTTCAATGAGCTTGGAGTGCGTCACCTTGGATACCGGCGGTGCGCCGACCGGCTGTGTCGTCTGGCTGCACGGCCTCGGCGCGGACGCCCATGATTTCGAGCCGATCATTCCGATGCTGCAACTAGCCGCGCCGTTGCGCTTCATCTTTCCCAATGCGCCGGTTCGCCCCGTCACCATGAATGGCGGGGCTGAGATGCGGGCTTGGTATGACGTGGACCCTGGTGCGCCGCTAGCGGGCACGGACGACATCCAGGCATCGGCCGCCGCCGTCGCCGAGATTGTGCAGCGCGAAACCGCTTCGGGCATGCCGCCGAGCCGCATTTCTCTGGCCGGCTTCAGCCAAGGTGGCGTGGTGGCTCTGGAATTGGGCCTCGCCCACCCGCAGCGTTTGGCCAGCATCATGGCGTTGTCTAGCTATGTGCATGACCACGAGCATCTTGCCGACCGCATCGGCTTGGCCAACATCGAAGCGCCCATTTTCATGGCGCACGGGCTGGCGGACCCCCTGATCCCCATCACCCGGAGCGTCACCGGCCGCCAAGCTTTGCTGGACCTAGGCTATCCGGTGACTTGGCGTGAATACAGTATGGGCCATCAAGTTTGCCCGGAAGAGATCATCGACATCGCCAAGTGGCTGAATCAGATATACGCCTGACAAGCGGGCGCTGCAAATGGACTAGGCAGACTTGGTAGGCACGCCCGGATTCGAACCGGGGACCTCTACCATGTCAAGGTAGCGCTCTAACCAGCTGAGCTACGCGCCTGCACTAGGTGGCGCATTTGATGCGGGGATGATAGCACCTTGCATTTGCCGCATTTCGCCAATCATGCAGCAGTTGCCGCGCCGAACGCTTGCCTCATTCGCCATTGGCCGCGCCATCGTCATTAGCACCCGGGCCTCGTCGGCCAGAACTGCGGTCCACTGGCGGTCGATACCAAATGGGCGAAGTCCAGGCCATCTCCACCGTATCTTGGGGCAAGGTGCCGTCGTCGCAGGCAGGCGGTCGCCGCGTGGGGTCGATGCGCTGGCAATCATAGGTGCTCCAGCGTTTGGTCGGCACTTCCGCCACCCGCAGGTAGTAGTAGGCGGATTGGCCGGCGTCGAAGGTCTCATCGCGAACCACGGCGCAAAGGATGTCCTGCCCTCCGGCAGCGCCAGATCCGCTGATGTCGCGCACTTCGCTGTGCATCCGTCCGGCCCCGTCAATCCAGCCCTTGATGAGTTGCAACCGCTGCAAGGGCGCTGCCCGCTGCGCCGCATCGCGGGCGGCGAAAGCGATGAACCTGGGTCGCGCATGCGCCGCCGGCGCCGAACCAAGATCGCCGCCCATGGGCACCCCTTTGGCATATCCCTCCTGCACCAAGGATTCGCTGTCGCACAGGTCGTCCGCATAACTCCAACCGCCGAAGAAGCGGGGCGCGATGCGCGGACCGGAGGTGCCGAAGACCTCGCGCCGTTGCATCGCCTCAAAAATGGCGTCCCGGGAGTTCTCCACCGCCCAAACGCCGGCCAACCCACCGGGATTGCCCTTCGGCCCGGTGGGAATTAGCCCCCGTTGCAACCGCTCCAAAGGTGAGGCTTCACCGGTCACCGCGCCCCGATAGTCCCGCTCATTGACCGCGCCGGCCGTGGCGACATGGGTGTCGGTGGCGGCGACGACGCCAAGCTTGACTGGATTCAGGCCCAACTCCTGTTCTTCGCGCAGGCCCACAAGCAGCCCGGAACGCACGAAGTCGGTTTCGTCAATGCAACCGGCACCGACCATGCCTTGCCCACCCACTTCGCCTTCACCGCACTCAAGGGTTTCAATGAGGCTCCCGCCCGGAACGAGCTGGCCATCCACCAGCTCGACGTTCGTTGGCTCAAACCGCCCCAACACCCGAATGGCCTCTATGTCGCACAGTTCATCCGCAGCGCCGATGACGGTGGACAAACCGTTCACGCACTCCGACGACCCCTTGTGCTGAAAGATCTCGATGATCGGCTCCCGCTTAAGGCGAGTAGAGGCGTATTCCTTCCGGTTGGCCAAGGTCGCCTCCATGCCCATGTACGGTGCCATGCGCCCATTGGCCAAGTTGGAGTTGTGCGGAATGGTCAGGTAGTCGCACCCGTCCGCCATTCGGCAGGCTGCATCAAGTTCGCGCCACAAGTGGCTGTCCACAGGCGCATCGAAATAGGAAACCGGCAGGTCCGGCACATTGGCGTTGCGGAAGAGCACATTTCGATGGTAGTTGGACAGGCCCGGCGTGCCCGTGTACTCGTAGCCCACAAAGCTGGTGAATGCGCATTGCTCGCTGCGATCGTAAGCAGTTTCCGCGGCGGCGATGATGCGCTGCCAAGGCTGACGCGCCGCGGCCGGACAGAGTGCGCCATCAGCACCGCAAACCGCCTCGATACGCACCGGGGCCTCTGCAGCGATGGCTTGGCCAAGCATGGTCATGCCTTGGCGCTCGCCCTCCCGGAAGGCGGTGCAGAACGGGCTGTCGTAACGGGCGGACCCTGCTGTGCGGCATAACGCCCGCTCGCCGAGAAACTCGCCGTGGTCCGTCACCGCCAGAAAGTCGAGGGGGCGATCAATGCTGAGTTCGCCAACGGGGTTGCCCGACTCATCAAGAGGCCAGAAAGCAATGGGCTCTCCCTTGGCGAAGCGATGCGCATCCTCCGGCGTCGCCCCTATGGTGTTGGCGGCGGCGTCGAAAGAGTAGCTGGTGTGGACATGCACGTCACCAAACAACGGCTGGCGCAAGGGCGAATAGTGCAGGCAGGGCGCACGCTCTTCGGTGTATCGGACCAGCCGTTCATCAAGGCTGCGCACACCGTTAAGCTCGGAATCGGCGATAGGAGAATCCCCTTTTGTGGGCACCGTTTCCAGCCCGTTTCCGCCGCAGCCATTGACGGCAAAGGCGGCGATGCACAGAACCAATCCAATATGAAAGAAGCGCACGTTTTTCATCCTCGCTTTTGCAGGCCCAACCTAACATGGTCGGCAACCGTCATGAAGTCGATGGCTGGCGGCGGCCGCTTTCACCAACGTGTTCTGAATCAATGACTAATTGGTTCACGCAAGTCGTGCGCTGTTGTGTCAGGGCACCCTCGGCAGTAGAATGCCGCCTTATGCTGGTGCCGGTCGATGGAGGCAGGGCGCGGGCGGGCTATGATTGGGCATCCTTGGCTTCGCCGCGCTGGCGGTTCAGCTTGGGCCGTTCGCGGTCAGGGGAGCCTGTGCGGCGGATGGCTAACTGCTATAATCGCGGCTTCAAGCAGATGAACAATCTGTGCGCTGGCGTGAATCACGGCAACAAGAATGCAACATCGCCGCGAAAGGCCTTGGCAACGCCCTCGCTGAACGAGGCCTAGTGTTTCAAGGCAACAAGACTGAAAGGAGTATATGGAGAGGACACATCAAAAAAGGCGGTAAGCGTTTCGAACGCGCCCTTCTGAACGAGGAAGTCACTGCTCGAAGCCTTAGGCTGATCGCGTCCAATGGCTCTCAGATGGGCGTGGTCTCACGAGACCACGCCCTGAACGAGGCGCAACGATCAGGAATGGACTTGGTGTTGATTGCGCCCGACGCCGAACCACCCGTCGTCAAGTTGATGGACTACGGCAAGCACCTTTTTGACATCAAGAAAACCAAGGCGGCGCAACGCAGGAAGCAAAAGCAGATCCACGTCAAAGAGATGAAATTTCGCCCCGGCACTGAGGAAGGGGACTACCAAGTCAAGCTGCGCAACCTGATTCGCTTCCTCACCGATGGGGACAAGGCCAAGGTCTCGCTTCGGTTTCGGGGCCGCGAAATGGCGCATACGGAGATTGGCGTAGAGCTGATGTCTCGCATTGAGAGGGATCTGGCCGATTACGGGGCCATGGAGACCGAGCCGAAGCTTGAAGGCCGCCAAGTCATCATGGTCTTGGCGCCCAAGAAGCAAAAACGCTAGCCGCCATCCCAGCCAGTGCCGGTGCGCAAGTGTCGCCGTAGTCGATGCCGAGAGCAGTGCGTTAAGGGGCCGGAGCGAGTTGAGCGAAATCTAATCCAGGACTGTAGGGAGTGAACCATGCCTAAATTGAAGACCAATCGCAGCGCGGCGAAGCGGTTTCGCCGCACCGCAACGAGTTTCAAGCATCGCCGCGCCAATCGGAACCACCTCTTGACCAAGAAGACGTCTAAGCGGAAACGGCACCTAAGGGGGCTTGAGCCGGTGTCCGGCGCAGATTTGCGCAAGCTGAAACGCCTGACCCCAAAAAAGGCGCGCTAGCCTAGGGATTGCGCCAGACGGACCGGCACGAACTGCAATGCAGCCCAGCCTTAAGCAACTATGGAAACCCCGATTAACTCCGTCGTTGGTCTTACCACCCACCAAGGCAAGACAGCCCGCTTGCGCGCAAGCAGCAGAACGAGTTCAGGAGCGGTCCAGCGAGCGTCCGAGGCTGAAGTGGAGTGGGCTTGGGGCGCTGCCTGCCGGTGTGGTCAGTTCGTGCCTGCGCCCATCCCCCGGCACGACGACGGGCCGCGCGCCGGGTGGCCTAGGCTGAAAAGCATGGGCTTGGGGTGCTCACCATGCCCGCTCCGTTTAAGGTAGTTCCATAGCAGCAAAGCAAATAACCCTGATCACCGCAACGCGCTCAAGTCGCAGGCGCTATAAGGATTTAGCATAAGGAGAAGTTGGGATGCCAAGAGCAAAGCGAAGCGTGCCTTCGAGAGCCCGCCGCAAGAAAATTCTGAAACAGGCCAAGGGCTATTACGGCGCCCGCAGCCGCTCGTTCAAGGTCGCCAAGCAGGCGGTCATCAAGGCCGGACAATACGCCTATCGGGACCGCCGCCAGCGCAAGCGCCAGTTCCGCTCGTTGTGGATTTTGCGCATCAACGCCGCCGCCCGCCAACACGGGCTTTCCTACAGCCGCTTCATCGCCGGCTTGAAGCGGGCTGAAATCGAGATGGACCGCCGAGTATTGGCCGACCTCGCCATGCACGAGCAAGAAGCGTTCGGTGCCTTGGCGGAAAAAGCCAAGTCGGCCTTGGCCGCTTAGGGTTGGCCGCGCAGCGGCGTTTATCCTCGGCGCTTCCTTAAGGTGGCAAGGGAGCCTGGGTCCGACAGCACAGCGGACATAGAACGCTTGCTTGTGCAAGCTAAGGCGGCGTTGACAGCGACGACCGATGCCACCAGCCTTGAGCAAGCGCGTGTTCACTACTTAGGCAAGAAGGGTGTGCTCACCGGACTGCTCAAGGCTCTTGGCGGCTTGCCGCCTGAGCAACGACCGGCCGCCGGCGCCGCCATCAATGCCGCCAAGCAAGCCCTGCTCTCAACGATCGCCGAGCGCAAGGCCGCCTTGGCTTCGGAGCAGCTTGCAACCGCCCTGGCCGCCGAAGCCCTAGACGTGACCCTGCCCGGTCGCCGCCCCGCCGCCGGCGGGCTGCACCCGGTGACGCAGGCGCTCGCTCGGGCGGAGGATATCTTTGTTGGCGCTGGCTACGCAGTTTTCTCCGGGCTGGAGGTGGAGGACGACTACCACAACTTCGAGGCGCTGAATATCCCCCCCCACCATCCGGCGCGGGCCATGCACGACACTTTCTACCTGTCCGACGGCAATTTACTGCGCACGCACACCTCGCCGGCCCAGGTGCATGTGATGGAGCGCCAGCCGCCGCCCATCCGCGTCATCTGCCCTGGGCGGGTTTATCGGCGCGACAGCGATTTGACCCACACCCCCATGTTCCACCAAATTGAAGGCTTGGTGGTTGATCGCGGCATCAGCTTCGCCCATCTAAAAGGAACGGTGATGGGCTTCGTTCAGAGCTTCTTCGGGCGTGATCTCGACCTGCGATTCCGGCCGTCCTACTTTCCGTTCACGGAGCCATCGGCGGAAGTGGACGTGCAGTGCGTTCAATGCCTTGGGCGGGGTTGCCGCGTTTGCAGCCACACCGGCTGGCTGGAGATCATGGGCTGTGGCTTAGTCCATCCCAACGCGCTTAAAATGTCCGGGATTGACCCGGAAACCTGGTCCGGATTCGCCTTCGGCATGGGTGGCGACCGGCTAGCCATGCTGCTGCACGAAATCAACGACATTCGGCTGTTCTTTGAAAATGACCTGCGCTTTCTTGAGCAATTCAACTAGTGAAGCGGCGCCACAGACCCGCATGGCAACAGTGGATGCGGGCTGGGCTCATTCGCCGCCCCCTCACCGCGATCAAGCGGCTTGGCTCTGCACTTGGCTAGTCCATTGAACAGGCTTGCAAAACCACCCACCCAACCTTCAAGACGCGGCCATAACCATGAAGTTCAGTGAAGCTTGGCTGCGGGAGTGGGTTGACCCGGACATCGACCGGCCCAAGCTGCTGGAGCAGCTCACCATGGCCGGGCTGGAAATCGAAGCGGTCACCCCGGTTGCGCCGGAACTTCGGGGCGTTGTGGTCGCTCGTGTTGAAAGCACGACGCCACATCCGACAAAACGCCTTTCCGTTTGCCAAGTGTCGGATGGCGACCAAGTCCATCAGGTGGCTTGCGGCGCGGCCAATGTTCGGCCCGGCATGGTCTCCGCGCTCGCCCGCGCCAACGCCGTCCTAGCCGGCGGCACCACCATTGAAGCCGCCGAAATTCATGGCGTCACCTCCGCTGGCATGTTGTGCAGCGCTGCCGAACTCGGCTTGGGCGATGACGCGAGCGGCATATTGGAGTTAGCCAGCAACTTGACCCTCGGCATGGAGTTGCAGGAGGCGCTGTGCTTGGCCGACGTCTGCATAGATGTTGACCTGACGCCCAATCGAGGTGATTGCCTCAGCTTGCGCGGGCTAGCCAGAGAGGTGGGCGTCTTGAATGACCTGCCGGTGCGCCAGCAAAGGCCGGTGCCGGCGCGGGCTGAAATCGCCACCGCCTGGCCCGTGCACTTGGAAGACGCCAAGGGCTGCCCCCGCTACCTTGGCCGCGTCATCAGCGGCGTGGATATCGGCGTGGCCACCCCGTTTTGGATGCGGGAGCGGCTGCGCCGGGCGGGCTTGCGCAGCATCAATGCGGTGGTGGATGTCACCAACTACGTCATGCTCGAACTCGGCCAGCCCATGCACGCCTTTGACTTGGCCGCGCTTGCCAAACCAATCGTCGTGCGGCGGGCGGTTGCCGGCGAGACGCTTGAACTGCTTGACGGACGCCAAATCGATCTGGACCCATCGATTCTGATCATCGCCGACGGCGCCGGGCCAGTGGCCATCGCCGGCGTCATGGGGGGCATCCGCTCGGGCGTGGAGCTTGGCACCCGTGAGGTCTTTCTGGAATGCGCCTATTTCGACCCGCTGACCGTGGCCGGAACCGTGCGCCGCTTCGGCCTGCACACAGATGCCTCCCATCGCTACGAACGCGGCGTGGACTACAACCTACCCGCCTTGGCCATGGAAAGGGCAACGGCGCTCTTGCTGGACATAGTAAGCGGCCGCGCCGGCCCGGTGACGGTGGCCAACGACCCGGCCGAACTGCCCAAGGAGCGCCGTGTTTCCTTACGGCAGAAACGCCTGCGCGAGTTGGCGGGTGTGGATATTGAACCAGCCAAGATCGATGCCCTGTTCAAGCGGCTGGACTTCAAGCTGCTCAAACGCCGGGAAACTCCGATCGACGGGATTGTTTGGACGATTGCCGCGCCATCCCACCGCTTCGACATCCAAATCGAAGCGGACTTGGTGGAGGAGGTTTGCCGCATCCACGGCTACGACAACATTCCGAGCCTGCTGCCCACAGCACCCTTGGCGCTGGGAAGAGCCGCCCTTGAGCAAAGCAGCGAAAGGCGGTTTAAGACGCAACTCGCCGCTTCCGGCTTTCAGGAACTCATCACCTACAGCTTCGTCGATCCAGCGCTTCAGAACTTGCTCGACCCGGACACCAAACCGGCTCGCCTAGCCAACCCAATGTCTTCCGAGCAGTCCGTGCTGCGCACCAACTTGTTGCCC
Source organism: Candidatus Azophilus sp. (assembly GCA_965247035.1). Lineage (GTDB taxonomy): Bacteria > Pseudomonadota > Gammaproteobacteria > Pseudomonadales > Azotimanducaceae > Azophilus. Next base: position 7,670 of record CBDFGJ010000001.1, on the reverse strand, counting down.
GGCTTGGTCGAGGCCTTGCGCTTTAATCAGAACCGGCAACGCCGGCGTATGCAGGCATTTGAATTGGGGTATTGCTTCAAGCCCGGCACCGTTGCGGAACAAGAATTGCGGTTGGGTGGACTGATGTGGGGCGACCGCAACCCTCAAAATTGGCACGAAAAGCCCGCCGCCATGGACTTCTTTGACCTGAAGGGCGCTGTGGAGCGCCTGCTTGAGTGGGCCGGCGGCGGCCCGGTCAGCTTTGCCGCCTCCGACGCCAAGCAACTGCATCCCGGCCAACAAGCAACCGTGCAGGTCGGAGGCGAGGAGATAGGGCGCTTGGGGCGCCTGCATCCGGCAATGGAACAGCGGCTGGAACTTGGTTTCGGTGTGTGCGTATTCGAGTTGGCGGCTCAGGCAGCGTTGGCCCATCAAGCACCCAAGTTCCGCGAGATCCCCAAGACGCCCAGCGCCAGCAGGGATCTATGCGTGCTGGTGGATGAGTCCATCACCGCTGAACAAATCCGCACGACGTTGATGCGGGCCCTTGCACCCAAGCTGGCCGGATTCAGCTTGTTCGACGTCTATCGTGGCAAAGACATTGAGCCCAATAAAAAAAGTGTCGCTGTGGGCTTGACCTTCCAAGATGCTTCGTACACCTTAACGGAAGTTGCAATTTCGCACTGCATGGATAATGCACTGCTGGCGTTGCAGGCCGAACTGGGGGCTCAGCTTCGCTAAAGTGCCCCACATAGTGCGGGCGATCCATCAAAACGCCTCACGGGGAAGAACAAAGCCTCTATGAGGGCACTAACACAATCAGAATTGCAAGCCGAACTGGGGCTCAGCTTCGTTCAAGCACCCAGCATAGTGCGAGTGATCCATCAAAAAACATCACTGGGGAGGAAAAAGCCTCTATGAGGGCACTGACAAAATCAGACATGTCTGAACGACTGTGCAATGAGCTCGGGTTGAGCAGCCGGGAAGCGAAGGAAATCATGCATCTGTTCTTCGAGGAGCTTGTGCAATGCCTGGAGCGCAACGAGCCAGCCAAGCTGTCTGGCTTTGGCAACTTCACGCCACGCGACAAGGCCGAGCGCCCCGGCCGAAACCCAACATCCGGGCAGAACATCCCCATATCCGCACGGCGCATAGTGACCTTCCACTCCGGGCAGAAACTCAGGGCCCGCGTAGGCGCTTATGAAGGCTCCCAGCCGGATTTCTGAAACGTCAGTCAATCCCGCCAAACGCTATTTCACCATCGGCGAAGTAAGCCTGCTGCTGGGTGTGGAGCAAAGCGCTCTGCGCTATTGGGAGCGGGAAATCCCCCAGCTTGGCCCCATTGAGCGGCGCAATAACAGGCGCTACTACCAACAGCGCGACATCCACATCCTCCAGCAAATCCAATCATGGCGCGACCAAGGCATCAACCTAAAGGGCATTAGCCAACGCCTGGCCGGTGAGGAAACCGCAAAGGAGCAGGGGCAACCTAGGCTGCTAGTGCGGCAAATCATCAAGGATCTGGAGAGCCTGCTGCGAACGCTTAAAACTTAGCAAGCCCCTTGCCGCGCAAGCGCACCCGCAAGCCTACGCACTCCCCCTCGACTAATTGCCGACCGACGCGGGCGATGATCGGCTTTCCACTAGACAGGTCCGATCCCTAAACGGACATTGAGAGACGCAGCAGCGCATAGCTGAATCGGCTCAGACACATTCCGGAATTTCGGCCCGGGGCGATTTTCGGCGCATTGGTGCGCTGGTTCCGACGGGGTGGCGGGCGGCGGGGCGTCCGCTCCGCCGCGACTTCTCCCGCAGCCACGCCGGCCACCATGAGCAGCTTTTTAGCGCCGTTCCCCCGCTCAGGCAAGGCATGAAATCCACTTGATGCCGTTTAAACCTGCTTGATGGAAAAATAGTTCGGCCCAGCCCCAGGCTCCATCGAATTTTCCGCTTTACGCCCGGCGATTGACGCGTTAGCTTACCCTTGATTCCACCGCAAACTAGAAGGCCTTCGCCATGCCGCCCGACGACGAACAACTCCCTAAAGCCACGCCGCCCGCCGTCAGCCTTCCGCTCGAAAGCGGCGGCGGCGGCAGCGATGGCTACGCCCTTGAGTTGCGGGCCGAGGTCCTGCGGACGATCTCCGCGGCCAACGAGTGGCGGCGCGGCGAGTCGGACCGCCTTGAGATCGGCGACGCCACGGGCGAGCAATCCAACGACACCGTGAACGGCGCGGAGACCGTGCGGGTGGGCGGGGACCTCTCGGAGAAGGTGCATGGGTCGCGCACCAATGTGGCGCTAAGCCACGACCTTGAGGTGCGCGGCAAGTTGACCGTCAACTGCCACGGGGAGACCGCGATCTTCGGCGGCGGGCTCGTTGAAACCCACATCGGCCCGGAACTGCTTCTGGCCGGCATGAGCGACGACTTGATCGTCGGCGCCGGGCTGCGGGCCACCTTGCCGGCCGATCTCTGGCTGTGCGGGCTGATCGGCATGGAGGAGAAGCCGGTCACGAACGCCGCCGACGGCGCGTTCATCGAAATCTCCGGCCTGCATGTGGAGCGGGAGTTCGCCAGCGGCAACCACGCCGCGGGCGCCGCGGTGTTCAGCGGCGCCCAGTACACGACGACCGCGACGGGCTTTCGGCCACTCATGAAGGTGATGCTTGGAATCCGCAACCTGACCCCGGGCGCCGGCGCCGGCGGCGGCGGCAGCGGCGGCGGCCCCGGCGGAGCCCCGCCGGCCCCGCCGGCGGGGGAGCCGCCAAGCGGCAGCGTGCTGCGGCCCCGGACAGGCGCTTCGGCGCTTGACGTACCCTCGGCGTCGATCCTCGACACCGCAGCAACCGCCGCGGAGAGGCCGGTCCTCAGCGTCGAGGATTCCCGCCAGTTAGCGGAGTTGCTCGAGCGCGGGGATGATTATGAGCAGGTCGCGAGGGAGGCGGGCCTGGCCCAGCAACTGGAGGAGGTCACGGCGCTGGAGGAGATCAGGCCGCTGGAGGAGATCAGGCCGCTGGAGGAGGCCAGCTCGGCGTATATCGCCCGCGCGGAGGAGGCGCAGGCGCTGGAGTTCCGCTACAACGCGCTTGGGGAGCAGATCACGAGCGCGGAGGATGCCAACAAGGAAAGATACATAGCCCAGCAACAGGAGCTGGCGCGGCGGCTGGAGGAGGCGCAGCAGTTGCGGGACGCGGCCCAGGCGCTGATGCAGGATGAGGCCGTGAAGCTGGAGACGGCGCGCGGGGGAGGGGAGATAACCCAGGCGTTGGAGAAAGCCAGGGAGTTGGCGGAAGCCAAGGAGTTGGAGGAGTTGGTGGAAGCCAAGGGGGCCAAGGGGGTGGTGAAAACCAAGGCGTTGGCGAAAGTCAAGGAGTTTGAGGACTTCAGGTCGATGGAGAATGCCAGGGCGGCGCATGACGCGTGCATGCAGGAGACGCGGATGCTGAAGTTGCGCTTCGACAGCAATGAGCAGCAGATCGCGTTAAAGCTTGATGGCGCCAGGCAAAGATACGATATGCTGACTGAGCGTCAGGCTGCGCTTACTCTACGCGGCGTGGAGTTCACGGATGGCACCGACGACATGGTAAAATACATGGCCGAGCAACAGGATCTGGGGCGGCAGCTGTCGGTGGCGGAAGCCCTGCTCGTGCCTGACCGGCGCAGCGTGCAGATGCAACAGGCGCTGGCGCGGCGGTTGGAGGAGGCGCGGCGGGCGGAGGAAGCGGCCAAGGTGCTGATGCTGGAGCAGGCCAGGAAGCTGGAGGCGGCGCAGGAGATTGGGGAGGCGGGGCGGGTCGCCAACCCCGCGCAGGCCCTCGAAGACCTCGACGCGCTCTCCGAGGCGGTGGGGAACTCCGACGAGGCGGCCGCGGGCGAAGCGCTCAAGCGTGTCCAGGATGCCGTGGGCGGGGGGAGGACGCCGGCGCCGGGGACGAAGGCGTCATCCTGGTGCAGCGGGATGGCCAGGTCGTTGCGGAGAAAGCCGATGCGGGCAGTTGGGACGATCCCGACTGGATGCGCTACTTGTCGGGCGACGGGCCAGCAACGCCTCAGGCCGAGCCGCCGCCGCCGTCCCCAGCGCCGCCGCTGAGGGACACTTCGGACATTCAGGGCTATTGGGACGATTTGCTCCAAGCCCGGCAGCAGGCCGACGTGAATTTCCAGCGCCCCACCGCGCAATCGGGCGCCAACCCAAAAGGGCTGCACCTAGCCGCTTACGACCATCTGCAACTGAGGCGGGTGGAGCTGCGCGAGCAGATGCTCTCATTGGTGCTCCCCCATGCCGAGGCTCTGGGTTCGACGACCGACGAGATCCTTGAGCTCGACGGCTCCCTTCGGGCATACGATGTCCCTTTCGAGCTCCGCGATGCATACCTGCGGGCCATCAATCTGGCTGAGCAGGCCGGCGACGCCGACAAGGCGGAAGTCATGAGGCACACGCTGGCGGCGTTCGACTCGATGGCGCGCCTTGAAGTCGATGCGGCGCTGGCCCGCGCCGACGAGCTGGCCAGCTTCCCGGGCGTCCCGCTGCCGGACCACCTTGACCAAGAGCGGATCGTCGGACAGTTGCAGGAATTGATAGAAACCGCCATGGGTAGGATGGCGGCCGATGCCGATGACACGAGCGGGGCCGACATACAGCTTGCGAGCAATCAGGTGGGCGCCTATGCGCGCGCGCAGGGGCAAGTCCTGGAAGGTCATGATCCCACGCCCTATCTGATGGAGATAATAGATCGGACGACGATCTTCCGCGGCGATGGCTCGGCCGCCTCCAAAGCGGACAGCATCGAATCCTACAACGAGGTGTTTCGCAACGTCGTCTCCGTCTTGGAGAATCCGGACAACTTCACCGGTCCTCCGGCGGCCGTGGGCACGGACACCCGCTCACTGCTGGTCGCCCAGCGCGACGAGTTCCTGCACGCCGGCAAATTGAACGACGCCCTTGACACGCAACGGCAAATCAACGAAATCGACAAGGCTGGGAGGATCTCCCCAGGCTTGGAGGATTCCTTCGTCTACCGGGATCTGGAAAGCGCCGGCGCCGCGCCGGGAGAGCACCGGGCACGTCCCGGCCAAGCCGCCGATTTCGACAAGTCGCCGTACGCCGCCATCGACGAGTCGCCGTACGCTGAGATCGGCCCCCCCGGCAACGCCCCCGCGCCCTCCGCCGGGCAAAAGTCGCCCATCACCTGGCCCCAGGCCAAACATCCCACAGGCGGCGATGGCGGCGCCCGGCTTCTGGAAACCGCCCAGCCGGGCGACCCGCTGCCGCTGGGCTACGAGTGGCGCGGCGGCTTTGCCCGGGCCGTGCCCGATGCGGTGGACACGGTGGATGAAGGGGCGGACGTCCGCATCTCGCGTTCGATCCCCGCCGAGGCGGGGCCGCCGGCCCCGCCGCCGCGACATCAACGGGCGGACCCCCCCGCCACCGAGGGGTGGCGGTCGATGTTCGACGACCCAACGTACGACAAGGGCTTCCACTTCGACGACCCGGTTTACGACAGAGGCTTCTTGGCGCCGTCGCCATCGCCCGCCCCAGACGTGGCGGAGACCGAATCCCTGCGGAGCCTGGAGGTCAAGCCCAGCCAGATCGACATTGAGGGTATGTCCGAGGATCTGTACGGTGGCGGGTACCGGTACGGAGACCCGGGCGTGCCGCAGCCGCCGCCCGGCAGGCCCCTCGAAGGTCTGTCCGAGGATCTGTACGCTGAGTTCGATGAGTTCGCTGGGATCGGCGGGGGTCGGGCCGAGGATCCGTACGCTGAGATCGATGATTTCGCTGAGATCGGCCGGTCCGGAGACCCGGACGCGCCGCCGCCGTTGCCGCCCGGCAGGGACGACCTGCCCAGCATCGCCACCAAGCGCTCCGCCGATGCGCTGGACGGGAGCCAGCCCGACGTGGCCCGCTGGCGCGAACCGCAAAGCCCCGGCCGCGCAACGCCTCAGATTGGGCCGGACGGCGCCAGGTGGGGAGGCGACGAAGCCTCGGCCGGCCATCACGACATTTACGATGTGCTCCGAAAGCCTCGTGGCGATGGAGCCTTGGCCGACAATGAAGGCGAGCACCTTTACGATGCGATCGGGGACTATAAGCACCCTTACCACACGCTGGAGGATCCTAACGCAGCGCTCCCCGATGACTTTTACGCAGCCCCTGATCGCGGGAGAGTCAATCGCTACCGCCTGGATGCGCTCCCGTCGGACCCGAGCCGCCAGGCTCCCGTGAAGGAGGAGAATCTATGGCTGCACCTCGCCAGTCCCCACGAGCTGGAGGCGCTTGAGCTGCCGGCCGACGGCTCGTACTTCACGGCGAATGGAAGGATCGTCCTGCAGGACGGCAAAGCCGTGCCGGTGGAGGATGGGCTGCCGGTGATCAGGATCTCCTCAGCCCTGCAGGAGCAAGTCGACCAAGGCTTGACCACGCTCCAGATCAAAGGCACCAACCGGAAAATGGATCTCCCGAGCAACTACATCCTCAAGGTGGATTCGACGCTCGACCCGCCTCCGGAGCAGATTCCCTACGATCTTGAACAGTTCCGGCAGCACGCCCGTACCCGTCGCGAGAAAATGATCGCCGATTGGCGCCAAGGCGCGCTCGCCGGCGACGCCGGGGGGTCGGGCGAGGATGCGCGCGCGGTCCTCGACGGCCTGCCGGACGGCCATCGATTCGAAGCCGGCCTGCCCGTGGCCGAACGAGCCCCAATGCCGATGCCTAACGCACCGGGATACGACGAGATCGCCGCCAAGTACCTAGGCGCGAATGCGGGCGAGCCGAGCCGTTCGCTTGCGCCGGCGGACGCCATCAATCCCCGAGGCGATGCGCCGACCTCGGTCGGCAACGTGGAGCAGGTGGATGTCTGGCCGGCTCCGGCCGGCGTTGACGCGCACATCGACCCGGACGCAGGGTACGCCACCATCGACCTGGCCGACAGCGACCCGCCCGTCAGCTTGGGCGACCTTGACCCAATCGACGTCCCGGACGGCAATCAGCTAGCGAACGCGCTCGCCATCGATCCGCACCCGCTCGAGGCGGTCGATCCAGCGGAGGTGGACAGGTTGGCCGATGCTTGGTTCGATGATGCCCTCAAGGCCGCTGGCCCCGACGAGCCAGCGCTCAAGAGCATCGACGACACGCGCCCACATGACCCGTTCGCAGCGTTCGACCAAGCGGAGGTGGACAGGTTGAGCGATGCTTGGCCCGATGATGCCCTCAAGGCCGATGGTTCCGTCGAGCCGGTCGAGGAGCCGGACCCAGGCATCCTCTCGGATGTCGGCGATGAAATGGTCCAGAAAATGCAGGATTGGATCGACGCCACCGCCAATCGCCACGCGACAGGCCGTCCACCCCCGCGCCCCGCCATAGAGCCCGATAAGGACCTTGAGGAGCTCGCCGTCCTGGTCGATGCGCTGCTTGAGCCAGAGCTCTCCCCCGAGGCCTACGCCGCCTTGGACGCGAGCAGCCCCGCCGAAGTGCGGGCGGCGCTCAGCAAGGTCCTCGACAGCACGACGGATCCGGAAGATGTGGAGGTGTTCACCACCTTGCTGGAAACCTTCGATCAGTATCTGCAGCCTGAGGGCGCGGAGTCAGCCGAGCTGCTCACGCGGCTGCAGGGAGAGATCGACGAACTGGCGGCCGAACTCGCCCGGCTCCAAGAAAGCGTGGCGGAGTCGGAAAACCCGTCGTTGGATCAG